>CAWDZA010000024.1:0-140808 GCA_963806635.1 uncultured Chloroflexia bacterium | reverse complement strand
CACTGTGTGTTATACGTGTCACATGGGACTGCCTGTCTTAAACAGGAGGAAGGTGGGGATGACGTCAAGTCAGCATGGCCTTTATACCTTGGGCTACACACACGCTACAATGGCCAACACAATAGGTAGCCAACCCGCGAGGGGGAGCCAATCCTTAAAGTTGGTCTCAGTTCAGATTGTAGGCTGCAACTCGCCTGCATGAAGACGGAGTTGCTAGTAACCGCAGGTCAGCTATACTGCGGTGAATACGTTCCCGGGGATTGTACACACCGCCCGTCACGTCATGGGAGTTGGCAACACCTGAAGCCGGTATCCTAACCGCAAGGAAGGAGCTGTCGAGGGTGGGGTCGATGACTGGGACGAAGTCGTAACAAGGTAGGCGTACCGGAAGGTGCACCTGGATCACCTCCTTTCTATGGAGCTCCGAGCAGCTGCCTTTGGGCAGCGGCTCTACTCTCCTTGTTCAAAAAGCCCTGACGCGGTGTCGGGGCAGCTGGGTCAGCCAGTCCAATGTTTTCTGTCACTATTCAGTTGTCAAGTGAACGCGGGCCTTTAGCTCAGTTGGTTAGAGCGCGCCTCTGATAAGGGCGAGGTCTCAGGTTCGAGCCCTGAAAGGCCCATTGCCTTAAAAGCGCGGGGATGTAGCTCAGCTGGGAGAGCGCCGCCTTTGCAAGGCGGATGCCACGGGTTCGAGTCCCGTCATCTCCACTGAGACATCTTGTTGGACTGGAGAATTAGTGCAAATAGTTCTGAACGGTTGATCAAGAAAGAGGCTGTACCGCACGGATCGAACTTCGACCTGGCGGAAAGCCGGGTCGGTTTATCTTAAAAAGAACAGGTTGACTTCCTCTGAATGGTTCTGATCTCGAATGAGAGCCATCCAGAGCCGGTCAACCGGCTCCGGTCGAAAGCTGGCCGCAGCACTTTACCAACTGAATAGCATGTAGGCCAAGCATCTAATACTAAATTATTAGAAGATGATTTTTTTGAATAATGTAGAAGACGAGAAAGAGTATCGTGTTCTCTACATCACGCGAAGATACTAAGAGCTTATGGTGGATGCCTTGGCGTCAAGTGCCGATGAAGGACGTGGGTCACTGCGATAAGCCTCGGGGAGCCGTGAACAGGCTTCGATCCGGGGATTTCCGAATGGGGAAACCCATTGACGAGAACCGTCAATATCACTTATTGAATATATAGATAAGTGAGGGGCACCTGGTGAACTGAAACATCTAAGTAACCAGAGGAAAAGAGAGTATTCCCTGAGTAGTGGCGAGCGAAAGGGGAAAAGCCCAAACCGCGTCAGCTTGCTGCCGCGGGGTTGTAGGGCCTGGCATATGGAAGTTACAAAATTATTCGCTAGCAGAATGGTGTGGGAAAGCCAACCAAAGAGGGTAACAGTCCCGTACGCGAAAGCGAGTGATCTTCCGTCAGGTACCTGAGTACTGCCGTGCACGCTAATACGGTAGGAATCTGGGAGGTCCACCTTCCAAGGCTAAATACACTTGACGACCGATAGTGAACAAGTACCGCGAGGGAAAGGTGAAAAGTACCCCGGTTAGGGGAGTGAAATAGAACCTGAAACCGTAAGCTTACAAGCAGTTGGAGGACTAATGGCGGGTCTGTGCTCCGGTGAAAGCCGGGTGCGCGCCGCTATGTCTGACAGCGTGCCTCTTGGAGAATGAGCCTGCGAGTTATTCTTTGTGGCAAGGTTAAGGGAGTTATACCTGGAGCCGCAGCGAAAGCGAGTCTTAATAGGGCGTTTAGTCGCAAGGAATAGACCCGAAACCGGGTGAGCTACCCATGACCAGGGTGAAGCGAGTGTAAAAGCTCGTGGAGGCCCGAACCTACTAATGTTGCAAAATTAGGGGATGAGTTGTGGGTAGAGGTGATATGCCAACCGAACTCGGATATAGCTGGTTCTCCCCGAAGTAGCTTTCGGGCTAGCGTAATGCGTTTAGTAATGGAGGTAGAGCACTGAATGAGCTAGGGGGCTTAATGCTTACCGAACTCAATCAAACTCCGAATGCCATTACTCCAGAGCATTACAGTCGGACTACGGGAGATGAGTTTCGTGGTCGAGAGGGAAACAGCCCAGATCATCGGCTAAGGTCCCAAAATTCAAGCTAAGTGGGAAACGATGTGGGGTTACTTTAACAACCAGGAGGTTGGCTCAGAAGCAGCCACCCTTTAAAGAGTGCGTAACAGCTCACTGGTCAAGTGATCCTGCGCGGAAAACTTAACGGGGCTAAGCTTGATACCGAAGCCATGGGTCTCTGCGCAAGCAGGGGCGGTAGGGGAGCGTTCTATTTGCAGTGAAGGTCGACCGTAAGGACGGCTGGAGCGGATAGAAGTGAGAATGCAGGCATGAGTAGCGTGAAACATGTGAGAACCATGTTCGCCGTAAATCTAAGGTTTCCGACGCCAGGTCATTCCGCGTCGGGTTAGTCGAGGCCTTAGCCGAGGCCGAAAGGCGTAGGTGATGGACAGCCGGTCAACATTCCGGCACCACTTTGGTGGAGCGATGTGGGGACGCAGCGAGGTAGGCCAGCCCGCGATTGGTTGTGCGGGTGCATGCGGCGTCAGGCGTTGAGGACGGTAGGCAAATCCGCCGTCTGAGCTGAGACCGTGTGGCGCGCCATAAGGCATAAGTGAGTTGAGCCTTGCTGCCGAGAAAAGCCGCTAAGCGTTGATATCAGAGTGCTCGTACCGCAATCCGACACCGGTAGATGGGTAGAGTATACCAAGGCGAACGGGGAAACCCTCGTTAAGGAACTAGGCAAATTGACCCCGTAACTTAGGGAGAAGGGGTGCCTCTTGACGTGAATGCATAATGAGCGTTGAGAGGTCGCAGTGAAATGGTTGTAGTGACTGTTTAACAAAAACACAGGTCTCTGCTAAGCCGCAAGGCGAAGTATAGGGGCTGACACCTGCCCAGTGCCGGAAGGTTAAAGGGAGAGGTTAGCGTAAGCGAAGCTTTGAACTGAAGCCCCGGTGAACGGCGGCCGTAACTATAACGGTCCTAAGGTAGCGAAATTCCTTGTCGGGCAAGTTCCGACCCGCACGAACGGTGTAACAACTACAACAGTGTCTCAACGAGGGACCCGGCGAAATTGAAATGGCTGTGAAGATGCGGCCTACCCGCAGCAGGACAAAAAGACCCCGTGGAGCTTTACTGCATCCTGGCATTGAATTTGGACATGATCTGTGTAGAATAGGTGGGAGGCTGTGAAACTGGAGCGCTAGCTTCGGTGGAGCCACCAGTGAAATACCACCCTGATCTTGTTTAGATCCTAACCCCATACCGTCATCCGGATGGGGGACCGTGCCAGGTGGGCAGTTTGACTGGGGCGGTCGCCTCCCAAAGAGTAACGGAGGCGCCCAAAGGTTCCCTCAGGCAGAATGGAAACCTGCCAAAGAGTGTAAAAGCATAAGGGAGCTTGACTGCAAGACCAACGCGTCGAGCAGGTACGAAAGTAGGGTTTAGTGATCCCACGGTACTGAGTGGAAGGGCCGTGGCTTACCGGACAAAAGCTACCCCGGGGATAACAGGCTGGTGAAGTCCAAGAGTTCACATCGACGACTTCGCTCGGCACCTCGATGTCGGCTCATCGCATCCTGGGGCTGTACAAGGTCCCAAGGGTCGGGCTGTTCGCCCGTTAAAGCGGTACGCGAGCTGGGTTCAGACCGTCGTGAGACAGGTCGGTCTCTATCCGCTGTGGGCGTAAGGGATTTGAGAGGAGCTGCCCCTAGTACGAGAGGACCGGGGTGGACTGACCTCTGGTGTGTCAGTTGTCGTGCCAACGGCATCGCTGAGTAGCTAAGTCAGGCAGAGATAACCGCTGAAAGCATCTAAGCGGGAAACTTGCCTCAAGATTAGATCCCTTCCCGTAAGGGTAAGGTCCCAGGTAGACTACCTGGTTGATAGGCGGCGAGTGTAAGCGCAGTAATGTGTTAAGCTAAGCCGTACTAATGACCGATCTCTTCGTGTGGTGTGGAGAACACGCCACTCTTTCAATGGTTGAAATCCTGCATGCTATTTAGTTGGTAAAATTAACATAAGAATAAATCCTCTTGGTGATCTGAGCGACGGTGGTACACCCGGACACATCTCGAACCCGGAAGTTAAGGCCGTCAGCGCCGATGGTACTTGGGGGGCGACCCCCTGGGAGAGTAGGTCGTTGCCAAGAGGATTTTTCTATTTAATACCCTCAAAAACAACTTGCCAGCACCCGGTTTTAGGGTGTATAATTCCACTGTTCGCAACGCAGCGCGTGGGTTTGATTATCGGACAGGAGGAACATGAGCCTTTTCGGATGAGAGCAGCAAGCCCCATCAGATCATTCCCCGGTTGACCGCGCGAACGGCAGCCGATTTTTTTTGTCCCCATCTCAATGAGAGGGGAGGTGATATACAGTGACGACAGTGGTTTTACGCCCAAATGAATCGCAGGATATGCTGCTGAAACGCTTCCGCAAGAAAGTGGTGAAAAGCGGTGTTCTCAGCACAATCCGGCGAAAACGATGGTTCATCTCCAAGAGTGAACAGCGCCGAGTGGAGAAGAAGAAATCCATCCGCCGGATCAAGAGGCGCCAGTATTCGGCGCATTCGATGGATTAAGGCAAGGCTGGTCTTTCAACCAGCCAGGAGGCAGGTATGGCAAAAGAGGAAGATAAGATTCAAGTTGAGGGCCGGATCGTTGAAGCCCTTCCCGGTACCCAGTTTCGGGTGAAATTGGATAACGGGCACGAAGTACTTGCCTACTTATCCGGCAGAATGCGCAAGTATTACATTCGGATCTTGCTGGGTGACCATGTGCGCGTGGAAATGTCGCCTTACGATCTTACCCGCGGGCGAATTGTCTACCGGGCCAAGAAACCCAACGAACCAGCTCTTGTAGCATAATTATCAAAAAACAGAACCGCTGATTATTCAGCGGTTCTGTTTTTATTAATTAATCTATCTGCAAACTAGGGGCGTTTTTCCAGGGTGACCTGCAGATCGACCTTCTCGCCACCGCGCATGACTGTGATTGTGGCGGTCTCACCCGGTTGTTTGGTCATGATGAGGTAGTTCAGGAAATCCCCGAAGCTCTTCACCGGCTGCCCATCAATGGCAACGATCCAGTCGCCGCCTTTGTTTAACCCCTGGATGGAGGTTGCCTGGCTGCCAGCCAGGACCCCGGCTTTGTCGGCCGGCCCGCCGGAAACGACATTGGTCACATAGGCGCCATTGCTGTTTTCGAGATCCAGGGCTTTCAGGATGTGCAGCGACATATTATCCAGGCTGCTCAACCCCATGTAGGGATAATCGAATTTCCCGTCCTTGATCAGGAAGGGCACAACCCGTTTGACGATGTTGATCGGCACAGCAAAGCCGATGCCGATGTTGCCGGGTTCGCTGGATTGAATCGTCTGGGTGGTTTGGATGGCGCGATTGATGCCAACCACTTCACCAAGGGTATCCAATAGCGGACCGCCGGAGTTTCCGGGGTTAATCGCCGCATCAGTCTGGATGGCGCCAGCAGCGGTGAAGAAGCTGCCGCCAGGGGACTGGTGCATGGATTCCATTGTGCGACCTAGGGCAGAGACGATGCCGGTGGTCATGGTGCTGGTTAAGCCGAAGGGATTGCCGATGGCGATCACCTGCTGACCGACCTTAAGCAGATCGGAATTGCCGAGAGCCAGGGGAACCAGTTGATCGGCGGGGACATCCACCTTGACAACTGCCAGGTCGGAATCGGGGTCTTTGGCCACCACTTTCCCTTCCACCTTCAAGCCGGAGGGGAAATCCACTTCAAGCGAAGTGGCACCATCCACTACATGGTAGTTGGTGATGATGTGCCCCTCCTGGTCATAGACAAAGCCGGAGCCAAGTCCGCCGCCCTGTTCGGTGAGGGTTTGGATGGACACCACACCGGGGTTCACCTGCTCGAAAAGCGCGGTGAGGTCACTTTGCACGCCGGCTGCGGGCAGAGAAGGAAGCTGGGCGCCGTTCTGCGAGGGGGCGCTGGGCGCCTGGGTGGGGCTTGCCAACTGGGGCAGTTTGAATGATGCCAGCGGCTGGCACGCTGCCAGGGCAAATGCCGTGATGGCAATCACCCAAAGCTGTACAGGTCTACTTGTAATGCGTTTCATTTACTTTTCTCCTATTTTCTATTTAACCGGGGAGTTATTTATTCCCGGGTGGACGCAAGTGTTCAAAAGCTTTTCTTTGCTGTTCGCTTAGGTTGCGGGGTATGATCACTTTAACCTTAACGAATAAATCCCCATGCTGCTGGGGGCTGCGCAGGTGCGGCATGCCCCGGCTGGCCAGACGAAAGGTTTGCCCTGGCTGGGTGCCGGCAGGGATGGTGAGCAGCACATCACCGCCCGGCGTAGGCACTGAAACCTGGCCGCCCACCGCGGCGATATACAGATCAAAGGCAACTTCCATGTAAAGGTCATCCCCACGTCGCTCGTAAGTCGGGTGGGGAGAAACTTCGATGATGAGATAAATATCAGAAGGCTGACCGTTCGCACCAGCCGGACCAGCGCCGCGTACCCGCACCTTGGTACCGGTCTGCGCGCCAGCCGGGATCTTGACCTCGATCCTGCGCTGACCGATCTGCAGGATACGCGTGGTGCCGTTATAGGCCTCCATCAGGTCAATAGGTGCGCTTTGCTGCAATGCTGGCACCTGCCGGGCAGGACGGGTTGAATACCGCGCCTGAGCAGGCATGCCGCCGCCAAAGATTGCCCTGAAGAAATCAGAAAACCCCCCAAATACGTCGTTAAAGTCATTGACTTCCACCCGCCGGGTCTGGTACCTTGTGCCTCCCTGCCCGGTCCACTGCGACCAATTAAAGTTGCCCGGGGCGCCATTTTGCTGCCATTGGGAATACGAACTACCCACCTGGTCATAACGGGAGCGTTTTTCGGGATCCTTTAAAACCTCATAGGCTTCGTTGATCTCTTTGAACTTCGCCTCGGCGGATTTATCACCCGGGTTTTTATCAGGATGGTATTTTTTTGCCAGGTTGCGGTATGCTTTTTTAATATCCGCATCGGTGGCTTTGCGTTCCACGCCCAGGATCTGATAGTAGTCCTTATAATCCATAGAGGGATTTTAATCTTCGAAAATTAATAGTCAAGGGTTCCAGGAGATCATTAATAAACCTCTTATAGTGTACAAATCCCATTATTAATCTTCCCCACCAGGACCATTCTTGAGCTTGTATAGACAGTAATTTACCCGCTTTTAAATTGCGCATTTACTATGAATCGTGCTATATTTTATGAGGTATGGCAGCGCGGGAGAGAATATTAATTGTCGAAAGTGACCCGGTGATCAGTGATCTGGTCGCCAGGCAAGCCCTTCAAATGGCGGGGTTTCAAACACTTGTAGTGACCGACGCCAACTCTGCCATCGGCAGAGCGATGCAGTTTGCCCCGGATGTCATCATAGTCAATGAAAACCTGCGCGGGCTGAGCGGTAAAGACCTGCTGGTGGCGCTCACATCGCAGGGCATTGAAACCCCGGTGATCATGCTGGCGCCGCGCGGCAGCGAGATGGAGATCATCCAGGCCTTCCGCCTGGGAGCCACCGATTACCTGCTTTGGCCCGTTCGCGAAGCCGAAGTGATCAACGCTGTGGAACGGGTGCTCAAGCAGGTACGCGACAGACGCGAGCGCGAACGCCTGACCCTGCAGCTGCAACAGATCAACTCCGAACTCCAGCAGCGCGCCCGCGAGCTGACCACCATTTTCGCGGTCGGCAAAGCGGTGATATCGATCACCGATGTAAATATTCTGTTCAAGAACATCCTCGAAGGAGCGGCGCGGGTCACCCAGGCGGACCTGGGCTGGCTGATGCTGCGCGATGATGCCTCCAAGAATTTTGTGCTGGCTGCAGTGCACAACCTGCCCGCTTCTTTGCCTGTGGAAATTAATAAACCCTGGGATGACGGCATCAGCGGGCTGGTGGCCATGTCGGGCGAGAGCCTCAGCATCTATGGCGAGCCGATCCGCCGCTTCAAACTGGCTTCCCTTGGGCAATCGGTGCTGGTGGTGCCCATCAAAGTGCAACGCAAGGTGATCGGCATCCTGGTGGTGATGCGCAGCCAGTCTCTGCCCTTCAAGGGTTCCGAGCAGAACCTGGTGGAGGCGGTGGCGGATTACCTCTCGATTTATATGGTGAACGTGCGGCTCTTCAAAGTTGTTGAGGATCGCGCGCGTTACCTGCAAGTGATGGTGGATAACGCCCAGACCGGCGAGCAGGTCATCAACGGCATCCTGCAATCGGTCAAGAAGGAAATCGCATCACCAATAAAGGATGCGCGCAGCGCCCTGGCCCGCCTGGAAGGGGATACATCTGTCCGCTGGAACCCCACCCAACGTGAGTGGATCATGACTTTGCAGGATAAATTGATCCTTCTTGACCAGATCGCCGAGGCGATCACCCCGTTGGAGGGATTCAAAGCGGTCCCGGATGTCTCCAAAACCAATCTGAACGAGATCCTGCGCAAATCGATCAAACGCTTTCAGCCATTTGCCCGCCAGAGCAGCCTGATGCTGGTGGCGGAACTGCCTGAGGAGCAGCTGTTCGCCCGGGCGGACCCCGGCCAGGTTTCTGCCGCCGTGGAGGGCATCCTTTCGAGTGCGATCAAGAACTCCAATCCGGGTGGGGAGATAAACATCCGCCTGGGAAAAACCGCTGACACGCAGATCCTGCTCAGCGTGGAGGATAACGGCGACGGGTTTTCACCGGAACAGGTGAAGCGACTACTAGCCGATACTTTGCCGCCCCCGCCGGGCAAGCTGCAGCGTTTTGGCGGGCTGGCGGTGGGGATGCAGCAGGCGCAGGAACTCATCTTGCGGCAAAAGGGGCAATTAGATATCGAAAGCTATCAGGGGAAGGGGACCATTTACCGCGTCACCATCCCAATGGGTGGTTAAAATTCATCCTGTCAGTTAAAATACCTATATGACCGCATCCAAAGAGAAAATCCTCATCATCACCTCCAACCCTCAACTGGATTACCTGCTGGATCGGGTACTCAAGAGCGGGGGATACACTGTCACCTTGTGCCCGGAACGCGAAACCGTGATCGGCACCCTTGAAAAATCCCCGCATGACCTGGTAATCATCAGCGAGGAGATCAACGGTTCCACCTGGATCCGTTTTGGCGAAACGCTGAATAATAAATTCCCGGCCACTCCGGTAATTTTGCTGGTGCGGGCCCGCACCCCCGAGATCATGCAGCAGGCACTGATGATCGGCATCACCGGCACGCTCTGCCTGCCGTTGAAATCGGAGGAAGTGCTGGACGCGGTGGAATCCGGGTTGGAGCGCTCACGCCAGCGCCGTACCTGGGTGCTGCAGGAGGCCAAGCGGGCGACTGCCAGCCTGCAACAGAAGATCGATGAGTTGGAAACCCTCACCAAACTGGGGCAATCCATCACCAGCAAGCTGGAAGTGGACGCAGTCCTCACCTCGGTGGTGGAGGCGGCTGTTCAGCTCACCGCGGCGGAAGAGGGCAGCCTACTCCTGCTTGATGAGGTGACCGGCGAGCTATATATGCGTGCCTCGCGGAACTTCCAGGAGGATTTCATCAATACCTTCCGCCTGCCGGTCAAGGATACGCTGGCAGGCTCGGTGATCAACAGCGGCAAGCCGGTGCTGTTGGATGAAAATACGCCAAAAAAGATCAAGACTGCTTATCTTGTACACAGCCTTGTTTATGTGCCCCTGATCCTTGAAAAACGCACCATTGGAGTTCTGGGGGTGGATAACCGCAAGGCGATGGAGGGGGGCTTTAAACCGCGGGATATAAAAGTGCTGAGCATTCTGGCGGAGTACGCCGTCATCGCCATCGAAAACGCACGGCTCTATACGGAAGTATCATCAGAGCGCAACAAGCTGGAGACCATCTTGAAGAAGATCCAGGATGGTGTGCTGGTGGTGGATACAGACCGGCGGGTGATGCTGGTGAACCAAGCCGCGCAAAACATCCTGGAGGTTGTCGAGCCGTATGTCAACCGTCCCCTGCGGGATGTGGTCAGCCAGCCAGAAGTTCTGGATATGGCCGAGAACTCGGGCAAGAACATCCCCCTGCAAAAGGAAATGACCGTGCCAGATGGGCAGGTCTACCTGGCGCAGCTCACCCCCATCCCTGAAGTGGGGCTGGCCTTTACATTTAATAATATTACCCACCTCAAGAAGCTGGACCGCCTGAAAAGCGAGTTTGTCAGCACCGTCTCGCACGATTTACGCTCGCCCCTGACGGCGATCCTTAGTTATATCGACCTTTTTGAACGATCGGGCCCGATCAACGACACCCAGCGCGATTTTATCAACCGCATGCAGGCCAGCATCCACAACATTACCCACCTGGTGGATGACCTTCTCGACCTGGGGCGTATCGAAGCTGGATTCGACACCCACCGTGAAAACGTCCGCCTGGATCAGCTCATCCGCTATTCCGCCGATGGGTTCAAAATGCGTCTGAGTGAGAAGAACTACAACTTCCAGCTATTGCTGCCCGAGAATTTCCCGGTGATACGCGGTAACCCAACCGAGCTGCGCCAAATGCTGGATAACATGCTGGATAACATGATCAAATACACGCCGAGGGGCGGGGATCTGACGATTCAATGCAAGCTGGACGACAGGAAATTGATGATCATGTTTATCGATTCGGGTGTGGGCATCCCCTCAGCGGATATTCCCTTTATATTTGATAAATTTTACCGGGCAAGCAACGCCAACAACGAAACTCCCGGCACAGGGCTGGGTCTGGCCATCGTGAAATCGATTGTCGAGAACCACCAGGGCAGGATCTGGGCGGAATCCAAAGTGGGCAAGGGCACAACCTTCACCATCCTACTGCCCATTGCGGATTAGATTCTTTATTCCGGCGAGATATCCTGCAGGAATCCCTCAACCCCTGCGAGTAGATCTTTTTGGTCTGAGTAGGTCATTAATTTCAAGGTGGGCATGTCGTTGCCGGTGATCATCTTGGAGACTCTGCGTCCTTTTTGGGAACAGCAGAGCACCGGCTTTCCGAGAAGAAGGGCCAACGCGATCTCATACCCCACGCCGTGGGAAGGCGTGCTAACCTCGGCGATGAGCGCGTCGCACTCCTCCACCCACTTTACATCGCGTTTATACACCATCTCCGGAGCAGATGAATTTTCATAATCCAGCACATTCGGGCTGGCAAGAATGGCGGTTGGCACATCATGACCCCAGGAAGTGAGATTATCCACCAGGATTTTATAGATATCCTGGTCGCCACGACCGCCAGTGATGGAACATGAGAAATATATATTCATTCCGTTTCCTCCGGGATGATCATTTTAACATGAGCAATGTTGTAAATGCGTGTAATAATGGCATAATTCATGCATCGTCTATCGCGAGAGAAACAAGGTTTCCCATTGCTCATTAACCCCCGGGAGACTGATAAGGAGAGTCACATGAAAAAAATCACCCTGTTATTCGCTCTGGTCCTGGCATTGACCCTGATCCTGACCGCTTGCAACCTGCCTGCCTCGCAACCACCAGCGCAGACTGCCGCCCCATCGCGCCCCACACCGGCAGCCACCAACCAGACCCTGCACGAGATCGTGAGCAGCACCCAGACTGCCATCGCTAAAGCTGGCGGTGCTGCCCCCACTCAGGCACTGCCCACCTTGCAGAATACGCTCAGCTCCGCTGAAAACACCGCCACCCCCACTGCCGCGGCTGTGAACGTCACCCTCCAGCCTACTTCAAATGTGGTGGTTCCCACCCAGGCACCGGCAATCACTGTTCCAACGCCTACCCCGGGTTTACCGACCACTTACATGATCCACCAAGGTGAATGGTGTTTCTGCATCGCCCGCCGCTTTAACATCCTGGCCAGCGCGCTGCTACAGGCGAACCAGGCCTGCCAGAATAATAGTGTAGCACCTGGTACGAATCTTACCATTCCGCAAAACGCACCGGCCTGGGAAGGCGAGCGGTCGCTTGTAACACACCCCGCCACCTATACGGTAAGGGCAAACGATACCATCTTCACCATCGCCTGTTATTACGGGGCAGTCGATCCAAACGCGATCATCTTCGCGAACAATCTCACTGCACCCTATACCCTGGTGCCCGGTCAGATCTTGAATATCCCGTAACCTTTCCAGACTCTGATTCATGTATACTTACGGGCGGGGATGAATCCCCGCCCATTTTATTTTAAGGACCTCAAAATGGAGCACTTCATCAACGAGCGGGAAATTGCCTATACTGGCAAAGCTTTTTCTGTGGAGAAGGTGCATGTCACCCTTCCTGACGGGCGGAAGGGGATATACGACCTGGTGGCACACGTCGGTTCGGTCACCATTCTTCCGCTGGATCAGGAAGGGTTTATCCATTTTGTGCGTCAATACCGTATCGGTGCAGAGAAGGTGCTGCTTGAGCTGCCCGCCGGAACCTTGAACGCGGGCGAAGATCCTTTGGAGTGCGCCAAACGCGAGATCCGCGAGGAGACCGGCATGGGTTCTGACGAGTTCATCTCCCTTGGGGATATGTACCTCGCCCCCGGATATGCCTCCGAGCACATGTACCTTTACCTGGCAAAAGGGCTGTTTCCCTCCCAGGCGCCAGGGGATGATGATGAGTTCATCCAGGTGGAGAAGATCCCGGTTCGGAAAGCATACGAAATGGCTGCCGCCAACCAGATCAACGACAGCAAATCCCTGGCAACCCTTCTCCTGGCGCAGCCTCATTTGGCGGGTTTTCTGGATTGAAATTTTTGGGTTAAAGGGAATAATCCGGATAAAAGGGGGAATAATGACATATATCACCCTGCTGGTACATAAAACTTCCTGCGGATGTTCAGACAGATGTCGTATAATTGACCGCGGAAAATCAATTCCCGGCGGGTATGCTGCCTGACGGGAATATTTTGAAACCCTGTTATTTCATGGAGCCACAGTCATGCCACGAGAAAAAGTAACGATTGATGCCAACGAGGCAGTAGCGTATGTTGCCTACCGAGTTAACGAAGTGATCGCAATCTACCCGATCACCCCCTCCTCCACCATGGGCGAGCACGCCGACGCCTGGTCGGCTGCCCGTATCCCGAACGTCTGGGGAACCGTGCCGCACGTGATGGAAATGCAATCCGAAGGCGGCGCGGCAGGGGCAGTTCATGGCGCCTTGCAGGCGGGTTCGATGACCACCACTTTCACTGCCTCGCAGGGGCTGCTGCTGATGATCCCGAACATGTACAAGATCGCCGGCGAGTTGACCCCCACGGTCTTCCACGTTTCCGCCCGCGCCCTGGCCACCCACGCGCTCTCCATTTTTGGAGATCACTCGGATGTGATGGCCACCCGCCAGACAGGCTTTGCCATGCTGGCCAGCAATTCACCGCAGGAAGCCCACGATACCGCATTGATCTCCGAAGCTAGCACGCTGCGATCGCGTGTGCCCTTCGTGCACTTCTTCGATGGCTTCCGCACCTCGGCAGAAGTAAATAAGATCGAGCAATTGGACGTGGAAGATATCCGCAGCATGATCCCGGATGAGAAGGTTTCTGAACTTCGCTCCCGCGCGCTCACCCCCGATCATCCCGTTCTGCGCGGCTCAGCCCAGAACCCGGATGTTTATTTCCAGGCACGCGAAGCCGGTAATCAATATTACCTGGATACCCCTGAGATTGTTCAAAAAGAGATGGATCGCTTCGCCAAGCTAACCGGGCGGCAGTACCACCTGTTTGATTACTATGGTGCGAAGGATGCCGAGAACATCGTGGTGATCATGGGCTCCGGAGCTGAGACTGTCTCCGAAACTGCTGAGTATCTGAATCATAAAGGCGGCAAAGTAGGGGTGGTTATCGTACGCCTCTTCCGTCCCTTTTCCGTGGAGCACCTGCTCAAAGCCCTGCCTGCAACCACCAAAAAGATTTCCGTTCTTGACCGCACCAAGGAACCTGGCGGAGCCGGGGAGCCGCTTTACCAGGATGTGGTGACCGCCATCGCCGAGGGGTTGGGCGACGGTAGCGCGCCGTTCAAATCCATGCCCGTGATCGTCGGCGGGCGCTATGGCCTGGCCTCCAAGGAGTTCACCCCCGCGATGGCGAAAGCGGTCTTCGACGAACTCGAGAAATCCACCCCCAAAAATCACTTCACCGTTGGCATCCACGACGATGTGACCAACACCAGCCTGAATTTCGATCCATCGTTCTCGATCCTTGGCGATGAAACCCGCTGCTGCGTGTTCTTCGGTCTTGGCGCGGATGGCACCGTGGGAGCCAACAAGAACTCCATCAAGATCATCGGCGAAGAGACCAACAACTACGCCCAGGGGTACTTCGTTTACGACTCAAAGAAATCCGGCACAGTTACCACCTCGCACCTGCGCTTTGGACCCAAACCCATCCGCGCGCCGTATTTGATCGGTAAGGACGAGGCTCAGTTCGTGGCCTGTCATCAGTTTGTCTTCCTGGAAAAAGTGGATATGCTGAGATATGCCGCCCCCGGTGCAACCTTCCTGCTGAACAGCATCTACGGTCCCAACGAGGTCTGGGATAAGCTTCCGCGCGAAGTGCAGCAGGGTATTATCGCAAAGAAGTTGAAATTCTACGTGATCGACGCCTACGATATCGCGGAAAAAACCGAGATGGGCGGGCGTGTGAACACCATCATGCAGACCTGCTTTTTTGCCATTTCCGGTGTCCTGCCGCGAGATGAAGCCATTTATGAGATCAAGAAAAGCATTAAAAAGACATACGGCAAACGCGGTGAGGCAGTGGTGAACCAGAACAACGCTGCCGTGGATGCCACCCTGGCCAACCTGTTCGAGGTCAAAGTGCCCGCGGCGGTGACCAGTACCATCACCCGGCGCGACCCGATGCCCAAGGAAGCCCCGGTTTTCGTCCGCGACGTGCTGGGCAAGATCATCGGTTTTGAAGGCGATGACCTGCCGGTGAGCGCCATGCCCGTCGACGGCACCTTCCCCACCGCCACCAGCCGCTGGGAAAAACGGAATATCGCGCTGGAGATCCCGGTTTGGGAAGCGGACCTGTGCATCCAGTGCGGCAAGTGCGCGTTCGTCTGCCCGCACGCGGTCATCCGCACCAAGGTTTACGATGCGAAGTACCTGGATAAAGCCCCCGCCACCTTCAAATCCCTGGATGCAAAATTCAAAGAATTCCCCGGTGCGAAATATACCGTCCAGGTTGCTCCCGAAGACTGCACCGGCTGCGAGCTGTGCGTGGAAGCCTGCCCGGCAAAAGACAAGACCCAACCCAGCCGCAAGGCGATCAACATGGCACCGCAGCTGCCGCTGCGCGAGGTGGAAGGCGTCAATTGGGAATTCTTCCTCAACCTGCCCGATCCCGAACGCTCCGCGTTTGACCCATCATCGGTGAAGAACTCACAGCTGCTCACTCCGCTCTTCGAGTTCTCGGGTGCCTGCGCCGGATGCGGCGAAACCCCGTATATCAAGCTGCTCACCCAGCTCTTTGGTGACCGCATGCTGGTTGCCAATGCCACTGGCTGCACCTCCATCTACGGCGGCAACCTGCCCACCACCCCCTGGGCGCAGAACAAGGACGGGCGTGGACCTTCCTGGTCGAATTCCCTCTTTGAAGATAACGCCGAGTTCGGGTTGGGCATGCGCCTGACCCTGGATAAGCAGAACGAATTTGCCCAGGAATTGGTGAAACAGCTTTCAAAGGAAATCGGCGAGGCATTGGTCGGCGAGATCCTCGCTGCGGATCAGTCCTCTGAAGAAGGCATTCAGCAGCAGCGCGAACGCGTAACCAAGTTGAAACAGAAACTGGCCGGTATCAAAGACCCCAAATCCGGACAACTGGCAGCGATCGCAGATAACCTGGTGAAGAAATCTGTTTGGATCATCGGCGGTGACGGCTGGGCATATGATATTGGTTATGGTGGGCTCGATCACGTGCTGGCCACTGGCCGCAACGTCAAGATGCTGGTGCTGGATACCGAGGTGTATTCCAATACCGGCGGTCAATCCTCCAAAGCCACACCCCGTGCAGCGGTAGCGAAATTCGCCGCCAACGGCAAGGGGCTGCCCAAGAAGGACCTGGGAATGATCGCGATGAGTTATGGTTACATCTACGTCGCCCGCATCGCGTTTGGCTCGAGCGACGTGCAGACCCTGCGCGCGCTGATCGAGGCGGATGCCTTCGACGGTCCCGCGCTTATCATCGCCTACTCGCACTGTATCAACCAGGGCATTGATACCAAGAATGGCTTAGAACAGCAGAAACTGGCCGTGCAGAGCGGGATCTGGCCGCTCTACCGCTACAATCCCGAGCTGGCGAAGGAAGGCAAGAATCCCCTGCAACTGGATTCCAAAGATCCCACCATCAAAGTCGAAGATTATGCCTATAAAGAGTCCCGTTACCGCATGCTCGTCCAGAGTGACGAAAAGCGGGCAGAAATGTTGATGAAATTGGCAAACGAAGATGTTGTTTCACGCTGGAATCTCTACAAGCAGATGGCGCAGATGCAATACGGCTCTGACGAAGCAGCCAAAGAGTAAAGAAAACCATACGAGCAGGAAGGTCTAAAAAATGCCTGAACTAAAAACTACCTACCTTGGTTTGAACCTCCGCAACCCGCTGGTTGCTTCCGCAAGTCCATTCACAAAGAAAGTAGAAAAAGCGAAGGAATTGGCGGATGCCGGGATCGGCGCGCTGGTGATGCACTCGCTCTTTGAGGAACAGATCAATAATGAAAGCCGCGCCCTGGATCATTTCCTCAACCAGGGCACCGAATCCTTCGCCGAAGCCCTCACCTACTTTCCGGAGATGGATCACTACGATGTAGGACCAGAAAAATACCTGAAGTTGATCGGGGAGTTGAAGAAATCCCTTCCCATCCCGGTGATCGCCAGTCTCAACGGTGTTTCCAGCGGCGGTTGGGTGGATTACTCGCGCCGAATGGAGGATGCCGGTGCGGACGCGCTGGAGCTGAATATCTACTTCCTCTCCACCGACGCAACCGTCACCAGCGCCGACCTCGAAAAAGCCCAGGTGGAGCTGGTGCAGCATATCTGCGAATCGGTGCGCATCCCTGTGGCGGTGAAACTCAATCCGTTCTACACTAGCCTGCCGAACTTCGCTGCCCGCCTGGTGGATGCTGGAGCCAAAGGGCTGGTGCTCTTCAACCGTTTTTACCAGCCCGATCTGGATATCGAGGCGTTGGAAGTGGTACCCACCCTGGAGCTGAGCAAATCCTCCGAGATGCGCCTGCCGCTGCGCTGGGTGGCTATCCTCTATGGCAAAATAAAAGCTGACCTGGCACTCTCCAGCGGAGTCCACACTGGCACGGATGCTGTAAAAGCGCTGATGGCCGGCAGCCAGGTTGCGATGATGACCAGCGCCCTGGTGCATGAAGGCGCCGGGCAGGCTGCCAAGGTGCTGGCAGACCTGGAAAGCTGGATGGCCGCGCATGAATACAAATCGGTGGATCAAATGCGTGGAGCGCTCAGCCAGAAAGGCGTGGCCAACCCGGCCGCTTTCGAGCGGGCGAATTACCTGCAGGTGCTCACCAGTTTTGATACCAAGTTGAAATAACCTAATCCAATAAAACTCACCGCCTCATGTTCGAGGCGGTGAGTTTTTTAATTTTATTTGGCAGCAGCGGCCATCTTTTGTGCCAGGGCTGCATCTGGTGCGATGACCCACCAGATATCGCCGCCATCCCGGAAAATCTGCACGTAATGATCCGCGGTGTTCTCCCAGGTGGTGGCATTCCCAGTCCGGGTAGCCGGGTTGCCCCAGCGTTTCACGCCGTAATCGTTCAGCGCTTTCCAGAACTCATCCGCATCCTTGGAGGTATCCCATCGGCTGCGCAGGATGATGCCGAGTTGCTGGGTGGATTCATTCCAATTTACCGTGTAGGTATCTCCAGCCCAGCCCGCGGCAGCTGCAGCGGCTGTATCTTCATTGAGCCGGGCAGATTCGTTATAGCCGGAAGAAAGGATCAGAGAAAGATACCATTCTCCCATCGAGTTGCGAGTGGATTCCTTCCAACCCTCCCCAAGCGCCGGGGTAACATCCTTCAGGGGTACATCCACCTGGGTATCTGATGGGTATTTTTCAGGATGAAGGATCATTTCAGTGGAGGAAGGCGGATTCTCATAGGCTTTATCCACCGCAGCCCAGCCTCCGCCATCGTAGAGGTACTGCACAAAATTCAAACCCTGGTCGTAGGGAAAGTACAGATCATTTTGGACATAAAGTGGGGTGGAGTCGAAAACATCACTCGAGTAGTTGGCATAGAAATCCTGAACGTCCTGTTGGTCCTGCTGGGTCGCGTCTGAGAAAAACCAATATTGCTCGGTGAGCGATGCGTCACCCTCGGTAAGTGCCTGAACGCCGGCACAGTATTCCGTGTGAGTCTTACAATACTCATCGTTATCTTTTAACCCGTTGCGAAGGTCCCAATTTTGATCCTGCAGGGCATGGGTGTATTCATGCGCGTAGGTCATCTTCTCGTTCCCGGTGAAATCCTGCCCCTGAACCACGTACATATCCTTGGTTTCCGGGTCGTAATAACCGGCGATCTGATCGGAATACAGATCGACATACATTTTATAAATGTCAAATTGGGCAGGCAACAGCCCGAAGGCCGCTAACTCGCGGACATCGCCTTTTGCGTCCTCCTCTGTGTAATCCTTGAAGAAATCGTTTTTAACGTTTTCAGCCAGTTGGGCAGAGGTGAGGGTGGCATCCTTCAGTTCGCTCACTTTGGGCTGCAACCCCCGCAGCTCAATGACCTGCTGCTGGATCTGCTTCATCTCGTTCTCCACCTCGCCAGTAGTGAGGGTTGTGCGCGGCTCCGGCGTGCTCACAACCGCAGGTACTTCAGTGGCGGTTGGCAGGCGTGGAGATTCTGTCGGGAGGGCTTGTAAACCGGAACCGCTGGTGGAATTTTGAATTAGACCTGAAAGGGATGGGAAACCACAACCCAATGTGAGGACGAAAAGCATCATGAGCAGAAATATCTTTTTCATTTATGACCCTTTACGATTAAAAAAGAATTGAACGATTATGCGAAAACTTTAGACCCCGCACTAAACCAAACCATCCAAAAAAATGGAAATGGAATAGGGTCCGCATTGAGTTCTCATTTATGGGCAGATTATGCCAGTTTTAACCAAAAATTTCCACCGGATTAACATTCTCTAACGATGAAAATGGACGAAACCGCTCCGATTAATGGGTATAATTCGCGCGATGAAATACCATGTCTGGACCGAAGGCTGCCAGATGAATGTGGCTGATTCGCAGCGTCTGGCTACTGCCCTGGAAGATCTGGGATATGAACCCTCCCCGCGCGCTGAAGATGCCGATGTGGTCGTATTAAACACGTGCGTCGTCCGCCAGAGTGCGGAGGATAAAGCCTACGGTCGGTTAAGCTCCTTGCAGCCTGTAAAAGCCAAAAACCCCGAGCGGGTGATCGCGCTGATGGGCTGCCTGGTGGGGGTGAAGGATAATCCCAAGCTGCGGGCGCGTTTCCCGTACGTGGATGTCTTCGCGCCGCCCTCGGATCCCGATCCATTGATCCGTTTTCTGCTGGAGCGGGACGGGAAATCCCTTTCGGATTCTGATTCAGCATGGAAAAACAAGATCCTTGACGAATCCAGGCTGATGCCGCCCAGCCAGGTGGGCAGGTTGGTAAGCGCCAATTTACCTATCGTTTTGGGCTGCTCACATGCCTGCACCTATTGCGTCATTCCCTACCGCCGAGGCAGAGAGGTCAGCCGACCTCCGGAGGAGATCCTGGCCGAGGCCAGGCAGCTCACTGCCAATGGGGTTAAGGAGATCACCCTGCTGGGGCAGATTGTGGATCGCTATGGCAAGGATAACCCGGAATTCCCCACGCTTTCCGGCTTGCTGCGTCGGTTGCACAGCATCGATGGGTTGGAGCGTATCCGCTTTTTAACTTCGCATCCCAACTGGATGACTGAGGAGCTTCTGCGCACGGCTGCCGAGCTGCCCAAAGTGATGCCGCACATGGAGGTTCCGGTGCAAGCGGGCGATGACGAAGTGCTGTTGAGCATGCGCCGGGGATACACTTCCAGTGAATTCCGTGATCTAATCGGGCGAATTCGGAGTTTGATCCCTGGGGTATCCATCGGGACAGATATCATTGTTGGCTTTCCTGGGGAGACCACCGCTCAATTTCAGCACACCTACGACCTGCTGTCCGGGCTGCGCATGGACGTGGCGCACCTGGCACGCTATTCCCCCCGCCCGGATACCTGGGCAGCCCGCAACCTGCCTGATGATGTGCCGGACGAGGAAAAATGGCGCCGCTTCCGGCTGCTAGAGGATCTGCAGGAGCAGATCGCTACGGAGATCCACGCTGCGCTGATGGGAAAAACGGTTAAGGTCTTATTTGAAGGCATCCAAAAGAACCGCTGGAGAGGCCGCAGCGAAACCAACAAGCTGGTGTTCACTGAAAGCACCGAGGATCTGCTGGGTCAGATCAGGCAGGTTCGCATCACCCGTGCAGGCGCCTGGTCGTTTTCCGGCGATTTGGTCGGTGCAAGCTGATGCGCAAAGGCTTGTTCCTGATCCTTGTGGCAGGGGTGGTGATTGGCGGGGGTCTTTTTTATCTATTTCAGCGAAAACCAGCTGGAATCCGCCGCAGCCTGAATGTGATGGAGTGGATCCGTAATCCGCAGGGACACCAGGATTGGTCCATCAAGGCACTTGATCGCTGTGGGAAAGCGCCATTTCTTTACCCCACGAACGGCTTCATCGGCTTTTTATGGGACGACTCTTTCCGTCCGGGACACCGCCACCAGGGGATCGATATTTTCGGCGGGACACAACCTGGTTCAACGCCGGTCTACGCAGCTTATGATGGTTACCTGACCCGCCTGCCAGACTGGAAATCGACCGTGATCATGCGCATCCCGGAGGATCCGTTGCAACCTGACCGTCAGATTTGGCTCTATTACACCCACATGGCCAATCCGGATGGAGATTCCTATGTTTCTGCCGATTTCCCCCCGGGGGTCAGCGAGATTCCGGTGAAAGAGGGCACTCTTCTGGGGTACCAGGGAAATTACTCCGGTACTTCCGGAAACCCGGTGGGGGTGCACCTGCATTTTTCCATCGTTCGGGATGATGGTCAGGGAAAATTCATGAACGAGCTCCGCATCCAGAACACGATTGACCCTTCCGCTTATTTCGGGATACCCCTGAACGCCGCAACTGCATCTGGCGGCATACCTTTATGCCCGATAGGCTCCTGATTTCGGGGAAGACTCTGCATAAAACCCCTCAAAAAAGCAAATATGCTATACTTTTCTTGCTCTCTGGTGAAGGAAGTTACATTCGGGTGATGATCGTCTGCTCACCGGGAGTGGAAAAATCATGGTACTGGATAGAACCAAAGCATCCCTTGAATTGCTGCTGAGCATCAGCCGGCAGTTGGTCACTTCACTTGATCTGGGCACGGTGCTCGATCGGGTATTGATGCTTTCCATCGATAACGTCGGCGCCGAACGGGGCACGCTGATCGTCCTGGACGAGAACCAGAACCCGGTGACCGCCGCAGTGATCTACAACGACGTGATCCATGAATACACCATCGATCAGCTCAAAGATACCCTCACCCGCGGGCTGGCTGGATGGGTGCTGACCCACAAGCAGGCGGTTTTGATCGATGACACCAGCGCGGACGAGCGCTGGGTTCGCCGTCCGGACGATTCGGTGGAACGCAGTGGGGCAAAATCAGCCATTTGTGTGCCACTGATGACCCGCGAACGCCTGGTGGGTGTGCTCACAATGGTGCACCCATCTCCGGGTTATTTTATTGAAGAAAACCTGGCATTACTGCAAGCCATCGCTGACCAGGCGGCAATGGCCATACGCAACGCCCAGTATTATGAATCCATCCAGATCGCCCACAACCGCTATTACCAGCTTTTCGAGGATAGCGTTTATCCCATTCTGATCACCTCGTGGACCGGAACGATCCTGGAGGCCAACCGGCAGGCCAGCCTTTCCAGTGGGTACAGCAATGAGCAATTGCTTACCCAGAACTTTTTAACGATGCATAGTCTTAACCCTGAAGAAGGGCGCAATTATATGCGCCTGCTTAAGAAGAACCAACCGGTCACTTATGAGTCCGAGTTGATCTCACGCTCGGGGGTGCGCATTCCGGTGGAAGTTCACGTCCACAAGATCGAATTCCAGGGAGTGGATTCCCTGCAGTGGATCCTGCGCGATATCCGCGAGCGCAAGGAGCTGGATTCCCTGCGCGAGGATCTTACCGCGACGATCTATCACGACCTGCGTGCCCCACTGGCAAACATCATCTCCAGCCTGGATATCCTCCAGCGCATGCTGCCTATCGAGACCACCGAATCCATGCGCACGATCTTCGAGATCATTAACCGCTCCACTGAACGCATGCAGCGCCTGATCAGCTCGTTGCTGGATATAAACCGTTTGGAAAATGGACAGGCCATCACCAACCGCAAGACCGCCGATATTTCCGAAATCATCGAAGATTCGGTGGAGGTAATCCTGCCCAGCTCTCAGCCTAAGATGCAGACCATCACCCGCGAGATCCAACCCGGGCTGCCCACCGTTTTTGTGGATGTGGATATGATCCGCAGGGTGGTGATCAACCTGCTGGAAAACGCGGTCAAGTTCACCCCCATCAACGGCGCCATCGAGATCGGCGCAGGGATGCGTGAGGAAGGTCTGACCGTCTGGGTAACTGATAGCGGGCCGGGTATCCCGGAGGAATTCAAAGAAGCCATCTTCCAGAAGTTCACACGGATTAAATACGAAAATGCCCCCAAGGGGGTTGGGCTCGGCCTGGCGTTTTGCCGACTTGCGGTCAACGCCCACGGCGGTAAGATCTGGGTGGAGAGCGATGCCGGGCAGGGAAGCAAGTTCATCTTCACCCTGCCGGTAAAACTGGAATCCCAGTACTGAGATCATAGGAGAATAAATGCAGGAATTAGCACCCAAGTTCTTTTTAGAAACATCCTATGCCGGAGTGACAGTGGCAGGGATGACCTGGTCGCACGGTATGATCCTGATCGACGCGCCGCTGCGTCCCGAAGATACCCGCTCCTGGCGTTCGGCGCTGCTCTCACTGCGCAGCGGACCGGAGCGCTGGCTCATCAGCCTGGATACACACCTTGACCGCACGTTGGGCATCCGCTCGATGGATTGCACCGTGATCACCCAGGAAAAGGCCATCGATATCTTCCGCTCACGACCGGTATCCTTCAAACCGCAGGCTTCCGAGACTGGTTCCGAATGGGAGCAGTACGACAACCTCTCCAGCGTACGTTGGATCCCGCCTGAAATCACCTTCAGCCAGAGCCTGCAGATCCATTCCGATGAAAACGAGATCCTGTTGGAATCCCGACCAGCCAGTGCCAGCGGCGCCATCTGGGTGAGCATTCAAAAAGAAGGTGTTGTTTTTCTGGGGGATGCGGTGGTTGTAGATCAGCCGCCTTTCCTGGCTGGGGGGGACCTGCCTGCATGGATGGAAAGCCTGCATGAGCTCACTTCGGCAGCGTATAAGAACCGCATCCTCATCAGCGGCCGGGGAGGGATCATCCAGCAGGACAAGGTGAAGGCGCAGATCAAGTTCCTGGAAAAAGCAGATGAAGCACTGCACAAACTGGTTGGGCATACCGTCGAGCCGGGGGAATTCGATAAACTTGCCCATTCGTTAATGAAATCGTTCCATGTGCCCCCCGGCAAGGAGAAACTCTTCACCAACCGGTTGCGCTGGGGATTGCAGCAGGTCTACCTGCGGCACTATTCGCCAGCGGGTGGCCATCCACAGGAATAATGTCCCCGAGCCAAAAACCGGATTTCCAACCAGGCAAACCCATCATTCTGTTGGCCGCCAAAGTGAACGCTTCTTTGGCGGCGACTTATGGAATCCCCAGCTGGGGGGCTGCCACAGAACCTCTGGACGAACTGGTAAACACCATTCTTTCCCAAAACACAAATGACCGCAACCGCGACCGCGCCTACCAGGCGCTGCGGTCCAGGTTTCCGTTATGGGAGCAAGTCAGAGACGCCCCGGAGGGCGAGGTGATCGATGCCATCCGCCCGGCGGGGTTGGCGCCCAAGAAAGGCCCGCGGATTCAAGCCATTCTGAAACAGATAACAGAGGAAAGAGGTAATTTGGATTTGGGTTTCCTGAAGGATTTACCCCCCGGAGGAAGCACGCGCCTGGCTGCTGAAATTCAATGGGGTGGGGCCAAAAACGGCAGCCATTGTGATGCAGTTTTCTCTGGCGCAGGATGCGTTTCCGGTGGATACCCATATTTATCGGGTGACAGGCAGGTTGGGCCTGCGGCCTGCGAAAATGAGTCGTGAAGCCGCGCACCAGTGGCTGGAAAAAGCTTTTGACCCCTCAATTTATGGACCCGCCCACCTGAACCTGATCCGGCTGGGGAGGGAAACCTGCCATCCACGGAAACCGGATTGTCCCAACTGCCCGGTGAGCAAATATTGTGAATTTTATCAAAACCAACCATAAAAAAGCCGCTCCGAAGGGAGCGGCTTTTCGTTCATATTAAATTTGGTTACTTTTCGATTTTTGGCGTATAGAAGACCACCGCCCAGTGCCCGGATCCGGGCTGCTTGGTGTTCAGCATCTGGATGATGTTCCAGGAATCCAGGGTCTCATAGTAAGGAGTATAGGTGGGCACAACCATCAGCCAGGTCTGGCCGGGTTTAAGCGCAACCGGATTGCCGGATTTATCCACAAAGCGGGGCGGGCGCAGCTTGCCGGTGGATTTTTCATAATCCCCGTTCACCGTTGTCCAGTCGATCTCGTACATCTTGCCATCGCGGAAGAGCAGGGCAGGGCGCTTCATGCTAAGGTAATCGATGTCGATCAGGGTATCTGCTTTGGCGTGATGATCGGCAAACATGACGATCACATTCTCATAGGTCAGCGGATTGCCAGTCAGGCGGTCGCTGGCGATCTCGAATTTTGTGCCTTCCTTGGTATCGTTGTTATAGCGGTTATAAGCGCCTGTTTCGGAATCATATTTCCACATCACCTGGTTGAGCATGGAATAGCGCACCCACAGGCTTTCGGCAGGCTTTCCGCCATCGGGCGGATTCACGGCGAAGGTATTGCCGGTGAGCTGGAAGGCGCCCAGCTTTTTGGCAGTGGCTTTGGAAATCTCGTTGAGTTTCGTCACATCCACCATGGCACTGTTGACGTTGTTATCATCCGAACCGAAAACGTTTGAATACTGGCTGAGCTGCGCAGCCACACCCTTCCAAGCCGAGGCCATGACGATGAAGCCGTTATAGAGCTTGCGGACATCCTCATACCAGATTCTGCCGGAGCGGATGGGGCCGATCTGCCCATCGGACCCGGGTTTGGATGCGCCGGGTTGATTGGAGATCTCTTCAGGGTGCTTGGGGTAATCGCAGTAGAAAACTGCCAGGAAGCGGGTCATTCCCTCGCCGATGTAGGCTTCCACCACCACGTTGGAGTAATCCAACCCAGCCTGGGGGCGGGCGGAGGCAGGGAAGTTGGTTATCGAGATGACCGCGGGGGGATTATTAAGGCAGTCGGGATTATCCACTGGCAGACCGGTGAGGGGATTGAGAGTCTGCGAGCCAGGAACCGGAGGTACAGGAGTGGGAGTGGGATTCTCTGATCCAGAAGGCGACTTGGCTTCTGCGGCTGCAATCGTAAATGGTGCGTTTAAGGCGCCGATGAGAAGGCAGATTACAGCAAATAATGGAATGATTCTTTTCATGATTTGTCCCTATAAGAGAATGATTTCAATCTAATCATAGCGATAAATGGGAGATTATTTCCCTACGATTCCCTATCAAAAATGTCAGGCGCGCGTAGGGTTATGTAAGGTGGGAGATGAGGATACGAATGCCGATCGAGATGAGGATGGAACCGCCTAATACCTCCATCTTTTTTCCAAAGGCTGTTCCCAGGGTTTTTCCCAGGAATCCACCAGCCAGGGAAAGCAGGAAGCTTACCAGACCAATGATCAGACTGGCGGTGAGGATATTGCCCTGCATCAGTGAGAAGCCTATACCGACTGCCAGCGCATCCAGGCTGGTGGCCAGGGAAAGCATTATCAGGTATTTGCCGCGCGAAGGATCGGGCAAAAGGGTTTCCTCGGTTTTCCCCAACCCGCTGCGGATCATGCGGATGCCGATCCAGAGCAGCAGCCCGAAAATGACCCAATGGTCAAAATTGGTGATGTAGCGGGCTATGAAGCTGCCGGCAGCCCAGCCGATGAGGGTCATCAATCCCTGGAAAATACCAAAATGGAATGCCAGCCGAAAAATGGAGCGCCGGCTGATGCCCGCCTGGGTGCCAACCCCCAGGTTGACAGCCAGGGTATCCATGGCCAGGCCAACCGCGATAAAGAATACTGTCAGTGTGTCCAAAGGGCTCCTAGCGGTCGAGGGATTATATCAAAACTACAGGGCGATACCCATTAATCACCCAATTAATTTGGAGTGGCTTGCACCAGCAAATTGAAATGAATATAATCAAACAAATGTTCCAAATGAATGAGGGGTCATGCCGGTAGATTTTCAGCAAATTCGCAACCAGGCAGTCGAGATGGGCAGGCAAGCCCCGGAGCAGATGCAACGCTCCAGAACGCTGCTGCAAAATGCGCTGGAGGTTTTTGAATCTCTCGGAGATCGGTCGGAGGAGGTCCGGGAAAGGGTTCAAAAAGCCGCCGCGGAGGATAAAAAACTTCGCTGCGCTTTTCCTTCCTCCGAGCCGATCCTGGATTCAATTTCGGAACCGGATTGCTCCCATGCAGAGGTGACCCTGGCCGCTGATGGCTCGCAGATCAACCCCAGCCGGCATGAAGCCGCGGATTTCGGGGTGGTCAACTGCGGCGCTCTCCGGATGGCCACGGAAGAACTACCGCGGGAATTCGTTCAATCCCACCTGCTCTATTTTGAGGATATCGAAGGCAAAAGCGAAGAAATGATCGCTCTGATGCGCGATGTGAGCGAGCGGAAACTGCTGGTGGATCTGGCGAAAGAGGGGAGCGGTTCGGCGGTGGCGTTGACGGATGGAATGCTGGATATTTACCGCGAACCGAGACAGGATGCGGAGTTCAACCGGCGCTTTGACGATTATCTGGCTTCGTTGAGAGCTCTGGCGGAATTGAAAACGATCGTTGCCGGCTATGTGGATAAGCCCCGCGCGGATCTGCTGGTGCGCATGCTGGAACTGATGGACGGGAGCGAGGAGGATATGCTGCAGCGAGCGCGCGAGCGTCCGCTGGGCGGGGTGACGGATGCCATGCTGCTGAACGGGCGTCTAAAGCCGGGGATGCGCTCGGTTGTCTTTGGCATTGAATCCAGCTCCAGCGAACAATTCAACGGTCCGCTGCGGCTGCATTTCTTTTACCTCAATGTCGGATTTGAAAATTTACCCCAACTAGCAAGGGTGGAGATCCCTGCCTGGGTTGCAGATGATCGAGATTTGGTTAACACGCTGCACGCCACACTGCTCTTTCAATGCCGGATGACAGGCAGTGTGCCGTATCCTTATATCCTCCACCGGGCGCACGAGATCGCTGTGGTGGGTCTGGCAGAGCGGGAGCAGATCGGGGCGATGATCGATATTGAATTACGCCGTAATGGGGTGGATCCGGGGATACGATCTTCCAAACAATTCATGAAGGATCTGGCGGGAAAAGCGAGGTATGAATGATGGCAGGGATTGAAATCGGAAGGGCGTTGCGATCCAGCATCACGGGCTGCGTGGTGGGCTGTCGGGTTTCGCAATTGGATGCGCCAGAATTCGGTGGAATGGTCAGCATCCCGCTGGATGATGGCAGCAAGATCTTCGGGTTGATCATCGATATTCATATCGATGATGACGGCCTGGTGCGACAGCTTGTGACCGCGGAAAATATTTCCAGCGAGGTGATCGAGGATAACCGCCTTAACCGCAATGTGCCGGTGGAGATCAGTGTATTGTTCATCGGTTTTGAGCGGGAAGGTTCCTATTCCCACCTGCTGCCGCCCCGCCCGCCGCTTTCGCTTCTGGCGATTTATCCCTGCGGCGACCGGGAGATCGGCGGATTTACCAGTGTAGGCAGGCTGGGATACCTGCGTCACATCCTGCGGGCAGTGGATCTGCCTGTGGCGGAGATCCTGGCTGCCCACCTGCGGCAGGCTGGCGCTATCCAGAATAAGAATGGCAACGGCGACTGGGTGGAGGCAGCCACGCGCGAATTGATCACCCTGCTCCGCGATGATTACGCCACACTGAACACCGTGCTGGGGTCGCTTGCCGATACCCATCTCTACCGGCAGGGAGGAAACAATGACTGAGAATCCTGGGATGGAGGGAAAGAATATCGGCTATATTGTCGGCGGGGGTTTGCGTGAGAGTCTGCGGGTGCGCCTGACGGTGGATCCGCAGGAAGTGCAGGAGGGGGCGTTCGTGGTGGTGGAAAGCGGAGGCTGGTCCTTTTATGGCCTGGTGACGGACCTGGCCTTGGGCGCCACGGACCCGCGTTTTGCCGATGAGCAAAGCGAGGAGAGACTTCCCGCAGAGCTCGCAAAACTCCTGCACGGGCAGACACTCTACACCACGCTTGAGATGCTGCCTGCGCTGATGATGGAAACCGGGCCGGAGCCGGGTTCCCCCGCCTACATGGAGTGGGCGAATGCTCACCTGGGAGGTGACGAGAAAGTGCTGCCGGTTAAAACCATTCCCTCCCACCATGCCACAGCGCGCCTGGCCCGCTCCAGCGATATCGCCCAGATCTTTGGCGCCCCGGGGGTGGAGGGCAACTTTGTTGTGGGCACAACCCGCGAACAGGACCTGGCAGTCTGCGTCAACCTGAAGAAGATGATCCAGCGCTCGGCGGGTATCTTTGGCGCTACCGGTTCGGGGAAATCCTTTCTGACCCGCATTGTCCTGGCAGGCCTGATCCACAACGACCTGGCTTCCACGCTGATCTTCGACATGCACAACGAATACGGCTGGGATGATACTGCCTCGGATACCAATACAAAAGTTGCTGGTCTGCGCAACAAATTCGGCGCCAGGGTGCGAATCGTCGGTCTGGGGAGGGATAACACTGTAAGGGGACAAAACCCCGATTTCTATCTTGAAATTGGCGAAGAGGATATCACGCCTGAGGATATCGAATTGCTCAGCCGGACATTGAACCTGCGAGAGACCACCCCCACCACCCTGGAGGCGTTGCAGCAATCCTTTAGAAAGAGCTGGTTCCACGAATTCAGCCAGATGAAAGTGGGCGCGGTGGTGGAGGATGAAAACGGGAAAAAGGTTCCGGCGGCGGATAGCGTAGCCTACTGGGCGAACCAGAACGGGGTGAATGTGGCCGCGGCGGAAGGCCTGCGCTCTAAACTCAGCCGGGTTTTCAACCTGCCTTATGTGGTCTCCGGTCAGATGGAAAACGCGCTGCAAACCATCATCGCTGATCTCTCTGCCGGAAAGCACATCGTCTTTTCATTCGGCAAGCACGAAAGTGACCTGGATTATTTGCTGGTGACCAACATCCTCACCCGCCGTATCCGCGAAACCTGGGAAAAACGGGTAAATGAGTTCCGCAGCAATCCGGGAAAAGTAAAGGAGCCCCGCCAGCTTGTGGTGGTGGTGGAGGAAGCCCATAAACTGCTGAACCGTGAGATGGCTTCCCAGACCACTTTCAGCACCATCGCACGCGAAATGCGTAAGTATTACGTCACCCTGCTGGTGATCGATCAACGCCCATCACAAATTTATGATGAGGTCATGTCGCAGCTTGGCACACGCATCTCCGGCTGGCTGGGCGATGAAGATGATATCCACGCCGTGCTGAGCGGCCTGGCGGGCAGGGACGCGCTGCGCGGGATGCTGGCGCACCTGCAGCCCAAGGAGGAAGTGCTGATGCTGGGCTGGGGTGTTCCCATGCCGATCCTGCTGCGAACCCGGCGCTATGATGATGAGTTCTGGAAGGAACTGCTGGGGAAGGAAGCGGAGAAGAAAAGTCCAGAAGAAAACTTGAAGGCCCTGGGTTTTTAACCGAGCGATTTAATACCAAAATCCCCGGAACGGATCCCGGGGATTGTATTTAAAAAACTTAAAACGCCCAGATAATCAGCGCGGTGATCAGCCCCACCCCCACACCGGCGGCAACCTCAAAAGGGGTGTGCCCCAGGACTTCCTTCAAATCCTTTTCCGAAAGGGGGTTTCCAGCAAGCAGGTTGTTGAAAACGATATTAATGCGTTCTGCCTGCATTCCAGCCTGCCGGCGAATGGTGACCGCATCGTGGAGGACGATGCTCGCCAACACCATCGAGATGGCAAAGCTGGCGGAAGCAAACCCGGTGTTGAGCCCTACTGCCAGTGCCAGGGCGCTGACCGTGGCGGAGTGCGAACTGGGCATCCCGCCGGTGGAGGTGACCAGCCCCCATTTCCATTCGTGATCGGTCAGGCGGTGAATCGGTATCTTGAGCAGACCTGCGATCCAGAAGGCGATGAACGGGGAAAGGATCATTTCATAACTCATGCGATCATTCCCCTTTTTCCCCATTCGTTTGCGGTTCCTGTTCCAGAACGGTCACCTTGAGACGAGCCTGTTCCAACAGGTCGGCACAGTGTTTGGTCAAAGCCTGTCCGCGTTGGAAAAGTTCCACCGATTCATCCAGGCTTGCCTGCCCGTCCTCCAGAGCAGATACGACCTTTTCCAATTCGGCGAAGGCCTGTTCATAGGTCAGAGATTCGATCTGGACGGTTTCCTTCTTTGTCATAGCGGAATGAGTACCTTGAAGAAATTATACATTCAATCCACCGGGGTCAATGATTCACGGCAGTTGAGTTTACCTGGGCACCAAATGTTCCATCGGTGACCTCGATCTCCAACTGTTGACCTTTTGCGACCTGCCGGGTGGAACGGATGCTGGAGCCATCCTCCGCGCGGATCACAGCGTACCCGCGCTGCAGCACCCTGGCGGGGTCGAGAGCGGCCATCCGACCAGCCAGGTTCGAGAACCTGGCTTCCTGGAGTACTTTCAAGTGGCGGAATGCCATTTGCCCACGCTCGGCCAGGTCATCCAGCCGCCTGGCATCATTCTCGATCCGCACCCGCGGGGATTCACGTACCAGGAAACTGAATAGCGAAGACAGCGAATCCTCCTGCCTTTCCAGAAGCGCATCCATGACAAGAGAAAGAGATTCCGCCCTGCTGGCAAGCTGGATTCGCAGGTCTGCGATATCCGGCGAGACCAATTCAGCGGCAGCAGTGGGGGTGGGGGCGCGCAGGTCGGCAGCGAAATCGCAGAGGGTGAAATCCGTTTCATGCCCCACACCGGTGACGATGGGCACGGGACTATCAGAAACAGCGCGAACTACGCCTTCATCGTTGAAAGCCCAGAGGTCCTCCAGCGATCCCCCGCCGCGGGCCAGGATGATCACCTCAGGGGAATTTCTTTGGGTAAGCCTTCGCAGCGCGGCGATGATCTCCTGCGGAGCATTCTCGCCCTGAACAGATGTGGGCGAAAGGATCACCTCCGCCAGCGGGTAGCGGCGCTCCAACGTATTTAGGATATCCTGCAGGGCGGCACCGGAAGGGGAGGTGACCACCCCGATCCGGGCCGGCGCAGGTGGCAGCGGACGCTTGCGGGAAAGGTCGAACAACCCCTCGGATTCAAGCAATGCCTTGCGCCTCAGAAATTCCTGGAAAAGGGCGCCTTCCCCTGCCAGCCGCAGCGCATCTACGATAAGTTGGCATTCTCCGCGTGCTTCGTAAATGGAAACAGCGCCGTGAGCTTCCACAGACATCCCATCCCGCAGGTTCATGCGCAGGCGCAGGGCATTGCCCTTCCAAATGGCGCACTTTAATGAAGCCGATTGGTCTTTGAGGGTGAAATAAATATGCCCGGAGGTCGCCCGGGTGAAATTGGAAATCTCTCCCCCGATCCAGATATCCTGGAGGAGCTGTTCGTTCTCGATCAACTCGCGCAGCAGCCGGTTGAGCTGCGATACCTGCAGGACGGGAGGAGTGAGCTCTCCAAAGGATCCCATGCTATTTTTTTGCACCCGCCTCGATCTTCGCCCAGCTATCGCGCAGGGGCACTGTCAGGTTGAAGACCAGCCCACCGGGCTTGGAATCGAGGTCGACGCAGAAAAAGCCCTTGCGTTCGAACTGGAAGCGATCGCCGGGTTTGACGTTTGACAACCCCGGTTCCACTTTACATCCGCTCAATATCTTCAAGCTCCCCGGATTAAGGTCATCCATGAAGCTTGTGCCTTCGGAATCCTTCCCAGGTGTGGGCGAGGTGAAGAGCCGGTCGTACATGCGCACCTCGGCATCCACGGCGTGAGCCGCGGAGACCCAGTGAATGGTGCCCTGCACCTTGCGACCGTCAGGGGCATACCCGCCGCTGGTAGCAGGATCGTAAGTACAAATGACTTCAACGACTTCCCCCGTATTGGGGTCTTTGACAAGATCTTCACATTTAATGATGTATCCGTAACGCAGACGCACTTCCTTGCCGGGAGCCAGGCGGAAGTACTTGGGAGGGGGCTCCTCGCGGAAATCATCCTTCTCGATGTAGATCACATTGGAGAAAGGCAGCTTGCGGGTACCGGCTGAGGGGTCCTCGGGATTGTTGATGGCTTCCAGTTCCTCGGTTTTACCCTCCGGGTAATTACGGATGGTCACTTTCAATGGTTCGAGAACGGCGAGCACCCGTGGGGTGGACTTGTTGAGGTCTTCGCGGATGAGGTGCTCGAGCAGGGAGATATCCACCAGGTTCTCGCGTTTGGCAACGCCTACCTGATCGATGAACTCGCGGATGGCGGCAGCGGTGTAGCCCCTCCGGCGCATCCCGCACAGGGTGGGCATGCGGGGGTCGTCCCAGCCGCGCACAACCCCGGCTTCCACCATCTGTTTCAGATAGCGCTTGCTGAGGATGGTATAGGAGACATTCAGGCGGGCGAACTCGATCTGGCGAGTGTGGAAAATTCCCAATTCATTAATGAACCAGTCATACAGCGGGCGGTGGATCTCATAGGCGATATCGCAGAGGGAATGGGTGACGCCCTCCATCGAGTCGCTCTGACCGTGGGCAAAATCATACATGGGGTAGATGCACCAGGCATCCCCGGTGCGGTGGTGAGTGGAATGCAGGATGCGGTACATGACCGGGTCGCGCAGGTTGATATTTCCGGAAGCCATGTCGATCTTCGCCCGCAGCACCCGCGCGCCGTCCGGAAATTCCCCGGCACGCATGCGGTGGAAGAGATCCAGGTTTTCCTCTACGGTACGGTTGCGGTAAGGGCTTTCCCTGCCCGGCTCGGTGAGCGTGCCGCGGTACTCGCGGATCTCATCTGCGGTGAGGTCATCGATATAGGCTTTGCCCTTCAGGATCAGCTGCTCGGCGAACTGGTAAAGCTGCTCGAAGTAATCGGAGGCGTAGAACTCGCGATCCTCCCAGTCGAACCCCAGCCAGTGGATATCCTCCTTGATGGCATCCACATACTCAACGTCCTCTTTGACCGGGTTGGTGTCGTCGAAGCGCAGGTTGGTCTTGCCACCGAAGGCCTGGGCCATGCCGAAATCGATGCAGATGGCCTTGGCGTGACCGATATGCAAATACCCATTGGGTTCGGGGGGGAAGCGGGTGTGGACGTGATCGAATTTGCCGGTACGCAGGTCCTCTTCGATGGCTTCGTGGATGAAATTGGATGACTCAACAGCGGGGTCGGCGGTCATAAATAAAGGCTCCTAAAAATAATCACCCGCCGCTGCTTGCCCGCGGCGTGGTTGGGCAATTTTATCATGGAAGGCGGACAGAGCTTCCGGGCGGTCAGATGGCGGGCATTACGTTGCCGCCGGAGACGGGTATATATGCCCCGGTGATGAAGGAAGCCAGGTCGGATGCCAGGAAGGCGACCACGGTTGCCACCTCGCGGGCGGTGCCGCGGCGACGAAGAGGAACAGCGGCTATATACGAGGCGTCCTCCTGGTTGTGCCCGGCAGTTGCGTTCTCGCTGATCGTCCAACCCGGCGCCACTTGGTTGACGGTAATGCCAAATTCGCCCACCTCGCGCGCCAGAACGCGCAGGACGCCATCCATGCCGCGCTTACCGGCGGTGTAGGCGGATTGATCGGGAAAGTTCTGCATGGCGCACTCGGTGTTGATGGCGATCACCCTTCCCCAGCGTCTCTGCTGCATGGCCGGTACAAATGCTTTGGCCATGAGCACGTTTTGCAGAACACAGGAACGGAACTGGCTCTCGTAATCCTCCAGACCCTGTTCCAGCACCGGCTTCCAGTCATACTGGATGACGGCGTTGTTTACGATGATATCGGGGCTGCCCAGTTCTTTACCGATTCGCTCTGCCATATTATTAACCGACTCTGCATTGGTCACATCTGCCTGGACGGCTATGGCTTTCACGCCCATCGCAAGGGCATCTCGCGTCACCCGGTCAGCCTGGTCTGCCTGTTTGTGGTAATGAATGGCAACATCTGCGCCGCATTCGGCCAACGCGCGCACCATCTCGCGACCCAATTCACCCGATCCGCCGGTGACTAGCGCGATCTTTCCGGAAAGGTCGATCTGCATATCGCCTCCAGTTGCCTATGGAATATTGGATTTAAGTATACGCGCTATAAGAGATTAATCATGCGGGCCACCCCTGGCCAGGCGCATGATCTCCTCATGGGTGGCGAATACCTGCACAAGTTTGCCGTCCCGCATCAGAAGGACGCGGTCAACAAACTCCACCATGCGCAGGTCATGGGTGACCATGATGCCGGCGCGGTCCTGCTCGTGGATCAACCCCGCGAAGGTCTCCACCACCTGGTAGGCGCGTTCGGTATCCAGGCTGGCGGTGGGCTCATCGGCCAGCACCAGGCTGGGGTTGTGGATGAGCGCACGGGCGATGGCCACCCGCTGCTGCTGCCCGCCGGACATCTGCCCCGGGTAGTTGTGCAGCCGCTCGCCCAGGCCCAGGCGGGCCAGAAGCTCTCGCGCACGCAGTTTGCCGGTCTTATCAAGCTTGTTATTGAGCCGCAGCATCAGTTCCACGTTTTCCACAGCGTTCAGATAGGGAACCAGATTATTCGCCTGGAAAGTGAAACCGATCTTCTCGCGGCGCATCCGCACCCGCTCTTTTTCACCCATGCTGGCGAGGTCGATGCCATCCAGCAGGATCCTGCCCGAGCTGGGTTGCAGCAGGGCGGCAAGAATGGAGAGCATGGTGGTCTTGCCCGAGCCGCTGGGTCCGACCAGGGCGACGAATTCCCCGGGGGCGACGTGCAGCGAGACATCGTCAACTGCGTGGATGATGCCGAAATCGGTATCGTAGGTCTTTACCACGGAGCGGGTTTCGAGAGGGTAACTTTGGTTGGTTGGCGGATTCATGATGACAACCCCAGGGCCTTCAGCGGTTCGATGCGTACTGCGTAGCGGATGGAGACCAACCCGCCCAGGGGTCCGATGATCATCAGTGCAGCCAGCGCGGCCGCGGAAGTGGTGCCATTGAAAACGATCGGCACCGTTGGCGGGAAAGTGAGTGAGAACAGATAGCTGAAGAGTCCCCCGATCAACACCCCGATGAAGGTGATAATGATGATCTGGATGATGGCTGCCCAGGCAACCACCGGGTTGGAGGTGCCGATGGCTTTGAGCACTCCGATCTGGGGCACCTTCTGCAGCACCTGTATCTGGAAGAAACCACCGATCACCAGGATACCGATGAAGAGGGTGAAACCGCCCTGCGTGTTCAGGGTGCTCTGCTGGGCAGAATACCCCGGCAGTGCCTGGATGGCCTGGCTGATGGTGGCTACATCCACGTTGTTCACCTCGGCGGTGATGCGCTGGCGGACCTGTTCCAATGCGTTGGGATCGGTCAGCTTCACCAGGACGACATTGGCGATCGGGTTGCTCATATTGAGCTCAGCTTCAGATTTGGGGCGGACTTTATCCCAGGTATTGAAGGGTACAAAAATGGAAGGCTGCAGGGAATATTGCTGCCCCTCAGCGATGCCGGCCACGGTCAGATCATAGAACTTATCTTCCGTGCCCTGTGTGGTGCGGATGACCAGGTTATCTCCAATCTTCAGTCCGCTGCGCAGGGCTGTACTGCGGTCGATGATGGCTTCCTTGGCGGTGTTGGATCGAAGCTGGCTGCCTTGAAGAACCCCCGGTTCTCCAGGGTGACCTGGATCCACACCCAGGAGGGCGACCTTCAAAGGTGCGGGTTTATCAGGCAGAATGATGCTGGCATTGGATGTGCCAAGCCGCCCGGTATCCGAAACACCATTCACCCGGCTAATATCATCCAGGCGGTTGCGCGGCAGGCGGCTTGCGCCGATCAGAAAATCCGATTTAGCCTGGTAGACGATCAACTCCGCATCCACCTTGGATATATATTCGCGGTTGCCGTTGCCCAGGCCTTCCCCGAGCGCAGCGATGAACAGCACCAGCAGGGTGATCAGGCCGATCACCATGCTGACCAGCAGGAAACGTCCCTTGTTGTGCCAGATCTCTTTAATGGCCAGGTAACCAGCCATGGAAAATAAGCGTCTCATTTATCCTCCCCTGATTCCGAGGGTTCATTTCCAGCCGGCCCCACCGGGCCTTCAAATTCCTGATCCCAGCGGGAGGAAAGCACCCCGTTCAGCAGCAGATCCAGCGGGGGATGATCGGCAATATTGTCGTAGTAATAGGGTAATTCGATCCTGCCATCCGTACTGATGATGAATGTGCCAGCCATCTGCATCGAATCCTGCCCCGCGGGGGCAGGCTCCACTTTGTAACCCTTTTTCCGGGATTTTGAGACTGCAGACCAGACTTTCGGGTTGAGAAAGGTCTGGAAAAGATCACCCCGCTCCAATCCAAAGGCATGATAGGCAGCCCGTTCCGGGTCGGCGAGAACTTTCAACCCGGGGGCGTGCTGTTTGGCAAAAGCAGCGGATTCTTCCGGCGTACCCTGCATGATCACAGCGATTCCCAACCCAGCGGCGTGGATGCGCGATTTTCCACCAACGATCTCATCCAGCATTTCCTTGCACTGGGTGCAACCAAAGTGACGGGCAAAAGCCAGCAGGAGAGGTTTCTTCTTCCACAGGCTGGAGAGCCGTACGGGTTTTCCGTTGGTATCCTGCAACTTCAGGTCTGGGGCGGAATTGTAGAAATTGAGATGTTTGGGTTTTGCCATGATTCATTTCCCTTTGTTGTAAGTATTATGTTATCAAAATTACGTGGATAAGGCAAAAAACCGTACAAGGTATCCGGCGGAGGACTTTATTCCAGCCCGGTTTTGATCGCTTGCGCCAGGTCGGGGGTGATACCGGGAATCGCGGCGATCTCCTCCACGCTTGCAGCCAAAATACCTTCGATGGAGCCGAATTTCCCCAGCAGCGCCTTGCGCCGGGCGGGTCCCACCCCGGGAATGGTCTCCAGCCTGGATGCCAGCCCTTTTTTGGAACGTGCATTGCGGTGCGCAGTGATGGCAAACCGGTGGGCTTCATCTCGAATGCGCTGCACCAGGTAAAGTCCCTGGGAATGGCGCGGGAGCAGAATGGAATCCGACCTATCGGGTAGGAATAATTCCTCTTCCTGCTTTGCCAGACCCACCACGGGCACTTCCGCGGTCAGCCCGTATTGTTCCAGCACTTCCACCGCCCGCCCAAGCTGGCCCTTGCCGCCATCGACGATCAGCAGGTCCGGCAGGAGCGCGAAGGACTCATCCTCTTTCTTGCCCACCGTCTGGTCCTCCCGGGCACCCTGCCAGCGGCGGAAGCGGCGGGTGAGCACCTCCTGCATGCTGGCGAAATCATCCGGTCCCTCAACGGTCTTGATATTAAACCGCCGGTAATGCCGGCGGGCAGGCACGCCCTGCTCAAAAACGACCATGCTGCCCACCGAGGCAACCCCCTGGGTGTTCGAGATATCGAAGCACTCGATCCGGTTGGGTGGTTCTTCCAGCCCAAGAGCGGTCTGCAGTTCGGTGAGCGCTTCGCTTTGTTTGTTTGTATCCATCTCCCACTGCTTGCGTAATGAGCGCAGGGTCTCCGTGGCGTTCTCGGCTGCCATTTTTACCAGGTCGCGGGAGGATCCCCGCCGCGGCACGCGCAGGTCCACCTTGGGACCTCCGCGCGAGGATTCCAGCCACTGCTTGATGATCTGGGCTTCCTCCACCTCGTTGGGAAGCAATACCTCATTCGGGATGGTGGCAGCCTCGGCATAGAATTGCTTGACGAACTGGGTGACCACCTCGGAATCAGCGGCTTCCTCAGTACCCTCCAGGATGAAGTACTCGCGCCCGATCAGCTTGCCGCTGCGGATGAAGAATATCTGCACACAGGCTTCCCCATCGGCGCGTGCCATGGCGATCACATCCGAATCCTTTTCGCTGGCGGAGATCACCTTCTGTTTTTCGACCACCCGCTCGATGGAGTTGATCCGGTCGCGGATGGCGGCGGCTTTCTCGTATTGCAGGTACTCGGATGCGTGTTCCATCTCAGCAGACAGACGCTTGACGATCGGTTCCGTCTTGCCCTCCAGGAAGTTGCACAGGTCATCGATCGCCTGGCGGTACTCGGCTTGTTTGATCGCCCCGATGCAGGGACCGCTGCACAGTTTGATATCGTAATACAGGCAGGGTCGTTCATCCAGGCCGGTGATCACCCGGTCGCAGGTGAGATAGGTGAAGATGCGCCGGATCACATCCAGGGTCTGGTGCACTGCCCACACGCTGGTGTAGGGTCCAAAATAGCGAGAGCCATCATGTGACCATCTGGCGGGTGACGGTCACCTTGGGGAAGGGATCCGCCCAGTGAACTTTGATATATGGGTAGCGTTTGTCGTCCTTGAGGCGGATGTTGTAACGCGGGCGGTGCTTCTTGATCAGGTTCATCTCGAGGATGAGCGACTCGAGCTCCGAGCCCACCACGATCCATTCCAGGTCGGCGATATTTTCCACCAGCTTGCGGGTCTTGAAATCCTTGTCGGAGCGCTCCTGGAAGTAGGAACGCACCCGGTTCTTCAGGTTGATGGCTTTGCCGACGTAGATGACCTGTCCCTCCGCGTTGCGGTAAATGTAACAGCCCGGCTTGGGGGGAAGGGTATCGAGCTTTTGCCCTGGAGGTTTTTAGAAATTTCCATCTATGGGCGGGATTGTATCACGCGGGTGGGGTTATAACCCCATTGCGCAGCCATCCGCGCGCGGGTCGCTGCCGCCGCAGAGCACCCCGGTTACGGGATCGCGCAGGATGATCTGCCCCCTGCCGAAAAGCGCGCGGTTCATGCCGGAAACCATTTCCACCGGGTGCCGCATGCCGGCGAGCGCCTGGCGGGTATCTTCCGGGATGCCTTCTTCGAGTGAAATGGAGTTGTTATCCTTTTCCACGTCGATGCAGAAACGAGGGAGATCAAGCGCGGACTGCGGATCGAGGCCGTTATCCAGCATGCGGGTGAGCACCTGCACGTGTCCCTGGGGCTGCATGAAGCCGCCCATCACCCCAAAGGGACCGAAAAGCGATTGGTCGCTTTCGCGGGTGGCCATCCCCGGAATGATGGTGTGGTAGGGGCGCTTGCCGGGCTCTAGACGGTTGGGGTGGGTGGGATCCAGGCTGAAATTCGCGCCGCGGTTTTGCAGGGAGAATCCCCAGCCGCGCGGAACAATGCCGGTGCCAAAACCCATGTAATTGCTATTGATGAACGAGCAGGCGTTGCCATCGCCATCCACGACGCAGAAGTAGACCGTATCCCGCCCAGCCTGGGGGAAGCCGTGCAGGTGCTCGGGGAGGGCGTACTGCGGGCTGATCCCGCGCCGGCGTTCATCGGCATAGGCGCTTGAGAGCAGGTCTTCAAGCGGGATGGGGGAGAAGGCAGGGTCGGAGACGAACCAGCACGCGTCGGCAAAGGCGATGCGCAGGGCTTCGATCTCCAGGTGCAGCCGCATGGGGGAAAGCGGTGGCAGGATGGATAGATCGTATTTCTCGAGCAGGTTGAGCGCGAGCAACGCGGCCAGCCCCTGCCCGTTGGGGGGGCATTCCCAGATGCGAACCCCCCGGTACACCACCGAGATCGGCACCACCCATTCGCTTGCGTGGGCAGCCAGGTCCTCGGGCTGCATGCAGCCGCCGGCTTCCTGTAGTATGGAGACGATCGCATCGGCGATCGGTCCTTCGTAGAATGCTTTTTTCCCGCCTTCCGCAATTGTTTTCAAAGTTTTCGCCAGCCCCGCGTTGCGGAAGATCTCCCCGGCTTGCGGACCGCGCCCTTCGATGGTCAGCTCAATGCCGTTTGCAGCCTGCGCCAGTTGTCCTTGCGCCGCCCGCTGCCAGAAATATGCGGTGATTGGGGCAATCGGGAAGCCCTCCTCCGCCAGGCGGATGGCGGGGGCAAGCGTGGTGGCAAGCGGAAGTTTGCCCAACCGGGTGGTGAGTTCGCACCACAAGCCGCAGGCGCCCGGAACGGTGACATTATAGGGGTGATATGGGGGGAGCTGATCCTTGTACCCCTCCCGCGTCAGGCGTTCGAGGGAGAGCGCGCCAGGCGCACGCCCGGAGCCGTTGATGGCGGAGACGCTGTCGGGTGGCGGCATCGTAAAACAGGGCGAAGGCATCCCCGCCCAGGCCGGTGGAGGTGGGCTCGGTGACGTTCAGCGCGGCGGCGACCGCCACAGCGGCATCCGCTGCGTTGCCGCCCGCTGAAAGGATCTCCAACCCGGCGGCGACAGCCAGCGGCTGGGAGGCAGCCACCATGCCGCGGGTGGAATAAACGGGGGAGCGGTGGGATTGAAAGGGAAGCGGTTCCATGCTTTGACTATAACATGGGTGATGAGTCGAATAATTGATTGGCTGAACGGGATGTAGGAAATCGTCCCGTGTGGGGCGGGTACCGGTTCTATACCCGCCATCATCCACTTGAATTTGAACTGATTATTAGGCGGAAATGAGTCCATCTTATAATACATGAACATGGATGGGAAATTTATCTGGCCATTCGGGTTTGGAACATTGGATCGGACGGATATTGAGTCTACGGGTGAAAGGCGAAAAGAATGAGTGAATTGGACGCACTTCCCATCAGCAACCCGGCGCGCAGGGCGCTGGCAGCCGCGGGGCTGGCACGGTTGGAGGATTTCACCCGGGTGAGCGAGAAGGAATTGATGCGCCTGCACGGCATGGGGCCAAAAGCGTATAACGTGATCTTGGACGCCATGCAGGAAAAACAACTGGCATTTGCGAGCGAAGAGGAAACGCAACCAGGTAAGCGAGGAAGCTAACCAGAAACTTTCCAGGTGCCGGTCATGAAATTCGGGAACACCGCGCTTTATAAGTTGGCACTCTTTTTGTAACCCATATTCCTTACCCACCCAAATAAGGAGGTGAGTATGGACATTTTAGGCAGGAAGATCGAATACACGGTTGTGCTTGGGTTCGGTCCCACCGACCTGGAGCGCAAGGTGAACGAGCTGGCAGTCCAGGGCTGGAAGCCCCTCGGCAGCCGGTTCTCCTCCGGCGGGAAATTGGCAAAATACGGCTCGCAGCAGGCAATGATCCGCATCACCAGGGGGTAGCTGGTGCTCTGGATGGCAATAGAAAAATGCGGAGGCATTTCAGATGCCTCCGCTTGTTATTTCCTAGCGAACAACCAGGATGACGATGACGATGATCACCACCAGCAGGACGATGATGCCGCCGATCATTGCCCGGCGGGAGAGCTTGGTTCCCAGGGATGGAACGCCATCCGTCCACTTGAGGGCGGTGTGGCAATTCGGGCATTCGGCAACATCTGCGGTGATCTCGGCTTTGCAGGACGGGCATTTCAAATCGCTCATTTCAATTCTCCTAATTATTTATTTGTAATCGGATCTCACACGATCCGGATTCCACTTCCTGAAATCACTTCGCCGATCACCCAGACGGATTGGTTGATCTCTCCAGCCTTCCCCAGCAGTTTCTCCAGCTGGTGATGCGGAACCGCCATCAGCAGGCCACCGCTGGTCTGCGGGTCGTAGAGCAGCATCTCGGAGGCTTCATCCAGATTGGCTTCGATCTGCACATTCCTCGCGTAGAAATGCTTGTTATCGAATGCGCCACCAGGGAAGGCTCCCATGCGGGCGTATTTCTGTGCACAGCTCACAAAAGGCAGACGCTAAATTCGATTTGTCAATCCCACCCCGCTGGCGCGGGCAAGCTCCAGGCCGTGCCCCATCAGGCTGAAGCCGGTGATATCGGTGCAGGCCTTCACCCCGAAATCCACCGCCAACTCCGAAGCCTTGTCGTTCAGCCGCTTCATCCAGCCCACCACTTCTTCAACATCACCGGGTTCGGCTTTCTGCTGTTTGAGCGCGGTGGTGGTGGTGCCGAACCCAAGCGGCTTGGTCAGCACCAGCATGTCGCCAACCTTTGCGCCGGCTTTTGTCAGCATTTTGGCCGGATCCACAAACCCGAGCGCAACCAGGCCGTACTTGGGTTCCTTATCTTGGACGGTGTGCCCGCCGGCGATCACCACCCCGGCCTCGCGGGCTTTTTCGGCGCCGCCGCGGAAGATCTCCGCGCCGATCTCTGGAGGCAGGTCGGGCGGCAGGGCGGCGATATTGAGCGCCAGGAAGGGCTTGCCACCCATGGCGTAGATATCCGAGAGCGAATTGGCAGCCGCGATCGAACCATAATCGTAGGCATCATCCACCACGGGGGTGAAGAAATCGGTGGTGACAACGATGGCACGGCCATCGTCCAGCTTCCAGACGGCGGCATCATCTGGCGCATCCAACCCAACCAGCAGGTCGGGATAATCACCGGGTTTGAAGGTTCCAGCCAGGGGGCGCAGCACCTGCGCCAGCGTTTCCGCGTTGAGCTTGGAAGCTCAACCCGCGCAGCTGGAAAGGCTGGTCAGGCGGATCTGCCTGCCTGAGGGAGCGGGGGGCTCATTGGTCATGGGTTAATTATACCCAGTGTGGTTAAACAAATCAGGGCAGCCTGGCTGCCCTGATTTTAATTCTTGCGACCTTATTATTGCCCGGTTTGACCGGTCAGACCCATGTTGGGAAGGTTCATGATAAAGGGTGAATTACTCGGCAGCAGCATAGCCTGGATGTTGGGAGCCAGCTTGGTGATGTACTGGTAGGTGAGCAGCTCGGGGTGCCCCTGCAGGGCGGCCTGGATCGTTGCCAGGGCTTTAGCTTCAGCATCAGCATTGATGATGCGCGATTTTGCATTACCTTCCGCCACAGTCACGGCGGCATCCGCCTGCCCTTTGGCCACTTCACGGGCTTGTTGGGCTTCCTGCTGCTTCTGCTGCACCACAAAGGCTGCCTGCTGGGCTTGCTGCTCGGCGATCTGCTTTTGCTCCACCGAGGCGGCATATTCCGGCGAGAACTGGATATTGCGCAGGACGAAATCGATCAATTGCAACCCGTTCAGGTCCAATTGTTCTTTGAGCGAGGTCTCGTGATGATTTCTGAAACCTCACCCGCTTGGTGCTGTAGACATCCTGGACACTGAACTGCGAGATCGCATCCCGGATCACGCCGCGCGAGACCGGGCGGACCAGGTCATCGGAATAGCGGTTTTGCCATTGGATGGCGACCTGGGTCACTTTGGATGGGTCGATCTGGTAGATCACCGAGGCATCCACCATCACTTCCTGCCCATCGGAGGTGCGGGCGGAGATGGAATCATCCCCGGACACCTGCCCCTCATTCGGGGCAATGGACATGGTATAGGTCTGCTTGGAAATGGGGTAGAGAACCACATTTTCGGCAAAGGGGACGATGAAGTGCAAGCCCGGGTTCAGCGCCTCTGGGCGGTACCCTTCTGGCTGAAGGGCGGAGACGACCATTCCGCGTTCTTCGGGATTGACCCAGACAAGGCCGGCACTGAGCAGGCTGGTGGCGATGGCGACAGCACCGATAACCAGGATGATGAGCGATCCCTTCTTGATCGGGCGGCCGCGCCAGGCAGCAACCACCACAAGAATAAGGACCACTACAAATCCTACCCACAAGAAAACGGCAATTGTGGAAACAAGACTGGCTATGTTCATTTTTCACTCCTTCTAATTAATCGAATTATACATTCAGGGTATAAGAACAACATAAGAAACGGATTATACAGTGGGAACCCACTCTACACCTCCAAAAGGATCGTGACCGGGCCATCATTGACCAGGCTCACCTGCATGTGCGCGCCGAATTCTCCCGTTTGGGTGGGGACCTCCTCCGCGGTCAGGTATTCCACGAACCGGGCGCAGAGCGGGCTGGCCAGATCCGGGGCGGCAGCCCCGATGAAAGAAGGGCGGTTGCCTTTGCGGGTATCAGCATAGAGGGTGAACTGTGAGACGACGATGGCTGCGCCGCCAGCCTCGCGAACCGAAAGATTCATTTTTCCATCCGCGTCTGGAAAGATGCGCATCGCGGCGATCTTTTTCGCCAGCTGCTGAGCAACGTCTTCGGTATCGGTGGGACCGACCCCGAGAAGGATCAAGAGACCCCGATCAATGGAGGAGATGGTTTTTCCATCCACTGAGACGGAAGCGGAAGCGACCCTCTGAACCACAGCCCTCATAGGAATTCTTTATGGAAGTCCGACAGCAGCGCGGACTTCTTCCATGGTCTTTTCAGCGATCATACTGGCGCGTTTGGCGCCATCGTTCAGCGTGTCCCAGACATCTTCGGGTTTGCGGGCAAATTCCTCGCGGCGGGCACGGAAGGGGACAAGAGAGGCGTTGAGGTTCTTCGCCATCAGCTTTTTGCAGTCCACGCAGCCGATGCCTGCCCTGCGGCATTCGGTGTTGACCATGGCGATCTCATCGGCGCTGGAGAACATCTTATGGAAGGAGAACACATTACAGACATCCGGGTTGCCTGGGTCTGTACGGCGGATGCGCGCTGGGTCGGTGACCATGGTGAGCACGCGTTTTTCGGTCTCCTCCGGGGTGGCAGCCAGCTCGATGTGGTTATTGAGGCTCTTGCTCATCTTCTGCACGCCATCGGTACCCAGCACCTTGGGGAATTCGGTGGCCTTCATCTTCGGTTCAATGAGCACCTGGGTTTTATAAGTGTGGTTAAAGGAACGCACCGTCTCGCGGGCGAACTCGATGTGCGGTGCCTGGTCCACGCCCACCGGCACAACGTCGGTTTTATACAGAACGATATCAGCGGTCATGAGCACTGGGTAACCCACCAACCCGAAATTCACGTTGTGGGGCTGCTCGCGTACTTTTTCCTTGAAAGTGGGAAGATCGGTCAATTTCCCCAATGGGCTGACCATGGAAAGGATCGTATAAAGCTCATTCACCTGGCGCACGTGGGATTGGATGAACATGATGGATTCTGCCGGGCGGATGCCGGCTGCCAACCAATCCAATGCCATCTCCAGCGTGTTGGCGCGCAGGTTCTCGGTGGTATCCAGGGTGGTCAGCGCGTGCAGGTCCACAATGCAATAAACGCAGTCGTATTCCTCCTGCAGCGCGACGTAGTTCTTGATTGCGCCCAGGTAATTCCCCAGGTGTTGGCGGCCCGTGGGTCGGGCGCCGGAAAAAACGCGGCCTTTCTTGGACATTCGAACCTTTCCGTTCAGAGTTTGCGGATCAAGTCTTCCACCTCGCCAGGGCGCGGAAAGCGCCCGTTGGAGAGCTTGGAGTATATAAGGTTACCATCTATGCTCACCTCAAACCTGCCGCCATCCGAGGGCAGCAGGGTGAGGGATTCCAGGCGGGATTCAAAATTCTTGAGGATCTCGGCTGCCAGACCGGCAGCTTTATCGGTATATGCTCAGACCATGCAGTACTGGATGGTGATCTTCATATTGGTTGCCTCCTGGTGTCTCTGCCGGAATTATACCCGATGGCGGGTGCCTCTTTTTTTCATCGCTGGTACGCTGTACCGCTTCGCTGGTACGCTGTACCGCTTCGCTGGTACGCTGTACCGCTTCGCTGGTACGCTGTACCGCTTCGCTGGTAAAATGAATTCATGACCGCCCGCTTGTTGCCGAGGGGAATGCCTATCCGGAAACGGGTCTTCGACCTCCTGCTGACCATCCCTGGCGCGATCGTTATATCCCCTTTCGTTTTGGTGATCGCCATCATCCTGTGGATCAAACAGGGCTGGCCGCTGATCTTCTCCCAGCAGCGCCCGGGTTACCGCGGGGAGCTCTTTCGCATATTCAAATTTCGGACGATGGGGGATGCCCGTGACCCAGCAGGCAGTCTGCTTCCGGATAAGGATCGCCTGACCGGGATTGGAAAATTCCTGCGTTCCACCAGCCTGGATGAGCTGCCCGAGCTGATCAACGTGCTGCGCGGCGAGATGAGCCTGGTGGGTCCCCGCCCGCTGCTCATCCAATACCTGCCGCGGTATTCAAAGGAGCAAGCCAGGCGGCATGATGTACTGCCTGGGATGGCAGGCTGGGCGCAGGTGAATGGGCGCAACGCCATCAGTTGGGAGGAGAAGTTCCGCCTGGATGTCTGGTACGTGGATCACTGGAGCCTGCGCCTGGATATCAAGATCCTGGCAATAACCTTCGGGAAGGTGCTGCGCCGAGAGGGCATTTCCGCGCCGGGCGAGGCCACCGCGCGGGAGTTCATGGGGAGCGTGGATGGGGATAAAAGGCGATAAGAACGATCTGGGTTAGGGAAAACGATACGAAAAAAACTATGAATCAAGGGTTTGCAGATCAAGAATTAATTCCCGATAGAATAAATACCGGAATTCTGGACGGTTCAAGTCCGGGGAAAAGCATTAACTATCTACAAGACGAATATTGCCTGGTAATTAATAGTAGAATCCCCGAAATCTATAAGTGTAAGTAACCCGGAGACTTAGGTTGGGGTTTTATCTACTAACGAGGTGAATATTAAGGGTAAGTATGAAAGAATTGACGAGTGATGAATTCCGTGAACTTTGGTCATCGACCTACAATACAGACGGCAAGCCGGACTGGTCGCATATTTTTCCCTATTACCACCCGGATATCGTTTTCCAGGACTGCATCCAGAGGATCGAGGGAATCGAAGATTTCAAGGCAATGTGCGGCCGGCTTACCACCAGGTGCAAGCAGCTGAACATGGAGATCCTTTCCCTGGCGATGCAGCCAGGTGAAATTTTCTTTGAGTGGAAAATGGTCATGATGTTCACCAAGTATCCCCCCACACCTGTCTACGGTTGTTCCAAACTGACCCTGGATAAGGATAACCTGATCATCGAACAGCGGGATTATTTCGATATGTGGGGAGATATTTTCAACGGGATCCCGCGTTTTAAGAAGCTTTACCGTAATTTTCTGCTCAAACATTTCGGCTAGGACGCAGCAACCATGAAATTGCCTGAAGAGCTCCAATTCATCCAGAACGACCGCATGGTTCAGAAAACCACGGATGCAAGAATGGATGGCTGTGTCTGTGTTGTCACCGGTGCGACCTCGGGGGTTGGTTACCAGGTCGCGAAGCGGCTGGCGCTTGGAGGAGCATCTCTCATTCTGGTTTGCCGCAACCTTGAGAAAGCCATGACGGTCAAAGCCGAGCTTGAGAAATATGGTCCCGCTGAGGTTGAAGTGATCCAAGCTGATTTCTCCCGTTTGGAAGAGGTCCGGCAGGCTGCAGAGGTGATCCTCGCGAGGCATCCCCGCCTGGATGTACTGATCAATAATACCGGGCTTCATAATACTCACAGGGTGCTGGCTGAGAACGGGATGGAAATGGTGTTTCAGGTGAATCACCTCGCTTCCTTCCTTTTCACCCGCCTGCTTCTTCCAAGGTTGATCGAAAGCATTCCCGCACGGATCATCCAGGTGAATTCGGAGGGTCATCGATTCGGAGGATTGGATCTGAATGACCTGGATTGGGGCCGCCGACGCTACCGGGGACTGCAGGGGTATGGGGCTTCCAAGACGGCTCAGCTCCTTACGGTTTGGGAACTGGCTGATCGATTAAAAGGCACCGGGGTGACGATCAATGCGATCCATCCAGGCAATGTGAGGACCATGATCGGAATGAATAATGGCTCCCTGTACCAGTGGTACCAGAGAACCTTCCTTTGGCCAATCTTGAAGGACCCGGTCATTTCCGGCGAGTCGGTCTATTACCTCGCCGCTGCGCCTGAAATGGCTGGTGTAAGTGGGAAGTTTTATAACCTCACGATCGAAGAGAAACCTGCCAAACATGCGCTCGACCGCGAATTAGGGAAAAAGGGTATGGGAGGTCAGCGAGCAGGTAACGGGTTTGGCAAGCCATACAGAAAAAATGGAAGCTGACCCTAATTTTCCTTATTTGACCAATCCGGAGCAGGCATAATGAAAGTTGATGCGATTGTGGTCGGCGGAGGAATGGCGGGGTTGACTTCGGCTGCATTTCTCTCTAAGGCGGGGATATCCGTGCTTTTGTGCGAAAAAGGCGAATCCTGCGGCGGCCTGGTGAACACATTTGAACGGGATGGTTTTCTTTTCGATGGCGGGATCCGGGCGATGGAGAATTCGGGTGCCTTATTCCCAATGGTGAAGAAGTTGGGGTTGGATATTGAATTTGTCCGGAACAGGGTATCGCTGGGGATTGAAGACCGCGTGATCAGGGTTGACAGCGAAGCGAACCTGGAGGATTACCAGAACCTGCTGACCGACCTCTATCCCCAGGATAAAACTGATATCGGCAGGATCACCGAGCAGATAAAAAAGATCATGAAATACATGGAAGTGCAGTACGGGATCGATAATCCCGTCTTCCTTGATATCAAAGAGGATCGGGACTACTTTATGAAAGTAATCCCGCTTTGGTTGGTGAAGTACGCACTGACCGTTCCAAAGATCACGAAGATGCAGGTGCCGGTGGTCGAGTTTCTGGAAAGATACACCAAGGATAGGTCGCTCCTGGATATCATCACCCAGCACTTCTTCCAGGAAACCCCGGCCTTTTTTGCGCTCAGCTACCTGAAGCTCTATCTGGACTACCATTATCCCCGGGGAGGAACCCGTGTGCTGGTACACAAGTTGGTGGATTTCATAAAAGACCATGGGGGCAAGATAATTACCGGGACTGAAATCGTAGCCGTCGATCCAGAAAAGAAAACCATAACAACGTCCGGTGGAGATCAGCATGAGTACCGAAACCTGATCTGGGCCGCAGACCAGAAAAAGTTGTATCAATCCATCGAACAGGAAACGATCACATTGCCTTCGATCCGAAAGGCGGTGACGGAACGGAAGGCACTGATTGAGGATAAGGTCGGCAACGATTCCGTCCTCACGGTTTTCCTGGCAGTTGATTTGGATCCGTCCTTTTTTTCGGATATCGCCAGCGAGCATTTTTTCTATACGCCCTCACGGAAAGGGCAAACCGCCGCCGGTCCTCTCCCCCGGAATGGCGACAGAAGGACGATCGAGACCTGGCTGGAAAAATTCTTTGCCCTGACAACCTACGAAATCTCCATTCCAGTCCTTCGCGATAAATCCATGGCGCCAGCCGGAAAGACCGGGCTCATCATTAGTACCCTGTTCGATTATCAACTCACCAGGCATATCAAAAACGCCGGATGGTATCCACAGTTCAAGACGCTCTGTGAAGAGTTGATGGTCCAGAATCTGGATCAGACCATCTACCCGGGCATCGGAAAAGCGACCCTCCAGCGTTTCTCTTCCACCCCTCTCACGATGGAGGAATATGCAAACACAACGGATGGCGCGATCGTGGGCTGGGCGTTTACCAACCGTCCCATCCCGGCTGTGAACAGCTTGCCCAGGATCGGAAATGCGATAAAAACCACCCTTCCCGACATTTACCAGGCCGGACAATGGACCTACAGCCCGGCTGGTTTACCCATTGCGCTGATCACTGGGAAAATGGCTGCCGACCAGGTGTTCAAGGGGATTGGCAAGAACCGGTAAATATAATGCAGCCATATTTGATGGTGTTGATCGCTTTCGTCTGCGGCTCCCTTCCATTTTCGGTTTGGGTCGGTAAATACCTGGAGAAAAAAGACATTCGTCAATTCGGCGACGGCAACCCCGGCGCGATGAATGTCTTCCGGGGCGGCAGCAAGCTGGCGGGTCTGCTGGCTTTGATCCTGGATATCAGCAAGGCAGCCGTACCTGTGGGTCTGGCGTTTTTCACCCTGGGTATCCGCGGTGTTCCCATGGCATTGATCGCGACCGCACCGGTGTTGGGGCATGTTTTTTCTCCCTTCCTGCACTTCCGTGGAGGCAAGGCGCTCGCTCCTTCCTTAGGCGTGTGGATCGGTATATCCATCTGGCAGCTATCCCTGCCTGCTTTGGCGGGGGTGCTGATCGGTGCCGCGCTATTCACACCCATGGGCTGGGCAGTAATGCTCGCAATGGCTTCGATCCTGGTCGTAATCCTGATCTGGCTGCCAACCCCGCTCTTCCTGGTTATCTGGTTCGCCCAAACCCTGATCCTGGCATGGACTCACCGCGAAGATCTCCGCCAGGGCATCCATGCACGACCCTGGTTGGGGAAACTTCTCGCCAGGGTGAGGGGAAACAATTTTTGATGGATATTCCTTTTACGGAAAATCATATCCTTCACCTGATCATTTTCCAGGTAGTGTTGCTGTTTATCCTGCTTGATAATATTCGCGTAACCCGCGGCGCGCGACGGCATCCACAGGCATCCGCTGAACCGATGGTATCGGTGCTGGTGCCTGCCCGGAATGAACAGAGAAGTATTGCCAGATGTGTTCAAAGCCTATTAGAACAGGATTACCCGAAATACGAGGTGATCGTCCTGGATGACCAGTCCAGCGATGGCACTCGCGCCATTCTGGAACACCTCTCACCCTCCAATCCAAGATTGCGGTTGCTGGATGGGAAACCGATTCCCGGGGAGATATCGGGCAAAAATTGGGCCTGTGTCCAGCTTTCCCGCCAGGCGAAGGGGGACTTGCTGCTATTTACAGACGCGGATACCACCCACCGCGAGGATATGATCTCCTCCGTGGTGACCACGTTGATGGGTGAGAACGCCGATCTGCTCACCGGTTTTCCGCGGCAGGAAGTTCAATCCTGGGGAGAACGCATCCTGGTGCCTTTCTTTTCCTGGGTGATCTTATGCTTTATCCCTCTCTCACTGGCATACCGGCTTAATCTATCCTTTCTCTCCAGTGGGGTGGGGCAATTCATGTTGTTCAGACGCGAAGCCTATCAGGCGATCGGCGGGCATGAGAGCGTGAGTGCCTCCATTGTGGAGGATATCAGCCTGGTGAGGCGGATCAAATCATCGAAACAGCGCTGGCGGATGATCCACCTGGCTGACCTGACCGCGTGCCGGATGTACCAGGACAGCCGGGAAGCGATCGACGGCTTTACAAAGAACCTGTTCGCGGTTTTCGATTACCGCCTGATACCGTTTCTGTTCGCCTTCCTTTGGCTGCTGGTGCTATTCTGGGAGCCTTTTTTCCTGCTGGTAAACAGGGAATATGCAGCCCAGCCTGGAATGATCGTGGTCTGCACGGGTCTCGCCTTCCTGCTCTGGTTTTTAACCTATCTCGATCTTGGAATTCCCCTCTGGCTCGCATTTCTATACCCGCTCACGATCCTGGCGACTGTGATCGTTGCCGGCAGGTCAGCCATATACAGCATCCGGGGGTATTCGACATGGAAAGGGCGGGGAATTCCGCCGGTAAAATGGAGGTGGTTTTAAGGCGATTTAAGATTGACTTACTTTCAGGTAGTCATGAGCAATGGCAATTCCGTGGTGTGCGAAGCCACCGCGCGGGTGTTCATGGGCAGAGGGATTGAAAAAGAGTTGTAGCTATGGGGAAGGAACAAGCCCCGTCCTCATTTTGATCAAGCGGAATTGAATTCAGTTAAGAAACTGATTCACACTAACCAACTATAATTAACAATCGTTGAGAGTATCAATACTACGCAAACCCAAAGAAATGGAAGATATACAATGGCAAACAATCAATCATACGACGATTTCTCCATTCATGAGTTATTAAAACTGAATAAACGGAATATTTCTAAAGAAGACTTGAAAAAGTATGAAGACTACATGGCTGAAATATTCTCAGCTTTTGGCATGGATATCACAACTCCCTCAACAAAAGATACACCCCGCCGGTTCATTGAAGCCCTTCATGAATCTACCAATGGCTATGAAGGTGATCCCAAATTGATCAAAGCCTTTCCAAGAGAATGCCGCGGTGAGCCGGATTGCCGGTTAAGCCAGGTGATCGAAGGACCGATCAATTTCCATTCGCTTTGCGAGCACCATGTCTTTCCGTTTTACGGAGAGGCCTATATCGGTTATGTGGCAAATGACTCCATTTTAGGTATCTCAAAATTAACCCGCCTGGTGCGGTTATACACAAAGCGGTTTGCTGTGCAGGAACGCATTGGGTATGAGATCGCGGATACATTGGAAACATTGATGGAACCGCACGGAGTGGCGGTGTTTATCCGGGCCAAGCATATGTGTGTTGAAATGCGCGGTGTGCGCGAAATCTCCCCCGCCACACGCACCACCGTTTTTCGGGGGGTTTATTCTGAGGATCCTGCTTTGCGGTCTGAATTCCTGAATATTTGCGGATTGAATAAACAAGCCGCGTAGAACTGCAGGGTGGGAGCGTGCTCCCACCGGTTTAGTTTCGATCAAGTGGATTGATGGCGGGTACAAAACCGGTACCCGCCCTTTTATTTAGGACTGGGAGGAAAAGTCCCGCACGGACGGGTGGTACGTGGATCATTGGAGTCTGCGGCTGGATATCCGCAGACTGCGATTAATCATGTTTGGTAAAAATTCTAGCGTATAAATATTATGAAGATATTTTTGACCTCGAAATTCAGTTTCTTCCTCACCTACTTTGATGAATCTCAGTTTTTCTAGGAGTTGAAGGCATTTTTTATTATCAATAAATGCGATCGCATTTATCCTGTCCACTTTCATTTCCCGCCAAGCAAATTCAATGATCGCTTCAATGGCTTCTCGCATATAGCCCTTGCCATTGTATTGTTCCATTAACTCAAAACCAATTTCCACCTCTTTATTGTCTGGGTCCCACAAATGATAGCCACATGTTCCCAGCTTTGTATTTGTCGTTTTTTCAATCAAGACCCACCTATTTTGCTTTCTTGGTTCAACCATAGTATAGAAAACAATCAATTCATCGGCTTGAGAAATATCTGTCATAGGCTCTTCGTCATATAAATATTTGTTTATAAAATCATTTTGAAATTCTTCCAAAATGAAACCCCGATCACTATCGTCGATGCACTTCAAGATCAAACGATTGGTTTCAATGTTAGTGAACATACGAACTCCATTTATCAGTTAATATATGCTGAATGTGTCAACCAAACGATGTAATACCTGGGGAATCCATCGGGTTGACCTTCGGTCATGGCAGGTGAGTGGTTGTTATGGATTGTGGGTTAGGATCAACCCATTCCGTAATTGTTCAATTACCTGCTCGGCCTGGTGCTGGCGGCCTTCGCTGAAGAGCGCTGGGTTCACGTGGGCGAAGAGCAAGTCAGCAGCCACCGTGCTCCCGCCCTTTCCGGCGGTAAGATCCGGCCAAAGGGTCTCGATGGGGGTGATCGGGTCCTGAAGAACGGACCCGGCATAGCGTGCTGTAGCTGAATCCGGCGGGGTGCCCGCGCCCAGGATCACCAGGTTCTGGCTTGCCAGGAAGTTAAAATAGCTCGGGGCTGGCAGCTTCGGGGGAAACGTACATCACGTTCAGCCGGTTTGCAAGCAACTGATTTGCCATGGCGATCCAGGCATTTGCGTCAGACCCCGCGGGGAGCGCACCCTGGATGGGGAAGTTCATATAAGGGGGATAGAGTGGCGAACAGGTGCCGCAGAAATATGCTCCTCCGTTGACGAAGGATTGCTGCAGGAGGTCGCTTTCCGGCGTGCCGCTGGGCAGCAGCCCGCCCGCGCGCCAATCGTTGGAAAGCAGGATGGCCGTGTAACCAGCCAGAAAAGTTTGTTGCTCGGGATTTGCCAGCACCACGCTCAGGTTCGCGGCTGAGGGCAGGTTAGTTGGGCTGATGACGACGAACTGGGTCTGCGGAGCTGAACCTAGCAGCGCGGGCAGATCCGTGGGTGGAGCCAGGAAAACTGCGATCACAACTTGTGCTCCAAGATCAGCGGGGGTGGCTGTTGGCAGCATCTTGAGCGTGTAGCCGGATCCGGTCGCCAGCCGGGAGAGGGTCTCCTGCGCGGAGGCGAGCAGAGCCGGGTCTGTTACCCCATTCGTGACCAGCAGAACTTCCTCTGGCAGCGGCGTGGCTGTGGCGGCGGGGGTGGCGGTGGGTGCCGGCGTGGGTGTGGCAGCCGGGGTGGGGGTGCCGCAGCCGGCAACCAGGAAGAGCATGATGATCAGGGTCAGGGAAGCAAACCGCATTTGGGTACCTCTATCCGCGAATTGCCTAATTTTACCCTCATCCAGCAGCCTCTTTTCAAAGGAATGTATAATCAATTTATGGATTCCATAATCAGGAAAAAGCCATGAGCCTTCCGATGAACGAACCTCTCCCGCCAGCCGGATCAAGCCTCCCTCCCGCCCGGCGAAGGCGCTCCAAGCGCCAGCTCTATCCCTACGAGAACGGCGAACGGGAAGCCTTTCTTACCGACCTGGCACGGAGGATCGTTCCCACGGGTGATTTCTTCATCTTCTCCCTACTGGCGGGCATCGTCCTGGTTGTTGCCATCTTCACCGACGCCCCTGCCATTTTCATCCTGGCGGCGCTGCTCTCCCCCTTCATGGGTCCGGCGCTGGGACTGGGGCTGGCCACGGTTGTTGGCTCGGGGCGGTTCTTCCTGCAGTGTCTGGGGGGCATAATCCTGGGCAGCCTTATCGTCTTCGGCTGCGGAGCCCTCGGTGGGCTGATTAGCAAATTCATCCCTGGCCTGATCTTCACGAATTCCCTCTTTCATACCTATTTTGCCTGGCCGGATTTCCTGCTGCTCACCGTCGGCGCGGCGCTCTGCACCTACCTGCTTGTGCGCAACCCCAGTACCAGGCCGCTGGTGGCCAGCGTGGCGATCGCCTACGAGCTTTACATCCCCATTGCGGTCGCGGGTTTCGGCATCACCAGCCGCGCGGCGGGCATGTGGCCGGACGGGCTGATCGTTTTCCTGGTCAACCTTGCCTGGACAGCGCTGGTTGTTACCATCGTTCTGTTGCTCATGCGCCTGCGTCCACAAACGCCCTTCGGTTACGGGCTGGCGATGTCCATCGTGCTGATCTGCATCGTCATCCTCATCGCGCTGCTCGGATTCGGTTCGGCGGTCTCCACACAGTTGGCGTTGCCCACCCCGATCCCGACGGATACCTCTGTTCCGACTGCTACCGACACGCCTACCCTGGCCCCTACTGGAACCGAGACAGCCACCCCAACCCTCATTCCCACCAGCACCGAAACGCCTACCTTGACGGTGGAGCCCACCCTGGCGCAGGCGTATATCAAGGCGCCGGATAGCAACGGTGTGATCATTCGCGAATCGCCCAATTTTGGCGCCAAGGTGATCGCCAGCCTGCTGAACGGATACCTGGTGGTGATTCTGCCGGATTCATTCGACGACGGCACAACCACCTGGGCACACGTCCGTCTGAACGACGGACGCGAGGGCTGGATCGTGCGTGATCTGCTTTCCACTGCCACGCCGGCACCGGGGTGGTAAAATAGGCGTCCCGGCTCTCGCCCGGTAAATCAATGCGGAGTGATTCATGACCATTCATTTTGGAACCGACGGCTGGCGCGCCGTTATTTCAGACACGTTCACTTTCACCAACCTTCGGCTTGTCAGCCAGGCTATTGCTGACGCGGTGGCTTCGGATACCTGGATCAACGGCGTGAAGCTGGAAAAACGACCGGACCCGAAAAAGATGGTGGTGGGTTTTGATACCCGGTTTCTATCCGACCGATACGCCAGCGAGGCAGCACGGGTGCTGGCAGCGAATGGATTTACCGTTTTTTTGGCACAGGCGGATGCGCCCACCCCGGTCATTTCCTATGCCGTGCGGGAATTGAACGCCATTGCAGGCATCATGATCACAGCCTCGCACAATGCCCCACGGTATAACGGGGTAAAGCTCAAGTCTGCTGGAGCGAACTCTGCTTCTCCCGAACAGTGCAAACGTGTTGAAATTTATTTAAACGATAACGAGGAGCGTGCCCGCGGGCCGAACCTGATGGAAATGGAACACGCCCGCGAGGCTGGTTTGATCCAGCGTTTCAATCCCACCCCGGCTTATTACGACCACGTCCGCAAGCTGATCGATTTCGATAAGATCGCCGAGCATCCCATGCGCGTGGTGGTGGATTCGATGTACGGATCGGGGCGGGGGATGATCAAAGGTATCCTGCAGGGCTGCGGCACCGAGGTGAGCGAGATCCGCAGCGAAATGAACCCCGGTTTCGGAGGTGTGCACCCTGAACCCATCGCGCGTTACCTGGGAGCCCTATCGGGTGCCATTGCCACGGGATTGGGCGATTTTGGCCTCGCCACGGATGGCGACGCGGACCGGATCGGCGCCATGGACGAGCGTGGTATTTTTATCGACCCGCATAAGATCATGGCTCTTGCCCTTCGTTACCTGGTGGAGAAAAAGGGTTGGAAGGGCTCGGTGGTACGCACCGTTTCCACCACGCGCATGATCGATCGCCTGGCTGCACGCTATGGATTGACCCTGCATGAAACACCGGTGGGTTTCAACCATATTGCCGATTACATGCTGAAGGAAGATGTGCTCATTGGCGGGGAAGAATCCGGGGGCATTTCCTTCCGCGGGCACATCCCCGAGGGTGATGGCGTCATCCTGGGCTTGCTCATCCTGGAGATGGTTGCAGACGCGAAGGTTCCGTTCCACGAACTGGTGGAGGATCTGCTTCACGACGTGGGTCCGGCTTTTTACGAGCGCAAGGATATGCGTCTTAAATACCCGGTGGCCAAGGAGAAAATGACCAGCAAGTTGACCGCGGAAGCCCCGGCATCGATCGGTGGCGAGAAAGTCGCCAATGTGATCTCCTTCGACGGGATCAAATATATCCTTGGGGATGACTCCTGGCTGCTGATCAGACCTTCGGGAACAGAACCTGTGCTGCGGGTCTATGCAGAGGGGCGCTCTCCCGAGATGGTCAAAGCTCTGTTGGATTACGGGGCTACTCTCACGACTGAGTTCATGTAATTTCCCAAATCCTGAATTTATATAAACGAAACCGCCCTTTGAAAGAAGGGCGGTTTCGCTGCAACGGAGGTAAAAAGGAGACTCAGAACCCTGACGCTTGGAGGCGGGATCAGGCAGAGGAGGAAGAACGGAGCTTGCGTGTGAGGAAAATGATGGCGATGAATAAAGCAGTGAGTCCGACCATCAAGGGGATGCCGTAATCATCGGCAAACCCTGTATTGGGTAGGTTGGAGGGCGTGGCGGTTGAGGTGGGTCCACCGGCAGCCTGGGTGAGCATGGCTTCCACTGTGGCAGTCTGCGCGGCTTGTTCAGCCGAGAGCGTTTCAGAGATGGGCGTTCCCAGTGCCAGGACCGGTGTGGCGGTGGGTAACGGCGGGTTGGTGGGGGTGGGTGTGATGGAAGGGGTGAGCAGGAATTGTTCGGTAGCGGCGCGTACTGTGGCAGCGATGGAGGTGGCGGTGTTGGCCGCATAGATCTGAGCGGCGTCAGCATTGCGCTTGGCGTTTTGGGCTGGCACAACCATGGTTGCCACGATCACCAGAACCACCAGGATTACAACGGTCATGAATCCAATGATACCGATGGCGATGTAGAAATTGCGGTTATTAGAAGGCTTTGGTGCCGGTTCTTCGATAAAATCTTCAAACTGGCTGTCATCATGAAGGGGGGTGGTCATAGGCTCTACTCCTCTTGCTTTGAGATGCAAGAATCATTCCAGAATATCAAGGTTGGTCACGGGATAAGAAGTCAATGGCAGCCGTTCGAACTTCACTTCGGCGCACTTGCCGCGCAGCCCGCTGTGGATTGTTGTATCCCCATCACGGAGCTGCGTGACGACACCCACCGCGCCTGCATACGGTGGAACCTTAACCCGCACCCGGCTGCCCTGATGTACATGACCGCCTTCCCGCGGATCGCTGCCGGTTCCCGGCAGGGGGATAATCACTTCAGGACGGCTGCCTTCATAAACATCCCAGGAACAGGCGTTCAGGCAGGCATTGTGACGGTCGAATTGGGTTAATAGGTTCAACGCCACGGGATTGAGCGGGATGGATCCGAACCCTTCCATCAGGATAAGGGGAACTTCCATTTTCAATGCATATCCCACCAACGAAGAAGACATGCTGGAGAGGATCAATCCCCTCAATGAAAAATCCACGGCAGCTTCCAGCGCCTGCTGGGTGCAGCAGTAACTGCCAGCCACAATCGCCCCACGCATGGTCACATCCACGCTGCCGCGGGCGAATTCCTCCACACCAGGTCTCACTGTATTGACCAAGAGTCCCGAGGAAACCCGCCCATTTCCCCACACTCCCTGCAGAAGGCAGCCAAAAGTCTCCAGCACCACCGACCAGTTGGGGTTCACCTCACGGACGATCCCATCCAGACCTGCTTTCAGCTCAAATGGCGGTTCAAGCAGTTCCAACAGCATCTTTCCATCTTCGATGGATTCGATATAGCAATCCGCCGGAGCACGGACGATCTTCTTTATCATTTTTCCGGTCTTGGCCAGGATATCGCCTTTTTGCAGTGTTTCCCCGGCATTGCGGTCGGTGATGGTTTCCAAAGGTGTTTTTTGCGAAATACCCAGGGCTTGGTAGAGATCGATCAGTTCATGCCTGCCTGGGAGGTAACAATTTCCCACCGGGTCCATCGCGCCAACTTTTTGATCCCTGCGAACCGTGATCTCTCCCTCCTGGGGGAGCATGCGGGTGCGCCGGATGCGGGTCTGCTGGGTAAAATGCGAGATTGGCATAGCCATGTCCCCCAATTTGATGCAGGAAGCATGCCAGCGATCAAGCGCCGAGGATGGACGCCCAGTGCTGCAGGGTCTGCCTGCGTAAATCGCCATCCTGGGGCAAACTGAGAGGACGGCCGCGTGCGTCGATCACCACACCGCATAGTCCCCCAAACACCTTAAAACCAGTGGCTTTCCGTACCGGATCGATCACAACCCCGCGGGCAGGCTCCATCATGAGGTTGGCGGTTTGTCCGGGCGGAAGGGGGAAAGCGACCAGGCTGCCCATTTTAACATCCAGGCGGGTCACGCTGCTCTGCCCGTAATCGATTGAAACCCTTAGGATGGGGGTGCCTGGCTTTGCCTTCGCACAGGGGGCGATCACCGTCGCCAGGCTGGTGAACGCACTCGAATCGATCACCTGCACGGGGATCAGCGGATTGATGACTGCTGCTGCCCCAAGCAGTGAAGCCAACCCGTTTCGATCCAGGATGATCGAGGTGATCCCCACTGGCTGGATTCCGTCCAGGATCATCATTAGGGCTTCTCCTGGCTGGGGGGTGCGGGTGAGCGTGGAACCGCTTACCAGGATGGATTCATAACAGGCATTTTCTACGCAAGCCTGCTTTACGTGTTTTTTCATCGAGGATTGAAGGATCTCCCTCGCCGCAGCTTGTTCGATATCCAGGGTTTCCGCGGTGGCAGGCACAGTCTGCGGATACAGACTTTTCTGCCAGAGATAATCCGGAGCAGCATCCATTGCACTTTGCTCAGAGAGCCATTGAGAAACCGATTCTGCCGAGTTTTCTTCGAGGAAAGTTTTAATCCCTGCCCCAACCCGTAAGGTGCGACGGTGACTTCTGAAGATCCCTGCCAGGCGCTCACCAGGGTTGTGGCGGCAGCCCCCAGGTCAATCCCCAGCACTCCTTTAGAGGAGGGGTAGCGCAGGCTAAGGTAGCGTACGACCCGGCTGAAACCGACGGAGGAAGGGATAGGTGGCGTGGAGCTGATCTTCAGTAAATTTTTAAATCCCTCGTATTGGGAGGCGCGGATACTTGTAACTACGCCGCTCAGGACTTCTTCAGCAGAGGTGAAATCTTCTTTTTCCACCTCGGGGCGGATATTCGAGGCAGTGAAGAAATTGGCGACCTTTTCGAAGTGCTCTTCCATTTCGTCTGCCAGGATGGAATTCCCAGCGAAAATTACCACCGGTACCCGCTCTGCAGGGAAGGATTTGCACGCCTGCAGGATGACCTCTTCGAGTTTCCGGATGGCATTTACGGACCCGTGATCCGTTCCTCCGGCAAAAAGGATGATATCCGGCTCGCTGGTTATGATCGCATCCAATTGATCCACCCGCCGGGGAGTCTGACCCGGATCCATACCGAACACCTGGCAGTTTGGGAGTGTGAGCGCCAGGTTCCGCGCGCTTTTCGCGGAAAAATCCGGCAGCAGACCTATGGTGAGAATGCGGAGCGGCTTGCCGGCGGAGTGGGTGACCACAAGTCCATCCACACCTGAGCCATCCGCGAGGGAGGGCAATATCAAATGAGAGGTGTCATCCATCAGCGACCGCGAGGATGCAGTTTGTAAACTCATCAATGCCTGGAGCAGGGCGTCGTTAATATTGTGGAAGGGGTGGATTATTGAGGTGGGCGCACTGGCAGCAGAAAGATAATGGAACTGCCCGGCAGCCTGATCAAAGAGCACCGCCCGAGTGTTGCACGAGCCGATCTCGACTGCCAGCAGTGAGGTTACCTTGGTAAACGGAACAGCCATGGATTACCCGATGAACATCCGGACGGTATCCCAAAGAAATGCCAGCCGCGAGACAAGGGCTGTGATGGATGCGCTGAAAACCCCTGCGAACACCGCACCAAGGGTGACCACAATAAAGAACTTCCCAACCGCGCGGATCCGATCCCCCCAATTCGGTTGCAGTACCACTGGAGTTGGTTTCTGCCGTTGTGTGAATTGAAAATACATCAGGCTGGTGATCGTCCCAAAAAGGATCAGCCCGCCTTCCAGGAACTTCACGATCCCCTCTGGGCTGGCCATAGAGCGCCAGGAGGAGAATTGCCTGATGGAGGCAAGGAGCTGAGGCAAGAGGGTTCCAAAGATAGATCCGCCAATGATCACCGCCGCGCCAGTGCCCACCAGGAACCCCATGGAAATGTTCCCAAGCCGGGAGTAGCGGGGGATGAGCCGCAACATCAGCAGAACGCAAAGGATTATTGGAATCGCTGCGAGTTGGTACCCTCCGGATTGGAGGGTGTGAATTAATTTTGGACCTATAAACTGCTGGATCAGCATGACTAATAAATACCCGGTTGTTGTTCCCACCAACAGTGCCAGGGTGAAACGAAATACCGGGTTATCCCCAAAAAGGAAGCTGAAGACTAGCAGGGTGAGGATGAAACTTGCCAGTGTCCAAGGCAGCTCAGCATTAGACATGGGTTAGCCCTCACCGCCAGGCAGTTTTTTGCGGTCGCGGGAGATGCGTAAGACCAACCCCAGCAAGATCACCAGTACTGCGAGTATCTGGGCGGCCAGGTAAAGCTGCCAGAGCGCGGAACCCTGCGCAGGTTTCCCCAGGATATTTTCGTAAGCGGCAGCGCCGGAAATCCCTGCCACCAGACCGTCCACCTGCCCGGAAGCGGTATAGGGCTGGAGAAGCGGTCCGGTTTGCGCGCTGGTGGCAATCAACAACGGAACACCACCAAGTTTCGGCTGGACCTGCTCTATCCAGTCCCTGGAAATATCCGCATTCTCGGAAATCACAAGGATGGCTGCAAATTGGGATAAATTATTAATTCCTGCCAGGGCGTTTTTGTTCCAAGCAGGCTGCCCATCCCAACCAGTTTGGGTGACGCTTGCGGGATTCAGGCTAAATCCCTGTAATGCAGTGGAACCGCCGGCAAGATACCCCAGGTTGGCTGTATTCGCCGCGAGATCGTAGGAAGGATTGACGTTGTGGATTTCCTGTAAAAGCTGTTCCGCCAGGATGGGTCCCGCGGGCTGGGTGGAAATGAAACTAACCCTGGCGTGTTTTAATGCCAGCTGCTCCATCACGGCTTCACTGACGGGCTGTAGCTCGGCGGCGAACGCAGGAGAATACTCAAGCGCGATAAGCACCGGGGCATCTGGGGGAAGGGTTTCGACTGTGTTATAGAAGGTCACAGTCTCAGTGGAGAAGAGCTGGGGCAGGGGCAGGAATCCCAACCCAACGGCTGCCAGGACCAGGACCAGGATCACCGCCAACCCGGCGATCACGATCCAAAGCACCTTGCGGGAGCGTTTCTTCTTGCCAGGGGCGGGCGCGGCCTGAGCCGGCCCGCGCGTGAGCACCTGTTCCATCATGGCTGCGTATTGCTTTTGGTTTTCTGTTTTTGGTCCCGGAGCGGGAGAAGCTACCTGTGAAATAGACGGTGCGGAAGGTTTGCCGCCCAGGGAGCCTGTGGTGGTCTTTAGGGAACCGGTCACTGGCGTCCCGGATGGCGTTGCCGGCTGGGAGGTGGAAAGGGCTGCCTTGGCCATGCCAACCGGTTTGAGGGCTTCCAACCAACCAGGCATTTCTGCCTGGGCAAGGGCTGGCTGGTCGGGGGATCCATCTGATGATTCACCATCCCCGTGTTCCGCGGAGATCCAATCCGGCAGGGATTCCATGCCAAATGGCACAGCCGGGCTTGGTTTGCCTGCGTTTTGGGGGGGTGCCCCATTGGAAGCCTGGCTCATCGCTTTAACCCCGAGCACCGAAGCGGCTGCTGATGGAGTTTCGTCCTTTTTGAATTGAGAGGGTCCCGGTTCCGGCTGCACTGGGGCGGGTTCCGCCCCGTCCTGCATGGCCGGCAGACTGCTCAACCAATCCGGTTGTGGCAATGGCGTCTCCCCTGGGGGTTCCTTCGAAGGGAAGAATTCTTCAGGATGGATGCCCAGGTCCTCCAGGGACGGTTCTTTGTGAGGCGGGAGGGCTTCCCCCTGGGGTTCTGGAGATTGGAAGAGATTTTCGGTCTGGATGCCCAGATCAGAAAGCCCCGGCACCACTGCTGCTTCAATCCCAATTCTTTCTTCTTTTGGTTCTGGTTCAGGCGCAGCGGGAGCGGTGGACGAGGGGGAAACGAACAAGTCGGGAATGATCTCTTCTTGTGCTGCGGGTGAAGATCTGACCTCCTGATCGCCTTCCAGTTCCTGAAGCCAGTCCGGCAGCGGACCGGTGAAACCAGAATGCTGACCGGGTTCCATCACCCAGGCTGGTGGTTTGGAATCCTGGGCTGGCTGGGCTGGGAGTTCCTCTTCCGGTGCGGCAAAACGGGGTTCTTCAACGTCTTTAAATAAATCTGCCGGCGAAGCCGGGGTTTCATTGATGACGGTATTCAGCCAATCCTGATTTTGAATCTCAGCCGCGGCGGGAACTACCGGCTGAGGTTCGGGGACGGTAAAATCCAGCGGTGCGGAAACATCCGCGGTATATTTTTCGGTTTGTGAGGGTGCTGCGGGGGGTTGAGGTGATGCTGGTGGGATTCCTGAATCCGAGGCAGGCACCTTGCTCAATTCCTCCTGACTCGGGAAGAGAGAGGCTTGATTTTCATCAACTTTGAATTCGCTGGCGTATTGCTTCAGCCAATCGGGTGTTTCCTCCGAAGGTTGCAAAGAACCGAGATCCACTGATTGCACACCAGCATATGGTTCTTCAGAGAGCTGTATTCCCTCCAATGAAGAGGCAGGTGGATGGAAAAGCGGATCTTCCATGATTGGCTGCGCTGCAGGCGGCTTGGGGGCAGCGGCAGGCGGTTGTATAGAACCATCAGGGAATCCTGCCTGAGCCATCGGTGGTTGGGCGGCTGGGATCTCCAGCGATGGGATTATGGTTGGAGGCGCAGCTTCCCGTGCAGGCGCGATTGGTGGTGGTGCAGGTGGGGGACTTGCAGGTGTAGAGGCGGGTGTACGCTCGGGGGGTAGAATTCCCTCCATGCCCATTTCTGCCAGCGCATCGCTGCCCAGGAAGCCGGTGAGCCCGGTGGATGAAAAGCCGGGCATGCTCTTTAATTCCTGAGATGGCTGTGGGGGCGGCGCTGATGGTGCGGGAGGTACTGATGGTGTGGGCGGCGCCTTGATTTCTTCGGGAATTGAAGGTGCAAACTGGTTCAGCAGGCGGGCGTCGAGCTCTTCGGAAGTAAATTGGCTGGGCAGCTCCGCGGCTGGCAAAGGAGGTACACCGGGCTCCTCCACTGAAAGATCCAACTTCGGCATCCCCTCTGCAACGACTGGTGGTGGTGTGGGGATAAACTCAAGGATCTCTGCAGGAGGCGATGCTGCGGCTTCAATCGAGGGTTCTAGAGTTTGGGCGGATTGAGGTTCGGGCAGATTCTGCAGCTCCTGCAGCCAGGAGAGTGATGGCTCGGAAGGGGGTGCTGATGGCACTTCTGATGGAACGTTTTCGTTGATAGGCGCCGGCTGCGAAGGAAGTACCCCTGCTTCGTGCTCGAATGGCGCTTCCGCGACTGGCGTCTCTGCCAGCATGGAATCCAGGAAAGCCAGGTCCAATCCAGCCGCAGGGGCGGCCGATTGCCCCGGTACCTGCTCCGGTCGGGGAGCAGTCGCTTCAGGGACCTGTGCCGGCGGAATGTTCTCCACAACTGGAGGTGTGGCCGCAGGTTCAATCGGTGGCGGGACGGGTTCCAATGATGCGGGTACCGGCACAACAGTTTCCTCGGGTTTCCCCAACGACCCGGTGGCGCGATCGATATCGTAATTCACCACTGTGCCGATCTCGGCCGGCGGTGAGCCAAAGCTATCCTCGAAGCCTGGCTTCAATTGCTCATTTTCTCCCAGCGCGCCGAGTTTATCCAGCCAGTCGGAGGCAGATCCTGGGATGGAGGAACGCGGTGCGAGCTGCTGGGTTTCACCCAGATGCTCGGTATCCTCCATTTCTTCCTGGTGTTTGGCAAATGCCGCGGCGGCCAGAACCTCGGCTGCGTTCGTGGGGATGGCAGGTGGGGGGGTGAGGCTGCCTGTGGAAGCTCGCAGTTCGTTTAGCCAGCTCAGATCCTCGCCAGCGGGAGTCTGGTTGGGCGGCTTTTGGGCAGCTGCGAGATCACGGGTGTTGTGCAGCCAATCCGGGTTTTCAACTTCCGCTTCGGGGATCGGGGTTGGTATGGACGGGGGTACAGAGGCAGAAAATCCGCCACTTTTGCTAAGCTGATCCTGGGCGTTCAATTCCCGCACCCGTTCCAGCCATTCCAGATTCTCCTTCCCAGGCGATGGTTGTTCGCCGGGAGTATCAAGCGATTGAGTCCTTCCCGGAGGCGGTCCCAGACGGGAATGACATGTGGAGCAGATCACCGCGTCTGGTGGATTGGGGGTTCCGCAGATCTGACAAATGGTTTCAGGCATGGTTTATCCACTATACGGCCGGTCGATGCCGGTCAGAATACGCAACCCGGTCACCAGGCTGCCGAGCGCTATGCCGATCATTATCCCACGGGAGCCAGCCAGGGGGATCTTCTGGATGCCGGAGATGATCTCACTTAACACCGGAATCGACTGACCGAAGACAAGGAACCAACTGTTGGCGAGGAGAAAGAAAACGACGGAAATGATGAAAACCGAGTTTGACCAACTTTTCCGCTGGCGGACGAAAAGAAATACGGTGTACGCCAGTGAAATGCTGATCATTCCCAGGAGGGTTGTTTCGATCGGGATTTGAATATTGGTAACTACATGCGCAAAACGTGAATCAGAAGCGCCATACACCACCCCGAAAACCAGGGTGATGAGCAGGGAGGTCACCACGACGATGCTGAACATCCGCGAAGGTCCTGGTTTGGCTGCTTTACGAAAATGTCCCACGGTCAGGTTAATGATTCCCACTAGTGCGGCGACGGCTGCCAGCAGCATAGCCCAATCCAGGAATTGCAGGCGTACCACTTGCAACAGCGGGAGAGGCAGGAAATACCCAGCCAGGACGATCACCCCGGCGGCGATGGCAATGGCGGCTGCGACGGGTGATCTCACAGGACCCCCGCGAGCACCAGGATAACGCCGACGAGCAATCCAAAGACGACAATCAGCCGCAGCAGATCCTGAACCATCAGGCTTGCCAGGTAGGGCCTTTTCTCATCCAGATAGGCAGGCAAGGCAAAAGCTTCTTCCCCTAAGAGCGTGTTTTCGGAGGCTGCGTAGAATACGGACTGGGCAGGGATGGAATCCGATCCACCGAAGAATTCCTTATCCACGGCTGGTTCATCCGGGATCAGCAGCCCGGATTCCACCCCGAAGTGACCAAGGAATAGATTGGCGCCTGTATCCGGGGAGGAGATCACCGGCTGTGACCCGGCTGCATACGCCAAGGGTGTGACGCCTGCCAGCAGGCTGTTCCCGCCCGGCACTCGGTCGATGGTTGAATCCCGGCGGTAAACTCCCCGAACGGTATCCTCACCCAGCAGGCTGGTGGTTCCATCCCCGCTGGTGGCGACCGGGGTTTGATCAGCAGTGAGTGTGGAACGGGTGATCGATTCCAGGGTATCCAGCCCGGCCAGAGTGGAGGCATAATTCGGGTCGCTTGGGTGCGCACGGCCCAGGCCAAAATGGACACGAGTTCCCTGCTCCATCGCCCCTCCCAGGATTCGCCGCAGGCTCGTAATAGCTTCAATTTCCCGCAGGGAGGTGGGGGCGCGTTTTTTATTTGGCCGGGTAAAAATCAGCAGCATGCCGGTTGAAAGAACCAGCAAGGCTGCACCCAGAACGGTAACCCCAAGGTTCAAGAAATCCACTCCTCTTTTAGAAATTCAGCGAAAGCCTTCGCCTGGGCAGGGTCTTCCAGCATTCCTGCCAGGGCTTCCCAACCTGCCCGGTTTTGCGCTCCGCCCAGCAGAGGCTGCCCCAATGTCACCATCTGGGCGAGCAGGATGGTCAGCGGACCGGCGGCCTCCAGAATGTAAGCTGCCGGTTTTTCCATCTCAAAACGGTGCAAGAAGCGTGCCCACCCTTCCCAGTGATCCTGCGTGGGGTTCATAAAATCAGTATAGCACGATGGCTTGTGCACCTCCCTGGATGCCGCATCTGGAGGAAAATGCTCAATATCCTAAAACAAAATTCATCTGTTGGCGACTGTTACGACGAGGGAGTGTTTGGTACATTACCGGCATGTTACAATCAAAACAGGAGAGCTGAGATGAGTTTTCTTTCCGATTATTTTTCCAAGCCGTTTCCAGGTCACAGTACCGGCGAAGTCGATAAATTGATGAACGAGCTCTACCAGATCGGCATCGAGCAGGATTACCTTGCGGAAAGACCGGGGGGTGCTTATAACCACCAGTGCCGGCATTTGCGCACGCGTGAAATTGGCAAACGGTTCAACGAGATTGGGGGATTACCACTGATGCAGTGGGCGCACCGCAAGGTGAAGAAAAAGGTTGGCAAGCTCCGGGCGGAACACCTGGAATACGCCTGGGATGGTGTCGGTCCCTGGCAGGCGTAAGCTGTTATTTATTCACTGATCTGCGCTTACGCGCATCCAATATCAACCCTGCAGCAACCACCAACAGAACAACGATCACCACCAGCCCAAAATTCACAAAGAAGGGGATGCGAATGCCGACTTTTGTATAGCGGGTCAGGTAAAGATTCGTGACCAGCAGGACAGACAGTCCTTCCATAAGATAGATCCGCCCCAGCCAGGGATTCTTCCGGGTCAGCGCCCAATCCCAAGCCCAGCCAGCTACCAGAGCAAGCCAGGGCAACAGGATGGTGCGATAGCGCGGGTTATCCCATATATCGCCTCCGGCGCGGTAGGATGAAATAACCACCCAAGCCAGACTGAAATACGCCAGCCAGATCAGGAGCCGGCGGTCGCGATCCGTTTCGGCTTTCCACGAAGATATAAACCCAAAGACAAGAGCGGGGGCGAGGAAATACCAGCCTAAAGACCTGAGGATGGCGATCGTGCTGGCCAGTGGATTGGAGAGCGCAACCAACGCCGCCGGAAGCAGCGGCTGGGAGAGACCATATAAAGTCACCACTCCCAATTGATATTTCAATCCCACATACTTAAAAACCATTTGCAGGATCCCGGAAGATTGCACAGTAAGGTAAGTGTCGTAAACCGCTGTCTCGCGGATCCAGGGATAGCTCAACCGTGCAAATATTACCATTGCCACGAAAATACCCATCCAGCCCCATATCCTCCGGGAGGGTTTCCAATGTTCCATGATCGAATCCACGAATATCCATCCGATCAACAAGCCAATGATCACAATCCCTGACCGCCAGGAAACCATGAGTAAACCCAGGAAACCTGCCACCAGGATGATCAATGAAAGACGGCGGTTCTTTTCCAGGATCGTTACCGCCCAGGTGGCGATGGCACCCAAACATAGCAGCAGCGGCTCGCGCATATGCGCGCTTCCAAGCAGAACCGCTTCGGGGTAGAAGACGAACACAAGTGTGGCGATTAACGCGACGCGTCGATTCCACCGATTTTTGGCTGCTTTCCAGAGAAACGGCACTGAAATCATGAAAATAATTGCGGAAATGATCAGGGGCAGCATCTGCCGGTGCGTATCCGGGCTTAGATAACGGTATTCAAGTGCCAAAATGGAAAGCAAACCGCCATATTGATCCGAAATGTATTGATTCTCGAAGGCACTTATGACCGGCTCTCCGGATTCTGCCAGAGACCATGCCTGGGTATCCCGGTCGAATGAATCAGCAAAGATATACCCGGCGTTGTGTTCGTCGTTATCGTATCCATAAACTGGAAGTGCCAGGGTCAGCCCCACGCTGACCACCATTCGCAGACCTAATCCGAGGGCGACGATCCAGATGAGTGCTTTTTCCGGACCAGCCCAACGGACGGCAAGCGCAAGCAGAATGAACCCGCCGGAAACGATCAAACTGGCAATGAACCAAGCCTGAATGTTCCAACCACCCTCACCAAGGGCGAACACCAGGGCAGTGATCCCCAATCCGGCCAATAGCGATATAAGAACGATGGCGGCGAGCGTTTTTTTTGTCTGGGTCATGTGTCACCCGGGAAAAGCTTCCAGCGCCCTACGTTCCCGCTCCTTCCAGGAGTATTGCCGCGCGTCTTCGCGGGCATTATCCCCAAGTTTCCGCATCAGGGGAGGATCTTTGATGAGTGCTGAAAGGGATTTTTGCCAGGCAGGCAAATCCTCCGGTGGGGCGAAGCTGGCATTGGTCTCGTTTAATACTTCGTGGATCACTGGCAGGTCACTGGTAAGGATCGCCCGCCCGGTAGCCATGTATTCAAACAATTTCATCGGGCTGCAGATATCGGCGCTGTTACCTCCGCTGGATCCGCGGATGATGCGTTCGAACGGGATCATCAGCACATCCGCAGCAGCCAGGTGGAGCGGCAGGCGGCTGTTTTCCACAAATCCGGTCAGAACCACGTTTTGAACGTTTTCTGCATGCAAGCGAGATTTCCAGTGATCGATATCCTCCTGGCGACCGCCGATCCAGAGAAATTGGATATCCGGCAGGCTTTGGGCCAGGGAGAACAGCAAATCCGTACCCCTGCCGGCGTAAAAATGTCCGGAAAAGGCGGCGGTGGGTGACTCCCTCAGACCCAGGATTGCGCGGGCTTCCTTCGGGGCAGGTTGATTGGCAAATCGTTCCCATTCCACCCCATTAGGAGTGATAACTGCTTCCCCGGCAGCCGGTTGGATGCCATTTTCGTTTTCCAGGACTTTCAGCAGCGCGTGGGTGATTACGGCCAGGCGTTTGTGCCCGCGGTGGCGAAAGAAGCGTCCAAAAACCCAGGGTCCCAGCGAACCCTTGAGCCGGTCGTGGACTTCGAGAATGGAGGGAATGCCGCGCTCCAGCGCAAACAATCCGGCTTGCGGAAGCCAGGTGTAGACTACCTCTGTTCCCCATCGCTGCGCCTGGGTAACTGCATTGATGGAAAATTCATAGCGACGGAAAATTCGACGGCTCGGCAGCCAGTTGAGCTGGAATTCAGTTTCCAAACCGTACTGGTTTGCCAGAAAATCCCAGTTGGATCGCATTTCACCTGGGAGGAAAAGACGCACCTCGTGGCCATTCTGTGCCAGCCCGTGACAGGCTTTCATGACCTGAATGGAGTTGGCGGTACGCGAAGGCACAGTGGAGGGGGAGATGCAGGCGATCTTCATGCTTCCACCGGTTTAGGGAACAAAAATTGCTGCCTGCGAATCTCTCGCAGCCCTTCCCAGACGATGATAACCGCTGCGAAGAAGAAATACGCAGAAAGCAATCCCGCCTGCGCAAGGTAGCCATAGGTGGGAACCAGCAGGAACATGAGACCAATTTTAACCGCACCGAGGCTGGCATTCACTGCCAGGGGAAAGTTGGGTTTCCCCAGGGAAAGAAGCAGGGGTCGGTTCCAGAAGAAGATACCCTGCGCGGCGAAACCGGGCAGCAGGATGAACATCCCCGGTAGGGTGGGCAGGAATGCCCCGCCTTTATAGTTAAAGAAGAAGACCGGTCCAAGGATGAGCATCCCGACCGCGCAGAAAGCTATCCAGACGGCTGCGATGGCGGATGTGCGGCGAAGGAGCCGCTTGAGGGTTGACCATTCGTGGCGCGCGCTGGACTTGCTGATCTGCGGGAAGGTGGTGTTAATGATCTGGCTGATGGGGATGGCGGTCAGGTTCATCAAAGCCAGGGCGAGTTTGTAATAACCGGCAGCCGTCGGGTTCAGGAAGTACCCCACCCAAAGCACCTCGCTGTCGCGGATGATCATATTTATCGATCCACTCAAGTTGGTGCTGAACGCGAAATGACTGAGTTCTTTACGGTTATCGATCAGGCTGAATGGCTGGCGGAACCAGCCCGGTCCCAGTAGCGGGTTCACCCAGCGAAATGCCATGATGGTGGTGCCAACTCCCTGCAGCACCTTGCCTAATAGATAAGCAATCAGGACGAAATAAATAGTGCCGTGGAAAATAATTGCGATTGCCAGCAGCACTGTCACCAAAATGCTTTGCACTAGGTTGAGGACTGCCTGATATTTGAAATGGTTGCCGAGCTGCAGTACTGCAGTGGAAGTTTCGAAGACGATATCCGCCAGGAGCGAGATCCCGAAGACTACGATCCAGGGTGCTGCTTCTGGAACCTTTATGATGGTCGCAGCCGCCCAGGACGCAGTCAGCACCAGGATGATGAAGGCGATCACGGAGGTGACCGCTTCCGTCAACCCGGCAGCTTTGACGATGGCAGCTGCCTTGTCCTTGCGCCCTAGCGCAAGCTGACCGCCGGCATGCTTGATGACCAGCTCGCCCATACGGAAGGAGAGCAGCCGGTTTACGCTGGAGGCAAACGAGGTGACCAGGCCGAGTACACCGTAGAGTGTGGGACCGAGAAGGAAAGTGGCGATGAGGGTCTGTAGCGTGTTCAACCCCAGGGTCACCGTGTTGCTGCTGAACAGGTACCCTGTGTTACGGATCACTCCCCCCAGGACCTCGTCTTTTTTCCAGTGCTCCCAAATTGCTGCGGGGGTGATTCTCATTCCGTGATGATCTGGCTCGCCCAGCTTCGTTCTTGCAGATACCAGTCCACCATACGTGGAACGCCTTCTTCGAGTGTGACCTTTGGTTCCCAGCCGAGCAGGTTGCGGGCTTTCGTGGTATCCGCCCAACTGGCCAGGATCTCGGCGCAATTAACGGGTTGGTTCTGAATGTTGGCAGTTTTTCCGGTGATGCGGCAGATCTGCTCGATCAGCTCGTTGATCGTGACCGTCTGATGTCCGCCCAGGTTGATGATCTCGAAACCGAGAGGTTTCAGCGCCAGCAGGGTGCCACGGGCTATATCATCGAGATTGGTGAATCCGCGTGATTGGTTGCCATCGCCATTCACCAGTACCGGTCGGCCTTCGACGATCCATTGAATAAATCGAAAAAGCGCCAAATCCGGCCGGCCCGCCGGGCCGTAAACGGTGAAATATCGCAGGATAGTGATATCAAGATTGTGCAGGTGGTGATACGCGTGCGCCATCACTTCGGCGGACTTTTTTGAGGCGGCGTAAGGCTGCAACGGGTGGTCTGAATTCACGTCTTCATTGGTGGGCAGGGGCGGTTTTGCGCCGTAGATCCCGGATGTGGATGCCAGAACAAATTTTTGGATCCCGTGCTGACGGCTGAGTTCCAGCATGTTGAGCGTGCCGGTGATGTTTGAATCCACGAACGCCCAGGGGTCCTCCACTGAATAGCGAACCCCCGCCCGGGCAGCCAGGTGAATGACCGCCTCGAAGGGCTGATGGTCAGAATGGATCTCTTCCAGGCGGGAGCGATCGCAGATATCCGCATGGTAAAAGGTGAACCCCTTGCGGGGGGTGAGCTGTTCCAGCCGCCAGTGCTTGATGCGCGGGTCGTAGGCAGTGTTGAGGTTATCCACACCCACCACCTCATGACCTTGCTCCAGGAGCAGGTCGATCACTTTGAAAGCGATGAACCCGGCGGCACCGGTGACCAGATAGACGGACATTAGAGTTTGAACACCTTGGAATTATCTTTGCCCAGCTTACCCAGGGCATTGCGCGCGTCGAAAACCAGCGAGGCGTTGGCCAGGATGGCAGGGTAATCATAGGCGGAATGGTTGGTGATGATCGCCACACAATCCGCTTTCTTGACCTCGCCTATGAGATCCGTGACCGAGACATATTCCTTGCCATCATGGAAGAAGTGCGAGACGAAGGGATCGTGATAATGAACCTCCGCGCCTTTTTGCTGCAGCAGATGGATCACATCCAGGGCGGGCGATTCGCGCAAGTCGTCGATATCCGGCTTGTAGGCTGCGCCCAGCACCAGCACCCGGCTGCCCTTTAGCGCTTTCGACTGCGTATTGAACGCATCCTGTATGCGGCTGACCACATAACGCGGCATACCGGTGTTGATCTCGGAAGCCAGCTCAATAAAACGGGCAGTGTAATTAAGGGTTTTCAGTTTCCAGGAAAGATAGAGCGGGTCGATGGGAATGCAGTGCCCTCCCAGACCCGGCCCGGGGGTGAATTTCATAAACCCGAAGGGTTTGGTGGCAGCCGCGTCGATCACTTCCCAAACGTCCACGCCCAGGCGGTCGCACATCAGCGAAAGCTCGTTGACCAGCCCGATGTTGATCATGCGGAAAGTGTTTTCCAATAGTTTGGCCATTTCGGCTACTTCCGCTGAGGAGACTGGCACCACTGTCTTAATGGCCTGGCGGTACCAGGCGGTAGCCACCTCGCCGCAATCAGCGGTGATGCCGCCGATCACTTTGGGGGTATTAATGGTGGTGAAATCCTTGCGCCCAGGGTCCACTCGCTCCGGCGAGAAAGCCAGGAAGAAATCCTTCCCGGTTTTCATCCCGCTCACTTCTTCAAGGCGGGTCTGTACCATTTCGCGGGTGGTGCCCGGGTAAGTGGTGGATTCCAGCACGATCACCATCCCTGGATGGATATATTTGGCCAGTTCCTCGGTGGCGGAGATGATAAAAGAAAGGTCCGGGTCTCCTGTTTTACGCAGCGGGGTGGGAACGCAGATCGATACCGCGTCTACATCGCGCAAGGAGCTGAAATCTGCTGATGCAGTAAACGCCCCGGAGTTCACATGTTTTTCGATCGATTTCGAAGGGACATCGATAATATAACTGCTGCCGCGGTTAAGTTCGTCCACTTTGCTCTGGATGGGATCTATGCCAACCACTTTGAAACCGGCATCCGCGAAGACGACGGCGAGCGGCAGGCCGACATAGCCCAAGCCAAGGATCCCGACCACCGCGGATCTATCCGCGAATTTCTTGAGAGCAGTTTCTTTTGTGTTCATCAAATACCTCTTCCCTAGCTAGAATAAACTCAATTGTTCGGCGCTGTCCGCCTCTTCGAATTTAGCAGAAGGCTCTATCTCAGCAGTATTCGGGGCTGGCTGCGCGGATTCGGTTGTCTTCCAGCCCGTGTTCCGGATCAGTTCCGGAAGCTGCAGGAAATCTTTTTCAAGCGTGGGTTTAAGTGCAGGCTGGTGCAGCGCGGCTGCCGGGTGGTACATGGGCACGATCATCCGACCGTTAACATTCACCGGCTTGCCGTGGGCTTCGCTGATCTTGGCAAAAGGCAGGAATTTAGCCATCGAATAACGTCCGAGCGTGACGATCACCGGTGGGTTCAGTGCTTCGATCTGACGGTTCAGATATTCCGCGCAGGCTGCCAGCTCTTCGGGCAGCGGATCGCGGTTGCCGGGGGGACGACACTTGACCACATTGGTGATGAATACTTCCTCCCGCTTCAGCCCGATGCTCCCCAGCAGACCTTCAAGCAGCTTTCCAGCCTGACCTACGAAAGGTCGTCCCTGCTCGTTTTCATGGAAACCTGGACCTTCTCCAATGAATAGCATTGAGGCATTGGCGGGTCCTTCCCCGGGAACAGCATGCTTGCGCGAAAAATGCAAATTGCAGCGCAGGCAGGCGGATACCTGCTGGGCTACTTCCTGAAGGGTGGCTGTTCCGTCCAATGTGGCTCCAAAATCGATTCAGAATTAATTTTCCAGCAAGGCCTGTATAGCGGGTTGGTTCCAGTTTTTCCAGGGTCATCATCAGGGCGTCCTCGTGGTTGTCGGAATAATAGCCCGCCCGGATACCGGTCATCGCAAACCCAAACTTCTCATACATTTGGATCGCAGCCTCATTACTGCGCCGGACTTCCAAGTATACCAATTCTACTCCCTCATGCGCTGCTTCCAAAAGAGCGAAACCCAGCAGACCTTTCCCCAGCCCTCTTTGGCGAAAATTCGGATGAATGGCTAAAGTAGCAATGTGCCCTTCATTCTCGATCACCCACGTGCAGATCATTCCCACCACCTGGGGATTCCCCGCTTCCTCTGCTTCCGCCACCCACAGACGCGAAACTGGATTATTCAACTCGTATCCAAAAGAACTCCTTGGCCAGGGCAGGCTGAAGGAAATGGAATCGATCTCCACGACAGCGTCAAGGTCAGCGGGGGTCATACGACGAATGTTAACTTTTTGCATCCCCTGCGAAAGGGTCATCCAGGTATTTCCCCGGCAATGTGCAGGTAGATCGGTGCGAGTGTGGCTGGATCAGAGACCTGCCCGGCTTTCCAACGCGCCCAGGCGATCTCGCCCAGGAAGGAGGGACGACGCACCGACCTTGCAGGGCTGGCAATCGTAACGTTTTTCCACTTTCGGGCTAATACCTGACGTTCGTCGTTGGTGAGCTCACCGCACACCAGGGTGGGTTTTTTAATCTCCGCTGCCAAGTCCTCGACGGTGGTTAATTTTGGTGTCGTAACGCTTTTCCAACCAGAGTCCGAAGGCTCATACCAGCCTACGGCCAGACGGCCCCGGCCAGCCTGCAGCACTGCAGCCAGTTGGGAGTCCTGCCGGGGTTGAGCCGCGGCGAGGATTTCCAGCGAAGGCACCCCCACAATGGGGATGTGGCAGGAAAGTGCCAGCCCTTTTACTACAGCCAGGCTGATTCGCAGGCTGGTGAAGGAACCTGGTCCAGTGGCAACGGCAAGAACCTGGAGATCTGCGGGGGTAACTTTGCACCGCCGGAGAAGGTTATCAATGGAGGGAACCAGTTCGATGGTGTGATGGTTTTCGGTATGCCAAATCGTCTCGGCCAGCACCTGGCTTTCGTCATAAAGTGCTAATCCGATCCAGAGGGTGGAGGTATCAACTGCCAGCAGCATTCAGCCTCCCAGCACCATTTGTTTGAATTGGTTGAGCATTTCGTTATACCGTATCCCCTTGGCGGTGATCACCATCCCGCGCTGCTCCTCCGCCATCCAGGTCATTTTTACCAGCAAACTATCGCCCGGCAGCGCAGCCTGGATGTGCTCGGGCCATTCCACCAGCAGCGGTCTGCCATCCAGCAGCTCGTCGATATCCAGGTCCTCACCCGAAGCGGCATTCTCCAGCCGGTAAGCATCCAGGTGGTTCATCTGAAGTCCATCCGTTCGGCGGTAAACGTTCACAAGCACAAATGTTGGGCTGGTCACCTGGTCCACCGAACCCCAGCCGCGGGCGATACCCTGCACCAGGGTGGTCTTGCCAGCGCCCAGATCGCCCGAAAGGCAGATCAGATCACCCGGTTTAACCAGGTTTCCCAGGCGCATCCCCAGCCGCTGAGTTTGCTCCGCGCTGCGGCTGAAGAATTCAAATGCGTCCCGGGCGAGAATGGGCATTCCCAAATTATAAGTCAGAGGGGGGGAGAGGACAAGCAGGGGGGAATGAAGGGCTCAGGCAGTCAGGTCCATCAGCCGGCGGGCGATCTGACGGGTGGCTAGGGGGCGGGCCAGGTGGCTGGAACCTTCCGAAAACCGATTGAACACCGCGGGATCATCCAACCATATACGAAGCGCCGCGACGATCTGCCCTGGATCCGGGGCCCAGATCCCGGCGCCATTATTGACCACGTACTCCACATTTCCTTTTTCCTGCCCCGGCAGGTAATGATACAGGATCATGGGCAGACCAGCCAGGAAGCCTTCGCTGATGGAACCCGGACCAGCTTTGGTGATGAGGATATCAGAGGCGCGCATGAATTCTGGCATGGTCTTTACATAGCCATACACCTTCACCGGTATGTTCCAGGTGGTTTGGGTCAATTGCGCCCGCAATTCATCGTTTCTTCCCGCAATTACCACTACGTTGGCTTTCAACCTGGCTTCGCTCACCCCGCGTACAACTGCTTCCAGCGGGCCCATACCTTCCCCTCCGCCGACGATCAGGATGGTAGGTCCGTCCTCCGGCCATCCAAGTTGCGCCCGGTTTGCCACCCGGTCCCCCACGGGAAGGCAGAAGCGGTCCGCCACTGGCATCCCAATCACTTCCATCTTTTGTGGGGGCATTCCCAGCTCCAGACCAGATTCAAAAGCGGCCTGGGTTGGTACGATCACCAGATCTGCTTTTGGCTCGTACCAAAGGGCGTGGGTGGAAACCATGTCGGTCACCACGGTGGCATACAGTCGATGCTTCTTGCCCATGGCGCGCAGCATGGCCATATTGGGCAAAGGATGAACCGAAACGATCAGGTCGCTGGGATGTTCGGTGAGCAGGTTATGGAGGGATCGGCGCAGGGCAGGCCAAAGGGCGTCCGAAATGGTTCTCACACGACGTGGTTTATTCAGGATGTCATATCCTGCTTCCCAGGCCAGGGGCATTTTCACAATATAAGGATATTGGATCGGAGCATATTTGAAAAGCAATGTGCCATACTCGCGCAGGATGTCGATCATCTCGATTTCCATCGGGATTTCCGGGAATTCAAGCTGCAGGGCTTCTGAAATGGCCTCCGCTGCGCTGCGATGGCCGCCGCCAGTATCCGAAAATAGGAAGAGAAATCGCTTACTCTTTGGCTGGGGGTTCATTTTCAGGTTGGGGAAGTATTTTCTTGATCCGGTGGTTGAGCTCGCGGCGGGTGAGCAGCACCCGGTGACCGCAGGTGAGACATTCGATCCCAATATCGGCGCCCAGGCGAACGACCTTCCATTCATAACCGCCACAAGGGTGCGGCTTTCGCAGGCGCAGCCTGTCATCAAGCTGAAGGTCAGGGAGCACGTAAGGATTATATCGCATGTTATAATCCGCTCAGGCGGGTGAAATCCCCCGCGGAGCCCATTCCCCCCATGCTAGGATTAAACCCTGCCACCCTGATCGCCCGAATCATCACATTGGTGGTGGCGTTGACCTTCCATGAGTTCGCCCACGCCTGGACGGCAACCCGTTACGGCGATGACACGCCTTATATCATGGGCAGGCTCACGCTCAACCCGCTGCGCCACCTGGATATTGTGGGCAGCATCATGCTTGTGGTGGTCGGATTTGGCTGGGCCAAACCCGTGCAGGTGAACCCGGCTGCCCTGGAAAAAAGATCCCATTACGCCTTTCTTTGGGTATCCCTGGCAGGACCTTTCTCGAATTTTCTGCTGGCAATTGCAGCCTCCATCATTTTTCGGGTCCTGGTGGGCGGCTCGGCAGGCTGGTTTGCGTATTTTCTGTATGAATTCATCACCATTAACCTGTTGTTATGGATCTTCAACCTGATCCCAATCCCGCCCCTGGATGGAGAAAAGCTGGTGCTGTATTTTCTGCCGGGATCCGCTGCGCCATTCTATGCGAAATACCGCCAGTTCGGTCCGTTGTTGCTGGTTGCAATCATGGTATTGCTGCCTTACGCCGGGATAGATATTTTCGGATCGGTGATCTCGCCCTTTATCAATCAATTCACCCTCTTTCTCATGGGAGCATGATATGGCTCGTAAAATCGCAGTGATCGGTTTGGGCAGGCTGGGGGTTTCGATTGGCATGGCTCTGGCGGGTAAAAAGGACCAATTTACTACCACTGGGTTGGATCGAAATGGGGATATTGCCCACGAGGTCGGCAAACTGAAGGTGTTTGATAAGCTCACCAACCGCCTGCCGGAAGTTATCGAAGGGTCGGATGCGGTCATCCTGGCTGTGCCATTTGATGAGGTGGAGATCACCCTCAAGGCGGCGGCACCCCTGATCACCGCGAAAACGCTCATTCTGGATACCTCTCCGGTAAAGAAGATCACCTATGATTGGGCAGCTGCAAGCCTGCCTGCAGGTTCTCAGTTTCTATCCTTCACGCCCATCATCAATGCCATTCATCTGATCGTCCAAGATACGGGGATAAAAGCCGCGGCATCTGATTTATTCGCCACCGGGTTGTTCCTGACTTGCGGAAATGAGGCCACCACTTCCGAATCCTCCCAATTTGCCGGGGAGATCGCCGAAGCTCTGGGAGGCGGGATCTATTTCGGGGAGCTGGCAGAGCTGGATGGGCTTCTGGCCGCCTACACCCTGTTGCCCGAACTGGCCGCCGCTGCCTATTTCAATTCAGTTTCCACCGAAGGCGGCTGGCATTATGGCTGCAAATTGACCAACAGCAATTTTGCCACGCTTTGCCGGCCGATGGCTGATCCAGTTGAACGGGAGGATTTTGGTGCGGCTGCCCTGGCCAACCGTGAAAACACCTTGCGAGTGATGGATAACTATCTCCGGGAGCTTACGATTCTGCGTGACCAGCTGGAGAAAGGACAGGCTTCGGAGCTCCGCGCGAATGTAGGTGGAGCAATCGCAGGACATGCAGCCTGGTGGGGATCGAGGCTGAGCGGGAAATGGGAGCAGTCAGGCAAGGGCAACATGCGGGGAGATGAAGGATTTTTCCAGGCTGCCCTTGGTATCCCAGCGAATAAAAAGAAAAAATGAGCGAAAGCGCAGTATTTTGTTACATGGTTCGTTGTAACGATGGCAGCTACTATACCGGTTGGACGCTCGATCCGGAACGCAGGGTGCGGCAGCACAATTCCGGCGTCGGCGCGGCTTATACCCGCCTTCACCGGCCGGTGGAGCTGGTGTATACCGAACCCCAACCCGATCGCGCCAGCGCCATGCGCAGAGAGCGAAAGATCAAATCCTTGAGCCACGCGCAAAAAGCTGCCATGGTGGAATCCTATCAGAATGCAGTTTTGGAAAATGGCTAATCCAGCAACCTCATTTTCGTTGATGAAATCGGCGGAATTAATTTCCAACGCTCCCGGCAGGGTGAATTTGCTTGGAGAACATGTAGATTACAACGGCGGTGCGGTGCTGCCCATGGCGATCAATAGATATGTTCATATTGAGGCAAAACCAATCACTGAACCTGTTTTCCGGATCGAGGCTCGCGATCTCAAAAGATCTTCTGAATTTTCGCTCACGTCGCTTGCAGAAAAGCGGGACCTACAGGGGATAGATCTGCCATCCTGGGCACTCTACCCTGCAGGCGTAGCCTGGGCGCTTCACGGGCAGGGTCTTGAAGTCCGCGGACTTGAGGCGGTTTTCAGTTCGCAGGTACCCGTGGGCGCCGGCCTCAGCAGTTCGGCGGCTGTGGAGGTTGGATTTGGTAAGCTCTGGCAGGCGATGGCGGGGTTCGATTTGAGCCCGCTGGAATTGGCAAAAATCTGCCAGCGGGCCGAGAATCGCTATGTGGGTGTCAATTGCGGATTGATGGATCAATTTGCCAGTGCCTGTGGGGTGGCGGGCGGCGCGGTCTGGTTTGATACCCGCACACACGAAAACAAACCGGTTAAGTTGCCGGAGAATGCAGTTGTGGTGGTTGCGGATACCGGTGTGCGCCGCGGGTTGGCTGGATCAGCGTATAACGACCGAAGAGCGTCCTGCGAAGAGGCGCTGAGCCATTTCCAAAAACACATCCCAGGTATACAAAGCCTGCGCGAGGTCTCCATCGCTGATTTTGAGAAATTTTCCGCTGGAATACCAGAAGAACCCCTGAAGCGGTCCCGGTATATCGTCCGGGAATGCGCCCGGATGGACCAGGCGCTGGAGGTGCTGGCGCGCGGGGATGCGGCCGAATTTGGCAATCTGATGAACCAGACCCACATCGGCTTGCGCGATGACTATGGGGTAAGCTGCCCGGAGTTGGATGCGATGGCAGAAATTGCCTGGACCCTTCCCGGATGCTTTGGGTCACGATTAACCGGGGCTGGCTTTGGCGGTTGCACGGTCAGCCTGGTGCAAAGGGAAAATGTTGAAGGATTTGAAGCTGCCTTGAAGAAAGGCTATTTGCAGCGAACAGGCAATAATGCGGAGGTGTATATCTGCGAGGCGGTGGGGGGAGCTGCAGCCAGTCGAATCTGACCAATTCGTTTGAATTTGATTATATGAATAATTTTATCCCCCGCGAGCATTTTAGCTGGAAGTTGGTGAAGGAATATTCCTTGATCCTGCTGGGCGCATTCATCCAGGCACTGGCCATGCGCTTGTTCCTTATCCCGGGGCAGCTTGTTTCGGGCGGGATCAGCGGTGCAGCCCAGATCATCAACTATTACACCGGTTGGCCGATCGGCTTGATGGTCTTAGTGGGGAACATCCCGCTCTTCCTGCTCGGTTGGCGATTTTTAGGTGGAGCCAGATTTGCCATTCGAACCGCGCTGGCAATCGTTGCCTTTTCCTTTCTTACCGATTTCCTGGCGCTGTTTATCCCGGCACAGGGGATCACCCAGGATAACTTCCTTAATGCACTCTTTGGCGGGGTACTTTTGGGGGTTGGACTGGGGTTGGTCTACCGCGGCCGGGGCACCAGCGGGGGAAGCGACATTCTGGGCAGGATCCTGAACTCCAGGTTCGCCATCCCCATCTCGCAGTCCTACTTAATCACCGATACCATCGTGGTCCTGGCAGGTGGCTTCACCTTCGGCTGGGAAAAGGCTCTCTATGGGCTGGTAGTGATCTATGTGAGCGGTCTGGCTGCTGAGATGGCCTCGGAGGGATCGAGCATTTTCCGGACAGCGATCATCATCACCTCCGCGCCGGAGGCGGTCATCGCCGAGATCACCCAAACCATGGAACGAGGCGTGACCATCCTGCAGGGAAAAGGCGGCTATACGGGGACGGATCGGCCGGTTCTTTATTGCGTGGTCACACGCTCGGAGGTGAACCAGTTGAAGGAACTGGTGCACGAAGCTGATCCGGCTGCGTTCATGGTAATTGGCGCAGCGCATGAAGCGCTGGGCGAGGGATTTCGACCACTTAAGTCTTAGTTTGGTCTGGTTTTCTGAACGGTTGGATGGACGCGGATAACCCGAGCGCAATTAGAAGCAAGATCAATCCCGCGGCGTCAAAAATGATGAACCGACCAAGGCTGGAAGGCGTGTTCACCAATTCAGCGGGCAATCTGATTAACAGAAATGATTCCCCCAAAATCCCGATCGCTTGCATAAGGCAAGCCTCGATCAGAGATATCCTGAAACGGATGGGATGAACAGCCGCAAACGCATAGGGAACGCACCACATCAGGAAGAGGATGCCGATGCTGCGCATAGCCGCCATCCCGGCAGGTCCTGCCAGGTCGAAAGCGGCAGCGAATCCATCGGGTTTTGTGATAAAGAACACTGCTGCCTGAAGGTTATCCAGAAGCACCAGCCCAATCAAAATCCGACTGATCCACAATCTCATCCCATCTGTCCCATCGCGTGCAATACCGAGCCCGTGGCGAGGAACAACTGGGCGAGAAAATAAGTGACCATCACCAGCACCCCGCCAAATTTTACCGGGCGCAGGAATTTCTCGCGTGCCAGGATGGAATCCGAGGCGAAGAACAGGCTGCCGCCGAGTGTGATGAGCAGGGCTGGGATACAGTTCCAGTTCGTGCGCGGGATGGTGAGCCAGGCGGAAAATAGCAACAGGGTGAGCAGACAGGCATAGAAAAGCACCGGTCCTAATAGTCTGCGAAATTTTGGCCTAGAACGTATCTTCCCCACTATCGGCTTGAAATCCAAGATGGCAGTCACAATCACTAGGATCAGGATCAAAATTGCGGAGAGATCCAAAGAGCCGCGGTTTACACTCAGCCCGAGGATATAGGCGACCTGGGCGAGCGAGAACGCCACCAGCCCGGCGATGAACAGCCGGAAAGGGAATAACAGAAATATATCACCCAACAGGGAAAAGACCAGTCCAGCCCCGAACCAGGCCAGGTTTCCCTGCCAGCTGCCCGCCAGGCTGAACCAGAGGATCAGCGCGATCATGGGGGCCGGTTTCGTTAAACCCTCCAGCGGACGCGGTGCATCCCCACCATGATACAATCCAGCGCCATCAGGGAGATCGTTACCAAATAGAGGACTGGGTAGGTCAAGGCCGTTCCAGGGTATAGCCAAAGCGCTTAAGCGCAGCGGGATCATTACGCCAATTTGGCGCGACTTTGACATGCAGCTCCAGGTAGATCTTCCGGCCAGTCATCGTCTCCATCCGGTTGCGCGCCAGAGTGCCGATTTTCTTGAGCATTTCGCCGCCTTTGCCGATGACGATCCCTTTTTGGGATTCCCTTTCCACAAAGAGCGTGGCTGCCACGCTCGAGTTTTGCTCGTCCCGGTCGGTGAATTCCTCCACCCGCACAGCTACAGAATAAGGAACCTCTTCCCGCAGGGAATCCAGCACCGCGGAGCGAATCAGGTCCACGGCGATCTCTTTTTCGTAAAGGTCCGTAATCTGATCTCCGTCAAAGAAAAGCTCACCCATCGGCAATTTTTCCACGATCCTCTTCAACAATTCCTCCCGCCCAGTTCCAGTGAGGGCGGATATTGGAATGAGCTCCGCGGAAGTCAGGAGCTGAGAATATTGCTTTGATCTGGCGGCAAGGATTTCGGCGCTGGTTTGGTCGGTCTTATTGAGCACCAACAGTACGGGCTGCTGGTGTTTGACCTGTGCCAGTTTTTCAGCGATCAGTTTATCCTCAGCCGTTGGCGGTTCATCTGCAGCCACCAGCCAGAGGATCAGGTCGGCATCCAGCAGCGCTGTTTCAGCCGCGGCATTCATGTATGCGCCGAGGCGGTCCACTTCGCGATGCAGACCGGGGGTATCCACGAATACGAGCTGCGCATCCGGGAGGGTGAGAATGCCTAGCTGTTTGCGCCGGGTGGTCTGCGGACGGGGGGATACCGGCGCGACCAACTGACCCAGGAACAAATTGATGAGGGTGGACTTGCCGACGTTGGGCCGCCCAACGACGGCAACGAATCCGGAATGGGTTAAGGAAGAATCGGTCATTAGATGATTTTACCCCCGTGTCACCAATGAAGCAGGCAGCTCCCGGGAGCTATCGGAATTTATGGATCAATCGCATTCCGTAATTCACCCAGAGCACACCGCCGACGATCATTAAGGCACCAATGAAGAGATTCCAGCTCAGGCTTTCTCCCATGAACAGGATGCCAAGGATAACGCCCACCAGGGGGATGAAATAGGCCACCAGCGAAGTGCGGGTGGACCCCACCGAGTTAAGCAGGGAATAAAATAACCAGGTTGCCACGGCGGTATTCAGCAAACCCAGTAATACGAGGGCGAACCAGGTGATGGGCTTGTTGGGAAGTATGAAAGTTGGGTCGAATATGATGGCTGCCGGAATGATGAAAATTAACGCTGCGGTGAGCTGCCCGAATGCCTGGGCATTGGGTTCCAACCCCTTGGTGTTAATCCGTCCGAAAACGTTGGCGGCGCCATAACAAGCCGAGGCGATGAGCGAAACGATGACGCCCACTTGCATGTTGCCAAGTCCGCTGCCGATATCATCCATACTGATCACCACAACACCGGCAAATCCGAGGATGATCCCCAGCGCCTTAAGCCAGGTGAGTCTCTCTTCAGCGATAAAGAACGAAGCAAATAGAAAAGTGAACAAGGTTACCGTGCTGTTGAGGATGGAGGCCATGCCGGAGGTAATGTATTGTTCGCTCCAGGAAATGAGCAGGAAAGGCAAGGTGACATTGAAAAAGCCCAGGAAGGCAAAGACCCCGATCCAACGCTTCTGCAGGGGAAATTTACCGCGGGTGATCAGGATGATAGCAAGGATGCCCAATACAGCAAAGAACACTCGAAAAGTGACCAGGACGAATGGGCTGACATCCGCGACTGCCACCTTGATCCACATGAAGGAAGATCCCCAGATGAGGGCGAGGAGGAGGAACTTGGTCCAATCGCGGGAGGACATGGAAGACATAAAAAATCCTGTTTAAGAAGTCGATTCCCCCATAGGGGAATCAGGTTGAGGGGCTAATTTTACCCGGGAATGGAGTTTTGGTCGCGGGCAACCCGTTTCGTAAGCAGGTAACCCACCAAACCCAGAAGGACTTCCACAATTGTGTAGACCATCCGGTGCATCAGAGAGATGATCACTACCTGCTGGGGAGTCGAAATGGTAGAAAAAAGGAAAACCTGGACGGTTTCCCGTACTCCAATCCCCCCGGGCGCGAAAATCACCAGATACCCGGCGATCCAGCTCAGGGCGTAGCCACCCAGAATCAAGAACAGATCATTTGTTCCTGCGTTCAGGAAAAGCAGATAATAGCTAATGCCTAATGAGAGCCAAATTCCGGACTGGATCAGTAAAAGCAACAACACCCTGGATATTGTGATGCCCTTGCTGCTGGTCGGGTAACGTTTGTCTAAAAGGAACAAACCTGCGATCCAAAAAATCAAAACCAGATAGGGGAGTAGACTCCATAGCCATTCGGGGAACTCCACTGGCAGGAGAGTTGCCCCGTCCATCACGGTGTGATTGAGGGATAGAAATACCACTCCAAAAGCCGCTGCACCAGTTACAAGCCAGAGATTTTCAATGATCATTGCCTGCGCGGTTTTCTTATTGGATAGCGCATTGTCTTTATACGCATTGATCCTGGCTGCAAAATGCCAGATGCTTCCGGGGATATATTTACCCAGTTGGGATACAGTAAATATCGTGAACATGGATGAAAAGGAAGGCCGCCATTCGCCAGTGTTGACTGAAAGCAAAGCTAATAATACGATCAGCAATTTTGCGATGATGATGCAAACTGCAGAAGCGATGACAAGTCCAAATGGCACTTCCTGGAGGTATTGAATGGCTTCCGGCAGGTTTCTGTAGAAAAAGACACCAATAAAAATTATGATGGCAACGACCCAGATCCATTTAAGGACCTGAAGAATTCTATTTTTTTTCACGAAAATCCACTTTCATTTCTTCAAATTGTTGTGAGGAGGAAATCAGCGTTTCAGGTAAAGCCTTCTTGATCCGCTCCCGTAAGTCCTGCTCCTGGTCGAGTGCATTTAATATTTCCCCTGCCATGGCACCTGCGTCCACGTTCTTATAGTCGCGCATGAACTCATCCATTCGGAATCGTTCAAGCACTTCTTTGTATTTATGAGACCAGCCAACCACGTAAACCGGAACAGCCAGGGAAAGCGCGGCGATCATGCCATGAAAGCGGGATGTTACGACCAAATTGGCTTTGCCAATGATCTTTCGTAGGCTGTCCGTATTCAAATCCCAATCCACCCATTCGATCCTGTTTCGAAGGTCATCGGGAAGTGACTCATTGGCGAGAGCGCGTATTTTTTGGATAGCCAGAATGTCATTGTTCTGGGATTTCTCGCTCCCAGCCCGATTTGAATTTGGGAGTAAGGTGTAGTGGAATTTCGATTGGTCCATCTTCCTCAGGATATCCAGGATAAGTTTCTCATACGCTGGAGAAGACATCTTCTTCATCACCACCGTGCTTGGTGAAACCACGATAACTTTTGCTCCTCCTATTTTCCATTTGTCGATCTGCTTCAGGAGCAAGCTTACCTTTTCTGGATTTTCTGTCGAGAGTGAATACCCGGGTTTGTAAAGAAAGGCGATATCCGCAGAGACCGGAGAATTATCCATCCCCAGATTAAGCTCCGCGAGGAAACCGGCTGAAATATCACCCCGGGGAAAAACCCTTTCGCATTTTGGGAGGAACAGGCGGGCAAAGAATTTGTTCAACGGGGAGTTGAACGGACCCACTGCCTGCGACAATTTCACCACAGGGACACCCAGCAACAATGCCGGCCAGAGGGTGAGGATGTTATAGAAAAGGACCATCCCGCGTTCGGCGAAGGTAATACCGCCGATGTCATAAAGCACAGCACACTCCAAAAGCCGCCGCACGGAGGCAGGAACCCAAAACCGGATACCCAGCTTCCGGAAGCCCCAATAGATCATGGAAAATGGCAGAAAAACCAATAGCAAGGAAAACGGCTTGCTGCTCAGAATCTGAATTTTCGGATCAGTTATCAGGGTCCGGTCTTTCCCGGGATAAATAGAGAAGACTTTGAATTCGGCATCGGGGTATCTTTCTTTTAGTTTGCCAACAGTTGTCACCAGCATCGCTTCCGCACCGCGGTTGCCCCAGATCGAACCGCCAATGATGCCAATGGAATGCGTCACCCTTTTCGGACGTTGAAAAATCTGCAACCCCTTAAAAGCATATAAATACAATTTAATGAGGAATTTCGGTAGCCTGGGGATGATACCCTGCCATTTTTTGCTGTGTGAAAGCGAAAAATTGGCCAAAATCACCCAGGCGATCGCTTTTTCGAGCAGGGTGGGCTTTTCCTCTGAAACCGGTTTGAATTTCATGCCGTATTTCTTCGCAGCCCAAACCCGGGCATTGACACTTGCGTGCAAAGGGAGCGATCGGGATTGCCCGGCGCACAGCTCGGAAATTGGCACGGAAAAAATGTGAGCCAGCTCACGGGTGACCAAACCCTGAATGGCTTCTTCGCCCCTCCCGGTGCGCACGAGGATCGCATTATGCTTGATCGGGTTGCTCTTCATCTTTAAGGACCAAATATCCCCGATGGCGATATCGCTGTCGAACCCGGTCTGGTCGCCGCAGAGCAGGCATTTTTTCTGTGCGTAAAAGTACAGGTTTTGGTAATCACTGAAATAACTGAAAGGTTTGGTTATCGAAAAACCGTCTTTAAGATCCAGTTTCAAATTGCCACGCCAATGTCCAAACCGGTAGCGGTATGCGGTAACAGGCATGTTATTCTTATTTAATTTGTGGATCACCAGATCGGTTAGTTCTTTTTCCGAATTGTGCCCGCAAAACAGGGTGATCACGAGCGCGATCTTGGTATCTACTTCAGGCTCCGAAAGCCTGGTTCGATGAAGGAGGAGAGCGTCACAAGGCAGGCATACCACTGCCAGACGCCCCGGGAATTCACGGATCATTGGAAGGGCTTTGAAGGAGAAAAGTGTGGCGATATATTTGCTGCCCTGTGCCTGGGCAACTTCTTCCTCAGTTTTCGCAATAAAGAATTCAGATTCCACTGATCCATCCACAATCGGTCCGCGGAGCAATAAAGCCCCGTCGATCTTCTTTTGACGGAATGCATCCACCAGCAGGGTCGAAACGATCCCGCCGGATGCGGCGTTCTGCTGGATGGAGTCGATCAGAGAATAGCCAAAATAGGAAGAACGATAATCCCCAATATATTTCCTGGCTGTGAGGTCATTCCACTTTGAACTGGCCAAATCAGCCCTCTATTTACGGTTCTTCTTTAATAAATAAAGTTGTCTCTCCCCTGTGAGGCGTATGCCGACCAGAATGTCCGCGAGGAACCCTATGATCATTAAGATCAACCCAAGGGAAAAAAGGTAGATTCCGGCAAAGGCAACAAATTTATACGGAGAAAAATCGCCGGTTTGGATGAAATGAACCAACGTGAAAAGCAGCGAGATACCGCCCAAGATCAGCGGCAGGGCAGCAAGCAGGGAAAAGAAATAAAACGGGCGGTAATCCCGGAAGGCTTTGAAAATGATGCGCAACGCCCGGTTGGTGTATTGGATCAGATTGCCGGCAACGCGCGATTTTCTCTCCGGGTAATATTTCACCTGGATGGGGATGGAGACCAGGCGCAGATCCTTCATAGCCAGGTCGATGATGGTTTCGTGAGTGTAGGTGTATTTTCCCGAGAGGTTCAAATTCAGGATCGCCTCGCGATTGATCGCGCGGAACCCGCTGGAGACATCCCCCAGCTTGGTGCCAGCCAGCCAATTCACCAGGGCGTTCATGCGCTGGTTTCCCCAATACTTGGTCTTGGACATATCCACGGGGCGGATCTGTTTTCCATTTGCCTGGGTGAACCTGTCGGCGGTGACAAAATCCGCCTTGTTTTCCAGGACAGGCTGGATCAGACGGGCAATATCCTCCGGGGAGTATTGTAGGTCAGCGTCAATATTGACCAAAATATCCGCGTTCTCTTCCAGGGCATATTCCAACCCGTCGTGAAAGGACTTGCCCACACCCTGATTGGTGCCGTGACTAATCACAACCGCACCGCATGACCGGGCGATCTGCGCGGTTCGATCGCTGGAGCCATCATCGATCACTACAGGTGTTAGATGGACATTCGATTTACGGAGGTCGGGCATCCGCTCCAGCACCTCGCGGATGGTCGCCTCTTCATTATAGGCAGGGATGACTACGATCAATTTCAGCATGCGGTTTCTCCCAAGGAGAACTCGTTTAGTATACGCGAAGAATAATCATAGGGGAGCATCACTTTTAACTGCTGCGGGCTTTTCGAAAATCGGCTGTTGACCGCGATCACCAATAATCCAATGCTGTAGAGACCAAGGAGATAGATGGCATACTGGTAGCGGAAATCAGCCGCGTTCAGGCTGACCAGCGCCAGCACGAGGGATTGAATCACAGCGGGTACGCTGAATAAGTAACCATACGGGATCCCCTTCCAGCTCGTGAAGAGGACGGAGCCAAGTATCAAAACAAGCAGGTAAAGTACAGGGTACCAGTAAAACTGCAGCCTGGGGATAAAAAACATCGTGTTGTATAGGTTTGTCAGGTGGATGGTTGCCTGTGGAATTATTGGTTGTGGTATCAGCCCGTAAGAATTATCGGTTATTTGGCGGTTGTGGCTGATCGTCCGGGTAACGACCATCCCACAGGAACCTTTATACGCCCAGACGATCTGTGAAGAACAGACCAGATCCTGCAGGTCGATCTGTGGTTCTTTGACCAACAGCTTGAGGAATAGGCTTTTCACCTCAGTGGGGTGGTTCGCCAGGCGCTCCCACGAAAACCCGGGAACGCTATCGGTCTCATCGATACGGCAGCAGTTGTAATCCCATACTTTTTAGGCATCAAAACATCCGCCAGGCTTTGTTCTTCCTCCGTCAGAGGTCCACCCTGAACGACATGAGCGGCAATGTGATGGATAAGCTGGGCGCTTTCAAGCCCGCCCGCCGTGGAAACTCCGGCGAGATCGTAGACCGGACCGCGGATGACCATCCAGGAAACCAGCATCGCCGAAATCACGATTCCAATCCGGAGAAGCTTTGAGCGATAGAAAAAAGCGAGAACCACCAGGCTGAGGATCGGGACCGGGATACCATTGTGGCGGAAAAGCATAACGCTCAACCCGGTGGTGATTATTGCCAGCAAATTGAGCCGCCTATTCAGCCAATCGCCTTTTGAAAGGATGATTTTCAAAACCTGGATGGAAAATAGGAAAAGGGCAGCCGAGTAAGGGATATCCTTCCAAAGGGTGATAACGATCGTGCTGTTGATCGGTGACAAGGCAAATATACCTGTTAATAACCAGGCGGCCGGTAAATTCAACCCTATTTCCACCAGCAGACCCAAACCCCAGGCGACTGAGAAACTCACCAACAGGATCTGGGCAATTGCAATCGGCGCGGGTGAAAGCCATATGCGGGTGAGCAGCCAGAGAAGCATGGTGTGGATGGCGGGGTGGGTATCCGTGAATTTCCCAGTAAGGATCTGACCCCACTGGACAATGGAATCCGGGCTCATCATACCCGGCCAGTAGGTGAGCAAGTAGAAACCCCAAACAACGATCATGGGCACAGCGAAGAGCAGCCAATATTGCGGATGTACTGCTCTTTGTGATTCGGAAAACGGGAAAATTAGCGAACCGATAAGTATGAAAATTGAAAACGAGACCAGCCAGATAACGGCGAGCGGGATCAAAAACCCAACCGTGGGAATTGGATAACGGCTCTCCCAGGTCGACTCACCTGGTGTGGCGGCATAAAGATCAAGCCTTTCTTCATTGCCTGCGGAGGAGAAACGAATGATGCCGGCCTTCGGTCCGGTCTCAAAGGTGAACCTGATGAAAGCCCCAGGTCGTCCTTCCCATTGAATCGTTGAACCTGGCTTCCCCCCGCTTTCAAGCATCGATTTTCCTGTTCTTATCCATTCGCCATTTTGGGATAGGTCATTAAAACTTAGAACCCCAAAATTGGATTCGTACCGGATCAAATTTCCCTCGTAGGAGGTGGATAACGGATTTTTTTCCTCGGTAACCTGGATGCCTACCACCTGGTGGGGTACAAGGCGCCAATCGAAGATCAATCCCCCCAGCAGGTAGCATGTGAGCGATGCAAAAATCGCGCTGCCTGCCACCAAAGCGGTTTTGTGAGGATTTTTTTGGAAGGTTGGTGAGAGATATTTCTTTAAAAGAAATAGGGAAAGTGTAAAAACGATGAAAAATGTAACAGCGCCAAGAGCGAGCTCGCGTCTGGTTATTGAGGGTGCCTGAATAAAGATCAAATCAACCAGGTATGTAAACAGGATTGAGAAGGTAAGCGCGAGGTAAAAATTCTTGTCCCGGAAAAGGCTGTTCATCGAATTATCTGGAAGAGTTAGAACGCGTTAAATCATTATAACGTAGACGAAAACCCTGATTTATTTACCCACTTGAATTCCCCGCTTCCATTTCCAGCAGCCACGCTTTGGTTTTCACCCCACCCGGACTCAAATACCCGCGCAGGCTGCCATCCTTGCCGACCACCCGGTGGCAGGGAATGACCAGGGGAAGCGGGTTTCGCGCGTTCACATTCCCCACGGCGCGAGCTTTGCCGGCATGCCCCGCCTGGTCGGCAAGCTGAGAATAAGTTACGGTTGTGGCATAAGGGATCTTCAGGCAGGTTTCCCTGATCGCGCGGGCAAAAGGCGATATCGCGGTCCAATCGATGGGCAGATCAAACTTCCGCAAGGAGCCATCCAAATATGCAACGATCTGGCCCATTGCTTCCGTAAGGATGGAGTGCCCGTGGACGAATTCGCAGGATTCAAACGGTTTACCAAACCCGAAGAATTGAATGCGGGTCATTCCTGCTTCAGAACACTCCAGGTCGATTCTCCCCAAAGGGGAGGATTCCAGAGAGTCGCGGAAGAATTTGCGGGGAAGAACGCTCAATAACTCGAGGTCCAGTCGATCAAGCCCTGCTCGCGCGCGCGGCGGTCGCAGACCTTCCACACGATCATCGAAATGATCCCATACACGACCGTCAACACAAACAGGATGATGAACAGATATGTGTTCGTGATGGTGCTGAATGTGGGGAACGCTTCGGCGATCTGCCCGACCATGGCCCGCCGCACCAGCTCGATCCAATAGGTCACCGGCAGCAACCGGCCGATCGTCTGCAGCGCAGGAGGCAGAAGCTCAATGGGAAAGATCACCCCGCAGAAGAGGAAGAACACACCGGCGACCACATCCCCGATAAAGAAGGATTGCCGCACGGTCAGCAGGGTGATACCGGCCAGCAGCACCCCGATGAGCGAGAGCATGATCACCCCAAGGAAGATGCTTGAGATAAGCAGCGGCCACTGGATGGTCTGCATCTGGATGGGGAGATGCAGGAAGACAACCCCGAAGACCAGGGTTACGATCACCGAAAACGTGGCGATCAGGAAGCGCGAAACCCCGCGCCCGAGTAGGTACCAGGGTACGCTCACCGGGGCGGTATAGATATATTTCAGGGTTTTATAATGCTCGCGGTCGTCGATGATCGCCCAGGAAACCCCGGTCATGACCATGGCGACATACTGGTAGAAAGCATTTCCAATGTAAATATAGGCGAACAGCGGGGTGTTGAAATTTCCTTTTGAGATCACCCCGTACATAACGACGATGATCCCGGCTGCTGCCAGCGGTTTGACAATGGAGTAAATGATGAACAGAAAGGGATCCGCCCAGTTGGATTCGATCTGCCAACCCAGCCAGGTGGAGGTCAGGAACGAGCGCATAAAAGTGGATTTGTTCATGGGCAGCTCACTTCCGGGTATCCGTCAGGCGCCCTTCCCGGCGGGCGAGGCGTTCCATGTAATCCAGCATCAGCTTGGCTCCCCAGATGAAACCGATGGAGAGCAGGATCAACAGAAACACTTCAACGTTCACGCTCAGAAAGCCAAGGCTGGCGCTGCTGGGAAAAACAAGCTGCCGCATGGCGTCCAGGCCGAGCGTAAGCGGGATCAGCGAGGCTCCGGCGGCGATCCAGAAGGGGAAGCTCTTGATCGGGAAGTAGAACCCCGAAGCCAGGTAGACCGGTTCCTGAGCCAGGTTGGCCAGGTGCCAGGCTTCCCGGTTGAGCAGCAGGAAAACAGATGAGGTCATCATCCCCAGGCCATAGAGGGCAGCCATGGTCAGAAGAAATACAATCAGGAGCAACCCAAATGAGGTTACCTCGTAGCTGACGTGGAAAAGCCAGGAGGAAAAAAGGATCACCCCCAGGGCGCGCAGGGAGCTGGACAGGATCCCGCCGACGGCCATGCCGAGCAGGATGGACATCATGGGCGCTGGGGCGATGATATAGAGCGCCAGGTTGCCGGTTTCCTTCTCCCAGTAGAGCTGGCTGGACATACCCCACAGGACATTCAACCAATAGGCCATCATAGCCCCGCCGATGACCACGAACCCCACGTATTCCTCCGGCGCGCCGACGGCTTGATAGATAAGCACATAGGCAGCGACGGTGAAGATGGGCATGAGCACATCGAAGATCAGCCAGGTCACATCCCGCTGCATGCCGATGATGCGCGGGTAGGACCTGCCGCGGATGGTCATCAGGACAAGCCGCCAGCCGGCAAGCCGTTCCTTAACTGGCTGAATCATCATCTTCTTCCACCTTTTCGGCTTCTTCCATGCTCAACCCGGTGAGCCGGACGAAAACATCTTCCAGGGTGGGCTCATGTTTCTGCAGGCTGAGGATACGTCCGTTCTGCGCCCCCAGCGCGGTGATCACAGCTGCCAGGTAGGCTTCCTCTGAAAGGCTCAGCTCCACGCGGCTGAAGCCGTCCTCCGGGGTGACGCTGCAGGATTGAACCCCGTTGATCAGGGCGATGGACCCCCTCTCCACTGGCTCCGGGGTTTCCACATTGATCTCAAACAATGCGGTCTTCTGAAGCTGCTGCTTGAGCGCGGAGGGGGTATCGCAGGCCAGCACTTTTCCCTGATTAATGATCGCCACCCGGTCGCACATTTCATCGGCTTCCACCATGTAATGGGTGGTAAGCAGCAGCGTGCGCGTGGGTTCTTCATCCACCCATTGGCGCACGAAACGGCGGACGTCGCGCGAGGCACCCACATCCAGCCCCAGGGTGGGCTCGTCCAGGAAGAGCACGCGGGGATCGGTCAGGAATCCACGGATGATATTCATTTTCTGCCGCAGCCCCGTGGAAAGATCGGAGGAGCGGGTGTTCATGCGGTCCTTCAGTCCGACGATCTCCAGCAGTTTCACGATGCGCTCGTTGGCTTCCTTGGAAGGGATGCCGTAGAACTGGGCGAACATCCACAGGTTCTCGCGCACGGTCAGCAGCCCGTAACCGGAAGCCTCGCCCCCGGAGACCATATTGATCACCTGGCGCACCTTCTCGGGCTCCTTTTCGGCATCCAGCCCGGCCACGAATGCTGAACCGGAGCTGGGGGAGAGCAGGGTGGTGAGGATCTTGATCAGGGTGGTTTTTCCCGCCCCGTTCGGACCCAGCAATCCAAAAAGCTCCCCGGGATGGACCGTGAGGTTGATATCCTTGAGCGCGACCAGCGTCTTGGATTCGCCTTTTTTGGCACCGCGGACTTTATAGACACGCCCAAGCTGGCGGGTTTCGATTGAATATTCTGAGGGGGACATGCTCTTATGGCTCCTGCAAGTTGAAAAGAGGCGCGTTCTAACGTAATTGTTATGCCTGCGTAGGGTTAGCGTAGGGTAACCGTCAAGTAATTTTCCGGGGAGGAGGTATTATATAGACACAGGGCGACTTCTCTTCTTCTCCTCCTTTAATCACTTGCCAGGGTCGGCGTCCCCGGCAAGTGATGATTTTAACACATACTTGCCTCTGTTATTCTCCCCGAGTCTTTCATCATAAAAATATTCTGGTCCCTCCGGTGGATCTGATTTCCACATCAGCAGGTTGGGTTATGATAAACTTTACGCTGATAAATTTCCGATGCCGGAGGTGCTGCCATGACCAATGAACGTAAGGTGTATCCAATCGAGATCGCGGGGGTGAAACGCGACCTGGTGTTATTTCAGATCAAACCCGGGTTGACGATCGCCATCCTGAACATCCTGGGGGATACCGAGCTGGTGCAGGCCTGCGCGAAGGCGTTGAACGGGAAGCTGCAAGGGGTGGATTACGATGTGGTGGTCACCTCCGAGTCGAAAAGCATCCCGCTGGCGCACGCGCTATCGGTTGAAAACCAGAAACCCTATGTTATCTTCCGCAAGACCTACAAACCCTATATGGGCGACGCCTTGAAGGCCGAGACGCTTTCGATCACCACCGGTGAACCGCAGACGCTCTATTTGGATGAGAAAGACCTGAAAGTGCTCAAAGGAAAGCGGGCGGTGATCCTGGATGACGTGATCAGCACCGGCTCCACCCTGCAGGGCATGCGCCTGATCCTGCAGCACGCGGGGGCGGTCATCGCCGCGGAAGCCGCGATCCTCACCGAGGGCGAGCGGGCAAAATGGTCCAGCATCATTTCGCTGGGGCATCTGCCGGTGTTTTCGGATTAACGCTTAAGTAAATAAATAATGTCGGTCTAAGTCGGGCACCGGTTGCGTGCTCGACCGACGATAGTATGAATAAAATCAGAGAATATAAACACCAATCAACCATTCAACAAATCAACCTCCCCCTGCCCGGACTTGCATCCTTTTCCCAACCGTGCTAAAATAGCCCTTGTTAGTCCGCAGGTCATCGTTATCGATCGCAATGAGAAGTGGGTTCCCCCCACTTTTCTGTTTAGAACAGGAAGTCGGATTCGGGAGAAAGCAAGGAATGAAAAACGAGTTTACGCTGGCATTCAATGAAGTTCTGGAGGAAAAGGGTCTTCCCCAGGAGGTGATCCTCACCGCGCTGGAAAACGCGATGGCTTCCGCCTACCGCAAGGCGGTCAATGCCTCCACCGCCCAGGATGTGCAGGCGAAGGTGGATCTGGAAACCGGCAAGGTGACCATCTCCGCCGAAAAGGAAGTGGTGGAAGAAGTGCTGGAGGACCTCACCGAGGTCACCCTGGAACGGGCACGCGAAGTCAATCCCGAGGCGCAGCTTGGCGATATGGTCATTGTGGAATGCACCCCCAAGGATTTCGGCCGTGTGGCCGCCCAGACCGCCCGCCAGGTGATCCAGCAGCGCATCCGGGATGCGGAACGCCAGGCTCAGCTTGGCCATTTTGAAAAACAGGTGGGCGAGATCGTCTCCGGCATCATCCAGGCCATGGGCGCCATCGGTATGACCGTTGGACTGGACATGAAGGCTGAAGGCACCCTGCCGCGCAAGGAAACCATCCCCGGCGAGCGCTTCCGCATTCACGACCGCGTGCGCGCACTGATCGCCGAGGTCAAGGATTCGCCCCGCGGACCGCAGATCATCCTCTCCCGCACGCACCGCAACTTCCTGCGCCGCCTGCTGGAAAATGAAGTCCCCGAGATCTACCACGGCGTGGTGGAGATCCGCTCCATTGCCCGCGAACCCGGGCAGCGCGCCAAGGTGGCCGTCAGCGCCTCGCAGCAGGGCATCGACCCGGTCGGCGCATGCGTGGGCATCCGCGGCGTGCGCATCCAGACCATCGTACGCGAGCTGCACGATGAAAAGATCGACGTCATCGAGTGGAATCCCGACGCGAATATTTTCATTGCCAAAGCCATCAGCCCCGCCCGTGTGAGCGGCGTCTTCCTGAATGAACATTCCGAGAACGGGAAAACCGCCACGGTTGTGGTTCCCGAAGACCAGCTCAGCCTGGCCATTGGCCGCGATGGGCAGAATGCCCGCCTGGCAGCCAAACTGACCGGCTGGCGGATCGATATCAAGAGCCTGCCCGAGGCGGCTGCCGATGCGCTTGGCAAGCTGCAGACCGATGAAAGCCTGGCGGAACTGGCTGAAAAAGAGAAAGAGAATTCCCCGCGCATCGAGGATATGCTCGCCCGCAAGGCTGAGGGCAAACCCCTTACCCCTGAAGAATATGACCTGATGGCGCGTTTCGTAGACCGCGTGGAGCGGCGCACGATCGCCCAGTTGGAACCCGAGCAAAAAGCCATCGAACAGGGGCTCAGCCTGGAATTGCGCCAGGTCATCCCAGCAGAGTTGTACGATAAAAATATTCTCGATAGCGGCCTGCCCGAGCATGTGGCCTATATCCTCCAGGAAGCCGGATATTCCACCGTCGGCGAGCTGGCTGTGCAGAGCAAACGCAACCCGGATGCCATCTTCAAGCTGCAGGGTATTGGTCCCAAAGCCATGCAGGAGATCGACGCATTGATGGAATCCGTCCTCAACCCGGTGGAACCCCCGGCAGCTGTCGAGGCGGTTGTGGAATCTGCCGAAGTCGTTGAAGCCGCACCTGTTCCTGAAGCGGTCGTTCCGGTGGTGGAGGAGATCCCGGTGGAAATCGTGGATATCCCCACGGAGGTTGAAGAACCAGTCAAGCCGGGTAAAGAGGTAGTGGAAGAGGAAGAAGAGGAAGAAGAAGGCGAGATTTCCTTCGAGGATCTCTTCTCGCTGAAAACCGCACTTGAACAATCCCGCGGCGCGGCAGAAGGTGAAAGCACGGAGACGGATGCGGATAAGAAAGCCAAGAAGAAGGGCAGCAAGTACGTTGAGATCGAATATGACCCCGACCGGGATCTGACAATCACGCGCAAGAAGCACAAACGCGGTGATGACGAGACCTGGACCGGATAGCCTTTCGTTCCAACATCTGTTGACCTATTAGAATAATTTGGCAGGCAGTGCCATGACAAAGAAAGTCAAACCCCGCGTCAAGCATATTCCCCAGCGCACCTGTGTGGGCTGCCGCGAGGTGCTGGAAAAACGATCACTCATCCGCATCGTGCGCACTGAAGAAGGGATTAAAATCGATCCCTCAGGGAAGTTAAATGGCAGGGGCGCGTATCTTCACGAACAGCGCAGCTGCTGGGAAACGGGCATGAAAGGATCCCTGGCGCATGCCCTTAAAATGGAATTGAGCGGGGCTGACCAGGAATTGCTGAAGGATCATTTGGAAAGGCTGCCTGCTGAGTAAAGAATGACGGGATACCTATGAGTTGATTTGATCCCCGGTGAATAAACCGTGGATTGGCAGAACAAAAGGGGAGAAGGATTCGAGGTGAATTATGGCCGAGAGCACGGATAAGATCATTGAACTGCCGGCGAATATCGTAGTTCGCGACCTGGCTACTGAACTGGGGGTCAGTTCCATTCAGATCATCAAAGTCCTGATGGCAAACGGGGTGATGGCCAACATCAACCAGTTGATCGACTATGAAACAGCTGCTGTGGTGGCTTCTGAGCTCGGCTTTGAACCCCACATTTTGGATACCCAGGTTGAAAAGGTGGTCGACGAGGGCGAGATCGCTGGCTGGCGGAAAGAGATCATGAAAGAGGATCCGGCCATGCTGGTCAATCGGCCGCCAGTGGTCACCATTTTAGGGCATGTTGACCATGGCAAGACCACCCTGCTGGATGCCATCCGCCACACGGATGTGGCTGGGGGCGAAGCCGGGGGGATCACCCAGCACATCGGCGCATATCAGGTGGATCACAAAGGCCGCACGATCACCTTCCTGGATACGCCCGGTCACGCCGCCTTCACCGCCATGCGCGCACGGGGTGCCCAGGGTGCGGATATTGTCATCCTGGTTGTGGCAGCTGATGACGGCGTGATGCCGCAGACCAAGGAAGCCATCGCCCACGCCAAGGCTGCCAAAGTTCCCATCATCGTCGCGCTCAATAAGATCGACCGCCCCAACGCCAACCCGGATTTCGTCAAGCATCAACTGGCAGATAACGGTCTGCAGCCGGACGAGTGGGAAGGCGATACGATCGTCGTTCCGGTTTCGGCCAAACAACGGCTTGGATTGGATGACCTGCTGGAGGCGATCCTGCTGGTATCAGATCATATCGAGATAAAGGCCAATCCCCAGGGAACCGTGGTGGGCACCGTGATCGAGGCCGAGATGGATAAGGCCAAAGGAGTGGTGGCCACCTTCCTGGTACAAAACGGTACCCTCCAGATGGGCGATGCAGTGGTGGCGGGCACCTCGCACGGCAAGCTGCGTGCCATGCTGGATTACCGTGGAAAAGCCACCCACAAAGCCGGCCCCTCCACCCCGGTGCGGGTGATGGGTCTTAGTGAGGTTCCCTCCGCGGGGGATATCTTCAATGTATATCCTTCCGACAAGGAAGCCAGGGCGGCAGCCGATGAACACCGCACGAAATTGAAGGAAGCCCCTGAACTGGCTCCCAAGACGACCCTGGAGGATATCTTCGATAAATTTAAAGCCGGCGAGGTTCCCGAGCTGCGCCTCGTGGTAAAAGCTGATGTGCAGGGGTCGCTTGAACCGATCATCAACTCGCTCGAAGACCTGAACTGCGAGGAGATCAAGATCAACATCCTTCACAGCGGCACGGGGGAGATCACCGAGACGGATGTCAACCTGGCGGAAGCCTCCAAGGCCATCATTATCGGGTTCAACGTATCTGCTGACCCGGCCATCCAACGCCTGGCGGATTCCAAAGGCGTTTCCATCCGCAAGTACGAGATCATCTACCGGCTGATCGAGGATGTGGACAAAGCGCTCAAGGGCATGCTCGCTCCGGAATTCAAAGAAATCATCACCGGAACCGCGCAGGTGTTGGCGGTGTTCCATATATCGAAGCTCGGCAATATCGCTGGCTGCCGGGTGTTGAAAGGCGAGATCCGCCGCAATGGAAAGATACGCGTCAAACGCGGTGATAAGATCATTTTCGAAAACGAAGTCTCCTCCCTGAAACACGAGAAAGACGATGTGCGTGAAGTTCGCCAGGGATTCGAGTGCGGGATCGGTGTACGCAGCTTTGACGATTTCGAAGTGGGTGACCAGCTCGAGTGTTACGTTTTGGAAAAGGTCGGGTAATTAGGGCTTTCGGGAAGGTAGGATCATCATGCCCTCAGAGGTTAGAACGCAACGCATCGCCGACCGCATGCAGGAGGACCTATCCGAAATGCTGGTCGGGAACCGCATCCACGACCCGCGTTTGAGCGGGGTATTCGTCACCGATGTAACCGTGGACCGCGAGCTTTCCTACGCGGATATCTATGTCTCTGCCATCGAAGGCAGCGTCCGCTCGAAGGAAGTGCTGAAAGGCTTGGAAAGTGCTTCCGGTTTCATACGACGGGAGCTTGCGGCGCAGATCGATCTTCGGGTATTCCCAAAACTTCGCTTCCACTGGGATGTTACCCCTGAGAACGCGGAAAAGGTCGAACGCATCCTGGCGGATATCCGTAACGAACAAAAGACAACCGCTAAAAAAGGAAAGAATGTCAAACCCGCTCAATAGCCAGCTCAAGGAATCCTTTAAGAAATCCCACCGCGTGGTGGTACTTTCCCACATTCGCCCGGATGGGGATTCGATCGGCGCCATGCTCGGGATGGCCTTTGCCCTGGAGGCAGCCGGCAAGTCGGTTCAGCGGGTCAACGCCGATGGCGTTCCTTCGGTTTTCCGGCACCTTCCCGGGGCGGATTTGATCCGTAAGAAGTTGGATGGCGAATTCGACCTGGTGGTGAGCCTGGATTGCTCGGACCTGTTCCGCACCGGCGGCATTATGGGGGATACCCCCATCGATATCAATATCGATCACCACATCACCAACCCGCATTTTGCCAAAATTAATTATGTGGACCCCGAAGCAGTGGCCACATGCGCCATCCTGGCCGAGCACCTGGGGGATTGGGGGCTGCAGATCAACCAGAACGCCGCCATCACCCTTCTGAGCGGAATCGTGAGCGACACCATCGGCTTTCGAACGCCGAACGTCACCCCGCACACTTTGCGCCTGGCGGCAGACCTGATGGAAAACGGTATCAACCTCTCGGATATTTACTCACGCGCGCTCGTCAGACGCCCTGTGGAAGCCGCGCGGTATTGGGGCCGCGGGTTGACCGCACTGAACCAGGACGGACGCCTGGTCTGGACCGCCTTGACGCTGAAGGACCGCGCCGAGGTGGGATACCCCGGCAATGACGACGCTGATCTGAATAACGTAATTTCGAACCTGGACGGAATCGATATTTCCGTCCTGTTTGTGGAGCAGCGCGCAAATCACTGGAAGATCAGTTGGCGCGCGCAGCAGGGAATTGATGTGGCCACCCTGGCGCAATCCTTTGGAGGCGGTGGGCACCCCCCCGCGGCCGGGGCGGAAATGGATGGCAGTTTTCAGGAAATTACGGAGAAAGTGCTGCCAGCCACCAAAGCATTGCTTGAAAAACCAGTCGAATCCGACCGGAACAAACTCGAAACCCGGTAAAATTATTTAGGTATTTGGAGCGGGAACCATGGAAAAATCCAATTATGACGTAAACAACGCGATCTCCGGAGTGCTCGTTGTGGATAAACCCATCGGGCTGACTTCCCACGACGTGGTGGAGATCATCCGCCGGGGCACAAATATTCGCCGAGCCGGTCACACCGGCACGCTCGACCCGCGCGCTTCCGGCGTGCTGGTGGTGCTGATCGGACCCGCGGTACGCTTGAGCGAATACGTCTCCGCCTCGGATAAACGCTACCAGGCTATCATCCGCCTTGGCACCGTCACCGATACGTATGATGGCGATGGCCAGGTGCTGAGCTCGTCCGAAGTGAATGTCACTGAAGAACAATTTCAAACCGAATTGGAGAAGTTCGTCGGTGAGATCGAACAAGTGCCCCCGCCTTATTCTGCGGTCAAAGTTCACGGTCGAAAAGCGTACGAGATGGCGCGCAAGGGTGAAGAGGTGGATCTTGCCCCGCGGAAGATCCAGGTTTACAGCCTGGAACTGCTGGAGTGGGCTCCGCCGGATGCCGTTGTGGATGTTTACTGCTCTTCAGGTACCTATGTTCGCTCCCTGGCGAATGATCTGGGGGCCAACCTGGGCTGCGGAGCCAACCTCACCGGTCTGCGCCGCACCAAGAGCGGACGCTTCACCCTGAGGGATGCCGTACCCCTGCGCAAACTGCGGGATGCCTTCACCGACGGCACCTGGTACCAGCACCTGATCCCGGCTGCCGAGGCGCTTTCGGACTGGAAATCGGTGGAACTCACCAACGACCAGGTGGACGCTATCCGCCACGGTCACCGCGTGCCCGGAGACCCGGCGCTCGGACCCATGGCTTGCGGGATCAGCGAAGCGGGCGAGCTTGTGGCGCTGCTGGAATTTGACCCGGCGGCAAACGAATGGCAGCCCAAGAAGGTGTTTTTCTCTTAGATGCCAGAGCCAGCCATGCTGCAGGGATGGAATTTACACGATGCCCGGGTGACCATCGGCTCTTTCGATGGGGTCCACCGCGGGCATCAGACTATTATCAAGCAGTTGGTGAACTCAGCCAGGCAGGCTGGCGCGCCTGCGGTAGTGATCACTTTTTATCCCCACCCGGCGGTCGTGCTGGGAAAGAAGACCAATCATTTTTACCTGACCCATCCCCTGGAACGGGAAGCCTTGCTAACCGAGCTGGGAGTCGATTCGGTGATCACCCTGGAATTCACCCGCGAACTGGCTGCCCTGACCCCGGAGGAATTCCTCGCGCCGCTTGAGGCGCATCTGGGGATGAAAGAACTCTGGGTGGGGCATGATTTTGCCCTGGGCAGGAACCGGGCGGGGAATACGCAGCGCCTTGCCGAGCTTGAAAATGACTTCGGATACACGTTAAGGCTGCTGGATCCGATTCAACTGGGAGAACGGGTGATATCTTCGAGCCTGATCCGCGAGAGTTTGGCGAATGGGCAGATGGAAGATGCGACCGAAATGCTCGGACGGGTTTACTCCGTGACTGGCGAGGTTGTGCGGGGGGATGGACGCGGAAGGCAGATCGGGTTTCCGACGGCAAACATGGCAATCTGGGAGGAGAAATTGATCCCGCGCAACGGAATCTATGCCGGCTGGGCCTGGGTGCAGGGCCGCCGATACGCTACCGCCATCAATGTTGGCATGCGGCCCACCTTCGGGGATGATCTCCTTCACCCCCGGGTGGAGCCTTTCCTTTTGGATTTCGATCGGGATATCTACGGGGAGGAGATCCGTGTGGATTTTGTGAAATTCCTCCGCCCTGAGGTCCGGTATCAGAACATCGATCAACTGATTATGCAAATCGATACGGATGTGCAAAATACGAGGGAGGTGCTGGGTTATGGCTCCTGAACGACAGGTCTATCTTCTGGACCCGCGCCGCTACACCCCCGAGGTGATCGCGGTGGCTTTTGCCAAGACCTCCCGCTCGCCGGAGACCTTCCGGCAGATCGCGGATGAGCTGACCGACGAAAAGAGCGCCCAGTTCCATGAGAAATGGGTGGTGGGATACGGCCACTCCTCCGTAGCCGAGCATGCCGTGCTGCACATTGCCGCTGAGAATATCTCCCGCCTGGCTGTCGAGTGCCTGGAATCCAACCGCCTGGCATCCTACACTGAAAAATCCACCCGATACCAGAAATGGGATCCGGAAAATTTTTATATCCCGAAGGAATTGAAGGGGCACAAACTGCTGGATGAGTACCTGGAAACCTGCCGGCTCCTTTTTTCCACTTATGCCGCCGCGATGGAAAAGGTGAGCGCCCTGGCGGAGCGGGAGGAGCCAGGGAAAGAGGGCGAATCGGAAGCTTTGCGCCAGAACCGGATCCGCGCCCGCAGCGCGGATGTGTGCCGTTTTCTTCTGCCGGCGGCGGCACTGGCTAACGTAGGCATGACCATCAACGCGCGTGCCCTGGAGCATGCGGTGACCAAAATGCTCTCGCACCCTTTGGCCGAGGTGCAGGCACTGGGCAATGAGATCAAGGCTGTGGCGCAGGGCGAAGTGCCCACTCTGGTTAAGTATGCGGATGCCGACCCAGCACAGAAAGAGCTGGAGCAGGTATTTGCGACGGATTCTGCGAGTGACGAGTTTTCATCGAAGGATTGGTGCACCCTTGTTCGCTATGATCCCGACGCAGAGGAGATGATCCTGGCCGCGGAGTTTTACCGATCCGGAAATATCCCCTGGGCGGAAGCCGGGCAAAAAGTGAAATCTCTTTCAGGCAGTGAACGGGAAAAGTTGCTGGAGCGGATCTTCGAGCAACACGGAAGGCGCAACTCCCTGCCCCGTGAGGTGGAATACTCCCGCTACACATTTGAGTTGGTGCTGGATCAGGGGGCTTATTTCGAGCTCAAGCGGCACCGCATGATGACCCAAACCGCCCAACCTCTGGGTACTTCCCTGGGGTTTACCATCCCGCGTTGGATCAGCCTGGCGGGGATCGAGAACGAATACCGGGGCGCCATGCAGAAGGCGGCGCAAACCTTTGCCAAGATCCAAGCTGACCTGCCAAATGTGGCATCCTACGGGGTGCCAAACGCCTTTCGACGCCGGGTCCTGCTGGAATTCAACCTGCGCAGCGGGATGCACATGCTGAATCTGCGTAGCGCCCCGAACGCGCATTTTTCCATGCGCCGGGCGGCCAGGCGAATGATGGAAGAAATCACAAAAGCGCAGCCGGGTCTCGGCAGGTACTTTACCAGCGAATGTGATGAGACCTGGCAATCCATTGAAAGTGCTTACTTCACGGTAGCGTAAGGAAAACCCATGAATCCATTCTGGAATTCCGACGAAAAAAGATTGCGAGCCTTGCTTCGTATTGGGTTGCAACTTCTTCTCTTCCTGCTCTTCGCGCTTGGGTTGGTCTTTATCATGAGCGACCTTCTCCTGCCGCTGATTCCGGAAAATTCTCCCCTTGTGCAGATCCAAATACGAAGTAATTTCCTCTTCGGCGAACTTACCAGCCCTTTGATCGCGCTTGGCGCGACCCTGCTCAGCATGTTCCTGGCAGGTAGATTCCTCGACCGCCGTCCTTTCCGGGATTTCGGCTTTCACCGCAGCCAAGGCTGGTGGAAGGATCTCTTCATCGGTTTGGGTATCGGGGCGTTGGTGATGGCGATGATCTTCCTGGTGGAAATGACCCTGGGTTGGGTGCGGGTCACCGGGTTCTTCACTCCGAAAAGCGGCAATCCCTTCTGGCTGGGTGTTGGGGTGGATCTGGTCACCTTAATCTGCGTTGGTGTATATGAAGAGATGCTTTTTCGCGGGTACATTCAGCGCAACCTGATGGAAGGGTTGAACCTGCGCTGGCTGACACCTCGGACAGCTGTGATCCTGGCAACAATTCTCACTTCCATTATCTTCAGTATCCTGCACCTGATGAACCCCGGAGCCAGCCTGATGAGCTTCCTCAATATTTTCCTGGCAGGCATTTTCCTGAGCTTGGGCTTCATTCTGACTGGAGAGCTGGCGCTGCCTATTGGGCTGCACATCGCCTGGAATTTCTTCCAGGGTGCGGTATTTGGCTTTCCAGTGAGCGGCGTTTCGGCGGTCAGCCCGTTCATATCGATCGAGCAGGTAAACTCCGGATGGATGACCGGCGGTGTCTTCGGTCCGGAAGCCGGGGGGATCGGCATCCTGGCCATGCTGCTGGGAGCAGCGCTGATCCTGCTGTGGGTGAAGAAAAGCCGGGGTTCCATCCGGCTCTGGGAGGAATTGGCTGTTTATCAGCCTTCAAATCGGGAAACAAAGACTCCCCCGGTACCTCTCGAACAAAAATCGGATTAGATCACCGCCCCCCTCATATTGAAGGGGGCTTTTCTTTTCTCCTGTGGTTCACTATACTGGATTTGTATGCAAGCCCAGGTTTTTCTGCCCGGAAATGGCCGGATTCCCGATTTCCCCCTCGGCCGCTATCTCCCGCCGCTGCCGGAAGGCATCCTTTCGGCTTGGCTTTCTGAACGTGAAATCCCACGCGGTCGCTGGCTGCTCGACCCGCTGGGCTCCACGCCGCTGGTGCCGCTGGAAGCAGCCCAATGTGGGTACAGGGTACTGAGCACGTGCAATAACCCGATCCTGGCACTGATGCTAAAAGTGCTGGCTACGGCTCCCCGGCGAGCTGACTTCGAGGCGGAGATCTCCGACCTGGCGGATTCCCGCAGAGCCGGGGAGCGTTTTGAAGCGCATCTGATGGCGTTATATCAAACGATCTGCCCGGGCTGTAAACGGGTCATTCAAGCAGATGCTTACCTGTGGAGAAAAGGGGAAACCAACCCCTTTACCCGAGTAGTGGATTGTCCAACCTGCCATACGGCGGGAGGATTCCCTTTGGAAGACGAAGACATGGCAGCCTTGCACCGAACGGGCAGCCTGGCGCTGCTGCGCTCACGGGCGCTCGAGCGGGTTGGCATCCCCGGCGCTGGAGAGAATCCGGTGGTATGCGATGTGCTGGATTGTTACACCGATCGATCATTCTACGTACTCTTCAACCTGATCAATAGGATTGAGGCCCTGCCGGTCGCAGACTCCAAACGCGCCTTTCTGCAGGCACTGCTGCTTTCTGTGTGCGATGCCGGTAATTCGCTCTGGACGCATCCGGCTTCCCGCGCCCGACCGCGACTGATCATCCCGCCAGGCGAATTTATCGAAGTCAATCTCTGGAAGGCATTCCAGGAATCTGTGGCGGATTGGGTGATTCAGCCAAATCGAATAGAGTTGACCATTTTCCCTGAGCTGCCGAAAGGGGAAGCAGGAATTTGTCTGTTTCCGGGCAGGCTCCCAGCTTTGAGAGAAATCCCCGCGCAGGCACGCCCAACCGCGGCGCTGGGTGTGGTGCCATACCCAAACCAGGCATTCTGGAGTTTCAGCGCGGTTTGGGCAGGATGGATCTGGGGAAAGGAAGCTGCCAGTGCTTTGCATGGCGTGCTGGGCCGGCAGCGCTTCGACAGCCGCTGGGTGGGCGCTGTGCTGACCGCTTCCTTCAGCAAGCTGCCCAAGGGTATCCCCTTCCACGCTGAGATCCCCGAAGTGAATCCTGGGATGCTCACCGCTGCTTTAGCCGCCGGACTGGCCGGCGGATTGAAATTGGAAGGTATCGCCTGTGAGGCGGGCTCCGAATTAGCCCAGGTGACCTGGGAGAGCGGGCACACTACCCCCGTGCCCATGCCTGGATCGGTGGCCTGGTTCCAACGGGATATGATGACTGATGCACTTTTAGAACGGGGGGAACCTGCAACGTACCTGCAACTGGCAGGCGCAGGGATGGAGAGTGCAATACGCATGGATCTGCTCCCGGCGGGCAGTCCACGAAATTACGAAGTGATCCATACCCGCCTTCAGCAAGCGCAGAAGGAGAATTTTGAGGACGCGGCTGCGTTCAAAGTTTATGGCAGCCGGGCTGCCGATAGCCAGGGTTTATGGTGGCTGCCGAAGCTGGAGTCCTCCCCGATCAGCCTGGCTGACCGGCTGGAAGACCTTGTTCTGGCAGAACTTCATGAGACGGATGAAATTACTTTCGGTGCACTCCAGAAGATAGCCAACGCAGCTTTCCCCGGATTTCTCACCCCTTCTCCCCGGCTATTGGAGATGATCCTGGGTTCCTATTGCGAGTTGGACACGGATAACCCCGGAGCTTTCAAAGAAAACCCCGATAAGATCCCACAGAAATTTCTGGACCAAATCCCAGAAATCGAACAAACACAGGAAAAACTAGCCCATTACCTGGGGATGGACGCCATAAACGATGGGGGAATCTGCTGGCGGGAGTATGGAAAGACGCGCTACCGGATTTACACAACCTGTAACGGCTGCCTGAGCCGCTGGGTGGATGTATTTCACCAGGGTGAAGCGGTGAATATTATTCTTTGCCCCGAGCCGCGCTTTGATTTGATCTTCTTCAAGATCGACCGCGATCCGCGCCTACTGGAGGCGCTGGGAAGCTGGCGGTTGATCGGCTTCGAGCAGCTCCGGCGGATTGCTGCCAACCCGGAACCGCAGTGGGCTTTCCGGGACGCGATGTCCGATCCGGGGAAGACCCCGGATGGCAAGTCCGCGCAAATTTCTTTTCTTTCCTGAAAACCGCTCAGGGTGTAAGACTGGGCTCTGGTGTAGCCGTTAAGGTGGGCTCGAGCGTGGCTGTGGCGGTCGGAATTTGGGTTGGCGTTGCCGTGGCGGTTGGCGTGGGGGTTGGGGTGGGGATCTGGTTGTTGAAGACGATCTTCTTCGAAGCGCTGCGCCCATCCTCTTTGCTGTATACGGTTATCCGAAGGGCGATCTTGCCGCTGGGAATATCCTGCATATCCCAGGTGTAGATAACCTCAGGGTTTGGGTGTTGTTCCTTGGATGACGATACCAGTGGGATCCATTTCTTTGGGCTGCTGCCCACACCGTATTCGAGGCGCCACTCCTTGAAGTTGGCAGTCGCTTTGATGATCGCGGAGATATCCAACGGGCTCTTTGATACCGTTTGCCCGTCTGTGGGATTGACGAAGACGATCTCCACATGCGGATCTTCCGTCCGGCATTCGCGGGAGGGAGTGAAAACGATCGGATCCTCGAACCCCATCTTGGCTGCCCAATTCTGCCCATCCTGTGCGTTCAGGATCCATTTGCGGGCGGATTCATCTTTGATATTCACCGTATCGATATCTTTAACGAAATTTCCACAGGCAGCCGAGGAGATCAGCCCGGTCCAGGTATCGATCCGCACCCGCTTCCAAATATCCTGGCTGGCATCCAGAGGGGGCTGGTCGTAGGCAAAGATCTCCTGTTTTTGGGTTGGGCAGAATTCCGAAGGTTTGGTGCCGGATTCAGCACAAATCGTCTCGTCGATGACCCCGGCCGGGCGGGTGAAGGATGTGGGGCTGTTATTGGAGACCAGCATCTCCGCGGCTTGCATGAACTGCGACCAGATGGGTGCCGCCCCGGTGAGGCCGGTGGAGTTGATCATTGGGGAATTATCCGCGTTGCCCACCCACACGCCCACAGCCAGGTCAGGGGTGTAGCCCAGGGTCCAGTTATCGCGGAAATCATTGGTGGTGCCCGTCTTGACCGCGGCCTGGAAGGGCAGGTTGAGCACCGAATTGGCGCCGAACGCGGGGGTGCGGGCTGCGTTGTCAGAAAGGATGGAACTGATCAGATAGGCATGTTCCGGACGGATGACCTGCTCCCCGCTGATCGGCGTGTATTTAAAAATCTCGTTCCCGGCGTAATCTTCGATGCGCGTGATCGCCACGGGCGGCACCTTCAGCCCGCTATTGGCGAAGATGGAATAGGCAGAGGTCATCTCCAACAGGGGTATCTCCCCGCCGCCGAGGCCTAACGCAAGGCCATACCAGGGTTGGGTGAGGGTTGTAACGCCCATTTTACGGGCAAAAGCCAGAAAGCCATCCTCCTGGGGGTTTTTAGGGTCATCCTGGATGCCCACGAAACTCATCGCTTTGACTGCGGGGATGTTATATGAATTGGCAAGGGCATTCCGAAGGAGTACCGGTCCGTGGAAACGCCCGTCATAATTCACCGGTTTATAGGGCGGGTTGGTGTCATTGGGATCGTTGGAGGGTGGAAATTCCGAGGGGATATCCCAGATCAGGGTTGAAGGCGTCCAGCCTTTTTCGAAAGCGGCGGTGTAGGTGAGCGGTTTGATGCTGGAGCCGGGCTGTCGCGGAGCCAGCGCCATATTGACCTGCCCGGAAATGGCAGCATTGTTAAAATCCGCCGAGCCGACCATTGCCAGGATCTCGCCTGTGGCGGGTTCGATCGCCACCAGGGCGCCGTCGGTCACGTTTTGCGCAGCCAGGTTCTGCACCTGCTGGGAAACGGTCTGCTGCGCCAGGGTCTGCAGCACGGGATCAAGGGTGGTATACACTTTCATGCCAGCCCTGTAGATGGTTTCGGCGCCGTATTTTTCCTCGAGCAGGGAGCGGATGTACATCACCCAGTGGGGGTAGGGGATCTGGTTTTGGGGGGGTGTAAATGCGCGATCCTGGAGGCTTTGGGCAGCGCTGGTGAATTCATCGAGCGTCATGCAGACCGGGGCACGGCCAGAGCCGAGCGGAATGCAGCCGTTATTATCCTTGGTCAACTCGTACATTAGTGAAAGCACCTGCAGGGAGCGGTCCAGGGTGGCCTGGCGGTTGGTGTAGATATCATAGACGCCTGGCGCCTGCGGCAACCCAGCCAGGAAGCCAGCTTCCGAAAGGTTCAGTTTGCTGGCGGTTGTGTCAAAGTAGGTGTTCGCGGCGGCTTCAGCGCCATAGGAGATGTTTCCGTAATTGATCTCATTCAAATACAGTTCCAGGACCTGATCCTTGGAGTATTTGCGGGTGATCTCGCGCGCCAGGATGATCTCTCGGGCTTTGCGTTCCACGCTTTGCTCGTAGCGCTCATCGGGTCCGAGCAATAGGATGCGCGCAAGCTGCTGGGTAATGGTGGAGGCTCCGGAAACCACCTCACCAGTGGTGTAATTTTGCCACAGGGCACGAAACATGGCAGGCAGGTCGAACCCGGGGTTGGTGTAGAAATTCTTGTCCTCGGTGGCAAGGGTAGCGGCGATCAGGTAGGGGGAGATTTGATCCAGGGGAATGTAGGTGCGCTTGCCCGCGGTGGGGTCAACGATCTCGTACAATTTGCTGCCGTTGCGGTCGTAAATGGTGGTGGTTTCAAATTGGGAGGTACGCGAACGCAGCTCGTCGACGCTGGGAAGTGTGGCGGAGACGCGGAAGTACTGGAAGATCAGGAAGGAAAGGACTGCGAACCCAGCCAGTACCACCAGGGAAAGCGCGACGAGGACTCCGCGCAGCAGGCATCCACCCGTGGTCATTTTTCTGGGGGGTGAGGGTACCTCGGTGGGAGGAATCTTGCGGTAGGATTTTCTACCTGTTGAGGAATTACTTTTTGCCCCCGTTAACCCCAAACCCTCGTGGAAGGCTGCCGGGGTGGCGCGGGTGCCATCCAGGTCAACAGCTTCCCCTGGGGTTGGCAGGCTGTTTTGGGGTGGGGGGGCTGTGGGGGGCAGGGTGGATTGTTCAGCGGAGGATTCCGGTGCAGCCGGCGTGGTTTTTCTCCCGCGCGGAGCAGGGGGTGTTTTTACCGGCTGGGTGGGGATTTCCTCCCCGGCAGAGATCTGTGGGCTCATTAAGCTACCTGATAAGTTTTCATCTCGGCAATTTTACCCTAATTGACCCCCACCCCCCTTCCCGGTAGAATCAACCCGTGCGCTCCTGGAAGATGAACCCCAAAGACCCGATGAACCTGGTGATCGCGGCTGACACAGCCCTCAACCCTGTGGACCCCCTGGATGACCAGATTTGGGAGGTCACCTTCGGGGTTGGTGAGCCGCCGGCATTCGCCATCCGCACCCGGTATGGCATGCGCGCGGTGGAAGCGCGTTACTTTCCGGTTTTCATACGCGGGAACCGGGTGGTGATCGATCCACGCGATTATTTTTCGCCTCCTGTTGCTCATACCCTACTCCCCAATTACCTGGATTTCACCTGCTCACCTCTCCAGGATGTTGAGGTCCGGATGGAGTACTGGGTGCCGGGATCGAAAATCCTGGCAGGCAGAATCTCGATCACGAACCTGAACCCCGGGGCGGGTAAGCTGCAGGTGGACTGGGTGGGTCAGGTCACCCCGCTGGGGGAGGGTGAACCGATAATGCCCGAAACCTTCGACCTCAACACGGTGCTGACGGGAAGCTGCGGGGGGATTGCGCCCGTATGCTTCATCAGCGGCGGGTGCGAGATTGGAGGGTATGTGTACCCCTCGCTATCCTTGCAATTGCAACCCCGAAGCATTAAAACACAAGTGTTCACCTGGGCTTCTGCGGCGATGACGGAAAAGAACCTTTCCTATCATGTTGCACGGAACAACGCCTTCCGCAATTGGGAGGCTGAGATCAGCCGGGTGGAAAGCGTAAACGAAGCCAGATGGGTGGAAATTTACACCGGGCGCGAGGATTGGGACGCGGTGCTGAACAGCTCCCAGAAAACAGGGTTCAGCCTGGTATCGCCCGGACAAGGCACCTCCAAACAGACTTTTCTGCATGCCCGCAGCCCGCAGACCGGGTTTCCTCCGCGGGTCGGCGACGCGAACCTGGCAATGCCTGAAACCACCCAAACTGCCTGGGAGAGTCTTTATTTATGCGCTTTGCTGCTGCCGGGCGGCATGGATTTGGTACACGGCTTTCTGGAGAACCTGCTTAATCGCCAGCACCCGGATGGCAGCCTGGATTGGGGTGCAGGCGGCGGATCGCGACATGGGAGAATAAACACCCAGCCGGTTATCGCCCAATTGGCGCTGGAGTTGGCGTCATATTCACCAGACGAAGAATGGCTGCGCGAAACCCTTCCCAAACTGAGCCGGTTCTTCCTAAGCTGGTTCACACCGCAGGCTGACCGGGATGGGGATTGTTTCCCGGAATGGCGCGCCAGCGGTCAGAGCGGCTGGTTGGAGGAGAATATTCCCTGGATCGATCGTCTGGAATCCCCCGGGCTTGCCGCGATGCTGTTGAAGGAAGCTGAATCTATCCGTAGGATCTGCGATGTGCTTGACGAGCCGCTACCAGTGGAAATCGAGACTGTTTCGCGGATGCTTGCCAGCTCCCTGTTGGAGTGTTGGGATGGAGAGGCAGAGCTTTTTCGCTACCGCGATTTTGAAACCCATCTGACAGAACAGGGTGAGATCCTGCTCGAAGCCTCTGAAAACGGCAAAATTCCGATTAAAAGAAAGTTCCATACATCCCGGGGTCTGGCGCTGACCCTGCAAACCGATGACGGATTACGGAAACCCCTTTTCGTAACCGTGCGGGGTAGATCTCTCGGCAAGCCCTGTTCATTGGAGGTAAAAAGCCGCGATTTTTCCTGGAAGGGAGACGCTTTCATCGCGATTCTCCGCGAGTCTTTTAGCCAGGTGGATGGTATCTTCATCCGTGGGTTGGCGCCTGGCAGCCGGCTTAAGTTGGAGACCTATGATTCCTCCCGATTGGATTTCAGTCTGGTGCTGCCGGTGACTACCACAGCTGTTTACGAATCCGAATATCTCCTTCCTCTTCTGCGAACTCTTACCAATAAATTTCTTTTTAAAAAAGGGCTGCGTGCTTATCCGCTCAGCCAGCAGGCAGCCCCGCCAGAGTATATGGCTTACCTGGAGGAAGGGTTGATTCAAATGGGCGAGCGCCAACTTGCGGCTGCCATCCTGAGTTCCCAAATGGATGATCTGGCAGACAAGTTACGGAATCGAGAACTGCCGGCGCAAAATTCGCTGGATAACACTGTACCTATTTCCACCTACCTGAAATTGTGCGGTATGGAGGCGATCACTCCGCGGGAAGTCATTTTGAAAGGATTCAACCCCTTCCCGGGAATGGTACGCGTGAAATTTCGGGATGTGGTTTTAATGCTTCACACGGATAAAAGTGTTGTATTATTGAATGACCAAGACCCGATCGAGATCACCAGCCCGGAGAGGATTCACATACCGCTGGGACACAAAGGTAGAAGGAGTTGAACCATGGCAGAGAATACAATCGGGAAGATCGACCTTATGATGATGGCCATTGTCCAGGCGCAGGATGCTGCGAACGCCGAGGAAGTACTCTGCTCGGAAGGGTTTTCAATCACCCGGCTGCCAAGTGTGGGGGGGTTCCTGGGTCAGCGTAATTGCACATTATTGATTGGTTTACAGCACACCGAGAAGGAGCGAGCCATGGATGCACTGCGCAAGGTCTGCCGGGAGCGCACCGAATATATGGCGGTCCCCCTGGAAAGCGCCCCGCTGCCCATGCCCACACCCACCCCGGTGACCGTGGGCGGGGCGATCGTGTTCACATTCAAAGTGGAACATTTCGAGGAGGTGTGAGGTGAAGCTGATCCTGGCCGTTCTGCGGGAAAAAGCCGAGGATTCTGCCACCAGGGCACTCACCTCGGCAGGCTTCCGCGTCACCGCCATTGCCTCCACTGGCGGATTCCTGAAGCAGGGAATGACCACCCTGATCGCGGGTGTGGAAGATGACCAGGTCGAAACCGCATTGGCGGTTTTTAGACAATCCTGCGCCGGAATTCAGCCTGGAAAGAAATGCGCGAAGTTATTTGTTATGAAGATCGAAGATTCTTTCCACTTTTAAAACCTACTCGTGGAACTCCTCCACCTGGTAGACAAGCATCCCCAGCTTTTTCGTTCGCCATAAATTCGCCGAAGCACCCATCTTCATGCACAGATGGGAGAGGAATTCCTCCTTATCCGGAACCTGCTCCCATACCTGCGGCAGGAAGGTCGCCCGCCGACCGCCATCCCGCAGGATGATGCCATCCACCCCTGGATGGATCTTCGCGAGGAGGTCCTCCGTATCTGCATATTCGAGCGGGTGAGCGGGGGTCAGACGGGAGATCTCAATATGTAATGAAGCCACTTCCCCGGGCTGCACCGGGGGAAAGCGGTAATCCTCCATGGCAGCGGCAGCGGCATGCTCGCGGACATCTTCGGCCAGCGGTTGGTAAGCTTCCAGAGCGCCGATGCATCCCCGCAGCCTGCCGCCGGTTGTGAGGGTGACGAATGAAGCGCCCGCTTTTTGAAGATCGGGGGATAAGCTGGCCAGGTCGAAATCAGGCAGCGGTTTTTGCGCGGTGGCGCGGGTGATGGAATCCCTTGCCAACTTTAAAAGAAATCTCCGATCCTCAACGGTTAGCTCATTCTTTTCCATCTTTCTCCTTTTAGAAAAAGACCCCGGATGTCACTCTCCGGGGTCTTCATGTTCAGGATAAGCCCAACACCTGCCCGGTGAGCGGGTCGAGGTCGATATCGTTAAAGACCGGGCGGGTGGGCAAGCCGGGCATCGTGCTCATGGTTCCCAGCAGCGGGTAAAGGAAACCGGCTCCCACCGAAGCGCGGATATCCCGCACCGGGATGCGGAAACCTTTGGGCACTCCCTTAAGTGTGGCATCGTGGCTGAGGCTGAGGTGGGTCTTGGCCATGCAGATGGGCAGCTTGTCGAATCCCAGGCGGGTGTATTCTGCGATGCGTTCCTCGGCTTCAGGCAGGTAATCGACGCCATCCGCGCCATAGATCTCCGCGGCGATGGTTTCGACCTTCTTCTTGATGCTCCAATCCAGCGGGTATAAGAACTGGAAGTTGGATGGTTTTTCGCAGGCTTTCACCACGGCTTCCGCCAGTTCCACGGCGCCTTCCCCGCCCAGCTCCCAGTGCCGGCAGACCAGGGCATCCTCGGCGCCGCCTTCCTGGATGGCAGCTTTGCGGATCAGCTCCAGCTCGGTGGGGGTATCGGTGGCGAAGCTGTTGACTGCCACCACAACCGGGATGCCGTACTTGCGGGCTATTTTGATGTGGTGCAGCATATTGGGCAGACCGGCTCGCAGCAAGTCAAGGTTTTCGCTGGTATAGGCTGCGTCGAGCGGCTTGCCAGCCACCACCTTGGGACCGCCTCCGTGCATCTTGAGCGCGCGGACGGTGGCTACCACAACCACGCAGCTGGGAACGAGCCCTGAATAGCGGCACTTGATATCGAAGAATTTCTCCATGCCCATATCCGCGCCGAAGCCGGACTCAGTGATGACGTAATCTGCCAACTTCAAGCCGATCCGGTCCGCCAGGATGGAACTGTTGCCGTGGGCGATGTTGGCGAAGGGTCCGGCGTGGACGAGGGCAGGCGTGCCCTCGAGGGTTTGCATCAGGTTGGGTTTGATCGCGTCACGCATCAGGACTGCCAGCGCGCCGCCCACCCCCAGGTCATCGGCGTTGATGGCTTCCCCGCTGCGGCTGAGGCCGATCACCATCTGTCCAAGGCGGTGGCGCATGTCGGAAAGGCTGGTGGTGAGGGCGAGGACGGCCATGATCTCGGAGGCGACCGTGATATCGAAACCGGTCTCGCGGGCGAATTTCTCTTCCTCGCTGCCCCTGCCGACAGTGACGCCGCGCAGGAAACGGTCCGAAGTATCCAGCACGCGCCGCCAGGTGATGGTTGCCGGGTCAATATCCAGCCGGCAAAATCGGCGGCGCTCCTCGGGGGTCATTTCTTCGGGGTCAGCCGTTTTAATTCCAAGCTTTTTTGCCCTGCCCAGCATGGCGCGCCCGAAGCGGCGTTTACCCTGCTTATCCGGGGGGAATAATCTGTTAAAAAGCTGCTCGTCGGTGGCGTCCGCCTCATGCAATATGCGCACGTCGATGGCAGCCGCCAGCAGATTGTTGGCAGCAGTGATGGCGTGGATATCGCCGGTGAGGTGCAGGTTGAACTCCTCCATGGGGATCACCTGGCTGTAACCTCCGCCGGCTGCCCCGCCCTTAATTCCGAAGGTGGGTCCCTGGCTGGGTTGGCGGATGCAGGTCATCACCCGCTTGCCCAGGTGCGCGCCCAGCGCCTGGCTGAGCCCCACGGTGGTGGTCGTCTTTCCTTCGCCCAGTGGGGTGGGGGTGATGGCGGTCACGTCGATGTACTTTCCATCCGGCACGTCCTTCAGTCGCTCCAGCACCTCCAGCTTTATCTTGGCTTTATAAGGGCCATAGAGCTCCAGTTCATCGGGCAGCAGGTCGAGTTCATCGCCGATCTGGGTGATGGGTTTGAGCGCGGACGCCTGTGCGATTTCGATATCAGAGGGGACAGGTTTGACGAGGTTGAGCGGGGTGGGGGTGAAGGCGCGGGGCATAAGGCTCTCCTTGGGGTGAATTTACGTTCCCATTATCAATCCATTGGAGGTGAAAATCAAGGTGGAGTGAAAAAGTGGAGGAGAGATTTGGGTATCATTTATGGTTGTATCTCATCTCAAATTGACTATAATGGAACTTGTAGTACAGAATCCAGTGCAACCAGAGAAAGGAGATAAGGATGGCTGAACAGGGTTATTGCATGAAATGCAAGCAGAAAAGGGATATGAAAGATACCCAGGAAGTGACGATGAAGAACGGCCGCAAGGCGCTAAAGGGGAAGTGCACCGTTTGCGGGACCGGGATGTATAAGATCCTGGGCACGAAGAAATAATCCCCGGATCGTAATAGGAACAAAAAAAGACGCTGGCATTCCAGTGTCTTTTTGTTTTGGTGGGGCGGGTGGGACTTGAACCCACACAACCTCTCGGCTGGCGGATTTTAAGTCCGCTGCGTCTGCCAATTCCGCCACCGCCCCGTGAATCCAATTTTATCCCAACCTAACCGAGCGTCAAGTTAAGCCATTATTCTTGTGAACCTAATGTGATTTTCGAAGATCCTTTTTGATGTGTGCATACCGCGAGGTTAGATGGATGAAAGGCGAGGAAAGCTTCGTCTCCTGCATGCGCGCTTTTCACCGCCTGCGCGCAGCGAATCCGGCGTCGTGAAATTCCGGCAGGATGAGGGTGGAGCGCCCCATTTCACGCGTCACATGCGCGTCCGAACCCACCATCTGCGGGATGCCGTATTTCAGCGCACAGGCGAGTGCCCGGCCGTTGGCATTGCGATCGATGCAGCGCGAGTTGAAGACCTCGATGCCATCCAGGTAGGGTAGAAAGCGCTCGATCTCCTCTTCGCTCCAATGCTCACGCTGGGAATCAAAAGGGTGCGCCAGGGAGATAAATGCGCCCTGATCTTTCAACCGCTCGAATGCCTCTTCCGCAGAAATTCCTTTCGGCAGCCGTTCTTTCAGGTAATATGCCAGGATCTCCCCGCTGGTGGTCTTCACCTCCTCGCCGATCACGATCAATTCCGGCGCCAATTTCTGCGCAGCGAAGGCGCCTTCCACTTGGGAATGATCCGTGACTGCCAGGCGCCCGATCCCCTTTTTACGGGCTTCGCGGATCAATTCCTCCAGCGGGGTGAGCGAATCGGGAGAATGGATGGAGTGGCAATGAAATTCGGCTTTGATCATTTCGGGCATAAGGTTGATTCTCCGCAGCGCAGGTTTGGGGTTGACTGTTTTTTGGCTATGCTATAATGATAACGCACATATTTTGAGCTCACAGGAGGAGAATGTGAAGAAAACCAGTTTGATCGTTGTTTCTGTGTTGGTCCTGGCGGGGATCCTGCTCTCCGCGTGCGGTCAGTCCTCGGCTGGAACGATTAAAGTCGCCACCGATGCCACCTTTCCGCCCTTCGAGATCGTGGATGAGAAGACGAACGAGCTGACCGGTTTCGATGTGGAACTGATGAAGGCGATCGCCGATAAAGCCGGCTTGAAGATCGAATTCGTCAACACCCCCTTCGATTCGGTCATTGCCGGCGTCACCAACTGCACCTATGATGTTGCCATCGCCGCCATTTCGGCGAGCGACGAGCGCAAAGTGGTGATGAATTTCTCCGATCCCTACATCAACGCGGGGCAGATCGTGGTCATCCGCAAGGATGAGACCGGCATCACCAGCAAGGACGACCTGGCGGGCAAGACCGTGGCTGCCCAGCTTGGCACCACCGGCGAGATCGAAGCCAAGAAGATCCCCAATGTGACCTATAAACCCTATGATTCCTACGAGTTGGCTTTCCTCGATCTTTCCAACAACCAGATCGATGCGGTCATCGCTGATTACCCCACCGCCCTGGCATATATCGGTAAGAATCCGGAGATGCTGACCACAACCGGATCGGTCTTCACTGATGAGAGCTACGCTATTGCATTCTGCAAAACCAAGACTGATCTGCTTGATAAGGTCAATGCTGGCCTCAAGGCTGTCATTGCCGATGGCACCGTGACCGCCCTCGAACAAAAATGGCTGGCAGGTCAATAAAATCATGGAAGAAAAATACCTGCGGGTGAAGCTCGCAGGTATTTTTTTTATTCCCTGAAAGGACGAAATGGCAAAAAAACAAAAGAAAAGTGAAATCAAGGAAAACTCGCCGATCAAGGTAAAACGCCATATTGATTCTGGCTGGTACCTTTTCTTCGCGGTGGTTTTCATTATCGTTTTTCTCGTCATCACCCAGCCGGATCCCTACCTGAACATGCTCCGATTCTTTAAAGAGGGCATCTGGGTCACGATCTATGTGACGGTTACTTCCTTTATCCTTGTACTTTTCGTCGGATTATTTGGCGGGTTGGGAAGGGTATCCGGAAACAAGGTCATCCGGGGGATCGCAACGACGTATGTTGAGGTTATTCGCGGCATCCCCTTACTGGTTCAGCTGCTCTTCTGGTACTTTGCCATGCCGGCGCTCATCCAGCAGATCGGCCGGGTCACTGGAAACGAGACCCTCTCGAATTACCAGACGAACGCGATCGTGATGGCAATCGTTGGCCTCACAATCGGCTACGGCGCTTATATGAGTGAGGTGGTACGGGCGGGTATCCAGAGCGTTCCCAAGGGGCAGATGGAAGCCGCGCGCAGCCTGGGATTGACTTACTTCCAGGCGATGCGGCATATCATCCTTCCACAGGCGTTCCGCGTGATCCTTCCAGCCATTGGAAACGAATTCATCACCCTGCTCAAAGATTCCTCATTGGTTTCGGTGGTTGCGGTGGCAGATCTGACCCGTCGAGGTCGCGAATATTCCGCCATCCACTTCAACACCCTGCAGACCTGGTCGATGGTAGCCCTGGTCTATTTGGTGATGACCCTGCTTTCGGCGCGTTTGGTGGCCTATACTGAACGCAGAACGAAATCGGAGAGGTGAGCCATGGCTGAAGCGATCATTCAAATCAAGAATATTCACAAGCATTTTGGAGAATGTCATGCTCTGCAGGGGGTTAGCCTGGATGTAAAAAAGGGCGAGGTTGTGGTGGTGATCGGTCCCTCCGGATCGGGAAAGTCCACCCTGCTGCGCTGCATCAACCGCCTGGAGGAATTTGATTCCGGCAGTATCATCGTGGATGGTATTCCGCTGGAAGGCGCCAAAAACATTAACCTGGTTCGCACCGAGGTGGGGATGGTCTTTCAGCAGTTCAACCTCTTCCCGCATCTCAGTGTTTTGGAGAATATCTCCCTGGCGCAGCGCATCATCCGGCACCGCAGCAAGAAAGAAGCCAGAGATGTTTCAATGAAGCTCCTGGAAAAGGTGGGCATCCCGGAAAAGGCTGAAATGCGCCCCCCGCAGCTTTCGGGCGGGCAGCAGCAGCGCGTGGCCATTGCCCGTGCGCTCGCGATGAACCCCAAGATCATGCTCTTCGACGAGCCCACCAGTGCCCTGGACCCGGAAATGATCCAGGAGGTGCTGGATGTGATGCTTTCCCTGGCGAAGGAAGGTATGACCATGGTGGTCGTCTCACACGAGATCGGTTTCGCCAAGGCGGCTGCCGACAGGGCCATCCTGATGGACGGCGGCAAGATAATTGAGGAAGCCCCGCCGAAGGTACTTTTCGAGAACCCAAAACACGCCCGAACGAAAGCTTTCCTATCCAAAGTCTTATAACCTCTTTCCAATATAGAAAGGGCATTCAACATGATTTGAATGCCCTTTTTTTGACTTTTAACCTCGGATGTGCTATCCTCACAGCATCCCAGCCAATTAGGTGTGTGCATGCATCGAGAACGCGTTTCGGATAATGTTTATTGGTTTCAAAGTGAGGTTTATGCCCAGGTGACCGCCGGGGCGATCACCGGTCCCCAGTGGGCGGTGGTGATCGACACTCTTGCGCTGCCCGAGGAGACCCGCGAGATGCGCGATTTCCTGGAGGATGATTTGGGCATTCCCGTGCGATATGTGATCAACACCCATTCACATGCTGATCATAGCTGGGGGAACTGTTTTTTCCCTGGTGCGACCATAATCTCCCACCTGGACTGTCGGAACCTGATGGCTTCCCACGGCACCAAAGCCCTGGAGAATGCGCAGCATACGAACCCAGGATATAAGAGTATTGATCTGGTTCTCCCCAATCTTACCTTCGACAACGGGACGTTATCCCTGCGAGTGGGCAAGAAGAACCTGGTGTTGCATTGCACGCCCGGGCACTCAAAGGATGGTATTTCGGTGCTTGTGGAGGAGGACCGTGTGCTTTTCGCCGGTGACGCGTTCATGCCGCTGCCATATATTGTCAGCGGCGACGCTGAGGAACTGGCGGCCACGATCCGCAGGATCGGTAAAATGAGCCTCGAGAATATCATCCAGGGTCACGGCGATATCATCCTGCGGGGTGAAATAGACGAGGCGGTGAAGAGCAACCTGGCCTATCTGGCTGCGCTAAAAAAGGCGGTCAAAGCCGCCGCTCGTAAGCGCTACCCCGAGGAGGCCCTGGAGCTGATCGACCTGGTATCCTGTGGTAAAAGCAGGGTGCTGCTGGGAGGGCTGGCTCCGGAGCTTCACCGCCGCAATGTGAACTTCCTGTTCAAACAGGTTGCGTCCGAGGGTGGAGAATTGGAACCTTTAGAGGAAATCTAGCCCGCAGGAATCTACGGAGCTGGGGGATGAGGTACATTCCGGGAGGCGTTCTTCGCCTCCCGCTTTTTTTCCAGGTACCGGCGCAGACCAACAGCGCGCTCGGTGCCATTTTTAAGTCTTTTGAGGTTCGGCCGCAGCGCGATCGCGGTCAGGATCAATGCGCCAACACCATATAGTATAAAAACTGGGGGAGTGATCCCCATGTATGCTGTGATGGCAAAGACTACGATGCAAAAGAATCCAACCGAAAGCGTCATGACAGAAGCGAAGCCAATGAGCAGGTAGACCAGCACCAGCGCTGGCAGCAAAAACATCCAAATAGGCGGCCAGAGCGCCACCGCTCCACCAAAGGCTGTGGCTCCGCCAGCACCGCCTTCTAGGGCAAGCCTGCCAGCGTTATTGCGTTTGATCAGGAAGATCGAGTAATTATGACCTGCGATGGCCAATAGTACGGCTACCACTTTAACCACGGGCTGCCCGGGTAAAAGGACATCCGCCAACCACCCGGCTACCAGACCTTTGAGGATATCGCCAAGGGCGGTGAGGATGCCGGCGAACAACCCCGCCGCGCGCATGGCATTGGTTCCGCCGGTGCGCCCGCTGCCCACATCACGCACATCCTTGCCGGTGAAGGTCCGCACAATGATCAGCCCGAAGGGGATGGAACCTACCAGATACGAAAGAAGCAAAACAATAAAAAGGTTAAGGAAGTTCATCGCAGGAATATCCACACAAGTTTAACACAACAAGGGGGATTCAGTTGCTGCCCTCAGCCATTGTAAGCGGGAGCTCGGTGAAGCCGTTCTCTGTAATATGGAATGCCCGCAAGGAGGATGGCGTCCAGATGAGGCACGCGGTGCCAGGCGTATAGAATTCGCTAATATCGGTGGCTGAAGGGGTTTGCGGTCCGTGCGGATGGCTGTGAAAGACCGCCAGCAGATCCAGGGCTTGTTCCTCCATCCACAAAAAGGCATTCAATTGTTCCTGGGCATCCATGCGGAATGCGGTCGGGCTGCCCAGTTCATTCTTCACGGGCAAAAAGGTCGTAGCGTGCACCCCGTTCCCGGCCAGAAGGCCGCAGGCTTCCTGTGGAAGGCAGGTTCGGGCATGCCCGCCCACCTGTACCACCAGGTCATCGGTAAGGATCAGTTTTTCGAGCATGGATCACCTGAAGAGGAATGCGAGCAAGAGCATCACGCCACCGATCAGCCCCGGCTCCACCCAGAGGGTCCTTCCGGGACGCCGCTGGATGACAGACCCGGCAACGCTGGTGAGAGCATAAGCCGCGCCGAGCAATGCCAGCCCGTAGCTCAAGGGCGAAATTGGCAGGTAATGCAGCCCGAGTGCCAACTGGGAGATGATGACAGCGATTGCAGCCGCCCAGGAATAATTCCAGTCTCCACCCAGGCGGAAATGGAGGCTGCGCAGGCTCACCAAAAAAACTGTGGGTGAGAGGATGGCCAGCACCATATAAAAGCGCATGCCGGCTGCATTGACAGAAATGGCGACGATGAGGAAGAGCACCCACGAAACCGCAGTAAGTGTAATGGCGGCCACCGCATGGCGGTTATCCTGGTCATCCAGCGCGATGTATTCCGAGGCAATAACCATCACAAAAAGCAACCCGCCCAAGGCGAAGACCACCCACCAATAGGGGCTGGCCTGCAGTGTACTGAGCGGCAGCCCGATGATCATGGCGGTGAGGGCTGGCAGGAAGAGGTGCGGTATCGATGCACGCGGGGTGAAACCAGGGTGTGCGCTCAACAGCCATTGGGCTCCGGAGGCAGCCAGGGCAGCCGTTGCGAGTCCCACCAGGGAGTTTATGGAAACTGGCAGTTGTAGCAGGAATGCCGGCAATTGAATGCTGATCGCCTGAGATGGCAGTTTAATGAAAGACGCCAGCGCGTAGGATAGCAGCACCATCCCTGAAACGATGCTCAGGCGGTCGGCATCCGGCAGGTGGCGATGCGCTTCCATATAGTCATTTTACCAAGGATTCAAAGCGCTTCCGCCCTGCTCCCCCGCCGGCAGGAGAAAGGGTGCCTATGGTAAAATACAAGGCTGTATGGATACTCTCCCCAAAGTGCGAACTGAAACGCCGCCGCCGATCTTTGGCACCTTTATCAAGGGGTTCAACGCCGTTGCATCGCGGGTTTGGTTGATCCTCCCGCCGCTGCTGCTGGACCTTTTCCTCTGGTTCGGACCGCATTTGAGCCTGAAGGATCTATTTTCTCCGCTTTTTTCCCAGGCGGCTGCCGATATGGCCCGTTCTGCCGGTTCATCCCTGCCGACCAATTTCCAGGCGGCAACTGATCTCACCAAGGCGATGCTGGCCGGCAGCAACCTGATGACCGCTCTTCGATCCTACCCGATCGGTATCCCCAGCCTGATGGCCATGGCCAGTCCTTTGGTGAACCCGCTGGGCATACCGATGGTATATCAGGTACCCAGCGCCCAGGCGGCTCTGCTGACCTGGATTGGGCTCACTTTGGTAGGCGTGCTGCTGGGTAGCCTTTATTTTTCCACGCTGGCAAAGGCGGCTGGCAACACAGTGCCTGGTTCCATTGAATCACGTCCGACAACCCCGCTCGGACAGGTTCTTATCTTCACCCTGCTGTTCTACGCGGTGATCCTGGTCGTTGGCATCCCGGTGAGCTTGATGCTCGGGATGGCGACTTTGCTGAACCCTGCAGCCGGGCAGATCGTTTTCATGGTGGGGTTCTTCCTGGTGCTTTGGTTCCTGATGCCGCTTGTTTTTTCACCTTTCGGAATTTTTACCGCAAGCCAGAAGGTGATGCCTTCGATCGCGGTAGCGTTCCGCCTGGTGCGGGGTTATTTGCGCGGTACGGGTCTTTTCGTCCTGCTTGCTGTCTTAATTGAGGTGATCCTGGACCTGCTCTGGATGAACGCCCCGGCAAATTCCTGGTTAATGCTGGTGAGTATCAGCGGACACGCGTTTATCAGCACGGCGTTGATCACCTCCATGTTCATCTATTATCTTGCCGGACTACGCTGGATGCACATCCGCACCAGCCCGCCGGAAACGATCGCCGCCGCATAATTAACGAATTTCACCCGCGATTGCGGGCTGGAGGAAATTGTGGGATTGATGGGACCTGAAAACACGAGTTACGCAGCCAAGGATATCCAGGTGCTGGAAGGCCTGGAAGCCGTCCGCCGCCGCCCGGGCATGTATGTGGGCGGCACAGACCTGAAGGCGCTGCACCATTTGGTTTACGAAGTGGTGGATAACTCCATTGATGAAGCCCTGGCAGGTGTGTGCAACCAGATCGTCGTCACCATCCATGCGGATAGCTCCGTGACCGTGGAAGATAACGGGCGCGGTATTCCGGTGGATATGCACCCCGAAAAGAAAAAGAGCGCCCTCGAGGTGGTGATGACCACCCTGCACGCGGGGGGTAAGTTCGGCGGCGGCTCCTACAAGGTTTCGGGTGGGCTGCACGGGGTGGGGGTCTCGGCTGTGAATGCGCTTTCCTCCTGGTGCGAGGTGCATGTGCACCGCGACGGCAACGAGTATATGCAGCGCTACGAGCGCGGCATCCCGCAGGGCGCAGTCACGATGATCGGCAAATCCAGCCGAAAAGAAACTGGCACGGTCACCACCTTCCGTTTCGACCCGGAGATCTTCAAGGGCGACTTGGATTTCAAGTTCGAAACGCTCACCGCGCGCTTCCGCGAGATGGCTTTCGTCACCCGCCAGGTTCTGATCAAGCTGATCGATGAGCGCACCCCGCAGCACGAGATGAGCTTTTATTTCGAGGGCGGGATCAACTCTTTTGTGCGTTATCTCAACCGCAACCGCGAAACACTGCACCCGGTCTTTTACGTGGAAAAGGAGATCGAGCACGTGGGCATCGAGGTGGCGGTGCAATACACCGACGCCTACTCGGAATCGGTTTATTCCTTTGCCAACACCATCAATACCATCGATGGCGGCACGCACCTCACCGGGCTGCGCATCGCCGTCACCCGTTTGATCAACGATTACGCAAGGCGCACCAGCCTGCTGAAGGAAGCCGATACCAACTTCACCGGCGATGACACCCGCGAGGGTATGACTGCCATTGTGAGCATCAAGCACCCCGACCCGCAGTTCGAAAGCCAGACGAAGGTGAAGCTGATGAACCCCGAGGTGCAGACCTTTGTCCAGCAGGTGGTGGGCGAGGCTTTCAGCGCCTTCCTGGATGAGAACCCGCAGGCGGCGCGCGCCATCGTGCAGAAGTGCCTCACCAGCGCCCGCGCCCGGGATGCCGCCCGCAAGGCGCGCGACCTGGTGATCCGTAAATCCGCGCTGGAGAGCCTGACCCTGCCCGGGAAACTGGCGGATTGTTCGGAGCGCGACCCGCAGCGCACCGAGCTTTATATTGTGGAGGGTGAATCCGCAGGCGGCTCTGCCAAGCAGGGGCGCGACAGGCACTTTCAGGCCATCCTGCCGCTCAAAGGCAAGATCCTCAACACCGAGCGCGCCCGCCTGGATAAAATGCTGGGCAACGAGGAGATCCGCGCGCTCATTTCCGCCCTGGGCACTGGCATCGGCGATAACTTTGACGTGGATAACCTGCGCTACGGGCGCATCATCCTGATGAGCGATGCAGACGTGGATGGTTCGCACATCCGCACGCTTCTTTTAACTTTCTTCTTCCGTTATATGCAGCCGCTCATCGAAAAGGGGCATATGTTCATCGCCCAGCCTCCGCTATACCGCATCCAGCACAAGCAGAAGATCCAGTATGCCTACACGGATGATGACAAGGAGCGGGTGCTGAAGGAGATGGGCGCATCTGCCGAAAAAGCCGAGATCAGCCGCTACAAGGGTCTGGGCGAGATGAACCCCGAGCAGCTCTGGGAGACCACCATGAACCCCGAGAACCGAACTTTGCTGCTGGTGAATATTGACGATGCGGCCGAAGCGGACCGCACGTTTGATATGCTCATGGGTGATGCGGTGCCGCCACGGACGAAGTTCATCCAGACGCACGCCAAGGCGGTGCGGAACCTGGATGTGTGATCACCACGAAAGACACGAAATACACGAAAAATTTTGTAGGGCGGGCTCATGCCCGCCTTTTTTTTCTCTTTTAGGCATGAACAAACTCCCACCGGGCTCCTAAAACAAGCTCATCACATACACAATGAGCGGAGCGATCAACAGCGCCGGCAATAAATTCCCGATGCGGATCTTTTTTATTTCGAGAACGCCGCTCACGCCGATGCCCATCAGCAGCACACCGCCGGTGGCGGTCATTTCATTCATCATGCTAGTGGTGACGATGGCATCCAGCTGCCCGGCTAGCAGGCTGATGGTGCCCTGGTAGACCAGGACCGGCAGGGCGGAGAAGGCCACCCCGATGCCCATGGTGGAGGCGAAGGCGATGGAGGCGATACCATCCATCACGGATTTAATGATCAGGGTGAGCGAATCCCCCTGCAGGCCATCGCTGATGGAACCGAGCACTGCCATGGGACCGGTGCAAAACAGCACCGTGGTTGCCAGGAAGGCGCGCACAAAACGGCTGGAGCTGCCCTCCGAGCCGCGGGTGAACTTCTTTTCCAGCCAGGCGCCAAGCGTCATCAGGCGGTCTTCGATCCGCCACCATTCCCCCAGGATGGCGCCGATGACAACCGCGCCCAGGACGATGAGCCCGTTTTCGGTCTTGAGGAACATCTGCACCCCGATGGCGACGATGAACAAACCCATGGCAGCCATGACGGTATCCTTCAGCTTTTGGGGCAGGCGCGAACCAAAGAATACGCCGATCAGGGCGCCGATGATGATGGCAAAGAAGTTGATGATGGTTCCGAGCATTGAAATTGTTCCTTTATTCGGCTGCTTTGTGCGGGGTTAATAACGGCGAATTATACCTGAGGGTGTGATTTGTGAGTCCAAGGGTAGTGGAGTGGGAAGGTGCTCCCGCTCGTTGCCGTAACTATCCAGGATGTCGTCGATCAGATTGCCGCGTCGCGCCGGTCGCCGCCGGCGCTCCTCGCAAAAAATGTTGAGTTGGAGCCCGCTCTCTTGTTATTCCGTCATTGCGAGGAATCCGCAGGATTCAGAAGCAATCGCACAACAAATAATTGTTTTGATGAATTAAATCTTCGGATTGCATTTCATATGAGATTGCGTCGTCGCAAAAACGCTCCTCGCAATGACAAACCTTACGGCGCGCTGACCACCAAATTGTCAAACTCCACCGTCACCGGTTCGCTGCTGAAACTGATCGCCACCAGGCCGATATCCCCGGATGCAAAATCCGGATCGGTCACCTCGGCGAGGAGCGTGCCGTTGGCGTAGAGCCGGATGGTATCCCCCACGCATTCGGCTTTGAGGTGGTTCACCTCCGGGGAATTTTTTATCGCATCCGACTCCGTCCAATCCAGCAGAAAATCGTAATTGCCGCCGGTGGATTTCTGGATGCTGTAGTAGCCATCTCCCGAGACGAGCAGGGCGTACCCCATGCCGTTATCCCCCTGCAGGTTGCGCCGGCAAAAAAAGCCGTAGCCGCTATCCGCCGCGGTACCCTGCACCTGGGCGGCATCCACATCCATCTCAATATCCCCAAAGGTCATGTATGGCTCGCCCCACATGAAGTAGGAATTGCCGAGGGAGGTAACCTCGTATTTGCCATCCGTGATATAGACGGTGCCGGTATCCCAGGTGCCGATCTCCCAGCCAGAATCAGGATCGCTGAAATCTTCCGTATGCGGCAGGGGCCAGGGGGCATCCAATACCTCGGTGACTTGGGGCACGGGCGTAGGGATGGAAGCGTGAGGGGTGGGGGTTGGCGCGTTTGGATCATAGGTGGGAATAAGCACCGAGTGATATTCCCCGGCTGGAATGGCCGGGGAGCAGGCGGCGGCAAGGATGGCAAGCAGGATCAAAATGGGGATGTTCTTCATGGCGTTCCCTTCGCCCTGATTTTAGCAGATGGATGACAAACCCTTCTGCATCAGGTACACTGGATAGATGGATAGATACGTGAAGGTGGAATTCCTCAAATTCGGTTATGGCGGTGAAACGCTTGGCCGCCTGCCGGATGGCAGGACCATCTTTGTCCCCTTCGCCCTGCCGGGCGAGATCGCCCGGGTGGAGGTGCTGGAAGAGAAGCAGGGATTCGCCCGCGGGCGGCTGGCGGAGCTTCTTCAACCCAGCCCGGAACGGATCAAACCGCGCTGCCCTCACTTTGGCGAGTGCGGTGGCTGCCACTACCAGATGATGCCCTACCCACTGCAGTTGGAAACCAAGCGAAATATCCTGCGCGAGCAGCTCACCCGCCTGGGCGGGGTTGGCGACCCGCCTGTCGGGGATTGCAGCCCCTCCCCGCTGGAGTGGAATTACCGCAATGCCGTGCAGTTCCACCTGGATCGGGAAGGGAAACCCGGCTACCAGGCAGCCGGTTCGCACCGGGTGGTGCCCATCCGCGAGTGCCATCTGCCCGAGGGAGCCATCAACGAGATCTGGCCGCTGCTTGAGTTCGAACCTCAGCCGGGTTTGGAACGCATCCAACTGCGCGCGGGCAGGGATGGCGATGTGCTGCTGGTGCTCGAGACCGACTCCGGCGAAACGCCAGAGGTGGAGATATCGCTGCCCATCTCGGTGGTCAGCCAGGGCGTAGCCGAGGCGGTGACCCTGGCGGGCGAGGACCACCTGATGCTGGAGGTGAAAGATCAGCAGTTTCTCGTCTCGGCGGATTCCTTCTTCCAGGTCAACCTCCCCCAGGCGGAACGAATGGTGGATTGGCTGCTGGATGCGCTCCCGCTGCAGGGCACCGAGACGGTGATGGACCTCTACTGCGGGGTGGGGCTCTTCAGCCGTTTCCTTGCGCCGATCGCGGGCAGGGTGATCGGCGTGGAGGTGAACATCTCGGCCTGCGAGGATTATGCCGAGAATTTGGACGAATTCGACAATGTGGAGCTCTATATTGGCGCGGCGGGAAGCATATTACCTACCCTCGAAGCCAAGGCGGATATCATCGTGGTGGATCCTCCCAGGGCGGGGATCGAGAAGAAAGCCATGGAACCCATCCTCAAAATGAAACCGGAGCGGATTGCCTATATCTCCTGCGACCCGGCCACCCTGGCCAGAGATGCAAAGATCCTGATCGCTTCCGGGTATAGCCTGTTGAGCGCGCGCCCCATTGATATGTTCCCGCAGACCTATCACATTGAAAGTCTCAGCCTGTTCGCGCTGGCGCATTAATTGCAACCTTTTTCCCAGATAAATCGTCCTATTTGCAGGAGGCTGCCATGATCAAACGTACCGCGTTCACCATCCTACCCTTTTTGCTGCTGGGAGCCATCCTGGCTGGCTGCAACTTCCCCCTTGCCCCGGGCGGGGGCGGAGTCAGCGCCAACGCCGGATCTGACCCTCACAGCGCTCTTCCTGCCGCCCGTTTCCACCTCCACGCCGCCGGGAGCTGTTCCCACGCTTGTGCCGCCCACCGCGGCGGCTTCCTCCACGCCAACCGAGGCGCCCACCAGCACCCCCGAGCCTCCCACGCCTACGCCCACCATCACTGCCACCCTGCCCAGCCGCCCGGGACCGCAATCCAATGCCTGGCTGCTCGGCACGGCCCCGGTGATGGACGGCAACTGGGGCGATTGGGTGGGCAACGCCACCCAGTACGGGGTGGATTACGTGGTCTTTGGCAAGAGCAACTGGGAGGGCACAAGTGACCTCAGCGCCTCCTATGCCCTCGGGCTGGGACTTCAACAACTTCTACATCGGGGTCAAGGTGCACGATGACAAGTACGTGCAGAACGCCAGCGGCTCGGAGATGTGGCAGGGCGATGGGGTGGAGCTGCAGCTGGATACCAACCTCTTCGGCGATTTCTACGATACCAACATGAACATCGACGACTTCCAGATGGGCTTCTCGCCCGGGCTGGGGTCAATTGGTGCGCCCACCGAAGCCACTCTCTACATGCCGCGCTCCATTGGCGGAACCAAGACCCAGGTGAACGTGGTCTCCACCGGGGGCGATGGGATGTACCGGATGGAGATCGCCATCCCCTGGAGCATCTTTGGGTTTCCCCATCCCTACCTGGGCATGTACAGCGGCTTCACCCTGTGCGTCAACGATAACGACGACCCCAGCGTGAACGCCCAGCAGACGATGATGTGCTCCACCCCCTACCGCCAGTTGATGAACCCGACCACCTGGGGGCAGGTCTGGTTTGTGCGGTAGGTTGAGGAGTTGAATGGTTGATTGAGAATTACCGGGGCGCCGCGAGGAGCCCCGGTTTTTGTTAAATTCACCTTACAGTTACTTTTCAGATTCCCAGATGTATCAAATGATACTTGTATAGTCGAGCGGGTTTTGCTATTATGTTCAGGATGGTAATTCTGGGGGAAAATCATCCCCCAGAAGCGGCAATTATCTTTTCTCATATGAACAGATGAAACCCTTGGGAGGAATCGCATGAAAACCGTACAGCGCGCTTATTCGATCTTTGTGGTTTTGATCCTGGTTTTGGGGGTTTTTGCTTTCCCCGCCCAGGCGCCCAGCCCCGTCCACGCCGAGGATGCAGCCCCGGCGGAACCCACTCAGGAGCCCACCCAGGCTCCCGCAGAACCGCCGCCTGCCGCCCCCACGGTGACCGCCCCGGACTCGTTTTCCTGGGACCTGACCATAAAAGTCACCCAGGAACAACTCGACGCGCTCGGCTCGGCGGAATTTGACGCGTTCACCAAACTGACCCAAAACAACGTTGCCTACGAGGTCGGGGATGGAACCCTGAAACTATCCGGAACAGAGAGCCTGGACCAGATGCGGCAGGCGATCTTCGAAGATATTTCCCCCGTGGTCAGCTTCCTGGGGGGGCAGATCGCCCTCAATATCATCTCCCCAGTTCAGCAAGCCCAGGCGATGACCGTGAACCTGGAAACCCGCCCTGCCACCGGCTTCACCTGGACGCTCGACGAAGCCGGAACCACCCCCACGCTTTCCCAGGATGGGGACCCCACGATCACGCAGCGTACCCCTGGACTGGGTGCCTCTGCTTTCCTGAGCATGAGCGTTGCTTCTGCGGAGGATGGCGCAGCCAGCCTGGCGGTGCGGTATAACCGGCCATTTGAAAAAGAGATCAATACCTACGCATCTCTGAACTATCAACCTTCCTGAATTCACCCCCGTGGTGGATGTCACCGATCCGGTCGTCGAATCGGCAGCGCTAACTTCAGATCGAGGAGACTCAGATCCCCCGAAGAAAATCTTGAGGAAAACCCGCTAGATCAGCTCACCGGCCTTGTCCGAACCGCTGCCCACCTCCTTCGACTGGCGGAATTACGGCATCGTACCTGATATGCGGAATCAGGCTGCCTGCGGATCCTGCTTCGCCTTCGGGACCGTGGGGGTGATGGAATCCGCGATCAAGATCGCCGGTGGACCGCTTACCGACCTCTCCGAACAATTCATCGTCTCCTGCAATAAAAATAGCTGGAATTGCGATAATGGCGGACTAACCGCCCATGCCTATCATTACAATACCCTCGGGAAAAGCCAAACCGTGGTCGGTGCAGTTCTGGAATCTGATTTTCCTTACTCCGCCACGACATGGTTCCTGCACAGTCGCGTTCAATCATCCCTATAAACTGAGCGGCTGGAAATTTCATTACAACCAATGAATTCACCATGCCGACCGTCGACCAGATCAAAGCTGCCATCTGGACCTACGGACCCGATCACCGCGGGTGTTTGTGCCGGTGATGGCTGGAATACTTACTCCGGAGGAATCTATTCTACCGATGAGCCCTACAGCACCTGTTACGGCGGGACGAATCACCAGATCATCCTGACCGGTTGGAATGACAGTACCCAGACCTGGACTCTGCGCAATAGCTGGGGTTCCGGCTGGGGTGATGGCGGCTATATGCACATCAAATGGAATACCTCCCGCGTGGGCGAAGGCACCTCCTGGGTGAAATATGGTTCAGGATTTGTACTTGCCCCTGCCCCCGCTCTTGTATCTCCTGTGAGCGGTATTTCTCTCGAAGTCCGCAACCATTGACTTCCAATGGAACGCGGGGCGGCGAGGACAAATATGAGATCCAAATAGATGACGCGAACACATTCACAACGCCGCTGGATAGTTATATTGCGCATCGCTGACGAGCTCTCACTATGACATCTGCGGCTTCCGGACGGCAGCTCTACTGGCGCGTTCGATCCATCAAATTTGAACACCAGGGTGCCTGGTCGGCTGCCCGCCCGTTCACGGTGGACTACAGCCCTCCCACGAAACCCGTACCTCTTAACCCTGCGACGGTGCGGGTATAACTACATCCACCCCCGCTCTCTCGGTCAAAACAGTGACGGGTGCGAAATTCTATGATTTCCAATGGGACAACGCGTCCGATTTCAGCAGCGCCACGAACAGCGGGTACCGGACGACCACCTCCTACACACTACCCACAGCGCAGGCGCTGCCCTTTGGGAAGGTCTACTGGCGGGCGCAGGCGAAGGACGCTGCCGGGAACGAATCCGGCTGGTCCGATCCGCGCTGGTTCAACGTGACCATTCTGAAAGCCCCCGCGAACGGGAGCTACACCACGAACCACGAAGCCACCCTTCAGTTGGACGGCAGCCGCGGGAGCGCTGCAATACCAGCTCCAGGTGGATGATGGACATAGACTTTCTTCGACTGATCGATGTGATCCGGCCGCCCTCGACCAGTTACACCCACCTGACGCCGCTGGCATTTGGGAAATACTACTGGCGGATGCAGGTGGAACTTCCCCCGGCGGATGGGGGGATTGGACCCCGGCGAACCAGTTCACGGTAACGCCGCCGCTGCTTCCGGCGCCGGTGCTGGATTCCCCGGCGAACGGAAGCTATACCAACTACCACGCCACATTTTAGCTGGAACCCGGTGGTCGATGGTGCGCAGTAACGTACGAGCTATGGGTGGACAGGCAATCGGGGTTCACCGCGCCGGTGGATGCGGTGGTCAGTGACCTGTTTGGCACGATCCGCCATTCCCCTGACGGCGCTGCCGGACGGGAAGTACTACTGGAAGGTGCGGGCGATCAACTACCTGGGTGTGCCGGGGGCGTGGTCTTCCGTTCGGTACTCTCACGGTCGATACCATACCCCCCCGAAACCGCTGCTCTCCACCCCGCTGAATGGAGCCGCGGTTCTGACCACCGTTCCAACACTGGCGGTAAAAGCCGTGACAGGGGCGAAGTATTATCATATTCCAGTGGGACGATGCGCCTGATTTTGGTACGCCGCTGGGAGAAAGCGGGCTCAAAACGACGACCTCCTACAAGCTGACGCACGGCGCAGGCGCTGCCATTCGGGAAGGTCTACTGGCGGGTGCGGGCGAAGGACGCGGCCGGGAATGAATCGGAGGAGTGGTCAGACACGCGCTGGTTCAACGTGACCATCCTGAAGCGCCCGCAAACGGCAGCTACACGACGAACACGAAAGCCGACCTTCAGTTGGGTAGCCGTCCCGGGAGCGACACTATACCATGATAGAGGTGGACGATAACCCGGACTTCACCTCAACGGTGTTCGGTATGACGAGGCCGCCCTCGACGAGCTTCACGCATTCGGTACCGCTGGCATACGGGAAATACTACTGGCGGATGATGGTATATACTCCCGCCGGTGACTGGGGTGCCATACACCCCGGCGAACCAGTTCACGGTGACGCCGCCGCTGCTTCCGGCACCGGTGCTGCTCTCACCCGCGAGCGGGACGTCCGACGAATGATCCAACCCCGCTGCTGAGCTGGAACGCGGTGACTGGTGCGAATCCGGTGACGTACGAAGTCTGGGTGGACAGTCAATCGGGGTTCACCGCGCCGGTGGATGTGATCTACACGGGGTTGACAAGTACCTCGAAGAATTGGAAACCGCCACTGCCGGACGGGGTGAAATACTGGAAGGTGCGGGCGGTGAACTTCCTGGATGTGCCGGGGGCATGGTCCTCCACGCGCTCCTTCACCGTGGATACCGTGGTGCCGCCAGCCCCGGCCCTGAGCGCCCCGGCGAACTTTGCCCCGGGTATCTACTTTACCCCCACCTTCAGCTGGGCAGCCGCCACCGGTGCCAATGCCTATATGTTTGAATATGATAACAACCTGGATTTTCGTCAGCCCGGAATTCACCTCCGGCACCCTCACCACGCGCACCTTCCTCCCAACGAGCATGGGCGTAGGCACCTGGTACTGGCATGTGAAATCGCGGGATGCCGCGGGCAACTGGGGAGCCTGGAGCGGGTACCGAACCCTCGAGATCCTGCCTCCGGCGGTCAAGAACGGGGGATTTGAGGTGGTGGGAATGAATTGGTACGGGTCACCTAGTGCTTATTATGTTACAGGTTATGCCCATAGTGGTTCAAAATCAGGTTACATAGAAGACCCATTAAGTGATTACGGAGGTGCGTGGTTGGGTCAATCGAATGTAAATATGACCTACGGTTTGAAGTATTTACACTTCTGGTACCATATTGAATCCACTGCTGCGTGTGGGTATGATGGAGCAGCCGTTTTTATTAACACTACCTTGGTCAAGTTTTTCGACCTTTGTTACAGTCGAAATACAAATGGATGGGCGCACCAGGTGATCAGTTTAAGTGCCTATGCTGGCCAAACCATTAATTTGGAATTTGATACGATAGGTGATTATAATTATTGGAGCGATCTGTATATAGATGATGTAGTAATTTCTACTTCGTCTGCGACACCGTCAAATGTGATGGTAGCCAGTGCCAGTACAGACATGCCCTCCCGAGCGGATTTACTGGCAGATGCCACGATGTTTCGGGATGAGGGTAATGAAAGATCGCAGCAGATGAAAGCCATCCTGATGCAATCGATCATGAGGAGCCGCCTGCATTATTCCCAGATGGACCGCATCCAATAAACCGGTACGTAAACAGGTGAGACGATAAAAGGCTAAATTAGAAAAGCTCTCAATAATCAGAATGACCGCGGGATCAAACCAGCCCGCGGTCGTTTTTATTCCCTTAAATTTCCCCGAATCCGGGATGTTTTAAGGTTGGGGGGGTTGAAACCGCAAAATCCGAGCCGTATAATGGGTCTTGGAGACGGACATCCGCCTCCACAAGGGAGGATATGGTCGGAAGAGGCTTGCACGCTCATACCTATAACCGTTTCCAATTGGGAAACGACTGGAATTTTATTTCGCCGTTCGGGGAATCATTTCTTAACTAATCTCAACCCGGGAATAGGAGGGACAGGACTCAAGAGAACGCCTCAATCTACGGATCTGCTCTTCAATCGTTCCGGCAAAGGGAGAGGTAAAACCGAGGTCTTGCGTTGAATGCGGTGCTGAAAAAATCTCACAGGAGGAAATCATGAAGGTCTACAAATGGATCAATCTCACCGTGGCGCTGGTGATGCTAGTTTCGTTCTTCGTGGTCAGCCAGCCTGCCCAGGCGCAGAACAGCAACGGTGAAAAACCCGCCGGGGATTATATGCCCGGGGAACTGGTGGTAGTTTATGAACCTGGAGTGCAGGCATTGGATTACACAGCATTATCCAGGACACTCGAAGCCGACCACGGGGTGAGAACCATGAAGGTTAGCCCTTCTGGGGCAGCCCTGGTTGCGGTGGATGAAAGCCGCAGCCTGGACGAAGTGAAGGACGAGCTGCAGGCCGATCCTTCCGTGGAGCTGGTGGAATATAACTACATTTACTTCCATCCCGGATCTGGTCCCTACAAATAGCCCAAAGTTGACCAAGGATTTCGTACTGCGGCTAACCGCCAAGGGATTGGAAAAGGAAGGGATAACCGCTCCCTTGACCGCTATCCCACAGGATGCCTTGAGGGGGATGAAATCGGTTCGCAGCGGGAGAGTGCAAGCTACTTACCCAACAGATCCCTACTTATGGCTTAACCAGGGTTGGTCCTGGGTGGGGGCGGATATTGTCTGGCCGAACACAACCGCCAGCGCGGGGGTATGTGTGCTGGATACGGGCGTAGATTATTTACATCCGGACCTGACGGGCAGGATCGTCAAGGGTTATGATTTCGTCAATGGTGACGCAGACCCGATGGACGATTTTGGACACGGCACGCACGTGGCGGGCATCATCACCGCTGTGCAAAATAACGCCAAAGGCATGGCGGGGGCTTCCAATGCCAAGGTGGTGGCGGTGAAGGTGCTTGGCGCGCAGGGCTGGGGCACCAGCTATGATATCGCATCCGGGATCAACTTCTGCGCGAACCGCACCGATGTGAAGATCCTTAACCTTAGCCTGGGCGGACCGCATTCCATCATGATTCGAAAATGCGGTTGGCTATGCAGTGAACATTAAGAACAAACTTGTAGTTGCTGCCGCTGGAAATAACAACACGAATGATTTGACGTCTGCCTACCCGGCTGCGCTCTCAACAACATTCCCCGATAAAGTGCTGGCAGTGGCCGCGTCTGGGATGTGGACAGATCCGGATGGCACCCCTGATACCTGGGACGAATATAATAATTACAGGTGTAAGGCGGATTACTCTAATTACGGTGACTGGATCTCAGTGGTAGCGCCAGGGACGGATATCCTTTCCACCACTCCCTGGGACAAACCTTTCTATATGAACACTACTTATGGGGTACCCACCCGATATGCCACATTGAGCGGCACATCGATGGCAACACCATTCGTGGCAGCCACCGCAGCCCGCGCGATGGGGGTATAAACCAACTGAAACCAACATGCAAATCGCTGGCGATCTAAAGAATCCTGATCTCAGCCCAAATTGGATCTACGCGGATGACGGGACCTGCTGGCCGGCTGAAATGCCTGCCCAACCTTCTCCTGATCTACCCAATACAGTCATAGTCAATGTGGCCGGGCAACTGGATCGAGGCGGGGCAACCATTAGCGCGTACGATGCTACAACGACACTACCTTTGAATGGTGCGACAGTCACAATATATAAAGGCACCTCCGCTCAAGGAAGTGCTGTGATTACTCCCTACATCTACAAGGCAGATCCCTACGAACTCGACCCAAGCCGTATCTATACGGAATATACCCCGAACACGGATATCATCAACCTCCCGCTTCTGGATAATTGCACTACCAAGATCAATAAAAGCGGGTTTACCAGCGGTTTTCAAAGTGCCTACCAGCAGAATTACTGTTGGACATACAGAGGAGGATGGGTATATGAAGGCCGAACAGCAGTTCCGCAGCTTTCCAAGAATTTCGATATAGTTCCCGGCTGGTGGCGATATACATGGGACTTCAACGATGATGGAACCTGGACCGTGCCAGTTAGTTTCGATCTCGATCAGTATGTTTGGATCCCTGAGGCTCCCAACCCAATGGATATTTCCCAACCCGCCCCATTTATAGTCGGGGGATACGCTGCTCCGGGAGGGAAAGGCAGGGATTACGGCTACCTGGAAGGAGATCCGTCAGGAGCGATGACCGGGTTCCCATTCGCGCGCTGGAAAAACGATGGGATGAACGCATATCCATTCGAGGATACGTCCATCAGTTCGCGCCTGGCGCACGCCCCATTGGCTGCGAACACCGCACTGCCCTATTACCCGGGGTGGTACGATGTGATCATTACGGATTACGGTCAAATGATCGACCATGATGAGAATGCTGGTACGCCTGATATTCCGGTGATGGGAATTTATGATGTTCCATGGGTTTACATCTGGAAGGATGGGGTGATCAAAGGATTCAATGCGATGGATGTTCAATCTCCTGGAGGTGCCTGCAATACAGAGAACTGGCATCCGTTCACCATTTACAGCGGTATCTCAGGTGCAGTTTCTATTTACAATTATTATAACGACTGCGGTGATGGGTCTTTTGTGCCCTATATGGGGTCCGGACGATCCAATGTAACATTCCACCGGGCTAAGTAAGAAATTACTTGGTTCTTCTCATCTGGAGCTGCGGGGCAACCCGCAGCTTTTTTTGGATTAATGGCGAGAATTGATGAAAACCATAACAGTTGATCCTCGATCGGACCCATGTTAACCTTACAGCCACTTTACAAATTTCGTTTAAAACATACAGAAAGATTGACATCCCGCACCAAAATTGCGATACTGTAATCAGCATATTTTCCAGGGGGAGAAATTTCAACGAACCCAACCAACCAGCACAGAAAATCCAACACCCGAGCTATTCCCGGGTCAGGTTTGGATTTTCCATTGCGGAAAGGCAGCCATCTACCAACTGAAAATGCGAAAAAATATTAATCAGTAACCGGAATCGTGATTCCAAAAAACCCATTTTTACATGAGAGGAGTTCATTATGAAAATGTATAAGGTGTTGAATATCACAATCGCGCTGGTAATGCTGGTTTCGTTCTTCGTGGTCAGCCAGCCTGCGCAGGCGCAGAACAGCAACGGGGATAAACCCGCCGGGGATTACATGCCGGGGGAACTTGTAGTGGTGTATAAACCCGGGGCGCAGGCGTTGGAATACGGCGAAATGACCCGGGCGATTGAGGAAAACCACGGGGTGCAAGGCGTTGAAAGTGGATCCCTCCGGGGCAGCCCTGGTGCAGGTGGGCGAAGGCCAGGACCTGGAGCAGGTGAAGGAGGAGCTCCAGGGCGACCTGACGGTGGAGCTGGTGGAATATAACTACATTTATTCCATCCCGGAGCTGAGTCACCACGACCCACACCTCGAAGTTGACCGAGCAGTATGTGCTGCGACCGACAGCCAAGGGGATGGAGAAGGAAGGGGTGACCGCGCCGTTGACTGCGTATCCCGAAGGACGCTCTGAACGGGATGAAATCGGTGCGGGGCGGCAAGGTACACGGCAACCTGGCCGACCGACACCTACCTATGGGATAATCGTGGCTGGGATATGGTGGGTGCATATATTGTCTGGCCGAACACGACGGCGAGCGCGGGAGTTTGCGTGCTGGATACGGGTGTGGATTATTTGCACCCGGACCTGGCGGGCAGGATCATCAAGGGCTACGACTTTGTGAACGCGGACGCGGACCCGATGGACGACTTCGGGCACGGGACGCACGTGGCGGGGATCATCACTGCGGTGCAGAACAACGGCAAGGGCATCGCGGGGGCATCCAACGCCAAGGTGGTGGCGGTGAAGGTACTGGGGGCGCAAGGCTGGGGAACCAGCTTTGATATTGCCTCAGGGATCATCTACTGCGCGAACCGGACGGACGTGAAGGTACTGAACCTGAGCCTGGGGGGCAGCTATTCGACCCAGATCCAGAATGCCGTGGATTACGCAGTGAACAGCAAGAACAAACTGGTGGTGGCGGCTGCGGGGAACGACAATACCTACGAGACGACCAACGCCTACCCGGCGGCGCTGTCCATCGATTTCCCGAACAAGGTGCTGGCAGTGGCTGCCTCGGGGAAGTGGATAGATGATGGCGATAATTCATACAATGAATACTTGTGCAAGGCCGACTATTCGAACTACGGGGACTGGATTTCGGTGGTGGCACCTGGCTCCGATATTCTCTCGACCACGCCGTGGGATAAACCGTTCTACATGAACTTCCAATGGGGTGTGCCGACCCGCTATGCCTATATGAGCGGCACCTCGATGGCGACGCCATTTGCGGCGGCCGCGGCGGCGCGCGGGTGGGGATTCAAACCCACCGAAACCAACGAGCAGATTGGAAGGCGATCTCAAGAATGCCGATCTCACTCCGAGTTGGATCTACGCGGACGACGGATCCATGCTGGCCAGCCGAAATGCCAGCTCCACGGGACCCGACCTCCCCAATAGGTGATTGTCAATGTAGCCGGTCAGTTGGAACGAGGGAATTTGATCGCCGAGAGTATATGACGCCTAAACCGGTCTACCGCTGAACGGGGCGACTGTCGCTGCTATACATGGGTTCCACTCGCAAGGATCAGGTATCCTTTTCCCAATACTACCAAAGCAGACCCACTGAACCGGATCCAAGTCCGCATTTACCAATGGTATGGTGCATGGTTTCCCTGAGACAGATATCATCAATCTGCCCGTTGAAGAAGGCTGCACAGTAAAAGCCAACAAAACCGGGTACACCAATGGAACCAAAATGCCTATCAACAGTCCTGGTGCGCAATTCCGCCGGGTCAGATTGCTGGCTTAGGCAAGGCATCCGTACCGCCAAAATCCACGAACTTTGACGTGGTCACCGGGCTGGTGGAAATCTGCGGAGATTGGGGCGGCGGAACTATACAACGTAGACTATTGGGACCTGGATACCAACGTCTGGCTACCCAATACGCCCAATCCCTTGACCCAGGTCAGCCGTCCACCTTCATCGTTGGACCAGAAGGCAACTCGTACGGTTACTATGAAGGTGAACCACTCAGGCGCGCTAAAGCATTTCCCTTCGCGCGCTGGAAACGGGATGGCGGTTCGCCAAATGGGGATTGGGTCGACTGATCGAAGACACAACCATTCTTTCCCGCCGGCGCATGCGCCTCTTGCGGCGAACGTCGCCCTGCCATATTACGCCGGCACCTATAACATCGTGGTCACGGATTGGCACAGACATTTGACCATGACAAGGATCAATTAACCGACGAAATCCCGATAATGGGCGTCATGGCAGAGCCTTGGGTATACATTTGGAAGGATGGAGTGGTAAAATTCTTCAACGCAATGGGATACACGAACCCGGGGACGCCTGCAATGCCCATCATTGGAAAGCCGCAAGCATCTCCAGTGGCGTCACCGGAGCCGTCACGTTCGCCGCATCCAACACTTGCGGTGGCAGTGAAATCCTTCCCTACGTGGCCACAAGTTTTGATGCCTCGAATTACCAGTTTTCAAAATAGACACAAGACGATAACTAGGTAAAGAAAAACTGCTGCGGGGCAACCCGCAGCAGTTTCATTTATCAGTACTACGTATAAAAATCAATCGCTCGCTCGTTGGATCCAAGTGGAATAACAGGTTGATGAATGCACCAGTCCTGGGCGACCTTACAAATGCCTTACAACCCATTAATTATGAAATATATCACTTGATTACACATGAGAAATGAATAGAATTGAATTAATATACAAATTGATCAAAAGGGGGGAGTTAATCCCAGATCGAACTACATCAGCCAAAAATGATCTATTAATAAAACGGGAATCGTTGGCAGTTTCCTGATCCAGTTTCATTTTCTTCTATATCAAAATCTTTAATAAATTTCAGCACAGAGAGGGAAAAATGAACAAAACATTGGCAGGTCTTTCTAAAAAATGGATATCCATC
>CAWDZA010000023.1:0-280906 GCA_963806635.1 uncultured Chloroflexia bacterium | reverse complement strand
AGGGGTTTCGAGCCATCCGCGGGACACTCCATCGCGTCCAGCCCGGAATTAAGCAGCTTCTCTCTGGAATAGGTCTGCTTGAACGCCCAGGGGTGCGCGGCGATGGCCAGCCCGCCCTCCTGGTGGATGAGGATGACCGTATCTCGGATGGACTGCAGTGGTCGGATGTTCTTCTTCACCCCGATTGCCAATACCTCCAGGTTGTTTGCCGCGGGCACTTCCTCCCCGGGGACGCAAAGCAGCTTTTCCTCATTAAGACAAGCCAGCTTTATATCCCGGCACTGGTGATGGTCGGTCACGGAGATAAATGAATAGCCATAGGCCAGCGCAACCTTCACCATGTCGTCGAACGAGTCCACCCCGTCGGAACAGGTGGTGTGCATGTGCATATCCCCGCGCGAGACCGTCTTGGCGGGCGTGGGCGGTGGCGGCGGGGTGCGCGTGGAGGTCGGGAATGGGGTGATGGAGGGCATGGTAGTGCTGGTGGGACCCGCCGTGGATGAGGGCAGCAGGGTCGCGGTGTTTGCACCCCCTTGAGGGGTGGCGGTGGGCTCCAGGGTGGGCGTTGCTTCCACCGGCATGATGGTGGGGGTGGCCGTGGCTGGCGGCAGGATCAGCTCGCGCGCGGCGTTACAGCCCGCAAGGAGCGGAAAAACTACCAGTAAGAGGAGAAGATGCTTTTTCATGGATATGGGAAGGTTACAATTTTTATGCCGGGAAGGAGTAAACCACGAGTGAATCAGGGTTTTTTAGCCGGGCAGGACCCCGAACCGGGCGGGAGGGGCGTGAGCGAGGGCATGCGCGTGGAGGTCGGGAAGGGCGTGGAGGAAGGCAGCAACGTGGGCGAAGGGGCAACCCCGACCTGCGTACGCGTGACTGCCGCCGCAGGCTGCCGCGTTCCCGGCTCCGCGGGGGGTGGATCCGCCTTTCGGCAGCCACCCAGCAGGGCGAGCGCCAGTATTACTCCAGCAATTTAAGGCTTTTTTCACGTTCACTCTTGTTGCAAGTATCTTGCTTACCGAAGACCCATTTTATCCCAGGCGGAAAGGGATTGGTCTCCTTCTCCGCGAAGAACCATCACTCCTTCCACGCTCGCAGCGTGAACGTGAGCGGGATGGAAGGCATCCCATCCGGCATAGACCACTTCCCCGGTTCCTTCTCCACCAGGAAGGCGAAATGGCGGTAGCAGGTGAAGGGATATTCGTGCACGAACTCGATCCGCAGACCGGCATCGATCAACCCGGTGATGATCTCGCCCATGCGCGGGGACCACTCGTATTCCACTTTTTGAACGATCTTCGCCTGCGGGTCGGCGTAGGAACCATCCACGGGGAACTCCAGTGGCTGGTGTTGAAATAGGGGTAAGCCATCACCAGGGAGGTTTCATCCCCGTCATTCTTGAACACATTGCTGAAGGGGTGGAACTCGGCGATATAAAAAACCCCGCCGGGTTTGAGGAAATGCCCGACGATCTGCGCCCAGCGGGGGATATCCGGTCAGCCAGCACAGCACCCCGTAGGAGGTAAAGACCCGGTCGAAGGTTTCCTCCAGGTGGTCGGGCAGGTCATAGAGATCGCAGCAGATGAAGCGGGCCGGGATGTCCAGCTCCTCAGCAAGCCCGCGGGCGATGCGAATGCCCTCGGTCGAAAAATCCATGCCGGTCACCTGCGCCCCCTCTCTTGCCCAGGAGAGCGTATCCAGCCCGAAGTGGCACTGCAGGTGCAGCAGGGTTTTGCCCCTAACCTCCCCCATCTCGGAACGAACCAGCGTATCCAGGCTGGAGCGGCCTTTCTTGAACTCATCCACGTGGTAGAAATCGGATCGGGAATTGATGACGGCGAATTCGTCCCACATCTTCTGGTTGGCGCAGCGGTATTTATCCATGGGAGTCTCTGATACATGTTGCCATTAATATGTATTGAATGTTCTAGTTCGAGGATGGAAAAAGGTGTCGGGGACTTTTTTGTCCCCGACATACTGATAGCTATTTGCGGTCAATTAGTCTTACCACTTGTAGGTATATGGTTGATCTGAAGTTTTCTATTTCCATTATCTAATTAATCAACCCTACTTTTGAAATCCATCGAAAGAGAATGTAATTAAATTATCCACTATCATCTTTCCGCTGGCGCCATTGATCACAAATAACCATTCATTGTTGAACCATTTTTCCCCCATTGGCTGGTGAAAGAATCGGAAGCTTTCTGGTTTTTCTGGATTCCAGATCAATCCCAGGAAATCCGCATTCTCGCCAACAGCCAACGCCACACGATATTGTACATCGGGTTTTATGACCAAATTGCCAGAAAGATACTTACCTGTTCCTACTTTTCCCATCCAAAGGTCTGATTCGGGCGAAGAGACCAAATACATACCAAATCGACGGTAAGCATCTGTCCACCATGTGCCATTATCAAAATAAGTTTCAAATTCGAATTTTGAAGGTGGTTCTTCTGGCACAATTTTCATATCAAACATTACGCCTTCGCCTTCTTCGATTCTTGATTGTAAATCCATCCCACCTTGATACCCTTCACCCTTCATTTCCATTTCGCCATTCATGATTTTTACAAAATCCGGGTTGTAATTAATATTTGTTGGTACAGAATCAAAGGTTAGCGCATTATTAATTTCTATTCCATTGAGATATTTCAATAATATTTCTGGCGGTTTAATGATAGGTGTTGGGGTAAGGGTTGGTGGCTTGGGAGTTGAAGTCGGATCTATATTTTTCGTAGGCGTAATTTGTGTTGGGACGGTTTGAAGATCAGGGGGGGGTGTAACCGAAGTGTTTGACGGGGAGGGCGTTTGACAGGCCGGTAATATTACGAGAACACAAACTATTAGCAGTATGATGAAATTTTTCATTTTTTCCTTTTTGAATGATTCGGTATAGTTTTAAGGGTGTTGTTGATAGAACATTGATCCAATAATTCTTTTATTACCCTCCTAATAGAAATTTTCGCGGTCATAGCTTTTTATATAGACTCAATCCCGCTCCTGATTTAGTATGTTAAGATTTTTCCCAAATGTGGGGTTATAAATTGTTAAACAAATACGATTTTATCATCTTTATATAAGCTTACTGCTATACGAGGTTGCCAGATACTGGTGTGTGACCGTCTTCAACCAACCCGTATCCTCCGTTTTCGCTTATCCCGCACACCCTGTATCGTGGCATGCAATCGTTTTATATGAAATACGGAGACAGATGTCGGGGACAAAACCGTCCCCCACCCGGATTGAATTAATACAAGGATGAGAAAAATCCTTTCCAATATCCGCTTTTGTGACTACGCTTCTAATAATTGATGTATTATGGAGAATAATGATAAACTTAATCGAATTCTCCACTTTAATCGCCCCACTGGGGGTGAATAAGCCGGCAATTATTATCCGCAGTAGAATCCGGGCATTATCCGAATAAGGATATAAGGAGGATTGAATTGACCTATATCGTTGATTTTACAAACGTTTCCACCGTGGGTTTGGAATCCTCGCCCTTCGCCCAGGCGCTGGCCGGTGTGCGCGCCAATGAGGCCCGCTACTTCATGAATAAATACAAGCATGCCTTCACTGTGGTGCCCGCCGCCGAGAGTCCGCAGATCCTCGCCTACGTCAACCGGGTCCTCAAGCAGGAACGCAACATCGAGTTCGCCGCCCGCCCCCTGGAGACTTCGCATTTCCAGGTGGAAAATATCCGCTGGACCTACGTCTTTTATGAGGACGGTCTTTCGATCAACGTCCTCTACAACCTCGACGACCCCAAAAAGCGCGCGGTGGGATTCAAGCTCTGCGAAGGGATGGAAGTACCCGCCGAGCTAGGCAAGTTCAAGTTCGCCCGGCAGAAGTCAAAACTGGCGGGGACCATCCGCGGTTCCTTTTTCGTCGTCAAGGGGGCGTACGAAATCGATTAGCGCGCCAGGGATTTTCCATCTTAGTCCTTGATGTGCCAATCATAAAGTAGAGACGCAGCATGCTGCGTCTCTACCACAAAAAACAACCATATCCCAGTAAAAATTACAATTGATCGAGCGTCGCCCCGTTCGAGGCGATCACACCCGCGTACCATTCGAACGAATCCTTGGGGGTACGTTTTCCGGTGGGGATATCCACATAGATCAACCCGAAGCGCTGGCGGTAGCCCTCCGCCCACTCGAAGTTATCCATCAGCGTCCAGTGGAAGTAGCCGCGCACGTCCACGCCGCCTTCGATCGCCCGGCGCACCTGCTTGAGGTAGCGGCTGGTGTAATCAATTCGCTGCGGGTCGTGCACCTTGCCATCCTCATGCACCCAGTCCATTCCGCCCAATCCATTTTCGGTGATATACATCGGCACCTTGTAACGCTCGTGCAGGAACTTCGCGGTCCAATAGAGCGCCTCGGGGGTCACCTGCCAGTGGAACATGGTGTGCGGGCTGCCGGGCGGGAAAGGCGCCTCCTCGGGGAGCTCCGCGCCCATGCGGATGCGGGTGGCGAAATAGGTGTTGAAGCCGTAAAAATCGAGTTTCTGCCGGATGATATCCATATCCGCGGCCGGGATTTTGGGCATGGCGTCGCCAAACACGCGCAGCCCATCCTCGGGGTAGGAGCCAAAAAACATCGGGTCCGAGAACCAGGTGTTACTCCAGAGCGTCTTTTCAAAGCATGCCAGTGTCACCATGCGGGCGGCTTCGATATCGGCGGGGGATTCGGTTTCCGGAATAAACGACCCGCCCACCGGGGCATAACCCACCAGCGCGGGTTGCTTGGAGCGCTCGCGGATCACCCGCACCGCCCGCCCGTGTGCCAGCAGGACGTTGTGGGCAGCCCGCAGCGCCTCGGGCCAATCCAACTGCAAGCCCGGCGCGTGGGTGCCATCCACCATGCCCATCTGCAGAAAGACCTGCGGCTCATTGATGGTGAACCAGTGGCTCACCCTGTCGGAGAGCCGGTCGATCACGACCTTCGTGTAATCCTCGAACCACAGCGGCGCGGAGGGGTTCAGCCAGCCGCCGCGCAGGAAGAGCCCGTAGGGCAGGTCCCAGTGGTATAGGGTCACCCAGGGGGTGATCCCGGCAGCCAGGAGTTCATCGATCAAGCGCGTCGTAAAAAGCCAGCCCTTCCTCGTTTACCCGTCCCGTGCCATCGGGCAGCACCCGGCTCCAGGAGATCGAAAGCCGGTAGGCTTTGAGCCCCAGCTTCTTCATCAGGGCAACGTCCTCTTTATAGCGGTGGTAGTGATCGGTGGCTGTCTCCCCAGAATCGCCGTGGTAGACCTTGCCGGGCATGCGGCAGAACATATCCCAGATGCTCTCCCCGCGTCCGCCCTGTGCGGCGGCGCCTTCGATCTGGTACGAGGCGGTGGCAGCGCCCCAGGTGAAATCCTTTGGAAATGGCATGGTGACTCCTGGTGTAATTATTTAGATGCGCGGGTCAGCTGACCCACTTCTTGAAGCGCGCGGTGTTATCCCCCTCATCGGGCGGCTCTGGCGTGGCAGGTTTTTTGATCTGCGCGGTGTTATCCATCGCCTCGGGGGGCGCACTCTCTGGCTCCGGCGCCTTTTTTGGTTCCGCAGCAGCCGGGGCGACATTTTCGATCGGTGATTTAAAGGGCGGGGCTTTTTCCTGCTCCTTCGCGTATTTATCGATCACCCGCAACACGCGGTCGCCATCCTTGAAGACATCGAGGATGTTACCATCCAGCTGGCACGAGCGCCACACCGAGGAGCGCTCCAGAGCGTGGATCTCGGATTGAACGATGATCATGATCCAGATATCCTGCAGCAGCCAGAGGTTGCTGAGGTTGATGCGGCTGGGGTTGCCATCCACGTTCTGGATGGGCTGGGCCGCATTCAGCAGGAAGAGCAGCCGGCTGCAGATGTATCCCTCAAGGCGCTCGTTGTTCTTGCCCACCCGCAGGGAGGCCTGAAGCTGCTCCGCGGTCTCCATGCTGGGGACGGTGAAGACATGGATCTTGAAGGGATGCCCGATGCTGGCCAGCTCGGGCAGCTCCACCAGGTGACGGTCGTCGGTGGAAAGCGGACGCACGACCACCGGCGCAAGCCCCGAGGCAGGAGCGGAAGAAGGCGGGGGAACCGCCGGCGGGGGCAACGGGGTATCCGTCCAGCCGGGGATGGCAGCGGCAGCAGCCGGTGCTGGCGGGGTGGCGGGCTCTGGGGTTTTCTTCACCCGCTCATAGACAACCGGTGGTGGAGGTTCCAGCAGGAACCTGGTAACCTGCCGTGAGCCGATGGTTTGCTTGTCCTTATCAGTGATCTCGGAAGTGAATATCCACCAACTGGCAATGATGGCAAAGAGAGTGGTGAGGATCGCGATCGTTTGGCTTAAGGTGCCGGGCTGGGTGTTCAGAGTCCATAGTATGGAGGGAATCGCCACCGCCAGTATCCCCAAACCGATCAGGCGTTTCTTATCGTGCGCGGCCAGTTCCACACAGCGGTCGCAGATGAAGTGCGCGCGCGTCTTTTTGACGCCGTTCACGGTCACCGCAGCCTGGTAGACCCGACCGTCGCGGTCGATGCCATCGCACATCAGGCAGATATCCCCGAAACTGGATTCGCGTTTCTCGTGCGGGTAGAGGTTATAAAAGGTGGCGAACCAACCGCGGCGAAAATAGAGGAACGGCCAGAAGAGCGGCAGGAGGAATGGCAGAAAGAGAAGCCAGGATCGCAGGGCGGGGGCAGAAAAGCTGGTGAACGGGTGCTGGTTGAGCTTGTTGAGAATGACCGCGTAGATCCCACCCCAGATCAGGAACACACCAATGGAGGAAACAACGCCGAAAATTGCCCAATCCCGCCGGCGGGCATCTGTGCGCACGGTCTTTTTGGAGGATTTTCGATTCTTTTCCGCCATCAGGAAGGATTATAGCACGGGCTGGCTTTGTACCTTTTTCGCCTCGCAGGACTGTTTTATATATTCTTCATATATTCCTTTTACGGAATTCTTATACAGGTCTCCTAAAATCCGGATTGAAAGCCAAATTATTCAGCAGGAGGTTGATTATGTACGCAAGATTCCCACTTTCTTCCAATTGGGACGAGATGGACCGTCTGCAGCGGGAAATGAACCGCCTGTTCGACGATGTCTACCCGTCCCGCCGTCCCGTGGGCGGATACCCCGCGGTCAATCTTTGGGTGGGGGAGGATGAGCAGGTGGTCACTGCCGAGCTCCCCGGCATCAACCTGGACGACCTGGAGATCAACGTGCTGGGGGCAAGTTTGTCCATTTCGGGCCAACGCCCCGCGGATGACCTTCCAGAGGATGCTGGGGTCCACCGCCAGGAACGCCTGTTTGGGAAGTTCAGCCGGACGATCGAGCTGCCCTACCCGGTGGAGCCAGGCAAGGTGGAAGCCACCCTTGAAAAGGGTTTGCTTACCATCCGCCTACCGCGGGCGGAAGCTGATAAACCCAAAAAGATAAAAGTCAAAGCCAATTAAGGAGGCTGCCATGGATAAAGATAATTCCCTCGATACCCGTAAACAGGAAACTTCTCTGGCTGAAGGCGAGCGCACCCGTTCCAACCGCGTCTACCTGCCGCGTACCGATATTTATGAAACCGACAAGGAAATCCTTGTTAATGCCGATATCCCCGGCGCTGATGAAAGCCGGGTGGATATCACCCTGGAAAAGAATATCCTTACCATAAACGCCCAGGTGGATGTGGGCAGATACGAAAACCTCCGCCTGGCATACCAGGAATACGGCCTGGGCGACTTCCAGCGCAGCTTTGTGCTGAGCGGCGAGATCGACCGCGAAAAGATCGAAGCGGTGGTGCGCAACGGTGTGCTTACCCTGCACCTTCCAAAAACGCCAGCTGCCCGGTCGCGCAAGATCGCGGTGAAAGCCGGGTAATATTTCGAAAAGGAGGCTGAAATGACTGAAAGAAATATTGTTTCCAGGAAACCCTCCCCTATCGAAAGCCGCAGGACAGAGGATGACCCCTTTATTACCATGCAGCGGCGCATGAACAGACTCTTTGACGATTTCATGTCTCCCCTGCCCGGTCTGTTACACTATGAGGAAATGGGGGCATCCTTCACCCCGCGCGTGGACATGGAGGAGGACGAAAAGGAAATCCGCGTCACCGCCGAGCTGCCCGGGATGGATGCCAAGGATATCTACATCTCAATCCAACGGGATGTGCTCACCCTGCGCGGCGAGAAAAGCTCGGAACATGAGGAGAAGAAGGGACAGTACCACCGCATCGAGCGCTCGTATGGATCCTTCGAGCGCCAGATCCCGCTGGGTGTGGAGGTGGATGCTGAAAAGGTGGGTGCGGATTTAAAAAATGGCGTGCTCACCATCACCCTGCCAAAGCCGGCCGGGGAAGCGGCGAAGACCCGCAGGATCGATGTGAAAGGCGCCTGAGCGTGAATTGCTGCCAGGGCGGCTGCTCAGTCGCCCTGGTTTTAATTAGGGGATGGAAATGTTTGGCGGGTACGCTGCACCCGCCCTACTGCTGCAGGTACACGAACGGCATCTGAATTACAAACCCAATATTTTTAGTTTGAAATTGACCTCTTGACAAAATTTATTATACACTGTATATTAATGCTGTAAATATACGGTGTTTATTTTATATAAGGAATCAAAGAGATGTCTCCACGACCAAAACAGGATGCTCAGCAAGAAAATCTACATGATCGCATTAAAGAAACTGCCTGGAAACAGATCGCTGAAAAAGGAGCTGCCGCGCTTTCGCTGCGCGCGATCGCCCGGGAGCTGGGAATCACTGCGCCGGCGATCTATAACTATTTCCCCCGGCGCGACGACCTGGTCACCGCGCTTATTGTGGATGCCTTCACCTCTTTCGGTCAGGCGCAAAAAGAATCGGATGATCCCAGCCGCTCCCCAGCTGAGAGATTGCGAATCCTGGGAATGGCATACCGGGATTGGGCGATGAAATACCCCCAGCGCTATCATTTGATTTTTGGAACACCGATCCCCGGATATCACGCGCCTGCAGAAATTACCCTGCCCGCCGCCGCTGGTTCACTTATTCCGCTTATGGGTGTTTTGGATGCCGGGCTTCAATCCGGAAACCTAAAAGTGGGCATTCTGGCTCCGAAAACCCCAGCCCTCAGCGCCATGCTCGACGCCTGGAAACAGAATATCCAGGGGCCGGACATTGAGGTTTTATACCTTGCCGTGGTCATTGCAAGCAGGGTGCACGGCCTGGTCTCCATGGAAATTGGGGAGCAAATGCCCGGTTTTATCACGGATCCCGGCGAAGTCTATCGCCGTGAAGTAGAAAACATCCTGAATCAATATTTAGAGGAGTAGAAAATGTCAGATTTGCATGTAATTTTCGGGAATGGCGCGATCGGACGCGCAATAACAAACGAGCTCATTTGCAGGAATAAGCAAGTTCGAGTGGTTAACCGAACCGGGAATATGTTGAACCCTCCGGCTGGGATCGAATTGGTTGCCGCAGACCTTTATCATCCCGACGAGGTTCGAAGTGTTACAAAGGACGCTGTCGTTGTATACCAGTGCGCGCAACCAGCCTATTATGAATGGCCCCAGAAATTCCCGCCCCTGCAGGCGTCCATCATCGAGGGGCTCACGGGAGGAACCGCAAAACTGGTGCTTGTGGAAAATATGTATATGTACGGCAAAACAAACGGAAAGATCTTGAAAGAAGATTTGCCCTATGCTGCTCAAACACGAAAAGGACGGACCCGCGCGGAGTTATCCCGTGCCGCCCTGGAAGCGCACCAGCAGGGGAAGCTCCGGGTTACGGTAGGTCGTGCCTCTGACTACTTCGGCCCCTGGGGGACTAGCTCGGCGATGGGCGACCGCGTGTTTCCGCCTTTACTTAAAGGGAAATCAGCCCAGGTTGGAGGACGGCTCGATGTCCCCCATACCTACACATACGTCCCCGATTTCGGGAAAGCGCTGGTGATTTTGGGAGAAAAGGGAGAAGCAGACGGCCAGGCCTGGCATGTCCCGAATGATATGCCCTCAATCACACAGGGGGAATTCATTCGCCTCTTTTGTGAGGAAGCGGGGGTTGAGCCAAAGATCTCAACCATGGGGAAATTTATGATGTCGATCGGAGGCTTGTTTATCCCCGAGGCAAGAGAATCGGTTGAAATGATGTATGAATTCGAGAAACCCTTCGTTGTAGATTCGAGCAAGTTTGAGAAAACATTCGGCATGAAGGCAACCCCCCTGCCTGTGGCGCTTAGGGAAACAGCTGCCTGGTACAAACAAAACCTAAATTAGCTGACCAAGGTAAAAAGATGATTGGATTCGCAAATACTTCATCAACCGGAAAGGGAGGGCGCCTCGGCGCCCTCCCTTTCTTTCTCCAAAAACGATGATTCATGGTTGGAAATTGGTGATAAATGACGAGTACACGAACAAATCCCGCCCTGCGGTTTCACCCTTTCGATCTAAACCACATCATCCCAACTCCCCCGTTTCTCTGTATAATATGCCCGTCATGACCCGCACCGCCCTTGCCGGCCTGCTCCTGGCCTTCCTCGCCATCTCCGCCTGCACCCCCTCGGCTGGCATCCTGGAGCCGACCCTCGGACCCCCTCCCACCCTGGCGCCGCTCACCCCCTATGGCGAGCTCTCCTCGCTCCCCGGCGGCACCTTCACCCTCGTCCCGCCCGGCGGGAACGGCGTCAACCTGAATATCACTGCCTGCAAGGGCTTCAAACCCGGCGAGCCGCTCAACCTGGTGGCGGAGAACACCCCCAACAAGCTGGACCCCGGGCGCATCGAGGTACAGATCACCGGCGTGCAGCAATCGACCGGGGAGCCCGACTACCTCTACCTGGCCATCATCATGGGTGCGGAAAATAAATGGACTTTCATGGGATCGGTCACCGACGCCCCGATCTTTCTGGATGGGAATGGCTCGGGCATCTTCAACAACGTCCAGATCCCCGATACGCACGTCATCACCTACGATTTCGAGCCATTCCCCACCGTTCCCTTCAGCGGCGGCTGGACCTGCACACCCTAGTCCCGCCCTCCGTACCCCTGCTCTTCCCCTGTATAATTGGATTTCATCGAATACTTAGCGGAGGCTGCCGTGTCCAATCCCTTATTCCAAAAAATGAAGCAATCCATCTATGATGGCGACGTGGATACTGCCGAGGAATTGGCACACCGCGCCCTCGCCGAGGGAGTGGACCCTCTCGAAGCAGTCAACCAGGGGTATCTGCCCGGGATGCAGCAGGTGGGTGTGGATTTCGGCGCGCACATCCTCTTCCTGCCGGATGTGGTCATCGCCGCCGAAGCGATGAAGAAGGCCACTGCCATCCTGGAGCCGGAAATGGCCCGGCGTGGTTCGGAGCGTATAGTGGCCGGGCGGGTGGTGCTGGGAACAGTCAAGGGCGATATCCACGAGATCGGCAAGAGCCTGGTGGGCACCCTGCTTTCCGCCAACGGCTTCGAGGTATACGACCTGGGCGTGGACGTGCCCTTCGCGAAGTTTGCGGAAAAAGCCCGCGAGGTCAACGCTGATATCGTGGGGGTTTCAGCCCTGCTCACCACCACCATGACCGGGCAGCAGAGCGTGATCGAAGCCCTGGATGACCAGGGGCTGCGCCCGAGGGTGAAGGTGATGGTCGGGGGCGCCCCGGTGACCCGCGAATGGGCAGAAAAGATAGGCGCGGATGGTTACAGCGGCGATGCTTTGTCGGCGGTGGCGCTGGCAAAATCCCTGGTGGCATCGAAGGCATAGAGGTGTCCGTTCAGAACAGGAACCGCTTAAAAACCATCGCTGGGTGGCTGGCCATCCCGGCCCTGCTGCTGCTCATCGCCATTCTCGCTTATGGGCTCAGCATCAGAAGGCTGGGTTTTTTCTGGGACGACTGGTGGTTCCTGTGGATCGCCAAATCCGCCGGGCCCGAAGGGCTGGCGCGCTACTTTCTCCACCAACCGCCCCTTTTATGGGCAGATCGTTGCCCTCACCACCTCGCTCCTGGGCAGCTCCGCCTGGCAGTGGCAGCTCTTCGGCATCTTCTGGCGCTGGCTGAGCGCTGTTGCCCTCTGGATGCTACTCGCTTCCCTCTTCCCGCAAAACAGACGCTTTGCCGCCTGGGCGGCGCTCTTCTTCCTGGTCTTTCCCGGCTTCTATATGCAGTTCACCGCCATCAACTTCGGGCACTTCTTTCTGGTGTTCTGCTGCCTGCTCTTCTCCTGGGTGCTATCGGTGCGTGCCCAACTTGAGGGCAAGCGTTATTGGCTCTACACCATCCCTGCCCTGCTGCTCAGCCTGGTAAACCTGCTGGCAATGGAATACTTCTTCGTGCTCGAGCTGCTGCGGGTGGGATTGCACGCCCTGGCGCTGCAGGGTCGATATCCTGGCCGAAAAGAGCTGGTTAAACGTACTGCTTTAGCCACGGCTCCCTATTGGATCCTTTTCGGGCTGGTGGTTCTTTGGCGTATGCTCTTCTTCAAATACCAGAACACCAACTACGAATACACCCTCCTCTCCACTTTCAAATCCGCGCCTTTTGCCGCGCTTTGGGGGTTGATCTCCTCCATTGCCGCGGACCTGTGGGCTGCAACCGGGCGGAGCTGGGCTCAAATCGCCACGTTTCCCGCGCAGGCTCCCGGCTGGCAGCGGATCATGCTCTATCTCGGCGCGCTGGTGGCAGCCACCGCGGGGGTTGTCTTCCTCTTCCTGCATCTATCCCGCCGGTGGGAAAACCGCGAACCAGCCGGATCAACCAGGCGCGACGCGCTTCAGCTAACCGGGTTGGGGGTTGGCGCCCTGCTGCTGGCCGGCTGGCCATTCTGGCTGATCCAGGTGCCGGTGGTCTTCGATTACCCCTACGACCGCTTTCTGATCCCCTTTATGCTGGGCTCTTCCCTTTTGCTTGCGGGGCTCATCGCACTTCTGGCTGCCTGGCTGAAAAAGGCAGCCTGGCTGCCCTCGCTGCTCGTTGCGCTGATCGTGGCCTTCAGCGTGGGGCGGCAGTACCAGAACCAGCTCAGCTACCGCCAGGACTGGAACGACCAGCAGCGCTTCTTCCAGCAGCTCACCGCGCGCATCCCTGCCCTTGCCCCCGGCACCATGCTGCTTTCCAACGAGTTATTCCTTAAATATGAAAGCGACAACTCGCTCAATGCCCCGCTGAACTGGATCTACGATCCCGGGTATTCCGGCGGTGACTTGAATTACGCTTATGAGTATCCGACCCTGCGCCTGGGAGAGGAACTGCCAGGGCTGGCCCCAGGCACCCAGTTCCAGCACGATTTTCTCACCGCCGTATTCAATGGCAGCACCGACCGCGCCCTGGGTTTCTATTACCAGGTCAACCGCTGCCTGCGCGTGCTCGACCCCGAGATCGACGCCTCCAACCCCAACCTGGATGCGCTTCAGCAGCAGACTGCCGCCATCTCTGATCGCAGCCTGATACAGACGGAGGGCTCGCCCGCCCTGCCCGGGGGGATTTTCACCTTCACCGATGACGGCGGCTGGTGTTCCTATTTTGAAAAGATAGACCTTGCCCGGCAGAAGGGAGACTGGTCTGAGGCTGCCCGCCTTTCAAAAGAAGCCCTGGAAAAGGGGCTGGTTTCGAACCAGGTCGGCGAAAGGCTGCCGTTGATCGAAGCCTTTGCCCATAATGGGAATTGGCAGAACGCGCTCGCCCTCAGCACCGAAGGGCTGGACCCGCTCAACCAGAATCTGCCTCCGTTATGCCTGCTCTGGCAGCGCATTGCCCGCGATGTACCTGATTCGCCTGAAAAAACCGCTGCGCTGGAGCAGATCAGCACCCGATTGGGTTGCGCCTTCCGGTCGGTTCCATAAAGCAGGTTGATTTAAAGATTTTTAAACGATGAAAACTTCCCCCTCCCCTTTGCGCTCGTTCCGTTTTCCCTGGTACACCGCGCCCATCCTCATCGTTTTGGTGGGGCTGCTCACCTATGGGCTGCTCATCCGTGAAATGGGGTTTTACTGGGACGACTGGGTGTTTATTTGGATGGCCAAGACCACCGGTCCCGCCGGCCTGGCACGCTACTTTTCCACCAACCGCCCCTTCTGGGGCTGGATCATTGCCCAGACCACCGCCCTGTTGGGTTCCAGCCCCTGGCAATGGCAGATCTTTGGACTGTTCTGGCGGGTGGCGGCGGCGATATCGCTCTGGGGGTTGGTGCTGCTTGTCTGGCCGCGCCAGTACCGCGCCGCGCTGTGGGTGAGCCTGCTCTTCCTGGTCTACCCGGGTTTTTCCATGCAGTTCATTGCCATCAACATGGGGCATTTCTTCCTGGTGCTCACCTGCTTCCTGCTTTCCCTGTGCCTCACGGTTCTTGCCGTCCGCGGAAAAAAAGGGGGTTGGCTGTTGCACATCCCTGCCCTTCTGCTGGCTGCGGTCAACATGCTGGCCATGGAATACTTCTTCCTGCTGGAGCTGATCCGCCCGGTTATCATCTGGTTCGCCCTTTCCCACCGCTATGCGCAACCCCGCCAGCGGATGGGGCGCACCCTGCTGCACAGCCTGCCATATCTGCTGCTCTTCCTGGGAATCACGTACTGGCGGTTTTTTGTCTTCTCCTACCAAACCCGCTACCCGCTCACGCTGGTCTCGGACCTCAAATCAGATCCACTGATGGCAGCGCTCAAATACCTTGGCGCGGCAGCCCAAAGCGTATGGACCGTGCTGGTGCCGGGCTGGCTGCAGGCGTTTCAGATCTCCAATATGGCCAGCCTGGGAAAGCTGACTGTTATTTTCACGGCGGGGCTTTTCCTGCTGGCGCTTGTGCTGCTGGGTCTGTATTTCTTCCGGGCGAAGCTATATGGTGAAGAATCCAACGAGTTAAATTGGCCCGCCCAGTTTCTGTTGATTGGGGTGGCACTGCTTGTCTTAGGCAGCATCCCCTTCTGGATCACCGGACTACCCATTCTGCTTGGATTCCCCTCCAACCGGTTTATTATCCCTTCCATCCCAGGGGCGGCTTTCATCCTGACTGCGCTCCTCGGGTTTCTCACCCGTCTCCCCGGAAAGTGGCGCCATCTGCCGGAGATCCTCCTTGTGGTCCTCGTGGCGGCATCCATCAGCTGGCAGTTCCAGGTTGCCAACGGGTTTCGCCGGGATTGGGACCAGCAGACCCGCTTTCTGCAACAACTAACCGAGCGCGCTCCAGCCCTGCAGCGCGGTACGTTGCTTCTGACGGGCGACCTGACCTCTCATTATGTCAGCGATAATTCCATCACCGCGCCGGTGAACTGGATCTACGCCCCGGAATACAGGGGAGGCAGCCTGCCCTATATGCTTTATTTTCCGAGTGTTCGTCTGGGCAAAAGCCTGGCTGCGCTGCAGAAGGGTGTGGCGGTGGAGGAGGATTACCTGGTCGCAAGGTATTTTGGGAACACATCTGCCGCTATCGCGCTCTATTACAACCCACCCGGCTGCCTGCGCGTGCTGGACCCGGAGATCGACAGCCTGGATCTAACCATTCCAGTGACGATGCGCGAGGCAGCCCGGCTGACCGACCTGAATCGGATCATCAACGCCCCACAGGCGATCCTGCCGGATGGCATTATCAAAAAGGATGCTGGAACAGGATGGTGCGATTATTATGAAAAGGCTGCCCTGGCAGCCCAAAACGGTGATTGGGCTAAAGTGACCAGCCTGGCGGAGAACGCCTTTGCCCTGGGAGATACACCTTCGGATCCCGCGGAACGCTTCCCCTTTATTGAGGGGGTCGCGCATACAGGAGATTGGTCCAAGGCGCTTGAGCTCACCCGCGACTCCGCCGCGGTGACGAACTTGATCCATCCCAGCCTGTGTGCCCTCTGGAAACGCATTGATCGCGAGGTTCCCGCAAGCGTCGGAAAAGCTCAGTCGCTTGCTGCGCTCAAATATATTCCCTGCGTGACCCCCTAAAAATTTCCCCTGGTATCTAGTAGATTTCTTCCTTCGGGTTGAGGGCAGTATTCAAACCTGTGCCCAGCATGGTGAAAGCCAATCCCGTGATCAATATTAGAACGATCGGCTGTATAACCCAGTAATTGTATCCAGAGTACGCTCCTGCAGACAGCGCATCGTGGACGATTTTCCCCCAGGTTGGCAAAACCGGATCCATGACTCCCACGAATGCCAAAGAGGTTTCGTAAAAAACGAAGAACGGAACCATAATGGTAAACTGCGGGATTACCAGGGGTAAGATGGGTGGCACCATATAACGCCAGATAATCCGCCAGTCGCTTGCTCCATACGCCCTGGCAGATTCGATGTAGGAAGATTGGAGTGCTAATTGGAAAGCGGCATAATATGTCTTTACCGCGTTTCCAAAAATCATGAGCAGGATAATGGCTGCGAAGGTCACCCAAATGCTGTTCGAAACCATATAGAAAATTGTGAGCGCCAGGGCGAAAGTCGGGATGATCATGCTGATCTCGGAAACCCTTTGAATCAAACCATTTACCCAGCCCTCAAACCAGGCGGCGATCGCGGCTATGATTACAGATAGAATTGTGGTCGCCAGGGCGCCGATTATACCGACAGATAACGCCACAGGAAGCCCCCAAAGCAGGCCAACTTTTAGGTCTCTTCTCAGGTTATCCGTTCCAGCGGCGCCGAAGACCTTGCCGTAGAGTATCATCTGCGCATCCAGGTTGGAACCATTTTCGAAGGTAAAACCTTCGATCCGAAGGGTATACAACCCTTTCTGAGCCTGTGATCCATCTCCATTGGAACTGGTAAACAATTTATTGATCGCCGGTGTCTGTCCGCCGGTTTCAATAAGAAGCGGAGTAATTTGCTGTGCTCTGGCGGCAGACGCCCCGCCTGAAAAATCCCTTGAAATCGTGAATTTTTCTTCGCTGGATACACTCTCTCTGACCAATTCGAACTCTCGCCCATCTGGTGTGATCCAAGTTAATATTACAAAAGGGAGTTTATCCCTGACTTCCGTTTCAAATAGCACCGTGAGGTCTTGTGGGTAGGTGGCGTAGGGATAATCGAATTTAAATTCGATCACGGTTTCTCCAAACCCTTTTTCATTATTTATTACAGTCTTCAATCCTTCACCCTTAGCACTATCCAGAATGGTCGAATTGGGAAGCGCGTTTTTTCGGAAGAGATTCGTCCAGGTCGGTTCAGCGTTTAATGGCCGGGTGTAAGCTGAAGGAGAATTATTCCGCCAGAGGATTGCCGCTTCCCTTGGCGGGATAAAGATCACGGTCGCTATGGATACGATTATCAGAATGGTAATTATTACAAGCCCGACGATTGCGGTAGGATTCCTGGCGATCTGTTTGATCACTGGCTGCAAATCACGCCACCAAACTTTGTAAGGTATTGAAAACTTTATTTTATGATCGCATTTTCGACCCGATGAAATTGAAGAAGGATCCTCTGCGGGTTTTCCGGTTCGTTTCCATCCAAACCAGTTCTTTCTGAAAGGAAATCTTGATTTTCCTTGGATCGACCTCGTCGAAGTATCCTGGTTTTCCACTCTGACCCGCGGATCGACAAGTACGATGACAATGTCTGTAAGTAAAATGGTGATCGCTAAAATATAGGCAAAAAGTACTAACAGGGCCGTGGAAATTTGTCTGTCGTTGGTCTTGATCGCAGTAATAAAAAGTTCTCCGATTCCTGGCCAGTGGAAAAGCATCTCCAGAACCACCACACCCTGCCAGAAGGTGACCAACATAAGAATAAAGCTGGTCAGAATGAAGGGTAGTGCCGGCCGGACGATATACTGGTGATCCAGCATATTCGATGGGACACCCTTGGCTTTTGCCAAATCAACGTATTCTTCCTGCGCGCTGAGTTGAAAAAATGAACGCCAGGAATACGCGCTAATAAAGAACGCTCCCAGGAAAATAGCGAAAAACGGCAGGATCATATGTTTTAAAAAATCAAGGGTATATACCACCGGATCGGAAGATGGCCGATTGTCGAATATTCCCCCATACGGCAGGACGTGAAGCGTCGCAGCGAAGATCAGGATCAACACCAAACCATATATCCAATTTGGGATGGACGAAAGAGGGGTGAGGTAACCTAAAAATTTTGCGGCTCTCTCCTTGCCCCGCCGTGTAAGGAACAATGCAAAGGAAATACTGGTAAAAAATAAAAAGAGGTTTGCTGTTCCTGCCAGGATCAGGGTGAAGGGGATATGTTCACGGATAATATCTGCGACCCGGCCGTATCGCTTTCCATAACTGGTATAAAAACCGCTACTTGATCCCCATTCCAGTTTGAGGGCTTTTGTCAGATATATTCCCGCTCTCAATAAGAAAGGTTTGTGAAGTCCAAGCGCTTCTTCCTGCTCCCATTTATATACCTGCTCCTCCTCGGGAGTCATCACCGGTTGCCCGGCTGCATGGCGGTTAATATTTACACTGGTAACAGACATTAGGATTGCGTCGCGATATATATCGTCGATACCCCCTCCATAATTAACCAGTACGATGGAAAGGAATACCGCAATAACCACCATCACCGTGAGAGTGATAATTTTCTTGGAAATAAACCTGATGATTCGCAGAACTGTATTGGGGGGGCGTGTGGGCGCTTGAGCCAATTCTGGTTCGGGATTCGCAGAGTTCTTTTGAGCCTTGTCAGGATAGGTCATTTAGTATCCTGGATTTCTCTTCCATGATAAGAGAATTTACTGAAAAGACAAGCAACAACGAGCAAGTGTGCTATTTGCACTATAATTTTATCTCCGCTTGTAATCCCATAGGGGTATCCAATTAGAGAAACTCGGAGGAGTATGTCTCAACCTATTTCTTCCATTGATAATCCCTCTTTTCGCGTTGATGTCCTCTCCCGGTCAGATATCGAGCAGATCCATGCAGCCACCCTGGAGGTCATTGAGACCGTCGGGGTTAAGTTTCCCCTGCCTGAGGCGCTGGATATCCTGGCTGCCAATGGCGCATCTGTTGACCGTGATACCTGCATCGCGCGTATCCCCGCAGCGGTCGTAGAGGATGCCCTTAAGGGCGCCCCTCCAACTTACGCGCTGGCTGCCCGCGACCCGGGGCGTGACCTGCCCCTGGATGGCAGCCATGTTTTCCTTGGCACCGATGGCTGCGGGGTGCAGGTACAGGATGCTTTCACCGGGGAACTGCGTACTTCAACAAAAAAGGATGTTTCCGACTGCGCACGGGTTGCCGATTCGCTGGAGCAGATTGGTTTTTGGTGGGCGATGATCTCCGCCCAGGATTGCCCGCCCCAGAGTCGCGGTCTGCACGAACTGGAAGCCGCCTGGAATGTGACCACAAAGCACCTCCAGACCGAAAGCCTTTTGCACCCGGGCGAAATGGAAACAGCGGTGGAGATGGCCGCCGCCCTGGCCGGGGGACGGGAAGAGTTGCGCCGCCGGCCGCTGCTTTCCATCATGCAGTGCACCGTCAGCCCCCTGGCGCACGACCCGGGCAGCCTGGAAGCCGGGTTGATCGCCGCGCGGGCCGGCTTGCCGGTGGGCTATATGACCATGGCCTCCTGCGCCTCTACCGGCCCAGCCACACCGGCTGGCAACCTGGTGGTGGGCAATGCCGAGGTCATTGCCGCACTGGTGCTTATCCAGATGTCCTCCCCAGGCGCCCCGGTCTTCTATGCCGCCGCACAGACCGCCATGGACCTGCGCTCGGGAGCCTATACTGGCGGCGGACCGGAGGATTTCCTCTTCGGGGCAGCCACAAACCAGCTTGCGGATTACTACCAGGTGCCGCTTTCGATGGGTGCCTTTGCCACCGGCGCCAAACAGCCCGACTGGCAGGCCGGGGTGGAGAACAGCCTCTCGTGCTTCATGGCCTGCGCCAGCGGGGCGGATATGCTCCTGGGAGCGGGTCTGTTGCACGGCTCGCGCATTTTGAGCTACGAGCAATTGGTGATGGACTCCGAAATATTCAGCATGGTTCGTCACATGCTGCAAGGGATCCGCATCACCCCCGAAACCCTTGCGCTGGATGAAATACGCGCAGTCGGTCCCGGCGGAACCTTTCTTCCACGCAAGCACACCCGCACGCACATGCGCGAGCTCTGGCTGCCGGAGCTCCTCGACCGGAGAACATACGATGAATGGGTCGTAAAGAAAGATGGAGCCCGCGAATGGGCTGGAGAGAAAGCCCGGGAGATCCTGAAGAACCATCCGGGCGAACCGCTGGATCCGAAACTGGCTGAGGAATTGAACCGCATCATCACTTCCTACGAAAAGAAATGAAACCAGTATTTCAAATCCTTTCCCCGCAGGCTGTAAACCGCATTCTTGAAGAAGCCTATCAGCTCCTGGCGGTTACCGGCGTCCGTATCTCGGATCCGGAAGCATGCAGCCTGCTGGAAAACGGTGGCGCGAAGGTGGAAGGCACGATCGTTCAGATTCCCGGAGGAATGATAGATCGCGCGCTTTCCTCGGTCGGGAGGGATTTTTATCTTCACAATCGCAGCGGAGAACCGACCGTGCACTTTTCCGCCGGTGACGATATCCACTTTGACCCCGGCTCCTGCGCAGTAAACATTCTGGATCCGCATTCGTTGGAACACCGCCCTGCCCTCTACCGCCGACCTGGTCCGTTTGGTGCAGGTGACCGAGATGCTGCCTCAGTTCGCCGCCCAATCCACCGCGGTGGTCTGCCATGATGCGCCGTCGATCATCGGTGATATTTACCGCCTTTTCGTGGTGCTCACGCATTCACAGAAACCGGTGGTCACGGGAGCTTTCTCGTCGAGGAATATCCAAGCCATGATCGCGCTATTGGCAGCCGATGCCGGCAGCGACGAAAAACTTCGCAAAATGCCGCGCGCGGTCTTCGATGTCTGCCCTTCCCCGCCCCTGCACTGGACAGAGTTCGCCTGCCAATGCCTGATCGAACTGGGTCGCGCGGGTGTGCCGGTGGAGCTGGTCTCCATGCCGCTGGCAGGCGCCACCGCCCCGGTGACCCTGGCGGGTTCGCTTGTTCAGCACGCCGCCGAAAACCTGGCAGGCATCGTCATTCACCAGCTGGCTGCTCCCGGCGCTCCCCTGGTCTGGGGCGGCGCCCCGGCTATCTTTGACATGCGCACCGGCTCCGCGCCGATGGGTGCCGTGGAGACAGCCATGCTGGATGCCGGGTTTGCCGCCGTGGGCAAACACCTGGGTCTGCCAACCCACGGGTACCTGGGCGGCAGCGATTCCAAGCTGGTTGATGCGCAATCCGGGTCGGAGGCAAGCACCGGGTTCCTGATCGGCGCGCTGGCTGGGATCAACATGATCTCCGGCGCTGGGATGCTCGATTCGCTCAACTGCCAGAGTGTGGAAAAATTGGTGCTGGATGCCGAGGCAATCGCCTCCGCGCAGCGCCTGCTAGCCGGGATAAATATCCAGGATGGCACGCTTGCACTTGGGTCCTTTGCCCAAACAGGTCTAGAAGGGGATTTCCTCAAGCTGCGGGAAACGCGCGATCTTTTCCGGAAGGAACAATATTTGCCCTCGGAGGCGATCGACAGAGGATCGTTGCAAGCTTGGCAGGGGATTGGTTCGCCAGACGCGTTCACGCGTGCCGGTGCGCGCGCGGATTTGCTCGTGGAACAGTATCAAAAACCAAATCTCCCTGCGGAAACGTTGACCAAATTTGAGCAGATCCTGCAGTCAATCCCAGACCGCTGATCTCAAAATACGCCCGGCGGGTTAGAATAATCCATCTTTCCTTTAGAGGTTCACATCATGGCTTCATCGACAGTTTCAATTCAGAGATGCGAAGATTATCAATTGGATACGATTCGGTCCGCGCTGGCAGCCTGCCTGGCGCCTTTTGGCGGGATAGAAGCGTTCGTAAAACCCGGAATGAAGGTGCTGCTCAAGCCCAACCTGCTCACCGCGGCAGAACCCGGCAAGGCGGTGACCACCCACCCTGTGATGATCCGTGCTGTAGCGGAGGCAGTTCGAGCCGAGGGGGGAATCGTATGGGTCGGGGACTCCCCTGCTGCGGAGATCAACGAGGGAAAAAGCGTTTGGGAAACAGAAGGACTGGGGGAAGCCATCACCGCCTCTGGAGCAAAGTTGATCAAGTTCAAGGGTGCCTATCTGCGTCAGGTCGGCGGGGTATGATTATTACATCTCACGCCCTGTGCTGGATGCCGACCTGGTCATCAATCTGCCGAAAATGAAGACCCATACCCTCACCCGCTACACCGGCGCGGTCAAGAACCTGCTTGGCGTGCTGCCAGGCGGGCGCAAGCGCGAGATCCACGTCCGCGCACCGGGGGTGACTGAATTCAGCCGGGCGCTGGTGGATATTTTAGGGCTGGTGAAACCACAGCTCAACATCATGGATGGCATCCTCGGCATGGAGGGTAATGGGCCGGGTACCAGTGGCACCCCGCATGCTTACAACCTGCTGGCAGCTTCTACCGATGCGGTTGCGCTGGATAGCGTTCTGGCTGGGGCAATGGGATTCTCCACAGGGGGTGTGGTTCACCTGGCGCAAGCGGAAGAACGCGGACTGGGGAATCATCACCCGGAGCTTATTCACCTTGCCGGGGACCGCACTATCCTGCAGCTTGGAAGGCTCGACCTTCCCAAAGCACGCTGGTTCCTGGATATGCCCTCCTGGTTTACAGCCCCCATACAGGAAAAGATCAAGCTGCAGCCACAGATCGACCCCACAAAGTGCACCGCCTGCGGCACCTGCGCCGAATCCTGCCCTGCGGATGTGATCACAATTCAAGACACCGCCACATTCAACCTTTCAAAGTGCATTGGTTGCATGTGCTGTGTGGAGGTTTGCCCGCATGGCGCCCTCACCCCCAGACCCAACCTGCTTGCCCGCCTGGTGGGGGTGTAGAATTCGGGAGAGGAAAACCGGAATGACTGAGTCCAAAGTCGAATATTCACCCATCATCATGGCGGACTACCCGGAAGTGTGTGCGCTGTGGGACGGGATGCCCGGGATCGGCTTGAGCGCCGCGGATTCTCCAGAAGCGATCGGAAAATACTTAAAACGCAATCCCGGGTTCAGCTTCAAAGCCCGCATCAATGCCAAACTGGTGGGCGCTATCCTTGGCGGTCACGACGGGCGCAGGGGATACCTGCAGCATCTGGCGGTTGCGCCGGATGCCCGCCATATGGGGATCGGCCGGGGGCTGGTGGATCGCTGTCTCAATGCACTGGTGGCTGAAGGGATCACCCGCTGCCATATCTTCGTCTATACCGACAACGAAACCGGCTTGGGTTTTTGGGAAGCTGCCGGATGGTTCCGGCGGGGCAACCTGATGATCATGTCACACGATATGTAGAAAAAACCGCCCGGAGAATTTCCGGGCGGTGTAATTTCATTATATATTCTCAAGATTTGGGTAGGGCTTTTGCCTTGTCGTATAGAGCTGTTTCTTCAGGGGTAGTTGGAGTTACTTTGACGCCGTGGGGGATGGTCTTGCCCTGCAGATCGACATGAATGAAAGTGATGAATCCTTCCACGACGACTGTCTCCTTGACACACGAAACGATATGGGCAATCAAAGAAGCTGTTCCCGCATACACAATGCTGCTTTCGAAGCTGATCAGGTCACCCTTATGGACGGGGTGGCTGAAGAGCATGCCGTGGATTTTCAGGCAGACGATATTTTCCGGTTTGGTCAGGCTGGCTGCGGACACGAACCCGGATTCTACGAACCATTCCGCCGTCCGCCCCGCGTAGAGGGTGCCGTGGTGGTTGAGATCTTCGCTTTTTACCAGATGATATGTTTTATAGGATGTGAAGGACATGGCTCCGCCTTTTGAATAAACAGGATTATAACCCTCTAAATATTGGCGGAACTATTTTCAATCAGGGTGTTTTATAATAAGATATCCAAAATTTAATCGGAGGAATGAATGACTGAAACTAAGAAACGCCCGTTTGTTGTAACCGTGCTGGCCATCCTGGCTGGCGTAATGGCCGCGATTTCGCTATACTTCGCCCTGAAATCATTGGGCCTCTTCTCGCCCTTTGGCGCCAATATCTGGAACGCCTTTATGTGGGGTCTGCTTGCCTATATCTATATCTGGCTGGTTCAGATGTTGTGGGCTGTAAATCCCCAGGCCTGGCTCTTCCTGGCAGCGATCACCACCATCAATCTGATCTTCGAAGTTTTCTCATTGGCAAGCACTCCCGCAGTTTTTAACGATGTCAGCGCCTCATTCATTTTGAATGGCCTGATCCTGCTCTACGTGATGCTCCCCAGTACCCGCAGAGCCTTCGGAACCGAAGTACAGAAAAAGTAACTTGTACCACCCCAATAAAAAACCAGCGGCATACCGCTGGTTTTTTTTGTCTCTCGTTTGCGAAGAATCTGCTAATTCAATACCTCAGGAATTTGTGAGCATGTGGCCTTTCACCCGCTGGCTATCCACCACGACCAGCGCGGCGTGTAAGGCGCCTTCTTCGGCCTCGCTGCCGGGGTTGACGCAGACCGTCTTGTTCATTTTAATGATCCCGCTGCTTTCGGGTACATGCCCGTGCAGGCTGAGCAGAGGCTGATAGGTTTCTATGATCTGCCGGACTGCCTTACTGCCCAGCGGACCACCCTGCTCATTGCCCTCCCCGCCGATCGGGTTAAGGTTGGAATCCAGCAGGATTCCATAATCCAGATCAGTCTTATAAGGCGGGCAGTGGAAATTGAAGATGGCCCGTGAAGGTAGGTTAAGTCTGCCGGCCATGCCCTCCAGTTTTTCCAGCAGTTGATCCTCGTTAAGCTCGCGGAAGGAGCGCCAGGGGTTCAGGTTGGTGAAACCGGTGGAGATCATTTCGTATTCGCCGCGCAGGATCACCACCTTGCCCTCGGGGTTCTTCACCCACTGGGCTTTATAGAAGGTTTCATCCACCAGCAGGTCATCATCGTTGCCGGGTAGGAAATAGCACTCGATCCCGGCTTTCCCCAGGCGGTCATCCGCCATCTCGATCCATTCGAGAACCGAGTAGCATATCGTCTCGCGGTAAGTTCTCTTTAAATCATTGGGGTTGCTTTTTAGCTGAGTAAATTGGTCGGGCGTGGTGAAAAAGGGATAGGCTCCGGCGGAGCGGATCTGGCGGGCATAGTTGGGAATCTCATCCGGCTCGGCGGTGATATCTTTGCCCTGCCAGGTGAAGGCGGCCTTGCCATTGGCAAACTTTATGAAAGGGACCACCTGCCGCCCGGTCATATCTCCGCCAAGGATCATCACGTCGGGTTTATATACCTGTGCAGCATTGAGGAATTTCCGGAAAGCAGCATCCGAACCATGCAGATCCGTCGCGAAGAAAATTTTCATGTCGGCCATATTACTATCCTCTTATGCCCAAAAAATCATAATAAATTGAGATATTTTCCTGCATAATAGCATACATCAATTGTACATGCGGGAAAAGGCAATCGTCCTTTCAATTTGGTAAGGCTATCCAACATCCTCCGGATTATTGCTTTCGATAACTATTGTTATATGACACCATTTTTCAGGGGATTTGGTCTACGGCATATCGGGTTATAACGACCCGGCGATGCCCTCCGCCCAGGTTTCGATGGCTTTCCAATCCCGGTGATCGCCTTTGGGAAAAACACCCAGGCTCGCGGCTAGTCCCATTTTCACCTTATCCATGCCGGATAATTTGGAAAGATCCAGCGCGCCGGCGAAATACCCCTCACTGAACGGTTTTACGGTTCTTCGCACGGGAGCCATCCAATCCTTCACGCCCTCCCGATAGCTCTCCCCATTTTTCATCGCCAGGGTTATGCAAACCATAAAGTCGGCAAAGGGTTTTCGGACCAGTTCAAGCTTGTTGGCCTCCAGGAAGTCCATGGCCTCCGGAAGCCATTTCTGCCCGCGGATCGCGCTGCCCGCCACCACGGCGCGATACTGGCCAAGGTCAGTTACCTCCGTCATTTGTTTCACTTCCACCTGGCTGCCTTTGGCCGCCAGGGTCCGGGCAATGGCATCCGCAACCCCCGCCGTGGATCCCGTCCGGCTTGCATACGCTACCAACACCTTTTCTGCCATCTTATTTTCCTCTCCGTATGTTTGATTAACCCAGTGGATTTGCCCATCCGTGCGCCGGGATGCAGAGGAGCAGCCTGCCGCAATCAGCGTTATTCCGGCAGCCGCTCCAGAGGCGAGTAAGAATTTTCGCCGGGATATCGGCGCGTTCAAATTTTGCGCGCCCTGCTTTTCAGTCATTTATACCGAATGAGTCGCTGAGGTTGGATGAGCAAAGCCATTACTTCTTCTTTTTTCCTTTTTTCTTTTTCTTTGGGGAATAAGGATCTTTCTTTTCCTTTTTTTGTTCTTTTTCAACGGGATCGGCGATGATCCCCTGCTTCTCCAGTTCAAAGCTGGCCAGTTCCAGGGCTTTCTTCTGCTCGGGGCTCACCACAGGGTAGGCGAGATCGAGGTTCTTCATGGTGTGGTAAAGCACGGCCGCCACTGCAAGGCGGGTGAACCATTTGTTATCGGCGGGGACGATATACCAGGGCGCCCATTCGGTGCTGGTGTGGTTGAACACATCCTCATAAGCATCCATGTAATCTTCCCAGCGGTCGCGTTCCTTCATATCTGCCGCAGAAAATTTCCAGTTCTTCTCCGGCTGGGTAGCACGGTCCTGAAATCGCCTGCCTTGCTCCTCTTTGGAAACGTGGAGGAACATTTTTAACACAACGATACCGTTCTCCACCAGGTATTTCTCGAAATAATTGATCTGCTCAAAACGCTGTTTCCAGATGTTCTTTGTCTTCAGGCGCGGAGGAAGTTTTTGCCCCTGCAGGTATTCGGGGTGTACGCGGACGACAAGCACCTCTTCATAATATGACCTGTTGAAAATGCCGACATGCCCGCGGCGGGGCAGGTCGCGAAAGTGCCGCCACATGAAATCATGATCCAATTCATCTCCGGCGGGCGCTTTATAACTGTGCACATCCACGCCCTGGGGATTCACACCAGACATAACGTGCTTGATGGTGCCATCCTTGCCTGCGGCGTCCATGGCCTGCAGGATCATCAGCACGGCGTAGTTATCCTGCGCGTAGAGCTTATCCTGTTCCTGGGCAAGCAACTGCACGCCCTCTGCCAGGGTTTCCTCGGCTTCCTCCTTCCCCATCCACTTTCCGGTAAAGCTGGGATCATAATCCTTGCGCAGATCAACCTTTTTGCCGGGGGGGACGCGTAGAACTTCAAGCAATTCTTCCATCCGTGTGACCATTTTATCTCTCCTGATTAGTATAGGTCCTCACCAAGATCGGTAAATTATGTATGAAATATTTGCGGTACAGATTCAGAGAACAGCCCTTCCTGCCGCTGCCCTGGCAGGTTTCCAGCCGCCTCCACCAGACGTACGATCGTGACCTTGTTGCGCTTGAGCTTTTTTTCCTGCCGCTCCAAAGTTCTGAAGTGAAAAGGAAAATGGGTCTGCAAAGCCGCCAGGTAGGGGCGGGAATAGTATTGATGGCTGCGGATCAACGAGCCGATCAGGGCGGGTTGGATGCAATCCCAAACCAGCGAACGCAGCAACGCAGCCTCTTCGCCCGGGAAGCGCTCCATCTGGGTAAAAACGCCCTCTCCAAAATGGAACAGCCGGTTGGTTACGCCATCCAGCTCCCAGCGGCCGGCGCTTTGTGTAAAAATGGTCGCGATTCCAGCTTCCCGGTCGGTGCGGATATCCTCCACGTCGTCCATCAATTGGGTGAAGCAGCCATAACCGAACATGAAACGGCGCTGCCATTCGGTCAGTTCGCCCGCCACCAGGTAACCATCCCCCAGCACGCTAGCACCCCCTTTCTCAAAACTCAGCCCGAGCACATCAGCCTCGTAGGGGGATGCCGCTGCCCGCATCAACTCCATGCTGAGGCTCTGAGCGGCGTGGATACCCAGCATGCTTTCATAAACAGCCGGAAATCGATCCCGCGGGAACTGCCGCTCGACCATGTCGATCATCTCGCGGATTCGCCTTTCCCGTTCGTTCCGCGGAGCTGGGTTCTGGTCCACCAGGATGGAGTGAAACCATCCGCCGAAAGTGTTCTTATCTTGCGGGGAAATTGTGGGGTCATCCAGGAGGTTGTCGGAATAGGGGTAAAGCAAGCTGTAGGCAAATACTGCCGGGGTGAGCTCCACAGGCAAGCCCAGCAGGAGCTGCATGAAATTCATGCTCATTACGTTGCGGGAGGCCTGGTAAATATCCGCGTCGGTCAGCGAGGGATCGTAGCGCCGGGCCTCAGCCGCAAACTGGGCGGCTACATCTATGAACCCACTGCGCTGAATGAGCTGAAACTGCTGCTCTGAAAGCCCAAGCGTTTCCCGGACGAAAGGCTGTGTTTGCCCCATTAATCGTTCCCGCAAGGCTTGCTGTTCCTTTTCGCCGGATGGGAGATGCCTTAATTCCTTCACCACCAGGTCAGACATACGGTCCAGGTAACCATCGTTATGTTTAATAACGGGTTCGGAATAAGATCTTTGGAAGCTGGGGAAATCGGGGCAGCTCTCCCACCAGGCGTCCAGATAATCACGGGTCAGGCTGCGGATTTCGTCAGTGAGGTTCATCCCAAGTATTATAGCAACGGAGCGTCTCTGATTCACCTCCAAATCCGGCGGCTATCCAATCCCGCGCGCCTCGCGGCCATTCAATCCAGCCCCTGGCTTGTGATATAGTTGCGCAAAGATCGTTGATTTTTCTTTTGGAGGAATCGTTATGCCTGACCCCCGCGTGATCAAGCTTGCCCAGGTACTGGTTCAATATTCACTCGCCCTGAAGGAGGGTGATTTATTCCACCTTCGCACACATCCCATCGCCCAGGAGCTTTCGCTGGCGGTGATGGAGGAAGGGGTTAAAGCCGGGGCGAATGTTTTTATCCAGAATTCCCTGCCGGGTGCGGACGAGATTTTCTTTAAGTACGCCTCGGATGCCCAGTTGGACTTTATCAACCCGGCCCGCCGCCTGCTGGTGGAAAAAGCGGATGCCGTGCTCAGCATCTGGGCGGAGGATAACACCCGCGCTCTAAGCGGGGTAAACCCCGGGCGCATGTCCCGCGCTGCCAAAGCCAAGGCTGAGCTGGATAAGCTCTTCATGACCCGGGCTGCCCGTAAGGAGCTGCGCTGGTGCCTGACGGTTTACCCCAATAACGCCATGGCCCAGGAAGGGGATATGAGCCTGGCGGATTACACCGAGTTCGTCTACCAGGCTTGCATGCTCAACGAGCCGGACCCGGTTGCCTTCTGGAAAGCGGAGGGTGAAAAACAAAAAATACTGGTAACCTGGCTGGACGGGCGCAATCAGGTGGTCTTGAAGGGTTCCTCCATTGATCTGCGCCTTTCAATCAAGGATCGGGTGTTCATCCCCTGTGATGGCAAATTTAACTTCCCGGATGGCGAGATTTTCACAGGCCCGGTTGAGGATTCGGTGGAGGGCTGGGTACGCTTCCGCTACCCCGCCATCGAGTACGGTCAGGAAGTGACCGATATCGAGCTCTGGTTCGAAAAAGGTCGGGTGGTTAAGGAGACTGCCAGCAAAAACGGCGAGCTCCTCACCTCCCTGCTCAACACGGATGCTGGTTCGCGTATTCTGGGGGAATTCGGTATCGGCACCAATTATGGCATTCCCAAATTCACAAAGAACATGCTTTTCGATGAAAAGCTGGGCGGCACCATTCACTTGGCCGTCGGCGGCGGTTATCCCGAAAGCGGTTCGAAAAACGAGAGCGGCATCCACTGGGATATGCTTTGTGATATGAATGACGCCGAGATCACCGTGGACGGGGACCTGTTCTACAAAGACGGAAAACCGGTTATTTAACGAGTAATTGATCTCAGCCCGAAAACACTATTTCCCTTCGGTTAAATTCACTGAAAACCTGCAATAAATATTGCGGTTTTCTTGATTTATGATATATTCAATAATATGAATGTATTAGAAGTTGAACAAGTATCAAATTTGTTAGGTGTCATCAGTCCAACCCCGAGGTTGTTGATTCTTCTGGCAATTGGCGGGGAGGATCCCTGCGTTTGTCATCTTGAAGCCACTTTCGGTTGGAGGCAGGCTTACCTTTCCCAGCATTTAATGACTCTTCGTAAAGCAGGCATCCTCGCGGTTCGCAGACTTGGTCGGAACAAGCACTACCGGTTGAACAATCTGGAAATTTTGGATCTGATTCGACGCACGGCAGAGATTCAAGGTCTATCCCTTCCAAATCTCGCACCTTCCCCAAATTGCTGCTGTCCAAATTGCAGCAAAAAACGCAATGAGGGATGTTAATGTTTTTCAAACCGATTATTTTATTTGGAGAAAATTATGTCTGAATTTCTTGAAGCAATGGTGGACAAGTTTATTTTCAAAGTCGCTACAGATCGCTTATACAGCGCGGAAGGACTTTGGTTGAAAACCGAAGAGAACCAGGTTCGAGTTGGTGTGTCTGATTTCTTTCAACAACATAACGGTGATGTGGCATTTGCCGAGATGAACCCTGTTGGTAAACAGGTAAATGCTGGTTCGCGGCTCGCAACAATTGAGACCATGAAAGTAAATATCGAACTGCCCTCCCCAATCACTGGTGAGATTGTTCAAGTAAACCCGGAACTCGTCACAGCCCCTGAGGTTATCAACCGGGATCCGTTTGGAGCTGGGTGGCTGGTAGTGATCAAAGCAAGTGATTGGAATAATGAGAAAACGCGTCTTTTGGACCCAAAATCCTATTTTTCCAGAATGAAAGCCGACGCGGAGCGCGAGGTTAATAGTTGAAACCCCGAAAAGAAACTAACTTAAAAGTGGTCATCGTTCCCTGCAGCGGGATTGGAAAAGCCTTTGGTTCTGTCAGCCGGGAAGCGGCATATATCATCACCGAGGACCTGCGTCCAGAATATACCGACCTGGTGGCACTTGCAAAACTTGTCATGGGGGAAGCATCCGCTGTTGCCAAAGTTTCAGGAAACCCAGCGATAACCATCGATGGTTGTAAACTGGCTTGCGCCTCCAAAATGGTTGAAGAAAGCGGCGGGAAAATCGCTCAGGCGTTCGATGTTCTGGATGTCTATCGCAGGTATAAGGATTTTAGACCGGAGGGAATCGCTGTACTTAATGAAAACGGGATAAGACTTGCAGAAGCCCTTGCGGATGAAGCTTCAATCTGTATTGACAACCTCGCCACCAAATCAAAGGAAGGTCGAAATGCCTGACCTGCCAAAAAAGAAGGTTGGAATTGTTGCCTGTTCGGGCGAAGAACTGGCAGAGGGTACGATCACCCGGCTTGCAACCCGAAAAGTATTGGATCAACTTCGCCCGGATGACACGGTCACCATTTGCCTGCCGCTCTTCCTGGCTGGCGGTCAAGGCGACCGGGCGTTTGCCAAATTCTATCCGACCATCGCCGTGGATGGCTGTGAGCTCCGTTGCGCTTCGCGCGGAACCGAAGAGTATTCCAGCAAACCAGCCGCAAGTATCATGGTTCGCGACGTTTTAGCGGAAAATGGTCCTGAACAACCGGAAGGTCGCCGCCGTCTAAATGAGGCCGGGGTGCAGGCTGTGGATGCCACTGCCGACAAAATATCAGCCATAGTGGATGATTTACTTGGAAAGCACTGGAACCGAACAGCGGGTGCCTTTGAAGATATTGGCGTGGCTACGCCAGAATCTGAAACTAGAGATGAAACTGGAAAGATTGCCCCCTGTTCCTGTGGTTCCGGTATCCCCGTGCAGGTGGTTCCCATAAATGGTCAGGAAGTCAAACTTATCGCATTACCGCTAATCTTATCAAATTTTCGGCAGGAGGGTAAGCAGCCCTCCACCACAACTTCCAAAGAATTACTGGAAACGGTTAGGTTATATAACGAGATCCCCCAGGGAGAGGATGAGAAATATTGTGAAGTACTTTTGACCGAGTATACAAATTTCTATAACAAAGAGGGAAATTGATGAGCCAAACCTCAACATATCACACCACCGTGAACTGGAAAGGAGAGCATTGGGGGCACGTCGTCATGGGGAATGGTCCGCAAATGGATTTTTCCGCGCCTCCGGACGCTCAGGGACATTCCGGTGTCCTTACTCCCGAGGATGCTTTTGTAGCCGCGGCGAACACGTGCATCATGATGATGTTCATCTGGGCTACTGAACGCTATAAATTAGATCTGATTTCTTACGAATGCCGCGCTGAAGGTACTAAGCTAATCGAATTGGACCGCACCGAGATATTCACCCACCTTCGGTTTTTTCCGGTGATACGCGTTTCGGCAGGGAATGAAACAACCGAGATAATCCAGGGAAGAATTCGAAAAGCACTATCAGCGGCTCAAAAATATAGCCTGGTCGCGAATTCCGTGAAGTCCGAGATCATTATTGAACCAAAGATTGATGTTATTGCATAAGAAGTCAAAAACATAAAACATTCAAGAAATCAAATCGCCAAGGAGGAAAGAATTCATGTTAACGATAAAAATACTCGGTGCCGGCTGCCAGAATTGCCAAACCCTAGCAGCCTTAACAAAACATGCGGTTGAGTATCTGGAAATCGATGCAACAATAGAAAAGGTCACCGATCGCGAAGAAATCGGAAAGTATAAAATCCTGGCAACTCCTGGATTGGTGATCAACGAGAAGGTGGTTTCTGCAGGTCGAATTCCGAGCGAAGCAGAAATCACCACAATGCTCACTTCTGCCCTGGCAACTCAATGAAAAAGAAAGTCCTCTTCCTCTGTACCGGGAATTCCTGCCGATCCCAGATGGCGGAGGCAATCGTAAATGCCCGCCTTGGGGAAAAATGGGATGCTTTTAGCGCCGGGACAAAACCAGCAGGGTTTATCCACCCTCTGGCGCTTGAAGTGCTACGGGAGATTGGTATCACCCATTCCGGTACGTCAAAATCCGTTGATTCATTTTATGAGACTGGCTTTGACCTTGTGGTCACGGTCTGTGATTCTGCCGCTGAAGAATGCCCTGTTTGGCTCGGAAAGGGAAATAGGGTCCACCACAGCTTTCCGGATCCTGCAAAAACCGGGAAAATCGAGGATTTCCGTTCGGTGAGAGATTCCATCGCAACGGAGATACCCCTGATCTTAAAACTTTACACGGAGGACGAAGGATGAATGAAAAACCCAGGAAACAGTTATCATTTTTAAACCGGTACCTCACACTCTGGATCTTCCTGGCGATGGCTGCCGGGGTGGCGATCGGGTATTTTTTCCCCGAGCAGGTTCAGCAATGGAACCAATCAGTATCGGTGGGAACCACGAACATCCCCATCGCCATCGGGTTGATCCTGATGATGTATCCCCCCCTCGCCAAGGTACGTTATGAAGAGCTGGGCGATGTTTTTAAAAACAAAAAGGTGCTCGCCCTTTCCCTCGTCCAGAACTGGGTCATCGGTCCCATCCTCATGTTCATCCTGGCGGTGGTCTTCCTGCATGACTACCCGGAACTCATGTATGGTTTGATCCTGATCGGGTTGGCGCGATGCATCGCGATGGTGATCGTCTGGAATGAGCTCGCGGACGGCGATAACGAATACGCAGCAGGGCTGGTGGCTTTCAATAGTGTGTTTCAGGTTCTCTTTTACAGCCTTTACGCATACATCTTTATCACGGTTCTGCCCACCTGGTTCGGATTCCCCGGCACTTCGGTGCCGATCACGATCGGTGAAATTGCGCAGAGCGTCTTTCATTTACCTGGGCATCCCGTTCCTGGCTGGGTTCATTACCCACTTTGTCCTCATCCGGGCAAAGGGCAGCGAATGGTATTACAAGAAATTCATCCCAAAAATCAGCCCAATCACTTTGATCGCCCTCCTATTCACCATCGTTGTCATGTTCTCGCTAAAAGGCCAATACATCGTCAAGCTCCCAACAATGGTGATCCGGGTCGCAATCCCATTGTTGATCTACTTCGTGGTAATGTTCTTTTCCAGCTTCTACATGGGAAAAGCAAGCGGTGCGGATTACAAGAAGACCGTCACCCTCGCCTTCACCGCTGCCAGCAATAACTTTGAGCTCGCGATCGCGGTGGCGGTGGCGGTTTTTGGACTGGCTTCCGGAGAAGCATTCGCCGCGGTGATCGGACCCCTCGTGGAAGTTCCGGTGATGATCCTGTTGGTGAACGCGGCATTCAAATTAAAAAAGAAATATTACTCTTAACCGTTTCGCAGAATGCCAAATTGTCAAATTTATGTTGAAAAGGAAGTATTTCTTTCATCTTGACATATAGACGATTATCTATATAATAACACATAGATGGGTATCGATATGATTCATGATGAAGAAGTGGTTTTCAGCAAAGCCCTGGCAGATGAAACCCGCCAGAAGATCATGGGGCTCGCCTGCTGCCAGTGGCTATCGGTAAACGAGATCGTAGCCCATTTAAACGTAAGCCAGCCGACTGTTTCCCACCACCTGGCGATTCTGCGGGCAGCGGAACTTGTGGAGGTTCGGGCAGAGGGCAAGCAGACTTTCTACCGCCTCAACGAGGAAAAGATCGTGCGCTGCTGTGGCAACCTGATGATCAAATTCGCACCCAGTCACGAAACAACGGAGACCCTGAAAAAATGCTGCATGTAGCGAACATGGATTTTTTAATCGGAAAAAATGGAGGTTAAGTTGCAGGCTGAGTTCTTTTCGACAACGTACCAGCTGACTTCGGCGGACCGCTGGGACACCTTTCAGGCGCGGGTGGGCATTAACCGCTCCCTGCACCGGGTGAAACCGGGGTTGTATGCGCTCGGATCGCCCACTCCGGATTCCCCTGTCTTTGTCACCGCCAATTACAAGCTCTCCTTCAACGCGCTGCGCTCGTCACTTGCCGGCGTGGATGGGTGGATCCTAGTCCTGGACACGCACGGCATAAACGTCTGGTGCGCCGCCGGCAAGGGCACCTTTGGGACGAATGAGCTGGTCAAGCGGATCGAGTCCTCCGGGTTGAAGGATATTGTGAACACCCGGGTGTTGATCCTGCCCCAACTGGGCGCCACCGGGGTGATGGCACACATTGTGAAGAAGCGCACCGGCTTCAAGGTGGAATACGGCCCCGTCCGCGCGGAAGACCTTAAGGAGTACCTGCGCAATCGGCAGGCAACCGCAGAAATGCGCGAAGTGCGGTTCAGCATCAAGGATAGGCTCACGCTCATCCCGGTGGATATCATCAACTACTTCCTGCCCACGCTGCTTGCAGCGCTGATCCTCTATTTCCTCGGCGGCTGGTTTGCGGTGGCGGCTGTGGTAACTTCGGTGCTGGCAGCGATTGTGCTATTCCCCATCCTGCTGCCCTGGCTGCCCTCCCATGATTTCAGCGTCAAGGGTTTCTTCCTTGGTCTGGTGGTGATGCTGCCCTTTATGGTTCAATCCTGGACGAACTCCACGGGTCCATTATGGTCGAAAATCCTTCACCTTCTGCCACTCGTGCTCGGTTACCCGGTGGTAACGGCTTTCATCGCGCTCAACTTCACCGGCTCCTCCACTTTCACCTCCCGCACCGGTGTGAAAAAGGAGATCTTCGCGTATATCCCGGTCATGGGCTGGTTCTTCGGGTTCAGCGTGGCGGTAACGATAGGTCTGGCGATTTGGAAAGCGCTGGGAGGTTGAGATGTTCAATTCCTACACCGAAACCACCCTGCAATATGATTCTGATCTCTGCATAAACTGCGACCTGTGCAGCATCGTCTGCCCGCATGCCGTCTTCGCCCGCGGGGAAAAAGTAGCCATTCTTGCCAACCCACTTGCTTGCATGGAGTGCGGCGCCTGCATGCTGAACTGCCCGGTGAGAGCCATCTATGTGGATGCCGGGGTTGGCTGCGCCTCCGCCATGATCCAGGCTGCCCTGCGGGGTAAAAAGATGGATGAAGCCACCTGCGGTTGCGGTGGCGGCCAGGGCGATTGCTGCTGAGAAATCCCTAAATTCCCTGTTGCATTTTCATAGAAAATTCTCTATACTATTACTGGTCAGACCACTTACCTCTAAATTTTTTCTGACCAGGAGCCTCGCTTGAACTGGTCTGTTCCCGAAAAACCCGCCGAGCTCACCGAAACCCGCCTGGTTTCCGGTTTTCTGGATGGCACCTTCCCGGTGGAATCCACGCTGCCCGCAGAACGCGAGCTGGCCCTGCGGCTTGGTGTCACCCGCCCCACCCTGCGCGAAGCGCTGCAGCGCCTGGCGCGGGATGGCTGGATCGAGATCCGCCAGGGAAAACCCACCCGGGTTCGCAATTACTGGCAGGAGGGCAACCTGGCCGTGCTGGCTGCCATCGCCCGCCGCAGGCAGAATCTGCCCGCTAATTTTGTTCCCGACCTGCTCTCGGTTCGGGTGTTGCTCGCCCCGGCGTATACGCGCCTGGCCATCGAGCGGGCCCCCCGATGCATTATCTCCCTGCTGGAATCTGCCCCGGGCGCGAAGAGCTCCCCCGAGGAATTTTCTGCCTTCGACTGGCAGGTGCACCACCAGCTCACCATCTGCTCGGACAATCCGGTTTTCACCCTCATCCTCAACGGTTTTCAGGATCTCTACGTCGAGATGGGCAAGTTTTATTTCTCCATCCCGGAAACCCGCACCAGCTCGCTGGGTTTCTATTCGGGCTTGCTCGCCTGCGCGCGCGAGGGCGATGCGGTTGCCGCTCAGAACCTGACTTCCAGGATCATGGGGGAAAGCCTGTTTTTTTGGCAGCAAATTCAGGAACGAACAAACGGAAAAATCGATTGATGGCAAATCCCCACGCATTTCATTGTGATTCGTTCGTACTACGGAGGTTCTATGTGGAATAAACGGTGGCGGTTGGATACCTGGCAGCGTCTCTCCGAGCCCTGGGATGTGCTGGTGATCGGCGGTGGGATCACCGGTGCAGGGGTGCTGCGCCAGGCAGTCCAGGCAGGCTTGAAGTCCCGTGCTGGTGGAGGCCAATGATTTCAGCTTTGGAACCTCCAGCAAATCCTCCAAGATGATCCACGGCGGGTTCCGTTACCTGGCCAACAAGCAGTACTCGGTCACGCGCGAATCCGTCCGCGAGCGCGAGTGGATGCTGAAGGAAGCTCCTGGATTGGTAAAGAAGATCGGGTATTACCTGCCTGCGTACGAATCCTATCCACTCACCCTTTCCGCCTTCCGCCAGGGCGTCGTCATTTATGATCTTCTCGCTCCCAAGTGGGACCATCGGACGGTGGATGCCGCCCGGCTGCAGGCAGAATTTCCCGGGCTGAATATGGCGGGGCTGACGGGCGGGATGCTCTATTACGATGCCGGCATGGATGATTCCCGGGTGCTTATCCGGGTATTGCGCGAAGCCTGCAGCGAGGGAGGGGCAGCGCTCAATTACACCCGCGCAGAATCGCTGCTGCGCCGCGCCGATGGGACCGTATGCGGTGCGGTACTTCGTTCCGCGGATGGCAGAACCACCGAGGTCCAGGCGAAAGTGGTCATCAACGCCTGCGGTCCGTGGTCGGATGAGCTGCGCGCGCAGGTAGGCGGTGAGGCGCACATCCGCAAGCTGCGCGGCTCGCACCTGGTTTTCTCGCGCGAGCGCTTCCCCGCGCGCGAGGCGGTCACCCTGCTGCACCCCAAAGATAAGCGTTCATTGTTCGTGGTGCCCTTCGAAGGGACAACCCTGGTGGGCACAACCGACCTGGATCACCCCAAAGCGCTGGAGGATGGTTACGCGGAGCCCTTTGCCACCCCGGAGGAGATTGCCTATCTGCTGGAGGCAGCCAATTTCCTTTTTCCCTCCCAGGCGCTCACGAAAGAGGATATCCTGTCCACTTTTTCCGGGGTGCGTCCCACGCTTCAGAATGGCGCCAGCGACTTGCCTTCAAAGGTTTCGCGCCGGCACGCACTCTACCAGGAGCAGGGTCTGATAACCATCACTGGGGGAAAGTACACCATCTTCCGCATCATGGCCCGCCAGGCGGTGGAGGCAGCGCTTACCCAAATGGGACGCAACCCATCGGTTCCGAAGCGGCGAATTTTCGATAAGGTGGATTTCGGCGCTCTGGAATCCCTTGACCGTGCGTCTGCGCTTTACCTGGGCGGCAGGCATGGACTGGAAACCGACGAAGATGCTTGCTGCGGCAAGGGAGGGCGAGCTGGAAAATATCCAGCCGTTGCAGAACATCTGGGCCGAGCTGCGCTGGGCTGCCCGCGAGGAGGGCGTGCAGCACCTTTCCGATCTGCTGCTGCGCCGTGTTCGGCTGGGGATGCTCCTGCCAGATGGCGCTGCAGGCGTGATGGATCGTGTGCGGACCATCGTCCAACCCGAACTCGGGTGGGATGATGCCACCTGGCAGCGCGAGCTTTCTGATTACCGCACAACCTGGAAGAAATATTATTCTCCGGAACCGGGATAGCCCGTCATTGCGAGGAGGGGTTTTTGCGACAGCCCGACGAAGCAATCCCAGAAGAAATCAATGAGATCTTCAAACCATGCCACCTTTTTATGCAGTCCGGTAACCACCCCGGATTTACCCGCCGGTACAACCTCACCCGGCTGGTGTATTATGAATTTGGTGATGATATTGCTTCCGCCATAGCTCGCGAAAAGCAGATCAAAGGCGGCTCGCGGAAGGATAAGATCGACCTGATCCTCAGCCTAAACCCGGAATGCAAAGACCTATTTACTGAGCTTTTCGAATCTGAAACTATCCCTTCTCCTGAGAGGCAGACATGACCCAAAAACCCTCCTTCACCCCCCCCTGGTGCGAGACCGTCGCCCCGCCCGGTTCACGCCGCAGCCTCTTTAAATACGGTGACCCCGCCGGCTTCAAGCATCCGGGCAGTGGCCTTTACGCCTTCATCAAGGAAACCTTCGGTATGACCGACGCGGATTTCCAGTCCCCGAACCTGTGCATGGACCCGCTCCCGACCGAGATCCCATCTAAGCTTTCCCGTGCACACCTGGAGGCACTCACGGCGATCGTCGGGGAGGAGAATATCCGCCTGGATACCTTCAGCCGGGTGAAGGCTTCCTACGGCGCGGGCCAGGTGGATGCCCTGCGCCTGCGCCAGGGTATCGTGGAAAATCTGCCCGAAGCCGTCCTCGCCCCGCGTGGTAAAGATGACGTGGTGGAGATCGTAAACTACTGCAACGATCACCGCATTCCTCTGTATGTATACGGTGGCGGTTCCACCGTCACCCGTGGGATGGAAGCAGTGAAGGGCGGCATCTGCCTGGACCTGAGCACCCACATGCGCCGGGTGCTGTCCTTCAACGAGACCGACCAGACCATCACCGTGGAGCCGGGCATCTGGGGACCTGAATTGGAAGATATCCTCAACCGCGCCCCCGAGACCCTCTCCGCCTCGCGCGCCTATACCTGCGGGCATTTCCCGCAGTCCTTTGAGCACTCCAGCGTGGGCGGCTGGGTGGTCACCCGCGGCGCCGGGCAGAACTCCACCTATTACGGCAAGATCGAGGATATCCTCTACTCCCTCGAGATGGTTTATCCCGGTGGGGTGATCCGCAGCCCTGATTACCCCCGCTCCGCCACCGGACCGGATATGCGCCAGATCCTGGCCGGCTCGGAGGGCACTTTTGGCGTGGTCACCTCAGTCACCCTGCGGGTCTTCCGCCACACGCCCCAGACCACCCGGCGCTACGCCTGGCTCTTCCGTTCCTGGGAGGATGCCCTGGGAACCTACCGCGAGGTGATGCAATCGGAATCCGGCTTTCCCTCCGTCTTTCGCCTTTCGGATCCCGAGGAGACTGACGTGGCCATGCGCACCTACCATATCCACGGCACCCCGGCCGATTCTCTCCTGCGCGCCCTCGGGTTTAAGCCCATGCAGCGCTGTCTGCTGCTTGGCACCAGCGGCGGTCAGGAGGATCACGCCCGGCTGGTTGCAAACCGGGTCAATGCGCTCTGCCGTCGGAAAAAGGCGTTCCCCCTCACCCCCTTCCGGGTGGTGCAATCCTGGGAGAAATCGCGTTTTACCGATCCCTTCCTGCGCGAGGACCTTTCTGATTTCGGCATCCTGATCGACACGCTCGAGTGCGCCGTGCCCTGGTCCAAATTGATGGAGGTTCATGCCGGCGTCCGCGCGGTGATCAAAGCCCGACCGCAGACGGTGTGCATGACCCATCTTTCGCACGCCTACCCGCAGGGCGCCAATCTATATTTCATTTTCATTGCGCGCATGAGCGATATCAGCGAATACCTGGAACTTCAGTACAGCGTTCTGGAAGCCATCCAAAAGACCGGCGCGGCCATGAGCCACCACCATGGCATCGGCAAGCAGACCTCTCCCTGGCTGGAGGAACAGATCGGCGCGGAATCCATGGGCGTGATCCGCGCGCTCAAAGATCACTTCGACCCGCGCGGCATCCTCAACCCGGGCGGCACGCTGGGGTTGGATATGAGCGCGGAGCAAAGCAGTAAACACTGGGGGATTATGAATACAAAAAAAGCCCGGGTGCCGGGCAAAGCGGAGTTGGAGAAAAAGCTTCAGGAGAAGCGGAGGAAGTATGAGTAGGGGGCTGGTGTTTTGATATAGCCACATCGTCCACTTTACCCCTTCACCGCCCCGGCAGTTAATCCGCGGACAATAAAGCGCTGGAAGACTAGCGCCAAAATGATGGGCGGAAGCGCAGCCAGGAACCCGCCCGCCATCATGCCGGTGATATTCACTGCGTAGCGTCCGACGAATTCTGCGATCGCCACCGGAACAGTTTTGGATGCCGGGGTGCTGGTGAAGATCAGGGCAAAGAAAAACTCGTCCAATGTAATAGCTCAAGCATGATTTTTCCCCCGGATTCGTTTTTTCGTTTCGATTCTAACCTTTCCCCTTTGGCAAAAACCCCATTCCGGCGCATAATATATCCATCCTGTTTCGGAGGAACCACCATGCCCGAAAACCTGCTCGCCATCGACCACGGCACCCAGTCCGCGCGCGCCCTGCTCTTCGACCCGCGCGGCAACCTGCTGGCAAAAGAGCGCGTACCCATCGAGCCCTACTACTCCACCGCGCCGGGGTTGGCCGAGCAGGACCCGGCCGTCTTCTGGAACGCGCTCTGCGCCGCTTGTAAAGGCCTGTTCAAGCAAAAGGGGGTGGATGCCTCCTCCATCGCCGCGGTTTCCCTCACAACCCAGCGCTCCACCGTCCTCAACCTGGATGCGGATGGCAAACCCCTGCGCCCGGCCATCGTCTGGCTGGATCAGCGCCGCACCGAGGGGCTGCCCCCGGTGGGCGGGTTGTGGGGCGCGGCCTTCAAGCTGGCCGGTGCCAGCGAGACGGTGGCCTACCTGCAGGCCGAAGCCGAGGCCAACTGGCTCTCCACCCATGAGCCAGAGATCTGGAAAGCCACCCGGCACTATGTTTTCCTCTCCGGCTACCTCACCCACCTGCTCACCGGGCGCTTCGTGGATTCGGTCGGCAGCCAGGTGGGCTACGTGCCCTTCGACTATAAAACCCAGCGCTGGGCTTCCTCCTCCGATTGGAAATGGCAGGCCATCCCGCTCGACCCTGCCCTGCTTGTTGAGCTCATTCCCCAGGGGCAGGAGCTGGGGCGCATCACTCCCGAGGCTGCCGCGCAAACCGGCATTCCAGCCGGGTTGCCCCTCATCGCCGCCGCTGCCGATAAAGCCTGCGAGGTGATCGGTGCCGGCTCGCTCGATCCTTCCATCGCCTGCCTTTCCTATGGCACCACCGCCACCATCAACACCACCCACGATAAATACATCGAGGTCATCCCGCTCATCCCCCCCTACCCCGCCGCCGTGCCCGGGCTTTACAGCTTCGAGATCCAGATCTACCGCGGCTACTGGATGGTGAGCTGGTTCAAGCAGGAATTCGGCCTGCGCGAGGAACGCCTGGCTTCGGAAAAAGGCGTGGAGCCCGAGGCGCTATTTGATGAGCTGGTGGAATCCGTCCCGCCCGGCTCGCAGGGGTTGGTGCTGCAGCCCTACTGGTCGCCCGGCTTGCGCAGCCCCGGCCCCGAAGCACGCGGCGCCATCATCGGTTTTGGGGATGTGCACACCCGCGCCCATATCTACCGCGCCATCCTGGAAGGCCTGGCCTACGCCCTGCGCGAGGGCGCCGAGCGCACCGAAAAACGCAGCAAGGTGAAGATCAAAGAGCTGCGCGTGGCCGGCGGGGGCAGCCAATCCCGGGCTGCCATGCAACTCACCGCCGATATCTTCGGGCTGCCCACTGCGCGTCCGCATGTGTATGAAGCCAGCGGGCTGGGTGCAGCCATAGATGCTGCCGTTGGGGCAAAGCTCCATCCCGATTTCAAGACTGCAGTCGAGGTTATGACCCACACCGGGGACATATTCGAACCCAACTCTCAGAACCACCGGGTTTATGACCAGCTTTACAAAGAGATATACCTGAAAATGTACAAACAGCTGCAGCCGTTCTATAAGAAGATCCGTAGGATCGGGTAAGCTTATAAAAAATTGTTTAAACAACGTGGAAGGAAGTAAGGATAATAAATATATATCCTAATATCCATTTATCCTGTTTATCCTTTGACCTGAAAGTGCCCTTTTGGAAGAGAACTTTTCCACTATAATTCCGCAATCTTAAATTGAGGGTATCAACATGACCGAAAAAACCCGTTTTGCCATCATCGGTCCCGGCGTGATGGGTGAAGCCATCATCGCCGGGCTGCTCCGCAAGGAGCTCACCACACCCGCCGGGCGTGACTGCCGCCGGGCCGCGCTCGGCGCGCGGTGATGAGCTGAAGCAGCGCTACCATATTCACTTTGCCGAAAACGCCGAGGCCGCGCGCAAGGCAGATGTGGTCATTCTCTCGGTCAAGCCTCAGCGCCTGGCCGCGGTGATGAAGGACCTGCACGGGATCATCCCTGCCAAGGCGCCCTGGTGATCTCGATCATCGCCGGCGCCAAGGTGGCCGCCCTGCAGGCGGGCTTGCACCACCGCGCCGTGATCCGCGCCATGCCCAACACCCCCGCCCAGATCGGCGAGGGCATCGCGGTGTGGACCGCCGCGCCTGAGGTCACCGAATCGCAGCGCGAGCTGGCAGCGCAGCATCCTGCGCGCACTCGGCGAAGAGATCTTCGTGGAGGACGAGAACTACCTGGATATGGCCACCGCCCTATCCGGCACCGGGCCGGCGTACGTTTTCCTCTTCATGGAAGCCATGATCGACGCAGGCGTGCACCTGGGCTTCCCGCGCCGCATCGCCGAGCAGCTGGTGACGCAAACCCTGCGCGGCTCGGTGGATTACTATTCCGGGCGCAAGCAGCACGCCGCCAGCCTGCGCAACGAGGTCACCTCCCCGGGCGGCACCTCGGCCGAGGCGCTCTATTACCTGGAAAAAGCCGGCTTCCGCACCGCCATCTCGCGCGCGGTGTGGGCTGCCTACGAACGCAGCCAGGCGCTGGGCGCCGGCAAGGATGCCCAGAAGCCGGATTGAAGCCGAACGACTTCACCATAGAAAAAAAACCCCGAACGGTATCCTTCGGGGTTGATTTGATGGTTCTTTCCCCTTACTTAATCGGTTCCATGGTCAGCACCGATTGTTTCTGCTGAAAATGCGGCCGATGGCAATCTCCGGCTACTTCAGCGAGATTAGGCATGTACAGTATCCAGGCAAAGTAACTGAGAAATTTTCAATAGTTAAAAATTGGGACGTTACTGACGACTGATCTGCCGTGTTAATTTCGTCCTGCCTACGATCTCTCCGGTGGAAATATCGACCCCGCCGATTAATGAAAATCGTTGCGGAAAATCTTGTCCGTACGAGTAAGCCGTCGATGATTATGGGAGCTGGGTTCGAGTCTGAGTAATCTACTTCCACATAAACTGTTCCAAAATCAGCTGTCATTGATCTAGTTAATGGCTTCGTCGATGGTAATCGTAATGTTCGCATTGAGGATCTCCAAACAAAACGTTCTGGGGCAATACACTGGGTCGCCGGTAACATAGGATTCGGCGGTTGCTTTCTCCGCCATGGTTAGCGGCTGGCCGATAGGAATCCAATGGCACTACCGTCACCCCATCTGGAACCTGGGCGATTACCTCTTCCACGGTAGGTGAAGTTTCTTCCGATGGCGGAGGCGGTTTCACTCGCAGGCGAGCACCTCTTCTGCAGCTGTTGCGTCTTCAGTTGCGGCGGGCTGCGTTTCCGTGACCGGGGTATCGGTCGGCGCCGGATCCTCCCCTTCGGCCTTTACCGCTCCCAGGGGGAACACTGAGAAGAGCATTGCCAGGATCAGAGCAGCGGTAAAAATGGTCCAACGGTATCTTGATAACATGATTGCCTCCTTCTTAATCAACAAAAAAGAAAATGGCTATCCGCCCACACAGAGGGCGTTCTTTCATTGTATAGACCTTCGGGGTTGGTTACAACCCACCTTTCAAAACCGTTAGGCGAGCGTAGGGTAACGCTCAAAAAATGTGTTTATTAAATATTCCAATATTTAAATATATTTTAATATTTAAATTATTTATTATATTACATTCGCTAACAAAGGACTTCGATTCGAAGTCCTTTGGATTGCTCTTCAACTTACTTGAAGTTCACGTACACCGCCGCGAGCGCCAGGATGGAGCCATCCGCCGGGCTGGTATCCACCACCTCCACGCGAACCATTCCCGCCGGGACTGAAGCCGCGGCCAGATCCACGCTCGTGCTGAAGGTTCCGGGTCCGCCCATCTCGGCGGCAGTCACCGGAAGCGGGGAAGCGGAAATCTGCGTTCCACCAGCATCATAGAGCTTCACCACCAGATTGTTTTCGAAAGGCGCGATAGTCACGCTGCCGCTCAAGGGCATGGGGCTGGTCACATCGCTGCCCGCAGCCGGTGTATTGATGATGATCGTGCGGGTCAGCCCGTTTGCCGTCTGCGAGGTGACGCTCATTAAGACCATTCCTGTTCCCTGCAGGTATTCGTACGTCCGGGTCTGCGCCTGGCTGGGGCAGCACATTGGGTCGTTGGGTCCCTGTGCCAGGAGGGAAACGCTCACTGTGCCTCCTGAGATCGAAACCGATTGCACCTGCACGCGGTCGCCCAGGCTGACCCCCTTTTGAGGGCTTGCCCCCTCCGAGGCCGCCAGCACAGGCACCAGGGTCAGGAATGTGCCGCTTCCGCCGTAATTTTCAGCCAGCACAGCCACGGCATCGGAAACCCCATCCCCATTCAGATCGCCGAAGGCAACAGGGGGAACCACGGTTGCCATCACATAATCAGATCCCTTCCCGGATTCATACTTGCCATTAGAGAGTTGCACCGTTTGCTTGCCGTCCTGGATTGTGTATGTGCCATTCAGCACGGCCTCCTCGGTCACTGGCTGGAAGGCAGCGGTGAGGGTGGCCTGAGGGAGAGGCGCTGCTGTGGGTGCCGAAGGTTCAGCAGTTTGCACCGCGGTGGTTGGCTGAGAACAGGCGGAAAGAACCAGGGTCGCCGCGCAAAGAATCAAAGGAAGATATTTTGTTCTCATCGTTTTCTCCATACACTTGATTTTCAACGGCATTCTACCACCCTAATAGATTTAGACCCAAAAGATTAAAGGATTGTAAATCTTCCGCCGGGGTGGTACAAAATTATTGGGGTCGCCACCGCTTTTTGTTTCCTACCGGTCTGGGACAAGGAGGCAGAATGAGCCTAAAAAATTCGGTTTCGGTCTTCGCGATCTTTTCGGTAATTTTCCTCGGCGCTTGTGCTTCACCTGCCACTCCCCTCCCCCCTCCCACACCTTCGCCGCAGCCCGCGCAACTCCCCCGCGGACCCGGTGCGGTCTGGCAATTGGTTATCATCAGCGATTCCAGTCTTTGGGGGGTGGGAGAACCTCTTGCAGAGCGAATCGAACGAGACACGGGCGTAAAAGTCGAATATGTGGATTACGCGATCGGGTCGTTGACGGCAGGCGAAGTCTTGGACGCATTGCGGACAGGAACATCCCCCAGAATGAATCTGGAAAAACTTCCCGCCATTTTAAAAGACGCTGAAATGGTTGTGGTGTTTTTAAATCCCCGGGACTCGATTAATTTTGATCATCCGCTGGATATGGATAAATGCTTTGATTCCCGCCCTCCGGTGAACTGCGGGCCCGAGGATTTTCAAGAGTGGACCGCTGATCTGAGTGGGATCTGGGAGGAGATCATCAAACTACGCGGGGGGCAGCCCACCATTCTCCGCGCGGTCGATCTCTACAACCCGCTCGTCCAGCCCTGGAAAGAGAACGGTGTTTTTGATGAATGCACCAAATGCTGGGAGAACATATCCGACTGCCACCCGCCTGGCCGCCGAGCCTTACAATATTCCCGTTCCTGAGCCGTCTGGATACGATGAATGGGATCAACCACGACGAGGATCCGCGCCTGAAGGGTTTCATCCTGGAGGATGGCGAACATCCGTCCGAGATCGGGGCGCAGCACATGGCCGATTTGCTGGCCGGGATGGGTTATGACCCGGTCATTCCTCCGGGGAATTAAATTCAAAATCGTCAGCTCATTTCTTCGCGATAACTGGCATCTTGTTTTGGGGTGCGGGATTTGATATAAAATATCTGCACCAGATACACTTGGCGCAAATTTATGATCACTGTCACCCTCCACGACGATACACCCGATGGTCAGGCGCTGGATTTCGATGTCGGCGATATCCTCCAGGCTGTGGCTGCCCGCGCGGGCGATTCGCTCTGGCAGTGCGTGGAGGTGGAATGCCTGGGGGATAACTCCATGGCGCTTCACCTGTTCTGCGAGTATCGGGCTCTGTTGGATACCGGCGCGCTCATCCGGCTGGCCAGCGGGATCCACCAGACATCGGCGGGTTCATTCAACGCCTATAAGATCGGCGAACGCTCCCCCTGGATGGTGATCAGCGCCGAAGGCGGCTTCTTCGAGGTCAAGTCGTCGACCGATGAAATTTTACCTTTGCTCAAGGCGCGCTTCCGCAAGATCCTTGATCCTGCAACCAGCGCCTGGGTGCGATATGAAGAAGTGAAAGGGCGCACCCCCACCGGATCCCTGCTGGTACCCGAGCAGTGGTCAAGGGCTTCTGCCGGCCCCATGAAGGAAGCCCTGCCTGCCATTGAAAACGCACTGCGCACGATCTTGCAGGAGGGTAAGATCATTTCGGACAACTATGTCGTCTTCATCGTGGACGAGGAAAAGAATTATTTTATCCAGGCCACGGTTGAGGAGATTGGCCGCGCGGGCAACCAGGCACAATATGGAATGACCCTGGAAGCGGTGGCCAACGATAACATCCCTCCCCTGCATGCCCTCGATCACTCCCAGGAGGTGCACCTGGTGGAGCTGGGCTGGAAGTACATACCCCACCTTGGCGATTACCGCATGACCGTGCGCGTGGCCGGTGATGCGGATTTCAAGAGTATCGCACGAACCATCTGGTACTCCCTGGCCATTTACTCCCCCCGCCCTGAGCAGACTCTTTCAATTAAGGTGCATATCTCCGGTACTTCCCACCCATAAACCCTCCCGTTTCCTGCAAAATTATTCCGTACGAAAACTCTCTTTCTAAAACCCTAAACCAAGAGTGGATCCTCTGTTCATTCGTGAAACCGTCGTCAAAGCACGAAACGTATTAACTGAATAGACACAGAAAAGACAATATACCTATGCGCATTAATATAATTGAAGAAGAAAACATCCTGCCCTGCCGGAAATCCGTAACCGCGGTTACAGATCGCGGTCCAGTTCCTCGTCCGTCTCAAAATCGGGGGAACACCAGGGTTCGGTTTCGGTCAACCCGCTCAGCTCCTGGTCCTGGGGGGTGAGCGGATCGTCCATGCGTACCTGCAAGGAAATGCCCGCGGTTCGTACTCCGTTGGGGGTGATGATCCGGCGCACTCTGTAGCGCAGAAAGTATAGCCGCACCAGGTCGTTTGAAAGAACATCTTTGACCGTGCGGACGCTCACCGCGGCGCGGCTGGCCAGCTCGGCCATATCGGTTTCGATCACGTTGCGCAGCTCACCGGTCATCGGGTTCCAGTAACAAAGTGAGCGGGCGGCCAGAATGGTGGCATAAGCTGAATGACCGAGCAGGGGCAGCCAGCTATAAAAGGAGTAAAGCGTTACGAACATGCCGCGTTCCGGTTCGATGAGTTTGGCGCGCCGGGACCCATATGCCCGTTGCAGCATCATCTTGCGGTTGTTCGGAATCTGGATCTTTTCCTCAGGTTCCGAAACTTCCACCCGGTTTTCTGCGCCTTCTTTGTTTTTCGTCGGCGGGGTACTTGAGCTCAGGGTCTGCTCTGGGCGATAGAACTCATTTATCACCACCACCTGCAGTTCCACCGGCTCCGCATAGACCGCGCCTAGAAGTTGGGTGATTCGGCTTTTTAAGCCGATTGAGCACCCAGTCGCGGGCAAAGGGATTGAACGCCCCCAGGGTAAAAACGCCATCCTGGAAATTGACCACACGCAGGGGCTGTACCCAGGTCTCGAACATGGTGCGAGCCATCTCTGCCTGAAGCTGACCAAGCACGATCTGCCAGGCGTCGCGCTGATTCGGGTGTGTTTGGGTTGGCCGGCCGGCATCGGTCATGACTGGTTTCTCTCGCCTTAAAATCCTTTTTCTGCTTGCTCTTTCTTGATGGGATTACTCCCCTTTACTACCTGGCGTCCATCTTAAGATTTGTTAAGGTTTTTATTTTCAATTGTTTCTTCCGTTAATGTGGGTGTTTTATGGAAGAAACAATTACTCGGCCTCGATCAGTTTTTCAACAAAAGCTGACAGACCGCCGGTGCTTTCTGCTTCGCCCACGCGGTTCAGTCGGGCGGTACAGATGCGCACCAGGATGCCAACGGTCTCGCCATCGGAGACTTTGCGCTTCAGCAGGACGGCAAAGCGCTGCTGCCATTCGTCAATTTCGGTGATCTCTCCCTGGGAGAGGGTAAGTCCCACTTTGCGGCGGGGAACGGATGCCGGTGGTCGCCCGGCGGTACGGGTAACAGGCTCGCTTGTAACCCGCCTGGCTTCATAGAGCTGAACCCAGGCGGCTCTGGGGGGGGTTGGGGTGGTCATGCGCTGATCGCCTCCCGAACTATGTTTCGGTCAATGGTGGTGGCGTCGCTTTGCAGAAGGAGGTCGGTGGCATAGGCGCAGAATTTGGTGATCTCGCGCGGAACCCCCTGAGACTTCTCGTAGAGCAGCTCAAAGGCATCGTCGTCGATCATGCTCTCATTACGCCCGGCTACGTTCAACCGGAACATCACCATCTGCAACGCGCTGGAAAGGGTGAGGGGTGGCAGCACCAGGCGCACAAAAACGCGCGCGTTCACCGCCTTGTTGGTCTCGAACAGGTTCGACATTTCGCTCTGTCCGAATGCCAGGATCTGCACAACCTTGACGTCATAATCAAAGTTGTAGATCCGGTGGATCACTTCCAGGGCTTCGGGCTTCATCATCTGGGCATCGTCCAGTAAAATGATCACGTTTTGCTTGGCGGTGTAAGCCGAGGCCATTTTTTGCTCCAGGCTTTCCATCTGGCGCTGGAAGCTGCGCTGAGGGGGGATACCGAGCGCCTGGGATATCTGGGTGGCGGCATCCATCGCCGATTTAAATGCCGCGGTGTGGTTGTAATAAACCTTAACGTTTTCATCAGGGTTATAGACGTCATAAAGACGCCGGGCAAGCGAACTCTTGCCCATGCCCATATCCCCGGTGATCAGCGCCAGGCCGCGCCGGCGTGAGATCACGCCCTGAGCCTGCCGGTAGACTGCGAGGTGCTCCGGACCAAGATAAAGGTAGCGCGGATCCGCCGAAAGTTTGAAAGGGTCTTCCTTCAAACCCAACCGCTCAAGACGCGCATATCGCCAATCCTCATCGCCCATGGAAGATAACATTGCTATTCCTCCTGATACATTTGAACTATTATTGCACGAATTCCGGTTAATTTCAAGGGATTTACGGTAATTATTGCATATTCTCTAAAATTTACGGCAATTATTCCTGAATTTGGCCCAGTTATGCTAATATTGACTAAGGGGTGAAATTTATGTATGATTATTCAAGTTGTGTATATTTTCCTTAACTGCAGGCATATAGAGGGCTCATGGCAGTAACGATCACGATCGCCAACGAAAAAGGCGGGGTGGGAAAAACCACCACCGCCGTGAATCTTGCTGCCGGGTTATCCCTGAAACTTTCCGGGAGGTCGGGGGCGGCTGGCAAGGTGCTGCTGGTGGATATGGACCCTCAGGGACATGCGCTGCTGGCCACGGCCTTCGGTATAAAACCCACCCCGGGCGGCGGCAATCTTTCCAGCCTGTTGTTGGAAAGCCCGCCTCCCTCCGCGCTGCGAATGACTCAGCGCAGCCAGTACCACCCCAATTTGTATGTGATCCCCAGCTCGCACCCGGCGATGGTGGAGGCGGCTCACCTGTTGCCCACCCTGATGGCGAATGAAACCCGCCTCTCCCGCGCGCTCGCCCCGGCTGCAAAAGAGTTTGCCTATATCATCATTGATACGCCGCCCACCACCGGGCACCTGCTGGTGAATGCTCTGGTGGCGGCAGATCTTGTCCTCATCCCTGTGGAGACCAGCTACCTGGGTGTCTCCGGGCTGATGGAGCTGCAGCGTACCATCGACCAGGTTCGTGTTCATTTCCGACCCGACCTAAAGACATTTGGTTACCTGCCCACGCTTTGCGAGGAACAGCGCTCGGAAGCCCAGGAAATCCTGGCTGAGCTGCGTACCCGCTTTCCGGGTCAGGTTCTGGCACCCATCCATAAAGCATCCGATCTCGCCTACGCTCACTCCAGCCACATGGATGTTTTCAGCTTCCGTCCACCCCGGCACAAAAGCCCGGAGCAGATCTGGTCCAGTTCGCGCGCCACCCAGGAGTATGCCGCATTGGTGGACACCGTGTTGGAAAGGACCGGCAGTGGGGTTTAACTCCCCCGACCGGAAAGGAGCCAGGCATGTCCCCCCAGAATAAGAAGCGTTTCAACGCCTTCGACGATCTCTCTCAGGAGGCCGCGAGTCCCATTCCCGGCACTGGTACAGCGCCGCTGGCCCCTGCGCTTAGCCCCATCGCTGCTGTTGAGCGTATCGAGCGCCTGGCTCCCAGCCAAATGCTGCCCGATCGCTTTCAACCCCGCCGCCTTTTACCACCCTCCCTCCGCGTGGACTTCTTTTCAGGAAAAATTGACTGTTACCGGGCGGCCGCTGCCTGGCTGGATATGGCGCGCAGCGACCCGGCGATCAAAGCCGAGGTCGAACGCCTGGTTGCCATGGGCGAATCCTTCGATGAGCATGGGCAGATCAAACCGATCACCGGCGCCTGGAAGGAAGGTCCGAACGGGAACTATATTTTCCAGATCGAGACCGGTGAAAGACGCTTCTGGGCGGCCTGTTTAAAAAGAGTAAAGAACCACTCCGCCGCGGAGCCCCTTCTGCGGGTTGAGGTGGTGGATAATCCCACCCGCCAGCGTCAGGTGCTGGAAAACCGCCACGCCGAGCCGCCTTCGGCAGTCGAGCAGGCCTGCGAGATCTCCGCGCTGATCCTTTCCGAGATGGGAATGCCCGCCGAGGAAACCGTCCAGGACGAATACGAATATTTCCGCAGGGTGCGCTCCCAGCGCATGCCCACCGGATTGTGGGAGAAGATCACCCCGGTCATGCAGCTCACCCGCCCGCGTATGGTGCAGCTTCTGAATATTCTGCAGCTTCCCAGCCCCCTGCTTGATCTCACCGACCGGTACCGTCTTTCGGAGCGCGTTCTGCGCGAGATCCTTTCCGCCCCGGAGCGTCAATGGGAGCGCCTGATCCAGGTGAGCATTCAGAGCCAGCTTACCTCCGATGAGATCTCTGTGGTTTCCGGTTCGCCTGAACAGCCAGTTCCATCCACCGGCAAACCGCCCGCCTCTCCCCGCGATCCCGGGCGCGAGGCCAGCCGCAGCCTGCTGAAATTCATCCGTTCAATAAATCGGCTTGACCCCGTGGATCAATCCCAGGCTCTTGACCTGTTGGCTGATGAGGTCGTTTTTCTCGGCCAGGCACAGGAAACCCTCACGCGCCTGGATGAGCTTTCCCGCCTGATCAAAGCCCGGATTAAAAAATCCTGAAGTGTAACCGCGGTTACACTTTCCCATCTTTTTTCAAATATCCTGGAATTATTTCTCTGAAGCGTACATTTTCACGCCTTTACTTACAATAACGCATTATTCGTGCCAATGAGGGGTTTATGGGGTGACGCTGAAAGTATTGCAGGGTCGCCAAAGCGATTTATTGAATATTTCTTTCATTTTCAGCTATAATTTCTAGGGGCGACCCTTATTTTTGGAATTACGATCAAAATTAAGGTGGTGTCAGATGAGGAATTTGTGAAGATTGTATCGTTTGCAAACCAGAAAGGTGGGGTTGGAAAAACCACCACTGCTGTTACGCTTGCCCACGGTCTGGCGCTGGCTGGCCGGCGGGTTCTGTTGGTGGACATGGATTCCCAGGGACATGTGGCCCTCTCCCTGGGTCTGCCAAAGTCGCCGGGGCTGTTCGGTCTGATCTGTGAAAACAGGGATCTGCCCTCGCTTGTGGTTGGCGCCCGTGAGAATCTGGATGTGCTTCCCGGCGATAAGCACACCGAGGCCGTGCAGAACGAGTTTGCAAAATCCCCCTCAGGCAGTGTTCGGTTCCTGGAGGCGATCACAGGGGGCGGGTATGATGTCGTCCTCCTGGATATGGCACCCTCGCTGGATTCCCTGCATGCAAGTGGGTTGCTTTCCAGCAACTGGGTGGTCATCCCCACCCGTATGGATTCGCTTTCTGTGGATGGGTTGCAGGAGGTGATCCGCAGTATGGGTGAGTTCTCGCGTCGGGGTCATTCCCTGGAAGGTTACTGCATTCTACCCACATTTTTTGACCGTACCACCCGCGAGACCTACCTGCAGTTCCAGAGTTTGATCCAAACCTTTGGTGGACACCTGTGGCCGCCCATCCCGCAGGATACTCGTGTCCGCGAAGCGCCGGCGTACGGCAGGACGCTCTGGGAATACGCGCCCACCTGCCTGGCCATGAAAGGCTTGCCAGAGGACCGCAGACGGATCGGTGGGTACCGTCAGATACTAACCAAATTTATGGAGGTGCTGGATGCCTAAAAGCAACCTTCCCCGCAGGGATTTAATAGATCCGGAAGTTTCGGCATTGTTGAAGGAGATGGAGCAGCGCCAGGTGGACGCACAGATGCCAAGGCGCGAGCGCGAGAAAAAAGCCCGGGAACGACAAAAGATCGCAGACCGGCGGGAGCGGCGCGCGACGTATGACCTGCCCCCGCACATTCGCAATCAAATATCCGATCTTTCCACTCGATTGTCAATTCCGGCCAGTCAGCTGGTCACATTGGCTTTGATTCGTTTTCTGGAATCTTTCAACGCTGGCAGTCTTGATCTTGGTCCGCTCAAAACTCCTTCTCGCAGCCCGCGTTATGATTGGAATCTGGTAATCCCTGATTTACATACCGACGATCAGAAAAGGAATAAAAAAAGATCCAGGAGTCTTCCAGTAGAAAAAGTCGTTAATTAGTAGTGATTAGAATCTCGTGCAACTTCTGCACTCTTAACACGTGCATATTCTGCATCCTTAAGGAGGGCAAATCCTGCCCGCAGGAATCCGGAGGGTAAAATCTGCCTTCCCGCCTGAATGCAAAAATCTCCACTTCGCGAAATAGCAAATTTTGCACTTACCCAATGAGGCAAATTCTGCATTACCGCCTGAATGCAAATATTGCATAAAGGAAAGATTTTTTCTGACAGCTATTCGTATAGATTAAACGATAATTGTCTCCCATATATTGTATATTCTCGCTTGTTGTATGATATTTGTATAATGTAGGACAACATTAAAACAGAATGTTAATTTATTGCTGATGACACTCACTTCACTTAACGAAAACTTCCGGGTGATATAATTTTGTTCGCAAGAATCGAGTGTTGTGGCTTATTGGAGGTACCGGTGAAGCACTTATTGGTCATATTTTCCCTCAGTCTTCTCTCAATTACTTTACTTTCCGCATGCGCAGCCAAGTCAAACGGGGATGAATCAGCCGTGGCGGTGCAATCCTATCTGAACGCCCTGGTGAACAAGGATACCAACGCGCTTTCCACGCTCTCCTGCAAGGACTGGGAAGCCCAGGCAGCCATGGAACTCGATTCCTTCCAGGCGGTCAAGACCGAATTGCAGGACCTCGCCTGTAAGAAGACCGGCAGCGAGGGGGATATGGACGTGGTCACCTGCACAGGCAAGATCAACGCCACCTACAACAACGAGAACATGCAGATCGATCTGAGCAAGCGACCTTTCCTGGTCAAGCGGCAGGGGAGCGATTGGCAGGTATGCGGTTACAAATGATCCTGGGGAAGATTTTTTCCCGCGAAAACCTCTGGGCGTTGCTGATCTGCCTGCTTGTGCTGGCTGTTTTCGTCTTCACGGCCGATAGCGCCCCCCAGTGGATTTACCAGGGATTCTAAGAGCAATTCGCTGTTTCCTCCTGAAATTGGTGAAAACAGCGAATTTTTCATTTAAAATACTAACTTCGAATCATGACCCTTCAGAATATCCTGATCTTCGCCATCCTGATCCTGGCCTACAGACTGCTTCTGCGCCGGCTTTCGCGTGGTTGGGTGCTGCTCGTTCTGAGCTGCCTCTCTGTATTTTGGCTGCAGCCAGCGCTGCCCATCCGCTACCTGGATTTCTGGCTGCCCGTGGGAACGCTGGCTTTGACCGTTTTTGCCTGGGCAGTTACAGCTCCGCCTGAAGACCGCAGCCTCAAAAACAACCTTCCCGCCCTGCTGGTGGTTGGCGGGATCGTCGTTCTGATGGGCTTGACACGCTTCATTACCCAAACCGGATTGATCACACCCGGACGCCCACCACAGATCTTCCCAATATTAACCGTAGTTTTGGTCGTGGGCGCTTTCACCTGGGCAGTTGCCCGCCAGAAGCGTACCAACCCCGTTTTGCTTGCTGGTGGCATCATCCTTTTAATCACCCTGCTGGTTGTGCTTAAATACCCCCCGCTCACCAACTGGGTCAGCGGCCTGCTTCGCGAATGGAATGGTCAATCCGCCGCACTTGCTTCGCCCCTGGATATCCGCTGGCTGGGATTCTCCTACATCTCCTTCCGCCTGATCCATACTCTGCGCGACCGGCAGACAGGCAGGTTGCCGGGGGTGAGCCTGCAGGAATACGTCAATTACGTCATCTTTTTCCCGGCGGTAACAGCCGGTCCCATAGACCGCCTGGAACGATTCATCGGCGACCTGCGCAAGCCCTCGAACCTGGACTCGGGCCAATTTATGGCCGGGGGAAAGCGGCTACTCGCGGGGCTCTTCCGAAAATTTGTGCTGGCGGATGCGCTGGCGCTCATCGCGCTCAACGCCACGAACGCTTCCCAGGTCAGTTCCAGCGGCTGGACCTGGGTGCTGCTCTATGCCTTCGCCTTCCAGATCTACTTCGATTTCAGCGGCTACACGGATATCGCCATCGGCCTTGGCATCTGGTTGGGGATCGTCCTGCCCGAGAACTTCAACCGCCCTTATCTGAAGCCCAACCTGACCCAATTCTGGAATAACTGGCACATGACCCTCACGGGCTGGTTCCGGGCATATTATTTCAACCCGCTTACCCGCGCCATGCGCTCCTCTAAAAAACGCTTTCCGACCTGGTTCATCCTGCTGTTCACCCAGGTGACCACCATGGTGCTGATCGGGATGTGGCACGGGATCACCTGGTCGTTTATCATCTGGGGGTTATGGCAGGGCGTGGGTTTGTTTGTCCAGAACCGCTACTCAGAGTGGGCGAAGCCGCGCACCGCCGGATGGATCTCTCAACCGGGTTGGGCGAAAACCTTCAATGCACTAGGTATTTTTCTTACCTTTAATTACCTGGCCCTGGGGTGGGTGTGGTTCACGGTGCCTGATCCAGCCCAGGCGCTGCAGGTTATTGGCAGGCTGTTTGGAGCATAGATGAGCCAGAATCCAGAGACTCCTCCAAAATTCCAACCCTCCCCCCGGTTTGTGGGTTCCGTCCTTGCGCGGGCGCTGATCCTGCTGGCAATCTTCCTGGCCCTGGCGTTGATTTTCAAACCCGCAAGTGCTCTGGGACCGCTATCACTCTACAACCGCCTTTTCCCGGGGCGGGAGCGTTTTCCCTACGGAGAAAACCCGCAAAAATCCAACAACATGACCATCAACGATTTGGACGCGATGCTGGCTTCTCACGCTGCCTCGCAACCCAAAGGTGCGGACGAGTTCCGCGTATTCATTTTTGGAGATTCCTCTGTTTGGGGCACACTGCTGGCAAACAATCAGACCCTGGCGGGGCAGCTCAACGCAAAGGGCATCCGAACCTGCGATGGGAAACAGATTGTTTTCTATAACATGGCATACCCCACACTCTCCCTGCAAAAAGATGTGCTGTTTATGAACCGGGCATTGAAACTTGAACCGGATTTGATCGTCTGGCCGATGACGCTGGAATCCTTTCCGGGCATGAACCCCGCCACATCTCCTTTATTGAGTTACAACCGCGCCGAGGCGGAAAGCCTTTTTCCGGGCATCCAGATCCCGCCTCAAGCGAACCAGAATCTATGGGACCGCATCCAGGCGCAGCGGCGCGGACTGGCGGATTGGGTTCGCTACCAGCTCTTTGGTGTGATGTGGGCAGCCACTGGTGTCGACCAGGATCTTTCCCAATCCTGGAAACCCGCCGAGCGGGATTTTGAGCCCGATAATACATTCAATAAACAGGAGCCGTTCGACCTTGCCTCCTCCCTGGATTTCAACCCGATTGTCGCCGGGTTAAAACTGGCAGGGGATACACCGATCATTTTCGTGAACGAGCCCATCCTGATCAGCCGCGGCGAAAACAGCGATATACGCTACAACTTCTTTTACCCGCGCTGGGCGTATGATGATTACCGTCAGGCGCTCCAGTCCAAAGCGGTTGCCAACGGGTGGAACTACCTGGATCTTTGGGACCTGGTGCCGGAGAGCGAATTTACCAACAGTGCCATCCACCTGACCCCGGCTGGCGAGCAGCTTCTGGCTGAAAGGATCGCCCGGGAGATCGAAGGAAGGCTGGGGTGTGAATAAATCGATGGGGTCAAGAATCCCCTCGCTTTTAATACAAACTTTATGTCTTGCGTTGCTGCTGGCAGCTTGTTCTGCTTCGCTGGGCAACCCGCTGGCACCCGCGCCTATTACGACCGTACCTCAACCAACCCAGACGCTTCCAACCACGGTTACCGGCACCCCGTTTCAGCCGGACCCCACCCAAATGCCTGACCCAACCCCGATACCGGTTCTTCCCACCCTTGCCCCCGGCGAATGGCAGAACCTGTCGGTCATCCCGGAAAGCGTTTCCACCAGGGTGGGGGAGATATATCAGAAGGGGTTGGCGCTGGGCAACAACCCCTACTCATTTTCCAAGGTGGGGGATTGCGAGTCCTCCGCGGAGTGGTTCCTGGGAGATTTTGATAAAGGTGCAGACCACTACTCCCTTGGTCAATACACGGACCTCCAGGCGGTCATCAGACCACTTCCAGGGTTCCTTCAACCGCCGCAGCCTGGCTGCTGAGCGCAGCTTTACCACCGCTTCAGAACTCTCCCCCTTGTGGGCCAACCCGGATTTGTGCCAGAGCGGGGAGACACCCCTGGAGTGCGAGTACCGCATCCAGAAACCCGCATTTGCCATTATTATGCTGGGCACCAACGAAGCCCTCTCGCCAATCAGCACGTATGAAACCAACATGCGCCGCATCCTGGATATGACCATCGCAAGGGGCATCGTACCTATCCTGACCACCAAGGCGGATAACCTGGAGGGAGACGGGGCTGTCAACGAAATGATCGTGCGGCTTGCCAGGGAATACGATGTTCCCCTATGGAATTATTGGGCGGCGGTTCAACCGCTGCCCGGCGGAGGTCTTCAGGAGGACGGAGCTCACCTGACGTACGCCGGCAACCGTTTCGACGACCCCTTCGCCATGCAGAAAGCCTGGCCGGTTCGCAACCTGACCGCGCTGCAGGCTCTCGATCGAGTCTGGCGGGCAGCATCGGCGGCGCAATAAGTATAAATAAATTTGAATATTTAAAATATATTTAATATCAACAATATGGAATTTACCCCAGGATTATTGTAGAATCACAACTTATTGGCAGGTGCAATGAAAAAGATGATGGTATACAGAATTATCTCCGGACTGGTGGCTGCCTCCTTGCTTCTGGCAGGCTGCAAAGTTAAATACGAGCCCACCCCGGTTCCCCCCACGGATACCCCCCAGCCAACCCCTACGATCACCCAGACCACGGTTCCTCCGACGATTACCCCCACCTCCGCCCCAACTCCAACGCTCACCCCTGACCTGCGCCTGAAACCGGAAGACTGGCAGAACTGGCCGATCATCCCCACGCTCAGCCCCCGCGCGATGGAAATATATAAGACCGGGCTGACTCTGGGGAACGATCCCAAATCGTTTTCCAAGATCGGGGATTGCCAGAGCATCAAGGAAGCATTCATGGGTTTGTTCGATTTGAAGGACCGGTTTGTCCTCACCGACGACCACAAGCAGTTTCAGGAAACGATCGATAACTTCGCCGGGCACTTTAATACAGACAGCCAGGGGGTGAAGGGTGGGTTCAATGCCGCTGCGGTTCTTTCGCCCATGTGGGCCAACCCGGATGTGTGCCTGCCGGGAGAAAACCCGCTGGAGTGCGAGATCCGGGTCACCAAACCAACCTTCATGTTCATTCGCCTGGAGGTCTGGTGGGACGGGCGAACGGCGGAACAGTATGAAGCCTACATGCGGAAGATCATAGAATATGCCATCGCCCATGGCGTGGTTCCCGTATTGGCCACCAAGGCCGATAACCTGGAGGGCGATAACAGTCTGAACCTAACCACAGCGAAGCTGGCGTATGAGTACGATATTCCGCTGTGGAATTTCTGGCGTGCGGTCCAGCCGCTTCCGCATCATGGCATGGATCCCAACCGCCCCGATGGGTTCCACGTTTCCTACGATGCCTGGAACGTGGCCAGCTTTGGCGGACTGGAAACCCTGGATACCCTCTGGCGCCAGGCGACCGGAAAACAAAATTAATTTCATCTCAGAATTTGAAAAAATGAAAACATTCCACATCGCGACCTCCTGGATGATTCTTCCATTGCTGTGTGCCTGCGCCACCGCCGCTCCAGCGGCTGCCTCTTCGCAGCCCTCACCGCAGGTTCTGCCAGCACAGCTTTCCCCACAGGTGCTGCCAACGGCTCCGTCTTCCACGAACGATCAAACAGGCCAATCCTTAACGAAAGCCCCGGTTTTGACTGGGGAAGCGATCTACTATGGTTTACGCGAGCGCCTGGGGGAGGGGTACCAGGATATGGGGGTTTTCCGTTATGACTTGGGTCAGGCAGCCCTGACGCAGGTAGCGCAGCAGGGTTGGAACCTGCAGGACGTTTCTCCGGATGGCGCCCATCTGCTTCTGAATCAGGGGAGCAACCTCTTTGAGGCAAATAACGACGGGAGCGAAACGATGCTTATCACGGATGCCTTCTTTGATTCAGGATCGCGCGGAGCAGCCTGGAAAAAAGATGGCAGCGGGGTTATTTATATTCGAACCGGCGAAAACGGAAATGCGATCGTCGCCACCAATCTTGAAGGCGCCGCGCTCCAGGTGATGACTGCCAGCGGGGATTTCCCGATCGAGCTGGAGGCGATTTCGCCTGGCGGGGATATCTACTGGCAAAAAGGGAGCTGCGGCGGGGAAGGGATATGCCAGCGGGAGGGGGTTTTCCGTTTGAAGGTGGATGCGGGCGCCTCCGAACTGCTGGAGGGCATGAAGCATGTCAGGCTCTCGCCGGACGGAAAGCAGATCGCATATTCTTACGAAAATGAAGCCGGGAAAAGCAGCCTGGCATTCACCGGGATCGACCTTGCAACGCGAACACCGATATCCTTGCCGGGCGACCTGCTGGGTGATTTTTCCTGGTCGCCGGATGGTGCGCGCATCGCCGCAGTTCGCTACGACCGCAGCGATTATTCGGGCAAGGTGAGCGGCACCCGCAACTTTCTGGTTGACCCCGCCACCCCGGGAACAAAAGAGCTGCCCGAATCATCGGGTCTCCTTGGGGGTGCAGCCTTTTCTCCGGATGGCAGTAAATTGCTGCTATCCTCTTCGGCGCAAGCCTCCGGTGAGTATGGGATTAAATTTCAATTGATTGATCTGGTTTCCGGCGGGTTGTTGCCTTCCGGGGCAATGGAACCCGAGGCGAACCAGAACTTCCTGCTCCTCACCAACCAATTATGGCTTGGAAATTGAAACACACATCCAAATAAGTAGACCTTGCAAAAGTATCAATTCTTAAATTGGTTTGTATTGGTAAAATAATTGTAGAATAGGGATGTTGACGAGCTAAAAAAGAATCATCCCTGAAGCCTGGACGCAATGGATAATTACGCTTATAAAACCTGTTCGGTATGCTATCAGGAAAACGATCCCGAAGCGAAAATTTGCGTTTCCTGCGGATCCGACCTTTCCCTGCATTCTGAGGAATCCTACCCGACCACAGAGATGCTCGGGGCGTCCACCGGCGAGTATTCCACTGGGGCGGACATCAAGGCTGATGCACTGATCCCCCGGGGCGCGATTGCGTTCTTCCCGATCGACTCAGCGCAGCCGCTGGCGGTGACAACCGAGAATGAGATCATCCTGGGTAGATTGGAGAAGGAACTTACCCGGGACGCGCTGGATCTTTCCCCCCACGACGCGCTTTCACTGGGCGTCTCCCGCCGGCACGCCCTGGTGCGCCGGAAGGGACTGGGGTACGAAGTGATCGATCTGGAAAGCACGAACGGAACTGGCTTGAACGAAAAGCGGTTGGCTCCCGCTCAGGCCTATGAATTGAAAAGCGGGGATATCATCTGGCTGGCTAGGTTACCGGTCAAAATCCTATTTATCGAGAACAACCCGGCAACGACGGTCACTACCAGTCTAAATAGATAAAATAATTTGAATATTTAAATATATTTAATAATTATAATTTCGGAAAATATTCCATTGAAGGATCATCATGCCAGACGACCTCACCGCACAACTTGGAAAATTGATCGCAGAAAAGATCCTCAAACAACCGGGAAGGGTGATCCAGCCCGGGGAAGCGCTCATCTCCAGCGGGTTGATCGATTCGTTCAGCCTGGTGGATCTGGCTCTGCTGGTGGAGGATAGCTTCGGGGTGCGAATTGAGGATACCGAGCTGAACGCCGAAACCTTCGATACCCTCAACCAGTTGGCGGATTTGATCCGCAGGAAACAGGGATAAACGTCCTGCGTACATGGTAAAATTAACCGGCTGCAGAAATGCAGCCGGTTTTTTACCTAATTTGACGCAAGAAGGAAAGAAAATGAATTTGATTTCGTATTTTATTGACCTGGTTCTGCATCTAGACAAACACCTCGTCGCCCTGCTCAACCAGGTGGGGGCGTTCGCCACCTACGCGGTCCTTTTCGGCGTGATCTTCATCGAGACCGGCATCGTGATCTTCCCTTTCCTGCCTGGCGATTCGCTTCTCTTCGCTGCCGGATCGCTGGCAGCCCTGCCGAATTCCCCCCTGAATATTTTTGTGCTTTTCATTCTTATGGCAACAGCTGCCATCCTGGGCGATACGGTCAATTACTGGATCGGGCACTCGCTCGGCGAACGCGTTTATACGGATAAAATTCGCTTCATCAAAAAAGAATATATCGACCGCACACATGTTTTTTATGAAAAACACGGCGGGATCACGATCTTCCTCGCGCGATTCATTCCCATTATCCGCACGTTCGCCCCGTTCGTGGCGGGCGTGGGCAGGATGTCCTACGGCAGGTTCTTCAGCTACAACATCCTGGGAGGGATCACCTGGACGGCACTATTCACTTTCGGCGGCTACTTCTTCGGCAATCTGAAATTTGTCCAGGACAACTTTTCCTTTGTCATCATCGCCATCGTGGTGATCTCCTTCACCCCGGTCGCCTACGAAGCCGCCATGGCAAAATGGGGAAAAAAGGAAACCTCCCCTAAACCGCAAGATCCTTTGGCCAAGTAGAACCCTGCGAATGCCCACCTTCTGCCAGAAACTGAAGGAACACTACCTCTTAACGCCGGAGAAGGCGGCTATCCATGTATTACTGGCGGGCAGAGAGGATACCCCGCTCACGTACCGCACTCTCCTGAGAGGGGCAGCCGGTTATTCCGCCACGCTGAAAAAGCAGGGCGTGCTTCCCGGCGACGTGGTCATCCTCATCTTCCAGCACAGCATCGAGCTCATCTATGCCTATTGGGGCTGTATCCTTCATGGGGCAATTCCCTCCATCATGCCCTTCCTGACCGAAAAGCTGCTTCCCGAACGGTATCGCAGCGACCTGGCAGCTCTGGTATCCGTCACCCGCCCTCAGGCGATCTTCACTTACCGTGAATTTGAAAACGAGATCGCCGTTGTGGCTGGCCACGAAACCTCAGTTCGCGCGGTGATCTTCGCCGAGGATGCCCTGCCGCCCTGCGACCCGGATTTTGACACCCTGGGCGGGGTGCTGCGCAACGATGAGGACGTCGTCCTCCTGCAGCACTCCTCCGGCACAACCGGATTGCAAAAGGGCGTGGCGCTTTCGCACCGGGCGGTGCACAACCAGCTTGAACACTATAGGAAAGAACTGCTTATTGATGAAAATGACGTGGTCGTAAGCTGGCTGCCGCTCTATCACGATATGGGTCTGATCGCCTGTTTCCTGATGCCGATTCTGCTCGGCATCCCGCTGGTGCTGCTCTCCCCCTTTGACTGGGTGAGAGCGCCGCATCGCCTGATGCAGGCGGTCTCGAAATACAATGGGACGCTCTCCTGGCTGCCAAACTTTGCCTATAACTTCTGTGCCCAAAAGGTACGCGACCGCGATCTGGAGGGGATCGATCTTTCCAGCTGGCGGGCGGTCACAAACTGCTCGGAACCCATGCGGCACGAATCCCATATGGCATTTTACGAGCGGTTCAAAGAGTTTGGTTTCAAGCGGGAATCGCTATGTACTTCTTACGCGATGGCGGAAAACGTCTTCGCGGTCACCCAGGGCGGGATCAAATCCCCGGTCACGGTGGATGAGATCGACCGGGAGGCAATGCAGACTGCCTGGCGCGTGGAACCTGCCCGCGAGGGGCGCCCCTCGGTGAAGATGCCTTCCGCTGGATTGCCTATCGAAGGCACTCAGGTGAGGGTGGTGGACGAGCAGGGCAACGGGGTAAGCGACCGCGCAATTGGTGAGTTGATCCTGCGCAGCGATTGTATGCTCAGCGGCTATTACAACCGTCCCGAAGTGACCGAAAAAGCGATCCGGGATGGCTGGTATTTCACGGGTGATTATGGCTACATGGTCGCTGGCGAAGTGTACGTCTGCGGTCGAAAAAAAGAAATGATCATCGTGGGGGGTAAAAACGTTTACCCCATGGACCTGGAAGAGCTGGCTATGACCGTGCCGGGAGTGCATCCCGGGCGCGTTTCAGCATTCGGTGTCTTCAACGAAACCAGCGGAACAGAGGATGTGGTGATGGTTGCTGAGGTGGAGACGGAGGACCCTGCTGAACGGGTACGCATCGGCGATGAGATCCGGGCGTCTGTCACGCGCGGGTCAGCGGTCGCCCTGCGCCAGGTGTACCTGGTGGGACCGCGCTGGCTGGTGAAGACCTCCAGCGGGAAGAACGCCCGGGTTCACAACAAGGAAAAATACCTGAAGGAAACCGGGCAGGGTTAGAGCGCCAGGATGGTTTCCGAGCTACCCCCAACGCAGACCCGCGGCAGCCAGTTCACCCGCGGGGTAAAAGCCATCCTTCCCATCCTGCTGGCTGTAGCGCCCTTTGGCATGATCTATGGGGCGCTCGCGCGGCAAACCGGGCTGAGCGCCGCAGCCGCGCAGTCCATGTCCTTCATCGTTTTCGCCGGCAGCTCGCAATTCGTCACCACCCAGCTTGTCTCTCAGACGATACCCGGGTTGGTGATCGTGCTCACCATCTTCGTGGTCAACCTGCGCCACGCGCTCTACAGCGCATCCGTGGCACCCTACCTGCAGCACCTGCCTGCCCGGTGGAAGGCTGGGCTGGCTTACCTTCTCACCGATGAAGCCTACGCGGTTTCGATCCTCCACTATGAAAAAGAAGGCAGCGCCGGAAACCAGCACTGGTTCCTTTTTGGCGCCGGGTTGGGATTGTGGACCTGCTGGCAGCTCAGCACCTGCCCGGGTATTTTACTGGGTACGGTCATCCCCGCCAGCTGGTCGCTCGATTTTGCCCTGCCGCTTACCTTCATCGCGCTGATCGTGCCGGCCTTGAAGGACCGGGCGGGGGTGGCTGCCGCCCTGGTGGCAGGGGTGACGGGAGTGATTGCATTTGCTCTACCCTATAAGCTGGGGATCATCACAGCCGCTCTGGTGGGGGTGGCAGCGGGGATGCTGGTGGAGGGGAAAAAATGAGCATCTGGCTGGTGATGTTCTTCGGCGGTATTCTCACCTACCTGACCCGGCTATCGTTCATCTGGCTGCAGGACCGGTTCAGTATGCCGCTCCTCATCCGGCGCGCACTTCGCTTTGTTCCCCCGGCTGTGCTTTCGGTGGTCATCTTCCAGGAGCTGGTTTTCCGAAATTCGGCCCCGGATCTCAGCCTGACCAATACGCGGCTGCTGGCGGGTATCATCGCCGTGGTTATTGCCTGGCGCAGCCGCAGCCCGCTGCTGACCATAGCTTCCGGTATGGCCTCTCTCCTTCTCCTGAACTTGCTTTTCTCTTTCTTCGGTATTTAACCCCCTTCAGAAATATTACAATTAACTCCAATCATAATGGGAGCATAGTTTTAGCTGAAGGAGGAATCATGTCTTTACGCTTCGATATGATTGGTTTGTTTCCCCAGGATCTTACCCGTATGGTCGAGTTCTATAAAGTGCTTCTGGGAGTGGAGGTGGAGTGGGACGGCAAGAGCCCATATGCGGAATTCAAGCATGAGGGCATCCGCTTTGCGATGTATGCCCGCGCGGAGCTTCCCGCCCTCCTGGATCAAGAGCCGGATTACACCCGGGGAATTAATGGCACCCTGGAGCTGGCCATCGACCTGCCGCACTTCGAGGATGTTGAAGGGGAATATGAACGCGCGCTTTCCCTGGGGGCGAAACCGGTTTACGCCCCGCGCATGGAACCCTGGGGGATGCGCTCCTCCATGGTCGCCGACCCCGAGGGCAACCTGATTGAGATCGGTTCCTGGAACAAAGGCTGAGAAATTAATCTGCCTGCGACAGGCGTGTGGTACGGAGGGCCAGCTCGCGGATGTAGAGCTGCTCCTTGCCGGGCAGGTAGGTCTCCAGCAGGTCGTTCAATGGCGCAGACCATTTCTCCGGAACCGGGGAGATAACCCCCAGAATATTCCCCACCAGCCCCGCGTTGCAGTCCACGTCCATGCCGGCATAAGCAAGGATCTTGAAAGATTCGGTGATATCCCCGCGCCCAAACCAAAGTGCCAGCAGGTCGGCAGCCAGGTTCGGGTAGGCATGGATCCAGTTGTATTCCTCGAAGCGTTCATCCAGCACCGCCCATGCCCGGCGGTAATCGGGTTGGGCAGCAAGCACATTCAGGCATTCCTCCGCCACCGCGAAGTATTCGCTTTTTTGCGGCAGCCACCCCAACCCCAGGCGCAAAACGTCGCGCGGATCGTTATTCACAAATGCCAGCGCAACCAGCACCGCGGAGTAGATTTCGCCGTAGATGCCGTTGGCGCAGTGCGAGATCGAGGCGTCGGTGTGCGCCAGGCGGGCAGCTTCCATGGGTTTCCCCGGGGCGAGCATGCCGCAGACCATCCCGCGCATCTGCGCCCCGATCCAATCGGAATATGGATTGCGGAAGGAAGCGGATTCGGGCGGCAGGATCCCGGCCCATAAATTCTCCAGCGCCACCCATTCCGCCGACCAGCCGAAGGGGATCTGCCGGACCCATTCCAAAGCCAGGTCGCTGGAGGTAAACTTCCGCCCTTTTTGCTCAAACACATCCAGCAGAACCAGCTCATAAACCACGTCGTCGTTCATGGTTTCCGGCTGGGTGATGTAGCCATCGATATCGCCGTAGACCTTCCGGATCGCCCTGGTGTGATAGCCTTCGATGCAGGTGCCAAATGCACCCCCGGCGAGCTGCCCCAGCCAGCCTTGGTGGATGCGGGATTCGAGATTTTCAAATAGGGCGTGGTCTGAATCGGGGAAGGGCGGTTTCATGGCAGCCTGGATCTCGGGCCAGGTTTCCGGGTGGGAGTAAGACCAGTAGGGGTGCCCCGAGATCTTGGGGCAAGAAAACAGCGTATCCAGCAGCCGGGAGGTGAGCACGCGCAGCTCACCGGTCTTCTTTTCCTTCGCCAGGCGCATGCCCTCGGCAAGCAAAGCTTCCGGGGCACGCACGTCGTAGCCGCGGTTGTGCATCGATTGCACCATCTCCACGTAGGGGATCTCCGGGGCGCCTGAACCGGGGACGCGCGCATCCCAAAACAGCATCATCAGGTCATCGCCCCGCGGGAAAGCCGCCATCTCCTCCCAATGGCTGGGGTTTGTGCGCCGGTCCACCGGTATGGCGCCAAGGCGCAGCTCCCGGTCGATCTGCCAGGCTTTTTTGGGTTCGGTTGTGTTCATTCTTTACCCTCCGGAGATCATGTCCAACTGACCGACTGTTTCCTTTTCCTGCGCATGGAATAAAAATATAACGCAACCAGGGTGGCGATATAGGGCACCATGGCTGTGAACTGAGGGGCCACGCCCGTGCCCTGCAGGAAAAGCCCCAGCCCATCAAAAAAGCCGAAGATCAGCGAGATCAGCGCGATCCCGAGCGGATTGCCGTTCACCAGGATGATTGCTGCCAGCGAGATCCAGCCCTTGCCGGCAGACATGTTCTCGACGAACAAGTTTACATATCCCAGCGAAACGTATGCCCCGGCCAGCCCGCACAGCACCCCGCACAGCAGCAGCGAAACTACCCGCGTCCGCGCCACGCTCACCCCGCTGGATTCCAAACACGCGGCGTTATAACCGGCAGCACGCAGGCGCAACCCGAAGCGGGTGCGGAAGGTAAGCCAGTAGCAGAACCAGACGCTCAACGCCGCCACATAGATAAGCAGGTTCTGCCCGGAAAGGATCTCCCCCAGGAAGGGAATCTTTTCGATAATGGGTAAATGCACCGGGGGGATGGGAACGATACCCGGGTTGGAGAAGGCGCCTTTTGTATGGAAGGTCTGGCGCAGAAGGTAGGTGGTGGCGCCAACGGCGAAGAGGTTTAGGGCGATACCGGTGACGAACTCATCCGTCTTGAGAACGACCGCGAAGAGGATGAAGATCAGCGCCAGGATGAGTGAGCCAATGATCCCGCACAGGATGCCGATTCCCCAGTTATGAAAGGTGTAGGAGCCCCACACCGCGCAGAAGGCGCTGGTGAGCATCATGCCCTCCATGGCGATGTTGAACACCCCGGCGTAAAAAGTGAACGACCCACCCAGCGCTGCCATCAGGATGGGCGTGGCGCCGGCGATCATTCCGTTGATCAAGCCGATCAGGATGTTCACGTAGCCGGCTCCTTCACCCGTTTGCGTGTGTTCCAGCGATCGAGCGCCGTCTCCAGCACCCCGCGGCTGGCGACGATCACCAGCACCAGTACTGCCTGCAGCACCTGCGAGATCTCGCTGGGCACGTTGGTGACCAGCTCCATACCCAGCGCCCCGGTTTGGATTGCGGCGAAGAAGATGCCGTAGAGCAGGGTGGCGATGATTCCGTTGTTGGCGACGATCGCCACCATGATCCCGTCCCAGGCGTAGTTTGCGCCCAGGCCTCGCAGGAAGCGGTGCGGGCCGGCCAGGATGATCAGGCAGCCGGCCAACCCGGCCAGCGCGCCGGTGGTGATCATCACCGTGCCGAAATTCCTGTTCGTATCGCAACCGCCCAGCCGGGCGAAGAGCGAGTTTTGCCCCCCAATGCGCCACTCGTAGCCGGCCTTCCATTTGTTGAAAAGGAACCAGCTCACCGCCACAGCGACCAGCATGATGACCACCGAAAGGTTGATCCCGCCGATCTCGGGCATCCACGCGGTTTTATTCACCGGCGGCGTCATGGGCGAATTCGCGCCCACGTCCATGAACGGGAAGGCGATCGCCCAGGCGGTGAAGTAATCAGCGATCATGTTGAGCATGAGGGTGACGATAAACTCGTTCATATTGAAAGCCAGCCGCAGCAAGGCGGCCACTCCCGCCCAGAGCGCGCCGCCCAGCATACCCAGCATCAGCAGTGCCGGGATCATTAGCGGGGCAGGCAGATCCAGGTACATCCCGCCCAGGGTGGCCGCCAATGCTCCCATCAGGAGTTGCCCGGGCTGACCCAGGTTGACAACCCCGGAGGCAAAGGCGATGGAGGCGGAAAGCCCGGTGAGCACCAGGGGGACGCTGTTCTTCAGGGTGGTCGCGAAGGGATCCGGACGAAGCAGGGAAAACTGGAATAGCGCAGCGTAGGTCTCCAGCGGATTGTATCCTTGCAGCATCATCAGCACTGCCCCCAACAGCAGCGCGATGAAAATGCCCAATACCCCAGAAACGATTTTCTTGATCAAACCGCTTCCTCCTGTCCCTGCAGCATCAGCAGACCGATCTCCTCCACGCTGGTATGCTCCACCTTTTTCTCGCCGGCGATCGCACCGCGGTAAAGGACGAGGATCCTATCGGAAAGCAGGAAGATCTCCTCCAGGTCGGCGGAGATGAGCAGGACAGCCCGGTCCTCGGAACGCATGCGCAGAATCTGCTCGTGCACGTACTCGATGGAGCCCACATCCAGTCCGCGCGTGGGCTGATCGAGCAGGATGAAAGGGTTGGGTAGCTGCAGCTCTCGCCCCAGGATCACCTTCTGCTGGTTTCCACCGGAAAGGGATTTAAACGGCGCATCCTTCGAGGACATGTTCACTGAAAAGAGCTTTTGCAGCTCCTCTGTGAATTGCCCTGCGAAGCGGAAATTCATCAGCAACCCTTTCCAACGGGTGAAGGCGGGGTTGAGCAGATGGTGGGTCATGGAGGCATTTTCCATGATCGAGGCATTTACCGCCGCGCCCATGCGCCCGCGGTCCTGGGGGACAAAGGCTACCAGCCGGCGCCTTTCCAGAATGGAAGCATGGGTGATCTCTTCGCCCTGGACCGAGATCTTCCCGCTGGAGGGCTCCGATAAGCCCATGATGGTATTGACAAGTTCGAACTGCCCGTTGCCCTCCACCCCGGCGATGCCCACGATCTCCCCGGCTTGCACTTCCAGATTGATATCCTTCAGGAGGTCCCGGCCCTCGGGGCTCTTGAAGTTCAGCGATTCGATCTTAACAATGGTTTCCCCTGTTTTCTTTTCCGTGCGGCGCGAGGTGAAGATCACGTCCCGCCCGACCATCATGCGTGCCAGGTTCTCTTTGGTGGTCGCGCGGGCATCCACTGTGTCGATCTTTTTTCCGCGCCGCATCACCGTGATCCGGTCGGAAAGCTCCAACACCTCGTCCAGACGGTGGGAGACGAACAGGATGGTGTGCCCGTTATCCCCCAGGCGGTGCAGCTCGGCAAAGAGCTGGGGGATCTCCTGGGGGGTGAGCACTGAAGTGGGTTCATCCAGGATAAGCACTGAAACGTTGCGGTAGAGCAACTTAAGGATCTCCACCTTCTGCCGGGCTGCCACGGAGATATCAGAAACAAGCGCGTCCGGGTCCAGGTTGAACTGGAACTCGTCCACCTTTTCCTTCACCAGGCGGCGGGATCTCTCCCGGTCGGTTCTGCCAAAGGAAAGCACCGGCTCCTTTCCCAGGACGATGTTTTCCCAGACGGTGTATTCGGGGATGAGCAGGATCTCCTGGTGGACCATACCGATCCCGCGGGCGATGGCTTCCCCGGGGTTATGAAAACGCACCGGTTGACCTTCGTAGGTGATGGTGCCTTCGTTGGGTGGAACCAGGCCGTAAAGCACCTTCATCAGGGTGCTCTTGCCGGCTCCGTTTTCCCCGACGATAGAGTGGATCTCCCCCTTGCGGAATTCAACCGAAACATGATCCAGCGCCGTCACATTGGGCGGGAAGATCTTGACCATGTTCTGCATCGTGATCAGGTCTGTCATAGGGTATTCCGCTCTATTTTAATAGAGAAAACGCGAAGGCGGGCAACCGCCTTCGCGTTCACGGTGATTCAATTTAGGTGGTTATTTCCAGACGTCTTCGCCGTTATAGAGCTGAATCTTCAGGGTGCCATCGATGATCTGCTGGCGGATGGCCATAACCTTGTCGATGAGGCTCTGGGGAAGCGGCTGCTTCTGGGCTTTAAAGTCGAGGTCCACCCCGCCGGATTTGACCCCGTATTGCAGCACCTGGCCAGGTTTATAGGTGCCGTCCTTGATCTGGGCATACACATCCTCGATACCCTTGCCAACATATTTCACGTCGCTGGCGATCACGTACCCCGGCTCGAGATCATTCTGGTTGATATCCACGCCGATCGCATACAGACCGCGCTCGCGGGCTGCCTGCAGCACGCCCAGCCCGGCTCCACCGGCTGCCTGGAAGACCACATCCGCGCCCTGGTCATAAAGCTGCAGGGCAGCCTGTTTGCCCTTGGCGGAATCGGACCATTCGCCGCCCAGGGATTTCTTCAACACCTTGATCTCGGGATCGACCGAGTGCGCGCCGTTTTCATATGCGTAAACAAAGGCGCTTATGACGGGATCAGTATCGCCGCCGACAACACCAATTACCTTATCCGCATTAATGCCCGGAACGGATGTATCCAGGGTGGCCAGGGCGGCGGCAACCCCCGCCAGGTAGGCGCTTTCCTCTTCGATGAAATCCACTGAGGTGATTGTGTTCTTGTCGTTCTTGACGACGGTATCCAGGTTGACGAAGATCTTGTTTGGATACTTATCCGCCATGGCTTTGAGCTGGTCCTCGAAGCCGTAGGAGATATCAAAGATCACGTCCGAATAATCTACGGCTGCCTGGAGGGAGGGTTCGTACTTGTTGGAATCGTAGCCGGCTTCGATGGTTCGGGTTTCAACCCCGTACTTGCTGGCGATGGAGTCCATGCCCACCTTGCCGGAATCGAAAAAGCCGTTATCCCCCAGGGCGCCGTTGATCAGGTAGACCGCTTTATTGGTTTGGGCGGTGGGGGCGCCTTGCCCGCAGGCAGATAACCCCGCGAGCAGGAGCGATACAACAAGCAGGGTAAAGACAACTCTTTTCATATTCACCTCTTTTGGAATTTTTCCTGTCCGGCGCAATATTTGAGCAGGGCAGGCGGATTGATATCTCCAGTATAAAGAATTCAACCCGGTTTATCAAGGGGAAGCCGGATAGGTCACTCCCCGACGCGCCGGAAGAGCAGCAGCCCGTCACTGCCGTAGAGGTCGGTGGGCCATTTGCGCACCAGCGTGAATTGCTTAAGGAATTGGGGATCCTTGAGCAGGGTGTTACGAATGTAGACCTCCAGGAAGACGGCATACAGCGGACGTTGATCCAGCACCAGGCTGGAGGGTACGGCGTAGTTGATCACATAAGCTTCAACGGGGAGGGGGTAATACTGCAGGGAGACGGGCGAGTTCAACCCGACCGTATCCAGGATCCTCGCGCCAGTCTGGTATCCCAGAACACCCACATCCCCTGCGGCCAGCGTTTCCCCCGGGGGGATCAAGCCCTTCAGATAATCCGCGACCTCACCATATAGCAATTCCAGCTTGATGAACGCCATGCGCGGGGCGGGGCGGTTGGCGCCATGATCGGGATGCAGTTCCCAGGCGCTCAGGGAGGAAACGAGCGGCAGGAGCATCACAGCAGTGATCACCGCGCCCTTCCAGGCGGGAAGCGGGGCGGGGGCGTTCTTTTTTCCGACTCGGAATAGCGCGAGAAGGAGGGTTTCCAATCCGAGCAGGATGAAGAGGAAGAGCGGGGGCAGGGGAGGGGTGAGGTACCAGCGGAAGAGCAGGGGGTTGGGCAGACTGAAGGCCATGAAGTAGAGCCAGGGGTAGAGCGCCCAGGCGAGGGTGCGCTCGTCCGCTTTGAATCCCTTGCGCGCGCCGATGATGAAAAGCAGCGGGTAAAGCACCAAGCCGATCCCGATCAGGATCGGTCCGCCCCATTCGGCTTCCATAAAGGGGGTGGCGTAATGCTGCAGCAGGCGGATGAGGGAGTCTCCCTGATGCAGGTGGTAGACCGCCAGCTTGGCCGCCACTGAGTGGGGCAGGGGGCTGCCGTAGTAGAGTGTGGCGAAGATGCCCCAGGCGAGAAGCGGAAGGAAGAAGGCGATCACCTCCCCCGGGCGGAGGGTGACACGCGGGGGGCGGAAGGCGAGATAAAGACGGTGCAGCGCAAGCGGGGCAACCAGCAGGAGTGCATCGGGGCGGGTGAGCAGCGCTAAAGCTGCCGTGAGCGCGGTCAGCACAAGGCGGTTGCAGAGGTAGGCCCACACCGAGAGGGTGAGCAGGAAAACCACCACGCTGGTTTCCAGACCGCCGATGGCGAAGGTGACGCTGTAGGGTGCCACCGCCCAGATCAGCGCGGTGATGACCCCCGCGCGTTCTGAACCAATCCTTTTTCCGATCTGCCAGAGCAGGATGCAGGTGGCGGCATCCACCAGGGCATTCAAAACAAGTGCGATTCCAGGGAAGGGTGCCTGCGCTCCGCCGAGGGGCAGTGCGAAAAGCGCCATGAGGAGGGCATAGAGCGGGGTGGTGGTGCCCAGCACCTGCTCGGGGGGGTTGAAGACCAGCCCCTGCCCGGAGAGCAGGTTTTGGGCGTAGCGGAAGGTGATGAACGCGTCGTCGACCGTCCGCGCGCCGGGCAGCAGCCGGGCGAAGATCGCGAGGGCGATGAGGAGCAGGGCGAAGATCAGATCGCGTCTTTTGGAGGGAGGCACGTATTAATTATAGTAGGTCGGACACCGAACGTGTACCCGACTACTATGATCCCCATTCAACCCCTTAACTTATTTTTACAACCACCCCGTTCCCGGCGGGGTCATGCAGCAGAAAGCCACCCGCTTTTTCCTCCACCACCACCCCCGCTTTTTCCGAGCGGGACCGGATCCCCTCAGCCGTCTTTTTGTCCTTCGCCACCAGCTCGAACCAGCGCATGCCTTCGGCTTCCTCCACCCGGTTTGGGGCGTTCTCCCCCAGCCAGTTGTTGACCGCCACCTGGTGGTGGTAATTGCCGCTTGAAAAAAAGATGGCACCGGAGGGCAGCCGCTGGGTCTCCTCCAGGCCGATCACTTTCGTGTAGAACTCCTCCGCCGCCTTCAGGTCATTGACCGTCAGGTGCACGTGGCCAATATCGGTGCCAGCAGCAATGCCTGCCCAGGAAGGGGTTTCGGCGCCGATCTCGCCGATCAGGTTGTCGATATCCAGCGGGTCGGTGCCCATCTTCAACCCGCCCAGCGAATCCCGCGGCCAATCCGCGGCGGGACGGTCAGCGTAGAGCTCCAGGCCGTTGCCGTCGTAATCGGTGAGGTAGAAGGATTCGCTCACCCCGTGGTCGGCCACGCCCACAAAATCGTTGCCGTTCTCGGCCAGGTGGGCAACCACCCGCGCCAGCTCCAGGCGGTTCGGCAGGCGGATCGCCACATGATAAAGACCCGTGGTACCTTCTTCATGAAAGGCTGCCGGGTCCCACTCCAGGCCGATCAGGGGCTCCTTTCCCGCGCCCAGGCGGATCATTACCTCCTCCTGGCTGATCACCTTCAAACCCAGCGAAAAGGTGTAGAACCTCACCTGTTCGGTGAAGTTGGAGGTGGCAAGATGAACTGCGCCAACCCACATGCCGGCCTGAGGAGTTAATGTCATGAGCAACCTTTCCGGGGATCAATCCCCGAACTTTTTATAGTACCAGGTCTTCACAAGCTGGGTGAGGGTGATGTAAAGGATCATCATCACCAGCAAGATCGGCCAGTAAAGCGCGGGCAGGGAAACAAAACCCAGGGTTGAGGCGAAGGGGGAGACCGTCAGCCAGGCGCCGAAGATCACGATGCCGATCGAGGTCAGGATGATGGGCGTGCTGGCCCGGCTTTGCAGGAAGGGCACCTTCTTGGTGCGGATCACGTGGATGATCAGGGTCTGGGTGAAGAGGCTTTCCACAAACCAGCCTGTCTGGAAAAGCGCCGGGTTGTTCCAGGCGTTGAATACATACAACATGACAAAAAATGTCATGTAGTCAAATATAGAGCTGATTGGGCCGATATAGAGGATAAAACGACGGATATCGTCAATCGCCCACTTGCGCGGCCTCACCAGCCAGTCCTCGTCCACATTATCGGTGGGGATGGGCACCTGCGAAAAGTCATAAAGCAGGTTATTGGCCAGAACCTGCAAAGGCGACATGGGCAGGAAGGGCAGAAAAGCCGAGCCGCCGACCACGCTGAACATATTCCCAAAACTGGAACTGGCGGCCATTTTGATATATTTGACGATGTTACCGAAAACCCTGCGCCCTTCCAGAACACCGTCTGCCAGCACCAGCAGGCTGTTTTCCAGCAGGATGATATCCGAGGACTCCTTGGCGATATCCACAGCGGTGTTCACCGAAATGCCCACATCGGCGGCGCGCAGAGCGGGGGCATCATTGATGCCGTCGCCCATATAGCCGATCACGTGCCCGCGGGTGTGCAGCGCGCGGATGATCTGCTCTTTATGCGCGGGAGAGAGCTTGGCGAAAACAGTGGTCTTTTCGGCTGCCTCGGCCAGCTCAGTTTCGCTCATCTTCTCAATATCCGGTCCCAGGAGGATGTTTTCCACGTTCAGCCCCACCTGGCTGCAGATCCGCCGGCTGATCACCTCGTTATCGCCGGTTAGGATCTTGACCCCCACCTTCAGGCTGCCAAGTTCTTCCAGGGCTTTTTTTGCGCTCTCTTTGGGAGGGTCCAGGAAGCCCAGAAATCCGAGCAGGACCATATCGGATTCGTCCGCGACGGAATACGTGGGAGTATCCGGTCCGTCCGGGATCATTTTGTAGGCTACCGCAACCACGCGGAAACCTTCCTCGTTCAAGTTGCGGACGCGCTCCTCACGGTGCTTATCGTGGACAGGCTCTCGTTCCAGCACCTCTCCAAGGATCTCCACATACTTACACTGGCTCATAACCTCTTCCACGGCGCCTTTGCAGATCAGGATATTCGCTCCGGTGTGATCCTCAAGAACCACAGACATCCGTTTACGGTTGAAATCAAAGGGAAGCTCATCGATCTTGCAGTATTCCGAAGCCACCTTCATCTCCGACTCCAGGTTTCGGAATTCCAGAACGGCTTCATCCAGCAGGTTCTTTAAACCGGTCTGGAAATAACTATTCAGATAGGCAAATTTGAGGACGTGCTCGTTCTCGTTGCCTTTCACATCCAAATACTTGACCAAAACGATATGCCCGTCGGTGATGGTCCCGGTCTTATCCGTGCAGAGGGTGTCCATGGCGCCGAAATTCTGGATCGCGTTCAACCGCTTGACGATCACTTTTTTCTTCGACATCGCCAAGGCCCCGCGCGAGAGGTTCACCGTGACGATCATGGGCAGCATCTCGGGGGTCATGCCCACTGCCACCGCAACTGCAAATAGAAAGGCCTGCAACCAGTTGTGCTTGGTGAACCCATTGATCAGGAATACCGCCGGGACCATGACCGCCATGAAGCGCAGCATCAGGGCGGTGAAACTGTTGATGCCTTTATCAAAGCTGGTTAGCTGCCTCTGTCCAAGAATGCTGACCGCGAGAGAGCCGAAATAGGTACTCTGCCCGGTCTCCACCACCACCGCGATCCCGCTTCCGCTTTCCACGTTCGTACCCATGAAAGCGATATTTTCCATTTCCAGGGGGGTGGTCTTCTGCCCTTCGCCAAGCGACGCGGATTTCTCCACCGGCATGCTTTCCCCGGTGAGGGCGGATTGGGTGACGAACAGGTCCTTGGAGCTGAGAATGCGCAGGTCGGCCGGGATCATATCTCCGGCGGAAAGTTGGATAATATCCCCGGGGACCACTTCAGCAAGCGGAATTTCCCTTTTCACTCCCAAACGCAGAACGGTGCAGGTGGTACTGACCATCTCTTTTAGTTTTTCAGCCGCATCATCAGCGCGTGTTTCCTGGAAATAGCGCAGGACAATTCCAAGCACGATCATGATCGTGATAACAACTGCTGCCCGCAGGTCACCGGTGATGATGGAGATGATGGCCAATGCCGCCAGGAGCAAAACCAGCGGGTCCTTGATATACGTCCACAGTTTGACATAGGCCGGCTTGCGTTTCTCGCGGGCCACCTCGTTGCGCCCAAATTTCTTTAAACGCTCTTCGGCCTCCTCTTCGGAGATACCTTGTTCGCTGCTGGAAAGTTGGCTTAGCAGCTCGTCGGGCGGGGTTAGGCCGCTTTTAAAAAGGTTTTCGGAATAGGTCGGTTTCTTCTCAAGAGGTTTGAATGTGGGAAGGGTCACAAAGGTTATTATAAGCAACTCACCCATTGCGTGTGTGAAGAATGCGCCGCGGTGTTGTTCAATGCTACAATATGCGGGGGTCCATCCATGTCCATCCAGGAATTCATTCTTCCCCGGCGATTCACCACCGACCGGCGCAGCTCTTTGCGCTGGCTGAGTTCGCATTCCCGTCAGAACTGGTATTTGATCCTGGCGGCAGTGCTGGCTTCGTTTGGCAATGCAGTGCTGATGTCGGTCACCCCCATCCTGATCGGGCAGGCCTACAACCTGATCACCGCGCCGGTCATCGACCTGGTCAAACTGGGGCAGATCGCGGCAGTGATCGCCATCACCCAGGTGGTGCGCAGCGGGTTGCAATTTGTCCGCAACGCCGGGTTCGAGCTGACTGCCCAACGCACCGAGCGCAACGTCCGCGAGGAGCTGTATACAAGCCTGCTGGGCAAGAGCATGACCTTTCACAACCTGCAGCCGCTGGGGGATACCATGGCGCGGGCCACCAATGACGTGCGCCAGGTGAACTTCCTCTTCAGCCCGGGCCTTTCGCAGGTGATCGGCTCCTTCGCCTTCCTGATCATGCCGCTCATCCTGGCGCCGCGATATGCGCCTCAGTTGGTACTGGTGCCGGCACTATTCATCATCTTCTATTTCATCGCCCTCTGGGAATACCTGCACACGCTCGGACCCATCACCGACGAGGTGCGCGAATCCTTTGGGGCAATGAACACTCAGCTTTCCGAGGCATTGGACGGCATCGAGACGGTGAAAGGCGCAGCCCAGGAAGCCAACGAGGTGGCGCGCTTCAAGGTTAAAGCCGGAAGGTATGCCAATGCCGCCATCCACCAGGGCAAGGTGGAGGCGCGCTTTTTACCCCTGCTGCTGCTCTCGCTGGCCTACGCTGGCGGGCTCTTTCAGGCGCTGATCCTTTACCAGCAGGGGGTATTGAACATGGGCCAGGTGATCGGCTTCTTTGGGCTGCTGCTGATGCTGGATTTCCCGACCTTCACCTCCCTGTGGGCTTATTCCATGATCGCGGGCGGGTTTGCCGGCTCGCGGCGTATCCTGGAGCTTATGAACCGCGAGAATAATCTGGACCAGAACCTGGCCGGGTTCAGCGGACCGATGCAGGGAGGTGTTGAATTCCGCGACGTGACCTTCCATTATGAATCCGGGGGACCCTCGCTGGATGGCGTCTCTTTCTTTGTCCAACCCGGGCAGACCGTGGCGGTGGTTGGGCAGACCGGCTCCAGCAAGACCACAGTTGCAAAGCTGCTGAACCGGACATATGACGTTTCCAGCGGGAAGGTGCTGGTGGATGGCGTGGATGTGCGCGACTGGAACCTGGAAGCCCTGCGGCGAAACATTTCCATTATCGAGCAGGACGTGTTCCTGTTCTCGCGCAGCATCTCCGAGAACATCGCCTTCGGCAGGCCCGGTGCCACGGAGGCGGAAGTGCGGGCCGCGGCCGAGGCAGCCCAGGCGGACGAGTTTATCAACGAGTTCACCGACGGTTACCAGACCGTGATCGGCGAGCGGGGTGTGACGCTTTCCGGCGGGCAGCGTCAGCGCCTGGCGCTTGCGCGAGCTTTCCTCACTGACCCGCGGGTGCTCATCCTGGATGACTCCACCAGCGCGATCGATAGCGCCACCGAGGACCGCATTCAGCGCGCGATCTTTGCCGCCGCAAAGGGGCGCACCACCTTCATCATCACCCACCGGCTCTCGCAGATCCGTTGGGCGGATCTCATCCTGGTGATGGGCAAGGGGCGGCTCACTGCGGCTGGCACGCATGCCGAACTTATGCAGAGCTCGGAATCCTACCGGCGGATATTCAAGGGGTAGCGGGCTATGGGATTCTTCGAAGGACTGGACGCCGAAGCCTACGACCGCAAATATCGCGACCGCGACCTGCTGCGCCGCATCTTCGGTTATTTCAAACCGCAGCGAAACCGCATGCTGGTGGTGGGCGTCTTCACCATTCTCATTTCGCTTGCCAGCGCTTCCTCGGTGTTGGTCGTCTCCTGGGGAACGGACCTGGTGCGGGTGGACCCCACCATGCAGAATATCATCCTGGTGGCAGGGTTGGGTTTTCTGCTGGGGGTGTTCATCTGGGTGGCCAACTGGATCGCCCGCCGTACCGCGACGGTAGCCATCGCCGGGGTTCTGCTGAAGCTGGCCACCAATGCGTTCGAATCCTCCATGGGGCATGACCTTTCGTTCTATGATGAATTTTCCTCGGGGCGGATCGTCTCGCGCATCACATCCGATACGCAGGATTTCGGGCAGCTTGTCACCATTGTTACCGACGTGACCTCACAGGTGATCGAGGCGGTTGTGCTGGGGGTGGTCCTCTGGCGCATAGATTGGAAGCTGACCCTCATCATCCTGGCGTTCCTGCCGTTGATCTTCTTATTCGGCATACTCTTTCGTAAGCTGGCCCGGCGGGTGACCCAGCAGGGCATGCGCGCCATCGCCAATGTGAACGCCACCATCAAGGAAACGGTGAGCGGTATCGCCGTAGCCAAGAATTTCCGCCAGGAACAGAGCATCTTCGCCACTTTCAACGAGGCCAACCAGACCTCCTACCAGGTGAACTGGCGGCGCGGGATCACCCTGAATACGGTCTTCCCGATCCTTAATGCCATCGCCGGGCTGGCCACCGCGCTGATGGTCTATGCCGGCGGGTTGACTGTGGAGCAGGGCATTGTCACCGCGGGGGCATGGTACCTGTTCATTCTCAGTTTGGACCGCTTTATGTTTCCGATCATGAACATCTCCTCCTTCTGGTCATCCATCCAGAACGGGCTTTCGGCTTCCGAGCGGGTCTTTGCCCTGATCGATGCTGAGCCGGCAGTGGTGCAGCGCGCCGCCGAGGACCCGGGGCGGGTGAAGGGGCAGATCGACTTTGACCGGGTGTGCTTCTATTACAAGGAAAATGAGGGCGTGCTGGAGGACTTTGACCTGCACATTCAGCCCGGAGAAACCGTGGCGCTGGTGGGGCACACCGGCGCGGGGAAATCCTCGGTGGCCAAGCTTATCGCGCGCTTTTATGAGTTCCAGGGCGGCTCGATTCGGATAGACGGAAAGGATATCCGCGGTTTTGATCTTTCGCGCTACCGGCCAAATTTGGGGATCGTTTCGCAGTTACCCTTCCTGTTTTCGGGCACGGTGCTGGATAACATCCGCTATGCAGCCACCAGCGCTTCGGATAAGCAAATTGAGGACCTGGCGCGGCTTATCGGCGAGGGTGAGTGGCTGCAAACGCTGCCGGAGGGGTTGAAGACCGAGGTGGGCGAGCGCGGTACGCGGCTGAGCATGGGGCAGCGTCAGCTTGTCTCACTCATGCGTGTGCTGGTGCAAAGACCGGCGGTCTTTGTGCTGGATGAAGCCACGGCCAGCATCGATCCCTTCACCGAGTGGCAGATCCAGCAGGCGCTGAACCTGATCCTGGAGCGCACCACCAGCATCCTGATCGCCCACCGCCTTTCGACGGTCAAGAGCGCCGACCGCATCATCGTGATGGAGAAGGGGAGAATAATCGAAGAGGGGAATCACGAAGGATTGCTGGCTCAGGGCGGGCATTATGCCGGGCTGTATAACACCTATTTCAGACACCAGAGCCTGGAGTACGTGGAGAAAGTCCGCGAAATCGCCCTGGGGGGCAACCTCGAAGCAGCCATGGGGGTATAGATAAATAAAAAAGCGGCCATTTCTGACCGCTTTCATTGAATACCGAGAATTCCTATAGACCTGCCAGCGCGGCAGGGACGGCGAAGATGGCGCCCACGATCCCACCGACGACCAGGAAGATAACCCAGGCGACCACGACCAACACAGCCACCTTGCCCCAATCCAGGTTGGTGACCATTTTAAGCGCGAAGAGGTAGGAGATAAAGCCGGCAATGGCGGCTACCAGGGTGATGGGTGCGACGATGCACAGCAGGGCGGGGGAGAGCGCGCCAAGGATTCCGAGAATGGCGATGACCTGGAAGACATAAGCCAGCCCGAGCGGGCGCTGAAGCTCACCGAAGGTGAGTTCCACTTTGAAGAGTGCGCTCGCCAGCCACTTGATGACGAAGACACTTAATGCGAACGCGCCTACCGTGACCGCTGCTCCTACGACAACACCCAACAGGTAGCCGATGAAATTGTAGCGGATCATCACCGCCCGGCCGCCAATCGCAGAGATCAAAGCGACCACGCCCACAATGATCCAGGCGCTGTTGGTGAATGTTTCATCCTTGGAAACTTCAGGATAGACCTCGGTTTTGAAAGTAATTGCGCGAATAATCCGTTCGATCATGATGACACTCCTTCTTTTTTTCCAGATAAATTAACAGCCGGTTTGTAAGCCGGCTGTATCCGATGCAAGATGGATCAATTATGATGCCGGCACGGCCGGGGGCGTGTATACCGAGCTGCCGAAACCAAGCATGGCGACGAAGACATATGGCAACAGGAGTAAACCGATTCCATAACCGACGCCGTGACCAAAAACTTTGGCGAGCTCAATGTAGACGATGACCATGATGACAATATTTACGAAGGGGATGAACATGAGCAGCAGCCACCACCACGGTTTGCCCACGATCTCCAGCAGCACAAGAATATTGTAGATCGGGATGATGACAGCCCAGCCCGGCTTGCCCGCCTTCACATACACCTTCCAGAGGGCCACCAGGACGAAGATGCCCACCAGCAGCCCCAGGAACCAACAGCACGTCGCGAAGAGCCCTCCGCCAATACCCAAAGCAGAACTATAATCCGAATTCATTTTTCCTCCATCAAATTAAGCACAGGATTAAAAGCTATGAATAGTTTATCCTTAAAAGGAGAAAAGTCAATAGGATTAACCAAAAAAGATGAAATAACTCCTAATACAACATATTTTAAGAGTAATTCCCCCAATTTTTTATCCCAAGGAGGCGAAACAAAGCGAACGGGTTTGTTATATTGACTCGGTGATCCCTGAAAACACGCTGCCAATCGCCGGGCCGAGAAGGGCAAGGATGGTAATGATGCAAACAGGAACCAAAATCAACCCGATATTTACCCAACCAAGAATAATCCCGGCTAGTGCCATACCCCTACCGTAGATATCCATTACTTCCTTTAATCTCTTTCCTTGCAGGATAACCGGTAATTAAGGCCACAATGGTTCCAATGAAGGGCAGGAAAGGATCCCAAAATCCCAAATACAAGACTGACCACTGCCTTCCCGCTGGTATGTGAACCTGGGGCGGGGGTGGAACGACGACCTGTTGATTTTCTGACATGATTTCCTCCTTATTGATTATATTTAAATTGACTTCGTATAGGATAATGACGGAATTTATTCCCCTATATAAAAATAATTACGCAAAATCATATTACTGAAGCAACAAAATAGTATTGAAATACGCATCATCATCAAATTATACAAGTGGAGTACAATTCCAGATAATTCTCTGGAGAAAATTCAACCATGCGCATACACCACATCGCCCTCTGGACCCCCGACCTTGGACGGCTCAAGAATTTTTATCTGACGCACTTCCCGGCCCGCGCCGGGGAAAAATATGAAAATCCCACTAAAGGGTATGCCTCCTATTTTCTGTATTTCGATGACGGCGCAAGTATTGAGATCATGCAGAAGCACGGATATCCCTGCCTCGCCGGTGGCACCCGCCGTCCAGGCTGTAGGTTATACCCACCTTTCCCTCGCCGTAGGGTCACAGGAGGAAGTGGACCGGCTGGCAGACCCTCGCAGCGAGGGTTACCCGCTGGTGGATGGCCCCCGCCGCACCGGGGATGGCTACTACGAGGCGGTCATCCTGGATCCCGACGGCAACCGGCTGGAGCTGAACGCCGCCGCATGAGCCCGATGCTCATCGCCATGGCTGGGCTGCCCGGAACAGGCAAATCCACGCTGGCTACGGCTTTGGCGGATGCCTTGCCCGCGGTTGTGCTGGATAAGGATAAGCTTCGCACAGGGCTTATCCCGGCTGAAAAGATCGAATACACCCGCGCCCAGGACGACTACGTCTTCGAGCTGCTCCTCAAAGCCGCGGAATACAACCTCAATCGCGGCAGGCATGTGATCCTCGACGGGCGCACCTTCACCCGCCGCTACCAGGTGGAGCGGGTGGTGCTGTTCGCGCAATCGAATGCGGCACTGCAGATTATTGAGTGCGTCTGCCCCGAGGCGCTGGCATTGCAGCGCATTGGCAGAGGACGAACACGCGGGATCCACCCAGCCGCCGACCGGGGAGCGGAGCTTTACCGACCCTGCGTAGGCGGAAGCCGAGCCGATCCTGCGCGACCACCTGCTAATTGAAAATCCCACTAAGGGATACGCCTCCTACTTCCTGTATTTCGATGACGGCGCGAGTATTGAGATCATGCAGCGCGCCGATATTCCTCCCTCGCTGTGGCCCCGCCCGCCCAGGTTTGCGGTTATGCTCATCTTTCCATCGCGGTTGGCTCGGAGGAAGAGGTGAATCGGCTCGCCGAGACGCTCGTTTCTGATGGTTACCCGCTGGTGGATGGCCCCCGCCGCACCGGGGATGGCTACTACGAGGCGGTCATCCTGGATCCCGACGGCAACCGGCTGGAGCTGAACGCCGCCGCATGAGCCCGATGCTCATCGCCATGGCTGGGCTGCCCGGAACAGGCAAATCCACGCTGGCTACGGCTTTGGCGGATGCCTTGCCCGCGGTTGTGCTGGATAAGGATAAGCTTCGCACCGGTCTCATCCCGCCCGAAAAGATCGAATACTCCCGCGCCCAGGACGACTACGTCTTCGAGCTGCTCCTTAAGGCCGCTGAATACAACCTCAATCGGGGCAGGCACGTGATCCTGGACGGGCGCACCTTCACCCGCCGCTACCAGGTGGAGCGGGTGGTGCTGTTCGCCAACGAAGTTGGGGCAGAGCTGCACTTTATTGAGTGCGTCTGCCCCGAGGCGCTGGCATTGCAGCGATTGGCAGAGGATCGCGCGGCTGCAATCCCACCCGGCCGCCGACCGCGGGGCAGAGCTTTACCACTCCCTGCGCACGGAAGCAGAGCCGATCCTGCGCGACCACCTGGTAATTGAAACCGACCAGGAGGTTGAAGCCCTGGTCGGGATGTGTTTGAGGTATTTGAACGAGAGGGGAAAAGAGTAGGGGGGATTATCCCTGGTCGCGCTTTTCCATCTCGTTCAGCTGCCGCGCGCGCAGGATGGTGCTGACGACAAAGATGGTATAGAGCACCACTGTGACAAAGCCGAGCAGCAGGTTATAGAGCTGCACGTTCCAGTTTAGGATGTGCAACGTGGGATTGCCCAGGAAAAAGATCACCGTGTTGGCCAGGATGGCCACCGCGCGGATCTCGGTGGGTCCGAACCTGCCATAGGAGATCTTGAATTCCCCGGAGACATACGTGGAGATAAAAACGAAGATGGAAAGCAGCAGGTAACCGACCAGCGCCAAAAAAGCCAGGTCGAGGTTGACATAGGGGGAAAGCCCAAGCCCGATGAAGATGACCGTTTCGGATGCTGAATCCAGGGTGTGATCCAGGAAGAACCCGTAGCGTGGGCGTTCGATGTGGCGAAAGCGAGCCAGCGAGCCATCCAGGCTATCGCCAAACCAGTTGACCACAAAACCGAAGCTGGCCAGCCAAAGGAAGGCCGGGTTGTAGTTCGTCAGGTAGTAGCTGACCGCGATGATCACTGCGCCCAGGAAGCCGATGCCGGTAAGGATATCCGGGGTCATCCAACCGGGGCATGTGCTCTGCCAGCCATTTCAGCGCGGGGCGCTCCAGCGGCCCCAGCAGAATGCGGTTGACCCGGCTGTGCTGCTCCACGCTGTGTTCTTTTTTAACCTTTGGCAAGTTTGGTTTTCTCCTCGGGGCCAGGCCAGACCGGGAAAAACATAGCCCATTGTTCGGGGTGGGCAATGATGAACTTCTCGGCTTCTGCCAGCACCCTTTCCGTATTATAGATGATTTCCTCGCGGGGGTCACTCCGGGGTTCCATCCAGATCTTTTCCGAGCAATCGATCACGTGGGTTCCATCCGGCTCATCGCGCACAGCCACCACGATCACCGGCACCCCGGTCTTTAACGCCAGGCGGGTATGAAATACCGGCAGTCGCGAGGGATGACCGAAGAACTTTGGAGAATAGCTGGATTCGGGTGCGGGGCGGTCTATGCCGGTCATGACCATGCCGTTATTTTGTAGGCGTTGGCGGGCAAGCTGAATTGCGGAGGCGGAAATGGGGGCAATCTCCAGGCCGTGATCCTCCCGAATCTCGTTTTGTTTTGAGTACTGACCGGTGGGATTCGGAACGGATAAAGCCAGTATCTTCAGCCCGTGCCGGGCAAGCACCATCATCCCCATGTCGAATGCGCTCAAATGCACCCCAAGGATCAGCACCCCGAAGGGATTTGAGGTCCAGGAAGCAATCAGGTCTTCCACCGCGGGACTGAACCTGATCAGACGCTCCATTTCCGAAGGCTTTTCTAGGTTGTGGTAAAACTCGAAAAGCCTGCGCATGTGGCTGCGAAGGGAAGTAGCAACCAGCGAATCAATTTGGGTCGCATCCTCCCTATCTCCGCAGACGACGGAAAGATTTGCCCTCAAAGCTCGCACCATACTCCTGTTCTTATCAGAAGCCAAGTATGACGCAACACGATCTGCAAGCCAGTAACCCGTTTTCTCGGGCAAGGCTCTCCCAATAAACAATCCCAGGCGAATGCTGGCGGATGAGTAATAAAGTGAGCTGAGTTTCATAAATAGTAGATAGGGCTTTCAGGAGCGTTTCGATTATAACGAAAAACACCGGATGTTTTATACGTCCTATCAAGGAAGAGTCTCATAATGACAGAGACAAAGTAAAAAAGTATAATTCGTCCGTTGTAGGAGGATTCATCAGAATGAAATCTCGCGAAATTACAGAAAATATCGCCCTGCTCGGCGCCGTAGATTGGAACCGCACCCTCTTCGACGCGCTCATCCCCCTGCCGCATGGAACCAGCTACAACGCCTATTTGGTGAAGGGCAGGAACAAGACTGCGCTTCTGGATGCCGCCGACCCCTCGCTGCAGGATCAGCTCATGGAGCAGCTCGAAGAGGTCCCTTCCGTGGACTACGTCATCGCCCACCACGCCGAGCAGGATCACTCCGGCGCGCTGCCGCTGGTGATGGCCAAATATCCGCAGGCCACCCTGATCTGTTCACAGAAGGCTTCGGGGATGCTGCAGGACCTGCTGGACCTGCCCGCCGACCGCATCCAGGTGGTTGCCGATGGCGAGAAGCTGGAGCTGGGCGGGGCGACCCTTGAATTTATCTACACGCCCTGGGTGCACTGGCCGGAAACTATGTGCTCGTACCTGCGCGAGGAAAAGACGCTCTTCTCCTGCGATTTCTTCGGCTCGCACCTTGCCACCAGCCAGGTCTTTGCCGGGGAAGACCCCGTGGTCTATCCCGCCGCCAAACGCTATTATGCCGAGATCATGATGCCCTTCCGCGTGCCCATCCTGAAGAACCTGGAGAGGCTTTCGAATTTTGAGATCGAGCGCATCTGCCCAAGCCACGGACCGGTGTATGACAAACCGCTGTGGATCATGGACGCCTACAGTGAATGGGTCGGGGCACCCCCGAAGAACGAGGTGGTGATCCCCTATATCTCCATGCACCACTCCACGGAGCTGCTGGTAAAGCGCATGGCTGGCGAGCTCACCGCGCAGGGCGTGCGGGTGAAGGTGTTTGACCTGACCGTGACCGACCTGGGCGAGCTGGCCATGGCCCTGGTGGATGCCGCCACCATCGTGGTGGGCACGCCCATTATGCTGGGCGGTCCGCACCCGCTGGTGGGGTATGCGCTCAATTTGGCCAATTTACTGAAACCCAAGGCAAAATTTGCAGCCTTCCTGGTCTCCTACGGATGGGGGGCGGGAGCGGTGGAGCGCCTGCCCGGACTGATCGAAGGACTGCGGGTTGAGGCGCTTCCGGGGGTTGTAGCGCGGGGCATGCCCCGCCAGGCGGAGATGGAGGCGGTGGATGCACTTGCTGACCGTATCGCCGCGAAACACAAAGAGCTAGGGCTTAATTAGATTAGGAAGAAAAAGCTGTCGGAATAACCTCACCCAACAAATTTTGGGTGATGTTTTTATTTTTCTGCAACTGGAAACGCCAGCGAAATGCAGGCTCCTTCCCCCGTTTTGGATTCCGCCCACACCCTCCCGCCGTGGGATTCCACCAGGGCTTTGACGATGGCCAGCCCAAGTCCGGATTCGCCATTATCGCTGTGACGGGATTTATCCCCGCGGTGGAAGCGATCGAAAATATAAGGCAGCTCATCCGCGGGGATGCCGCTGCCATTATCTTTTACCGTGATAATCACCTCGCTCCCCGCTGAATGCGCGCCGAGAGTGACCTTTCCCCGGGCAGGGGTATAGCGCAGGGCGTTGCTCACCATGTTCCCCAGCACCTGCATCATGCGGGCTTCATCCACGAAGATCTGCGGCAGGTCCTTCTCTGTCTGTACCTCCAGCCCCACCTTCTGCCGGCGGGCAGCGTGCGAGAACAGTTCCGCCGCGCGTTTCAAAAGTTCCTCGGGAGCCAGGTTCTGGCGGTGCAGGGAGAGCTCACCGGAATCGGCCATCGAAAGCACCTTCAGGTCATCCACCAGCTTCTGCAGGCGCTCGATCTCGGAGTAGATCACCGTCATTCGCTCCGGGGTGGGCTTGAGTACGCCATCGCGCATCGATTCGATATACCCGGCGATCACGGTCAGCGGTGTGCGCAGGTCGTGGGCGATATCGGCGGTGAGCTGCCGGCGCTGTCGGTTGACCCGCACCACCTCGGCACTCATTTGGTTGAAGGAGGTTGCGAGCTGCCCGATCTCATCCCGCGATCTTACCCTCACTTCCTGCTCCAGTTCACCCGCCGCCATACCTTCGGCAGCCCGGGTGAGCGCTTTGATCGGCTTGGTGAGGGTACGGGCCAACAGGATGCCGATCAACAACGCCACTCCCAGTGCCGCCAGGCTGGCATACAGCAGTGCATCGTTTGTGCGCTGAAGGAAGCGCGATTCCGCCGGCCGAAATTGGGAGACCTGACGGGCGGTGAGCAGAACACCAACCGTTTGCCCGTTGACTTTTATCGTTTGCCCGGAGGCGAGCATCTGATTAGTGAGGAGGGTCCCGGCCGGGTAGGATGGATCGACGGAAACGATCACCAGACCACTGGGATCAGCCAGCCCAAAGAGCGACCGGCGCTGATCCTGCGGGGTATGAACCCCGGGGTTGTTATCCGGTGGGGGAGGGTTGTTGGAGGGCATGCTGCTAATTTCGATCACATCCCACCCAGCAGCGATCCCGCTCCAGGAGCCATTGGTCGAATAATAATCCGCCAGAACCTGTTCGATCCGGCTGCGCTGCTGGTCGATCAGGAATTGTGTAAAGCGGTCCTGGCTGGTGAGGCGTATGAACAGACCGACCAGCCCGGCAGTGGTGAACGCCACCAGGATGAACGCGAAGGTGAGTTTAACCGTGAGGGACCTAAACACGGGCTCCCTGCTCCCTGTGGAACCGGTAGCCTATACCGAAAACTGTTTCCACATAGCGCGGATGCCCGGGGTCATCCTCGATCTTCATGCGCAGGTTGCGGATGTGGACGTTCAGGGTGCTTTCCAGCCCGGCAAAACCACTGTCCGAAAGTTCTGCAACCAGCTCATCGCGGGAAAAGACCCTTCCCGGCGAACGCATCAGGGTGGCCAGCAGGTCAAATTCGATAGGAGTAAGTGTGACCGCGGTTCCTTGAACGGTCACCTCGTGGGTGCGGCGATCCAGCTCGATGCCTTCCCCGTTCAACACCTCGTTGCGCTGGGGGGTATCCTCCATGCGGCGCAGGACGGCCCGGATGCGCGCGGTCAGCTCGCGCATGCGGAAGGGCTTGACCACGTAGTCATCTGCGCCCAGGTCCAACCCCAGCACGGCATCGGTCTCCTCCTCCCGGGCGGTGATGATGATCACCGGGGTTTGCGCTTCCTCCCGGAACTGGCGCAGAAACTGGTAGCCGTCCATGCGGGGCATCATGATATCCAGAAGGATCAGGTCGGGTTTTTCGTGGCGGGCGGCATAGATGGCGTTCTGCCCATCGGTGGCAGTTACCACACGGAAGCCCTGCTCGGTCAGGTAATCCTGCACAAGCTGGCGCACGCTGGATTGATCATCAACAACAAGAATCGTTTGGGGCATTTTCTTCTCTATCGGTTTGCTGCTATTTTTCCAAATTTCTGGCTTTAGGGTATCACAGAATTATTTAGTTTTTATTCAGGGGGGATTTATTTTTCGATACGGTCGGTGAAGAAAAATATCTCAATTATTCACCCCATCTAAATCAGAAATAAATACTTCCCCGCTACACTAATGCCAGGTAAATAATCAAAAATTCCAATCAAAGCCGGATTATTTAGAAAATAATTTCTTACAGAGGAGAAAACGAGATGGTCGAAAGAATTCAAGAATGTTGCCAGCAGTTCGATTAAGAAAGTCAAGGCGGTCAACTGGAAAGAAAAGAAGACGCGCCGGATTTTGATCATCACCGGGGCGGTTGTGCTGGTGCTCATCCTGGCGGGGTCCGGCTACGCGATCTACCGGGGGACACAAACCACATCGACCACGTCCAGCACCGATAATTACCAGACCGCCACTGCCAGGCGGGGAACCCTGACCATTTCAGCCAGCGGATCCGGGTCGCTGGTAGGCGGCAACTCCACCTCCCTGGCATTTCCGATCGCCGGGGTGGTGAAAAAACTTTATGTCACCGAGGGCGAGCAGGTGACCCAGGGGCAGGCGCTTGCAGATCTGGAGGATACCCGCACGCTGGTGGCCGCGGTGGCAGAAGCGCAAGGTAACCTGGCGGCTGCTCAGAAAGCCAAGGATGACCTGGCAGCCAGCAAGGATGGCAACCTGGCGGAAGCCAACCTGGCGCTGGTGACCGCCCAGATCGCTCTCAACGACGCCAAGAATAAGGTGCTCACATGGGTCAGCCATCGCGGCTCGGATACCATGATCGATTCTGCCGATTCAACCCTGGCGATGGCCAAGCTGAACCTTGACCGCGCGCAGGAATATTTCGACCGATTTAAATCCAAAGCTTTGACCGATCCTGACCGCGTGGAAGCCCAGAGCCGCCTTTCCTCAGCCCAGACAACCTACAACCAGGCCAAATACACCCTGGATTACCTGGAATCCAAACCGACCACCCTGGAAGTGCAGAAGAACGATCAGAACCTGGCCATCGCCCAGGCGGCGGTCACCAAGGCTGAATCCGACCTGAAGTTCCTGCAAGATCACGACGGGATCAACCCGGCCGATTATGGCACTGCGGAAAGCAACCTCGCCCAGGCCCAGGTCGCGCTGGATAAGGCGATTGAGGACCTGGCGAACGCTGCATTAAAAGCCCCCTTCGACGGCACCATCATCTCCATCGCCGGCAAGGAAGGCGATACAGTCACAACGGATGCGTTCATTGTGATCGCGGACCTGAATCACCCGGACATCAATTTCTCCTACGACGAGACCGATCTCGACAAGGTGGCCGTGGGCGATACCGCCCAGGTGGTTTTTGACGCGGTTCCCGATACCACCTACGATGCGACGGTTACCAGCGTGAGCCCCTCCCTTACCAGCTCACAGGGCTATTCGGTGCTCACCGGGGTCGCCCGGCTGGAAAACATGGATGCCAGCCCCGCCCAGAAATTCGTGGAAGGGATGACCGCCTCGGTGGAGGTTATCAACGCGGAAGCCGATAACGTGGTGCTGATCCCCGTGGAAGCCCTGCACGATATCGGGGACGGGCAATATGCTGTGTTCGTTGTTGGGGATGATGGTACGCTGAAACTGACCGTGGTCGAAGTAGGTCTCAACGACGGTACCTACGCCGAGATCAAATCGGGGCTCACCGCCGGGCAGACGGTTTCCACCGGAGTTATGGAGACACAATAATGAAGCAGCCCTCTGTAATTATTGAAACCATTGACCTGAAGAAGATCTACGGCGAAGGCGATAACCAGGTTGCCGCGCTGGATGGCATCGATATCCGCATCACTGAAGGCGAGTTCATCGCCATCATGGGACCCAGCGGATCGGGTAAAAGCACCCTGCTTAACCTTCTGGCCTGCCTGGATCACCCCAGCGAGGGGAAATACATCCTGGCGGGGGAAGATGTGAGCAATTATGACCGGCGCGAGCTGGCGCGAATCCGCAGCAAACAATTGGGCTTCATTTTTCAATCCTACAACCTGCTGCCGCGTTTGACCGCGCTGGAAAACACCATGCTGCCTATGATGTACCGGAATGAAGACAAGCTGACCGACGCCGAGCAGCGCAAGATGGCAGCAAATGCACTGCATGCCGTAGGTCTGGCGGAAAGAACCCATCACTATCCAAGTCAGCTTTCCGGCGGGCAGCAGCAAAGAGTGGCAATCGCGCGGGCGCTGATCAACGACCCGATCCTCATCCTGGCGGATGAACCCACCGGCAATTTGGATTCGCATTCCAGCGAGGAGATCCTGGCGCTGCTGCACAGCCTGCACGAAGAACGAGGACGTACCATCGTGATGGTGACGCATGAGCCTGATGTGGCGCTGCATACCACCCGCATTCTGCACATCAAAGATGGTAAGTTGGCTTCGGATGCAATCAACCACGACCAGGTGGGAAATGGTAGTGCAAATGGAAATGGAAACGGTAAGAAACCCATCGCAGGAAAACCGGGCAAGGAGAAAACGAAATGAATTCGCGTGAAGTGATCAAAGTTGCCTGGAAAAGCCTGCTTTCCAACAAGCTCCGTTCGGTGCTTACCATGCTGGGCATCATCATTGGCGTCGCGGCGGTGATCATCATGATGGCCATCAGCGCCGGAACGGAAGCGACCATCGCCGAATCCATCAACGGGCTGGGCTCAAACCTCGTGTTCATCATGAGTAGTATGGAGCGTGGTGGACCCGGTGCGATAAGCCAGAACAGCCAGTCCGGGTTGGTCTTCGATGATGTAACCGCAATCAAGGAAAAGGTGAAGGGCGTGGAAGGCATCACCGTCGACCAGCAGGCATCTGAAACCGTCAAATATGGGGACACCACCCTGGATTCCATTACCATTGTGGGCACCACAACAGATTACCCCGAGGTGCGCGATCTGACCATCGGGAGCGGGAGATTCTTCAACGAAACTGAATTTGACCGAGCCTCCAAGGTGGTGGTGCTGGGGTCGGATGTGGCATCGGAACTCTTTGGCTCAGCGGACCCCGTGGGGCAGAAAATCACCGTGGATAACACCAAGCTTACTGTGGTGGGGGTGCTGGCGCCCAAGGGGCTGTCGGGTGGAACGAACTTCGACGAGCAGATCTACACCTCCATCAACCTGGTTTTCAAAAAGTTCACCCCCTTCATGTTCGCGCGCTTCATGGGTGACCGCGTCCGCCAGATCATCGTCTCGGTGGATCAAAACTACAACATGGATGATGTGGTCAACCAGATCACCCTGCTGCTGGCTAACCGGCATGGGGTCTCGCTGAATTCGCTGGATTTCAGCACCCGCACTCAGGCGGATATCATCTCGACCCAGGAATCCACCACCGCCTCGTTCCGCACCCTGCTGGCCTGGGTGGCGGGCGTCTCGCTGGTGGTGGGCGGCATCGGCATCATGAACATCATGCTGGTCAGTGTCACTGAGCGCACCCGTGAGATCGGGCTGCGCCAGGCGGTGGGAGCAGCGCCCAGGGATATCCAGACGCAGTTCCTCTCGGAGGCCCTCATGCTCAGCCTGATCGGCGGGTTGCTAGGGGTGCTGGTGGGTGTGGCAGGCGGCATCCTCTTTGGCGCCGTCAGCGGAATGCGCACCGTGCTGGCACCCTATTCGATCATCATCTCGTTCACCTCCGCGGCATTGATCGGCATGTTCTTTGGCTACTTCCCTGCGCAAAAAGCCGCGCAATTGGATCCAATCGTCGCCCTGCGGCACGAATAATATTTTTAGAAAAAGAAAGGTAATAAATGAAAAAGAAAATCATAGCAATGGCTGGGATCATCCTCCTGGCATCGATGTTGGCAGCGTGCGGCGGCACCGCGCAGAGCTCCGCCAGCAGCGGTTCCGCTTCGGCAGCATCCATGCCCGCGGCGGGGAGCGGGCAAAATGGGCGCAACCTGGATTTTTCCAAGATGACCCTGCCCGAGAAGCTGGCCATTGGCACCCTCAAGTTGGAGGGAACCGACCTGGCGGTGGACGCTAAGGAAGCTGCCGAGCTGCTGCCCCTGTGGAAGGCGGTTAACACCCTGAGAACCAGCCAAACGATCTCAACTAAGGAAATGGACGCGCTCTACAGCCAAATTGAAGGCGCGATGACCCCGGAACAGGTAAAGGAGATCGAGGGCATGTCTCTTACCAGCGAAGATATCCAGCAAATGATGGCGGACCTGGGCGTCAATTTTGGTCCCGGTCAGATGGGCGGCGCCAACCAGGGATCATCCGGATCCGGCACAAGCCAACGTCCGGAGGGGGGGTTCCAGGGCGGACCGGGGATGATGCCTGGGGGTGGAGGTCCTCCGCCTGAAGGCGGTTTCCCGCAGGGCGGGTTCGACCGCCAGCAGGGGGGCAGCAACGCGCAATCCACCCCGGGAGCCGTGCAAAATCCCGGCCGCCGTGGCGGGATGGGCATGATGTTTATTGAACCGCTTATCCAGCTCCTCAAAGGGCGGGCGGGACAGTAATTCGAAGGATTGGGTATGCGAAAGGACGCAAGAATGAAACTGAAATGGATTCCAATTGTCGCGGTTCTGGTGATCGGGCTGACCCTGGCTGGGTGCGGAGCAGGTGTTGAAGCCAGCACATCGGCTGGAGGCATTGCATCGAAGCAATTATCCGATGCTGAATCCCTGGCGCTGGGAACGCTCAAGCTGGAGGATACTGCCCAGGCGGTGGATGCCGAACAAGCGGCGGAACTGCTGCCCCTGTGGAAGGCGGTTAACACCCTGAGAACCAGCCAAACAATCTCCACAGTGGAGATGGACGCGCTCTACGCCCAGATCCGCGAGGCGATGACCCCCGAGCAGATCAAGGCGATTGACGCAATGGATTTTACGGAGGCTGAGATCACCGAAATGAAATCCTCCCTGGGAGTGGGGCTGGAGGTCGCGTCTGTGGATACCGCTGGCATTTCCGCCCTACCGGGAGGACAGGCTGGTGCTCCAGCGGATGGCATGGGTGCTCCGCCGGATGCAGCCGGGATGCCGGCGGGGATGGATGCAAACGGGTTTTCACCCCAGGCGAATGGTACCAGCAACGCTGCGACGACCGCCAGTTCTTCCGCTGCGTTGCCGACCCGCGGCAATGTATTTCTCGAACCATTGATTTCGATGCTGAAGGAAAAAGCCGCCACTACCCAGGGTTAATTTTGAACCTCGCTCAAACTTGATGATCCGATTGAAGAAAAATAATGGTTGAAAGGGAAAACGAATGAATAAAGTAAATTTTATTATCGATGCCGGGATCTTTGCCGCCTTCCTGGCGGCGGAGGAGCCGCGTCTGACCGGCATCAACTGGCATGAATGGTTGAGCGTGGCGCTGGCTGCGACGATCATCGTGCATTTGCTCCTGCATTGGAGATGGATTACGAATATTGTGTCGAAATACTTCCGTAAGCTTTGGCATGTTTCACGGTTGAAATTCATTGTAGATCTGCTGCTTTTCGCCGCGTTTACCGGAGTGATGGTAACCGGGTTGATGATCTCTCGCAGTGTCCTGCCTTTCCTTGGGATCCAGGCTGCGCCGGATAGAACCTGGAATTCATTGCACAGCCTTACCGCCCAGGCATCGGTAATCCTGCTCGGGGTGCACTTCGCATTGAACTGGGATTGGGTGACTGGGATGGTTAAAACCTTCTTCAGGCGTTTGTTTCGTAAAGCTGAAGCTGCAGGTATTCGGCCGGCGCTCGTGACCGTGCCGAAGGATAAGATCAGAGGCCAGTCATGATGCAGCGTGTATTCGTGATCGCGGGACGGGTGCTTGTCATCCTGCTGGCTGCCGGGTTTGTAACCCTGGGGATGCTCTGGTGGAGCGGTCAAAACCCGCAGTCTCAATCCCCTGCACACGGGGATACACTCTCCACGGGTGGTTCAACCGGGCATCCCGAGGGAGCCATACCCCCCGGGGGTGGCTTGCGGGATGGCACCGGGCGCGGTTTACATGGCCGGGGTGTGGGTGCGGGAGGAGGTGGAAGCCTCGCACAGAACCTGGCTGTCATTGCAGGGATCACGCTGGCGGTTGTGCTGATCAGATGGATTTGGGGATTGGTCTTTCAGCGGCGTGCTGCAATGCTTCCCCGAACTTGAGTTGTTTCTTTCTCCTCCCTTAATATACAGGCGTGTGACTGGCAGTCACGCGCCTGTATATTTTTACTGTTAACTTAACCGTTTTGTTAAGCACAGTCAGCGGCCTCTTCCACTATAATTTCCCTGCACAGAAAAAGTAAGGACAGCTATATGCCAAATCTGGTCGGTCAAACCCTGGGGCGCTACCACATCGTCGAGCAGCTTGGCGAGGGCGGCATGGCGATCGTCTACAAAGCCTTCGATACGCGGCTGGAGCGGGCGGTGGCGCTCAAGGTGATCCGCACCGAGCGCATGGACGATTACCAGTTTCTGGAGCGATTCAAACGCGAAGCGCTCGCCTTGGCAAAGCTGGCTCATCCCAACATCGTTCACATCAATGACTACGGCGACCAGGATGGGGTTCCCTACCTGGTGATGGATTACATCCCCGCGGGGACGCTGAAAGAGCGCATCGGAGCACCCATCCCCTGGGCGGAGGCAGCCTGGTTCCTCGCGCCGGTTGCCCGCGCACTGGAATTCGCCCACAAGCAGGGCATCATCCACCGCGACATCAAGCCCTCAAATATTCTGGTCACCGACTCCGGCCAGCCGATGCTGACCGATTTCGGGATCGCAAAGATGCTGGAGGATGAAAAAACTGGCGGGCTGACCACCACCGGGATGGGAATGGGAACTCCGGAATATATGTCCCCCGAACAGCTGCTCGGGAACAAACTCGATGGGCGCACGGATGTGTATTCCCTCGGAACGGTTTTCTACGAAATGGTCACCGGGCGGACGCCTTACAAAGCGGATACTCCCATGGCGATCGCCTTAAAGCAGGTCAACGACCCGCTGCCGCGCCCGCGCCAATTTGTGCCCGCGCTGCCCGCACAGACAGAGCAGGTGATCTTCAAATCCCTGGCAAAGAAACCGGAAGACCGCTACCTGGATATGGGCGCCTTTGCCGCCGCCCTGGAAAACCTGGCCGCATCCGTTCCGGCGGCAAAACGCGGCAGCACCCTCACGGCTCCAATCGTGCCTGCCCAACCAGCGGAGGCGATCCCAGCCAAAAAACCGACCTTCGGGCAGCGGATCAAAAAGCTATATAAAGAAAACAGCACCTGCGTGATCCTGGTTATCATCGGTATCGTTTTGTTCACCTGCGTGTGCTTCGGGCTGGCGGCTGTGCGGCAGAACCAGGAAAAGAAGAATGCTGCGCAAACAGCGGTGGCGCTAACCATCCAGCCGCCAATGAACACGGCGATGCCTCCCCAAAACACCTCCCTGCCTGGGAGCACCGGATTGACTTCGACCACCGAGCCAACGCCGCTCCCCAAAACATCGCGGCTGAAGGCTTGCAGCCTGGTGCCGGGCGAGCCTTCCCTGGATGCGGTTTTCCCCCAGGACGCGAAGAATTTCTCCCAGAATATCAAGGATCCGTATATCTATTACACCCAGAAACTCGGGAAATTTGAGCCAACGGTAAACGGGGTCAGGCTCTTTTCGGGACCGGAATCTGCCGCAATCGCCGCACTTCGGTCGGATAATTCGGGCAGCGTGATCGCGATCCGTTCCCAGGCGGATGGCGAATTCTCGCTGCTACTGCTGGAAGCTGATGTGATCAAGAACCCGGACGGGGAACACAAGAATGGGATCAAGCTCGGGCTGCAGGTCTCTGGCCAGGACCAAAATAACGCGGCGGTGATTTATTCGCAAAATGGCGAGATAAAGGGAATAGCAAGTTTCCAGTATCCCCTTCGGCGGGAAACCCTGATCACCATTGACACAGCCAGCCATAAATTGACCGTCCAGGATGCGCAGGGCGAGGTCGTTTTTGGAACAAAAATACCGGATTCGATCGACAGTTCCAACAGCTACTGGGTGATCGGCGACCCGGCCACGGATAACCAGGGGACGACAATCATGCTGCTAAAGGAAATTTGCTACCTGGATCCCGGTCAGCAATGACCAGACCGGGTATTTAATAAAAATTAAACAAGCTTCTCTTTCAACGCAGAATCGACGAAATTAACCACTAAATCTTCATAACCAATTGGATCCGTTGAGAATGCCTGGGCGTGACCTGCCCCAGGGAAAACGCGGATCTCGCGCACTCCGCTTGTCTTGGCCTCAAAAAGCTCGCGGCTCATCTCGGCGGGGACAAGAGCATCCTCCTCTCCGTGGATCAGCAGTACGGGGGTTTGGATCTTGTCCATGCTGTTTATTGGCGAAGCCGCCGCAAAGGTGAATCCAGCCAGCACCCGGCACCAGAACTCGCCCAATTCCAACAGGGGCGAGGGGGGCAGGCGGTAATCGGTTTTTAATACGTGGGTGAGCAGCCCGCGCAAGTTGGAAAAAGGGCAATCCGCAATGGTGAAAGCTACGCGCGGGTCGATGGCGGCGTGCTGAAGCACCGTCGCTCCGCCCAAAGATTCCCCGAGCGTTCCAAGAACGCCTTCTTTGCCATGCTGTGCCAGAACCCAGCTTGCCCAGACAGCCAGGTCGTGCTTTTCCTGCACCCCCCAGGTGATATTGGCTCCCCCGCTGCGCCCGTGGTGGCGCAGGTCGATCATCAAAATATTGAAGTTCCGCCTTCTGAACAAGGGCATGTATTTTACCGCCCCGTATAGGTTGGAAGTGAACCCGTGGACGATCATCACGGTTTGATGAGAACCCTCCGCGGGGAAATAAATGCCGAAGAGCGGGTAGCCGCCCGGAGACTGGATGCCCACCTCGCGCTTGGACCACAGCTCAAATTCCACCGGGTCGAGGTTTCCATGCTCCACCTCGTATTGAAAAACGGCCGCAGGCGAATGCATGGCGGGACGGGTAAGGCGCAGCGCCAGGTATAAACCCGCGCCAAGCAGGAAAGCAATTATTAGAATAAGGAAAAGGGTCAGGATGAGCATGGAACTTTTTTAATCATCCACCGTATTTTATAATGGTTTCCACCTTTCAGGTGTCCTCTCAGGAAATGCCCTTGACAAAAATCGAAGAATAAATACAATTATACAATAATACAATGATACAATAAATATCATAAAACGCGGAGGAAGAATGATCAGAACGGAGCATCTCGGCAAGACCTTTGCCGGGAGGAAAAAAACACCGCCCGTGGTGGCGGTGAAGGATCTCAACATCGAGGTGGCGGAGGGGGAGGTGTTCGGCTTCCTGGGTCCCAACGGGGCTGGCAAGACCACCACCGTGCGTATGCTCACCACATTGATCGGACCTTCGGAGGGGAAGGCCTGGGTGTGCGGCTACGAGGTGGGCAAGACGGACCAGGAGATCAGAAGGCGGGTGGGTATCCTGACCGAGACGCCGGGAATGTATGACCGGCTCTCTGCGGAATACAACCTGATGTTCTACGCCAAGCTGAACCAGGTTCCGGACCCGGCCGGCCAGGTGGAGAAATACCTGCGCATGCTGGGGTTGTGGGAGCGCCGCCTGGATGAGGTGGGCAGTTTTTCCAAAGGTATGCGGCAGAAGCTGGCCATCGCCCGCGCGCTGCTGCACGAGCCCAAACTGCTCTTCCTGGATGAACCCACTTCGGGGCTTGACCCGGAAGCCGCCAAGCTGGTTCGCGATTTCATTGAAGAACTCAAACTGGAAGGGCGCACCATCTTCATCTGCACCCACAACCTGGATGAGGCCGACCGGCTTTGCCAGCGTATCGCCATCTTCAAAACCTCGCTCATCACCGAGGATTCCCCCGAGAACCTGCGCAAACGTCTTTACGGGAGGACATCGGTCTTCCACCTTCAGGAAGTGAAACCGGCGTGGGCGGAGAGGGTGAAGGGATTTGATTTTGCGCGCGACGTGCAGGTGGTGGAGAACAAGCTGGTGGTTCGCCTGGACGACCCCGAGGGGCAGAATCCGACCATCATCCGCAGCCTGGTGGAAGCGGGGGCTTCAATTCAGTTCGTGGGCGAGATGCGCCACTCGCTGGAGGATATTTACCTGCAATTGATTCACAACGGGGACGAGACCCCGGGAGGGAAGAATGGCTAGTCCGATCAAGACGATCATCGATAAGGAATGGGCGGAGGTGTTCAAAAACCGCATGGTGCTGCTCACCATTGCGTTGCTGCCGCTGATCTTCACCGCTCTGCCCATTGTCTTCCTGGCGGTCACCACCACCGGCGGCGACCTGGGCAGCACCGCGGACATGCCGCCCGCCTATGCGGCTGCCTGCGGGGCGGTGAGCATGGCCGACTGCATGCAGACTTATATCCTGAACGAATTTCTGCTGCTCTACATGATCATGCCGCTGATGATCCCCATCACGATCGCAGCCTACAGCATTGTTGGTGAAAAAGCCACCCGCAGTCTGGAGCCGCTGCTGGCCACCCCCATCTCCACCGAGGAGCTGCTGGCAGGCAAGAGCCTGGCGGCAGTCATCCCTGCTGTGCTGGCTACCTGGGCTTGCTTTTTGATATTTGCCATCGCGCTGCCCATCATCGGGGTCAGCCCGGCGGTCATCTCATACGCCCTGAGCCCCACCTGGCTGGTGGCTATTTTCGTTGGCGGGCCGCTGATGGCAGTCTTTGCCGTCAATATCGCCGTGCTGGTCTCCTCCCGCGCCCGCGACCCGCGTGCCGCCGAGCAGACTGCCGCGGTGGTCATTTTGCCCATCCTGATGCTGCTCTTTGCCGTGCTGGCTGGCTTTATCATTCTGAACTTGACCTTCATGCTGGCAAGTTTTTCAGTGCTGCTGGTGCTGGATGTAGTCCTGGTATATCTGGGTGCCCGTCTTTTCCAGCGTGAGGCCATCCTCACCCGTTGGAATTAAGAGGGTGGAAAAATGAAACTAAAGATCCGAAATATTCTGCTGGCGGCAGCCCTGGTTGTCATCATTGCCGGGGTTGCCAGCCAGATCCGTATCCGCAAGGTGAGCGGGCAGGCTGCCACGCCTGAATCTGTCGCGGCGTACACACTGAACATCCGCCGGTCCTTCGGTTACAGCGCAGGCGGGAATATTCGCGGGAGTTTCCGCCTCGCGGTTAATGGGCCTCAGGAAAATATCTCAAAGGTTGTTTTCCTGCTTGACCGTCAGCCGATTGGCGAAGTGACCGAGCCGCCCTTCCAGTTGGATATCCACACCCAGGATTACCCAGAGGGAAGTCACACCCTCTCCGCAGAGGTGACCACCCTGGATGGCAGCGTGCAGATGGCGCCGGGCGGCACGTTTAATTTCGTCTCCGCCAGTGGTCAATGGGCGGGGGTGTTCAGTATCGTTGTTGTCATTGGCGCGATCCTGTTGCTGGTCGTTGGACTTGGTTTTCTCTTCACATTCCTCACAACCGGCAAGACCGTAAAGGATCTGCCGCTTGGTTCGGAACGGCATTATGGCATCCAGGGTGGGGGCGTGTGCTCCCACTGTGGAAGACCGTTCGCATTCCACTGGTGGGGACTGAACCTGGTCGGTTCAAAATATGACCGCTGCGATTACTGCGGCAAGTGGGGAAGCTATAAGAGGCTGGCGCTGGAGGAGCTGCGCCTGGCGGAAGCTGCCGAGCTGCAAACCGGCTCCCCGGAGATCGGGCTCAAACCAGTCAGCCCGGAGGAAAAGTTTAACCAAATGCTGGATGACTCCAGGTTCGACCCGGATTGATTTACAGGATGTTTTTCCAAAAAGAGCCGGAAATAGTATAATGACCCGCTTTGCAATTTTGTAAGGTTAATGTTTTAAATTCTCTTGACATGAAATAAATACTTGGTAGGATGTATAGACCGGAACCAATTAATGGTTCAGGTAAATGATTGAGGTAGAAATGAGCGCTGCTTCCCAAAACGGCAAGGAGAAGAGGGGGGAAGCGAAAAAACAAACCAACAAAAACCGCGATCGGTCAATGCGACCGATCCTGCCGGCATCGAGTTATCCTATGCGGAAAAGGCGAAGCGGCTCGAGCAGATCCTGCGGGCAGCGCGTTCCATTACCTCCAGCCTGGATGTGCACGAGGTGCTCAGGCGCATTGCCACCGGCGCCATGCAGGTGACTGGCGCGGTGAACTGCGATATCTATCTTCTTTCCGAAGACGCACGCACCCTCGTCCCTGAAATCTCAGTAGAGACCGACTACACCGATCAGATCCTTTCCACCCCGCTCAACCTGAATTCCAGCCTGACGGGAAGGGCGATCCGGGAGAAAAAAGCGCTGCTCTTCAATCACCCCCTGGGAGAAACAAGTGCTTTCCAAATCCCTGGCACTCCCCAGGATCTTGACGAGCGGTTGATCTCTGCACCGCTCATCTTTGAGGACCAGGTTTTAGGTGCCATGTGTTTATCCCGGATGGGGGAGTTATTCACAGAAGATGACCGCGAGATTGCAGAAGCTTTCGCCGCGTTTGCATCATCTGTGCTTCATACCACGCAGACGCATCGGGACCTGAGGCGGGAAATTGCGGAGCGCGAAGCCGCCGAGCGTGAGCTCAGCAGCAAGGCGGAGATGATCATCCGCAATCAGAATGTTTTGCTGGAGTTGAACAAGCTGGATGTTTCCGAGTTGGATAAGGTGACGCGCGCCGTAACAGAAGCGGGCGCCTTTACGCTTCAAGCAGACCGCGCCAGCCTGTGGCTTTTCAACTCTGCTCTTTCGGAAATGAAGTGCAAAGACCTGTTTATCCACAACTCCAAGCGGCATGAGTACGCACAAAGTTTTCTGACCGAGAACTTCCCCAAGTATATGCAAACCCTGGAGGAAACCAGGCTGATCAGCGCAGAGGATTCCTGCGGTGATGAGAGAACCTGGGAATTCACCAAGACCTACTTTTTGCCAAACAAAATAAAATCAAATCTGGATGTTGCCATCAACGTGCGCGGAAAGCTGGTGGGCATCTTTTGTCTTGAGCAGACCACCGAGCCTCGTAAGTGGACGCTGGAGGATCAGGATTTTGCCACCTCCCTGGCCGATATCATCACCCTTTCGCTCGAAGCCTCCGAACGCCGAAAATCCGAGGAAGCACTGCGTGAGAGCGAGAAAAAGTATAGCGACCTGACCAACTTCCTGCCCTCCATCATCTTCGAAATTGACACCACTGGGCGGGTCACTTTCGTCAACCGTTACGCCTTCACCAGCTCGGGGTATACGGAGGAGGATTACCGCAAAGGGATTTTTGCCGTGGATATGGTGACCCCGGACGATCGCCCGAAATTACTTGAAACAGTTCAGGGATTGTTATCGCTCAAAGTTGTTCCGCCGGTGGATTACACCCTGGTTCGCAAAGATGGGTCCACCTTCCCGGTGACGGTGCACGCCACACCGATCATGATGGGCAAGCGTCCGATCGGAGTGCGCGGGTTGATCGTGGATATTTCGGAACGTAAAAAGGCGGAGGAAGCCCTGGCGCAGAAAAGCCGCAATCAGGAGCATCTGCTGGAGGCCGTGCAGGCCCTGACTGCCAGCCAGAATGTAAGCGAGGTGCTGGAGAGGATCACCAGCGGCGCCGACCAGGTGATGAACTCCGCGCTCTGCAACGTTTACCTTTTGGAGGAAGACGGCGAAACCCTCACCCCGGTGGTTTCCAGCAACCCGGCATTCTCCCAATACTTTATGGCCACACCTTTGAAGGTCAACCACAGCCTGGCGGGGCGTGCCGTGGAAATGAAATGCTGCATTCTGTACAACGATATCACCGGCGACTCGCACAAGACCACCATTCCCGGCACACCGGATTTTGGAGCGCAGCGGCTGATCGCTACGCCGCTCATTTTTGAGGATGAGGTGCTGGGGGTGATGTCATTCATCCGCGATAATGAGGATTACACAGAAGAGGAACTGACCCTGGCGGAAACGTATGCCGGGTATGCTGCAGCGTTGCTGCACAACGCCCAGACGCATCTGGTGCTGCAGCACGAAGTTGAAACCCGCAAACTGGCAGAGGAAGTCATCCGCGATTCAGAAACCTCTTACCGCGGGATTTTTGACTCAGTCGCTGAGGCGATCTACATTCAGAGCAAAGAAGGCACTTTTCTGGATGTGAACCAGGGCGCGGAAAAGATGTACGGCTACAACCGCGATGAGCTGATCGGTCAGAATCCGCTTTTTGTGGCCGCCCCGGGAAGAAACGATTTGGAGGCGGTAGGCAAGACCGTCCAGCGCGCTTTCCGTGGTAAACCGCAGAAGTTTGAATTCTGGGGACGCCGCAAAAATGGAGAGATCTTCCCCAAAGAAGTCCGCCTGTATAAGGGCTTGTTTTTTGGCCAGGTAGTCGTCATTGCTGTCGCCACGGATATCACTGAACGAAAGCAGGCGGATCAGGCCTTGCGCGAGAGCGAGAAAAAATTCCGCGAGCTGGTCAATTCCATGCCGCTTAGCGAATTCGAGCTGGACCGCAAGGGGAACATCACCTTCGCGAACCAATACTTGCTTCAGTCTTTCGGCTACAAAGCCAAGGAAATTAAAGATGGGTTGAACGCCCTGGACCTGATCGAACCCACCCTTGTGGAAAAGGCAAAGAACCACTTCGCCCAGGTGCTGCGCGGAAAAAGCATCGGTTCTCCGGAATACAATCTTCGGCGCAAAGATGGCTCGACCTTCCTTGCGATCGTAAATGTGCGCGCTATCTTGGAGGAGGGACGGGCGGTGGGGTTGCGTGGATTCCTGCTTGATATCACCGATTTGAAAAGAACCGAGGAGGCACTTCGCTCGAGCGAAGTACGGTACAGGTACTATATTGAGCATGTCAATGACGGGGTGTTCTGCTTTAAACCTGTGAAGCCCATAGATCTCGACTTACCCCTCACGGACAAAGTGGAGGAGAGCCTGGATGCTGTTTGCATAGAGTGTAATGATACTTTTGCCTTGATGGGTGTGCTCGACCGAGAGTCGATCATTGGGAGAAGCATAAAGAAACTGGCCAGCGACATCGAAAGTTACAAGAACATGTTGAGCTGGTTTTTCAAACTAGACTGCAGGCTCTCAAATTTCGAAATCCACGATATCGACCCGAAGGGCATTCCACACTGGTATCAGACCAGCCTCTTCGGTGAGGTAGAAAACGGAAAACTGATCCTGGTTTGGGGGAATATGATCGATATCACCGAGCGCCGGAAAGCACACGAAGCGCTTGAGCAGGCAAACCGGGAACTGGCGGAAGCCTACAATGCCACCCTGGAAGGCTGGTCCCGCGCGCTTGAGATGCGTGAACGTGAAACCGCCGGACATTCGCTGCGGGTTGTGGATCTCACCCTGCAGCTTGCCAGGTCTTTGGGGATGAAGGGCGACCAGCTCCAACACGTCCGCCGCGGCGCGCTGCTGCACGATATCGGCAAAATGGGCATCCCGGATAGCATATTACTGAAACCTTCGACCCTGTCGGAGGATGAGTGGGTGGTGATGCGCCAGCATCCGCTCTATGCCAACGAACTTCTTAAGCCGATTTATTATCTTGAATCCGCATTGGATATCCCCTATAGCCACCACGAGCGCTGGAATGGGGAAGGCTATCCGCGCCGGCTTAAGGGCGAAGAGATTCCCCTGGCAGCGCGCATCTTCGCTGTTGTGGATGTTTTCGACGCGCTCACCTCCGACCGCCCCTACCGGCCAGCCTGGACCCTGGATGCCGCGCTGCGGTATATCCGCGAACAATCCGGCAAGCTGTTCGATCCAAATGTGGTGGATGCCTTCTTCAACTCCATTGTAGACAATCGAGATCAGGAATAATACTCCCTACCCGGAACCATATGATAAACTGGAGCGGTTATGACGGCTCCAGTTTTTATTTTTGACCTTGATGGAACACTCTTGAATGAGGAGCGGCGGATGCACCCGCGCGACCGGGAGGTTCTTCTTTCGCGAAGCGACCTGGTGCTCATCCCAGCCACGGGGCGCACGCTTACGAGCGTAAAAACCAGCTTTGCGGAAAACGACCTGTGGGCAGATGTATCCATCCCGCTACCGATGATCACCCAGAACGGCTCGATGAATTACCTGCCCGGGGAATTGGAGCAATCCTTCTTCCCATTCGAAAATAACCTTCTCCGCGAGCTGGTCGCCTTCACCCGGCGCTTCCCGCACATCCCTGCCCTGCTCATGTCGAAGAACAGCATTCATACTCTCCACACAGAGGCTGCCGACCCAGAGGAGCTGTGGGATTTCGGCGGTCTTCCGCTTGCGGATTGGGGTCGCGGACAGCAGTTTAGCAAGGTCCTGTTTTATTCCAGCCGACCGGAAGAGCTGGGGGAAGTGGAGGAAGCCTCTGCCGCATTCCCGGTGGAGCGCGTCTACAGCACCCCGGTTTTCTTTGAAATGACACCGCAGGGAGTGAACAAGGGTAAAGGCGTGGGCGAGCTTCTTCCGGCGCTTGGGCTGGAAGGGGTAACCATATTCGCGGCAGGGGATGGCGGCAACGACCTGCCCCTGCTGAAATTGGCGGACCGGACCTTCACCCCCTCGCGTGCCTCGCTGGATTTCCAGGGCTGGGTGGACCACGTGGTTAATTGGGAGGAACGTGGTCTACTGGAGCCGATGATCGAAAAAGCTGGCCTCTCTAAAACCACCTTCGACCGGAGTTGGTAATAACGTTTTGAATAAAAGACCTGAATTATCGTTCAGACATAATCCATTCAACGAACTTAGGGAGGGATAAATGATCACCGAAACGCAGATCATCATTCGCATTCTAGTGGCCATGGGATTGGGGGCGTTGATCGGTTGGGAGCGCGAGCGAATTGGCCAACCGGCTGGCTTGCGGACGCATATCATCCTGTGCATTGGCTCGGCACTGGCGATGATCATTTCAATCAATCTTGCATATCCCAACAACGACCCGGCCCGGATCGCAGCCCAGGTGGTGACCGGGATTGGTTTTCTTGGCGCGGGGGCGATCTTCCGCTATGGCACTGGGGTGAAAGGATTGACGACAGCCACCTCGCTGTGGACGATGGGAATTATCGGCATGACCTGCGGCATGGGAATGTTCATCGTGGCAGCCGGAACGACCCTGCTGCTGCTTTTTGTGCTCTACTGGGTGGAAAAATTCGAAGACCGGTTCATCCATCAGGCGGTGACTTATACCGTGACCGTGTCAGCAGCTAACCGAAAAGGATTGCTTCGGGATTTAAAGAAAATCCTCTCCGAGCCGCCAAGGTCCATTGCCTCCACGCAGATCTCCCGGGATATGATCGAAGACCAGGTGCAAATCACATTTGACGTGCGCAGTAAGGACGAGGACCAGGCTGATGAATTGGTTGGCAAGCTGTCGGCGATCAAGGGGATTAAAAAGATCGAGATTTCGTAGGTGGAGCCCGGGCTTTAGCTTCGCTATAAATCCGCGAATCATTTGTTGTCGCAATGATTTGGCGGCGAAAAATTCGATCTCCATCTTCAATTCTTGACCGGACAGCGGATTAAGGATTACAAAAGCGGTTACCTTTCTTTCACCCCCTGGCGCAGGATGGTGCGCAGCTTTTCTGGTGCCGCCCGGCGCGGGTCACCCAGGTAGATCTCGTGGTGATGCCCGTTGCGCACCAGGTTGTGCTCATTCATATATATCTTCATGCGTTCAATGGTGGCCTGCTCCGCGGCATAAGGCCCAAGGTGCAAAATCTGCACGCACCTGCCTTCCCGGAAGGATTCAAAACGAAGCTTCTCCAATCCAGGCGATGGCTTTTTCTTCTTAAGCTGCTCCAGTGCTTCGGCAAACATATCCGCGGTGACTACCGCCGGCTGGAGGATCATGACGTTAAAGTGTTGTTCCTGGAGCTTCCCGAACTCGAACATGTCGCCCTCCACCCACCAGAGACCCTCAAGCGCCATAACGGGGTAATCCACTGGTTCCGATTTGCGCTGTTTAGCAGCGAACTTGAGGGTGTAGGAGATTCCGTAGAGCGCGGTCAAGGCCTCAACGAACTCCACCGCTTCCGCAACTTTGACCCCGGCTGGAACAACACCCTCCACCATGGCGAAGTTGAACTCCGGTACCTCCACCTCCTCCACAGATTTCGCGGAAGGGTTGTAGAGATATTTCAAATCCTTTTTCAGATCCAATTTAGTGATCATTTTGCTATCCTCTCTTTCATTTCATTTCAGTGTACAGACCAATGATCTCGCGCGCCCAGTCCTGAACCATGTCGATCAACTCGGGGGGCGCAAGCACGGTGACCAGCGGACCGAAGCTGATCGCCATACTGGCGGCAAATTGCAGGTCCGCGGCGGGCAGGGTAGCCAGCAGGGAGCCATCTGCCTGGGACTCGATCTCCGTCCAACCGATCGAAGAATCCCGCACGAAGCCGGCTGCCTGCGGGGCAAAGCGCAGCCTGGCAAGCACCGCCGGCGCAGGCTGCGCCTCCGCATCCAGGAAGGCGCGCGGGTCAAACCCGGCGGGGATATCGTATACCTCAGCCAGCATTGTCACCTCGCGGATGCGGTCCACACGCAGCACCCTGAGCGCATGGCGCAGATGGCAGTACCCGGTTGCGTACCAGTGCCCCCAGCGGAAGGCCAGCGCGTAGAGATCGAACTCCCGGCAGGTGGGCTCGGTGCGGCTGAGTGCTTCGTAGGTCAGGGAGACCCTGCGGGTCTCGACGCAGCGCCTGCCGCAGCGTTCCGAGCGTATCCTGAATGGAGCCCAGCTCAGCGCGGCGCAACCCGGCGGTAACAAGCGACCTGCGCGCCCAGGCGATCTCCGATCGCTGATCTTCGGGCAGCAGGTTCTCCAACTTTGCCAGCGCCCCGCGGGCGGCATCCTGGTAAAGGGTGCCCCACATTTCCTCCACCAGCGTCGCTCCCAGCCCCACCGCCACGGCTTCATCCGGGCTGAGAATCAAAGGCGGCATTTTATAACCGCGCACCAACGAGAATCCGCCATTTGGACCGCGTTCCGAGTAGAGCGGGATGCCCAGCTCGTCCAGCATTTCAAAGTAACGATGCACCGTGCGCACGGAGACGCCCAGCTCTGCGGCCAGTTCGGCAGCTTTGCGGTTGGGCTTGCTTTGGAGCAGCAGGATCAGGCTGATCAGACGGGTGGCGGTGTTGGTCATTTCCTCATCCCTTCAGGCGACACGAGAATAGCATGTATATATGTCAAATTATGACATATATAAGAAATAGTCAATTAGGGGGTTGTTGATTCGATGAATGAAGATTCGGAAGTAGGCTGGCGATTACTGGCGCAGGCGGCGGTAAATACTCTTGACCAGGGCATCGTTCAACCGTTCGGTGCTTACCAGGCGAAATTTCATTTCCCACGGCAGGCTGCCAAAGAGCGGGACGCCGCCCCCAAGCAGGATGGGAACCCGGGTGATGATCATCTCGTCGATGAGATCCGCTTCAAGGAAACCCTGGATGGTACGTCCGCCATCCACGTAGAGGTTGTGAAATCCTCTCGCGCCTAAAATCCGCACCACTTCGGCGGGCTCGCCGACTGATCAGCTCTGCCTTTCCGGTCAGCTTTTTCTGGCAGGGCGGCAAGCGTGCGGCTGAGGACGAACACGGGCAGCTGATAAGGCCAGGCATCGAAGGCGAGGACGGTTTCGAACGTCTTGCGTCCCATCACCACCGCGTCGATCGCCGCGCATGAACTCAGCGAAGCCGTAATCACTCTGCGCCGGGTTGGGGATCTCGTTCAGCCAATCCAGCGAGCCATCCGGACGTGGCGATATAGTTATCCAGGCTGACGGCGATATAAATAAATATGGTCACCGAATTCATCTCTCCCCGCGGGTCCAGTTGGGTGTTTTTCCTGCCAGCCCGCGGATGATCTCTTGGATCATCGCGATCACCTCGCTCACCTTCGCGGGGCTGACCTGCTCGATGGAATCCGCGGGGGTGTGCGCCAGGTGGCGGATACCCACCGCGCTGAAAGCCAGGCTGGGCACCCCGCGCATGGAAAAGGTGGAATGGTTGCTCTCCGGCCAGGGTTCCACACGCACCACGCCCGGGGTAATTGCGCTGGATACTCATCAACGAAATCGAAGAGGGCGTTGCTGGCGGAATAAACGGCCAGGCTGTTCGAACCAGCCCAGGCACCCATGTCGTCCATGTTGATGACCAGCAGGATATTGGCGAGATCCGCCTCGCCGCGGCGCAGGTATTCGTCATCACCCATCGGCAGGGCTTCCTCGCCGTTGAAGGCGATGAATTCCAGGCCAAAGGGAAGATCCATTCTCGAAGCAGATCTTCCGCCAGGGCAAGTAGAGCGCCAGCGCTGGCGCCGTTATCAAGCGCGCCAGGGGTGTTGTGGAAGGTGTCGAAGTGGGCGCAGAGCACCACCTTGACCGGGGAGGGGGAAGGCTTGCGGGCAACAATGTTTCGGGCAGTGGAGGGAGAGTTTCCGCAATCCAATTTCAGATGAACGGAGCGTGGGGGTTTTCGTAGAAGATCGAGCACGACCTCGCGCGGCAGCGTGGCAGCCGGGATGGGCAGATCCCAATCCTCGGTGACCTGCTCGTAATCGCTGGAATTGCAGGGCGGCGCGACCAGAGCGGCTGGCTTGCCTGCAACGAGAAGGTCGAAGATCCTTTCGTCATCGGGTCCGCGCAGGAACCAGGATTTGGGCGAGATCTGCGTGCTGGCGAGCTCACCGTAGAAGAGGACGATCTTTCCCCCAATATCTGCCATTTCCAGCTCGGTAATTGTGCTCAGCGGCAGGAGCTCCCCGCGCACATCGCAGGCGGGCGAAAACACGTTGGCTTCCACCGGGAGGGAAATGTCATCAGACTCAAAGATCGCAGACCGTACCTCCCAGGCGGTGCAGGGGAAGGCTTGATCCTCCACTTGCAGACCGGCAGATAGAAAGGTGTCGCGGATGTAATCCGCGGCCGCCTGGTTGGCGGGGGAGCCGATCAGACGCGGTCCGATCTCAACGACCAGTTTTTCGATATAGGACATGACATTGGGATGCAAGTGGGGCATATTCTCTCCCGTGAATAATTTAATGAATGAACAATCATAATTGTATGCTATTATATTTTCAGCGATTTGCGTTGCACTTGGGGGGTTATCAGGAACCAGCTAATTCAATATAGCCGGCATTAATCAAACGCGACCTTTCATTTATCGAAGGAGGAATGAAATGAAACGGTTATCGCTGCTCACTTTGATATTTGCATTGCTTTCTGTTGTTTTCTTCTTGTTGTTGATCTTCTTTCGCATTCCCTTTCCGCTTTACCCGTTCATGAGCTGGCAGGATGCCCTCGATATCTTCACCCCGCTGATATTAATACCAATCTACTGGCTGATGTTCCGGTACGGATCAAGCGAGCGGCCGCGATTGGCGGAGGAGATCGTTTTCCTCCTCTTCGCCTGTTTATGGATCGCGGGGCAGGGGATGCACCTTTCTGCCAACTCCATCAACAATCTGGTGGAAGGCATGGCTAAAAACCGGCTGCTAAATATTCTTGACACCAATGTTTACCAGCTTGCCTATTTCTTTGATGAGCACCTCAGCCACTACATGTGGCACCTCGGAGTGATCGGCCTGGCGGGATTGATCATTTTCCGGCAGTGGAGCAAGCCGGCGGAAGCAACCACCAACTGGTGGCTGGTCGTTCCGGCAGGGATCCTTTATGGTTTCACCAGTTTCTGTTTCTTCCTGGAGGGGCAGACTGTGATCCTGGGATTCCCCTTCGTGGCGATCACCACCCTGATGATCCTGATCTGGCAGCGGAAGGCATTGAAGCTGCGCCCCATCATGGCATTCTTCCTGGTCTCCTTCCTTGTGGCGACACTATTATTCACGGGTTGGGCTGCCTACTTTCAGGGTTTCCCGCAGTTTTCGGACGTTGGTTTGATATAAATTGCTAAATCACGAATAAAAACCCGGGTGAATGACCCGGGAAATATTCGCCAAAATGGAAAGGATGTTAAGAAAATTTATTATTTATATTATATCTAACTGACTCTCTGACGAACTCCGCCAGGCGGGGGTCGATCTTATCGAAATTGGCCTTAAAGCGCGGGTCGTCGTTGTAGAGATCTGCCAGCCCCAGGCACTGCTCATCATCCGGTTCCCAGAAATACGCCATATGCGCCCGCCAGCGCCGCACGCAATCCTGGGCTTCGAGTGAAGAGGGACCTTTCGGGATGGCCAGAACAAAATCCCGGTAAACCGCATTGCCCTCCTCGCCGATGCGCTGTTTATCCTCCCTGGAATAGTTTTTCCATTTCTGCTGGGATGCTTTCACGATCCGGGGGTCATATTTTTCAGCGACCTCCACCTCATATTCCGCCTGTTGTTTCTCGTTAAAGGGTTCAAACATTTTTATTTCGTCCATTTCCTTTTTTCCTTCCAGGTATTGAATCGTATCGGTGATGCTGGCGATAAGTTTTTCGGTACGTTTGATGCGCTGGCGCAGAGTTTCCTGATGACCCCGGAGGGAGATAAGAGCATCAAACGCTTCACCATCCAGGATGCGTTTTATCTCGGCCAGGGGCAGATCCAATTCGCGGTAGAGCAGGATCTGCTGCAGCCTGAGAAGCGACCCTTCATCGTAGTAGCGATAGCCGTTCTCCGCGATCCGGGCCGGGGGAAGCAGCCCGATCTCGTCATAGTAATGAAGCGAGCGGGGGGTTACGCCTGCAAGGGAGGCGAGCTTTTGAACTGTGTACATGCGGTCAGTATAAACTATGACGTAACGTTAATGTCAAGAGGGCAATTTCAAAAGCGAAAGTCATTCCCCGAAATATCCCTTATAATATTTTTTCAGTTCGATGCATTAATATCCCGCTCAAATTGAGGTGGCATATGTCCAGCGCAACAAAAACTGTAACGAAAACCGCCAGCTGGGGGGTGCTGGGCATGCTCGCCATGGCGCAGTTCATCCTCGTCCTGGATACCACCGTGATGAATGTGTCGATCTCCCAGGTGGCTGAGGATCTGAACACGACCATCGTGGGGATGCAGACCGCGATCACTTTTTACACCCTGGTGATGGCATCCTTCATGCTGCTGGGCGGCAAACTGGGTGACCGCTGGGGGGGTAAGAAGGCATTTGTCATTGGCTTGCTGATCTACGGAGCCGGATCCCTGACGACCGCGCTTGCCCCAAACATTACAGTCCTCCTGATCGGATGGTCGTTTATTGAAGGATTTGGGGCAGTCCTGGTCATCCCGGCGCTGGTATCGATCACCGCGATCACCTACTCTGGCAAGCAGCGGGCGGTCGCTTATGGCTTGCTGGGCGGGGTATGCGGGGCTTCAGCCGCATTGGGTCCATTGATCGGCGGCCTGGCGACCACCTACTACACCTGGCGGATCGTATTTGCCGCTGAGACTGTCATCGTTCTGATCCTGATGCTCTTCCTCAAGAAAATACCTGCGTCGATCGGAAAGCCGACAAAACTGGATACCAGGGGTGCGGTGCTCTCAGCATCAGGCTTCGGCCTGGCGGTGTTTGGCATCCTGCGTTCCGCGCAGTGGGGCTGGATCACCCCCAGTGCCTCCGTGCCCACCATAAATGGCGTGCCGCTCACTCCGCTGGGATTATCCCCGGTGTTCTGGTTGATCATAGCTGGCGCTCTCCTCCTGCGTGCTTTTGCAGCGACCGAACGCAGGGTTGCCGCAAAGGGTGAAGAGCCCCTTTTGGATATGGATCTGTTGAACATCCCTAAACTGCGCGCTGGATTGACCGTCTTTTTTAGCTGGCAATTCATCATCATGGCAACATTTTTTGTCATCCCCCTGTATTTACAGACCGTGCTCGGGTTTGACGCCATGCAGACCGGGCTGACGATCCTACCCCTTTCCCTGGCGCTATTCGTAATGTCGCTGGTGGGATCCAGAAGAACGGGGAAGATCTCTCCAAAGCGCATGTGCGAGGTTGGCCTTGCGTCCATTTTGATTGGCGAGGTGCTTCTCATCGGCTTTACCGGTCCTGAATTGAGATCGATCGGTTTTAAATTGGGCCTGCTGTTGATCGGTGGAGGTTTGGGCCTGATGGCCTCCCAGCTTAGTAATGTAAATATGTCCGCTGTACCAAGCGAGCGGGGCAGCGAGGTGGGCGGGCTGCAGGGAACCTCCCAGAACCTGGGGGCATCTCTGGGTACCGCACTGATCGGGTCCATCCTGATCGCTTCGCTGGTCGCGAATTATCAAAAAGGGGTTCTTTCAAATCCAGCCCTCAGCGAGGTTAGCCAGCAGGCAGTCAGCGCTTCCGAAACAAACGCGAATTTTGTCACCACTGCCCAGTTTCAGGCTTCCGCCGAGGCAGCAGGGTTGACTCCGGCGGAAACAGATGCGCTGGTGTTGGAATATTCAGACGCTCAGGTGGCAGCGCTAAAAGCGTCTTTCGCCGGAATATCGCTTTTTGCGCTGTTGGCGTTGTATTACGTTCGTCACCTTCCCAAAAAGAACGAGGAGGAAGGAACCCCGGCTTCCTGATCGCCTTATTATTAGAGATTTAAATCAATTCATCTTTCCAAATTATCCTCAAGTACCTAACTGGTATCTGGAAATAGAGTTGATAAATTGTTTGAGCATAAAAGCGAAAAAAATATCATTACTCATACGAAATGGCACTCAGATTGAACGGGAACCAGTCATGAGCCCTTTTTTATCAAAAAACGGTGATAAAGATACCCGGGATATTGAACTGCTGGAATGTATGCGGAAGATCGGGAAAGCCCTTCTGGCCACCGGAAGCCCGGTGGGGGTGGTTGAAAACACCCTGATCGAGATCGCTGAAGCATACCAGCGAAGCTGCGAGATCGTAGCGCTGCCCAACACGCTGATGATCAAACTGGGGAGCACTTACACAGGGGGCATCAGCGATTTCAGCGTCCAAAAGCAGGAAGCCATATATCTGAACCGGGTTTCAGCCATCAGCGTGCTCATCGACGATGTGAAAGCGAAACGAATTCCTCCCCGGGAGGCTTCGCAGGAGATAGACCGCATACTTTCAATGTCCCCGCGCTTTTCTGCCTGGATAAGAACCGTGGGTTATGTTATTGCCACCGTGGGATTAACCCTTCGGTTTCGACCGGATCCCCTCGTGTTGTTGATTGTCGCAGGTCTGGGGCTGTTAGTCGCGCTTATGGTTGAGTATTTCAACAAACGTCCCCGCTACAACCTGCTTCTCCCTGTCACCGCGGCAATTCTGGTCTCAGCGATCATATTCAACCTGACCGGGAGAGGTGTGATCTATGGAACGACAAATCTGATCATTCCGCCGCTGGTGATCTTTCTGCCCGGGGTGATCCTTACTACCGGGATGATCGATCTCGGCTCGATGAACCTGATCTCGGGGTCCTCGCGGGTGATCTATGGGGTGGCTAACCTTTTCCTATTGTTCGTTGGAATATCCATCGGTTTCAGTATTTCTCACCTCCCCACAGCCCAGGTTTATGCGTACGAAGCGCCTGTGTTTAGCATTTTCATGCCGCTTATCGGGACCCTGTTATTCGGGATCGGATCCTTTTTGCGGTTGAGCGGATCCAACCGGGATCTGATGTGGATGCTGCTGGTATTGTATGCCGCCATGTTCGGCCAAATGCTGGGGGAAAGGATCTTCAACCCCTATGCCGGCGCATTCATTGGAGCAGCCGCCATGGCATTCAGCTCTGAATACATCGGCCGTTCGCCTCACCGGACGCCGGCGATGGTGAGCCAGGTGATGGCCTTCTGGTTCCTTGTCCCTGGCGCGATCGGGTTGCAGAGTATGACCAGCCTGCTTACCCAGGATTATCGCAGCGCATTCGTGGGTCTTTGGGAAATGGTGGTGCTGATAACATCGATCGCGCTCGGCGTTTTTCTCGGAACGCTGGTAATATCTCCCAATAAATTCATCCTCGCCAAGGGGTACATTGAAGAATCCGAACCCCAAAAATCACCCAGGTTCAAATTCTTTCGAAGAAAATAATTATCTGAAATAGTCCTTTGTGTTTTCGTGCACGGCTGGATCTGCCAGAAGGTCTGCAACCTTCCACCAGCGCAACTCGGCATGCTGCTCGTCCCCTTTAATCCGTGTGTCTGCCGGTAAGGAAAACTCATGCGCCAGGACGATGTAATGGGTGCTGATCCCTTCCGCGCCGGCAAAATTATCCCGGTAGAGATGCTCATATACTCCCTTGAAATTTGCCAGGGCGGGATCCAGTTCCAGGCCAAGCTCGGCCTGTGAGATCCGCCGGAAGGCCTGGTGGATGTGCTCATCCTTCAGGATTTTGCCGCCGGGGACGAACCAGCTATCCCGGGCGGGGCGGTTCTTCCGGTAACCCAGGAGCACCTCATCCTTATCATTAAATACGATCAGGTCGATGGAGACCAGCGGAGTAAGCTCCACGATCTTGAGAAATGTGGCGGAATCCAGTTTCATTGCCCAGCGACTGCTTTGAGGGTGAAATTATAGAAGACTGTTCCAGGTCCGCCCGGAGCGATCAGATCAGCGTTGCTGCCGATAAAGCCCAGGTGCACACCGTCGGTGGATTGGAGCAGGTACTGGTTGGAATTGACCCAATCGGGCGAAAATGCGGGATCGAATCGCAGCGGGCTGCTGGTAAGCGGTGTGGAACCCGCCTGACCCAGCTCGCCCACCCAGATGGCGTTATCGGTCTCCTTTCTAAAGGTGTACCCGCGCGAGTTGATCATCCAACCCACCAATACGAGCGGCATCACCTTGCTGCAGAATCGTATCCCCGCTGCCGTCGATCTGGGCGGCATGCAGCTCGCCCGCGCCGGTTTCAGCCAGGATATTTAATTGGTAGAGAATACGTGACTGATCGGGGGAAATTACCAGCGGCCCGCCATTGGTGTTTACCTCGGTCATCTTCTGTGGCGGGGTTCCATTAATGGGGATCCGCCACACTGCGGTTGCCGCAGCGGTATCGTTGGCGGCATCACGTGGAGGCAGCACAAGAAGCACAGCGGTGGAATCTGGCGTCCAGACCAGGGGGGGATAAAAGGGAGAGGCGTCGGGGGTCAGAATGGGCTCGAAGGCGAAGATCTCGCGCAGGTTCTCGCCGCTTGCATCCACTACCGAGATCGATCCGGGACGCGCAAGCGCGATCGAGCGGCCATCCGGCGCGGGGAAGAAATCCCCACCCTGCCCATCTTCCAGGAGGCGGGTGACTTTTCCAGACACAATATCCACGGCATTCAAATCGTCTGCGGGTCGCCTGGTGTTGCTATCCACGTAAAAGAAGGCAGTGTTAAATAAAAGCGTCCGGGTCTGAGGCAGCCAGCCAAGTTTATAGGGAATCCTCGGGCCACCCTCTTCCACGGATTGCAGGGCGTTGACTGCATCCACGTTCAGCAGTTGGGTCTCCTTCTTATCCTCAACACCGATCGACCAGAGGTCTCCCACACGGGTGAAGATCACCAGATCCCCGCCCGGTGAAATCAGAATGGGCAGGTTGGCGCCACCTGCCAACGGCGCGGAGGCTCCCGCACGCCACAGGTTAAGGTCATTGATCTGCAGCAGGGCGATGCGCAGGCTGCCCGTGTTTGGGACGGGGGTGAGGGAAGGGCGGGGGGTGAGGGAGGGCAGCGGGGTCCAGGTATCCTGGGGTGTTTTTGTTGGCAGCATCTCCACGGTGAGGGTAGGCTGCAGGGTGGGGGTGGGGGTAATGCTGGACTGCATGAACTTCACCCCGCCGAAGATGGCTGCGCCAAACCCGGCAAGGATGAGCAGGGTGAGGAGGACCCGAGCGAAGGGCTTTTTATACCAGCGCGGTGGGGGAGGAGGCGTTTCATCCCGGTAGGAGCCGGGCGGGATGGGGGGAGGCGCGGATGGCTTAGGGGGAGCGCCGCGATCAATTTTATCCAGCAGGCTGCCTTGTGAAGGCTCAGCTTGTTTTGGCTTAGCAGGCGGCGCGTGGATCTCGCGCAGGTAAGCCGGCACCGATTCCCGGCCAAGCGCGCGCGCTTCGGTGCCGGCGGTGAGGTAATCCTCCACCGATCGTTTATCCGGCGGGGGCGACCTTCCGGCGACGGGTTCGGAGGGCTTGGGGATAGGCGTGGAAGCCGGGGGTTCGGCTGCTTCCGGCGGGGATGTTGGCTGGATCAGCAGGGATGGGGCTGGCGGCTGGAGGAATTGGAGTGCTTCGGAATTCTGCGGGTCGATCTTGAGCACCTGGCGGTAGCAATCTGCCTTTCGCGCTGGGTCTTCGATCACCTGGGCCATGAGCAGCCAGGCAAGGATATCTCCAGGGTCTGTGCTCAGCACACGCGCCAGCTGGCGCATGGCCTCATCCCTATTACCGTCAGCGATCAAAGCCCGAATGGATTCCAGATCTGCCATTTGCGATCCCTCTTGTGTGAGTATTTTACCTCATTGAAAAACCATGCCCAGGATCAAACCACAGCCTTGAAAACTTACCAATAAGGTCTATAATGTCTTTATAATTATTTGAAAGAGAAAGGATAATCTCAAATGATCCAACAAATTTCAGAAATGCTTGCCCCTGCAACCAACCTCCTTCACCCCATGGTGACCCATTTTCCGCTCGCTTTGCTCTCCGCCAGCTACCTGTTGGATGTCCTGGCACACTGGTGGCCGAAGCTGCGTACCAGCGGCTGGGTGTTACTGATCCTGGGCACCCTTGGCGCGATCGTTTGCCGTGTTCACCGGCAACGTCATCGGGGAATTATTTGAAGACACCAAATTCGGAGCTGTAGTGGAGACCCATCAGGCTTTGGCCATCGCCACCACGCTGATCTTTTCGGCGCTCCTGGTCTGGCGATTTTTCGCCCGGCGCAAAGGGAATGACCCGGCGGAGAAATGGTATTACTTCATTCCTGCCACCATCGGGGTCGGGCTGCTGCTGCTTACCGGACTTTATGGCGGCCACTTGGTCTTTGCCTTCGGCCTGGGGGTGATGGGACCGTAGATAGCGAATGTGCCGGTTTGGAAAAGATAGCGCCCGGGATATTCCCGGGCGCTGATATTTAACCATCAATAATCTTACTTTCCGCCTTTGCCATTACCGTTTCCGTGTTCGTTCTGGTTTTGTTTGCCGTTCTCTTTTTCCACCCTGCCGGACATGACCGCACCGAGGTTTTTGAGATTCTTCTCATCAGAGAATACCGCTTTTCGCAGTTGACCCCAGTTGGATGGGGTTGAACCATCCGGAAGGACAACCGCGGAGTAATCGCCACTCTTCTTTGCCGCCAAAATCGTGGAAAATGTCAGTGGAATCTCCATTAAGTGCCAGTGCCATGAAACCCGCCTGGGCGATCTCGCCGAAGCCCAACCCCTGTTCGTGGTAAGCCATGAGCGCAGCCCCATCCACGCCCAGCAAACCGCTTAGAAAATCACCCAGGGTGACCGCGACCGGCTGAGTGACCAATTCGCCTGTCTCCAGCACCAGGGAAGGATCAACTGTCAGGGTCTGCCCGAGCATGGCCTCCACAACGGTGACGACCGGGGGAATATCCGCCGTGGCAGTCACCAATCCGAGCGACACCGCGTTTTCAAGGCTGAAGGTGATGTGGAAGGACCCCATCGAGCGGTACGCAGGCCAACCCTGACAGTGACATCACCAGTGATCGGGTCTGTGAGTGGAGTGATGGTTTGGATCGTACCCGTAACAGGTTCAACGATCGGGTTTTCAGCAAATACCAGCAGCGTTGGAACTGCGAGGAGAACGCAAGTTATGACAATTGATGCAATCGTTAGTTTAAAACGCATAGTTATCTCCTGTCGAACGAATCGATAAAGTAATTCTACGTCGGAAAAGAGCGTTTTTTATTAAGAGAAGTGTAAGCTTTGAAGAATCGTTGATAGACACCAAAATACTTCTTCAAGAAACTCGTTGTTGACTTTTTAAAAAAATGTCGTATTATGATAACGTCTTGAGAGCGCTCCCAAAGTAGCACAATATAAAGCAAGGCAAGTGTAAGAATAAGGATTCGGACGATATCTGGTTGATGAAAGCTGGGAGCGCTTCCAAACCAGGATCCGCTTAGATGCCCTCTCTTACCCTCGAAGACATTGCCCGAGAGACCGGGGTTTCCCGGTCGACTGTATCGAGGGTTATTAATAACAGCCCCAATGTGAGAGATGATGTTCGCCAGAAAGGTGCAGGCAGCCATCCAGCGTAACCAGTTCCACCCGCATGCGGCCGCGCGGGCTCTGGCTTCCCAGCACACTTCCACCATCGGTCTGATTCTCCCCCAAACGATCAGCTTTTTCTTCACAGATCCCTATTATGCCCACCTGACCCGCGGGATCGCCCAGGCGTGCAATCAACATGATTACACACTGGCGTTCTTCCTGGTAGCGTCCACCGAAGATGAAGAACGTATCTTCCCGCGCGTGTGCGGCTCGGGCATGCTGGATGGGGTGGTGGTGCAATCCGGCCACCATGGCGACCAGGGTATCATCGGCCGACTGGTGGATGCAGGGCTGCCGCTTGTCGTGCTTGGGACGACCCTTCCGCTCGGATAATGTCACCTACCTGGATATCGACAACATCAACGCCAGTTACCACGCCACCAGCCACCTGATCCGTCAGGGGCGTAAACGCATTGCCACCATCGCCGGTCCTTCCACCAGCACGGTGGGTCTGGACCGACTTGAGGGGTACCGTAAAGCGCTCGCCGACCGGGGAATGCCCATCGATCAAAACCTGATCACCGAAGGCGACTTCACCGAGACCGGCGGGTACTACGCCATGCAGCGGTTGCTGCCAGCCAAACCCGATGCGGTTTTTGCCACTTCCGATGCGATGGCCATCGGCGCCATTCGTGCCACCCGCGACGCGGGGCTGACGATCCCCCAGGATGTAGCTTTTGTGGGGTTTGATGATCTTCCCATGGCCTCGCTGGCGGAGATCCAGCTCACCACCATGCGCCAGCCAGTCGTCCAATTTGGGGCGCAGGGGGTGGAGACGCTGATCGACCAGATCGAAAATGGAACAACGTCCCCGCGCCGGATCATCATGGACACCGAGTTGATTATTCGAGAAACTTGCGGCGCCAGTCACCTGGGGCGGCCTCAAAACAGCCTGCCAACGCAGAATATCGCATCCAGCGCCCAAATTGTCATCCAGGAAAAATAAAGGAGGTGAAGCAAACAACCAAACTAATTTCCAGCCAGTACCCAATTGCAACCGTACGAAATGCAGGACAAATTCTAAGGAGGAACAAATGAAACGTGTTTTAGTCGTCTTTTCAGCGATCTTGATCGCGAGCATGGTTCTGGCCGCCTGCGCCCCCGCAGCCGCCCCGACCGAAGCTCCAGCCGCCCCAGCCGCCACCGAAGCCCCCGCTGCCCCCGCAGCGACCGAAGCTCCAGCCGCTGCTGCGAAACAGGAACTAAACCTCTGGTCCTTCACCAATGAAATGCAGACCATGGCGCTTGCATATGAGAAACTTCACCCGGACGTGAAGATCAATTACACCATGATCCCCATGACCAACGGTGAATACCAGACCAAATTGATGGCCACCCTGGGTACCGACCAGGTGCCCTGCGTGGTCGCCCTCGAAGCCGCCTTCGTGAAAAGCTATGTAGAAAGCGATTTCCTGGCTGACTTGGGCGCACTGATGCCCGATGCCAAAGCCGCCAATGTGTATCCCTTCGTTTATGAAGTGGGTACCGACCCGGCTGGTGTGACCAAAGCCTACTCCTATCAGGCGACCCCCGGCGCGTTGTTCTATCGCCGCAGCCTGGCCAAGGAATACTTTGGCACCGATGACCCCGCCAAGATCCAGGAGATCCTGGGCGACATGGATAAATACACCGCCGCCGCTGAAGTTGTGAAGCAGAAATCCAATGGCAACACCTACATGGTCGCTTCCAACGGCGATTTCCAGAACCTGTTCTTCGCCAACCGCGCTAAGCCGTGGGTGGTTGATAACACCCTCACCGTCGATCCGATGGTGGATAAGATGCTCGCCACCGCCAAACTGTTCCGCGATAAAGGCTACGAAGCCCGCGCAACCCAGTGGCAGGAAGGCTGGTTCGCCGGCATGAATGATACCCTCGTGGATGCCGAAGGAAACCCCAAGCAGATCTTCTCCTACTTCCTCCCCACCTGGGGTCTGCCCTATGTATTGGCTCCCCACGCGAAATCCGAAGATGGCACCAAGGACACTTCCGGTGACTGGGGTGTAATTAATGGACCGCTGCCCTATCAATGGGGCGGCACTTGGATGGGCGAGATGAAAGGATGCCCGACTCCCGAATTAGCCCAGGATTTCATCAAATTCGCGACCCTGGACGAATCCAACCTGTTCAATTGGGCAACCGGCGTGTACACCAATGCCTACCTGAAAGAAATCGATCCCGCGATCGGTGACTCCCAGGCGCAGGCTCCCGGTGACTTCGTTGGCTCCAAGAACGTGGTGGAAAAGGTCATCCCGCTGTTCGATGGTTCCGATCTTGCCAAGTTCCTGGGCGGACAGAACTCCTATGCTGGCTTCGCTGCCGCTGCCCCGCTGGTGAATGCAAAATTGATGCAGGGTTCCGACGATGCGATTCAGCGCGCGCTGAACGACCCGGAAAATGCCTATCTGTCAACGGCGAGATCACCCTTGATGAAATGTGGGCGACCTGGAAAGCCGCTGTCAAGAACGAATTCCCTGATCTCAATATTCCCTAAACTATCTTGAAATTGTGAAAGGGTCAGTGTATAGTAATTGCACTGACCCTTTCCATCAGAGGTGCGATGACCATCTCCCGTAGAATTAAAAAAATCAATCCTGGCTATTTCTTTATAACTCCGTTCATCATTGGTTTCCTGGTGTTCGGACTCTACCCGGTATTGAACACTTTCTATCTAAGCTTCACAAACACCACCCTGATGACAGCCCACGCAAAGTTCATCTGGATCAATAACTTCAAGAATCTGTTTTCCGACAAAATGTTCGTCACTGCTGTCGGAAACACCTGGTTCCTGTGGCTTTGCAACTTCATCCCCCAATTGGGGCTTGCTTTGCTGCTGGCTGCCTGGTTCACCAATGTCCGGCTAAAGATTCGTGCCGCGGGCACCTGGCGGATGCTGTTTTACTTTCCCAATTTGCTGATGCCTGCCACGATCGCGGCTTTATTCTTCAGCCTGTTTTCCTATTACGGACCCGTGAACCAGATCCTGGTGCGATCCGGCGTCCTTTCAGAAGCGGTGGATTTCATTCGCAGCCCGGCGGCCATGCGCAGCCTGGTCATCTTCATCCAGACCTGGATGTGGTTTGGCTGGACGACGATCATCATCATGGCGGCTATGACCTCGATCTCGGTTTCCATTTACGAAGCCGCGCTGGCGGATGGGGCCAACGGCTGGCAAATGTTCCGCTATATCTCTCTGCCCCTGATCAAACCTGTGCTCGTCTTCGTCCTGGTCACCTCGCTGGTCGGGGGGATGCAGATGTTCGATATTCCCTACCTGCTCACCGATGGGAGCGGTAGCCCCACGAACTCCATCCTGACCAACAACATCCTTATGTATATGAAGTTCCGCAGCAGCCAGGGGCATATCGGGGCTGCTTCGTCGGTTGGCGTGATGGTCTTTATCATGACCTCCGTTGTTGCCCTGCTCATCTTCTACCTACTGCGGGATAAAGACAGCGCGGCAAAAAAGCAGGCAGAAAATAAAGGATAGAACCATCATGAGCTCAAAAAACTCCTTAACCTTTACCCGGATCGGGATATATATCATCCTGGCGATCATCCTGATCATCACCATCGTTCCTATCTGGCTGCTTCTGGTGAACGCCACCCGCTCCACCACCGAGATCCAGAACGGCATCGGCATTTTCCCCAGCTCCCACATGTTTGAAAATTACAACATCCTCGTAGGAAAAGGTTTAGATCTTCCGAGGGGTTTCCTTAACAGTTTGATCATCGCGCTTTCCACAACGCTGGTCACGGTGTATTTCGCATTTCTAACCGGCTACGGAATTGTCGCCTATCAGTTCAAAGGAAAGAACATCTTTTTTGGCGCCATCCTGGTTCTCATCCTGATTCCCCTGCAGCTTTCGATCATCGGATATTTCCGCTTCATGGCAAAAATCGGGCTGGCGGATAACTACCTTTCTCTGATCCTGCCTTCGATCGCCGCGCCAGCCGCGGTATTCTTTGCAAAGCAATACCTTGAATCGATCGTGATCCCGGATCTAATCGATGCGGGCAGGGTGGACGGATGCAGCGAATTGGGGATATTCCACCGCATCATGATGCCCATCGCCATGCCAGGAGCATTCACCCTCGCGCTATTTACCTTTGTTGCGTCCTGGAATAATTTCTTCAATCCCTATATTCTTATCTCCTCTAGGGACAAATATACGTTACCGATGCTGATCCAAACGCTGCGCGGAGATGTGTACCGTCCAGAATTTGGAGCGATCTATTTTGGCCTCGCGGCTTCAATCGTTCCCATCATCATCATCTACTTCCTCTTCTCACGCTTCATCGTAAATGGCATCTCGATGGGGGCAGTGAAAGAATAGGAATCGTCGACGCGCTTCCCATTCAAAGGGAAAGGAAGCCGATTGATCCCGTATAAGGAAACCAAACCGGATACGGGATCAATTTCAATCTACACCGACACCGCGGCCGTTTTCGGCAGGTCAACATAGGAACACTTATGCGTTTTGGATTCTTCGACGATGAAGCTTGCGAATACGTGATCACCCGTCCGGACACTCCGCTGCCCTGGATCAATTACCTGGGAAGCGAAGCCTACTTTGGCTTGATCTCCAATACCGCGGGGGGGTATTCCTTTTATAAAGATGCCCGCCTGCGCAGGCTCACCCGCTACCGCTACAACAGCACGCCCCTGGATGAAAACGGTCGGCATATCTACATCCGCGATGAGCGGCGCGGAGGAGCCGCGCTTCTGGTCCCCCACCTGGCAGCCGGTGCGCAGCCCGCTGAAAAATTACGAATGCCGGCATGGCATGGGCTACACCCGCATCAGCTCGCTTTCCGAAGGCATCTCAGCCTCTGTGCTCTTCTTCGTCCCGCCCGGCGAAAACCTGGAGATCTGGAGCCTGGAGCTCACCAACCAGCGGCAGAGTGCGGCCGAGCTTTCGGTTTTCTCGGCTGTGGAATTCTGCCTTTGGGATGCGGTGGATGATTCCAACAATTTCCAACGAAACTATTCGATCGGTGAGGTGGAGGTTGCGGGCGGGGTTATTTATCACAAATCGGAATACCGGGAACGACGCGACCACTTTGCCTTCTTCGCCTGCTCCGAGAGGCTGGTCGGTTTCGATACGAACCGGGATGCCTTCCTGGGCGCGTACCGCGGATGGAATTCCCCGCAGGCAGTGGAACAGGGAAAATGCACGGATTCCATCGCGTTGGGCTGGCAGCCGATTGGCGCGCAGCAGGTCAAGGTGCATCTCGCCCCCGGCGAAACCCGGCGAATCCTCTTCCTGCTCGGATATCAGGAAAATCCAGTGGAGGAGAAATTCGACCCACCTGGCTCGAACATCATCAATAAACGCACCGTTCTGCCGGTCATTCAAAAATATTTGGATGCCGGGGAGGTGGATCGCTCTTTTACCGCTCTGAGTGAAACGTGGCGGCAGTTGTTGGAAAAGCTGCAGGTGGAGACGCCTGATATACACACCAATCGCATGGTCAACATCTGGAACGCCTACCAGGTGATGGTCACTTTCAACTTCTCGCGGTCGGCTTCCTATTTTGAATCCGGGATCGGGCGCGGGATGGGCTTCCGCGACTCCGCTCAGGACCTGCTGGGCTTCATGCACCTGATCCCCGAGAGGGCGAGGGAGCGCATTCTTGACCTGGCAGCCACCCAGCTCCCGGGTGGAGGCGCATACCACCAATATCAGCCAATGACCAAACTGGGAAACAACGATGTTGGCAGCGGCTTCAACGACGATCCCCTCTGGCTTGTGCTTGCGGTTTCTGCTTACCTGAAGGAGACCGGGGATTGGAGCATCCTGGATGAGGCGGTGGTCTTCGATAACAAACCAGGCAGTCAGGCGCCTCTCTATGAGCATCTCAGACGCTCCATCCAATACACGCTCGATAGACTGGGCCCGCACGGGCTGCCGCTCATCGGACGGGCGGACTGGAACGACTGCCTCAACCTGAACTGTTTTTCGGACACCCCCGGGCAATCCTTTCAGACCACCACCGCCAGGGATGGAAAGGTGGCGGAGAGCGTCTTCATCGGGGGTCTGTTTGTGCTGGCAGCCGGGGAGATGGCGGAGATCGCCGAGCGGCATATAAGACCAGAAGATTCGCAGCACTGCCGGGCTGAAACGAAGAAGATGACAGAACGAGTGGAAACGAGCGGTTGGGACGGGGAGTGGTTCCGCCGCGCCTACGACCACTTTGGGGAGCCGCTGGGATCAAAAGATTGTGCCGAGGGGCAGATATTTATTGAGCCGCAGGGCATGTGCGTCACCGCCGGCATCGGGCTGGCAGATGGCAAGGCGAAGCAAGCGCTCGATTCGGTGGGGGAGCGTCTGGCTTGCGAGCACGGCATCGTCCTGCTGAATCCCGCTTATACAAGTTACCAACTTCGTCTTGGGGAAATCTCCTCCTATCCCCCGGGATATAAGGAGAATGGCAGCGTCTTCTGCCACACCAACCCCTGGGTGATGATCGCCGAGACCCGGGTGGGGCGCGGAGAAAAAGCCCTGGATTACTACCATCGTATCAATCCCTCCGTTCGGGAGGAGATTAGCGAAATACATCGCTGCGAGCCATACGTCTATGCCCAGATGATCTCAGGCAAGGAGGCGGTAACAAAAGGGGAGGCCAAGAATTCCTGGCTGACGGGCACCGCCGCCTGGAATTATGTAGCCATAACGCAATGGATCCTGGGTATCCGCCCGGGGTATGAAGGACTTATCCTCGCTCCGGTCATCCCTGATTCGTGGCAGGGATTCAAAGCCAGGCGGTATTTCCGCGGGTCATACTACAATATCGAAGTGAGGCGGGAGAGTCCCGGCAATCATCGAAGAGTGATGATGGACGGAAAAGAGATCGATGGTGATCAACTTCCGCTGCCAGCAAGTGGAAAAACGGATGTGGAAGTGCAGGTCATTCTTGGTTAATTTCGGCAGGCAAGGGATGCCATCGGCGGAGCGGGCAATTATTGCATCGATATTAATCCTTTCGATCCTGGCAGGCTGCACGGCGCAGACCGCCATTCCCCAGGTCACAACCGCTGCCCCCGTTCTGGAAACACCTTCCCCGGCGGTCAGCAATCCGAGCAGCGGATCAAACGAGCAACGGGTGGAAGCCATGCTGGCTCAGATGACCCTGGATGAAAAGATCGGGCAGATGACCCAGGCGGAGCGGGGGGCGATCAAACCGGGGGATGTTAGCAAGTACTTCCTGGGTTCGGTGCTGAATGGCGGCGGGGGTCTGCCTGGCTCTAACAAGACGGAAGCCTGGCTGGCGCAGACACAGAAATACCAGCATGAAGCCCTTTCCACCCGCCTGCGTATTCCGATCCTCTTTGGGGTGGATGCTGTTCACGGGCACGCGCATGTGGATGGCGCCACGATCTTCCCCCAGGCCATTGGCATGGGCGCCACCCGCGATGCAGCCCTGGTGCGCCAGGCCGGCGCCATCACTGGAGAGGAAATGCAGGTTACCGGCATTCAGTGGAACTTCGCCCCGGTGGTGGCTGTGCCTCAGGATATCCGCTGGGGGCGCACCTATGAATCCTTCGGGGAGGATACCGCCCTGGTGAGTGAGCTGGCTACCGCATATATCCAGGGGCAGCAGGAGCTGCCGGAGGGTTACCAGGCAGCCCCGGGACAAACCATCGATGTGATGTCCACCGCCAAGCACTTTCTGGGGGATGGGGGGACGATCTTCGGTACATCCACCCAGACAATGGATGATTTTCATTACCTGCTCGACCAGGGCGATACCCGCTACGATGAAGCCGGGATACGAGAGCTGTTCCTGCCGCCCTACCAGGCAGCCGTGAATGCAGGCGTTGGAAGCGTGATGGCTTCCTTCAGCAGCCTGAGCGGCAAGAAGATGCACGAACAGAAGATTTGGCTTACGGACGTACTTAAAGGTGAACTTGGGTTTGATGGGCTGGTTGTATCCGATTGGGCAGGGATCGACCAGGTGGACCCGGATTACTACCAGGCGGTGGTGAAGAGCATCAACGCCGGGATCGATATGAACATGGTTGCGCTGGATTATGTCCGTTTCATCACCACCATGAAGCGTGCGGCGATGAAAGGCGATATCTCCAACGAACGGATCGACGATGCCGTCCGGCGCATCCTGTTGAAAAAATTCGAGCTGGGGCTTTTTAATCATCCTTACGGCGATGAAGCCATGCTGGGGAGCGTAGGCTCTGCGGAGCACCGCGCTGTGGCACGCCAGGCGGTGAGCGAATCGCTGGTGCTGCTCAAGAATGAGAACCTGGCGCTGCCGATCCCGAAGACCACTAAAACCATTTTCGTCGGCGGAAAGTCGGCGGATGATATCGGCATCCAGTCCGGCGGCTGGACGATCGAGTGGCAGGGGAAGGCTGGCGATATCCTCCAGGGCACAACCATCCTGGAAGGCATGCGGGAGGTGGTCTCCGCGGATACCCGTGTGGAGTACAGTCAGGATGGTAAGTTCGACGGCAAAGCAGAGATCGGTATTGCGGTAGTCGGCGAGCTGCCCTACGCTGAGGGGCCGGGGGATGTCTCCTCGCTTTTATTGAAGCCCGAGGATGTAACCCTCATCCAGACAATGCGTCAGCACAGCCAGAAGTTGATCGTGGTCCTGGTTTCAGGCAGACCGATGGTCATTACCCCCCAGTATGATCTGGCGGATGCATGGGTGGCTGCCTGGCTGCCGGGCTCGGAGGGGGAGGGGGTGGCGGATGTGCTATTCGGCAAACAGGTCTTCACTGGCAAGCTGCCCTTACACCTGGCCGCGCAACGACACCCAGCTTCCGATCAATATCAATAACGTGAAAGCGCCCGAAGGATGCGACGCCCCTTTATTCCCAGTTTGGGTACGGATTAGGTTATGGGTTGGGAACCGTAGAGAGCAAAATTCTCCCCTGGGGTAAGTGCCCGGGAGATAAACAGTGAAATATCATTGACCAAGGAGACCTTCAACAAAGCCGCAACAAACAAGGTGGTTGTAATGGAGGTGCTGATATGAATAGCAGATCGTATTGTTGATGGTCAGTTATTTTGCTTTTCATTGCCGCCTGCACCACGCAACGGCAGGGAACATTGGGACCTACAAACGAGCCCGTCTTACGCCGGAGCGGTGCCCACCCAAACACCTGTCCCGCCAACACAATTCCCACCCCGGATCACCTAGCAGAAGGTTGAAGAACTTTTATCGCAAATGAGCATTGATGAAAAGATCGGACAAATGGCCCAGATTTCCAACATTAAGATTACCCCGAGGATATAGGGCGATATTACATTGGATCGATTATCGGCGGGGGGATAGGCCGGCGGCTGCGACGAATATCGGCGCCTGGTATAAAGAGGTTAAGAAATTTCAAGACGCTGCGCTTTCCACCCGGTTGGGCATCCCCATGCTCTTTGCGATTGACGCGATCCATGGAAATGCGAACCTGCATGGAGCCACCGTATTCCCGCACGAAATCGGTCTTGGAGCTACTCGCGATGCTGAACTAGTCCAACAGATTGGGCAAGCCACCGCTGAGGAGATCCTTGCGGCAGGTTACACCATGGATTTATCGCCCATCCTGGCTGTGCCGCAGGATATCCGCTGGGGACGGACGGATGAATCTTATAGCGAAAACACTGACTTGGTGAGCGAATTGGGAGCGGCTTTTATAAAAGGCTTGCAATCCCCACCAGTTTCACAAACAGGGGAATCCGGGCGAACAATCTACGTCGTGGCGACCTCAAAGCATTTCCTGGGGGATGGCGGCACCACAGCCGGAACCTCGACCTGGACGAACAACGGGAAGACTAGACCTGCTGGATCAGGGCGATTGCCAGTACAACGAGGCAGATACCAGGAATTTGTTCCTGCCCCCTTACCAGGCAGCAGTGGATGTAGGGTGTAGGCAGTGTGATGGCTTCCTACAGCAGCTGGAATGGCGTCAAAATGCACGCCCAAAAACCCTGGCTCACGGATGTGCTAAAAGGCGAGCTGGGTTTTGACGGCTTTATTATTTCCGATATGTGGGCAGTTGACCAGGTTGATCCCGATTATTACAAGGCGTTGGTCACCAGCATCAACGCCGGGATCGATATGGTCATGGTTCCCTTCGATTATGTGGGTTTCACCACCGCAATGAAACGGGCGGTCATGAAAGGGGATATCTCCATGGAGCGGCTGGATGACGCCGTGCGCAGGATCCTGCTTGTAAAATACGAATCCGGCCTGTTTGATCATCCATATGGCGATCCTTCCCTTGTCCCTTGACGGTGGGTTCGCCCGAGCACCGTGAGTTGGCGCGGAAGGCCGTGAGCGAATCCCTGGTGTTGCTAAAAAACGATAATGGTGCTCTCCCGATCAGTAAAACTGTTCCGAAGATTATATTGTCGGGGCGCAGCGCGCGGATGATATCGGCATCCAATGGGCGGCTGGACGATCAACTGGCAGGGCGGGCGCGGGGATATTCAACCGGGCACCACCATCCTGGAAGGAATCGAGCAGGCTGTTTCGGAGTCCACCACGGTGGAATACAATCCAACAGGCCAATTCAACGGGAAAGCGAATATCGGGATCGCAGTGGTCGGGCGAGCTGCCCTACGCAGAGGGCTTTGGCGATACCAGAATCCTGAAATTATCAGCCAAGGATGCCCAATTGATCCGAACCATGCGGAGCCACAGCAAGAAACTGATCGTCATTCTCGTCTCCGGCCGGCCGATGGTCATCACACCCCAGTATGAACTGGCCCCGATGCCTGGGTGGCTGCCTGGCTGCCGGGCACGGAAGGTGAGGGATTGCGGATGTTCTCTTCGGAGATAAGCCTTTCACAGGAAAGCTGCCCTACACCTGGCCGCGAAACAACAGCCAACTGCCGATCAATATCAACAACGTCACAGACAACTCAAGGTTGCAATGCCCCGCTTTTTCCGTATGATTATGGATTAACTTACGAAACAGATTTGACTGGCAATGATTTCGTCCCCTGGGGAAAGTGCCCGGGAGATAAGTGTAAAAAACTCAAGGAGACACAAAAATGACCTCATTCACCCCCAAACCCGAACATAAATTTACATTCGGATTATGGACGGTCGGTTCCATCGGGCGGGATCCCTTCGGCGGACCCGTGCGCGACGCCAAAACCCCCGCGGAGCTGGTCTACCTGCTGGGCGAAGTCGGCGCCTACGGCGTCAACTTCCACGATAACGACCTGATCCCCATCGACGCCACCCCCGCGGAAGAAGAAGCCATCAAAAAGGACTTCCGCAAGGCGCTGAAGGACACCGGGCTGGTCGTCCCGATGGCCACCACCAACCTGTTTGGCGACCCGATCTTCAAGGACGGCGCCTTTACCTCCAACGACCCCAAGGTGCGCGCCTACGCCCTCCAGAAGACCATGAGGGCCATCGACCTGGGCGTGGAATTTGGCGCGAAGGTGTATGTGTTCTGGGGCGGGCGCGAAGGCACCGAAACCGATTCCACCAAGAGCGCCGTGGATTCCATCAAGCGCATCCGCGAGGCGCTGAATTTCCTGTGCGAATACGTCATCGATAACAAGTATGGTCTGAAGATTCGCCCTGGAAGCCAAACCCAATGAACCGCGCGGCGATATCTACAATCCCACCACCGGGCACATGCTGGGCTTCATCGCCACCCTCGACCATCCCGAGATGGTGGGCGTGAACCCTGAAGTGGCCCACGAACACATGTCCGGGCTGAACTTCATGCACGGCGTGGCCCAGGCCTGGGAAGCCGGCAAGCTCTTCCACATCGACCTGAACGACCAGTATCCCGGCCGCTACGACCAGGACCTGCGCTTCGGATCGCGCGATATCAAGGCTGCTTTCTACCTGGTCAAATTCCTGGAAGATGTCGGCTATGCCGGTTCGCGCCACTTTGACGCCCACGCCTACCGCACCGAGGATTACGAAGGCGTGAAGGACTTCGCCCGCGGCTGCATGCGCACCTACCTGATGCTGAAGGACAAGGCGGCCCAGTTCAACGCGGATAAGGATATCCAGGCGCTCCTGGAGAGATCAACGCGGAAGATCCCGCGATGAACGCTTACTTCGGTGCCTACTCACAGGCGAAGGCGAAAGCTCTGAAGGAGCACGACTTCAACCGGGCTGCCATTTCGAGCCGCGGATTGAAATACGAACGGCTGGATCAACTCACCATCGACCTGCTGCTGGGCAATCGCTAATTAATCCGTATCGGATAAAGGAGGGGTATGCGCAAACAATTACCCGCACTATTCCGAGGTAAAAGAGCTCCTCGGAAAAATGACCGTGGACGAGAAGATCGCCCAATTGGGCTCCTTCTGGCTGTATGACCTGCAAAGCAAAGGGACGCTCGACCCAGCCAGGATCGCCTCGAAGCTGAAGGATGGCATCGGACAGGTCACCCGCATCGGCGGGGCGGGGAGTTACCTGCCTTTGGAGGCGGCGAAGACCGCCAATATCATTCAAAAATATTTGAAAGAACAAACCCGCCTGGGCATCCCGGCCATTGTGCACGAGGAATGCTGCGCGGGGCTGATGGCGCCGGGCTGCTCGATCTTTCCGCAGCCGATCGGGCTGGCCAGCTCGTTTGATCCTGTGCTTGCCCAAAAAATGACCACTGCCATCCGCAAGCAGATGCTGGCGATCGGCTCCCGGCAGGGTCTGGCGCCGGTGCTGGATGTGGCCCGCGATCCTCGCTGGGGCAGGATCGAGGAGACCTTTGGCGAAGACCCAACCCTGGTGAGCCAGTTCGGCATGGCCTATATCCGCGGACTTCAGGGCGAGAACCTCAAGGATGGGGTGATGGCCACCGGCAAGCATTTTGTGGGGCACTCCTTCTCGCAGGGCGGGTTGAACTGCGGCCCGGTGCACATCGGCTGGCACGATCTGTGGGACACCTACCTGGTTCCCTTCCAGGCTGCCATCCGGGATGCCGGTCTGGCTTCGATGATGAATGCCTACCCCGAGTTGGATGGCGTGGTGGTTGCGGCTTCGAAGCGCATTCTTACCGATCTGCTGCGCGATAAGCTGGGCTTTGATGGGGTTGTGGTCTCGGATTACGAGGCGGTGGGAATGATCCACTATTACCACAACATGGCGGAGGATATGAAGGCGGCTGGAATGCTGGCGATCACCGCGGGGATCGATGTGGAATTGCCCGCCACGGCTGCTTACGGCGAGCCGCTGAAACAAGCCCTTGCAAGCGGCGGGCTGAGCATGGATATCGTCGATGAAGCCGTCATCCGCCACCTGCGCAAGAAGTTCGAGCTGGGCCTGTTCGAAAATCCCTACGTGGATGAAGGCAGGGTGCTCGCGGAATTCGACACCCAGCAGGATCGATCCCTGGCGTATGATATTGCCTGCCGGAGCATGGTCCTTTTGAAAAATGACGGCATCCTCCCGTTGAAAAAAGAAGTGAAGAAGATCGCCTTAATCGGACCCAACGCGGATTCTGCCCGCAGCCTGATGGGAGATTACTCTTACGCCGCCGTGGCAGAACTGCTGATGGCGATGGCCCCCGAAAATTCCGTCTTTACTGAATTCACGCAGGAAAGCATCCCGCCGCTGACGGTCAAAGTCCCCACGATATTTGAGGCCTTCAAGGCAGCCCTGCCATCGGTGGAGATCAGCCATGCCAAGGGCTGCGATCCGATGAGTGATGAAGAAAGCGGTTTTGAGGAAGCGGTTGAAGCTGCGCGAGCCGCCGAGATTGCCATCCTGGTGATGGGCGGTCGGTCGGGACTTGCGGATTACAACACCACCGGAGAATTCCGCGACGCGACCGATCTGCGGCTGCCGGGCGTGCAGGAGAAGCTGGTGCAGATGATCCTGGAAACCGGAAAGCCGGTCGTACTGGTGCTTGTGGACGGACGTCCGGTTTCCCTGGGGGGCGTGGAGGAAAAAGTCAATGCCATCCTGGAAGCCTGGGTACCGGGCGAGGAGGGGGCTGCGGCCATCGTGGATACATTGACCGGGAAGGTGAATCCCTCCGGGAAGCTACCGCTTTCGATTCCGCGCTCGGCCGGGCAGGTGCCAGTCTTCTACAATTACAAGCCCTCGGGGATGCGCTCGAATATATACGGCGATTACGTCAACGAGCCGGTGACTCCCCTGTACCCGTTCGGTTTTGGGCTCAGTTACACCAAATTCGATTACGCTGAGCTCAGGCTTGATAAAAAGTCCGCGCAGGCGGGGGAGGAAGTTCAGATTTCCATCAGGGTGAAGAATTCCGGGCAGGCGGCGGGCGAGGAGATCGTCCAACTCTATATCCGTGATGAATATGCCTCCCTGCCGCGTCCGGTGAAGGAACTCAAGGGTTTCACCCGGGTAGGCCTGGGGGCAGGGGAGTCCAAAATAGTAATTTTCAATCTGCCAGTGAACCAGCTTGCCTACCACGACGAAGATTTCCTGCTGCAGGTGGAAGCCGGCCAGATAGAGGTCATGGTGGGGGGCGGATCGGAGGATATTCGCCTGACAGATGCGTTCGAGATAACAGGCGGCAGGAACTCCCCTGTTGAACAGCGCGTCTTCGTTTGCCCGGTTGAGGTTAAAATAAAGTAGGGAGGGTTTCATGAAGTATTTCATGGGGATCGATGTCTCCACCACAAGCAGCAAGGCGCTGATCATCGATGAGACCGGCATGGTGCTGGGCGTGCAGAGCGCTCCACACACGCTTTCGAATCCGCGCCCGCTTTGGTCCGAGCAGGACCCGGAGGAGTGGTGGCAGGCGACAGTCAAAAGCATTCAGGCTGTCCTCAGGCAAACAGGTATCCGTGGAGATCAAATCGCTGCCATCGGTCTGACCGGGCAGATGCACGGGCTGGTGCTGCTGGACGAAAACGGCAAGGTCCTGCGCCCCGCTATTTTATGGAACGACCAGCGCACCCAGGCGCAGTGTGACGAGATCCATGCGGTAATCAGCAGGGAGAAATTCATCCAGATCAGCGGCAATGTGGCCCTCACCGGCTTCACCGCGCCCAAAATCCTCTGGGTTGCGGAGAACGAACCGGAAGTTTATCAAAAAGCCCGGCACGTTCTGCTGCCCAAGGATTACGTCCGCTACTGCCTGACGGGCAAATATGCCATGGACAAGGCCGATGGCGCCGGCACGATCCTCTTTGATCTGAAGAAGCGCGATTGGTCGGAGGAACTGCTTACCAGGCTGAAGATACCCCGCGACTGGATGCCGCCCACATTTGAAGGACCCGAATTTACAGGGGAGATCACCCAAGCGGCAGCGATTGCGACAGGCTTGAAAGCTGGCACGAGCGTGGCTGCCGGCGGTGGGGACCAGGCTGCCCAGGCAGTGGGGGTGGGGGCGGTGGAACCGGGGATCGTGGGGCTGACCGTGGGGACCAGCGGGGTTGTCTTTGCCACCACGCCCTCGGCCATGATAGAGCCGCAGGGGCGTTTGCATGCCTTCTGTCACGCGGCTCCGGGGATGTGGCACTTCATGGGGGTGATGCTATCCGCGGCGGGCAGCCTGCAGTGGTACCGGGATACCCTGGCGCCCAATGCCAGCTTTGACGAATTGATGCAATCCGCAGCCGAAATACCGGCTGGCAGCGAGGGGCTGCAATTCCTCCCTTACCTCAGCGGGGAACGCACGCCTTATCCCGACCCGCTGGCGCGGGGTGCCTTCATCGGGCTGACCATTCGGCACACCCAGGCACACATGACCCGCTCAGTGATAGAAGGAGTTTCATTCGGACTGAAGGACATGTTCACCCTGATCCAGAATGCTGGGCTTAAAGGGATCACCCAGGTACGCGCATCCGGCGGGGGGACCAAAAGCGCGCTCTGGCGCGGGGTGTTGGCCTCGGTGCTCGGGTGCGAGCTGGTGACGGTTAACACCGCCGAGGGGGCTGCCTACGGTGCCGCGCTTCTGGCTGGGGTTGGCTCGGGGGTCTGGGGGGATGTGGCCACGGCTTGCCAGGAGACCATCAAGATCACCGGCAAGACGGATCCCGACCCGGTCTGGGTGGATGTGTATCGTAAATCGTATGCGATCTACCAGGACCTCTACCCGGCACTCAAGGACGAATTCGCGCGTATGTCCTGATTGGTGAATAAAAAAACCCCTGATAGGGGGGAGCAGGAATGCAATACGGCTATTTTGACGACAGCGCGAAAGAGTATGTGATCACCCGCCCGGATACGCCGCAGTCCTGGAGCAATTACCTGGGCTCCACCGAGTACGGGGCCATCATCACCAACAACGCCGGCGGGTACGGTTTCTACAAATCCGGCGCCAAGGGGCGCTTCCTGCGCCTGCGCTTCAACAGCATCCCGATGGATCAACCCGGGCGGTATTTCTACCTGCGGGATAAGGAAAGTGGTGATTACTGGTCTGCCTCCTGGCAGCCGGTGGGCAAGCCGCTCGGGGAGTACAAATCCACCTGCCGGCACGGCACGGCCTACACGGTGATCGAATCTGAATATGCAGGGATCAAGACCGAAAGCACTTATTTTGTACCGCTGGGGCAAAACTTTGAATACTGGCGCCTGAAGGTTACAAACCGGAGCGACAAAGCGCGCCGCCTTTCGGTCTTCACCTATTGCGAGTTCACCAACCAGTGGGATACCCTCCAGGACCAGGTCAACCTGCAGTATTCGCTCTTCATCATCAAGGGAGAGCTGCTGGCGGATGATATCTTGAGGATTGCCTTCCACGATAACCTTTCAGCTCAAGAAGACTCGGTTTCCCTCAATGATATCGCCCACCACACCTGGATGGCGATGCCCGGATCGCAGCTCGCCGGATTCGATACCAACCGGCGAGGCTTTCCTGGGCACCTACGGCGGATACCACAACCCCCAGGCAGTGGAGCGGGGCACCTGCTCCGGCAGCCTGGCATTTGGGGATAACGCTTGCGGCAGCCTGCAGACCGAGCTGGAGCTTGGGCCGGGTGAAGGAAGCGAGATTTTGGTGATGCTGGGGATCGGCGAGGCGCACACGATCGGCAGGAAAACAATCGCCGAGTTTGGGTCGCTTCAGAGGGCAGGCGAGGAGCTTCACAAATTACAGCGCCACTGGCATGAAAAACTTGGCAGTTTTATCGTGGAAACTCCGGACGAGGATTTCAATCACACAATTAATGTTTGGGGACTGTATAACGCGCTTGTTTCATATAATTGGTCGCGTTCGGCTAGCCTGGTCTACAACGGTGAGCGCGATGGGTTGGGCTTTCGAGATTCGGTCCAGGATGTGCTCGGCGTCACCGCCGCTATCCCAAAGGAGGCTGGGGAACGCCTGGAGCTGATGCTGACCGGGCAGCTTTCCAATGGCGGGGCGATCCCGGTGATCAAACCCTTTGATCATCACCCGGGGCGGGAAAAGCCGCCTGAGCCAGAAGAGTACCGTTCGGATGACTGTCTGTGGTTCTTTAATGCCATCCCGGCGTGGGTTAATGAGACCGGGCAGGTGGATTTTTACCGCAAGATGCTCCCTTATGCCGATGAGGGTGAGGCGACGGTGCTTGGCCATCTGAGGCGGGCTCTGGAATTCAACCTGGAGCGGACAGGGCGGAATGGGCTGCCCTGCGGGCTGGCGGCGGATTGGAACGACTGCCTACGGCTGGGATACCACGGCGAGAGCCTGTTTGTAGCCTTCCAGGTACGCCTGGGGCTGGGCATCTATTCGGAGATCGCTGCCCGGCTGGGCGAAAAAGGAGAGGCTGACTGGGCACTCGCTGAACAGGAAAAACTGGATAAACGCATCCGCGCGGTTGCCTGGGACGGTAACTGGTTTATCTGGGCGATTGGCGAGGATGGTACGGTCTACGGGACCAACCAGTACGCGGAGGGGCAAGTCTATTTGAATACGCAGCTCTGGGCGGTCATCAGCGGGTACGCGCAAGAAGTTGAAGTCCTGCGTTGTTTGGAGACCGTAAAAAGCCGGCTGGCCACGCCCTACGGGTTGATGCTGTGCGCGCCGCCATTTGCGAAAACATCCATCGAGGTGATGCGAGCAGTGGTCTACAATCCCGGGGTCAAGGAAAACGCCGGTATCTTCAATCACACCGAAGGCTGGGGTGTGATGGCGGAGTGCATGCGGGGGAATGGCGACCGGGCTTATGAGTATTTCCGGGCGACCATGCCGGCGGCCTGGAATGATCGGGCGGAAGTTCGCCAGAGCGAACCATACGTCCAGGGGCAGACCACCTATTCCACGTTTTCGCCGCGGGCGGGCAACACCCGCACCGCCTGGCTCACCGGGGCTGCCGCCTGGAGCTACTTCAGCGCGACGCAATATATCCTTGGCATCCGCCCAGAGCTGGATGGGCTGCGGATCGAACCCTGCATCCCGCGGGATTGGGAGGGATTTAGCGCCACCAGGAAGTTCCGCGGCGGGGTATATAACATCCAGGTTCACAACCCGCAGCACGTCTGCAAGGGGGTAAAACGCATGGTGGTGGATGGGGTGGGAGTGAACGGCAACCTGGTGCCTGTTTTTATAGGGGGAGAGCACACAGTGGATGTGAGGATGGGATAGAGGGGTTGATTAGCTTTTCTATTTGCCTCACTATATAATCAGGGGAAGAGGTAAAACATGGAACCAACTTCAAGTATTCGCGAGCAATTAATTCAAATAAATCATGAGCTCTATGAACTCGGCCTGGTCACTGCCATGGGCGGCAACATCAGTGCCCGCTGCGAGGACCGGCCGGACGAGATCTGGATCACACCCAGCCGGGTTTTCAAAGGCAGCCTCACATCAGAGATGTTGGTGCGGATCAACCTGGAAAGCGAGGCGGTGAGTGAAACCCCTTACAGAGCCTCTGTTGAAAAATGGCTGCACTGTGCGATCTATAAGAACCGTCCGGATATCAACGCAGTGATTCATGCCCACGCGCCCAAATCGACCCTGATGGTCCTCACCCATACTCGTTTCGCGCCAATCTCCATCGATTCGGCGATCTTCGGCGATATTCCGGTGATCCCCTTCGTCATTCCTGGAACAGAGGAATTCGGGCGCGTTGTTGCCGGAGCCATTGGAGAGAAGGGTTCCGCATTGCTGATGCAGAACCATGGATTGGTCACAGTGGGGAGTGACCTTCGCAAGGCTGCCAACCTCGCGGAGGCGGTTGAGGAAACTGCCGCGGCGATCCTGGCTAGCAGGGCGATGGGGGTGGAGCCGGAAGTGATCTCCGATGATCTTGTGCAGAAAATCCGGGAGATCGGGCACTAGGGCGGAATTATTGGTGAATAGAAAATGCGCATAGCCAATTTAAAAAGAATGAATTATCACCTTGACGAAAAAAGCCATCGAGTGATAGACTGAATTGGTCTGGCCAATCCATTCTTGAAAGGAGGACCGCAAATTATGAGAGCAAATAAAGTTGCCATACCGGTTATCGTTTGCGCGCCTCCTTCCGGTTCGAATCGCTGATCCTATTCGTCTTTCCTTGAACCGCAGGCGTGCAGCCTGCGGTTTTTATTTTAATACCCAGGCTAGGATCATTCGTTTTTTTCTATCAAGGAACCATATGGATTCGAATTTGACACATAACTTTTATGATCAATTGGATGACGAGGGTATGTTCGACGAGGGTGGGAAGGGCTTCCGCAATCCCCGCCCGATCCGACCGAAGAAGCTCTCCGCCACTGATCAGGTATTTGTCCGAGGCCAAAATGACAATCGCAGCGCTGCTGGCTTCACCTATCAGCCGGCGCGCTTCGAGGAAGGCTGGCTGTTGGATTCACTAGGGTATTTCCTGGAACAGAAATGGATCTCGGATGTGCTCTGCAAGGTGAAGGGTGGCAAGGAAGCCTCCGTCTATCTATGCCGATCCGGTGAGCAGGTGCGAAACCCGCTGCTGGCGGTGAAAGTCTTCCGCCCGCGTATGTTGCGCAATCTGAAGAACGACCGGCTCTATCTCCAGGGCAGGGATGTGCTGGATGAAGACGGCAGGGAGATCCTGGACCTGGGCATGCTCAAGGCACACCACAACCGGACAATGTACGGTGAATCGATCCGGCACCAATCCTGGATCATGCACGAATACCAGACCCTCGATCGCCTTTTTAAAGCCGGTGCAGCCGTTCCCAGGCCATACGAAACCAGCCACAATGCCATCCTGATGGATTACATTGGTGATGAATCCTTCGCTGCGCCGACGCTCAACACGATGGATATGGATTCCGCTGAGGCGGAGCAGGTATTCGACCAAGTCCTCGGAAATATTCGCCTCATGCTGCAACTTGGTCTGGTGCATGGCGATCTCTCCGCCTACAACGTCCTGTTCTGGAAGGGTCAGGTCACCCTGATCGATTTTCCCCAGGTGATCTTCACCCGACGGCATCCGGCTGCCTATCGAATCTTCCAGCGCGATATCGCCCGTCTGTGTTCGTACTTCCAAAGCCATGGGGTGGATTGCCATCCCTCCAGCCTGGCCGCGGAGCTTTGGAAGCAGGCCGGTAACCGGATCAGGCCAGAGGTACATCCGGCTGCAATCGACGATACAAACCCCGAATCAACCCGGTTCTGGCGGGAAAGCCAGGAGGAATGAGCGATGAAAAAACCTGGCGGATTTGTAGTTACCGCCAGGTCACTTTTCAAAGTTTATTTTTCCAAATCTACTTATCAACCACAACCCACGCGGTTGCTTCCTGGGCTTCCACCCGGGTTTGCCCTGCTGGAAAAAGAGCGGCGATCTGCTCCGGGGATAGAAAATGGCTGCCCATAAGGAGAAGGGTTTCGCCCAGGGCGATCAACTTCACCGAGAAGGTGCGAATGTCCGGCTCCTCGATCACGATCCGGCCGCCAGGTTTGAGCACCCGCCAGAGCTCGGCTGCCGTTGCCCGCTGATCCGCGACGTGGTGCAGCGCATCGACAATGGTCACCCGGTCAAACGTTCCGCCGGGGAAGGGCAGCACTTCCGCCGGAGACCGGGCGCAGCGCACGCCGCTTTTCTTCTGCGCCTCACGCAGCATTTTTTCCGAGGTGTCGGCGATCACCGTCAGGTGCGATCTACCGGCCAAAAATTGCGCCACACGGCCTGTGCCGCCGCCGGCATCCAGGATGGCGCCATCAGGTGGGGGATCGAGCAGCTCCAGTAATCTGGTCGGAACGCTTACAGTAATGAAGCGCTCGTAGCTGGAGGCCAGCATGCCGAAGTGATCGAGCTTAAATTTCATAGCTGTGGTTTGGTCAGAAGCACAGCCCGCTCGCGGATCATCTCCGCCGCGATGCTGACGCCGATCTCCTCCGGCGTCTCTGCCTGGATGGGGATGCCAATGGGAGCGTGCACCCGCTTGATATCTTCTTCAGAATACCCTTTTTGGCGCAGGTCCTGGAAGATCAGCTCGCATTTCCGCCGGCTGCCGATCATGCCGATATAGGCAGCCGGAGAGCGCAGCAGCTGCTCGAGGACGGCCTGGTCGTTCAGATGCCCGCGGGTGACGATCACGGCGTAACTTTCCCCATTGACCTCCACCTTTGTAGCAGATTCTCAAAGTTTTCCAACACAATGATCTTGTCCGCCTCGGGGAAGCGATCGCGGCTGGCAAACTCGGGGCGGTCATCGATGATCACCGTGCGAAAACCCACCGCTTTGGTGAATTCCGCCAGGCTGCGGGAGACGTGCCCGGCACCGAAGATCAGCGCGGATCCGGAAATGTTCAATGGTTCGATGATCACAGTGAATTCCCCCGCAGGCATTTGCCGGGGGGTGCGCACGCTTTTGATATTCTCAATCGAAATCTCTCCAGGTAAGCGGCCGATGATGCCATTGTCATCCACCAGGGCGTGGGTGGTGGCTGCCGCCTGCGGATCGAAGGCCGTGACCAACCAGGCCTTGTGCTGCCCCTGCAGGGCGTCGTGCAATCCTGCGATCACTTCCGCGGATTGTTTTTCGCCCGGATCAACCCATTCCACCAGCACCTCCACCTGTCCGCCGCAGATCGCGTCCATTGAAGCTGCATCCCTGCCGCTGAACTGGAAGCCTTCCACCAGCGCGCGGCGCTCGCGGATCACCCGCGCTGCCAGCGCCTGTACATTCGCTTCCAGGATACCGCCGCCAACCGTTCCGGCGATCCCGCCATCCTGCCGTACCAGCATTTTCGCGCCGGTGGAGCGGGGAGCAGAACCACTGCGGTCGATCACGGTGGCGAGGGCAAATATCTCCCCCTTCTTCACCAGCGTTTGCATATCGTTGAATAACTGTATCATTTGCAACCTTTCACACATCAAAACTGTTGATGCAGCCAAGAGTATAATCCATCCTCGACTTTGAAAAAACAGAAGGGTCAATCATTATGAAACTTGCAACACCATTACGCAGCCTTGGAAAAACAACCATGCAGATCACCCCGATCGGGCTGGGGATGATGGAAATGTCCGGCGGGAGGGGGGCTGCTCGGCAAGGTGTTTCCGGTCATACCGCAGGAGGAAAAGAAGCGAGATCGTGAAGGCCGCCCTGGATGGCGGCATCAATTGGTTTGATACCGCAGAAATGTACGGCAACGGTGTTTCGGAAAGATCCCTTGCCGATGGCTTGAAAGGCCGCCGGAAAGAATGATAAGGAAGTGCTCATTACGACCAAATGGCGGCCCTTCCTGAGAACAGCAAAAAATATCCCCATCAGCGTGGAGGACCGCCTTCGATTCCTGGGTGGGTACAGTATCAGTAATTTTATGATCCACCAGCCCATGAGTTTTTCCTCTCCGGAAGAGGAGATGAACGCGATGGCGGACCTGGTGGAAGCGGGCAAGATCCGCTCGGTGGGGGTGAGCAATTTCAGCGCGGAACGAATGCGCCGCGCACACGCCGCCCTGGCCAAACGCGGGCTGCCCCTGGCGGTCAACCAGGTGTATTTCAGCCTCCTCCACCGGGATATTGAAAAGAACGGGGTATTGGAAACAGCAAAGGAACTGGGTGTGACCATCATTGCCTACACCCCGCTGGAAAGGGGGCTCCTGACCGGGAAGTATCACAAGCACCCGGAAGCGCTGGAACAGAAGAGCTGGATATGGAGAACATCCCTGAAGCGCGGGATCGAGCGCACCCGTCCGCTGATCGCCATTATGGACGAGATGGCTGAGAACCATAACGCCACCATCGGCCAGGTGGCGCTGAACTGGGTGATCAATTTTGCGGGGGATACGGTGGTGACCATCCCCGGCGCGACAAAGGTCTACCAGGCGCAGGAAGCTGCCGGAACCATGAAATTCATCCTCTCAGCCGACGAGCTTGCCAGGCTGGACGAAGCCTCCCGGAACCTGTGAATCACCATGCACGAACGAAGATTCAACCGCGAGATCGAACGTCTGCGCGACCCGGAGCGGGTGGCGACGAATGGAAGTGCCGCGGGTGATCGACCTTTCCCTGGAAGGATTCCGATCATCCCGAAGCTGTTCTGGATATTGGCACCGGGTCCGGGCTTGTTGCTGAGGAATTCGCCCGGCGAGGGGCTGGCAGTGACCGGGCTGGATGCCAACCCGGAAATGCTCCCGGTCGCGCGGCAGTTTGTCCCGGCAGCCGATTTTCAGGAAGGCGTGGCCGAAGCGCTGCCCTTTGGGGATGGACTCCTTCGACCTGGTTTTCATGGGCTTACTACTGCACGAGACCGATGATATTTCCGCAGCGCTGGCAGAGGCTCACCGGGTCACCAGCCGCAGGTTGGCTGTGTTGGAGTGGCCTAAAGAACAGCAGGAGTTCGGTCCACCACCCGACCACCGGTTGGACACCGACGAGGTGATTTCCCTGTCGAAACGCGCCGGTTTTCTAAATGTCGAAATGATTCCCTTGACCTACCTGGTCCTATACCGGATGGATCGGTAGGATATTTCTTTCACGCATTGGGCAACTTCTGAGCTTCACCGTCCGAGGGTGTTTTCTTCATTTTCCGCTTGGGTTTTTGCGACGACTCAAATGATTTCACGGCTGAATCGACGCTTGCAAAAATGTGATCATCGCCGATATGGGCTAACAACCCGGTCAGACGCATGCGGTCACGGACCGAACTGCGTACCTGGGAAAAAAACATATCGATTCCCACCTGGCGCAGATCACTGATCAGAGCCGTCAGCATATCGGAGGTACCGATATCCAGATCGGCGCTGGCGCCCAGGTCCAGCAGGATTGCCTTTGGGGGATTTTCTTTTGTCTGACCAAGAATCTGGGTGCGGGCGACGTTCGCATTGAAGAAATACAAAGGCGCATCCAGGCGCAGTATCACCAGCCCCGGGATCAGTTCTGCTTCCTTGTTGCGGCTGATATCTCCGTATTCGCCGGGAGAGCCAGGCCGTCTGCCCAGCGTCGCGATATACGGCCGGCTGGCACGGTAAAGCAGCATCACCACCGAGAGCAAAACAGCGATCATCAAACCCGTCATCACATCCGAGGAGATCACGCCGATAAGGGCGGTGAGAGCGAGGTAAAAATCCGTCTTGCGCTGGGAATAATAGCGTTTGATCTCCGCCACGTTGAATAAACCCACGATGGAGCTCAGGACAATGGCGCCCAGGACGGCACGTGGGAAGATTTGTAAGCAGCGGTGCCAGAAATAGAACCACCAGCAGGATCAAGCCTGCGCTCACCAGCGAAGAAAGCTGGGTGCGCTCACCCGCATCTTCACCGCTGGCGGTGTTGGAAAGGCTCATATCAATGGTGATCCCGCGGAAAAGACCCGAAGTAATATTGGCCGCACCCATAGCCAACAGTTCCTGATCGGAGTCGATTTCGTAATGATATTTTGCCGCGAAAGAGCGGGCGGTACCGAGCGTTTCCCCGGCTGCCAGGAACACGATCCCCATTGCGCCTCCAATCAGGAAAGGGATCGTATTTAGATTAATATTGGGGATACCCGGGACGGGCATACCGGTTGGAATTGTGCCGACGATGGAAACACCATAAAGGGCATTTAGATCGAAATAAGTTGTGATCACGATCCCGAGGATCAACGCGATCAGCCCACCGGGAACAAGCGGAAAGTAGCGTTTTATGGCAAAGACGAGGACGATCGTTCCCACCCCGAGCATCAGGGAGTAAATATTGGTCTCGGGAAGTTGGGATATCAGCTGCCCCATCTGCTGGAAGAAACTCCCGCTGCCGCCGGATACCCCGAATACCTTGGGAAGCTGGCTCACCGCGATGAGGCAGGCAACCCCGAACACATAACCGGTCATCACCGATTTGGCCAGGAAATCGGAGATGAAGCCCAGTTTAAGCAGGGAAAGAACCAGCAGGATGACCCCCACGGTGATCGCCAGAGCGGAGGTCAGCGCCATCAGGGCAGCAGGGTCTCCGGCCGCCAGGGGTGCGACAACCGCCAGCGACATGATCGACATGGTGGAGCTGGTGGTGACCTTCATGTGGCGGCTGGTTGCCAGCAGGGCGTAGGCAGTCATTCCCACGATCGCCGAATAAAGCCCCGCCTGGGGTGGGACACCTGCCATCTGGGCGTAGGACATTGCGACCGGGATCATGATCATCCCGACCACCAACCCGGAGACAAGATCATCCCGCAGCCATGCGCGCTGGTAGGTTCGCAACCAACCAATGCTCGGGATATATCGAATGAACTTCTTCCTTTGAAAGAAATCGTTAAGCATGACCTTCCCCATTCCTTCCGAATAAATTCTTACCATATTATTGACGATTTATCACCCTGAGGAAAGAGCAGCCTGTTGAAATATCAGCCCGGTGAATGATCTATCCTGCACGGATGATATTTAAAGCATATATCCTTTTTGATGAAAAAATCAACAATCTGCGGATGAATAATCCAACAAATAATCCTAAAATAATCCTAATGGAATGATAAATATAATAATTAATGGCTTGCTTGAAAGGAGTAATGACCCATGACTACTGCTACAGCAAAACCCCGACCTGTGGAAGGACCCGGCGCCCCTCCCAATGCGATGAAGATCCTGTTTACGCTGGTCATTGTTGCGTCGGTGGCAAACCTCCCGCTGGCGATGGCCAATGTTGCCCTGCCATCAATTGGGGCATATTTCAATGCTTCCCAGATCGAGCTAAATCTGGTGGCTGTGGCCTATTCCCTCGGACTAGCCTGCTCCGTCCTCTGGCTCGGTGCTCTGGGTGACCGCTACGGCCGCAAGATGATGGCGATCCTGGGTGTTGCGCTCGCGATCCCCGCCGCACTCATCAGTGGGTTTGCCCCCACGATCCAGGTCCTGTTTGTGGGGCGCCTTTTCGGCGGGTTCGCGGCGGGGATGGCCTACCCCACCACCCTGGCCTTGATCGCAGCCTTATGGGGACCGGGGGAAGCCCGGACACGCGCGATCGCCATGTGGGCTGCGCTGGGTGGCGCCATCTCGGTTTCGGGACCTCTATTAGCTGGCGTGATCCTGCATTTTGCAACCTGGCCCTGGGTTTTCTTCATTGTAATCCCGCTCGCGGCGGTGGCAGTATTCCTGGCACTGCGCAATATTCCTGCCCACGTCAATGAGACCACCGAGAAGGTGGATAACTTTGGCGGCATCCTCTCAGTGATCCTAGTCGGGTCATTTGTGCTCGCGATCAACTTCATCACCATGGCGCAATACAAGACTGTGGCTATTGAGTTGCTGGTCGTTGCTATGATTTCAGCGGTGGTTTTTATCATCCGTCAGCGCCGCGCCAAATTCCCGCTGTATGATCTCAAGTATGCAGCCCGTCCGACGTTCTGGGTGGCGGCGGTTGCAGGGATCATCATCTTCGGCTCGCTGATGGGCGCCATGTTCGTCGGCCAACAGTACATGCAGGATGTACTAGGTTTTGGGACAATACAATCTGCCCTGCCACCGATTTTTGCGGGAGCGATGATGATCCTGGCTGCGCCGCGCTCGGCAAAGATGGTGGAATCGATCGGCTCGCGTGCCACGCTCCTGCGCGGCTATGTTTTTATCCTGATCGCTTTCCTGATCATGCTGTTCTTCTGGGGGGAAGGCACCTCCTTCTGGGTGGTGGTGATCGCATTCATGTTCGTCGGGGTTGGGATCGGCCTATCCGGGACCCCAGCGTCACGTTCGCTCACCGGGTCGGTTCCGGCCATTAAAGCCGGCATGGCTTCCGGTACGGCCGATCTACAGCGCGACCTGGGCGGCGCAATCTTTACCGCGCTCTTTGGCGCGCTCCTGGCGGCTGGTTACGCGGCTTCGATGTCCGCCGCGATCGCCGCAACCCCGGCAGGGGCGGAGAGCTCCCCCCGCCGCCATCAGCGGACTGACCATGTCCTACGCTGGCGCTCAGACCGTGGCAGCTGAATACCCGCAGTACGCCACCCAGATCACAGCTGCGGCAAAATCCTCCTTCCTGGCCGGCGATCAAAGTGCCTATATAGCCGGGATCCTCGCCGTGCTGCTTGGCGCTGCCCTGGTGTTCTTCATTTTCCCGAAGGCGGAGAAGGAGCGTACCCTGCTTGAGGAGTATCACCAGCAGGATAATGCTGTCAAATCCTAACAACAACAAAAAAGGAAAGACAGGCATGGCAGGTCATAAACCTGCCATGCCTGATCCAAATCTCATCTTTATGGAGTAAATAATATGAACATTGGATCAGAATGGACCTATCTCGTTTCCTTCCTCTCGGTAGGCAGCTTTGTGATCATCGACCTGATCGCGGCCACCACCAACGCCCTGAACGGGGCTCTGCTGGCCCAGCGACCGGATTATTACAAGGGACGCCAGTGGACGATCGTGGGCATCATCATCCTGGCGATCTTCGGCGGCATCGGCGGCGGTGTTTCGCGCGATGTTCTGCTGAACAAAATCCCGGGTGCGCTGACGAACCCCTGGTACCTCATCCTGTGCATCCTGGCCGCGCTCGTGGGAATGCTGATTTCCTTCAAGGGTGGGCAGAAATTCCGCGAAACTTTCTACCAGTTCATGACCGCTTTCTCGCTGCCCTGGTATGCCTGCATGGGGGTGAGCGCTGCCCTGGCCGCGGGCTTGCCGGATATTGGCGCTGTACTTGTCGGAATCGTTGGTCCTACCGCCGGGCGGTACCTGATCGATATCACCGCCGAAAAAACTGCCCCGCAGTTCCGCCGGTCGGAGTGGTTCGTGGGGACGGCTGTCCTGACTTCGATCGCTTACCTCATCTGTGAAAAGTATTTTGGCCTATCCATCTGGCCTTCGACCCTGATCGCCTTTGCCATTGGATTCCTCTTCCGTGTGGCAGCCCTGTGGTTTGCCTGGGAGGAGCCGTTGCCTCGTATCCCTGCCGAGGTGAAGGGTGAGGTTAAGCCACGTGAATCTCTAAAGGAAAAAATGGAACCTGGTTGGGAACCAAAATATGAGTAAACGTTACTCATTAAAAACAATTCAAGAGAATTAATACGAAAAAGGAGAGAATGAATATGGCTACAAAACAATTTAAAGGCGTCATTGACCTGGACATCCGCAAATCGACTCCTGATTGGGGACCGTTTACTCCAACCAGGGCTCCGGAAGGCGCGCCAAATATTTTGTTCATCCTTTACGATGACACAGGTTTGGCGATGTGGTCGCCGTTCGGTGGCCGGGTCAATATGCCCACCCTGCAGAAACTGGCAGATAAAGGATTGATGTACTCCCAGTGGCACACAACAGCGCTGTGCTCACCAACTCGTGCCACAATCCTCACCGGACGAAACCACCATCTTTGCGGTATGGCTGCGATCACCGAGGGAGCCAACGGATTCCCAGGCGCCTCCGGACGACTGCCTGATGAAGCAGCTACTGTAGGTCAGATCCTTCAAGATGGTGGCTGGAGTACCTTCTGGCTGGGCAAAAACCATGATGTTGCTGAGACAGACGTTGCGCCAGGCGCGAGCCGTAAACTTTGGCCACTGAATAAAGGCTTTGACCGGTTCTATGGTTTTTTGGGTGGCGAGACTAACAACTGGTACCCTGACCTGGTGGAAGATAATCACTTCATCGAACAACCATACACCCCGGAAGAGGGCTATCACCTCTCCAAAGACCTGGCTGACAAGGCTATCGAAATGCTCAAGAACCAGAAAGCCAGCAACCCTTCCAAACCGTGGTTCATGTGGTGGTGCCCCGGTGCCAATCATGCACCTCATCATTGCCCGCAGGAATATATCGACAAGTACAAGGGAAAATTCGATGATGGCTATGAAGCTTACCGCGAGTGGGTGCTGCCCCGTATGATCGAGAAGGGAGTTCTACCCAAAGGTACCACGCTTACCCCGATCAATCCCATGCCTTCCGACCAGGCCAACCCTGCGGACGCGGTGCGTCCCTGGAATTCACTCAACGCTGATGAGAAAAAATTGTTCTGCCGGTTGGCAGAAGTTTACGCAGGGTTCTCGGAATATACCGACGCCCAGGCTGGGCGCATCATCGACTACCTGGAAGAGACCGGTCAGCTTGATAACACCCTCATCTTTTATGCAGCCGATAACGGCGCCTCGGGAGAGGGAACACCCAACGGATCGGTCAACGAGAATAAATTCTTTAATGGTTTTCCTGATGACCTTGCTGAAAACCTGAAGCTTCTCGACAAGCTGGGCAGCCCGGATACCTACGAGCACATTCCAACCGGATGGGCGGTTGCTTTTTCGACGCCTTTCAAGATGTTCAAGCGTTACTCTGAATATTCGGGTGGTACCTGCGACCCAATGGTCATCTCCTGGCCCAAGGGCATCAAGGCACGCGGAGAGGTCCGGAATCAATATCACCATTCCACCGATATTGTCCCGACCATCCTGGAAGTTTGCGGCTTGGAGATGCCCAAGGTTTATAAGGGTGTCGAACAGTACCCGCTTTCGGGTGTCTCGATGCGTTACAGCTTTGAGACAAAACCGGATGGACCCACACAGAAAAAGGTTCAGTATTATTCCATGTTGGGGACGCGCGGAATCTGGAAGGATGGCTGGAGAGCAGCCGCGGTACATGCTCCTCTGACGGATAAAGGCCACTTTGAGGATGATCGTTGGGAGCTTTATCACGTGGACGTTGACCGCTCGGAGTCAAAAGATTTAGCCAGTGAAAACCCTGAGAAAGTGAAGGAACTCGTTAATGTCTGGTTTGAAGAGGCGAAGAAGAATAATGTGCTACCCATCGACGACCGCTCACCCCTGGTGCAACTCACCCTGCCGCGGCCATCAGAAGAATCGCCTCGAGACCGGTATACCTATTACCCCGGCGCGGTTGCAGTTCCGGAAGGGGTCGCTGCCAACGTGCGCGGCCGCTCTTACAAGATTCTGGCGGATGTTGAGATCACCGACCCTAACTGTTCCGGGGTGATTTTCGCCCATGGTTCACGCTTCGGTGGTCACTCGCTGTTCATCAAGGACAAGAAGCTATATTACGTCTACAACTTCCTGGGTATTCCCCCTGAACAGCAGTTCATCTCCGGCGAACTCAAGCCCGGTAAATATACGCTGGGAATGGAGTTCGTCCGCGAGAGCATGGGCAAGTTCCATGAATCAATCGGTAAGGCCAAACTCTATGTAAATGATAAAGTTGTAGCCGAAGGACCGATGCGTGCGCAGGTGGGCAAGTTCACCCTTTGTGGTGATGGCTTGTGCATTGGGTACGATAGTGCTGATGCGGTCAGTAAGGAATATAAAGCCCCCGGGAAGTTCAAAGGCGGGAAGATCCTTTTTGTAGAAGTCTATGTCGGGAATGAAGAATACCGCGACCTCGAGTTGGAGGCTCAGGGAGCTTACGCAAGAGACTGATCAGAAAGAAACAGGTTAAGATGTATCCAGGGGTGCAGGTCACTTGTAAGTGATCTGCACCCGTTCAAAATTAAGGCGAGAAGATCGAAGGAGATATTATGACACTCATAGAATTTTTTGAAACCATCGCCAAGATAGCCGGGTTGCTGTTTGTGGTCACCAGCATGCTGGCGATGGGTTTGAACCTTACCATGACGCAGATCGTCCAGCCGCTTAAGAATATCCGCCTGGTGGTTTTGGCGTTATTGGCCAATTTTGTACTCGTGCCGCTGCTGGCGTACTTGATCCTGATGGTGATCCCACTGGAACAATCGTTGAGAGTGGGTTTGATCGTTCTTTCCACCGCAGCCGGCGCGCCTTTCCTGCCCAAGCTTGTGGTGGGCGCCAAAGGGAATGTCGCTTTTGGAGTGGGGTTGATGGTGCTGCTGATGGTCGTGACCATCATCTACATGCCCCTGGTCCTCCCGCTCCTCCTGCCTGGTGTCTCCGTCAATCCATGGCAGATCGCGGAATCGCTCATTGTGCTGATGCTCATCCCGCTGGCGATCGGCCTGCTGATTAAATCGCACTCCCCGGATACCGCTGCAACCTACCAGCCTCTGATGGCGAAAGTATCCAGCCTGGCGATGCTCGTCCTGTTGGTGGTTGGATTGGGGTTGAATCTTTCCAGCATCATCAGCTTTATCGGCACGGGCGGCATCCTGGCGTTGATCCTGTTCATCATCGGATGTTTCCTGATCGGTTTCCTCTTTGGCGGGCGGGATGCAGGCAACCGCAGCGTGATGGGCCTGGGTACAGCCCAGCGCAACGTCTCGGCAGCCATTGTTGTTGCTGCCGCCAATTTTTCCGGCACGAATACTCTTTCATTCGTACTCGTCGGCGCCATTCTGCTGCTGCTGATCCTGCTGCCAACTGCCAAACGGCTGGGCGCGAGAGTGCAGGATAAAGATCCTGTTACACCGTAATAATAGGGTAAATAAATGAGCGAGAATCTACCTACCTGGAATGATGGGAAATCAAAAAGTGCTATTCTGGATTTTGTAAAGAAAGTTACCACGGCAGACAGCCCAACATATGTGCCACCCGCCGATCGAATTGTAACTTTCGATAACGATGGGACACTCTGGCTGGAGAAACCTCTCTACATCCAGCTCCAACATGGACTGCAGGCTATTGGTAAAGCAGCGGTGGAAAAACCCGAACTGCGTGACCGACAGCCGTTCAAAGCCGTTTACGAGAAGGATATGGCCTGGCTGGGGAAGGTCGCGGCGGATTACACCAAAGGGGATCCTTCAGGTTTGTTTATCCTGGTTTCCGGTTTGACTGAAGTATTGGAAGGGGTTACCGTCGAAGCGTTTATGGCGGAGGTGCAGGAATTCCTGTCCAACGCACAAGATCCCCGGTTCAAAAAAGTATATAAACAATTAACCTACAAACCGATGGTGGAACTTGTCCATTTTTTGCAGGAGAGCGGTTTTCAAGTCTATATAACCTCTGGCGGCGGGCGTGATTTTATCCGCGCTGTCTGCGAGGAGATCTATAACATTCCCCGAAGCATGGTCATTGGGAGCACCGTAAATTTCAAATATGCTGAAGATGCCCAGGGGGTACCCCAGGTGCTGCGAACGAAGGAGGTCGAACAGCCCATCGATGATGGTCCGGGCAAGCCACCGCACATTCATCGTGCCATCGGCCGGCGTCCGGTCATGGCTGCTGGGAATTCCGACGGTGATATCCATATGCTCCAGTACACTCGAGGGCATAAGGGACCTTCCCTTGCTCTCTTGGTGCACCATGATGATGCCGAACGCGAGTATGCCTATGACAGTGGCTCGGAAAAGGCGCTGCAGCTTGCCAAGCAAGCTGGTTGGATCGTGGTCAGCATGAAGAATGACTGGAAAACGGTGTTTGAATAGAGAGATTATCCGGGGAGAAGATGGGAGCAGCGAATTGCAACAGCGATCATTTTGGAAAAGCGGAATCCACCGTCCCTGCAAAAAGGTCCCACTAAAAAAATGTTGAACTCACACAATCCATAAATATCGATTCGCAGGCGTAGTCAACTAAAGTAAAATTCATTTTGAAGCAGTATATTTATATAGCGATTTTTGGACCACAGGAAAAGGAGAAAAAAATGACAAACCAACCAGATCGGCACTTACGGGCGCAACTGCCCATCCCCGAAGTACCCAAACCTGGATTGACCACGTATGATGCCAAAGACCCGGATACCAGGTTTCCACCCATCGAACCGCTGCGACCGCCAGCGGGAGCGCCAAATGTTTTGGTCGTCCTGCTCGATGATGTTGGTTTTGGCGCGTCCAGCGCTTTTGGCGGCCCGGCCTACACGCCAAACTTTGAGAAGCTGGCTGCTGGGGGATTGAAATACAACCGCTTCCACACCTGTGCCCTGTGCGCCCCCACACGCCAGGCGCTGATGACCGGCCGCAACCACCACTCCGTCGGCATGGGCAACATCACCGAAACCGCCACCGCGGCTCCCGGTCAAAGCTCGCTGCGACCCAATACCAAGGCGCCGGTTGCGCTGACCCTGAAACTGAACGGCTATTCCACGGCCATGCTTGGCAAGTGCCATGAAGTGCCGGTGTGGGAATCCAGCCCGATGGGACCCTTCGAGCACTGGCCTGCCGGAGGCGGCGGCTTCGAATACTTCTACGGCTTTATTGGCGGCGAGAACAACCAGTGGGACCCTGCGCTGTATGAGGGTACGACCCCGATCGAACCACCCAGGACCCCCGAAGAAGGCTATCACCTCACCGAAGACCTGGCTGACCATGCAGTAAATTGGATCCGCCAGCAGAAAGCGCTGATGCCGGATAAACCCTTCTTCATGTACTTCTCGCCAGGTGCCACGCATGCCCCCCACCATGTGCCAAAGGAATGGGCGGATAAATATAAAGGCAAATTCGCCCACGGCTGGGATAAGCAGCGCGAGATCACCTTCAAGAAACAGAAAGAACTGGGTGTGATCCCGCAGGACTGCGAACTGACCAAACGCCATGCCGAGATCCCTGCCTGGGATGATATGCCCGCGCAGCTCAAGCCGGTGCTGGAGCGCGAGATGGAAGTCTATGCCGGGTTCCTCGAGCATACCGACTATCATACCGGACGGGTGATCGACGCAATTGCAGATCTAGGCATCCTGGAAGACACCCTGATCTACGTGATCATCGGCGATAACGGGGCGAGTGCCGAAGGGACCTTGAACGGCGCCTTCAATGAGATGGCGAACTTCAACGGCATGGCCGCCCTGGAAACACCGGAGTTCATGCTTTCCAAGATGGACGAGTTCGGTTCACCCGAGTCCTACAACCACTATGCTGTGGGTTGGGCCTGGGCGATGGATACACCATATCAATGGACAAAGCAGGTTGCTTCCCACTGGGGCGGCACCCGTAACGGCACGATCGTGCACTGGCCCAAGGGCATCAAGGAGAAGGGCGGCCTGCGCAACCAGTTCAGCCATGTGATCGATGTTGCCCCCACGATCCTGGAAGCGGCGGGCATTCCCGAGCCGGCCTCGGTCAACGGGGTGACCCAATCACCGATGGAAGGCACCAGCATGATCTACAGCTTCAACCAGGCTGCTGAACCCGAACGCCACGACGTGCAGTACTTTGAGATGTTTGGCAACCGCGGTATTTATTACAAGGGCTGGAGCGCTGTCACCAAGCATCGCATACCCTGGCAGATGGTCGGGCAGAAGATGGTCGCTTTCGACGATGACACTTGGGAGTTATATGACGGCAGTAAGGATTGGTCGCAGGCGCGTGACCTCTCCAAGGAGAACCCAGCCATGCTGGCCAAGCTGCAGCGGCAGTTCCTGATCGAGGCCGTCAAGTACAACGCTCTCCCGTTGGACGATCGTCAGGTTGAAAGAATCGATCCTCACTCTGCCGGTCGGCCGACACTGATCCAGGGCAACACGCAGTTGTTCTTCCCCGGCATGGGCCGCCTTTCAGAGAACAGCGTGATCAGCATCAAGAACAAATCATTCTCCATCACCGCCGATGTTGAGATTGGCAGCAAACCAGCCAACGGCGTCATCATCGCGCAGGGCGGCAGGTTTGGCGGGTGGAGCGTGTATGCCAAGGATGGCAAGCTCAAGTTCACCTACAACGTCCTGGGTATCCACCAATTCCCGACCGAGGCGACAGTTGCGATCCCGCAGGGCAAGCACCAGGTGCGCATGGAGTTCGCTTATGATGGCGGCGGCCTGGCCAAGGGCGGCAACGTTACCCTTTTCTATGACGGCAAAGAAGTCGGCAAAGGCCGGGTGGCAGCCACGCAGGCAATGATCTTCTCGGCTGACGAGACAACGGATATTGGTTACGAGTCCGGTACACCGGTGACGCCTGATTACAGCACAAAAGACAGCAAGTTCAACGGGAAGATAAATTGGGTGCAGCTGGATGTGGGCAAGGATGATAACGACCACTTCATCGATCCCGAGGAGCGGTTCCGAATCGCTATGGCCCGGCAGTAGGGAAGTACCGAAATCCAGAAGGCGATTTCGGATTGGAGAATATAAAAAATTATCTATTCGGAAAGGATGTGTATCACATGAAAAAAGATCTACTTCTTGGGCTTGGCATTGGCTTCTTTGGGGGAGTGCTGGTCGGTGGACTCACCGCCCTGCTGCTCGCTCCCGTCTCGGGCGAGGAAATGCGCGGGGAGATCCGTGATCGCGCGGCGGCTTCGGGGCACTACCTGAAGGAATCCTACGATCAGGCCAGCGATTGGGTTGTGGATCAGACCGGGAAGCTGCGCAAGGTCCAGCCTGCCGAAGGCATGCCGGGAAGCGTTTAAGGTTTCACGCATGCCCTGCGGGTTTTCGCTTGCCTGCGGGGCATCGCTCAATTAATGGATCTCCCCGGGGTTTCCGGGAACGATCAAAAGGAGAATTAAAATGCAGAAAAATAATTCAGGTTGTTTGACCGCTGCTGTCACCGGCTTTTCCAGGCTGTTTTTACTCTTCGCCTGGATCGCCCGCCCGGTTGCCTTCGACGCCGCCTTCGGCTCGTGGATCTGGCCCTGCCTGGGCTTCCTGATCCTGCCCTTCACCACGCTGATGTACCTGATCCTGATCACCAATGGCGCCACCCGCACAATTTCTGGGATCGACTGGCTTTGGCTCATCCTGGCGGTGGTGGTTGATCTTTCCTCCATGGCGGTTGCCGGCGCTGCAAACCGGGATAAGATCCCCCAGGGCTACCCGGGTTCTGTTCCTCCACAGGCCCCCCCCCCTGCGCCTCCCGCTACCCCCGCGCAGTAATCGGGAAATTCCCAGTTTTCTACAGCGAGGCTGCTTGGGCAGCCTCGCTGATCTCCCCGATAGACCTTTACCATGCGGGTTATCGGAATCAATTACGCCTGGACTATGGATTTGGCAAAAGGAAGATTGTATGAACATCAATAGAAGATCATTCGGTTTCGGTATTGTTTTCACCCTCGCGATTGCAGCCTTCCTGTTCCTGGGAACCAGAATCGCATATTCAACTTCCCCGCTTCTCGCCTTTGGAGCAGCCACGCAAATCCCCACACCTCCCGCTGGACAGCCGATACCGGTCAAACCCATCGCGGGCCTTAGTTCTTTAACAGCCACAGCCAAGATCAATGCCAACGGGTTGATCAACAGCGAAAAAGTCGATGGGGATCTCAACGCTGTTATCGCCACCAACTCCCAGGGTCAGAGCAAGATCACGGTGACCGGCAGTCTCCTTGGTACCATAGCTGCCCAAATGGGAGGTTCGGTGGTGGGGTTGTTCACGCCATCCAGTGTAGATATTTATAAAGTACCCACCGGCAGCTATATTGTCATCAACAGCCTGATCCCGGTGTGCGTGAAACCCTCCGATCCTGCAGCTACGGAAGCGCTGAATGAGTTTAGTCCGCAGGGGCTGATGAGCATGCTCACCAACCGGGATGTTGCCCGCGGGAAACTGATCGGCCAGGAAACCTACAACAGCCAGGCGCTCAATCACTATCTGCTGAATGGCGACGCCTTTCTGGCAGCTGCCAAAAAGAGCAGCGATCCAAAACTGAAAGCCTTCGGAGATGCGCTGTGGGACGCAGGGGATGCAGATCTGTATGTGGATTCAAAAGAGCTCTACCCGGTTGCCTTCCATAATAATTTCAGCGGCACATTCGCGCCTCTGGGTTTCGAAGGGAATTTTGATGTCAGCGTCCAGCTTACAGGTGTGAACACCAACCCGGCCATCACCCTGCCGGCATCCTGCAAAAACCCGATCACTACCTGATCGATCCAGCGTTTGATTGCTTCCGATCACCAATCCTCTCCGTAACCGCGGTTTGGATGATTTCCCCTTACAATAGAACAACCGGAATCATTTTCGGAGCATCTTTATGAGGAGTCAACCCCAGCGATGACCCACAGCCTATAATTGAAGCGCGCGACGCCCTTACCGGATCTTATGTCGGGTTTGACCGTGGCGCTGGCGATCGTTCCCGAGGGCATGGCATCCACGCTTACCACTGGGGTGCACCCGGAGGAACAGCATTAAACCGGAATGCCGACCACAATCGCCGCCGCATGGACTGGCAGCGTTTCAAAGGCAAGAACAGGATGTTTCAAAGAAGGTTATCGGCTGATCCTTCGCCGATATCCATAAACAGGAGCAACGAACTTGGCTGAATTTCCCCCACCCCCAAAAACTTACCCCAAGGATGCCCCCCGCGCATTCCACCTGCTGGCCAAGCCCACCGGCGCCACCTGCAACCTGGATTGTAAATACTGTTTCTTTCTCTCCAAGGAATTGCTCTATCCCGACAGCCGCTTCCGCATGACGGATGAGGTGCTGGAAGGCTATATCCGCGGGCTGCTGGAAGCCCACCAGGAGCCCGAGGTGACCATCGCCTGGCAGGGCGGGGAGCCCACCCTGATGGGGTTGGATTTCTTCAAGCGCTCCGTGGAGCTGGTGAAAAAATATCGCCACCCGCGGCAGCAGGTCGCATATAACATCCAGACGAACGGGATCAAGGTGGATGACGCTTTCGCGGCTTTCTTCAAGGAGAACAACTTTTTGGTGGGGCTGAGCATGGATGGAACCCAGGAAATGCACGATACCTACCGGGTGAACAAGGGCGGGCAGGGCACCCACAAACGCGTGCTGAAAGCCTGGAACATCCTCAATGAACACAAGGTGGATGTCAACATCCTGACTACGGTCAACACAGCCAATGCGGATCATCCCCTGGAGGTCTACCGCTATTTCCGCGATGAGATCAAAGCCCAGTACATGCAGTTCATACCCATCGTGGAGCGCTCCACCGCCGAGATGCTGCCCCTGGCGAATGAGGGCTGGGGGGAACGCCCTGGAAACCGGCCGCTATACACGCAGGCGGGCGACCTGGTGACCGAGCGCACGGTCAAGCCGGAACAATACGGGCGCTTCTTGGCAGCGATCTTTGACGAGTGGGTACGCAAGGATGTGGGCAAAATATTTGTGATCAACTTTGATGTCTCACTGGCCAGCTGGATGGGTCAGCCAAGCATGTGCATCTTCCAGAAGACCTGCGGCGACGCCCTGGCGATGGAGCACAATGGCGACCTGTATTCCTGCGATCATTTCGTCGAGCCAAGATTCAAGCTGGGAAACATCCTGGAAACGCACATGGTGGAAATGATCGCCTCCCCGCAGCAGCGCAAATTTGGGCGGGATAAATTTGATACGCTGCCCAAATACTGCCGCGAGTGTGAGGTGCTGTTTGCCTGTTACGGGGAGTGCCCGCGCAACCGCTTCATCCACACCCCGGATGGCGATCCGGGCTTGAATTACCTGTGCGCCGGGTACAAGTACTTCTTCAAGCACATCGATAAACCCATGAAGCTGATGGCTGATCTGCTGCAGCAGGGCAGGTACGCAGACGAGGTGATGGGCATCCTGGCGGAGCAGGAAAAGCAAGCCCGGAAGCATGGACGGTAGATCTCCGCTAGTTTAAATGTTGTCCACCCCGGATAAACCCGCGGGAGAGCATTGCCAACCGCTTTTCGGCTTTATTTTTCGGATTGCCTACAGCAATGTATCCAGGATATCGATCATTTCCTGGTCGCCGCCGGCTGAAGGCGCCCAATCGACCCGCACCACCTCGACATCCTGAACCTCCAGATTATCGGCAAAGCCGGATAAACCGAGGTTGATCGCCACCAGGGGCTCATTGAGAAGGTTCGCCACGTTATTTTCCATCAGGATTATTTCCTTCTTTTGATCAACTCGGTGCAGAAAGAAACCGCACTCGCGTTGCTCTGAAAAACGATGACCCCGGCTTCGCGCAGCATTTTTATCTGCAGTTCCAGATCCTGGAGATCCCCATCCGTCCCGCAAATCGAGGCGACCACGCTTAGGAATCCACCCCGCTCACGGGCAATTCTTTTCGCTTCAATGATGGACTCCAAAAGATCTCCGACCGGGTCGAGGGAAGCATTATGTCCAAGAATGAAATCGAGGAGCAATACCGCCACCGATGGGTCCCGGGCTTCGGATAGAATGCGCTGACTGCGCCAGGTGCCATCGATCATCGGGTGTGGCCGGCCACGGGTGTAAAAATCATCACCCATATCCACCACGCTGTGTTCACGGCTCTTTTCGGGATGCTCCAGGCCGAATTTCTTGTCAAGCGGGGAGTTTGAAAATACCTGCAAACCTGCCTGGCGCATGATCTGCTGGGATTGATAACAAAAGGTCCCGCCTGCAAACAACCCGCGTAAATAGCGTTGCTCACCCGACCACGCCGAACTTTCCGACCTCTGCAATTCTTCCCAATCATGACCATTCAGGCTGGGTAACTCACTCCCAAGCATCCTCAGGGAAATATCCACCGCGCCATCGATGGTGGCTGCGGGGTAGAATCCCTCCGTTTTTTCCAGCCTGGATGTTTCGATCCCGAGAAAACAGGCGACCACCGGTTTGCGGCTGGTTTTGAACCGCTCGATCATTTTCTCAAGGGTTTTCGATCCGGGCGGTTTTGAGATCACGGCGATCACTTCGGTGCCCGCATCCATGCTTCCAGCGCTTCCAGGGCGGCGAAGGTGGTCAACCCCCCGATGGAATCGGATAGATCGTGACTGCCGGTGCCAATGGCGTGCGAAATACCCTGCCCGGCGTTATGCACCTGGCAGGTGAATTCCTGCAACCCAGTACCGGCGGGCCCGACTGCGCCAATCCTGCCCTTGCGGACGGCGTTGGCAAAACCAATCCCTTTGCCCCGATCAGGCTGGTCCCGCAATCCGGGCCCATCACAAGCAGACCTTTCCCGGCTGCCAATTTTTTCAATTCCAATTCATCTTCGATGGAGACGTTATCGCTGAAAAGAAAAACATGCAGCCCGGATTCGATCGCCTTTCGGGCTTCTCCGGCGGCGTATTCCCCGGGCAGAGAGATGACAGCCAGGTTGGCATTTGGACGGGAGGCAATCCCATCCTGAAGGGTGTGGAGCTTGGTTTTCGCCCTTGGAGCAGACCCTGCATTGAGAATCTGGTCAAATTGACCCAGGGTCTCATCGACCACCTGCTGGTTATCAGCAATCACCGCAACCACCAGGTCATTTGGCCCGGCATCCTTCAGGCCGGCAAGGTCCAATCCAATATCCACCAGGAGGGCTTTATTCATATCGCTGCCCATCAGGACGGCGGATTGTGTCACCCCGGGCTGGTCGAGAATACGCTTGTTCACCCCCATCAGGAAGAGGGAGTCGTAATACTGATTCTTGCGGACGATAAAACCGGAAGCCATATGAGATCCTTTTTTATTGATACTTGTGGCTGAAAGCGATCAGGGCTTTCTTGAAGCATTCCAGTGGAGCGCGAACCATTCCTGCGCCGATCTTGGGATACCCGGGCAGCTTATGGGCTATAGCAGTATCGATGATGGGCGTGACACTGCTCTGCACCACCTTGCGAATATCGATCCCGATCGGTGCGCCTTCGAATCCAAATGCGGGCATGCGGTAAACCGGATGAGCCGCAGTGGTGATCGTTCTCATTTCCCTGGTGTAGGCAAGAGCTTCTTCCGGAGTACCGCCCACCAGGCTGAGGATCCCGGGCGCGCCGCCGATGACAAAACCACCCCATCCCACCGTCTCCGTAATGGCAGAATCACCCATATCCAAGCCGGCATCTTTATCTGAGTAACCGGTTACATATAATCCATCCACGGCCGGGGCAGGAGCGGTGAACCATTCATCACCCAGTCCGCTCACGCGGATGGCGAACTCGACCCCGTTACGGCACATGGCGGTGACAAGGGTGCTGCACTCGACGCCATAGGCGGGGTCGGCGATGGCCTTCCCGGCTGCCATGGCCAACCCAAGGAAGATCAGGTCATGATTGACCAGCAGTCCAAGGGTTGGGAACAATTCGGATTTCGGAAGATCCAGACCGGCAAGCGGCATCATGAAAGCATTTGCAAAAAGGCTGGATGCAGCGCTGTGGCGGTTATGAAGCTCATCCCCCATGGTAAGTGCCTTGGTCAGGATTGGTTTGAGATCAAGTCCGCCCATTTGCTGGAGGGCCTTTCGCAATGCGGGCGCTTGAATATCCCGCCATTTACGAAGCGCATCAATGGCATCCTGGCTATACTCTCCAAATTGCTGCCTGCCTTCCACGTTTCGGCAGAATGCCCTGTTACCGAAGGTTTTATTTTCCACAACGAAAACCGGCAGGGAGGGGGAGATGGTGCCAGCCATCGGTCCGACTGCTTTGTGATGGTGGTTGGGCTCCAATCGGATATCACCCTTATCCAACAATTTACGCGCAGACTCAACGGAATCCGCCCAGCCCTCGAAGATCACCATGGCGATCACCGCACCTTGCTGCGCACCGCACATATGTGACCATTCGATGGGAGGCCCGGAATGGGTGATCATTTTCCCCTGCATACCGGGGATGACCTCCCCCGCCGGGGCAATATCAACCAGGACAGGTTGACCGGAGGTCAATCTCTCCACGGCTTCCATATTTGCTTTTTCAATTCTTTGCTTGATGTCCATTGGCACTCCTCCACACAGGCGGGATTCGCAGGTCAGACCTGTCTTTTCATATCACAAACCAGGTCTTCCGGAGGGATTCGATCCCTCCGGAAGAAAAACAATCGAAATTGATCAGTTTATTTGGGCGAGCCGTTGATCCCTTTTACGAACCAATCGACATTGCTCATCACGTCGGAGCTGAGCACTTCGCCTTCCTTGATTCGCACGGTGCCATCCTGATCGACGATCGGTCCGGCGAACGGAACGATCTTGCCATCATTCAGGTCCTGTTTCAACTGGTTCACAAAGTCCTGAACGTCCTGGGGAACGTTCTTCCCGAAGGGTGCCACAAGGACGCAGCCATCGGGCATGCCGCAGCGCAGGAAGATCGGTTTCCAGGTCTTATCGAGAACCGTGGAGGTTAACCAGGTGAGCTTTCCGCCCAGGTCGTAGCCGGTGCCGGTGATCCAATTTTCGGGCGCGAATTGCTGGGCAGCCAGCGACTGGAAGCCAATGGTCTTAACACCGCGGGATTCAGCAGTGCCGATAACGGTGGCAGGGGAATCGACGTGCATGGTGATCACATCCGCGCCCTGGTTGATCAGGGAATTGGTGGCATCCGCTTCCTTGGCGCTATCGCCCCAGCCGAAGGTATAGGCAACCGTGGTGGTCACTTCAGGATCCACCGATTGCGCGCCAAGCTCGAACGCATTCGCGAAGGTGAGCGACCAGCCCAGGGGGAAGGCTGCCACAAAACCGAGTTTTTTGGATTCGGTCATCTTGGCTGCGGCTGCGCCCATCAGGTACCAGGCGTTCACAGGATCGCCAAAGAAGTTGGCAAAGTTATCGCCCATCTCCCAGCCGCCGGCATGCTCGAAGATCACATCCGGATATTTCTTGGAAAGATCCAGGGCGGGGTATTGGTGGTTGAAGGCGGTGGCGATGATCATTTTCGCGCCTTGGGAGATCATGTTCTCCATGGTGGTGGTGGCGCCGGCTTCATCCGGAACATTCTCGGCGGTGATGATCTCAACGCAGGGAATATTCTTCTTAATAGCCATCACGCTCTCGTAGAATGCCTGGTTATAGCCGGCATCCGTCACCGCGCCGCCAAAGAGCGCGCCGATCTTCAGGCATGGACCCGCTTCGGTGGCAGGCGCAGCAGGTGCTTCCGTCGGGGCGGCAGGAGCCTCGGTTGGGGCTGGAGCGGCAGGCGCTTCCGTCGGGGCGGGTGCTGGTGCGCAGGCTGAGAGCACCATGGCGGAGATCATCAATACTGCGAGCAAGACAAAAATCGGTCTGTGTTTCATTTTCTACTCCTCTTAGATTTAGGTGTTCATCTGTTTCAATCTGATTACTTGACAGGATTATTTTTTACAGGTCACCTCCCTTGTTCTGAGAAATTTATTCAGTTCCCTGATACACACGCCCCAAACTTGCCGGGGCGGATTGCCGACGAGTACCACCCCAGATCAATAGGACGATCAGGGTGACAATATAGGGGATCATATCAAGCAGGAAGGGAGAGATCTGTACTCCGGCAGCCTGCAGGAGCAATTGGAAGGCGACTGCACCGCTGAAGAGCAATGCGCCGACGATCGCCCGTATCGGATGCCATTTCGAAAAGATGACCAGGGCAATGGCGATAAATCCCCTTCCACCAGTCATATATTCCCCCCAGTTCATGGTGAAGGCAATTGAAAGGTGGGCTGCGCCAAGACCCGCGAGCAATCCCCCGATGAAGAGAGCCTGGTAGCGGATCAGAAAAGGATTGCGTCCGGAAGCATAGGCGGTATCGGCATTTTCTCCAACAGCTCGGAGCGATAACCCCCAGCGGGTGCGGAAAAGCACCCACCAGATCAGGATCGCCATCGGAATGACAAGGAAGATGAGAAAATCGAATTTAAAGAGCGAGGTATAGACCTTTGGCAGCTCAGAGAGCCCCGGCAGCAGAAAGCGCGGTAAACCTGTGATCCTGGTTCCTGTGAACCCCTTTCCGATCAAGGCGGAGAGACCGATGCCCAGGAACATGAGGGTCAACCCGCTGGCGAGCTGGTTTGCCTTGCGGGTGACCACCAGGTAGGCAAGGATCAGGTTCATTAAACCGCCGGCAAGGACTGCGATGAGAACCCCCAGGTAGGGGTTGCCGGTCACGGAGGTGACCGCGAAGCCGGTGGACGCACCCACCAGTAGCACCCCTTCCAAGCCAAGGTTGACAATTCCGGCGCGTTCATCGACGATCTCGCCCAAGGTGGCGTAGAGCAGGGATGTACCGGAAAAGATGGCGCTAGAGAGAACCCCAAGAATAGCGAGAAGCGTCATTTACTTTTCTCCCGGGTGAGGCTGAAAGTGGGCTGCGCCAGCACCACGAAGAGGGCGATGGCCAACAAGACGTTGATGGTGGCGAAGGGGATACCACGGGTGAGCTGCAGCAGGTTGCCACCGGTAAAGATGACCGAAACTACGAAGGACATGAGGAGAATGCCAAGCGGTTCACCACCCGCCAGCCAGCAGATCAGGAACCCCATAAATCCCAGGCTCAATGAGAAATTCAGGAGGAGCACGCCGTAGAATCCCGACACCTGCACCATTCCGGCCAACCCGGCGATGGCGCCGCCGATGCACATGACGATGACGATGTATTTCTTGACCGGCAGCCCATTGCGCAGGGCTGCCTGGGCATTTCCGCCGATCGAGCGCATTTCCAACCCCCAGCGGGTATATTTCATCACCGCCCAGAAGGCTGCCAGAAGTACCAACCCGAAGATCAGACCCAAATGGATGCGGGTGCCGAAGAAGGTGGGCAGGCGGGCGGCATCCACAAAATTGGGGGTTTTCACCGTGTCCAATGCGGAATGCCAGTAGCCGAATATGAGAAACCCAACGATCTTCGGTGCGACGGAGTTGAGCAGCAGGCTGGTGATTGTTTCATTCACCAGCCCGATCGCTTTGAGATATCCTGGAATGAAAGCCCACAATGCGCCGCCTATCATTGCCAACAGAACCATGAGAGGGATGAGCCCCCAACTGGGCAGGTCTTTGAAGGTGAGGGCCGCCCAGGTGGCAAAGGCTGCTCCGATATAGAGCTGGCCCTCACCGCCCACGTTGATCAACCCCACCCGCGAGGGCAGCGCCACTGCCAGGGCGGTGATGAGCATGGGGATCATGGCAACGATCACTTCAGAGAACCCGTAGGCACTTCCGAAGGTGGCGGTGAAGATATCTTTGTAGGATTGAATGGGATCCTGCCCGGAAAGCAGGAGGATCAGCCCGAAGAGCAGCAAAGCGAAGATGATCATCCCGCTGTAACGCAGCAAGGTGCGGACAGCTTTGTTCTGCAGCAGCGACGGGCGGACGGTGTTTTCTGCGGTTGTCATGCTTGCACCTGCGCCCCGGTCATGAGCAGACCGATTTCATAGGAAGTCGTCTTTGCTGGTGCAATCTCCTGGACGATCCTGCCCTCAAAAAGAACCACCAGGCGGTCGCTGAGGGTGAAAAGTTCATCAAGATCCTCGGAGATGAAAAGTATGGCTGCGCCAGTTTGCCTCGCCTCCAATAGCGCCTGGCGGGCGGCAACCGCGCTCTGCACGTCCAACCCGCGGGTGAGGTAGGATGCCAGGATCAGCCGGGGAGGAAATGTCATTTCGCGGGCGATGATCATGCGCTGGAGATTCCCGCCGGACAGGGATTTCGCTTGTGCAAAAAAATGCGGCAGGGGGAAGCCAAGCCGGTGGTAGGATTCCGCCAGGTCTTTGCGAGCCTGCGCCCAGTCCAGGGAGAATCCACCGCGGCGGGCATACCTGCCCGTGCGGGTGAGGATGCTATTGGGCAGGACGGGCAGCCAGGGGACCACGGCGGATTGCAGTGGGCTTTCAGGGATGAATGCCACTCCCTTCGCACGCATCTCGCCCACGCTGAACCGGGTGGCGTCTTCTCCGAAGAGAACCTTTTTTCCGGACCGCACTGGCTCGATTCCCAGGATCATTTCGGCAAGTTCCTTCTGGCCATTGCCAGAGACGCCCGCCACCCCTACGATCTCTCCCGGGTGGATCTTCAGCGACACAGATTTCAGCTCCATGCCGGCTCCATCAGCAGCCGTGGATAACTCCTTCAATTCCAGAACTGGCTGCGAGATATCCACAGCAGTGACACTTACCGTCCGCTTCACATCGGCAATGGTTTTATCGAACATCATTGCGATCAGTTTTTTCTGATCGGCTTCCGTGCGCAGGATGCTGCCTGCCACCTTGCCGCCGCGCAGGACGGTGATACGATCTGCGAAATTCATCACCTCAAGCAGCTTGTGCGTGATCAAGATGATCGCGTAGCCATCTTTGCGCAGGTTATCCAGAACTCGGTAAAGCGCGTCGATCTCATGCGGAGCGAGAACGCGGGTGGGTTCATCGAGGATCAGGATGCGTGCATCCGATAATAGCAGCTTCAGGATCTCGGCTTTCTGCTGATCACCAATGGAAAGGTGCGAAACAAGCGCCTGAGGGTCAACCTGCAGATCATATTGCCGGGAGACCTGGCTGATACGCTGATCGATCCATTTTGGGTCGATGATCTGCTTGAGATCCGGAAGGAAAAGGGCAATATTCTCTGCCACACTGAATGCGGGGATCAGGTTGAGATCCTGAAAGACCATCCCAATTTGGTGCGCGTGGGCATCGCGCGGGGTGTGGATCGCAACGCGCTGGCTGTTGATGTGGATCTCACCCGCATCGGCTTTGTAGAAGCCAAAGAGGATCTTCATCAGGGTGCTCTTGCCCGCGCCGTTTTCGCCGAGCAGGGCATGGATCTCGCCAGCGTAAACATCCAGGTCAATGTGGTCGTTGGCAAGCACGCCGGGAAAGGATTTGGTAATTCCCCGCAGGGTGAGCAGGGGAGGTTGGGGGGAGGAGGATTGGTAGACGGTCATAACCTTTTATGGCACGATGAAAATGGCAGAAACGCGTGGTTCTGCCCATTTAGGATAATGGTTTCGGGCGGGTTGGTGAAGCGTATTCTTTCTGGGTTTTCGGAAAGCGTCCCCGTAAAAAACCGACCCCGTATTTTCTACGGGGCCGAAAGGGGTTGGAGGCGGGTCAATCGATGATCCCGTGATCGCGGGCGTAGCGAACGAGCTCCACCCGGCTGTGCAACCCGAGCTTCTCGGAGAGATTCGCCCGGTGCCCCTCCACGGTGCGCGTGCTGATGGTAAGTTTTTCGGCGATCTGCCTATTCGTATAGCCATTTACGATAAACTTAAGCACATCCACCTCGCGCGGAGTGAGGGGTTCCACCAGATCGGGCTGCGCAGGTCTCACCTTCGCCGGCTCATCCAACAGGGTGCGTAACAGGGAGGGATCCACATACAGATCTCCCCGCAGGATGACCTGAATGGCGGAGACAAGTTCCGCCTCGGCGGCGCGCTTCAGGATGTAGCCGGAAGCTCCGGCGCGAATGGCTTCCCGCAGCAGGGCGTCATCTTCGTGGACGGTGAGGATCAGGATGCGCGTTTCGGGGTTGCTAGCCTTCACCTGCCTGGTAACGGCGATCCCATCCAGATCGGGCATGCTCAGATCCAGAACAAGCACTTCAGGGTGGGTTTGCTCCACCAATTCGAGCGCTTCCAGCCCGCCGGAAGCTTCGCCAGCCAATTCCAATTCCGGAGAGGCCAGTAGCACGGCGCGCAATCCGGCGCGCACCACGGCGTGGTCATCGGCGATGAGGATCCTAGTCATGGCAGGGCACCTCGGCGCGGACGGTTGTGCCCTTGCCAGGCGCGCTTTCCACGCTGAATTTTCCTCCAAGCATCTCGATTCGCTCCCGCATGCCGAATAAGCCCAGGTGCTCTTCGCTATCGGGAATGGCGGGGATGAACCCGATGCCATCATCTTCGATAACCGTCACCACACTGTCATCATGGCGAGATACAAGCACATCCACGCGGCTGGCGCGGGCATGCAACGCAACATTGGTCAGCGATTCCTGGACCGTTCGAAAGATTGCGGTTTCAATTTCACCGGGAAGGCGCCGGTTCTTCATCCCTGTGGCTTCGAATTCCACCGAGATCCCGTACTGGCGGTTGAATTCCGTGGCGTACTGCTGGAGCGCGGTGACAAGTCCCAGGTGGTCGAGGCTGGCTGGGCGCAGGTTGACCGCCAGTTTATGCAGGTCATCCTGGATCTGGGTGGTAATACGCTTTAAGTTCTGCAAGATGGGGCTGCACTTTGGATAGCGTCCCAGCCTCGCGTTCCAGCAACCCGAGCCGTACGCTGAGAGCGGCGAGAAGCTGCCCGCTTTCATCGTGCAATTCCCGGGAGAGGTTGAGACGTTCCTCCTCCTGGGCTTTCATCAGGCGCTGAGAGAGAGCATGAAGCTGCTCGTTGCCGCGGCGGACTCTTTCCAGGAGCAAGACGTTCTGGATGGCAACCGCAGCCAGATTGGTGAAGGATTGCAGGAGCAGCAGGCGATCGGTACGTGAAATAATCTTCAGTCCGGCTCACCAGGTTCAGGCTGCCGATAACCTCTGCGCCGAAATTCAAGGGAAGGACAGCGTACGAGCGGAAAAGGGGAGTGGCAACCCCTTCGGCACAGGTGAGGACTTGCGGCGCATCCGCAGGCGGGAGGGGATCGGGTTTGCGCCACTGGGAACGCAGCGTGGGGATGGCGGCTGGAGATAAACCTTCCACCGCGGCTGGATCCTTAGTTTCAGCCGGAGGGATCAATTCCAACCAGGCGCCATCCACTTCGAACCGCCTCACCGCCAGGCTGCAGATCGCGTGGTAAATGCTTGCCTGGTCAAAGGTCCCCAGGAAGGTTTCAGATGACGCGTTCAAAGCTGCCAATCCGGTCACTTTCTGTTGGAGCGCGGAGGCGGCTTTCAACCTCTCAGCCGTGGTGGCTGCCAGGATCAGTGAAGTGATCGCAACCACCCCCAGGAAGGTCTGCAGGAGGATCAGGCTATCATTTAGCGATTCCTGGGAGAATGGACCCAGCCTGTGGGATGTGCCCCAGATGGCAATTAGGGAAATGATCACCGTGCTTGTAGCTGCCCCGCGCGGCCCAAAGCGAAGCGCAGACCAGATGATGAATGGAAAAAGGACATAGAGAAGCGCCTGGTGTGCGATCCCCAGGGGAGGGTTGTTGCTGAAGACATACCCGGTAACGGCTGCGGTTAAAAGAATGACCAGCGCACCTTCCAGGTAGCGTCGGGGAGAAATGGAAAAAGAGGAGGGGCTTAGCCATACGAGCAGAACCGGAGCAACCACAAGAGCGCCAAGAAGATCCCCAATCCACCAGGTAGCCCAGATCGGCGCAAAGGCTGCCCAGACGCCGTTACCCGTGAACATGAGCGTGAGGGTACCGATGGTTGCAGAAATGGTGGTAGCGAACAGGGCAACCAATCCAAATGCGACCACATCGCGGGTGCGCTCGAGAGGGTTGCGAAAATCAGTGAACCGGCGCAGGATGAGCGCAGCCGCCACTGCCTCCAGCGTGTTCCCGAGGGTAATGCCAAAAGCGAGGGCAGGCGGGGCATCTGTGATGAGCGAACCGACGAAGACCCCCAGGGCGATACCCGGCCAAAGCTCGATACCGAAAATGAGCAATGCCGCGATGGCGATGCCTGTGGGGGGCCAGACCGGGCTGGTGTTAGCCTGGACGAATGCCATTGAAAGCCCCACCCGCACCGTCAGGTGGTAGATGACTGCAAGGAGTAGAATCTTGCCAAGGTAGATCATTGTACGTTTCATATAGACAAAATTATAGCTGAGGAACTGAACTGGCTGTTGAATACGCAGATAATCATTAACGGGTGGAAAACGGGTCTTTGCCAATTTTTCAGATTCGGTATGTAAAATGCACCTGAATACTTGATGCAGGGTTTCATTAATAGGTGCTCTGCGCTGACCCGTTTTGAACGGTATGGATTCCGGGAATGGGAATTATGGCATTGCAGAATCCGGAAACTACCTTTTAAACGGGTAAATACGCCTTTCAATAATGTTAATGATTACGATTCGAATTCTTCTTATAATAAAACTGGAGATGTATCCCTCCAGGTGAAATCATGACTGAACTGACCGGTCAAACCATCGGACGCTACAGAATCATTGAGCAGCTCGGAAAAGGCGGAATGGCCAATGTCTACCGGGCCGTGGATATCCGCCTGGGGCGAACCGTTGCACTGAAGGTAATTCGCGCGGAAAACCTGGAATTGACCGATTTTCTGGAAAGGTTCGATCGCGAGGCGAGGGCGCTGGCTCGCCTAAATCACCCCAATATCGTTCATATAAATGATTACGGCGAGTTGAACGGGCTGCCGTACCTGGAGATGGATTACATCCCCGGTGGAACACTGGAAAACCGCCTTGGGGTGCTGATCCCGTGGTCTGAATCCGCCAGGTTCCTTGCGCCAGTGGCATTCGCGCTTGACCATGCCCACGAGCAGGGGATCATCCACCGCGATGTGAAACCTTCGAATATTCTGATCTCGGAGACCGGCGAACCAATGATCACCGATTTTGGAATCGCCAAGATCATAGGGCAGAACCAGGCTACGCTTGTCACCCTGCCGGGCTTTGGGGTGGGGACGCCAGCGTATATGTCCCCCGAACAGGTGATGGGTAAAAAGGTGGATGGCAGGTCGGATGTCTATTCGCTGGGAATCGTACTATATGAGATGTGCACGGGGCACCCACCTTTCCGAGCGGATACGCCCATGGCTGTGGCGGTCAAACAAGTGCACGACCCCATTCCCCGCCCGCGCCGCGACCTGATCCCGCTTCCTGGCGCAGCTGAAAAAGCCATCATGACCGCGTTGGCAAAGGAGCCCGATGAGCGTTTTGCCACGATGGGGGCTTTCGCGGCGACGCTGGAAACCCTGGGAAGGAAGGCGCCACCCGCTCCCGGAAAGGCTACTTTCACCACCATCCCTATTCCCCTGGGAGTCGATCTGGTTGAATCGGAAGAAAATAAAGCCCCCCCTCATAAGAATCATGTTCCATTGGTTCCCTTCTTTTCACAAAACCGCACCCTGACGGTAATTCTGGCGATGGTGATCGTTGCGGTTGTGTCCACCTTGATCTTTGGGGTGGGGTATGCGCAAAGACTGATCTCCGATCAGCGGGGTGGGTCTTCACCTCCTGCAGCCGGCATGTCCACTGCCGATCAGGCGGGGGCTGCGCTGCTGGCATTGGCCTCTGCCACTCCCACCCCCACCGGGCCGGGAGGCGGGACATTATCCGGATTGTTCCCTCCAGGTGGCTCTGCCACGGCGACACCTTCGCCCACGATGACTTTCTGGCTTCGGTTGACAAGCACGATCCAGGGAACAATCAGCGGGATTCCCACCAGCACTCCGGGAAATCATTCCTCCCCGACGCCGCGACCAACCATCAACCCTACGACCGGCTCTACACCGGTTCCGACTGCCGTTCCAACGAATCCTCCACCAACCGTGGCACCCACATCACCGCCTCCAACCAGCCCGCCGGCAACCGCGGTTCCAACCAACCCACCGGCACCAACGAATACCCCCAAACCGGTAAACACACACAAACCGCCGACCAAAACTCCTTGATTCGATAATTTCATTTTCCAACTGGAAAACACCATTTCCGATGGACCTTTTTAGAAAGGTCTGGACCTATATAATTAATGGATAAGTGAATTCTCGTCCAAGGGAGATGTCCTATGTTCGAGCTGCCAGAAATAACCACCCTTGCAATACAAATGAACGACTCGCTGGCGGGGAAAGTGATCGCGGAAGCCGTACAGGGAAATTCTCCGCACAAATTCGTCTGGTATAACCACCCGGCAGAGGAATTCGCCGAACTTTGCAGGGGGAAGGTGATCGGATATGCATCCAGCAAGGGCAGGTGGCTTTTCCTTCCGTTGGACCCGGGATTTATTCTTGTTCTCGGGGAGTTTGGAGGAAAGGTGCTTTTCCACACGGAGGAGACCAGTGTTCCAATTAAATATCATTTACTTTTCAGGTTCACAGATGGTTCGGCGCTGACCGCGATGACGCAGATGTGGGGCGCGGTGGAGCTCTATGAAAAAGGGAAGGAATTGGAAAGACAATACATCAAAGGCATGCGGCCCACCCCGTCGGATCCGGAGTTTACCTTTCCGTATTTTTCGGGGTTGATCGATGAACTGCTGTTGGGAGAAAAGCGTTCGGTAAAAAGCTTACTCACCCAGGATCAACTTATCCCGGGATTGGGAAACGCCATCGCCCAGGATATCCTCTTCCGGGCAAAACTCCACCCCAGGCATCCATTGATCGAACTTGACACGAGCCAAAGGAAAGCCATTTTCGAAGAAATCAATTCCACGGTCAGGGATGTGATTGCGGGTGGCGGCCGGAATGATGAATACGATCTTTACAACCAGCCTGGCTCCTACCATCGCGTTATGGATAAACGCGCCGAGGGAAATCCCTGTCCGGATTGCGGTACAAAGGTTGAAAAGATCCAATACCTGGGAGGCGCTTGTTATTTCTGCCCGCATTGCCAGAAGTAATATTTTTCGTGAAGGATTTGGAACCATGGAGAACAAGGAAGAAATATTAGCCCGGGAATGGGTTCAAAAGCTGCTGGCTGAGCCTCTGCTGGCCAGGCTGGGCACTGCCAACCCGGGGACCGCCCAGCCGCACGTCACCCCGGTCTGGTTCGCCTGGGACGGGGAGCGCTTGTATATCAGCGCGTTTATCTCCACGCGCAAGGCGAGGGAGGTTTCTGAAAATCCGCGCATCTCGGTGCTGATCGACACGGAGAACCCCACCCGGGCAGTGCTGCTGGAGGGGGTAGCCGAGGTGTTGGAAGGGGCGAGGGAGGTGGGCAGGCTTTCCGAATGGATCTACGCGCGCTACGTAGGCGAGGTGGAGGTGAAGAAGGATCCTTACGCGGCCTGGGCGCGCGACCCGGAGAACCGGATCATCAAGCTGAAACCGACGAAGGTGTTCGCCTGGCGGTGGTAAGGGGCTAGTTCTAATAAGGGGATTTTAAAAGTTCATCATTCCGAATCGTTTTTGCATCCACAAATCCTCCTTTGATTCATATATGTGAGTGATATTACATTTGTCACTTGAAATCAAAGTGGATGTAATGTATATTGTTGCAACAGTAAACAAAATGCCTGATAAATCCAACAGCAACCTAGGAGCGGATCAGAGCCTTACGCGCAAACACAATCGTTCGCGCATCCTGGATCTCCTGCGCCTCGAGGGTCCGCTTGCACGTTCTGCGCTGGCCTGGAAAATTGGTCTGACACGCAGCACCATCTCGCGGATTATCCGGGAACTCAGTGCCGATCAACTGGTCCGGGAGGTGGAGCTTTCCCAGGGCAGGAAAGGCAGACCGGGTATGCTTCTCGAGCTGGATCCCCGGGGTGGATCAGCAATAGGGCTGGAAATAGGTGTCAATTTTCTATCAATCCTGCTGACAGATTTCACAGCGAATGTTCTTTGGCGCGAGCGAATAGAGTTATCCGAAGACGCCGATTCTGAAAAATACTTTCTTGAGGCTGAGAAGCTCCTTCAAGAAGGTATTAACCTGGCAAAGGGGCACAACCTTCGCTTGATGGGGATAGGTGTTGCCGTTTGGGGGCTGGTCGATCATTCGGCTGGTGTGATTCGCTTCGCCCCCAACCTTAAGTGGCGGGATGTTCCTCTTAAAGAAAAGTGGGAAGAAAAGTTCAAGGTCCCGGTCTACCTGGAAAATGACGCAAATGCCTCAGCTTTGGGAGAGTACTATTTTGGAGCGGGAAAGAACATTGAAAACTTTCTTTACCTGAGCATGGATATCGGGATTGGGGGAGGGATCATTTCTAATGGCCAGTTGTTCCACGGCGCCAATGGATACGCGGGAGAATTTGGGCATATCACGATCGACCCGGGTGGGTCGCGGTGTAATTGTGGAAAAATTGGCTGCCTGGAAACCGTCGTGGGGAGAAAAGTAATCCTTCAGAAATATGGGGAGAGAAAGGGACAACACGAAACGATTTCTCTGCAGGATGTAATTCAAAGAGGCCAATCCGGTGATGAAATCTCTCAATCCATTTTTAAAGAAACTGCTGATGCTTTGGGTCGCGGATTAGGAAACCTTGTCAATATTTTCAACCCGCAACGCATTATCCTGGGTTGGTCGCTAGGGCAAGCATACGATCTTATGATCCCCCACCTTTGGGAAAGCATTAATAATAATAGCCTGTCTGATCCCCTGCAAGAATTGGAGATAGTTCCATTCACAAATGGAGCCGATGACTGTTTGCTTGGTTGTGTTGCCTTGGTAATGGATGAGATCATTCGAGAACGGGTGTGTGTATAAATTATTAAATTTTTTCCCGGAGTATCGCGAGAATTGTGTTGAAAAAGAGAACGAGAAAATTTTTGGGCGGTAATTTTGAAAAGGCGTATTCAAGAATCCTTTTACCCACTTACTGGTCACTGGGAATGTTCTTTCCTGACAGCCGATACTTACTATAAAACGAAATCATTTTTTAAGGAGGGCTTATGAGGTGATAAAAAGAAGAGTGTTCGGGTCGTTTCAAAAATAGAATCAGGAAGTACCAATTCTAAAAGGAGAAAATGATGAAGACTAGAAAAATATTGTTTTCAGTAATCGGCATCGTTGTTTTGATTACGATGCTGATTGGCTGCGCCCCTGCGGCAGCCCCCGCGGCACCCGCTGAAGAAGCCCCTGCCGCACCTGCAGAAGAAGCCCCAGCGGCACCAGCAGCGGAAGCCGCGAAACCCAAGATTGGCATATCCTTTTCAGATTTCGCGACCGAGCGATGGAAAAATGAAGCAGACCTGATGACCAAGCTTTTCAACGAAAAGGGTTACGATGTGATCGTTGCGGAAGCTGCCCATGACGTCAAACTGCAAAATGACCAGATCGACAACATGGTCTCACAGGGCGTGGTCGGACTTGTGGTTATCGCTGAAGATGGTGATGCCGCAGTAACCTCTGTGGATAAAGCCGCAGATGCAGGCGTGAAAGTGATCGCATATGACCGTCTGATCAAGACCCCGAAAATTGCTGCTTACCTTTCCTTCGACAATACCGAGGTCGGTCGCCAGGAAGCTCTTGGCGTTATGACCGCACTCGGTCTGCCAGGCAGCACAACCTGGACGAAGGATAACCCGGCCAAGGTCGTTCTCTCCGGCGGATCGCCGACTGACAACAATGCCCACCTGGTTCGCAATGGCCAGATGGAAGTCGTCCAACCTTACATCGATTCGGGCGTTGTCAAAATCGTGGCTGATCAATGGGTGGATAACTGGGACGCCACCAATGCCGAGAAGATGATGGAGAATATCCTCACCGCGCAGCAGAACAAGATCGATGCCGTGGTAGCCTCCAACGATGGGACCGCACTGGGTGAACTTCAGGCTATGGGCGCCCAGGGCCTGGCTGGCAAAGTTCCGATCTCCGGCCAGGATGCCACTGCCGATGGCGGCAACAGCATTGTCAAAGGTGAGCAGACCGTGAGCGTCTTCAAAGACATTCGCCTGCTCTCCCCTATGACGGTGGATTTGATGGATAAACTGCTCAAGGGTGAAACCGTTGCTGATCTGAAGGGTTTCGATTTGGCACTGCTTACGGGCGACCAGACCAAAACCGGACAAATCCTGGCTTTCTTCCTGCCTGTTGTCCAGGTCACCAAGGATAATATCTACGATGTCGTCGTCAAGTCATGCTTCCAGAAATACGACGAAGTCTATCGCGATATTCCCGCGGATCAACTCCCTCCGAAACCGGACTGCCCGTAAAATATATATAATTGATTGCTACCAACCGATTAATACCAATCGGTTGGTAGGATCTTCAAGGTGAAATACCAGGAGTGGGAATCCTCTGATGCTTCATTTCAAGGAGTCCCACTCCAATATTGGCAGAAGGAGCAAAGTATGAGTGATGACGTCATTCTCGAATTTAAGAACGTCACGAAGAAATTTCCCGGAATCACAGCTTTGAATGACGTATCTTTCCAGATCCGACGTGGTGAGATTCACGGGATTTGTGGGGAGAATGGGGCAGGGAAATCCACACTGATGAAGATCCTTTCAGGTGTGTACCCGTGGGGAACCTACGAAGGGCAAGTCATTTACGAAGGAAATGAATTGAAGCTCGAAAGCAGCTCAATTCATCAAGCCACGGAGGAGGGAATAGCCATCGTTTACCAGGAGTTGACCCTGGTGACCACTATGACGGTCGGCGAAAATATTTACCTCGGCCGGGAGCCGGTGGAATCGGGGGTTATCAACTGGGATAAGCTTTACGCGGACACGGGTCAATTATTAGAGAAATATCACCTCGAAGTTCGTCCACAAGATACCGTCAAACATTTGGGCGTCGGCAAGATGCAGATGACGGAAATCGCCAAAGCGCTTTCTGAGAACGCCAAGGTTCTGATCCTTGACGAACCAACCAGCGCTCTTGCCGAAGCTGAAATTGACAAATTGATGGAGATCCTTCGCGGTTTAAGAGATCATGGGGTAACCTGTATTTATATCAGCCACAAGCTGGATGAATTCTTTCAGATTTCCGATTCGATCACTGTTTTAAGGGACGGGAAGGTAATCACAAGCCAGCCGACGAAGAATTTTAATATGGAATCGGTTGTGCGGCATATGGTCGGACGGGAAATGACTGAGCGATTTCCTAAGGGGAATCGCCACCCTGGCGATGTCATTTTCGAGGTGGAAGACCTGCATGCGGTGAATCCCGATGATAAGAGTAATGAAATCGTCAAGGGCGTTTCATTCAATGTGCGGAAGGGTGAAATATTTGGTATTGCCGGTCTGATGGGGTCCGGGCGTACCGAACTGGTGATGACAATTTTTGGTGAATATGGAAAGATCACCAAAGGAAAAATCAAGCTGGAAGGCAAGGAGATCAAAATCCCCAACTCCCACGAGGCCATGCTGCAGGGTATCAGCCTGGTACCCGAGGATCGTAAACGGTATGGACTGGTTTTAAATCAGTCCATCCTGAAGAATATTTCTCTTGCAAATCTGGATCGATTTTCTGCTTTTTTTCGCATTGATGGGTTCAAGGAATTGAAAGAAAGTCTGCATTATGCCCAAAGCCTGGCGATAAAGGCGCCCCATTTGGAAGCCCCGGCGGATTCACTTTCAGGCGGGAATCAGCAGAAGGTCGTGATCTCCAAATGGCTTATGTCCCAGCCAAAGGTTCTGATCATGGACGATCCCACCCGTGGGATTGACGTGGGTACCAAATATGAAATCTACAAGATCATGAATGATTTGGCTGAGAAAGGCATTGCCATTATTATGATTTCCAGCGACTTGGAAGAGGTGCTTGGGATGAGCGACCGGGTCATGGTCATGCTTGAGGATAAATCCGTTAGCACATTCAATATCGCTGACGCGACGCAAGAAAAGATCATGGCTTTTGCCACTGGCGTTGCTACAAAGTAAACAACTTAAGAGGAGCAATTATGGAAAACACAACTGTTCCACCCAAACCAGGAGCCTTTTCTGAGATATCCAAACGACTGCGGGTGAACGTCCAGACTTATGCCCTGGTAATCGCCTTGATCCTCATCTGGGGGCTCTTTTTTATCCTGACGAATGGAATCTATCTTTCCCCGCAAAATTTTTCGAACCTGTTCCGCCAGATGACAGTCACGGCTGTGTTATCTGTGGGCATGGTTCTCGTCATCGTGATCGGAAGCATTGACCTGTCCGTTGGAAGGCTGGCTGGCTTTGTATCCGTTGTGGTGGCAGCATTCCAGGCGAACATCTGGAACCAGCTCCTCCCCGGCCAATCACAGGTCCTTACAACAGGGCTGTCGATTATGGTAGGTCTGCTGGTGGGTATACTTTATGGCGTTGCGCAAGGATACATCATTGCCTATTTACGGGTCACCGCATTCATCGTGACACTTGCCAGCATGTGGATCCTCAATGGGCTTATCCTTCTCGTCACGGCTGGAAAGACGATCCCGGCAAACCAACCCTTGTTTTCTGAAATCGGTCAGGGGTATCTTCCGAACGCGGTTGGCTGGTTGTTGGCCGGGTTGCTTGTTATTATGCTTTTCTTTAATATGTTTAGCAGCCGTCGAAGGAAAGTTAAATATGGTTTTGAGTTACCTCCTTTTTACCTGGACCTTGCAAAGACCATTTTCTTCAGCTTGCTGGTGGTAGGGTATGTTTTCTATGTGAATCAATACAAGGGTGTTCAGGTACCAGTTTTGATACTTGGCATCCTGGCAGTAGTGGTGTCCTACATTTCGAACAATACACGCTTCGGTCGTTATTCATATGCCATTGGTGGCAATCGTGAAGCTGCCAGGTTATCCGGTATCAACATCAAGGGCACCACCTTCAAGATCTTTATCCTGATGGGTTTGCTGTGCGGAATCTCCGGGATTATGCTGGCCTCCTACGTAGGGTACGGGACGATTGCGGCTGGAACTTCCTACGAGCTGTATGCGATCGCAGCCTGCATCCTGGGTGGAACTTCCACGCTCGGGGGTGAAGGTACCATTTTTGGCGCCATGGTGGGTGCGCTGATCATGGCCAGCCTTACCAATGGGCTCCAGCTCATGAACGTCCCGGCTGCATTTGTGTATATCCTCACCGGGCTGGTGTTGGTCGTGGCTGTGATCGGGGATGTTTATCTCAAGAAAAATAGATAATCTTTACTGAAACCAGTAACAATCTTACTTCGTGACGTTCAAGAAACGACCACCGACCCAGCTGGGTCGGTGGTCGTTTAATGTATGCGGTATTTGCATCTTGGATATTCTGGGGTGGGGAGGGGGTCAGGATGGAAGTTATCACCTATGACCACTTTGTATCAGGTGACTTAAAACTTGAACCTTCTTAATCCTGGTGCGCGACCCGGAGAACCGGATTATCAGGTTGCAGCCGGCGCATATGTTTGAGTGGAGGTGATAAGAAGGACGCAGGAGGGTTGCTTAACAACGACCAGCCTGTTTATTCATCGTTGTCAGGATAATATTCGGACGCAAAAATGAAAGCGTTCCTAACAGTTTTAGGCCAGGTCTTGTCCCGTCTAAATATTTTTACTTTTCCACATGCACCGGATAGGTATCCACCAGGACGTAGATATTCGCGGCGGAGGCAATACTTTCATCCTTGCCGACGGTGTAGGTCACTGAGCGGATCGTGCCATCCGCATTTGCTGACGTGGATGTGTTCTTGGTGTAATACAACGGCAGGGGATTGCCCTGGGCGTCGGTGAGCAGGAGGCTGTAAACGTGCTCGTCCGCCTTCAGCGAAGTATCCGAAAACTCGGCGGTGATCGCTTTCCCGTCGTTCGTCACTTTCACGTTTCCAACCCCGGCTGGAGCGACCGCATCCGGCCAGGAGGATATCTTGGTTGCTCCGCGGACGAACATCTGCCCGGTCTTGAACTCGCTCATGCCGATCAGTTTCAGTCCAATCCCGTAGAACTCTATCTCATCGCAGTTGGCAACCGCCACCAGGTCGGCATCGTGCGCGAACTGGCCATCCTTCGTGAGCGTGTCACTGATCCGGTACGAGGCGAATGGCATATCCCAGGAGCCGATGAACTTGGTCTTGAATCCATCGTAATTGGCCACGGTCACAAGCCCGTCCTTGTATTCCAACATCAGGGGGTAGCGAGTGATCGCCTTTGGGTCGACCACGGTCTGGTTATTTTCATCCAGCTTGCCGCCGACCACCCACAGCATCTTCCGGCCATCGCTGGTGGGGGCTACGGAACCGCCGAGGTAGTGAAGTGAATCAAAACCGATCTGGTTGTATGAAGGCAAAATGGAGGGGATAGGGGCAGAGAGCCGCGAGAACTCCAGAATGCTCTGCTTGCCATCGTCCAAAGCGCTCACGAAAGGATCAGGCACCCCGGTGGCGGGATTGATCTTGAAGGTGAAGGTCTCATCAATGCTGCCGGCTTGAGTGCCACCGAAAAACTTCAGTCCGAAGCGGTTGAGGTGCGTTTTGTAATCGGCTGTGACATGTACTTTGATGCTGCCGGTTTCATCGGTCTGCCAGGTCTCCACCGGTACGATGTTTACAAAGCGGTCGGTGGCGCCAACCTCCACCCGGTAGCCTTCATTGCCGGGGATGGTCACCTTCACGGAATTGCGGTCGAAGGCGCTCAACTGGGTATCCCCGTTTTCCCGAACAAGCAGGGTGAATGTGAGGGGGGCATTCGCATCGATGGCCGTATCCGGCTCAGGCTTCATGGCGCCAAACGAATTGGTGTAAGATGAGGTTCGCGCCATCTGAGGGCATGTTCTCGCCGCCAGTATGAGAGCGCGGATCGGTCCTGCCGGCTGCGCTGAGCGGGTAATCGTAGGGAACGAAGAACACCTCGCCGCTTTCACCCGCAATGTAGATGCCCTCCAAACCGAGGGCGGGAGAGCCGTTGAGGTCATTGCGGTCATCCGTAATGAGCTGGTAGCTCCAGCGCAGGGTGCCACTCCGGGTTGACGCTGTAGAGCCGCCCATCGCCCCCGCCGAAATACGTATTATCCGATCCATCCACAGCCGGGGAGGAGCGGGTGGGCTCGAGGGTATCGAATTGCCATTTCAGTTTTCCGCTGGCCGGGTCGATGGCATACAGCGTTCCGTCAGTGCTGGGCTGGATGAGGGTGCCATCAGAAAGCTGCGCCGGGCTGGCATAAATGTGATCCCGCGTGCCGAACTTCCATAACAGCTTTCCCGAATCCTGGGCGAAGGCACGCAGGTAACCGTCGAAGCCGCCGACGACCACAGCGCCACGTGCGGATGTATTGGTCAGCAGAGGCGTGGCAGCCATGGAACCAAAGCTGCCTGTCAGCCATTGCCGCTTGCCGTTGAGATCATAGGCATAGACATTCTTGAGGATCTGATTATCGGAGGCGAAGAAAATGCGGTTCGTCTCGAGGTTCACTGCCGGCAGGGACCAGATCATCTCGTCAGCGGGGTAAATCGTTCCCATCGCACCGGTGTTCCGGTCGAGCGAATAGAGCAGGTAGTTATCATTTGGCGCCAGCAGGGTGCCATCCGGGAGGATGCCAATGTTGCCCTCGAACCAGTTGACGTTGTAAGCCTTAATCCCGAAGAGCTGCTCCACTTCGGCCACCGAGTGGGCGGCGGTTTTCCAGAGGACGGTGCCGGTCTCGCGGTCCAGGCAGTACACGTAGCTATCCCCGGCTCCGAAACAGACCCGCCCCGCATCATCCAGCAGGGCGGATGAATCGATGATGCCGCCGGTCTTGAATTTCCACAACACGGAGCCATCGGGAGCAAATTTATAAAAATATGTATCCGCCGAGCCGATATACGCGTTGCCTTCGCCATCCACCACGGGCGTGGAGAAAATACCCTTGCCGGTGCGGTAGCTCCAGGGGGTGAGGCTGTTCGCAACCGGCTTCACCGGGCTGCGCCCATTCTGCAGCTCGTTGGCCCGGAATTTCGGCCAGGGGCTTAGGGGGTCGAGCGGGGTACTGTAGCTGAACCTGCCATCCGCTGAGAGCGGCGTGGTTGGCGCTGCCGAGAGATCATAGCTGCCAAAAGGAACGAAGTGGATGACGCCGTAGATGGCGGCGATAACGACCAGGCCCAGCAGGCTCCAGCCAATGATGCGCCTGACTTTGGCAGCCCGGGGGCTGCGTTGCTTCTCTTTTTTCATGGAACGGCGGTCCTTTCAACGGCTAAAAAATGCGTATCTTCCTTACTGTTACCAAGGAAGCCCTGAGGTAAATTTGGGTCAGGCGTTTTATTGTATGCGATTGTGGGGAACGGTCAAGGAGAGGGAAAATGCGGAGAGAACCCTGCGCAAATGGGGGCTGGAAATAATTTTCCTGTTATTAGGTGACAGCCTGGATAAGAAAATGCCAGGCAAGAATTAAAATGCGCATAGCCATTAAATATTGTCCGGGACGTAATCCCGAACCTGCCTTTGCACAATAACAATCAACACATCAATGACAACCAGCGATCTTCACCTGGCTGAATAGATCCGAGCGGGTGAGTACTCCGTCCATGTCCTGGATCACAAATTGGGTCTGCAGCCAGCCTTCCCAGCCGGCGGATGCGCCCACCGAGCCAAACCAGGGCTTGAATCCCCCAGCTTTGATCGGGTTGAAGGTGATCCGATAGGTATCCGCCCCGACCGGGGTCATGGCGATATCCGCCCATTCGGCGCGCTGGGTGAAATCATTGGTTGAGGGTCGATAGAAAAGCACAACCACCTTGATCTTCTGCCCCGGGTTTACCTTGATCTCCGCGGTCAGGTTCGAGGAGGCGCAATCGTAGGGCAGGTTGATCTGGTATGGGCTGAAGACCGGCCGCCCGGCGAAGCCCTTCTCGAGAACCGGGGTGGGGGAAATCGTGGGCGTTTCGGAGGGAACCAGCGTGGGCGAGGGCGTCACCGTTGGGATGACGGTGGGGGTTAGTGATGCCACGTCCGTCGGGGTGGGGGTGGGCACATCCTCGATTTCCACTGTGACCAGGTCCTCCGCGCTCCAGGCTCCAGAAATGTTTTGCGCTCGGGCACGGATGACGTAGCGCCCCGGGGCGGGGGGATCCCAGGGCTGGGTGAGGTTGACCAGGAGCTCGGCGGGGTTGGGGTTCTTAATGGTGGCGAGAACCTGGCCATTCACACTGACCTCCACCTGGGCAATGCCGGCCGGGTCGCTGCTGTGCAGAGTGAAGGTATATGGCTGCATGGGCAAACGCATGCCATCCAGCGGGTCATCGATCCAGGCCTGTGGTGCTCCCGTTGCGCGCTGCGGCAAGTTGCAGGCCGTCAAAACCATGGCTATCGTAGTAATGATCACGAAGAGTTTGCGGTTCACAGGGCGCCTCCTAGGGGACAATGAATTCCCGAGTGTCTGTCTCTGAACACGGAGAATTCCAAATGAACAATGTTTTATCCTGGCAGAGAACATGAGCGGAGATGGTGACCTGCGACCCACTATCGGTCAGGTGCAGAAAATCCCGCCACCACGCAACCGGGACGGTGTTGAGGTCCACATCCGGGTAAGCATTCTGGATGGCGGCAGCGCGGGGGATGTAGACATTGGGCGGCATATTGTCATAGGGTTGGCTTTTAAAGACCACAGGAACGACCACCGATTGACCGGCTTTGAGAGCCGGGATGGATACGGATGCCGTCGGGTAAGGGATGCCAAAGAGAGGAGCAGAATAGACCATGTCATAAGGATATGTGTGTGTGACGCTGGCGCACATATTTTGACCCTGGTACATTTGGCAGTTTTCCTGGACGGTAGACTGGTAATATTCCGTCGCGGAATGCCCATCCCCAAAAACAGGATTCAGTGCCTGGGTATCCAGGGTAAGCACCTGCATCGGGGCAGGTTCCGGCGAGCCATCAATTCGGGTCACCCTCACCTGCACCATCCCATTTTCATACATGCTGCCTGTTAGTGGATCGAATGAAACTCCTGGCGGGAAACACAATGGTTTCAGGTGAAATTGCTGTGTGCCTTCATACAACCAAAGGGTGTGATTCTGGTCAGCGCACGCTGGCTGTGATTTGGACGCGCCGACCACTTTTGACCCGACCTCTTTGATCTCATCTGCGATGGCATCCTGGCAGGTCTGGTCGCAATAGGGGATACCCGCCTGGGAGATGGCCATTTGAACAGCATAGTCAATGCCCATATTGACAGCATCATCAAAGTTCGGGATGCTGGGGGGCAGACCGGTAAAGTAGGTGATCGCAAAATTCAAGCCGGTCATCAATACCGATTTGCACTTCGCATCGCAGCCCGGGATGATTTCCGCGAGCGCTCCCACTAAAATTCCTTTGAGCTGTTCGAACGTGCTCGAGAGGTAATTCCAGGAGGCCTCTATTGCTGCGGCAAATTGCTCGAACACGTTGGGCTCATCATCTTCGACGACGCTAGGGCAGGCTTTCCAGCCTATCCGGTCAAACCACCATTGATACGCCGCTTCTGCCTGAGCGCTGACAATCGCCGGATCCAATCCCTTTATCTGGTATGTAAGTATGTACCATTCCACAAAAATATCGTGATCCACGCCGGTAAGGTAAGAACAACCCAGGATGCCCATCTGCTGCACCACCTTGACCTCGTTCACGTAGGAATCCGGGACAACTTCCACCTTGTAGGAGGGTACTTTGGAGATATTGATCGGCGGAGGATCGCCCGTGGGCGTGTAATTGACCAGAACAGTATTCGAGGGTTCCGCGGCCGGGTGCCCGCCCGCCATGGGCGTGACGCGGATATACAGCTTCTGCGGAAACCAGGGCTGATAGGACATCAACGCCAGGGGAGTATTCATCCCGCCTACAAAACCGGAAAGCAGGGCGGGATCAAACGAATTCGTCTGCCCAAGGAAACCGGTAACTCTTTTCGGCTCCGCGGCTTGCGCATCCTGCGATGGGATCTGCAGATCGGTGTTGAAGTCGATGGTGAAATCTCCGCCGGCGGTGCCGGTCTGGGCATTCACCGTGGCTTCCGAAATCCCGCTGATCAGCAGCCCGGGTGGCGCGCCGACCGAATATTCGGCGGGGAAGGGCTGCGTGCTCACCTGCCAGATGGCGTAGTTGATATCCGCGCCGGGAGCTTTCCATTGAAGCTTGCGGGAGGTCTGCTCTTTATCCGAACCCACCACCGCCTCGGTGACCCAGTGGGCGGCGCCCATATCCCCGCTGCAGCCCGCGGAGAGGTTGCAGATGGCGAGAGAAGAATACTTGGCGTTGACGTGCATTTGCCCCAGGTGAACAAGCGCGCCGCCGCTCCAACCCCAAAGGTCCAGATCCGCCGCGCCGGAGGATTGATCCCCCAGCAACGGCTGGAGCTTAGCCTTCAGGTCAATCGTTCCGGAGGCCGGCTCGAAAAATTCGTGACCCGCTGGAATCCGCTGCCACGCACCGCCATCAGTGGAGCCATAGGCATAGGCCAGATCCACGCCGGGGGGCAGGGTTAGGATGCCGCCGGTGAAATCCATGTCACCCTGGTCCCCCTGCGCGGGAGCACACTCCGGGCTGCTGATATTCACCGCCACCGGCGCGCTGGGTGATTCGCCGGCGGAGTTATAGGCGGAGACATAGAACTCGACGTGCCCACGCTGATCCGGGAGCGTGTATTGGATGGAGCCCGGCCCCGAGTGCGCCTGCAGGCTGGTGAGGCGCTGGAAGGCAGCCGCGGTCTCGGGCAGGGAATACACGAAGAAGCCGTCTTCCGTGTCCGATTCATCCTGGATGGTAAGGGTGACATTGCACCCATCCACGGAAGCCTGAAGCGCAGGCGCGGCTGGAGCGTTTTTTGTCAGGTTCAACGCGCCTTCAAGATAAAAAGCGGGACCTGCCTTGGCGCCTTCCTCAGCCGGGGTGACTGGCCCAGCGGGGGGAGGGGAGGAAGGCGGTTTGCCGCTATCCACCTGCGAGAAAGGCTGCAGCGGTAGGAACACTTCTGTGCCAGGGTCGAGCCCGGCAGCCGGGTCGAGGCCAGGGTTGATGGCCGCGGCCTGCTCCAGGGGAACGCCGTTTTGTTCGGCCAAGCTCTGCAGGGTGTCGCCGGCCTGGGCCATCGTCCCGCCGATCATGCCTGCCGCTGGGGAGGCAATGATATGAACGGCATTGGATTCGGCTGTGCGCCCGTTTTCATCCGTAGCTCGCACGAAAAGCGCATGTGTGCCTTCGGTTAACGGCAGCCAGGACCAGACGTTGAAAACGCTGTGTTTACCCGCATCCGGAATTTTGGTGTCCACCAGGCTGCCATCCGCCCAGAGCTCCACGCTTTTCAGGGGAGCGCTCGCGGTGACCATGGAGACCACCGGGATGGGAGAGTCGGAGGGCCAGGTGCTGCCATCCGCGGGTTGGGAGATCAGTGCGGAGATGGGGGCGGTGTTGGGCGGAAGTTGGGCAGAGGTTGAGGGGATGCGGGTGAGGAGGGCGATCAGGATACCAACCAAAACAACGATGGTGATGACGCCGATCCAAATGGCTGTTCGTTTTTTCTGCATTGCTCCTCCTGAATTCAAAACTGAAAAACCCGAACGAAAAGACAGGCAAGAATCAACGCTAAAAAGGTTATCGGAAGAACTACCTAATCCTGCAGTGAATTCCCCCGAATATTCGTTCTGTGATCGAACCAGTTAATTATAGAACAAACTGCGCAGAACCCCTAATTGTTTACCAGAAGTGGTAATATTTTCTTTGAAAGCGCGTTGGGAAGAAATTCAGATTGATATATAAGGAGAACACCCATGTTTGTTTTCATCATCATCGTTCTTCTCTTCGTCATTCTTTTCGTCGATTTCTTTTTCAAATGGCGCGATAGCGATAACAGTCTGCAGCGGATGATCGCCTGGTTTTGCGCGATCTCGGTGGTGCTGCTCGGGATCCTGGCGGTCTATTCATTCATCCTGAAAAAACCACTCCCGCTCTTTGACCCGCTGACGTATTTTCTGAATCAATTTAAATAATCGGTGTATCGGAGCAGGGGGGTCCTCTATATCCATCCCCGGGAATGCCAGAACAGGAAGATGACCGCCACCGGCAAAATGGTAATAAAAATGACGCTGATCAAATAGGGGAGGGTGAGGTGTTCCGGGTGCTTCTTGAGGTGGAAGTATTCGACCACATCCGTCACGGCCACGACGATGGCCACGATGAAAATCAGTCTGAGGGTTAGCTCCATGGTCCGCTCCTTTGGACGCCCTTTATTCTAACCCTACCGGGCGCCGGTCAGTAGTTGCTGTAAACTTAAGGCTATCGGTACCCCACCTGAGACCAAAGAATTAACCCGAGGTGAATCGCCATGGATTACTTGAATCTGCCCAGCCCCGAGCGCATCCAGACTACCATCGAAGCGGTGATCGCACGCGGCATCACCGTGACCTTCGTGGAGACCAAAGAGGACGCGCTGGCAAATATCTATGAGCTGATCCCGACCGCGGCCAGCGTGATGACCGGCGCCTCGGTCACCCTGCAGCAGATCGGGCTGGAGGCGGCGCTCAAGGTGGGGGATCACCCCTGGTGGAATATGAAGTCGGAGATCGTGCTGGAAAAGGACCCGGTGAAGCAGGCGGTGCTGCGCAAGCAGGCCACCCTGGCCGAGTATTACCTGGGCAGCGTGCACGCCATCGCCGAAACGGGCGAGATCTTAATTGCCAGCGCCACCGGCAGCCAGCTGGCGCCCTACGCGTTTTCGAGCAACCACGTGATCTGGGTTGCAGGGGCGCAGAAGATCGTTCCCACCCTGGAGGACGCTTTCAGAAGGCTGCGGGAGTACGTCCAGCCGCTGGAGGATCGGCGGCTGAAGCAGGTGTTCGGTCCGGAGGCGAGGGGGGTGATCGGGAAGATCCTGGTCTTCGAACGCGAATCCCCGATGCTGAAACGGAGTGTGAACCTGATATTGGTGAATGAGGTGCTGGGGTTTTAGATCACCCTTCTTTTATTCAGGGGGGTTAGATAAACATGTATGTGATGAGAATTATTGAACCATTAATTTCCGACTTGTATACCTGAAGAGAAGGGCAGCCTGGCTACACCTAGGTATTACTGCATACCTATCTACATAAGTATTCGCTTGGATGAAATTGTGGAGACATGGAAAAAAGGACCGGCTTATAGGTATAATGATTATTAGTTCGATAACCGGGTAGTTATTCCGAACAATCTTCGGTCTCTATATCAAGTAATTTATTAGTTGTAAAACCCGGTACAGCGGGTTTTTGAAGACACCATCCCAACATAGCGAATCATCTTCATAAATCGGCTTCCTGGCGCAGAAATGCGGCCAAACCGTTTCGCCCCCGGGTTTTTCTGAAAGAATGGAGTCCTCCAATGTTCAAACGAATCCTTGTTCCCTTAGATGGATCGTCACTTGCTGAACAAGCCGTTCCGCATGCCGAGATTTTTGCGCGAATCTTTGGATCCAAAATCATTCTTTTACAAGTCCTCGAACCTACTTCGTATCATGAAAACCCGAAGGCTGTTGATCCGCTGACGTGGCAAATCCGAAAAGCAGAGTCAGATATTTATTTACAAGGTCTCGCGCTCAGGATCCAAAAAAACCTGGGGGGAAACCAAACAACCAAGAATGGTAAGACAAAGAGCCGTGTTGAGTATGTAATTCGAGAAGGAAAAATCGCAGAAAATATTGTCAACTACGCCCATTCTGAAAAGATCGACTTGCTGGTTATCAGTTCACATGGGTCTGGTGGTTTGAGCCGGTGGAATATCAGCAGCATCACCCAAAAAGTCATCAATCTGATTTATTTACCTGTTCTTTTGATCCGCGCCTATAACCAAATAGATTTGGATGCCGGATTGAGCTCATACCGACGTATTCTTCTTCCGATTGATAGTTCCAGACGGGCCGAATGTTCACTCTCGGCCGGGATTGAGCTCGTGAGGGGGATAACCTCAACCGTTTCAAGCGTAGATATCGCTGGTGCTAAATCAATGCTGGTCCTGGCGGCGGTGATCCGTCCGCCTGAGTTACCAATTCCTGAACCTTTTCCAATCGAAATCACGCAACTTTCCGATCAGTTGATCGAAGTCAGCCGATTGGCTGTGAATCAATACCTGGATGAGATAAAAATGCGGTTGCCTGTGGCATGTGAAACTTGTGTTGTTGAGAATAAAAGTGCAGCTTTTGCCATCCAGGAATTGGCTGACCGGGAAGATATCGATATGGTCGTACTTTGCGCGCATGGCCACTCCGGTCAGGTATCATGGCCTTACGGGACCATTACCCGGAATTATATTGAGCACGGGACAAAACCCGTCCTGGTCATTCAGGATATACCCCTTTCCCAGATGCAACCGACTGCAGCAGAAATCGCTGCTGAAAAATCCGGGAGACGCTAAGAATGTCTGGCAACGCGTAATAAAGTAGACCGAGAAAACGAGGTAGTTTTCTCGGAAAAAACTTATTCCTCAAGGACCAAACAGATGCAGGATTTGGTCGATGCCCTGGTAAAGAATTACAGGGATGCTGCTCGAGTTACTTCGAATACAAAAATAAAAAGAGCGTTAGCCAAGCAAGACCTTGCCTTGTACGATACCTGGATAAAACAAGCGCATTCTTACTTTCGCGAGGCTTCAAATCAGGAACTCACGATCACCCCTGCTTCGGAGTGGGTGCTGGACAACTACTATATCATCCGCCAAACTTTGACCCAGATCGAAGAAGATCTGCCGGTTAGTTTCTACAACCAGCTGCCAAAACTAATAGAAGGCCCTTTAAAAGGACTCCCCAGGATATTTGCGATCGCAAGGGCAGTCCTTGCCTTCCAGAAATACCTGTTAAACGTGATCGATCTGCAAGCGATATTGGTTCAGGCTCAAAAAGATGTACCCCTCACGATGGGTGAATTATGGGCTCTACCGATATTCCTGCGTTACAGTTTAATTGAAACGCTTTCAGAAACACTTGAATGGATAATCCAACCTGAAACAAAACCCAATCTCCCGATCTTTCCCTCATCGTTTATTGGACAAGTACTTCCTTCCTTGAATGGTCAAGTTGAAAATATTGATGCTTTCACAAGCTCCTTGGTGGCGAATATCATTCTCAGTTTGCGTACCATTTCAGAACAAAATTGGAACGAATTTTTTGAAGCAGTGAGCAGGGTGGAAAAAGCTCTCCGTAAAGATCCTGCCGGGGTTTACTCGTTAATGGACTTTACAACCCGAGATCTATATCGAAAAGAGATCGAGATACTTTCAACAGCAAGTGGTCGGGATGAACTGGACCTGGTTCAAAACACACTAGCCCTGGCTCGGGAAAACCGCGAAGGTAAGTCAAAAACCTCCCGAATGAGTCAAGGGATATATAAGGAGGGAGATTCTCCGCTTGGGTCATCTTCCCATGTTGGAGAATATTTGCTGGGGAAAAGTCGACAATTATTAGAAAAACAGATCGGATACCACCCCAACCTAAAAGTGTCATTTCAACGGTGGGGGTTGCGTCATGCCAGCATTTTTTACCTGGGTTCAATAATGACATCTTCGCTTTTGATTTTCACCCTGGTGGCGCTAGTGGTCGGAAGAATGATATTTATCCCACCTGGTTCTCTGGTCCAATGGACCTCAATCCTCATTCTTGCCACGGCGATTTTAATACCCATTCTGACAGTAACCTCCAGTTTGATTAATTGGTTGGTCACATTGTGGGTCAAACCACGAATCCTCCCCAAGCTGTTATTTAAAGATGAAATTCCTGCGAAATACCAGACACTCGTTGTTATTCCCGCGCTAATCGCCAATCGCAACGATGTCGATAAATTGGTCCATCAAATCGAAATGCACTTCCTTCGCAATCCGGAACCAGGCTTGAATTTTGCGTTATTGACCGATTTTCCTGACGCGGATAGCGAAACCCTGCCCGAGGATGAGGGACTGGTAAGTTACGCCATCAGCGTGATTTGTGAATTAAATGCAAAATACGAAAGATCGATTCCAAACCCAAGTTCGACCAAAGGGAACAATCCATCTAAAAATAATCAATCGGAAAACCAACCTCAAAATAATCAATGGCAGGCTCCTACCCTGGAAGGTCAGCCACTATTTTATTTCCTTCACCGGAAAAGATTATGGAATCAATCGGAAGGAAAGTGGATGGGTTGGGAGCGAAAACGGGGCAAGCTGCAGGAGTTAAATCTTTTATTACGGGGTGGTAAGGGTTTGTCGTTCATCAACATCCCTGGAGATTCAAAGGGACTCGAAGCACTTATGCGAACCCGATTTGTGATCACACTGGATACAGATACCATCCTACCGCGCGGAGCGGCAACCCGTTTGATCGGTACACTTGCGCACCCATTAAATATCGCCAAATTCGATGAAAAAACCAAACAGGTAATTTCCGGCTACACAGTCTTGCAGCCGCGCATGGAGATCCATCCTGGCAGCGCAAATCTATCCTGGTTCACCCGCATTTTTGCAGGAGACACCGGTCTGGACCTGTACACCCGGGCGGTGTCTGATGCCTACCAGGACTTATTTGGCGAAGGCAGTTATGTTGGAAAAGGTATCTATGATGTAGACGCCTTCGAGCATAGCGTGAAGGATCGGATCCCGGAAAACACAGTGTTGAGCCATGACCTTTTGGAAGGGATCATGGGGCGGGCCGGATTGGTGACGGATATCACCATGGTGGAGGAGTACCCATCCAATTATTTTATCCAGGTCAAACGCCAGCAGCGGTGGATTCGCGGAGATTGGCAGCTTCTGCCCTGGTTGCTCAAACCCGGGCATTTCAAGGTTAAATTCTCCGCCGTGGACCGATGGAAGATGCTCGACAATTTGCTGCGGGCAATGCTTGCGCCTGCGTTATTGTTGATCTTCATCCTGGGTACGATTTCCGCGCCCGGACTTTTTGGTTTCTGGATAGCAATTATCTTGTTTTCGCTGGGGATCCCGCTTTTGACGAGTATCGCCAGGAGTACATTTCAGACCCTGCACGGTGAAGAGGCTAGCGCGGCATTCCATCCCTTCGTTTGGGTTCTTCTCCGCTGGTTCCTGGCGATCGCCTTCCTGCCTTATGAAGCCTACAACTCGATGGATGCCGTTCTGACAACCCTATACCGCTTGCTTTTCAGCCATAAAAACCTATTGCAATGGACCACGGCAGCCCAGACCGCTCACATTTTTGGACTGGAAGCCCACCGGCAAGCGACCTGGCTGAAGATGATGGCATCTTCCCTGATGACGATTTTTTTGATAGGCGCAATACAAACGGTCCATGGATTTTCGAGTGAAGGAGTGGCACCCACGCTGGTATTCGCTGTCCCATTATTTTTGGGTTGGATGTTTTCGCCTCTCATCGCCTTGTGGATCAACCGACCCATCATTCCCCGTTCATTCTTCTTAAACGAAGAACAGGCAGGTCTTTTCCGTCAGGTTGCCCGGCGTACATGGGGCTTTTTTGAACGATTTGTTGGTCCGGAAGACCACTGGCTGCCGCCGGATCACTATCAGGAGGAGCCCGCCGGGAGAATTGCGCACCAAACTTCACCGTCCAACATCGGGTTACTGCTCACCTCCACTTTAGCCGCGTACGACCTCGGTTACCTGGATCACCTTGGATTGGCAACCCGTCTTTCCACAACGATGGATACCTTAAACCAACTCGAGAGGTTTCGAGGGCATTTTCTGAACTGGTATGACACACTCACGCTACGTCCGCTTAACCCGCGCTACATTTCCACGGTGGATAGCGGCAACCTGGCTGCCAGCCTGATCATCACCACACAGGCCTGCAGGAGCATGTCGAATGAAAGGATATTCCGCTGGGATCTTTGGCAGGGGTACCTGGATACACTCTCCAATTTAACCGAGATCTTATCAGGTATGCGAAAAGCCGAATTTTCTCTCCAGGTTGAGGAGATCAATCGCCGGATCTTGAAAATGCATGACAAAATCCTGGCAACCCGGACAAATCCTTCTGAATGGTTTGCACTTTTTCAGGCTGTGAATGGGCAGTTTTGGCAGGATCTCTCCAGCAGGTTGATGGAACTGGTCAAAGTGGGTCACTCTGCTTTCGATTTCAAGGCACTTCAAAAACTACAGGAGGTTGCCGCGCAGGTTGAACGCCACCACCTTGCCATCCAACGAACGCTAAATGAGCTTGTGCCCTGGGTTATCTTGCTGGAACAAGTCCCCGAGATTTTGAATGAGGAAAGATTCTCGCTGGAACTAAACAAATTAAAGACCAGGTTACCGTATAACCCACCTTTATGTAAGATCAAGGATTTCGTCAGGTTTGATCTAAAACATACGGCCGATTTACGCAATCTTTTGAAGGTCAGTCAAAAAATCGCGGTACAGGATCCTCGCCAATTTAAAACGGCCATGAGATGGTTGGATGCTTTGGATAAAGCCCTGGTTGAGGCTGAATTCAATGCCAATGCGCTCATGAACCGGTTTTCACAAATCGCCATCGACGCCGAGAAATTTGTGGGGGAAATGGAATTTCAATTCCTCTATGATCCGCAGCGGCGGGTTTTCCATATTGGCTACAATCTCGACGAAGGCCAGCTCGATAATAGCTACTATGACCTTCTAGCCTCCGAAGCCCGGATTGCTTCGATCATTGCCGTGGCAAAGGGGGAAATACCCCAGTCTCACTGGTTGCAATTGAGCCGACCGCTCACCTTTGTGGAAGATACGCATGTACTGCTTTCGTGGAGCGCGACCATGTTTGAATACCTGATGCCGCCGCTCTTTTTCCGCTCGTACCCGGGAACTTTATTGGCAGAAAGCACCCAGGGGGCAGTAAAACATCAGATCGCCTACGGGAAAACCAAAGGCGTGCCCTGGGGTATTTCCGAATCCGGTTTTTACCTTTTTGATGCCAACAATAATTATCAATACCGCGCCTTCGGTGTACCCGGATTGGGCTTTAAACGCGGGCTGGGGGACGACCTGGTGATCGCTCCCTATGCTTCGGTTATGGCAATCAGTACCGATCCCCTATCGGCAGCCCATAATCTTACCAAGTTGATGAAGCTGAACTGCTTTGGCTTATATGGCCTTTTTGAATCGATTGATTTCACACCCAACCGGATGCTGGTGGGGGATACCTACAAAGTGGTCCAGGAGTATATGGCGCACCACCAGGGGATGATCTTAATGTCCCTGGTTAATTATTTCCATAAAGACATCATGGTAAACCGGATGCATGGAGATGCCCGCATCCAGAGCGTTGAGCTGCTGCTCCAGGAGCAGGTCCCCCAATCGGTTCCGCTGCAAAATCCGTTTGCTGAAGATGTGAAAGGAATCCTGCGGCTGACCGCAGCCCCGGTGGAAATAAAACCCTGGAGCGTCCCGATCCACACAGCAGTTCCCCAGGTTAACCTGCTTTCCAATGGGAATTACTCTGTGCTGCTTTCCAATATGGGAGGGGGGTACAGTACCTTTAACGGGATAGATCTGACCCGCTGGCAGGCAGATGGAGTCCTCGACCCGTGGGGAACCTGGATCTACATTCAGGATTTGGATCTCAAGCGTGGCCGGAATTCCGCAGGTTCCGGTCTTTGGTCGGCCGGTTATCAACCGGTCCCTCCCAAAATTGAAAATATGCAGGTGACTTTCTTTGCGCATATGGCTGTGATTCGTCGTACGGAAAACGACATCACCTCCACGATGGAGATCACGGTATGCCCGGATGATCCTGTTGAGATCCGCCGCATTCATTTGCATAACACCAGGAACAAACCCCGTCGCCTCCGTCTCACCTCGTATGGGGAAGTGATCCTCACCCAACACGTCGCCGATGACCGCCACCCCGCCTTTCAATAAATTGTTCATCCAGAGTGAATTCATCCCTGAGCTAAACCTGCAGATCTTTTCCAGGCGTCCCCGTTCCGATGATGAAACACCTCTCTTTCTCGGGCACATGCTGGTGATCAAAAGCGGAGGAGAATTCGGGATCGAACACCTTCCGGTGCGGCATGAAGCAGACCGCAATCGCTTTATCGGCCGAGGCAGGACTTTCCGCAACCCGGTCGCGCTTGACTCCGAACAATACCTCACCGGGACCAGCGGCACCACCCTGGACCCGATCTTCGCTCTTGGCGAGGAGATCGAACTGGATCCACAGGCGAGTGACGAGATCGCTTATTTGACCTTTACCGGGGATAGTCGCGAGACCGTTTTAGCCCTGGCCGGAAGGTATAGCCGATGGTCTCTCGTGGAGCAATCCTTCCACCAGGCGAACATCGCCGCCCAATCCTGGTTGGGGAAGCAAAACTCTGATTCGCAGGTATTCAATAATTCCCTGCAAATCCTCTCGGCGCTTGTATACCCGTTTAAAGCTGTGCGAACTTCACCCGAAATTATCGCCGCCAACCGGCTCAGCCAGTCTGGATTGTGGCGGTTTGGGATCTCCGGAGATTACCCCATCCTGCTTGTGGAGATTGAAGACCCAAAACAGGTTGACCTGATCCGTGAGGTGTTACAGGTATATGAATACCTGCGCAGCCGCCATTTTATGGCGGACGTGGTCATCCTCAATTACCAGCATTCCGATTATGGCGGCGAATTGAACGGGTTGATCTTTCGTATGATCGGACGCCTGGATTGCGAGCAGTTTTTAAATCAGCGGGGCGGCATCTTTATCCTTGCTGTTGACCAGATCAACCCCGATGAGCGTATCCTGCTGCAAACCTCCGCGCGCTACGTTTTCGCCGGGAAGCATGGATCCCTTGCTGACCAAATGCCGGAGTTTCCCATCCAGGTTCACCATTTGCCGGAATTTATTCCCAGCAGATCCACCGAGAGCCCCATAACTCCTCTTGCTGGAAACCCGCTTCCCGCGATCGAACCTTTGCAGTTCTTTAATGGCTACGGCGGTTTCAGCAGCGATGGGCGGGAATATATCATCGAGCTGCCGCCGGGCAGGACCACACCCGCACCCTGGGTCAATATCATCGGCTACCCCAATTTTGGGTTCATGGTCAGCGAAACGGGAAGCCAGTGCACCTGGGCAGCCAACAGCGCCGAAAACCGCCTCACGCCCTGGTCCAACGATCCGGTCAGCGACCCATCGGGGGAGGCGCTCTACCTGCGGGATGAAGAAACCGGCGAGTTCTGGACGCCCACGCCTCTGCCGGTGAGTGGAGACCAACCCTACCGGGTGACCCACGGAGCGGGTTACACCACCTTCGACCATAATTCCCATGGGCTTCGCCAGCGCTTGACCATCTTCGCCAGCCCGGAGGATCCGGTCAAGATCATCCACCTGCAGGTGGAAAACACCTGGAATCAAAACCGGCGGATCACAGCCACCCAGTATATCGAATGGGCGTTGGGTACCGACCATGCAGCCTCAATGCCTTTTATCATCCCTGAGTACGATGCCGCGGAAGCCTGTCTTCTGGCAACCAATCCCTCCAATACCGACTTTGGGGAACGCACCGCTTTCCTGATCGGCAGTAAAACCATTCATGGATTCACAGCCGATCGAACCGAATTCCTGGGAAGGGGGGGCACGCCTGCTTCTCCCATTGCACTGCACCGGCTCGGGTTGGAAACCCGCCTTACCCCCGGGGAGGATCCCTGCGCTGTCCTGCAGCTGCACATTGATCTGCTCCCTGGCGCTACGGATGAGATCTACTTTGTGCTGGGGCAGGGGCTCAATAAGGAACACGCACTCGAACTGGCCAAAAAATATCACGACCCTGCCTTCGTTGGAATCGCCCTGAAGCGAACCGGGATCTTCTGGGATAACCTGCTCGGAAAGGTGCAGGTGCATACCCCGGAGCCAGCCATGGATTTGATCCTCAACCGCTGGCTGCTCTACCAGACCCTCTCCTGCCGCATCTGGGGGCGGACGGCATTCTATCAGCCGGGGGGAGCCTTTGGCTTCCGGGACCAGCTCCAGGACGTGCTGGCTCTGCTCCCGATCGATCCGACCATTGCCCGCGGGCAGATCCTCAACGCCGCGCAGCGCCAGTTCACAGAGGGAGATGTGCTGCACTGGTGGCACCCGCCTTTCGGCCGTGGGGTGCGGACCCGCGTTTCGGACGACCTGCTGTGGCTCCCGTACGTGACTTCGCTATACATCGAATCCACCGGCGATGTGAGCATCCTGGATGAAAAAATACCTTTCCTGGAAGCTCCAACCCTTAAGGTGGAAGAGGTCGAACGCTACAATGCATACCCGCAGACCAGGAAAGCCTATCCGCTGATCGAACACTGCCACCGGGCGATCCAAAAGGGTGCCACCAGGGGAACGCACGGGCTGCCCCTGATCGGTTCCGGCGACTGGAACGACGGGTTGAACCGGGTTGGGGCGGGGGGGAAGGGGGAGAGCGTCTGGCTGGGCTGGTTTTTGTGCGATGTTCTGAATCGCTTTGCGGGAGTTTGCGACCTTCGCGGGGAGACCGAAAAAGCGAAGGGCTACCGCGCCCAGGCACAGGAATATGCCGCTTCCATTGAGCGCTACGCCTGGGACGGAGCCTGGTACAGGCGGGCTTACTTTGATGATGGCACCCCGCTGGGTTCGCATAAGGAAGAGGAATGCCAGATCGATGCCATCGCCCAGTCCTGGTCCGTGATCAGTGGGGCGGGGGACCCCAAACGCAGCCGCAAGGCAATGCGCTCGGCACTGGAACGGCTCGTTTCCCGCGAGGACAGGCTATCGCTTCTTTTCACGCCGCCATTTGACCTAACCGAGAAGGACCCGGGGTATATCAAGGGCTACCTGCCGGGCACACGGGAGAACGGCGGGCAGTATACCCATGCGGCCACCTGGACCGCCCGGGCTTTCGCCCAGCTTGGCGACGGGAAGCAGGCAGGCGAGCTCTTCGATCTGCTCAACCCGATCTTCTTATCGGATTCAACGGAGAAGGTGGACGAATACCGGGTCGAGCCCTACGTGATGTGCGCGGATATCTACAGCAGGCCGCCTTACACGCGCCGGGGTGGATGGAGCTGGTATACCGGATCGGCCGCCTGGATGTACCAGCTGGGTCTGACAAACCTGCTTGGGTTCAAGAAGGTTGGCAACATTCTGCATATTGACCCGGTGATTCCACCTTCCTGGGACGGGTTTGAAATTAGCTATAAATTTGGAAAAACGAATTATCAGGTAAAGGTAAGCAATCCGAAACATGTTTCCCAGGGGATTAAGGCTGTAAGACTGGATGGGGAGATACAAAACGATAACGCCATTCATTTAAGGGATGATGGGCACGATCACGAGGTTGAGGTAATGATGGGGATTATCATAGGCTGCGCTATTTAGTCAATGAAGCAATATTACTCAGAATGATTAATATATGTAATAGTATGTCCAATTGTCCAATAATAACTTCCGATTATTTATACAAATCAGAAGTTATTCTTATTCCCGCTTCGTTTTCCATCGCTTGCCCATACCAAACTTGTTTTTCCGAATCAAAGCGCCAACCGGCGTCCTTTATTTCCAGGGGTAAACGTTCCCAGCCGCCATTGATCCGCTGAATCGTCTCCTCCCAGGTGCGAATACCGCTGAACGCATCCGGTGCTTCCACATTGCACGCGCCCACCGCGACCGCGAATGTGAGCGCTTCCTCAATCGTTTTATCGCGCAGAAGCGCCGCCAGAAAACCGGCAATGGTGGCGTCTCCCGATCCGGTGGTCCCGGCCACTTCAACTTTATAGCAAGGAGCCCATAATTCTTTTGAAGCCCATTCGCCGGGTTTGGAGGGCTGCCCCCGGCCGAATGTTTTTTCCAGCACCCGCTTTGAAGAGAGGATATACATGCCGCGATATCCCATCTTTAATCCGACAATGCCTGCCCCCATGGAGATCAATTCCCGGCCCAAATCCGATAATAACTTCGCGCTGAGGAGGGGCAGGATATCCGCAGACCCGGCCTGCCGGGATAGATCCTCGTATATTCCGCGATGAAGCATAAAAAGAATCTCCTCCACGCTGGGCAGGAAGATATCCACGTGCGGCAGCACTTTTCTTAATATTTTCTCCCCAATCCGCCTGCCCGGCCTGGGAAGCCGGGTCAGGAAATGCCATATCCAGCGAAGTGGTCACCCCCGTTCGTTTGGCCTGCCGGAAGATCTCTTCAAGCTCCCTCCCGTTATTTTCGAAGGTGGAGCGCATCACCGGGGGATACCCGAAATGAAAGAGGCGGGCATTTTCCAGCAATTCAAACGGCACGTCAGTTGTTTGGAAGGATTCGTTCGCCCCGGGATGGTGCAGAAAGATACGGTCCACGCCGGGGTAATCAACAATGATCGAATAGGAGCTGCCCCGGGTAGGATCTGTGACCAAACCGTCAGCGAGAGAGCCGCCGTGTGAAGCCAGGATCTGGCGCAGAGCATGCCCGAAAAGGTCGTCCCCCACCTTCCCCACCAGGTGGGCGGAGACCCCCAGTTTGTTCAGCGCCAAACCGGTGTTGGATACCGCCCCGCCGGCGGAAAACGCGGCCGGTCCGGCCTCGATCAAACGGCCGGGCAGGAAGATCCTGTCGAAGGATTCACGGTTTTCCCCCGAAAGGTCCGGGTGAATATCCAGGCAAATATGACCAGCAATTACCGCATCGAACATTACCCCACCCCACTCGCCTTTCAAAGGCTGCCTGATAAATTATAGCCTGTATGATTATTCGAATTAGCAATGAAATGGCTATGCGCAATGCGATTTTCTGATTGACCGCGTCGGATTTCTGCGGGTACTACGCGTTTGGGCCGGGCAATCGGACAGCCCTGCGGATCACGAACGGCCAGGCAATGAGACCGATGGCGGCTGTCGAAAAGGTCATCACCCCCAGCGCGATGATCGTGCTGCTCCACGGCATCGAGATCAACTGAAGACCTAAAGCGCCCATCAGCAAACCGGTACAGCCCATTAGGGATGAAACCGAACCCGTATCCCCCTTCTGCTGCTCCAGCATCATATTCGCCGAACCCGGGCGGATGCAGCTCCCCGCGATCGAAGCCGGCAGGATGCACAGCGCGAACACCCACGGCGCACTGCTCCCCCACAAACAAACCAGCAGTCCACCGATGAGGGTTGAAACAAAACAGCCCAAAATGATCCTCTCGGTATGCACGCGCTGCGAAAACCACAGGAAGATCATCGGACCGGCGATCATGCCCAGCGCGTTGAACGAAAAATAGAAGCTGTATTGCTGCCCGGATAAATGAAAGTCGTTCTGATAAATATAGGTGGATGATCCAATATAGGCGAAGGTTGACATCGCCCCCAGCGAAAAAAGCAGCAGCAGCAGGGTGAATCCGCGGTTTTGCAGCACCTTCCCCAGGCGCCCCAGGCTGGGCAGCAGCATCTCGTTTGTCCGCTCGGCGATGGTCTCCTGGAACAGCAGGCTGCCTGCCAGTGCCACCACCCCGATCCCGGTCAGCGACCAGAACACACCCCGCCACGAAATGAACCTCAACAATAGCGCGCCGATCACCGGCGCAATAGCCGGGGAGATCAGCACCATGGATTGAACGATGGCCAGCACCGATCCGCGCTTTTTCCCGCTATACACATCCTTCACGATGGCGGTGGCCACCACCCCGGCGGCGCTGCCGCCCAGCGCCTGAAAAATGCGGCTCAGGATCAATCCATCCACGTTCGGGGTCAAGGCGCACAATGTGCTGGAAATCACATAGATCGTCAGACCGGCGATCAAAATCGGCTTACGCCCGAAATGATCGCTCAAAGGTCCCCAGACCAGCGTCCCGAGCGCGTAGAAGATCATAAAAGCTGTCAGGGTCAGGTTGATCCGGTCGGGAGTTGCATTGAAGTGCGCGCTCATGCCGGGCAGCGCTGGCAGATACAGGTCGGTGGAAAGCGGCACAAACGCGCTGAGCAGCGCGATGAAGACGATCAGTCCGTTTGCCCCGAGGATTTTCTGTCTGGGTTGGTTGATGGTGAATTCCTTGATACTTTAGACTTCATCCCCCGCCGCGATCGGCACGGGAACCTCGTCCGCGGCGCGGAGACCGCTGGGAGGCACGCGCACAAAACTGGCTGCGATGAATTCCAGGATGGCGATCAGGATCCCCAGCAGAAACACATACTGAAAGCCGTACATACTCCAGATCACCCCGCCGATCAGCGCGATGGTGAGCGAGAAGACGTGGTCGATGGTCACCCCGGCGGTGAGCGAAGCCTGCACGTCCTCGTCCTTTTTGGCGATCTTCTTGATATACATCGACCGGGCCATATTGACCGACATCAGCATCTGATCCAACAGGTAGAAAGCGCACACCATCAGGAAGGCGGTGTTCGGCGGAAACAGGAACTTGGAGAAGCCATAGCCCAGGCAGACCACCACCAGCAGCACCGCCTCGATCTGCATCACCAGCTTCTCGCCGTAGCGGTCGATGGCGCGGCCGAGTACGGGCTGGAAAAGCACACCGATCACCCCACCGATGACCATCAGTGTGGCGATCGTTTGAGTGGGCTGCAGAAAGATTGTCACGATCACCCAGGGGGCGAAGGTGATGAAGATCTGTTTGCGCGAGCCGGAGAGCATATTCAGGATATAAAAGAGGCGGTACTCCCGGTGCAGCTTGAGAAACTGTTTTGGTTTTTTCGGCTGATCGGGTTTCATCTGGAACATGACCACACCCGCCAACACCAGCCCCACCGCGGTCAGCACGAAAGAATACTGGAATTGAAAATTCAGGTAGCGGAACCCCAGGAAGATAACGAACGCTCCCAGGATGGTGGCGAAGTTACGGATCGAGTTGAGCTGTCCCAGCCGCCGCCCGGTCTGCCCCTCGTGGGCCATCTCCATGCCGATGGATTGCGTGAGCGGCAGAAAGAGATGCTGCCCCATGCTGTAAACGAACAGCCATACCATCATGAGTCCGAATGTTGAAGAAGCAAATCCTACCAGCAGTGCCCCGATCGCCCCCAGGATGAGTGCGAACGTCCCAAGGCGGCGGCTGCTGAGGAACCACAGAAGCGCGGTGACAAAAACGCACAGCAGCCCGGGCAGCTCGCGGGGTATTTCCAGCAGCGAGCGTTGGAAGCCGCTTATAACAAATTTATCGTTGATGAAGTTATTAAAAGTAGAGTCGTACATGCTGTAGGCAATGCCCATGGTGAAGGAGGCAGTCGCGAACAGCTTGAGCTCACGGGGCATTTTTTGGATGCGGGCGGTGATGGACAATCGGTTTCCCTTGGTCAATGGATGGTTGAGCGGATTTTCAAGTGCTTATTATAAGAGCCTTCCCAATAGTCAGGCTCTTATCCTGAGTATGGCTGGGAAGAATTTTCTTAAGGATTTCCAACTTTATCCGATTGCTTAATTAACCGGATAGGGCAAGTTCTCGCCCTTCAACCCTGCCACCAGATTCTGGACTGCCATCATGCACATTTTTGTACGCGCCGCGCCGGTGGCACTGGCAATGTGGGGCAGGATGATGATATTGGGGAGGGAAAGCAATTTGTCGTCGGGCGGGAGTGGTTCAGGGTCAGTCACATCCAGGGCGGCATAAGCGATTCTGCCATCTTTTAATGCATCATACAATGCCTGTTGATCCACGATCAGTCCCCTGGCTGTGTTGATCAAAACAGCCGATGGTTTCATAAGGGCAAACTCCTTCGGTCCCATCAAGCCGCGGGTTTCATCATTCAAACTCACGTGAAGACTGACATAATCGGATTCCTGCAGTAATTCCTTCAGTGAGCGATATTCAACCCCCAATTCGTCTTCGGCTTCCATGATCCTGGTTCGATCAGTGTACAGGATTTTCATATCGAATCCCCGGGCTCTTTTCGCCACGGCCTGTCCGATTCTTCCCAGACCGACCAGTCCCAGGGTCTTCCCATAGACCTCCTGCCCCAATAGCAGAGTCAATCCCCAGGTCTTCCATTTCCCCTGGCGAACATAATCCATGCCCTCCCCAATTCGCCTGGCTGCAGCCAGCAGCAGCGCAAAAGTAAGATCGGCCGTTGCATCGGTCAATACACCGGGCGTATTCCCCACGCGAATACCACGGGCAGTTGCTTCATTAATATCAATATTGTCGAAACCTACGGCTATTTGGGAAATTACTTTCAACTGAGTTCCGGCATTAATTACCTTCGCATCGATTCGATCGGTCAATAAACACAGCAACCCGTCTTTCCCGCGTACCTTCTCAAGGATCACTTCATAAGGAGGGGGTGTTTCAAAATCCCAGATCTCCGCATCAACATGACGGATCAATTCTACCCGCACAACTTCAGGTAATTTTCGAGTGACAAATACTTTGGGTTTGTTGATAATTCCGGTCTTCAAGGTCAATTTTTCATCCGCCTTGGAAAATCATTCTGCTGCCGCGGGACTCAGCCCCGCCACCCACTTTTGGATCCCCGGGAAGGCTCCTCCACAGGCGGCTTGATCTTCTTTTTGCTCTTGCGGTTCTTCTGATATTCGTCAAATGCCACCGCCCCCAGCAGGATAATGCCGCGCACGATGTACTGCGCGTACGTGCTCCAGCCTGCCAGCTGCATTCCGTTCCCCAGCACCGCCAGGACGAAAACCCCCACCACCAGGGCGAGCATATTCCCTTCCCCGCCCATGAAGCTGATCCCGCCAATGATGGCCGCGGTCAGGATGGTGAACTCGATCCCCGGTCCAAACGCGGAGCTGGTGGTATTTGCTTTGGAAATCATCACCATGGTAGCCACCGCAACGAAAAACCCGCACAGGGCATACACTGAAGTTTTCATCGCCCGGGTCTTTATCCCCGCCAGGCGCGAAGCTTCCTCGTTGCCCCCCAGCGCCATCACGTTCCAGCCGTACTTGGTCTTGGTATAGACAAATGTGGCAAACAGAACCACGATCACCGTGAGGATGACATCAAAAGGCACTCCGAGTACTTTTCCCTTGGCGATAAATAGGAACTCTACCGGGTAGCTCCGAAAAGTCTGCGACTGGGAAATGATGTAGGAGATGCCCTGGAAAACCGTGCTGGTCGCGATGGTCACGATCAGGGGAAAAACATGCACATTGGTAACGATCACCCCATTGAAAAGGCCAAGGGTTGTACCCAGAAGTAACCCAACTAGAACTGCCAGCCAGGCAGGCGTATGGTACTGCACCATCAGGATGGCAGTGACGATCCCCACCAGAGACATCTGCCAACCCACGGAAAGGTCGATCCCGCCCCCGATCATCACGAAGGAAAGCCCGATCGCTGCGATGATGAAGTATGTATTCTGGGTGATGATATTGGTTAGATTTCGGAGGGTAAAGAAATATGGACTGGTCAATGAGAATACCACCATCAATCCAAGAAGGATGAACATGATCGTGTATTTTTTCAAGCCGCTAAAATTGATCTTTCGCATGGTTTCCTCTTCCTAACCTGGATGACCCGAAGCCAGCTCAATGACATGACGCTGGTCAAATTGTTCCCTGGGGACTTCCCCCATAAAGCGCCCTTCAAAAAGCACGATCAACCGATCCGACATCCCCAGCAGTTCTTCCATTTCAGACGAGACCATGATGATCGCCTTGCCCTGGTCCACAAGTTGGTTCATTAGAATATAGATTTCCTGCTTGGTTCCCACATCTATCCCGCGGGTGGGTTCGTCAAAAATCAGGATGTTTGTCTCCGCGGCGAGTGTCTTGGCAAGCACCACCTTCTGCTGGTTGCCTCCGGATAGGTTCTTCACCCGTTGCTCCACGGAAGGGGTGCGAATTTTCAACATATTGACATATTTTGAAACGATGCTGTTCATCAACCTGGAGTTGACCAGAGAATACCGGGCTAACTTGTTATAGATGGCCAGGGTGATATTAAACTTCACGGTGGAATTCAGAATGAGACCCTGCCATTTACGGTCCTCCGGGATCAACCCGATGCCGAAGCTGATCGCCTCGTCCGGGTTGTTGATCTCCACTTTTTTCCCGTTGATGAAGATCTCCCCCCCATCCTTGGGCACAGCCCCAAAAAGGACGTTTACCATCTCCGTCCGACCGGAGCCCACCAATCCTGCCACCCCCAGGATTTCCCCTTTGTGAACCACGAAAGAGATATTCTCATCGCCATTCCCGCTCAGGTTCTTCACCTCCATCACCACTTCGCCCGGCGGGTTGTTGCGCTTGGGATAATATTCCTTGAATTCCCGCCCAACCATCAAGCTGATCAGTTCCTTCCGGTTGGTTTTTGCGGTTTCCAGGGTTTTTACGTATCGCCCGTCGCGCATGACTGTCACCCGGTCGGAGATGCGGAAGAGCTCCTCGATTCGGTGGGAGATATAGATGATCGAAATTCCATCATTCTTGAGCTTGGCGATGATACGAAACATGGTTTCCACTTCCGAAGCCGAAAGCGGCGCGCTGGGTTCATCCATGATCAGGATCTTCGCTTTTGTGGAAATGACCTTGGCGATTTCCACCAGCTGCTTTTTTGCCGGGCTGAGAAAGCGCACCTTTGCGTTCGGGTCGATATCCACGTTCATTTCAGCAAAGATCTCGCGTGATTTTTGCACAATTGCTTTAAGATCTGTGAAGAAACCCTCGGTCTCCCCCAGGAAAATATTCTGGGCAACGCTGAGCGATTCCACCAGGTTGAATTCCTGGTAGATCACTTTGATCCCCAAATCCCGGGCGTGCCCGGGGGTAATGCTTTTATATTCCTGACCAGCGAAAGCAATCAATCCGCTATCGGGTTCGATTGCTCCGGAAATAATTTTGATTAAGGTGGATTTGCCTGCTCCGTTCTCGCCCAGAAGGGCATGGATCTCGCCCTGTTTGAATTCCATGGAAAAATCATCAAGCGCAGTAACGCCCGGGTAGGTCTTGGTGATGTTCCGTATGGTTAGGATCGTGGTATCAGCCATGCCTCTCCTGAATTTGACAACATGATGGGCTGGGGAAACCCGTTCGGGTTTGAACCCAGCCCATTTTTATCATTACCGGTAACCATCCAACAAATGCGGATGAATGACCATCGTGTTGGAGCTGAGTTAAGATTATTATATTATCCCGGAGGAGGACCTAATTTGATCTCCTGTGCGGGTTCGGTCGGAACCTGGAAATTCTCCGTGTCCGTGATCGGCACGCCCATCAACTTCCCACCCACGACTGTGACAATATCCAGCGGGTCGTAAATGATCTTCTGAATATCGCCGTTTAGGATCTTCTGAGCAAACTCCATGGTCCGCCCTATGAGATCTCCGCCAAATCGGATGGTTCCGCGGAAAAGGGATTTATTGTTGGCAGAATCTAAAACCGCCTGGCCTTCCGGCCCGATCATCCCAATTCCAAAGACCGCCACTTTATTGAGGTCATCGATCACACTGACGCCCTTGCCCTTGGCATATTCATCCAGCATTGCCTGGGACGCACCCATTCCGCCGTCACCAGCGTAAGCCAGGACTAGCTTGACATTCGGGTTGGTCGTCAGGATATTCTGCATGGCAGTCTGACCAGCCTGGAACATCTCCGCCTGGGTATCAGCAACCACTTTCACTTTGGAAGAGTAGGCAGGATTGGCAACTTTATCGGCTTCGGTGACTACCTTCCCCGTAGCATCAACGTATTCTCCCTTGACGTTCTTCAGCCAGGGTTCAGCGATCATTTTCATTCCGGCTGAACGATTTGCAGCATCGGTGTTTAGGGTTGATTCAAGGATGGCAGTTTCGACCGTACCATCTTTTGCATCCGGGTAAGTTGCATCCACCCACTGTTTGGCCATGTAGGCTTCATACATCCCCGCAAGATACTGGTTCATCATCATGACACTATCGTAGGCCTTGTCATCACCAGGGTCTCCCCCGGCAACCAGTACTTTCACCCCGGCATCGCGGGCAGCGATCAGCTTCGGGACCAGGCTGGTAGCTTCCGCGGGCATGGCAAATAGGAAGGCGGGCTTCATGGCGGTGAAATTTTCCACCTGGGTCGCCTGGTTGTTCGGGTTCCCATCCGCGCTGGCCACCTGGACGTCATACTTGTCGCCAAATGCCTTGGTAAAGGCATCCTTGAAACCAAGCATCAGGGGATTATCGAGCGCTGGCAGCGCGACTGCCAAAACCGGCTTCCCTGCCGGCTGGGCGGGAGCTTCGGTGGCTGCTGGTGCCGCGGGCTCTGCTGGCGCCGCCGCTTCGGTGGCGACGGGTGCTGCCGGCTGGCAGGCAGTCAGGATGAAAGCGGTTATCAGAAAAATTGACAGAACGGACAAAATTTTCTTACTCATTTTCTTCTCCTTTTAAAAGATTCGAAAACCAGAGACCGTGACCTGCATTACATTGGAATGGCGCAATCTTGTTCATTTGACCTTTTTCGCCCTCTTTCACCCTCCTGTAAGAGAAAATTCATAGTTTCACCTATTGAAACTTTGTTTCGTATAACAGTATACGACTTTACAACACTAATGTCAATCGCGGATTTATTCAGGGGAGAAGATAATCGTCGAACATACACATTTTTAACCACCCCTTTATGAAAAGATGCTCTTCCCCATTTCTATCCTCATACCAAAAATGATCCTGGGGGCGTTGACACGTGTGGCCATTACCATTCCAAGCATTTGATAACCATATTTATTAAGATCCTGTCAGACAAAAAGAGAATCTCCGGATTAGAGATTCTCTTTTTGATTTCCGATTCTGAAGTGGATCAAGTCTTTTATGCAGCCACTTTGGCGACAGTTGCCTTTGCTTTTCGATTTTTCTGGTAAACATCAATCGCCACCGCGATCAATAGCACAGCACCTTTAACCACGGTTTGCGAAAAATCCGGAAAGCTGGCCAATTGCATGGCATTGTTGAGCACGCCAATGATGAGGATACCAACCACCAAACCAAAGACGCTGCCTTCACCGCCCTTGAAGCTGACCCCGCCCAGAAGCGCAGCCGTCAAGCAGTCGAATTCGAGCCCCTGGCCTGTGACCGTCTGGCCGGCGAAAACTCTGGAGAGAAGCAATACAGAAGTGATGGCTGCGGTAAAACCGCAGATCATAAACAGGAACACTTTCATCCGGTTGATACGCACCCCTGCCAGCCGGGCAGCTTCTTCGTTTCCGCCCAGGGCATATACCCGTCTGCCAAAGTAGGTCTTGTTCAGGACGAAAGCGCCAATCAACGCCACAATAACCCATACGATGACAGGCACCGGGATTCCCCCGACATATCCCTGGCCAAGCCAGCGGAAGGAATCGGGGAACCCCATGATATTCCTGGAAGCATTGATGATGTATCCAATGCCCTTATAAATTGCAGCAGTGCCCAGGGTAATGATGAGTGGATGAATCTTAAGGGTTATGGAGAGCAATCCATTGATCATACCCAGCAATAATCCCACTCCCAAAATCAGCGGGATTGCCACCACGGGATCCATCTTCCCATAAACCATCATGATCGCTAAAAGAACATTGGTTAGAACGACCTGGGAACCGATCGAGAGGTCAATTCCACCGCTGATCATGACAAACATAAGTCCGACGGCCGCAATTCCCGAAAATGATACCTGGCGGATCAGGATGCGGAGATTTCCAAAGGTCATAAAATTGGGTGCCATAAATGAGAAGAGGATCAATAATGAAAGCAGGATCAGAAATGGCACATTCTTTTTCATGAGTGTTGTGATGCGGGTGCCGAAGTTATTCGAAGCAGTAGATTGTTGATTCATCACTCAATCCTCTAAAGTTAATGGGTTCCAGATGCACAGTCAAGAATGTAATTTTGATTGAATTTGTCTCGTTGGACCTCTCCGGCCAATTCGCCTTCACACATGACGATGATCCGGTCCGACATCCCCAGTAATTCCTCCATGTCAGAAGAGATCATCACGATGGCGATCCCATTATCAGCAAGTTCGGTCATCAGGTGATAGATTTCCTGTTTTGCGCCAACATCGATCCCGCGGGTCGGTTCGTCAAAGATCAAAATATCCGATTCGGCTGCCAGGGATTTGGCGAGAACCACTTTTTGCTGATTGCCGCCGCTCAGATTGATCACCTGCTGCAGCAAACTGGGGGTCTTGATATTGATCCGATCTTTGTATTTGGTGGCAATGCCATCTTCCGCTTTTGTATCGACAACGCCATATTTCGAGATGCGTTTGACGATCGGGAAACTGATGTTCCATTTGACCGTCATATCAAGGAACAGCCCCTGCCCCTTTCTGTCCTCGGTGAGAAATCCAATTTTATGATCAATGGCATCCGAAGGAGATTTGATTTTTACAGTATTCCCATTGATCAGGATCTCGCCTTGTTCCATGGGGGCAGCGCCGAAGAGCAGCTGAGCCAATTCCGTTCGTCCCGCGCCCACCAGCCCGGATACCCCCAGTATTTCACCTTTCCGGACTGAAAAGGAGATATTTCGATCGCCATTTCCGGTGAGACCTCTGGCTTCCAAAGCAATTTCACCCGGGGGATTTTTTCGACGGGGGTAACTCTCCTTCAATTCCCGGCCAACCATCAGGTTGATCAGTTCCTGCCGGTTCGTATCTTTTGTTAATTTAGTCGCGATATAGCATCCATCCCGCATCACGCTCACGCGATCAGAGATCTGGAAAACCTCTTCCAAACGATGTGAAATATAAATGACCGTCACACCTTTTTGTTTTAATTGATTAATGATCTTGAACATCAACTCCACTTCCGTTACGCTCAGCGGAGCCGAAGGTTCGTCCATGATCAATATTTTCACATTTTTGGATACTGCCTTTGCAATTTCAACGATCTGTTGTTCGGCAATGGATAAATCCTGCACCGCACATTGCGGGTCAATATTCACCCCAAATTTATCCAGGACTTCGGCTGCTTTTTTCTCGATTTCTTTGGCGCTAAACAGGATCGAGTTTTCAGTTTTTTCGCACAGGTAAATGTTCTCTGCAACCGATAATGCGGGGACAAGATTGAACTCCTGATAAATGACTTCAATACCTAAACTTTTGGAAAGAGAAGGCGTGATCTTGGGATATTCCTGTCCATTAATTTTAATAATTCCTGAATCGATATCGATGGCTCCAGCCACCGCTTTGATCAGGGTGGATTTACCGGCGCCATTTTCCCCCAGCAAAGCGTGAACCTCGCCTTCAAGAAAACTCATTGAAACATTATTCAGAGCAAGCACACCCGGGTATCTCTTGGTGATATTTTCCAGGGATAAGACTACCTTTGCATCCATTCGGTATTACACCTCTGATAATTTGAGAAGGGAGGGGTAGCCTCCCTTCTCAAATATTATGAACAAACGAATCTTATTTCGGGGCTAGCGTGGTGAAATCGCAGGTGATCGGATCCAAAACATCGTTGATGATGTTTGGATGTTCCAAGCCCTGCAGCATTTTCTTGAGCTGGTCGTAGGTGGCCTGGTCAAGAGAAGTTCCGCCGATGGCGACAAAACCCTTGTAGGGATCCTTGCAGGCGGTAACGACGGGGATCTGGGAAGGATCCATATCGCCCGCGAAGACGCCGTAATCATCGATGTTTACATTCGGCAGCGCTTTGATGGCGTTGGCAATACCCTGGGCATGGGCTGTGGATTGGCCAATAAATACCTTGGTGTTTGGATTTGCGGTTAAAGCGTTCTCGGCAGCGGCCTGACCGGCGGGGATGCTATCCGTGGGGATGTCCATATCCATGACAAGCTTGGCCTTAGGGCAAATGTCTTTGATGGTCAGGTAACCTTCATGGCGCAGAGCCATCCCAACACTTGCACTGGCACCGCCAACGATGACTGTTTCAACACTCCCATCCGGAGCATCCGGGTAGCGGGCATTGATAAAATCGCAAGCCATCTTGGCAACTTTCTGGCCATCTTCTTTCTGGCTGGTGTGCATAATGGCATCAAATGGTGCCAGTTGCAGCGGCGGAACACCCATCACAGTGATGCCAGCTTTTTTGGCTTCTTCAACGGAGGGCAGCAGCTGGGCAAACTCGCCGGCGGCCATGACATACATCATATCGGTTTTCATCGAGATACAATTCTCGATCTGGTCGAATTGCTGATTCAAACCACCTTCATCAGCGCCGTAGACCTTCACTTCCACACCATCAGCCTTGAATTTTTCGGTAACGGAAGTTGCCACGCCGTTCAGGAATGGGTTGGCAAGCGACGGAATGATATAGCAGATAACTTTGCCTTTGATATCCAATGGCGCACCTGCTACTGCAGGTATCATGGATACTGTGGTGTCTTCAGCCGGGGCTGCGGCCGAGCTGCAGGAGCTTCCGTGGCTGCCGGGGCGGCAGGTGCTTCCGTTGCAGCAGGCGCGGCGGGCACTTCGGTGGCTGCGGGGGCTGCAGGTTGGCAAGCTGCCAAAAGAACGGCAGCGATCAGCAAGCCAGACATGATCATCAAAATCTTTTTACTCATTCTCTTCTCCTTGAAAAATGGTTATTCATTAACTTCCTCTCACGTTGCGACAATTCATTGTATTTGATAGTATCTCTCCTGAATTCCTCCTTTTAATGCAATTATTCTTGTAGTTGTATCGTCTGATGAAACCATGTTTCACATTGTGTTATGCTAATAGTGTACGGGATTCTTAACCAAAAGTCAATCACCCAATTTCTTGGGGTCATAAATGATGGACGCCCTGCCGTGTTTCCAAAGCAATCCTTCGCCGGCAAAAGTTCGTTCAAGCTTCCCAATCCCGGGTTCTGCCAGGATCTCTACCGTGCACACGATCAGGTCGTCCAGGTTTTCCCTGCCCAGGGGAGTCGGCTGGTGCCCGGGAAACAGGGTATCGAATCTTCTCTGGTTGATCTTCCGAAGGCTGGCCAGGTAAACCTCGAGCGGCAGGGAATGTTTCAAGTACATCCATACCGGAGTTTCAACGATCATATCCCCGGTAAACATGAGTCCCTTCCTCTTCGTTCAGACAGGCAAACACCACCAGGGGTGTGCCCGGGCAACTCCACCACCTCAAACGTCCTGCCGCCCAAGTCGAAGCACATACCTTGAGCCAACGGCAGCATGCGAATTTCCCGGAAGCTGACCAGCCCGGCTGCCATGCGCTGGAAGGCTGGTGTGCCATCCCCATGGAATGCTTTGAGGTCGTTCAGGCGGTACTCATTCGTGCACATTTTCTTCATAATAGGTTCATCTGCCGGGTGCAGGTAAACCACATCAAACCCGCCGTTCCCACCGGCATGGTCGGGGTGGCCATGGGTGTTCACCACCAACACCGGCAGGCTGGTGAGAGAGCGCACCAGGCCAGCCAGGTCCCCCACCCCCATGCCTGTATCCACCAGCAGCGCCTTATCCCTTCCCTGCACCAGGTACATCTGATCGTTGGCTGATCCGCTGATGGACCAGATGCCCTCCCCGATCAGGCTGGTCTTGAAGAATGCCTGCCCGGTCATTTCTTAAGCACCGAATCCAGGAAGTCCAACACCCTTGATGTATTCTGAGGGGTCTCAAAAGCCGGGTCTGCATGGTACACCCCGGGGAATAGCTCCAGGGTCACGCGATCCTTCCCGGCTGCTTTTTCAATGGCCTCCGCAAAGTGGATCGATTGCTGCACGGGCACCAGCTGGTCCAAAAGCCCGTGCTGAATGAGGAATGGGGGAGTATGGGCGGATACATAGGTCATCGGGCTTGCCCGGCGCACCAGCTCCGGCACATCGGTGATCAAGGAGCCAAGTAGCAAGGATTCTGGTGATTCCGGCGCGGAATGGTCGGGCACACCGCAGCCGCTGCCTCGTAGCTCTTCGTCCATTTTGAGGAAATCTTCCGTGGGGCCGTACCAGTCCACCACAGCCTGCACAGAACAATCCTCCGCAGGGAAACCCATTGAAAGATCCTCAAGATCCTTCACTCCGGCGCTTGTACCCACCAGGGAGCTTAAATGACCACCAGCCGATCCGCCCCAGGCAGCGATCCGCTTCGGGTCGAATCCGTACTTTTGAGCGTTCGCGCGGAGAAATCGGATGGCAGCTTTGCAATCGTAGATCTGCGCCGGGAAGATCGCTTCCCCGCTCAGCCGGTATTCAATGCAGACCACCGCGTAGCCCCGCTTCAGCCCTTCCAGCATGGGCAGCTGCTGTACATCCCTCTTATCGCCCATCATGAATGCCCCGCCGTGGATAACAGCGATCACCGGGAAGGGACCTTTGCCCTCGTCTGGCAGGTAGATATCAACGCGCTGGTTCGGGGATTGGAGCGCGTAGGGCACATCCAGCCACTTGCGCTTGTAGACGCTGGTATCCATCATCGGCGGCGGTCCGGGCGGGCGGCCAAAATCGGGACCATTTGGTGGTGGTCCTGGTGGATGGCCGGTACCAAAGGGTGGACGCTCGGGAAGACGCCCTGGTTCAAACGATGGCAAAGAAAGGTCACTCATAATGCTCCTTATTAAAATAATTCACCCACCGGATATTAGCAGAAAATTGTGGGTAAACCTTCTACTTAATCAGCCAACCCGGGTCTAGGTAAACCGAACCCTATCCCCGGGTTGGCGCCATCTAGTTAATACCGATTCTATCTCTCCCCAAATGCCGGGGCAGGATAAACAAGGTCAGCTGATTTTTGATCAGTCGGCCAAACCAATTGCATCTTTCCATCGATCCACTGCACTAGCGGGTTCAGGACGTTGCCTGTACCATCAGCATTGAAGGTTACCGGACCGATCACGGTATCCAGGTTCGATGCCGCCATAGCATCGCGTATCTTTTCCCGATCCAGCGTGCCTGCTTTCTCGATGCCGGCGGCCAAGATCTGCACGCAGGCATAGGCGGGACCGACCAACACATCCGCCGGTCTTCCAAAATCTTTCTGCGACTTGTCGTTGAGCTCGGTGACCCCGGCGAATTTCTCGCTGTTGTGCCAGCCCGGGAAGAAAGCCACATCATTACCAGCCGTGCCCAGGGATTCACCCCAGGTGGCAGCATCCGGACCCCTGACCAGCAATGTGAACTTGGGAGTCCAGTTGTTCTCGACCAGCGATTTGACAATTGCGATGCCGTCAGGAGTGGAGGGCATACCCAGCAGGATTTCGGCTCCGGCTTTCTTGGCATCTAAAACCATCGATGAGAAATCCTTGTTTCCGGGTGCGTATTCTCCCGTGTACACTACTTTGTAGCCCGCGGGTCCTGCGTCTGCCTTGAACAACCCGCCGAGCTCATTACCCCAGTCGGTTTTCTCCTGGAAGATGGCGACATTAACAGGCTTTTGATCGGCAGGAACAAGCTCGTTGAGAGCTTTGAATACATCCCTGGCCTGATCCGGTGACTTGGGGAATGGTGAGAACAGGTATTTGTATCCACGCTGGTGGATATTCCACCAGGCAAAGGATACACCACAATACGGGACCTTGTTCTTTTCTGCGATAGCGGTGGTGGCTGCGTGCATGCCGCTGGCTGCGCCACCCAGATACGCGGCTACATTTTTATCAGCGAAAACATTCTCAAGGTTGGTCACCGCCTTCGTTGGGTCGGATTCATCGTCGATGGCAGTCAGGCAAAGCGGGATCTTCTTACCATACTCCGCAACATAGACCCCGCCAGCATTGTTAATATCGGCAACGGCATAGTCATAACCCGCCTTTACCTGGGTGCCCAGGGAACCGAATTTTCCCGTAAGCGGGATGGAGGCGCCTACATTGACACAGTCCGGCGCCGGAGGGAAGGTTGGCGCAAGTGTAGCTGCCTCAACGGGGGCGCTGGTCGGAGCAGCTGTGGGCGTGGGTGCCGGGGCACAACTTGCCAACAGGATGCTAACCAACACAACAACAACCAATGCGAATCTGGTTTTCACTTTCATCCTCCTTTATATAGACTTTTTGAGAATCTCCCAATGAAACTAACGTCATTTTTTTGCTTCTTGGTAAGCTCCTCCTTCCCTATAGAATTAAATCTGAACAATCAATGGTTTGTTGTATTTGACGAATTTGATCGTTCATGATTTTTTGAACGGGATAACCTGTTCTGCAACCTCTTCCAGACTTCGACCAGACCGCCAGGCAGGAAAAGGACGATAAGAATGAACAAGGTTCCAAAGATGATCAGGTGGTATTCACCCACATTCATCAACAAGAATTGTTTGATTCCGACGAAGAACACGGCTCCAATAATCGGCCCGATGATCGTACCGGTTCCGCCAATGTAAGCCATCATTATCGGGTCGAAGGTCCACTCAGCACCAAACGGCATATACAGGTAATAGCTCACGTGGTAGAAGGCAAATGCTCCACCCGCCAAACCCGTAAGGAAGGCGCTGATGGTCAATGCCAGCAGCTTATGCTTCCGGGCGCTAATTCCCAGCGATTCAGCAGCATCCTCCCCCTCGCGAACCGCCATCATGCCCAATCCCCAGCGCGAATTGACCAGGTAATACGCCGAGCCGATGGTGAGGACCGCCAAACCAAGGAAAAGATAGTACCGGGTGACGATCTGGTAGTTTGCCAGATCGGGGTTATAAGACATATCCGGAAAAATATTTCCAACAGTGATGAAAAGGATCTGGGCAAGCGCCAACGTGCCAATGGCAAAATAGACACCCCGGAGCCTGAATGCAGGTATCCCGATCAGGAGCGCCAAAGCCACAGCGACCACTCCTCCCGTCAGAAAACTGATGGGAAACGGAATCCCTCCAATCCACATAAGCCGGGTCACCAGGGAACCCATCCCGAAGAACGCTGCCTGGCCCAGGTTGGTTTGCCCGGTATAACCACCAAGGATGTTCCAGCTGGATGCCAAGGTGACATAAAGCAGGAAAAGGACCAGCAGGTTGATGACGTTATCTTTTTTGATCGCCAAGGGCAGCAACGCTAAAACGATGCCGGCAATGATGAAAAATATGAGGGTGGCGTTCCGTTTTTTATTCGCCATTTAGCCCTCTTTGGATCCGAATAAACCCTGCGGTCTGAAGATAAGGACCAGGAGAAAAAGTACCAGGCCGGCAACCGCCCGGTAATTACTGCTGATGTAAAAAGAGGTTGCTGATTCGGTCAACCCCAGCACCAGTCCGCCAATGAATGTCCCGGGGATATTACCCAAACCTCCCAGCACCATGGTTACGAGCGCGATCATGGTCCATTCAAGCCCCATGGAGGGCATAACTGAATAATTGACTGCCACAAGGGTTCCAGCTGCTCCAGCCAGGGCGGCGCCGATCGCGAAAGATAGCAGATAAACTTTATGGATATCAATCCCCATCAGAGAAGCAGCTTCCCAGTTTTGAACCGTAGCGCGGATGGCTTTCCCTGTATACGTTTTTTTCAGAAAAAGTTGAAGTGCGATCAGGCAGACCGCTGCGACGACCAGGCTTATCACCCGAACAGCTGGAAACCGCACACCAAAAATAGTGAAAGCGACTCCTGTATATGAAGCAGTTATGCTGCGTTCATCAGCAGTCCAAAAGCGGAGAGCCAGGTTTTGAAGGATGACAGATAACCCGAAGGCAACGAGAAGCGTATTTTTAATTTTCACGTCTTCGGAGAACTTGATAGTCCAGGAAAAAACCAGCTTGTAGAGAAGAACCCCGATCAAGGCTAGCCCAACCATGCTAAAGATGATGGTCAGGAACGGGTCAAGCCCCAACATGGAAAAAGCCCAGAAGCTGAGATACCCGCCAAACATGATAAGTTCTCCATGGGCAACATTCAGGAGCTTGGTTACCCCGAACACCAGGGATAGCCCCAGCGCCACCAAACCATATAAAGCCCCCACAAGAATCCCATAAGCCAGGGTTTGACCAAGTGATTCAATCATTTGATACCCTCCAACTATCCCAGGTATGCACTTCGCACCGATTCGAAAGATAAAAGCTGTTTACCGTTTCCTTCCCCAACAATCCGCCCATTTTCGAGCAGGTACGCACGGTGGGCAAGCTCCAGGGCTGCCTGGACATTCTGTTCAACCAGCAGGATGGAAACGCCCTGCTCGTTGATCCGGGCAATTGTTTCAAACATATGCTCCACCAGAATGGGCGCCAGGCCAAAAGATGGCTCATCCAGCATCAGCATGCGGGGCTCGGACATCAACGCCCGACCGATGGCAAGCATTTGCCGCTCGCCTCCGCTTAGTGTTCCCGCACTCTGATCCTTTCTCTCGGCAAGCAGCGGGAAAATTTCGAAAACCCGTTCAAGACTTTGATTCTTGCCTTTGCGGGCTTTTTTCATGAACGCCCCCAGCTCCAGGTTCTCATAGACGCTCATTGCTGTGAAGATTTTCCCAGTTTCCGGCACCTGGGAGAGACCCAGTTCAACGATCTTATTCGAGGGAAGCTTGCTGATCGATTGGTTCATGAAGGAAATTTCCCCTGAAGCTGGTTTGTGCAGCCCGCTGATGATCCTCAGGGTTGTTGTTTTACCGGCTCCGTTTGGGCCGATCAAGGCAACAATTTCACCCTCATTCACAGTCAGGGAAATACTCCACAACGCCTGGAGTTCCTTGTAATAAGCGTCTACCTTTTCTAATCTAAGCATGTGATTTCCCTAAATAGACTTCAATGACTTTGGGATCATTCACTATCTCATTGGGAGAACCTTCAGCGATCTTCTTTCCCATATTAAGCACGAGGACCCTGTTGGAAATACATGTCACCGCTTTTACGATGTGTTCGACCATGATGATGGTGATCTTATCGTTGCGGATACCTTCAACCAGTTTACAGGCCTCGTCTGCTTCTGCAGGATTCAACCCTGCCATGAACTCATCCAGTAAAAGTAAATTCGGCTGGGTCGCGAGGGCTCGGGCAAGCTCAAGCCGTTTCCTGTCCATCAAGCGCAGGTCCTTGACGAGCGTCTGGGCTTTTACGGCCAGATCTAATTTCTCCAGGATCTGCATGGATTCATCTTTAGCGATATTCAAGTTCTTACTGGGATTATGACCGTAAGCCCTTCCGACCATGACATTCTGAAGCGCGGTGAAATCAAGAAAAGGTTTTATAAGTTGAAAGGTCCTGGCGATACCCTTCTGGCAAATCCGGTATCGAGGAAGCCCTGTGATATCTTCCCCCTGGAAAATCACCTTACCCCTATTTGGTGCGAGAAAACCAGTGATCAGGTTGAGCGTGGTTGTTTTTCCGGAACCGTTTGGCCCGATCAACCCAAGGATTTCCCCCTCCGCAAGCTCGAAATCGAGATCGCAGATGGCGTTCAAACCTCCAAAGGACTTGCACAACCCGTCAATCTTCAAGAACTGCGTCATTCAGCCTCCACAGATCTAAGGGTCAAGCCGATTCAGGGTCACCCGCCGGACATGGGTGGAAAAAAGCATAGACGGCAGCCTGGAGTGAGCCTGGCATTCATGGTCTGCTGAACGCCATCAATGGTCACCAGCCCAACCAGGCCTGTATCCAGGTTCAACTTTTCGGCAGCCTCCCCCGCGGTGCAGCCCTCAGGAACCTCAAGGGTCTGCTTTTTTATTCCATCGCAGGCCAGTTGGCCGAAAAGTTCCACTTCGATCTCCAAGTTCAGATCCTATAACGTATCAAAGACCGAATCCAAAACTGCATCCGGGATATCGAATGTAGCCTGATGCGGCGCCAGGGGTTCTTCGCGCATATATTCCGGGATGCGGTAATCCGCCTGGGTGATCCCGGCCCTTCGGTTGAACTCCAGCTCATTGCGCAGCACATCCCGATAGAAATGGTCCAAATCCTCCACTGTCCAGTTCCAGCCGTAGATGCCATTGATCATATCGGCCATCATCTGTGGCTCGGCGATGATTGGCGGGCGCGCAAAGAGGCACAAGCCGGTGCTATCCAGCATGGCGGCGATGATCTGCAATTTCAGGGAGAGTTCCTTCTGCCCCTCGGTCGCCAGCGGGTTCACCTGGGCGCGAGCGCCAAAGGCATTGCCTGCGGTGTGGTCCGCGCCCTGCGGCGAAGTGGCATAGGTCACCCCATTGCCTTTCAGGCTGCGCGGATCGTATCCCGGCATAGCCTGGCCCAACGCAGCCGGCACGTGCCGGATCCCGAAAACTTTCCCGCAGGTGACCGCGCCGCTGCCGATCAATTTCCCGAGGGGCGTTCCTTCGCCGACCTGGCTGAGGAGAGCAGTGATGCCCTTCGCATCCCCAAAGGAGGCCAAACCGGCCTCGATCAGGACGCCAAGGGCCGCCCCGGTCTCAATGGTGTCCAACCCAAAATCGTTACACATGAAATTGAGCAGGGCAACATCGTCCAGGTTCGCGAGCCCCAGGTTGGAACCCATGAGGGAGATGGTTTCATACTGCAACGTCCCTACGATTTCTTTCCCTTTTTCGTCCACATAGAGGTTGCGGCAGGCAATAGTGCAGCCCGGCATACAGCGCGTGCCCACCTTGCCGCCGCGGGCCAGGATGGTCTCGCGCATGTGTTCGCCGCGCAAATCCCCCGCCCCTTCAAAATTTCCATTCGAAAAATTTCGGGTCGGCAGCGAGCCGATCTCATTGACTGCCCCGACGATGGAAGCCGTACCATAAAGATGCTGTGTACCCTGGGTACCAAGTTTTGGATCATTGATCAATTTCTGGGCAAATGCCTGGGCAGCGGAGCGCAGCAGCTCCTTATTGGTGGGTTGCATGCTGCCCCCGGCGGGTTTTTCGATTACCACCGCCTTTAACCCCTTGCTGCCCATCACCGCCCCCAACCCGCCCCTGGCTGCCAGGTTGCTGCGCTGGTCGGCTTCACCGGTGCAGGCGATACAGGCACCCAAAAGGAGCTGCTCACCCGCCTGTCCGATCGAGATGATGGTCGAGGATTTGCCGAAGCGTTCCTGAAGTTTTTCGGATACCGCGTAAGTGCCGCATCCCCGCAGGTCATCCGCCGGGAGCAGGTCTGCATTTTCACCGTGAATATGGAGAAGGTAGAACCTTCCCGCATCAGGCTGGTTTTCCACAACTACAGCCTTGATCCCCAGTTTGCCTAGGGCATCCCCAGCGGTTCCGCCTGCGTTGGCTTCCTTGACTCCTCTGGTGAGCGGGCTTTTACCGCCCACGGATAAACGTCCCCCAGCCGCAACAGAAGCTCCACCCAGGAGGCCCGGGCAGAGGATCAATTTATTTTTTGGACCCAGCGCATCGCACGTGGGAGGAACTTCCTCCAACAAGAGCTTCGCGATGAGCGCTCGCCCGCCGAATTTTTCATACTTGGTGGGCACTGGCACTGAGGAGGCTTTGCCCTGGTGCATATCTAACCGGATCAATCTCATGTTGCCTCTTTATTTAATAATGTTCGTGTTTTCTTGTCGAAAAAAAGAATCCCGATCCCAGCAATCGGAGAAACGTGTAAAGAGAATTGCTGGAGACCGGGATCCTTGCGTCCCTGAAACCGCCTGCCTGCGATGTGCTGGAAAGTACATGTAGGAAGCGTTCCACATTGCGCGGTTTAGGGCGGGTATGCAACTGTGTAAATATGCTTGCCGCCATTCAAGGGTCCTTTGAGGAGCTTCTCGATCTCCTCCGGGTCCCGCATGGTGGTTTTATCCACGGGCGGCAGCACGCCGGCCGGGAAGCGGGTCATGATGTCGCCGATCAGCTTCACCATGTAATCGAGCAGGACCCCCAAACCCTCGCGGGCTTTATCCGCATTCGCGAGCGTTGGCCTGCCGATGACGCCTTCCGGGTAGCACAGCACTTCAATGCCACCCAGGCCCACATGCTCGTGGCCCTTGATGGGGGCGTGATAGACCTCTCCGCCCTTATCCACGTGCCCTGGCGGCAGAAAGCCCTCCGGCTTCGTATCCACCACCTTGTCCATCTGCATGAACTCGGGGAAAAGCGCCAGCGAATAGGAAGCTTCCACTTCGCAGGCGTGCTGGAAGGGAGTTTCGAAGGGTCCGCCGTGAGCCTTATCCTTGAGGTACTCATGGATCACCGTCGGCCAGTGCAGCGAGACCAGCACGCAGGGCACCTGGTACTTCTTGGCGAACTGGTGCAGTGCCAGCGGAATGACCTCTTCCTGCCCGTGGCCATTCAGCAGGATCTGCTTGCGGAAGCCGGTGTTCCAGAACCCAGCGATCACCCCGCGCAGGTTTGCCAGGAAGGCATCCTCGGGGATGACCACCGTCCCAGGCATGCCCAGGTGATTGTAGGGATGCGAACCGTACCAGACCGGTTCCGCCACCGTGCAGCCCGTCTTCAGCGCCACCTGCTCGGCCATGCGGGTCACCAGGAAGGTATCCTCGCCGGTAGGCTGCCCGGCCCCATGGCACTCGGTGCTGCCAACCGGGATGATGATCAGGTCGTTGGTTTTCAGCCGCGCATTGATCTCGGTCATGTTCATGGTCTGGTAATACACGCCGCTGGGGCGCTCCATGTGACCGCCCTGGGGAGGGATCTGCCAATCGCTCATTTCGATCTCCCTTCGTCAATACTTCATAAGTGATTACACAACCGGCAGGTGCAGGTCTTTGGAGCCTTTGGGGGACTGCTTGAGATCGGGCTGATACTTATTGAGCATTTCCACAACGATGGATGCCTGGTCGGCCATCTTCACGCCGTCGCTGGCAGAGGTGAGGCTGCCGTGGGAGCTGACCACCGAGTTACCGGTCTTGCAGTGCAGCGGAGCTGCAACGCGCACGATCTCGGGGGCTTCGTAGACACGGATAAAACCACCTGATCCGGGGGGATTATCGGTGTGGACATCCAGCGGAACTTTCACGGCGGCACGCAGCGCGGCGATCATCGGGATCTGCAGGTCGCGCACCGGGTTGATGCTATCGGCGCCCAGGCTCTCGAGCAGCTTGAAGGAGCAGGGATTGCAGTGACCCAGATGAGCGGAGGTCTTGAAGATAATATCTTTTGGCAGTGCGCCATCCGTGCGCATCTTGCCCACCAGCCAGAGCATGCCCTCGTCATAGATGAGGAAGCCGCGGCAGCCCAGGTCATAGCCACGTTTGATATCCTCCACGCCGCGCAGCACCTGCTCCTGCCCGCGCAGGCGGTAGCTGATGCGCACACCCTGAGCGGAAAGAACGGTCGCCCCGGTATCATAGGTAGCTCGGGGTCCAACAGAGAGGAGCAGCTCGGCGCCGTAATCCGCGCACAGCTTGCAATACTCCTTGATCTCCTGGCGGGTATGGCGGAACATGCCATAGGTCTCGGTGACGCGGTTAATAACGATGCCATTCTTGGTGGCGGTTTCCAGCAGCGCCTGCACCGCTTCCGCGGTGTTCACGGTGGGCACCTCGATCCGGAACGCAGCCCCATCCGGGAAACGCTGGTTGGATGTGGGCATATCGAACAGGTCGCCTTCAGGTAAACCGATCTTCTTCAAGTACGCACGGGTATCTTCAAACATGATTCATCTCCTAAAGTTTTTTAGATTAGCTGATATGGGATGGCAGCGGCGGGGAATACACCCAAACGATACGCAGGGGCTCGTCGCCGATATTTTCAACGCGGTGTTTCTTACCCAGGGGCGAATAGAAAGCAGTCTCGGGACCGATCTCCCACTCCCCTTCCCCCTCGATAACGATCTTGGCTTTGCCGCTGATCAGGAAGAGCACTTCTTCGGATTCCTCGTGAACATGGTCTGGGATCATGCTGCCGACCTCGGTGATATTCATGCCCATGGATACATTCTTCACCCCGCCGAATTTGGGGGCCAGCAGCAGCTTTGAGACTCGCGGAGGAATGCGGTGCTCGCCTTCCACATCTGCTGCTTTGACAAAGGGTAAATTGCTCATAGGTTACTCCAAATATAGTTTCACTAGATAGAACATAGTTTTATCTTTTGGTACTTTCAGTATAGCGAGTTTTGCGCCGGTTGTCAACAGTTTTCATCAACGGGCGTGTTTTAACCCAGCGCATTTCCCGCTTGACGAATCTCGGTCGCAATGCTATTCTATCAAATGAAACTGATTTTTATCTGTCGGTACATTCTTGGCTTACCACTCTTTGATCCATTTTAGGTACAATCGTGGAAGCGAATCACTTTTTCTCAGGAGTTGATGATGGAAAATGTATATTACATTCCGGTTGAAACTTTGAGCAATTTCATGCGCGATGTCCTGCTCGGCGTGGGAGTATCCCCCGAAGACGCAGCCATATGCACGGAGGTGATCCTGGCTTCAGACCTGCGCGGGATCGAATCTCACGGGATCGGGCGGCTCAAATATTATTTCGAACGCATCCAAGCCGGGCAGCACCAGGTGAAGACGAATTTTGAAGTCGTGCGCGAAAGCCCCACCACCGCGGTGGTGGATGGGCACCACGGTATGGGCATGGTTGTCGCCAAACGCTCCATGCAGATGGCAATTGATAAAGCTCGGGAATATGGCATGGGCGCGGTGGCGGTGCGTAACTCCACCCACTTCGGCATCGCCGGGTATTACCCGACCATGGCCGCCGAGGCGGGCATGATCGGCATGACCTTCACCAATGCCCGCCCGGCCGTCTCCCCCACATTTGGTGTACAGCCCATGCTGGGCACCAACCCGATCGCCTTCGGTGCCCCCACCGACGAACCCTTCCCCTTCCTGTATGACGCCGCCACGCCCATCATCCAGCGCGGCAAGGTGGAGGTCTATGCCCGCGCGGAAAAACCCATGCTGAAAGGCTGGATCATCGACCAAAACGGGAACGATATGACCGACCCGCAGCAGATCCTGGCCGAGATCCCCAAGGGCAACGCCGCCCTCCTGCCGCTTGGCGGCAAAGGCGAGGACCTGGGCGGGCACAAAGGCTACGGGCTGGGAACGATGGTGGAGATCTTCTCCGGAGCCTTGCAGCAAGGTGCGTTCCTTTATGGCCTCACCGGCATCGGCAATGATGGCAAACCTGCTCCTTTCCGCATCGGTCACTTCTTCATGGCCATCAACGTGGAGAACTTCTGCCCCCTGGAGGATTTTAAAAAGACCACCGGGCAGATCCTGCGCGACCTGCGCGCTTCCACCAAGGCGCCTGGTCAGACCCGCATCTTCACCGCCGGGGAGAAAGAGTACGAGAACGAAAAGCGCGTCCGCCGGGATGGCGTGGCGGTGAACCCAAATCTGCAAAAGGAGCTCAAGTTCCTGCAGAAGGAGCTGAACCTCAACAAGTACGATTTTCCGTTCTAAATTCGGAAACAATATCCAGGCGCGCCCCCGAGGGGGCGCCCTTATTTTGGAAAGTTATTGACAATCGAGTTTGAAAGTGCTATTCTATAAATGTATCGTTTTACGATACATGGTTTTATCTAGCGAAACTACCATTATTCTTATATCACAAGGAGTATCCGGAATGCCAGACACTTACTCTCTGGTGGAAGCAACGCTAAAGGTCATCCAGGACCGCCGCAGTATCCGGGAATATTCTCCCGAACCGGTATCCGACCAGGATATTGATCTCATCTTGGAAGCTGCCCGTCAGGCGCCTTCGGGTGAGAATGCCCAACCCTGGCGCTATGTTGTCGTCCGGGATCCAGTGACCAGAAAAAAGCTGGGGGCCCTGGCGGGTGGGGCCAGCGGGCGCCGCTTTACCGCTGAATTCGTGACCAACAAAATGCAGGAGCGCTTTGCCAGCCTGGAGGATGAAGCCAAGAAAAAAGCCGCTTTTGAAAAATTGACCTCCGGCCAGGTTTCAGCCTTCCTGGCGGATGCCCCGGTGAGCATCGTTGTGGTGGGCAGGAAAGACGTCTGGGACCTGCCGTACGATACTTCCGCGGCTATCGAGAACATCCTGCTGATGGTCACTGCGCTTGACCTTGGAGCCTGCTGGGTGATCGCGCCCTGCATCGATATCCGCGACGAGGAACGCCTGAAAGCGCTTCTGGGGCTGCCCGAAGGCATCAAAGCCGTAAGCATCATCTCCATCGGTCACCCCACCCGTCCACACCGTCCCCGTCCGCGCCTGGCGTTGAAGGATATTGTTTTCACCGAAACCTGGGGACAGCCCTATTACAAGGATGAAGCATGAAAACGAATTCCGTACCGCTCGATTACGCCAATACGCTCATATTTGAATTGGAGAAAGCCTTCTTCGACGAGCGGGGTAAAGGCGCGCGTTTCCGAATGACAACCGTGGGCCGGGAATTCTTCCAGGAAAAATGCCTCCCCCGTCTGAAATCGGGTGAGGTGGACCATATCATCGCGACCGTGAGGGACCTCCTAAAAGAAGAGGGTATTGCCGCTGATGTCACTTACACCGGGGAGGACCGCCTGCTGCGCGTGCAGGTTCAGGGCTGCATCCATCGCCCGGTGGAGGACCGAATGGTCGCTCGCGGGGTGGAGCCTTTCACCTGTGTGCCCGCCAACCTGATCGTGCTCGCCATTGAGGAAAAACTGGATCGCCCCGTGGAACTGGCGGAGATCAAATTGGTGGAAGCGGGGTGCCAGCTTTTGCTGGTCATCTTCGATAAGCGCCCCTCCCTGGATTAGGCGGATCAAATGTCCAAGCTCGCCACACTTTCCGAAGCAGTCAGCTCCATTCCTGCCGGCGCGCATATCTCCCTTTCCGGATTCGCCATCACCCGCTGTGCAATGGCATTCGCGCGTGAGGCGATCCGCCAGGGCTTGAAGGGCCTGACGCTTTCCCAGTGCGTGGGAGCCATGGATGCCGACCTGCTGGTGGGCGCCGGCTGCGTGAAGCGCCTGATCTACGGCGGCGGCTCGCTGGATCGCTTTGGACGCCTGGCAAACGTCAACCGCGGTATAGAGGACGGGACGCTTAAAGCAGATGAATACAGCAGCCTGTCGGTGGCTTTCCGCTACCTGGCTGGTTCGCTGGGGCTGCCCTTTATTCCCATCCGCTCCCTGCGCGGCTCTGACCTGATGAAGAATCTCGAGGAAAAATCCCCCGGAGACGTGGCGGATGTGGATGATCCCTTCAGCGGTAAAACCTGGAAGGTGCTGCGCCCGCTCAACCCGGATGTGGCTGTCGTGCAGGTGCAATCGGCTGACGAGGAAGGCAACGCCTGGATCATGGGTCCGCGGTGGGATAACGTGGAACAGGTCAAGTCCGCCAAACGCACCGTCCTGATCACGGAAAATATCATTTCCAATAAAACCATTCGCCAGAACCCGGAACGCACGGTCATCCCCGGGTTGTTCGTCTCACATGTGGTGGAGCTGCCTTTTGGGGCGCATCCCACCTCGGTATACCGCGAATATGACTATGATTCGAGCGCGATCGAGACCTACGTGGAGGCCAGCAAGACGCCGGATTCCTTTAAAGCCTACCTTGAACAGACAGTCTTCGGCGTGAAAGATCATGCTGCCTATCTGGAATTGATTGGCGGAAAAAGCCGCCTGCGGAAATTGAAAGCCGACCCGGACCTGGGATATTGAGGAGGATGAATGACCTTTGATTACACTCCCTCCGAATTGATGGCAGTGGCCGGCGCCCGCGAGCTGCAGGACCGGCAGGTGGTGGCGGTTGGCCTGGGGCTGCCAGTCGTAGCCTCCTTTCTTGCCAAGCTTACCCACGCCCCGAATATGACCGTTCTATTTGAACTTGGCGTGATCAACCCCCAGCCCATCCACACCGGGGTGGGACTGGCGGATCCGCGGGTCTGGTACCAGGCGGAGGTGCTGAGCAGTTTTGTGGATATCCTCGGCAGCATCCTGCACGCCGGCCGCGTGGATGTGGGCTTTTTGGGCGGGTTGGAAACGGATAAATACGGAAACCTGAACACAACCCTGGTCGGCGACCCGCGTGGTAAATTCCGCCACATGGTGGGCAGCGGCGGGGCGAATGATATTGCCTCGTGCGCCCAGCGCACCGTGATCATCATCCGCCACGAAGCGCACAAACTCCAGGAAGCGATCGGCTTCATTACCAGCCCGGGCTATCTGACCGGCGGTAACAGCCGCCAGGAAGCCGGTCTGCGGGGCGGACCCAGCCGGGTGATCACCAACAAGGCAATTTTCAAATTTGATGACAAATCCCGTGAGATGGAGCTGCAATCCATTCATCCGGGCAACACCGTGGAGGACGTCCTCCAGACTATGGGGTTTACCCCCAAGCTGCCCAAAGACGTGCCGTTTACCGACCCTCCCTCCCACGAACAGGTTCGCCTGATCCGCGAGGTGATCGATCCAGAGCGGATCTACATGGGATGAAGAATTCTTAGAAAAGGAAACCGGGATCCATGCCTTATGTTGTAACCAGCGAATGCATTCTGTGCGGAGCCTGCGTCTCGGGTTGCGAAAGCGATGCGATCACAGAGGGAGAAACCCAAGCCCATATCGATGTGGAGATCTGCGTGGAATGCGGTACCTGTGAGGCAAATTGCCCTTCGTCTGCGATCGTTTGGGAAGATGAGACTCCCCAATAAACTGATCCCATTCCAGAAATAGCGAGATATCGAAATGGAAAAAGAGAGCAGCGAACACAGCGTCAGGGCCATTGAACGGGCATTACAGATCCTGGATTGCTTCGATGCCCGCCATGTAGATCTTGGGTTAACCGAGATCGCCCAACGGGTCAAGTTGCACAAGGCTACCACCCACCGGATCGTGGCCACGTTGATGAACCAGGGTTACCTGGATCGCTCACCCGATGGTCAAAAATACCGCCTGGGTCTTCGATTGGCAAGCCTGGGATCGCTGGTCACCAGCCAGATGAACCTGCGCCGGGATAGCCTGCCCTATTTGAATCAGCTCAGCGAGCGCTTTGGGGAAACTTGCGACCTGAGTATTTTCGATAACGGTGAAGTGCTCTATATTGAGGTCCTGCGCAGCAACCACGCTTTGAGCATCGCCGCAGCCATCGGCCAGCGCCTCCCCCTGCATTCCACCGCGTCTGGGAAGATTTTCCTGGCCTTTTTGCCGCCGGAAGAACGCGCGCAATACCTGGCTTCTCCCCTGCCCTCCTTCACAACCCGGACGGTCACTTCGCTGGAATTATTGAACCGGCAATTTGAAGAGATCCTGGAAAAGGGTTACAGCGTGGATGACGAGGAAATGGAGGTGGGCATTCGGGCCGTTTCCGCCCCGGTATTCAATCAAGCCGGCAAGGTGATCGCCGCGGTCAGCATTCCCAGCCCCACCAGCCGGATGTCCGAAAAACGCCTCTCCGAGATCGCCGCAGGACTTTTGGGAACCGCCGCGGAGTGCTCCCGGCGGCAGGGTTGGAATTCTGACAAGTAGATAATAAATATTTGGATAATAAGGAGAAGATTATGTCCAGCATAACCAAAGAAGCAGCTCTTGAATATCACCACCTGAACGGTATCCCCGGTAAGATCGAGATCATCCCTACCAAACCGCTGGCCAACCAGCTGGACCTTGGCCTGGCGTATTCCCCGGGCGTGGCTTACCCTGTTTTGGAAATCGCCCGTGATCCAAACCTGGTATATGAGTACACATCCAAGGGCAACCTGGTTGCGGTTGTATCCAATGGAACCGCCATTCTGGGTCTGGGAAACCTCGGGGCATTGGCCAGCAAGCCCGTGATGGAAGGCAAAGCGGTCCTCTTTAAAAAACTGGGCGGTCTGGATACCATTGACATCGAGGTGGACTCCCTTGACCCGGACGTAGTGATCCAGGTTACAAAAGCCATTGGAGATAGCTTCGGCGGGATCAACCTGGAGGATATTCGCTCTCCAGAATGTTTTCGAATTGAGCAGGAACTGCAGGCAGCTCTGGATATTCCTGTATTTCATGACGATCAGCATGGAACTGCCATAATCCTTCTCGGCGCATTTCTGAATTCGCTGGAAATTACCGGCAAGAAGCTCGACCAAGTCAAAATCGTCTTTTCCGGTGCGGGAGCAGCCGCAATAGGATCAGCCAACCTCCTGCTTGCTCTCGGAGTGCCAAAGAAAAACATCTGGATGTGTGATATGAAGGGGTTGATTTATCATGGTCGCTCGACCCACACTTCGCCAGAAAAGGAAATGTATGCCAACGGAGAAAGTCCTGCCAACCTGGCGGATGTGCTTGAAGGCGCCGATATGTTCCTGGGATTATCCGTCGCAAATATTGTCACGGCAGATATGATCAAGCGAATGAGTGAAAAACCGATCATTTTTGCCATGGCAAATCCTGATCCTGAAATTCCTTATGAACTGGCCAAAGCCACTCGACCGGATGCCATTTTGGGAACCGGGCGGTCGGATTACCCGAACCAGGTCAACAACGTGCTTGGGTTTCCTTATATCTTCCGTGGAGCGCTGGATGTGCGGGCAAGAAAAATTAATACCGAGATGAAACTGGCCGCAGGGCGCTCGCTGGCAGCACTGACCAAGGAACCGGTCCTTCCCTCTGTTCTTGAGGCATACGGTTTGAAAGCGTTGGAATTTGGTCCCGAGTATGTGATCCCCAAACCCATCGACCCCCGCCTGATCTACTGGGAGTCTCCGGCAGTGGCGGAGGCAGCCATACAGACAAAGGTTGCGCGGCTCGATCTCGACATCGCAGATTACCGGCGGAAATTGGAACAGCGGTCCCATACACTTTAGAGAGGAAGAAACTGTTGAAGGACCTTACCCCTGAAATCCTGGAACTGATCCGTCGTACCTCCACCGACCTGCCGGCGGATATCGAGAGCCGCCTGCGGGAGGCGCGGGAAAACGAGACACCGAATTCCGCCGCCCGCAAGGCCATGGATACCATCCTCGCCAATGTGGAAATGACCCGCCGGGATTCCACCCCCATCTGCCAGGATACCGGCACCCCCATCTTTTTCGTCAAGCTCCCGGATGGCTGGAGTGCCCGCGATCTGCGGAAGTGGATCCGGGATGCCGTTGCCGAAGCCACCCGCCTCACCTACCTGCGCCCCAATGCCGTGGGTTCGTTGGATGGAAAGAACACGGGCAATAACCTTGGTTCCAAATATTTTCCCACCATCCATTTTGACGAAGTTGATGAAGGACCTCTCACGATCGACCTGATCCTGAAGGGCGGCGGCTGCGAAAACGTCGGCACGCAGTACGCACTGCCGGATGACCGCCTGAAGGCCGGGCGTGATCTTGAAGGCGTACGGCGGGCAGCGCTGGACGCGGTCAACCGCGCCCAGGGGGAGGGCTGCGCCCCGGGTTTTCTGGGAATCGCTATCGGCGGCGACCGGGGTACCGGGTTCGTCGCATCCAAGGAAGCCCTGCTCCACGAAGCTGGCGATAAAAACCCTGACCCCGCCCTGGACGCCCTGGAAGACCGAATCACAAAGGAAGCCAACGAACTGGGGATCGGCCCGATGGGTTTCGGAGGCAATTCCACCGTGCTCGGCACGCGTATCACCGCCGAACATCGTCTGCCTGCCTCATATTTCGTGACCGTATCCTACATGTGCTGGGCGTACCGCCGCAGAAAAATGACTGTCCAAGGCGGCCGGGTCAGTTACCCATAACGGATGGATTCCATGGATCATTCACTTTCCCTGCCTCTTTCTGATTCGGCTGTTCGAGAATTAAAAGTTGGTGATTCCGTCCTGCTCTCCGGCATCCTGGTCACCGGGCGGGACGCTGCCCACAAATGGCTGACCGATCGGTTCATCCACCCAATGGAAACCGCCAGCCCTGAGGAACAGCGCACTCTGACGGAGCTTCGCGGCTTGCTTGCTGGCGGGGCAATTTATCATTGCGGTCCGGTGGTCGCCGGATTGGAAACGAAACAATACCGGTTTGTTGCCGCGGGTCCCACCACCAGCATCCGTGAGGAACCCTATCAGGCGGAAGTGATGAAGCTGCTGGGCTTGAAAGCAGTGATCGGCAAAGGGGGCATGGGCGCCGGAACTTTGAAAGCCTGCGGGGAATTGCCGGCAGTGTATCTTCATGCGATTGGTGGCGCGGCTTCGTTGATCGCCAAAACCGTTCAGGAAGTACTGGGGGTTTACAAGCTGGAATTCGGTGTGCCGGAAGCCATGTGGGTGATCCGTGTTGCGGATTTTCCGGCGGTCGTCACCATGGATTCTCACGGCACCAGCCTGCACGACGGAGTCCGGAAGCATTCCGCAACCGAATTACAGCGCTTGCTGGCTTAACCTGATCCAGCACGACCCTTTTCGATAACCCCCCTGCGCTCAGGGTTATAATTAACCATCATGTAGATGGGAGGGTGAATACACCTTGAGTGAATCCGTTCGCGCCGTGGAAAGAGCCCTGGATGTGCTGCAGTGCTTTTCCACTCAAACCCCTGAATTGAATATGACCCAGATCTCCGAGCGGGTGGGCATGCACAAGAGCACCGTTCATCGCCTGCTGGCCACGCTGGAAAAGCGCCATTTTGTGGAGCGAGACCCCGCGACCGGGCTCTACCGTCCCGGCATCCGCTTCCTGCAGCTTGCCTACCTCACCCAGGAAAAAAACGATATCCGCAATATTGCCCTGCCCTACATGCAGGGGCTTTGCGCCCGGTTCCTGGAGAACGTGAACCTGGCAATTCTGGATGGAACGGATGTTGTCTACATTGAGGTCACAGAAGGCTCGCAGCGTATCAAACTGGCAGCCTCGCCAGGGCAGCGCCTGCCTGTATTTTGTACCGCCTCCGGTAAGGCAATCGCGGCGTATCTTCCGGGGGAAGCCGTTGAGAAAATTCTGGATGCGGGAATTGAAGCCCACACAAAGTGCACAATTACGACCCGTGAAGGTGTCATGGAAAACTTGCGCCAGGTGATAAAAGACGGGTATGCCCGTGATGAGGGCGAAATGGAAGAAGGTATCAACGCGGTTGCGGCGCCTGTTCTGAATAAGGATAACCTGCCTGTCGCGTCCGTTTCCGTTGCCGGACCGGCCTACCGCCTCACCACCGAGCGGATGAGAGAGATCGGACCCGCAGTCCGAAAAACGGCAGACGAGGTTTCCTATGAGATCCAGCATGCGCCAGGTGTGAGTTAAATCGAGTCAATTAATTTATCAGGTCTATAAATTAATAATCGTGAAGGGCGAAAATTCCCTTCACGATTTTTGTTAGGAAATTCCGGGTCTACTTGTTTTTACAACCCTCTGGCAAGCGTGTAGTACAGGTCGTTCCAACGCAGCTTATCCTTGAACTCCCCGATTTTGGTATTCTCGTCGATCAGCAGAAACTCGATCCCGGCCATCTCGGCAAAGTCCTGAAGGTGCTCGGCAGTCACCGCGTAGCTGAAGCTGGTATGATGCGCCCCGCCGGCGTGGATCCAAGCCTCGGCAGCGGTCTTGAGATTCGGCCGCGGCAGCCAGAGTGCCCGCGCCACGGGTAATTTGGGCAACGGCTGATCAGTGGGCACCACATCCACCACATTGGCCACCAAGCGGAAACGCTGCCCCATATCCATCATCGAAGCGCCGATGGCAGGACCGATATTGGCGTCGAAGATAAGCCGCACGGGGTCAGATTTACCACCAATCGAGAGAGGCAGGATCTCCACCCTGGGCTTGCGCGCGGCGATCGATTCGCAGATCTCCAACATATGCGCGCCAAGTACCTTATCCCCGCTGGCGCTGAAGTGGTAGGTGTAATCCTCCATGAAACTCACCCCGCCAGGCATCCCGGCAGCCATGACCTTCATGGCACGCACCAGCATGGAAGTCTTCCAATCCCCTTCCGCGCCAAAACCATAACCATCCCCCATCAGGCGCTGGACAGCCATCCCGGGCAATTGTGAAAGCCCATGCAGGTCTTCGAAGGTGGTAGTGAAGGCTTTGAAATTCCCAGCGGTGAGGAATTGACGCATGCCGGCCTCGATGCGCGCCCCCTCTCGCAGGCTCTCGTGCCGCGCTCCCCCTGGCTTGAGCTCGGGGCTCACTTCATAGGTTTCAAGGTATTCCTGCACCAGCATTGCAATTGCGCTGTCGGGCACCTCTTTGACCACACGTACCAGGTCCCCCACCCCGTAGCCGTGCACCTCATATCCCAGCTTGATCTGCGCCTCCACCTTGTCCCCCTCGGTGACGGCTACATCCCGCATGTTATCCCCGAATCGGGCGATCTTGCCGCCTTGCCAATCCGACCAGGCAGAAGCCGCGCGTACCCACACCCCCAATTTGCGCTGCACGTCGTCATCCTGCCAGTGCCCCACCACCACCTTGCGTTCCAGGCGTAAACGGCTGCCGATGAACCCGAACTCGCGGTCGCCATGGGCGGCCTGATTAAGGTTCATGAAGTCCATGTCGATCTCCGCCCAGGGAATCTCGCGGTTGTATTGTGTGTGCAGGTGGACAAAGGGTTTTCTAAGCAGGCTCAACCCGGCGATCCACATCTTGGCCGGGGAGAAAGTGTGCATCCAGGTGATCAACCCAATACATGCCCTGGCTGAATTGGCCTCCTGGCACAGGTCGCGGATCGATTCCGAAGTGGTCAGTACCGGCTTGAAGACAACCTGCACCGGGAAGTGCTGAGAGGCGCCCAGCGCTGCTGCGATCTCCCGCGAGTGCTCCGCGACGGTGTTGAGCGTCTCAGGGCCATAAAGGTGCTGACTGCCGGTCACAAACCAGACTTCGTATTGTTTTAGGTCGATCATTTCGTTTCTCCTATGCAAGTTCTTTTCGATGAATTACTGTCCATATACATTCATATAGCGGTCATGCAGCCGCTTGACGTCTTCGGGAGCGATGGGCAGCGGCTCGCCGATCTGCATCGCCATCCAGACCGTCGCGGCCACGTCCTCGGTCATCACGGCCGTCTTCACCGCCGCGCGGGCATCCTTGCCGATGGTGAAGACTCCATGGTTTTTCAGCAGCACCGCAGGCGAGCTGCCTATATTCTCGATCACTTGTTTCCCGATGGCTTCATCCCCCACCAGGGCAAACCCACCACAGGGGATTGGACCCCCGAACTCATCCCCCATGGCAGTGAGCACGCAGGGGATGGGTCTACCGACCGCAGCGAAGGCTGTGGCATACCGTGAATGGGTGTGCACCACTCCGAACACATCCGGGCGATGCTTATATATGAAGAGATGGGAGAACACATCCGAGGACGGCTTGTACTTGCCTTCCACAACTTTGCCATCCATATCGACCACGACCATGTGATCCGGGGTCAATTCTTCATAGGGTATGCCGCTGGCTTTAATCGCCACCATACCGGATTGCGGATCGCGCGCGCTGACATTGCCGCCCGTCCATACCACCAGATGGTTCTTTGGCAGTTCCAAATGCAGCTCGACCAGTTCTTTTTTTAGATTTTCAAGCATTAGATCTCCAGTATCGGATGCAATCGTTACTTCCGGACTTCCGCCTTGATCTTTTTCAGGCGCTTCATCACATCATTTTCGCCGCGGCCAAAGTAATCATGCAGCAGAACATACTCGGCATAGATCTTTTCGTAGACCGCCTGGTTGGCTTTGTTGGCGGTATACACTTCTTCCTTGAGATGCGCCATCTCCCTGGCAGCCTCATAGATCGAATCATAGCCGCCCTGCGCCTTGCCCGCCGCCACCGCCCCGAACATCGCCGAGCCCAGCGCGGGTGTCTGCTTGGAAGCGCTGACCCGGATCGGCAGCCCGATCACATCCGCGTATATCTGCATCAGCAGCTTGTTCTTCTCCGGCAAGCCGCCGCAGGCCACCAACTCGTGGATCGGCACGCCGTTCTTCTGGAAGGTCTCGATGATGATGCGTTTGCCGATAGGCCGTGGCTTCGATCAATGCGCGGTAGATCTCCTCCGGTTTGGTGGCGAGCGTCGCGCCGATGAGCAAGCCGGTCAGATCCACATCCACCAGCACCGAGCGGTTGCCGTTCCACCAGTCCAACGCCAGCAAGCCGCTTTCGCCCACCTTTAGTTGACCGGCTTTTTCCTCCAGCAATTGGTGGATATCCATGCCGCGTTTTTTCGCCTCTTCGTCATAGGCGGCTGGAACGCAATTTTCCACGAACCAGGCAAAGTGATCGCCCACGCAGGATTGCCCGGCTTCATAACCAAAGAACCCGGGGATGATGCCATCCTCCACATAACCGCACATGCCCGGGCACGATGCGTTCCTCGGTGCCCAGCACCATATCGCAGGTGGAGGTGCCCATGATCATCACCATGCGCCCCGGCTCGGTGACCGTCGCAGCCGGGACAGCCACGTGCGCATCCACATTGGCGATCGCCACCGCTGTACCCGGTTTCAGACCGGTCCACCCGGCTGCCTGTTCGGTCAACCCCCCTGCGCGCTGACCGATGGGGATGATTATTCGCGAGAGTTTTTCGTCGATCACATTTTCCAAACGGGGGTCAAGGGCTTTGAAGAACTCAGTGCTCGGAAAGCCTTCGCGTTTGGACCACATGGCCTTGTAGCCGGCGGTGCAGCTATTGCGCGTTTCCACGCCGGTGAGCTGCCAGACCACCCAGTCCGCGGCTTCCAGCAGCCGGTCAGCGGCTTCATAGACCTGGGGGTCTTCATCCAGGATCTGCAGGGTCTTGGCAAAGAACCATTCGGAGGAGATCTTGCCGCCGTAGCGATCCAGCCAGCTTTCCCCCATCTCGCGCGCGGTGTCGTTGATGCGTGTCGGCTTCGGGCTGGGCGGCGTGGTGCTTCCAGAGCTTCACCCAGGCATGCGGGCGGTTGCGGAACTCGGGCAGGTCGCACAGCGGCGTGCCATCTGCTTTCACTGGCAGCATGGTGCAGGCGGTGAAATCGATGCCGATGCCGATGACATCCGAGGGGTCGATCCCCGATTCGCGCAGCACCTGCGGCACTGCGTTTTGGAAGGTGCGGAGGTAATCCTGCGGGTCCTGCAGCGCCCAATCGGGCTCCAGCCGCAGGCCGCCATCCGGGAGCTGCTCATCAATCACCCCGTGGGAATAGGGATACACCGCTGTGCCCATCTCCCGCCCGCTGGCGATATCGACCAGCACTGCCCGCCCGCTCTCTGTTCCAAAATCCACACCGATAGAATATTTACCCATTCGCTCTCCAGAATCGCTCAAGGTTTGATCATTACCTTCAATCCATCCCGCCTCTCGGCGGTTTCGAATGCCAGCTTTGCTTGGTCAATCGGAAATGTGTGCGTGACCAGGGATCGCACGTCAATCTTCCCGCCAGAAACCAGGCGAATTGCGCGGGGATAAGTGTTCCGCATCCGCCGCACCATTTTGATGGTCAGTCCTTTGCGCCTGGCGGTGGAGGCTGAAAATGAGGTGCGCTCTTCTTCCGGGATGCCCGCAAGGATCACTTTCCCGCCCGGCATGACGGCGTTGAAAGCGTCATCCACCGCCCCCTGGGTTCCGGCGACCTCGAAGCTCACATCAAGCCCACGCCCCCCTGTGGTTTCCAGAACTGCCTTTCCAGGCAAGTTCAGTTCAGGGTGAAAGACTGCGTCTGCCCCGAAAGCTCTGGCAGCCTCAATGCGGTGCGGGATGATCTCCGAGGCAACCACTAGGGAGGCTCCGCTGAGCCGCGCCAGTTGAAGGATCAAGAGCCCGATCGGTCCACAACCAAAAACACCCACGCTCATGCCCGGGCGCAGGTGAGCCAGGTCCACAGCGTGGATGGCCACCCCCAGCGGCTCGAGCATGGCGCCGTCAGCGTCCGAGAGCGCGTCCGGCAGCGGGTGCAGCAACTTCTCCGGCCAGCAGGCGAAATCACGCATGCCGCCATCCTCGTTGCTGTGCCCGGCGAAGCGTACGGAGGGACATAAGTTTGTATCCCCGCGCACGCAGTGTTCGCACCCTCCACAGGGGATGGCAGGGTCCACCGCCACCCGCTCGCCTGTTTCGGTCGTCCCGGCGAATTCATGCCCCAGGACGAGCGGGCGTGTGAGCATGGCGTCGCCGATCCCGCCATCCTTGAACCAGTGCAGATCCGAGCCGCACACGCCAACAGCCCTCACCCTCACCAGGCATTCACCTGGAAGCGGTGCGGGGGTGGGTTCCTCGCTCATGCGCAGGTCCCGGATACCGTGAAGTCGGATCGCTTTCATTATTATTATTCCAGATGCTCAACCCGCGCTGAAAAACAGGCGGATGGAGTTCCAATTCTTCGTAAAATCGTAAACCGCCACGCCCACCAGGAGGAGACCCCCCACCAGGTTCACCGCGCGGTTATGGCGGGCGAAGAATGAAGTCAGCTGGCGCTGCAGCGCGCCGGAGAGCAGAGAGAGGATCAAGAGGGGTAAGCCCATCCCGATGCCAAACCAGAGAAAAACCCAGAATTTGCTCAGCGCTTCCGTGGCGGTGAGGGAGAGCGCGAAAATTGCCACCAGCAGCGGTCCGGAACAGGGCAGCGCGATTGGACCGTAGAGAAAGCCATAGTAAAACGCGGTGCCAAAAGGATGCTGCATCGCTGGCACACGGATGCGCGGCACCCCGGCGAACGGGTTGCGGTCCGCGATCAACAGGATTCCGAGGGTAAGGATTAATAGGTCAGCCAGGGGGATCAGCCAGGCAAGCAGGCTGCCGACGGAGATCGAGAGCAGCGCAATCACCGCCCCCAGAATAAGCATCATCGTCAATACGCCGGCCAGGACGAAAAAGCCGAGGAAATAGCGTTGAGTTCCCAATCCGCGCTCCCCCTGGGCGCTGAGGAATGCCAGGTATGCAGGGTAGAGGGGCAGGATGCAGGGACTACCGGTGGCCAGAACACCCAGGAAAAAGGAAGTGGCAAAAAGATTCGACACCGGGCTTCATTTCCTCAGGAAAGGTTCCACGAATTCCTGAAGCGTCTCGGCGCTCTTAAACCCGTAATCAAGCTGATGCACTTCCCCATCCCGGTCGATGAGCAGCATTGGAGAGATGGGCGGGTTGAGATATTCCGCGCTGTAGCGGTTGCCAAGCGCGCGGGCAACCAGCAGGGGTACCACCGCGAAGCGCCAGTCAAACCCGTATTCTTCGACATACTTTTTCAATGTCGCCGAGTCTTCATTTGTATCCACGTCCAGGCTGACCGAAACCAAATCTTCTGGGTTGCCAAGCGCTTCGTGCATCTTGCGCACTTCATTCGCCTGAACCAGGCAATTTGGGCACCACATCGCCATTGTCTCCACAAGCACCACTTTGCCGGCAAAATCGTTCATATTGAAGGTATCGCCGCTGACAGCGTCGGTGAGGTCCATAGCGAACCAATCCAAATCCAAAGTCGGCTTCACGTCCTGAGATGCTTCCCCAGACCCGGACGGGCTCTGTGCGGGAAGAATCTGTCCGGCGCATCCCGCCAGGAGGATCATGCCGATCAGAACTAGCGCAAGAGAACGTATTTTGTGTGTTTTCATTTTTCGGTGATATCCACGACGTAGCTTTTGTAGGTTCTGGGCTTGTTCGTTTCCACACTCAGCAGCATATACAGCCCTTTCACATCTGAAGGCACTTTGACGGAGGTTTCCCATTCCATGTTGCCCTTGGGCGGAGTGATATCCAGCGGGGCGATATCCTGTGACTCGTAAGCCCCATACAGGATCCCATCCGACCCGATCACCGGCGGGGTGCCAATGTGGGTCTTCAACGGGAATTTGGATGGATTGTAATTTTGCCATTTGAAGGTAAAGCCCTCATCTGCCCGGGTCACATCCAAAAGGGTCACCACGTTCTCGCTCAATCCGGTGATGGCCACATCGCCTTTCAGGATCAGCCCCTCCACCTCACTTGCCACCGGGAAGGTCAGATCAGTGACCACTTTGTCCAGATCCACCTCCATGGTGCCCTCCGTGACGTTGGCGTCCGGGGCGTAATCATCCAGGATGCCCCCGTAACTGACGTAATCGATCGCCAGCTTGGAGCCCGCCCCCGCCTCAGCGCCCTTGCATTCCACGTAAACCAACTGGGTTTCCGGATTGTCCATTTCGCCGGTTTGATAGCCGCGCAGGCGAAAACCAGGTGGAAAGCGGTGCTCACCGGTACCGACAAACACCGTGTCGCAATTGGTCGTTTTTCCGTTGGATGTCAGGACAACAGGTTTATCGGCGACCGCCTGCATGGTGGCCCAGTCGCCGGTATCGTTTTCCAGCGCCAGCTCGATGCGCAGATCGCCGCTCTCGGACTTGCCAACGTTGGTCGCCACCGCGCTCCAACCGGTCAACGACGAATCCGCTGCGGGTGTCGGCGTTGCCAGGTCCTGTGGCAGCTCAATATAGGCGCACGCAAAGGTGAAGATGGAACAAACAACTAATAGTATTACGCGCATTCTTTTAGAGTTCATGCGACTGTCTCCATGGGTCGATCCCTTGTTCGATAATAGTTCTCTCCATTTGTTTTGGATCCTTGCCCGTACATCCATTTCTTTGTGTTATTTCTGCGAGGGTTGGAAGGTGGGCAGCAGCGGACGAATCTCCGCCAGGGCAAAGGCATAACCGGGGGGCATAGCAGTCGTCCCATCTACCCCGGTGACCGACTTTTGCTGCCCGTTATAAGAAATAGAGATGAAATGGGCAAAGCACTGCCGGCAGGGATTCAGATATGTGCTGTAAATATCGTTGGTGAACCAGCCATGCTCCACGGTGATCGCGGCAATCAATTTTTCGACTTCGCTGGGGTCAACCTGTTTTTCAAGCGTGGTAACTGTATCATTTCCGGTGACGCGCCCATCGGGGTAGATCGCGAAGAGCTGATTCACGCAGTCTGGACCGGCCGTACGGTGGTAGACCAGCACCGCGCCTTCGGTGATCAATTGGGAGGCTTCTGCCTCGCGGAAGGGGGCTACCTGGCACTGGGTCGATTCCGGGGTCGCCTTTCCAGCGGAAGGCAAAGCTTGTGCCACCACAGCAACGATCGCGATCAACCCAACTGCCAGGGCACCAATACCCAACCACAAACGACGGCGGTTTTTTCGGGCGGCTTCTGCCGCCACGGAAGGCTGGGTACCCTGGCGGCTTTCCTTCCGGTTTTTCAAAATGGTCTGAACACCGATGAAAATCAGGGTAAGCGCGCCGATGACGATCTTTGTCCACCAGGAGCTGAGGGAACCAATGAATTGAATCAACGCCTGGGTGACTGCCAGTACCATCACGCCAAACAGCGTGCCGAAAACATAGCCGGAGCCACCGGTCAGCATCGTTCCACCCATGACGACCGAAGCAATGACATCCAATTCCATGCCGGGTGCGTATAAACCGTGTCCAGAAAAAACAAAGACGCTAAACGAGAGCCCTGCCAGCGCTGAACAAAATCCGTTGAAGGTATACACAAGCATCTTGGTTCGATCAACGGGAAGACCCATCAACCGCGCGGACTGTTCGTTCCTGCCCTCATTCCCCCCTATGGCGTAGATAGTTCTCCCAAAACGGGTATAGTGAGCGATGAAAATAGCTACACCCAGAAGGAGGAACCCAATCACAACTGGAATTGTGATGTAAGGCGCTGGTTTTCCCTGTTTAACGGACCATTCCATCAACCCTGGGATCAATATCTTTGTCTTGCCTAGAATCTGAAAAACAGGATTATCGATATTGACCGCGTTATCGCTGATGAAAAAGCACATCCCGCGCGTAAACCACAAACCCGCAAGGGTGGCGATGAACGGCTGGACTTTTAAATAGGTGATAAAACTTCCCATGATCGCGCCAAGCGCCATTCCCATAAGAAGCATAAGGGTGACTACCAGCCACGGGTCCAGCCCTTCCCGCAGCAGAACGGCAGAGGAAACGGTAGTTAATGCCACAACACCAGCAACAGAAAGATCGATCCCCCCAGTGATTATCACGAGGGTCATGCCGATCGCGCTGATCAAAAGGTACGAACTGTTGCGGAACAGGTTTAAAAATACTTGCGGATTCCTCATGCCAACAAAGAAATACGCTCCGATGAGATAGGCTGCGATAGCCAAAAACGCCGTAGACCATAATGGTATGAGTTTGCGATTATTCTTAAAAAAGTCTTGAATTGCCCGCTTCATAGTCCCGTCTCTTCTTTCCGGGTACCGATCATCCCGATAAAGCCTCTCACCTGTTTTGAATAAAGCAGGATCACAAAAATCACGACCACGGATTTTATGGCTTGAAGAGCAAAAGCGGGTACACCGATTGCGTACATTGATTGCGTGATCGCCTGCATCACCAGGGCGCCGATCATACTGGCCAGCAGTGAGAAACGCCCCCCCGCCATGGCCGTGCCGCCAATCACAACAGCCAGAATTGCGTCCAGTTCCGTTGTAAGCCCAATATTATTAGAGTCGGAGGTTTTAATGTTCGAACTGGCGATCAAGCCTGCGATCCCGGCGCAAAACCCGCAAACTACATAAACCAGCATTTTAATTTTCTTTTGATCAATCCCGCTGAAAAAGCTGGAACGGAAATTGATGCCCACAGATTCGATGAACATACCAATGGCTGTTTTTCGCGTTAAAAGCCAGGTGCCAGCGAAAATGAAAGCTACTATATATAGCGAAAAAGGCATGATAAACCAACCCTGACCAATAAATGCATACGGTCGGTAAGTGATTTGCACCCTGAGCCCGTTGGTGATCAACTGGGCTATCCCCCTACCAGCGATCATCAAAATCAACGTAGCCACCATTGGTTGAATACGAAGATAAGCTACCAGGAACCCATTCCACAAACCACACAGGATAGCCACGATTAATGCTGCTCCGATCACCAGCCAAAGCGGTTGAAACGTATACATGGGATCGGTTACAAAGAACACTTCGTTCTTCAAGGCTGAGGGATTCATTAAAATCCCCGCCACCGAAGCTGCGATTGCCATCACCGCACCGACTGAGAGGTCAATGCCGCCAGTGGCGATAACCAGTGTCATTCCGATCGCCAGAAGCATCACCGTTGATCCATTCCGGGCGATATCGATCAGGCTTCCACGCAAATTCCCGTCCCTGGCTTCAATATTGAAAAAGCCTGGGATGAAAATAAAATCAAAGAGAAGGATCAGGAACAATGCGATTATCGGAAAGAACAGCCGGCTTTCGGTAATCTTTTTCCAGGAAAAGGGCGTCTTTTCTGTCTTTTTCATGATTCACTCCCTGCAATAGCATGGATGATCGTGGACTCGTCAACATCTCCAGGGAATTCTGCAATTTTTTCACGATCACGCAAAACGATAATGCGGTGACTGGTGCGCAGAACTTCATCCAGCTCAGAAGAAATGAAGACGCAGGCTTTACCTTCTTCCGCCAGGACCAGGACCAGCTTTTGGATCTCCGCCTTGGTACCCACGTCAATTCCGCGGGTAGGCTCATCCAGTATAAGGAGCTGGGGTTGGGTGGCGAGCCACCTGGCTAAAATAACTTTTTGTTGATTGCCACCACTCAGGTTCTTAACCAATTGATCCGCAGAAGGGGTGGCGATATTTAAGAGTTTTATATATTTTTCGGCGATCTCATACTGCTCCGGCAAGCTCAGGTATTTAAACCAGCCCTTATTCGCTTGCATTGCCAGAACTATATTTTCCCTCACCGTAAGGTCATCCACGATCCCCGCCCCCTTCCGGTCTTCCGGGCAGAGGGCAATTCCACGTTTGATGGAACCAAGCGGTGAGTAATCCAATACCAACTCTCCGTCAAATGTTATCGAACCTGAATCAGGTTTTTCGACCCCAAAAAGAATGCCAGCAGTCTCGGTACGCCCGGATCCGAGCAACCCGGCAAATCCAACCACTTCGCCTGCGTGTAAATCCAAATTGAACGGCCGCATGGCTCCGGTGAGACCAAGATCATTCGCTTGGAGCAATTTCTCGCTTTTTATATGCTTGCCGCTTTCTTTTTTAATTTTTGTCATCTCATCAAATTCGGCCAGGCTGCGACCGATCATTTTTGAAATCAATCCAACCCGGGTAATTTCAGAAGTAGCAAATGTTCCAACGAGTTTTCCATTCCGCAATACAGTGATCCGATCAGAAATTTGAAAGATCTGACCAATAAAATGGGTGATAAAAATAATGCCAACGCCTTCGTTCTTGAGTTTTGCCATCACCTTGAAAAGCTGATCTGTTTCATTGATATCCAAACTGGAAGTTGGTTCATCCAGGATGAGAATTTTCGCCGAAGAAATATAAAGAGCACGGGCAATGGCCACCATCTGCTGGATGGCCACAGTGTAAGAATCCAACGTTTTTGTAACATCAATATCCACGCCCAGGAGCTGCTTTAGTGTGTCGGCTGCTAAAGCATTCATCTTTTTCCAATCAATACGCCCTGCTTTATGGGGCTCGTGTCCGAGCAGAATATTTTCAGCCACGGTCAAATTGATGCAGAGATTGATTTCCTGAAAAACCGTGCTGATCCCCAGGAGTTGAGCATCGATGGGTGATTTTGGGTGTACTTCCTTCCCTGCGAGAAGAATTTTGCCCTTATCCGGTTGATCCACCCCGGTGAGAACTTTGATCAGTGTGGATTTTCCCGCCCCGTTTTCCCCTACCAGGCAATGGATCTCGCCCTTTTTCAGGAAAAAACTTACATCATCAAGAGCTTGCACCCCTGGAAAGGATTTACTTATTCCTTCCATCGAAAGTAAAAATTCGGTTGGTTCAGACATGCCTGCCCGCCTTGGAATTTGAGGGTTTTAAGGATTGGGAAACGATGGAGGCCACCGTTTCCCATTCCATTATGTTACTTCTCTCTGATCCACCATTTTTAAAGGGTTAGCAGAGAGGGTTCAAGATTTAGTACTTGCGGCCCGCAGCGACTTCTTTCAAATTCGCATCGGTCATGTAGAATTCGCTTTCCTGCGAAGGAATCCATTTCGGAAGGGTCTCGCCGTTCAAAACTGCCAGAGCGGCTTCATAAACCTGGGGCGCCAGCAGCGGGTTGCATTCGATCGCGCCGTTCAGGGTGCCATCCAGCATAGCCTGGAAAGCGCCGGCGGTTGCATCTACGGAAATGAGCTTGACATCCTCTGCCGGCTTAAGTCCGGCTTCCTTGAGGGCTTCGGCAGCGCCAAATGCCATTTCGTCATTCTGGCCGAAGATCCCCTGAACGTCCTTGGTTTCCTTCAACCAGGCCTCGGTCACTTCCTTGCCTTCCTTGATGCTCCAGTTGCCTGTCTGAGTCTTGGTCACGGTGATGCCGCATTTTTCAGCGGTCTCGCGGAAACCTGTACCACGATCAATGGCTGGTGCAGCGCCTACATTGCCCTGAAGTTCCCAGACGTTCTTCTTCTCACTGCCTTCGAGCAGCTTGCACATCGCCAGACCAGCCTTGCGGCCTTCCTCAACAAAATCAGCACCGATGAAGGTTGCGTATTTATCTTCGTTGCCATCGATGCGGCGGTCTGAAAGGATGACGGGTTTCCCTGCGGCTGCGGCATCGGCAAGGACCTGATCCCAACCGGTCACTTCCAGGGGGGACATCACAATCACGTCCACTTCAGGATCAGCGATGAACTGCTGGAACCCTGCTACCTGTTTCGCGAGGTCATTCTGGGAATCGTAGAATTTGAGGGTCAATCCCAATTGTTCGGCGGTTTCCTTGAAGGAAGCCGTATTGGCTGCACGCCAGCCGCCTTCAGAGCCGGTCTGGAGGAAACCAACGGTCATGTCAGGATAGGTCCAGACTTTTGCGGCCGGAGCTTCCGTGGCCGCGGGCGCGGCGGGGGCTTCGGTGGCTGCAGGCGCAGCTGGGGCTTCGGTCGGGGCAACTGCAGGTGCGCAGGCTGCCAGAAGCATGGAAACAGCAACAACCAAAACTAATACTTTGAAGCGAAGCATGTCTTTTTCTCCTTACTGATTTTTGAATTTTTCTCCCGAGGGAGATTCCGCTGTGGCAGATGTGAGCTCGGAAGGGAGGTAATAATGTTGGCAACCTTGCCTTCAGGCTCTGAAGCGCTCGAAAACATTCGGGGCTTCAACCACCAAATTCAGTCACGGTTTCTGTTATCACCTCCTTTTTGACCTGGAGCATACGTCTATTGGAACTTTCCCGTACGACCAGTGTTGGTTTAAAAACCACAGAAAGGGGTTCAGCAACCTCTGTATTTTGCCACCCGGCTTCGATGATCCGAACGATCCGTTCCACGGCGGCCTTCCCCATATTCTGCTGCTCCACCTGGACGGTGGATAAAGAGGGACAAAAGTAGGGTGATTCTTCCATGTTATCAAACCCGACGATGCCAAAATCCTTCGGCACGCTCAGGCTCCGCTCACAGGCTGCCTGCAGCACACTGATGGCCATCTGGTCATTGGCGGCAAAAACGGCGTCCATTTCGGGATATTTCTCGAAAAGAACCTGGGCAGCTCGGGCGCCGCTGGAAGAGGACCAGTTGCCCTCCACCCAGTGATTATCCCGCGCCTTGATTCCGTTTTCCTTTAAGGCGTCCTTCCAGGCGGCCATGCGCTGGCGGGCTTCCCACCAATCCAGCGGGCCGGAGATGTGACCAATACGGCGGTAACCTTGCTCAAAGAGGTGCTCCATCACCATGCGTCCGCCAAGGTAATTGTCGATGGAGACAATGGGGGTATCCTTGCGGGATTCCATATTTAGGAAAACGATTGGGACCTTGGGATCCAAATGGGGAGCATCCAGCCACTCGCGATTTTCACCCACCTCCGGAACTGCCCAGATAATCCCATCCACATGCCGCGAATAAAGTCCTGCAGGATGGGGATCACATTGTTGGTATCAAAACTGGGCAGTTCCATAAGGAGGAGAGAATAACCCTTATTCCGCGGCTGCTTGGGTGATCCCGCTCAAGGTGCGCGAAGGGCCGATATATTTGAGACCCGCGGTGACCACCCCAAGGGTGTAACTGCGCTGCTGGATCAAGCTGCGAGCCAGGGCGCTGGGCTGATATCCCAGCTGCTCTATCACCTTAAGAACCCGTTCGCGGGTTTCGGGAGAGACATCCGGCCGGTCATTCATCACACGGGAGACCGTCTGCGTGGAAACACCCGCGGCAGAGGCGACTTCCTTGATGGTGGGACGTTTTGCTTGTTTTTGCATTTGTTATCGTTCCCGTTATCGTTCCCGTTATCGATAACATAGTAGCAAACCACAATATTAATGTCAATAGGGAATTTTCGGGATCGCTCCAGGCAAATCGCAGGAATTGGGGTGGAAATACTCCTACGGGTGGGGGTTTGGCGACCCTGAACCCTGCTGCTGGGGGGTTGTCTTGCCCATATTTAAATTATCCCTTATACTCTTGAAATACCCGTTCCTCCAGGTCAACAACTATGCCCAACACCGTCCTCGCTCTTGTCCCGCATCCCGACGATGCGGAATATTTTGCTGGCGGCACGATCGCAAAAATGGCAGCCGAGGGCAGCCGGGTGGTCATTGCTGTTGCGACGGATGGTTCGAAGGGGTCCTTCGAACTGGCTGGCAGGGAGCTCTCCGACGCCCGCACAGCCGAGATGACCGCCGCCTGCCAGATCATGGGCGCCGAACCCCCCATTATGCTGGGGTTCACCGATTTCGAGCTGGACCTGCTCCCGCCAGGAAAATTGCGCGAAGTATTCATTCGCCTGATCCGCGAGCACAGACCGGAAGTAGTGATCACAGAAGACCCCTTTTGGTTGGGTGAGCCGCATCCCGATCACCGCGCGGTTGCGCTGGCCGCCATGGAAGCCATCAATTATGCCTTCCTGCCCCGCCTGCACCCCGAGCACCTCGAGGAAGGTCTGCAGCCGCATTTCGTAACCGAGAAATATTTTTACTCCGAGGAAGCCTCGCGCTTCAACAAGTATGTCGATATCTCCGCCACCTTTGAAAAAAAAGTGGCTGCCATGGCTGCCCACGCCAGCCAGGTGGAGTTCCTGGTGGAGGGCGTACTGCGTGAGGCGCGGATGGCCGGGCTGGACCTGCACACAATTTTTGGCGATATGGCAGAAGATAAACTGGCCTTGCTCAGCATGGGCATGCAGATGACCGCAACCGAGCTGGGAGAGCAACAGGGTTTTGAATTGGCCGAGGCGTTCCATTACGAGCGCTATAATCCGCTTGTGGAAAATTTCCTTCCGGTGCCCTAGCCCGGTTACTGGATACCCGATCCCATCACTCCAGGAGAAATCCATGACGACCATCGCAAGAGAAAAGACCCACCTTTCCGGACGCTGGACTGCAGTCGCGATCTTCTTCGGCTTTATGCTGCTGCACCAGATTGACCGCCTTCTGATCGGCCCCCTTACCAACGACATCATGACCACCTTCAATATCAACTATGCCCAAATGGGGGCGGTGACCACTGGCGCATTGCTCGTGGGCACCTTTCTTTACCCCGTCTGGGGCTGGCTCTACGACCGCTTCTCGCGGGCTAAGCTGCTCTCGCTGGCATCCTTGATCTGGGGCTCCACCACCTGGCTGGCGGCCATCGCACCCACTTACCCGCTTTTCGTGGCGGCGCGTGCCTCCACCGGTATTGATGATTCCAGCTACCCCGGCATCTACTCCCTGATCGGGGATTACTTCAAGCCCAGCCAACGCGGCAAGATCTACGGGCTGCTGCAGCTCACCTCTCCCATTGGCTACCTGATCGGTATGGTGATGGCCCTCTTCCTTGGTGGGGTGATCGGTTGGCGGAATATCTTTATCATCACCGGCTCATTGGGGATCGTCATGGCTGTGGTGATGTACTTTGGCTTGAAGGAAGCTCCCCGCGGGCAGAGCGAGCCGGAGATGGAGGGTATGGAAGAGATCACCACTCACCGCTTTGAATGGAAAAAAGCAGTGGACGTGGTCAAGATCCGCACAATGTGGATGATCTTTATTCAAGGATTCTTCGGAGTAATTCCGTGGAATGTGATCACCTACTGGTTTTTCGTTTATTTGGAGCGGGAACGCGGGTATGATTCCGGCGCGATCCTGATGACCATGGCCCCGGCGGTGATCATAATGGCCATCGGCTACCCGGTGGGCGGTGCGCTTGGCGACTGGCTTTTCAAAAAGACCAAACGGGGGCGAATCATCATCGCCACCTTTGGGGTCATCATGGGCGCATTATTGCTATATTTAACCATGATCGTACCGCTCGGTGACCAGTACCAGACCCAATTCATGATCATGCTCTGCCTGGCAGCTTTTTTCATTCCATGGCCGGCGGCAAACGTGCTTTCCACCATATACGATATTACCCTGCCCGAGATCCGCAGCACCGCCAACGCGGTGGAATCGATGATCGAGAATTTTGGTGCGGCCTTTGCACCCCTGATCGCAGGCATCGTGGCAGATGCCTTTTCGCTGCAACTCGCCATCATCTACCTGTGCACCGGCGCGTGGCTGCTGTGCTTCATCACCTTCTTCCTTTCGATGTACTTCATCCCCTTCGATATTGATAAGCTGCGCAATTTCATGGCCAAACGCGCCAAGGAGGAAAGAGAAATCACCGCAGCACCACAAGGAAGCTAAAGTCTTTCAATGACGCCAACGCCCACCGTTCTGGTGGGCGTTTTTTTATATCCGAATATCTCTCCTGTGGACAGTTCTGATAGTTCAGTGAATATTATTTGGCTATGCGCATTCATAATGACGCTTTCACTCTGCCTGCTCTGGCAGGATTCTTGCAAGTTTTCAGCTATGCTTCAGCGCGTTTTCCCACAGGATCCCGCCGCACTCAGCCAGCCATTGCTCCCGGAGGAACTCATCCGCCTGCGTGCTGGGCAGGCCGCCGATCGGGCCGCGGCTTCCACCCGCATCGACGATTACCGCTCCCGCCACGCCGTGGAAACGCTGCGCCGCCAGGATGACGATCTGCTGCTCTTCAGCGAATTCCTGGAACAGATGGGCGTCCCCGGGGGGGATTTTGCTCACGACCCATTTGCCTGGCGTGGGATCACCTGGGGGTTGGTGGAGGGTTTCATTAAGTGGCAGCTCGCGCAGGGCTATGCCGTTCCCACCGTGAACGTGCGTCTCTCCACCGTAAAAACCTACGCCCGGCTGGCCTTCCAGTCCGGGGCGCTGGACGCGCAGGCCTATGCACTGATCCACGCGATCAAAGGCTACGGCCGCGGAGAGCAGCGCCGAATCGATGGGCACCGCGCTCCCAATATCCGGCGCGGTTTGAAGAAAGCTGAGCCGGTGCGCATCTCCCCCGAACAGGCAGCCGCGCTGAAAAACCACCCGGATACCCCCCAAGGTAGACGGGATAAACTGCTGATGTGCCTGCTGCTGGATCATGGCCTGCGGGTGGGCGAGGTTGCCGCCCTGAATGTGGAGGATTTCATCGCTGCGGAAGGCTGCCTTCATTTCTACCGCTCCAAGGTCGGCAAGGAACAGACCCACCGGCTTTCGGATTCCACCCGCCAGGCGTTGGCAGATTGCTCCGCGCACTCCGAGCTGCCGGAAAGCGGCAGATTGCTGCGCAGCAGCTTGAAGAATGGAAGGCTGGGCAAGGCGGGGATGACCACCCGCGGGATCACGCTCCGGGTGCGCATCCTCGGGCAGGAGCGCGGCATCCACGGCTTGAGCGCCCACGATTGCCGGCATGCCTGGGCCACAAGCGCTGCCCGAAATGGTACCGATCCATTCGCCCTGCAGGAAGCCGGAGGTTGGAGTTCGCTGGCCATGCCTCGTCGTTACGTGGAGGAACAGGAGATCGCGAATATGGGGGTAAAGACTGGACGGGAATTCAACCTCGATTTGGAATTGTCTACTTCGGATTCTGAAATTTATCCATAATTCAGAGTGTTAGAATTCAGGTGGAGAATCCATGACGAATCAAGTGAATGAGATGTTCAATTCAAGCACCCCCCTGATTGGAACCTGGCGAGGGGATTTATTGGAATGCATTCAATCCGGTGCGATCGCGGTGGCTGACAAGGACGGCAAACTGGTAGCCAGCGCGGGTAATCCGCAGCTCGTCACTTTTCTTCGCTCCAGCGCCAAACCCTTCCAGGTGCTGCCCTTCGTGGAAGCCGGCGGCGTGGAATACTTTGGACTAACCCAGGCGGAGCTGGCCATCCTGTGCGCCTCCCACCATGGTACTGATGGGCATGTGGAAGTATTGAAAAGTATCCAAAGGAAAGTTGGAATAACCGAGAACTTTCTTCAGTGTGGTGTGCACCCGCCTTATTCCAAATCCACCCAGTACGCGCTAATTAAACGTGGCGAGAATCCAACTTCGAATCGGCACAACTGCTCTGGCAAGCATACCGGTATGCTGGCGATGTGCAAGTTGATGGGTTGGTCGCTGGAAAATTATCTCGACCCGCAGCATCCCCTCCAAATAATGATCCTGAAGACTTTTGCCGAAATGACCAATACATCCATCGACCAGATCTCTCTTGGAACAGATGGCTGCTCAGCTCCAGTATTTGCCATACCGCTTCAGAACTCCGCGATCGGGTTTGCCCGCCTGATGGACCCTTCTGGTCTAAACCTTCCCCGGGCGGAAGCATGTAAAAAAATAACATCATCCATGCTGGCGTACCCGGAAATGATCGCCGGAAAGGGAGGGTTTGATACAAGCCTGATGCAGGCAGCAAAAGGAAAGATCGTTTCAAAATCCGGCGCTGAAGGATTCCTTGCCCTTGGATTAATGGGGGGGGCACGTGGTTCGGGCAGCAAGGCTCTGGGTGTGGCAGTAAAAATCATAGACGGCGATACGGGCGGGGACTTTTTACAGGGAGCGGATCACCTCGAAGGTCGCGCGCGCCCCATTGTTGGCCTGGAAATCCTCCGTCAACTTGGCGCGCTTGTTCCCGCCGAACTTGAAAAACTGGCTGCCTTCGGACCAAGGTTCCAGAAGAATTGGCGGGGGTTTAGTGTTGGTAGGTTCGAGCCGGTATTCAAATTGATTTTTGAAAAGTAGAAATCAGGGATTTGGGTTTTTAAAATATTCTTGGATCAGGTTCGATATGTCCTGATCCGTATGCTCCGATAAAACTTCTAAGAATAATTCACCGGTGGCAAGTGAACCCGGATTTTGTTCCCGGCCCCTCTCGGCGTAATCCTTCAGGAATTTGAAAAAAACCTCGTCACCGATCACACCTCGCAGGTCGCGCAGGAACTCAGCCCCGCGTAGATAGACCGCATTGACGTACGGGCGGAAGCTGCTGTGATCATATATTGTGCTATCCACCCAACCGGCATGGGTGGTAGGCGATCCACCCGGAAGGTCCACCAACTGTCGGCAAATTCGGGAAAATAGCGCTGGTAATAAAGCAATTCGCTGTAGGTAGCCAGGGCTTCATCCAGCCAGGGTTGTATCGCAGGATCATTGCCCACTACCCCATAGAACCACTGGTGGGCAGTCTCGTGCGCGGCGATGGCGACCAGGTAGGATAATGGATCGCCTTTGTATTGGCGGTAATAAGACTCCCCCAGGAAGTACAGCCCATCATATTCCATCCCGTCGGGAAAATCAGCCTCCACCACGCTGAGCGTGGCATGCGGGTACTCTCCGTACGACTCGCTGAAAAGCGCCAGCGCATCCGCAGTCACATCGCGGGCAACATCTGACTGCGCGCGATGCTCCGGAAAGGCATAGGAGAGGATGCGGGTACCGTTAACGAAGGTTTCTGAGACCTCATATTCGTCGCTCACTGAAAAGCCAAAGCTGCGTGCGGAAGGCAGGGAAAAATGCCATCCATCCCCCTGGGATTCCACCGGCGCGCTGGCAGCCACCAGCCACTTGGGATCAGGTTTTGCCAGCCGCAGGGTCACATCATAATCCGCAAGGTCATACACAAGATGTTCCCCCGCTGCGGCCGGAGGGTGGACCTGCCAGCCGCTATCCTCTTGATAGACCGGCAGAAAGGGATACCAGTCCCCAAAATTCATCTGCCTGCCTGTATTATTTAACGGACCCTTCCCGGCAGGCAGGTCCAGGCGATAGCGCAGGCTTAGTATCTGCCGCTCCCCCAGCCTGCCACCCTCCCGGAGCGGAAAGGAGAGGCTTTCCCCCTCCAGCACCGCGCCTTGCACCTCGCTGCCATCCGCCCAGCGAATCTCATTTAGGGTGAAAACACCCGGGGTGCCGTTGGGAGCCACAACCAGGGTCAACTTCTCTGAAGGCGGAACGAAGCTAATCGTTTCCAATATTTCCGCCCGACCAGTGTCAGCGTCGAGGGTGATCTCAAAACCATAAGCTGTTTGACCAGAAGCGGATTCCGCAGTGGGGGTAAACTGGGGAGAGGCAGTCACCGTCGCTGGGGCAATGGGGGAGGATAAAAAAACGGCTGTGGGCGTGAGCCCAGGGGACTTAGTCGCTGCTGGCGTTGCCACGGAGCAGGCAGCCAGCAGTAGAATTACCCCCGCTTGAAGGTACTTGACTCCTTTTATCGGCAGCATCCAAAAGATTATATCTCTCCCGCATCATCAGCCGGGTCGGCGAAAATCCATTAAAATAACTTGGATGTTTTCTTTGTGACCAAAAATCATCGGATTAAGGAGCATTTTTATGAGCCTCAAACAGATCCAAATCCAGGACCTTGACCTGAACATTCTTCACCAGTTCGACAAGCGCTGGTTCCTGCTAACCTGCGGCGACTTTGAGACCGGAAAGTTCAACACAATGACCATCTCCTGGGGCAGCCTGGGAACGGTCTGGGATAAGCCTTTCGCCCAGGTGTTCGTCCGCCCAACCCGCTACACCTTCGAGTTTATGAATAACTACGATTCCTTCACCCTATGCGGTTTTGAAAAATCCCATAAGAGCGCCCTGGACCTGATCGGCAGCAAATCCGGGCGCGAGGGCAACAAGATCGCCGACGCCGGGTTGACCCCCAGCAAAGCCGCCACGGTGAAGTCTCCCATTTTCAAGGAAGCAGAGCTGGTGTTGGAATGCCGAAAAATGTATTGGCAGGACCTGGACCCCACCCAATTCCTCTTTCCCGAACTGCAGCGTAAATATCCGAAAAAGGATTACCATCGTGTCTTCTACGGCGAGGTGCTGGAAGTCTTCGGGAAGGAAGATTTCATTCGACCAACGAAATAGAGGGCAACAGCTCCCTGGAGGTGACCAATGAGCATAATTCTCCTCGATGGCAGCCTGAAGGTTGAGATCAGTTACGATAGAACAGAGTCGAGATTCAACGATAATATTCGCGTGATGTTTGTGGAAGATTGCCCGGATGACGAACGCCTGTTTCGCGCAATCGAGACCAACATCTTCCTGACCCCCGATCAGGCCTGTGAGCTTGCCCGCCGTCTTTCAGCGGCCGCGCAATGCAGCCTTCAGGATTGATCCTCTAAGAAACCTTCCGCAGGAGGTGAATGAAATGGAACGATTTGAAATCTCCACCTTTCTCCCCTACCCGCCCGAGGTCGTGTTCCATGCCTGGCTGGATGGCGCGACCGTGGCAGAGTTCACTGGCAGCCCTGCTGAGGGGGATGATCTGCCTGGCAGCGCTTTCACCGCCTGGGATGGGTATATCACAGGTGAAAACCTAGAGATCGATCCTCCGAGCCACATCCTTCAATCCTGGCGTACCACCGAATTTCCCGAAGGGGCACCCGATTCCACCGTGGAGATCTCTCTGGAAGTTCAACCCAAGGGTACCCTGCTGCGGTTGGTTCACAGCGGTTTTCCAGAAAACCAGGGGGAGGATTACCGTTCGGGCTGGGAGGATTATTACTTTGCTCCCCTGAGATCCTACTTTGAAAAATAAACGCACAGGCCAAACCCCGTGAAGAATATTATCCGGGAGGAAAGCGCTTGAGCACTGTGGGGGTCATCGGTGCCGGACCCGCCGGCATCCTGGCGGCCATTGAGTCGGCGCGCAAGGGCAACACGACATTGCTCTTCGATTCCAATCCTGCCATCGGCCGCAAGCTGCTTGTCACCGGCGCGGGACGCTGCAACCTGACCAACGCCGCTGTGTCTGCCGATCGATATGCCTGTACGGACCGAGGATGGCTGTCCTCTCTTCTTGGGCATTTCGGCCACGAGGAGCTGCTGACGCACCTGCACGAACTGGGTATTCTAACCACCTCCACGATGGATGGCTGGTTCTACCCAGCTTCTTTCTCCGCCGCAACCGTGGTGGATACCCTGGCTGCCACGCTGGAGCTGATGAAAGTGGATATCATCCTGCGCACCAGAATCCACTCGGTGGAACATGCTGGGGGAAAATTCATTCTAAAAGACGCACGCGGGAAGAGCTATGCGGTCGATCGGCTGGTGATGGCCAGCGGCGGGAAGGCGCTCCCGGATCTGGGCTCAACCGGCGATCTTTTTCCTCTGCTGGCGCGTTGGGGACACACCATCATTCCCCTACGGCCGGCGCTGGCACCCCTCGAGGCGGATATGCGCCCCTACCCCGCCCTTTCAGGTGTGCGCCTGGATGCCCGGACAAGTCTTTTTGATGGAAATAAACTGCTTGGACAGACAACAGGAAACCTGATCTTTACCGAATGGGGTTTGAACGGCCCAGCGGTGATGGATCTCAGCCACCTGGTTGATCCCGCTACGAACCAGGATCTGCGCCTGGAGCTGGATCTGCTTTTTGAGCATGAAGAAGAATTCATTGATCTTCTCCATCGCCGAGCCGCGAGCCCAGTCCCGGTGAGGGTGATCCTCGGGGCGGTGCTGCCGCCCAAAGTCCCCCCGGTCATCCTTGCGCTCGCCGGGCTAAACCCGGAAGTCCGGGTTGATAAATTGAGTCAAAAGGAGCAATCTGCGATTATTAAATTACTGAAAGCTCTGACCTTCCGAATCAACGCTGCACGCGGATTCAAGTACTGTCAGGTTTCCGCTGGGGGCGTACCGGTAACCGAAGTGGATCCCCTGACGATGCAGTCCGGGGTTGTGCCGGGGCTTTTCCTCGCCGGGGAGGTGCTGGATGTGGTTGGACCTTGCGGAGGGTTCAACCTGCAGTTTGCTTTTTCGAGCGGGGTTAATGCCGGGCGGTCTGTCTAGAATTATTTGACCTTCACCCGAATATCGATCGCGAATGCCCCCTCCCCCGGGGTAAGCACACGCAGAGGATTGATCTCCATCTCCTGGATGCGCGGGTTATCCAGCGCCAACTGACCAAGGCGCACCAGTGCGTCGAGCACAGCTTGCCGGTCTGCAGGTGGCAGGCTTCGGAATCCGTTCAGCTTCCTGCCCGCCCAGGTCTTCGCCAGCATCTCTTCCGCCTCCCGGCGGGTGAGCGGAGCCAGGGCGAAGGCTACGTCCTTCAAACCCTCCACCTCCACGCCGCCGGAGCCGAACATGACCAGCGGACCGAATTGCGGATCGCGAAGCGTGCCCACGATCACGTCCTGCCCGGATGGCAGCATGCGCTGGATGGTTGCGCCTTCAATGCGTGCCCCCGGCTTTGCCCGGTGAGCGTTTTCTACAACGGTCTTAAAACCGATCCGAACCTCCTCCGCGGTCTTTGCCCCAAGGTGAACACCCCCCACATCGGACTTGTGCGGGATATCCGCAGAGGCAACTTTGATCGCCACGGGGAAGCCGCATCGTTCTGCAAGCGCGACGGCTGCATTTTCATCGGCGGCCAGGTCATTTCGGACTGTGCGAAAACCGTAGGATTCGAAGATATCCAGGGCGGCAGCCTGGGGGAGGAACCCATCAGGCTGGCCATCCAGAATGGCGGCAGCGTCGGAGGGGTTCGTTTTCTGCGCCTGCATCGGTTCGTCATGAATCGCCTCCAGGATCTCCGCGCGGCGCACCAGCACCCCCAGCGCGGAAGCGGCATCTTCGGGGAAGGTGAATTCCGGGATGCGCGCCGCGCGCAGGAACTGAACCCCTTCCTGCACGAGCAGGTCACCCATCAACACCACCACCACCGGTTTGCTGTGGGTTTGGATGACGGGGATGACCGCCTTTGCGACCGCACCAGCCGAGGAGGAGGGCGGCGGAGGCGTGATGACCATCGCCGCATCCACACCGGGGTCAGCGAGAAGAATCTCCAGGTTGCGGGCGTAGTCCTCGGGCATGGCGGAGGCAAGCATATCCACCGGGTTGCGCAGGGACGCCGCGGCTGGCAGCTCCTTAGAAAGGGTATCTTGCGTGGCAGGTGAAATTTCAGCCAGGGTCAAACCGTTTAGCTCCAGCGCATCGGCAGCTGTCACACCCGGTCCGCCGGCGTTGGTCAGCACGGCCACCCGCCGTCCCTTCGGCAGCGGTGACCAGGCCAGTGCGCGCGCCCAGCGGAACAATTCCTGGGTGGTGGCGGCACGGATGACCCCCGCCCGCAGGAAGCCAGCATCGAAGGCAGCTTCCTGTCCGGCTAAAGCGCCAGTGTGCGAAGCCGCGGCTTTCCGCCCAGCATCGAACCGGCCGACCTTGAGCGCCAAAATGGGTTTTTCCCGGCTGATCCGGCGGGCAGTCTCCACAAAAGTCCTGCCGTTACTGACTCCTTCCATATAAAGGGTGATCACGGAGGTATGCAGCGCGGAAGCCACCGGTTCGAGGATCGAGGTCTCGTTTACATCCGCCTGGTTTCCCAGAGAGTAGAGCCCGGAAAGGCCGATCCCCTGCCCGCGCAGGTAATCCACCACCCCGGCGCAGATGGCACCCGAGTGGGATATGAAAGCGATCTCACCCACCGGGGCGGGCGGCGGCTGCAGAAAAGTGGTGTCCATTGGCAGATGGGTATCGATGATCCCGATGCAATTCGGCCCAAGCAAGCGCATCCCGGAATCCCTGGCGATCCGCAGGCATTCCGCTTCCAGTGCAGCGCCTTCCGCGCCAACCTCGCGGAATCCGCCGGCAGCGATGATGGCAGCCTTCACCCCGCGTGCGGCGCAATCCTGGAGGATACCCGCCATCTGCGGCGCGGAGGCCAGGATGACTGCCAGGTCGACCGGGTCAGGTACCTCGGCAATGGACTTGTGCACTGGCCGCCCGAGCAGGTCGCCACCCCGGGGATTGACCAGGTGAACCGCGCCTGGGTAGCCGCTCTGAACCAGGTTGCGCGCCAGGCCATACCCCAGTTTGGTGGGGTCCTGGGATACACCGATCAGGGCAATACCCTGCGGGGTAAAAAAAGGTGCCAGGGATGGATCCATTGATTTTTTCCTCACGGTCCGGATTCACTTGATTATAGCAAACCGCTCCCACCCCCACTTAAAATAATCCAGGGCACCCGAAAGTGCCCTGGAAAAACCTGCAGTGATGAAACTTAGATGGCCTGGGTAATACCAGAGAAGATCTTACCAATGGCGGGACCGAGGAGAGCAAGAATAACGATGACAACTACAGCAACTAAAACGAGGATAAGAGCGTATTCAACAAGACCCTGACCTTTTTCCTTGGGAGCGAATAACATGGTGTTTCACCTCCTTCCGTATTCAGATTCGACGGATACTTCCGTCTGCGCATATTATACAACAAGGAAATCAAAAATAGTCTTAACCAGAATGAAAGGGCACCTTTCAAAATTGTAAGCTTCAGGAAACGGGGCTGGTATAAAAAGATCCAGGGCACCCGAAAGTGCCCTGGAAAAACCTGCAGTGATGAAACTTAGATGGCCTGGGTAATACCAGAGAAGATCTTACCAATGGCGGGACCGAGGAGAGCAAGAATGACGATGACAACTACAGCAACTAAAACGAGGATAAGAGCGTATTCAACAAGACCCTGACCTTTTTCCTTGGGAGCGAATAACATGGTGTTTCACCTCCTTCCGTATTCAGATTGACCTGCATTTTGCTTCTGCGCTTATTATACGGCAAGTCAAGGAAAAACGACTTAACGGGGATGTAAACTGGCTTTGCGTTTTTGAAAGGTGGAAAAGGGCGGACTGGCATGCAAAATGCCTTCGCTTAACCGGGTCATCTTGAAATGGAGAAATAATGTGGTATATTGGACTATATTTGTCCTAATTAGTTGATCTAAATCAACTTCTCTTGAGTAAGGAGGTCACCATGAAACTGAAAATCGGCGATCCCGCTCCCAATTTCACCCTCAAAAGCCACCTGGATACGACGATCACGCTCAGCGAACTGCGCGGCAGAAACGTGGTCATCGCATTCTTTCCCCTGGCGTTCACCCCCATTTGAAGCGGACAGATCCCGTCGTACGAGGCTGAGAAAGCCAAGTTCGCGGGATTGAATGCCCAGGTTCTGGGCATCAGCGTTGACCATGTCCCCTGTCTGCAGGCCTGGGCCGAAAGCCTGGGAGGCATCAGTTTTCCGCTCCTCAGCGATTTCTGGCCGCATGGCGCGGTTGCGGATAAGTACGGCGTACTGCGTACCGATGGCAAGTCCGAACGGGCGCTCTTCATCGTCGATAAGGCAGGCATCATCCGCTATATCGATATCCACGATATCGACGACCAGCCTTATAACGAAGAGCTGCGCAAAGCCCTGCGGGAGATCGATCCCGAGGCAGCCGCCCGCGAGCCGAAACCAACCAGCCTGCCCGCCCCCCTGCCCCACGGCGGCGTTGTGATGTACTGCACGCCCTGGTGCCCGGATTGCAAGGATGCGCGTCCATGGCTGAAGGAAAAAGGCATCCAGTACACAGAAGTGGATATCTACTCCACCCCTGGTGCGGAAGAGCAGGTGCGAAAGTTGAACCAGGGAAAGCTGATCACGCCCACGTTCGATATCGATAGCGTGATCGTTTCAGATTTCGACCAGGCATCTCTGGCAAGGGTTCTGAAACTGAATTAATTTCACCCATCTGAAAACACTGCCGGGTTGAGGGTCACAGAAGATTTGGAGACCAGCAACCCGGCTATAATTTTAAACATCTGGAATCTGAACGAGGTTTCTTATGCCCATCCTTGTCTTCGGCAGCATCAATCTGGACCTGACCACTTATGTTCCCAGCCTGCCCTCCCCGGGGGAAACACTTTCAGGTTCTTCCTTTATCACCGTCCCAGGAGGAAAGGGGGCCAATCAGGCAGTCTGTGCGGCCCGGCTCGGCGCTGCGACCCACTTCATCGGCAGGACCGGCACGGACGCATTTGGCCGGGAGGTGCGGGTTGCAGTCGAAAGCGAAGGTGTGGATATCAGCCGGGTATATGAGGATCCTTCCACCGGCACCGGGCTGGCGGTGATCAGTGTCGACGATCGGGCGGAAAACACAATCGTGATCATTCCTGGGGCCAATGGCCGGCTCGATGACAGCGATGTGGACCGGGCGGCTGGACTTCTGGATAATAAGTCACTGCTCTTACTTCAATTGGAAATACCGCTTGTACCTGCCCTGAAACTGGCACGGATCGCACACGATCGGGGAGCGAAAGTGATCCTGGACCCGGCACCAGCTTTTCCGCTTCCGAAAGAGGTATATCGGCTTGTGGATATCATCACACCAAATGAAACCGAGACCGGGATCCTTACCGGCATACGTCCAAAACATCGCGAGGATTGCAGACGGGCAGCAGAAATCCTGATCCGCAACGGTACCCCGGTGGCAGTGATCAAAATGGGCGCACAGGGAGCTTATTTCCAGGACGCCTCCTCTTCTGGTTTCATCCCCGGGTTCAAGGTTAAAGCCATTGATAGCGTGGCGGCGGGGGATGCTTTCAATGGCGGCCTGGCAGTGGCGCTTTTTGAGGGCAAATCCCTGGAAGAAGCCGTCCGCTGGGGTGCTGCAGCGGGAGCCATCGCCTGCACACGCAAGGGAGCCATCCCCTCCATGCCGCATCGGGAGGAGCTGGAGAGTTTGCTGGGGGATGCCGGGTGAGACCTTCCGCCGGGATCCTGATCCGCCCTGCGACAACTTCTAACTTGGCGGAAATCCTTCAGATCGACCCGCTGGCGGAATCCAGCCGGGATCGCCGGGAATCCATCCAAAGTGCGGTGACGGCAGGTTTTTGCCACATCGCGGAAAAGGACACAATTCAAGGATTCACGGTGCTGGATTATTCTTTCTATGGGAACGGCTTCATCTCCCTCCTGGTGGTCCGTCCGGATTGCCGGCGGCAGGGCGTGGCTTCGGCACTTGTGAAATACCTGGAATCCTTCTGCACCACAAGCAAACTCTTTACCTCCACCAACGAATCTAATCTGCCCATGCAAGCACTTCTGGAGAAGCTGTGCTTCCAGCCCAGTGGTATTATCTATGGGTTGGACGAAGGTGACCCCGAGCTGATCTTTCATAAAATATTGAAACATGAAACGGAAAGGGAATAATCATGGCTGCAATAACCTCAAAGAAGATCCTCGTCGCCTACGCCTCAGATTCCGGTTCCACAGCTGATGTGGCCAAAATCATTGGAGAAGAGCTCGAAAAATCGGGCGCCACCGTTGAGGTGCTGCCTTTGGAGCAGGTCGGTTCGCTGGAAGGTTTTCGTGCGGCTGTCATTGGCGCACCGGAGATCGTCGGTTGGCACCGTTCGGCGAAGCGCTTCGTCCATAATAACCGGGAAGGGCTCACGCAGCTCCCGGTCGCCTACTTCTTCACCCTGATGTCGCTCACCGATCCGGGCAGCGATTCCTTCCAGGGCATTCCCCTGGCCTGCGATGGCGAGCTGACCCATCCGCCTGCAAAAGAAGGCAAGCTTTCCATGAAGGAGCGGTACGCTTCCGTGGAAAATTATCTGAAACCCGTTCTGAAGGAAGCCCCGGCAGTGAAACCGGTGGGGGTGGCCTTTTTTGGCGGCAAGCTGAGCTATTACCGGATGAACTGGTTCCGCCGGCTCTTCGTGATGGCCATCGTCAATGCCAATCCCGGCGACCGGCGCAACTGGGATTTCATCCGCTCCTGGGCAACCGGGATCGCTCCCCTGCTGAAAGAGAAAAAGTAACCTGAACGGCTTATGCCCCGGCTTTCTGACTGCGGATCATTTCCCGCACCCAGTACCCGCTATCCTTGATCACCCGCTCCTGGGTGGCATGATCCACGTAGACCAGGCCGAAGCGCTTGGCGTAGCCTTCGCGCCATTCGAAGTTATCCATCAGGGTCCAAATAAAATACCCACGCAGGTCCACGCCATCCCGGGCTGCATTGGCAGCCTCACCCATGTACCCCTCCAGGAAAGCGACCCGCAAGGGGTCGTGCACCTGCCCGTCCTCCAGTTTATCGGTGAATGAAGCCCCGTTCTCGGTGATATAAACTGGCGGGTTTCCGCAGCGATCCTTGATATACATCAGCCGTTCGTAAAACCCGTGGGGATAGACTTCGCGGTTGAAATTGGTGAACTGGTAGCCGTTCACCACCCGCTCGCCTGCGCCGGTATCCACCTCGTCCACCCACGCGCCCAGGAAAGGGACATACCATGCGGCACGGGCGTATTCCCGGCTGTAATAATTGAGCCCCAGGAAATCTACTTTCCCGGAAATGATGCGCATATCCTCCGCGCCGATATGCGGGTGGATCAATCTCGTGCGGCTCCACAGCGGCTCAGGGTAGACCCCTTTATAAACCCCATCCAGGAAGAAATCATTGAAGAACTGGTCCCCGAGCGCGGCAGCCTTGATATCTGCAGGGCTATCGGTAACAGGCAGGATCGGCGTCTGGCTGAGGGTGATCCCCACCCTGGCATCCGCGGAGGCGGCGCGGATGGCCTGCATTCCCAATCCGTGCGCCAGCAGCTCATGATGAGCCACCTTCAGATAGGTCCATGGATTGCGCCTGCCGGGAGCGTGGTCCCCCAGCAAATGCCCCAGGGAGGCATGCTCCCAGGGCTCGTTGAGCGTGATCCAATCCTTCACCCGGTCACCCAGCGCCTTCACCACCACGGTTGCGTAATCGGCAAACAGGGAGCAGGTCTCGCGGCTGGCAAAACCACCAAGTTCATCCTCCAGCAATTGCGGCATGTCCCAGTGATACAGGGTGATGAAAGGCGTGATCCCGCGCTTCAAGAGGAGATCCACCAGGCGGGAGTAGTAATCCAGCCCCTTCTGGTTCACCGCGCCGCGCCCATCCGGCATCACCCGCGACCAGGCCACCGAACAGCGGTAGGCGTTCATTCCCAGCGCCACCATTAAGTCGATATCCCGCTCCGGATGCAGATAGGTGTCGCAGGCGATATCGGCATTCTCGCCGGTGCGGATCTTTCCTTTTTTATGGGAGAAGGTATCCCAGATGGAAGCCTTCTTCCCGTCAGCATAAGGACTGCCTTCGATCTGGAAGGCAGCGGTGGCTGTACCAAAGAGAAAACCGCGAGGGAATTGGGGGTGGGGCATGGGGGATACTCCTCAATGGGTTTCGATAAAACAATTTTACCCCAGGGGCGATCTCGACCTTCTGGTAGATAATTTATCGTTTTTCAGGGAGATTTGACTATAATCAAAACCGGGAATCAAAAAGATGAAACGGAAATCAAAATTGATCGCTTCCGTACAGGAGATCTCGAGGATCTGGACCCTGGAACGGCCAACCGTGCTGGCAGCAGCCCTGGCATATTTCGGTATGTTCGCGTTCGCCCCTATTATCTACGTATCCCTGATGATCGCCGGTTTCTTCGTGGACCAGCTTGCCCTGACCAATAAAGTTCTTGAAACATTAACTGCCTACTTCGGACCTGAGATTACTGCCTTCATCCAGGAAACCGTGGCGAACCTGACCACTTCGAATTCCACCTTCCCGATCCTCGGAACGATCATCAGCCTCGCGGCCATAATCTACGCGGCCTCGGGACTGTTCTACCAGCTGCAGTATTCCCTCAACGTGATCTGGAAGATCCCTCCGCCTGAAAGAGGACTGGGGAAGTTCTTCCTTAAAAAACGGCTGGTTTCTCTCGCCATGGTGGCGGCTTCCGGAATTCTGCTGATTCTGGCGCTGGTGCTGTTCGGTTTCATCTCCTGGTTGGAATCGATGATCAATGTGGGATTTAACCTTGCAATTGGGAACCCACTGGCGGTCTGGCTCTTGATCACGCTTTCATTTTCGCTCATGTATAGATTCCTTCCGGATATCCATATCCGCTACCGGGAAGTGCTGCCGGGGGCGGTGGCAGCCGGGTTTATGATCACCATCGTATTGCTGCTCTACTCGGCATTCTTCAGGATTGGCTCATTCAATTCCGCTTTCGCCGCGACTGGCGCAGTGGTGATCTTCCTGATCGGGTTGAACCTGTTCGCCAATATTTTCCTGTTCGGCGCCGTCATCGGCCGGACGATCCATTCAAAACGCAATGAAGAAATCCCCGGGCAATCCGCCGGGCAATAAAAAAATCCATATATAAAATTTAAGAGGATTAAACCGGTTTACCGGCCACCAGCACCATCCATTGACCGCTCTGTACGCGCTCCCCGCGCTGGTTGAGCACTTCCACATCAAAGGTCACGGCGCCGCCGCCCAGCCTGGCTAGTGCGCGCAGGTCGGTCACCCTTGCGTTGGCCTGAATGGTATCCGCGATAAAGATGGGCAGGCTGAACTTCCAGGTGAGTTCACGAAAAGCCAGCAGGGTGCCGTCGATGAATCCGAGCTGGGTGAGCAACCCTGAAGCAATGGAAAGCCCCAGCAGCCCCTGGGCGATGCGCTGCCCGAATACGCTCCGGCTGGCAAACTCCGCATCCAGATGCAGCGGGTTGTGGTCGCCGGTCAGCTCGGAAAACGCAAAAAGATCGGATTCCAGGATGGTTCGCGCTGCGCTCGAATGCGTCGCTCCCAAAGTAAATTCTTCAAAATAACTGCCGCGGGGGTGGGTGGTTTCTGTCATGTTTGTCCTCCAGAGAGCATGCGCAATTAGGTGAGTTGAATTTTAAGATAAAATCAAAATCTAATCCACTCCTTTGGAGGGTAAATGGCTCCTGAATTTCCATCCCTTGAATGGCTGCAAGTCCTTCAAGAAAAACTTAACCATGACGATCACTATGCCGAGGTTGCAAAGAACTGGGAAGGCGATATGGTAATCATCGTTGATCCCCAGGGGAAAGTCACCGAGCAACAAAACTTCTATTTTGATCTATGGCACGGTAAATGTAAGCGCGTCGAAATGAATATTGATCTTGACGCGCAGAAACCTGCTTTTACACTGCGGGCTCCCTTTGAGAACTATATCGCAATCCTAACCGGAAAGATCGACCCGATGGCAGCTTTGATGACCAACAAGCTGCATGTCAAGGGCAGCCTTGCCTATATGATGCGCAACGTCCCCACCGTTCTGGATTTCGTACGCTGCGCGAAGGAAGTCACCGGGGACAATATTTAATTTCTAGGATCACTGGAGCATCCATTGCAGCCCATCCTCAAGATCGACCTCACCCGCGGGGTGTCCGAACCCTGGCAGATCCCAGCCAAATGGCAGGAGCAATACCTGGGCGGCGCATCCCTGGCAGCCCGCATCCTCTACGATTCGCTCACCCGCGAGCTGGAGCCGTTCTCCCCGCAAGCCCCGTTGCTCTACCTGACCGGACCGCTCACCGGCACGCTGGGCCCCTCCGTCGGGCGCTTCGTGGTCTGTGGGAAAAGTCCGCTCACCGGAATCTGGGCTGAATCCAACTGCGGTGGGTTCTGGGGACCCGAACTTCGTTTTGCTGGTTACGATGGATTGTGGATCACCGGAAAATCCGAAAAACCGGTCTACCTGTGGGTGAATGACGGGCGGGTAGAGATACGGGATGCCTCCCTCCTTTGGGGCGGGGAAACTTACGCCACGCAGGAAGCGGTTAAAACCGAGCTTGGCGATCCAAGGGCCAGGGTGCTGGTGATCGGCCCTGCGGCGGAGCGGGGTGTGCTTTTCGCGGGGATGTTCTGCGATCACGGACGTACTGCCGGCAGAACCGGCCTGGGGGCAGTGATGGGCTCCAAGAACCTGAAAGCCATTGCGGTTCGTGGATCCGGGAAACCTCCCCTGGCAGAGCCGGAACGCTACGCGGTTGCCCGCGCGCGCGCCAACCGGGATCTGAAGGAGGATAACCAGGCCCAGGTGTTACACGACCTGGGAACTTCTGGCGTGGCGGATTATTCGGAATACATCGGGGCAATGCCGGTCAAGTATTACCACCGCGGATCTTTCCCCGAGGTGGATAAGATCTCAGGCTCTACCATGGCTGAGACGATCCTGGTCGGGAAAAGCGCCTGCCACGGCTGCGTGATCGCCTGCGGTAGGGTTGTCGAGCTTGAAACAGGCAAACGGCAGAAAGGTCCGGAATATGAAACCGTGGAGATTTTCGGCCCCAACCTGCTGCACGCCGATTTAAGGGCTGTCACCCGCCTGGGCGATCTGTGCGATCGCTACGGGTTCGATACGATCAGTGCAGGGAATACCATCGGGCTGGCATTTCACCTCTTTGAAATGGGAATCATCACTGAAAAGGACACGGACGGCCTGACCCTCGCCTGGGGGGACGGCAAGGTCATTGAGGAACTGGTGCATAAGATCGGCAGGCAGGAGGGGATCGGGGTGCTGCTGGGAAAAGGCTCGCGCATCTTTGGATGTCATTTCGGGGCTGAAGAGGAAGCTGTGCAGGTGAACGGTCTGGAGGTGGCCTGCCATGATCCGCGCGGCGCATCCGGAATGGCGCTCACCTACGCCACCTCACCGCGCGGCGCCTGCCACAATCAATCGGATTATTTCTTCGTCGATTGGGGTCACAGCCTGCCTGAACTGGGTATTGAAACCTTCGACCGGCACGGCGGCAGCGAAAAAAGTGCCAGTGTCGCAATTCACCAAAACTGGCGCACGATCAATAACGCCCTGGTCATGTGCCACTTCGCCGTCATCCCCTCGGAATCCGTCGTGGAGCTGGTCAACGCTGCTGGCGGATGGAAAATGACCCTCGCCGACCTCCTCTCCGCCGGGGAGCGCGGCTGGAACCTCAAACGGGCTATCAATATCCGCCTGGGCTTGACCGGCGCGGATGACCGCCTGCCCAAAGCACTGCTGGAGCCCGTCCCGGATGGCAACTCAGCCGGCTTTGTGCCGGATTTCGCCGCGATGCTTTCTGCCTACTACCAGGCGCGTGGCTGGGACCCGGTCACCGGCAAACCCACCCTAGAGCGTATGAATGCGCTTGGAATGACAGAGATCGCCAGAGACCTCTGGGCATAGATCACAGCTTGACCGGGGGGCTATAATGAAATCAGGATGCAAGAATATCCATGGCTTGAAGGCGTGAATGGCGATCCTCTGCCCTGGCTTCTGGAGGAACAGGATCCCGAGGTCCGTTATCGAACCCTGCGCGATCTGCTGGACCGGCTCGCGGATGACCCCGAAATTACGAAGGCAAAATCGGATTGTATTCAAAAGGGGTTAATCGCCCGTGTCCTTGATGAAATGAACCCGGCAGGGTATTGGGTTCAGCCGGGACCCGGGTATAACCCCAAGTACCGCAGTACCGTCTGGGCCGTGATCCTTCTGGCGCAGTTAGGCGCGGATTGGGGCATGGATGGGCGGATCGCCGCTGCCTGCCAGTACCTTTTGGATGAAAGCATGTGCGGGACGGGGATTTTCTCCTCGGATGGCAACCCATCCGGTACAGCGGATTGCCTGCAGGGAAATATGTGCATGTCCTTTTTGGATCTGGGCTGGGAAGACCCGCGCCTGGAGCAAGCCTTCGCGTGGATGGCCCGCACGGTTACCGGCGAGGGTCTCGCCCCGAAGAGCGATCGAAGTGCTGAACTGAGGTACTACGCGGGTAAATGCGGTCCCGGCTTCCTGTGCGGAGCAAACTACGCTCTCCCCTGTGGTTGGGGCGCGACAAAAGTGCTGCTGGCTTTCGGCCGGCTTCCCCAATCCAAAAGAACCCCGCTGATCGATCGTGCCATAAAAATGGGTGTGGATTTCCTTTTCTCGGTCGATCCGGCCACCGCGGATTACCCGCGCACCACCAAATCCCCCAACCGCTGCTGGTGGCAATTCGGCTTCCCGGTTTTTTATCACACCGATATTCTCCAGATCGCCGAGGCGCTTTCGCTGGTGGGATTTGGCAATGATCCAAGGCTGGGTCATACCATCGAGCTGATCCTATCGAAGCAGGATGGTGCAGGTCGCTGGGCGCTGGAGTATTCCTTCAGCGGTAAGACCTGGGTGGAAGTTGGCAATACCGGCGAGGCCAACAAGTGGGTGACCCTGCGCGCTTTAAAAACGTTGAAATCCGTTTCCAAATCCGGGAAGGTGTAAGGATTTACCGGATCCTAAGGGATAGGGTATTCCTTTGGTCCGATATACTCTATAATTTTCCTATAAATTTATATCTGAATGAGAAATGAAAACCACAAGATCATGAAAGATCAACCGCAACAAACCAAACCGGCTCCAACCTGGGAAAAGAATACAAGGATGTTGATTGCATTCTTCCTCATCCTCTTTGGAATTTTCGCGGTCACCCTCATCAAGCCGGTTTTTGATGTGGTGGTGGTGGGTTTTCTTTTCTCCTTTATCCTCTATTTGCCGATCAACGCGCTTTCGAAAAAGTTTCGCGGCCGTTTCATCCTGGCCGAATCGATCATCTTTTTTTTGGTTGCCCTGCTGTTCGCATTTCTTATATTCAATTTCCTGAGGAATATTGTTGCCGATACGCAAAATCTATCCCAGGCACTCCTTTCCATCAATACCACCAGCCTGGTGAACATTCTTCCCACCCAGGGGAATATTGCTTCCCAGCTCCAGCAGGTCACCGCTTCAGTTGCAACCGGGCTGATCAAGATTTTGGGAGAACTTGTGAACGGAGTGGTCACGCTCTTCACTGGATTATTCATCGGTTTCTTATTAATGATGAACATGCACGGCGGCCGGGGGATCTTGGTTTCCTGGGTTCCCGAGTCGATGACGGGTGAGATCAAATCTCTATTAACCTCCATGGACCACATGTGGGTGCGTTACATGCTCGTCCAGGTGGTCTACGCCAGCTGCATCGCGGGGGCTTCCTACCTGCTTTTCCTGATCCTCGGCGTTCCATACCCGCTTCCAATGGCGATCGTTATCGGCGTCCTCAGCGTGATCCCGATCATCGGCGGAGTACTTGGGTCTCTGGTGATCGCCGTTAATTGCCTGATGTTTGGCTCCACCCGGTTTACCACCATGTCCCCGGCCATGTTTGCGCTGATTGTGCTTGTGCTCGAGTTGCTCATCAGCCAGGGGATCTATTTCTTCATCGGGCTGCCATTGACAGGGAAGATGGTTAAACTCCCCATGGTCGTCGTTCTGGTTGGCGCAATGATCGGGTTCTCCACCGGCAGTATCCTGGTGGCGTTCCTCGCCGTCCCGCTGATCAGCACTGCCAAAGTGATCGGCTCTTATTTGCTGGTAAAAGTGATGAATCTTAACCGCCCTGCCGTCGATCCGGTCGAGGATAAGGGGGATCCAGGGTTTTTCAACCAGTTGATGATCCCAAAAGAACCTGGATATAAATAATAATCAATTAGGCTGCCCATGGAAAACCCGCAGAAGAAAACCCACAAACGCGATCCGCTCATCCCGCAAGCCATCCTTGCGGCGCTGGCGCTGACCGCTCTCCTTCTGCTTTCTGCGGATACCCTCGGCTGGGTACAAACCCCGGGGTTTCTGGGTACCTACGCTCCCATGATCTCCGATATCAATCTGTTGGCCCAGATTGCGCTTTTTATTGTCCTGGTGGCTGGTTTGGTGGCGATCAAAAGAAAACATACCCGCACTCACAGGAACTTGTTATCAACGCTTGTATTCTTCTCCATCGTCTTGACCGTGTTCATCATGATGGGACGGTTCCTGCAAGTGTTTTCGTCAGGATCCGCTGGCTTTCTGCAGATCGCCCATGGCATTCTTGGTCTGGCTGCCATTATGTGCGGCCTTTACTTGATCCTGTTTATGAATGACCGCCTTCCGGTGAAGTGGCAGATGAAGAAATGGAAAAGACTAATGCGTGTGACTTGGACACTCTTTCTCTTGGTTTCCCTGGGGGGTTTCGTTTTGTACCGGCTGCTTTACCTCCCCTGAAATCTGACCCAGGACCAACCCGCGATTCGCACCCCGAGGAATCAAATGAAGACTATTGAAAGCACCCATTTCCACATAGAAGAGCTCGCTGAGGGTGTTTTCGCCGCTTTGGCGAAAAAGGAAGGCCTGGCCTCCAGCAATAGCGGGATCATCGACCTGGGCGGGAGGACCCTGGTTTTCGATACCAGCGAATCGCTGCGCTCCGGCGCGGAACTCAACCACCTGGCCGAAGAACTGACCGGCCAGTCCGTAACCCAGATCATCATCAGCCACAAACATGCCGACCATTGGATGGGCAACCAGGAATTCCCCGCCAACGCGCGGATTCAATCCACCCCGGCAGCCAACCGCGGAATGCAGGAGGAAATCGCCGACCTGAAAGATCCAGACTCCCTCGAAATCGCCTACCGGGATGCGATCGCTTCGAATGAAAAACTATTGGAGGGCACAACCGACCCTGCCCGGATCGCTGTCCTTCAATCCGCCATTCGGAGGAATCAGTGCGCCCTGGAGGAGCTGCCAGGATTATCCCCGCGCCTTCCCGATATCACTTTTGGGTCGAAAATGAAGGTGGCGGGCGAAAAACGCTCGGTTACGCTGGTGCCCGTGCCCCCGGCTCACACTTCCGGGGATTGTATGATGGGGATTGATGGGGAACCCATTCTCTTTTTGGGCGATATCGGATTCTTCAAAACGCACCCTTTTATGATCGGCTGCGATCCCATCGGTTGGATCCATCAGCTGGAGGAGCTTGAAAAATCGTCTTATAAGACCTTTGTCCCGGGTCATGGTCCGCTGGGTACCAGAAAAGACTTAAAAGACATGCGGGATTATATCCAGATGCTAGGACGGCGGGTGGTCGAGGCGTTGATGAAAGACAAAGATACCCGCTCCGTGCTGGACCAAAACCTTCCGGATATGTGTCTGGATTGGGAACCCACGCTCTCCCGGTATCAGAAAAACGTCCAATACCTTTTTGATTACCACCGGCAGAACCTGGCTGGAGAGAAAATTGAATGATTCGGATCGCTTGGTGATGATTCCCGGATAATACCGTTATTTTTTCACCTTACCGTCCAACACCTGGCAGATCGCCCGGGCGGCATCTTCAGCGCCGTTCTCCGCACGGATCTTCTCCCCCAATTTGGATGCAGCGACCTTTATCGCCTCGGATTGGCTGGCCAGGATCGCCTGTGCCATGCCTTCGATGGTTAATTTCTTTCGCGGAATCGCCCTGGGTCCCACCCCCAGCTCCCAGACCCGCCGTCCCCAGGCCAGGGTGTCATTCCCGTGGGTGATCACGATCGAAGGTACTCCGGCCCTCAAGCCCGCTGCCGTGGTGCCGGCGCCGCCGTGATGGACCACTGCCGCCATACGCGGGAAGAGCCAGGCGTGCGGCGCGCTTTTCAGGCGGAAGACCGAGGCGGGCAGATCTATCTTCTCTGAGAGACCGGACCAACCTGTTGCCAATACACCGCGCTTCCCCGCGCGAGCGAGCGCCTCCAGTACCAGGTGGGTGGTGCCTTCTGCCTCGGTCGGATCGCCCAGGCTGCCAAAACCAACATACACGGGCGGCTCCCCAGCCGCGAGGAAATCCACAAGGTCGTCTTGTGGGGTCCAGTCCTCCTCATCCAGGAACCAGTATCCGAATTGTTGGGCATTCTGGCGCCAATCCGCCGGGCGGGGGAAGACGTGTTCGCTGCAGGAAACGACCACGAGATCCGCTTTTTCGAAGGGGCAGGAAAAATCCTCCGGACTGGTTCCAAATTGCTTTTTCCAGAACTCTTTGGTTGGCGAGCTGCCAGCCGACCACATGATCTGCTCAAACACTTTGTGGGTAAGCAGGTTGTACGCCTTCCCCAGCCGCGGACCAGCGTAGGCGATCAGGGAGGGATATTCGCGGGTAGGCGTCATTGGGAAGGGAGTGGCCAGAATGGCGGGAATCTTTTTCTCCCGAGCGATGAAGTAACCTATGACCGGACCGGGATGAAAGATCACCGCTTCGGCGCCTTCGCAGGCCTGGTAAAACTGCTCCTGGGCTCCATGGGCGAGCTCCTTGAGGGTCTTGAAATTCCGAAAAATCTTCAGGGGATTATCCGCCTGCATGGCCTGGGCGCCAACCTCGCTATTGGTCACCTGCTCGATATCCCCCGCAAGTGGGAAATGCTCCAATCCGGCTGCCTGCACAAGATTGGCATAGGCCGCAAAGGTCGCTATTCGCACCTTATACCCTGAGCGAATTAACGAGGAGCCCAGGGCTAGATAGGGCTGGGTATCGCCACGGCTTCCCGCGGCCAGGATGGTGATCATGATTTTTCCTCTTGTGGATGATGTTTGGGATATTGTTCAACTAATTTTTGCAGCGCGGTCTGAAATGCCGCTAATTCGGGGGGTGTGAGCACGCTTTCCATAAACTCCTGATAATCCCGGGTTGTCTGTTCTTTTAAGAATGCGAGTTGCTTGCCCGTCTCGGTCAGCTCCAGAAAATGAACCCGCCCATCGCGAATGGAAGGCGTGCTGGAGATATAGCCCAGCTCGATAAGTCGGCTCACCGCAGCCGTGGCGGAGGGCTTGGTCACTTGCAGCTCCTCAGCGATGGTTGTCACTGTGGCGCGCTCCAGGGATGCAATTGTCTCCAGATATTGAAGCTGGCTGACGGTCAGGTTCATGATCCCGGAGCTCCCCCGCCCTTTCTTTAGGGTGCGGTCGAGGGTCTCAGCGAATTGAAGCAGCAGGGATTTCATAATGATTAGTTAGACTAACTAATCTTATCTTGATTTGTCAGGAGTGTCAAGAAAAGTACAAAGTGGGATTAGATCTCGCCCCAGTAGCGGGTAACCAGGGCAATGGCGATGAGCAGCACCAGGATCAGGCTGGCCAGCCCGAGCGGCCAGGATCCGATGAGAATGGAGAGCAATCCAACGATTGTCAGCCCGGCCAGTGCAAGCATCCCGGCGAAAAGACTGGATCGGCGGGAGCTTAGGGCGCCCTTCCCCCTCCAGAAGTAGAGTCCCAGGCTCATCCCGGCCAGGCAGGGGATAAGCAGAAGCGTGGCAACAGCACGCCCGGGAATGCCGCCAAAGGGCAGCACATAGACTCCGCAGGATCCTGTGCGCGATGGGTTCGGGTAGGAGCTCTCCACGAATACCCGCGCCAGGATCAGAGTCTTGTAGGCTGCATCCGCCGGAACGATCGGCCAGGAGTAGGTGGCCTTCCCCCCGGGAAGGATGGAGGGGAGTTCTTCAAAAGAATTGATCAGCATCACAAAGCCGGAAGTAATGTGGGCGGTGGTGAGTGGGCTGACCGGGTAGGTGGATGGGTTTTTGAGGGTGACCGTGATTGCAGAATTCTCGTCGTGGGCGATCATGATCGGGCAGCGCAGGGTGGGCAGGTTCGTATCGTAGGCGCTGGTCGACTCGAAAAGTGACGCCTCCTGGTCTGCCCACGTGGCGAGTGTTATTAGGATCAAACCGCAAACGATCCCGGCGGTAAAAAGAACTAGGCTCCAGCGTTTCATCAATAACTCCTGAAAATGGCGGGGGAGCGGATGCCCACCGCGGAGATTATGTTATCATCTTAATATGGAAAAAACAGGAATTCAAGACGGCATCAGGTCGAATATGGTGGTCATTCTCAAGGCCAGCCCGCGGGCGGGTAGCAACAGCAGCCGCCTTGCGGAGGAGCTCGCTGCCGGCGCGCTTCAGGCGGGAGGCGCGGTAAAAGAATTCGCGCTTCATGCCATGGACCTACGTGCCTGCGATGGCTGCGATGCCTGCCAGAACCCGCAGGGCAGCGGCTGCGTGATCGACGATGACATGCAGTTGATCTACCCGTTCCTCAAGCAGGCCACCGCGATCGTCCTGGCTACCCCTGTTTACTGGTTCACCTTCACCGCGCAGTTGAAGCTGGCCATCGACCGCTTCTACGCCCTGGAATCCCCGGATGGTCACGGCCTGAAGGGCAAGGACATGGTACTCGTGCTGACCTACGGTGATATCGATCCCTATATCTCCGGCGCGGTGAATGCCATCCGCACCTTCGAGGATATGTGCCGCTACACCGGCTCCCCGGTGGCGGGCATCCTCTACGGCAGCGTTTCCGAGCCGGGCGAAATGGACTCCAGGACCGAACTCCTGGCGCAGGCGCGCGCTTTGGGCGCAAAGCTCGTCCAGGGCTAGATTCTCCCCGCCCGCCGCGGCGTGGTATCATCCTGTTCCCATCCCACTTTCACAGGTTTTTGAATGGTTCTTCTCATCATTGTCACCCTCATCTGGGGCTTCTCGTTCGGGCTGATCAAAGGCAACCTGACCGGGATCGATCCCTACTTCATCGCCTTCATTCGCATGGCGCTCTCGCTGCTGGTTTTCCTGCCCTTCCTGCGGGTCAGAAGGCTGCCCCGCCCCGCCCTCTGGCGGTTGATGCTCACCGGCGCGGTGCAGTTCGGGATCATGTACATCGCCTACTTCTTCGCCTTTCAGACCCTGCAGGCCTACGAGGTGGCGCTCTTCACCATCCTCACCCCCATCTACGTCATCCTCATCGACGACGCCTTCCAGCGAAAATTCCATTACCAGTTCCTGCTGACCGCTGCTCTGGCCGTGGCCGGCACGGCGGTGATCAGCTACAACGGGGTCTCTTCGGCCGGGGTGCTGACGGGTTTCCTGCTGGTGCAGATCTCCAACATCGCCTTCGCCTTCGGGCAGGTCTATTACCGGCGGGTGATGCGCCCGCTGGATGGGTTCCGCGACCAGGACGTGTTCGGGCTGCTCTATTTGGGAGCCTTCCTGGTCACCGGGATAAGCTGCGCGGCGCTCACCAACTGGTCCACGGTGCAGCTCGGCTTCAAGCAGTACTGGACGCTGGCCTACCTGGGCATCATCGCCTCCGGGCTGAGCTTCTTCCTCTGGAACAAGGGCGCCCGCCAGGTGGACGCGGGCACGCTGGCGATCTTCAACGACCTGAAGGTGCCGGTGGCGGTGCTGGTCTCGGTGGTGGTCTTTGGCGAAAGCGTGAACCTGCTGACCCTGGCGATCGGCGGCGCCATCGTGGTGCTGGCGCTGGTGATCAACGCGCGCTTCGCGAAGCGCTTTGGCTAGAATTGTCATTGCGAGGTTGAAGCTCGCGAATTGATGGTTTACCACAGAGTGATTCCTGCGATTGCTTCGACCCCTTCGGGTCTCGCAATGACGGAAAGGTGGCCTGTCATTGCGAGGAGCGCTAGCGCGACGAAGCAATCTCACAAAAGAAATTGATGGTTTACCAACAAGAGTGATTACCTGTGCGATTGCTTCGACTCCTTCGGAGTCTCGCAATGACAAACAGAATCAAAAACGCCCCTTTCGGGGCGTTCGATTTTACTCGACCACAGGCAGTGGTTTCTTGGTGAACTCCGGCCTGAGCACCTTGATGGTATCCCAGGCGGTTGCGCCGATGATGATGAGCAGGATGAAGCGCACCGTGAAGTAGAGTCCGCCTCCGAAGGGCAGATCCTGCAGATCCGACATTCCCGGGACCGCGCTGATACTCGAAAGGTCGATGATGGGCGCACCGAAGAGCATGGCTGCCAGGACGCCGATGGTGAATACCTGCACCGCGGCGAACCCCCAGCGCAGCGCGCGCGTCCAGCTCCCCTTTGCCAGCAGGGCCACATCCACCGCGATCTTCCCCACCCAGGCGATGGTCAGCCAGGGCAGCAGGCTGAAGAAGAAGGGGGTCAGGATCGTACCGGTCTTCACCCAGCCGGCTCCCTGTTTGAAGGTGATCCCGATCCAGTCCGGGTAGAAGTTGAAGAGCACGATGGCGAAGGCGCAGAAGGCGATATCCGCAGCCAGCCCGGCGGGCTCGATGGCATCCGCGGGGGTGTAGCCCAGCAGCGAGCGCGGATCCCAGGCCTTTGCCTTGCGCCCCACCCGCGGCAGAACCAGCTCCAGGATGGCGAAGATCAGCACCACGTTCCCGAAGACGGTCACCGCCGCGGAGAGGTACTTCGCCAGGGATTCGATCCCTTCGCGCAGGATGGTATCCAGCGGCACCGTTCCCAGCCGGGTGAGGGTGTAGACCACCCCCGCCAGCGCCAGCGCTCCCAGCACCGCCAGGACGATCTTCAGCACGGTCAGGAAGGCCGGGAAGAGACGCGGGCCGATCAGGTAGCGCGGCTCGCGGTAGGAGGCAGCCACCTTTTCAGGCTCGCCGTACTCGCGCAGCACCGCGATGACCATTTCATCATCCGGCGCGCGGCTTTCGGCTTCGGCGCGGGCTTCCAGTGAATCCTGCAGCAGCGAGGAGATCTCGGCCTCGATATCGGCGCGCTGCTTCTCCGGCAGGTTTTCCCCCACACTGGCAACATAAGCTTCGATCAATTTGTTACTCATTCTTTCCTCCGTTCTTTATTGCTCCAGGAACTTATCCAAAGTCCCGGAAATCTTGATCCATTCCGATTTCACTTTGGGCAGGATCTGCCTGCCCAGCGGGCTGGCCACGTAGTAGCGCCGCGGCCGGTCCGCTTCCACCCGCCAGCGGGATTCCAGCAGCCCCTGGCTTTCCATGCGGCGCAGCAGCGGGTAGAGCGTGCCCTGGTCCACCCCCAGCCCCTTTTCCGAGAGCTGCTTGAGGATGGAATACCCGTACTGCTCCTCCTGCAGCTGGCTGAGCACCGCCAGGACGATCACCCCGCGGCGCAGCTCCAGCACCAGGTTTTCCAGGATCTCATCTTCCTCCATAAAACACCTCCTACACTTCCAATTTCTTATACTATGTTATACACAGTATACGCCATTAATAATATTTGTCAAGAGGGGAATTTTGGAGATTCACAAATTAGTCGTAGGGCGGTCACCGTTTGTGTGACCGCTATCAACCAACCTTCTTCCACTTCCACTCAATAGAGATCCTTAATATCGCGCCATACATTTAAGTTATATGAGATCGGAAAACAAATGTCGGGGACAAAACCGGTGCCCGACCTACGACTACCGACCAAGACAATCTCGTCGAATTAATCGCTATTACGCCCCCTCCGCCATGATCCGCACATAAAGCACCTCTTGACAAATATAAATATACAGCGTATATTTATAGTGTATATATACATTGTTTATTTGAAAGGAGTCAATGATATGTCCCCTCGCCCAAAAATGAACGAGCAGCCAGCGAATCTCCGGGAATGTATCAAGGAAACTGCCTGGAGGCAGATCGCTGAAAAAGGCGCTGCAACGCTTTCCCTGCGCGCCATCGCCCGCGAGCTGGGGATCACCGCCCCTGCCATATACAATTACTTCCCCCGGCGCGATGACCTGGTCACCGCCCTGATAGTGGAGGCCTTTACTTCTTTTGGTCAGGCGCAAAAAGAATCGGATCAACCTGACCGTTCCCCTGCAGAGAGATTACGAACCCTCGGGATGGCTTACCGGGATTGGGCGATGAAATATCCCCAGCGCTACCATTTGATTTTTGGAACCCCTATACCCGGGTACCATGCCCCCGCCGAAATCACCCTGCCGGCTGCTGCTGGTTCACTTATCCCGCTCATGGATGTTTTGGATGCCGGACTGGAAACCGGAAAACTAAAAGTTCGCACCCTGGCTCCAAGAACCCCTGCGCTAGGGTGGATGCTCGAATCCTGGAAAAAGAATATCCAGGGTCCGGACGTGGAAGTCCTTTACCTTGCCCTGGTTATCGCGAGCAGGGTGCACGGCCTGGTCTCCATGGAAATAGGTGAACAAATGCCCGCCTTCATTGTTGATCCCGGCGAAGTCTACCGCCGTGAAGTGGAAAATATCCTTTTTCAATATTTCGAGGAGTAAAAAAATGTCGGAACTGCATGTTATTTTTGGAAATGGCGCCATCGGTCGCGCAATTGCAAATGAGCTCTTGGAACGCAACAAAAAAGTTCGCGTCGTGAATCGGTCTGGGAGTATGCCGAATCCACCCACAGGGATTGAATTGGCGGCTGCGGATCTTTACGATCCGGATCAGGTCCGCCAGGCCGCGAAAGGTGCCGCGGTGGTATACCAGTGCGCGCAACCGGCTTATTTTGAATGGCCCCAGAAGTTCCCGCTCCTGCAGGCATCCATTATCGAGGGACTGACCGGTGGGCCTGCAAAACTGGTACTCGTGGAAAATTTGTATATGTACGGAGATACAAACGGAAAAATCCTGCGGGAAGATTTACCCTATGCCGCTCAAACGAAAAAAGGGCGTACCCGTGGGGAGATTTCCCGGTCTGCCATGGAAGCGCACCAACAGGGGAAGGTGCGGGTTACGATAGGCCGCGCTTCAGACTACTTTGGTCCCTGGGGGACAAGTTCAGCGATGGGCGACCGCGTCTTCACCCCCCTGCTAAAAGGAAAAACCGCCCAGGTTGGAGGACGGCTCGATGTCCCTCATACCTTCACTTACGTCCCTGATTTCGGAAAGGCGTTGGTGATCCTCGGCGAGACGGCCGAGAAGCCGACGGGCAGGCCTGGCATGTCCCCAATGATATGCCCTCGATCACACAAGGGGAATTCGTCCGCCTCTTTTGCGAGGAGACCGGGGTCGAGCCCAGGAATCTCGACCATGGGAAGATTCATGATGGCCATCGGGGGGTTGTTTATCCCCGAAGCGAAAGAGTCTGTTGAAATGATGTACGAATTCGAGAAACCCTTTGTGGTGGATTCGAGCAAATTCGAGAAATACGTTTGGCATGCGGCAACCCCGCTGCGAGTAGCCCTCAAGGAAACGGCTGCCTGGTACAGGCAGCGATCTAAACTAGCGGCATATCTGTAAATCGCAGGGCGGGTGCGCTGCACCCGCCCTGCAATTCGTTTTCTTTTCTGCCATCCACCTTGACACCCCCCCGTTTCCCCTTACAATTATTTAATATTTTTTAAATGACAGGATGCTCCCATGACCAAAGTGATGGCCGTCGGCAAATACCTCCAGCCGGATGAAGAGTTCGTCATCTCCGACCTCGAAACGATCCACATCGTCTCCGAACCCCTGCGCCTGCAGATCCTCGAGATCCTCAAGGAAACCCCCAAGACCGTCAAGATGGTGGCCAAAGAGCTGGGCATCAACCAGGTGAAGCTCTACTACCACTTCAAGCTGCTCGAGGAGCACGGCCTGCTGCGCATCACCGAGGAGCGCATGGTCTCGCACCTCATCGAAAAGGTCTACCAGACCCGCGCGCGCTCCATCCGCATCGCCACCGACCTGCTCACCTCCGAAAAATCCGTCTCCGAATCCAGCGAGACGCTGCTGGCCTATGTCTTCGATAAAGCCCGCGCCAAATTGAAGAAGGGGCTTGCAGGAGGGCTGGATCGGCAACGATCCTTCCGCCGACCCGCGCCACCGCTTCACCGCCCTGCGCGGCTCCATGCGCCTGGCGCCCGAGCAGGCCGCCGCCTTCTTCAGCCGGCTGGAGAGCGCTGAGCGAGGATTTCTTCGCCCAGGAGTCCAGCCCGCCCTCCGGTGGCGACTGGTACGACTGTCGTGGTGGCCATGTACCCGGTGCGCCTCTCCGCCCCGGCGCAAGCCCCCGCGGAAGAGAAAGCCTGAACCCCTCCCCGCCCCCGCCCCGGAACCCTTCTTGAGCCCCGCCCCCATCCTGCATATCGAAAACGTTTCCTTCAGCCACCCGGTGCCGGGCGGCACCCCCGTGCCTGCCCTGCGTGGCGTCAGCCTCGCTCTGCGGGAAGGCGAATTCACCGCGCTGCTGGGCGCCAACGGCTCGGGCAAATCCACGCTCCTGCGCCTGATGAACGCCCTGCTGCTGCCCGATGAAGGCAGCGTGCGGGTGAACGGGCTGGATACCCGCGACAGGCAAAACCTCAAAGCCATCCGCTCCACGGTCGGGATGGTCTTTCAATCCCCCGAGGAGCAGATCATCGCCACCAGCGTGGAGGAGGATATCGCCTTCGGTCCCGAGAACCTGGGCCTGCCCGCCGCCGAGATCCGCGCCAGGGTGGAGGATGCCCTGCGCATCACCGGGCTGGAAGCCGAGCGCGCGCGCGCGCCCCACCTGCTCTCCGCCGGGCAGATGCAGCGCCTGGCGCTGGCGGGGGTGCTGGCCATGCAGCCGCGCCTGGTGCTCTTCGACGAGCCCACCACCATGATCGACCCCGCCGGGCGGCGGATGCTGATGGAGCAGATCCACGCGCTCAAATCCCGCGGCGTGACCGTGGTGCTCATCACCCACCACATGGATGAAGCCGCCCAGGCGGACCGCGTGATCGTCCTGCGCGCTGGCCGCGTGGAGCTGGATGGCACCCCGCGCGAGGTCTTCTCCACCCCCGCCCTGGATGCCTTCGGGCTGGAGCTGCCCCCGGCCGAGGTCTTTGGCGCGGCGCTGCGCCCCCTGCTGCCCGAGCTTCACCCGCATATCTACACCCTGGAGAAAATGCTGGCGGAGCTGCGCGGCATCCGCCCCCCGCGCGGGTTGATCGCCGCCCCCGCCCGCCAAGGGGAAGCCCCGGGAACTGCGGAGCCGATCATCCTGGTGGAGGGACTGGGGTACACCTACATGGCGGATACCCCCATGGCGCACCGCGCGCTGGAAAACGTTGCCCTGCGGGTTGGCGTGGGGGAAGCCCACGGGCTGATCGGCGCCACCGGCAGCGGCAAATCCACCCTGCTGCAGCACCTCAACGGCCTGCTCAAACCCCAGGAAGGCACGGTGCGGGTGGGCGCACTTCAACCTCAACGACCCGGCGGTGAGCGTGCGCGAGCTCTGCCGGCTTGCCGGGCTGATCTTCCAGAACCCCGAGGTGCAGTTCTTCGAGCAGTACGTGGGCGACGAGATCGCCTACGGGGCGAAACAATTGAAGCTGGAGGGATCCCTGCGCGAGCGGGTGCGCGGGGCGATGAACGCGGTGGGGCTGGATTTCGAGACCTACAAGGACCGTTTCACCTGGACGCTCAGCGGCGGCGAAAAGCGCCGCGTGGCGCTGGCCTCCATCCTCTCGCTCGACCCGCAGATCCTGCTGCTGGATGAGCCCACCGCCGGGCTGGATCCCGCTCACCCGCCGGGCGATCATCCGCCACCTGCAGGACCTGCACGCACGCGGCAAGACCCTGGTGCTTTCCTCCCACCGCATGGGGGATATCGCCCGGGTTACGGATCATACGACCGTGATGCAGAATGGCGCATCCATCCTCACCGGCACAACCGGCGGGGTCTTCAGCCAGGGGGAAACGCTCCTGCAGGCCGGGCTTGGAGCCGCCCCTCAGCGCCCAGGCTGCCGGTCATCCTGCGCGCCAACGGCTGGCCGCTGCCGGAGGGCATCACCGGCCAGGAGGAGTTGGTCGCGGCGCTGCAGGCTTGCCTGGGGAGGGGCGCATGAACGATTTCGAATTCCTGCGCAATATCAACATCGGCCAGTACCTGCCCGGCACTTCGCCGCTGCACCGCCTGGACCCGCGCGCCAAGATCGTCATCTTCACCCTCTTCATCCTGGCGCTCACCTTCACCCGCAGCCTGTGGGGATTGGCGAATCGCGTTTGGGTTCTGTCTTGTCGGCTTGCTCCTGGCGCGCATCCCCCTGCGCTTCGCCCTGCGCGGACTTGCCGCCCCCCTGCCCTTCCTGCTCTTCCTCGCCCTTCTGCAGCTATTTCTCACACCCCGCAGCCAGCCCGGCGCGATGTGCTCTGGCAGCTGGCGCTTCCTGCAGATCACCGGCGCGGGAGTGATGGCTGCGGTCATGGTCCTGGTGCGCTTCACCGACCTGATCCTCGACCATCGGCCTGGCCACCAGCATCACCTCCTCCTCCGACCTGCTCTCTGGGATGAGTGCCCTGCTGCGGCCGCTTTCGGCAATCGGCATCCCGGCCGAGGATGCGGTCATGGTGGTTCAGGTGGCGCTGCGCTTTCTGCCGCTCCTGGCTGTCACCGCCGAGCGCACCGCCAAGGCGCAGGCCTCGCGCGGGGCGGATTGGAGCCCGGCGAAGGGCAACCTGGTCAAACAGGTTCAGCGGATCACCCCCATGATCGTGCCGCTGTTCATCTCCAGCCTGGAAAAAGCCGAGCGCATGGCGCTGGCGATGGATGCGCGCGCCTACGGCAGCCACCGACCGCGCGGTGCGATGCGTGAACTTCGGTTTATGTGGAAAGATGCCGCGGCCGTGCTTCTGGCACTGCTGCTCTCCGGCGCGGTCTTTATCGGCTGAGCCTAGAGGTCAGCCCCCTTTTTCTTCCCCAATTGGATCCGCCAGTAGAGAGAAACCACCAGCGTGGTGATGATGGCGCACACCACCGCTTCGGGCAGCCCGTTGATGGCGGCGATAAACGGCAGCGCAGCCCAGGGCAGATAACCCAGCACCCCGATCATGAAAAGCACCAGCACGGTGTTGGTGAGCGAGCCCGCCACCCCGGCGGCCATCAGCCCGGCCACCGGCCAGCGTTTGAGCGCGTTCCAGACCAGCCAGGCGACGGGACCGATAAACAGGCGCGGCAGGACGGAAAGCAGCGGATTGGTGAACCAGACGTCCACCGGTCCGGTGGGCGCCACGGATGCCTGGATCAGGCTGAAAAGACCGAAGATCAGCCCCACGCCCACACCCACCCAGGGTCCTTCGAGCACGGCGCCGATGATCACCGGCACGGTCATGATGGTGATGGACGCCCCGCTGAACCAGGGCAGGAAGCCCCAGTGGGTCACGCCCAGGAATATGGAGATCGCCCCCAGCACCCCGGTCACCACGATCTTGCGCGTACGGTCTTGAGACATGCTACCCTCCGGATCAAAGGTCACATTTCCCCTATTGTAGCACGGCAAAAATCATTATCGGTTCAATGCGACAGTCATTTTGACAGTTAAATTGACAGTTGACATTATTACGTTACAGTGTTATAATGACTGTGTAATTGAGATCCTGGCGAAAAGGTTGTGCATGGACAAGGAATCCTATTTGATCAACCAGCTGGCAGAGAGGGCTGGCGTCACCGTGCGGACGATCCGTTACTACGTGAACGAGGGGCTACTGCCCCCGCCGCAGACGAAGGGCCGCTACTCCGCCTACGATGAGGATTACCTCTACCGCATTCGGTTGATCAAATTCTACAAGGAATCCTACCTGCCGCTCAGCCGCATCCGCGAACAGCTGGATGGCATGACCCCGGAGGAGATCCGCGCCGCGGTCGAGCATTATGAGAAGGAACCGCCAGAGCTGAACCTCTCCCCGGCGCCAGAGATGCCGGAGTGGCTGAAGGAAAACACCTCCGCGCGGGAATATCTCCACATGATCCAGGAGCCCCCGGCGAGCTACCCGGTAGTTTCTGCCAAGAGGATCGATATGAATATGTCTGCTCTCTCGATGGATCTGGGGCCCGGGGATGACGTCGAAGTGGAGCTCTCCTGGAAGCGGATCGAAGCGGCGGATGGTATCGAACTGCTCGTGCGTGAGGATGTTTACCTGCGGCGCAAGGATGAAATTGACATCCTTCTCGCCCGGCTTGGAAGGGGGAACAGGCGAACCTGACCTGAACCCGTTTGATCGGTGAATTGAATATGTTGGATGAAACGCAGCGGAAAGAGACCGCTAGCGATGGGCGAAGCTTTGCCCGTGATCGAATTGGATGAATTGGACCATTAGAAAGGATGGGAAACATGAAAGACCAAAACCTCAAGCTCAAGATCGATGCCGACCTGGCGCTCATCTCGGCGGACGCACCCTCGGAACGCATTCTGGAGATCATTGTCACGCCGCCCGTGGCGGAAAAGCGCCAGGAGCGGCCGGCCTTCAATCTCTCTTTCGTGATCGACCGGTCCGGGTCGATGTCGGGAGGGAAGCTGGAGTGCGTCAAGGAAGCGGTGACCAACGTGGTGGACCTGATGGAGGAGAAGGACCGCGCCAGCCTGGTGGTCTTCGATGACGAAGTGCAGACCGCCGCCGCGGGCAGCGAGCTCACCCCCGTCTTCCGCAGGAAGCTCAAAGCCGCCATCGACCGGCTGGGCACCGGCGGGAGCACCAACCTGGCGGGCGGCTGGGCGCAGGGCTGCGACGAGATCGCCAAACATCCGCTGACGGATGGCATCAACCGCTGCCTGCTGCTATCGGACGGGCAGGCAAACGTAGGCGAGAGCGACCCCGAGCGTCTCGCCGTGCACACCCGCGAGCTCGCCCGGCGCGGCATCACAACCACCACCTTCGGGGTGGGCGTGGATTACAACGAATCGCTCATGGAAGCCATGGCGAACGCCGGCAGCGGTAATTACTACTTCATCGAAACCCCAGAGCAGAGCCGAGATCTCTTCCGCGAGGAGTTGGATGGGCTGCGCGAGGTGACCGCGCGGGCGGTGGAGATCATCCTCAAGCTGCCCGCCGGGTTCAAGCCCGCGGTGCTGGGCACCTGGCCGGTGGAGCACAAAGCCCGCCAGCTCAAGATCGCCCTGGGGGATATGATCGCGGGGCTCGAGCGGCATGTGTTCGTGCGGCTTGAAGCCCAGCCAGCCTCCAAATCGGATCATCCGCGGATCACTGCCATCGCCCGGGGGCGGGGGGTGGATACCAGCCTGCTGGAGGATGCCGCCGAGATGGGTTTCACCGCGGTGGATGGCACTGAACTGAGTTCAGCCCATCCGAACCAGGATCTGCTTCGGGGATTTGCCATGATCTACCTGGCGGATATCGCCCGCGAGGCGATCGTCCTCCAGGACCGCAATGAGCTGAAAAAATCAGAAGCGCTGCTCCGGGAAGCCCTGGATAAATACCGCGGGCTGTTGGAAAAACGGGATATCGAGCGTTACGAGCACATGCTGGAGGAACTGAAATACGGGATGAGCATGGCAAATCGCAAATACCACCGCGAAAGCTCGCACCAGCTGAACGCGTGCATGAAGATGGCGCCGGAACGGTACGACCGGAAATAATGCTATTTTGCCGGCGTGGCGGTGGGGGTCGCCGTGCTTTTTCCGTCGTCCTCGGGCAAGCCGCGAAAGCAGCGGTACCCGAGGATGGCGGCTTTTAAATCCTGGAAGGATTTGATCTCGCCGTTGCACACCGTCGAGCGGGAGGGGTCGATGGCCCACATCTCGTGCGCGTCGCTATCGTAGACGCAGGGCAGCGAGCGGGTATCGAAACTGA
>CAWDZA010000022.1:0-3912 GCA_963806635.1 uncultured Chloroflexia bacterium | reverse complement strand
TTCAAATCATATTATATCGGTGCTCCTTCATTAAAGTAGAGCGAACCTTACAAACCGTTAATTCAGTACCAAAGCGGCAGCGGAAAACGAAATCCAGCGCCGTGATTTGCTCTATAATCATAGGGTATTGATCGCAGAAGAGAGGCGGGGAAAGTACGGCACGATTAGGGTGATTTCCAAGTATCTATTTTGAGCGTTGGTTCCTGTCTGTAAGTTTGGCTGGTTGGGCGATTCGGTGAGCCGCGGAGGAGCAATGCATAAAAAACGCACGGTTATTTGGATCAGCGTCGTCCTTGTAGTCGTTTTGATTGGGTTCGCAATTTTTTTCTTCCTCAATCGGGTACCCCAAATTTCTGACCAGGTCCAACAGGGGACATCCTCCGTTCATGTCAGCCTCGTGGTTCCCCAAAATTCCGGCGCATGGCCACTGGATGCATTCATTCCTGTGCTTGTTTCTGCCGAAGGGGATCAGCCGGTTCAATCCCTGGAGCTCTATATCAATGGGGTTTTATACGACACAAAATCAGCCCCCCAGGATTGGGCGGGGGACTTCCTTGCCACACACTGGAACTGGCAGCCTGGCAGCGCCGGTCAATTCACACTGGTGGCCTATGGAAAGGATGCATCCGGTCAGACGGGAATTTCCAGTCCGGTGGTCATTCTTGCGAAAGCCTCCACCGGGAATCGCACCGCCATCCAGGCTGTAGCCGGTGATACCTTGCAGGCACTGGCTGAGAAAAACAACATAACCCTTCCTGATATTCAGAATGCCAATCCAGGGGTGGATCCAGCCACGCCTCTGGAACCCGGACTTCAGATCTTCCTTCCCAATCCACCCACAGCCATCCAGAACCTGGTGAATATTCCGGCTTATGTTCTGCCTGGTCCGCTTCAAGGAATGGGCACAGAGGGAACAGGTCAACCCGGTTCGGGGGAAGGCAATGGTGAAAATGGCCCGCAAATCATTACCCCAACGGTGATACCCCCCGAGGAACCTCAATCCAGTCCAGACGAACTTTCATCCAGTCTTCCCGATAACATTTCTTTTTGGCTAAAGGGTCAAAATGGAAGCTCGAATGTGGAATTGCCGCTCACCCCTGAAATTACCGGAGACTTTTCCGGATGCACAGCCAAGATCAGGTTTAATGCCCATGCTTTTGAAGACATCTACGACATTTATCCCGGCGGGAGCTATGATTATCTGCGTGCAAAAGCAGAGGATGGCTTTTTCTTTTATAAATCCCAAAATGGTGGTCCATGGGAACGGATAGCCGTATGGCAAAAGATCGGCAAAGATTCCATGGATGTGATCCAATACGACAATCCCCTGTTATTTCCAGATCAATACGGTCAGGTCAGCTATTACCTCTCTGCATTTAACGCTGCCGGTGAAAGCCCCAGCACGCCGGTGACGCTGCCATTTGATCCCAACGACTGCAAGGCGCCTGGTTCCAGGGGGATTGGCGGGTTGGGAAAAGTCACCATGAATAATGGAAATTTGATCCTGCCCTTTTCGATGGACCTGGCTTATTTCTATTTGAAGGTCAACAACTCGCGCGGATTTCGAGTTCCGGAAGGCGGCCGCTCCTTCCTGCCGGCTTCGGGCGTCCAATTCAATATCTTTGATTATTTGGACACCGTCGTGGATAAATATACACAGCCGGACCTGGATCTGACCATGGAGGTCTGGGGTTGGTCGGGCGGCAAGCTGGTCGAGGTGGGCACGTTTAAAACGGCTGTACATCGCGCAGTGTTAATGGTTTGCTCGGTTGAGGGAGAAGGGGCTTGCACCGGCGGCGGCGGGGGTCATTGGGTAACTGAGACCAACATTTCCCCGGATAAACCGCTCCAGGACCAGGTATTTGAAATGCGCTGGCAGACCACCAGCCAGACCGAAGTCCAGCAGGTTTGTGATGAATTGGCTGCTTTACCCTACCCCAATGATAACTATTGGACCTATAACCAATTAATATCTGCCGGCTGCCGGTGGACGAACAACAAGGGAAATGAGGGTACATACCCGGTCTATCTAGCACAGCTTTTTCCAGACGGCGGAAAATCCATGGGTGGATTTGGGGCTGGCTCGCAAGGTTCATTCGAATTTGAAAGCAACTGGTTCCAATACGAATACCCGGAAGGCACACCATTTACACTTTATTCCAGGTTCGTACCTCATTTAAAGATGTCTGGATACAACCGATTTTCGAACACGGTGGCGTTGCATTACAACACCCCCAAGGAACCTTCGGGGCTGCCGCCATTAGCTTCGACCTATCCCAGCATCTATGATGTGGAGATCCTACGGGATAACTATGCGGCACCCTTGTTTGAAGGGGCTAACTGGGGTTGCGTGATCGTCGACGAAGACCCAAGTCCCCCGCCTCAAGAGATTTGCGTCGCGGGGATTTGTTCGACAGTGGGAAACCCCCCGCATTTACCCGGGGATAAGATCTGCCCCACCCCCATGCAGCACACCCAGGATTGCGGCTCATTGGATTGCCTGATCGCAGGTTTTGCGAACAGCCTCGGGTATTTGTACGATATGGTGGCTTACGGCATATCAGCGTACATTCAGGAACTTAGCGCCGGTGTTGCCAGTTTGATCCCGGGCTGCTCCGAAAGCGCCGATTGCGTCTCGGTCACGCATACAGCGATTAGTTACGGCTTTACCGCCCTGACAGGAATCCCTGCAAACCTGCCTTCTTACAGCGAATTCGTTTCAGGTAACGTGGTGCCGGCGATCATGGACCAAATCACCGGCGACCCTACCGTTTCCGCGCTTTATGATGCATGCAGCTCCTGTAAGCAAGCCGTGGAAGATACCCTGACCTCTCAACTGGAACAATATGCCTCACTGAAAAGCCAGAATGCGTGCATCAACGCATATGATGCCTTGTTGAGAGGGTTTGATCCCTTATGCCTGGATCCAAAAATAAAAGTGCATCCTGCACCAGGCGCAGGCAATTTCCCCGGCGGCGTGCTGGTAAAGATTACCCGCCGATCCACTGCCGAATCCCTGGCTGCATCCGAGGCGGATGCCGATAAGTATCAGCTCGCGCTGACTGTGATTGCGAAAAATCCATCGGTAACCACCTGGCCGGAATACAGCATTTACCAGGACGTCCTGACCAAGATCCCATGGATGCAGCCTGGCGAATCAAAGATCGTATCCGTGAGTCTGACTCCCTGCTATAACCACAATCCCAATTATTGCGGCGTGGGAGAAGCCTGGGATGCCATCAAACCGATCTTTTACGGCGGCTCAACGAATATGCTTGCCACCGAAAAATGTTACAGCACGGATAGCTCCTGGCCGTGGGTGCCGTGCCTCAGTGGCGGGAAGGATCAATGGGAATTTAGCAACCCGGCTGCAGAGGGACAATAATCATGAAAAAACAACTTTTCGTAGTTCCGATCATCCTGTGCTTTGTTTTAATGGCAGGCTGCAATCTTCCGATGCAGGCGCGGACCGAACAGGCTGTTGTAGAAGCCCTGGGTCCGGAGGCGTGGATCGATGCTCCGCTGGATGGCATGCACATCCCCCTCGGTGTCCCCTATGATGTGGTCTTCCATATCACTGCAGATTCAGCGGTTTCGCGGGGGGAATTATCCATTAACGGCGGTGTGGTTGCAACGCTGGATAACCCGAATCCAGGGAGCAATCTCGCGACCCTGCATTATTCCTTCACACCTCCCCAGCCTGGAAAATACAAGCTGCAGGTGCGTGCCCAGGATTCCAGTAATGCCTGGAGTGAGTCCTTTGATGCAACGGTTTTTGTAGATGAACTCACACCCACCATCACCCCCACTCAAATCATTACGCCAACGATCACGGCAACCCTCACCCCAACGGAGACCATCACCCCTTCACCCACCCCGGTCCCACAGACTGGCTTCGCAGGTCGGCCAGTT
>CAWDZA010000021.1:0-235300 GCA_963806635.1 uncultured Chloroflexia bacterium | reverse complement strand
GGTTTGGGGTGGAAGCGTGATCCCGTTGGTAACGATCTGGCGGAGAAGGTTGCTGATGTTCGCATAGGAGAAAAAAACATCCGATAAGGATGCGGCAATAAACAGGAGGATAAAAAACGATAGCAGGAAGACATAATTCACCCACTGCCTTTTTCCTCCTGCCCGGGTTTGCCCGGTATTAAAGTTGGCATAGAATCCCCTCAGCGAATTCATAACCCGTTTCCCAAAACCAATATTTTTATTTTCAACATTACTCATGAAGCAACTCCTGCAGCACAGGATAAAAGACTTTCTTCGCTGGCCTGCGCTCTTGAAAATTCTCCTGCAATATGCCCATCCTTCATCACCAGGACCCTATCGGACATCCCAAGAATCTCCGGTAATTCGGAAGAGATCAGCATAATTCCTACTCCCTGGTTCGCGAGATTGTTGATTAGATGGTAAATCTCCACCTTGGTGGCCACATCCACGCCCCGGGTCGGCTCATCCAGGATCAAAATTTTGGCTTGCGATAAGAGCCACTTGGCTAGAATGACCTTTTGTTGATTTCCGCCACTGAGCCGCCGGACGGTGGTATTGATCTGCTCCGGGTGAACCGAAAGCTCCTTGACCTTGGTGTTGACCCTGTCGTTTCTTTTACGGATATTCAATACGGTTGCTTTGCTCACCTGGTCCATCGTAGCCAGGCTTGCATTATCGGCGATCGAACAGCTCAACACCAGGCCATCCTTTTTACGGTCTTCGGTGAGGAGGGCGATCCCGGCCTTCACGGCCTGGCGGGGGGACTTCAGATGAACTTCCTTACCCTCCAATAAGATCTGACCGGATTTCACCTTATCCGCTCCAAATATCCCCCTGGCAACCTGGGTCCGCCCGCTGCCAACCAATCCGAAAAATCCGAGAATTTCTCCACGATTCAATGAAAAAGATACTTCCTGGTACTCTTTCTCCCCGGTCTAATCCTTTCACGGAAAGGATCTCTTTTCCAAGGCTGGGTTTGCGCTCGGGGTAAATCTCGCCGAGAGTGCGCCCCACCATCATACGAATGAGCTGGTTTTGATCCGTCTCTGCGGGTTTTACCGTGCCAACCAGTTCGCCATCTTTAAGTACAGTAATCCGGTCGGCAATTTCAAAAACCTCATCCAACCGGTGCGAAATATAAAGAATTAGGGAAGGTGCTTTTTTTAGATTTTGAATGATCTCGAAAAGCCGGGTCAACTCTTCCTGGGAAAGGACTGCGGAGGGTTCGTCCAGAACCCATATTTTGGGCTGGGTGACCGCTGCCTTTGCAATTTCCACCATTTGTTGGTGGGAGACACTCAAGCTGGAGACAGGCAGACGCACCTGCAGTCCGGTGAATCCGATCTCGGCCAGTTTTTCCTCCGCCAACCGGTGGGCTTCATCCCAATCGACCAACCAACTATTCTTTTTGGTGGGCATCTGCCCCAGGAGGATGTTTTCAGTAACACTCAGATGGGATACCAGGCTAAACTCCTGATAAACCGCTCGAATTTGCAAGCGATGGGCGCTCATTGGAGATTTAATGGATACGGGCTCACCGTCCAGGATGATTTCACCAGAATCCCGTTGCAGAGGCGCCTGCCAGGATCTTCATCAAGGTGGATTTCCCCGCCCCGTTTTCACCAACAATGGCATGCACTTCCCCCAACTGCGCACTGAAATCCACCCCCTTGAGCGCCTGGGTTCCGTCGAAGCTCTTGCGGATACCCCGCATTACCAAGAAATCGTCAGTCATTCAAAATTGACCTATTCCTCTATTACTGAGAAGGCATTGTGCACCACGATCGTTTTCTGGTCGGTCATTTCCTCCAACGTATCATGCACACCCTCCCGGCCATGCCCGCTCATCTTGATCCCGCCGAAGGGCAGGGTTTCCACGCGCAGGGCGGTGGACCAGTTGATGATCACCCCGCCAGCCTCGAGCTTGTAGGCAATATCGAAAGCCTTGTTGATATCATTCGTAAATACTGCTGATTGCAGCCCATAAGGGGAGTCATTGCACAAGCGGATGGCTTCATCAACCGATGTAAAGGGTACGAGAGGTGCGACCGGACCAAATACCTCTTCTTTAAAGAGGGGCATATCCACTTTCACATTCGTCAACACCGTTGGATCCATGAAGGCGTTGTGCCGGGTTCCACCAACAGTGACCTTTGCTCCCAGCCGCACGGCCTCGTTAACAAAAACCTCCACCTCTTCGGCTGCTTTTTCCGAGATCAACGGACCGACATCGGTATCTTCCTGCAATTGATCGCCCACCTTCAGCGCTTTGGCCTTTTCAGTCAACAACGCAGCGAATTTATCATAAATAGAGGCCTCCACGAAAATCCGTTTGACTGCGCAGCAGATCTGTCCGTTCCCGCGCGCCAGTCGCCCCAGGACAACCGATGTGGCAGCTTTTTCCAGGTCGCAATCCTCCAGGATGATGAGTGCATCGTTTCCGCCCAACTCCATGTGCACTTTTTTAAGGGTCTCCGCCGCCATTTGGGCGATCTTGATCCCCACTTCTGTGCTTCCGGTGACGGTAACCAGCTGAATCCCTTCGGCTTTGGCGAGGTAACTGCCAACCACCTCCCCGCCGCCTGTCACCATCTGATGCGCTGCGCGGGGTAAACCACACTGTTCCATCAGCTCCGCAATTTTCAACAGGGCAAGCGGGCAGTTGGAAGGCGGCTTGGAAATGACCGCATTTCCGGCAGCCAGCGCCGCCGCGGCTTTGTGTCCCCATAATTCCACTGGGTAATTGAAGGGAATGATCGCCGCCACAACCCCCAGCGGCTGGCGGATGGTGATGGCGAAGTGCCGCTCGTTTCCTTTTACCGCGTCCACCGGCATCACCCTTCCGAACATCCGCTTGGCTTCCTCGGCAAAATTTCGGAAGATGTTGGCAGTGACAGATACTTCCGCGCGGGTCTGTTGGATGGGTTTGCCGTTTTCCTCGGCCAGCAGGTGGCAAAGCTCCTCGCGGTGAGCATCGATGGATTGGGCGATTCTGGTGAGCATCTCGTAGCGTTGCAGAGCGGTTAATTTACGCATGGCGAGCTTACCCTGCTGGGCAGCAGCGACCACCCTAACCATATCCTGCGTGGTTGCCTTGGGAACTTTATCGATCTCCTTGCCTGTTCCGGGATTGATGACACTTGACCAGGCATGATCTGAAGATTCAACCCATTGACCATCGATTAGCATTTTCATTTTCAATTCTCCTCTTTGAATATCTGTTCAGGATTCAATCCCTGTTGTTATTGTGACCAGAAAACCCCTTTCGGCGCGAAATCCGATTCGAGGCATCCATCACCATCGCTCCCAACTCTTCGCAGCGATCCCGATCCATGCGTTGTTTCGGTGCCGAAATGCTGATGGCTGCAATGGGGGTGCCGGTGAAATCGAAGACAGGGGCTCCAACGCAACGGATACCCAATTCGTTTTCTTCGTCATCGATGGCATAACTTCGTTGCCTCGTAACAGCGAGTTCTTCTTTAATTGTTCGGCGGATGTGATCGAAAATTGTGTCCGCGGTAATAGATTTTCCGATATCACCGACACGAGTAACTTTTCGCCAGAAAAGGCGAGGATCGCCTTTCCGAGCGCGGTGCAGTACATGGGCAGCCGCGCGCCTATATGGGAGAACATTCCCAGGGTATGCTTGCCTTCCACCTTGGCGATATACACCACTTCGGTTGCGGAAGGCACGGCCAGGTGGATGGTCTCTCCGGTTTGATCGGATAGATCGTTCATCACGGATTGGGATTCCACGCGCAGATCAGAATGGACGAGGAAGCGAACCAGCCAGCTCGATGATCTTGGTTCCAAGGAAGAATCGGTCGGAATCCTTTTTTTCCGCCAGACCCAGCTCGTGCAGGGTAGCCAGGTAACGGTGGGTGCTGCTCTTGGGCATTTCGATGAGTGTGGAAAGCTCGGTCAGGCTGATGCCGTTATCGGCTTTTGCTGCCAGAATATCGAGGATACCGACTGCTTTCCGGACAGTGGAGGAAAGCGAGGAAGTGCCGGGGGATGCCGGCTGATGGTTGAGGGGGGAGGATTGACCTTTGTTTTTCACCGCGTGAACTTTTGCATCGAATTCTTGGGTTGGGTATGTCGAGTTAATGCAAAATCGGTTCGTCGAAAGGTTAACTATCCAAATTTCAATATTTGGAACTGTATTCCATATATTAGCACGCAAAAAGAAAATGTCAATAGGGATTAATGGAAATCCTGGATTGCTGAATTTGCGATGATTGTTAGTCGGGAGTGCTGCGCGAGATTATACCCCCAGCGAATGGAGGGTGGGCGTGAGCCCACCGGAAAAAAAGAGGCGGGTCCCGCGCACCCGCCCTACGAAAATAAAAAAACCTCCCCGACCAGGACTCGATATCATCCCCTCAATGCTCCCTCTTTGCGTCGGGAGTGCTGCGCGAGGGAAGCAGGAACCTCATATTTATTAAAACAAAAAACCTCCCCGACCAGGACTCGAACCTGGAACCTAGCGGTTAACAGCCGCCCGCTCTGCCAAATTGAGCTATCGAGGAAGGCGAGGCGAATTATACAAGCGGGACATGATGTTTGTCAATGCCAGCACATATTGACAGATTCCGCGCTTGTATGCTATTCTTGACGCATCCAACAGACCCACGGGTCTGTAATCCGAAAGGAATAGTGAAATGGCCCATCGTATTGACCCCGACGTCTGCATCGCCTGCGGCGCTTGTGAACCAGAGTGCCCCGAAGCAGCCATCTCGGAGCAGAACGGTACCTACGTGATCGACGAGCCCAAATGCTCCGACGATGCCAAGTGCGTGGAAGTCTGCCCCGTGGATGCGATCACCAAGGTGAGTTGATCTATTCCCAAACACGGGAGGCAGCCCAGATACCGGCTGCCTCCTTTTTCGTTTAAATTTCCAAAATGCTATAATACCTGCATGTCATCATCCCCGCGGAGGCGCGCATGAAAAAATATATCGCGGTCGCCGGAAATATCGGCGTGGGCAAATCCACCCTGGTGGAAATGCTTTGCGAGCGTCTCGATTGGAAACCCTTCTTCGAGCCGGTCACCGAAAATCCATATTTGGCGGATTTTTACCGCGATATGTACGCCTATTCTTTTCAATCGCAGATATTCTTTCTCACCCACCGCCTGCGCCTGCAAAAGGACCTGATCCACTACCCCGGCTCGGTTGTTCAGGATAGGTCCATCTATGAAGACGCTGATATCTTCGCCCGCAACCTTTTCCTGCAGGGTTACCTGTCCGAACGCGATTACGAGACCTACCATGCCCTCTATCACACCATCCAGGAATTTCTGCCAGCACCCAACCTGATGATCTACCTGCGCGCCTCGGTGGATACCCTCACCCGGCGCATCGACCTGCGCGATCGCGATTATGAACGCAAGATCGCCCCGGAATATCTCACCAATTTAAATTCCATCTACGAAGAATGGATCCGCAACTTTAACATCTGCCCGGTGCTCACCGTACCGGCCGACGACCTGGATTACGTGGCGCACAGCGCCCACCTTGACCTGATCGTAGCCAAGATCCAGGAGAAATTAACCGGCAAGGACGAGGTCATCTTTGCCCCGGAAGAAATTTCCAACTCAATCTAGATCAGTCTGAAACCTGGGTCAGCGCGGCTCCACCACCAGCTTGACCGCGGTGCGGACGTTTCCCTCGATTTCCACATCCACGAACTCGGGGATGCAGACGATGATGATCCCATCCTCTGCCAGGTACCCCTTGGCCAACACCAGGGCCTTGACGGCCTGGTTCACAGCTCCGGCTCCGATGGCTTGCACTTCGGCGTGTTTGTGCTCGCGCATCACCCCGGCGATCGCTCCTGCAACGGCTGCCGTGCGGGAATTTGCCTTGACCTTGATGACATCCATCTGTTCTTCTCCTTCTCCCCTTGCAGGGCAGCGTGACACATCAATGATGTTCAATGGGCAAATTCATTTTTCATACTATACAGGATTTTATCCACACATACAAGCGGTGAATAAGATCACCTTATCCATATATCATTATGGTTATAGGTTAATAGTTGTAATCGTAGGGGTTGGGGATAAGTGGAAAAAGTGCATCCACCGTGGCATTTCCGGTGCCAGTGGCGGAATGAATCCGCTCGCAACGGCAGGGGTGGAGGTTTTCTCTTTTCCAGTTATGAACAGGCAGGCTGTGGATAAATCATTCTTATCAAGGTTGGTTTTTTCCCGGGTGAATTGATTTGCTGGTTGGAAATCACATTCCATTTTCAAGGTGGTTTTCATTAAAAATTTGAACATTTGTCCACAACCTGGCGGACTTATCCACACTTTTCAGCCAGTTATCCACAGATGGGTGGGGAAAAATCAGCGGATTCCACTGGAGAGGGCGAAGTCATCGAGGGTCTCGTCCACCCGGTCGAGGTACTTATCCAGTTCGGAGAAACGCACTTTTAGTGAGGATTCATCCAGTCCAAGGGTGCGGCGGAATTCATTAAAGGGGTGCAGAGCGGCAGCATTGGAACGCAGATGAAAGGCCAGCAGCGTCCAGGTGCGCAGCAGCAGCCAGAGCGCCCCGGGAGCATTTTCCGTGCGCAGGGCTTGCATGGCGGAAAGATAATAGGCTTTGCGCGGCGGCTTCAACTTTTCCGGGCAGGCGGTAAGTTCTGAAACGCTGTTAAACACATTCTCCCAGTCGATCATCCAGCCAGCCCACTGCTCATCTGTTGGGGGCTGACGGACGAAAAGTGAGATCAACCCTGCGGTCAGGTCCGGCTTTCCGGCTTTCAGTGCCCGCTTGGGGAAGAGCATGAAAAAGCGGCGTTCGGGCAGCGGCGGACCATAGAGGCAGGCCACCGCGTCACCCGCACTGCGTAGGGCTTTCAAGTAGGTGAGCAGGGGTGGAATACCGGGCTCGACCGGTTTGGAGGAAAAATCCATCCACACCTGACGGGCGTAATCCGAAAGCGGGCGCACCCGCGCCAGTATTGTGTCGGGCTGGTAGAACTGGGCAGCCACGCTGGCCTGGGTGAACTCAAACCAATGCTGGTTTTCAAAAAGCAGTACCGGATCGGCGATCAGGTAGGATCCCAGCCAGGGATTCAGCCTCAGGCGGCGCGGCTGGTCGTAATTCATCTGGGAGTAATGGGCGATATCGAAGGTGACCTCATCGGTCACCCGCAATACCTCGCGCTCCACTTTTGGCAGACGGTCGTGCACGAAAACCAGGTCGATATCCGCGGTGCCGCCGATCACGGGATCATCGTTCACCAGCGAACCCGTCAGGTAAATGCACACCACGGTCTTGTCCTGCGCCAGGCGAAAATTCACGGTCTGGCGGGCATGCTTGAGGAGGGTATCGCGGGTGATGCGCATTCGGGGGTTTCCTTGGTTATTGGATGGTCAATCCCCACTCCCGGCAGCATCCTCGGCAGGCAGCGGAAGAGAAGGCTGCAGCGGCGGGGTGAGCAAGGCGGAGCGGATAAGCCCTTCCACGGCGAATAGATCCGTGCGGCTTGAAACAAAGTTGATCGTGTCGGTCTCAATGGTCAGCACCTGCACCGGCTGGGAACCCTTGAGGAAGGTATTATCGTACTCCTCATTAAGCTGGGCGATGTAATTACGCTCCATCTGGCGCTCGTAATGCCGGTCGCGGAAGGCGATCCGCTGCATAAGCGTATCGGTGCTGGCGCGCAGGTAGACGATCAGGTTCGGCAGGGGAGATCTTCTCGGCCAGGGCTTCGTGCACGCGGTAATACATTTCCAGTTCGTCGCCGGTCAGGTTGATGCGGGCAAAGAGCGCGTCCTTTTCGAAGGTGTAGTCAGTGATCAGGTTGCGGTTTTCACCGATCACCTCGGGGATGATGCGGCGCTGCTGGTGATAGCGGCTGAGCAGGAAGAATATCTGTGTCTGGAAGGCATAAGCGCGCGCGGTCCGAATAAAAATCCTTCAGAAAAGGATTCTCTTCAAATACTTCCAACTGCAGCTGGGCGTCGAAAGATTCCTGAAGCAGGCGCGCCAGGGTGGTCTTGCCCACACCGATCACTCCCTCAATGGCAAAATACATGCTCGCTCCGTGGATGGATTGCCCTCCCCGTATAAATTCAGGGAAAAATGCATCAATAAATATACCACAATCGATCCTCCCGCTTTTTGGCAGCCTTCGGTCCAGCATTACAGGCACCTTTCAGAAATGAAAACCCCCGCAACTTGTAAGGATGCAGACTGATGGATACAATCTATTCAAGCGGAAACAACCTTTCCGGAGGACACGCATGCCTGAAACCATCACCGACCTGGTGATCCGCATCGAAAAGACGCTCGACGAGGGTGATACCCGCACCTGCATCATCCTCTGCGACCAGATCCTTAAACAGGATTTTAACAACTCCTATGCCTGGGAGCGCATGTATGAATTCACCCATGCCGCGGGAGATCTGCAGGGTTTCAAGGTACGCTTCGCCCGTGCGTATTACCCAGACCACTTTTACCAATTGGAACTGACCGAGCAGGTTGCTGCCGTTAACTCACCATTTGTTACCGGCACCAACCTCCTGGGTGAGGATATTGATCCGAAGGCGCAGAGCGAAATCGTGCGAGATATGGCCGAGCAGATGGAGCAGACCGAGCTGCCCGAAGACATGCAGAACGAATACACCGAGCAGCTGATGAGCACCATTCCCAATGAGCGCATCGCCGCCATCCGCGAGATCCGCCATCTTGGGTTGAAAAAATGCCTGCCAGCGCTTGTCTTCCTGGCAAAGAAATCCTCCCAGAACAACGATTCCACGGCGGGGGAACGCGAGCTGCTTATCGATGCCCTGGCCGAGGTGGGCGGAGCAGACTATGCGCATGAGATCCTCAATCTGCGCCGATACCCTTCCTTTACCAAGACGGATGTGCTGCACATCGCCAAGACACTTAACCAGTTGGGCAAGCCAGATCTGGCGCTGGAAGCCATCGACCGTGGACTGAACCCGGAAGCCTATTCCGAACTTAACCGTAACACCCATCTGGAATTCATCATGGCGGCTGGCACACTCAGCTCACCTGAGACGGTGGAGCTGCTCTGCAAAAATCTGATGCGGGAAAAGCGTTTCTGGAGCCAGGCACAGGCAGCCGATAAGGTCGGGCTTGATAATGCCCTCGAGCCGCTGGTTGTGGAAGCTGAAAGGCGCGGACCCATCGCACCGGTACGCGGTCCGAAATCCAAGGACCTGGCGGGGGGGCAAGCTGGCAAGAGCGCAGCGCTGCTGGAAGTCACCGACGATCTGATCAATCCTTTCATGATCGCCAGTTACTCACCCGGGATGCAGATGCTGCTCACCTACCACTGTTACGTAACCGCCCTGCGGCATATCGGGCTGGCCAATGCCGCCATTCTGCTCATGGACGTGACAAACCGCAAGAATACGCTCGAGCAGGCTGCCATTGCCCTGGCCGTGGCGCAGCTCGGCAACCGTTCAGCCTGGCCTTCTTTTGAAACACTACGCCGCGACCCGGATTGGGCGGTACGGTTACTCTCCTATGAAGGCATGATCCTGCTTTCTGATCTTCTGCACATTGAGGTGGACGCCATGCAGCTAGCCTCGCTAAAGGACAAAGACCCGCGGGTCAGCCTGGCATGCGCCTATTTGATGCTGCTGACCAAGCGCGAGGAATATGAAACACCGATCCTGGTGCTGCCCGAGAGCTTGGATGCCGCCCGCCGCGAGGCCTACCTGGGTCCGCTTTCCTGGATGGCGCGGGGGGGAAACGAAAAAGCTCGGGCCAAATTGAACGAACTTGCCCGCGAGGACCCGGATGAGCGCGTGCGGACCGTGGCAGGCTTGCACCAGATCGCCATCAGCCCCAAACGGGGGCGGGTATCGGGAGTGTGAAATGGAGCAGAGGCACTTTATTATCGAAAATGGGCGTCTGAAGGAGCTCCCGAACCACAAAGACCTGGGAGAGAAATCCAGCCGTCGCGGGCAGAACTGGTTTGATTTTCAGATCTCCGACCGCGAGGAACTGGGGGAAGCGCTGGAAAAGCTTGATCCGCACCCCATCATCCTGGATCTGGCCCTCAACCCGGAAAATTCTCCCAACGTGATTTATTACGGTCAGGACCTGCTGATGGAAGTACCGGTCGTCAGCAACCCGGCAACGCTTGAATTCAGTTTTTTCACAATAATATGGCGGGAAGGAACCCTGATCACCATTCATGCCTTCCCTTACTTTGACGATCTGGTTTCCGCCCTGCAGCGCCCGGAGACGAGCCACCTAGAAGATTTGATCAATGTTCTCTACCTGGTAATGGACCGCATCCTGGATCAGATGCTGAAACTGGAGCTAACCCACCGCGACCAGCTTGTGACCTTCGCGCACCAGCTTTCCGATGGCAAAGTGGACGTGACCGCCAGCGACCTGGCGAAGCTGCGCATGACAGCGGACCGTATCGTCATCCTGGCGGAGAGCTACCTTTTCCTCACCGAGGGCATGAACACCACCGATATCCCCGGGCTGCGCAAAGAAGAACGCAAGGCATATATCCGCGACCTGATCGCCACGGCTGAGATCGCCCACGCCTCGGCGACGCAGATCGAAAAACGCCTGAATTCGCTTTATTCCCAGTTCCAGATGATCCGCAGCGAAGATTCGGAGAGACGCCTGCGCTTCCTCACCATCCTTTCCGCTGTGAACCTGCCGTTGGTGCTGATCACCGGCATCTATGGCATGAACATGGCCTGGCTGCCCGCGGCAGACCGGGAGAACGGATTCTTTATCGTGATGGGGATCATGGCAGCAGTGCTGGTGGGCGAGTTGTGGTTCTTCAAAGCCAAGGGCTGGTTTGATTGAGCAACTGGAGCGGACGGAAGTCCACCTCTATGGGTCCGGCTAATCTTTTTGCCGATATTATGTAGTTTTGATAACCCTCGGGGTAATATAAAAATAATCCTTCGCTGAAGGATTATTGCCATTCATCGTAGGGGCGCACGGCCGTGCGCCCCTACGAGAGAATCCAGGTTTACTTCACCGGGATCGCTTCCAGTTGCTTGACCAGCTCATCGAGGACATCGAATCCGCCTTGCCAGAAGGCCGCCTTGGTAATATCCACACCGGCATGTTTGAGCAGCTTTACCGGCGCCTCCGAGCCGCCCGTGGAAAGGATCCTGCGGAAGCGCGGCTTGAAACTTTCCCCTTCCAGCTTATACTGGCGGTAGAGCGAAAGCACCAGGAGCTGCCCGAAAGCATACGCATAGACATAAAAGGGGTAGTTGTAAATATGCGGGATGGCCACCCACTCCCATTTGAATTCGTCACTCAGCTCCACAGAATCCCCGAACTGCTCCTTCAGGTTTTCCATGTAGGCTGCCGAGAGTTCATCCACCGAGGCGTTCTGCATCACCATGCCGTGAGCCTGTTTTTCGAACAGGGCAAAATAGACCTGGCGCTGGATGGTGGCGTAGCTGTCATCCACCTGGCGGAAGAGCAGATCGCGGCGGACGGATTCGTCGGTCTCCTCTTTGAGCAGCTTATCCACCAGCAGCATCTCCCCGAAGGTGGAGGCAGTCTCCGCCAGCGGCAGGCAGGCGTGCTGGGTGAACAGGGTGTGGTGCTCAGCCATCATGGAATGGATGGCATGACCCAGCTCGTGCGCCATGGTGGCAACATCGTCCGACTTCCCCTGGTAGTTCAACATCACCCAGGGAGTGAGGGCTGGTTCGACGGTTAAACAGAACGCGCCACCCATCTTGCCTTTGCGCACCTCGCTGTCCAGGTGATCCTCCCGGAAGACCCGCTCCGCCAACTGCTGGAACTGCGGGTCGAACTGTTGGAAGGAATCAAAGACGGTGCGGATGGATTGGGCGTAGGTGTATTTCTTATCCGCTTTGGCCACCGGCGCGTAGATATCATACCGGCGCAACTTATCCATTTTTATCCAGCGGGCTTTCAGCTTGAAATAGCGTTGGAAAATGGAATTGTTGCCGCGCGAGACCTCCAAAAGGGTATCCACCACCTTGTCGGGGATATCGTTGCTCAGGTTGCGGGTGGAAATGGGGGCTTTGTATTTCCGCAGGGTCACGTTTTCATTGCGCCCAGTCGCGCACGATGGTTTGATAGATCTGCCCGAGGATGGGGGCGTCCTTTTCGTAGACCCGGTACATCTCCTGGTAAGCCTTCGCGCGGATATCGGGATCGGCCTCGCGGACGTAGACCATCAGTTCGCCGCGGGTAATGCCCTTGCCCCCCCGCACGCCTTTCAGATCAAAGGTGTAGCGGTTGGTGATCGAATCGTAGAGCGTGGTCATCGCCACCGCGCCGGTCACGTTCTTGATATTGATGATCTTCTCTTCGGCTTCGCTCAGGGTATAGGGTTTATACAGGCGGATCTGCTCCAGCCAGTAGGTGTAATCGCCGGCGTTCTTCAGCAGGCGGTCAGCTTCTGCCTGGGGCAGGTCCTTCCACCAGAGGTTAAAGAAAAGCAGCCGGTTCGAAAGTTCAGCGCCAAATTGCTCCACCCGCGCCATTAATGCCTGAACAGCCTGGTTCTGAGTATCTTCGGTGAAAAGCAGTTGGGGGAAACTGCCCAGGCGGTTTGCCCGCCGCTGGACAGTTTCAAGCTTCTTGATGAATCCGAGGAAATCGGATTCGGGAATACTTGCCGTGAAGATCGGCCGCTGAGCCTCCAGGGCTTTCACATCCTTTTCCAGAGATTTGAATTCTTTTTCCAGGGCAGGATCATCCAACCCGCTGAAAAGGTCCTTCAGATTCCAGCGCTGCTGGGGATACGATGATTTTTCCAGGGATGATTTCATGGGCTCCTCGATTGATTCTTCCATCTCGTTTTGTTGAATTATATTCCCCTTCCCCCTTGGGCCAGGGGAAGGCAAAACCAGGTGCTAAATGGTTTTACCGATCTCAGCCACCATCTTGCGCGCCAGGGCTTCGCCGGCACCGATCAAAGAATAAGGCGGGTGGAAGAAATCCGGGTTGCCATCCAGACCCACCACCATCCCGCCGGCTTCCTGGATGAGCAGCGCGCCTGCGGCAAAATCCCAGGGGCTGTTCCCAAGCTGCCAGTAGCCATCCAGGCGACCGGCTGCCACGTAAGCCAGGTCCAGCGCTGCCGAGCCGTTCCGCCGGATGGTCTGCGCCAGACCGGAGATATGAACGAAGACCCGGTTATTCTTTTCCAACAGAAGGCTATCCGCAGCGGGGAAGGAAGTGCCCAGAAGCGCCAGGTGAATTTTATCCACGCCGGTGACGCGGATCGGGTTTCCATTAAGGGCAGCGCCGCAGCCGCGTTCCGCGCTGAAGAGTTCATCCTGCATGGGGTCATAGATCACACCAAGTTTCAGATCACCCGATTCGCGGTAAGCGATGGAGACGCAATAAACCGGGTAGTTGTGGGCGTAATTGATCGTTCCGTCCAGCGGGTCGACGATCCATTGATGATCGGCGTCGCCTTCCAGGGAGCCGCTCTCCTCGCTGAGGATGCTGTGGGCGGGGAATTTTTCACGGATCTCGCCCAGGATCAGATCCTCTGCCTTGCGGTCCATCTCGGTCACCAGGTCCTTGGCATGCTTGAAGTCCACCTGGTGTTCCTTGCCAAAGCCTTCCTTGAGGAGCACGCCTGCCCGGCGGGCGAGGGATTCGATCATTTCGAGAGTGGGTCTCATGGGGTCTAGTTCCTTTTTACAAGATGCTTCAATGCTCCCCGCGCATTTCCGCAGCGAGCTCATCGAAGAAAATTTGCATGGTCTGGTGACGGTGTTCGGCGATTCGCTGGGCGGCGGGGGTGAAGAGACGATCCTTTACCTTGCTGAGTTTGAAAAGGTATTCGTGGTAGGCGCTGTGCAGTTCACCTGGCACAACCTCTCCGCTTTCCAAAAACTGCTTTGAAGGTTCCTCGAAGTGTGGAGTTTTCGCCAGCACGGCGTAGGCGATGGTTCGAGCCGCGCCGATGGCGCCCAACACGTCCAGCTTATCCGCATCGAAGAGCACCCTGGCTTCGATGCTGGCAGGGGGAGCGCCGGTGTTGCGATACCGGTGCCCGCGGATGCATTCCTGCACGGCGGCGATCCGTTCGGTGCCCCAGCCCTCCTTTTTGAGCACTTCTGCGGCAAACTCCGCGGAATGGTTATGGTGCTCGCTTCGTTTCTCTCCGCCCGGGGTACTTCCCGCGGCATCGTGCAGCAGCGCGGCAGCCCGGACGATCTCAAGGTCCGCGCCTTCTTCCACTGCCAGTTTTTCCGCCATGCGGTAAACACGGAAGACATGGTCATAACCATGCACGGGGTCAAAACCGGGGTACCAGGCTCGGGCATCTTCAAGTGTGGGCAATTTGGATCCTTGATGCGAAGTGGGGTAATTTTATCGCAATTGGGAAAAGGTCTTGATCATTTTCCGGCATACCGCGCCAGGAATTCCGGGATGGGTACCCACAGCTCGGTCAGATTCACGTCGAAAAGACTTTTCCCTTTAGTACTATCTGGGTTGAAAGCCCAGATCAGCCAATAGAGGTAGAAATGCTCCCAAAAGTTACCGAATTTCCCCAGTGGGCTGCGATAGGGCTTGATATTAAATCCGAGGGCTGCCAGCGGGCTGTGCCGGCCTTTCCCGGGCGGTGGCAGCAGGGCGGTCTTCCCCCGCAGGACCTTCGCGGTGGCAAATTGAGGATGCTTGCGAATAAAATCTGCCATTTGGGGAAGCGAGGCGGCAAACAGGCGGTAGGTAAGCAGCGCCCATCCAAGGTCATCCGCGTTCGCGGGAAGGGGTGGAAGGTGATCATTCCAAATGTGGAAACCCAGCAGAAATTCACCTTCATTAATCGTAATTTCCCCGAAAGCCAGCTTGCGTGGAGCTCTTTGAACCTCAAGACGCAGTAAACAATTGGGATCGGTGCTCACGGGCATCATCTTCGCCCGGCGCACCATCCAGCGGTCAAAGGCGAGGATGATCCGGCGCATCAGACAACGGTTTCCGGGGTGCGGTCCACCACCAGCTTGCCTTTCTTGATCACCCGCTCCACCAGGTTACCGCCAAAACGGTAGGCCATCTGGCGGTAATCCGGCACCGAGAGGATCACCAGGTCAGCATCCTTGCCGGGATGCAGGGAGCCGATGCTCTCCGCACGCCCAATTGCAGCAGCAGCGTTGATGGTGGCACAGGTCAGCGCCTGGGCAGGCGATAAGCGCAGGGCGCGGCACGCCAGTGCGATCACGAACTGCATGCTCTCGCACCAGGCCGTGCCGGGGTTGAGGTCGGAAGCGATGGCCAGCAGCCCATCCGCGGCGATGATCTCCTTGGCGTTGGTGTAGTGTGGATCAGAAAGCCCGAAGGGGGTGCAGGGCAGTGAAACCGCCACCGTTTCGCTCCGGGCCAGGGCGTGAAGCTCCTCCAGAGAGGTTTTCACCAGGTGATCGACCGAGGCTGCCCCCAGCTCCACCGCCAGGCGGCAGCCGCCCAGGTTTTCAAATTCATCCACATGGGCTTTGAGGGGAAAATCCAGGTCCCTGGCTTTTTCCAGGATTACACGCGTATTCGCCAGGTTGAAGGCACCCTGCTCGCAGAAGACATCCACGAAGGGCAGCAGCCTGCCCTCTGCATGCGCCTGCCACCAACGCTCGAAGCGCGGGAAGCATATCCTCCACGATCGTGCGGGTATAGCCATCAGCATTGCCGGCGAATTCGGCTGGGATGGCGTGCGCCGCGAGGAAAGTGGGAACTATGGAGAGTGGACCAGTCTCATCCAGGGATAACAAAACTTCCAACAGTTTCAGCTCAGCTTCCAGTTCCAAACCGTAACCGCTCTTGGCTTCAGCGGTGGTGGTGCCGTGGGCGAGCATACCCGCTGCCCGATCACCTGACTGCGCGAGCAACTCTTCACGGCTGGCTGCGCGGGTGGCCTGCACCGTGGCGTTGATCCCTCCGCCGGCGGCCATGATCTCCTGGTAGGTTTTACCCTGCAGGCGGCTTTCGAATTCCGCGGCGCGGTCGGAGGCAAAGACCAAATGTGTGTGCGCATCCACGAATCCCGGTAGCACTGCGTTCCCGCGGGCATCCAGGCGCGGCTCAGAGGGAAAGCGGCGCAGGAGCGCTCCTTCTGGACCAACCTCTGCGATTTTTTCCCCCAGGATGAGAACCGCAGCCCCGGTGAGCGCGTTCAATTCGCCCAGTTGCTTCCCGCGCTGGGGTGAGGGGGTAAGGGTGATCACCTGGGAACAATTCACGATCAGCATTTCACGCACCTGGGTGTTTAAAAATTTTTATACAGGAAAACTCTGGATCTTGCAAGGTGGCAGGGGAAACATGTGAGAGGTTGATTGGTTGATCCGTTGATAGGTTGAATTGGAAGTTATCTTATTTCGTGTATTTCGGGTAGTTCGTGGTCGATAAGTGAAGTTTGAAGTGGCGCGTTTTTAACGCGGATACTGCGCAGGATGATCAACGCGACCACATTAAATACCAGACAAACGAGCGCATTCAGCCAGAAGCCGCGGGCATAGAGATACGGCGCAGCCATATCCCCCAGCATGCGGGCGATGGCGTGCGAAGCGATATAAGCTGCCAGCAGGGTGGCGCGCATGCCTGGCATCACCTCGCTGGCCAGCGCAATGCTGCTGACCATGGCCAGCTCGAAGCTGAAATAGATCACGAACAGCCAGGAAATGGCGCCGGCGTAGGTATCCCGCAGCAGCGGAAAGGCCGCCAACGCGATGATGTTGATGATGATCCCCAGCGCTACGGTTCTCTCCTTGCCGAAGCGGTCGGTGATGGCCGCCGAGAGCCCCTCCCCGCCCAGCTCGGAGAGCCCCAGGATCGCCGAAGCCGCCCCCAGGGCGGCGATCTGCAGGGCGAAGGTATCCTCGATCCACACCCCGAACATGACCGAGATGAGCTCATTCCCCATCGCAAAGAACAACCCGAAGGCCATCAGCAGGAGGGCATTGCGGGAAGTAAAGACAGCCGCCAGGTGAACGCCTTCGCCCGCTTTGGCAGCAGCCGGTGGATGGGTGCCGGGGATGAAGGCGATCACGCTTACGATCCCGATCATGCCCAGAAGCGCCAGGGCGGTAAAGGCGCTCTGCCAGCCGTAGTTCTGAATGAGGACGCCCATCAGCGGAACGACGATCAGAAAGCTGGCTGCCCAGCTAATTTCGAAGATGCCCATCACGAATCCCCGGCGATCGTAGGAGGTGCGGTCGCTAAGAAAGGCGAAAACCGCCGGCAGGAAGATGTTGATGGCCAGGTTGCCGAGGAAGAGTGAAATAGCGAAGGTAGGGAAGCCGGGGAAAACGGCTACCAGCGCGGCGCTGAGGGTGAAGATGGATACTCCAAGCAGAATGCCTGCCCGCCGCCCGTACCTGTCGCTGAGCGGCGCAAGCAGCGGACCGAGCAGGGCGGTGAGCATGGAAATACCCAGCGCGGTGGTGACGGCGGTGATCTGCACCCCCATCCCGCGGGCGAAGACCGCCAGGAAGGGGTAGATCATGCGGGTGATGGTCTGCAGCACCGCCCGCAGCACGGTGAGCAGCCCGAGGTCGAATACGAGGGAGGGTTGTTTGGTCTTCATTTTAGAAAAAAGAAAGCCTCCCGGAGAATTGGGAGGCCGGGGATTACCAAACGGTTAATCGATTGTCCTTTGCGGACGCTCCGGCAGGTTGTGGATGTAGACCGTCTTCGAATCATAGGAGGATACCCGATCGATGTGCATCAGCCAGTCAAGCTCGCTCTCGGTGGGGTGGTGGCTGATATCCGCTTCACCGATCGGCACGAATTCCCCGCTGATCAGGTCCTGGAAAAGTCCATCTCCCCAATCGATGACAAAACTTCCCTCGCGGGTGATGACGATCCACTGGCGGTTGACTGCGGTTCCTGTTGGCATGGTGTGTTCCGGGTTGCTGCGGGGATCAATGATGCCCGTTCTTACTGAACTGGGCGAAATTGGTGGAGCGTAATTTGGAGACCAGCTCCTCCTGGGTGGTGCACCAGACTTCCTGCAGCGGGCAATCCTCACCGAAGGGGCACTCAGCCGGGGCGTGGGTGCAGTCATTCAACCGCACGGGTCCGTCGATGGCTTCGACCACATCCAGAAGGGTGACCTCGGAGGGTGGGTGCGCCAGGGCAACCCCGCCGTGAGCTCCGCGCGAGGTATGGATAATCCCGGCGATGGAAAGCTGGGAGATGATCTTGGCCAGGAAGCTGGGCGGGATCTTCTGCGATTTGGCGATCAGGGCGGTGGAGGCTTTTTGATCCGGTTCGATCCTGGAAAGGTAGAGCACTGCCCGAAGCGCATAATCCGCCTGTTTGGTTATCTGCATAAGAACCTTCCTCTAAAAACAAAATCGGTAAAATTTGTCTGAATACGAGTATACGCGCAAGGGGCAGCTTGGGCAAGTGATGAAGGTCATAAAATCATCGTGGTCAAAACGGGGAATGGATGGAAGAAATACCCTCTGCCAAAGATATAATTCAAGCATGACAACATTCAAATTCAACCTGCCCATCCAGCTTCGCTACAGCGACCTGGATCCGCAATGGCATGTCAATAATGTCCGCACCCTTTCGCTGCTCGAGCATGCCCGGTTTTCCTACCTGATGGAACTGGGGCTATTTGACGGCAAGTCGTTTTTTGATCTGGGGCTGATCGTCGCCGATGTGCACCTTTCCTATTTGGCACCCATCGAGCTGGAACAGAAGATCCACGTTGGCGTGCGGGTGGCAAAGATCGGCACAAAGAGCATGGTCTTTGAGTATGAGGTGGTCGAGGAAGAAGGCGGCGCGGTGCTGGTGAAAGCGGAGACGGTGATGGTAGCGTATGATTATCATACCCACCAGAGCATCCCGGTGCCGGCGAACTGGCGGGAGAGGATCGGCAGGTTCGAGGGTATCAATTTCGGTTAATATTCTCGAAAACCAAGGCTCTGGATTGCCGGTTTGCTTACCGAAGGAGAATTTCATGCACGATATCGATGAAGGCTTTCTCGAAAAATTCCTGGTCGATCTATTAAATACCCCCAGCCCCACTGGTTATACGGAGGGGGCGATCAATTTCTGTGAAAAGACCCTGTCGGTCATTCCGGGGATCAAGCTGGAACGAACCCATAAAGGCGCTCTCCTGGCGACCCTTCCAGGAACTGAGCAGGGACATGAAAGAGCTCTTACAGCCCATGTGGATACCCTGGGTGCGATGGTTAAAGCCATCAAACCCTCCGGCCGCCTGCTGCTCACCCAGCTTGGCGGATTCGCCTGGAACTCCGTTGAAGGCGAGGGCTGCACTGTATTTTCCTCCTCCTTTGGAAAAGCGTTTCGCGGTTCCATCCTGATCAACAAGGCTTCTGTGCACGTGCATGGCAGGCAGGTTGACCTCAAGCGGGAGGACGAGGTCATGGAGATCCGCCTGGATGAATCCGTCCAAAACCCCGAGGAGGTCGAGAAACTCGGGATCGGCGTGGGGGATTTCGTAGCGATTTGATCCCCGCGTGGAGGTTGTGAATGGTTTCATCCGCTCCCGCCACCTGGATGATAAGGCCGGGGTCGCCTGCCTTGTGGCGGCCATAAAAACCCTGCATGATAACGGTCAACGCCCGGTTCACACCACGCATTTTCTGATCAGTAATTTTGAGGAAGTCGGTCACGGCGCGGCGGCTGGTATCCCACCTGAAGTGGAGGAGCTCCTGGTGGTGGATATGGCCGCTGTGGGCGAGGGGCAGACCTCCGATGAAAAATTTGCCACGATATGCGTCAAAGATTCCAACGGCCCTTATCACCATGGGTTGTCTCAAAGGCTGCGCAAGCTGGCAGACCGAAATAATATCCCCTACAAGGTTGATATTTACCCGCATTACGGCTCCGATGGCGGCGCGTTCCTGAGCGCGGGCGGAAATGTGGCGGTTGCCCTGATTGGACCAGGCGTGGATGCCTCGCACCACTATGAGCGAACTCATATTGATGCCTTAAAAGCCACCACTGCCTGGGTTCAGGCGTATTTATTGGAAGATTGAGAATAAGGGAATAAGATGCAGTTCACTGCCGATATCGGGCTTGAGGTTCACGCCGAATTAGCCACCCGTTCCAAGATGTTCTGCTCCTGCGCGGTGGTGGATTCCGTGTCTGCGCCGCCCAACAGCGCTGTCTGCCCGGTCTGTGAAGGTCTGCCGGGAGCGCTGCCGGTGTTGAATGAAAAGGCGGTGGAATACGCCCTGCGGGTAGCGCTCGCGCTGGGTTGCCAGGTTGCGCCGCAGAGCATCTTCGTGCGCAAGAATTATTTTTACCCCGATCTGCCCAAGGGCTACCAGATCTCCCAGTTCGAATACCCGCTGGCGGAGCATGGCAGCATTTCCTTTGCAGTGGCGGGAAACGAAAAGACCGCCCGCATCCGGCGAGTCCACCTGGAGGAGGATACCGGCAAGCTGACCCACATCCACACGGAAACAGAGGATTACTCCCTCGTGGACCTCAACCGCGCCGGGGTTCCGCTGCTGGAAATCGTCTCCGAGCCGGACATGCACTCGGCGGAGGATGCCAGCACTTATGCGCGGGCGCTCAGGTCAGTGCTGCAGGCATTGGGGGTTAACTCCGGCGACATGGAAAAAGGGGTGATCCGTTTTGAAGCCAACGTCTCTTTGCGTCCCGCGGGAAGGGATGAGCTCGGCACGCGGGTGGAGATCAAGAACCTCAACAGTTTCCGCGCCATGGAGCGCGCCATCCGCTACCAGCTTCATATTCAACAAGCAATCCTTGAGGGCGGTGGTGAGGTGCAGCAGGAGACACTTGGCTGGGATGAGTTGGCTGGGGTCACATACTCCCAGCGCAGCAAGGAAGATTCCCATGATTACCGCTATTTCCCTGAACCGGACCTGCCGCCACTTGTGATCGGCGAAGAATGGCTGGAGGAAATCCGCAGCGCGCAGCCCGAACTCCCCCGGGAAAAGCAGCTTCGATTCATCTGCGAGTATGGACTTGCGAAAGCCGAATCCAGCCTGCTTGCGGAGGAAATATCCCTTGCAGATTATTTTGAAGAGACGGTCCGCTCCGGGGCGGATCCCCGCACAGCCGTCAATTGGATCACAGGCGAGATCTTCGCCTGGATGAAGGATACCGGGTTGGAGATCAGGCAGATAAAAGTACCGCCCAGGACGCTGGCAAGTCTGATCGGTATGGTGGAACGGGGGGAGATCAACCTGGCCACCGCCAAGCGCGTCCTGTCCCGCATGCTCGCTGAGGGCGGTGACCCTGCGCAGATCGTTTCCGCAGAAGGTTTACAACAGGTTTCGGATAAGGAAACCATCCGCAAGATCGTAACGGAAGTACTGGCAGCGAACCCCGGCGCGGTGGAGAAATACCGCTCAGGCAAGCCGACCGTGGAGCAATGGCTCTTCGGTCAGGTGATGCGCTCGGCGGGGGGCAAAGCCAACCCAGAGGCAGTGCGCGCGGAGCTGCGCAGCCAACTGGACACGGACTAAGACGATTCGTCCAGAAGCATACAGCTCGTCATCCCAGTGGATCGGCTGAGCTGGTTGAGTTAAATCTTTTTTCGCATTAAGCGATCAATCCCATTTCGCGTCCCACGCGGGCGAAGACCTCCAGCACGCGATTGAGCTGCTCCTCGGTGTGGGTGGCCATGTAACTGGTACGCAGCAGCTGCCTGCCTGGAGGCGTGGCAGGGCAGAGCACCGGGTTGACGAAGACGCCGTTCTCAAAAAGCATTTTCCAGGTGCGCAGGGTGCGCTCGTTATCACCGATGATGATCGGGATGATGGGCGTGACCGAATGCCCTGTATCGAACCCCAATTCCTTGAAACCTTTATGCATCAGCGCGGAATTACGCTCCAGGGCCTTCACCCGTTCCGGTTCCTCGCGCATCACTTCCAGCGCCGCCAGGGCTGCCGCAGTGGCTGCCGGGGGCATGCTGGCGCTGAAGATCAAGCGCACGGGCATTGTGCTTGATGAAGTGGATCACCTCTTCATCGCCTGCCACGAAACCGCCCAGCGAGGCGAAGGATTTGCTGAAGGTGGACATAACCAGATCCACTTCCCCGGACATGCCGAAATGCGCGGCAGTCCCGCGACCGCCGCCCAGCACACCCATCGCATGCGCGTCATCCACCATCAGCCGCGCGCCGTATTTTTGACACAGCGGGACGATCGCGGGCAGGTCGGCGATATCGCCTTCCATGGAATATAGCCCATCCACCACCACCAGCTTCCCGCGGTCTTCCGGGATGGATTTGAGCACCCGTTCCAGGTGCTCGGGATCATTGTGCTGAAAGCGCTCGATCGACCCGTAGGAGAGTCGCGCGCCATCCACAATGGAGGCGTGGTCACCCTTATCCATTACGGCCACATCCATGCGCCCGATGAGCGAGCTGATCACGCCCAGGTTGGTCTGCATCCCGGTGGAAAAGACCAGGGCTGATTCCTTACCCACCCACTCCGCAAGCTCGCGTTCCAGGCGTTCGTGCATCTCGAGTGTGCCGTTCAGGAAGCGCGACCCGGTGCAGCTGGTACCGTACTTCTGGATGGCATCCATGGCAGCCTGGCGCACCTTGGGGTGAATGGTCAACCCGAGGTAATTATTCGAACCGCACATGATCAGGCGGTGACCGTCGATGATCGCCTCTGTGCCCTCGTTCTTCTCCAGGGGGATGAAATAGGGGTAAAGCCCGGTGGCCATCACGTCCTTGGCTTCGGTGTAAGCGCCGCATTTGTTGAAGATATCCATCACATCTTCCTTTTCGGGAACGATTTTTTGCGTATTTCGCTGAGTTTGCGTTGGTACGGATAAGATGATCCAGGGGATCGCCGCGGTGATTTTAACCGCAATTTTACCGGTGAGACCGTGATTCTCATCTTTATAAACCCCCCGATGAGCGAACCGTTATGACCGGATGGAAGGGATTTCAGGCAGCGGGGAGGGAAAAAATGATGCGTGTTCCAAAGGGCTCCCCGTTATTTCCTGTGCCAGCGGGGCTTTCGGCACGGATGGTTCCCCCATGCGCCTCCACCAGCTGGCGGACGATGGCCAGCCCCAGCCCCGAACCGCCGCTGCCGCGGGAACGGGATTTATCGGACCGGTAAAAGCGGTCAAAGACGTGCGGCAGGTCCCCGGGTTCGATCCCCGTGCCGGTATCTGCAACCGAAAACAGGACATGCCCGCTCTCGGGATCGAGCGCCGCGCCCAGGGTCACCCGGCCGCCTTTCGGGGTATAGCGCAGCGCATTGCTCACCAGGTTATTGAGAACCTGCGCGATGCGACCGGCATCCGCGCGCACTGGCGGAAGTTTACCGGCAGGCTCGTTGATAAGCTCCACCCCCTGCTGGCTGGCCAGCGGCAGCATCAGATCCATCACCCGCTGGATAAGCCCGCCCGCGTCCGCTTTTTGGATATCCAGCTGCAGCATGCCCGCTTCAGCTAGCGAAAGCAGACGCAGATCCTCCACCATCCGGTTGAGAAGTGCGGTTTCGGTCACAAGAGCGCCTATTTGCTCCTGGTCGGCGGGCAGAATGCCATCCTGCATGCCTTCCAGGGTGGCCTGGATCGCTGCGAGGGGTGTGCGCAGCTCGTGGGCAACATCCGCCGCCATCTGCCGGCGCTGATCTTCCGCTCCGGAAAGGTTCTCTGCCATTTCATTGAATGACTGCGCCAGATCGCCCAGTTCATCCTTTGAGCCGACTTCCACGCGGGCGCTGAGATCACCGGAGGCGATCTGCGAAGCTGCCTTCTGCATTTTCCCGAGAGGGGAGGTGATCTGCTTGAACAGCACCAACCCGAGGATCAGCGCGATTCCCCCCGCCACGGCCATGGATTTGAAGATGGCGGTATTTACCGCGGCAAGAAATTCCCTGGCAAGGAGGCTGCCGATCCCTTCAGAAGTGGTTGATATGGTTCCCACGCGGATCCCGTCGACCAATACCGGCACTCCATTCTTTAGCTCCAGCCGGCCCAACTGGCCGCCTGCTTCCGGGCTGCGGGAATCGGCAATGATTCTGCCATCCTGGTCGGCAAGGGTGATCTGCAAGTCCATCGCCGCAACGATCCCGCTTCCAGGCATCATCCTGCCCATGCGCATCATGCTTCCCTGACCATTCTCAATGCCTGTCCACTCCTCCAAATTGAGGTAATCCTCCACCCCCACCCACGATCCATTCAAGCTGTAATAATTTCCCAGCCGGTCTGCCAGCCGGGCGGCGATCACCTGCCCGTTGCGGTTGGCATAGCGGGTAAAAGCGCTGCGGGTGGAGCCGACAAGTAACAACGAAATCACAACGGCGCCGATCAGCACCACCAGGAGAAACGCGCCCATCAATTTATAGAGCAAGCTGTTACGCATACGGCCCCGGCTCCAGTTTATACCCAACCCCGAATACTGTCTGAATAAGGACGGGATGTTTCGGGTCGGACTCCAGCTTCAGGCGCAGGTTCTTGATATGCGCGTCGATGGTGCGTTCATATCCTTCAAACGCGTCTCCCTGCGCCAGCTCCATGATCTGCAACCTGCTGAAAACCCGGCGGGGCTGCCGGGCGAGCACAACCAGGATATCGAATTCGGTGGGGGTAAGCTCCACGGAATTTCCCCGGTATTGGACGGAGTGCCTTTGGAGATCGATCTCCAGGTCCCCGCAGCGGACGAGATCCTCTTTTGGGGGCGGCGCACCGCTGCGACGCAGGATCACCTTCACTCTGGCGACCACCTCGCGTGGACTGAACGGTTTTATTACATAGTCATCCGCCCCGATCTCCAGCCCGATCAATTTATCGGTCTCCTCCACGCGGGCGGTGAGCATCAGGATGGGTATATCGGAGGTTTTTCGCACCTCCCTGCAAACCTCAAACCCGTCCTTCCCGGGCAGGTTCAAGTCCAGGATCATCAGGTCGGGTGACTCGCTATGGAACACGGCAAGGGCTTTGATCCCATCAGCGGCGGTGATCACCCGGTAGCCATCCTTTTCCAGGTAGGCCTTGAGCGCTTTAAGGATATTCGGCTCATCATCGACGACAAGGACCTTTCGCGGGAAGTCAGGCATAACTCAATTATATTGTTTGAATGATAATACGGCGCAGTCAGTTGGGGATGGAAAAAGGGATGCCCACCTGGCATCCCTCTTCCAGTCACGCGCAAGGTCTAGGGGTTCTGCTGACTTCCCCAGTTCTCGCGGAATTCCTGCATCCCGCGCATCATCCGCATCCCGCGGTTCTTCATCCAATCTGCTTGATCCTGGGTGATCTTTCCATCTTTCACCGCCTGGTCAAGTGCTTCGCCGCGCGCATCACGCATCAATTTCGCGAACTCCACGCCGGTGAAGCCTTCGTCCGCGGCGATATCCGCCATGCTTTCGCCGTCATCCAGGCGGGATTCGAGGTCGGCTGTGGAAACACCCAGCTTTTCCGAGAGGATGGCGAACATCGTATCGTGCATCCAACCCGCTCCGCGCTCGTCATTGTTCTGCATGGGTCCGCAGCCTCTGTTGCCGGGTCCGTACCCCGGCTGCGGGGGATTTTCGGATTGCGCCGAGACTAAGCCCACGGAGCCAAACAGGATGGCAATGACAGCAAACGCGGCGATGCCAAAAGTGATTCGTTTCATAAAAAACTCTCCTTACCAGTATTCCGGACCTGCCGGTGATTCTCATCTTACCTGGCGAATATGAAGAATTTGTGAAGGCCGGACGAATAACCGGTGAAATTTGGAGCGCTGTTCCGGCAAGGATGAAAATCATATTGACTTGAATGGGTTTATCCATTAATCTATACCTAGCAATTCAACATGGAGGGGCGCATTGCAGGTTGATCGCGATTTGATCAGGCTAGATAGCGGGCACAGAACCGAGGTGCCCGTTTTTTGTTGCCCATCCCCGGCAGTGTAGAATTAAACCATATCTGAACAAGGAGAATGCGTGATGGCTGGAACGACAAATGCTTTCGAAATGGCTCAGGCGCAGTTTGACAATGTGGCCGAGCTGCTCAAGCTGGACCAGCAGGTTCGCGAAATCCTGCGCTGGCCGATGCGTGAATATCACTTCCGCATCCCGGTGCGGATGGACGATGGCAGCATGCGCGTCTTCCAGGGCTTCCGTGTGCAGCATAACGATGCGCGCGGACCCAACAAGGGCGGCATCCGTTTTCACCCGGCTGAGACGATCGACACAGTGAGGGCGCTGGCCACCTGGATGACCTGGAAGTGCGCCGTGGCCGATATTCCCCTGGGTGGCGGCAAGGGCGGCGTGATCGTGGACCCCGCCACGCTCTCGGTGGGCGAAAAGGAACGCCTCTGCCGCGGCTGGATGGACGTGATGTGGAAGAACGTGGGTCCGCGCACGGATGTTCCCGCGCCGGATGTGGGTACCACCCCGCAGATGATGGGCTGGATGATGGACGAATATTCCAAGCTTTCCGGCAATTACACCCCCGGCGTGATCACCGGCAAGCCCCTGGGAGGGGGCGGTTCACTCGGGCGCACCGAAGCCACCGGTTTCGGGGTGATCTACCACACCCGCGAAGCAATGAAGCACCTCAAGATGGATCCTAAAAAGTGCACGGCAGCCATCCAGGGTTTCGGCAACGTGGCCCAGTATGCCTCCATCGGCTTTATCGAGATGCTGGGCGGCAAGGTGGTGTGCGTCTCGTGCTACGATCGCAACGATAAGACCAGCTACACATATACGAAGATGGCTGGGATCGACCCGCACTTCCTGATGAGCATCACAGACCAGTACGGCACCATCGATAAGGACAAGGCGAAAAAGGAAGGCTACCTGATCGAAGATGGCAACGCCTGGTTGAGCAAGGATGTGGATGTGCTCATGCCATCCGCCATCGAGAACCAGATCACTGCCGAGAATGTGGATCAGATCAGCAAACAGGTGAAGATCGTGGCCGAGGGCGCCAACGGACCGGTGACCATCGAAGCCGACGAGGTCTTCAAGAAGCGCGGCATCTTCGATATTCCCGATTTCCTGTGCAACGCCGGTGGGGTGACCTGCTCCTACTTCGAGAGCGTCCAGAACGACATGAACTTCTACTGGACGAAGACAGAAGTGCTGGAGAAACTGGATACCAAGATGACCCAGGCCTTCCACGGCGTTCTGGAAATGAGCCTGAAGGAAAAGGTGTATATGCGCGATGCCGCCTACATGGTGGCCATCGACCGCGTGGTGAAGGCCATGCAGTTGCGCGGCTGGGTGTAAATTTTTTGGTGATGAATCGAGAGGCGGGCGCGAGCCCGCCTTTATTTTTCTCGTAAGGCGGGGTACGCAATCGCAATTATCTTAATATTTTATTTTAGTACGATGCACGAATCTCTATCGAAACATTCTGATATCAATGACTGCACCCGCGCCGGCTCTTCGCCACTTGGAAGGTTCACTTCTTTATTGGTTGTACGTCTTTCCACTTCCCGTATGCATGTGCCATCTCCAGCGCGGCAACCTCAAAGGGAACGCCCCCCACGCCTGTCCCCAGCCCGGGGCAATACAAATGCGAGATCCCCGGGATCCCAGTCGCGGCGCGTAGAGCAGCCGACATGGCGAAAAAGCAGTTCGCGGCTGGAATCCTTTCCGGCATCAACATCGTCGGTGCAACCACGAGGTATTGAATTTTCGGGTCGTTTATTCTCACAACAACGCTTGAACCAACCGGAAGATATCCTTCCCGCCTGCGCGAAATTGCATCCTGAACGCGCGTTTGAATTTCAATCCCAAAATAATTCAGATAGATCGCGTCGATCCCCCCGTCCATAAAGCCATAACTGTTCGCCGGAGAAACGATGGCATTCTGCGCGACGGCAAGGATATTATCGCAAAGGATCTCTACCTCAGGAAAGGGGAGAAATTCCTTTCTCCAGCACCTGACCATCTCAGGCTCAAGATCTACAAGTATTAAATTCATCTCTTCTCGCGATATTCTGGGTGGCCATCAGGTTATTTCGTTTATATGCTATTTGGTTTTCTAATCTAACTTCGATTGCCATCCCCGTTTTTCAACTGTCCGAACATTTTCTTCCCTATCGAGGATCTCGAGATAACGGAGTAGTAGGAGAAGTTCGCGATCTTCCAGGTCCCCTTTCCAGGGATTCACTCTTAAGAAGTTTCCATATTGTCGGATGATTTTTTCCGGGGAGTCATCGATCATGACCACCCTTTCCATTTTATAGCCCATTCGGAACACTTTTTTCAGGTCCTTAATGGGATGCCCGAACATGTACTCGGGGTCGTAGGCGCGGGTGCACCTTCGCGAGTCCCAAACAAAAGCCAGGAGGGATGGGTCGGGGAAGATCGCTTTAATTACTCCTTCAGCATACAAATTCCCGGAGGAAGTCCACACCGCCACTTTGTATCTTGAAACCAAATTGGAAAGAAAGGAGTCAACATTCGGTCGTTTGTAAATGAAATATGAGAAAACCGAAAAATCAGCAGGCCGGGATAGAGGTGTCTCCGAGGCATAAACTAGTGTTTCATCGAGGTCGATAACGATCAACAATGGATCTGCCATATGGCCCTTTAATAATATCTATTCCCCGAAATACCTGCTCAAATCCACGTTCCCACCCGAGAGGATGATTCCCACTTTCTTTCCCTCAACCGCTGCCTTCCCCTCGAGAAGCGCCCCCAGCGGAACCGCTCCGGAGGGCTCCACCACCAGCTTGGCACGCTCCCAAATAAGCTTCATGGCTTTTAGAATGGCGTCGTCGCTCACCGTGACGATATCATCCACAAGCCGTTGAATGACGGGGAAGGTCTTATCCCCCAGCGAAGTCAATAATCCGTCCGCCACGGTTTTAGGTGACAACATCGGGATGATCTTCCCCGCCTTCCAGGAGCGGTATGCGTCATCAGCGCCTTCGGGTTCGGTGGCGACGACCTTGATCTTTGGTGAGATGCCTTTGGCGGCAATAAGCGTTCCGGAAAGCAAACCCCCGCCGCCCACCGGAACCAGGATGGCATCCAGGTCCCCCTGCTCCTCCAGCAGCTCCAGCGCTGCCGTGCCCTGTCCGGCGATCACGTCGTAGTTGTTGTAGGGGTGGATCACTATCGCGCCACTCTTTGCCACCACTCCTGCCAGGGTCTCCTCGCGCGCAGCAAGGGTCGGCTCGCAGAGAACGATCTTGCCCCCATATCCGGCAACAGCAGCCTTTTTCACTTCGGGGGCATTGGAGGGCATCACGATTGTCGCGTGGATTCCGCGCATTCGTGCGGCCAATGCCAGCGCCTGGGCATGGTTGCCGGAGGAATGGGTGGCCACCCCACGTGTGGCCTCCGCTTCCGAAAGAGAGAGCACTGCATTACTAGCGCCGCGGAATTTAAACGCGCCCACCTTCTGCAGGTTTTCGCATTTGAAAAACAGGCTCGCACCCGTCATTTCATCCAGCGAATGGCAGCGCACCACGGGGGTCCAGTGGGCATGCGGGCGGATGCGCGCCGCAGCCTGGCGGATATCATCGAGGGTGGGTTCGGTTGTGAGCATGGCAGATCCTTTTCGGTGGTTCCTAAAATTATATTCCCTTTGATCATTTGGGATAAAATCATCGTACCCATGACCGCAATAGATGAGATCAAGCAGCGTATCGATATCGTCGAGCTGGTATCCCAGTCGGTCAAACTGCGCCGCTCCGGCAAGAGCTACACCGGCTTCTGCCCCTTCCACACCAACACGCGCACGCCTGCATTCGTGGTCTTTCCGGATTCCGGCACCTGGCGCTGCTTTGGCCAGTGCAATGAAGGCGGCGATGTTTTCCGCTTCGTGATGAAGAAGGAGGGCTGGGATTTTGCGACCACACTGCGCTACCTGGCGGAAAAAGCCGGCGTGCAGCTGGAAGCCCCCACCCCCGAGCGGGTGGCCGAGGAGGAGACCCACGCACGCATCCGCGGGCTGCTGGAGGATGCGGTCACGCTCTACCGCCACCACCTCACCCAAACGCCTGCCGGCAAGCCTGCTTTCGATTACCTCCTCAAACGCGGACTTACCCCCGCCACCATCGAGCTCTTCGGATTGGGTTACGCCCCCCCGGGCTGGGAGAATACTCTGGGGTACTTCACCGCGCGCGGCTTCACCCCCGATGAGCTCCTGCAGGCCGGGCTGGTGACCGAAAAAGAGGGCGGCGGGGTGCGGGATCGATTCCACAACCGGATCATGTTCCCCATCCGGGACGCGATGGGCAAGATGACCGGTTTCGGCGCGCGCATCCTCGACCCGAACGACGTTCCCAAGTTCCTTAACTCCCCCCAGACCGCGCTTTTCGACAAGGGTCGCCTGCTCTACGGGCTGGACCAGGCCCGCAAGACCATCCGCGCCGAAAACCAGGCCGTGATCGTCGAGGGCTACCTGGATGTGATCGCCCTGCACCAGTCCGGGTTTGCCAACGCTGTCTCCCCGATGGGCACCGCGCTCACGGAGGATCAGCTCCGTCTGCTAAAGCGCTTCACCCGCAAACTCATCCTGGCGCTCGATCCCGATTCCGCCGGTGAAAAAGCCACCTTGCGGGGGCTGGAACTGGCTCGCGAGGCTATGGATCACAGCCAGGAGGTCATCTTCGACGCGCGCGGGCTGCTGCGCAGCGAAGCCCGCTTGCAGGCCGATGTGCTGGTAGCCTCCCTGCCCGAAGGTCGCGACCCCGATGAGGTGGCCTTGGCTGATCCCGAGGATTGGAAGCGCATTGTTGGTGCGGCCAAGCCCATTGTGGTGCATGTGATGGATACCCTCGCCCGCAGCCGCGATCTGAATGATCCCAAGGAAAAGCGCGAGATCGCCCGCCAGGTGATGCCGCTTATCAATGACGTGCCGGACCCGGTTGAGCGCGATGACTACCGCCAGAAGCTCGCCCGCCTGCTGAAGGTGGATGAAAACGCCCTGGCTGGCTCCCAGGTGCAACCCGCCTCCTCCCGCTCGCGCCGGCGCCCGTCCTTTTCAGCCCAGGAGGGAACCCGTTCCTCCCGGATGCATCCGTTGGATATCACCCCCGAGCTGCAGGCCGAAGCCCTGGAAAAGCACATCCTCGGTCTGTTGCTGCTTGAACCAAGTGAAATATTTGCGCTCGACCGCGCATTGCAGAAAGCCGGGCTTCCACGCCTGTCAGACCGTGATTTTGAGCGAAGCGCCTACGCCGAGCTGGCTGCGATCATCCTGCAGGCTAACAACCAGGACGAACTTGATACCGGTGAATTCATCGCCGCGCGCACAACCCCCATGCTTCAATCCGATGTCGCTGCGCTGAAGGCCGCCATCCCGGGAGATATTGCCGCCGCCAAACGGCTGGAGGACCTTATCCGCACGGTGTTCTTCCTGCGCCAGGTGCGCGTGAACCTGGAGATCAGCCGGTTGCGCTTCCTGCAGCAGGAGCCAGTGGTGACGGAAGAAGGCGAAATACCAGAGGATTTCTCCCCGGCTATCACCCAGGCCTTCCAAACCCGCGCCAGGCTGGATGCTGCCCTCTCCAAACCGGTCATCCCGGACTGAATTTATTTTATGGTATAGTTATTCCCATGCCCAAAATGACACCCGCGAGCCCGGAGGCACAGCCGCCGGTAAAAGGGAAGGCTACAGAGATGACAGGCAGCCAGGGGAAAACAGGCAAAAAGCCTGCCGCCCGCAAGGATACACAATTTCAGAAGGCCAGCATGCTGGCTAAAAAAGCCCTGCTGGATGCCGAACTGCAATCCTTCCCGCAGGACTTGCCCATCACCCCACTGCCCAGCCGCCCAACCCGCAAACGCACCAAAAACGGGAGTGCATCGCTGGATGAAGACGGGCTGATCATCAAGGACGACTCCTTCGAGCCCATCCCGGAAAAGGTCACCAGCGATGATGAGGAACTGCTCAGCGAGGATCCGCTGGAAATGCTGGAAGACCCCTCCCTGGCGGTGGAGCTCTCTGAGGACCCGGTTCGGTTGTACCTCAAGGAAATCGGGCAGATTCACCTGTTGGACGCCGATTCAGAGTTCCGCCTGGCCACCCGCATCGAGGCCGAACGCCGGGTGCGCACCCTTAAAAAACACCTCTCCGTTCCGCGGGATGGCAACCACTCACGCGCCCTGCTCTGCTCCATCTATGACGACCTGATCACCTCCTGGAAACGACTGCAGGAGGATGCCCGCCGACTGAACCACAACAGCACCCCCGACCTCCGTCTTGTGCTTGCTGAAGCCCGCCTTCTGCGCCAGCAGTGGCAGACCGAGCTGCCCTCCTACATGCGCAGTTTTCTGGATAACGGCCTGTGGGGCAAGGACCGCCTGTGGGACGAGCTGGTCCGTAACGCCTTCACCCTCTATCTATCCTTCTACCTCCTTCCCGAGGAGGTGTCCGCGCCGCTCCTCAAGCACCTGGAGCGCACCGGGCGCATGCCGCAAACACGATTCTTCCGCGAACGCGAGGTGACCCCCCAGCGCCTGGATATCGAAACCGGCGCCATCGCCGAACTGGCGGATGAAGCCAACCAGACCCTCATCAGCGCCAATCTGCGCCTGGTGGTCTCCATCGCCAAGCGCTACCTCGGGCGCGGCATCTCCTTCCTGGACTTGATCCAGGAGGGCAACCTGGGGCTGCTGCGCGCAGTGAACAAGTTCGATCCCACCCGGGGATTCAAGTTCAGCACCTATGCCACCTGGTGGATCCGTCAGTCGATCAGCCGCTATATCGCCGAGCAGGCCCGCACCATCCGCATACCGGTGCACCTCTTTGAGGCCATCACCCGCATCCTGCGCGTACAGCGGAAGCTGGTACAGGAGTTGGGACGCGATCCCACCATGGAGGAGTTGGCCCTGCACGCAGGTTTTATGGATGAGACCGATGCGACCGCCATCAAACTCGCCCAGAAGAACCAACTCATCCTCGACCCCGAGCTGCAGCGCCGCCTGACTGTGGCAGCCGCCAAAGTCCAGCGCATCCTGCAATCGGCGGATGAGCCTGTCTCGCTGGAGCGGCCGGTGGGGGATGAGGAAAGCAGCCAGCTTGGGGATTTCATTGAAGACGAGGAAGCGCTTGAACCAATGGATTCGGCCGCGCGCGAGATGCTGCGCGAGCAGGTGCAGAACGCCCTGGCAGGGCTTTCTGACCGGGAGCGCGAAGTACTCACCCTCCGCTTTGGACTGGGGGATGACCCCAAGGATCAGACCCTGGAGGAAGTCAGCCGCCACTTCAATGTAACCCGCGAGCGCATCCGCCAGATCGAGGCCAAGGCTCTGCGAAAGCTGCGCCATCCCACCCGCAGCCGGCAATTGCGCGAATACCTTGGTGGATAACCCCTGCACTTTTCGGCTACAATCTTAATAACACGGCATTCAACTGCCATGTGGGTGAAGCATGACCCTGACACCCCCACTTACTAATATTCTCGCCGCTATGGCAGTCTTTCTCCTGCCTGGTGCCACGCTGTTAGCCTGGCTGCGACCGAAGGAGACTGACCCGCTTGAGTTCCTGGCGCTTGCTGCCGGGCTCAGCTTTTCGCTGGGAGCAGCCGGCGGGATGGTTCTCTTCCAGACCGGGTGGACCGTTACGCCCCAAACGGGCGGATTCTTGATCCTGCTTGGCATCCTGGTCATCGCGATTGGGGTCACCTATCACCTCCTTCGCGACCAGATATTCCACCCGGTGGAGAAGACAGACAATAAATGGTCTCCCCAGCCGTTGCTGCTGGGGGTTTTCGGCCTAGCCGCTCTTTCCGGCTTGATCTTTCTGCGTTTCAGCCAGGCTTACGACCTGGTTGTGGGCCCCTGGGTGGATTCGGTTGCCCATACTTATTGGGTGCAGCTCATGGTGGCGGCTGGCGGCGTGCCGCGCTACCTGCTGCCCGGCATGCCCGGTGCATTTGCCCCCTGGCTGACATTTGAAATGCTGGCTGCGTCCTTCACTGCCCAGGCTAAGCTGCCCCCTTCAACTGGGGTGCTCTGGACCAGCCTGCTCCTCAGCACGCTCGTGCCGCTCTCGCTCTACCGGCTGGGCAGGGCGCTCTGGGCGGATTGGAAACCCGCTGCCCTGTCCGCGCTCCTTTCGGCCTTCGCCTTCACCTTTCCAGCCTACCTGCTTGGCTGGGGACGCAGCACGCTGCTAACCTTTTTCGTGCTCTTTCCGCTGACCGCAGCCGAGATCGTCCGCATGCGGCGCGTTCCGTACCGCGGCGGAGAGTTCTGGAAATCCTTCCTCCTGCTCATGATCCTCAGCATGGGTGCGTTTCTCTCGGATCCTGCTGCCCTGCCGCTGATGGTACTCCTGCTGGCAGCTTCCTATCTCGCCCGGTTGATCTCCCCCCAGACTGACCGCAAGGTACCTATTCTGGAAAGCCACGCCCTTGCCGCGGTCGCCCTTGCTTACCTGCTCGTCCTGCCTTATTTACGCTGGGTTCAGGCAAACACCTTCGTGCCATCTGCCTCAGCTTCGCAGGCAGGCCTGGAGCCGCTTGCGGGGTTGACCTTCTTCATCGCCACCCCGCTGGATACCGTCCTGGTGGCACTGGCAGTCTTTGGCCTGGTACTGCTCATCATTCAGCGCCGCAGCCAGGGGCTGGTGATCCTTACCCTGCTGATGGTGCTGCTCTGCCTGCCTGCCCTTTCCAGCGCGTTTTTCAGCCGCGGCGAGCTGCGCCTGGCGCTCAGCCTTCCGGCTGCGCTGCTGGCCGGGTTCTTTCTGGTGGAAGGCGCCAGGTTTATTGGGATTGGCACCCACCGCGCGGTGGGATATCTCATCCTGACCGTGGAGGCAGCCGCGTTTGTGCTATGGGGCCTCAGCGCCGGAGCGAATCTCTATCCCCCGGCGGTCATCCTGGCAGACCAGGCCGACATGCAAGCCCTGGAATGGATCAAAGACTTCACCTCTCCGGGTGCGCGCTTCTTAAACCAGCCCGCCCCCTGGCAGAGCGGCATCTTCCGGGGCGTGGATGGCGGCTACTGGATCCTGAACGAGACCGGGCGCGGACAGCTCGTCCCCCCGCCGCAGTACCCATCGGGCGGCGAAGCCTATCAATCCCGCATCAACGGCTGGGCGCGGAGCGCGATTTCCCTCACCGGCTGCAGCAAGGATTTCTGGGAGCTGATGGCGCAAGCCAACCTGCAGTTCGTCTACCTGAAGGAAGGCAGCGGGTTGCTCCTCCCTACCAGCTTTGCCGGGTGCGAGGGGTTGCTGAAAGTATATGAGAGAAACGGTATCACCATCTTTCAGGTTACCAAGAACTGAAAAAGGGGATAAAATTAATCATGCTATGTTTCAGCCGCCCATGAGCCATGCTTGTTAATTTCCCCGGAGCACAACATGGTCATTGAATTCCTTCCACTGTTCATCATCTTTTTCGTAGCCATCCTCATCGGCTGCATTGCGATCGGTTTGGGCTACCTTTTTGGCCCCAAACGCCCAACCGCCAAAAAAGGAGAACCGTATGAATCCGGCATGGTGCCCTATGGACCCGGCCGCCGGCGCGTCTCGGTACGCTATTACCTGATCGCGGTCCTCTTCATCCTCTTCGATGTCGAAATCGTCTTCTTCCTGCCCTATGCTGCGGTCATCCGCAAACTGGGCGTTACCGGGCTGATTGAGGTTTTCATTTTTATCGGTATCATCGTGGCTGGCTTCGTCTACGCCTGGAAGAAAGGAGCCCTCGAGTGGGATTAGAACAAAAAGCCGGGAATATGGGGGTTGTCACCACCAGCCTTGAATCCATGGTCAACTGGGCGCGAACGCGCTCCATGTGGCCCATGCTCTTCGGGTTGGCCTGCTGCGCCATCGAGATGATGTCTGCCCAGGCGTCCGATTACGACCTCAGCCGCTTTGGGATGGAGCTGATGCGCCCCAGCCCGCGGCAATCAGATCTGATGATCGTTGCCGGACGCGTCTCGCGCAAAATGGCCCCCGTCCTGCGCCAGCTCTACGACCAGATGCCCGATCCCAAATGGGTGATTGCCATGGGCGATTGCGCCTCCTGCGGGGGCGTGTTTAACAACTATGCCATCCTGCAGGGGGTGGATGAGATCGTGCCGGTGGATATCTACGTGGCTGGCTGCCCGCCGCGCCCGGAGGGCCTGATCCACGGGATCATCAGCCTCCAGGAAAAAGTGAAAGGCGAGAAGATCACCCGCTGGTCCTAGGCCACGGGGGAGATTCAATATTGCCATGAACAAACACCAGACTCGAGCAGTTGAAAAGATCCAGAAGGATTTTCGCGCCTCCGTGGAGGAAGCCCGCGGCGAGGTTGCTCTTCTCCTTCCTCCCGAAGCGTTCATTCCTGCAGTCAAACTGCTCCGCGACCAATACGGCTACGACCTGCTCATCCTCGAGACCGCGGTGGATTACTGGCCGCAGCTCGAGCCACGTTTCCACCTGGTCTGCAGCATCTGGTCGGTCGCTGATCAAGACATGCTCACGCTTCGCGTGCCGCTGAACGGCAATTCACCCTCAATCCCCTCGCTCACCTCCATCCACCCGGCGGCGGGCTGGTATGAACGCGAGGTGTGGGATATGTTTGGGATCACCTTCGAAGGCCACCCGGACCTGCGCCGGTTGATCATGCCCTTCGATTGGGAAGGGCACCCCCTGCGCAAGGACTACCCGCTCGGGTACGAAGAGCCGCAGTTCACTTTCAATTTCGATAAGATTTCTGCCGGAAAACCGCACCCCAAGGAGTGAACCTACTTTTACGGGAAACCCATGGCTGAATACCGAGAAGTGACGATGGATGACCTGCGCGGCCTGGTTACGGACCGCGCCATCACCGGTGAAACGGTGCTGCTCAACATGGGTCCGCAGCACCCCAGCACCCACGGCGTGCTGCGCCTGCTGCTGGAATTGGATGGCGAGATCGTGCTCAACTGCATCCCGGATATTGGCTTTCTGCACACCGGGGTGGAAAAGAACATGGAGTCCAAGATCTACCAGAAAGCCGAGGTGATGACCGACCGGTTGGATTACACCAATACGATCGGTAATAACCTGGCCTTCTGCCTGGCGCTGGAAAAATTGCTCGATCTGGACGTGCCCGAACGGGCTGAGTATGTGCGCGTGATCCTCACTGAGCTCTCGCGCATCAACTCGCACCTCATCTGGTTGGGCACCTCCTGCCTCGATCTGGCTGCCATGTCGGTCTTCCTCTACACCTTCCGCGAGCGCGAGCTGATCCTGGATATTTTTGAGCTGTGCTCCGGGCAGCGTATGATGACCACATACATCCGCCCGGGCGGTCTGTGGAGAGATGTGCCGGTTGAATTCGTTCCGGCTGTGCAGCACTTTCTGGATATTTTCCCCAGGCGGATCGAGGAATACGACGGTATTCTCCATAAGAACAAGCTTTTCCAGGACCGCACGAAAGGCATTGGCTTGATCACAGCCGAGGAATGCATTCAGTACGGGGTCACGGGACCCATCCTGCGCGGCAGCGGCCGGGCCATCGATTTCCGCCGCGCCCGACCCTACAGCGTGTATGACCGCTTTGATTTCGATATCCCCAGCGAGCAGAATGGTGATATCTACGACCGCTACCTGGTACGAATGGAGGAGCTGCGACAATCCACGCGGATCATTGAACAGGCGCTGCAAAAAATGCCGGGTGGGCCGACCCGCTCCAGCAACAACAAGGTCGTCCCGCCACCCCGCTCGGAGATCGGCATCAGCATGGAAGCCCTCATCCATCACTTCAAGCTGTGGACGGAAGGCTTCTGCGTGCCGAAGGGCAGCGCCTATCAGACCATCGAAACCCCGCGCGGGCTCCTGGGGGTCTATATGGAAAGCGACGGCAGCCCCAAACCGCTGCGCGTGCACTATCACACCCCCTCACGTACCAATCTGCAGGCCATGCCCATTATGACCCGCAACCGTTTCCTGGCCGATGTTGTTGGCATCATCGGAAGCGTGGATATCGTCCTTGGAGATGCCGACCGGTGAACCCCAGCCTTTCCCCAACCTCCCCGGAAGTGCAAGCCATCCTTTCCAAATACCCTGCCGAATTCTCGCGTTCCGCCATCATGCCGTTGCTTTTCCTTGCTCAGCGCGAAAACGGATATGTGAATAAAGAACAAATCGCCGAGATCGCCTCCCTGGTGCAGGTTACCCCCACCGAGGTCGCGTCCGTGGTCGGGTTCTACACCCTCTTCCACGATGAACCGGGTGGGAAATACCGCGTGCAGGTCTGCACCGATCTGCCCTGCCTGTTGCGGGGTGCCGACGAGTTCCTCGAGCAGCTTTGCGAAAATATTGGGATCAAGGTGGGTGAAACTACACCGGATGGAATGATCACAATCGAGGAAGTCAAATGTCTGGCGGGCTGTCACCGCGCACCCATGTTCCAGGTTCAGGCCCCGGATGGGATCAGCTACCATGAAAATCAGACAGTCAAATCCGCACTGGCGGTGATCGAAAAACTCAAGATCAGCGCAAACGGGGAGGAAAAAGCATGAGCCCGCACATCCTCCTGCGCAACCGCGATATTGCCAGCCTGAACCGGATCGAGATCTACAAAAAATATGGCGGGTTCGCCGCAGTTGAAAAAGCAGTGACCAAGCTCTCCCCCGCGGAAGTGCTGAACGAGGTGAAGGAATCCGGCCTGCGCGGGCGCGGCGGAGCGGGCTTTCCCACCGGCGTAAAATGGGGCTTTCTGCCCAATTCCCTTTGGCCGCATTACGTGGTGGCTAACGCGGATGAATCCGAGCCAGGCACCTTCAAGGACCGCGAGATCATGGAGAGCAACCCCTTCCAGTTCCTGGAAGGCTTGATGATCGCCTCCTACGCCGTGCAGGCCAATACGGCCTATATTTATTTGCGCGGCGAGTTTTGGCAGCAGGCTGCCGAACTGGACCGCTGCATCCGGGATATGGAAAAAGCGGGCTTGCTGGGTGAGAAGATCTTCGGCAAGGATTTCTCGCTGCGCATCCACACCCACCTGGGCGCGGGCGCCTATATCTGCGGCGAAGAGACTGCCCTGCTCGAATCTCTGGAGGGACGCATCGGCCAGCCGCGGCTGCGCCCGCCCTTCCCAGCAGTAGCCGGGCTGTACGGCAAACCCACGGTCATCAACAACGTGGAGACCATCACCAACCTGCCGCCCATCCTGGAAAAAGGCGCTGCCTGGTACCGAACCCTGGGCACCGAAAAAAGCCCGGGGGTCAAGATCTTTTCGCTCTCCGGCTGCGTGTGCAAACCTGGCAATTACGAGTTGCCTCTGGGCACCACATTCCGCGAGCTGATCTTTGAACACGGCGGCGGCACACCCAGCGGCAAGACGGTCAAAGCCATCATGCCCGCGGGAGCCTCCTCCAGCCTGATCGTGGCGGATGAGAAAGCCCTGGATACCCCCATGGATTATGAATCCGTGCCCGCCCTCGGTGCGCAGCTCGGTTCGGCTTCTGTGATCATCCTGGATGCGGACACCTCCATTGCCGACGTGGTTGCTAATACGACCCACTTCTTCAAACACGAATCCTGCGGCAAGTGCACCCCCTGCCGGGAGGGTACCTATTGGATGTCGCACCTCGCCCAGCGCATCGCCAGCGGTGAGGCGACCCGAAACGATATCGACCTTCTGCAGACGGTGGCTTATCAGATAGAGAACAAATGCCTTTGCCCCCTGGGTGAATTCTCGATCATGACGGTCGTCTCAGGCATCAAGCACTTTCGGCCCGATTTTGAGGAACGCGTAAAATGATGATTTGCCCCCAGCCAAACTCCCACATTTCAGGTGGTGTATGCCCAAACTGGTGACATTGAAGATCGATGAGCGCGAGCTCACCGTTCCCGAAGGCACACTGATCGTGGATGCCGCCCGCGGGGTGGGGATCAACATTCCCGTTTTCTGCTACCACCCCAAGCTCAAGCCGGTGGGGATGTGCCGCATGTGCCTGGTGGAAATTGGTCGCCCGATGGTGGATCGCGCCACGGGCGAGCTTGTGCGACTGGAGGATGGCAGCCCGAAGATGCAGTTCGGTCCCAAGTTGGAGACTGCCTGCACCACGCCTGTTTCCGAGGGTATGCACGTGATCACCACCAGCTCCAAGGTGCTGGATGCCCGGCGGGATATCATCGAGTTCATTCTTACCTCGCACCCCCTGGATTGCCCGGTATGCGATAAGGGCGGCGAATGCCCCCTGCAGAACCTGACCCTGGCGCACGGTTCCTATGAAAGCCGCTTCCGCTTTGATGAGAAAATGCATCTGGCTAAAAAGGTGCCGCTGGGGGAATTGATCACCCTCGACCGCGAGCGCTGCATCCAGTGCGGGCGCTGCGTGCGCTTTCAAACCGAGATCGTTGACGACCCGGTCATTGGTTTTTACCAGCGAGGACGATCGCTAGAGATCATCACGGATTCCGAGCCGGGTTTCAACTCGATCTTTTCCGGCAACACAACCGATATTTGCCCGGTGGGCGCCCTCACCACCGCCGATTTCCGTTTTGGCGCCCGACCCTGGGAGATGAATGCAGCCGCTTCCATCTGTCCGCTCTGCCCGGTGGGCTGCAACCTGACTTTCAATGTGCGCCGGGAGGCGCGTTCGGACGGCGCGAAGGTCATCAAGCGCGTCATGCCGCGCGAAAACCCCGAAGTGAACGAAATGTGGCTCTGCGATAAGGGGCGCTTTGGGCATCATTTTGTCGAAGCGGAGAACCGCCTCACAAAACCGCTGATGCGCAAGGATGGCGCGCTGGTTGCGGTGGAATGGGAGGAAGCCCTGGAAGCCGCCGCGCTCAAGATTCGCGGGGTGGTGCAGAACATGGTTACCCTGGTGGGTGGCGTGCTCTCGAATGAAGATCTCTTCAACATTCGCCAGCTCACAGCCTCCAAGTGCGCCGAGCCTGATCTCTACGACTGGATGGCCGGGGGCGACCTGACCGCCAAAGTGGGGGTGGGCTGCGGGAGCAACCTGGGTGATCTTGGCAAGGGTGATGTTGTGCTCGTAGTTGCCTGCGACCTGCATGAGGAAGCCCCCCTGTGGTGGTTGCGCCTGCGGCAGGCTGCCCTGCGCGGCGCGGCGGTCATCGTCGCCAATCCCCGTCCAACGCGCGCGGATGCCTTTGCGGCTCAGACCGTCTGCTATGAACCGGGGGGAGAAACGAATTTTGTCAATTCGCTGATCCCTTCAAAGAAAGTTGCACCAGAGGGGATCGCCAAACTCTTCGCTGAAGCTTCTAACGCGGTCATCCTCTACGGCTCGGAGGGACTCGGGCTGGGCGGTTCACAGAAACTGGCTGCCGCCTGCGCCGAGCTGCTGCTGCAAACCGGGCATTTTGCCCGTCCCAACAACGGACTGATGGCTGCCTGGCGCAGCGGAAATACCCAGGGCGCCTGGGACATGGGCTTCCGCCCCTCCCAGAACCTGAGCCAAAAGCTCGCCAAAGCTGGGCTGGTCTTCATCGCCGGAGCTGACCCCGCCGGCGACGACCCTGACCTGGCGCGGGCGGTGGACCTAGCCGCCTATGTTATCGTCCAGGATATCGCCTTGACCGAAACAGCCAAACGGGCTGATATCGTCTTCCCCGCCCAGGCATTCGCCGAACGCGAAGGTACTTACACGAACGGGGAGCGCCGCGTGCAGCGTTTCTACCAGGCCATCCCCCCGCTGGAGGGCACCCGCATTGATTACACGATCGCCGCGCAGATCGCGCAGCACACCGGGGTGGAACTGGAAGCCCAATCTGCTGCGCTGATCATGGCTGAGATCGCCAAGGTCGTGCCTGCCTATTCGGGAATTTCATACCAGGCATTGGCCGCGAGCGTGGAACCAGGTGCTGCCCCCCGTCGCGACCTTTATTACAACGGCACATCTTACACCAATCGTCAGGGGCTGGGCATCCAGCTCCCCAGCGCCGCCGAACGGGGCGAGAAGGTCACCATTGCCAAACCTCCGGCCTACCGCCTGAAGGCAGCCGCGAAAGACGAATTGCTGGTGCTGCCTTTCAGTTCGCTTCTGGACCGCGGCACACTGATGGCACCCGCCGCGCTGTTGGAAAAACGTCTTTCCGGTGCGGTTCTCAACCTGCATCCCCGCCTGGCTGCCAAACACGAACTTGGCGAGGGCTCCCGGGCTGCGTTGATCGTTGACGGGCTCACCTACTCCGTGCTGGTGAGGCTGGATGCCTCGCTGCCGGAAAAAGCAGCCTACCTGCCGCGCTCCAGCGGGGTACCTCTCCGCGAGCCCGGCGCCTTCCAGCTTGCACCTGTTGAAGCTTTACCGCCCCGAGGTAAATAATGGATTATTGGCTTTTCCTGGAGTGGTTCCTGAAGGCGATTTTCCTGGTGCTCTTCCTCACCATTGGCTTTGCCTACCTCACCTGGTTCGAGCGCCGCGTGCTGGCACGCTTCCAGGTGCGCATCGGTCCCAACCGCGCCGGCTGGCAGGGGTTGTTGCAGCCCATCGCCGATGCTGTCAAACTGATCTTCAAGGAAGAGCTCACCCCAACCGCTGCCTCCAAGGCCATCTTCGTTATCGCACCGCTCATCACTGTTCTGCCCGCCCTGATCATCACCGCCGTCATCCCCTGGGGCGAAAAGGTCACCCTCTTTGGGCGGACAATTTCCATGGGGCTGGCCAGCGACGTCAATATCGGTGTACTGTATATCATCGCAGTCACCTCCATTTCAGTCTATGGCATCACCCTGGCCGGCTGGGCTTCGAATAACAAGTACGCCCTACTGGGTGGCCTGCGCTCCACCGCGCAGATGATCAGTTATGAATTGGCCCTCGGGCTGGCCATGATCGGACCGGTTATGGTGGCCGGCTCACTGCAGATCACCGCCATCGTCAACGCCCAACAACCGGTCTGGTTCATTGTCCTGCAGCCGCTGGCCTTCGGCATTTACTTCGTCGCCTCGATCGCCGAGATAAACCGCGCGCCGTTCGATATGCCCGAGGCCGAGCAGGAGCTCACCGCAGGGTACCACACTGAGTACTCAGGGATGAAGTTTGCGGTCTTCTTTATGGCTGAATACATCAAAATGATCTGCATCGCCATGATCGGCACCTCGCTCTTTTTGGGCGGGTTTCACCTGCCTTTCATCGCCACACCCGGTTTGTGGGGACCAGTTGTGTTCTTCGGTAAAGTGATCGTTTGGCTTTTTGTTCTGGTCTGGATCCGCGCCACGCTGCCGCGCATCCGCTACGACCGTCTGATGGCGCTGGGCTGGAAGGTACTCTTCCCCCTGGCGGTCTTCAATGTGCTCATCACCTCGGTGGTGCTGGTCTTCCTGGAGGGTTCCTAAATGCTGAAAGGTCTATGGACCACCTTCAAGTTCCTATTCACCAAACCGGTGACCACCTCCTACCCGGAAGAGAAGCGCCCCGTGCGCCAGCGCTTCAAAGGGCGGCATTTCCTCACCCGCTATGATAACGGTCTGGAAAAATGCATCGGCTGCGCGTTGTGCGCGGCTGCCTGCCCCGCCGACGCGATCTTCGTCGAAGCTGCCGAGAACACCGACGAGGAGCGTTATTCCCCCGGCGAGCGCTATGCCTCCACCTACGAGATCAACATGCTGCGCTGCATCTTCTGCGGGTACTGTGAGGATGCCTGCCCGACTGAGGCCATCATCCTGGGCGACCAGTACGAACTGACCTTTTATGACCGTGCCAGCGCCATATACCCCAAGGAAATGCTGCTGCAGGGGGTTCCACCGGGCGGTCAACCCACCCCCCAGAAAACCCCGCCCGGCGTCTTCACCCGCTCGGTTCCGGAGATGAAAGATCCCGTGGATTGACTATGACCTTTGAAACGATCATCCCCTACCTGGTTTTCGCTGTGCTGGCACTGGTGGCTGTTGCCTCGGCGGCGGCCGTTCTCATCACCAAGGATGCGGTCTATTCCGCGCTCTTCCTGGTGCTCAACTTCGCCACCGTTGGCGTCATCTACCTCACCCTGGGTGCACCCTTTATTGCCCTCAGTCAAATTGCAGTCTACGCTGGCGCGATCATGGTGTTGTTCCTGTTCGTCATCATGCTGCTCGGAGGGGAGCAATTCAAGCCTGCCAAACCCCGCCGAGCTCACCTGGTCTTCGCCGCCGTCCTTGGCTCTATCTTTGTGGTGGAGCTTGTAATGGCGTACTTCGTCCGGTATGGCAACATGACCGTGCCCGCAGCGCAGGCACCCGGTTACGCCAGCCCGACCGAATTGGGTGTGGAACTCTTTTCCAAGTATGCCCTGCCCTTTGAATTAACCTCCCTGATCCTGCTGGCAGCCCTGGTCGGCGCCATCGTCCTCACCCGCGATGGTAAAAAAGAGGTTAGCTCCGGGAGTGCCGAACCCAAGCCGGAAGAGGAAAGCGCCCCCTAAAGAGGAATTATGGTTCCAGTTGATTATTACCTCATTCTTTCAGCCATCTTATTCAGCCTGGGCGTCATCGGGGTGCTGCTTAAAAGCAATGCCCTGGTGGTGTTCATGTCGCTGGAGCTGATGCTGAACGCGGCCAATCTGGTGTTCATCACCTTTGCCGCCTACTACCGGGTGCTCTCGGGGCAGTTGATCGTTTTCTTTGTGATGATCGTGGCCGCTGCTGAAGTGGCCGTTGGACTGGCATTGTTGGTGGCCATTTTCCGCGCCAAAAAGAGCGTGGACGTGGACCAGATGTCCAGTCTGAAGGGTTGAGGATCGAAAATTGAGGAGCAGAGAAGATCATGCCCATTCCTGAAGCATCGCAGTTGGTTCCCTGGGTGGTTTTCATCCCCCTGATTGGGCTGGGGATCAACCTGCTTTTTGGAAAATGGTTCAAGGAAGGCCTCGTCGGTGCGGTCGCCGTCCTGGCTTCACTGGGGGCGTTTGTGGTCGCGGTTCTGCTCGGTCTGGGGCTCAAGGCCAACCCGGAAGCGGTGGTGCGTCCGCTGGCTGTGTGGGCGCAATTTGACAATATCCGCCTGGAATGGGCCTTCCGCGTGGATACCCTCTCGGTGTGGATGATGCTGGTGGTGGCGGGGGTGGGTACGCTTATCCACTTCTATTCCATCGGCTACATGCACTCCGACGTCCGCCACAACGGCGACCCGAGCCGCTTCCGCCGCTTCTTCATCTACCTGAATCTCTTCATCGCTGCCATGATGGTACTGGTGAGCGCCAATAACTTCTTCATGCTCTTCGTCGGTTGGGAGGGAGTGGGGCTGTGCTCCTACCTGCTGATCGGCTTTTGGTTTGAAAAAGGCGCCGAGGGCACCGCCAACGCCAAGGCCGCCAAAAAAGCGTTCATCGTCAATCGCGTAGGGGATTTTGGCATGCTGCTGGCCATTTTCCTTATGGCAGCCACTTTTGGCAGCCTGGATTTCGAAGTGGTCTTCCAGAAGGCGGCCGGGGCTTCACCGCAGATCCTTCTGGCCATTACCTTGCTTTTGCTCCTCGCAGTGGCGGGCAAATCCGCCCAGCTTCCATTATTTGTCTGGCTGCCGGACGCGATGGCGGGTCCCACGCCGGTCTCTGCCCTTATCCATGCCGCCACCATGGTCACCGCCGGGGTTTACCTGGTCGTCCGCTCTCAGGCTCTGTATATTGCCTCACCTACTTCCGCCGCGGCGGTGATGTGGGTGGGTACGCTCACCGCCATCCTGGGCGCGGTCGTGGCAGTTGGCCAGTTTGATATCAAGAAGGTTCTGGCGTATTCCACCATCAGCCAGCTTGGGTTCATGGTGGCGGCGGCTGGGATGGGTGCCTGGGTGGCTGCCATGTTCCACCTGACCACGCATGCCTTTTTCAAGGGGTTGCTCTTCCTGGCTGCCGGATCTGTCATTCTGGGTATGGAGCATGGGCACAAGGCATCCGCCTCCGATGCCGCCCACTCCGGGGATGACCCCCAGGACATGCGCAACATGGGCGGCCTGCGTGCCAAAATGCCCATCACTTTCACCGTCTATTTGATTGGCGCGCTGGCGCTGGCCGGGATCGTGCCGCTTTCCGGTTTCTTCTCAAAGGACGAGATCCTCACTGCCGCCAGCCATTACCCGCCAGTATTCATCCTGCTCGGCATCACTGCCCTGCTGACCGCCTTCTATATGACCCGCCAGGTGCTGATGATCTTCTTTGGGCGCGGCCACAGCCACTCTGCTGACCACGCGGTGGAAAGTGGCGCCATCATCACCATCCCGCTCATCATTTTGGCAGCGCTTTCGGTGGTGGGCGGTGAGCTGAACGTCTTCCCGTCCTACTACCTGGAGCACTGGCTGGAGCATACCCTGCAGGGCATTCATCCTTCCCTCATGGTCCCCTGGGTGATGATGGTTGCATCCCTGCTGGCAATTTCGGGCATTCTTCTGGGTGGATGGCTCTATGCCCGGCATGTCCGCGAAGCGAAACTGCAGGTGGATCCACTGCAGCGCGCGATCGGACCGCTCTTCACCAGCCTGCAGCAACGCTGGTTCGACCGTGCCTACCAGGCAATTTTCGTTGGACCATACTACAGGGTTTCCGACTGGCTCTCCGCAGTCATCGACCACAAGGTTATCGATGGTTTTATTGAGGGGATCGGCAGCGTGACCGAGTGGACCTCCGGTCAACTGCGGAAAATTCAGAATGGGTATGTGCGCACCTATGCGCTGGCGGTGCTCTTCGGAGCGGTGATCCTGATCGGCTATTTACTCCTTCATTAAAGAGATGCAGCGCGAGGATTGTTTATGAATGCTTTTCAAAACCCGCTGGTGATCCTCACCTTCCTGCCTGTGATCGGGATCATCTTTATCCTGTTTCACAAGGAAGAGAGCCGGACCGCCAACCGCTGGATCGCGCTGGTAACCTCGCTGGCCGTTTTCGCTGTGTCCATCTGGGTACTCACCCTATATGATCCTTCCCGCGCAGATGCCCAACTGCAGATCGATATCCCCTGGTTCTCCATAAACGGGATTCCCATCAATTTTCACCTTGGATTGGATGGGATTAACATCCTGCTGGTGCTGCTCACGGCTTTCATCACTCCCCTCGCCATCCTGGCCACCTGGAAATCGATCGACCGGCATGTGAGAGCCTTTATGCTGGTCTTCCTCCTGCTGGAAATGGCCATGATGGGCGTCTTTCTCTCCCTCGACATGGTGCTCTTCTATGTGTTCTGGGAGTTTACCCTGGTGCCGATGTACTTCCTGATCGGCATATGGGGGGGCGAGCGCCGGGTCCATGCCGCCTTCAAGTTTTTCCTCTTCACCATGGCCGGCTCGGTGCTGATGCTGCTGGGGATCATCTTTATCGGCTCCGCTGCCGGCACCTACTCGCTTCCCGAGCTGGCCGCGCAGAGGCAGACCTTCGCCTCGGCGCAGATGGCGCTCTTCATCGTGTTTGGGCTGGCGTTTGCCATCAAGGTGCCGCTCTTTCCGCTGCACACCTGGCTGCCAGATGCCCATGTGGAAGCCCCCACCGCCGCCTCCGTCATCCTGGCCGCGATCCTGCTGAAAATGGGCTCCTACGGGCTGGTGCGCTTCAACCTGGCACTCTTCCCGCAGGCAACCCGCCAATTGGGTCCCTGGCTGGCAGTCCTGGCTGTGATCGGCATCATCTACGGAGCTTCCGTCGCGCTGGCACAGAAAGACGTAAAAAAACTGGTGGCCTACTCCTCGGTGAGCCATATGGGGTTTGTGGTGCTGGGCATCTTTGCCCTCACCAGCCAATCCCTGGAAGGTAGTATCCTGCAGATGGTCAACCATGGGCTCAGTACCGGGGCGCTCTTTTTGATCGTCGGGTTCCTCTATGAGCGCCGCCACACCCGTCAACTTGCCGATTTTGGCGGCATCTGGAAGGTGATGCCCATCCTTGGGGCGCTGGCGCTGGTGGTGATGCTCTCCTCCGCCGCCCTGCCGGCCACCAATGGTTTCTCCGGCGAGTTCAACATCCTCATGGGCGCCTACCAGTCCTTGTATCTGGCCCAGCCCTGGTTTGTGGTGATCGCTGCTTTCGGCGTGATCCTGGCGGCAGCGTACCTCTTCGTCATGTTCGAGAAGGTTTTCCTCGGGCCAGTTACCCACGCAGAAAACCAGCAGCTTGCCGACCTGGATAAGCGCGAGATCCTGATCCTGGCGCCCATAATCCTGATGATCTTCTGGATCGGGCTCTACCCGCAGCCCTTCTTTAACCTGATCCACGCCTCGGCTGCCCAGATCCTGGCTGCCATCCCCTAGGGAGAGAATACCGAATGATGAACATGAATCTTCAGATTACTCTTCCCCTGCTCTTCACCGCCACCTGGGCGATTTTCCTGCTTCTGGTCGACCTCTGGATCCCAAAAAACCGCAAGAGCATCACTGCCATTTTAGCTGCTCTGGGGTTCGCGATTGGTCTGGTGCTGGCGTTCCGGCAGTTTTCCATCCCCGGCATCCCCCTGGGGATAACCGCCTTCAACGACATGCTGGTTGTGGATGGCTTCAGCGTGACCCTGACGATGATCTTCATGCTCACCGGGCTGGTCGTCACCGCACTCTCGGTGGATTACATGCGCCGGATGAAGATCGAGAAAGGCGAGCTCTACAGTCTGATGTTCTTCTCGGTCTGCGGCATGATCCTGCTTTCGCAGATCAACGACTTGATCACCCTCTTCCTCGGCCTGGAGCTGCTCTCCATCCCGCTTTACGTGATGGCTGGTTTCGCTCGCCCGCGCGTGGATTCCGAGGAGGCTGCCCTTAAATATTTCTTTACCGGCGCGTTTGCAAGCGGATTTTTACTCTACGGCATTGCCCTGGTCTTCGGCGCCAGCGGAACCACCAACATCCCCGAGATTCTTCATCGCGTTGAGAGTGCTACGCTCTTTAACCCCACCCTCATGCTGCTGGGGGCAGGATTCCTGCTGGTGGGACTGGGATTCAAGGTCGCTTCGGTGCCCTTCCACATGTGGGCGCCGGATGTCTATCAGGGATCACCCACCCCAGTGACTACATTTATGGCTGTGGGGGTCAAAATCGCTGCCTTCGGCGCGCTGATCCGGGAATTCCTGGAGGATTTCACCATCTACTCCGTGGATCTCACCGCGGTTTTCGTGGTGCTCTCGCTGGCCACCATGCTGCTGGGCAACCTGACGGCCGTCTCCCAGAAGAACATCAAGCGGCTGATGGCCTACGCCAGCATCGCCAGTGCGGGGTACCTCTTGATGGCTTTTGTCCCGTACGGCAATAAGGCGTTGACAAACGAGATCGTTTCAGCCATGGTGTTTTACTTCATCGCCTACGCCCTCACCTCCTTCGGCGCCTGGGCGGTGGTCATCGCGGTCGAGAAAAACGACGCCCAGGGGCTGGAGATCGAAGACTACACCGGGCTGGGGCGGAAATATCCCTGGCTGGGCGTTTGCATGACACTCTTCCTGCTCTCTTTTGCGGGTGTGCCGCTCACAGTTGGGTTCTGGGGAAAATACTACATCTTCACCGACGTGCTGGATGGCGGATACCCATGGCTGGCGGCGGTTGGTGTGCTGGTCTCGGTGATTTCCGTTTTCTACTATCTTCGCGTGATCTTTAAAATGTTCTCCTCCGGCGGCGAGCCGCGCATCCGCAGGGATATCTGGCTGACCGTGATCACTCTGATCTCCGCCGCGGCAGTCTTCATATTTGGGCTTGAACCAGGCTGGTTGATGGAATTTGTAAACAAGGCTGTGCTGGTGATCCGATAACCTCCTTGTTTGGGAGGAGAGCGAAATTATGTCTGAAAAACCCATCTCCGAGCGCTTGTTCCTGAAAAAGGATTACCGCTTTCTGTTGATCAATGATCCCCCTGGTTACGTGGAATCTATGGGTTCCTTGCCAGAGGGGTTGATCCTTCTGCGCGAGCCACAACCGCCCATTCATGTGGTTCAGGTTTTCATTAAGAACCAGGCTGCGCTGGAGAAAGCCCTGGCAGAGCTTCACCCTGTTCTCTCACCCAGGGTCCCGGTCTGGATCACGTATCCCAAGGGTACCTCGGGGATAAAGACTGACGTTAACCGCGATATCATCTGGCGGTATGTGCAGACCATTTCGATGACCGCGAACTCGATGATATCCATTGACGATACCTGGTCCGCCATGCGCACCATCCAGGTCTGAAACAGGGTGGAAATTGCTGGTTCCCAACCCTTGACAGGCGTAAAATGCGCTTGCAGGATACAAATTGGCATGCTATAATCTTTAAACCTTCGAGGCAAATGAATTCGTAGCACGAGTTGCGGGCAGAGATGCCGGCAGCCCAAAGACAATCCCAACTGTTCATGACAATCGCTCTTTCAAACGCCTGCACAGACAGGCAGAACAGGCTTGATTTTTAAGCCTACACCACCAGAATCCATCCGGGGTCATTTTGATATGCTCAACATACTTGAACTAGAAAATCTTCCGCTTGCCACCCTCCGCGACCAGGCCAAGGCGCTCAACGTGCCCGACACCAACCGCCTGAAGAAGGAGAACCTGATCGTCCGCATCGTCCAATTGGAAGCGGAAAAGGAGGGTATCGAGATGCGCGGCGGGGTGCTGGAGATCATGCCGGAGGGCATCGGCTTCCTGCGTCAGAATTACGCCATCGGACCGGATGACGTTTACGTCTCGCAAGCGCAGCTCCGCCGATACGACCTGCGGAATGGTGATCTCGTCCTGGGGGTGGTGCGCCCGCCGCGTGAGTCCGAGCGGCATTACGGTCTGCTCAAGGTGGAATCGGTCAACGGACTCGACCCTGAAGAAGCCCGAAAGCGTGTGAATTTTGAATCGCTTACCCCGGTCTTCCCGGATAAACGCTTCGACCTCGAAACTGACCGGGATATCCTTTCCTCACGCCTCATCAATCTCATCGCTCCCATTGGGCGCGGTCAGCGTGGAATGATCGTCTCGCCCCCCAAAGCCGGCAAGACAACCATCCTCAAACAGCTCGCCAATTCGATCTCCATCAAGAACCCGGAAACACACCTGATCATCGCCCTCATCGGCGAGCGTCCCGAAGAGGTCACTGACATGGACCGCTCGGTGGATGCAGAAGTGGTGGCTTCCACCTTCGACGAGCCCGTTACCTCGCACGTTCGATCCGCAGAGATCGCCCTGGAGCGCGCCAAGCGCCTGGTGGAGATCGGCCGCGACGTGGTCATCCTGATGGATTCGCTCACCCGGTTGGCACGGGCCTACAACCTGGTGGTCAACCCCTCCGGGCGCACCCTTTCGGGCGGTATGGATCCGAGCGCCTTGTACCCCCCAAAACGCTTTTTCGGCGCTGCACGCAATATCGAAAACGGCGGCTCGCTCACCATCCTTTCCACCGCGCTGGTGGATACTGGATCGCGGTTGGATGATGTGGTGTTCGAGGAATTCAAGGGTACCGGCAACATGGAGCTGCACCTCTCCCGGCGTTTGCAGGAGCGGCGTATCTTCCCCGCCATTGATATTGAACGTTCCTCCACCCGCCGCGAGGAGCTGCTTCTTGGCCCCGATATTCTCCAGCGCGTCTGGCTGATGCGAAGGATGTACCTGCAGATGATCGGCCAGCTCCCCCAGGGTGCCGGCATGGATCCGGCGGTAGCCACCGAGGCAATCCTGCAGCGTATGCAACGTACCAAAAACAACCAGGAATTCCTGGAAAATCTGACAGAGGAACCGTGAAATTAAAGGTTGAAACCAAAAAAGAACCCAAACCCCCAGTCGATCCGGTAAAGGAACCCAAACCTTCGGCTTCGCCGGTAAAGGAACCGGAATCCCCGCCCATGGAAACCAAACCTGCCCCGGAGAAACCCGCCAAACGGGATTTCTCTCCCTGGCTGGCTTGGGCTGGCGTGGGCATTGTCGGTTTGATCCTGGTGGTCGTCATTCTGCAGTTTTTCGGAGTGATCCCGACCGCTGCTTCCACCTCCACCGAACCCGCCAGCACGCTTTCTCCGCTCAGTGTCCCTCTGCCAGAGTTCCAGCCCACTGTTGCAGGCGATGCGCTTATCCGTCTGGCCAATCCCGTCACCACACGACCCGACCGCGGTAGCGAGTTTGCCACAACGTATGTGGTTGAGAAGGGTGATTCGATTTTCGGTATCGCCAACCACTATAAGCTCAAGCCTGAATCTGTGCTCTGGTCCAATTTTTCGGTGTTGAAGGATGATCCACAGAATATTTCTGTGGGTTCGCAATTAAACATTCCCCCTGTGGATGGCATTTATTACCTCTGGCAGGAGGGGGATACCCTGGAAAGCGTCTCCGGGAAATATAACGTCACCCCCGAGGATATTCTCATGTGGCCGGGAAACAACATTGATATGACCAACCCGGTCATCCAACCAAATCAGTATGTGATGATCCCCGGTGGAAAAAGTGAATTCACTCAGTGGGTGGTGCCCATCGCATACAGCCCGAAATCCGGTGCAACCCGCTCCATCAACAACCAGTGCGCCATCCCGGACGATTTTTACGCCGGCACAGGCACGTTCATATGGCCCAGCAACACCACCGCCATTTCGGGAAACGATTTTTGGGGCGGCCACCTCGGCATCGATATCGCCGCATATGTTGGTGACGCAGTCTACGCATCTGATTCAGGTGTGGTCGTCTTTGCCGGGGGGCGCACGGATGGCTATGGCAACACGGTCATCATCGAGCACGATACAACGTATGCAACCTTCCATACACTCTACGCCCACCTCAGCTCGGTCAACGTACGATGTGGGCAGCGTGTGGGACAGGGGTCTCTCATCGGGGCGGCAGGCAGCAGCGGCAATTCCACCGGTCCGCACATCCATTTCGAGATCCGCCAGAACGGTGCGTTCATCAACCCGCACCAGGTGCTGCCGTAGTATTAGGTGCTTTTCCATCAAATGAATTCGGCAGGGCGGGCTCAAGCCCGCCCTTTCTTTTTATCGAAAAACTCAATCCAATAAGCAACTTTTAGTTCAGATCCGCATCCAAACTTTATAAAGGTGGCGAGATGCAGCTATTTCAAACCGGTTTTTTCCCTATTCTTTTCTCCATGGCTCTCTACGGATTGTTCCATTCAATCATGGCTTCGCATCGAGGAAAGGACATTATGAAATGGGTCCTTGGCGAAGGCTACTACAACCATTGGTACCGTCTGCTCTATAACCTCATAGCAGTCCTTACCCTACTGCCAATTGTATGGCTGCTGGCAACTTCACCGGATCAACCGCTATGGAGCGTGCCCACTCCCTGGAACAGCATTTTTCGCCTGGTACAACTCGGCGGCGTTCTGGCGGTGGTCCTTGCGGTGATGCAAACGGGAGCCTTTTCCTTTGCAGGCGTGAGCCAGCTCTTTTCCGAAGAGGGTTCTGTTGGATCTGCAAGACTTGTGACCGGTGGGCTTTACCGCCTGGTCCGGCACCCGATCTATACCTTCAGCCTTGTTGTGCTCTGGTTTTCCCCCTCATTGACCGTGAATTCACTTGCTTTCGCCATTGGCGTCACAAGTTATTTCTTGATCGGGATGGTTTTTGAAGAACGCAAGCTGGCGCAGGAATTTGGCGGAGCCTACCTGGACTACCAACAAAAAACCCCGGCACTCATCCCGGGGTTGAAAATGCTGGTTCCTTCGCCTGTCCGTATCAGGCCGCGGGAAGATCGATGATCTCACCCTTGCCGGATTTGCGGGCAATCTCCTCCACAAAAGCGTCATAATCGCCTTCCGTCACCCCGCTCCGCGTGATCGTGAAGGAGTTTTTATCACTGAAGAGCACAAACAAGGCGTCGGGCTTGCGCTCAACGGTCGCGAAATCCCCCCACCCGAAACGGCGCTTGCCCTTGATGGTGGTCAATTCGATGCCTATGTCATCGGTGACCGCCAACCGATCCTTTAGCACCTTCTCCCTCTCTGGGTCTTTGTAATCCTTATACAGCATCCGGCGCAATTGCCGCTTCTGATATTGCGGGAAATAAAAGAAAAAACCGACGATGATGGCCACCATCAGTAGGCAAACCACCAGGCCGATGCCGGTCAAATAAAGCACAATGGTGAGGAAAAGCATGATCACCAGGTATCCCCAGCGCATCATCTTCTGGCGTCTGGCAATTTCCGGAAGGATCCGGATGCGGAATAGGTTCAAATCCACCATATCATCCAGGGTGAGAGAGTATTTGATTTCCATGCTGAAATTATAACCCGGGCGCACCGTTCAAATAGCCAACATTTCTGCCGGCAAGGTCATGGGCTGTCCCTTCCAGGGTGCCAGCTCCAGGCGCATGGCATCATTGGGGCAATGGCTGACGCACACCCCACAGCCCATACACTTCACATCATCCACAACACTATACCCATCCTTCACGGAGATGGCGCTGAACTGGCAATAATCCCCGCAGGTACCGCAGCCCTGGCAGGCTGCTTCATCCACCCGGCTGAGATAGCCGGAGGATGCCAGCATGGGGGTGCCGTTGCGCTGGGCTTGCAAGGCGCCGCAGCAGCAGGCGCAGCAGTTGCAGATGGCGTAGAACCGCCCCAGCATGGCATCCTTGAAGAAGGCGTGATGCACGTGCCCGCGCTGTTCTTCCTCTTCAAGGATCTCGCGCGCGCGTTCAGGTGTGATCCATTTTGTGCGGCTGGGATGACTTTCAGCAACCATGCTGGCGAAGGGCTCGCCTACGATCAAGCACACATCCACCGGCTGGCAAGGGTTTTCCTTGGAGGCCCGGCAGGGACAATCGAGTGCGATAATGTGATCGGGATCGTGCAGGATCAGCTCACGTGCCAGGGGGTAAGGGATGACCTGCTCGGGGTACGAGATGGTCAGGTCCTGCTTGACGGATACCAGTTGTTTGGCCGTCTCGAGGGGTATAGCCTTGCCGTGATATGTATCGGCAAAACCGACGCCTTTTTTCTCCTCGGGCTTTGGCCTGGCGGGGAAGACCCTGCGCCACGTTCCCCACACCCTGCCTGCAGCCCGGCCTAGCGGGTGCTCTCCCTTGCCAATGGCGATATACAGGTATGGAAAATAACCGTAAACCAACCCATGCACCAGGTCAAAAAATGAATAACCTGGCATCCGGCGTCCTTCGGAGATGAATTCGCGGGTGGGGTGTTTAATAGGGGCAGGGTTTTTCATCGGCAGAGGTCCATTCGTGAAAAGATTCTATCCCCAATCGTGGGGGAAATCATCTGCCATTAATAACCCAATTGAATGAAAAACGTTCCAGGGATTATTCTTTGGCGCGTCTTCTCACTGGAATCAGGGTAACGATCAACGCCGCCAGCAACAGCCAGAAGGAAACGGATATGATCCAGCCCCATGTGGGACTAATCGTGAAAGCGATTCTGAGATTGCCAAAAAGAACGAAGTAGAAGAGGATGATGTAGGGGATATGCAGTTTGGGTTGCGAACGGAAATCGATCTTCATCCGGTAATCCCAGAGCCATTCCAGGAACATGTAGACAAAGATCGCCAGGAAGACCAGGTACTGCCAGGCTGGTTTTCCCGTTATTAGAAAAGAAATAAAAACCACCAGAAACGGAATGGTCAGACAAAGCAGCGCGATCCCGAATTTGTGCACCAAACCTGCTTTTCCCAATTTCTGGGCAATATAAACACCAATGATAAACAGATTGAACAACAGCGCGCTGATGACGAATAACAGGTCCGCACCTGAGATAGAGAATAACCCCATAAGGTTCATTTCTGCCTCCCCGTTGAAGCAAATTCCTGCGCCGTGCCGCAGGATAAGTTTGCTTTAAACTAGTGTAGCACGGCGCAGGATATATTGAAAGTTCAAGAAAGTTGAAAGGTTGATAGGTTGAATGGTTGAGCTGGCCTCAGCCTCCTCACGAATCAACCAATCAACAAAGCACGCCTACCTTTGTAGCGTTGTGATCCCCGGCACCCTGTCGAACATCCAGAACGCCAGCGGCAATCCCAGCCCCAGGGTGAAGCCGGTGATCAACCAGGCCAACATCAGCCAGATCAGACTGAACCACCAGCCGATCAGGATGAAGTAAATCGCCCGCCATAGGAAGAAGACCTGTTTTGGATTTCGGTGGGTGATCACCGGAACTCCATTCACCACCGAGACGGTGGAGACTGTGCGCACGGGTTTGAGGGTCATCACCTGCGGGATGCGGTTGAGCATCCACAGCCCCAGCGGCATGCCAATGATGGTGATGGTCAGGATCCAGGCGATCACACTCCAAATACCCCCCAGCCAGAGTCCGATGAAAATGAACCAGAGCCCGCGTACCAGGCAGCCGGGACCCTTGTTGTAATCGTAAACGACCGTATTCTCTGTGTGCGTTTCAGTCATGAATAATCCTCCGGAATCGGTTTTCTTCACACTGATATACGGATGTCTGATGTAAAAGTGGCAATTATAGTTATAGGGTGGGGGGTGTTTTCCGGTGCCAATCGGAGTGCTGCTGAAAAACATGCACGGATTCGAGAAGCTGTTCTTCCGCAAACGGACGCCCCATTAATTGCATTCCAATAGGCAGTCCGGCGCCATCGAAACCGACCGGGAAAGCCAGGGCGGGGATGCCGGCCAGGTTGGCAGGCAGGGTGTAGATATCCTCCAAATACATCGCCAGAGGGTCGCCGCTGTGACCGCCGATCTGGAACGCGGTGGTGGGTGCAACCGGGGCGGCGATCACGTCCACACCGCGGAAGGCATCCTCGAAATCGCGTTTGATCAACGTGCGCACCTTCTGCGCCTGGCGGTAAAAGGCGTCGTAATAGCCGGCTGAGAGCGCGTAGGTGCCCAGCATGATGCGCCGTTTCACCTCGGGACCGAATCCCTGGCTGCGGGCTTGCACGAACCGCTCCAGCAGCGTATCCGCATCCGGCTGCATCCCAAAGCGGATACCATCGAAGCGCGCCAGGTTGGCGCTGGCCTCCGCGGGGGCGATCAGGTAATACACCGGCAGGGCAAATTCAGTGTGCGGCAGGTTCACCGCGCGGATCTCGGCTCCCAGTGATTCCATCTTCGCAATCGCGGTTCGCACGGCATTTTCCACATCCTTTTGGAGACCTTCACGGAAGTATTCCTCCGGAACCCCCACGCGCACTCCCTTGAGATTTTCACTCGCCTGAAGGGAGATGGGCTCAATTGGTTCCTGTGCGCTGGTGGCATCCCGCGGGTCGTACCCGGCCATCATCGGGAAAAGCGCCGCGATATCTTCCGCAGAGTGCGCCAGCACTCCCACGGAATCCAGCGAGGAACCGTAGGCTATCAAGCCGTAGCGCGAGACCCGACCATAGGTGGGTTTGAGCCCGCTGATCCCGCAGAAGGAAGCCGGCTGACGCACGCTGCCGCCGGTATCCGTTCCCAGCCCTGCAGGCGCCAGGCGCCCAGCCACTGCTGCTGCGCTGCCTCCGCTGGAGCCTCCCGGGACTCGAGAAAGGTCCCAGGGGTTGTGCGTCACCCCGAAGGCGGAATTTTCGGTGGAGGAACCCATGGCGAATTCGTCGGTGTTCGTCTTGCCCAGCACCACGACGCCGGCCTCCAGCAGGCGCTGCACGCTGGTGGCGGTGAAGGGGGGGGTGTAATCCTCCAGGATCTTCGACCCGCAGGTGCAGCGGACGCCCTTTACTGAAAGCACATCCTTTACCACAATTGGCAACCCCAGCAGCGGCGGGAGCGGCCCGCTTCCCGCTTTTGACCTTTGTTGGTCCGCGCGCGCAGCCTGCTCCAGTGCCAGCTCGGGGGTGAGAGTGATGAAGGCGTGCAGGCTGCCTTCAAGGGATTGGATGCGCTCGAGGAAGGCACGGGTTAATTCCAGGCTGGAAATCTTGCCTGCAGATAAAAGGGGGATAAGCTCCCGCACCTCGAGCGCCGTCAGCTCACTCATCCCGCGCTCCAAAAACCGGGGGCACCCGGAACTGGTCACCCTTTTTGTGTTTTGCGTTTAACAGCACTTCCGCGGTTTTCAATCCCACGTCAGGCACATCCTCACGCAAGCGGGGTTGAGCGCTCAGGATGCCGGAGGTAGGTTCCACCCCGCGCGTATCCAACCCCTGCAACGATTTCACGTGATCCAGGATCGAAGAGAGCTGGTGCTGAAAAAGATCCAACTCGGCGTCACTCAGCTCCAGCCGGACGAGGGCAGCGATGTGTTCGACTTCCTTGCGGGAAAGGGACATGGGCTAATTATACTTTTTACAAACAGGGGAATATAAAATATTTATCGCCAATTCTGCCCGTACCAAAGGACATATTCGGCCATATGTTCAAGCCAATATTCAGAGTTGTGCTGCCCTTCATTCAAGTGCCACTCATGCGGCACGCCGAGCTGGGTCAGGATTCCTTCCAGAGTGATTGCGCTCTCGCGGTAATCATCTATTCGTCCCGTATCAAGGTACACTACCGGGATGTCCTCAGGTTTGAATCCCCTCAGCAAAGTAGGCAGCCGGGATAAATCTCCGCCAAAGACAGCCGGACTGTGAGCGCCAATGAAGTGAAATTCCTGTGGATAAGAAAAACCGATACGCACTGCCCAAGCGCCGCCGCGCGAGATACCCCCGATTGCCCGACAGGAACCAGACCTGCAAGTGGGGTATTCTTCATCGATCGCCGGTATCAGGTCCTCTGCGATAGCCTGGTCGTAATCCGTGTCCTTCAGGTCGAGTAGGAAATGCCGCTCTGTTGGCATCACAATAAGGAAAGGTTCAACCTTGCCCGATTGAATGAGTGAATCCACAGCAGTGATCGCACCTAGATTTTCCCACAACGTGGCGTCCTGCTGCTGGCCGTGCAGCAGGTAGAGCACCGGGTAGGGTTTGGCAGGGTTTTTCGTGTAGCAGGGCGGCAGGTAGACTCGGAATTGCAGCGCTTCGCCCAGGAATTTACTGGTGATTTGATCATCCTTAAGCGTACTTGCCTGGCTGGGGCAATCCTGCACGGTCGGTGAGGGCAGCGGAGTTGGCGTGGGAAGGGGTACGGGTGTTCCAGTGGGTGTGCTGGTTTGCCCGGGCAAAGAGGTGGAAGTTGGGGCGATTGTTGGGGTAAGGGAGGGCGCCACGCGGCAGCCGGATATAACAAAAACCGCCGCAAGGGCGGCCAACTGCATCCAGCGCAAGGGTTTGGTGATCATACTCTTCCTTGACGTAGCCTGTCCCGACAGATTATACTCTACGGGCCGGGGTGTAGCGCAGTTGGCAGCGCACCGCGTTTGGGACGCGGGGGCCGGCGGTTCAAGTCCGCCCACCCCGACTAAAAAATCCGCCGTGGAATCGCGGCGGTGATTTTTTGGAGAGGTTTTTTATGACGAAAGAAAGAATTGACGGAGTGGTGGAAATAGTCCATTACGCGCAGGATGGCCAAGTGGCTTATGTGCGCGCTTACCAGCGCAGGGGCACAACGTTTTCAGATGTGGTGCTCATCCAGCGCGACGACCTGGTGAAACTGATCAAATCCGGCTGCAACTACTTCACAGGTGAGCGTATCCTCGGCATGGGCACCGAATTCAAGATCTTTGAAAAACTGCAGGTAGTGTCCTTCCAGGAAGGCGAAATGCTGCTCACCGCCGCCGCCGGAAATGGAGAGAACCTGGGGTCTGTTCCGCTCCTGTGACCCTCAAAACGCTTACCCGCCACGCTAACTGGGCTGTATAATCATCGCGGATGTGAAGATGGCTGCCGCGCCAGAGAAAACCCCTTACCTTTCGATCATCATTCCCGCCCACAACGAGGAGGCGCGTCTGCCCTCGGCGCTGGAGCAGATCGCAGCCTTCCTGAAAGCCCAGACCTACACCTCGGAGGTCATCGTTGTTGAAAACGGCTCCTCCGATGGCACCTTTCCCCTGGCGCAGCGCTTCGCCGATACCTTCCCCCCGCTCAAAGTCATTCATGAAGAACAGCGCGGCAAGGGATTGGCCGTCAAGCGCGGGATGCTGGAAGCACGCGGGGAGTACCGCTTCGTCTGCGACACCGATCTTTCCATGCCCATCACCGAGATCCAGAAATTCATGCCGACCCTCCTGCCCGGCGTGCAGGTTGCGATCGGCTCACGGGAAGCCTCCGGCGCGGTTCGCTATAACGAACCTGGCTATCGCCACTTTATCGGCCGCGCGTTCAACCTGATGGTGCGCATAATGGCGCTGCCCGGGCTGCAGGACTCGCAGTGCGGATTCAAGTTGTTTCGCGGAGATATTGCCGCGCAAGTTTTTCCCCTGCAGACCCTGGAAGGCATGTCCTTCGACGTGGAGGTGCTCTTCATATGCCGCCGCAAGGGATTCCAGATCGCCGAGGTGCCGATCCCCTGGTATTTCAACCCGGATAGCCGCGTACGGTTGTTCCGCGATTCCTTCCGCATGTTTTTTGACCTGATCACCATCCGCTTCAACGCCCTGCGCGGACGTTACGGATAAATCCTCTTATTAGTGAAATCCTCCCTCACACCCAGCCTGGCTGCCGAATCTGTCCTGTGGGAATATGGGCTTACCCACGTGGCCGGGTTGGATGAAGCCGGGCGCGGCGCCTGGGCGGGACCTGTATCTGCTGCTGCGGTGATCCTCCCCCCCGATCCTTCTATCCAGGATAAACTGACCGGCGTGCGCGATTCCAAGCAGATGTCTGCCCGCGAGCGTGATTTTTGGGAAGAGCAGATCAAAGTGCTCGCGTTGGATTGGTCCACCGGATTGGCCTCCAGCCGCGAGATCGACGAACTCGGCATTCTGCCCTCCACGCGCCTCGCCATGCGGCGCGCCTTGGACGGTCTGAGCCTGCTCCCTAAGCACCTGCTTATTGATGCCGTTCGCTTGCCCGGCGTGCCCGTCCCCCAGACGGCACTCATCAAAGGTGACAGTCTGGTGCTTTCCATCGCCTGCGCCTCGGTGTTGGCGAAAACCTGCCGGGATGCGATCCTGGTGCAGTTCGACAAAGAGTACCCGGGTTATGCATTCGCACGCCACAAAGGCTACGGCACAGCCCGTCACCGGGAAGCGCTGGCAGGGCTCGGTCCCTGCCCCGAGCATCGATTCTCTTACCGGCCGGTCAGTTCGTTCACGCGGGTATAATCAGCCCATGCTTCCCCCCCAGGTGGACTATAAACCCGCCGGATTGCGCGATCTTTCCACCCTACGCCAGGTGGAGCAGATCTGCTTCGGTCCGGATGCCTGGCCACTGATCGACCTTATTGGGGTGCTTTCGTTTCCGGGTATTGTGCGTATAAAGGCAGTTGCACAAGAGCGAATGGCAGGTTTTATAGCCGGTGAGCCCAAACCATGGGAGGAAACTGGCTGGATCACCACCATCGGTGTGCTGCCTGAATTCCGCAGGCTGGGGATTGCCTCGAAATTGATCCTGGATTGCGAGAAAGCCATGCAGCAGCCTGCGGTGAAGTTGTGCGTGCGGCGTTCCAACTCCGCTGCAATTTCACTTTATGAACACCTGGGATATCGCCGCTTTCAAACCTGGCCGGGGTATTACAGCGATAAGGAAGACGCCCTGGTAATGCTGAAAAGCCGTTGACATTCCACGCGAGCTGTATTATTATCTTTCAAGGAACTGCAATCCCATGCGATTCTTTGGCACAATCCAGTTTGACTAGCAGGGCACGCGCTTTTTGCGTGCCTTTTTGATTAAATACTCAAAGGAGAATCACTCATGGACTCCGGCATGATCAGCAAGATCGAGAAAGGCAAACGGTACGCCGAGGAGCGCGACCAGCGTATCCACTTCCAGACCTTCGAAGTTGCGGTGGAAGGTGATAATAGCACCCACACTGTACGCTTTAAGGATGGGGTGATGACCTGTGATTGCGATTTCTATGCCAGTCGGGGACGCTGCAGCCATACGATCGCAATGGAGTATTCCCTGGAGGGGATGTTTCCACCATCAACGAATTGATTTCCCGCAATTAATAAAGCCCCGCAGAGCGTCTCTCTGCGGGGCTTTTGATTAATCCCTGCGATTTCAACCCGCTGTTGATTCCATCATTTGACGTTTCTGCATCCGGGCTGCCACCCACTTGGTCAGCTCGGCAGCGATGGAGGGAACCAACACCAGCGGCAGGATGATCTCCCACTCGCTCCAGCCCATTGGCAGGGTGTTGAAAATGCCATTGAAGAAGGGGACATAGATCACTGCCAGGATCATCACCAGCGATGCACCCACTGCCAGGTTCATCCACTTGTTGCCGAAAACACCGATCTTGAAGAGCGGGTAACGCTCCGAGCGGGAAGTGTAAGCCCGAAGTAGTTCCGAGATCGAGAGGGTGGCAAAGGCCATCGTCTCTGCAAACTCGGGCTGCGAGTGAGATAGACCCAGGTTGAATGCCAGCAGGGTTGTGCCGGTGATCGCCACGGCCTGGATAGCCACGCCCCACTGCATAAAGCGGTTGATGATCTGCTCGCTGGGCGGGCGCGGAGGTTGCTCCATCAGGTCGGGGTCGCCTTTTTCGGTGCCCAGAGCCAGGGCTGGGGCGCCATCTGTCACCAGGTTAAGCCACAGAAGCTGGATGGCAGTGAGGGGCGAGAGAATACCGCGCGCAGCCATTTCCGGGAAAAGGAATTTGCCAAAGGCAGTGGGGATGAAAATAATTAGCACTTCGGCGATGTTGCAGGAGATCAGGTAATAAACGAACTTGCGAATATTGCTGTAGATCACGCGGCCCTGCTCCACCGCGGAGACAATGCTGACGTAGTTATCGTCGGTCAGCACCATATCGGCTGTTTCCTTGGCCACATCGGTGCCGGTGATGCCCATCGAGACGCCGATATCGGCGCGCTTGATGGCGGGTGCGTCGTTGACCCCGTCGCCGGTCATGGCTGTCACCTCACCGTTGGCCTTGAGGGCATCCACGATGCGCATCTTGTGCTCGGGCGAGACGCGGGCAAAGACGTCGGTCTGCTCCACCTCCTTCTTGAGCATGGAGTCATCGATCTCATCCAGCTGCGCGCCGGATAGCACCTTGTGCCCCGGGCGCAGAAGACCGATGGATTCCGCCACCGCGCGGGCAGTGTTGGGAAAATCCCCGGTGATCATGATGGTGCGGATACCTGCGCCGCGCGCCTTTTCCAGCGCGGGGTGCACCTCGGGTCGGGCAGGGTCGATCATCCCCACCAGCCCGGCAAAGATCAGGTCCTGCTCCAGTTCCTCCGGCGCCAATCCCGCGGGCATCTTATCCACCACCTTGTAGGCCACACCCAGCACGCGCAGCGCGTCCTGTGTGAGGGTGTCGTTGGCGTCCAGCATTTGTTTCCGCCTGGTCTCATCCATGGGATGGTCGCCCTTTTGCATCTGGCGGGTTTTGCTGCACAGGTCCAGGATCAGGTCCGGCGCACCTTTTACGGTGACCACGAAGTGCTTGCGTTTGTGGCTTTCGTCAAAGGGGGAGATATCCTGCGCAGAAGGCGCCTCCAGGGTGTGGATCGTGATCATGCGTTTTCGCACGGAATCGAAGGGGACTTCATTCTCGCGCGGGTAGGATTTATCCAATTCACGGGTCAGGCAGCCGGCTTTGGCAGCCGCCACCACCAGCGCGCCTTCTGTCGGATCGCCCACGATTCGCCAGACGGGTTCGCCACCCTCCTCGCGCACCTCTTCCAGGCGGGCATCGTTATTCAGCGCGCCAAGCCAGAGCGCGTTGCCCAGACCCGGGTAATCTTTCACGTCCACTTTCCTGCCGTCCACCAGGAAATCCCCGCCCGGTTTATAACCGGTACCGGAGATGGAAACGAAGGTGCCATCCACCCACATGCGCGTGACGGTCATCTCATTCTGGGTAAGCGTGCCGGTCTTATCCGAGCAGATAACGGTGGCCGACCCAAGCGTCTCCACCGAGGAGAGCCTGCGGATGAGTGCATGGCGCTTGATCATCTCTTGCATGCCCAGCGCCAGGCTGATGGTGACGATGGCCGGTAGTCCCTCAGGCACGGCAGCGATGGCCAGACTGACCGCCACCATGAAGATCGCCAGCGGGTCGCCGCCCTCCAGCCAGCCGACGGCAAAGACAATGGCGCAGATGGCCAGGCAGGCATAACCGAGGGTTTTCCCCAGCGCGTCCAGCTTGCGTTGCAGGGGGGTCTGCTCCTCCTCCACCGATTGGAGCATGCTGGCGATGAGCCCGAGCTGGGTGTGCATGCCGGTGCTGACCACCACGCCGCGCCCCCGCCCGTAGTTGACCACGGTTCCCATGAAGGCGGTATTTTTTCGGTCGCCCAGGGGGATATCCTTATCCAGCACCAGGGCAGCATTCTTCTCCACCGGCAGCGATTCACCAGTGAGCGATGCCTCATCCACCTTCAAGTTCACTGCTTCCAGAAGGCGGATATCCGCTGGGATGAAGTTGCCGGCCTCCAGCAGGACGATATCCCCCGGAACAAGCTGCGGAGCCGGCACGCGCACCTGGTGGCCATCGCGAATCGTGTTAGCCTCCGGCGCGGCCAGCTTCTTGAGCGCTGCCAGTGATTCTTCCGCCTTGCTTTCCTGCACCACCCCCAGGATGGCGTTGAGTACCACAATGGTCAGGATCGCCACAGCCTCCACCCACTCCCCCAGGATGGCGGAGACGAGCGCGGCGACGATCAGGATGATGACCACAAAGCTCTTAAGCTGGTTGAGCACCATCTGGAAGAAGGACATTCCCTTCTTCTCGGTAAGTTGGTTGGGGCCGTATTTCGCCAACCTCTCGGCTGCCTCGGCGGAGCTGAGCCCGCTTTGCTCCATCGTCTCCAGGTGATCGAGCACCTCGGAGGAGGAGGCTGCGTGCCAGGTTAGGGATGCGGGTTCAGAAACCAGCTTGCCGCTGGCGGATGTGGCGGGATCTTTCATCTCGTCAGGTTCCTTTTTTGGATTAAATTTGTCCCGGAATTATAACTGTGCCGGGCGGCACCAACGCGTTCTTGGGGATGATCACGATCCCTTCGCGGATAACGTAGTCATTGGCATCCACTTCGACATCATGGGGGAAGGGCTCAATGATCACGTTACGACCGATACGGGCGTTTTTATCGATGATCGCGCCATCGATCTGGCAGCCACTGCCGATACCGATGGCCACCTTGGCCGGGTCGGAATATTCGTAACAGGGATGGTCGTAATAATCCGCGCCCATGATCACGCTGTTTTTTATTAACACGCCCGAATGAATCTGGCTACGCAGCCCGATGACGGAATGGGAAATATCCGCGGATTCAATGCAGCAGCCTTCTGCCAGGAGGACATTTTCGAGGTGGCTGTTGGTTATGGTGGACCCGGGCAGGAAGCGGGGGTGGGTATAGATGGGCCGGTCGGGGTCGAAGAAATCGAAGGGCGGGTTGGGAATGGTGAGCGAAAGGTTGGTCTCGTAGAAGGAGCGGATCGTGCCGATATCCTCCCAGTATCCGTCGAAGCCATAGCCCATGATCTTGCAAACATCGATGGCGCCAGGGATGATGTGATTTCCAAAGTCACTAAACGAGCTGGATTCGAGCAGCTCGAAGAGTATCTCGGTATTGAATAGATACAGCCCCATCGAGCCAAGATAGGGTCGGCGCTGGTCATCCCGGCTGACCATTTTCTTAAGCAGTTCGGGGTCCTTCGGCTTCTCGGCAAAGGCAGTGATGCGGTTCTCTTTATCCACTTTCAGGATCCCGTAGCGCCCGGTGTCCTCGGCAAAAACGGGTTGCACAGCCACGGTAACATCCGCCCCGCTCTCCCAGTGAAAACGGGCCATCTTTTCAAAATCCATGCGGTAGAGCTGATCCCCAGAAAGGATCATCACGTAGGGGGTGCGGGCAGCGCGGATCTCGAAAAGCTGTTTTCGGACAGCATCCGCGGTACCCTGGTACCAGTCGGTGGTAGCCACGGTCTGCTGGGAAGCCCAAAGCTGGATCCAGCCTGAATGAAACGCATCGAACTGGAATGTGCTGGAGATATGGCGGTGCAGGGAGACGGAGTTGTATTGGGTTAGGACGGCAATGTGGTGAATGCCGGAATTGATGCAGTTGGAGATGGGAATATCGATAAGTCGGTACTTGCCGGCAAAGGGTACAGCCGGTTTGGCACGCTGACGGGTGAGCGGGTAGAGGCGCGTACCCCTGCCTCCACCCAGGATCACACCCAGGATGTCGTTCATGGCGGGTAAGGCAGGCACGGCAACCTCCGGGATCGTAGGATAAGGCTTTCTGGGGTTAAGGATACGCCATTGCGGGGGGAATGTCAAACGAGACCCACCCCAACCAATCCCTCCCGTCCTGGAAAGGGCTGGGGAGGGAATGGGTCTCTTATTTCACCACGATCTTCACCGGCAGGGTGCAGAGGACTGGTGTTCCCCTGGACCAGCGCCCAGGTGGCTGAATAGGTGCCGGGGTCAGCGGGGGCCAGCATATCCACCGTGAGGGTCACTTTCTCTCCGGTCGCCACCACCTGATTGAGGTCGTAGGCATCGCCGAACTTCTGCATTTCCGCGCCTTTGATGTACTTGTAATCGGTCGTGTAGAGCTCCCAGGTCTTGCCGCTGATATTCTTCACCGTCCAGGCGGCGTCGAAATCCGTCCCCGGGCCCATCACGGTTCCCAGGGCTGGTGAAACCGACACCTGGCAGATGGCGCTGGTCACCGTGGCTGAAACGGTCGGGACCGTGCCGCTGGTCTGGTTGGTGAAGGTGGTGTATGCCACCTCCCCCATCGACGCCATCCAGCCGGATGGTGACCTTCTCCACATCCTGCACCACCGCGGGCAGGAGCGCCGTGAATTTCACGGTTCCGCTCGAACCGGAGTTGACCGTGCCCACCTCCACTGCTTTCGAAGCGAAAGTGTCATACGGCCCAATGCGGATCTTCAGCACCTGCTCGGGAGAGAAGCTTTCCGCCTGAACGCTCACGGCGGTGTTTTTCTGCACCGCGAGGATCGCGATCGAAGGCTTGGGCTTGGCGGTGAAGAGCGCAGTGGGCGTTCGGGAGGGCAGCACGAACGGGGTGACGGAGGGGAAGGGGGTGGAGGTGGGATAGGAGGTTTGGGTTGGCAGCAGGGTCGCGGTGTTTGCACCCCCTTGGGGGTCGCGGTGGGTGCCACGGTTGGCAGCGCTGGCGTGCTTGTGGACGCGGACGGATTGCCAGTTGCATCCGCCGGGGTCATGGCTCCTTCCGTGAGGATCACGCTCAAAGCTTTATCGATCTCTGCCTGGGAAACCGTGGGGGAGGGCGCGGGGGTGGTGCAGGCGGCCAGGATCACGACCAAAAGCATGCTTATAAATAATTTAATCGGTCTCATTTCTTACTCCTGCTCTATTTGAGTATACAGGATGGAGACGATGAAGTTCATGATAATGTTCCGAATACTCGTAAAAAAATTGATTGCCCTGAAAACAACTTCAGGATGGCACTTATTCAATTGTTGTTTTAATCACCTGCGCCTAAAGGTGATCCACATATTTAGATTATAAGACAGGTTCAAATAGATCATGGAAAAAGAAAATGGGCAGCAGCAAGGAGGCTTCCACTTACAGGTATCCAAGAAAAAATTGATGAGTGAACACCCCGGCTGTGACCGTCGAAAGTGCAGCTCGAGGGGATACCTACCTCACAGGGATGAAGGTGGAAAGGTGGACTTTGTGCATATCGGGGATTATTATTCATAGTAGATGATGATTATGTGGAAAATCGTCGTTTTCGTAATTATCTCCAGCGTACTGGCTTATATCTCGCGCGCCTCCCTGCGCGCGCCCCGCTCGCACGGCTTTTACCGTTTCTTCGCCTGGGAGTTCATCCTGGCGTTGTTCCTGCTCAATATTGATGTCTGGTTTCAAGATCCGCTCTCCTGGCACCAGCTCATTTCCTGGTTCCTGCTCATCGGGTGCATCGTCCCGCTTGTTTTCGGGGTCCGCGCGCTGCGAAGCGGGGGAAAACCCACCCGACAGCGGGAGGGCGAGCCCCAGCTCCTGGCTTTTGAGAAGACCTCCACCCTGGTGACCACCGGGATCTACCGCTACATTCGCCACCCGCTCTACAGCTCGCTCCTGCTGCTCGCGTGGGGGATATTCTTCAAGGCGCCATCCGGGTTGGGATTGGTGCTGGCGCTTGGGGCAACGGTATTTTTGGTTTTAACCGCCAAAGCGGACGAAGCCGAATGCATTCGCTTTTTTGGTTCCGAGTATCAAGAGTATATGAAACGAACCAGGATGTTTGTGCCTTTTATCGTCTGAATCATTAACCTTTAGGGTTGTAACGAACTTGATTTTTGAAATAGATACCGAATTACCGTAGGATATATTAAAGCTATGTATAAGTGAATAACCAGTTTACAGAATTACGAAGAATAAACTCAGCAACAAACGGTAGAAATGAATGTAACGATTCATCAAACACGCATTCGAATTATGGAATGATTATTTTCGACGGTGAAAACGATTCAATCCAAAAAGTAATTTCCCTGAAGATTATTCAACGGTTAGATATCTGAAGATCGGCGGGTGATTATTCACAAAATAAAAACTCATATAAATCAATTCAATTAAAGTGAGCCAATTGCCACTTCGATCATCTTTAAATTCAATAAATAGACTCTAGATCAACTACATCAATTCGGGGTTTTTCGGCAATACAATGGTCAAATGTTTATTGGTTACATCAACAAAGTGTATGCTGCTGGATTACAAGATCATAGTTCGTGAGTCATATCTCAAAGATCTATTACGGGTACCGACATTCTTAACAATCCACAAAAAAAATCACTCACCGATTAGGATTTATGAGAATTCAGCCAATCTAGCGAATTAAGACGCGCTCCGCAAAGTTATTATCCCCTTACTTCTATCAATTTCGGCAAATCAAAAAACCGGAAGTTATCCAATTTGGTAATTCGATGGTTACATGCGCATTAAAAGCCATAAATATATGACTCCATCAGGGATTGTTGGTGATGATTATTAAAATTCTTTCATTCAATTACGAGCTTCAAAACGCCTTTCTGAAAAATTCAATGTCCATTTCCTATGAACTGTCTTGGAGTTACACATAAAATGTAAGCCATTAACCATCTTTTCCACATGGTGAAACGTAATCCCCTACTCGAGGATTATATCCCTTCAATAGGGAAATCAGATCCTTCCTGAAGTATCTTAATATTGATTTAATGAAAGAATGCAGGTAAACCAAGAAGGAATTTGAGAAACGCTTAGCTAATGGATTGCTGGGTCTTCGATACGTGGCTAATAGGTCTAGTTGGCGAGTACGAGGAATTGCGTAGGATCACCTTCAGTACTATTCTGATGGAAAAGTAAGACATTCAACGCATTCATGGGAATATGAGCCATGTATATTTCTTTCAGCTCGTACGTCAATTGATCATACGAATAAAGATCTTTTATTTCAAAGATTATACTATCCATTTACGAATATCCCTCGATAATTTTTGATCTGTTCAATACGCGATTTCAAAATAGAAACGTAATGTAGAGTTATTTTAGTTGAAGTGTAAATCATACTGCTTTGTAGAAGCAAATAAAAAATCCTGCCATAAATCTGGGAAAAGATACTTCAAACACTATTGGCTTCGACGAGATTTTTATAGAAAGCATTTCGAATTCCTAGATCTATAAATAATGCTGGAAAATCAAAATTATGTTTGTGTTTTCCAACATTCAATATTGATATCTTGGTAGTTATTTAAATCATTTTCATTTCCATTCGAAATTTAACAATGAATTTTCCCTGCTTTACATGTATTCAGTCAAATTATCGAGAAAATAATCATTCAACTACCAGAAATTTCTGCTCTCTTCAGAATAAGTGAAATGATAATCTGCTTAAATTATTTGTTACTGCATTTTGTCAATCTTGGAACTATGACAAAGATGCCCAACCTATTAATGTGTCGAACTGATTTGAACAAATTACGGTTTTCGCGAAGCACTTGTTCAGTTCTCCCCTGGACAAGAATACAGAAATTTCTTCAAGGGTATCTTTTAAAAGAACCAATTCCCAATGGTGTTAATTATTATCTAATTAGATGTCACAAGTCGTTTACCAATTTACTTAGCCCTAAGCACGTGAGAAAGAATTATGTGGAGAATCTTAAATAAGCAATTGCCGATAATTTAGAAAACAGATATCCAGAAACTTATATATTTTTACGAGATTATAAAATTAAAGTTCATGTTATTGATTCTAATCATAATTGGAATCGACAGAAAATAGCATTGTGATTTATTGGACAATATTACTAACTCTAAATTTGATTCTACTTCAGATAATTTGATAACTCTGATTAGTATAAATGATCTTCATTAAATATATTATTTCGAATTCCCCCACGATCTCCAGCTTCGCCATCGAGGCGATCAGGCGCTTGAACCCCACCGAATCGAAGAACACATCGATGCGCTCCTCGCCGTCCTGGATGCGCGCATCCACCACCAGCCCCTCCCCCCAGTTCTCGTTCTTCACCCGCATCCCGGCTTTGTATTTCATCTCCACTTCCTTCACCGGCTGCGCGCTGCCGGTCTCGGTCCAGCGTCCAGGTGGTGAAATACTCCGTCCTGCGCGCCGGCCTTGCCGCTTTTCTCCGAGATGCCCTTGCGGGTGACCAAACTGGCGGGGATATCATCCAGAAAGCGCGAGGGGCTGCTCCAATCCGGCGCGCCATACCCGCTGCGCTGCTCGGCGCGCACCAGGTAAAGCCGGTCCTTGGCGCGGGTGAGGCCCACGTAAAACAGGCGCCGTTCCTCGGCCATCTCCTCGGGATCATCCCGGCTGCGGCTGTGCGGCAGGAAGCCCTCATCCAGCCCGGTGATGAAGACGGTGTTGAACTCCAGCCCCTTGGCGGCGTGCAGGGTCAGCAGGGTGGGCGCCTCGGCCTGCTCGGGGACCGTGTCCTGGTCGCCCACCAGCGCCAGGTTTTCCAGGAAGGGGATCAGCCCCAGCTCCTGGAACTCGAAGGCCAGCCGGCGGAGCTCCATCACGTTCTCCCAGCGGTAGTCGCCCTCCTCGCTGCCATCCACCAGGTAGGCCTGGTAGCCGGTATCCGCGACGATGGCATCGAAGAGCGCGGGCAGCGGCACTTCCGCGGCCAGCTTCTGCCAGTTCGCCAGCATCGCGCCGAAATCCGCCAGCAGCGCCGCCCCGCGGCCCTTGAACTCCTCCCAGAAGCGGGAGCCGTCCGCGTTGCGGCCGAGATCGAGCAGCACCTCCCCGGCGGCATCCCGGCCCGCTGGGCGGCCAGCGCCAGCGTGGTCAGGGTCTTATCCCCGATCCCGCGCGGGGGCACGTCGATGGCGCGCGCCAGGCTGATCTCATCGGCCGGGTTGGAAGCCAGGCGCAGGTAGGAGATCACGTCCTTGATCTCGCGTCTTCCATAGAACCGCTGCGCCCCCACCAGGCGGTAGGGCATCCCGGAGCGGATGAAGGCTTCCTCCAGCAGGCGGGATTGCGCGTTGGTGCGGTACATCACCGCCAGGTCGCCCGCGCTCGCCTGTTTGGAGGAAATGAGCTGCGGCGATGGTATCCACCACGTAGGCGGCCTCGGCGTGATCGTCGATGGCTTCATACAGGGTGATCTTCAGCCCCTCGGGGCGCTCGGAGAAGAGGTTCTTGTGCGTGCGCGCCGTGTTGCGGTCGATCACCGCCCGGGCGGTCTCCACCACCGTGCGCGTGGAGCGGTAGTTCTGCTCCAGCAGGATCTTGCGGCGATTCGGGGTAATCCTTCTCGAAGCGCAGCACGTTCTTATAATCCGCGCCGCGCCAGCGGTAGATGGACTGGTCCTCATCGCCGACCACGAAGATATTGCTGTGATAGCTCGCAGAGCAGGCGCAGCAGCTCATACTGGGCGGTGTTGGTATCCTGGAACTCGTCCACCAGCACATGCTCGAACTTGTGGGCGTAGGCATTGCGGATATCGGCGTGGTCGGCCAGCAGGCGCACCGCCCAGAACAGCAGGTCGTCAAAATCCAGGGCGTTGTTCTGCTCCAGCTTCTCCTGGTAGAGCGTGTAGACCTTCTTGCCGGCTTCCTCGCGGTAATTGCGGGCGGGGAAATCCTCGGGACCCATGAGCTGGTTCTTGGCGTTCGAGATGGCCGCCAGCACCCCCGCCGGGCGGTAGAGCTTTTCATCCAGGTTCAGCTCGCGGATGGCCTTCTTGACCAGGGATTGCTGGTCGTCTTCATCAAAGATGACGAAGTTGCGCTTGAAGGGCAGCAGGTTCTCCTCGCGCCGCAGCAGCTTGGCGCACTGCGAGTGGAAGGTGCCCAGCCAGATGCCCTCCAGGCTGCCCTCCACCAATGTTTGCACGCGCTCCTGCATCACCCGCGCGGCGCGGTTGGTGAAGGTGACTGCAAGCATATGGAAGGGGGGAATGCCGCGCTCGCGGATCAGCCAGGCGATGCGGTGGGTGAGCACGCGCGTCTTGCCCGAGCCGGGTCCGGCCAGGACGAGCACCTGCCCATCTGGCGCGGTGACTGCCTCACGCTGCTGGGGGTTGAGGTCGGAGAGGAGGTCGATCAACGCTGGGTCCCGCCGGGGGAGGTTTCCGCCGCGCGGGCGTGGGCCATGGTCAGGGTTTCCACCGCCGCCTGGCGGTTGGCATCCGTGACCCCGCCCAGCATCAGCGCCAGCTCATCCACGCGCTTTTCGCCTGCCAGCACCTGCACGCGGGTGAGGGTGCGCCCGTCCTCCTGCTCCTTGGAGACGCGGAAGTGCTTATCCCCGAAGGCCGCCAGCTGCGGCAGGTGGGTGACGCAGAACACCTGGTGGCTGCGCCCCAGCCGCCAGAGCTTTTCGCCCACGGTGAAGCCCACCCGCCCGCCAATGCCCTGGTCGATCTCGTCGAAGATCAGGGTGGGGATGGTATCGGCGCGGGCGAGGACTTCCTTCAAGGCCAGCATCAGGCGCGAGGTCTCGCCGCCGGAGGCGATCTTGACCAGCGGCTTCAGCCCCTCGCCGGGGTTGGGCGCGATGAGGAACTCCACCTGGTCGGTGCCGGTCTCGTCGTAGGCTACGCGCAGGGTATCGGATAAGGGAACCCCATCTGGATCCTCGCGGGTCTGCATCTGCACCGAAAAGCGCGCGCCGGGCATGGAAAGCTGGTGCATCTCCTGCTCCACCGCCTCGCCCAGGTGGCTGGCAGCGGCGTGGCGGCTGGTGGAAAGGGCACGCGCGGCGACTGCAAGGTCCATCAGCAGCAGGTTCTCCTGGGATTCCAGCTCAGCGATGCGCTCCCCGGCGTGCTCGATCAGATCGAGCTGGCTGCGGGCTTCCTGCTCGAAGACCAGCACGGCAGGGATATCCGCGCCATATTTACGCTTGAGGGTGTGCAGCAGCTCCAGGCGCTCCTCCACCTGCTCCAGGCGGCGCGGGTTGGGCTCGATGGTTTCCAGGTAGGCGCGCAAGCTTCGCCCCAGCTCGGAGGCGGTATCGGTGAGGAGCTGCGCCTGTTCGGCCATGGCACCTTGCGCGGGATCCATGCGGGCAAGCGAACTCAGCGCCTGGGCGGCCTGCCCGGAAAGATCGCTGATGGATTGTGATTCGGGCGTGGATTCATCCAGCAGCTCCACTGCCTGCCGGGCAAGCTCGGCCAGCGATTCGGCGTTGGCCAGCCGGCTGCGCTCGGCGGAAAGCTCCTCCTCCTCGCCGGGGGTGAGCTTCGCGGCGGCGATCTCGTTCACCTGGAAGGCCAGCAGGTCGGCGCGGCGCAGGGCGTCCTGCTCGGAGCGGCGCAGGGAATTCAATTCCCTGCGGATCTCGTGCAGGCGCGAGTAGACCTTGCGGTAGGCATCCAGCAGGACGGGATGATCGGCGAAGCGATCCAGCAGTCCCAGGTGGCTGCGGACGGTCAGAAGGGAAAGGTGCTCGGATTGCCCGTGGATATCGATGAGCAGCGCGCCCAGCTCGCGCATCAGCGGCAGGCTTACCGCCCGCCCGTTCACCCGCCCGGTGGAGCGCCCCTCCAGGCGGATCTCGCGGCTGAGGGTGAGCGTGCCGGAATCATCCTCCAGCTCCTCGCGCTTGAGGATCTCGAGCACGGATGCGGAAAGGGCGGGGGAGAGCTCGAAGGAGGCTTCCACGCTGGCGCGGGTGGCACCACTGCGGATGCTGGTGGCATCCGCCTTGCCGCCGATGACCGCCTCGATGGCATCCAGGATGATCGATTTGCCCGCGCCGGTCTCGCCGGTGAAGATGTTCAAGCCGGGGTTGAACCCCAGCTCGAGCTCCTGGATGATGGCGAAGTTCTCGATCCGCAGGCTTTGCAGCATGGCTTATTTTTTACCGAGCTTGAAACCGGAAACGCGGTAATAAGCGGTGGGCGCGGCGGTAAAAAGATAGATGCCCTGCACGATCAACGGGTAGAGATATACGTGGAAAGTAAGGAAGTAATAGAGGAAATAGATAACCGCAGGTAACGCGCCAAGGATGATGGCAACGAAGATGGTCATGAAGAGCGAACGGGCACGGCGGCGTTTGATGATGAAGCGCACCGATTCGCCGATGGCCACCCCGGCAAACGGACCGCCGAAGACGGCGAGGATGAAACCAAAAAAGCCGGTGAACATCCCGATGCCCGCGAAGATCAGACTGGCGACCAGGGAAAGGAAGAAGGCGATCCCGAAACCGAGCAGGTAATCGTACCAGACGGCCGAGTCGAAAACCTTCTGCTGCTCGCGGACGCATTCCCGGCAGCGGTACCCGGTGGGGGTGAGCACAGCGCACTCGGTGCAGATCAACTTATCGCAGCGGTTGCAGCGCAGCACGGTCTCGCGGGTGGGGTGGTTGGCACAATAGGTGGTTGGGGTTTGTTCGGTCATGTTTTTATCCAATGCAGGAATTTCGCTCCATTGAGCAGGTGAGCGAGCGGAAGAAGGCGCCCCGGTCCTGGAAGCGCACGAATTCCACAGAGAGGGAGTTTGTCTTGACGCGGATGAAGTCGTCGTTCTCCATGAGGATACCGGCCTGTCCATCCACGCTGAGGACGGCCTCGTGGCGACTCTGCACGCGCACTTCCACCTGGGCGCTCTCCGAAAGCACGATGGCGCGGTCGAGCGAGAGGTGCGGCGCAACCGGAGTTATCAGGATGCTGCGCAAGTCCGGCGGCAGGATGGGTCCACCCACAGCCAGCGAGTAGGCGGTGGAACCGGTGGGGGTTGCCACGATGAGCCCGTCGGCAAGGTAGTTGGCCAGGGGGAAGCCATCCACGCTGGCAGCCAGGTTGATGGGGCGGACGTATTGCCCGCGGCAGACAACCACCTCGTTGACCACGTCCCAGGCTCCAAGCTTTTCATTGCCGCGGAAGTGTTCGGCACTCAGCAGCATGCGGCTTTCCAGGCGGTATTCTGCGGTGAAGAGGCGCGGGATAAATTCCTTCCAGTTACGCGGACCCATTTCCATCAGGAATCCGGAGCGACCCAGGTTGATGCCCAGGATCGGGATGCTGGCCGGGGCACCCAGGCGGGCGGCGCGCAGCGCGGTGCCATCCCCGCCCATCGGGATGAGCAGGTCGAAATCGCCGTGAGCGATCCGTTCCCGGATGGCTTCATCGTGGATATCAGAGCAGGTCACCTCCGCGGCGCCGTGCTCAAGCAGGAACTTTTTGAGAGTCTCCGCCTGCTCACAGGCGCGGGCGATGGAGGGGTGCATGAGGATGGAAAAGCGCTGAAACTGGGGTGCGGCGGTTGCCATGCGCCTATTATAGCGTGATTGGCGCGGGGCATTGGGAAAGTGTAAAACCTACTATAATTTAAGGGCAAATTCTTGTGGAGGCTGCCATGCGAAACGACCAGGGTTTGATGTTCCACCTCTTGATCAAGGAGGGCGATATCGGGCGATATGTGCTCATGCCGGGCGATCCCGGGCGGGTGGCGAAGATCGCCTCCTTCCTGGATGACTCGAAACCGGTCGCACAGCACCGAGAGTACACCACCTACACCGGCAGCCTGCTGGGGGAAAAGGTCTCGGTGATTTCCACCGGAATCGGCTGCCCATCCACCGCCATCGCGGTGGAGGAAGCCATCGAAGCCGGCGCGGATACAATGATCCGGGTGGGTACCTCCGGGTCGATGCAGCCGAATATCCACACCGGTGACCTGGCGGTGATCACAGGCGCCATCCGGGATGAAGGCACCACGCGCGCCTACCTGCCCATTGAATTCCCCGCGGTGGCCAGCCTGGAAGTGGTCAATGCGCTGATCGAAGGCTGTAAAACACTGGGTGTACCGTTCCATTCCGGCATCTCGCACAGCAAGGATTCATTCTATGGGGAAGTGGAGCGCACGCGCATGCCCATGGCGGAGCTGCTGGGGGAAAAGTGGGATGCCTACGTGACGCGGTGGGGCGATCTGCAGCGAAATGGAAGCCGCGGCACTCTTCATCCTGGCGGGCATCTACCGCAAGCGTGCCGGGGCGGTGACCTCGATCATCAATTCCAACGACCTGGCCGAGCTGGATCTGAAAGACGCGGGCAAGAAAATGGAGACCGGGGACGAGAACCGGGTCATCCGCGCGGCGGTGGAGGGGTTGAAGGTGCTGATCAAGAGGGATAAGAAAGTTTTAAGAAAAATAGCGGGTTGACATCAGCCACCCAAGCTGCAGCCACCATACAACCACTCCCAATTGCGATCGGTATTAAAGGATATAAGGATAGAGAGCTATTTGAAAAGGGGCAGCTAATTGAATTTAGCTGCCCCTTTGGTAATCTAAAACGTTTTCAATGTATTAATTGGTACTTACATATAACCCTCCCGAGTACTATTCCTGGCAGGTAGCTGTTTGCGATCCTCCGCTTGCATCAGCAGCGATTCCGGCACCTCTAAAAGGTATACCAACAGACTTTGCGCACTTAGAGGAAATCAATGCCCAGTTGTTAAGCGTCTCATCTCCCAACTTGAGTTTAACACCCAATTCCTGAGCAAGAAGAATCCTATCCAACATTTTTTGCACCTCAACCTTGTCGGGTTTGCTGTTTGTTGTGGGGTTTACGCATGTTTCACAAGTGACATAAATGCATTCTTTAAGCCGTTTGTACAGTAGAGCCCGGTCGAGATCAATCGTATCAGCGAAAACAGCTGTCTCGCCGGCTGTTTGAACATTTAATGCCCAAGCGTTGTGATCTGTTACAACCTTGGATAAATCCTCACATGTAACTTTAGTGAGGTCCTTGGTGCTTTGTTTGAGGTTTTGTTCATAATAACTTTCCAATACTCGCTGGGAACGGGTCCAAAGTGGTGCAAGTTCCTGTTCCAATTGGCTGGCAGGTTCGACCGGGGGGTGGGCCTGCTGAGCCACAACCTCACTCTTCACAACCTGGGCTACGCCATACAGGCTGAAATGGATAATATTGAATGTGGCGTAAGTTTTTCCGTCAGATGATGTAAATGAAGCAGGATAAAGATGGAGATTGTCACCGGTACCATCCGCGGCAAAACCAATCAAAGTAGAGGTATCATACTCATTTGGAATCTCCATTGTGAGATCCGCAGAGCGCAGTAGGATCGCCCCATCTGGTCCAATGTGAACCGCCGCCTCGTATCCCTGGCTGAAAGGCAGACCTTCGATGGCCGAGACGGGGGTCAGGGTGATCTTAGAATCCGAATCAATCGCCAATTCCCCATTTTCATCCTGCATGAAAATCGTATCTTTCAATAGCTGTAAATTGTATAAAACGCCATCGTTCGACTCGGTTTCAACGTCATAACTGTAGCCCCCTTTTTTATATACTGCGGCATTTTCGGTTTCCAGGATCGCAGTAACATTAATTGGATCAGGATCGAGAGGAAAGACAATATTATCCGTTTTAGAGCTTTCAAGACTGGGTTGGGTTTTTGGAGACTCCGATTGAGTTGGTTCGTTTGAAGTTTGCGTCGTTTTATCGGTGGAAGGCTTCGTAAATAGCCCACAGGCAATTACCAGAAATGAAGCGACTAATAATATGGACAATTTTTGATAATTTTTCATTTTCTCCTCCACATTAGAGTATTGACTAATTACCATCTTATTATAATATAACCAATAAGATGAAATAAATCCAATTAATGAAATGCAGCTATAGTACTGTTTGCCATGAAAAATGAAGCTGTCATCTGTAACAAGCTTGGGGTGGGGAGTGCGTGGCCAAAGGTCGGGAAGAGCTATTCACATTTCTGATCGCAGATCTTCCTGTACCCGCAGCTTACGCAGCGGGCTGGGGATTCGTGCGAGCGGGGCACATCCTTCTTCCGCCCGGCTGTCTGGATGGCGGCGATCTGGTCGAGCAGCTTCTGTTCGAGCGCAGGTGTGAAATCGATCGAAAACGTACGGTTGCGGTAGTTCAGTAACCCATAAGGCGGGCGCTTGCCGGTTGTTTTGGAAACCAGATAACAATAGGCGGCCAGTTGCAGCACGTGACCCTCATTCAGCTTCTGCTCCAGCGGGGTGAAATCGATCGAAAACGTACGGTTGCGGTAATTCAATAACCCGTATGGCGGGCGTTTGCCGGTGGTTTTGGAAACCAGATAACAATAAGCAGCCAGCTGCAGCACGTGACCCTCATACGGGTTCGAAGGCGCCGGGGCGGATTTGACCTCCACCGGGATGATGCCCTCCTTCGTCTCCACCAGGTAATCCGGCTTGCCCACCAGCCCTGTGGCGGGGTCGTAGAGCGGTTTTTCCACCTTTCCCCACAGCGAAGGGTCGGCATAGGTCACCCGGCCCGGCGGCAGCCCGGCGGAGCGGCGCTGCCAGCGCGAAACAAGCGCCAGGACGAGGGCGGCAAGCAGCAGAGCGCCGGCAAGGATGAATAAAAACATGATCTTATTGAAAAAGAAACAGAATCCCGCCCACTGCCAGTAGAACCACCGCCAGGAGCAGCGCAGCCCAGGCGAACCACCGCAGGAGCACGGACGCGGCCACTTTTTTTCCGCCAGAGGCGTGGTATTCACTCCCGGCATTCAGCGCGGCGCGGTTTTCAGGCTCGAATCCCTGTTTCTGGTAGCTCCAGGAACGCTGGCAGAACAAAAAAGAGCCGATCTCAGAGGCTTTGACGGTGCGCATGGGGTTTGTTCAGCTGCCGAACTTGGTGGAGGCTTCCTGCAAGGCCTGCTGCAGACGCTGCTCGCGCAGAGCCAGGGTTAGATCGGCACGGGTGCGCTCGACGATGCCGCGCACCACATCGGTGTGGCGGCGCAGGTTGTAGGTGATCGCGTCAGGGTAATCCATGGTGACCAGGACGGAGTAGATCTCATCCATGCAGGTCAGCAGCCGTTCGGCTTCCGCGCTGTATCCCTGGCGCAGAATATCCAGGCAGCGCCGCCTCAGCTCGCCGGTGGTCTCAGCCATGCCGTTCGAGATAGGCGGCGTATTCCACCCCCAGCTCCTCCGGGGACTTAATGGACTGATTTTCGATCAAGGCGCAGGTGAGGGTGGCCTCCACAAATTCCTTGATGGCATCCTGGGTGTAACCGGCAAAATACAGATCAGGGAACCCTGCAAGTTCGCGCCTGAGGTCTTCCACCAGGGCGCGAGCCTGATCGAGGTTTTGATGAGCCAGCGCCGCCTCGCTGCGGTGGATGGCGCGGATGGAGTGGGCAGCGAAGCGGGTCAGGTCGCGGGCGCGCGCCAGGGCTTTATCGCGGGCGGCGGTGCGCGCCTCAAAGTTTTCGCGGGCTTTGTCGGCGATCGAGTTGAAAATATCCAATGGTTTTATTCTTTCGGCGGCTCGGGGGGGTGAGGGGGTTTGAAGAGATCTGTGGCAAGGGAGCCACCCCCGGGCAGCGATATTTCTCCGAAATTGGCTTCATAACGGGCCAGGTTTTCGCCCAGGGCGTGGTAGAAGAGCTTCGCGCCGATGGGCGACATAAGAATGCGTGCGTTGATGCGCGGGTTCCCAGCCGGCGAGCCGGGTCCCTGCCCGGGCAGCAGGCAGGCGAAGTCCATCACAAGTTCCGCCACCGAGTGCGAGATGCGCACCAGGTTGGCGTAATTGGGCAGCAACGCCGGGTCAATATCCAGCGGAGGGAAGGGTTGCGGCGCGGCAGGTTGCTCGGGGGGGCGCTCCGTTTCCATTTAGAACGGGATATCGTCGCCGCCGCCGGCAACCTCGGGCGCATCTTCTGCTGGAGCAGCGCCACCATCCTCGGATTTCGAGGTCAGGAATCGCACTGTGGAGGCCGAGATCTCATAAGAAGCGTTGGGCGTCCCGTCGGTGCGGTTCCAGATGCGCGGGCCACCTGTGGCTGAATCAGGCGTTAAGCGGCCTTCGATCAGCACCTTGCTGCCTTTATGCAAATACTGGTTGCAGGTTTCGGCCTGTTTGCCCCAGGCGGAGACTCTGAACCAGATGGTTTCTTTTACCTGGGCACCGGCTGAATTTGTGTAATTCCGATTGGTGGCCACCGAGAAGCTGGTGACGGCCTGGCCGGCCGGCGTGTAGCGCATTTCCGGATCCTTGCCTACATTTCCTACGATGATGATGGTGTGATACATGGTTCCTCCTAAAAAAGTGTACAGTTCGTTTGATCTGCCGACGAGATAATTGTATATAAATCCCAAAAAAGGGCAACTAAATTAGGGGGGAAATTGGTTATTTTTCAGCAGTTGCTGTGGCAGTCGGGAGAATGGGGGTTGCTCCCCGCGGGGTGGGAATGGGCAAGCTGCCGGAGAGGTTATACACTTTCAGGTCGCGAATACCCGCAGAGACGGGCGTCTCGGTGGTGGAGCGGGCAAAAAAACCCACCCCACCGCTCTGGAAAGCATTGTCGAATACACTGAACTGGTAGATATCATCCACAAAGAAACGCAGCTCATTCCCATTGGCCAGCAAACCCAGGCGAAAGGTCTGTGGTGCGCCGGGCAGCACCTGGGAGGATGGGGACCAGTCCTGCAGCACGCTCACACTCCCGCCGCGCACCCGCTCCACGCGCTGGTAACCATCGCAGTTGATCTGCCAGCGGTAGTAATCCTGAAAGGTGGAGGTGCGAAAGAGCAACCCGAAGGAGTCTCCGCCGCTGCACAAGCCGGTCTTGAGGGTGGCTTCCAGGTAGAAATCCGATAGGACGGGGTTGTTGCGCTGGCTAAAAAGATAGCCGCCCGCGCCGGAGAGCGAAATCGCCAGGTCCGGGCTGCTAATGACCACCTGCCCGGAGGGGCGTTTGAGCGATTGCCAGAGGGAAGGCTGGGAGAAATCATCCTCGAAGGCCAGCGCGCCGATACCGGTGAGCATCTCAGGTGTGGGGGTGATGGCAGCGGTGGGAAATGGTGTAAACGTGGGGGTGGGCGGAAACCACACCGCCGTAGGCGAAGGCTGCGGACTGGGCGAAGCAGTGGCGGTGGGCAGCTCCTGCGCGGGGGCGGCGCAGGCCGCCAAGAGCGGCAGCAAGAGGAAGAAAGCCAGTGGGTTGATTTTCATGCGGTTGATCTCATAAATTGTAATATGAGTCCCCGAAACCTGCCGCCGGGGAAGCGAATTCCAATAATGTTATAATCTTTTCGACATGAATGGCAGGCGGATCGCGGTTATCGTACTTTTTGGGCTGCTGGCAGGCTTGCTTCTCTTCGGTATGCCCGGCCTTGCCCACGGTGCACGGGTGCTGGCCGAGGCGTATTACTTCACGCCCACGCCAGGACCGGACGGCAAGATCATCTATATTGTGCGGGATAACGACTCCTGCCTATCCATCGCGCTCAAAAACGGTGTATCCAGCGACCAGATCACCCAACTGAATAACCTGAAACCTGCCGAGTGCGAACCGGGCGCCACCCTGGAGCCTGGCAGGCAGCTCATCCTGGCGGTGGTGGAAGTGCTGCCCACCCCGACCATCACCAACACTCCAAGTGGGCCGACTCCCACACCATTCAACGGCAACGGCAAGGCCTGCTTTATTCTTTTTGAGGATCTGAACTGGAACGGGATCCAGGAAGCCGGCGAAGGTTATGTCACCGGCGGAACGGTGGGGGTTGTGCTTCCGGAAAATTCCTCGCAGCCCTACAATTATTTCACTCTTCCCGATACCGGTAAGCCGGCTTCGGCCATCACCGGTGCGTCCAATCAACCCGTGTGCATCGATGGTCTGCCGGAGGGCGAATATATCCTGACTGCCACGCTGCCGCAACCCTTTCAACCTTCGACAAACCTGATCTTCCCGGCGAAGATCCTGGCCGGGCAGACCATCACTGTACGATTCGGGGCAGTTCCCCCCGGGAAACCAGCACCGGAGAATGGCAGTGGATCGAACCGCAGCCCCGTTTTGCCACTGGTCTTTGGGGGCATCCTGGTTCTCGTCGGCGCGGGGTTGGGAGCCTATATGATCTTCCTGCGCCGGGCGAACAAAAAACCTCCCACCAATGCGTAACCCTGAAATCACACGGCGAGTCGCCCTTGCCGTACTATTCGGATTTTTGATAATTTTGGGGGTTCTACCCCTGCAGTTTTCCACTGGTTTTGGGCAGGCAGTGGAGCCCATGCCGACCGCTGGCGTGGACGGGCGCATGATCTACCGGGTGCAGCCCGGGGATAGCTGCATCTCCATCGCCGCACGCTTTGGGGTGGATTACAAAACCCTGCTTGCCAACAACAACCTCACCGCGGATGATTGCGCCGCTCTGAACGTGGGGCGGGAGATCCTGCTGGGCGTCGTCTCCGGTCCCACTGCAACGCCGCTGGCCACAAACTTACCCCCCACACCCTCCCCAACGCCAACCGTCACCACCGGGCGCATCTGCGTGATCCTCTTCGAGGATATCAACGGGGATACGCTGTTCCAAACGAATGAATCACCCATTGCGGGCGGTGCCATCAGCATCACCAACCGTCTTGGGACGGTCTCGCTCACCGGCGTGTCGAAATCCGCACTGGATGCAGCAGGGGACTGGGTGCCAACTTGCTTTGAAGGCATCCCCGAGGGGGATTTCAATGTGAGCATGGCCATTCCTGAAGGGTTTAATGCGACCATGAACACGAATTACCCCCTGGTGCTGCGCGCGGGGGATGACACCATCCTGGATTTCGGTGCGCAATATAGCTCCGCGGGCCAGCCTCTGGAGGACCCCGCTCAGCAGCGCTCACCCCTCCTGGCAGTGCTGGGTGCGATTTGCATCCTGGCGGGGGTGGGGTTGGCCATCTGGCGCGGGTTCCTGTTTATTTCCAAGCGGGATTAATTTTGAAATAGGGCAGGCTTCTGCCTGCCATTTCTGCTCATTCTCCTGGTTATCCCAAAAAACCTTCAATACTGTTTCTTAATTATGGCGGACAAGTGTCCACCCTACTATTAAGAATAGCGCTCTTCGCGCCAGACATTGGCGTTGTTGTGATAACCGGCCTGCTCCCAAAAACCCGGGTGGTCCTCCGAAGTGAATTGCAGCCCGCGCAACCATTTGGCCCCCTTCCAAAAATACGGGGTCTCTAGCTCCGGTTGACCGGGTAAAGCCCCCACGACGCCCCTCAGAGGGAAACCGTGTTCGGGGCTGAGCAGTTGGCCATTGAAATGCGTGGCAAGCAGGAAATTTTCCGCGCGGGCAACCGAAAGGGGCAGATTGGCGGTGAAACCATATTCGGCGTGCTGGATAACGTGTGTACAGGAAGGGAGGACCTCCAATATGCCTGCATCGCACAGAGTCTGCAAGCTCACGCCCTCCCAGGCGGTATCCATCAGGCTCCAGCGGGTGACGCAGTGAATATCCATCACCAGGCGGGTGCGGGGTAGGGAGGAAAACTGCTCCCAAGTGAGGGTTTGGGGGGTTTTTACCTCCCCCCACAGGCGGAGATCCCAGGCCGCCAGGTCGGTTTTGGGAATGGGCCCATAGTGCAGCACGGGGAACTTCCGCGCCAGGGATTGCCCGGGGGGGAGTCGGTTATTATTTTCCATTAAGATTCTGCCAAAATTATACCCTCGGTGTGACCTGATATAATTGGACTGAAACGGTATGATTCATTTCGACCCCAGCAAGTGCCTGTTATGACCGAGCAGATCCCGGATCCGCTGGTAAAACGACTGTCCGAATTGGATAGATCCGGGCTGGAGTTACTTTCCGCCCGCTCCACTGACGCCCTTTTTAAAAAGATCGTGGAGGTTGCCTGCCACCAGGTGGATGCCGCTTACGCGTTCATGAATGTACGCAGCGATGACCACAACTCCGAGGAAGTCATTACCTTTGGCCTTCCGCGCAAGGACCTGCAGAAAGCGCTTTCGGGCACCCTTTCACAAGTTCTGGTCGCTGAGCTGCGCCAATCCTCTTCCCCCAAACGCAAGAAAAACCCCCTCACCAAAACCGGCAGCCTTCCGGGGGATGCTTTCGGAATCCGTTCCGCCATCGGCGCGCCCATCCGTCAGGCGGAAAAATCGCTGGGAGAGATCGTATGCGTCAACAAGCGCAACGGAGAGCAATTCACGGTTGATGACGAAAAGGTGATGGGTGCGCTGGCAGTCTATGCCGCGGCGGCCATCACCAATACGCGCGTGTATGCCAAGCTGGTCTCGCGCGGCAAGGAGCTGGTGCGGCGCAACGAGAATCTGGCGCTCTTGAACCAATTGGCTGTAACCCTGGCTTCTTCCACGGAGATAAATGAGATCCTGGATGAGGCACTGAAAAAAGTGATGGAATACCTGCGCCTGGATGTGGGTGAGGTCTATTTGCGACAGGAGGAAAGCAAGACCCTCCGGAAGATCATCCACCGGGGGAGCTCTGCCCAGGCACTTTGGACCCAGGATCAATACGCCATCGGGCAGGGGTACGTGGGCACCACCGCACGTTATAACGAGCCGCGCGTAATCCGTGTGGATGCCGAGGATGCCTCGGCGCAGTACCACCCTTCCATCCTGGAAGGCTGCTTCCACGAGATCGGTTGTTTTCCCCTCACCGGGCGCAAAGGGCCGGTTGGGGTGCTGTGCGTGGGTGCCTGCCAGCGCAGCAGCCTGGATGAGACCGAACAGCAATTCCTCTCGGCGATCAGCACCTGGATTGGGATGGCCATCGAGAACATCCTGCTCAACCTTAAGGCAAGGCGCCTGGCGATCCTGGAGGAACGCGAACGCATCGGCATGGACCTGCACGATGGCATCATCCAATCCCTCTACGCAGTGGGGCTGAACCTGGAAAACGTCAGCCTTACCATCGATGAATCGCCAATGGAGGCCAGGAAGCAGATCAACCGCTCGATCGGCGACCTGAACGCCGCCATCCGCGATATCCGCTCCTATATCCTCGACCTGCGCCCGCACCAGCTCTATGATGAATCCCTGATGGAAGGCATCCAGCGCCTGATCCTGGAATTCAAGGTGAACACCTCCTGCGAGGTTTATTTGCAGGGTCCCGCCTCGGGGCTGGACGACCTGGGGAAATCGCAGGCGCTGGCGCTCTTCCATATTTGCCAGGAAGCCCTGGCAAATATCGCCAAGCACGCCCACGCCAAAAAGGTGGAAGTGATCTTGTGGCTGGTGAGCGACCGGGCGCTGCTGGAGATCAAGGATGACGGGCGCGGGTTCGATACGAAAATGGTGCATTCCAGCATCGGGCATGGGCTGGCGAATATGCAAACGCGCGCCAGCAATGCCGGCGGCGAGGTGGATCTCAGCTCCGAGATTGGCAAGGGCACCTCCGTGCTGGCCTGGGTGCCGCTGGTGCTGGAGGAATGACCCCGGGCTCTGGAGCCGCACACCTGCTGAAAGGCAGGTTTTTGGTTTAATTGGGTAAAATTATCCCCATGGATTCCGAAACACCCAAAGCACCCATGCAGCCCTCAGCCAAAGCTGCCGAGCGGGGAGAACCTTCCTACGTGTGGCGTGCTGGTCAGGCGCGGCGGCTGGAGATGATCCGGGCTGCGGCTGGGGCGAGGTTGCAGGGAACCATTCTCGAAAATGGCTGCGGGGTGGGCATGTACCTGAAGCGCCTGAGTGTGAATGCAACGCTCGCAGCCGGACTGGAGATCGAGCTGCCACGAGCACGCGAGGCAGCTGCGCAGAAGCTAGTGGTGCTGAACGGCGCGGGGGAATCCCTGCCCTTTGAGGACGAAAAATTCGACCTGGTGCTCAGCCACGAGGTGCTGGAACATGTGGCGGATGACCGCCGCTGCCTGGAGGAGATCGTGCGGGTGCTGAAGCCGGGCGGGAGGCTGGTGCTTTTTGTGCCAAACCGGGGGTATCCGTTTGAAACGCACGGCATCTACTGGCGGGGGAAATATCACTTTGGCAATATTTTTGGAGTCAATTACCTGCCGCGGAAATGGCGGGATAAGCTCGCCCCACACGTGCGGGTCTATTCGGGAAAGGATCTGGAAAAGCTCATGGCGGGGCTGCCAATAAAAGTGGTAGAAAAAACCGTTATCTTCGGCGCGTACGATAACATCATCGCACGAAACCGGATGCTGGGGAATATGCTGAAGCGGTTCCTGCAGTGGTTGGAGAGTACGCCGCTGCGGGGATTGGGATTATCTCAGTTTTGGGTGGTGGAAAAAGAAAATATTTTAATGGCTTAAATTGCTTATCCTGTACATATATGTACAGAATAAGTAAACATCATCATCTTTTCGATAAGTGTATCAGCCCCCTCTTCCCCTTCTCCTAATCAACGAATCAACTTCTCAACATGATTCCTACAACCCTGTCTCCCTTGCCATCTCCCTATATTGGCAAAACTTGCACTCATCCGATGCTGCAGGCGGCTCGGGGGAATCCAAAAGCGCAACCACGCCTTCGATAAAACCCAGAAACCCGGCTGCGTCGCGTTGGATCGGCTGCCAGCCGAAGTGCCCATGCAATGCCAGCTCGCCATCCTCCGCGAATTTCATTGTGTGCGGGGAGTAATATGCCAGTCCCAGGTGGGTGATCGGGGAGCGGGCTAATTTTCCGCTCAGGGGGTGCTCCAGGCACCAGGCGTACGCCTCCAACTGGCGGGCATAGAAGGCGATGTGGGCTTCCTTTGCCTCGGATGTCTTGAAATCCACGATGCCGTATTCGCCGTTATCAAACTCCAGCAGGGCATCGAACTTGCCGGCGAAATAGACCTGCAGGTCATGACCCGGGCTGGAAACGGGTTGCGAGACGATGAACTGCTCGGAGAAGTAGAATTTCCCGGGGGGCAGATCGGGCGAGAGGCTCTGCACGGGCAGGTCGCGGTAATGGTTCTTCATCGCCCGGTCGATACTGCTGAAGATGGAGGGGAATGGCGCGGAGGGGCGGGAGAGCCTGCCCGTCACCTTCAGGTAGAAGCAGCGCGGGCACTCGTCCCATAAAAATGTAAGCTCTGACGGGCTGAGCTTTAAAGCATCCATAAATCCCTCCTTTGATATTTGATTTTATTTTAGACGGAAATCATAGATCCCGCCCCGCACGGGGTAACTCTTGTGGCAGCGGGGGCAGTTCAATTGTGGTGGGGTATCCTCCAGCGGGCCAAAATCACAGTTCGGGCACTTGAAGATCGACCCGTCCTGGATCGGCTTCACAGTTGTAACCGCCTTTGAGCGGGTGAACACGCTGGGGGAATATTGAAACAACGCTCCGGTGGGCTGCAGCACGGAATCCATCCAAACCAGGATCTTGAGCGGGATACGCGCTTTGAGCGCGCTCACCCTGAAATGGCTGACGGTGAGGGTTCGCTCAAGACGGAAACCGGTTTCCGCAAGCCATCTGCGGATGGACCGGGGATGGAAGTCATAGTTCAGCTCGGCGAACTCGACCGGTTCAGGTGAAAAGGGATTCCAATCCTGCCGGCGCAGCCAGTAACGCAGAATCGCTTTTAAATTTCGTTTGTTGGCGTACTCGAGGATAAAATGGGCGTCTTTCTGCAGGGTGCCGTGCACCTGCTCCAGCGCCTGGCGCGGATTGGCCATGTGGTGCAGAGTGCGGATCATGGTGGCGCAGTCGAAAGCACCTGGCATGAAAGGCAGGCGGTAGATATCTGCGGCGATGAAGCGGTAACAGGTCTTTTTCCCCAGACGCTTCTGGGCATGCTCCAATTGGCTGACGGAATAATCCAGCAGTACGATCTGGTCAAAATCGGAATATTTCAGCGTATTGCGTCCCCCTCCAGCGCCAAGCTCCACCATGCGTGAGCCACCTTTTGGCAGCAGCTTGAGCAGCGCGTTTGATTCGCACTCGTCCTCATAGGCGCGCCCGCCCTGCTCCCAGAAGGAGGTGGGGTAATCGGAGCCTTCGTAGCTGCAAATGGGGGGAGTGTCAGTCATGGAAAAAAGTACGCCTGAACAGGTTTGCCGGCGGCGCCCAGAGGTGCCTCCTTACCGATGCTTCCTCTCGGACCTGTCGGGGTTCGGGGGTTTCTGCCGCGCCGGTCCCGCCCAGGCGCCGGATAAGGATACCCCAAGGCAGGGAGGCTGTCAATAAAGGGAATTATTCATCTTATAACTATTATGGAGTAATACAAACTTGCGAATCTTCATAAGTCTCTTTATCAAAGTTGAAGCTTAGATCTTGAATTTTTCCAAAATTGGTACCAAAAAAATGGTCAAAAATAACTCTGAAGGAATTCACAGGTGAAATTGTCGGATATAGCTCGGAGTAATCTCCATCAGGAAAATAATACGCGTTTAGTATTTTATTTCGCTCGTTTTGTTTAAATCCATGGTCGCCCATGATAATAATTATCGGAGGCCTGGACGAATTGGCAATTATCTTTTGAACAATTGATAATACTTGGTTATCTATGAACTCAACCTGACCTGCATAACCCTCTTTCTCGTGAATTGCATCTACAGGTAGGGCATTCTTCCCTTCCCAAAAGCCCGGGTCTATGCGTATTGTGCCGTCACCGGAGAAAACAAATGGGACGTGGGGAACAAGGATATGAGAGAAAACAAATTTTGGTTCATTAATTATTGGAACTTCGGAAAGATTTTTCAGATTGAATTTAACCAATTCGACATGCTCTTTCCAGGGATGGTTCAACTTGGCCATTTCGATAATCTGCAATCGATTTCGATATTCACGGTACGGTAGCAGTACTGTAGTATCTATAAGCATGGATTCGAAGGGAGAGATGGATTGGAGTGCAAGATTGCTTTTCGTCGGACTTATGTAATAGTCCGAATCTTCCAACTCGCTCCAAGGATATTCTGTTTCAAAGGCGACTGTTTTATAACCAAGTTTTTGAAGATTAGTTCGGACAAAGCTTTGCTTTAATAATGAGTACCGGGCGTCATTGGAAGTAAGCTTGAAATCTGTCGCGATTTTATCAAGATAATCCAAATTAAGTGTGGAAGTTATGGATTCGGAAGTCTCACCATAATTTGATCGGCTGCATTCGGCGATGAAAAAACCCATATTCTTCATTTCTTTAATAAACACAGTTTCATCGTATCCATAATCTTGATTTAGAACATCGCTACGTGTGTGCATATCAAGAACAATGTAATAAATATCTGGTAATGGTTTCCCTTGCGGTGGATGTAAAACAGTTGGGTTTATCGAAGCCCGTTTTACTTTTTCATTTGCGATTAACACCCTGCCTTGGGTGAAAAGAATCTGGACAAGCGAGATAATTATCAAAGAGATACTGACCCAGTTTAATAATCTGGTAATTGTTAAAACATCCTTGATAATAAAAATAACACCTAAAATACCCAAGACAAATATTAAAAGGTAAAAGAACAGTAAAAATCGATGATGTCCTAATTGCCCCAGATTCTTCGATGACTCCAGGAAATGATAAAGATGTCCGTAGGAATAAAAAAGTAACAGGAAGAGTGAAACTATCATCCCGGTTTTTTCAAGATTCTTCAAGAGTAAGTTGATGACCAGAAAGATCGCGGCGCAAAGCACCAAGGATATGAACATTGGTCTTATGAAAATCGTTAATGTAACCTGCTGGAAATTTACGGAAAAAAGAGCCAGAGCGGGATAAATGCTAAATAAAAATGGATGAAAGGGGTATTTTTTCATAGAAGAGTTCATTCTTCGTAATTGAACTTCACCACCGTCACGCCATCGCCGCCCTCATTTTCGTGTCCGCGCACCCAACTGGAAACGTGTGCTGATTTCCTCAGTTCGGCACGGATGGTCTCGCGCAGCTTGCCCGTACCCTTTCCATGTATGACACGCACGTAGGGCATGCCGGCCAGGTAGGCATTATCCAGGTAATCCTCCAGCTTCGGCAGGGCTTCCTCGGCGGTCTGCCCGCGCAGGTCCAGCTCCAACCCCGGGGAGGGGTGCATCAGCGTGGGAACCTTTGCGGCCTGGGTTGGCTTCTCTTCTTCAACAGACGAGGCGGATTTCCGCTGAAGGTCCTCGCGACGGACACGCACGCGCATGGCACCCACCTGCACCTCGGCATCCTCTTCCCCGAGGGTGGTGATCACGCCATCGGTTTTTAGCGTGCGCAGGTGCACCTTTTCGCCCACCTTGAGCGGTCCGGTGCGGCGAGCGGGGGCAGGCGCAGGAAGGGGGGTGGGCTCAGGTTCCGGAAGGGTCTTTTCGATCTCCTGCAGCTCCTGTTGGAGCGATTTGACATGATCCAGCGGCTGATGAGCCCGGCTCAATCCACGCCGCACAGTCTCGAGCTGCTCGCGCAGCTCCTCCATCTCCATGCGGGCATCCTCACGGTCTTTTTCGAGCAGGCGGGCACGCTCCTCCTCGAACGTCTGCAGGCGTTTTTCCAATTCGAGGCGCGATTTTTCAGCCGCATCACGGGCACTTTCCGCTTCAGCGCGGGCGGCGCGGGCAATGTCGCGCTGACGATGGATCTCGTCCAGCAGGTCTTCCGTTTTCAGGTCGGCCGGGTCCAGCATGGCGCGGGCAGCGGAGATGATCTCGAAGGAAAGCCCAAGCCTTTCGGCGATGGCCAGGGCATTGGAGCGCCCGGGCAAACCGATATTCAGGTGATAGGTAGGGCGCAGGGTCTTCAGGTCGAACTCCACGCTGGCGTTGGTTACGCCCGGGTTCGCGTGAGCAAAGGCTTTAAGCTCGGGGTAATGGGTGGCCACCAGGCTGGGAATGCCGCGCTCGACCAGGTTCCCCAGGATGGCGCGGGCGATGGCTGAGCCCTCCTGCGGGTCGGTGCCGGCGCCCAGTTCATCCAGGATCACCAATGTGCCGCGGTCGGCCATACGGAGGATGCGCACGATGTTGGTGATGTGCCCTGAGAATGTGGAAAGCGACTGCTCGATGGACTGCTCGTCGCCGATATCAGCAAAGATCTGATGAAAGCAGCTGATGGCTGAGCCAGATTGGGCCGGGATGTGCAAGCCAGACTGCGCCATGAGAGCCAGCAACCCCACCGTTTTGAGGCTGACCGTCTTGCCACCAGTATTGGGACCGGTGATGACCACCACGTATGTGGCTTCATCCAGGTCGAAATCGATCGCCACCGCCTTTTCAGGGTCCAGCAGGGGATGTCGGGCGTGATACAGGCGGATGGTGCAGCCGGGGTGTTTCCCGCCTTTGGATTTATTGATCTCGGGAATAAGCGGCTCGCTGGCGTGCAGGTCCTCGGCATATTTCGCGCACGCCAGGGCCAAATCCAGTTCGGCGAGCGCATTCAGCAGAGCTGACAGGGGTGCGGCATGTTCCCCCACCTGGGCGGAAAGCTCTGCCAGGATGCGCCGCTCTTCATCCCGCTCGGCAAGCTGCTTTTCCTGCCACTCGTTATTGAGGTCCACAGTGGATATCGGCTCTACGAAAAGAGTGGCACCGGAGGAGGACTGATCATGGACGATGGCGCGCATGCGGCCCTTGAAATCCGCCCGCAGAGGGATCACGTAACGCCCGCCGCGCTGGGTGATGATGGCTTCCTGCAGCAGCGGGGTGATGCGCGGGTCGACGATCATCTTTTCCAGCTTGCTCATCAGGCGGTCGTAGGCGGTCTTCAGTTCGCGCCGGATGGAGGCGAGTTTTGGGGAAGCGCTATCGCGGATCTCGCCATGCTCGTTGATGCAGCGGGAGATGGCCTCTATGATCCCTGGCGGGGGCGTCAGGGGGGTGGTGATGGCTGAAAGCAGGGGGAATTTGCCCTGCGACCTTTCAAAATAGCGCCTCAGCTCGCGGGCTGCTTCGAGAGTGGTTTTTACCTGCAGGAGTTCCGAGGGGTTCAGCACGCCCCCGCGGGCAGCCAGATCCGAAAGCGGGCGGATATCCGACACGCCACCCACGCTGATATCGGCGTTGACGCTGAGCAATAAGCGCGCCTCGGAGGTGACCTTCTGGCGCTCCAGGGCGGATTCGGGCTGGGTGGAGGGTTTGAGCGCGCGAACCAGCTCTGCAGAGGCGCTGAAGGCGGTGTAGGCGGCCAGCTTTTCAAGAACCTTGGGATATTCGAGAAGCAGCAGCGTTTTCGCGTCCATAACCTGCAAAGTCTACCATGATTTCCCCGGGGGGCTTTTTCCGCCTGCGGCAGGCGGGGCTCGATTTGCTATAATGAATTTATGGGCGGAAGCATACGCGACGGATTGGATAGCCTCACCGCAACCGGGACGCTGTGGGAGCCGGCTGGGGATGGCCGGGTGAGGTGCCTGGCATGCGCTCACCAGTGCAGCATCGCGCCCGGCGGGCGCGGCATCTGCCAGGTGCGCTTCAACCAGGATGGTGGACTGAGGGTGCCTTGGGGATATGCGGCGGGGATGCACGCGGACCCGATCGAAAAAAAACCTTTCGCCCACTTCCTGCCCGGCGCCAAGGCGCTCACCTTCGGGATGCTGGGCTGCAACCTGCGCTGTGATTTTTGCCAGAACTGGCAGACCTCGCAGACGCTGCGCGATTCCCGCGCGGATGCCTACGGGATGTATATCGAACGGGTCACGGCCGATGATATCGTTGCGGCAGCGATCCAGACCGGTTCAGAGGTGATCGCCTCTTCATACAATGAACCGCTGATCACCAGCGAGTGGGCTGTGGAAATTTTCCAAAAGGCGCGTGCGGAAGGCATTAAAACTGTTTTCGTCTCCAACGGGTATGCCACCCCCGCGGTTCTGGACTACCTGGCGCCGTGGCTGGATGGGATGAAGATCGACCTGAAGTCCATGAGCGAAAAAGGGTACCGCGACCTGGGCGGGCATCTTCAACCCGTGCTGGATACCATCCGCTCCGCCCGCGAAAAGGGACTGTGGGTGGAGGTGGTCACCCTGCTTATTCCCGGGCTTAACGATGACCCTCAGGAGCTTTGGGATCTCACTTCCTATATCGCATCGGTCTCGCGGGAAATCCCATGGCACGTGACGGCCTACCACCCGGATTACCGGCGCTTCCAGAACCCCGCCACCGGAAGCGACGACTTGCGTCGGGCTGCGGATATCGCCGAGGAAGCCGGGCTGCACTACGTCTATGCCGGCAACCTGCCCGGCAGGGTGGGCAGTCTGGAAGATACCCGCTGCCCTGGCTGCGGCCTGGCGCTGGTGAAACGCCGCGGCTACACCATCACAGATAACATCATCACAAAAGATGGAAAATGCCCGCAGTGCGCCCGGTCGATTGCCGGGTTCTGGCGTAAGGATTAAGCTGAAAGACGGGAGTTAGGGTCCGGGATAGACCGGCTGGGTGGGCACCGGCGAGGGGGTGCGTGCGGGGGTGGGCGTTTGGCTGAGCTGCGGTGCAGGCGTGGATGTTGGGCGCGGCGCGCCAGGCTGGATCCACACGGTGGCGGTGGGCAGGGGTGCACCTTCGCCGCTGATATCATTAACGTAATCCACAGAGCCGGCGCACAACCCCGTGAGATTCTTTTTTAGTTTTTCCCAGGTTAGTGGCAAGCCGTCGCGCGCGGTCAGCTCCAGCGCGTCTGCCATGCAGCCAGCCCCGGAGTTGTAGTTGGCCAGGGTGAACTTCCACAGGTCAGTATAGGAAGCTGCCTTCCCAGGTGTCTGGCGGGTGACGTTATAGACCATGCGCCCCACCTGACCGCAATTGGCGCGCATGTTCTCGGCAAAGACTCGGATGCTGAAGTTGATCTTGGAGAGGTCAATACCCAGATCGCAAGTGGGGCAGGTGGAATTGACCCGGTCCACCAGGGATAGACGCAGCGTGGTCTTATGCTCGTCGTTCAGCCCGGCGAACCCGGCTGCGCAGGTTTCCTTGGTGAGCACCAGCGGGCAGTAATCGGTATAGAAGCCGGTGTTCCAAAGCAGCAGCGTATCCGCGCCCTGCTCGGTCATTTGCCCCAGCCCGGCCTCATCGAAATTCTCATACATCCCCGGCCAGAACTGGCTCTCCTTGCTGAAGATGCGCTTGAGGAGCTGGGCGGGCACTCCTGTATCGTTTGATACGTTGAATATCTCCTGGTCGAAGCGGTTCTGCCACGCGATCACCTGCGGCATGGCCTTCTGGATACCGCACTGGTTGGCGTTGTGCTCCCCTGCCAATCCGCTATTTTCGCAGGTGGAGGCATCCACCGCGCCGCGCTCGATGAGCATGCCGGCCAGGTAGTAATAGGGAATGGCGGATTGCAGCTCTTCCACCGTTTGGGGGGAGATGAGCCAATCCGGCGGCCCGCCGAGATCGGAGAAAGCCATCCAGGTATCCGAGCAGCTGGGCAGGGTGGCGCCGCGCCACTGGCTGCTGATCACATCCACGTACCACAGGGCGTCATCAGCCGCGCCGCCTTCGGGGGACATGAAATCCCCCCAGGGGACAACCCGCACCTGGGCGGTGTATTTGACGCTCGAATCACCATAGCTGGAATTAGCCCAGAAGGTCACCGCGCGCCCGTCCTTGCCGGTGGCTTCCAATGGAATGGTGCACACCGCGCCAGCGCACTGGAAAGGCTGGTCGCCGATGCGGCCAGCGATATCCAGGATCATTTCGTTCGGCAGGGGTTCCTCCGCGGTGAAGGTGAGATAGGGCGGGGAGGAGCAGCGGTTATCGAAGGGCTTGAGCTCGCAGCCGGTGACGGTGACCGTGACGGCGGCGGGCGGCAAATCCACCACCACATTCTTCTTGGCGGGCTTGGAACCCACCTGCTGCAGGTAGAGCCCGCCGCAGGTATCGGAGGAGCAGGCGCCGGTCTTCTTCCACGCCTCGTAGACTTCGGCGGTGCACTGCGAGCGGATCTCGGGGAGGGTGGGCTGGCTTTCGTGATCGGTGAGCAGGGTGCAGGCGGGGCTGTTATTGGCGTACCAGCTGAGCCACCACTGGTATTGGGTGTAATCCACGGTCAGGGTGGTGCGCCGGTCAGGACCCTCCAGGGGAGGATCGGCAGCCTGAACAGACCGCGGAGGCAGATACACCGCCGCAGCCAGAGAGAGGATCATGCCCGCCAGGAATATACGCTTCAAGCTGTTACCACCCTGCAATTCCAAATCTTTGATCGCTGGAATTTCAGTGTAGCACAAGCGCAGGGGAATCACAATAACCACGGCGGGGATTTAACAAAGATGCAAACCAGCCCAGGGTTATTGACAGATGCGGATTTAGTAGGTAGGGGTGGGTGTTGGCGTGGGGGTTCGGGTTTCGGTGCGCGTGCGGGTGATCGTGCGGGTGAGGGTGATAGTGCGGGTAAGCGTGATGGTGGGCGTGGATGTGATGGTGGGAGTGAGGGTGATGGTGCGCGTGAGCGTTTGGGTGATAGTGGAGGTGAGGGTGGCAGTGGGGCTGGTTGTCAGGTCGTGCACCAGGGTGATCACGCGCTGGGTGAGCGGTTGGGAGGCGCCCAGGAAACCCAGCATATCCGCGAAGGTACGCTGAATTTCGGAAGTATGCGGCAGAAACACCTGCGCTTCGCTCGCGCCTGGCAGTCGCCAGGTCTCCAGCGCCGAGGGGGATAGCTGGAAATAGCGGATGCGCCCCGGGTCGGCCAGGTATAGGGCCAGGGGGATGGCATCGAAGGCTTCTGCGTAACTCAAATTGGTGTCGATGCGCTCACGGTAAGTCTGGTAAAGCGCGGGCAGCAGGGTCAGGTTGCCGCTTTCGGCTACGCGCAGATAAAGCGCCTGCAGCAGCTCCTGCTGGCGGCGGTTGCGGGCGGGTTCGTCCATCCCGGCGCGGACGCGGAAGTAGCACAGCGCCTTCTGCCCGTTCAGGTGCACCCTGCCTTCCCGTACCGTCCCGCAGGAATCCCAGAGATCATCCGAGACGGTCAGATCCACACCGCCAAGCCCATCCACCCAGTAGGTGAAGGCATCCAGGGGGATGACCGCGTACTGCTCGGGGCGCAAGCCGAGGTTGTATTCCAGGGTGGTGAGCAGGCTTTCGATTCCGCCGGAGATATAGGCGGTGTTGAGGCGCTGCATGGTCAGCCCGGGGATATAGACGAACAGATCCGGCGGCAGGGAGATGAGCGCAGCCTTGGCAGTGCCGGGGTCGTAGAGCAGCAGCAGGAGCGCATCGGTGCGGCCTTTATAGGGCGAGGGCTTATCACTGCCCACCAACAGGAAGGAGCGCACCCCCGGGGGAAGCTCCAGCTTTGGTGCGGGCGGCGGAATGGGTGTGGGCACGTTTATTGCAACGGGAGAAGCGTAATTCATCCATACCGGCAGTGTGCGAAGCGGGGTGGGCGTGAAGGTCACCGTTGCCGAGCTGGTGGCAGAAGGCAAGGCAGTAACCGTCGGCTGGGGGGCAGCCAGGGAGCAGCCTGCCAGCAGAAGGACTGCCGTGAGGATGAAAACAGACCGGAGCATTGAAAAAAATTATAGCACGGCAGTTTTGGAAACTATTTTTTGGTTGCGTTTTTTTGAAAATGCAAGTAACCGGTGAGATCGAAAGGTGTTTATACAAGTAAGGCGTGAGCGAGAGCCTCACAGGAAAGAGAAGATCATGTCCAGCATCGTCTATGTTTTGGTGGCATTCATCGGGCTGCTCTTTGGAGCGATGAGCCTGACCAGCTGGAAAAAGTAACCCCCCACGGGTCCACTTTCTTCCGGCGGGAATAAAAACGCGCGCCAGTTTGCCGCGCGTATGTGGGAAAAACCGCCTATAACGCCTCTCGATAGATCGGGGGCGTTTTTTTATACCAAGAGCAGTTTTAGAATGTGGTTGGTGTGATCCAGCTCGTGCCAGACGACCCGGCGCAGCAGCTTGCGGGGGCTCCAGAATTCGCCCTGACGCCCGGTCACCAGGGTGGAATCCGTGAGCTCCGGAAGGGCGGCATCCAGCAGGGACCGCGCGAACTGCAGACGTTCCATCGTCTCTGTGGGTAGATCCTCCTTGCGCCCGCTGGTGAGATCCAGATGCGAGAGGTACCAGAATTCCGTATTGGCAATGTGGGCCAGGATACCGCGAATACTCCATCTTTCCCCCGGCAGCAGCTCCTCAAAGCGCTCGGGCGGAACAGCACTCATCACTTCCATAGGTTCAGCACGCGACCATTTTAGCAGTTGCAGCCCTGCGGGTGATATCCGACTTTGCGCAGCGGTTTCCAATCGTGCCGAAAAAACGCATCCACCTCGTACCCGCTTTCAGCGAGCTCAAAATCCTTGTCGATCGTGTAATCCTCAAAGGCTTCCGCCAGGCGGATATCGAAATCGGTCGAGATCTGCGAGACCCAGGATCGTGAGGTGTGGCTTTCCAGCCAGGCTTTGTAGCCCAGAACAGCTTTCGGCATGGCTGCCAGCGCTTCGGAGGCGGTGACGCCATAGGCGAAGCAGCCGGGCAGATCCAGCGCCCAGGCAAGCGAGCGGCGTTCGAAGTTATTTTCCAGGCCGATGCGGATGATCATGGGTTAATGATAGCACGAGGGGGGTGAATGATTGAAATGTTGAAACGTTTTTTGGTCGCGTGGATATTTGGAATAGGCGAGACACTCCCTAATTTGATAAAGCCCGCCTTTTTCATTTGTGTGTCTTTTATGCGAAAAGAATAACAATATGAAAGGATATAAGGATATTCGGATTTTTTATCCTTTCCTCCTTATATCCTGGTCGTTTGAAGTCTTAGGATATTGTGCCGCCTGCAATGCACGGCAGCTGCGTTCCTCTTTCGGTTTTACAGCGTCCCGACATTGACGGCGTTTTTCTCGTGCTTCAATTTCCGTTTTTCCTTGATGGTAAGCTTAGGCTTCTTCTTTTGCTCTTTCTTGCCCTTGTCATTTTTTCCGGATGAACTCATTTTCTCTTCTCCTGTTCTGTTCATTACCCAATATGCTATTAAAGATTATCACCATTGAATTTTATAAGCAAGTCCGGATTTTTTTTATATGGATACTATTTATGATTGATTAAACGCCAGGGCGGTCGCGGTCTGTGCACCCCCTTGAGGGGTCGCGATCTGTGCACCCCACAAAGGATGCATACTTTTTTATCAATAGACCGTCTGCCCCGAAGCCAAAACGAAACGACATATATTTGGCAAATATGTGTCTGATACCGGCAAAACATGATGAGGATTTCATGAGAAAACCGGTGAGAGCCCCCCCCAACCTACGGTATGATTAACTCCCAGTTGTCAAATTCGATCGACGGAGAGGATCCTGATGCCCTCAACGAAGACTCCAACCATCCCCGAAGCCATTCCCCCGCTGCCAGAAAAGTGGCACTCAGGGTTCCGTTTTATCCTGCCTGTCCTACTCAGACCTGCCCGCGGATTGAAAGAGATCGCCACGCGGGAAAAATCCTTTTGGCTCGTTCCGCTCCTGGTTCTCAGCCTGGCGGCGTTGCTTTCAGTTTTGGTTGCAGGTCCGATACGCGGGCAGCTTTCCGAGGGCGGCGGAGCGCTGCCACCGGATTTTCAGTACTACACCCCCGAGCAGCAGCAGCAATTCACCCAGGCGCAGCAGACTAGTTCCTCGCCGCTGTTCACCTACGTCTTCCCGGCAACAGGGCTGCTGGCAGGCATCTGGCTCAGTTGGGCGCTGCTGGGGGGGATGCTCTACCTGGGACTGACCCTGGCGGGGAGCCGCAGCTCCAGCGTCAAAGCTCTGAATCTGGCGGGCTGGGCTGGCCTGCCCTTCGCGGTGCGCTATCTGCTGCAGGCGGGGTATATCCTCTTCACCCGCAACCTGATCTCGGCTCAGGGGATCTCCGGGTTCAGCCCTCCCGGCTCATTTCTCTCTGCTTTGCTCAGCCAGGTGGATATCTACCTTGTCTGGCAGGTTGTGTTGCTCTTCATCGGGGTGCCGCTCATCGCCAGCATCACCCGGCGCAAGGCATGGCTGGTGACGGCAGTGGTGCTCGTGCTCCTGCTTTGCCTGGCTTCCCTGCCAGCCTTTGCCGTTTCCAAACTGGGCGGTGTAGGTCCTGTTCAGCCATTCTTTTTCTAATTTCACAGATTTTTGATCATGGCAACCAGGGCATTCGTTCAAATTTCAGATCTTTGGAAGACCTACCAGATGGGCACGGTGCAGGTGGACGCGCTGGCCGGGGTGGACCTGGAGATCCCGCGGAAATCCCTGACAGTGGTGATGGGTCCTTCCGGCTCGGGCAAGAGCACGCTGCTCTACCTGCTGGGCGGTCTGGATCGGGCGACCTCGGGGTCGATCGAAGTGGATGGACTTAAGCTGGAGGAGATGGATGAGAACGCGCTGGCCATCTTCCGCCGCAAGAAGGTGGGGTTCATCTTCCAGTCCTTCAACTTGATCTCCAGCATGGACAGCCTGGAGAATGTGGCCTTCCCCATGCGCTTCGCCGGGGTCCCTTCTGCCGCGCAGGAGCACGCGGGCTATGGAACTGCTCACCCGGGTAGGATTGGAGCAGCGCGCGCGCCATAAACCCACCGAGCTTTCCGGCGGTCAGCAGCAGCGGGTGGCAATTGCCCGCGCGCTGGTGAATGACCCCGAGCTCATCCTGGCGGATGAGCCCACCGGCAATTTGGACCGCTCCAGCGGGAACAGCATCATGCTGGTTCTTTCAGAGCTGCATAAAAGCGGGCGCACGGTGATGGTTGTAACCCACGACCCTCGCATGCTGCATTTTGCCACCCACACCGTCTTCCTGCTGGATGGGAAGACCGTTTCACAAACCGAATACGAGGAGGCAGACCTGGAGCGCATCCAGTCTGCCGAACAGGAGTGATGCCTTCATGAAAAAACCCATTCTGTTGATCCTGATGCTCACCCTTCTGCTGGGAGGCCTTTTCCTTTCGCCGGACCCCGTGCGGGCAGCCACCGGCGTGGTGACGCCCTCCGGCGACGCGAAATCCGGTTTGGCCGGCTCGGTGGTGGCCTATACCCTGGTGGTGACGGTCTCGGATTACAGCGCGGATTTCACCCTGAGTGCATCCGCCATCTCTGCCAACGGCTGGGCGACCACGGTGAGCCCCGGCAGTACCACCGTAACCGGCAACGGGGATTTTGCTTTCAATGTGAACGTGAGCATCCCCGGCTCGCCTGCGGTGACCACGGATTCGGCCCAGGTGAGCTTCAGCGATGGATCGACCACCATGGCCACCTCGCTCCTCACCACCACAGCCATCTTCCCCTCCTCCACCGCCACAACTTTCGCGCGCCCGGTGGTGGTGGTGGAATCCTTCTCGGCGAATACCACCTACGTGACGCCCGGCACCGATTTCACCCTTACCCTGAATCTGCGCAATAACGGCGGCGCGCCCGCAACCAACATCCTGGTCTCCTTCTCGGGAACGGATTTTGTGCCGGTCAGCTCCGGCGGGGTGATCTCGGTGGCTTCGATCAATAAGGGGGGGAGCACCTCTGTCAGCCAGGAGCTCTGGCCGAATCCCGCCCTGAGCGGGCTACAGATGGGCATCCTGGGAGTGAAGGTGGATTACACAGATTCTGTGGGCAATGCCTATAGTGAATCCTTCAGCCTGGCCATCAACCTGGCGTATCCACAAAGCATGTGGTCCGGGGCGCCCACGCGCACACCCACGGTGGTAGCCCGCCCGCAATTGGTGATCCAGTCCTACAAGACCAGTGTCGACCCCCTGCAGCCAGGTTCGATTTTTGACCTGACCATGGAAATTGAGAACCTGGGCACCAGCACCGCCCGCTCGGTTTCGATGGTGCTGGGCGGGGGGGTGATCCCGGATACGACCGCGGGGGGAACGCCCGTCCCGGGCGGCGGAGGAACCTCCTCCGGGGCGGACCTGGCCAACTTTGCCCCGCTGGGCAGCTCCAACGTGATCTTCATCGGGGATATCGGCGTGAACCAGAAGGTCACCACCACCGCCAAAATGATCGTCAACACCAACACCGCGCCCGGCGCCTATTCATTCAAGATCTCTTTCACCTATGACAACACCAGCGGGTACCGCCTGGTGAATGATCAATCCATCACCCTGCTGGTGCTCAGCCTGCCCCAGGTGGAGGTGGGTTTTTACCGCAGCCCGGATCCTTTCTATGCGCAGAGCCCTGGCACGCTGCCGCTGCAGGTGACCAACCTGGGGCGCAAGCAGGTGGTGCTGGGCAACATGACCGGTCTCCGCCGAGGGCGGCACGCTGGAAAATAACACCGCCCTGGTTGGCATCCTGGACCCCGGGGGCTACTTCACCCTGGATTCCATTCTCACGCCGGACCAGGAGGGACCGCTGGAGCTGACGGTGCGGATCAACTATACCGATGATTTCAACCAGCCGCGCGAGATCGAACAGAAGCTGAGCGTGGACGTTCTGCCCGCCATGGAGGCACCTGTCCTTGAGCCTGGGATGGTGCCCCCGGATGCGATCAGCGCCCCACCCGAGACCTTCTTCCAAAAAGCGCTGCGCTTCTTCCGCGGGCTGTTCGGGCTGGATAGCGCCGCGCCATCCCAGGAGACACCGGGGGAGGTTCCCACCGAACAAACCGTGCCCATCTACGGTCCTGGCGGCAAGGGCGGGTAGGGCTTTCCCGGCTTAATTCCATGAAGTTCCTTGATCTGATCCGGCTGGTGGCAGAGAACCTCAACCGCCGCAAGGGCAGGGTGGCGCTGACAGCCGTGGGGGTGGTGATCGGCACTGCCGCGGTGGTTGTGCTGGTTTCGCTGGCCATCGGGCTGCAGCAGAATTTTGCCCGCAACATGTACGGGATCAGCGACCTGACCCGCATCGACGTGTACCCGGGTTACCCCAAGGAAGCCCAGATGGGCCAGGTGGTGACCCCCGAGCAGATGAAGCTGCTCACCTCGGATGCCATCGACATGATCGCCGCCATCCCGGGCGTGGTGAAGGTGATCCCGCAGGAATACTCCTATGCCGGCGGGCTGTTGAAGTTCGGCACGCTGGAATCGTACGTCAATATCCTGGGGGTGGGCACCGACGACCTGGCCGACATGGGCTATAAGGCCGCGGCAGGCAGCACGGCACTTGGAAAGGGCACCGCCGTGATCGGGAGCTGGGTGCCGCGCAACTTCTACGATCCCAGGCTGCGCCCGGGGCAGGCCACACCCGAGCCCCCGGTTCTGGAAGGCGAAACGCTTAAATTAACCCTGATCAAATACGCCGAAGACGGCACCGAGATCCACAAGACCATCCCGCTGAAGGTAAGCGGTCAGCTCACCGAGAGCCGCGGCGAATCCGACGGCTCGATGTATGTGCCCATGGCCGAAATGACGGCCTGGAACGAATGGGTGCGCGGGTCGCGCATCAACCGCAAGAAGGAGGGCTATGGGCAGCTCATCGTGCGGGCAGCCAACCCGGATGTGGTGCTGGATGTGAGCCAGCAGATCAACGATCTTGGATTTCAGGCTAACACGCCGCAGCAATACCTGCAGCCCATCAATAATTTCTTCATGATCCTGCAGCTGATCTTTGGCGGCATTGGCGCCATCGCCCTGCTGGTGGCAGCCATTGGGATTGCCAACACCATGACCATGGCCATTTTGGAGCGCACGCGCGAGATCGGGTTGATGAAGGCGGTGGGCGCCACCAACCGGGATGTGCTCAGCATCTTTTTGGGAGAGGCAGGCGGGATCGGCTTTGTGGGCGGCGTGGGCGGGGTGATGCTGGGCTGGCTGGCCGGGCAGGTGATCAATGTGGTGGCGGTGACCTACCTGACCCAGCAGGTCTCCCAGACGGGCGGCCCGCCGCCGAACTTTGCCATCTCCACCCCGGTCTGGTTACCGATCTTTACCCTGGCTTTTGCGACCATGGTGGGCTTGCTCTCCGGGCTCTACCCCGCCCTGCGCGCAGCCACGCTGGTGCCGGTGACGGCGTTGAAGTATGAGTAGGGATGCTAAAAGGATGAACTGGTTATAAGAAAGCTTTTAACCTTGAATCCCGCTGAATTCTTGTGTGAATCACCCCTCCGGCGGGTATGAGTCCGCCCAAAGAAGAATTAGACCGATAAATTAATTCCCGGCACCTGTGCCTCGATAAGCTCCGCGCCCAAATAGTGCCCAAAATCGACGAGCGCCGCTGTGATGGCCTTTGCCATCTCCGCATCCGGCTTCACATCCGCCTCCCACCACCAGTCCGGCACGGAAAGCATCTTCGCGGCGCGGTCAAATTTCAGCTCGCAGCGGGCGATGAACTTCTCCCCATACAGCACGGGCAGGGTGTAATGCCCAAACTTTCGCTGGGCGGGCTTTTTATAGATCTCCCACAGGTAGTCAAACCCGAACAGCGCGCGGATAACATCCCGGTCCCAGAGCAGGTTATCCAGCGGGGGCAGAAAGCTTGTGCGCGGCGTGGCGCGGGAGGCGCGCGCGGTTTTGCGCAGGGTATCTTCATCGCAAGCGCGCATAACAAACGCCATCTTTTGCACGCCTTCCACCTCCAGCGGGATCAATTCGCCGCTTTCGATCAGCGCATCCATGGCAGCGCGGCGCTCGGGCGCCTTCAGCCCGAGGATGCCCAGCCAGAATTCCACCCCGTTCCTTTGGGCCAACCCCAGCCCGCCCACGCGGCGCAGCACGTGCCAGCGCTGGTAATCAGAAAGATCGGGGTGCGGGTCGGCTTCGGATAATACTTCGGCAGGCAGCACCCGTTCCACCAGGTCATAGGTCTTGTGATTCGCCTTGCGCGAGGTGATGGTGACGATGCCAGCCTTGTTGAGCAGATCCAGCGCGGCGCGGTCCAGCCCCACCCGCTTGCCCCAGTCCCAGATAACCGATTCACCGCTCTTGGGCAGGTGGCTGGAATCCCTGCCGCTCGCGCGCATCGCCTCCGCGATCTGCCAGGCGTGTTTTTCCGGAGCAGAATCTCCCTGCAGATAGCGCTCGTTGATCCGCTGCCGGCGGCGGGAAAAATGCGGCCAATCCGCGTGGTGGTGGATGGACCAGACCTTGTCCATGCCCTCCACCAGGATGTGATCTTGATAGAGAAGCTCCTCCAGCATGGATGGCTGGTAGGGGCGGATGCGTGCCTGCAGCACCAGGTCGGGGTTGCGCCCCACGATGTTGATCGGGTCAAACTGGATGCAGCCCAGGCGGGCTGATCAGACTCCAGCACCCCGGGAAGCCCGCGCAGCGGGGATGCGGCGCTCAGCCCCTGGTGGGCAAGCAGGAACCGCCGGGCGTGGGGCAGGGAGATTTTGAGGGGATTCACGGGCAACGAGGGCAGGCAGATCCAGGGGAATATATGTTCTATTGTAACACGGCCGGTCCAGCCAACCGCTGCGTCATTCCGCGGCGTGCTGGATGGCGATCTTATAGATCACCCGCGTCTCTCCGGGGCGGTGGTTGGGGTATTTTTCCAGCCCGCGGTATTTCAGCGCCATTTTGTCGATGTGGGCGTCGGCGCCCTCGGTTGTGATCTCCACCACCCGCCCGCGCAGGAGCAGCTTGCGGTAGGGGTTATCGGGGTCCTGGATCGAAAGCGCCACGCGCGGGTCGCGGGCGATATTGCGGTCCTTGACCCGTCCCCGGGCGGAATTGACCAGCACAAAACCATCCTGGAAATCGACCCAGACGGGGGAGACCTGCGGGCTGCCGTCGGGCATCAGCGTTGCAAGCTGGGCGAAAGCTTTTTTCTCGAACAGGTCACTGTTCTTGTTCACTACTGCGGCAATCCTGGGGTCCATTTCATCCTCCTGAATGGAAAATATCCTTCCTGTATTGTAATCCCGGCGGTAAAGGGAAAAAGGTTTTGTATAAAAAACCGGAGGCAGGGGTCTGCCTCCGGTGGGTACTTTATTTACATCGCCCAGATCATTTTGTGAATTGGATGGCGACCATTTTCCCGGAAAGGAGCTGCAGTTCAGTGCCTCCGTTGACGATCTGGAAGCCGTTGACCGTTCCAAGGGTGGAGAGGAAGAGTTGCTCGTCGGTCATCACGGCTGCGTCGCACATCATCATCCCGGTGGTTATTCCGGAGATTGTCATGGAATACCCACTGGTGGTGTAACTGGCAGTATATGTGTTGCACCCGGCATTCCCGGTCAATTTGCCTGTAGCATCGAAGAGGGATGTCTGCTTGGCACCGGAGGCAACCGGGCTGCCTTTGATGGATTCCACCACCCAGGTGGGTCCCACCAGTCCGGCTGCCGGGTTGGTGGTGGCAGTGGGCGGGGGCGCCAGCGTGGCGGTGGGCGGGACAACCATCGTGGCGGTTGGCGGCACTACGGCGGTTGCCGTGGGCTGGGCTGGAGACCGTTGCGGTGGGCTGGGCAGGCGAGGTGGGGGTGGCTTGCACCGGCGGTGTGGCGGTGGGCGGAACCTTGGTGGGCGGCACAGGGGTGGGACCGATCACTTCGATGGCCACCCACAGGCGCTGACCGAACCCGAGGTTGCTGGGGTTGAACATCTGCCAGTTGCCGTCGTATCGCCCGGGCGTGGTGGGAGCCACCAGATTCACATAGAGGTCATAGGTTGTGCCCGGGGCAACACTGCCCTGAATGGCGGTCGGCTGCCCGTTCATCTGGGTACCGGAGACGAAGTTGACGTAGTATTTCGAATCCCAGGTGCAGGTGCCGGTGTTTCGGATCTGCCAGCCTTTTTTGAAGGATTGCCCGGGGTTTAGGTCCGGGTATTCGGTTCCGTTTAGTGTATCGTACGTGAGATCGCGGATGAATTGCATGGAGTCCACGCAGCCCGTCGGCGCTGTGGGAGAAGGCCGCCAGGTGGGGGTGGGGGCGGCTGGCGCCACGGTGGGGGTGGGCAGGGGGGTGGGCACAGGCTGCGCATCCGCCGGGTCGAGGTTGAGGTAGGTCTTTTCCAGCTGGGCGATCACACCCTGGTTTTGGAGCTCGACGAGTGCCTGGTTGATCTTGGCGGTGAGCGCATTGCCATTCAGCATGACGGCAATTGCCATGCGCTGCGGGGAAAGCCCCTGCCCCACAAGCACCACCGCGAAGAACTGGGTGGAGGCAATGGCGGGCTGCAGGTCGCCCATCACCAGGTCCAGGCGGCCAAGGCTGAGGTCATTGACGGCATCCTTGGCCTGGGCATAGACAAACATCTGGTTGGCGCTGATCAGCCCGGTGTTGACCAGGTTGTTTTGCACCCAGGTCTCATAGACCGTGCCGCGTTCCACACCCACACGCTTATTGGCCATATCCTGGGGCGTTTTTACGGAGGTGATCGGCGAGCCCTTCTGCGCCAGGATGCCATCCACACCCACGTAATACACGTTGGAGAAATTGACCGCGGAAGCCCGCTCGGGGGTGACCGAGATGGCGGCGATAGCCGAGTCGATCTGGCCCATTTGCAGCGCGCCGGAAAGACCGTCGAAGGCGAAGTCCTGGATATTCACCTGGACGCCCAGCTTCTTGCCGATCTCGTAAGCGAGGGCGATATCGAACCCATCCAGGTTGTGATTTTCGGTATAGAACTCGAAGGGCGGGTAGCCAGAGGAGGTGCCCACCATCCAAACGCCGGAATCCTTGACGGTGGTCCAGGAGGTATCCCCATTGGTTACAGGGGGCGGTGTGGGCTGGGGAGCCAGGCTCTGGCAGGCACGGAAACCGAAGACGACCAGAAGCAGTACGATGAGGATGCCGAGGATGGTATAGAGCAGCACCCGGGAGCGTTTCTTCGGCTCCTCTGGCTGCGCGGGGGGTTGGGCAAGCGGCGTGGTGGACATGGCAACTCCTTTCAGAGACGGGGCGTGAATACTATATCGATTATACAATAACACTTTTTGGAGAAAACCTGGTTATTTAATTGTGGTTTCTTGAGAGGATATACCGGTGGGGGTAACTTAATATGGGTGAATGGAATACAAAATTCCCCACCCTTTATTCCAGGTTCAAAAAGAAGCCTTAGGTGGACGTTGGGGTGGGCGTGGGGGTTTCAGTAGGGGTTGGCGTGGGCGTCGCGGTGAAAGTGGAGGTCGCCGTTCCTGTTGTGGTGCGCGTGGTGGTGCGTGTTGGGGTGACCGTCCGCGTGGGCGTGATGGTGTGAGTGGCGGTTGGCACGGCCTCGATCATGACATACAGATCGTTCCCGAAAGTGTAGTTATAGGGGTTGAAAAGACGCCATTTGGCTTTGTATTGTCCGTAGGTGGTGGGCGCCACCAGGTTTACGTAAACATCATAGGTCTGACCGGGATAGACATATTTTTGAATGGAGGTGGGTTGCCCACTCATCTGCGTGCCAGACACGAAGGCGATGTAATAGTAGGCATTCCAGGTGCAGGTGCCTGTGTTCTGGATCCGCCAGCCCTTTGAAAAGCTATGACCGGCGGGCACATCGGCATAATAGCTCATGCCGCCGTCGGAGTAGGAGAGGTCCTTGATGTAAGCCATGCCATCAAAACAACCCGCCGGGGGAGGCTGGGTGGGGTAACGTGTGTAGGTGGGATAGGGCGTGGGGGAGGCCGATCCCGGGGCGGGGGATGGGGTGGAGGAGGCAACCCATTCACCCGTGGAATTTTGGAGATATTCCTTCTGGAGGGCATCCAGCACACCTTCATTCTGCAACTGGAGCAGGGCGTCATTCACTTTGGCGGTGAGCTCCACTGCGCCGGGCTTCATGGCAGCCGCCATGCGCTGCTGGCTGAAACCCTGGCCGACCAGGGAGACGTTATAGAGCGAGGTGGCGGCGGTGGCTGGCTGCAGGTCCATCAGCACCAGGTCCAGGTTGCCCAGACTGAGGTCATTGACCGCATCTTTAGCCTGGGCATAGACGAGCAGCTGCCCGGGAGCGATCAGCCCGGTGTTCACCAGGTTATCCTGCGCCCAGGTCTGGAAGACCGTACCCTGTTCCACGCCCAGGCGCAGATTGGCGAAGCCCTGCACCGAGGTCACCGATGTGATGGGGGATCCCTTTTGCGCCAGGACGCCATCCGAACCCACAAAATACACATTCGAAAACGCCATCATCTGCTCGCGTTCGGAGGTGACGGAGATGGCTGCCAGCGCCAGATCGATCTGGTTATTTTGCAGGGCGGATTGCAGGCTGTCGAAGGGGATATCCTGGATGCTGACCTGCACGCCCAGCTTTTTGCCCAGCTCGTAGGCCAGGGCGACGTCGTAGCCATCCAAGTTGCTGGTATTGGTGTAGTCTTCGAACGGGGGATACCCGGAACTGGTTCCGACCATGAGGACGCCGGACTTTTGTATGATCTCCCAGGGATCCTGCGAGACGGGTTGGCTTGGAGATGGGGTCGCTCTGAAAAATAATAATTGAATGGAACGCAGACCGACATCCGCGAGCAGCAGAAAAACCAGCACACCGATCAGGATATAGATCCAGAGGCGGGGATTCCGCCCCGATTTCTGGGGTTCACCTTGCTGCGGATTTGAATTATTCATATCCAATAGACACCTTTTTCAAGGTTTTTGTTCCCGTAATAATTGTATTACGATAACACAATTTTTGAAGGACGAGAACATTCAAGGACGAAAAAACCAGATGCCATTAAGAAAAGGATGAAGAGAGGCGAAGGTTTTTCCGCTTCTCTTCATCCCAGGTTTGCTACGATTTATTTCAGTATAACTATGGAGTGGCGATTGGATTGACCACTTCCGGGGTTTCCATCGGGGTGTCAGTAGATGGTACCTGTGTATATGTGGGTGTGGAGGTTGGAGTGTATGTTGGCGGTACCGCGGTGGTGGGCACGGCGGTGGTGGGTACCTTGGTCGGGCCAATGACCTCCATCTGAACAAAGAGGCTTTCCCCGAAAGCCAAACCCCTGCTATTGAACAATTGCCAGGTACCCCGATATTGCCCGGGATTGGAAGGAGCTGTCAGGTTCACATAAATATCGTACATCGCTCCCGGGGCAACATTGCCCTGGATGGCGGTGGGTTGCCCGCCCATTTGGGTGCCTTGAACAAAGCGAAGCGAATAGGTGGAATTCCACGTGCAGGTTCCGGTATTTTGGATGCGCCAGCCCTTCTGGACCGCCTGGTTGGGCTGTACATCGGGGAAGAAGGATCCATTTCCGTCATCCAGGGTCAGGTCTGCAATGAACTTCATGGAATCGACACAGCCGACCGGGGTGGGGACGAAAGTGGGGGTGGGGGCTGCGGGCGCCAGGGTGGGAACCGGTGTGGGCAGCGGCTCGGCTTCCGAAGGTTCGATATTGAGGAATTCTTTTTGTAACTCCGCAAGGGTGCCATCATTTTGCAGCTGGATGAGAGCTTCGTTTATCCTGGCGGTTAACTCGTTCGCGTTCAGTTTCAATGCGACCGCGAACCGCTGCTGGGTTTGACCGGAGCCCACCAGCACGACATCGAAAAAGCTCTGCGCTTGAGTCGCCGGGCGGAGGTCAAGGATGACCAGATCGAGGCGGTCCTGGCTGAGGTCATTCACCGCATCCTTCGCCTGGGCATATACGAACATCTGATCAGCACGGATCAAGCCGGCATCTACAAGTTCCTTCTGAACCCAGGTTTCGTAAATGGTCCCCCGTTCCACACCCACCCGCTTATTGGCGAAATCCTGGATCGAGGTGATGGATGTGATAGGCGAACCTTTGCGGGCAAGTTCACCATCGGAACCCACAAAATAGACGTTTGAAAAATTAACCTGCTTTGCCCGTTCATCATTCACCGAGATCGCGGCGATGGCAGCGTCGATCTGGTCCACTTGAAGGGCTGAACCGAGTCCATCGAAAGCGAAATCCTGGATATCCACCTTCACACCCAGTTTTGATCCGATGCTGTTGATCAGGGCGATATCAAACCCGGTGAGCTTCATATTTTCGTCGTAGTACTCATAGGGAGGATACCCAGAGGAGGTTCCAACCCGCAAGAAACCGCTCTCCTGAACGCGGGTCCAGGATGCATCCGCCGGGGGAGGCGGCTGGCTGGTGGGGGCGCTGCAGCCTGAAACGAGAATTGCCAGCGTAAGCATCACGGCGAGCAGCCCTGGTATTAATTTCCATTTTCCAGATTGTCCTGGATTATCCAAATAATTTCCCCAACCGGTTTTTTTCATAATTATCTCCTTGATGTTAAAAAAACATGTATCCACACGTCCAACCCAAATCATTTACAGGATAACACGAAACATCAAATATTCAACTGGAAGAGATGATTGGAATGCGAAAAAAAATGAGGCGACCGGGGAGGCCGCCTCTGATTTCTTGGATTTGAGCTACAGGACTTTTATGAGTCGAATTTCAAGATTGGGTTGTTATTTCGGAACATGTCCAGCTCTCTGCCATTATTGGTTATGGAGAAGCTCTGTACCTGTTTCAGTGTGTCAAAGAAGGCATTCTCCTGATCCATGACAGCCTGATCGCAAGCGCGTTTCGAAGCGGTCAAATTGGTGATATTGAGCATGGAACCTTGAACGATGTAATCGGCGGTGAAGGTGTTACAACCTCCGGAACCGGTGGCAGTCCAATCTGCCTTGAATTCGATATTGGGGAATGGGCTGACGATATTCTCGTCGCCGTTCAAATAGGTCAGTTCCCAGCGTCTGCCCATCAAACCGGCGGCAGGGTGGGTTGTGGCTGTGGGAACTGCGGTTGGGGGCACTGCCGTGGGGGGAGCCACCGTGGGAGGAACCGCGGTTGGCGCGGGTTTTGTGGCTGTGGGAGCCGTGGGCGGCGTGGCTGTGGGCGGAGCTTGCGTGGGCGGCACCCTCGTGGGGCCAACCACCTCAGCTCTCACGCGAAGCCGCTCCCCGAAGGCGAGGTTCCTGCCATTAAACATTTGCCAGATTCCTTCATACTGACCCGGGTTGGATGGGGCAGTCAGGTTGACCCACATATCAAAGGTTTGACCGGGGGCAACATTCCCCTGCACGGCTGTGTTTCGACCGCCCATTTGAGCCCCGGAGACGAATCCCAGGTAGTATGTCGAATTCCAGGTGCAGGTGCCGGTGTTCTGGATGCGCCAGCCTTTACGGAAGTTCTGATTCGGATTTACGTCCGGGAAGAAGGTTCCGTTTCCATCCCCAAATGAAAGATCGGTGACAAACCGCATCGCATCCGAACACCCGGTGGGTGTGGGAACGAAGGTCGGGGTTGGGGCGGAGGGCGCAAGCGTTGGAACCGGGGTTGGGACGGGTTGCGCGTCGGTTGGGTCCAGGTTCAGATACTCCTTCTGCAATTGGGCGATCACGCCTTCGTTCTGCAATTGGAGCAGGGCATCGTTAATGCGGTTGGTCAGTTCATTTGCGTTCAATTTCAGCGCAATCCCGAAACGCTGCTGGTTGAGGCCCTGACCCACCAGGACCACATTCAACGATTCGGTGGCGACGATGGAGGGACGCAGGTCTGCCATCACCAGATCCAAACGGCCGAGACTCAGGTCATTGGCTGCATGCTTGGCCTGCTGGTAGACAAACATCTGGCTGGGTTGAATGAGTCCGGTATTCACCAGGTTCTGCTGCACCCAGGTCTCATATACCGTACCGCGTTCCACACCGATCCGCTTATTGGCCATATCCGCCGGTGTCTTAACCGATGTGATGGGTGAACCCTTTTGCGCCAAAATGCCATCCGAACCGACCAGGTAGACATTTGAAAAGTTCACCTGGGTTTGGCGTTCGGGGGTGACGGAAATAGCCGCGATGGCTGCATCGATCTGGTTCACATTGAGCGCGGCTCCGAGACCATCGAATGCGAAATCCTGGATGCTGGCTCGAACGCCAAGCTTGCCTGCCACCGCGTTGATCAGGGCGATATCGAAGCCGGTGAGTGTGTGGTTATCAGCAAAATACTCGTACGGAGGATAACCGGACGAGGTACCCACCAGCAGCACGCCGGAGCGCTCCACTTTGGACCAGGAGGTGTCACCCTGCGGGGTCTCCTGCACGGGAGGGGTGCTCTGGCAGCCGAGCATGCTGAGCACAACCAGCAGCCCGACCAACGACATCCCGATGGACAGCATATTCTTTTTCGCGAACTTCATTTGTTTTTATCTCCTTTCCAGGTACATACAATGAGCAATTCAGACAAAATTACTCCAACTTGTGGATTATAGCAAAGTAGAAGGGATATTTACATCATCGAGATGATGATTTTACAGGTCGAATTACTTGCGGTTCTTCCTGGGGGGTGCAGGCAGCTTTGGGTTCGGCGTGGTAATCTCGGCCAGGTTTTCCAGCGTGGGCAGCGGCAATATTACTGTGAAAGTGCTGCCCCTGCCGACGGCGGATTCCACCTGAATGGAGCCGCCGTGGTTGCGAACGATCCAGAAAGCGATGGAAAGCCCCAGACCAAAGCTATCCTCTTTGCCGCGTTTGCGCGAGGTATCCGAGCGGTAGAAGCGCTCGAAGATGTGGGGCAGGTCCTCAGGCTTGATGCCTGGACCGGTATCGATAAAGGAGATCATTGCGGAGCGTTCATCTTTCTTGAGGGTGAGATGCACATCGCCGCCAGCGGGGGTGTATTGGATGGCATTTCCGCCCAGGTTGAGGAAAACCTGCTTCAACCGGTCTCGGTCGCCGATCACCTCCACCTGGTCGATCTCGTGGATGTGTACTTGAATGTGATCCCCGCCCAAAGTGCGCATCTGCTGGAAGACTTCCAGCAAGAGTTTATCGAGCTGGAGTGGTTTCATATCCAGCGGCAGGCGGCGGGATTCCGCCTGGGCGAGCAGAAGCAGGTCGCCCACCAGACGGGTAAGCCGATCCACTTCCTGGTCGATGGAGGTGAGCGATTCCAGGTCCACTTTGCGCAGCTTGCGCATGAGCGAGACATTGCCTTTGATCACTGTCAGGGGAGTACGCAATTCATGGCTCACATCAGCCACAAAGCGCTGCTGGGAGCCAAAAAGCTTTTCCAGGCGGGTAAGGGTATCGTTGAAAGCGCGGATCACCTGCCCGATCTCGTCCTCCGGGTCGCCCTTGAATGGGATGCGCCGGGAAAGGTCATCCGCCTGGGTGATGCGGGTGGCCACCTCAGTCACATCCTGGAGCGGGGCGAGCGCCCGGCTGGTGACAAACCAGCTCGCGAAGGCGGTGAGCAGCATGGTGACGAAGGTAAGGGTTATCAATATAAATGAAAGAGAACTGCGGGTGAGATCCAGCAGGGTCATATTGACCGCCACCTGCAGGGAAGCGTTGGGGCCAAGGATGGAGCGGATGGGCACATTAATGACCCGTAGCGGCACCCCGTTGATGACCGTAGTGTGATAAACCGATGTGGTCACCGGCAGGGAGGTTGAATCGAGCGGAACGAGCAGGGATGCTGGTTTGCTGATCTGCAGCTTGTTGTTTGAGTCCCACACCTGGAAGAAGAAATTCTCCCCCTCCGCCACAGCAGGCACGGTGGAGAGGGTGAAATTTCCATCCGGATCGACCCGCAGGCTGCTGATCAATTCACGGGAAGCATCCTGCAAGGAGGAATCGATCTGGCGCATCAGGTTGATGCTAACCAGGCTGTAGACGAGGGTTCCAAAAATGAGAAGAATTACACCCAGCAGCGAGGAATAGAGCAGGGTGAGCCGCAGGCGAAGAGACATTAGATCTCTTCGCGCAGGGCGTAGCCCACTCCACGGGCGGTATGGATCAGGCGGGCTTCACCTTTTTCCTCAAGCTTCTGGCGCAAATAGCGGATATAAACATCCAGAACGTTGCTCTCGCCGCCGAAATCGTACCCCCAGATGCGATCGAAGATCAGCTCGCGGGTGAGCACCTGGTTGGGATGGCGCATGAAGAGTTCCAGCAGGTCGAACTCGGTGGCGGTGAGTTGAATGGTACGCCCGCTGCGATTGGCCAAACGGGTGGATGTATCCAGGGTGAGATCGGCGAAGGTGAGCACACTGGCCCGGTCGGATTGGGTGCGGCGCAGCAATGCGCGTACGCGCGCCAGCACTTCCTCAAGCTCGAAGGGTTTGACCATGTAGTCATCCGCGCCGGCATCCAGACCCAATACGCGGTCCTGGATGGCATCCTTGGCGGTGAGCATCAGAATGGGCAGGTTGGAATCGGAGCGGAGCTGCTTGCAAACCTCCACACCGTCGATCCCGGGCAGCATCAGGTCCAGGATGACCAGGTCTGGTCGGTTCTGCTTGGCCAGCTTTAACCCTTTCTCGCCATCCAGGGCAGATTCGACCTTGTATCCCTCATACATCAGTCCACGCTGCAGGACTTTCACGATGGATTCGTTATCTTCAATTATCAAGATGAGCTCGTTCATTAGCTCCTCCGTTTTTGTGATTATATACCTAATTTTTAATCTTTGCTCTTCAAACTATAAATGTTTTGTTAGAAAGGTTGTACACCCCACAATTGGGTTTGGGCTATAATCCCAGACATGTCGCAGCCTGCCGGTGCGGTTCCCACGGATCGTCTGCAGCCGCACTGGATCTCTGACCAGGCCGGGCTTTACCGGCTGTGCGCCGATCTGCGCGAGTTCCGGCAGATCGCGGTGGATACCGAGTCGAACAGCCTCTTTGCCTATAAGGAAAGAGTATGTTTGCTGCAAATTTCCTCCCCGCGGGAGGATTTTTTAATCGATACGCTTGAATTGAATGACCTTGGCTGCCTGTTAGCTTTGATTTCCAACCCGAACGTTGAGAAGATCTTTCACGCGGCTGAATACGACATCCTGTGTTTAAAGCGTGATTATGGAATGCAGTTCGCCAATATTTTCGACACCATGCAAGCGGCACGCATCCTGGGGATGCGAGAGGTGGGGTTGGGCTCGATCCTGGAATCTGAATACGGGGTGACGCAGGATAAGCGCTTCCAGCGCGCCGATTGGGGCCAACGCCCGCTTAGTGACCAGATGTTGGAATATGCCTGCCGTGATACGCATTACCTGATCCCTCTGCGAAGCCGCCTGGCAGACCACCTGAACGAACGCGGTCTTATGGGACTGGCGGTGGAGGATTTTAAGAAGGTATGCAAGGTGACTCCAACGGGCGGTGAGGAGCGTGACCATTGCTGGCGCATCCCCGGAGCGCAGGCACTGGATGGACGCGAGCGGGCCATCCTGGCGGAGCTGTGCGCGATGCGCGAATCACAGGCAAAGAATGCCAATCGCCCGGTTTTCAAAGTGCTGCCGAATGAGAGTTTGATCGCGCTGGCCAGGGCAAATCCGCAAAAAAAGACCGATTTTGAGGGTATTCCCGGGTTGAGCGAGCGCTTGATAGAACGTTACGGCCGGGATATCCTGACAGCGGTGGAGAAGGGCAGAGCCGCAGCCCCCATTCCCAGACCCCCACGCACGCCAAGACCCGATCAGGCCTTTTTGGACCGCCTTGAGCGGCTGAAGGTGTGGCGGCGGGATGCGGGGAAGAAGATGGAAGTGGAATCGGATATCATCCTGCCCAAGGACATCCTGGAGGCGATAGCGGGTGAAGATCCCAGGGATTTCCAGAGCCTGAAACGGATCATGGCAGAGGTTCCCTGGCGGCTGGAACATTACGGCAAAGAGATCCTGGAGGTCTCGAAAGGCATTAAGGAGAAAAAATGAAGATCACCTTTAATGGCGCAGCCCGGGATGTGACCGGGTCCCAATTCCTGGTGGAAGTAAACGAGATGACATTTTTGCTCGATTGCGGTCTCTACCAGGGTCACCGCGCGGATACCTATCGCCGCAACCAGAATTTCCGGTTAGACGTTGAAAAGCTGGACGCGGTGATCCTTTCGCACGCGCACATCGACCATTGCGGAAACCTGCCGAATTTGGTCAAGCAGGGTTTCCGGGGACCGATCTACACGACCACCGCCACAGCCGCGCTCACTGCCATCATGCTTAAGGATAGCGCCCACATCCAGGAAGCCGACGCGCAATATGCGACTAAAAAGAACGCCCGGCGCGGAGAGCCAGCCGTGGAACCGCTCTACACCATCGCCGACGCCGCAGCGGTGGAGGAGCACTTCCGCGCGGTGCCTTACGGGCAGAAGTTTTCTCCCGCAAATGGGGTGAACGTGCATCTGGAGGATGCCGGGCATATCCTGGGTTCAGCCGGTATCGTTTTGGATATCGAAGAAGGGAATCGGAGATTTCGTATTCAATTTTCCGGGGATATCGGGCGCAAGAACCTGCCGCTTATCCAGGACCCGGTCTATCCAACGGGTGTGAATACGCTGATTATGGAATGCACCTATGGGGATACACCCAAGACCGATCCGCGCGAGTACCATGATCAATTGCGCCAGGTGGTGCAACGCACCTTCGAACGGGGCGGCCGGGTGATCATTCCCTCGTTTGCGCTGGGACGCACCCAGGAACTGATCTTTGCCTTTAACCAGATGGTCTCGGAGGGCGAGATCTCGCCTTTCCCGGTGTATGTGGATAGTCCCCTGGCGTTGGAGACCACAAAGGTCTTCGAGTCCTTCCCTGAATATATGGACCGCGAAACCAAGCAATTTGAGCAAAGCGAAAAGCACCCGGCGCTGGAATTCAAACAGCTGCGCATGGTCCAATCGGTGGAAGAGTCGAAGGCGCTCAACGACCAGAAAGGACCCATGGTGATCATCAGCGCCTCGGGTATGGCGGAAAATGGACGCATTCTGCACCACCTGCGCAATAATATTGAAAACCCGCGCAATACCATCCTGATCGTGGGCTGGCAGGCGCCGGATACCCTGGGAAGACGGCTGGTGGAGCTGCAGCCACAGGTGCGCATCTTTGGGCAGATCTTTGAGCGCCGTGCGCAGGTGGTGACGATCAACGCATTCTCTGCCCACGCCGGGCAGGATACCTTGCTGGAATATGCTCAAGCCACGCAGGATACCCTTAAGGAATTGATCCTGGTGCACGGCGAGAAGGATGCCGCAGATGCCTTCAAGGCGAAGCTGGCGGAAAAGGGAATCACCAACGTGAGTTACCCGGATCTATACCAGGTTAAAGAGATTTGAAACCCGAATAATAATTTACCGTATGAGTAACCCCACCCCTAACATTCATCGGAAATCACTGCGTATCTGGTTGATCATTGCCGCGGTCGTTCTGGCAGGCATATTTTTCGCCGGTCTGACTGGAATTTATATCAAACTGAAAAATCGGCCGCTCAGCCCGATCAAACAGACCCAGACCTTTGTGGTCAACCATGAGATCGACCTAGCCACCATGAATGCCAGGCTGATCAAGATGGTCAACTCGAAGGATGGCAAGCAGATGGTCTTTGTTCCCGCTGGCGAATTCAAAATTGGGGCAAGTACCGCCTTCGCCCACGCCGTCTTTACCGACCCCTTCTGGGCGTATCAAACCCAGGTGACCAATGAAATGTTCGCCCGCTGCGTGGAAGCCGGGCAGTGCCATAAATCCGCCCAGGAGGTGGATACGCACTATGCTGATCCGGCTTATGCGCAGCACCCGGTTGTCTATGTGACCTGGTATGACGCGCTGCAATACTGCCAGGCGCAGGGAGGGCGGCTGCCAACAGAAGCCGAGTGGGAAAAAGCTGCCGCCGGAACGAGCGGCAGGTTTTACCCGTGGGGAGAGATCACCGCCGGACCGGAGCTGACCAACGCTGATAACTCGGTGGGAGAAACGACAGCAGTGGGGACATACGCGAAGTACCCGAGCTATTATGATCTATATGACATGGGTGGTAATGTGCGCGAATGGGTGATGGATTGGTACTCCGAGGCTTATTACCGGGAGTCCGAGTGGGATAATCCCGCGGGACCCGAAACGGGCGAAAAGAAGGTGTTAAAGGGAGCTGGGTTTTTCGATCCCTACCCTTATGCTCAAACAGCGGCCCGCACAGGGCACGTGCCCGGCTCGCCGGGCATAAACCGCGGATTCCGCTGCGTGATCCCGATCGTCAAACCAACAACCCCATAATCACGACCGAAATCGAGGAACGGAAAAGCCAGGGGGAATTGTTGTATAATGGACGCGCGAAATCGGAGAGGTGCCGGAGCGGCCGATCGGGGCGGTCTCGAAAACCGTTGTGGCCCTTGTGGTCACCGTGGGTTCGAATCCCACCCTCTCCGCTCCCATTGGTCGCTGCGAGGGTGCAAATTACGCGACCCTCTCCGCCAAGAACAAGCACCGATGATGCAACGCCCGCGACCCTCTCCGCCAAGAACAGACTGCGGGGGTGCAACCCCTGCGACCCCATCATTCATTTCAGACATTTTTAAATCGCAAATTTCTTGAATTTCCCGTTTTCCTGAAACTTTCGCGCAATTCTATTTGATCAACACTATCGTTAAGAGAATTTTCGCTAATTGAGATTCCCAACTTGCCTAAAATCTAACCCGACACAGGTTACCTGGGGAACAAAAACCCCCCCATGTTATTTTTCGTTAAAAAGCAAACATCGCACAGAAGCTGATTGACTTCAGGCGATAAAATATGAACCAACTTCTCTCTTATAGGGAAACCATAGCTCTCAAACGCTCCGCAAATCGGCGCCTATCTTTAGATCCGATATCTGAAATTAGTCTTCCTTTATTGTTCAATCCTGCTATTGAATTTTGAAATACCACTTGACTTTTTTAAAATATTTGCTAATATAATATATATCTGAAAAATATTTCATTGAGTGAAATAAATACACTAATTGATAATGCAACTGGAAAATATTTCATCCATGAGTAACATTCCTAAACTCCAAATCGCTCTAGATTACATTTCTCTCCCGCCAGCCCTGGTAATGGCTGGACTGGTTGCTCCCGAAGTTGATATCATCGAGATTGGCACCCCCCTTTGCAAAGCTGCCGGGTTGGATGCAATCCGCGGAATACGGGAGATCTGCCCGGATAAACTGATCCTTGCGGACTTCAAAACACCGGATGTTGGTGGGATTGAAGCAGCCATGGCATTTGATGCCGGCGCGGATATGCTGACTGTCATTGGTGGGGCTGCAACTGCCACGATTGAACAGGCATACCATGTGGCTCGTGAGCGGGGAAAAGAGATGCTCATGGAGCTAACCGGCGTGCGGGACATTATCGCGCGGGCTACAGAATGGCGGAAGATCGGAATTGACCGCCTCGTTTATCACAGGGAATGGGACGCCCAAACGGCTGGCCGCCTATGGACCCAGGAAGATAAAGATATCATCCGCCAGTTAATTGATATGGGTTATAAGGTCACCGTAACCGGCGGGCTCACGATGGAATTGATCCCTTTTTTTGCTGATTTGCCAGTATCCATACTCATCTGCGGACGTAGCATCCGTGAGCAGCCAGACCCAAGAATGGCCGCCCGCGAAATTCGGTTAGCTATTGCCAGGCTTTGGGCTGATTCGGCTAGCGGTTCTCCGGCTTCCCGGACTGTAACCCCATCAACAGATCTGGCTGCCAAGGCGATCCGATGGGGGATCAGCGAAATGGGTCTTTCCCTGACTGTGGATGGCCGTGAATGCCCCGGCTGTAATTCACCTAAAAGATTTTGCCGGGGTACGAGGACAGATATTCTGATCCCTACAGGTGTGGATCGTCAGGAATTTTCACGTCAGCTTCTAGCGAGCATCGAGACGGGTGAGACTAACGCAGCTGGAACCGATTCCTCGGGTTCGTTTTACCTGGATGTTGGCACCCTTACCCGCATTAATGAGAGTAAAGTACAAAGTTTATTATCCGCTGTTGGTTCAGCATTTCAAAAGACTGGAAATCCGGTGAACACGAAAGCAGGTTTGGAAGCTGTTCACAATATTTTTACCGAATAAAAATCAAAAAACCAGATTGGTAGAAGGAGTGCGAAATGGCAAATGATTTTCCGATGAACGCGTTAGGGATGGTGGAGACGAAAGGGCTTGTCGCTTCTATCGAAGCGGCGGATGCCATGATTAAAACCGCGCATGTGAAGCTATATGGCCAGGAAGAAATCGGGGGTGGGTACATAACCGTCTATATTCGCGGTGAGATCGGCGCGGTCCGCGCTGCAGTGGACGCAGGCGCAGCCGTGGCCAAAGAAGCCGGTGAATTGGTCAGTGTGCATGTGATCGCCCAACCCCACCGCAGTGTCGAGAAGCTTCTTCCAGGCAGCGTCAAAGTAGTTCGTCTCTCTGCTGATTGATCTGCAGCCTGCAGATGGGTTTCTGTAATAAAAGATAAAGGATGCCACTATGCAATTACGAACATATGTCTTGATCGATAGCATGCAACCCCAGTATGCTGCGTACACGGGGAAGCGCTCATTCGGTATGGTCCCTGTTGTGGGTGATGCGCAAATTTACATGGAAATCTCTCCCGCGGCTGAAGTTTATAAAATAATGGACATCGCATTGAAAACCACCGATGTAAAACCGGGTTTCCTGAGCATGGAACGCGAATACGGATTTTTGGAAATCCACTCGAGCCATCAAGAAGCGGTGAAATTTACCGGCGGAAAAGCACTTGAAGCAATGGGACTGCAGGAAACCGACAGATTAAAACCCAGAGTACTCTCGGCGAACTTGACTTCCGGCATAGATCCCTATGAAGCCCAGCTTATCAATGTGGGGAACCAGGGAGGGCTTGTTTTGGCTCATGAAACATTCTGCATCATTGAAGTCGCTCCTGCTGCATACATCGTTCTGGCCGCGAATGAGGCCGAGAAAGCAGCCAGGATCACCCTTAACCATTATTCCTCCAGCGGTGCCTTTGGGCGGCTGATGATTTCGGGTTCTGAGTCCGCGGTGATGCAATCACGCGATGCAGCGGTAGCAGCAATCGAAGCCCTCGAAGGCAGACTCCCGACCAAGTGAGTGAGATGAACACTTATTACACTGCAAAAGACATCGAGAAATTAGCCTCTTCGGGAGTGCGGCGGCTTGACCTTGATTCGACCGCGGTTCTGACCGATTTTGCCCGCGAGACTGCCCAGCAGCTGGGGGTGGAGCTGGTGAGAAAGGATTCGCGCAACCCGCTCCCCCCGCAACCCGAATCCCCCAAAACGCCTGAAAGGATCGGGTCCAGATACAACAAGCCATCAGGTTGCCAGCATGCCGCAGTCACAATTTCAGCATCAGCTACCCGGACAGCTGAATCGGCCCAGGCACCAGCCGGGTCCAGCGACCCAACTGTAAACAAGTTGATAGATCTGATGGGGAAGGTCATAAAACGAGGCGACTAAGATGAAAATTGCCAAAGTGGTTGGTGTAACCGTATGTTCGGTAAAAGAACCTCGGCTTGAAAGCAGCAAAATGCTCATTGTATGTGATGCGGATCAGGCTGGAAACGCTTCCGGTTTGCCCTACATCGCTATGGATGTGGTTGGCGCCGGACCAGACGAACTGGTTGTCGTGGTCCAGGGAAGTTCCGCCCGGTTTGCTGCCCGAGAGAGCAATATGCCGGTCGATGCAGTGATCGTCGGTATATTGGACTCCCTCCAGTTTGAGGGAAAGACGACATTCAAAAAACATTAGATATCGATCCAATATCTAAGGAGGATACACAATGGTAAAAAACGAAGAAATTCAAGCAATTGGTACGCAAGCACTGGGCATGATCGAAACGCGTGGTTTGGTAACCGCAATAGAAGCCGCAGACGCAATGGCAAAGGCTTCGAATGTTGAATTATTGACCAAGCGCGCCATCGGTGGTGGTTACGTCACCGTGATGGTCAGAGGGGACGTAGGCGCCGTCCGCACAGCGTTGGGTGCGGGAAGGAATGCCGCATCCAGAATCGGTGAAGTGGTTACCACCCGCATCATTCCGGGCCCGCACATGGATCTAGAGAATTTGCTCCCTAAGTCCACAAAAGAATAATTTATAAAGTTATCACGGGAGAATTGCTAGATGAGTGCGAACAAAAAAGTAACCTCAACTTCTCTCGTTCAGAAGAAGCGGAGGGCAGAGAAAATCACTATGCTCACGGCCTATGATTTTCCCATCGCCAGATTCATCAACCTGGCAGGTGTGGACATCATACTGGTGAGCGACGCAGTTGGCACGGTAGGAAACGGACGTCCGGGAGCTCTTTCGGTTAGTGTGGAGGAGATGATCTACCATACCCAGGCGGTTCGAAACGGGGCAGGCAATTCCATGGTGGTGACCACTTTACCCTTTGGATCATACGAGACTCCACAGCAGGCAATAGAAACGGCAGTGAGATTTATTAAAGAGGGTGGGGCTGATGCCGTTCATGTTGAGGGGACAAGCGCCCAGGAGAAGGTGGTCAAAGCCATTGTGAATTCAGGTATTCCTGTCCTGGGGCACATCGGGATCATCAAACAAAAAATTGTTCGTTCGGGGGTATTTCAAATTCAAGGCAGAACAGCTGAATCCGCACAACAAATTCTCAACGATGTCATCTCGTTTGTAAATGCGGGAGTGTTTGGTTTGGTTCTGGAGTGCATTCCTTCACGATTGGGAGAGATCATCACCCAGAGCGTGGAAATCCCAACTATCGGTATTGGAGCCGGACCAGGCTGTGATGGCCAGGCCTTGGTGACTCAGGATATGTTGGGCCTTTTCAAAGAGTTATCGCCACGTTTCCTAAAGGTGTATCTGGACCTTCAAACCATCATCACCTCAGCGCTAGTTCAGTTTCGGGAAGAAGTTGAAAAAGGGCAATTCCCTGGCCCGGAACACAGTTACGAAATCGATGAAAAAGAACTGGGTAAATTGCTTGCCCAGTTTCAAGTTAATGTAAACCAAGAGACTATTAAAGGAGGATGAATAAATGACTGAGTCACTGAACGGAAAAACGGCTGTCATCACCGGGGTTGGTTCTGGTTTTGGTAAAGCAACAGCAGAGCTATTTGCCAAGAACGACCAGGTAAATCTTATTTTGATTGACCATAAGAAAGAGTCCCTGGATGCCACTGCCAGCGTGTGCAGAGAAGCCGGATCCAAAGTTGTAACATTGGTCGGAGATGTTACGAAACCTGAGACTTTTAAGGAGGCATTTAAAGAGACCCTCGATAACTTTGGCAAGGTTGATTTCCTCATTAACTTTGCCGGTGGTGCGGTTAAGGTAGCTCCCATCGAAGAAATGGATGATGACGTCAACGAACGGATCATAGCCCTGAACTTAAAAAGTGCCATCATGAGTTGCCGGACTTTCACTCCCCAATTCAAAAAGCAGGGTTACGGAAAGATCATCAACGTATCCAGTGCTTGTGACAGGCGCTCATGGCCGGGCTGGTCGGTTTACTCCGCTGCAAAAGCAGGGTTGAATGCCTTTACACGATGCCTTTATACCGAACTTCGGACACATGGCATTGGTGTCATGCTCCTTGTTCCGGGTGGATCCAACACTGGTTTCCAGGCTGCTGCGAACGGTGTAACCCCATTCCAATGGGAAGAGGAACTTGCCGTACGACCTGAGCATTTCGCCGATATGGTTTACCAGGCCTGTGCTTTAACACGCGGAGGTGTTGTAACTGAATTGGTGCTCTACGGACTGGCCCAGGATGTCAGTGGGTACTAATTCAACGAAGACTTAAGTCCAAGTAAAGAAGAATTTTCATCCCGGCGTAGAAAGAGTTCTACAGTTCAGGATTTTCCATAATCATTTTTGGAGGTGGCAATGACGTATGACTAAATAGGGTTACCTCAGCTTCGTTGGACCCGCCGCAATCTCTGGGTTGAAAAAATGGCTCATAAAGAGTGATACGGCAAAATCGAATCGAGTCAAATCATACCGAAGAAAAATGGAGAAAAGAAAGATGAAAAAGAACCTGTTTACGATTTTGGGTGTCCTGGTTCTGACCAGCATGATTCTGGCAGCCTGCGCTCCCGCTCCTGCACCTGCCACCCAGGCACCTGCCTCAACGGCAGTTGCCGGATGCACCCCGAAGGATGTGAAGAAGATCGCGTTCTTTGTATCCGACCTGAGCAATGTATTCCATCAAGGTCAGTCCACCGCGGCAGTGAAGTATGCGAAGGAAAAATATGGTGTAGACGTGACCGTATTTGATGGCAAAGCAGATTCAGCGGTCATGACCCAGAACGTTGACCAGATCATGGCACAGGGCATGGATGGCGCGACATTACACATCTGGGATTACCCGACAGCGAAGCCAGCCGTGCAAGAGGAACTTGCCAAGGGGATCATCCTGACCTCGTTCTTCAGCCCGCTGGGCGACAGTGGTATTCCGACTGCCCGCAGCGACGAAGCAGGTGTGTCGTTTGCGATGGGCGCGGAGATGGCCAAGCAGTGGAAAGCTGCTCATCCCGACAAACCGATCGTGATGGTTGAATTGGGTTGGCCGAACCACACCGAGGTGAAATCCGGACGTACCGATCCCTTCGTGCAGGGTGTGCTGTCTGTTGATCCCACGGCGACGGATCTGGGCTGCCCAGGATGTGAGCAAGGGTACAGACCAGGCGAAGCAGGTTATGACCGACCTCCTGACCACGCACCCCGAAGTAAACCTGATCTACTCAGAAGCTTCCGGCCAGACCATTGGCACGATGGCAGCTTTGAAGCAGGCAGGACGCGGCGTGTTTGACAACGGCAAGCCGTTGACCGAGATTGTGGCCAGCGTCGACTTTGACGAGACCGAGTACAAGCAAGTCTTCGACCCGAACAGCTCATTGAAGATGTCGATGGGTCTGCCCCCGATCGAGACCGGTCAAGGCCGAATTGACCTGATCATGGATATTGCGAACTGCAAGGTCGCTCCGACCTCACAGCCTGCGGAAGAGTTCTTCTACAAAGCTTACACTGTGTCCCCCTGGACGATGAGCCAGGCTGATGCAGCTGCATGGCTGAACACCCAGTTCGGTACCAATATCACTGCAGCGGCACCTGCCCCAGCGACAATTGCCGGATGCACCCCGAAGGATGTGAAGAAGATCGCGTTCTTTGTATCCGACCTGAGCAATGTATTCCATCAAGGTCAGTCCACCGCGGCAGTGAAGTATGCGAAGGAAAAATATGGTGTAGACGTGACCGTATTTGATGGCAAAGCAGATTCAGCGGTCATGACCCAGAACGTTGACCAGATCATGGCACAGGGCATGGATGGCGCGACATTACACATCTGGGATTACCCGACAGCGAAGCCAGCCGTGCAAGAGGAACTTGCCAAGGGGATCATCCTGACCTCGTTCTTCAGCCCGCTGGGCGACAGTGGTATTCCGACTGCCCGCAGCGACGAAGCAGGTGTGTCGTTTGCGATGGGCGCGGAGATGGCCAAGCAGTGGAAAGCTGCTCATCCCGACAAACCGATCGTGATGGTTGAATTGGGTTGGCCGAACCACACCGAGGTGAAATCCGGACGTACCGATCCCTTCGTGCAGGGTGTGCTGTCTGTTGATCCCACGGCGACGGATCTGGGCTGCCCAGGATGTGAGCAAGGGTACAGACCAGGCGAAGCAGGTTATGACCGACCTCCTGACCACGCACCCCGAAGTAAACCTGATCTACTCAGAAGCTTCCGGCCAGACCATTGGCACGATGGCAGCTTTGAAGCAGGCAGGACGCGGCGTGTTTGACAACGGCAAGCCGTTGACCGAGATTGTGGCCAGCGTCGACTTTGACGAGACCGAGTACAAGCAAGTCTTTGACCCGAACAGCTCATTGAAGATGTCGATGGGTCTGCCCCCGATCGAGACCGGTCAAGGCCGAATTGACCTGATCATGGATATTGCGAACTGCAAGGTCGCTCCGACCTCACAGCCTGCGGAAGAGTTCTTCTACAAAGCTTATGATGTGTCCCCCTGGACGATGAGCCAGGCTGATGCAGCTGCATGGCTGAACACCCAGTTCGGTACCAATATTAAATAATTAGAATTCGAATGTGAACGTACGGGAGGAGAACGAAAGTTCTCCTCCCGTCAAGTTCAGGGAGTTAATGCATGGAACCGACAGAGAATGTGCTCGAGATAAAAGATCTGGTAAAAGACTTCCCGGGTGTGCGGGCGGTTGATAACGTCAGCTTCGATATAAAGCGGAAAACCATTCACTGCCTGGTTGGAGAGAACGGTGCGGGAAAATCCACCCTGATCAAGATACTCACTGGTGCGTACACACGGACGAGTGGCAAAATTCTATTGAATGGCGAAGAATTCGATCCACACAGCACCCGTGACTCAAAGCAAAAAGGGATCAGTACCCTTTTTCAAGAACTTAATGTGGTTGACCAACTCACTGTTGAGGAAAACCTCACACTGGGCATGGAGGATACGACATTAGGCTTCTTGAGGAAGACAGATAAGATCAACAAGATGGTCAGAGTATTAAACAGTATTGAACCGTCCATCAATCCGAAGCAGCTGGTATCAAGTTTGAGTGTTGCAAAAAAACAAATGGTCGAGATTGCAAAAGCAGTCGCAGCCGAATGCGACATCATTATTATGGATGAACCCACCGCTGCGATCTCCGAAAGTGAAATAGCGCGGCTGTTCACGATAATTAAAGGCTTACGAGATAACAATGTCACGGTCATCTATATCTCCCACCGTCTCGATGAGATTTTCGAGATCGGGGATTATGTGACTGTTATGAGAGATGGCAAGCATATCGACACGAAACCCGTATCGCAGATTCATGATCGGTCGGAACTGATCAAGATGATGATCGGAAAAACAGTGTTTGAGCAATATACCCCGCGGGAGAGTGACTGCTCCGAGCCGATCCTCCAGGTCAACCACCTCACCAACAACAGGTTGAATGATATCTCCTTTGAAGTCCGGGCGGGAGAGATCGTCGGTTTTTACGGGCTGGTCGGTGCTGGAAAAACCGAACTCGCGCGTGCGATCTATGGTGCAGATGCGTATGAAGGTGAAATATTCTTCAAAGGTAAGAAACTGAAAAACGACCCGGAATACGCAATTGCGGCAGGTATCACCCTGGTACCGGAAGAAAGAAGGTCGCAGGGTTTGTTTACCATCCTGACCATCCGGAGCAACGTACCTGTCATGAACATGGGAAAGATCTCCCGAAACGGATTTATCAATGAAGCGATGGAGCGCAACGTTGCCCTCGAATACGTCGATAAATTAAAGATCGCCACCAACAGCATCGAAAAAGAGGCAGCCAAACTCTCCGGGGGAAACCAGCAGAAGGTGGTTCTCTCTAAATGTCTCTTTGCAGATGCTGATCTGCTGATGCTGGACGAACCAACGCGGGGAATTGATGTGGGAGCAAAAAGCGAGATCTACAGCATTATCAGGAAGCTTTCCAAGGAAGGGAAAACCATCATCATTTTCTCCTCGGAACTTCCAGAGGTCATGAATATCTGCGACAGTATCTACCTCCTTTACGATGGGAACTTGAAATCCACACTGCGGAATAGCTGTGATATCGACAGCGAGAAAATCCTTCACATCGTCACAGGAGGTGAATAATCATGGAAGCCAAAAAGGAGCGGAAACCAATCCTGGGCAGCCGGTTGAGCGATGAGTCGTTCATAACCCTCTTCATGGTCGGTGTGCTCATCCTGGTGTTTAGCTTTGCCAGCTTATTCGTGCCGAAATTTCTTCACAATCCAGAATGTTATTAATCTCATAACCAATAACTGGTTTGTGATCATTATTGGTATCGGGGTGACATTTCTCTTGATCACCGGACACTTCGATATGTCGGTGGGCGGCGTCATAGCCCTGACCGGCGTGCTTTCGGTTTATTTCTGCCAGGGTGTCAATGTTTCCAGTAATCCCCTGGCCAATGGACTCGGGCTGCCATATGTCGTCGCCTTGGTATTGGCTTTAGTGTGCGCCATGGGCATTGGCGGGCTTAATGCTTTTTTCGTCACGAAGTTGAAAGTCCCATCCATCATTGTCACGCTGGGAACGGCGATGCTGGCACGCGGTGCTGCCCAGGTGATAACGCAAGGTGCCCAACGTAATACCAGCCTGCCAGAAGGCTTCGGCGTGCTGGGAAGCCTGGGCATCCCGGGCACAACGATCAGGCTCTCATTGATGATAATGATCGCCTTGATCCTCCTTTCGTTCTTCTTTGAGAAGAGGATGATCTATGCAAGACGCGTCTATCTCATAGGTGCCAACCCTGTGGCAGCCCGTTTGTCGGGAATCAACGTGGGCAAGTATGTTACATCGCTCTATATTCTCAGCGCCCTGCTCGCCGGTATTACCGGGATACTTCTGGCTTCAGAATACAACGCCGGTATGGCGAATCGTGCAGTGGGTTATGAATTCGATGCTCTGGTCATTGCTCTTTTGGGAGGCGTGAGCATCGCAGGTGGGTTCGGTTCTGTTCTGGGTATGTTCGTTGGCGCCCTTATATTATCTGTTGTTACTTCGGCGGCTACCGGGCTCCTGCTATCCCCAGATTGGCAGTTCATTCTTAAGGCGGTTGTGACATTCATCGCCATAATGGTCCAGACGGTACGCGCTGGACAGACGAAAAGGCTGAGAACCCCCGTCAAGTCTGGCGGTATTTCCTCAAAGGAGTAAAAAGACGTGGCTAACACAAAAAAGGAAACACTTCAAAGGCAGTCGGACCGTTCGGACGCCATTCGAGCGAATATCAAGCGATATTATATTTATGTTGTCCTGGCGTTGATCGTGATCGCTTTCAGCATGCTGAAACTGGACCAGGTCAAGTTTTTCGGACGTGGGCACTTCCTCAGTCCGGATAGTGTGATCAATATCTTCCGCAGTGCCGTACCCATTCTGACCGTAAGCGGCGCTTTCACGCTCCTGATGATTTCGGGATATATCGACCTGTCCGTCGGCAGCGCCATGAGTTTAAGTGCCGTGGTTTTCTCGTGGTTGATCCTTAATGGTTTCAGTTTTTTGCCCGCATTTATCATCACGATGATCGCTGGATGCATCATGGGGTTTTTGAATGGTTATCTGGTGATGAAATTACGCATCACGCCTGTTATTGCGACGCTGGTGACATTGAGCCTGTTCAAAGGCATCGCTTTATTAATAGTCCCAGACGGGCTATCAGCGATCAAGGGCACTGCTGAAAGGGAAATGCCTGGCTGGATCAACGATTTTGGAAGAAAAGAAATATTCCTGGGGCTGCCGGCAGCTTTCTGGCTCGCGGTCCTTATCATTATCATTCTAGTGATCGTTCAACGAAAGACAATCCTGGGTAAATATGCTGCGGCCATCGGAGGAAACCGTTTGGCGGCGGAACTCTCAGGGATCGACCCGGTCAAGATTGTGTGGCTCCTTTACATTATTGTGGGTTTCTTTGCCGCAATCGCAGGCATGGCCCGTGCCAGCTACATGTCCCTTGGAGACCCCCTTTCTGGCGATGGAATGGAGCTTTCCTGCATCATCGCAGTTTTATTGGGCGGTACTGCATTCTCAGGTGGTGAAGGTTCGGTCGCAAAGACGATGGTCGGCGCGATCATAATTATTTGTGTGACAACCGGTTTAATGACCGTTATCCCAGCTTACTGGCAGGTGTTTGCCATGGGTACTGTGCTGCTCATAGCCGTTGTGATCAATTACCAGCTGGCGCGGGATAAAGGGAAAGCTTAGTTTTAGGGTAATAACATGATTGTGATGCCAGTTGGTCTTTACGAAAAAGCATTGCCAGCCTCGCTTTCCTGGGAAGAACGCCTGGAAGCGGCAGGTCGCGCTGGCTATGACTTCGTGGAGATCTCCATCGATGAGAGCGATGAACGGTTATCAAGGTTGAATTGGCCGGTAAACAAACGAAATGTATTACGCCAGGCGATTTTAAAAACCGGCGTGAAAGTCATGACGATGTGCCTGAGCGGTCATCGAAAATATCCACTAGGCAGCCACGATCCGGAGATTCGCAAAAAGGGGTTGGAGATCCTATATAAGGCGATCGATTTCGCGGGTGATATCGGACTGAGGGTCGTCCAGGTAATGGCATATGACGTGTTCTATGAAACGAGCGACCAGGAAACCGAAGCATATTTTGTTGAGGGTTTATTTCGTGGCGCTCAATATGCAAGCCAGTCCGGCGTGATGCTGGGTTTGGAGAATCTCGATACGCCATTTGTGGAAAACATAACCCAGGGACTGGAGATCATCCGGGAGATCAACTCTCCCTGGTTGAAACTATACCCGGATATTGGCAACCTTGCTGCAGCCGGATATTCACCCCAGGCTGAATTGCGCCTGGCAGGTAATTATTTATTAGGTGTGCACGTTAAAGATGCAATGCCAAAAATTATCCGCGGCATTCCTTTTGGAGAAGGGATTGTTCCCTTCGAGGAAACATTCCAGGCGTTGGCTGAAATTGGATTTTGGGGATTGTTAGGCGTTGAGATGTGGGGAAAAATGAATACAAATGAAGATCCCATGTGTGCGGCCATAGCCGCCCGCAAGTTCATCGCCGATCTGGTGGCTGCTCAAACCTGGGCTCCGCAGCGTTCTTTTACACCCATGATTGCAAATTCTCAGGTTACAAAATCAATCTTCACGGACGACAATGCACTGAGTGGCGTGAAATGAAAATAGCCGGATATGCTTATCGGAAACAAGGGGTGGCATCAAAATGAATCAGTTGAGGGTTGTAGGCTTTTATTGTATGGTTCACTCGAAAAAGTGCGGGAAAAACCATACGCCCATATTGATGGATAGGTAAATCATGCCTACACAAGATAAGATTCGTTTGATAACCATAATATTGAATTTATATTATGTGGAGCAATTAACTCAATCAAAAATTGCCGAACAGTTGCATTTGTCTGTGCCGAAGGTAAACCGTCTCCTTCAGCAAGCACGCGAATTGGGGTATATCGAATTTGTGGTCCGCACCCCACTTCAGCATCTGTATGAACTCGAAAACCGCTTAAAAGCTATCTTTGGGTTGCAGGAAGTCATTGTTATTCCAAACGAAGGGCCATCAAGCACTCAGAGCTTGAACGCGGTTGGCAGCGCTGCTGCGAATTATCTACTGGAACATATCCACGATGGGGATATTATCGCCATCTCGCCCGGAACAACCGTCCAGGCTGTTATTCAGTCAATAGATGCGAGCCACGCTTACCAGGTTGAAATCGTGCCAATTCTTGGATCGATCCAGGGCAACCTGGAATCTGATCTGAATTACTTATCCATCCTCATGAGCGACCGCCTTGGGGGGAAATCTTACAAGCTTCACGCACCGGCATTTGTGGAATCGCGAGAACATTGCGAGATCCTTCGCTCCATTGAACCTGTTAAAAAGATTCTGGATATTGGCCGTAACGCTACCATCGCCCTCCTCGGGATTGGCACCCTAGATCCAGTGACCTCGCGGTTCATAGATTTTACAGCCCTCACTCCTCAGGAGATGAAAGAGATCATCGAGGGTTGCGGTGGTGTTGGTGAAATTGGTTCGTTTGTTTACAACATCGATGGAGAACCCTGCGGTAAGGAATTCGCAGATCGGGTGATTGGGTTGGACCTGGATGAAATTCGGAAAATTCCCCTTCGAATCGGAGTCGCAGCTTCAGAAGAAAAAGCAATGCCTCTTTACGGCGCGCTTCGAGGCGGTTATCTGCATGTTTTAATCACTGATGAAGAAGCCGCTGAAGGTGTGCTTGGAATCTTTACCAAGAATTTTCAGAAAAACCCCTAGATTTTGGAGAACAACCATGTTATTGGAACCGCTTCGCGAAATTGTATGTAAATGTAATCTGGAACTCCCAAGGAATGGCCTCGTAAAAATGACGAGCGGTAACGTGAGCGGCCGCGACAGAGAAAGCGGTTTGGTAGTCATCAAACCCAGCGGATATAGCTTTGAAGAATTGAAGCCTGAACTAATGGTCGTCGTTGATAAAGATGGGCGGGTTGTTGAGGGGAACCTCAAGCCATCTGTTGACACGGATACCCATTTATATGTTTACCAGCGCCGACCGGACGTTTTCGGGATGGTTCACACCCATTCACCTTACGCGACAAGTTTTGCTGTTCTGGGACAGCCCATCCCAGCCTGCCTGACGACTTCAGCAATGCTTGGGGGTGAAGTCCCGATCGGAGGATTTGCCCTGATTGGTGGGGCAGAGATCGGCCAGGAGATCATCGACAAGATTGGTCAATCTCTTGTCATCCTTATGCAGAACCATGGCGTCTTTACGATTGGATCCTCGCCGCAGCAAGCCACTAAAATGGCTGTTGAAGTTGAGGAAATTGCCAAGATCATGCACCTGGCAATGACGCGTGGAGAGCCGATCCGGCTCACCCAGGAGCAGATTTCTATAACGGAAAAAATGTACAGAAATGATTACGGCCAAAAATAAATGGCAGTGTAGATTTTTAAATAATCGTTAATTTGAAACATCCATTTGACGAGGAAATGGGCGATAACCTGCTTGGAAAGTACCCTTTGGCGCCCCCATTATTTTGTTGAAAGCGAATTCAGGAGAAAAGAATGCCTTCCTTGGCTGACATCACACATCTCATAATCGATATGGACGGTGTTCTTTACCGGGGTGACCGACCCATGCCGCGGCTGATTGAGTTCTTTGCGTTCATGCGCGAGCGCCGCATTGAATTTATCCTGGCAACGAACAACTCAACCCGCACCCCTCAGGAGTATACCGACAAACTGAAGGGTATGGGCGTGGTGGTTTCGCCTGCGGAGATCCTGGTTTCAGGACAGGCAACGGCACGTTACTTGGCCAGGGAATATCCCCGAGGGACTCGTGTGCATGTGTTTGGCATGCCGTCTCTCAAACAAGCTATGGAGGAAGAAGGCTTTGTTTTGGCAGATGAAGATGTTCAACTGGTTGTTGCCAGCATGGACCGGGGTGTAACTTATGAAAAACTCAAGAAAGCCACTCTTTTAATCAGGGGAGGTGCACGTTTCATCGCTACCAACCTTGATCCAACCAGTCCTTCTGAAGAAGGATTGATCCCTGGCACTGGAAGCATGATCGCCGCGCTTGAAACCGCTTCCGGTGTCAAACCCCAGGCGATCGGCAAGCCGGAACCAACCATGTATCAATTAGCCATGGAGCAGATGGGCTCCAACCTAGAGACGACTGCGGCCATCGGTGACCGGGTGGATACGGACATAGTTGGAGGAAAAAGAGCCGGTCTCACCACCATCTGTGTCCTTTCCGGTTCTTCTGATCGCGCTGAAGCGGAGGCGGCTGATACGGATATGATCTTCGAGGATATCGCAGATCTGTTGGAAGCCTGGAAACGAGAAATCTGATGAACTGGCTTTTATTATTTCGATTTTCTTGAAAGGAACTCCAGGAGAAAATCATGGATTACCTCGCGGGGATCGACTTGGGTTCGACGAGTTTAAAATGCATAATTTACGATCTGGAAGGTAACGTCGTTTCTTGCGGAACGCAGCCAACGGAACGGTATAATCCTTACCCCGACCACCCGGAATGGACCGTTTGGCAACCTGAGCAAATTTGGGGGGGAACCGCAGCTGCCATGAAGGCGGCTATTGCACGGCTGGACGATCCGCACCGAATTAAAGCGGTTGCGGTCACAGGTATGGGTATGGACGGAGTACCTGTTGATGAAAAAGGGAACTGGCTCTATCCCTTTATCAGCTGGCATGATCCCCGCACCGAACCTCAACTTCAGTGGTGGGAGAATAAGATTGGCGCGGAAAACACTTTCCGTTCGGGGGGCAATACTCTCTGGCGGTTCAGCACAGCCCTGCGATTATTATGGATGGCAGAACATGAGCCGGATATCCTTTCGCGCACAGAGAAATGGTTGTTGATCGAAGATTTCCTTAACTATATGTTGTGCGGGCGAATGGCAACAGACTTTACCATGGCGTCCTGCACTTTGTTATTTGATCAGCAGAAACGCGATTGGTCTGTGGATATCCTCACCCAGGCAAATATTGATCGGCGTTTGCTGTGCGATGCATATCCCAGTGGCACTTTCCTCGGTGAGGTGACAGAAAAAGCTTCGCAGGCAACAGGGTTGCCGACGGGGACGCCGGTCGTTCTGGGCGGGCATGATTATTTATGCAGCGCCTTGCCGGTCGGCGCGTTCAAACCTGGGGTAGTCCTGGATGTGACGGGCACCTGGGAGATTGTTTTGGCAACCATCCCAGCTCCGATTTTAACTCCGGAGGTCCAAAGGTTGGGTGTGACTGTTGAGACGCACGTCGCCCGCGATACTTACGCCATTTGGGGTGGTGCGGTAGCTGCGGATATGCTTGAATGGTACCGAAAGGAATATGGTTATAAGGCAGCGCAACTGGCAGAAAGGGAAGGGGGTGTGGATTGGGATTACCTAATGGCAGAAGCTTCCTCTTCACCCGCTGGCGCAAGGGGTGTCATGTTTCTGCCGCATATGTCTGCCGCAGGCTGCCCGGTGGTGGATTCGCGTTCGTTGGGGGCATTTGTTGGATTAAGCAATTTCATCCAGAGTGGGGATATGTTACGTGCGGTCATTGAAGGGCTGGACTATCAGGTTTTGGATATCATGTCCTCACTTAAGGATGGAACCGGAATTGGGGCAGACCGCCTGGTTGTGGTCGGCGGTGCAACCCGCAATTCCTTCTGGATGCAAAACAAGGCAGATGTTACCGGTTTACCTATCGATGTTCCGGAGGTTGAGGAAGCCACGCCCTTGGGGGCAGCTCTCCTGGCCGGAATTGGTGTAGGTCTGTACAAGGACGAGCAGGATGCTTATGAGAGAGTATATAAACATGGGAAGACGTATCAGCCAGATTCCAAGCTGGCTCCCAGGTATGCTGAATGGTTCAAAATCTACAAACAGCTTTATCCGGCGCTAAAACCGGTCAGTCACCTTCTTTACGATCAATTCAGAGTCTAATTCAAGGAGCCCGCGAGATGAACGAACCAAAGCAGCTTGTATCTGTTCAAAATCGGTTAGGAGAAACCCCGATCTGGGAACCAGTCGAGAATGCCCTATATTGGGTTGATTGGGGTGGGCTGCCAACTTGCCGGTTATTACCGGGTACTGGAGAATTTTCAACTTATCCAACGTCTGTCCCGGTCACGTCTCTGGCGCGGCGAGCCTCGGGTGGCTGGGTCGCCATTGCCCAGGATGGGATCTATGGCTGGGAACCGAAAACCAATGAATATAAACCTATCCATGGGCGGGCGAATCCATCCAGACCGGAGATCATTTTTAATGATGCAGCAGTCGATCAGAGGGGGCGACTGCTGGTGGGAACTGTTAATATGCAGGACCCATTCCTGCCGGAAGGAATGCTCTGCCGCTTGGACCCGGATGGCTCCTACCATGAACTTGACGCGGGTTATGCCACTGCGAATGGGATAGGGTTTAGTTTAGATAGCCGCACAGTATACGTGGCAGACCAGCGCAAATGGGAGATCATTGCTTTGGATTACGACCTGGCAAGCGGGACCACTAGCAATCGGCGCATTTTTGCCAGCATTCCAAAGGAAGAAGGGCAGCCGGACGGGTTGATCGTGGATGCAGAAGGCTTTATCTGGAACGCACATCAGGGTGGCTGGAAACTTACCCGCTACGATCCGGATGGCAAAATTGAACGTCAGATCCGTTTTCCAGTTCAAAATGTCATCTCCCTGGCTTTTGGCGGCAAGGAACTGGACGTATTGTATGTGACTACTTCCTGCTGGGGTTTTACGGACGATGATCGCAAAGCGCAACCCTGGGCTGGCGACTTGTTTTACGTCGAAACAGGGGTCAAAGGATTGGTTGAACCTGCATTTGCGGGATAGCAGCTAATATCCTTTTTATGGAGATATTATGAAGTTCCTAACGCTGGCAGAATTATTATTTCCTTGCACGGGGCAAGGCTGGGCGGTAGGCGCTTTTGATACCTGCAACCACGAAATCACGCGAGCGATCGTGGATGGCGCAATTACCGAAAAGAGAACAAGTTGTTTGGCTCGATTGACAAAGCCAGCCAGTACAAGAGACTTTATTAATAGAGGTACGTTATGGGTAAATTCCTTTTAGGTATCGACAATGGCAGTACAGTTTCAAAAGCTGCTATTTTTGATTTTCATGGAAAGGAAATCGCAACGGCGAGCTGCAGCGCGGATACGGAATATCCTCAATCGGGGTGGACGGAACGCGACATGGAGATGTTATGGCAAAGCACTGCCTGCGCAATTGGGGATGTGCTTCACAAATCGGGAGTCAAACCTGAAGAAATTGTAGGGATTGGCAACACCGGTCATGGAAACGGTGTTTATCTGCTGGATAAAAAGGGAGAGCCGCTCCGGAACGGCATACAATCCATGGACTCGCGTGCAGCGGATATCGTTGCGCAATGGAACCGGGATAATATCCACGCGAAGGCATTCCCCTATACGATCCAATCTTTCTGGCCTGCACAGCCGAATGCATTACTCGCCTGGCTTAAACAATATGAGCCGGAAAATTATGAGCGACTTGGCTCAATTTTGTTGGTCAAGGATTACATCAAGTACCGCCTGACAGGCGAGATTTCCAGTGATTTCACGGATATGAGCGCAACCAGCCTGATGGATGTCCGCGGTAAAACGTATTCCTCTGATCTTATGGAGATCTACGGCCTGGCAGAAGCTTTTGCTGCCCTGCCGCCCCTCAGACAAAGCACTGAAATCGCCGGCAGAGTGACCGCCTTGGCCGCTGAGGAGACAGGCTTGAAAGCCGGGACACCTGTGGTAGGCGGGTTGTTCGATGTTGACGCAAGCGCAATTGGCGCAGGGGCGATAAATGTGAATCAGGCTTGCCTGGTCATGGGAAGCTGGAGCATAAACGAGGTCATTACCGAGGAACCAATCGTGGATCCCTCTTTGTTCATGACCACGTTATTTGCCACCCCCGGATTATTCCTTACCATTGAAGGCAGTGCCACGTCAGCCACCAACCTGGAGTGGTTTGTCAATCAATGCTGCGGAGATGAGAAGCGGGAAGCGGAACGGCGTGGCATCTCAGTGTACGAGGTTTGCAACGAAGAAGTTGCCAGTCTTCCCCCGGGGAGCACGAATATCATTTTCCACCCATTTCTATTTGGGTCGAATGTTCAACCGACAGCACGTGCAGGTTTCTATGGTGTTGCCGGCTGGCACACACGGGCTCATTTGTTGCGCGCGCTCTACGAAGGTGTTGTTTTTGGACATTTAAGCCATATCGAGAAATTGAAAGCAGCTGGAGGCCAAATTAATGCTGCCCGACTGGCAGGTGGTGGATCGAGGAGCAAGGTTTGGTCTCAAATGTTCGCGGATACCATCCAGGTGCCTTTTGAGATCACGGATGGAAACGAGATTGGCGCGCGCGGTGCTGCGCTGGCCGCCGGGATAGGAGCGGGGATTTACCGCGACTACCCTGAAGCCGTCCATGAAGCCGTGAACGTTGTCAGAATTCACGAACCAGATCCTCAAAACTCTCCGCATTATCTGGCGCGCTATACAGAATATCAACGCCTGCTGGAAGCAATGAAAGAGCCCTGGGAATCATTGAATAAGCTTGATTGATATTATGCGAATGAGTGAAGGAAAACCGGATGGAAGATTTGATTAATAAAGTTCTGGCTGAGATCGCAAGTTGTCTGAATCAAGTAAGCCCTGACAGCTTTGATGAAGCTTTGTCTATGATATGCGATGCCCCCAGAGTTTTTGTTTCCGGTGCGGGTAGAAGTGGTTTGATCATGCGGGCGCTTGGTGTTCGCCTGATGCATTTGGGAAAGACCGTGTATGTTGTGGGTGATTCAACGACCCCGGGCATTCAAAAGAATGAGCTATTAATCCTTGGTTCAGGTTCAGGCCGGACCCCAACCCAGCTGACAATCGCGCAGAAGGCTAAAAATCAAGGAGCAAGGATTCTGCTATTCACCACCGATCCGGAATCTCCTTCAGCGATCATTGCAGATCGAACCATAACCCTCCCGGCACCTTCGTTGGAGGATGAGTCAAGCAAAAATGGTCTGAAATCCATTCAACCAATGGGGACTCTTTTTGAACAAACCCTGCTCATCGCATGTGATGTAATGATTCTTCGGCTGATGTCCCAAACAGGGGAGAGCGCTTCTCAAATGCGGGGGCGTCATGCGAATTTGGAATAAAAATGTCGCTGCAGGAAATCACTTACCAGCGAGTTCGATAGTTTTTCATTCTTCGAAGGAGGAGAAAAATTGACAGAAATGAATTCCGAGGAACGCATCTTCCGCGCGTTACGCCACCAGGAACCGGATCGCGTACCTCATTTTGAGTGGTCCGTGGATCGCCGGGTTCGAGAGGCACTCTACCCAGGTTGTAAAAGCCAAAATGATTTTGCGGTCAAAATTGGCCAGGATGCTGTAATCGTAGATCCTATCTTTAAGAAGCAAAGGATCAGTGAAAACCGCCACCTCAGCGAGTGGGGGTTCATTTCACAGGATACTACCGAAGAGCATGACATCGAGGTCGAACCGGCGATAAGAACCCTCTCTGATTTTGAGCGCTTCACGCCCCCCGATCCGCATCTTCCTGAAAGGTACGTTGCTGTCGAAGCAGCAGTCAAAGAATATAAGGGTTTCAAAGCTGTGATCTGCCATTTGAACGACGTGTTTTCACTCCCTCGTTATCTGATGGGGATGGAAAATTTGCTCATGGCGATCATCGACGAACCCGACCTGGTGAGAGGTTTGGTCGATATGTCTGTAAGGATCAACCTAGAGCTGGCAGGTGAAATTGCCAGGCGGGGTGTAAAAATCGTTTATACAGGGGATGACTACGCATTTAACAAAACCACGCTTTTATCACCCGCTCATTTCAGGGAGTTTTTCTACCCCGGCCTCAAACGGGTTATACAAGGGTTTAAAGAATTAGGTTTACTGGTTATCAAGCATACAGATGGGAATATTAAACCGATCCTGGATATGATCATCGATTCCGGAATCGACTGCCTTGATCCCATTGACCCGCTTGGAGGGATGGATCTGGGCGTGATGAAAGAAACGTATAGAGATCGCCTGGCTCTGAAGGGGAACGTTGATTGCGCCTCCCTTTTAACCTTTGGGACAGTCGATGAGGTGGTGGAAGCAACAAAAGATGCATTAAGGATAGGTATGCCAGGCGGAGGGTATATCCTCTCATCAAGCAACTCAATCCATTCAGCCGTCAAGCCGGAAAACTACGTAGCCATGGTCAGTACCGTCCATAAATTTGGGCAATATTCCTAGAATAAGTCAAAGAGCGAGGTCAGAATAAATGGGCGAAAAGATTAAATTATTTTAAACACAAACAAGGGTTGAAGCTTTTATGGATTAACCAATACATGACAATAGATTTCAAACTAATAACTCATTATTACTGGAGGTTGCAATAACATGAAGATAACGAAAGGTGAAGCCGCACACTATCTGTTGCAAATGTGTCAGATAAGAGCATTTGAAGAACAAGCCGAAGAAAGCTACATGGCGGGGAAGATCCACGGCACGATGCATCTGTCGATCGGACAGGAAGCTTCTGCCGTGGGCTCTTTGGCGAAATTGAAGCCAGACGATCTCATTTTGAGCACTCACCGAGGGCACGGCCATTGTATTGCAAAAGGCGCAGATCTGAATATTATGATGGCTGAGTTTTACGGTAAAGCCAATGGTTATTGCAGAGGCAGAGGTGGGTCCATGCACATCGCAGATATTGCCTGCGGAAACCTGGGTGCCAACGGGGTTGTCGGAGGTGGAATTCCCATGGCGGTAGGTGTTGGGATCGGTTTGAAGATGCAGAAGCAAGGAAAGATACTGGTTTCCTTCTTCGGCGACGGTGCTGCTTCGTCAGGAGCATTCCACGAATCCATGGAGCTCTCGGTAATTTACCAAGTGCCGGTCGTTTATGTATGCGAAAACAATCAATACGCCATGTCCTTTCCTGCCAGCAGATGGACCAACAGCCAGCGGCTGGCATCCTTTGCAGCCTGCTATGGACTACCCGGAAAATCAGTGGATGGGAATGACCTCCTTGCGGTGCTTGATGCTGTCAGCGAGGCAATTACATTTACCCGCAGCGGGAAAGGCCCTTCACTGGTTGTTTGTGATACATATCGCTGGCGAGGTCACTCCAAGAGTGATCGGAACCGTTACCGCACCCAGGAAGAGATCGATGACTGGAAAAAGAAGGATCCAATTGAACGGTTTGTCAATTACATCATGACCATGAAATTACTCACCGAAAAAGATGTCGAGAAAATTAAATCGCAGGCGAAGGATGATATCGAAAATGCCCGCCAGTTTGCGGAATCGAGCCCGGACCCGGATGTGGCAACTCTCGAAGAGGGGGTATACGCGCCATGGTAAGAGAAATTTCGTATCTCGAGGCTGTTCGTGAAGCGATGACCCAGGAGATGGAGCGCGATGAACGCGTTTTCCTGATCGGGGAGGATGTAGGCAAATACGGTGGTGCGTTCCAGGCATCGCTTGGCATGCTTGAGAAATTTGGGCCAGAGAGAATATTGGATACACCCATAACCGAGCTTGGGATTGCTGGCGCCGCGACCGGGGCTGCGTTGATCGGCATGCGTCCGATCGCTGAAATTATGTTCATGGATTTCACCACCCTGGCATCGGAACAATTGGTCAACCAGGCGGCGAAATTGAGGTTTATGTTTGGAGGTAAGGCGACCGTCCCGATGGTGTTAAGAACACCGGCAGGATCAGGAACAGGTGCTGCTGAGCATCACTCGCAGAGTTTTGAGAACTGGTTTGTGCATATACCCGGTCTTAAGGTGGTGATGCCGAGCACGCCGTATGATGTAAAAGGCTTGTTGATCGAGTCCATTCGAGATGACAATCCGGTGGTATTCATCGAACATAAATTACTCTATAAAGTCAAAGGCCCGGTTCCGGAAGAACCTTATACGATCCCGCTTGGAAAAGCGGATGTAAAACGAGAGGGAAAAGATCTTACGATTGTGGCAACATCGATCATGGTTCAACGTTCCCTCGAGGCCGCGAAGCAATTGGCAAAGGATGGGATTGAGGTGGAAATCGTAGATCCAAGGTCACTCCGTCCCCTGGATACTGAAACGATTGTGCAATCCGTTAAAAAGACTGGTAAAGTTCTCATCGTCCACGAGGCGGTAAAAACCGGAGGCTTTGGAGGTGAGTTGGCTGCGGTGATTGCGGAAAGTGAAGCGTTTGGCTACCTGGAAGCACCAATTGTCCGACTTGCCGGACGGGAAGTACCCATTCCCTATAACCGCGATTTGGAATACCACTCAGTTCCACAGGTTGAGAACATTGTCGAAAAAGCACGCCTATTGGCGGGAATGCAGGTGTAGCATGGCCAAAGAAGTGATCATGCCCAAAGTCGATATGGACCAGGAGACTGGCACTGTGGTCGAGTGGCACAAAAAAAATGGCGAATATGTAAACACTGGCGATGTCCTCCTGGTGATTGAAACCGATAAGGTAGCAGTGGATGTCCAATCTCCAGGAAGCGGTATTTTACAGGGGATCTCGGTCGGTCCGGGAGAGGTAGTGCCGATAGGTACTGTTATTGCCTACCTTCTGGCAGAAGGGGAGAGTTTGCCTGCCACCCCAAAACCCGGTTCAGCGCCAGAACCAGAACCTGCCACTCCAATGGATCCCGCTAAACTACCTCATCAAACAGCAACCCCGATCGCAAAGAATATGGCTGCTGTACATGGCCTTGATATCAGCACCATTGTTCCATCAGGAAAAGGAAACAAAGTCACCAAAGCAGATGTGGCTGCCCGGATTGATATCGACGGTTCGACGGAGAAGGAAGGAAAAATTAATGCGTCTCCGGCAGCGAGACGCACGGCCCGCGAGAACCAAATCGATCTTGCCTTAATATCCGGAAGTGGACCGAAAGGCCGGGTTCAGTCAAACGATGTGATGGAGTTTATAGAACAACAGAAAAAAGACGAAAAGCAAATTGATCTAAGAATTGATAGTGGGCAGGCGATACCATTAATCGGAATACGCAAGACAATCGCCGAACGAATGCTATCCAATTATCAAAATATCCCCCATATACGTTTCACCTCTCGTGTGAATATGAGCGAATTTGAAGCAGCCCGCAATCGGCTAAACGAACATGCAAAAAGAACTGAAGCACCCAAAATTTCTGCAACCGCATTGTTTGTGAAACTTGTGGCTTCCACGCTGACCCATCACCCGTTTTTAAACAGTTCGCTGAAAGGGGATGAAATACTGATTCACAGCAAGATCAACATAGGTGTTGCTGTGGCACTCGAAAACGGGCTGATCGTACCAGTGGTACAAAACGCAGATGGTAAAAGTATTTCTAGAATAGCCGCGGAGGTGAATGATCTTTCAACTCGCGCTCGAAACGGAACTCTTGCCAGCACAGAAGTAAAGGGGGGTACGTTTACGATTACAAACCTCGGCCCATTTGGGGTTGAGCAATTTGACGCGATCATTAATGCACCGGAAGCAGCGATTTTAGCGATTGGCGCCACTCAGCTTGAAGCGCTCCCGGATGAAGATGGAGAAATTCGATCGTGTCCGGTGATGCGTATGACCTTATCTGCTGATCACCGCGTAATCGATGGCGCGGTTGCCGCACGTTTTATTGCAGATCTTAAGACCATGCTGGAAGATCCGATTTTAATTACATATTAGGAAATGATATATCGTAAATAATGCCATCCTATTAAAAGAGTAGACCTGGTGGTAACCCTTTTGTAATTTTGGAAAACGCGTTTCGGAGGAATTTTCCTTGCACAATTAATTGCTGGCCAAAAAATCGTTCGGATATTCTTTAATTTAATTTTTCATCCTGGTTCTGGATACCAGTTACACGGGTCCATCTTCAGAAACCGCTTCAATGGGGAATGGGACTGCGCTACCCAAGACAGCAATCCCCATTCCGAATGAAACATTAAAAACCAAAACAGGAAATCCTGGATGGGAGCATCTCGCAACCGGGTGTATATATCGGCTATTTTGAGCCGCTTTAGCAAGAAATATCAACAATTTATCAATACATCCCTGCCCGGGATGGGATTGAACTTGTGGCACTCATCCTTGGCAGGCCTGAGGATGCAAATTGTATAACTTCGCCATTGACCGGGGTGTAGACCCACATCAGTTACTAGCGAGAGAGATCCTGGTATGGCTGTGGCTAAAAACCCTTTTAGAGCATGGTTATGTGGTCGACTCTATGGATACTCGGAGCCTGGTTTCACGATAGAATCGGCTGTGGTTTCGGCGTGTTCGGCGGCAGGCACGCGGTAGAATGCAAAAAGTAATGAACCCGGGAACCGGGCAGAGTGAGAAATCACCGCCCGGTTTTTTCATATTTTTGGGATTTGTTGTCGATACGCGCCGAAAAGTGTCCGCATCACAACCTGCTGATTCCTAAAACAAAAAATCAATATAATTATTAGGGCGATTTCGGGACATCATCTCAGTCGCACTGACGATATCATCGGTTTTTTGCCGATCAAATCAAGGAACGGGACAGCGGAAATAGTAATGGGAGGGAATAAATATGAAAGTAATAATTATTTCTTCAAACTCGTTACCTGCCACCCCAACGGGCCCTGTTTACGTCGCCGGCGCGCTTCGACAGGCAGGCCATGAAGTTAAATTATATGAGCGGCTTTTTGCGAACGATCTTGCGTCTGAATTGAAATCAGAACTCGCCGGATTCCAACCGGATGTGATCGGCATTTCGATCCGCCTGGTGTTCGGAGATGAGTTGGACCCGGCCGCACCACTGGGTACCCGCCACACAGATCTACGCCCGAGGGTCAAAGAAATCGTAGATATTATCCGCCAGTGGTCGAACGCCCCGATCGTGTTGGGCGGACCGGGCTTCAACTATTATGCGCGGGATTGGCTGGAGTACCTGGACCTGGATTATGGCATCCGCGGAGAAGGGGAAGAAGCTTTTCCACTTTATCTGAAGTATCTTGCTGATGGCGGTGACATATATTCAGTACCAGGTTGTATTTATAAGAAAAACGACCAGTTCGATTCTGTTTCCCCCTGCCCGGTTAACAATCTGGATGACCAGGCTCTGCCTGCATTCGACCTATTAGATTGGCAGAAGTATTCCGAAAGACATATCACCCCTGCAATTCTAACGAAGCGTGGATGTGCATTCACCTGTACGTACTGCCCATACGGTAAACTGGAAGGGAATCGATACCGGTTAAAGAGCCCGCAACGAGTGCTCGCTGAAGCCAACAATATCTTCCAAAATACAGGCAGCCGAAAGGTCATGTTTTGCGATAATAATTTCAACGCGCCTCGCCAGCATGCAGAATCAATCATGCGGGAGTTGATTGCCGATAACGCTGATCTATTATGGGGAACCGGAGATTTGCGTCCGGTCGGGGTTACAGACAGTTACTGCAGGTTGATGGAAGAATCCGGATGTTTCTATGCAAATCTTTCCATCGAATCTGCTTCACAAACCGTACTGAAGAGGATGAAACGGGGATATTCTGTTCAGAACGTCCGCGATTCGCTTGAATCTTTGAGCCGTTCAAAGATCCCCTTTGGGGCTTCCCTGATGATTGGCGCACCAGGGGAGACCCCTGAAACGATTGCTGAAACCCTGCGAGTCATGGATGATTATGAATTCCCGAACGGGGTCTGGGTGACAATAGGTGTTTATATGTGGACGGATCTCCAGGACATTGTTTCTGAGGCGCTCCAAACGGGTTTTCTAAAAAATAAAAAAGAACTTTTCAGTGGCGCGGTCTATCTTTCTCCGGGCTTGCCAGGGTCATACTTGAAAGATCTTCCGGATGTAATGCGTGCCCGCCAGGGTTATTCGGTCCAGTTCAACAAACCCAGCGAGGCCTGGTTTTTATAACTTTTTAATGGGTCGAAATTTGAGGTGCTTCTAGATTAATTTTATATAATGATTGGGAAAAATAAGGGCGTGTTATATGATCTACCTGACCATTATCTTGATTGCTGCCGTCGTGATCGGGTTCGTTGGAATCGCACTCCGCTATTCACGGGAAATAAATTCAGCCCGCAAACGGATCGGAACCTCTGGGCAGCCAGGTTATCGAGACAGCCCATGGACCGATCGAATATGCCCAAATCGGGAAAGGCCCCCCAATTCTAGTTGTGCACGGTGCCCTGGGTGGATGCGATCACGGGCTTTGGCTGGCTAGGGGCTTCGCCGGAGAAGATTACCATGTGATTGCTGTTTCACGGTTTGGCTACCTTCAATCTCCCATCCCACCTGGTGCGGATTTAAATTTACAAGCCGATATTTTTGCGGATTTATTGGATTCCTTAAATATCCAAAAAGTGGTGGTACTCGCGATATCCGCAGGCTCAACAACGGCAATCCGGTTCACTGCCCGCTATCCGGAAAGAGTATCCGCGTTGGTGATGATCGGTCCCGACTCTCCCGGTGGAATTCAGTTGAACATGCCCCCAAAAAGCGTGGTTGAGTTTTTTCTCAGTCATGATTTTATTTGGTGGTTTGTCATCACTTTCCTGCGAAAAGGCGCAATCGACGGTTTGGGACTGGTCCCGAAAGGGTACAAACCGACGAAAAAGAATCTTGACCTTGTGACAGGGTTTCTGAAAAACACATTGCCTGTAAGTCGGAGGGTAAATGGTTTGGTGTATGAAAGTTATGACCTGCTTGGCGAATTCAAACAATCCGTTACCCTGGAATCCCCTTACCCGTTGAATCGGATGCAGACACCTGCCCTTGTGGTGAATTCCCTGGATGACCCCCTGGCGATTCCGGAAAACGTCGAAAATCTGACGAAAAAAATCCCGACAGCCAGACAAGTCACGATCTCGGATGGCGGGCACTTTTTCTTTGGTCATGATGAAGAAGCTAAAAGTGCGATTTCAAATTTCCTGAGTGAGATGATTCAGGAACCTTAAGTTCCAGGTGGCTGGTTCAAAAAACCATTCATCCAATCAATCCCTTATACGACGAAGGAGGAGGCATAAATGGCAAAAATCAGTGTCCGCGGTATTTCTTTACATGTAAAAATCTACGGAAAAGGCTATCCATTGGTGCTGATGCACGGTGGGCCAGGTGCAGATCTCTTTACTTTGTTGTCGTTCAAACCTTTGGCAGATCAATTCACCCTGGTCTTTTATGACCATCGATGCAATGGACGCTCCGTGGGACCTGATGTGACCACCATGACGATGGAAAACCTCACGGCGGATGCCGACGCTTTGCGCCAGGTGCTGGGTTTTGAAAAGTGGGCAGTGCTCGGGCATTCCTTTGGGGGGAGCGTTGCCCTGGAATATGCCCTGCGCTATCCCCAAAGCCTTTCACACCTGATATTGGTAAATTCAGGAGCGGATTACCGATGGCCATCGGAGAACGCCCCAAAGGAATTGGAGAAACGGGGGTATAGTCCGGAAATGGTGGAACTAACCCGCCGATATTTCAATGGTCTGATCGAGCCAAAAGAGATGTTCCCAACCTTGATGAAGCTCAGCAATGCATACTCGCCCCATATCAAACCCTCCAAGATACCGCACATGCTTTACGAGGGGATGCAAACAAGATTACGACCTGATGCGATGATCTTTGGAGAAACGCAAGTGCTCAAGAATTGGAACCTTATGGACCGCCTGCACGAGATCAAGGTGCCCGTCCTGATCATGGCAGGCAACGAGGACTTCGTTTATCCGCCAGAATCCCAAAAGGAGATGGCTGCCGAGATCCCCAACGCTCGGCTGGAATTGATCGATCGCGCCGGGCATAACCCACATGATGAGCAGACTGAACAAACCCTGCATTTGATCCGTGATTTCCTGGCGGAAATGGTTCCCAGTAAATCTGAAAAAGCGTAATCACATCACCCTGGTTTGAATATTTTTAAGGGAGAACATCCCATGAACTTCAAGAATTTGGTTAGGGGATCTTTAATATTTGGCAGTTTGCTAATAGTAACCCGCTTCCTGTTTACCAGGGTTGTTCTACCGGATAAAGATATAAAAACCTCACCCCGAAAAACCATCGATCAATTCATTGATGAGCAAATGACCCGTCTTCATATCCCCGGCGCCGCGCTTGCGGTGATTGAGGGAGAGAAAATTGTGCATCAGCGCAGCTTCGGCAAAGCCCGTCCAGGCGGCGAAACCCCCACACCCCAGACCCCGTTTTTCATTGGTTCGCTCACAAAATCGATCACTGCTATGGCAGTAATGCAACTTGTAGAGCAAGGCAAGGTCGAGCTTGATGCCCCGGTGCAGCGTTATTTGCCCTGGTTCCGGGTTGCGGATCCTGAAGTATCCTCCCAAATGACGGTGCGCCATCTTCTAAACCAGACCAGCGGGTTTTCGTCAACCGCTGGTTCGATCGTTCTGGCGAATATGGATAATGATGCGGGCGCATCCGAGCGCCAGGTGCGGGCACTATCAACCTTAAACATCACACGACCGGTTGGGACTAAATTTGAATACAGCAACATCAACTTCAATATATTGGGATTGATCATCGAAACGGTGAGCGGGGAAAAATATCCAGATTATATACAACGACACGTTTTCGACCCGCTCCAAATGTCGCACAGCTACACATCCAAAGTTGAAGCAAAGCGGGACAACCTGGCAGTTGGTTACAGGCACTGGTTCAGCTTTCCCTTTCCCGCACCGAACCTGCCAGTTCCAGTAGGGTCACTTGCATCCGGCCAATTAATTTCCTGTGCGGAAGATATGGCCCATTACCTGGTTGCCCATCTCAATGGAGGGCTTTATGCCGGGTGGCAGATTCTTTCCAAGGCGGGCATTGACGAATTACACCGGGGGGTTGCTGAGGAAATCGCTTTAGGGGTAAACGCGGGCAAATACGGAATGGGCTGGTTCGAGATCGATTTCGGCAAGGTAAAAACATATTCCCACAGCGGGAATGTGCCCGACTTTTCCGCATTCATGGTCATCATCCCCGCGGAGAAAAAGGGGTTGATCCTGTTGTTCAATGCCGACCCCTACGGGTTGCCCCTGGTCACGAAGGAGATCGGCGATGGGGTAACCGCGTTGCTTTGCGGCCAGGACCCCCCACCAATTCGGCTTGATTTCATTCAATGGGTGATGCGTCTGCTTCCGCTGATCCCCATCCTTCAAGTTGCGGATGTGATTTCAACTGTTCACAAAACAAAGAATTTGAAAGCATCTCCGGAAAAAATTCCGAATATCGGTCGAACCTGGAGGCGGGAGCTCCTCCCTTTGATCCCCAATTTATCGCTTGCTGCTTTCCTGATCTATTTAAGATCCAGCGGTTTGATCCGTTTTCTGGATCTCTTCATGCCGGATTTAGCCTGGATCGCCCGGATAAGCGGGAGCGTTGCCGGGATATGGGCCTGCGTGCATACGATCCTGTTCATGAGGAGATCATCTTAATATTTGAGAAAATTTATTGAGCATGGATCAAAAAACTTTTTTGCCGAACCAAAAACCGGACAGCCTCTTCTCGCTGATTATGCATTTGAACTATCGTGAGAAAGAACAACCAGGTGGTCCACTGTAGACGCAAAACGAGGTAAAGCGGGTGCTCCTCCTGGGCGGTCATCATGACAGCGCTCCCGAGAATACCTGGCTCCGCTTTCTTGGTTATGGATTCTTTATCTTTTCAGGAATATTTTTACTCGGTACTTTTACCTTGCTTACGATGAGCATCATTCAACTGACTGGTGTGATCCTCGGAAATGTTGATATCATTCGCACTGGAACGATAGGGTGGGCGATGCTGGTTTTTCTCATCGTGCCTTCTATCATCTTCGTTTTATTCCAAATCCGGGGGTGGAAAAACGGGGGTAACGTGCCAGGCGCAGTGGATAACCTTTCAGCCAGCGCGACCGCTGTGGCGATGTGCCGGTTCCTGGTGAGAAACCCCTCCGTTATTCCCACAGACACTGAGATTTGGTTCGTATCCTTTGGCAGTGAGGAGGTTGGGTTACGCGGCTCACGGTGCTTTGTGGCGCGTCACCTGGAAGAACTTCAACGAATGGATGCGCGGCTTCTCAACTTTGAGATGATCGCTGAGCAAATAGATAACTGCCTATTCATTTTGCCCGATCATTGTAAAAAATTTTCCCGACATATAATAATACTGTAGGACATACCCTTTCAGGAGAATTATCATGTATAAGATCGCGATTTTTCTTTTGTTAGTCTTCGGATTGCTTATGCCTTCCTGCACACCGGAATCGAATACCCTGGTTAGAGGTTCGGGCAATTTGACCACCGAAACCCGTCCTCTTGGATCTTTCCACGGGGTGCAGCTCGGGCTTCCGGGTTCTATGGAGATCACCCTGGGAGACAAGGAAACGATAACGATCGAGGCGGAGGATAATATTTTGCCGTTGATCGAAACAAAAGTAAGTGGCGGGATTCTCCAGGTTGGGTTGGTCCCCGGGGCCAATATCCAGCCCACCAAACCCATTAAATACAACCTGACCGCCAAATCGCTGGATCAACTGGCAACGGACAGCGTGGGTTCGATAAAGGCACCTGTTTTGAGCGCGGATAATTTCAAGGCTACTAGTCAACAGTTCTGGCAACATTGAACTGGCAGGATTGGAATCCAAATCACTGACAGTGGAGATCCAGAGTAACGGCGATGTAAATATCGGTAAAGGAGTAACTGGTGATCAAACGGTTACAATTTCCAGTTCGGGGAACTATAAATCGCCAGATCTTAAAAGCCAAAAAGCCAATGTCAGTATCGATAGCAGCGGGAATGCGGTTATTTGGGTAACGGATTCGCTGGATGTTGTGATCAACAGCAGTGGATCGGTTCAGTATTATGGATCGCCCGAGGTGAAATCGAAGATCAATAGCTCCGGGTCGGTCCAACCTCTCGGGCAAAAATAGCTGCTGATCTTTTCAGACTTTCACCCCAGAATTTTAGAGGAGATACCATGGCCGACTCTGTTGTTGAGGTGAAGAATTTTCGGAAGACATATCATGATCTGGTGGCTGTGGAAGATATCAGCTTCGAGGTCAGGCGCGGAGAGATCTTTGGATTGCTCGGACCGAATGGGGCGGGCAAGACCAGCACGCTAGAATCCCTCGAAGGTCTGCGCCAGGCGGATGGCGGCAGCCTGCAGATCCTGGGCATCGACCCCGGAAGGCAGCCGGGTAATCTGCGCAACCTGATCGGCGTGCAATTGCAGGCATCCGCGCTGCCGGCGAGCATGACCCCCGCTGAGGCGATGCGGTTCTTCTGCACCTATCATCAAGTGCCCCCCCGCGACGACCTGCTGGATAAATTCGGTCTGAGCGAGAAGAGGAAAGACCAATTCAGCACACTTTCCACCGGGCAGCAAAGGCGCCTCGCGCTGGCATTGGCGATCGCGCACAACCCCGCGGTGCTGCTGCTGGATGAACCCACCGCCGGGCTGGATGTTCCCGCGCGGGTGGAACTTCATGGACTGATGGATGAATTACGTAGGAGCGGAACCACCATCATCCTGGCCACACATGATATGGCCGAAGCCGAGAAAATGTCGGACCGGGTTGCCATCCTGCTGCGGGGGCGCATCGCGGCTGAAGGCACGCCGAAGGAATTGACCGCGGAAGGGGAAGGCCTGGTCAAGATCACCGCGGCTTCCACCGGCTCGAGCCTGCTCGCCTACCCGGGGAGCTTCCCGGGCGTCAAGCGTCAATCCAGGGACGATGTGTATGCCTGCTACTTCAGCGAGGATGCCGGGTTGTCGGTTCCTGCGATCCTGGATTACCTCAAAGCGCACGATGACCGGCTGGTGGACCTGCGCGTGGAGCGACCCTCGCTGGAGGAACGCTTCCTGGAGATCACCAATCGCCAACTGGAACAGGAGGGAAAATAGCCATGACCGCATTTTTGCATTATCTCGCCTATGATTTCAAAAACGGCCTGCGGGATAAATCCCTGCTGCTCTTGAATTACCTTTTCCCGCTCGGGCTCTTCATTATGATGGGATTCCTGATGGGCGGAGTGAACCCGGCTTTCAACGAAACGATCATCCCGGCGATGATCATTGTGGCGATCATGTCGGTGGCACTGCTGGGCATGCCGAACCCGATCGTCTCAGACCGGGTGGCAGGCGTGTACCGCAGCTTCAAGATCAACGGCATCCCGGCTTCCCACATTCTATCCATCCCACCGCTTGGCAACCTGCTGCACATCCTGCTGGTCTCCGCGGTCATCACCATCCTGGCGGTGCCTCTTTTCAGCGCGGCACTGCCGGTGAATTGGGCGGCGTTCCTCCTCGTGGACCTGGTCGCATTTTTCGCGATGGCGGGTTTGGGAATGCTGATCGGGGTGATCGCGACGAATGACCGCGCCACCATACTCTTCAGCCAGCTTATATTCCTGCCATCCATGATCCTGAGCGGGCTGATGATGCCGTTCGATATGCTTTCCCCCGCTATGCAGCGGGTGGCTCTGCTGCTTCCAGCGACACACGCGATGAACGCCTTCAGGGAACTGGCTTACGGCTGGGAAACAAGCTTCAGCGCGGTCTGGTCGCTTGGCGTGCTTTTCACAGGTGGATTGATCGCCTTCACCCTGGCGGTGCTGCTCTTTCAATGGGATAGCCGCAACCCGAAGCGAGGCCGGTCGCCTTTTCTGGCAATCTTTGCGCTCGTTCCATACCTGGTCGCAGTGCTTCTGTACTAAAAACATCCTGGTCCTATCTCTTCGAAATATTTTTGGTCACAGGCGAATTCGCTCTTGACTCTGGATAGTCTTCGGATTATACTTTCGCGCGCTTAACTAATCGATTGAGTTAATTATGTCATCTGAAAAACCGTTGTCCGAGATCCTGGGAGAGTGGACAGAAGTCTTCATGCACCGCTCATTCCGTGAATTTAAAAGTTTCATGGACGAGGAAGGTCTTTCCCCAACCCAGGTGAACACCATGATGCGTCTTCACCATCGAGGCCCAAGCGGGGTTTCCGATATTGGAGAATTCACCGGTGTCACCAACCCGGCAGCCAGCCAAATGGTGGACCGCCTGGTGCAGATGGGTTTGATCCAGAGGATTGAATCGACGAACGACCGAAGATTCAAACAGTTATCCCTTACCGAAAAAGGGGAAGAATTGGTCCTGCGTGGTATTAAGGTCCGCAGGCGCTGGTTTGAAGACCTGACTTGCGAGTTATCCGCAGATCAGCAGAAGATCGTCGCCGAAGGATTGCAAATCCTTACAAATGCCGCCAGGCAACTGGATTCGGATACGGTCAAACACGGGATGGATTGCAAACACGATCATTGAAATGGAAAGGAAGAAAGATTTGAATATCGCACAGACAAAACAGACAAAGCCCGCCCGGCAGCCTAATGGAATTCGGCGCGCGATCATTTACCTTCGGAACCTGCGCGGGTTGGCATTCCTGCCCTACTTTTTTATGTTCGTGGCCACTTTTGCCCAACTGGCTGTTCCAGCGATGGTTCGGCGGGTGATCGATGCGATCACCAGTGGGGTCACCTCCAAGATGCTGTTGGAAAACCTGGATAAAATCCCGCCTGCGTTCTTGGATGCAGCTCTCCCGAAAATCCTATCCTACCTGAATCTTCCCGGAGGTTGGACCGCCGATCAACTGACCGTATATCTCACTGCCCAGGTAGCTAAAGCCCCCCAGGCGCTGCTCTTGGCTGGAATTTCGATTGTTGTGTTTGCTGCCGTGCGTGGATTATTCGCCTTCCTGCAGAGTTACTGGGCGGAGCGCAATTCTCAGAGCATGGCTTTTGATCTGCGCAACGACTTATATTCCAAGATTCAGCGGCTTTCGTTTTCCTACCATGACCGCAACCAAACCGGCCAGTTGATGGTGAGAGCGACAGATGACGTGGAAAAGGTACGGCTTTTCCTGGGGCAGGGATTGCTGCAGCTGGTGGGTGCGGTCATGCTGCTCACCGGAACGCTCGTAATCCTTTTCACATCGAATGCCCAGCTGGCGGTATATACACTTTGGATTCTCCCGGCAGCCATGATCATGTTCATGATCTTCAGCAGCGCGGCTCGACCCTTGTTCACGATCATCCAGCAGAAACTTTCGAAGGTCAACACAATCCTCCAGGAGAACCTGGCAGGCGTCAAGGTTATTAAAGCCTTTACGCGCGAACCGGCCGAACGCAAGAAATTCGGATATGCTGTTGATGATCTGCTTGTCACGCAGCTAAAAGTGGCCCGGTTGTTTTCCTTCCTTTTCCCGATCGTTTTCCTGATCGCCAATCTTGGACAGGCAACAGTGCTTTATTACGGCGGGCAGCAGATCATCCTGGGAACATTAACCCTTGGGCAATACCAGGAGTTCAGCCTCTATCTTATCTACCTATTCATGCCAATTGCCCAGTTTGGTTTCATCATTACCCAATACAGCCAGGCTTCCGCATCCGCAACGCGTGTTTTCGAGATCCTGGATGCAAAGAACGATGTGGTCAACAAAACCGACGCGCTGGATTTGCCTATGGTAGACGGCAGGGTGCAATTCGATCATGTCACCTTTCGTTACTATGGCGGGGGAGAACCGGTGCTGAATGACGTCAGCTTTGATATCCAACCCGGGCAGACTGTGGCGTTACTCGGGGCGACCGGATCAGGGAAAACATCCATCATCAATCTCCTCCCCCGGTTCTACGACCCGACAGAAGGGAGTGTCCTGATTGATGGTCACGACCTGCGGGATGTCTGCCTGGATTCACTACGCAGGCAGATCGGGATCGTGCTCCAGGAAACCACTCTATTTTCTGGGTCGATCCGGGACAATATTTCTTTCGGTAAAACAGACGCCACGCTGGATGAAGTGAAGGCTGCGGCGAAAGCTGCCGCGGCACATGAATTCATCATGTCCTTCCCGCAGGGGTACGACACCCCGGTGGGGGAACGCGGCACCACGCTTTCCGGTGGGCAGAAACAGCGCATTGCCATCGCGCGTGCCTTGCTGCTTGATCCGCGCATCCTGATCCTGGATGATTCAACCAGCTCGGTGGATCTGACCACTGAAGCAGAGATCCAGACAGCGCTCGATACATTGATGGAAGGACGCACCAGCTTTGTGATCGCCCAACGCATCACCACGGTCATGAACGCGGATGTGATCCTTGTGATGGATAAGGGCAAGGTAGTGGCATCGGGTAAACACGGTCAGTTGATGGAAGAAAGTGAGATCTATACGGAGATCTACAATTCCCAGCTGATTGGTGAAGAAAAAACAGAAATTCGGGAATAACACCCGGGAAATATGGAGAAATCATTATGATGGGTGGCGGTGGTGGAGGAGGTCATGGACCTCTTGGAATGCTTAGACAGGAAGTACAAAAACCCAAGCAGGTGGGTACAACCCTCAGCCGCTTTGGGCATTATCTAAAACCATACTGGGCAATAGGTTTGCTGGTATTGGTGATGATGATCGTTTCCACCTGGACCCAGGTAACCACGCCCAATCTTATCGGGCAGGTGGTGGATTGTTTCCTCACTCCCGCGGTGGGGGCAGCCACTGAAAATGCCCTCCCCGGCATGCAATCTGAGTCGAACGCTCAACAAAACTGCTGGCTGGCGCAGCCACCACAGGGTTTCACCGAGACAACGGTTCAGAAAATGTATACGTTTAATGGGTTTGCGGTACCGCCGGCAGACCTGGGTTTGCTTCAGACCCAGCAGCGAATCGAAGGTATGGGTAGGCTTATTGCGGTGATCATAATATTCTTTATCATCGGCGCCTTGACTGCCGGCCTGACCGCGTATGGAGTGACCTGGGCAGGCATGCGCGTGGTGCGCGGAATGCGGCTGGAAGTGTTCGATAAAGTCCAACTGCTGCAAATCGGTTACTTTGCTGAGCACGAGGCAGGTGACTTGATGAGCCGCATCACGAACGATACCGAAACCATCCTGCAAGCGTTGAACTTCGCACTGATCAATGTGGTCAGCGGGGTTTTTCTACTCGTGTGGACTACATATGTGATGTTCAAAATAAGCGTGCCCTACGCCTTCCTCAGCATGGTGACAGTACCACTAATGGTGCTGGCAACCACGTATTTTTCAGGTCAGGCACGCAAGGCCTTCCGAAAATCCAGAAAAGAGCTGGGAAATGTAAATGCGGAACTGCAGGAATCCATCTCGGCGGTGCGGGAAGTGCAAGCCTTCAACCGCGAGGATGAGAACATCGAGCAATTCCAGGTTACGAACGCCGCCAACCGGGATGCTAACGTGAAGGCTGTATCTTTCACCTCTGCACTGGCACCCACCCTCGAAGCTCTCGGTTATCTATCGCTAGCAATTGTCACTGTCGCAGGAGGGATGGCGCTGCTGGGGAATGGAATGCTTTTCGGTACGGTCGTTTCTCTCGGCCTCGTGATCACTTTTGTGGGCTACGTGCAGCGGTTCAACCAGCCAATCGCTCAGATCTCGGTTTTGTGGACGAACATTCAAAACGCTGTAGCCAGTGCCGAACGCATTTTCGGATTGCTGGATGAGCCCCTGACAGTGCAAGATGAACCGGGTGCCATACCTATAAACCAGATCGAGGGAAGGGTGGAGTTTCAGAATGTTACCGCTCAATACGTGGAAGACCAGCCGGTTTTGTGCAATGTGAGTTTTACCGCGCTTCCCGGCCAGACGATCGCGATCGTCGGTCCAACCGGAGCGGGGAAAACAACCATCATCAACCTTATCCCCCGTTTTTATGATGTGGTGGATGGCAGCGTGCTGATCGATGGCATCGATGTCCGCAAGGTCACCGAGGCATCCCTGCGCAGCCAGATCGGTATCGTCCTGCAGGATACCTTCCTGTTCAGCACCACCGTGATGGAGAATATCCGTTTCGGGAGACCCGATGCCACGGACGAGGAAGTGAAAACCGCCGCAAAGATTTCAAACGCGGATATATTCATTGAACGGCTTGAGAATAAATATGAGACCGTTCTTGGCGAACGGGGCTCCGGGCTCTCCCAGGGGCAGCGCCAGTTGATCTCCATTGCCCGGGCAGCGCTGGCCAACCCCAGGATCCTGATCCTGGATGAAGCCACCTCCAGCGTGGATACCCGCACCGAGCGGTTAATCCAGAAGGCGTTGGAAGAACTGCTGAAAGGACGCACCTCCTTTGTGATCGCCCACCGCCTGAGCACCATCCGGCATGCTGACCAGCTGCTGGTCCTGGATGGCGGCGAGATCATCGAACGCGGCAAGCACGAAGAGCTGCTGGCAAAGAAGGGTTTTTACTACGACCTATATACCAGCCAATTCAGCCGCAATCCAGCCCAGAGTGGTTCGGAAGGAAAACCGATTCCTCCCGCTATAAATCTATCCCCTGCGTAAATGAATAGGGCAAAATAAAAAAATGATCCTCCCGTAAGATATTACGGGAGGATTTTTAGTATTTTATGTAAAATTAGCTTATCCTGCGTCCGGGTTGGCAGCTTCGTCTGCTGCGAGCGCCTGCTGATCTTCTGCGGTGACCGGCTGGGATTGAATTCCCAGGTCCTTCATCGTTGCGTCCAGATCTTCAGGCTCCATCTCTTCGGGCGCCATCCCGGTTTCCTGCTGCACCTTCTGGGCGTCGGCTTGGGACATCTTGATCGCCTTGGAAGTGCCTCCGATCAAGAGCATGCCGCCAACGATCACGCGTCTCCTGCGTCTTCGTGCCCGTCTTACCATTCTTCGTCTCATCATGCGCATGGTAATTCTCCTTTCTTATGTGAGATGATTATACAACACACAAGAAAATTTCCATCAACGTGGTGTTGATATTTATTTATCGACTTATCCACAAATCTTTAAGCCGCGCGTCGGGCATTCAACCTTGATATTGGATAATAAATGTCATAAAATGAGAACTGGGTTAAAAATACCATATCTGGCTTTCCAGATTCGATTTACCCGTAGATATGACCAACTCCTTCGTCCACCTCCACCTGCACACCCAGTATTCCCTGTTGGATGGATTCTGCAAGGTGCCCGAGCTGATCGCCCGGGCCAAGGAAATGGGCATGCCCGCCATCGCCATCACCGACCACGGCACCATGTTCGGCGTGATCGAGTTCTTCCAGAAGGCGAAAAAAGCGGGCATCAAACCCATCATCGGGCTGGAAGGCTACCTGGCGGCGCGCGGGATGAACGACCGCGATGCCCGGCTGGACCGTACCTCCTCGCATCTGCTGCTGCTGGCCGAAAACATGACCGGTTACCAGAACCTGCTCCAGATCGCCTCAGCGAGCCAACTGGAAGGTTTCTACTACTACCCGCGCATCGATAAGGATTTCCTCGCCGCCCACTCCGAGGGGTTGATCTGCACCACCGGCTGCATGGCTTCCGAGATCTCGCGCACCATCCGCGATGAAGGCGCGGCGGGCGTGAAGCGCAAGCTGGATTGGTACTACCAGGTGTTCGGTCCTGACCGCTATTTCTTCGAGCTCCAGCACCACGATATCCCCGAGCTGCACGCGCAGAACAAGGTGCTGATGGAGCTGGGCGGGCACTACCAGGCCAACTTCGTCGCCACCAACGACGTGCACTACATCAACCGCGAAGATGCCCGCCTGCAGGATATCCTGCTGGCCATCCAGACCGGCACGTTGATCTCCGATCCCGACCGGATGCGCATGGCCGGCGATACCTATTACCTGCGCTCGCCGGAAGAGATGGCCAGCCTCTTCGCCGAGGTGCCGGAGGCGCTTTCCAACACCCTGTTGATCGCCGAGCGCTGCAACGTGGATCTCTCCCCCAGCGGGTACCACCTGCCGCTCTTCACCGTCCCGGAGGGATCCACCACCGAGAGCCACCTGCGCAGCCTGTGCGAGGAGGGCTTCAGGCAGCTCTACCCCGAACGCCAATCCGATCCCAAATACCGCGAGCGCCTGGAGCACGAGCTCGACATCATCCACCAGATGGGCTTCGACGCCTATTTCCTGATCGTCTGGGACCTGTGCCGCTTCGCCCGCGAGCGCGGCATCTGGTACGAGGCGCGCGGCTCGGCAGCCGGCTCGATGGTGGCGTATACCCTGGGGATCACCCTGGTGGAACCCATCGAACAGGGCTTGATCTTTGAGCGCTTCCTCAACCCGGGGCGCATCTCCATGCCCGATATCGACCTCGATTTCCAGGATGACCGCCGCGCCGAGGTGCTCAAATACTGCGCCGAGAAATTCGGCGAGGACCACGTGGCGCAGATCATCACCTTTGGCACCATGGGCGCGCGGGCAGCCGTGCGGGATGTGGGCCGGGTGATGGATATCCCGCTTTCGGAGGTGGACCGCGTCTCGAAGTCCATCCCCAATAACCCCGCCCGCCCGATGACGCTTGCCGAAGCCATCCCGCAGACGCTTGAGCTCAAGCAGCTCTATGACGACCAGGAATACATAAAGGACCTGCTGGATACCGCGGCGAAGATGGAGGGGGTGGTGCGCAACGCCGGCACGCACGCCGCCGGGGTGGTGATCACCGACAAGCCCATCATCAATTACGCGCCATTGCACCGCCCCACCAACACCTCGGAGGATAACCCGGTCAAATCGGTGATCCAGTTCGAGATGTCGATCGTGGAGGCGATGGGGCTCTTAAAGGTGGATTTCCTGGGTCTTTCCACCCTCACGGTCATGTCGCGCGCATGCAAGCTGATCGAGGAACGCCACGGAAAAGCCTACGATCTGCACACCATCCCTCTGGATGACCCCGAGACCTTCGCCTTCCTGGGCAAGGGCGAGACGGCAGGCGTCTTCCAGTTGGAGGGCACGGGCATGACCCGCTACCTGGTGCAGATGAAGCCCAAGAACCTGGCCAACATCATCGCCATGGTGGCGCTCTTCCGCCCGGGCCCGATGGACTTCATCCCGCAATATATCCTGCGCATGCACGGGCAGGAAACCGTTTCCTATGACCACCCGCTGCTGGAGCCGATCCTGGGCGAGACATTCGGCATCCCCATTTACCAGGAGCAGGTGATGTTTGCCGCCATGTCGCTGGCGGGTTACAGCGCCTCGGATGCCGATGAGCTGCGCAAGGCGATCTCCAAGAAGAACGCGGATGCGCTGGCCAAGCACCGCGAGAAGTTCGTGCAGGGCTGCGAGAAGAACAACATCCGCAAGGACAAAGCGGAAAAGATCTTCAGCGACTGGGAGAACTTTGCCCGCTACGGGTTCAACAAGAGCCATGCCGCCGATTACGGGGTGATCGCGGTGCAGACGGCATTTCTTAAATGCCATTACACCGTGGAATACATGAGCTCGCTGCTCTCGGCTTCGAAGAACGAAATGGAAAAGATTGCCTGGTATATTGCCGATTGCAAAGCGATGGGCATCGACGTGCTGCCGCCGGATGTGAACACCAGCGGCTGGGATTTCACCATTGAGGATTGCCCCGAAGGAGGCGCTTCCATCCGTTTTGGGCTGGGTGCCATCAAGAACGTGGGGCGTGATCCGGTGGAGATGATCATTTCCGCGCGTGAAAAAAGCGCTTTCAAGGACCTGAACGACTTTGCCCGCCGGGTGGATCTGGCGAAGGTGGGCAAGCGCAGCCTGGAGTGCCTGGTGCGCGTGGGAGCGCTGGATACGTTTGGCCCGCGGCGCGCCATCCTGGCAGCGCTGGACCAGATCTGCGCGATCAGCGCCAGCCACTTCCGCGCCGCCAACAAAGGGCAACTCAGTATCTTCGGCGCGGCGGAGGGTGTGGAGGAGAAGATCGTGCTCCCCTCAGGCGGCGGCGTGGATACGCGCGAGCAATTGGGCTGGGAGAAGGAACTGCTTGGACTGTATGTTTCTGACCACCCCCTGAAGATCTTCTTGCCGGTACTCGAAAAGAAGGTCACGCATTACTCAGCGCAACTGGGCGAAGCCGCCAAAGGCGAAAAAGTGACCGTGGCGGGACTGGTAACCAACGTGCGCGGCATCCGCACCAAGGAGGGCAAGCCCATGGGCTTTGCCACCTTGGAGGATATCCAGGGCACGGTGGAGCTGGTGGTTTTCCCCAAGACCTGGGAGAAATACCATGAGCTGCTGAAAATGGACACAGTGATCTCCGCCGAGGGCAGGCTGGACGCGCAGAGCGGCGATCCCAAGGTGCTGGTGGATAAACTTTCCGAGGTGCAGCCGGATGAGTTTGTGGACGATTCCCCTTCTTCAACCACCATGCCAGCCCCGGGAAGTCAGGGCAGGATGAAACCGGCAGGCGATCTTGAGGATACTCCGCCCGAAGAACCCCCTCCGCCGGATTGGGATGAGCTGCCAACACAGCACTCTGCCCAAGCTGCCCAAACCTTCACCGAGCCAATGGCGATCGAAGAGGACCAACCAGCCTCCGCCCGGGAGAAACTTGCCGCTGCGCTGGAAAAAATTGCAGAACCTGCGGGAGAGCCGTTGGTGGATGGCAGAACAATGGTTGAAGTAGCTCAATCTGCCACTCCGCTGCCTCCGCTCATCACTTCACCGGGGGAGGAGCCCTCCCAACGGACGCTCAAAGTGGAGTTGCGTTCCAGCGGCAACAAGGACCAGGATAAACGCCGTCTGCAGCGACTTCTCGGGTTTATGCATTCCTGCCCGGGGCAGGACCATTTTGCCCTGCTGTTGGTTGAGAATGGGCACCGCTACATGCTGGATTTCCCCAACGATACCACCGGCATCTGCGAGGAGCTGCTGCGTAGACTGAGCGAGATCGTCGGCGCGCACAACGTGAGTGTTGAGGGGGGATAGCTCTTCGCCCGTCATTGCGAGGAGCCTCCAAGGCGACGACACTTGCACCTATTGGCACTTGCAGCCAGAGGAAGTGTGCTGCAAGTGCAGGTGAGCAAACTCACAGCAAATCAGCGTCGTTCTAAGAATTTAGGGAATATTAATGCGATTGCTTCGACCGCTGTGCGGCCTCGCAATGACGAAATAAAAGGCGGGTGCGCCGCACCCGCCTTTCAAAATGTCCCACCCTCCCCAAATACGCAGTATTTGGGGAGGGGAGGGAGGGGCCTTATTTTTCCGGATCCACCGCGCGCAGGTGGGGGAAGAGCAGCACCTCGCGGATGGAGCGCTTGCCGGTCAGCAGCATGGTCAGCCTATCCACACCCATGCCGAAGCCGCCCTGGGGCGGCATGCCGTAGAGCATGGCCTGCAGGTAGTCCTCATCCATTGGGTGGCGGTCCTCGTCATCTGAATCATAAGCTCTCCCCATTTCCTCAAAGCGGGCTTCCTGGTCAAGCGGGTCATTCAGCTCGGTGAAAGCGTTACAGAGTTCCATCCCACCGATATAGCCTTCAAAGCGTTCCACGGTGGCAGGGTCGCCGGGTTTGCTTTTGGCCAGCGGGGAAATATCCCGCGGGTAATCATAGATGAACGTGGGCTGGATGAGGGAGGGCTCGAGATAGTCGCCCAGCATGGCTTCGATGAGCTTGCCGCGCGGGCTGCCGGGTTTGAACTTCAGCCCCTTGGCGGTCATGGCTTTTTCCAGCGAGGCGGCATCCGGGTGGGCGGTGATATCGATACCCACCGTGTCGATAAGCCCCTGGCGCAGCTCGATGCGCTTCCAAGGCGGGGTAAGGTCGATCTCCTGCCCGTCGAAATCGATCTTGAGCGAGCCATTCACATCCATCGCCGCGCTTGCGATCATCTGCTCGGTGAGCGCCATGATCTGCAGGTAATCGGAATACGCCATGTAAAACTCGAGCTGGGTGAACTCGGGGTTGTGCTTGAAGGAGACGCCCTCGTTGCGGAAATCGCGCCCGATCTCGTAGACCCGATCGAGCCCGCCGACGATCAGGCGTTTGAGATAGAGCTCGAAGCTGATCCGCAGATAGAGATCCTGGTGGAGCTGGTTGTGGTGGGTGACGAAGGGTTTGGCTGCCGCGCCGCCGTAGATGGGCTGCAGGATGGGAGTTTCAACCTCCAGAAAGCCCTGCCCATCCAGGAATTTGCGCAGGGAGGAAACCACCGCGGCGCGCTTGCGGAAGATCTCGCGCACCTCGGGGTTGACCGCCAGATCGGCGTAGCGCTGGCGAAAGCGGTCTTCCGGGTTGGTCAGTGAAGCGTGACGGATGACCACACCATCGACGACCTCGTCTTTCGCAGCCGGAAGGGGGGTGATGGACTTGGCAAGCATGGCGAAGGAGGAAACATTGACCGTGATCTCGCCGGTGCGGGTGCGGAAGAGCGTGCCCGTGGCTTCGAGGATATCGCCCAGGTCAAATTCTTCGTTGAAGAGCTTGAACTTCTCCTCGCCCAGGTCGTTGACCCGCAGGAAGAGCTGGATGCGCGCGGTGGAATCTTCGATGTGGGCGAAGGTGAGCTTGCCCATCGGGCGCATAGCGCGCAGGCGGCCTGCCACCGTGACGGTAATAGGCTCCGTGCTGCCCGCGCCTTCGGCTTTATCGAAGGCTTCCAGGGCTGCCTGGGCGGTGTGGGTGACGTGCGAGCGGGTGGGGTAGGGCTCCATCCCTGCCTCGCGCAAGCGGGCGGCTTTTTCGAGGCGGATCTTTTCGAGTTCTGATCTTTCCATTGGGCGGTTTCCTTGGGGGAAGAATGGGTCTATTTTAATGCAGAATGGGGCTTGAAACCGGGGATGATAGAGTCTACACTACTTTTACCCGGCGATCCTGCCGGCGGGGAACCAGAAAGGGAACAAAAAATGAAAGAGCTAAGGACAGAAATCGAGATCAACGCGTCGCCGGATAAGGTGTGGCAAATCCTGACCGATTTTGATCAATACCCAAAATGGAACCCATTTATCCACCATGCTGTCGGGAAATGCGAGGTGGGCGGAAAAGTAGATATCACCTTCAAAAATGGCAGAAAAGATATGACCTTGCATTGCACCGTCATTAAGCTTGTTCCAAATGTGGAGTTGTGTTGGGAGTATAAAGTGATCCACCCCGGACTGTGGCACGGCGAGCACAGCTTCACGATCGAGCCAGTCGGTGAAAACCGGGTACGATTCGTTGATCTCGAAGTGTTTACAGGCTTGCTGATCCCTTTCCAGGCGAAAGATATCGATACAAACTCCCGACGGGATTTCGAGGCGATGGATAAAGCTTTGAAACAGCGGGCGGAAGCGGCTGCTATTATAATTGTTGGTAGTAAAAAAATCATGAAACCCCTCACCCGTTACGAGCATAAATCCGATCCCCTGCTGCCCTTTGACCAGTTCCTGCGGCGCATGCTGCGGCACGGGGTGGCGGCGCTGCTCTTTCTGTCGGTCTCGCTCGGGCTGGGCATGATCGGCTACCACCTGACCGAAAACCTCACCTGGGTGGATTCGCTGCTCAATGCTTCCATGATCCTGGGCGGGATGGGACCGGTGAACCCGCTGCAGACCGATGGCGGCAAGGTCTTTGCCTCGTTCTATGCGCTCTATTCCGGTATCGCCTTTTTGGTGGTGGCAGGGATCATCGTGGCGCCCATCGCCCACCGCCTGATGCACCGCATGCACCTGGAAGAAAAGGAAAACTGAGTTGACTGTTGCCATAAGACCCATGAAGCTCCCCGGAGATCTAAACGCATGGATCGATGTTACCGCCTCTGGTTTCCAGTATCCCGACCACCCCGAGTGGAATTACACCCCGGAGGAGATCGAGAACAACGTTGCCGGGCATTCGTTCGCTGAAGCAGATCTGGCCGCTCTTTGCCCTGCTGCGCACCTTCTCCGCCGATGCCCGCGACCTGATCCGCGGCTTCTTCTGCGAGGTGGATGGCCAGGTCATTGGCAATATCTCCTGCCAGCGGCGTGGCGAGACCTGGACGATCGCGGATGTGGTGGTGCTGCCGGAATTCCGCGGCAAGGGATATGCCCGCGAGCTGGTGCGCACCTGCGTGGCGGATATCCGCGCGCGGGGAGGGAAGCAGGTCACCCTGGATGTGGTCGCGCGGGAACGTGCCCGCGCATCGCGCTTTACCGTTTCGGAGGGATTCGGCGATTACACGACCCTGGCCGCCTACGAGCTGAAAAGTTATCACCCCCTGCTGACGGTCGGCACCGACGACTGCCGGGTGGAGGAGATCCGCGGGGATTCCTGGAAGCTGCGCTACGAATTCTGGAAGCGCGTCACGCCCGTGGAAGTGCAGAAATTCGCCCCTGTGACCGAATCCACTTTTCGCCGCTCGGCATTCAACCGGGCGTTTAACAACCTCTGGCGCTTCCTGAGCGGGGAGAAATTCCAGGTTTATGCGCTGCTGCGTGGCCGGGGCAGGCATGTGCTCGGCGTGGCAACGGTGAACAAACGCACCAAAGAGGGCGGGATCAACAACCTCGAGATCGGGCTGGATGAGACCTACAGCGGCAAGGCGGAATACTTTCTTGACCGAAGTTCTCTGGCGGATCTATACGGACCACAAATCGCCGCTCACCGAATTCGAGCTGCCCGCCTGGCAAACAGGGCTGCAGCGGGCCTGCACGGGTCTGGGGGTGGAACCGAAATACGAGACCATCAGCATGGGAATGAAGCTGGAATAAAAAAACCGCCTCCTTGCTGAGGCGGTTTGGTTTCAACGGCAATTTACTTCACGCTTACCAGGTGCACCTTATAGGACCCCGCCGGGGCTTCCACGGTGATCTTCTCACCGCCTTTGTGCCCGATCAGCGCCTTGCCCAGCGGCGATTCGTTGGAAATGCGCCCGTTGTGCGGATCGGCTTCCGCCGCGCCCACGATGGTATAGTTCTCTTCTTTCTTGGAGCCTTCCTCTTTGATCACGACCGACGAACCGACCCCGGCGATCTCATGGGTGGGGGGTTCCTCGATGACCTTGGCAGTGGCAAGCAGCACCTCCAGCTCTTTGATGCGTCCTTCCACGAAAGCCTGCTCGTTCTTGGCGGCTTCGTATTCGGCGTTCTCGATCAGCTCGCCGCCTTCCATCGCTTCACGAAGGCGCTCGGCAATCTCTTTGCGCTTTTCGGTGCGAAGGTATTCCAGTTCGTCCTGGAGCTTCTGGTAACCCTCCTGGGTCAGGAAAGTATTGGTCATAATCCGATTCCTCTAAGATTTAATTCCTGCATTGTTCCCCGCGGATCCTCGATCACCCTGTCTGGTAAAAAAAACCACTCCAAGCGGGGCGGTTTAGATGGATCGCCGGCACGGCGTGAAGTTTGTAGTCAAGATAATATCACAATTCAATGCTGAATGCAAGCGGTTTCAGGAAGAATGATGGGAGATTGAATTGTAGAAAAGTCCTTGGGAAAAATTACCGTAGAGACGCAGCATTGCTGCGTCTCTACCAAAAATCGTTTTGCCCCAGGCCAAGGGGAGCGAATTTAATTTGCCTTATATTTCGCCCCTTCGCGCAGGGCTTCATAGTTTTTTGCCAGCAGATCGTGGTGGCGCTTGGGGAGGTGATCGCAGAGCGCTTTTTCCACCGCCTCGAGCGGAAGGAAGGATTCATTTGCAAGCAGCCCGCCCAGCAGTACCATGTTGGTCAGGCGTTTATCGCCCAACTTCTCGGCGATCTCGTTGGCAGGGATCATCACCACACGGATATCCCTGCGTTTCGCTTCACGGTTGACGATGGACTGGTTGACCACCAGCACGCCTCCATCACGTACCAGCGGCTCATATTTATCCAGCGATGGCAGGTTCATGGCGATGACGGCGGTAGGGCGGCTTACCAGGGGTGAGCCGATCTCTTCATCCGCAACGATGACGGTGCAGTTGGCGGTACCGCCGCGCATCTCGGGACCGTAGGAGGGGATCCAGGTGGTCTCCTTTTTCTCGTCCAGAGCGGCATAGGCCAGCAACTGCCCGGCAAATAAGGTTCCCTGACCGCCGAATCCGGAAATGATCACTTCGGTTTGCATCTGTTTCCTCCTCTACAGCCTTGCTTCCAGGATCGTTGGGTGAACTTTGAAATCGTTGAGCGGGAAGTAGGGCACCATTTTCTCCTGCAGCCACACCCGCGATGCCTGCGGCGTCATGCCCCAGTTGGTGGGGCAGGTGGAGAGGATCTCCACCATCGAAAAACCCAAGCCGCGTACCTGGGTTTCGAAGGCGGCGCGGATGGCTTTCTTGGTCAGGCGGATGTTCTTCGGATCGTGCAGCGAGCGCCGCACGACGTAGCTGGCACCATCCAGGGTGGCCAGCAGCTCGGCTGCCCGCACGGGGTAGCCCATGGTCTCCACGTCACGCCCATCGGGGGATGAGGTGGTCTTCATCCCCGGCAGGGTGGTGGGGGCCATCTGTCCGCCGGTCATGCCGTAATTGGCATTGTTGATAAAGATGACGGTTATGTTCTCTCCGCGGGCGGCAGCATGGACGATCTCACCCATACCGATGGAGGCCATATCGCCATCGCCCTGGTAGGTCATCACAATTTTATCGGGCAGCACGCGTTTGACGCCAGTGGCCATGGCAGGGGCGCGCCCATGGGGGGCCTGCACCCAGTCGAAGTTAAAGTAGTTGTAAGCAAAGACCGAGCAGCCCACCGAAGCCACGCCGATTGCGCGCTCACGCAGGCCCATTTCATCCAACACCTCGGCGGCCAGCTTGTGGGCCGTGCCGTGGGTACAGCCAGGGCAGTAGTGGGTGGAGACATCCGTCATGGATTCCGGGCGAGTATAGACAGGGGTGTATTCGAGATGTTCAGTAACCATAATGACCTCCTAGCGAACGGAAGCGATCCGCGCCAGCCAGCGGTCGCGGGGGTGGCCTTCCGTGTGGTTGGATCCGGAAGCCATACCGCGGATCTCGGCGGCGATCTCTTCCGGAAGCGGGGTGATCCCGCCGTTGCGCCCGAAGAATTCCACGGGGGTGCGGCAACTATTGGCAAGAAGAACATCGTCCAGCATCTGCCCGTTGTTCATCTCCACCACCAGGATGCCCTTGACCCGGGAAGCCAGGTCGCCGATGGCTTTGGCAGGGAAGGGCGCCAGGGTGATGGGGCGCAGCAGACCGACCTTGATGCCCTCGGCGCGCAGTGCGCGCACCGTGCTGAGCGCCACCCTTCCGGCAGAGCCGAAGCCAATCACCGCGTATTCGGCATCTTCAAGGTAGTATTCCTTGAAGCGGATCTCGTTGGCCTGCACTTCCTGCCAGCGGCGCACCATGCGCAGGTTGGCTTTCTCCTGCGAGGCAGTATCAAGCTGGATGGAAGAGAGCACGTGGCGCTTTTCACCATCCACGCCGCGCACAGCCCAATCAGGATAGGCTTTCTTCAAGGGCTGCATGGGGGGCAGCTCGCAGGGTTCCATCATCTGCCCGATGCTGCCGTCGGTGAGTACAACGCAGATGGAGCGGTATTTCTCGGCGAGGTCGAAGGCCAGCACGGTCAGATCCACCGATTCCTGCACACTGGCTGGGGCGAGCACAATGGGGTAGTAATCGCCGTGCCCGCCTCCGTGGATGATCTGGTTGTAATCTGCCTGAGCAGGGGCAATGTTGCCCAGGCCCGGCCCGCCGCGCATTACGTCCACCAGTACCATGGGTACCTCGGTGCCGGCAATGTAGGAGAGCCCTTCCATCATCAGGCTCACGCCGGGGCTGGAGGAGGAGGTCATGGTGCGCGCGCCGGTGCAGGCCGCGCCGTAGACCATGTTGATGGCGCCAAGCTCGCTTTCAGCCTGGACGAAGGCACGCCCCAACTGGGGCATACGCCGGGAAAGGTATTCAAGCAGCTCGGTCTGCGGGGTGATGGGGTAGCCGAAATAGGCCTGCATGCCCGCCCGCACCGCGGCCTCGGCCACGGCTTCGTTGCCCTTCCAGAGTTCACGGGTCATGCCGCACCTCCATCGCCTGGTTTCACTTTTGCGCCTTCACGGTAGACTGAGATGGCCGCCTCGGGGCAGACCAGCGCGCAGACCGCGCAGCCGGTGCAGCCCTCGGTGAAAAGGTGGGCGGGGTGATAACCCTTGGGGGTGAGGTGCTCCAGGTTGAGCGCCAGGACGTGCTGGGGGCAATCTGCAACGCACAGTTCGCAGCCCTTGCACAGTTGTTCATCCACATCGATGGTGCCTTTGACGGGCATTCATACCTCCTGCGGGAAAACAGAGTAATTGGACAAACTCAGGCTTATTTTACCTGTTAATTAAACACATTATGCGACGAATCAATGCGGTCGGAAAGTGTCAGGCTTCCCGATTCAGGGGGTCATGCCTCACTGCCGGATCCCCTTCTCGCAAGGCGAGTGCAATACCCTTGACCCTACCCTCCCCTCGTTGCGCGGAAGAGGGTAAGAATAATACCTTCCCAGATTCTTAACTTTAAAGGGGTTGACATTTCGATTTCGCTCGCTATAATCTTGTATAGTGGTCTGATAAACAAACAAGTGAGCAGATATGACCTTTAACCTTCTTCCGCGCAAATCCCTCTCCGACGTGCTGGCCGGGCGGATCGCCAACGCCATCACGGGCGGAGCCTATAAACCTCTCAGCCAGTTGCCCTCCGAGCGCGAGTTGTGCGAGCAATTCGGTGTGGGGCGCTCCACGCTGCGTGAGGCGCTCAAGATCCTGCAGGAGAACGAGCTGATCACCGGCAAGCAGGGGGTGGGCTGGTTTGTGAACGAGCTGAACGCCTCCAATGTGGCCAACGCGCGCGAGCTGGCGGCGATGGACCTCTCCCTCATCTCCACCCAAAACCCAGCCACGCCCCGGGATGAATCCGCGGGTCCCAGGCGGCTGCCAGTTTCTCCTGAAAAACCGCTGCTGGTTCCGAATTTGAAAACCGACCGCCAGGGAACCTTCGAACTGATCTCCTGGTGGGAGCGGGATAAGGTGGCAAAAGCGAAGGTACTGATTGTGGGGGCGGGGGCGCTGGGCAACGAGGTGGCCAAGAACCTGGCGCTGATGGGCGTGGGGCATATTTTCATCCTGGATTTTGATACGATCGAGCTGGCCAACCTGAGCCGTTCGGTGCTCTACCGCGAAAGCGACACCGGCCGCCGCAAGGCGGAGGTGGCGGCTGCCCGGCTGAAGGACCTGAACCCCAATGTGCGGGTGCAATATCTGCATGCCGATGTGACCACCGGGCTGGGCCTGGGCATCATCCGACGGATGGATGTGATCGTCGGCTGCCTGGATAACCGCGAGGCGCGCCTGGCGGTGAACCGCTTTGCCTACTGGATGAACAAACCCTGGGTGGATGGCGCCATCCAGGAATTCCTCGGGCTGGTACGGGTCTTCATCCCCGGGCAGGGTGCCTGCTTTGAATGCACGCTCACCGAGCAGGCCCGGCGGGATCTCTCCCTGCGCTATTCCTGCCCGCTGCTGGCACGCGAGAACGTGCTGCTGGGCAAAGTGCCCACCACGCCCACCATCGCCTCCATCATCGGTGCCATGCAGGCCCAGGAAGCACTGAAGATCATCCACGCGCTGCCGGTGGAAGCGGGCAAGGTGACCCATTTCAACGGCATGAACAATGATATGCACACCAGCGCCTACAAACCGCGCGAGGACTGCGAATCCCACTGGACCTACGGCGAAGTGACTGAGCTGCCGGCTCAGCGCTGGAAAGACCACCCTGGGCGAGCTGGTGCGCATCGTCCATGCCGACCTGGGTGCCGACGCGGTGCTTGGAGCTGGACCAGGAGCTGATCATCTCGCTGAACTGCACCACCTGCCAGACCCGCGAGCGGGTGCTGAAACCCATGGCGGAGGTGACCTTCCAAGCCGCGCACTGTTCCACATGCGGAAGTTTGCGCGAGATCGAGATGACCCATTCGGTGACCGGTAAGGAAGATTTCCTCTCGCATGACCCTGGCCGAAGCAGGGGTGCCCGCACTGCACATTTTGCGGGCTTATAACGCCCAGGAATACCGGTTCTATGAGCTGAGCGGCGATTTGAAGGAAGCGCTGCATTTCAGCCACTTCGAAAAGCCTTCCCTGCTGGGCGAGCAGCACGGGATGAAGGTGCGGCTGGGCGCGGAAACGCCCGCGGAGACCCCTGTGGCTGACGCGTCCCCAAAGAATTCAGGATCCAGGATCACCCTGAAGGAATAAATGATGGATGCCGGGAATTCCACCTTCAAAGAGCGGGTCAAAAAGTGGACCCGCGAGGCGCTCAGCCTGGCCTGGCGCCTGACCCTGGTCATTCTGCCGGCGGTGGGAGCGGGGATCCTGCTGCTGCTGCTTTACCTGCAGAACACGACCGTCCACCTGGTGGTTTTCGGTTTCACTGCCACCATCTAGCCTGGGGCTGCTGGCAGGGTTCATGTCCCGCTGGCTGCTGAAAAAGCGCAGCCCGGCGCTGCGGTTTTTGGCCGCAGCGGTGGCGCTCTTTGCCGGGCTGGTGGTGATGTATATGGTCTCGAGCGGGATGCTGGGGCTCAGCCCCTACATCCGCTCATCCATCGACTGGTACGGCCTGGTGCAGATCGCATTCGGGCTGGGCGCGGTTTATATCGCACTTTATGGCTTCCGGCGCAAGAGAGGGACGATCGAGACTGCCACCCCTAATGATATGCCCTCCCCTTCCGCTATCCTTGTGGAACCCCATGCGTCGTTGCCCACTCCTGCTGCGGCAATCGCGGTAACGGTTGCAAATTCCCCCACCACCACAACCCGGAGAAGCAAGGCCTCCATCAAAAAGGGAACGAAAAAGAACAAGCTGGTGGTTGGTAAAAAGGCAGCATCCAAAGCAGGTACATCAACCAGGAAGTCCCGCCGCAAAGTGACCCTGGCAGGTTTCGACGAGCATCGCTGCCCCTACTGCCTGGAGGAAGTGAAACGAAACGATCCGCGCGGGGTGGTCATCTGCCCCATTTGCAAAGCCTATCATCACAAAGACTGCTGGGATATCACAGGGCGCTGCCAGGTGCCGCACGATACCCCCGCCTAAACCTAAATTGGAGAAACACTGATGAGCGATCTTTCGATAACCATCGTTATGCCCAATGGCGGCGCCCGCCGCGCGGATATCCCCGACGACCTGCCGGTGCGCGATATCATCGCGGAACTCACCTCGCTGCTCAAGCTGCCCACGGTGGGGCCGGATGGCCGAGCGATGGGGTACCGCCTGGATAGCAAAGCCTTAGGCCGCGAGCTCTGGGAAACTGAGACGCTAGCCGAGGCGGGCATCCCGGCGGAGGACCGCCTGATGCTGACCGCGGATATCACCGCGGGAGGGACGGCGGTGAGCGAGAGCCCGCGCATGCGAAGGTTGCGGGCCGATTATCAGCTCGTCCTGGAGCTGGCGGCGCGGTCGGATCTGATCAAAGTGCAGGCCAAGCCGGTGAGCGCCGGGTTTCTGCCCGAGCGCTACATCATCACCTACCTGTGTAAAAGCATCACCAAGGTGGATCGCAAGGGTGATCCGGTGATGGCCAGCCGGCACCAGGTGGAGATATATCTGCACACGCAATACCCTCAGCGCTGGCCGGGGCTCACCTGGATGACGCCCATCTGGCACCCCAATATCAACCATCAGAATGGCAGCGTGTGCATCGATGCCGCCTGGTGGGCGGCCAGCCGTTCGCTCGACACGCTGGTGATCATGATGGGCGAGATGCTGCAATACAAGAATTTCCATGATGATCCATCCAAGCCACCTTTCCCCTGGGATGTGGAAGCAGCCCGCTGGTGCCGGGCATACCGCGCCAAGCATCCCGATTTCTTTCCTGTTGATCGGCGTGAATTACTGCGGCCGGAGCGGGTAAAGCTGCGCAGCACCGCTGCCCCCAAAGTCTCGCGCATAAAGATCAAGAAGTAAATTGATCGATTCAAATAACAAAAGGAGTTCAAAATGACCGACAAATCTGTGACGCTCGTTCTTCCCTCAGGGGGAAGCCGCACGGCGGAAGTGCCGGATGATGTTCCGGTGAAGGAATTGCTGCCCGAATTGACCACCTCGCTGGCGCTGCCAGTGACTGGCCCCGATGGGCGCCCCATCAGCTACCGCATCGACAGCAAGGCGCTGGGACGCGAGCTGCTGGAGGATGAAACCCTGGCAGCCGCCGGGGTGCCGGCGGAGGACCGCCTGATGATCACCGCGGATATCACCGCCGGGTAATTGGATCAACCCCAACGGACAAAGAAGCCAGCATGGAAAACAGCCCGAACCGCATTCGCCTGATCCCGGACCACCTGCAGCCAACCCAGGAAGGCCGCATGCCTCTCAGTCGTTCGATCCACTGGGTGCCTGCGGGTGGCGAGGACAACCAGAACTGCCCCGGCGGTGGAAGTCTTTTTCAGCCAGCGCGCGTATATCCGCGCCTGCGCCATCGCCGGGCAGGATCTGAACAACGAAACCGGCGGGTGGCTGCTGGGAAAGCACCGCGTGGATCAGGACAGCGGACGGGACTACATTGTGATCGATCGGGTGCTGCCCGCTGAAGCCACCCGCTACGGGCGGGCACACCTGACCTTCACGCAGGATAGCATCGTGGCGATCAACCGGGAGATGGAGGAGTGTTACCCGGGCAAGGAGCTGGTGGGATGGTTCCACACCCACCCAAAAATGGGCGTGTTCTTCTCCTCCTGGGATCACTGGCTGCATCAGAATTTTTACCCGGCCTCCTGGCAGGTGGCGCTGGTGATCGAACCATACAATTTCTGGGGGGGATTTTTTATTCAAACTGTGGATGGGAACCTGGATAACCATCGTTATTTCGGTTTCTACGAACTTACCGGCAGGGATGGGCGCAGTGTTGTGCTCTGGCGCAACCTGGTGCCAGTTGGCGACCGCCCGGCCGACAAAGGAGGTTGTTACCAATGAGCCGTGCAATGCGGATCTATTACTTTGCTGTCCTGGGGGCAATTGGAGGATTGCTCGCCTGGCAGTTGAGCAACTACATGGGGCTGTCTTTCTTCGGCAACCTGTACCTGAGCGAGCTTGGAGTGGGGGCGCTGATCGGTTTTCTGATCGGCGGGTGCATCGGGCTGACCGACGGGCTGGTGAACGGAAATTACCGGCAGATGTGGCAGGCCGGGTTGGCAAGCGGCTTGCTTGGGATGGCTGGCGGAGCCGTGGGGCTGCCGCTGGCGGAGGCTGCCTTCCAATTTACAGGCGGGATGCTCATCAGCCGCATGATCGGCTGGGGTATCTTCGGACTGGCGGTAGGGTTCGCCGGGGGGATCAAGGGCGGCGCGCAGGCCTGGAAGAGCGCCCTGGGGGGACTGGCTGGCGGCGTTCTGGGTGTTCTGCTGCTGGAAGGGTTCCGCGCGCTGGTGAAATCTCCGCTGTATGGCAAGGGCGCCGGGCTGCTGGTGCTGGGGGCGGGGATCGGAGGGTGCATCGCGCTCTTCACGTACCTGCTCACCCAGGCCTGGTTTGAGGTGACCAGCGGCAAGATGCAGGGCACCGAGTTCATCCTGGATAAGTTCCTGAAAAAGGGCGGACCGGCGGCATTCATTGGCAGCTCGCCCATGAAATCCGATATCGTCCTGCCCGACCCGGATATCGCTCCCCAGCACGCCATTCTGCGCGGAGCGGATACGTATTTCGTCCTGAAAGATCTCAGCCTGGGCGGCACCTTTATCGATGGCAGAAAGATCGAGGAAGCCCAACTGCGCGATGGGCAGACGATCAGCCTGGGACACACCAGGGTCGTCTACCGCGAGAAGAGAGGTTGACCATGAACAAGCGATTATTTAAAGCAATTAGCCTTCTCGCCTGTCTGGGGATGCTTTTTACACTGACTGCTGCGCCGGTACGCGCTGGCGATGAGCCGGTGGTGCGCATCACCCAGGTGGACACCTCGCGCTTCCCGCTGGTGACCGTGTATATCTCTGTGACCGACGCGAATGGCCAGCCCCTGCCGGTGAACCCGGCAAGCCTGGTGGTGATGGAGAACGGTCAGCCGGTGGATGCCCAACTGCTGCAGGGTTCGGGCGAAGCAGGACCTGTGACGACCCTGCTGCTGATGGATACCTCGGGAAGCATGGCCACCGGCGAAAAGCTGATCCGTGCCAAGGAGGTAGCCAAGGATTTCATCGGGCGCATGCGCGCAGGCGACCAGACCGGCATCCTGGCTTTCAATACCGATCTGACCCTTTCGCAGGCGGTGACGGACGACCCCAACGCGCTCAATAACGCCATCGATAAGCTAGCCGCGAAGGGCGACACCGCCATGTATGACGCTCTGGTGAAAGGTGAAGATATCCTGGCGGATATACCCGGGCGGAAGGCAATTGTGGCGCTGACGGATGGGATGGATAACCGCAGCTCGGTGGCTGCCGCGGATGTGATCGCCAAGATCGCAGCCAGCGGGCTTGTCGATCTCCACCATCGGGCTGGGGGATGCAAACCAGACAAGCGGCAGCCAGACGGCGCTGGATGAAAAGGCGCTGAAGTACCTGGCAGAAAATAGCGGCGGGCTCTATAGCTTTGCCAAGGATCCAGCGGCACTGGCCAGCATATACGAAATGTACCAGCGCGGACTGCAGAGCGAATACGCGGTGACCTACACCTCGCCCTCAAGTCTGCGCGACGGTCTGAACCGGGTGCTCTCAGTTTCTCTGAACGAGCAGACAGCCGGGACACCCGCGAAATACAACCCGGGCGGGCTGGTGCCCGAGGTGGGTCAGCCGGCATCCTGGGGTACGTTCCTTGTGATGCTCGGGGTCCTGGTGCTGCTGCTGTTTGTGCCCAGGATCATTAAAGAGGTACGCATCCGCAGGGAGACCCGGCCGGCGAAACCGGCCAAAAAGGCAGAGCCTTCAGGGAAAGTGAAGCTGAAGGAGCAGCCATCCACGAAGAGGATCAAGTTGAAGTAGAAGTGAAATGCCCGGGTAACCGGGCATTTTTTATTAGATGTTTTTTGGGTTGAGGCGCACGGTTTTGCCCCTCAGACGTTTCATGCAAAGATCATTTCCCGCACAGATTCTTGAGAATATATTCCCGCCCAGTCGTAATCCCTGGATCTTCCCCGCTCCCCTCTCCCTTCGCCTGCGCTCCCAGGTTGGTGCAAACGCTATCTTTGGCGCGCAGGTTTTCCTTCAGGATGGGGGTCAGGCTATCCACCGAAGCGAAATCGCCAGTGTAGGCATACCCCAGCAGGAAGGGGATCCATTCGGAATAATCGTCGGGACGCAGGCCAAGGGATTCCGCCTCGCGGCCCAGGCGGACGACCTCCTGCCAATCCCCCCGCTGGCGGGCGAGGGAGGCTTTCTCGTAGTAATAGCACCAGCCGTGGGCAGGTTCCGGGCCGAGCAGCGCAACGGGAGGGGAAGCTGGTTGCGGCTTGTGTGTCTATCAGGCTGATATCAGAATATTTCGCGGTACTGAGGGTGGCAAAATCATCCGCGTCGGTGAAATCCGGGGCGGTGCCATCCAAGGCGTGCAGGCAGGAGCTAGTTTCCGGGCGGGCGAGCAGAAGTGCCTGCCCAAAATTCATATTCATCTCAAAGGAGCGAAAATCGCGCGGGATGGAGCGCCCATCCAGCAGGTAACGGGCGATGGTGGGATTGAGCACCTCGCTGGCCAGGCGCAGGGGACCGGGCTGCGGGTAGTAGATGAGGGTGGCGGGCCAGACGGCGTTGCCGCCGATATCTCCTGAACCGAAAAAGCTGCCAAGCAGCATGGTTCCAGGTTTGATGGATGGCGCGCGCCAGGCGAGCTGCCAGAAGGTCTCGCGGGTGTTCTTCCAGTTATTGGCGAAATTGACACCGTTAATGTAATGGGTCATCACCCCGATGGTGATGAACAGCGCGATGATCGCGGCTCTTAGCCGTGCATTTTTGATGGCGAAGATAATCCCGGCCAGCAGCAGGCAGGCCGCGATGATGCCCGGCAGGGTGAAGCGGTCGTAATTGGTTTTATCGAAGGCGACGTTCAGTGCACTGAAGCTGGCAGGGGTGAGTGCGATAAGCAGCGCGACCGCGCCGATCAGAATGGCTTCCCGGCTCCAGCTCGTTTGGCTTTTTCCATCTTCGCTCTTTTCCTGTTCGGGGGGTTGCCGGAGCAGCCAGATGACCAGGCCAATTGCACCGATAACCAGCAGCCCGGCGAACCCTGCGGCGAGCAGGTCCCGCAGGCGGGCGCTAGTGATGATCGCGTAAGGCGGTACCGTCCAGGCGAAGAACGCAGTTTCGAAATAATCTTTAATGAGCGTGGTCAGCCAGCTGAGTCCTCCCAGGAGTGGCGAATCCACAGAATGTTACCAGCCATCGATCCGATATCTGTGGAAGAGCGCGTATTTGAGAAAGATGAACACGCGCCAATAGAGGAAGGCAGCCACCACGATGGCGAAGGGCAGGTACTTTTTCGCCAGCTCCGCGGCGCGGCGGGGGAAGGATTTGCCCGGGTTGAGGCGGATCACCAGCAGCCAGAGCAGCGCCAGGCGCAAGCCCTCCATGCCAACGTAATACTCCATCAGGAAAAGATATAGACCGGTAAATAGCAGGCTGGCCAGGATGAGCAGGACTTTTACAGTCCGGTTCCCGGTCTGGATGGCTTTGATCATGAAGGCGACCGAAAAGATGAAGAGTGCCAAACTGGTGATGTGGGGCAGATACTCCATCGCGTTGGGGAGCTGGACGAAGCCCGGGTAAACGATGAAGAGCAGTACAACCAGCAGGGTCTGCAGGCGGGCTTGCGGCCAGAGCATCCGCAGCGCCCAGAGCAAACCCAGGGCACCCAGGAAGCGCAGGCTGACGATGGCCAGGTTGTAGGCCAGCAGGGTATCGCCAAAGAGCGAATAGGCTGCCGCGAAGAGATACGCCACGCCGGGCCGGTCGATGGACCAGATCTGGAAGAATTTGGCCGGGCCGTCGATGTGCCCGCCGGTGAAGAGGAACCAGGAATCGCGGTAAATGCCGAACTGGGCTGCGTGCACCAGGTGGGTGACGGCGGTCACCAGGGCGATGAGCAGGATGGAGACGAGTGTTTCGTGTTTTTGGAATTGATCTTTGATCTTCTGCATTTTTCCGTCCGGAAATGACCATTTATCAAAAAACCATTATATCAGCGGTAGTTTTTCGCCGGTCTCCCTGGTGGTGGATTGTTTGGCGTGAAAACTGAAAGCTATTTAGGGGTTTTCATACCCTGGTTCACCCCGGCGAGGTACCTGGCAGTGTTCACATTCCGCACGGTCATCAACTGGTAATGCGGATGGGAGATGATCTTGCTGAGGTGGCTTTTATATAGGTTTTTCCGGTCGAGATTCCAGATGACAGCTCCCGGCACGTAGCGTAGATTGATAAAATCCAGTTTCACCGGCAGATCAGAGAGGATCTTTTCAGTATCAATCTCCGGGAAGAGAAAAGCCACATCCGTTCTTTGTTCGGAATCGTTCTGCCAGGCTGCCGGGATGGCGTTTACGATGTTTCGCAATTTCCATATCCGACTTGATCAGAGTGGGGATCTCAAACCCTAACTCCTCCCTCAGGCTGGTTTCCACCTTCCTGCGGATCTCTGCAGCATCCTGCCCGGCTTCAAATAGAATATTCCCGGAGTTAAGGTAGGAGGAAACCTGTGTATACCCCAGCCTCTCAAAAAGCTGCCTGAGTGTTCCCATCTCCACGCGGCGCAGGGTGCCGGCATTGATACCTCTCAGGAGGGCGACGATATTTCCTATTCATTGATGAACGCCGAAATGTGTACCTGAAAATCATATATGTTAACAGGTTGAATTAGTGAGGCGCGTTTAATCATGGCTGGAAGAAAATGAAGCTTGCAGACGCATACCATCGACAAAATATTCTCAAGAGAATGCGTAGAATATTCGAGTAGTATTCGTCTTGAATTAATTTATGCGGTTCTCAATGTGATCTACTGTTATCTCTGGCCGGCAATTCCAACGCAGCCACACCAAATTAACCCCCAACCCGCGGTTAACATGCAGGACCATATCCTTCACCTGGTAGGTGCCGGAGTAATAATTCTTGAAATAATTCCCACGGATGGGCACCCCGATGAAGGGTAGGGCCACCTGCCCGCCGTGCGAGTGCCCGGAAAGCTGCAGGGCGAATTTGCCCGTCGCCGCGGCTGTGTCGGCGAAATCCGGCTCATGCACCAGCAGGATGCCGGGGGTTGAACCGGGTGGGATCTTCGCCAGCACCTGATCCAGCCTGTCGGCGTGCACCTTGACCGAATCCACCCCCGAGACCCATAATTCCGCTTTCCCTTTCCTGATCGGCACGGCGTCATTGGCAAGATCGGTGACCCCGGCATCTTTAAGCACCTGCCGTACCTTGCTGGCTCCCGCCCAGTGATCATGGTTGCCAAGCGAGACCACCACGCCGTCTTTTGCATTCAGGGCTTTCAAGTTTTCAGCGAGCGGCGCGGCGAAGCGCTCCAGGTCGTAGGAGACCAGGTCGCCGGGGATGGCGATCAGGTCGGGTTTGAGGTCATTGACCATGCCCACCACACCCGCCAGACGCGCAGGGGTGAGCCACTGCCCCAGGTGCAGGTCGGCGATGACCGCCACCCGGTAACCGTCGAAAGCCGGGTCCAGCCCGCGGATATTCACGTTTAGGGTGACGGTATCGAAGGCTTTCGGGTTGAAACCATCCCCGCGCACGTCTTCGAGGAAGCGCGCGGTGAATAGCTGCACCTGTCTGCGCAGGTGGAAGTTCTTTTCGTTGGGTTCTTTGGATCCGCTCATTAGATTTCCTTGGTTGAGAATACCACAATCCTCCAAAACACGGATACAATCAAGCCCGTTATGTTGGAGAAGAACATGGAAAAAACAGCCTTCCTCACCGTGCAGGCATCCGTCGAAACCCAGAATGTGGATTTCCTGGGCTTGTGGCGCCCCTCCCGCATGCTGGAGCACCTGATCGATACGGCCTCGCGCCATGCCGCCATCCTGGGTTACAGCTACGAAGACCTGGTGCAGCAGCGTATCGTCTGGGTGCTCTCGCGGTTGAACGTGCATTTCTACCGCCGCCCTGGGATCGGGGAGGAGGTATGCACCCGCACGTGGATCAAGGGCATCCAGCAGAAGCTCTTCTTCCTGCGCGATTTCGAAATGAAGGATAAGGCGGGGCAGAGGGTGCTCGCGGCTTCCTTTGCCTGGCTGCTCATCGATACGGGCTCACGGCGCATCCTGCCAGCCAGCTCGATGAAAGTGACCCTGCCCGACCCCGAGGGGCAGAACGCGTTGACCGAAACGCTGGAGAAGCTCAACGCGCCGGAGGGGATGCCGGAGGCGTTCGTTGCGCCGGTCACGTATGGCATTGTGGATATCCTCGGTCACGCCACCTCGGCACGCTACGTGGACTGGATCTTCGACTGTTTCCCCCTGGAGACTTACCGTGAGAAGCAGGTTTCGCAGCTCCGGCTCAACTTCGTACGCGAGATCCTGCCCGGGGAGCAGGTTTCGATCCGCGCGGCGAGGCAGGATGGCGCGATCCCGGAAACTTGGATGATCGCCGGGGAGAACCTGAGCACCGGGGAGAGGGCATTCGAGGCAGCGCTTAGCTGGAAAGAGATATCTGCTTGAGCCATTCGGTTCGAAGGGGGAAAAAATGAACCACGAATCACACGAAATACACGAAAATAGAAAAACCAAAGCTTTAAATATTTCGTGGGGACGGTAGGGTTTGGATGTTAACCAAATACACCCCAACAAATCAATCCATTGAGAAATAATGAATTGAGCTCAGCTCCTCTTCAGCTTCAACAATTCAACCAATCAACCATTCAACTTTTCAACAAATCAACCCTTTTCTCCCTCTTGTAAAACGCTCAAGAACGTGCAATAATCATCATAATAATGATGGTTTATGAGCGTTTAGAATGAATACCCCCATCTCCAGCCAGGAGCGCCAGAACGAGATCCTGCAGATCCTTTTTCGCGGGCAGCGCATCAGCACGGGGGAGATCTGCGCCCAGTTCGCTGTCTCGGAAGCAACCGCCCGGCGGGATTTGGATACCCTGGCGCGATCCGGCAAGGTACAGCGCGTGCACGGCGGGGCGATCCTGCCGGCAGGCACGCCGCCCGAGCTGCCCATCCTGCAGCGCCAGGATGAGCAGTTGAGCGAGAAGATGAGCATCGGACGCGCGGCAGCTGCCCTGGTGCAGGACGGCGAGACTGTCTTTCTTGGCTCCGGTTCAACAGTACTGGAAGCGGCCCGGGCGCTGCGCGGCAGGCAAAAACTGACCGTGATCACTAACTCGCTGCCGGTCATCAACGCCCTGGCGGGGCAGGAAGGCATCAGCCTTGTCTGCCTGGGCGGGATGCTGCGGGAGAGTGAACTTTCTTTCATCGGGCACATCACCGAACAATCCCTGGCGGAGGTGCGGGCGGATAAGGTCATCATCGGCACGCGCGCCATCAGCCTGGAGCATGGGCTGACCCATGAGTACCTGCCCGAGACCCTCACCGACCGTGCGATCCTGCGCGCCGGAAGGGAGGTGATCATTGTGGCTGATCATTCCAAATTTGGTCGGGAAGCCACCGTGCTGCTCGCGCCTCTCTCCGCGATCCATACCATCGTGACGGACGCAGAAACCCCGGCAGATTTCCTAAAGACTGCCCGCAAGGCAGGCATCCGTGTGATCCTGGCATAACCGCATGGAACTCGAGAATTACATCCCTCAATCGAAACTGGTGGTGCCGCAAACGGATATCCTCAAACCGCGTTACCCCGCCATAGACGCGCACAACCACCTCGGTGAAGATTTCGGTGGCGGCTGGGAGGATCAGCCCTTCGAGGAGCTGATCGGCCTGCTGGATGAAGCCGGGATCGTGCGGTATATCGATCTCGACGGTGGTTGGGGCGAGGACCTGCTAGATTCCCATTTAAAACTTTTTAAAGAGAAAGCACCGGAGCGTTTCCAGGTCTTCGGTGGTGTGGATTGGTCCAAATGGGTGGAGATGGGCGATGCCTTCCCCGAGTGGGCAGCCGGCAGGCTTCGCGCGCAGAAAGAACGCGGCGCGGAGGGATTGAAGATCTGGAAACCGTTTGGATTGCATGTCAAAGATCACGTCGGGAAGCTGGTGGACGTGGATGACGCCCGCCTGGCACCCATCTGGGAGACCGCCGGCGAGCTGATGCTGCCGGTGCTGATCCATGTGGCGGATCCGGTGGCTTTCTTCGAACCAATCGATGAGACCAACGAGCGTTGGGAGGAGTTGGGCGCGCATCCCGACTGGGCATTCACCAGCCCGCCTTACCCACCCTTCATGCACATCCTGGATGGATTGGCGAACCTGGTCACCCAGCACCCCAAAACAACTTTCATCGGGGCGCACGTAGGCTGCTACGCCGAGAACCTCGCCTGGGTTGGTGCTCTGCTGGATCGTTGCCCGAACTTCTTCATAGATATCTCCGGGCGGATCGGCGAGCTGGGCAGGCAGCCGGTCACCGCGCGAAAATTCTTCCTTAAATACGCTGACCGTATTCTCTTTGGCTCGGATATGGGTCCCTACCCGGAGGCTTACAAGCTCATCTATCGCTTCCTGGAGACAGATGACGAGTATTTCAATTACAGCGTAATGCCTGTCCCGGGGCAGGGGCGCTGGTATGCCTACGGGATCAACCTGCCAGAGGATGTGCTCAAAAAGGTTTATTTTGAAAATGCCGCCCGGGTGCTGGGGAACCCGCGCTAACGCAAACAACGAAAAGGAAAAACGATGGACTGGAAACAAACTTATACATGGCAGGAAATCCAATCCCAGCCGGAAGCATGGGATGCTGCGCTAAAGAAGCTGCACGATTACTCCCTCGATTCCGCCTCCAATAGACCAGAAGGTGGAGAAGTGATCTTCACCGGCTGCGGCTCCACCTATTACCTTGCGCTTTCCGCTGCCGCAGTAACCCAGGCATTCACCGGGCTCTCCTGCCGGGCGATGCCTGCGTCGGAGCTCTGGCTCAATCCAGCCTCAGCTTACCCGCAGGGAAAAGTCACTCTGGTTGCCGTTTCGCGCTCAGGAGAGACCACCGAAACGCTGAATGCCTGCCGGGCATTCCTGGAGGATAAACGCGGGAAGCTGCTCACCTTCTCCTGCTACGGGGACCAACCGCTGGCAACGATGGGCGAGCTGAACATCGTCCTGGATTCAGCTCAGGAACGCTCGGTGGCCCAGACACGCGCATTCTCCACCCTGTTAATCGGAACGCTGGGGCTCGCGGTGCACTGGTCGGGTCGCGGCGAGCTCACCGGGCACCTGGCGCGGCTGCCGGAACGGGGGCAGGATATCCTGACACGGTATGCAACGCTAGCCGAAGACCTGGGGCGTGACCTGACTGCTGACCGGTTCTACTGGTTGGGAACAGGCAGCCGCTACGGCCTGGCGTGTGAGGCCAGTCTAAAAATGAAAGAGATGAGCCTGACCCACAGCGAGCCGTTCCACACGCTGGAGTTCCGCCACGGACCCAAGAGCATGGTCACCGAAACGGCGCGTGTGATCGGGTTGCTTTCTGATGCAAACGGCACCCGGGAGCGGGCGGTACTGAATGAAATGAGTGCGCTGGGGGGCAGGGTGTTTGGCGTTGGTGAAGAACAGGCAGAGATCGAATACCGATCGGGAATCCCAGACCCATTCCGGGATACCCTATTTCTGCCCTTCGCTCAATCCATTGCGTTTCACCGTTCCATTTCCAAAGGGTTAAACCCGGATCTTCCCACGAATCTGGATCCGGTGGTCAAACTTTAAAGGAGGAAGAAGATGAAAAAGTTGATGTTTTCTGTTGCAATGGTCACGATCCTGCTGCTTTCAGCCTGCGGCGGTGCCAAACCTGCCGGGACCGGCGGCACGGAACCGGTGACCATCACCTTCAGCGCCTGGGGCGCGCCGGAGGAACTGGCGGTCTGGAAGCAGATCGTTTCCGATTTCGAAGCCGCCAACCCGAGCATCAAGGTGAATGTAGAAGTATCCGATTGGGATGCGTATTGGGATAAACTCAAGACCCAGTTGGCAGCCAACACCCCTCCGGATGTTTTCGCCATGGACGCGCCGCTTTTCCTGGATTACCAGACGCGTGGCGTTCTTGCCAATCTTCAACCCTACATCGACAAGAATCCGGACATGCTGAAGGATGTATACCCGCAGACGCTGGAAGCCTACAAGACCGCAGAAGGGTATTACGGGTTGCCGCGTGATTTCCAGACCATCGTGCTCTTTTATAACAAGGACATGTTCGACGCTGCCGGGGTCTCATACCCCACCGCGGATTGGACTTGGGACGACCTGCGGGCAGCCGCCAAGAAGCTTACCCTGGATACCAATGGCGACGGCAAGATCGAGCAATACGGCTTCGTCTTCGATCAGTGGGATATGGAACCCGGGTGGAGCGAAGCTTTATGGTCGCAGGGTGGGGATATCATTAGCGCGGATCACACCAAGACCCTGGTCGGCGAGCCTGCTTCCCGCAAAGGTTGGCAGACGCTATACGATATGGTCTTTGTAGATAAATCATCACCGGATGCCAACACGATCGGTCAATATGGGCTAGATCTCTTCCAGGCCAAGATCGCCGCGATGACACCCCTGGGGCACTGGGCGGTTCCTGGTTATGATGGGGCAGGTTTTGCCTATGATGCCGCTCCGATGCCGGCAGGGGATGCCGGGCACGCCACAAGCGTGAACAGCGCCGGGTTCGTGGTGGCCAATGCCAGCAAGAACCAGGAGGCAGCCTTCGAATTCATCAAGTTCGTCATGAGCGAACCGGGCCAGAAACGCTTAACCGAGCTTGGTTTCGCCATCCCGGTGCTGAAGTCTGTGGCGGAGAGCCCGGTATTCCTGGAGCAGAAGAACTCCAAACTTAACCAGCAGGTTTTCCTTGATTCCCTGGCATTCTCGCGTATGAAACCTGTCTTCAAAGGTTACGATGAGTGGGCGGCGGTGATCGGCGATGGGATGGGCGCCGTCTGGCGCGGTGAAGCGGGATTGGATGAAACCCTGAACCAGATCGTCCCCCAGGCGGATGAAGTTCTGGCAAAGAATAAATAACCTGCACTTTCGATTTTTCACCCTGCCCCTTGATATCAAGGGGCAGGGTTAGGCTGACAAACCATGCATACTGGATTTAAACCACTCGGCAGGGAAAAGATCACCCTCTGGTTGATGCTCGCGCCAACGCTCATCGGTCTTCTCTTCGGTGTGCTCGGGTCCATCCTGGCCACAGTCGTGCTCAGCTTCACGCATTGGGATCTGTTGACCCCGCCGCGTTGGGCGAATTTTGATAACTATATCGCCCTGTTCAATGATGAAAAACTTTGGGAGGCGCTGACCAATACCTTCAAGTTCAGTCTGCTTTATGTTCCAGCGGTTGTCGTTATTTCAATGTTCGTGGCGGTGCTGCTAAACCGCAAGATTCGCGGGGTGACCATCTTCCGGACGATCTATTTTCTCCCGGTGGTCACTTCGGCTGTGGCGACCGCGCTAGTCTGGAACATGATCTACGGCAAGGATACAGGGATCCTCAATTTCATCATTGAAAAATTGGGCGGGCAGCCGGTATGCTGGTTATGTACTGACAAGGTCCTGATCGCGCTAATCATCGTCAATGTTTGGGGAGCCATCGGTGAGGGGATGATCATCTTCCTGGCTGGTCTAACCGCGGTGCCCAGAGAGTATTACGAAGCTTCCGAGCTGGATGGCGCGGGCGGAGGATCCAAGTTCTTCAAGATCACCTTACCGCTTGTTACGCCAAGCATTTTCTTCATGACCCTGATCGTCACCATCAATGCCTTTCAGGCATACGATTACATTTATATGCTTACCAGGCGGGGGCATGGGGATAGCTCATTCCCGGTGGTGGTCTATTCCATCTACCGGAACGCGTGGTCTTTTTTCAATTATGGCGGCGCAAGTGCCCAGGCGATCGAACTGGCATTATTTGTCATTATTTTGATGGGTATCTATCTCTGGATGGAGAGACGCTATGTGGTCTATGATTGAGGTGGAGTGGTGAATAGAAAACAACAAAAAGCTTTCTGGGATACCGTGACTTATATCCTGCTCATCCTCGGGTCGGTGATCATGCTGGGACCGTTCCTTTGGATGGTCTCTACGGCGTTCAAGCTGCCCGCCGACCAATTCACCCGCACCCTCCTCCCGCCAACCTGGACTTTACAAAACTTCAGAGACCTCTTCGGGGTGGATATAAATTTCCCACTGCTTTTCTTCAACAGCGTATATATTTCCCTGCTTATCACCGCAGGGACTTTATTCACCTGTTCCATGGCTGCGTTTTGTTTCGCGGTGGTGCGCTTCAAAGGAAGGGATGCCCTATTTGTGATCTTGCTGATCACCCTGATGATCCCTGCCCAGGTGACACTCATCCCGAATTTCATCGTATTCAAATTCATGGGGGTCATTGGCACCAGCATTCCACTCTGGCTGCCTGCCTTCCTGGGCGGCGCATTCGGCATCTTCCTCATGCGGCAATATTTCCTGACCATTCCAAAGGATTTTGTGGATGCTGCCCGCATGGATGGGGCTTCGCTCTTTCAGATCTACTGGAAACTCTATATGCCGCTGGCAAAACCGGCTCTGGCTGCCCTGGCGATCTTCACTTTTCAGGGAGCCTGGAATGATCTGCTTCACCCGCTGGTGTATATGCCAGCGGTGCCCAATACCACCCTGACGGTCGGGTTGGCGTTCTTCCAGCAACAGCTCACAACGGGAGGGAAGTTCACCGTCCTGATGGCAGGAGCACTGATCAGTATCCTCCCGTTGATCATCGTCTTTTTCATCGCGCAGAAGCAATTCATTGAAGGCATTTCCCTCAGCGGGGTTAAGCGCTAAAAAAAATCGCATTAAAATAATTACGGCTGATAATTTTCAATAAGGAGTCGATCCATGACAAAAATCGCGTTTATCGGAGCAGGCAGCCTGGGGTTTACCCAGGGATTGGTGCGGGATATCCTCACCTTCCCGCTGCTTGCGGATTCCCACATCGCGTTGATGGATATCGATGCGGAGCGGTTGGATTATGCGCTCAAATCGGTGCAAAAATTGATCGAAGCCGGAAAATATCCCGCAACGGTGAGCGCCACGCTGGACCGAGTGGAAGCGCTGAGGGATGCGGACGTGGTGCTGACCACCATCCTGGCCGGCAGCACCGAAGTCTGGCGGCACGATATCGAGATCCCCAAGAAATACGGAGTGGATATCAACGTGGGCGATACGCGCGGACCCAGCGGCATCTTCCGATTCCTGCGCACCCTCCCGCCGATGATGGACATCGTCCGCGATATGGAGCGCTACTGCCCCGGGGCGACGCTGCTCAACTATACCAACCCGATGGCGATGCTGTGCGGGGCGCTGCAGCGACAGACATTTATCCCTGTCACCGGGCTGTGCCACTCGGTGCAGGGCACGGCGATGATGCTGGCATATTGGATCGAGGCGGACTACGAAAAGATCGATTACCTGTGCGCGGGGATCAACCACCAGGCGTTGTACCTGAAATTCGAAGTAGAATGGCGTGGATGCTTATCCACGCATCCACAAGGCGGTGACAGAAAACGCGGAGGTCTACAACGAGGAGCTGGTGCGGAACGAGATGTATTTGGCGCTGGGATATTACGTGACCGAATCCAGCGGGCACAATTCGGAATACAACTGGTGGTTCCGCAAACGTCCCGACCTGATCGAAAAATATTGTACGCATGGAACCGGCTGGAACCCGGGGGAGTACGCCTATATCCTAAGGGAATACCAGAAGACAGAGACAAGCTGGCGGGACGACGTGCGCGTGGAGCTTGCCAAGGAAGTGTATGGAACCGACCTTGACCGCGGCGAGGAGTACGCAGCATATATCATCAATGCGTTGAAGGGCGGCGAAGCGTTCAAATTCAACGGGAACGTGCCAAACACACAGCTGGTCACCAACCTGCCCCAGGGAGCTTGCGTGGAAGTGCCGGTGCTGGCCGACCGCAGCGGCATTCATCCCATGCACGTAGGTTCTTTGCCAGCGCAGTGCGCGCTGCTGGCAGGGCTTTCGAGCGGGATTGAAGAGCTGGCAATCCAGGGAGCGCTGACAGGCGACCCGATGGCGATCTATCACGCCATCTGCATGGACCCGCTCTCGGCGGCGGTGCTCTCGCTGGCAGAGATCCGCGAAATGACCAACGAGCTTTTTGCCTGCCACCAGCAGTACTTGCCGGAGTTCAAAGTTCACAAGGTTTAGGCGTAAGCCGGGAACTGAACAGATAATGCCCGAGCGGGAATTCGATATTTTGGTCGCCGGTGAGATCAACCCAGACCTGGTGCTGCGGGGAAATATCCTTCCTGAGTTTGAACAGGTGGAAAAGCTGGTCGATTCCGCCGACCTGACGGTGGGATCCTCCTCGGCCATCTTCGCCTGCGGGGCAGCCAGACTGGGGTTGAAAGTTGCTTTCATCGGTGTCTGTGGGGAGGATCTCTTCGGCAAATTCATGCTGGACGCGATGTCCGCGCGGGGAGTGGATATCTCGCCGGTGATCATCCGCGAAGGCGGACAGACGGGCATGAGCGTGATCCTCGCCCGGGGTAGCGACCGCGCCATCCTCACCTTCCCGGGATTGATCCCCGCACTGACAACAGAAGATATTCCCAGGAGCCTGCTAAAACGGGCGAGACACCTGCACGTTGCCAGCTATTTTCTTCAAACCGGGCTTCAAACCGGGTTGGCGGCTTTATTTGAGGAGGCGCGTGACCACGGCATGACCACTTCGCTGGATCCGAACTGGGACCCGGCGGAGCGCTGGGAAGGATTCGATACCCTGCTGAGGAAAGTGGATATATTCCTCCCCAACGAAAATGAAGCCGTGAGTATTACAAAGGCAAAAACCCTGCAGCAAGCGATGTTGCTGTTGAATAAAAAGACCGATCTGGCTGTGGTGAAATGCGGTGCAAATGGGGCTTGTTTAAGTAAGGGGACGACCGATATTGAAGTGCCGGGGTTGAAAGTGGAAGTTGTGGATACTGTGGGGGCAGGGGATAGCTTTGACGCGGGATTTCTCTATGGTCATCTGAATGGCTGGGGATTAAAAAAATCCCTTGCCCTGGCTACCGTTTGCGGATCGCTTTCCACCCGCGCCGCGGGTGGTGTGACTGCCCAGCCGACGCTGGAGGAAGCGCTCGGGTATGTCCCATTTACTGGATGAGATCCTGCGCGCCCAGAAACGGGGCGAGCCGCGCGGAATCCCCTCGATCTGCTCGGCGCACCCGGCTGTGCTGGATTGCGCCTTGCAAGAATTCCGCCCGGTGCTGATCGAAGCGACCTGTAACCAGGTGAACCAGTTCGGGGGCTATACCGGCATGACCCCGGCGGATTTTCACCATTTTGTCCAACAAAAAGCGGAGGATGCTAGATTCCCCGTGGATGAGCTTATCCTGGGCGGCGACCACCTTGGTCCCTCGCCCTGGCAAGGTCTACCTGAACGGGAGGCGATGGCGAATGCGGTCGATCTGGTTAAATCCTACACAAAGGCGGGGTTCACCAAGCTGCATATCGATTGCAGCATGAGGCTGGGGGGGGATGATCCGGGGAAACCTCTGGAGGTGGAAGTTTCCGCGAAACGCACCGCGATGCTGATCCGGGCGGCTGAAAAAACGGTGAAAGATTCTTCCAACCTGCGGTATGTGATCGGCAGCGAGGTGCCCATTCCAGGTGGAGCGCACGAGCATGAAAGTGGCGTGCAGGTGACGCTGCCATCCAGCGCGCGCGAAACGCTGGATTCCACCCAAATCGCCTTGCAAAAGATCGGCTACGGAAAGGCCTGGGAGAAGGTGATCGCCCTGGTGGTGCAACCCGGGGTGGAATTTGGCAGCGATTTTGTGCTGGATTATGATCCGGAAAAGGCCACCGGGCTGGCGATCTTTTCTGAATCGCAGCCGGTGATCTACGAAGCGCATTCCACCGATTACCAGAAGCCGCTGACGCTTAAGGATCTCGTCCGGGATCACTTTGCCATCCTCAAGGTGGGGCCGGCGTTGACCTTCGCCTACCGTGAGGCGATCTTTGCCCTGGCGATGATGGAGGCAGAACTCTTTAATGAAGGGGAGCGCTCGAACCTCATCCAGGTTATTGAGGAGACGATGCTGCAGGAGCCAAAGTACTGGCAGGGATACTACCAGGGCAGCATGGGGGAAGTGGCTTTCCAGCGGAAGTACAGCCTGAGCGATCGCATCCGATATTACTGGAATTTTCCGCTTGTTAAGCAGGCGGTGACCAGGCTGATGAACAACTGGGCGGGCAGGGAAATCCCACCCTCGCTGGCAAGCCAGTACCTGCCCGATATTGAGATCGGAACCTGGTCAGAGCAGAAGCAGCATTCCGCCGGGATATTTATCCGGGAGAAGATTCGCCTGGTGTTGGAAGCATATTACCAGGCTTGCGGCTAACCCCCACCGGGTTCAAAGTTTTTCGGATTTGCGTTCCTGCTCATCCAGCAAATGCAGCGTCTTGGCCTGGATGCTGGAGATTTCCAGCAGGCGGAAATTGATGCGGGTAAGGATGATGCCAGCGAAACCGGAGAGAACACCGATCATCACCAGCCCGGTGGCCAGGATGGCCAGCGGCACCCGGTAGATGTATTGATAGGTGATGTAGTCCTGGATGACGAAAATCCCGGCGATAAGGCCGCATGCCAGCAGGAACAGTCCAATACCCCCATAAAAAGTGAGCGGTTTGTAGGATTGAACCAGGGTGAAGATCTTGAAAACCACGCGGGTGCCATCCCGGTAGGTATGCAGTTTGGAGGTGCTGCCTTTTGGACGTGCGCGGTAGGGCACCTCGATCTCCACGATCTTGAAATGGCGGTAGAGCATCTGCAGGGTCATCTCGGTTTCCACGTCGAAACCGGCAGCTACGATGGGGATCTCGAGGGCAACAGAGCGGTTGAAAACGCGGTAGCCGGACATGGGATCTTGCAGGTTTGAATTGAAGATGGCATTGATGAGCGAGCAGATCACCTGGTTGCCACGGACGTGCATGGGGCGAAAGGCGGCGTCGGTGTAGTCCGAAAGGCGCTGCCCCACCGCCATATCTGCCTGGCCGCTGAGCACAGGTGCAAGCAGACCGTGCACGGATTCGGCAGGGTAGGTGTCATCGCCATCCACCATGATGTAGAAATCCGCCTTCACCTTTTGGAAAATGGCGCTGACAACGAAACCCTTGCCCTGCCGTTTTTCGGGGATGACCTCCGCGCCGGCGACAAGGGCGGCCTTAGCGCTGCCATCGGTGGAGTTGTTGTCGAAGACGATAATCCGCGCGGCGGGTAGCTCGCGGTGAAAATCGCCCACCACTTTGGCGATGGTGGCGATCTCGTTGTAGCAAGGGATCACAACGACGATGTCTGCATGGCGGAGCGATTGGGATTTCGGCATTTTGGTTCTTTAATAATATAGACCTATCAAAATTATATATGAAGTTAATCATTTTGGTGGAGATGGTGAGATAAATAAAAGTAGGTCCGGTCAGTCTGTAAAGAAAGGGGTAGATACGCTCACCTGCCTCATAGCCCCGCCATTTTCATTTTCTGCAAATCAACGACTCATCCTGAATCCCCTCATGTACTTATGTTGTCTTTCAATAAATAGATGATTCTCCAGGGACTTCCGCGACCTGTGCGACCGCTTGCGGGGAACTTAGAACCAACTTCTTACGAGGAAAATCCGGGCCTCTCACAATTTGTCCTTATCGTAAATATGTCCGAAAGTGTGTCTATACCGTTTATATTTTCCACCGCTTTTTATCCAATCTGCACCACAACTATGCCAGCCGTGAAGGGAAGGAAGGCAGCCTGTAGGTTCTGCCACCCCGAATAATCTTCGGCTAATTCATTTGCTTGTATGTCCATTGCCATTCTTGTACAATGAATTCGGTAAGCACCATCCAGACTTGTGAATATTGTCTTATTTTTAATAATATTGTTTACCTAATCTGACCGTGTAGTTCGATTGGCCGTCAGGAGTAAGAGTGTCAAAACCTGATACAAGCGTGAATTCGGGGGAAAGGGAGAACGAACACAATGGTGATGGAGCAAAACAAACAATTGCTTCGGACAAAACTTTTCATTCCTCCGACTCGCCCCATACAAATCGACCGCCCCCGTCTTTCCGACCTTATCGATACAGGTTTAGACCGCGCGCTCATCTTGGTATCCGCTCCAGCTGGTTATGGAAAAACCACCTTGGTCAGCCGGTGGCTGACTGATAAGAAAATCTCATCGGCATGGATTTCCCTGGATGACGGGGATAATGATCCGATCCGATTTTTACAATACCTTCATGCCGCTCTCTCACCATTTGTTTCAAGCCTTGAGGATGAATTTGAGGGCATTCTCCACGGTATCCAGCCAGCTAATTACGAAAATATTATCAACCTTCTGGTTAATGAACTTGCCTCATCGTCAGATCCTCTTGTTCTTGTTCTGGACGATTTCCACACTCTTCACTCTGAAGCTGTAATAAATATTCTTGCATATCTGATTGATCATCTGCCTCCGCGGATGCACCTGACTATCCTTACCCGAACTGATCCCCCTCTCCCTCTTTCCCGCCTACGGGTTCGCAACCAGCTCCTGGATATCCGGGCAGAACAACTGCGCTTTTTACAAGACGAGATTGCCGCATTTCTGAACGAAGGGATGGGTTTGACTCTTTCTGCAAACGATATCTCCGCGTTGGGGACGCGGACGGAAGGTTGGATCGCCGGACTGCAATTGGCAGCGGTTTCGATGCAAAGTAGTGAAGACATCCACGCATTCATTTCAGCTTTCACGGGTAGCCATCACTATGTGATGGACTACCTGGTTGATGAAGTGCTCAAGCTTCAACCGAAAAATATCAGTACTTTCCTGCTGCAGACTTCAATCCTGGAGCGCTTATGTGGGTCGCTTTGCGATGCGGTTGTCCAGACGGATACGATGAACAACATGGACGGACAAACCTTGCTGGAAGTCTTGGAAGAGAAGAATCTTTTCGTCATCCCGCTGGACAATGAACGGCATTGGTACCGCTATCACCATCTTTTTGCAGACGTCCTCCGGAAGCGTCTTGAACACTCGTATCCTCAAATAATTCCCGAATTGCACAACCACGCATCCCAATGGTACGAGCAAAACGGGTTCATCTCTGAATCCATCCAGCAGTCTATCGCAGCTGGCAACCAAGATCGAGCCGCACAACTCATCGAGCAGAACGGTTGTTTCCTGCTGATGAGCGGCGAAGTTGCGACCTTGTTGAATTGGGCTGATTCCATCGATTTCCAATCAGAAAACCACCCCTGGTTGGCAATTCAAAAAGCCTGGGCACTCGCCCTGACTGGAGACCTGGATCGCATCGAGCCAACATTGCGAGTGCCTGAAGAACTGCTTGCCCCGCTCGAACCCACGGTCGAGGTGAGGACGATGCAGGGAACCATTGCCGCAGCCCGGGCGCATTGTGCCAACTTGCAAGGGGACACTCTTTTAGCTGCGCAATATGCCCGGCAAGCGTTGGACCTGTTGCCGGACTGCAGCTCCATCTCTCAAAGTATCCGAAGTGTGGCGACTTCGATCCTGGGGGATAGCAGCTGGCTCAACGGTAACCTGGTAGATGCCACTCGCGCCTACACCGAAGCCATCCGCATCGGTCGGGAAGCCGGAAACTTACACATGGTCATCATCGCCAATTCCAATCTTGCGGATATTTTGGTGGAACAGGGTCAGCTCCATAAAGCAATAGACACTTTAACCCGCTCCCTGCAAATGGCAGTTCGTCCTGATGGACAAAGATCGCCGCTCGCGGGGAAACTCTACGCCAGCTTGGGGAGGTTGGCCTATGAACGCAATCAATTGAACGAGGCGGATCAGTACCTTCAGCAATGCATTGATCTTTGTCGACAGTGGGGGGATATCGATAGGCAAGCCATCGCCTTCGCTATACTCGCCAGGTCAAAGCTAATCCAGGGTAATCCGGAAGCCGCCCAGGCAGCCTTTTGGGAAGCGGAACATCTAGCCGGTGAGCATCCTCATTCTCCGCTGCAATCTATCGAAATAGAATATGAGCTGGCGCGCTTTTGGCTATCCCAAGGAAATTCTGAAGAACTGCCTCAACTCATTCAAAAGAAGGGTCTATCGATTGAAGATGGAATTCCATTTCAACGTCTGCCCGAATATGTCATCCTGCTTCGAGTCCTCCTAACTCAGAGGAATTATGAGACTGCCCTCCAGTTGTCCCAACGAATGCTTCAACAGGCAGAGTCAGCTGGGGGGATGGGATACGTCATAGAAATCTTAATCCTCCAGGCGCTCGCTTTACAGGGCAAGAAAGAAACCGACCGCTCCCTGTCAGCTTTGGAAAGAGCTCTCGCCTTGGCCCAGCCGGAGGGATACTTACGCATATTTATGGATGAAGGTGAAATTATGACGAGATTGCTTTGCCAGGTTAAGTCTCGTCAAACTGGGGGCAGTTACGCCGCCGAATTGCTGTTCAAAATAAGTAAAATCTCCGAAATGACACAACCTTCCGTGCAGCTGCTTATCGAGCCGCTGACCACGCGTGAAGTGGAAGTATTAAAGCTCATCAGAGCAGGTTGTTCCAACCAGGATATCGCTGCGCAATTGGTGATCTCCATCCCCACCGTAAAGCGGCATATAAGCAATATCTATGGCAAGCTGGGGGTAGAAAGCAGGACTCAGGCGGTGGCAATCGGGAAAGAGTTCAAAGTATTTGATTGATTGGAAGCGGAACGAAAATTTAAAAGGGCTGGCAGAGGAATTAATCCCCGGCCAGCTTTTTTATTGCCGACCTGTAAGTTAAATCGGGGGAGAACGAATTCTTTTTCCGCAAAATAAATACAACCCCAAATACAACCTTTAGTCGATGAGCACTCGTTATCAAATGGATAAATTAGAGTCAAGAGGAAACATGACAGACAAGAAAGTTGAAACCGACCAAATGAAACAAGTTGCGCTTTCCACTGACGCTCGTGGAGGGTGTTTCGAGATCCGCGTAAGAGGTCAACTTGATGAAAGCTGGTCGGATTGGTTGGGTGGTCTGGAGGTGAAGCTATTAGATAACGGAGAAATGAACCTTTTCGGTTACATCGGAGACCAGGCAGCTCTGATGGGTATCTTGAACAAATTGTACGGCCTGAACCTGACTTTGCTTTCCGTGAGCGGGGTTGGGAAAAAGAAATGATTCCAAAAGATAACAAAAAGGAGAATTGAGAAATGGAAAACAAAATTGATTTCAATCAAGATCTTGGAAACATTGCAATGAGCGCTTTGATCATCGAGAAAGTACATAACTGCGCAGATTGCCCTATTCGAAAATTAGCGGTTAAACAACCCAGATCGTTATTTGCCAGGATGCATAACTGGCACAAGACCTGGTGGCCAGGTTGGAAGGCTCATCAAACGAGGGTATGCCCTCTCCGTGCCGACACTGTCTCCCGTGCTAGATAAAACAACCTGCTAAGAATAGATCATCTAAATTCACCCAAAAAAATTAGGAGAATAAATGGAAAACGCAAAAAAGTTAAATCAGATTTTTGAAACGATCTCATGGGGTGCATTCTTTGTCCTATGGGGATTCACCCTGTTGTTCCCATCCCTGCCGAACGCTATTGGCACGATAGGTATCGGTTTGATCTTGATCAGTATGAACATAGCCCGATCCCGGAATGGGTTACCAGTTAGTATTTTTTCAACGACTATGGGCATCCTGGCGCTTCTTCTCGGGTGTCTTGAGCTGGTATTGCCGTACTTTAATATCTCATTCGAGATACCCTATTTCGCGATCCTGCTGATCGTGTTTGGGGGTAGTTTAATCACGGGCCAGCTGAAAGAAAACAGAAATTAATTCACAAAAACAACGGCTATGAGAATGGAGCACAGACATGGAAATAATTAATCCAACCATTTTTCGAAGCAGAAAACAAATGCTGTTTGTATCCACCGGTCGGGGAATGGGGTGGGGGTTGATTGGAGGTCTGGCGGGCACCATGGTTATGGACATATTGTTCATGGGAATATTAATGGCACTAAGCCTACCGACTCTTCTGTGCTTTTCCATCGTCGGTGATACGGTTTCACGATTCCTGGCAACGTTCGGCACGCAGATCGCAGGTGGAGTTCCAACCGGGTTGGCAGCGCACTATTTGATCGGCCCGCTGGTCGGCATACTTTTTGGAGCAATTGTGACAATATTTCCTGCCCTTCGTGAAGGTTCATTGAAAAAGATCACGATCGCAGCATTTGTGTATGTTGAGATCCTGAGCCAGCCGATTCTAGCCATGACACCCATCCTGTTGAAGATGAAGACACCTGCGACCTTGCAATGGTTCGGCGGAGCCTTCGTTATGCATCTGATTCTGTCTATTGTTCTTGGAATAATTGTGGGGTACGGACTACGGTCCGCACCCCTGGCGACCCAAAGGAGAGCCCAATGAATGTTCTGACAGTATTTGCCAATCCCAATCCCAAGTCCTTCTGCCATGCCATTCTTGATCAATTCACCAAAGGGCTAAAGGATGCCGGTCACACCAGTGAAGTGGTGGACCTATATGCCATCCGGTTCGATCCAGTCTTTCGCACGAATGATTTCGCTAGCTATGTGCATGAAAGCATGCCGCTGGAGATCCTAGATGAGATGAACTTAAAGAAACATATGCTAGACGTGGCAGGAGGTCCACTCCAACGGATGATCGCCTCGATCTGGCTGCGGGACAAGGATTCCCGTGCGGTGGCAAAGTTCATTCATGCTCAGAGACCTAAGGATGTGATTGCCCAATGGGAGAAGGTGAAAAATGCTCAGGGACTCGCATTCATAGCGCCGGTTTACTGGTGTCATTTTCCTGCAATCATGAAGGGCTGGTTCGAACGGGTATTCTCCTACGGGGATGCCTATGCCCTTACTGAGGAAGGTTGGCGCGGGAAAATGAAAGGACGAATCCCTCTCCTTCACCATGAAAAGGCTCTGATCATCAGTCCCACACTCTTTAGTGAAGAGGACTATAAAGCCAGTTTGGAAGCACCGATGACACGGATCATTGACGACTGGGGATTGCGTTATCCTGGGGTGAAAAAAGTTGAACATGTATATTTCTATCGTGCGGCTGTCGCGGACCAAGAAACCCTGCAGGGTTATCTGAATCGGGCGTATATATTGGGCAGGGATTTTGCTCAATGATCTGTGGAAAGGAGAATAAGATTATGGCCCTAACACCATGGTGGAAAGGCAAACTTGGCGAATGGTATGTGGTCGCACAGGTCACCTTAATCGCGCTGGTCTTCTTTGGACCGCGTAATTTTATAAGATGGCCAATCTGGATCGCCCCCTTTAACTCTCTGAGCCAGATTGTAGGTAGCGTCCTCCTGCCAACGGGTATTATTCTGATCGCACTGGCGATCTTCCGGATGGGGCCGAATTTGACCGCTGTTCCGTACCCGAAAGAACAAGGAACACTAATTGAAACAGGTCCCTACCGGCTTGTACGCCACCCGATGTATTTCGGGCTGATCTTGATCGCCTTCGCTTGGGCTTTAATTGTGCATGGCTGGTTGACAATCGGCTACGCCATTATTATTCTGGTATTTTTCGATATCAAATCTCGACGCGAAGAACAATGGTTGAAGGATAAATTCCCCGGCTATGGAGAATATCAAAAACGAGTACGGAAATTGATCCCTTTTGTATACTAATGAATATCATGAAGAAAAAAGAAAGGGTATTTGTGTGCACCGATTACCTCGTAATAATATAATTAAGTGGCAAGTAGTACCTGCCGGATGCAGCTCGGATCCCTGTTGTCGGGACTCATACTGCTTATTGAGGACCTGATGAAAAAAGAAAAATATCCAATACTGGAATTTGATGATACGCGAATTGCGAAAATTGAACCTTCCCTTTCTCATAAAAGAACTGAAGGTTATGAATTTTGTGTGATCACTTTTTTTCGTGAAGTACTTGAGAACTGGGAAAAGAAGGGCTTGATAAGAGTAGTCAAATTATTGAACTGCGAAACCATGGATGTTCCAATCTATGAAATGGATTACAGGGAAAAAAAGATTCATTTGTCCTTAGGATATTTAGGCGCGGCTGGATCTGCTGCTTTTCTGGAAGAGTTGATCGCCCTTGGATTCAATAAATTTATCGTTTGCGGTGGCGCAGGTGTACTGAGAAAAGATATTTCCGTCGGGCATCTGATTATTCCAACCTCAGCGATTCGAGATGAAGGCGTCTCTTATCATTATCTCCCTCCCGCCAGAGAAATTGAATGCAATCCTGAAGTAGTTGAAAAGATTGAGGAAGAATTCAATAAATCCAGGATCGAATACATAAATGGAAAAACGTGGACTACCGATGCACTTTATAGAGAAACTGAGGAAAGAATAAAACTGAGAAAATCGGAGGGCTGCGTCACGGTGGAAATGGAAGCGGCAGCCTTTTTTGCCGTGGCGAAGTTCAGGAATGTAAAATTAGGCCAGATTCTGTATGGCGGGGATGATCTGAGTGAAGTGCAGTGGGATAGCAGAAAATGGCAGGATAAATCCGAAATTCGGGAAAATCTGGTTGAGATTTCAATCAGAATTTGTCTCTCGCTATAGTCAAGAGTCCGAACCGGGAGGGTAGAATATGAACGAAAAAGCATCACTTCGCAGTGTGGAATTGTTTAAATCAGGTTTTTTCTGCGCCGAGAGTGTGCTTCAAGCATTAGCTGAAAGCCAGGGTATCCAATCAGATTTGATCCCCAGAATTGCAACAGGGTTTTGCAGTGGTATCTCCCGTACTTGTGGGATTTGTGGAGCGGTTAGCGGGGCAATAATGGGTATCAATCTGGTGGCTGGTCGAAATTCACCCACCGATTCAATCGAGGTCAGCTATACCCTTACTCAAGAATTGATCAGCCGCTTTGAAATGCAATATGGTTCTATCAATTGTCGCCAATTGATCGGTTGCGACTTGGCTACCGACGAAGGACAACGGTATTTCATGGAAAATCAACTCATGGATCAATGTCTGAAATATGCAGAGGGTGCAACAAGCATAGCGGTTTCGCTTGTTTCTGAAGTGAATAATTCAAAAACAACCTGATTGGCATTTCGGGGATAGTGCCACTTCGTCCATTCTGTGCAGAACAACCTATTCCAAAATTTCCTTCACCCTGCCAATAACCCCGCTGGTCAGGCGGACCTTAATCCCATGTGGATGGGATGCGGAATTGGTCAGGATGTCCTTGACAATGCCCTCGGTTAATTTACCGGTGGATTGGTCCTGTTTTAGTACTATGAGTACCCGCGTTCCCGGTTTGATGTTAGTTCGTTTATGCCCGTCCATGAGGTGTCAATATTCCTTCTAAAATGATTATATGGAAAGATCAAATATAAGGATATCTATACCCCCGCAAAAAGCATTTCTTCTTTTGTGATAGATCCCCCCCTTTACCATCACCTGGAATTACCTTCCAGGTTTTTGATCTTCATCTCGATTTCTGTAGTGGTTTTCCCCGGAGGAGCCAGTGGATCTGGCCAGAAGTTGGCATTCCCCAAGCGATTCAATTTTCCTTCAGCCTGGATACTTCATTTCTCGTGAATGGCTGGTCGGGGATTTTTGTCACCGTGGATATCTCGAACCAACACTTGACGACACGTATGCATGGGGTTCTACTTAGTGTTTGCATAAAACATTTTGCGGTCGGTGTTGACAATCGCCTCTCGCTTTGTTATACTCATAAAAGTGAGAACTAATTCACAAACGTGATTTTGGGGAGTTGGGCTTGGCTAATGAAAATAGCAACCAAAAACGTTTTTCCCTCCTCGCAGATGTGGCGGAAAAGTATTACTTAGAGGGGAAAGACCAGTCTGAAATAGCCCGCGAGGTGGGTGTGACCCGATCGATGGTATCCCGTATGCTTACAGAGGCTCGAAGCCGCGGGATAGTGGAGATACGCATCAACCGACCGGTGAACTCTGATCACAAATTGGCTGAAGCTCTTCTGGATAAGTATGGAATCGATTCCGTATTCGTTGCGGAGGTGGAGGATACCAGTTCGGAGCACCTCCTCCAGGTTCTCGGTCCAGCGGGTGCTGAGGTTCTCCAAAAGCACCTCAATAGAGATTCGGTCATTGGAGTTGCCTGGGGAACATCAATCAGCGCTGTTGTGGATGCAGTTCAACCGGTTAACGGGCTGGCAGTGAAGGTAACCCAACTGGTTGGAGCCCAGGGAGCCAAGAATGCAGAATATGATGGTCATGCACTCGTTTCCCGCCTGGCAGAGAAATTGAGAGGAGAAGGGTATTTCTTAAACGCTCCCTGCTTATGCCAGACCCCCGAGATTGCTTCATCAATGCGGGAAACCCGGGGCATCCGGGAGACGATCGAGATGGGCAGGGAAGCGGATATCGCTTTGGTAGGAATTGGCACCACAGAGACCGAATATTCAAGCTTTTTCCTCTCCGGGCTTCTAACGGAGGAGGAGCTTGCCGAAATTCGCCAGAAGGATGTTGTTGGCGATGTTGCTGGTAATTACTTTTACAGAGATGGTTCTGCATATATGGATCCCTTTCTGAGCAGGATGATCACCATCCGCTGGGAAGACCTGGTCCGCATCCCTGTCAGGATTGGGATAGCCGGTGGGCCAGGAAAAGTGGAAGCTATCCGAGCAGCTTTAATTTCCCAATTGGTGAATTCGTTGGTGACTGATAGTGTCACCGCAAAACAGATACTAGAAGAAAACTAAACCTATTATTTTTTTGAGGGAAGAATGGAAAAAGAACAGAAAGAGGAATTATTTCAAAACCGGGTGGAGCGCTTAAATTTATCCAGCGATAATTTGCTGGAGATGTATCGAACGATGTGCCTCATCCGGCAGTTCGAATTAATGGCGGATAAACTATATGCCCTGGGCAAGGTTCACGGGACAATGCACCTTTCGGCCGGACAGGAAGCGGTGGCGGTTGGCCTGGGTCGGGCAGTCCGTCTGGATGATTACCTGATCAACCACCATCGCGGTCACGGTCACTTTATTACCAAAAACGCAGATATCAACCTGATGATGGCAGAATTCCTGGGGAAGGAAGCCGGATATTGTAAAGGCCGTGGCGGTTCCATGCACATCGCGGATTTCAGCTCTCACAATTTAGGCGCAAATGGGATCGTTGGAGGAGGCATCCCCCATTCGCTGGGGGTTGGTCTCGGTTTACAGATGCAAAAAAGTGATCAAATTTGCATTTCCATTTTTGGTGACGGAGCATCGAATGAAGGTGTTTTCCATGAGTCACTGAACATGGCTGCCTTATGGAAATTGCCGATATTGTATATTTGCGAAAATAATAAATACGGAATGTCAATGGATATCGAACGGGTATCCGCCAAGCTACCTATTGCTCAGCGTGCTGAAGCTTATGGCATTCCCTGGTTTTACATCGATGGCAATGACTTGTTGACTGTTTACGAGACTGCCCGGAACGCGGCGGAAAAGATCCGCTCCGGCGCGGGACCGGTCTTCATTGAAACCCAGACTTACCGTTATTTTGGCCATTCAAAAAGTGACCGGAACCTTTACCGCACCAAGGAAGAGATCGAAACCTGGCGGAACACCAAGGATCCGATCAAACGTTTCGGAAGCCAGCTGAGCGAAAACGGATTGATGACTGACACATTAGCTGAGGAAATTGACAAAGAAGCCTTAAGCATTATCGAAGCCGCTGTGGCATTTGCCGATGCCTCCCCCGACCCCGATCCTTCCACTGTCACGGAGTATGTCTATGCCTGAGATCACTTACCTCGAAGCAATTCGAACTGCCTTATGGGAGGAAATGAAGCGTGATGAACGCGTGTTTATTATCGGCGAGGATATCGGCCGTTACGGTGGGGCATTCGGCGTCACCCACGGGATGTTGGATGAATTTGGGGATAAACGCATCATCGAAACCCCCATTTCCGAACCGTCCATTATCGGAGCGGCGGTCGGAGCAGCCTTGCTGGGGATGCGCCCAATCGCCGAGATCATGTTCATGGATTTCACCCTGCTGACCTTCGATCAGCTTGGCAACCAGGCAGCGAAAATGCATTATATGTTCGGTGGAAAGGCCACCGTCCCCATGGTTGTTCGCATGCCCAGCGGCTCAGGGACCGGAGCAGCTGCCCAACACTCCCAATCCCTGGAAACCCTGTTGATGCACATGCCAGGGCTCAAGGTCGTCACACCTTCAACACCATATGATGCCAAAGGCCTGTTGCTCACTGCGATCCGTGATCCAAACCCGGTATGTTTTATTGAGCATAAGGTGCTCTATAAATCCAAAGGGGAAGTGCCTGAAGGTGAATATACCATCCCCTTCGGAGTAGCGGACGTGAAGCGCAAAGGAAAAGATCTGACGATTGTGACCAATGGCATCATGGTCCATAAATCCCTGGCCGTGGCAGAACGCCTGGCGGGGGAGGGGATCGAGGTGGAAGTGGTTGACCCACGTACCATGGTCCCGCTGGATAAGGAAACCATCATAGAATCGGTAAAGAAAACCGGCAAACTGCTGGTCGTCCACGAGGCTTGCGAGACAGCAGGCTGGGCGGGGGAGATAATGGCAGTGGTTTCCTCCAGCCGGGCGTTTGATTACCTGGACGCGCCGATGCGCAGGCTAACAGGTAAGAACGTTCCAATCCCCTATAACCGCGTTCTGGAACGTGCTGCGGTTCCCCAGGAAGAGGATATTGAGCGCGAGATCCGCGCAATCCTGAAAGGCGAATATTAAAATGCCAACCCCTGTGATCATGCCAAAGGTCGATATGGACCAGGAAAAAGCCACCATTATTTCCTGGGAGAAAAAAGAAGGCGAGGCAGTGAAACAGGATGAAACCATTCTCACCGTGGAAACGGAAAAGGTAGCCATCGACGTCTCCTCACCAGCCACTGGCATCCTCGCCGGGATCAAATTCCAGTCCGGGGATGTTGTCCCCGTGGCGACTGTGATCGCACAGATCCTCAAACCCGGAGAAACCCTCACGGATCAACCGGCAGCGACCCCGGCACCAGCAGTAGCGCCCCCCCCACAAACAATCGCCAACGCCCAGCCAGCACATTCTATTCAAGTGCAAGCCAGCCCGCTGGCAATGCGCGTGGCGCAGGAACTTGGTGTTGACATTACCGAGGTTCCAGCCTCGAAGGGGAAGATCACCCGGGAGGACGTCGAGGCGTATGCAGCTTCCCTTAAGGGCCGCATAGAATTGATAGAGAGCCCGGCGCGGAGAGTTGCCGCAACCCCAGCGGCCAGGCGAATCTCCAAAGAAACCGGTATTCCTCTGGATGGGATACCGGGCAGCGGCCCCTTCGGGCGTATCCAGGCAGCCGACGTCAAATCGGTAACAGTTACTGTTTCCGCTGCCAGCTCCGCGGAAAGACCCGCACAGATTATTCCTCTCATTGGAATACGCAAAAAGATTGCCGAGCGGATGCAATTCAGTTTTCAGGATGCCCCGCATATCGCCGAGAGTGTGGAAGCCGATATCTCCCGCCTGGAGGATGTCAGGGTGCACCTCAATGAGCTAGCTGCCCTGAAAGGGGAGGGAAAAGTTTCTCTCACTGCCATTCTGGTGAAGCTGACCGCCTGGGCGCTGGAACGACACCCCTACATAAACTCATCTTTGATCGACGAGAAGATCCACCTTTGGAGAGATATTAACATCGGGGTGGCCACAGCGCTGGAGGGCGGCCTTATCGTCCCGGTGGTGCATGCTGCCAATAAGCTTTCGTTTGGGGAGACGGCGGAGAAGTTGAATGATCTGAGCCAGCGCGCCAGGGAGGGGAGGCTGGAACTGGCAGAGGTTCAACGGGGCACGTTCACCATTTCTAACCTGGGCATGTTCGGCATTCGCCAGTTCCGCGCGGTGATCAATCCGCCGGAATGTGCCATCCTGGCGGTCGGGGCAGCCGTGAGAAAACCGGTAGTGATCGATGACCGTGACACAGTCGCAGTGCGTCCGGTGATTACGTTCACCCTTTCCGCTGATCACCGAGTTATTGACGGAGTGGTCGCGGCGAAATTCCTCGGTGACCTAGTTAGAGTCGTTGAACATCCAGAAATCCAACTCTCATAATAACTTACGCTACGGGTTGTTTGATTTAAAATAAGCTTTCGTTTAGTGAAGAATATCCGTCATTCTCAGCACACCAGCCGTTTTCAGTTTTACGGTTCCAACCAATCCCAAACTTCGCCTCTAAGCGGCCAGTATTATGGGTGTGGATATTTCTATTGCAAAAAACGAAGATGCGGGTGACTTACTAGCTGGAGCCGTCATCGGTGTGATGAAGAACCCCGGAATGCCAAATGGATTGAAGGCAATAGAGTTTGATATTCAGGATATCGAAGATCTGGTAGCGGGTACACATCCAATGCATAGGGTAACCAAATCTCTCACCTCGCGGTCCGCAAGTGCTGAAGACCTGGTGAGGTTATTTAAGGAAACAATGGTCATTTGGTAGTTTTTTAAAATGTTCCGTTTAAAGATAACCATCGACCCGTTGATATTAATATTCTGATTTTCCCTAAACTGAATTACAAATAAATGAGCCTGCTTATTTGGCAGGCTCTAATAAATTCAAATGGTGATCCTCCAGGGACTTGGGCGACTTGTGCTCTCCCTTGCGGGGAGACCTAAACCAACTGATAAAAAGAAAAATCCGGGTCTCTCACAATTTGTCCGTATCGAAAATATGGATGTAAGTGTGTCTAAACTGTCCATAATTTCCACCGCTTTTTATCTCCATCTGCACCACAACTGCACCTGCTGTGACGGGAAGGCAATTTGCAAGTAATAAAAAATCAGGAAATATCAAACTTATCCCGAAGAAAAAAACCTACGAATGTCTGTACAGTTAAATATCTCAATAACAAATAGTATTTCTTCTTTTTTGCGTATCCTACTCGGACAATCCACTGGATTATTCTCCAGGATTTATTATCTCCTTCTCGAAATCGAATTTGAACGTCCCCAAGGTCCGCGTGTAGCCCTTGCTAAAATGGCTTGTGGTATTTATTTCGAAGGAGAAATATCAATTTCGATAAAAGCTTGCATTAGGTCAGGCTGGCTGCCTGAAAAAGCTATATATCGGAAAAAGCCTGAACGAGTGCCTTCATTGAGAATTCGTGCGGATGGACCAGTAACATTGAGAATGGCGATAATCCCGGGGGATACGACGAGCTCCGGGAAATTCCTGATGGAAATATTAAGTCCCACTACCTGGTCGAAGATTAATTTTGATAAGACGACTCTTATCACAAAGTCGCGATTTTCAGATATGCCAAACCCTGCTGTGCTGCGGTATCCACATCCGGAAGGGGTAAAAACTCGCCTGAAACCCAACCTTCATAACCGATGGAGGTGAGGGATTTCAACAGCTGCTTGAAATCCAGGTGGCCTGCGCCGGGGTGCCAGCGATTGGAATCCGCGACATGGAAGTGAAAAATCCTATCACCGCCAGATCGGATGGCTTCTTCCAAATCGGTTTCTTCAATATTCATATGGAATGTGTCGAGGAGCAGGCCGAAATTCTCCTCACCTACCTCTTCAACCAATTCAAGCCCTTGTTCAGTTGTATTTATGAGCGTAGTTTCGTAGCGGTTGATCGGCTCCAGGGCTAGCCGAACCCCGTGCACGGAAGCCGCATTGCAACATTCCTTCAAGGCATCCACCAGCCAGGTCATTGCCTGGCTGGTCTCAATCCCTTTTTTCACCACCCCGCGGATCAATCCGATGATGATGATGGCATTGAATTCTTCAGCCAAAGGGATGTGATCCTTGATGCGGATGATTGCGGCGCGTCGTACCTCTGGATCAGGGTCTGTGAAGGATAAACCCTCCTCGCCCCAGGCCTGCCCGGTGCCAATTGCCGGTACTTTGAGATTGAATTTCGAAGTTAGATGCTGCCAACTGCTTGAGATTCACCAAACCTGGATCGCGAATGGCTAACTCGACGCCTGCATACCCGTATGAGGCGATGCGAGCCATATTCGCTTCCAGGTCACCCTTAAAGGTGGCAGCCTGAAACTGTGCCGGTTGGGTTGAAAGAACGATCGAAAATTTCATTTGGTTTATTCTTGGGCGGCAGATCCCCTCCAGGGGATCTGCCGCCTCCCACTTTTGATTTTACTCCGCGATGTACGTGACCTTACACTCCGAGCGGTCGGTCTGCAACTTGATGATGTTCTCTGCAATTTCATTAAACCTGATCTTCTTCGTGCTCATGGAAGTTACATCCATCCCGGAAGCCATGCACTCGATCACCCGCGGGAAGTTACCATGACCTGAGTGTCCCTGAGCGCCGATGATCCTGGCGCGGCGAACCTGAAGCACCTCGCCCATGACCGGCATGCGGGCTTCCGCCCGGGCGGTGACCACTACCGTGCTGTTCAGGGTTCGCCCCTCCCAAATGACCTTTTCAATGCCTGGATAGACCACCTCCGGAAGGCCGGTGGCTTCCATGAATAAATCTGCGCCCATGCCACTGGTGATCTCCAACACTCTGGTCGCGAAATCCTCCTTTGAGGGATCCACATGAGCATCCGCACCCAGCTTCAATGCCATGGCAGCCCGTTCCGGCTGGGTTTCGGAAATGATCACCTTGGATGCACCGGCTCGCTTCAAGATCGCGCAGGCAGCGATACCCACTGGTCCCGCTCCAAGGATCACCACCCGGTCGCCTGGACGGATCCCGCCACCGCGTTCGATGACAGCGTTGTAAGCGACGGAGGTTGGCTCCACCAGGCTGCCGGCGATGTAGAGATCATTTCCTGAATAGCGTTCGCGAAGTGATTCCAGGCTCCAAACAGTTCGGGAGGGTAATACCATGTATTTGGTATACGCCCCGTTGAAATTGAATCCGACTTCATCCAGTTGCTCGCAATGATTCGGTTGCCCGTCAGCGCAAGGCTTACACTGACCGCACCATAACATTTCTTCAGACGTTACAGCCTCACCACCTTTGAAGGGCTTGTTGGTCCGTTTGTCGCGGGCTTTGTTTCCCGCTTCCACGACCACGCCTGAAAACTCATGCCCCAGGATGCTGGGGAAACCGGTCAAACCGGGATAGTAGATATACCCATCCTTACCAGCCTGAGCCATGTGAACATCCGATCCGCAAATCCCGCAGGCTTTGACCTCCAGCAGGACTTCTTCCGGACCCGGCGTGGGGATATCATATTCGCGGATCTCAAAACGGGGATTTCTCCAGACCTGGCTGCCCAGGTAGGTTTGCTTGCCTTCGATATCTTTTGCACCCAGAGTAAAACCGGGTTTTGGATCCCAATCAGCTACCAGGGTGACACCTTTCATTTTTCCATTCATTTTCTTCATCTCCTCAATGATGAAATCACAAATATGATCAGTTTCAGAGTATCAATAAATATTCTGCTTACACTTCAGAACTTTGACCGATTTTTGGTAAACCGTAAACAGTTTTCCAACCCTTGCTCAGTGGCTCGCGCAGGTAGGGTTCCATATCTTTCTCAGTCCGCAAAGTGACTTCCTCAACAGGAGGGACTTTCCCCGACGGAAAGGCGTCCAGAATGTCATCATGCCAGAGGGTCAGGTACTTCAGGATGGCAGCCATGGGGCGTTTCGCTTTTTGCGCAGTTCCTGATTTAGCCTTCCCTACTACACCTTCGGGGGTGGCAGCGATCTCGATGGCAAAGTGGCCTTCACCTTCCGACCATCTGCTGGGACGGCCGAAAGGATCTACGGACTTGTCGAAGTGACCTTCGGGGAGATAACTCTTACCTTCCGTATCCACTGCATACTTCATATCCACCATTTCGGGATGGAGTAGCAGGCTGAGTGAAGTTTCAGATTCATCCGCATGGACAAAGTTGGTATCCATCTGGCCGCCGCGGTCGACCGGCCGGAAGAATTCCCGCACCCCGCGGTGCCAATCGATGACGCGGAAAGATACCCGGGAGCTGATAGCGTTTTTGGAATTCCTGGACGGCCGATTCCAACATCCAGAGCTGACCGTGGTTGTTGACAATCAGCTGTTTGCGAAATCCGTCGTTCCATAATCCAAGCATCACGTCAATCATCATCTCGCGCACAACATGTTCGCGCACGATCACTGTTCCGGGCATGCCCAGATGGTGGTAGGGATGCCCCCCATAATTCAATGGCGGCAGAGCAAGGTTGACAGGAGCCCCACGCTTTGCGGTGAAGCGTCGGACACCTTCGCAGATGGCACTCACATAAAGGGTATCAGCCGCGCTGGGAAGGTGCTGCCCGTGTAGTTCTGTGCATCCGACCGGTATGAAGACAATATCATTCTTCTTGCGGTTTGCCTCCACCTGCCAGCGGGTTGTGGTCTGGATATATGAACCAGGTTTAGCCCATTCCACCGGGGAGGGGATGCCATACTCTGTGAGGATCGCATCGATCTTTTCATCGCTGGCTTCCCAGACTTCCTTTTTCATACGGCCGACCGGGTTATCCTCAAAGAAAAGGTCTGGTTGATTGGAGGGTAAAAAGCCCTTAGGCGGATTTGTTGTCATGCTTCAATCTCCTTTAAGTTATTTGATGGTATTGATAGTCACACTTAACCGATTTCCGAGATCTTGACAGGGCGGTTTTCCTGAAGTGATTTCACAGCAGCGTACCCCAGGACCACCGCTGCTCGTCCATCGGCTCCGGTGGTCGGGGTGGGGGAGTCATCCCGAACGCAATCGATGAATTGACGAAGCTCATCCACGTAACACGGAGCGTATCGCTGCATGAAAAAGTGGGGCGGTTTGGCGCAGAGGAATCCTTCCCTGTTGCCTTTCCGGATCGTCGTTTCTGTTTCATTTTCTGCCATGGCAGTGCCGTTGGAACAGAAAACTTCCAGGCGTTGATCGTACCCATAAACGGCTTTGCGGCTGTTATCGATCGCCCCGACAGCGCCATTGGCGAATTTTAGCGTCACGATGTTGGTATCGGTGTCACCGAATTCCTTTAAGGTTGGCTCGAGGAGCACATTCCCAACGGCATACACCTCATCCACTTCTCCAACCTGGAATCGGGCCATGTCAAAATCATGAATGGTGAGATCCAGAAATATGCCGCCCGATACACGCAGAAATTCCATTGCTGGAAAATCCGGGTCCCTGTCCGTAATTCGCAGGATGCAGGGTCGGCCGATCTCGCCCGAGGAGACGATCTCGCGTACTTTTTGGAAGCTTTTATCAAACCGCCGATTGAATCCCACCATTAATTTGACACCTTTCGAGGCAACCACCTCCAGTGCAGCATCGATCTTATCCAGTTCCAAGGCCAGCGGTTTCTCGCAAAAAATATGTTTTCCTGCGATAGCGCAGTCCTGGATGATCTGCGCGTGGGTGTTGGTACTTGTTGCAATCAGTACGGCTTCAACAGTTGAATCCTGGAGGAGCTCCTTGTAATCCCGAACCACCCGGGCGACACCACAAGCATCGGCTACAGATTGTGCCACCTCCAGCCGGATATCACAGATTGCGACCAGGTTCGCTTCGGGAATTTGCTGCACGATGTTACGGACGTGCACGCTCCCCATCCTGCCTGTGCCTATTACTGCCATATTCACTTTTCGGATCATACCTTCTCCCTTCATTCTGAGCCTACAAAGTCATCACGATCTTCATAGCGCATTTTGGCTGATGTTTCATCGTGCGTGGATCCAGCCCAAGGCAGCTGAAGGCGTCCAATCCTTCTTCCAGAGGTATGGTGCGGGTGAAGAATGGTTTCATATTCAAACGGTTTTCCTGGAAAATCCGGATGGAAGGCACCATCGTGTTTTGACCCAGGTAAAGACCAATGATCTTGGTAGCCCAGCGGGTGATCTCATTGGGGATGATACTGGCCGTGATGGAGGAATCCATTCCAAATGGCAGGACCTTACCACCAGGGGTGACGCATTGAAGCGCCTGCTCCAGGGCGTTCCCGGTCGCTTCAATGACGATATCGGCTTTACGACCATAGGTAAAATCAGTGATTTTCTTCTCAATATCATCCTTTTGCGGGTTCCACACAGTCAGGCCGCATTCCTCTGCCACGCTTATCCGGAAGGGGTCGATCTCAGTCACCGCCACTTTCGCGGCTATGTTTTTCGCAAACTGGGCGAAAAGATACCCGATGGGTCCGAATCCCAGGATGAGAACATAGTCGTAGGGAAGCATTTGCAAGTGATTCATCCCATTTACAACCGTGGCGAGAGTCTCAACCTGGGATCCGAGGGTATCATCCAGGCTATCAGGCAGAATGTAACATTGTTTTTCAGGAACCAGGCAGTATTCTGCGTACCCGCCATCGCGCATGACCCCGATCGCGTTCTGTTTGATCTCCACGCACTGGCTTGTGAGCCCCATTCGGCAAAAAGTACAGAACCCGCAGCGAATGTTGTTATCTACTGACACCCGGTCGCCGATTTTCACGTGGTGAACGTGCGAACCCACTTCGACGATTTCGCCGCAGAATTCATGTCCAAGAACAGTGTCCGGTCTAAAGTGGTGTTTACCTTCCATGATCTTCACGTCTGTGCCACAGATCCCAACCCGTTTGACCTTGATGATCACATCATCCGGATCCTTGATCTTTGGGATAGGTCTCTGTTCGAAAACCAGCTTTCCGACCTCTTTAAAAACCAGCGCTTTCATCGTTTCCATCAGTTCCTCCTTGGTTTGATAGTGCACACGTGTGCATGAATAAGAAAAATTTTCAATGAATGTTCAAGCATCCTTTAGATATATCAGCGTTGAACACGAGCACAACCTCCTTCGGCGATGGCTTCCACCTGTTCCAAGGTCGCCATCGTGGTATCCCCGGGGAAGGATGTGATTAATGCCCCATGGGCCCAGCCAAGACGGACAGCCAGTTCAGGATCTTTACCGGAGAGCAGACCGTAAAAAAAACCTGCCGCAAACCCATCACCTCCGCCGATGCGGTCAAAAATATCCAATTCACAGGTCGGCGAGCAGTAGGTTTTACCATCCACCCAAGCTACGGCACCCCATTTATGTTTATTCGTAGACTGGACTTCCCGTAACGTGGTGGCCACCACCTTAACCGAAGGGAATTTCTTCAATACATTCCCGATCATATTAAAAAATGAATCCGGATCAAGATTTGAACTTTTTGCGACTTCAGGACCTGGTACTCCAAGACCAAGCTGCAAGTCCTCTTCATTTCCAACAATCACATCCACATGCTCAACAATTCGATGCAGGACCGATCGGGCTTTTTCCTCACCACCCCAGATGTTCCAAAGCTTGCTGCGGTAATTGAGATCGAAAGATGTTATTGCACCCGCTTTTTTGGCGGCTTGCATGCCTTCAATGATCAGTTCTCCAGTAGTTTCTGAGAGCGAGGCGAAAATCCCACCGCTGTGGAACCAGCGTACACCTCCCGAAAAAATCTCGAGCCAATCAAAATCACCCGGTTTGAGCATTGCACCTGCTTCGTTTGCCCGGTTGTAAAATACCACTGGGGCACGAACGCCAAACCCACGGTCACTGTAAATCGTCGCCATATTCGGGCCGTTGACCCCATTATGTTTGAAGTGCTTGTAGAATGGTCTGATACCCATCGCCCGCACCCTTTCAGCGATCAGGTCACCGATTGGATAATCGACCATAGCTGAAACCAGTCCAGTTTTCATCCGGAAGCAATCAGATAGATCTGCGGCAACGTTATATTCGCCACCACTGGGGTGCACTTGCCAGGTTGTAGCCTTTCGAAATGGAACGATCCCCGGATCTACCCTGTGATTTAATGCCCCCAGTGAAAGGAGATCGAGTGCGCCGTCTTTCTGAATATTAAGTCCGTATTTCATAAGTTCTCCTGCTGAATGAGAAGGTCGGGCAATTTGGGTATGTCCACCTTTCCACGTCCCGGTACTAGACTTTCTTCCAGACGGTTGAGGTGACATCCCCACCACGCCCAGTCCAATTCGTGTGGAAGTATTCGCCGCGCGGTTTGTCCAGGCGCTGGTAGGTATGCGCCCCAAAGTAGTCGCGCTGGGCTTGCAGCAGATTGGCGGGGAGGAACTCGTGGCGATAACCATCGAAAAAAGCCAGCGCGCTGGACATGGCTGGGACTGGGATGCCTTTCTCAACTGCCGCTGCCACCACCCGCCGCCAACCTGGTTGTGCGGCTAGAACCTGCTCGGTAAAATAAGGATCAAGTAAAAGATTGGAGAGATTGGGATTGCTATCGAAAGCTTCCTTGATTTTGCCCAAGAAGACAGACCGGATGATGCAGCCTCCGCGCCACATAAGAGCAATCCCGCCGTAATTCAAGTTCCATTGATATTCTTTGGCAGCTGCCCGAAACAGCATGTACCCCTGGGTGTAGGACATAATTTTGGATGCGTAAACAGCCTGCTCGAGGTCAGCGAGGAACGCGTTCTGCTCGATCGTGAATCTGGGATCTGGCCCCGGAAGAATCCTGGAGGCAGCCACACGCTCGTCTTTCAATGCAGATAGCGACCGGCCGAGCACTGCCTCGACTACCATCGTTAGCGGGACACCCATTTCTAATGCCGAGATGGCGGTCCACTTACCGGTGCCTTTTTGTTCAGCCATATCGAGAATCTTATCGACCATTGGTTTACCATCTTCGTCTTTGTAACCCAGGATGTCACGCGTGATCTCGATAAGATATGAGTCCAATTTACCGGTATTCCAGCGGGTGAAAACGGCGTTCATCTGGTTGGGAGTCATTCCCAGACCATCGCGCATCAATTGGTATGCTTCGCAGATCAATTGCATGTCGCCATATTCGATGCCGTTGTGAACCATCTTAACGTAGTGACCTGCTCCATTTTCGCCGACCCAGTCACAGCAGGGGTCATTGCCACCATCCGCGCGAGTGACCTTGGCAGCTACTCCCTGGAAAATGGGTTTGACGTGCGGCCAGGCTGCCGGAGACCCGCCAGGCATGATGGAGGGGCCACGGCGGGCACCTTCTTCGCCACCGGAAACGCCTGTACCGATGAAAAGCAGTCCTTTGGATTCGATATACGCCGTACGGCGAATGCTATCGTTATAATTCGAGTTACCGCCATCAATGATGATGTCGCCAGGTTCCAGTTTCTGGAGCAACAGTTCAATATAATCGTCCACAGGTTTTCCCGCCTTGATCATGAGCATGACCCGTCGCGGTCTCTTGAGTACTTGTGCCAGTTCCTCGAGTGAATGGACACCGATCACGTTCGTCCCTTTTCCACCGCCGGCAAGGAATTCGTCTACCGTGGAAACGGTGCGGTTAAAGACGGCAACCGTGAACCCGTGGTCGTTCATGTTGAGGACCAGGTTCTGTCCCATGACTCCCAGTCCGATCAAGCCGATGTCTGCTTTGTTCATTTCGCTTTCCCTTTCAAAGAAATGAAAATTAATAAATCGTTTTATGTTTTTGTTTTGACCCGGTAAAGTAATTCTCCAGCTCGAGGGACGTAAAGAATCCCCTCGGCTTCGAGGCCTTTCCATTCCTCCGGTTTGATCGTTTGCGGGTCCAGGTAGCCAAGGTTGATCCGTTTACAGCGTTCCTCCGGGATACCTGTCGCCAGAGTGACCTTTATCCTGGGCGTTTCCACACCGGTCTCAGCATCGTAACTTCCCAGCCCTTTAAGGTGGGTGGAATGCGCGAGCACCCCGCCTGGATATTTGCCGAATTTATCCCATTGCTTCAAGAAATAATCGCGGCAGTGGTATCCAATTTCATCCAGGCTCTTTCCGTGGCTGTAACTAACTTCGGTGATATGCGGTGCATAGATAACAACCTCCCCTCCATCCACCACAACTGGATCCAACTTATACATCCCTTTAGCCGCTGTCCAGAGGTCATCGTACATCCGCGGCATGACCGAAAGCACCCTTTCAAAAGGCTTGTCGAGATAAATGATATGTTTCTGTGCAGAGAGCTCAGCTGCTGACTGCCAGGCTTCCTCCGGGCTTCCAAAAAATATCCCATAAACCCCGTCGTGATCGACCACCAGGCTGAAGCAGGATTTCGGTCGATCGATCATACCGGCAGCCCGGTCGATCACTGCCCGGACCGGGGTATACCCTGAACCGATGATCCGTCTGCTGGTCATTAAAGCCCCCAACCAGTGGGTGAAGTTAATTATTTCCGCGCCAGCGATGCCGGGAAAGAAATACTTGTTTCCACCCGAGAAGCCGACCACCTCGTGGGGAAAGACCGGACCGCAGATGATGAGGTGATCATATTCAAAAATGATTTTATTCAAAACAACTGGGATTTCCTTTGAAAGCAATCCTTCCGAGAGGACTTGGATCTCTTCCGCAGGGATAGTGCCGATGGTCGCGAAGACGGAGGAATCTTGCCAGCGGTGATTCATTATCAGATGGTCGCCAATCCGACCTTCGCGCACTTCTCTTCCAAGCAGCTTGCCAAGCTGCTCATCCGACATGGGCGAATGGGTTCCCAAAGCTATCAGGAAATCAAGCCTGCTGGCAGTGCCGACCAGGCTTTCCAGAAGGTGATCGAACATCATTGGCATCGGCATACTGCGGGTGGAATCCGGGATGATCACCAGAACCTTTTTCCCTTGGATGGGTAATGAATCAATCGCGGAGACAACAATTTGCCGGATCTCTTCGCTGGTTAAGTACCCCGCCATACCGCTTTGCCCGATTGACATACTGTCAGACTCCGCTATATGCCGAAAAACCGCCATCCACTGGGACAACGATTCCGGTGATGAATTGAGACGCCGGGGAAATCAGCCAAAGGAGCGTCCCTAATAGGTCCTCCGGGTCACCAAACCTACCCATAGGTGTATGCGAAAGAATTGCCTGACCGCGGGGTGTGAGGGATCCGTCCTCATTGAGTAATAGTCGTTTATTCTGCTGACCAATGAAGAATCCGGGCGCGATGGCATTCACGCGTATCGCCGGGCTGTATTCCTGGGCGAGATGCACCGCCAGCCACAGGGTGAAATTGCTTACCCCTGCTTTGGCAGCCGAATAAGCCGCGATCCGTGTGAGCGGACGAAATGCATTCATGGAGGATATATTTAATATCACGCCTTGTTTCCTGGATGCCATTCCTCGGGCGATTACCTGGCTGGGAAGGATCGTCCCCATCAGATTTAGGTCAAATACCCAGCGGAGGGCATCGGCAGGAAGATCGAAGAAGGATTGATCCGCGTTGGTAGTAGCCTGTGGGCGATTCCCTCCAGCCCCATTGATCAGGATATCCACATGCTCAAATTTTGAATGTACCGACTCGACTGCTTCCTCAATACTATTCTTTTCCAGCACATTACACGCTATCCCAACGGATTCTCCGCCCTCCGACCTGATTTCGTCAGCCAAATGTTGCGCCGCAGCAAGGTTCTGATCCAGGATGGCTACTTTTACACCTCTTTCAGCGAGAAAGCGGCACATGTTCCCGCAAAGGATTCCCGCACCGCCGGTGACGACTGCCACCTTGCCGGTTATGTCGAACATATCTTCGGGGGTTGAATGATTCATATCGGGTCCTTTTCCGCGATCCGTCAATTCTCCTTCCCGAAGAATTGCAGATGTTTTATAAAGTGCTTTTCCAGGTTCGCGGCGTACGCTTCTGAATTGGCCTCGAGACAGCTCATCAGATCTTGATAGAAAACGGGGTATCCGTTCTCGCGTTTGCTGGTCAGAACAGAACCAAAAGTGACATGCAATATCTCCCGGGCATCGAATTGATCCAACAAACGGGTTGGTTCGATTACATCCCCGGGCAATGGCGCGCGGCTAAGCTCGGCAGAGACATGGTAACTCACCCGGTCTGCTTCATAGTGATCCCTGGCGAATTGGTAGATTCCCAGGAATAATCCGGGATCGACATCTGCTACGGTCCGCAACGCCTCCAGGTAACTTGTCCCCGCGGTTTTCAAGTGGACGCGACCATTTGCCAGCCGGTTGACAATGGGGTAAATACTGAATTTATCCGAACCAGAATGAAGGCTGAGCTTGTAACCGCCGAAATGGCGGGCGATGGCGGCGTGGCCGGAAAATTCTGCTTCAAAAAGCTTCAAATCACCGATATAGTCGACGCCTTTTTCAAAAGTGCCAACATACCGCGGAGCCAGGCTCACCCATTGCACGCCCAATCGATTTAACTCGCTGGCGATGTAAAAATGCTCCAGCAGCGTGGTAGGTTGATCGGTTTCATCCACCGATACCTCCAATTCGTATGGATGGTTGCCTGCCACGGATACAAGGTGCCGGTACATCCCGGCAACATGATCCACCACCTTTCCATACTTAACGCAGGCTCTGAGCAGGGCATTTTCATTGAATTCGATCCGATTTCCTTCTACCTCGAACTTCTTTCCCAGTAGCCCGGTTTTTTGTGGTTGAACATCTTTGGGGAGTTGGGAGGCAATTTCAGTCAAAATGCCAGAGTCAGCCAGTTCAGCACCGTAATTGACATAAGCGCCGGGATCGATCGTGAAGAAGGTATACCCTGATGCAAGGCAATAATCGATATCCTCAGGTGTCTTCAGATGGTCAGCATCCGCACCCACACCTCCCTGCCAACCCTCCTGGAAAACACCCCAGGTGGCATCGTCCATCACCTGCTGTGGGGTGCGGTCGGTTCGGGACATTTCCCGGATGGATTGTTGGGCGAAGATCGGCTGAACGGTCTGGGTGGATTTCACGGCGCGGACGTGCCCTGGAGTGGCAAGACCAATCCGGTCTCCCATTCCTGCCGATGCGGCAGTTCCCAACGGGCGGGGTATGAGCCAATCCAGCCAGGAACGAAGTTCCCTGGCGTTGGTTGGATTCAGCGCGCAGATATGCAGATCACCAACCGCCGTTTCTGAAAACTCGCCCTCAAACGAAGGCAGGACCGTATTTTCGCTTTTCCGCAGGGTGACCAATTTTTTACCCCTTGGCGTGCGGCAAAGCCCGAATTCGACACCGTCCTTCTCGGTCAGCGAACTTTCAAAGAAGTCAAAGTTGAGTCCAGCGAGTTTATAGACAGATCCAGTCATTTCTCAATGCCCCCTCGCTTTTGAGGTGATGCGGTGGATTGCCGTACAAGAAGATTGCCTTTTAATAGTCTGTTCACAGGTTCGTGGCCGTTACCTTCATGCTTTTGCAGTAACAACTCCAGAACCAACCCCGCTGCCTCAGCGCCGATATAGTGTTTTGGTTGGTCAAACGTGGTTAAAGGCGGATTCGAAAACTCCGAGAATGAAATATTGTCAAAACCGGTCACCGAGCAAACCTCAGGAACGCGAATCCCCACCTCTTGAAATTTTCTGAGGACACCGATCGCCATCATGTCGTTAAAGCACACCAGACCACTCGGTTGGTTGGCAAGTGCGAGGAATTTCTCCGCGCCTAAAGATCCCGTTGCGGGTTCACCGCCTGGAACCATAATGAGATTTTCCGGCGGGACGGTAATTCCATGCGCAGCCATTTCTTCCTGAAAACCTGAGAGCCTCTCCAGGTTGGTCCGGCCAGAAATGGAATTGCCAAGATATGCGATATGTTGGTGCCCAAGCTCGATCAGGTGGCGGGTGATCTGCCTGCTGCCCTCCACGTCATCATGCGAGATCGCGTACCGGTAATCTTCTGATGCCTGGTTGTTGACCACCACGATCGGCACGTCGTAATCCTGCAAGTGCCTGGATTGGGAAGCGCTGAAGGATGTGGAGCAGATGATGATGCCGTCCACGCGGTGTTCCCGCATCGATTCCACTATCGACTGCTCCCGGTCTGGGTCATTCATTGAGGACGAAATGAAAATGCTGTATCCGCGCTGCCTGGCGATATCCTCGACTCCCTGCAGCACCTCGCTGAAGAAGGGGTCGTCTATATTGCGGACAACCACGCCCAACGCGCGCGTCTGATTGGTTTTTAAACTGCGTGCGGCCGCGCTGGGATGGTACCCCATTTCTCTGGCAGCCCTGGTAACTTTCGAAATGGTTTCCTCAGAGATGAGGCTGCTCCCATTCAAGGCGCGCGATACGGTTGAATGGGTGAACCCGGTTTTTCGTGCGATGTCTTTGATGGTGGTTGCCATAATTGATGCACACGTGTGCATCAATAGTTTACCCAGAATAAAATAAAAAGTCAATACAATTTTGAAATTTCTCTTGCAAAACTACGGAAATTGTTGTACGATACTCAAATGAAAGAATAATTGCAGAAAAATAAAATATGACAGAAAAATACACTGGAGGCGGGATGGATCCCAAGGATAAGGCTCTAAAAATTGAAGCGATCTTGCTGGACGTGGGGAATACGCTAAGGATAGTCATAAAAGACGAAAAGTTCATGGCAGATGCCAAACAGCAACTGGTGGATTTCACCGGTACGCAAATGGAGCCGGAAGAATTCTTTCAATTCCTGGAGAAACGCTACCAGGTTCTTCGAAAACGCGCCAAGGAGGAATTGATTGAAGCTTCAGAGAAAGAAATGTGGACAAAATGGATGCTTCCTGATTTTCCCGCGGAAAGGATAGCCCCGTTCTCCAGCAAACTGACTCGGCTCTGGCGGGATTGCGATGGCAAGCGAGTCCCCCGACCGGATGTCACCCAGGTCATAACCGAATTGGACCGCAGGGGATACTTATTGGGAATTATCGCGAATACAATTACTGAAACCGAGATCCCGGATTGGCTTGAGGAAGATCACCTGACCGGTTATTTCAAGACGGTTGTGCTCTCATCCAAGCTTGGTATTCGTAAACCAAATCCCGAAATTTACTGGGAAGCCTCGCGCAGAATTGGCGTTGAACCGGCAAAGTGTGTTTACATCGGTGATAATTTGGTTCGGGATGTTGAAGGTACTCAGGCGGCGGGATATGGTATGTCCATCGTTCTGCTTGAACCGGAAACCCTGAAAAAGGAACCTCCCTCCGGTAATGTGACGCCAGATTTGATCATCCAGGAATTAAGCGATCTTCTGGATATTTTTCCAGGCGTAAATAAGTAAGGCATTGAAGGAAGCTTGCATGGCCGAGCAACCATCTCCAGGATTGGAACCGGATCTTATCGAAACCGTTCGCAGAATGTATGTTGAAGGACAGACCGATTACTCCTTTGAACCGCTGGTGGTTGTTGAACAAAATGGATTGCCGATCGGGCGGATTCACCCTGGTGATGCGGCGATATTTTGCTGCCGGAGGGGTGAGCGAGAAATTCAATTAACCGAAGCATTTTCAGATCCGGCATTTCCTCATTTTCCACGCCCAGAATTTTTCCCGATCGAATTCGTCATCCTCACCCTGTATCACGAAAAATTTAAAGACCTTCCTGTTGCTTTTGCTCCTTCCAGGATCAAGGGAACCCTTGGTGAAGCAGTATCCAGGGCAGGCTTGCGTCAACTCAGAACCTCGGAGTCTGAAAAATTCGCGCATGTCACATTCTTTTTCAATGGAGGCACAAGCGAACCCTTCAGGGGAGAGGATGATTTTCGCGTACCTTCTCCAAAGGGCATCCCCTTTGACCAGGTGCCCGGCCTTAGCCTCCCCGATGTGGAGGAGCGTGTGATCCAAGGGATTAGCCAGGGATACGATCTTATCGTGACCAATTTTGCAAACGGTGATGTGATCGGACATACAGCAAACCGGGAAGCCAAAATCCGCTGCGCGGAAATCATTGATGAAACGCTTGGGAGGGTCCTCGCAGCGGCACAAAGATCCGGCTATGTCACCATGGTCACTGCAGACCATGGGAATTTGGAGCAGATGCTGAACGAAGATGGCAATCCGCATGTTTCCCATACTACAAATGAAGTGGCATTTATTGTCATCGATCCCTCCAGGAAGGAAAAACCAATTTTGAGGGATGGCGTCCTGGCTGATGTCGCCCCGACCGTTCTATCCGCGATAGGTGTGGACAAACCCGAAGTGATGGAAGGCGCCAACCTGGTTACGGATGTGGACTGGGGTGGAAAAAGAAAAGTGCTCCTCATTATCCTGGACGGGTGGGGGATTGGAGCACAGGATGAAACCAACCCCATTTTCCTGGCGGATACACCTGTCTGGAATGGATTATTGAAGGAAAATCCCTGGTCCCGGTTGCGGGCTGCCGGTGAGGCGGTGGGCTTGGAACCTGGAAAGGCTGGAAATTCCGAGGCTGGGCACATCAATCTCGGATCCGGGAGGATCGTATCTCAGGATGATGTCCGCCTGGACCGGGCAATGCTGGATGGGTCGTTTTTCACCAACGAGGTTATCTGCGGGACCATCGATTCGATCCGTTCAAGAGGCAGCTCTCTGCACCTGATCGGGCTGCTCACCGAAAAAAGCTCGCACGGTTCGATCGAATATCCCCTAGCGATCTTGAAAATGGCGAAGAACCGCGGGCTGGAGAAGGTTTTCCTGCATTTGATCTTTGACGGCAGGAGCACCGACCCTGGCAGTGCCCCGGGGTTGCTAAACAAGTTGCAGATCGAGATAGGGAAAATCGGTGCCGGGAGGATCGCCTCAGGTATTGGGCGGGGAATCGCCCTTGATCGGGATGGAAATTATGAGAAAACCAAACGGGCATTCGATCTGATGGTTTCAGGGACCGGACGAAAATGCCGAGGGGTATGAGCTCTGCCATTACCAACTTGAATGGAAGGACGGTTTCACGCGTAATATGAATCCAACGGATTTATTAAGAGATTCAGAGAAAGTATCCGAAATACTTTTTTCGAAAATGAAGAGATTTCAACCGGCCATCGCTGAATTGGAGTTTTACGAGTTTAAATACGGTATTAAGGAGTTCGTTCCTGAAAGCGGATGGGATTCTGTAACCCTTGAGTCTCCCTCAACCATAGAGGCCATGGTAACCAGCAAGGAATTTTATAAAGGAATCAATATCAAACCAATCCTCAACGGCAGGATCGGTTTGGACGAGATCGTCGTTACCTTCCAGCAAAAGCTCTTTGCCGGGCTTGCCTTAGGTTGCTATTCTGAGGATTGGGTCGACAAGCATTTTTATTTTGATCCCCGAAGTTTTATGTTTTACCATCGAACGGACTATTTCACGGCAGAGATAACCGGGCACCTGGGCGGAAAACCGTACCGACAATTTGACCGGAAACAGAAGAAATTTGACTCCAGGCAGGAACTTGGTTACCGGGATTTTAAATTATCCAACCTGGAGGTTGATAATCTCTTTATTCAGAGTGCTATGAAATTAACCAGATTTCGCGGGGTACCCTTGATCTTTGCGATCGCTGGACAAACCGCAGCTGGAAAAACCGAGATCGTTGACAGGATTAAGGAAGTATTTACCAGGGAAGGATTCAAAGTCACCTCAATAGAAATTGATAATTTCCTCACCGATAGAGATGAACGCGAGGAAAAGGGTATCCACTCTGAGGGGAAGGAAGCACTGCATTTGGAGCTGTTCAAACAAGCTTTGCTGGATATCCGTGCAGGACGACAGGTCACCACTCCCCGGTATAACTTTATCGATGGAACCTCCAGCCACAGCCTTGATGGAAAGCTCAAGCCAGGGGGAGTACCCATTGATATTTCGCCTGCGGAAATAATATTCATTGAAGGTAATTTCCCATTCCTGATCGATGAGATCGTCCCACTTATCGGAATCAAGGTGGTGTACCTCACAGATGACCCAATTCGGCTAAAGCGAAAATGGAGGAGGGATATGGACTTAAGAAAGAAGTACGATTTGTATTATTTCCGCAACCGATTCTTTAAGGATCAGTTCATCATGGCGCAGGTGGCTTACCTGCCGCAACTGCTAACCTGCGATATTGCGGTGGATACCACAGGTGCTGCCTTCTGGGTCACACCCGAGGTGAAGAAAAGCCTCGACAGTAATTGAAAGGATCGCCGATGATTGGAACCAACCGGCTAAACAGCACAGAAGATTTTTCCGCCGCTCTCTTCAGAGAACTCAGAATGATCCAGCCTGGCGTGGACGACCTCGCATTTTATGAATTTCGTTATGCACTGGAAAATTATTTCCCGGACCAGGGCTGGGAAAGCATCGTTTTGATCCCAACCTTTGAAATTGAGCGAATGGTAGAAGACCGCAGGTTTTATGAGAGCATCGAGCACAAACCGAAGATAGGCGACCGGATCGTGCTTGACCGAAAGATCTTTCACCTCAACCAGGTACTTTTTGCGGGTTTGGCCAGCAATCAGTATTCAGTGGAATGGGTCAAGAATCTTTTTTATTTTGACGTCAGAGGCTTTTTCTTCGTCCCACGGAACACTTATTTCACCCAGGATGTTTTGACCCATCTTGGAGGAAAACCATACCAGAGTTTTGAACAGAAACAAAAGCAGCTTGATCATTACCAGGGGGTTGGATACCTGGATTTCATGCGGGTAAATGAAGAAATAGACCATGCCTTTATCAGATGCATTCAAAAGGTGATCGAGGCGAAAGGGACACCCATCCTCATCACGCTTGCTGGTCCCACAGCAGCGGGGAAAACCGAGATCACCGAACGGTTACTCGCCGAATTCCATAAGAAGGGTCAAAAAATAACCTCCATCGAAGTGGATAATTTCCTGCTGGACCGGGAGATCCGGGAGGATAAACCTATGGGGAAGGAATCCACCCATTTTGATATTTTCATAAAAAGCCTCGAAGAAATTCTAAAAGGGAATAAAATCCAGATCCCCCGTTATGATTTCGTTTATGGAACATCCAGCCACGATCTGCGAGGGAACCTAAAACCCGGCTGTAGTTCAATTGAAGTTGAACCAGCGGATATAATCTTCATGGAAGGCAACTTCCCTTTCCACATCGATGAGATATCCCGCCTGATCGGGATCAAAGTGGTGTATTTGACCGATGATCCGATCCGTTTGAAGCGCAAATGGAAGCGGGATATTGATTACCGGAAGAAATACGACCCGGCGTACTTTTTAAACAGGTACTTTAAAACTCAATTCCTGCGGGCGGATGAGATCTACCGTCCTTTGATGGCAGTTTCCGAGATGGTCGTGGATACCACCGGGGCGGCATTATGGGTTTCTGCTGAAATACGGGATCTATTAAGTTAGCAACCTGGAAATATCCAAATCAAAGCAATCCCGGAAGAACATTAAATGGTTGTGCCTCCGGCTCTTAAATCCAAAAAGTTCCTCATGTATTGGATCGGCCATTTAATTTCCTTTACCGGTTCGCAGATGCAGCTCTGGTCACTATACTGGCAGGTGCGCACCCTTACCGACGAGCCGCTTTCGATCAGTGTCATTGGCATTGCCCGTTTTCTACCCCTGTTGATGCTTTCATTGCTTGCCGGAGTGGTTGCGGATCATTACAACCGGCGCAAGGTGACCATCCTGACCCAGTTCGCGCAAGCAGTCGCAGCCATAATTTTAGGATTCGCCACCGCGGCGGGAATTGTATCGCTGTGGATGCTGTTTGGATTGGTTGTGATCCAGTCCGTGGCGGTTACGTTTGATATTCCTGCCCGCCAGGCGCTGATCCCCGCCCTCGTTCCGAAGGAAGACCTGCCCAGCGCTTATAGCGTTTCCTCCATCGCCACCAAGGTCGGCGGAATCGTCGGCCCGTCATTAGCCGGATTTGTTATCGTTATTCTCGGGATCGAGTGGGCTTATTGGCTGAATGCGATCTCATTTTTTGCAGTCATCATCGCGTTGATCGCAATGGGGCACGTGGAGACAGAAATTGAAAAACAACCCATGGAGCCAAAGAGTGCGCTAACGGATATCCGGGCGGGAATCGACTTTATTCTTAAATCTCCGATCATCCTCTCCGCCATGCTGATGGATTTTTTTGCAGCCTTTTTCTCCTCAGCAAATACCCTATTGCCTTTTGTCGCCACGGATATCCTGCACGTGGGGCCGATCCAATATGGCTGGTTATCCGCGGGACAATCCATTGGCACCTTACTGGTTGCACTGTATTTATCCCAGAAGCGCGATATTCAACGGCAGGGAAAAATAATCGTACTTTCCCTAGTTGCCATGGGATTCTCGACGATTCTATTCGGCGTCTCCACCTCTTTTTGGATCACCATGTTTGCTTTGATCCTTATCGGAGTGTTTGATGGACTCAGTACCATCATCCGTAACACAGTGCGCCAATTACAGACACCGGACGTCATGCGGGGCAGGATGATGAGCATCACCCAGATATTTTTCAAGGGAGGCCCGCAGTTGGGTGAGGTGGAATCCGGGCTGGTTGCCCAGATTTTCAGCGTACCCTTTGCGATCATCTCCGGCGGAATCGGATGCGTGGTTGCCGCCTGGGCAGTCCATAAAAAATACCCCCCATTATGGGAATTTAATGGCGACGAGGAGGTTAAGAACGAAATTGCCTCGTGAAAAAATTATTACAACATTTGCAGCGGATAGAATCCCATTAATTATTAAAAGAAGGTATGGTAAATCACTTGCATTTCAAATATTAATGTTGTATTATGTTTCAAATGAAAGATAAGTTTCATAATATTTTATTTTGAAAGTTTAGAGAAAAACCGATTTAAGACCTAAATGGAGATAATATGATCGCCCAGGATTTTAACCAGGTCATCAGCAACTCCTACCCCCAGCTTACCAAGGGCGAAAAACAGATCGCCTCTTATCTTTTAAAAAACCAGGATGAGGCGGCGTTCCTTTCGGGTGGGGAGTTAGCGAACCGCCTTGGACTCAGTGAGGCTACTGTTGTGAGGTTCGCTCGAAAACTTGGATATGAAAGTTACCCTGGCATGCGGGAAGCCCTTCAGGAAAACTTTCGCCGCCGCGTGGGCCACTCTGCCAGGCTGCGCAGCCGGCTGGATGAACTTCGAGAAGGCGGGGATATATTTGAAAAGGTAACGGTATCCGAAATTGATTACCTGACCGAAGCTCTCCAAACTGTTGACCGCGATCAGATAAAGAAGGCAGTTGCTCGCATGATCGCATGCGAGCATCTTTTTGTTTTTGGTACCGGCCCTTCCATATCACTTGTCCATCTTCTTCACCAACGGTTAACCCGTTTTGGGAAACAGGTGATCCCTCTGACCGTTGCAGGGCGGGAGACGCTTGAACCGTTGCTCCTGATGACGAAAAAAGACCTGCTTTTTGCGATTGGCTTTTTCGATGTGAATCCCACGTTGCAGATCGTTCTGGATTACACGAGGGAGGTGAACTGCCCGGCGATCCTGCTAACGGATACCCTTGGTTCTATTGTGGGTGACAAGGTGGATATCGTCCTTTCTGCAAAGCGCGGCCCCGTTTCAGCGTTTCATTCTTTGGTGGTCCCGATGACGATCATCAATGCGCTCTTGTTGGAGATCGCCAACAGAAACCAGCAGGAAGTGACGGAGAACCTGGATAAATTGGATCAATTGCGCGATCTCTTGAAAAAATCGAACGGGCAGGTAAGGTAATCTGTTTACATGACTGGGAGACAATAAATGACGAGCGCAGCTTTTGCACCGCTTCCCCTTCAGCAAAGAGTCTTGACCAGGTGGCGACGATTTTTCCGTTGGGTGACGAGTCCCCATGTAATCCTGGCGATCATCATGTTGTTCCTGATGTTCTATATGGTCATCATTCCGCTATTCCGGATGGTGATGACCACGATCTCATACTCTGAAAATGACATAAGGTATGCCCCGGGTGCCGTCCCTGGAGAGCTTACCACATTCCATTGGTTGAGGATGCTTACCAGCAAAATAGGGGCGGTAATGACCTACCAACCCATGCTGCACTCACTTATTGTTTCGTTGGGTGCTACCGCGATGGCATTCCTCATCGGGGGAAGCCTGGCATGGATGGTGGTCCGCACTGACCTTCCTTACAGGCATGTCATCAATGTTCTGGCGGTCGTGCCATATATCATGCCTTCCTGGACGATCGCAATGGCCTGGAAGGTTCTATTTAATAATGGAACCCTGGGGGGTGTTCCCGGGATGTTGATGTATTTCACCGGGGTGCCACCACCGGATTGGTTGGCTTATCGGACCCGGTACCGATTATCATCAGCAGCGGATTACATTACTACACCTTCTTTTATTTGTTCGTTTCAGCGGCGTTGATGTCGATCGATTCCAGCCTGGAGGAAGCCGGCGAATTGGCAGGTGCCAGCCGCTTTCGAATCCTGGGGAAGATCACCTTCCCCCTGATCATTCCGGCCTTGCTTTCCGGTTTCATCATGACCTTTTCCAAGGTCATGGGTACCTTCGGAGGTCCGAATGTCCTGGGGGTCCCTGTCCGCTATTACACCCTCTCCACCATGATCCGGACCAATATCACTGTTAATGCCTATGGTGATGCATTCGTGCTCGCGATCATCCTGATCCTTTTCTCCATGACAACGATCAGTCTCAATCAAAGAATTGTAGGCACGCGGAAAAGTTACGAAACCATTGGCGGCCGGGGTTTCATGTCGCAAAAAACCAAGCTGCGTGAGTGGAGGGGAGTGATTGCTGCCATTATTATCGCGTTTCAAATCGTGGTGGCTGTGGGACCGCTCATTCTTCTCTTGTGGAGCACATTTATGTTTCGTACCGGGGATTACAGCCTCAGCAATTTCACCACGGCACATTGGATCGGTAAAGGCGATCCGAAGATCAATAGCGGTGAACCGGGTATCCTGCTCAACCCCGCGATTTATCGTGGGGCATGGAATTCGATCCGGCTTGCCGTTTCCACGGCATTTTTCACAGCATTTTTGGGGATCATTCTCGGGTACGCCATCGTAAAAGGGAGGGGTACCCGGCTGGCGAAACTCACTGAGCAGCTGGCTTTCATTCCCTATGTGATCCCGGGGATCGCGTTCGGTGCGGTGTATATCACCATGTTCACCAAACCGGTGGGACCCATCCCGCCGCTCTATGGAACTTTTGCCCTCCTGGTTGTGGTTTCGGTGGCAAAGCATATCCCCTATTCCTCCCGCAGTGGGGTTTCGGCCATGCTGCAGGTTGGACGCGAGCTTGAGGAAGCCGCGGCAGTGGCCGGTGCGAACTCCTGGAAACGTTTCACCCGCATTATCTTTCCCCTCACGAGCACGGGGTTTGTCTCCGGGTTCACGTTGACCTTTATCACCACCATGCGGGAACTATCCCTGATCATCCTTTTAGTAACCCCCGCAACCCAGGTGCTGGCTAGCATGACCATGCGCTACAGTGAAAATGGGAGCGAGCAGCAGGCGAACGCGGTCATCCTCGTCCTGGTTGCACTGGTTTTGATAGGGAATCTAATCATCAGCCGTTTCCGCGGCGGCAGTCTAAAGAAAGGTCTCGGGATGTAACCCGGAATATAACATGGCAACCACGATAACCATTAAGAACCTGACCAAACGTTTTGGAAATGTCACCGCGGTGAATGATGTCAGCCTGGTCATCGAGCCGGGGAGCTTTCTCACCCTACTTGGCCCATCTGGATGCGGAAAAACGACGCTATTGCGCTGTATCGCCGGTTTGGAAGATCCGGATGAAGGGGAGATCCTGGTGGGCGATAAATTAGTTTTTTCCAAGCAGCGGGGTATCTCACTGCCAGCAGGCAACCGCGACCTTGGGATGGTTTTTCAGAATTATGCCCTCTGGCCGCATATGACCGTATACAAGAATATAACCTTTGCATTGGAGATCCAGAAACTTTCCAAAGAACAGATGGATAAAAGGGTAAAGGAAGCCCTGGCCGAAGTGCAAATGTCTGATTACCAGGACCGTTACCCGCGGGAAATGAGCGGTGGTCAGCAGCAACGCGTCGCGCTGGCTCGAATGTTGGCATACCGGCCAAAAGTTTTCTTAATGGATGAACCGCTTTCGAACCTGGATGCCCGCCTGCGAATGGATATGCGCGTGGAGCTCAAACGCCTGCATCACGATTCGGGTGCAACCACCATTTACGTGACTCATGACCAGCTGGAAGCCCTGACCATGTCCACGTATATCGCGGTAATGAAGTTGGGAGTCATCCAGCAGCTGGGTACTCCCGACCGGGTTTACCACTTCCCCCAAAACCTTTTCGTGGCGGATTTTATCGGCAACCCCAAGGTGAACCTGATCGACGGAGTGGTCAAAGGCAAGAATAAGGTGAACCTCGGGAAATTTGAAATCGCAATGCCGACCCATGGAGCCAGCGGGGAATATCGTCGTCGGTGTTCGCCCGGAGGATATCAGCTATTTCCACCAAACCGGTTCCCGGGGCGGTGGAATTCATTGCCTACTCGGTGCTGCCATCCGGAGCGGAATCCACCATCATCGCCAGGCTGGATGACCTGGAAATCACTGTCAAGGAAATTGGGATCAGCAAGATCAAGATGGATGAAAAGATCTGGTTGAAATTCGATCCGGATTGCATCAATCTTTACATTAAAGAAACCGGAAACCTGGTCGGTTCATAAAACAATCTTTTTCATCAGTTGCTGGTCAACAACAGCGAAAGGAGGCGGAGGAAATAATAATCAATTCTTGTATGTTCAAGTCTTCTGACCTAAAACTCTAAGAAGGAGAAAAGCAATGAAAACGTTCGGTAAGATCTTCACCATCATATTTTTGATCAGTCTACTGGCGGGTTGCAGCACTCCCGCCCCTGCAGTGACAGAAGCACCACCTGAGCCCGCTGCACCTGCAGCAACAGAAGCACCTGTGGTTGAACCCACCCTCACTGCCAAGCAGGAATGGGTGAAGGCTAACCAACTGGGCGAATTTGCCACAGAACCGCAGGATTGGGCCGCCATCGAAGAAGCCGCCAAGAAGGAAGGTAAAGTGGTGGTTTATGCTAACACCTCCAAGATCGAAAGCGCTTGCGAAAAATGGGCTGAAAAATACCCCGATATCGCTTGCGAAGGGTATGACCTTGGCGGTGATGATGTGCTTGCTAAGACATTGGGTGAACAACAATCCGGGCTAGTCGTCGGAGATGTCTGGTTCAGCAGCGGCGGAGCGGAAGTTGTTGGAGATGTTATACCTAAGGAATATGTCTGGCGGTTTGTTCCGGAAGGTCTGAATTTCCCCGAGGAACTGACCCAGCCTATGCCCCTTTCCAGAATTGGGACAACCATCCTGGCCTATAACTCTGAGCTGAATAAAGAATGCCCGGTAAAGAACCTATGGGAGCTGACCCAGCCCGAGTGGAAGGGGAAGGTCATTATTGAGGATCCCTTGAATGATGCCTCCACCTTGAGTAAATTGATCACGCTAGCCTTCCATGCGGATGAAATGAAGCAGGCTTATGTGGACCTTTACGGGAAGGAACCCGAATTGGAAGCCGATACTCCGGATGCCGGTTGGTTGTGGCTGAAGAAATTCGCCCAGAACGCCCCCATACCCCAACCGGGTGGCGATGAGGTCGATTCCGCTTTCGCAACCCCGGGCATGAAGGATAGCTACCTGGCCTTCACCTCTTATTCAAATTATCCCGGATGTGCAGGACGGCAACCTGGTCTTTGAACCCTGCTGGGGTGTGGATCCCATTTCTGGCATTCAGAGTCAGAGCTACACAGGTATTATGAACCAGGCTCCCCATCCCAACGCCGCAAAGCTTTGGGCTAAATTCATCCTGAGTGACGAAGGCCGTGGCCCATGGGCAAAATTCGGGACATACTTCGCCGATCCTACTTACGTAGTGCCTGAGGGAATGAAGACACTGGACGAAGTCAGGAAATTAACCTGGCTGATCGAAGAGAAATATTCTTATGACAATATGGTTCAGGCGCGAGATTTCTACCTGCTCAACCTTGGTCAACCATAAATCTCTCTAGAAGTGATTTTTGATGGATGCCCCGGGGTTATCGCTTGAGAATCCCCGGGGCATCCCAGCAACGAACAGCGCATCGAAAAAGTCAAATTAATTTGGTGGCGTAAACCGCAAGGCGAAAAACCTTGAGGTGGGACGGGCTTTTGTTTATACCGGAGAAGAAATGACCATCCAGGCAATATTTTTTGACATGGGAGGAACCATAGAAACCTTCGGGTACACGCGTCAGCTTCGGCTGGAGGCGACCCCTGGAATTTTCACGATCCTCGCATCAGCAGGCATTCACCTGGATATATCTGATGACGAATTACTGGATATCATCACAAATGGTCTTACCAAGTATCACATCCACAGCCTTGAAACCATGCTGGAGCTTCCACCCCAGCGTGTATGGCGGGAATTCATTTTCCCGGGATACCCGCTGGATGCAGAGGCAATGGATTCGATAGCGGAAAAGGTAACGCTATACATTGAGACGCACTACTACAAGCGTGAAATGCGTCCCGAAATTCCCCAGGTGCTTGAATCCATCAAGGATCTTGGGTTGAAGATTGGGTTGATAAGCAATGTTTGCAGTCGGGGACAGGTTCCGCAAAACCTGGATGAATATGGGATCCGGAATTATTTCAATCCAATTGTTCTATCAAGTGAATACGGACGCCGGAAACCGGATCCTGCCATATTCCATTACGCTGCGCGACTTGCGAATGCTCCCACCAGTGAATGCGTTTACATTGGGGACAGGATCGCACGGGATATCGTTGGGGCACGAAAGGCAGGCTTTAAATTTGCCATTCAGATCTGTCATGATTTCAATCATGGAGAATCCGACGAAGGGGCAATCCCCGATCTGGTCATTCACAAGATGGATGAGCTTGTGGATTTTCTAAAAAAGAGATCGGAAACGGGGGACATCCCCCCGGAAACCTTGGGTATGAAAGATCCATCCGGGCGATTCTTTTTGATGCGGGCGATATCCTTTACCATCGTCCTGGAAAAGGGGATAGGTTCAGGGAATTTCTTCTCACCCTTGGCCTTTCCGGGAATTTAGCAGATGAGGATGGAAGGAGCCTTTTAATCCAAAAAGCTTATCGCGGCCAGATCACCCAAGATGAATTCAGGGAGGAGCTGGTACGGATGTATGGAGTTAACCAACCAGACGATGTTATTACCGGCAAAGAGATACTCGCCGAGGAAGACGATTCGGTAGAATTCTTTGATGGGGTGCCCGAAACCTTGCTTGCGCTAAAAGATGCCGGTTACCTGCTGGGAATTATCACTGATACGGCAAATCCAATTTCAACGAAGCTAAACTGGTTCGACCAGGGTGGATTTGTTCACGTTTGGGATTCGATAATATCCTCCAGTGAGCTGGGCATCCGAAAACCAGATCCAGGGATTTATCAAGCTGCGCTGCACCAGCTGGGTGTTACTGCGTGTAAAACGGTGTTCGTGGGACATAAAGAGAGCGAATTAAAAGGCGCCAGGGAGGTGGGAATAAAAACTGTGGCCTTTAATTTCGATGCCGACGCACATGCCGATTTTTATATTCAGACATTCCAGGAACTTTTGACTGTACCTGCCATCGCGTTTGAGGAACACATGAATTTATGAAAAACGGTATTTCGACGATCCTGTTTGATATGGGCGGCACCCTGCGCGGTTCGAAAAAGCGAAGCAGGGAGGATCGCATCCTTTACACACGTCAAATTCTTGAAATTCTCAATGCCGGGAACGACCCTGGCGATTTCTCTTTAATTTTGGCGCGCAGGCTGGCCGCTTATAGAAAATGGGCACGCGAAACCATGATCGAGCTTAATGAGGCAGATCTGTGGACCCGCTGGATGCTGCCAGAATGGCCGGAGGATCTGGTTCGATCCAATGCCGTGAAATTAAACCTGCTTTGGCGTGAAGCGATAGGAGAGCGGATCGTTTTTCCGGAAACCGCAGAGGTCATCAAAGAGTTATTCCGGCGGGGGTACCGGTTGGGTCTTGTTAGCAACACTACCAGCAGCGTGGAAACACCCAATGTCTTTAAAAAATTGCGATTGACCGGGTATTTTGAAACCATGGTGCTTTCTGCTGTAGTCGGAAAACGCAAACCGGATCCGCGGATCCTGTTGGAAGCGACGAACACTATGGGCGTCGACCCATCGGAATGCGCCTATGTTGGCGATATACCGGAGAGAGATGTTGCCGCTGCAAGGTTGGCTGGTTTTAAACTGGCAGTTCTGATCAACAATCCAAAGACAGACCGAAAACCCCACCCATTGGTTGAAGGCTTGGAGCCTGACCACTGGATAACCAACCTTAAGGATTTATTTCCTTATTTCCCACCGAGACCTGCTCCAAAGCCAGCTATTCGATACGAGGCCTCACTTTCCTCCATGTGGGGGATTGGAAATTTCCAATCTCTGGAGGACTTCCTGGAGGCAGCCCGTCGGCTTGGTTTTGAATACGTGGAGCTAAATCACCAGGTGGATTCTTCCATGCTGGAAGGCATCGGAAGGCTGCGGAACAAGATATCCAGCGTGCATGAGCCTTGCCCGGCGGATATTTCAGCCACGGAATACAAGAATCGAGATTGGCTTATTTCCTCCACGATTGAGGAGTACCGGGCGAAAGGGGTTAGATCCATTAAACGCAGCCTTGACCTGGCGCATGAGATCAACGCAAAGTACATCGTCGTTCATGCCGGAAACGTTCAGCAGGATCATTCGATGGAAGATAGATTGCGCATGTTGTTTGTCCGCGGGGAAAAAGCATCGCAAGCATATGCGGATATCATGGATGAGTTGATCGAAAAGCGAAGAAGACTGGAATCCGCTCGTTTCAAGGCATTGAAAAGAAGCATCCAGGAACTTTTGGATTATGCCAAACCACTTGGGGTGCAGCTGGGTTTGGAAAACCGGTCCCATTTCCTTGAAATCCCCGTTCCGGAAGAATTAAACGAATTGCTGTCAATGGCAGAGCCTGCGAGAATTGGTTTCATCTTTGATGTGGGTCACGCCGAGGCATTGGACAGGCTGGGTTTTTACCCGACCGATACCTGGCTGAAGCGATTTGGGGAGAGAATCATTGGTGTCCACATTCATGATATGGATGGATTGGATGACCATATCGCACCGGGTGCCGGAGATTTGGATTATCGCGACTTATCGACCTACCTTCCGGTGAAAGCCCGCAAAGTAGTTGAAGTTCAGAACCAGAATAGTTATCAGCAAATCCGTTCAGGCTTGGTTGTTTTGCATCAATCAGGCATTATCAGTCAGAAGTAAAGGAGAGGAAAGATTATGAAACTCTTTAAAAAGAAACCCAATGTATGCCTGAAGTACATCCACAACCAGGCCCAGCTTACGCTGGAAGGATTGGAAGCGCTAAAAGAATATATGTCCAGCCAGGACCCCAAAGCAGCTGCGCTGCTGACAACCAAGGAAAAAGAAGCAGATGAAGCTCGCAGGATCCTCATCAATGAATTAAACCGCACATTCATTACCCCATTCGATAGAGAGGATATTTTTGCATTATCCCGCACGATCGATGATGTGCTTGATTATGCGTTCAGCACTGTCACAGAGATGGAGATCTTAAAGGTCAAGCCTACGACTTATATGCACCGCATCGCTTCCATTCTTCGCGATGCAGCGTTTGAGTTGCTTCAGGCGGTGGACCGGCTGGAGGAGCATCCCGGGGTGGCGAATGAACACGCGCAACGAGCGAAAGCTTTGGAGAACCGCGTGGAGGAAGTGTACCGAGAAGCTCTTGCTGATCTGTTTACAGGAGCTGAGGATATCAAGCACGTTATGAAAATGCTTAAAAGCCGGGAAGTTTATCGACATTTAAGCAATGCTGCCGACCGGGGTGATGAAGCTGCCAATGTGATCGCTGACATCGTGGTAAAGAAAACTTAACCGTATAGGTCAATGATATATGGATCCCCTCGTTCTTACCGTAATTATTTTGGCTTTAGGGTTTGATTTTCTTAATGGAATTCACGATTCCAGTAATGTTGTTGCCACGATGATTTATTCGCGCGCATTACCACCCAAGGCCGCTCTCTGGATGGCCGCAATCGCAGAATTCCTCGGCCCGTTCATATTTGGGGTCGCAGTGGCTGAAACCATAGGCGGGATTGTGGAGCCGGATACGATCACCCTCCAGGTATTAATCGCCGCTTTGTGCAGCGCAATCATTTGGAACCTTCTTACCTGGCGACTGGGGTTTCCGAGCAGTTCTTCTCACGCGCTTGTGGGGGGTTTAATCGGCGCGGTGATCATCGGAGCGGGATGGCAGGCGATCAACCTTGAGGAACTAAAAAAGATAATCATCGCACTTTTCACCTCCCCTTTTCTAGGGTTTATGGTTGGCTGGTTGATCCTTAAGATCATTTTCTTCCTATGCCAAAATGCGTCACCAAGGATCAATGGTTTTTTCAAAACCGGGCAGATATTCACCGGAATATCCCTGGCGCTCAGCCACGGGGCAAACGATGCCCAAAAGACGATGGGTATCATAACCCTAGCCCTGGTGACTGGGGGTTACCTGAGCACCTTCGTTGTTCCGCAATGGGTGATCGGTCTTTGCGCTTTTATGATCGCGCTGGGAACTCTTCTGGGAGGGAAAAGATTGATCCGGACGCTTGGAGGAAAGTTCTTCAAGATCCGCCCGGTGGATGGATTTGCTTCGCAAATCGCCTCGGCTACCGTGATATTGGGAGCCTCCCTGGTAGGCGGACCGGTGAGCACCACCCAGGTTGTGAGCTCATCCATTATGGGCGTCGGCGCTGCGCACAGGATTGGCAAGGTCCGATGGGGGGTGGCGCAGGAAATTGGCAGCGCGTGGCTATTCACCATCCCATCCACAGCCATAATCGCCGCCGGCATCTATTGGATTCTTATAAAAGTAATCCCTATATAAACTACTATCAAAGGAAAAATGGTCATGAATGACGTTTTCGAACTGGCTTGCATCGGAAATTATACAAAAGATACTATCATCACTCCCTCAGGCACGAATTTCACGGATGGGGGAGCGATCAATTACTCCGCACACGCCGCAAATCTGATGGGTGTGAAAACCATCGTGGTCACCAGGCTGGCAAAGGAAGATTACCGCGTAATTGAAAAATTTGAGAAAGAAGGGATAGCGTACCGGGTGACATACACACCCAGCTCCACATTAATGGAGTTGTACTATCCCACCATTGATCCTGATATTCGCACATTATCCGTGGAAGCCACGGCTGGAACCATCACTGCCGAAGATGTGGACGGATTGAAGGTGAAATCAGCCGTGATAGGTCCGAGCCTTCGAGGGGAAGTTGGACTTGATGTGATCAAAGCGCTCAAAGGATATGGCGCAACTGTTGCGGCGGATATGCAGGGGTATATTCGGGTATTAAGAGATAAGGAGTTGAAATACGAACCCTGGGGGGAGATGAAAGAAACACTTCGATGGGTCGATGTGGTGAAAAGCGATATGGTGGAAGCCGAGTTTCTTACTGGTGAAACGGATATTCGCTCTGCTGCAAAGGTTTACGCTTCCATGGGACCCAAAGAGATCGTGCTTACCCACCGGGATGGGATGATGGTCTTTGCAGGGGGAGAGTTCTTCGAATTCGGTTTTTACCCCAAGGAACTTGTCGGGAGAAGCGGGCGGGGTGATACCTGCATCGGGTCTTATATGGCTGCGCGGTTGACCAATCCACCACAACAAGCCGGTAGGTGGTCTGCGGCGGTAACCAGCTTAAAAATGGAGAATTTGGGACCTTTCCACAGATCCATGGCAGATGTGGAGGAGTTGATCCATTCGAAATACAACCATGGCGCCTTTTGAAATTGGATCCGTCTCCACGGCAACCCGCCGGCAAAAAGCCATTGATCAATACCCGGAATTATTTCGGAAAATTATCCAGGATTGGTCTTCAGATGCTACTGGTGATGCAGTTTGGTTGATCTACTCTGCCAATTACTTGTTGCGTACCGGGAAAATTCGTTGGGCGATCGATCCTGTGCTCATGAATTGGCGGGTGCCTGAAACCCCACCGGTGGATCGTCTGTCCCTCGCAGAAAAATTGGATTTTGTCCTACTTACGCACGATCACGCAGACCACCTTGATTTGGACATGGTGAGATTCTTACGTAACTATCCCATCATATGGATCGTACCTGAAGAAATGGAAGGTGTCGTAATCGGTAAAGGGGGCATATCGAAAGAGCATGTCATAAATCCTGTACAAATGAAAACCATAATAATCAAAGGCATCCGAATCACCCCGTTTGAGAGCCTTCATTGGGAACCACTCCGTCCGGCAGAATGCGAGCCACACGGAGTTTCTGAAATGGGTTACCTGATTGAATGTAAGGGTAAAAGATGGCTTTTCCCGGGGGATATCCGTGATTACCGGGCGCACCTTCTTCCGGATTTTGGAGAAGTTGATGTTCTTTTTGCGCACCTATGGTTAGGGCGTAAGTGTGCCCTTGTTGAAAAACCGCCTTTAATAAGAGAATTGTGCCAGTTTTGTGCGGATTTGAAACCGAAAAAGGTGATCTTGACTCACCTGGATGAATTTGGCAGGCCGGAGGATAATTTATGGGATGATCATCATGCGGAATTGGTGGTTTCTCAATTTTCCCATATAGCACCGGGCACACAGATGGATCCATTGCATATCGGGGAGAAGGTCTTGATTTAATATTGAAATTATCTGTTACCGGGGAAAACAAGCGTTTCTACATGTGGATTGGTTTCCGGGTTATTAAGTGACTGCAAAGGAATCAAGTGGGTGGGGGAGATTTCTAAATCTATCCTTTATCGAGATGAGCTCGTCGGGGATTTATTGCCACCATCTATGAGTAAGCTCCGACCTATTAAAATAAAAAGATGATCCTCCAGGGACTTGAACCCTGAACCAACTGATTAAGAGGAAAATCCAGAGCTCTCAAAATTTGTCCATACCGTATATATAGTGGTATAGAGTCTATTATGTCGTATATATGGGGGTAGGTTAGTCTATACTGTCTATATTTTCCACCGCTTTATACACCATCTGCACCACAACTGCACCAGCGGTGAAGGGAAGGAAGGCAACCTGCATGCTCTATAATAAAAGAGACTCAAAATTACCCAATCCTTTACAAGTCGTTACTGCAACCTGATCTTCTAATATCCAAATACGGTATCATTCTTTATGAGGTTCACTAATTAATAATATGAAAACTTATATTAATGATGTCACTTTTCTTTCTGACTTTAAATTTTCCCATGCAATGAATGTCATTATTGAAAACGGGAAAATTATTGAAATATCAAATTCGGCTCTAAAACACGATCCGGGAAGTATTGAAATTTCAGCTACTGGTCGATATTTATGCCCAGGGTTCATCGATCTTCATTTCCATGGTGCTTTAGGTAGTGACACTATGGATGGGGATCTCAATTCACTTGAGATGATGTCCAAGTATTGCGGACAACACGGAGTTACATCCTTTTATCCCACAACCTGGGCTGCTGATTCCCAAGCGATCACAAAGGTAATTGAAAACTTCAAAGACCATCACGAAAAATTAAGAGGATCTCGAGCCATAGGTCTTCATATTGAAGGTCCCTATATTAATCCTAACTATAAAGGTGCGCAATCATCAAATCAATTCGCAATCCAAATCCTATAGAATATCAAAGATGGTTTAATTCAAAGGTGGTTAAGTTGATCACTTGCGCCCCAGAGATTCCAGGTG
>CAWDZA010000020.1:0-15367 GCA_963806635.1 uncultured Chloroflexia bacterium | reverse complement strand
AAATTCGGCCTGGAGCATCCCGAAAAGAGCCGTGAACACAGCGTGGTGGATATGGGTGATGATTTTTACACCCGTGGCCGGCCACACCCGATGATCGATGGCACCTGGCGCAGTCAGCGCATTCTATCCGAAGCCCGGGACCCATCGGTGGCGATATTGCTCCTTGATTTCATACTTGGAGTAAATGCTTCTCTCGACCCGGTCGGAGACCTTTTGGAGTCCATCATTGAAGCAAAAAAAATCGCCCGCGAGCGGGGCGGATTCTTAAGCGTGGTCGCCTCCATTTGCGGGACGGATGGGGATCTGCAGGATCTGGATCTGCAGATAAAAATGCTGCGCGAAGCTGGGGTCATCGTTTTTCAGAGCAACGCGAGTGCGGTTTCTTTCTGCACCGAGTTGATTAGAAGAAGGAAATAATCCTGATGGAAAATAACGTGGCTAACCTTCTCAATGAGCCCCTGGTGGCGATCAACCTCGGTTTATCCGGCTTTGCCGATAATCTGGAGGTTCAGGATGTCGAGGTGGTGCGGGTCGATTGGGCGCCTTCAGCCGGCGGCGACCAGGAAATGATCGATATCCTGGATACATTGCTGTAGGCAATCCGAAAAAAAAAGCCGAAAAGCGGTTGGCAATACTCTCCCGCGGGTTTATCCGGGGTGGATAACATTTAAACTAGCGGAGATCTACCGTCCATGCTTCCGGGCTTGCTTTTCCTGCTCCGCCAGGATGCCCATCACCTCGTCTGCGTACCTGCCCTGCTGCAGCAGATCAGCCATCAGCTTCATGGGTTTATCGATGTGCTTGAAGAAGTACTTGTACCCGGCGCACAGGTAATTCAAGCCCGGATCGCCATCCGGGGTGTGGATGAAGCGGTTGCGCGGGCACTCCCCGTAACAAGCAAACAGCACCTCACACTCGCGGCAGTATTTGGGCAGCGTATCAAATTTATCCCGCCCAAATTTGCGCTGCTGCGGGGAGGCGATCATTTCCACCATGTGCGTTTCCAGGATGTTTCCCAGCTTGAATCTTGGCTCGACGAAATGATCGCAGGAATACAGGTCGCCATTGTGCTCCATCGCCAGGGCGTCGCCGCAGGTCTTCTGGAAGATGCACATGCTTGGCTGACCCATCCAGCTGGCCAGTGAGACATCAAAGTTGATCACAAATATTTTGCCCACATCCTTGCGTACCCATTCATCAAAAATCGCAGATAAAAAGCGCCCGTATTGTTCCGGCTTGACCGTGCGCTCGGTCACCAGGTCGCCCGCCTGCGTGTATAGCGGCCGGTTTCCAGGGCGTTCCCCCCAGCCCTCATTCGCCAGGGGCAGCATCTCGGCGGTGGAGCGCTCCACGATGGGTATGAACTGCATGTACTGGGCTTTGATCTCATCGCGGAAATAGCGGTAGACCTCCAGGGGATGATCCGCATTGGCTGTGTTGACCGTAGTCAGGATATTGACATCCACCTTGTGTTCATTAGGATATTCCAGGCTTTCAGCACCCGTTTGTGTGTGCCCTGCCCGCCCTTGTTCACCCGGTAGGTATCGTGCATTTCCTGGGTTCCATCCATGCTCAGCCCCACCAAAAAGTTGTTCTCCTTGAAGAAAGCCGCGAAAGCGTCATCCACCTTGATCCCGTTCGTCTGGATATTGTAAGAAACCTGCTGCCCCGGGTGGCGATATTTTTTCACCAGCTCCACGGAGCGCTTGAAGAAATCCAACCCCATCAGGGTGGGCTCCCCGCCCTGCCAGGCGATGGTCACCTCGGGCTCCTGGTGGGCTTCCAGCAGCCCGCGGATATAGCCTTCCAGCACCTCATCCGTCATGCGGAAGCGGCTGTCGGGATAGAGCAATTCCTTGGAGAGAAAGAAACAGTATTTACAATCCAGGTTGCAGGTGGCGCCGGTGGGCTTGGCCAGCAGGTGGAATGCGCGGGGGGCATCCTTGGGGTAAGTTTTTGGGGGTGGGGGAAATTCAGCCAAGTTCGTTGCTCCTGTTTATGGATATCGGCGAATGATCAGCCGATAACCTTCTTTGAAACATCCTGTTCTTGCCTTTGAAACGCTGCCAGTCCATGCGGCGGCGATTGTGGTCGGCATTCCGGTTTAATGCTGTTCCTCCGGGTGCACCCCAGTGGTAAGCGTGGATGCCATGCCCTCGGGAACGATCGCCAGCGCCACCGTCAAACCCGACATAAGATCCGGCATGGTCGTCGCGCGATTCAATTTTCGGCTGTGGGTCATCGCTGGGGTTGACTCCTCATAAAGATGCTCCGGAAATGATTCCGGTTGTTCTATTGTAAGGGGAAATCATCCAAACCGCGGTTACGGAGAGGATTGGTGATCGGAAGCGATCAAACGCTGGATCGATCAGGTAGTGATCGGGTTTTTGCAGGATGCCGGCAGGGTGATGGCCGGGTTGGTGTTCACACCTGTAAGCTGGACGCTGACATCAAAATTCCCTTCGAAACCCAGAGGCGCGAATGTGCCGCTGAAATTATTATGGAAGGCAACCGGGTAGAGCTCTTTTGAATCCACATACAGATCTGCATCCCCTGCGTCCCACAGTGCATCTCCGAAGGCTTTCAGTTTTGGATCGCTGCTCTTTTTGGCAGCTGCCAGAAAGGCGTCGCCATTCAGCAGATAGTGATTGAGCGCCTGGCTGTTGTAGGTTTCCTGACCGATCAGTTTCCCGCGGGCAACATCCCGGTTGGTGAGCATGCTCATCAGCCCCTGCGGACTAAACTCATTCAGCGCTTCCGTAGCTGCAGGATCGGAGGGTTTCACGCACACCGGGATCAGGCTGTTGATGACAATATAGCTGCCGGTGGGTACTTTATAAATATCTACACTGGATGGCGTGAACAACCCCACCACCGAACCTCCCATTTGGGCAGCTATGGTACCAAGGAGACTGCCGGTCACCGTGATCTTGCTCTGACCCTGGGAGTTGGTGGCGATAACAGCGTTGAGATCCCCATCGACTTTTTCGCTGTTGATCAACCCGTTGGCATTGATCTTGGCTGTGGCTGTTAAAGAACTAAGTCCCGGCTATGGGTTTGACCGGTATAGGCTGTCCAGCGGGAGGTGTGGGGATTTGCGTGGCTGCTCCAAAGGCGAGAAGCGGGGAAGTTGAATATGCGATTCTGGTTCCCAGGAACAGGAAGGCTGCTATCGCGAGGGTGAAAACAATACCGAAACCGAATGATCTTCTATTGATGTTCATACAATCTTCCTTTTGCCAATTCCATGTTCCAGGCGTAATTGATTCCGATAACCCGCATGGTAAAGGTCTATCGGGGAGATCAGCGAGGCTGCTTGGGCAGCCTCGCTGTAGAAAACTGGGAATTTCCCGATTACTGCGCGGGGGGCGGGGGAGCCTGCGGAGGAACAGAGCCCGGGTAGCCCTGGGGGATCTTATCCCGGTTGGCAGCGCCGGCAGCTGCCATGGAGGATAGATCGACCACCACCGCCAGGATGAGCCAAAGCCAGTCGATCCCAGAAATTGTGCGGGTGGCGCCATTGGTGATCAGGATCAGGTACATCAGCGTGGTGAAGGGCAGGATCAGGAAGCCCAGGCAGGGCCAGATCCACGAGCCGAAGGCGGCGTCGAAGGCAACCGGGCGGGCGATCCAGGCGAAGAGTAAAAACAGCCTGGAAAAGCCGGTGACAGCAGCGGTCAAACAACCTGAATTATTTTTCTGCATTTTAATTCTCCTTTTGATCGTTCCCGGAAACCCCGGGGAGATCCATTAATTGAGCGATGCCCCGCAGGCAAGCGAAAACCCGCAGGGCATGCGTGAAACCTTAAACGCTTCCCGGCATGCCTTCGGCAGGCTGGACCTTGCGCAGCTTCCCGGTCTGATCCACAACCCAATCGCTGGCCTGATCGTAGGATTCCTTCAGGTAGTGCCCCGAAGCCGCCGCGCGATCACGGATCTCCCCGCGCATTTCCTCGCCCGAGACGGGAGCGAGCAGCAGGGCGGTGAGTCCACCGACCAGCACTCCCCCAAAGAAGCCAATGCCAAGCCCAAGAAGTAGATCTTTTTTCATGTGATACACATCCTTTCCGAATAGATAATTTTTTATATTCTCCAATCCGAAATCGCCTTCTGGATTTCGGTACTTCCCTACTGCCGGGCCATAGCGATTCGGAACCGCTCCTCGGGATCGATGAAGTGGTCGTTATCATCCTTGCCCACATCCAGCTGCACCCAATTTATCTTCCCGTTGAACTTGCTGTCTTTTGTGCTGTAATCAGGCGTCACCGGTGTACCGGACTCGTAACCAATATCCGTTGTCTCGTCAGCCGAGAAGATCATTGCCTGCGTGGCTGCCACCCGGCCTTTGCCGACTTCTTTGCCGTCATAGAAAAGGGTAACGTTGCCGCCCTTGGCCAGGCCGCCGCCATCATAAGCGAACTCCATGCGCACCTGGTGCTTGCCCTGCGGGATCGCAACTGTCGCCTCGGTCGGGAATTGGTGGATACCCAGGACGTTGTAGGTGAACTTGAGCTTGCCATCCTTGGCATACACGCTCCACCCGCCAAACCTGCCGCCCTGCGCGATGATGACGCCGTTGGCTCCTTTGCTGCCAATCTCAACATCGGCGGTGATGGAGAATGATTTGTTCTTGATGCTGATCACGCTGTTCTCTGAAAGGCGGCCCATGCCGGGGAAGAACAACTGCGTGTTGCCCTGGATCAGTGTCGGCCGACCAGCAGAGTGAGGATCGATTCTTTCAACCTGACGATCGTCCAACGGGAGAGCGTTGTACTTGACCGCCTCAATCAGGAACTGCCGCTGCAGCTTGGCCAGCATGGCTGGGTTCTCCTTTGAGAGGTCACGCGCCTGCGACCAATCCTTACTGCCGTCATATAACTCCCAAGTGTCATCGTCGAAAGCGACCATCTTCTGCCCGACCATCTGCCAGGGTATGCGATGCTTGGTGACAGCGCTCCAGCCCTTGTAATAAATACCGCGGTTGCCAAACATCTCAAAGTACTGCACGTCATGGCGTTCGGGTTCAGCAGCCTGGTTGAAGCTGTAGATCATGCTGGTACCTTCCATCGGTGATTGGGTCACCCCATTTACCGAGGCCGGCTCGGGAATGCCCGCCGCTTCCAGGATCGTGGGGGCAACATCGATCACATGGCTGAACTGGTTGCGCAGGCCGCCCTTCTCCTTGATGCCCTTGGGCCAGTGCACGATCGTGCCGTTACGGGTGCCGCCCCAGTGCGAAGCAACCTGCTTTGTCCATTGATATGGTGTATCCATCGCCCAGGCCCAACCCACAGCATAGTGGTTGTAGGACTCGGGTGAACCGAACTCGTCCATCTTGGAAAGCATGAACTCCGGTGTTTCCAGGGCAGCCATACCGTTGAAGTTCGCCATCTCGTTGAAGGCGCCATTCAAGGTCCCTTCGGCACTCGCGCCGTTATCGCCGATGATCACATAGATCAGGGTGTCTTCCAGGATGCCCAGGTCTGCGATTGCGTCGATCACCCGTCCGGTATGATAGTCGGTATGTTCGAGGAACCCGGCATAGACTTCCATCTCGCGCTCCAGCACCGGCTTGAGCTGCGCGGGCATTTCATCCCAGGCAGGGATCTCGGCATGGCGTTTGGTCAGTTCGCAGTCCTGCGGGATCACACCCAGTTCTTTCTGTTTCTTGAACGTTATCTCGCGCTGCTTATCCCAGCCGTGGGCAAATTTGCCTTTATATTTATCCGCCCATTCCTTTGGCACATGGTGGGGGGCATGCGTGGCACCTGGCGAGAAGTACATGAAGAAGGGTTTATCCGGCATCAGCGCTTTCTGCTGGCGGATCCAATTTACTGCATGGTCAGCCAGGTCTTCGGTGAGGTGATAACCTTCTTCGGGGGTCCTGGGTGGTTCGATCGGGGTCGTACCCTCATACAGCGCAGGGTCCCACTGGTTGTTCTCGCCGCCAATAAAGCCGTAGAAGTATTCGAAGCCGCCGCCTCCGGCAGGCCAGTGCTCGAAGGGTCCCATCGGGCTGGATTCCCACACCGGCACTTCATGGCACTTGCCAAGCATGGCCGTGGAATAGCCGTTCAGTTTCAGGGTCAGCGCAACCGGCGCTTTTGTATTGGGCCGCAGCGAGCTTTGACCGGGAGCTGCGGTGGCGGTTTCGGTGATGTTCCCCATTCCGACGGAATGGTGATTGCGGCCGGTCATCAGCGCCTGGCGTGTGGGGGCGCACAGGGCACAGGTGTGGAAGCGGTTGTATTTCAATCCCCCAGCAGCCAGCTTCTCAAAGTTTGGCGTGTAGGCCGGGCCGCCAAAAGCGCTGGACGCGCCAAAACCAACATCATCGAGCAGGACGACCAAAACATTTGGCGCTCCCGCTGGCGGTCGCAGCGGTTCGATGGGTGGAAACCTGGTATCCGGGTCTTTGGCATCATACGTGGTCAATCCAGGTTTGGGTACTTCGGGGATGGGCAGTTGCGCCCGTAAGTGCCGATCTGGTTGGTTTGTCATTTTTTTCTCCTTTTCCTGTGGTCCAAAAATCGCTATATAAATATACTGCTTCAAAATGAATTTTACTTTAGTTGACTACGCCTGCGAATCGATATTTATGGATTGTGTGAGTTCAACATTTTTTTAGTGGGACCTTTTCGCAGGGACGATGGATTTCAGCTTTTCCAAAATGATCGCTGTTGCAATTCGCTGCTCCCATCTTCTCCCCGGATAATCTCTCTATTCAAACACCGTTTTCCAGTCATTCTTCATGCTGACCACGATCCAACCAGCTTGCTTGGCAAGCTGCAGCGCTTTTTCCGAGCCACTGTCATAAGCATACTCGCGTTCGGCATCATCATGGTGCACCAAGAGAGCAAGGGAAGGTCCCTTATGCCCTCGAGTGTACTGGAGCATATGGATATCACCGTCGGAATTCCCAGCAGCCATAATCGGACGCCGGCCGATGGCACGATGAATGTGCGGTGGCTTGCCCGGACCATCATCGATGGGTTGTTCGACCTCCTTCGTTCGCAGCACCTGGGGTACCCCCTGGGCATCTTCAGCATATTTGAAATTTACGGTGCTCCCAATGACCATGCTTCGGGGAATGTTATAGATCTCCTCACAGACCGCGCGGATAAAATCACGCCCGCCGCCAGAGGTTATATAGACTTGAAAACCGCTCTCCTGCAAATAATGGACAAGTTCCACCATCGGTTTGTAGGTTAATCGTTTATATACTTTTTTGAACCGAGGATCTTGTGCGTTGGACAGGAATTCCTGCACCTCCGCCATAAACGCTTCGACGGTAACCCCTTCCAATACTTCAGTCAAACCGGAAACCAGGATAAACACACCGGAAGGATCGCCTTTGGCGTAATCCGCCGCGACCTTCCCCAGCCAGGCCATATCCTTCTCGTAAACGGCTTTGAACGGCTGTCGGTCACGCAGTTCGGGTTTTTCCACCGCTGCTTTACCAATAGCCTGCAGTCCATGTTGGAGCTGGATGTAGAGAGGTTTCTCCAGCCAGAGTGTCCCATCGTTATCGAAAGTTACAATTCGATCGGCGGGTGGCACATATGTTGGGCTGTCTGCCGTGGTAACTTTCTTTACAAAATCCAGAATAGCACTTTTTGATTTCCCATCATTCCAGGTAGGTAGATTCTCGCTCATTTATTTACCCTTTATTACGGTGTAACAGGATCTTTATCCTGCACTCTCGCACCCAGCCGTTTGGCAGTTGGCAGCAGGATCAGCAGCAGCAGGATGGCGCCGACCAGTACGAATGACAAGAGTATTCGTGCCGGAAAAATTGGCGGCAGCAACAACAATAGCCGCCGAGACGTTACGCTGAGCTGTTCCCAGACTCATCACACTGCGGTTACCTGCATCCCGCCCGCCAAAGAGGAAACCGATCAGGAAACATCCGATGATGAACAGGACCAACGCCAGGATGCCGCCTGTGCCGATAAAGCTGATGATGCTGGAAAGATTCAACCCCAATCCAACCACCAACAGGACGAGCATCGCCAGGCTGGATACTTTCGCCATCAGAGGCTGGTAGGTTGCAGCGGTATCCGGGGAGTGCGATTTAATCAGCAGGCCGATCGCCAGCGGGATGAGCATCAGCACAATGAGAGATTCCGCGATCTGCCATGGATCGACGGAAACACCCGGCAGGAGCAGCGGAAGGACCAGGGGCATGTAGATGATGGTCACGACCATCAGCAGCACCATCAACCCCACCCCGAAGGCGACATTCCCTTTGGCACCCACTACAAGCTTGGGCAGGAAAGGCGCGCCGGCTGCGGTGGAAAGGACGATCAAACCGACTCTCAACGATTGTTCCAGTGGGATCACCATCAGGATCAAGTACGCCAGCAGCGGCACGAGTACAAAATTGGCCAATAACGCCAAAACCACCAGGCGGATATTCTTAAGCGGCTGGACGATCTGCGTCATGGTAAGGTTCAAACCCATCGCCAGCATGCTGGTGACCACAAACAGCAACCCGGCTATCTTGGCGATGGTTTCAAAAAATTCTATAAGTGTCATAATATCTCCTTCGATCTTCTCGCCTTAATTTTGAACGGGTGCAGGTCACTTGCGAGTGACCTGCACCCCTGGATACATATTAATCTGTTTCTTTCTGATCAGTCTCTTGCGTAAGCTCCCTGAGCCTCCAACTCGAGGTCGCGGTATTCTTCATTCCCGACATAGACTTCTACAAAAAGGATCTTCCCGCCTTTGAACTTCCCGGGGGCTTTATATTCCTTACTGACCGCATCAGCACTATCGTACCCAATGCACAAGCCATCACCACAAAGGGTGAACTTGCCCACCTGCGCACGCATCGGTCCTTCGGCTACAACTTTATCATTTACATAGAGTTTGGCCTTACCGATTGATTCATGGAACTTGCCCATGCTCTCGCGGACGAACTCCATTCCCAGCGTATATTTACCGGGCTTGAGTTCGCCGGAGATGAACTGCTGTTCAGGGGGAATACCCAGGAAGTTGTAGACGTAATATAGCTTCTTGTCCTTGATGAACAGCGAGTGACCACCGAAGCGTGAACCATGGGCGAAAATCACCCCGGAACAGTTAGGATCGGTGATCTCAACATCCGCCAGAATCTTGTAAGAGCGGCCGCGCACGTTGGCAGCGACCCCTTCCGGAACTGCAACCGCGCCGGGGTAATAGGTATACCGGTCTCGAGGCGATTCTTCTGATGGCCGCGGCAGGGTGAGTTGCACCAGGGGTGAGCGGTCGTCGATGGGTAGCACATTATTCTTCTTCGCCTCTTCAAACCAGACATTAACGAGTTCCTTCACTTTCTCAGGGTTTTCACTGGCTAAATCTTTTGACTCCGAGCGGTCAACGTCCACGTGATAAAGCTCCCAACGATCATCCTCAAAGTGGCCTTTATCCGTCAGAGGAGCATGTACCGCGGCTGCTCTCCAGCCATCCTTCCAGATTCCGCGCGTCCCCAACATGGAATAATACTGAACCTTTTTCTGTGTGGGTCCATCCGGTTTTGTCTCAAAGCTGTAACGCATCGAGACACCCGAAAGCGGGTACTGTTCGACACCCTTATAAACCTTGGGCATCTCCAAGCCACAAACTTCCAGGATGGTCGGGACAATATCGGTGGAATGGTGATATTGATTCCGGACCTCTCCGCGTGCCTTGATGCCCTTGGGCCAGGAGATGACCATTGGGTCGCAGGTACCACCCGAATATTCAGAGTAACGCTTGAACATCTTGAAAGGCGTGGAAAAAGCAACCGCCCATCCGGTTGGAATGTGCTCGTAGGTATCCGGGCTGCCCAGCTTGTCGAGAAGCTTCAGGTTTTCAGCAAGGTCATCAGGAAAACCATTAAAGAATTTATTCTCGTTGACCGACCCGTTGGGTGTTCCCTCTCCCGAGGCGCCGTTATCAGCTGCATAAAAGATGAGGGTGTTTTCAAGCTGACCAGTCTCTTCCAGGTAGTCAATGAATGCGCCCAGCCTGGGCGTCAGTATATTCCGAGAACCCAGCATAAACTTCTGCCAACCGGCAGAACAATTTTTTCTCATCAGCGTTGAGTGAATTCCAGGGACGCACTGCGTCCGCAGGATTGGCCTGGTCGGAAGGCATGGGATTGATCGGAGTAAGCGTGGTACCTTTGGGTAGAACTCCCTTCTCGATCATACGGGGCAGCACCCACTCGCGGTAAGCTTCATAGCCATCATCGAATTTTCCCTTGTACTTGTCGATATATTCCTGCGGGCAATGATGAGGTGCATGATTGGCACCGGGGCACCACCACATGAACCACGGTTTGGAAGGGTTGCTGGCTTTCTGGTTCTTGAGCATTTCGATAGCCTTATCAGCCAGGTCTTTGGAGAGGTGATAGCCCTCTTCCGGGGTGTATGGTTGTTCGATGAAGTGATTATCTTCCACCAGGTCAGGGTACCAGTTGTTAGTCTCGCCACCCAAAAAACCATAGAACCGGTCAAAGCCTTTATTCAGTGGCCAAAGTTTACGGCTCGCGCCTGGCGCAACGTCTGTCTCAGCGACATCGTGGTTTTTGCCCAGCCAGAAGGTAGCTCCAGCCACCATCTTGAAGGATCTGACCTACCGTAGCTGCTTCATCGGGCATCCGTCCGGATGCGCCTGGGAACCCGTTGGCTCCCTCGGTGATCGCAGCCATACCGCAGAGATGGTGGTTTCGCCCGGTGAGGATTGTGGCACGGGTAGGTGAGCACAGCGCCGTTGTGTGCCACTGGGAGTACATCAATCCTTTATCCGCCAATTTCTGCAGGGTGGGCATATTTACCCGGCCACCGAACGGCGACCACATTGCCAAACCTGTGTCATCGTAAAGGATGAATAAAATATTTGGCGCCCCTTCCGGAGCCCTGGTTGGAGTAAACGGTCCCCAATCAGGAGTCGATTTGCGGATGTCCAGGTCAATGACGCCTTTAAATTGTTTTGTAGCCATATTCATTCTCTCCTTTTTCGTATTAATTCTCTTGAATTGTTTTTAATGAGTAACGTTTACTCATATTTTGGTTCCCAACCAGGTTCCATTTTTTCCTTCAGAGATTCGCGTGGCTTGACCTCACCCTTCACCTCGGCAGGGATACGTGGCAACGGCTCCTCCCAGGCAAACCACAGGGCTGCCACACGGAAGAGGAATCCAATGGCGAAGGCGATCAGGGTCGAAGGCCAGATGGATAGGCCAAAATACTTTTCACAGATGAGGTAAGCGATCGAAGTCAGGACAGCCGTCCCCACGAACCACTCTGACCGGCGGAACTGCGGGGCAGTTTTTTCGGCGGTGATATCGATCAAGTACCGCCCGGCGGTAGGACCAACGATTCCGACAAGTACAGCGCCAATATCCGGCAAGCCCGCGGCCAGGGCAGCGCTCACCCCCATGCAGGCGTACCAGGGCAGCGAGAAGGCGGTCATGAACTGGTAGAAAGTTTCCCGGAATTTCTGCCCACCCTTGAAGGAAATCAACATCCCCACGATCGCGGCCAGGATGCACAGGATGAGGTACCAGGGATTCGTCAGCGCACCCGGTATTTTATTAAGCAGAACATCGCGCGAAACACCGCCGCCGATGCCGCCGAAGATCGCCAGGATGATGATGCCCACGATGGTCCACTGGCGTCCCTTGTAATAATCCGGTCGCTGGGCAAGCAGAGCCCCGTTCAGGGCGTTGGTGGTGGCCGCGATCAGGTCGATGATCACAAAGCTGCCTACCGAGAGGAAGGAAACGAGATAGGTCCATTCAGATCCAATGTTCATATTATTAACTCCATAAAGATGAGATTTAGATCAGGCATGGAAGGCCATAGCCCTACCATGCCTGTCTTTCCGTTTTTGTTGTTGCTAAGGTTTAGCCAGCATTATCCTCCTTGTGATACTCCTCCTGCAGGGTGCGCTCCTTCTCCACCTTCGGGAAAATGAAAAACACCAGGGCAGCGCCAAGAAGCACGGCGAGGATCCCAGCTATATAAGCATTCTGGTCACCTGCCAGGAAGGAGGATTTCGCCGCAGCGGTGATCTGCGTGGCGTACTGCGGGTATTCGGCTGCCACGGTTTGTGCGCCAGCGTAGGACATGGTCAGGCCGCTGATGGCAGCGGGGGGAGTCTCCGCACCTGCCGGAGCCGCGGCGATGGCGGCGGACATCGAAGCCGCGTAACCAGCCGCCAGGAGCGCGCCAAAGAGCGCGGTAAAGATTGCGCCGCCCAGGTCGCGCTGCAGGTCGGCCGTACCGGAAGCCATGCCGGCTTTAATGGCCGGAACCGACCCGGTGAGCGAACGTGACGCTGGGGTCCCGGATAGGCCGATCCCAACCCCGACGAACATGAATGCGATCACCACCACCCAGAAGGAGGTGCCTTCCCCCCAGAAGAACAGCATGATCAGGAAAGCGATCAGGATAAAAACATAGCCGCGCAGGAGCGTGGCACGGGAGCCGATCGATTCCACCATCTTTGCCGAGCGCGGCGCAGCCAGGATCATCATCGCCCCGCGAAAATCGGCGGCAGGGCAGATTGCACTGTTCCCATACCGAGTACATCCTGCATGTACTGTTGGCCGATGAACATGGCGCCCATCAGCGAGCCGAAGATGATGATCCCTGCAACCGCCGCCACCCAGAACGTCGGGCGGGCTGCATACTTGAGATCATACAGCGGGAATTTGGCGCGGCGCTGACGGATGATAAAAACCACCGCTGATAATCATAGCAACCACCAGGAGCTCAATAGCCACAGTCTTGTATTGCGCCATGGTGATGAAGTTGATCGCGAGCACAAATGACCCGACCAGGATCACTGAGAGGATGCCGCCAAAGTTATCCACCTTCTCGGTGGTCTCATTGACGTGGGCAGGAATATTGCGCAGTGCCAGGAATACTGCCACCGCCGCGAGCGGGATTACAATGAAGAAAACCCAGGGCCAGGTTGCAAAATGCAGGATCACGCCAGCTAATAGAGGTCCCGAAACCGAGATGGCGCCACCCAGCGCAGCCCACATGGCGATCGCGCGTGTCCGGGCTTCCCCCGGTCCCCATAAGGCTGCGATCAAAGCCAGGGTGGTGGGGTAGGCCATTCCCGCCGCGAACCCGCCGAAAAGGCGCCCCACAAACAGGACCTGGATCGTGGGGGCAAACCCACTGATGAGTGCGGCGGGGATCGCGAGCGCAACACCCAGGATCGCCATCATCTTGCGGCCGTAGCGGTCACCCAGAGCACCGAGCCAGAGGACGGAGCAGGCTAGTCCGAGGGAATAGGCCACAGCCACCAGATTTAGCTCGATCTGGGAAGCATTGAAAGTTACGCCCCAATTGATGGCAGGGCAACATTGGCCATCGCCAGCGGGAGGTTTGCCACCGACGCAACAATGACCAGCGTAAACAGGATCTTCATCGCATTGGGAGGGGCGCCGGGCCCTTCCACCGGTCGGGGTTTTGCTGCAGCAGTAGTCATAGATCGATTTCTCCTTTCAAGAAAGCCATAAATTAATATAATTCTCATTCCACTAGGATAATTTTAGGATTATTTGTAGAATTAATCGTCCGCAGATTGTTGATTTTTATATCAAAAAAGATGTATGCTTAATATATCATTCGAGCAGGACAGATCATTCACAGGGCTGATATTTCAACAGGATGCTCTTTCCTCATGGTGAAAAATAGTCAATAATATGGTAAGAATTTTTTCGAATTGGAGTGGGGAAGGCAATGATTAACGATTTCTTTAAAAGGAAGAAGTTAATTCGATATATCCCGAGCATTGGTTGGCTGCGAACCTACCAGCGTGCATGGCTGCGGGATGATCTTATCTCCGGGCTGGTGGTCGGGATGATCATGATCCCGGTCGCCATGGCCTACGCCCAGATGGCAGGTGTCCCACCCCAGGCAGGGTTGTATTCGGCGATCGTCGGCATGGCTGCCTACGCCCTGCTGGCAACCAGCCGCCATATGAAGGTCACCACCAGTTCCACCATGTCAATCATGTCGCTGGCAGTGGTTGCGCCCCTGGCAGCCGGGGACCCGGCTAGCCTGATGGCGCTGACCTCTGCTCTGGCGATAACGGTTGGGGTCATACTTCTGGTTCTTTCCCTGCTTAAATTGGGTTTCATCTCCGATTTCCTGGCTAAATCCGTGATGACAGGGTACGTGTTCGGGGTCGCCTGCCTAATCGCCATGAGCCAGCTTCCCAAGGTATTCGGGGTGTCCGGCGGCAGCGGGAATTTCTTCGAGCAGGTGGCACAGCTAATTTCCAAACTTCCCCAAACTAACATCTACTCCCTGATGCTCGGGGTGGGAGCGATCGTCCTAATCTTTACCATTAAGCGCTTCTTTCCCCTGGTTCCTGGCGCGCTGATCGCGCTGATCCTGGGGATTGTGGTCACCTCATATTTCGATCTTAATGCCCTCTATGGCGTTTCCATTGTCGGAACAATTCCGACCGGAATGCCCATCCCGGGTATTCCAAAAATTGATATCAATATGATCCCTTTCCTTATTGGAGGCGCGATGGGGATCGTGTTCCTGGCAGCCGGCGAAACGCTTGGTACCGCCCGTTCTTTCGCAGCGAAATATCATTACGAGATAGATGCCGATCAGGAGCTTCTGGCAATGGGAGCAGCCAATATCACTTCAGGTCTTTTCCGCGGGATCACCATTGATATGAGCCTCTCCAACACCGCCAGCGGCGAAGACGCAGGTGAGCGTACCCAGCTTTCTTCACTGGTGAGCTCTGGTTTGATCCTGCTGGTGGTTCTCTTCCTGGCACCTTTACTAAAAAACCTACCGACAGCCGTACTGGGAGCCATTGTCCTAAGCTCGATCCTGGGTCTATTCAATGTAACCGAGATCAAGCGCTATTATTACCAGCGCAAAACGGATTTTTACCTGGCTCTCACCGCCCTTATCGGTGTGGTCTCCTCGGATGTCATGACCGGTTTGATGATCGCGGTTTTGCTTTCTGTCGTGATGCTGCTGTACCGCGCCAGCCGGCCGTATATTGCGACGCTCGGCAGGCGGCCCGGCGCTCCCGGTGAGTACGGAGATATCAGCCGCAACAAGGAAGCCGAGTTGATCCCCGGATTGGTGATCCTGCGCCTGGATGCACCGCTTTATTTCTTTAATGCGAACGTCGCCCGCACGCAAATCCTCGGACTGACCAAAGAAACCCTCCGCAGGCAATCCTTCTAGACCTGGGGGCCAGTGCCGACCTGGATATCGGCACCTCCGATATGCTGACGGCCCTGATCAGTGATCTGCGCCAGGTAGGAATAGAAATGTTTTTTTCCCAGGTACGCAGTTCGGTCCGTGACCGCATGCGTCTGACCGGGTTGTTGGCACATATCGGCGAT
>CAWDZA010000019.1:0-21151 GCA_963806635.1 uncultured Chloroflexia bacterium | reverse complement strand
CGGAAAGTTCGGCGTGGTCGGGTGAGCAACGCTATTTACGCGGGTTGTTCGCAGGCGGGACCTTTTGTTATCAATCCCAGCAGATCATGCGCCAGGCAGGTTTGCAGGTATTTTCAAACTCCCCGCTTGACAAGAAATTCGGCCTGGAGCATCCCGAAAAGAGCCGTGAACACAGCGTGGTGGATATGGGTGATGATTTTTACACCCGTGGCCGGCCACACCCGATGATCGATGGCACCTGGCGCAGTCAGCGCATTCTATCCGAAGCCCGGGACCCATCGGTGGCGATATTGCTCCTTGATTTCATACTTGGAGTAAATGCTTCTCTCGACCCGGTCGGAGACCTTTTGGAGTCCATCATTGAAGCGAAAAGAATTGCCCGTGAGCGGGGTGGATTCCTAAGCGTAGTCGCCTCGGTTTGCGGGACGGGTCTGGGGATCTCCAGGATCTGGAACTGCAAACAAAAATGCTGCGGGAAGCCGGGGTCATCGTTTTTCACAGCAACGCGAGTGCGGTTTCTTTCTGCACCGAGTTGATCAAGAAGGAAATAATCCTGATGGAAAATAAAGTGGAAAACCTTCTCAATGAGCCCCTGGTGGCGATCAACCTCGGTCTATCCGGCTTTGCCGATAACCTGGAGGTTCAGGATGTCGAGGTGGTGCGGGTCGATTGGGCGCCTTCAGCCGGCGGCGACCAGGAAATGATCGATATCCTGGATACATTGCTGTAGGCAACCCGAAAACATAAAGCCGAAAAGCGGTTGGCAATACCCTGCCGCGGGCGTATCCGGGGCGGAGCAACGTTTAAACAGGCGGAGATCTACCGTCCATGCTTCCGGGCTTGCTTTTCCTGCTCCGCCAGGATGCCCATCACCTCGTCTGCGTACCTGCCCTGCTGCAGCAGATCAGCCATCGCTTTCATGGGTTTATCGATGTGCTTGAAGAAGAACTTGTATCCGGCGCACAGGTAATTCAAGCCCGGCTTCGCCATCCGGGGTGTGAATGAAGCGGTTGCGCGGGCACTCCCCGTAACAGGCAAACAGCACCTCGCACTCGCGGCAGTATTTGGGCAGCGTGTCAAATTTATCCCGCCCGAATTTGCGCTGCTGCGGGGAGGCGATCATTTCCACCATGTGCTTTTCCCGGATATTTCCCAGCAGGTAACCTCGGCTCCACAAAATGGTCGCAGGAATACAGGTCGCCGTTGTGCTCCATCGCCAGGGCGTCGCCGCAGGTCTTCTGGAAGATGCACATGCTTGGCTGACCCATCCAGCTGGCCAGTGAGACATCAAAGTTGATCACAAATATTTTGCCCACATCCTTGCGTACCCACTCGTCAAAGATCGCTGCCAGGAAGCGCCCGTATTGTTCCGGCTTGACCGTGCGCTCGGTCACCAGGTCGCCCGCCTGCGTGTATAGCGGCCGGTTTCCAGGGCGTTCCCCCCAGCCCTCATTCGCCAGGGGCAGCATCTCGGCGGTGGAGCGCTCCACGATGGGTATGAACTGCATGTACTGCGCTTTGATCTCGTCGCGGAAATAGCGATAGACCTCCAGGGGATGATCCGCATTGGCTGCGTTGACCGTAGTCAGGATGTTGACATCCACCTTGTGTTCATTGAGGATGTTCCAGGCTTTCAGCACGCGTTTGTGGGTGCCCTGCCCGCCCTTGTTCACCCGGTAGGTATCGTGCATTTCCGGGGTCCCATCCATGCTCAGCCCCACCAAGAAGTTGTTCTCCTTGAAGAAAGCCGCGAAAGCGTCATCCACCTTGATCCCGTTCGTCTGGATGTTATATGCGACCTGCTGCCGCGGGTGGCGATATTTTTTCACCAGCTCCACGGAGCGCTTGAAGAAATCCAACCCCATCAGGGTGGGCTCCCCGCCCTGCCAGGCGATGGTCACCTCGGGCTCCTGGTGGGCTTCCAGCAGCCCGCGGATATAGCCTTCCAGCACCTCATCCGTCATGCGGAAGCGGCTGTCGGGATAGAGCAATTCCTTGGAGAGAAAGAAACAGTATTTACAATCCAGGTTGCAGGTGGCGCCGGTGGGCTTGGCCAGCAGGTGGAATGCGCGGGGGGCATCCTTGGGGTAAGTTTTTGGGGGTGGGGGAAATTCAGCCAAGTTCGTTGCTCCTGATTATGGATATCGGCGCATGATCAACCAGTAACCTGCTTTGAAACATCCTGTTCTTGCATTATGAAACCCTGCTAGTCCATGCGGCGGCGGTTGTGGTCGGCATTCCGGTTTAATGCTGTTCCTCCGGGTGCACCCCAGTGGTAAGCGTGGATGCCATGCCCTCGGGAACGATCGCCAGCGCCACGGTCAAACCCGACATAAGATCCGGCATAGGTCGTCGCGCGATTCAATTTTCGGCTGTGGGTCATCGCTGGGGTTGACTCCTCATAAAGATGCTCCGAAAATGATTCCGGTTGTTCTATTGTAAGGGGAAATCATCCAAACCGCGGTTACGGAGAGGATTGGTGATCGGAAGCGATCAAACGCTGGATCGATCAGGTAGTGATCGGGTTTTTGCAGGATGCCGGCAGGGTGATGGCCGGGTTGGTGTTCACACCTGTAAGCTGGACGCTGACATCAAAATTCCCTTCGAAACCCAGAGGCGCGAATGTGCCGCTGAAATTATTATGGAAGGCAACCGGGTAGAGCTCTTTTGAATCCACATACAGATCTGCATCCCCTGCGTCCCACAGCGCATCTCCGAAGGCTTTCAGTTTTGGATCGCTGCTCTTTTTGGCAGCTGCCAGAAAGGCGTCGCCATTCAGCAGATAGTGATTGAGCGCCTGGCTGTTGTAGGTTTCCTGGCCGATCAGTTTCCCGCGGGCAACATCCCGGTTGGTGAGCATGCTCATCAGCCCCTGCGGACTAAACTCATTCAGCGCTTCCGTAGCTGCAGGATCGGAGGGTTTCACGCACACCGGGATCAGGCTGTTGATGACAATATAGCTGCCGGTGGGTACTTTATAAATATCTACACTGGATGGCGTGAACAACCCCACCACCGAACCTCCCATTTGGGCGGCTATGGTACCAAGCAGACTGCCGGTCACCGTGATCTTGCTCTGACCCTGGGAGTTGGTGGCGATAACAGCGTTGAGGTCCCCATCGACTTTTTCGCTGTTGATCAACCCGTTGGCATTGATCTTGGCTGTGGCTGTTAAAGAACTAAGTCCGGCTATGGGTTTGACCGGTATAGGCTGTCCGGCGGGAGGTGTGGGGGTTTGCGTGGCTGCTCCAAAGGCGAGAAGCGGAGAAGTTGAGTATGCGATTCTGGTTCCAAGGAACAGGAAGGCTGCTACCCCCAGGGTGAATACGATACCGAAACCGAATGATCTTTTATTGATGTTCATACTATCTTCCTTTTGCCAATTCCATGTTCCAGGCGTAACTGATTCCGATAACCCGCATGGTAAAGGGCTATCGGGGAGATCAGCGAGGCTGCGTGGGCAGCCTCGCTGTAGAAAACTGGGAATTCCCGATTACTGCGCGGGGGGCGGGGGAGCCTGCGGAGGAACAGAGCCCGGGTAGCCCTGGGGGATCTTATCCCGGTTTGCAGCGCCGGCAACCGCCATGGAGGATAGATCGACCACCACCGCCAGGATGAGCCAAAGCCAGTCGATCCCAGAAATTGTGCGGGTGGCGCCATTGGTGATCAGGATCAGGTACATCAGCGTGGTGAAGGGCAGGATCAGGAAGCCCAGGCAGGGCCAGATCCACGAGCCGAAGGCGGCGTCGAAGGCAACCGGGCGGGCGATCCAGGCGAAGAGCAGGAACAGCCTGGAAAAGCCGGTGACAGCAGCGGTCAAACAACCTGAATTATTTTTCTGCATTTTAATTCTCCTTTTGATCGTTCCCGGAAACCCCGGGGAGATCCATTAATTCAGCGATGCCCCGCAGGCAAGCGAAAACCCGCAGGGCATGCGTGAAACCTTAAACGCTTCCCGGCATGCCTTCGGCAGGCTGGACCTTGCGCAGCTTCCCGGTCTGATCCACAACCCAATCGCTGGCCTGATCGTAGGATTCCTTCAGGTAGTGCCCCGAAGCCGCCGCGCGATCACGGATCTCCCCGCGCATTTCCTCGCCCGAGACGGGAGCGAGCAGCAGGGCGGTGAGTCCACCGACCAGCACTCCCCCAAAGAAGCCAATGCCAAGCCCAAGAAGTAGATCTTTTTTCATGTGATACACATCCTTTCCGAATAGATAATTTTTTATATTCTCCAATCCGAAATCGCCTTCTGGATTTCGGTACTTCCCTACTGCCGGGCCATAGCGATTCGGAACCGCTCCTCGGGATCGATGAAGTGGTCGTTATCATCCTTGCCCACATCCAGCTGCACCCAATTTATCTTCCCGTTGAACTTGCTGTCTTTTGTGCTGTAATCAGGCGTCACCGGTGTACCGGACTCGTAACCAATATCCGTTGTCTCGTCAGCCGAGAAGATCATTGCCTGCGTGGCCGCCACCCGGCCTTTGCCCACTTCCTTGCCGTCATAGAAAAGGGTCACGTTGCCGCCCTTAGCCAGGCCGCCGCCATCATAGGCGAACTCCATGCGTACCTGGTGCTTGCCCTGTGGGATCGCAACGGTGGCCTCGGTCGGGAATTCGTGGATGCCGAGAACGTTGTAGGTGAACTTGAGTTTGCCGTCTTTTGCATACACGCTCCACCCGCCGAACCTGCCACCCTGTGCGATGATGACGCCGTTGGCGGGTTTGCTGCCGATTTCAACTTCGGCGGTAATGGAGAATGATTTGTTCTTGATGCTGATCACGCTGTTCTCTGAAAGGCGGCCCATGCCGGGGAAGAACAACTGCGTGTTGCCCTGGATCAGTGTCGGCCGACCGGCGGAGTGAGGATCGATCCTCTCAACCTGACGATCGTCCAACGGGAGAGCGTTGTACTTGACGGCCTCGATCAGGAACTGCCGCTGCAGCTTGCGCAGCATATCTGAATTCTCCTTGGAGAGGTCACGCGCCTGCGACCAATCCTTGCTGCCGTCGTATAACTCCCAAATGTCATCGTCGAAAGCGACCATCTTCTGCCCGACCATCTGCCACGGGTATGCGATGCTTGGTGACAGCGCTCCAGCCCTTGTAATAAATACCGCGGTTGCCAAACATCTCAAAGTACTGCACGTCGTGACGTTCGGGTTCTGCAGCCTGGTTGAAGCTGTAGATCATGCTGGTGCCTTCCATCGGTGATTGGGTCACACCGTTGACCGAGACCGGCTCGGGAATGCCCGCCGCTTCCAGGATCGTGGGGGCAACATCGATCACGTGGCTGAACTGGTTTCGCAAGCCGCCCTTCTCCTTAATGCCCTTGGGCCAGTGCACGATGGTGCCGTTACGGGTGCCGCCCCAGTGGGAAGCCACCTGCTTTGTCCATTGATATGGTGTATCCATCGCCCAGGCCCAACCCACAGCATAGTGGTTGTAGGACTCGGGTGAACCGAACTCGTCCATCTTGGAAAGCATGAACTCCGGTGTTTCCAGGGCAGCCATGCCGTTGAAGTTCGCCATTTCGTTGAAGGCGCCGTTCAAGGTCCCTTCGGCACTCGCGCCGTTATCGCCGATGATCACGTAGATCAGGGTGTCTTCCAGGATGCCTAGATCTGCAATTGCGTCGATCACCCGTCCGGTATGATAGTCGGTATGTTCGAGGAACCCGGCATAGACTTCCATCTCGCGCTCCAGCACCGGCTTGAGCTGCGCGGGCATTTCATCCCAGGCAGGGATCTCGGCATGGCGTTTGGTCAGTTCGCAGTCCTGCGGAATCACACCCAGTTCTTTCTGTTTCTTGAAGGTGATCTCGCGCTGCTTATCCCAGCCGTGGGCAAATTTGCCTTTATATTTATCCGCCCATTCCTTTGGCACATGGTGGGGGGCATGCGTGGCACCTGGCGAGAAGTACATGAAGAAGGGTTTATCCGGCATCAGCGCTTTCTGCTGGCGGATCCAATTTACTGCATGGTCAGCCAGGTCTTCGGTGAGGTGATAACCTTCTTCGGGGGTCCTGGGTGGTTCGATCGGGGTCGTACCCTCATACAGCGCAGGGTCCCACTGGTTGTTCTCGCCGCCAATAAAGCCGTAGAAGTATTCGAAGCCGCCGCCTCCGGCAGGCCAGTGCTCGAAGGGTCCCATCGGGCTGGATTCCCACACCGGCACTTCATGACACTTGCCAAGCATGGCCGTGGAATAGCCGTTCAGTTTCAGGGTCAGCGCAACCGGCGCTTTGGTATTGGGCCGCAGCGAGCTTTGACCGGGAGCTGCGGTGGCGGTTTCGGTGATGTTCCCCATTCCGACGGAATGGTGATTGCGGCCGGTCATCAGCGCCTGGCGTGTGGGGGCGCACAGGGCACAGGTGTGGAAGCGGTTGTATTTCAATCCCCCAGCAGCCAGCTTCTCAAAGTTTGGCGTGTAGGCCGGGCCGCCAAAAGCGCTGGACGCGCCAAAACCAACATCATCGAGCAGGACGACCAAAACATTTGGCGCTCCCGCTGGCGGTCGCAGCGGTTCGATGGGTGGAAACCTGGTATCCGGGTCTTTGGCATCATACGTGGTCAATCCAGGTTTGGGTACTTCGGGGATGGGCAGTTGCGCCCGTAAGTGCCGATCTGGTTGGTTTGTCATTTTTTTCTCCTTTTCCTGTGGTCCAAAAATCGCTATATAAATATACTGCTTCAAAATGAATTTTACTTTAGTTGACTACGCCTGCGAATCGATATTTATGGATTGTGTGAGTTCAACATTTTTTTAGTGGGACCTTTTTGCAGGGACGGTGGATTCCGCTTTTCCAAAATGATCGCTGTTGCAATTCGCTGCTCCCATCTTCTCCCCGGATAATCTCTCTATTCAAACACCGTTTTCCAGTCATTCTTCATGCTGACCACGATCCAACCAGCTTGCTTGGCAAGCTGCAGGGCTTTTTCCGAGCCACTGTCATAGGCATACTCGCGTTCGGCATCATCATGGTGCACCAAGAGAGCAAGGGAAGGTCCCTTATGCCCTCGAGTGTACTGGAGCATATGGATATCACCGTCGGAATTCCCAGCAGCCATGACCGGACGCCGGCCGATGGCACGATGAATGTGCGGTGGCTTGCCCGGACCATCATCGATGGGCTGTTCGACCTCCTTCGTTCGCAGCACCTGGGGTACCCCCTGGGCATCTTCAGCATATTTGAAATTTACGGTGCTCCCAATGACCATGCTTCGGGGAATGTTATAGATCTCCTCGCAGACAGCGCGGATAAAATCACGCCCGCCGCCAGAGGTTATATAGACTTGAAAACCGCTCTCCTGCAAATAATGGACAAGTTCCACCATCGGTTTGTAGGTTAATTGTTTATATACTTTTTTGAACCGGGGATCTTGTGCGTTGGACAGGAATTCCTGCACCTCCGCCATAAACGCTTCGACGGTAACCCCTTCCAATACTTCAGTCAAACCGGAAACCAGGATAAACAAACCTGAAGGATCCCCTTTGGTGTAATCCGCCGCGACCTTCCCCAGCCAGGCCATATCCTTCTCGTAAACGGCTTTGAACGGCTGTCGGTCACGCAGTTCGGGTTTTTCCACCGCTGCTTTACCAATAGCCTGCAGTCCATGTTGGAGCTGGATGTAGAGAGGTTTCTCCAGCCAGAGTGTCCCATCGTTATCGAAAGTTACAATTCGATCGGCGGGTGGCACATATGTTGGGCTGTCTGCCGTGGTAACTTTCTTTACAAAATCCAGAATAGCACTTTTTGATTTCCCATCATTCCAGGTAGGTAGATTCTCGCTCATTTATTTACCCTATTATTACGGTGTAACAGGATCTTTATCCTGCACTCTCGCGCCCAGCCGTTTGGCAGTTGGCAGCAGGATCAGCAGCAGCAGGATGGCGCCGACGAGTACGAATGAAAGAGTATTCGTGCCGGAAAAATTGGCGGCAGCAACAACAATGGCCGCCGAGACGTTACGCTGAGCTGTTCCCAGACTCATCACGCTGCGGTTGCCTGCATCCCGCCCGCCAAAGAGGAAACCGATCAGGAAACATCCGATGATGAACAGGACCAACGCCAGGATGCCGCCTGTGCCGATAAAGCTGATGATGCTGGAAAGATTCAACCCCAATCCAACCACCAACAGGACGAGCATCGCCAGGCTGGATACTTTCGCCATCAGAGGCTGGTAGGTTGCAGCGGTATCCGGAGAGTGCGATTTAATCAGCAGGCCGATCGCCAGCGGGATGAGCATCAGCACAATGAGCGATTCCGCGATCTGCCAGGGATCGACGGAAACACCCGGCAGGAGGAGCGGGAGGACCAGGGGCATGTAGATGATGGTCACGACCATCAGCAGGACCATCAACCCCACCGCGAAGGCAACATTCCCTTTGGCACCCACTACAAGCTTGGGCAGGAAAGGCGCGCCGGCTGCGGTGGAAAGAACGATCAAACCCACTCTCAACGATTGTTCCAGTGGGATCACCATCAGGATCAAGTACGCCAGCAGTGGCACGAGTACAAAATTGGCCAATAACGCCAAAACCACCAGGCGGATATTCTTAAGCGGCTGGACGATCTGCGTCATGGTAAGGTTCAAACCCATCGCCAGCATGCTGGTGACCACAAATAGCAACCCGGATATCTTGGCGATGGTTTCAAAAAATTCTACGAGTGTCATAATATCTCCTTGGATCTTCTCGCCTTAATTTTGAACGGGTGCAGATCACTTGCAAGTGACCTGCACCCCTGGATACATATTAACCTGTTTCTTTCTGATCAGTCTCTTGCGTAAGCTCCCTGAGCCTCCAACTCGAGGTCGCGGTATTCCTCATTCCCGACATAGACTTCGACAAAAAGGATCTTCCCGCCTTTGAACTTCCCGGGGGCTTTATATTCCTTACTGACCGCATCAGCACTATCGTACCCAATGCACAGGCCATCACCACAAAGGGTGAACTTGCCCACCTGCGCACGCATCGGTCCTTCGGCTACAACTTTATCATTTACATAGAGTTTGGCCTTACCGATTGATTCATGGAACTTGCCCATGCTCTCGCGGACGAACTCCATTCCCAGCGTATATTTACCGGGCTTGAGTTCGCCGGAGATGAACTGCTGTTCAGGGGGAATACCCAGGAAGTTGTAGACGTAATATAGCTTCTTGTCCTTGATGAACAGCGAGTGACCACCGAAGCGTGAACCATGGGCGAAAATCACCCCGGAACAGTTAGGATCGGTGATCTCAACATCCGCCAGAATCTTGTAAGAGCGGCCGCGCACGTTGGCAGCGACCCCTTCCGGAACTGCAACCGCGCCGGGGTAATAGGTATACCGGTCTCGAGGCGATTCTTCTGATGGCCGCGGCAGGGTGAGTTGCACCAGGGGTGAGCGGTCGTCGATGGGTAGCACATTATTCTTCTTCGCCTCTTCAAACCAGACATTAACGAGTTCCTTCACTTTCTCAGGGTTTTCACTGGCTAAATCTTTTGACTCCGAGCGGTCAACGTCCACGTGATAAAGCTCCCAACGATCATCCTCAAAGTGGCCTTTATCCGTCAGAGGAGCATGTACCGCGGCTGCTCTCCAGCCATCCTTCCAGATTCCGCGCGTCCCCAACATGGAATAATACTGAACCTTTTTCTGTGTGGGTCCATCCGGTTTTGTCTCAAAGCTGTAACGCATCGAGACACCCGAAAGCGGGTACTGTTCGACACCCTTATAAACCTTGGGCATCTCCAAGCCGCAAACTTCCAGGATGGTCGGGACAATATCGGTGGAATGGTGATATTGATTCCGGACCTCTCCGCGTGCCTTGATGCCCTTGGGCCAGGAGATCACCATTGGGTCGCAGGTACCACCCGAATATTCAGAGTAGCGCTTGAACATCTTGAAAGGCGTCGAAAAAGCTACCGCCCATCCGGTTGGAATGTGCTCGTAGGTATCCGGGCTGCCCAGCTTGTCGAGAAGCTTCAGGTTTTCAGCAAGGTCATCAGGAAAACCATTAAAGAATTTATTCTCGTTGACCGACCCGTTGGGTGTTCCCTCTCCCGAGGCGCCGTTATCGGCTGCATAGAAGATGAGGGTGTTATCAAGCTGACCGGTCTGCTCCAGGTAGTCTATGATGCGACCAGCCTGGGCATCAGTATATTCCGAGAACCCGGCATAGACCTCAGCCAGCCGGCAGAACAATTTTTTCTCATCAGCGTTGAGTGAATTCCAGGGACGCACTGCGTCCGCAGGATTGGCCTGGTCGGAAGGCATGGGATTGATCGGAGTAAGCGTGGTACCTTTGGGTAGAACTCCCTTCTCGATCATACGGGGCAAAACCCACTCGCGGTAAGCTTCATAGCCATCATCGAATTTACCTTTGTACTTATCGATATATTCCTGCGGGCAATGATGGGGGGCATGGTTGGCACCAGGGCACCACCACATGAACCACGGCTTGGAAGGGTTGCTGGCTTTCTGGTTCTTGAGCATTTCGATAGCCTTGTCAGCCAGGTCTTTGGAGAGGTGGTAGCCCTCTTCCGGGGTGTATGGTTGTTCGATGAAGTGATTATCTTCCACCAGGTCAGGGTACCAGTTGTTTGTCTCGCCACCCAGAAAACCATAGAACCGGTCAAAGCCTTTATTCAGTGGCCAAAGTTTACGGCTCGCGCCTGGCGCAACGTCTGTCTCAGCGACATCGTGGTTTTTGCCCAGCCAGAAGGTGCTCCAGCCACCATCTTGAAGGATCTGACCTACAGTAGCTGCTTCATCGGGCGATCCGTCCGGATGCGCCAGGGAACCCATTAGCCCCCTCGGTGATGGCGGCCATACCACAGAGGTGGTGGTTTCGCCCGGTCAGGATTGTGGCACGGGTAGGTGAGCACAGCGCCGTTGTGTGCCACTGGGAGTACATCAATCCTTTATCTGCCAATTTCTGCAGGGTGGGCATATTTACCCGGCCACCGAACGGCGACCACATTGCCAAACCTGTGTCATCGTAAAGGATGAATAAAATATTTGGCGCGCCTTCCGGAGCCCTGGTTGGAGTAAACGGTCCCCAATCAGGAGTCGATTTGCGGATGTCCAGGTCAATGACGCCTTTAAATTGTTTTGTAGCCATATTCATTCTCCTCAATTTTCATAATTTTGAACTTCATAAATTGTGAGAAAAAACTATCGATACTTCGTTTCCGATCTACCTCCTTTATTTATCCACCCGGGCAGGATTGTCAGCTATTGGCGTAAATGTTCCCGGTTCCAAGTGAATACCTATTCCGGGAAAGGCAAATGTGTAAGCCGAACCCGGCTGAAAGAAACGCGCGACCGCATACCCAATTGCTGCTGCCAGCAGCAGGGGAAAGAGCATCCTGTAATCACTGTTCATTTCGAAGATCATCAAAGCTCCAAAGAGTGGTGCGTGAAAAGTCCCCGCCAGCATGGCGGCTGTAGCCACCATGGCAAAAGCAACGGGCACAACGCCTATCCCCGGAAATAACCGGGTTACCACATCACCGTAAGCCGCACCAAGCGCAGAGCCGATCAGCAAAGCTGGTCCGATCACACCGCCCACAAAACCGGCTCCCAGGCTGTTGGGGGTGAGAATGATTCTGGCGACCAGCAGCGCCAGCAGCATGCCAAAGGGGAAGCCGACCCCGCTAAAAATGGTTTTCATCTGGCTCAGACCGGTGCCAAAAACCCCGGGCACCCAAAGGCCAACCACCCCAACCATAATTCCAGCCAATGCAGCCCTGGCCCAGAACGGAAGGTTTACCTTGAGCCAGACTGCTTTCAACTTTGGTAATAAATTGACATAAACGATGGCGGCAAGCGCAGCCAGCAGGGCAACACCAATATAAAGCAGCCACTGCGGACCCAAGGCCCCTTCGCCGGCAGAGACGTTGTACTGTACCGGCACCCCCCCCAGGACAAAGGTAACCAAAACCGACGCCACCACTGCAATCAGCACAGGTACTACATAGAGCGCACCGCCAAAACCGCCCAGAACAATCTCCAGTGCGAAGAATACAGCCGCCAGTTGGGCAAAAAAAGTAGCCGAGATGCCAGCCCCTGCCCCTGCCACCACCAGCACGCGGATAAAAACATCCGGCCATCGCAGCTTTTGCGCCAGCCACGTGCCGAAGTGACCACCGATCATGGCTGAGGGGGTATCTGCGCCTACAGGCGCGCCAAAGCCGATGCCCACCATGGAGGCCAGAATATAAACGATACCGTTGCGGTAATTCAGTTTGCCGCTCTGCTCGGCGACGCCTTCAATGACATGCGGCATACCCACCAAACGATCCGGTTTGCTGAAGAATCTCATCATCAGCGCAACAAAAATGCCGCCCAGTGCCGGAATGAAGATGGTGGCAATGGCGCCCGCGGGAGCCGGCATGGATCCAAAGGTACCCATTGTCATTTGGTTTATGAATCCAAAGCCCAGGTTAAAAAGGTGAACGCCAGCGGCGGTCACCAATCCCACTACCGCCGCTGCAACGCAAAGGCTAAAAAAGGGAAAGGCAGAGTCCTTGACCGGTGTTTTCATTTCACAAGTCTTGTTCTCTTACTCGTATTTTGGCTCCCAACCCGGTTCCATTTTTTCCTTCAGAGATTCGCGCGGTTTGACCTCACCCTTAACATCGGCAGGGATACGCGGCAACGGCTCCTCCCAGGCAAACCAGAGAGCTGCCACACGGAAGAGGAATCCAATGGCGAAAGCGATCAGGGTCGAAGGCCAGATGGATAGGCCAAAATATTTTTCACAGATGAGGTAAGCTATCGAAGTCAGGACAGCCGTCCCCACGAACCACTCCGACCGGCGGAACTGCGGAGCGGTCTTTTCGGCGGTGATATCGATCAAGTACCGCCCTGCGGTTGGGCCGACGATCCCGACCAGGACAGCGCCGATATCCGGCAAGCCCGCGGCCAGGGCAGCGCTAACCCCCATGCAGGCGTACCAGGGCAGGGAGAAAGCGGTCATGAACTGGTAGAAAGTTTCCCGGAATTTCTGCCCACCCTTGAAGGAAATCAGCATTCCCACGAGCGCGGCCAGGATGCACAGAATGAGGTACCAGGGATTCGTCAGCGCACCCGGGATTTTATTAAGCAGAACGTCGCGCGAAACACCGCCGCCGATGCCGCCGAAGATCGCCAGGATGATGATGCCTACTATCGTCCACTGGCGTCCTTTGTAATAATCCGGTCGCTGGGCCAGCAGCGCTCCGTTTAGCGCGTTGGTGGTGGCCGCGATCAGGTCGATGATCACAAAGCTGCCCACCGAGAGAAAGGAAACGAGATAGGTCCATTCTGATCCAATGTTCATAGTTATTAACTCCATATAGATGAGATTTTGAGCAGACATAGCAGGTTATAAACCTACCATGCCTCTCTTTCCTTTGTTGTTGTTGCTAGGGTTTGACAGCATTATCCTGCTGGTGATACTCCTCCTGCAGGGTTCGCTCCTTCTCCGCTTTCGGGAAGATGAAGAACACCAGGGCAGCGCCAAGAAGCACGGCGATGATCCCAGCGATATAGGCATTCTGGTCACCTGCCAGGAAGGAGGATTTCGCCGCAGCGGTGATCTGATCGGCATACTGTGGATATTCGGCTGCCACGGACTGCGCGCCGGCGTAGGACATGGTCAGCCCGCTGATGGCAGCGGGGGGAGCCTCCGCGCCTGCCGGGGCTGCGGCGATGGCGGCGGACATCGAAGCCGCGTAACCGGCTGCCAGGAGCGCGCCGAAGAGCGAATTGAAAATCGCCCCGCCCAGGTCGCGCTGCAGGTCAGCCGTGCCGGAAGCCATGCCGGCTTTGATGGCTGGTACCGACCCGGTGAGCGAACGGGAAGCCGGGGTGCCGGATAGACCAATGCCGACCCCGATGAACATGAACGTGATCACCACCACCCAGAACGAGGTGCCTTCCTTCCAGAAGAACAACATCATCAGGAAGGCGATCAGGATGAACACATAGCCGCGCAGGAGCGTGGCGCGGGAGCCGATCGATTCCACCATCTTTGCCGAGCGCGGCGCGACCACGATCATGCACGCCCCCGCAAACAGCGCCGGGAGGGCTGACTGGATCGTCCCAAAGGCGAGCACGTCCTGCATATACTGCTGACCGATGAACATGGCGCCCATCAGCGAGCCAAAGATGATGATCCCCGCAACCGCAGCCACCCAGAAGGTCGGGCGGGCTGCATACTTGAGGTCATACAGCGGGAACTCTGCCCGGCGCTGGCGGATGAAAAATATCACCGCGGCAATCAGGAAAACCACCAGGAGTTCGATTGCTATTGTCCGGTATTGAGCCATTGTAATGAAGTTGATCGCGAGCACGAACGCCCCCACCACGATCACCGACAGGATACCGCCAAAGTTATCCACCTTCTCGGTGGTCTCATTGACGTGCGCCGGAATATTGCGCAGTGCCAGGAAGATTGCCACCACCGCGAGTGGAATGACGATGAAGAAAACCCAGGGCCAGGTCGCAAAATGCAGGATCACACCTGCCAGCAGCGGACCCGATACCGAGATGGCGCCGCCAAGCGCCGCCCACAATGCGATCGAACGCGTCCGGGCAGGCCCCGGCCCCCACAAAGCCGCGATCAAGGCAAGGGTGGTCGGGTAGGCCATGCCGGCGGCAAAACCGCCGAACAGCCGCCCGAAGAACAGAACCTGGATCGTTGGGGCAAAACCGCTGAGGAGCGCGGCAGGGATCGCCAGGCTGACGCCAAGGAGCGCCATCATCTTGCGCCCGTAGCGGTCACCCAGCGCGCCCAGCCACAGTACCGAGCAGGCCAACCCCAGCGAGTAAGCCACCGCCACGAGGTTGAGTTCGATCTGTGATGCATTAAAGTATTTCCCGATGGATGGCAGGGCGACATTCGCCATTGCCAGGGGCAGGTTGGCAACTGCCGCCACAATGACGAGTGTTATGAGAACCTTCCTTGCGTTTGCGGGGGCAGCTCCCAGATCCGCGCTGCCAGCTTTCATGGGTTGTGCTTGTGCAGTCATTTTTCTTCCTCCGTAATCATTTTTTATCTAATGAATCAACAATGCCTATTTTTAAATTATTTGACCTTCCTGATCAGGATTCACTATCGCCTGCACCTTCCTTTCTAAAAAAGACCGTATCTATGTAAAATACCTTCTCCGCCTTCCATCATTTGAGGCTGCCGGCAACAGACTGATCATCGTGATCAGGCATTTTATTATTTGTGGATAAGCGAATTTGAGTCAGGATGGGCAGCAGTTCATCCGGTGGTGCATTCTTGCTGATGAAAAAATCTACTGAGGCACCCTTGATCATTTCCGCAGCCCCGGGTTCGGAGGTGAGAATGATCGTCCGGGGTCTGTGCTCCAGATTCGATAACCCAAGGAGAAGATCTTTTACCGGTTGGGAGGACAATTCTCCATCCAAAATAAGGATGTCCGGCTGCGAGCCTGCCAATTGGGCTAATAAACCGGAAATACGATCCGACAGGCCAACGACGACCATCCCTGTCTCATTTTCCAGGAATAAAAGCAACGCGGATCTGAGTTTCTCATCTGCACTGGCGATGAAGATCCGCATGACCCCTGCCTGTTTTTTATTGGGTGACAATCGTTTTCCACCTCTGGTTGCCGTACGCCGAATGAGGATAAAGAATGCAGAATGACTGGAATTTTTCCAACATCCCTTGGTACCATAGTATTGCAAACCATAAGAGAAAAGCATCTGCCTTTCAGTCCATCTCATAATAGGCAGAAAGGTCTATTGCTTTTTTAATGACCCTAATTACGACAGAGTTTCTACGGATTTCACACCTGAAGAAACGAATCCCTCTTAAATATCAAAAGCCCGGGTGGCTGGCATCCGGGCCTGATGGTTTAATTTATGATTCCGTCATCTTCACAAGAACTAAGGCACCAGGCCATACTGTTCTGCCAGGAAAGCTGCCTCAGTGCGGTTGGAAGCTCCCAGCTTTTGAATACAGGCGCTGACATGGTGCTTGGCTGTGGCGGGGCTGATCACCAGTCTCTCTGCGATCTCTTCATTGCTGAATCCCTGGATGATCAGCTCCAGGACCTCCTTTTCCCGCTTGCTCAGATCACCCCCCGGGGCTTGCGGGCTGGTTTTGGCGTGGATCAAGGCCTCGGTTGCCTCGGGAGCAAGGGTGGGATGTCCCGAATACGCCGAACGGATGGCATTAGCCAGATCGTCGATCGGGGCATTCTTGAGCAAATAACCGGTTGCGCCGGCTTCCAGTGATTTCTGGACGAGGTCATTTTTGGGGTAACTGGTCAGGATGAGGACCTTTACCCCGGGATACTTTTCAAGAACGGCCCGGGTGGTGACGATCCCATCCATCCCCGGCATGACAATATCCATCAGGATCACATCCGGTGTATTTTTCTGGCAAAGAAGGAGCGCAGTGCTGCCGTTTTCCGCTTCACCGACCAGTTCCAGGTCATCATAAACCAGGATCATATTCTTCAGCCCGTCGCGGACGACAGGGTGGTCATCGACGATCATGACCTTAATCATTTTTGGATCACTCATAGTTCACTTGTTCTTCTTACCCCTTCCATGTGAGGGTGATCCTGGTGCCATTGCCGGGATGGCTTCGAATTTTCAAAATCGCTCCAATCTTTGCAGCGCGTTCAGACATGATCTCGAGACCCAGGTGCCCTTCCGGGATCGCCCGGGAATCGAACCCCTGCCCGTCGTCCTCAATATGCAGAATGACTTGATGAGGCTTTTCGATCAGGTTTATTGTAATCAAGTTTGCCTGGGCATGATTAATGGCATTATTCAAAGATTCCTGGGCAACGCGATAAATTGTCAGGGTGATATTATCAGGCAGCTTGCGATCTCCCGTTACGGAAAGGGATATTTCTGCGCGGGTGCGCACCCGGCCCGCATCGACCAGTGTGGTTAATAATTGGCTCAGGGTCTGGTTGTGCAGCTCGCCGGAACGCAGCTCGAGCAATAGTGATCTCATCTCAGCCAATGCCCCGCGGATCAAAATGTTGAGCTTCTCCAAATTCTGGCGCGCGATGCCCTGATTTTTCTCCCAGATGCGCGGGGTGGCCTGGGCAAGGACGCTGGCCGTGAAGAGGGTTTGGGTGACCGAGTCGTGCAGCTCTTGCGCCAGGCGGTTGCGCTCTTCATATGCGGCAGCCATCTGGACCTGGCTCCAGCAACATGTTGTTTTCGATCACCACCGCGGCTTGGTTGGCAAAGGCTTCTGCGACTTTGACCTGGTTGTTAGAGAAATCTGATAGACCTGAAAAACCCAGGACCAATAAACCAAACATGCGATCATCTTTAAAAAGCGGGCTCCCTGATCGATACAAGTTATCATCCTTGAAAAATCGCCCAATCTGGATTGACAGCTTTTTTAATTCTCTGCTTTGAGGCTTATCACCTTCCCGTTCATTGAGAGAAACGATTATTCCAGGCGCAAATAGTTCCCTCAGTCTTACCATCTCATCAGAGGATAACTGCAGGTCATTCTCCTTTTTATAACATTCCGGTTGGCAGGCTCTTATTCTCCAAGATCCATCCTCAATGACTATGATTAACGCGTCGCGATAATCGACGATCGTCTTTAACTTTTCAAGAATGTGATTTAGATGGTGATCCAGTCCTTGAGCGGAGGTCAATTCATGGGAGAGATCCAACAGGGTGGCTATCTCGCGCGTTCGTTCTGCAACGCGCTGCTCCAGAAGCTGGCTGGCCAGTACCCGTTCAGTGATATCTGTGACCACGGCGATGGCTCCCTTGAAGACATTGCCTTCCTGGAATACCGGCATCGGGGCAACCATTGCAAATAATTCCGTTCCATCTTTCCGGCGTAATCTGACTTCATACGAGGAGAAATTCCCCGTCTTTCTCCCGGAAAATTGCTCTCTAAGAATCTGTCGATTTTCCTCATCCGCGAAAGTTGTAACAGACTTCCCGAGGAGCTCATCCGCGGAGTACCCGAGCATTTCTGCCAGGCGTGGATTAATGAAAGTTAACCGGCCGTTTTCATTGATTTCGGCGAGACCTTCGTTCATTGTTTCCACCAGATTGCGATATCGGGATTCTCTCTTCTTGAATTTCGAGGTCTGCTTTTTCTTTTTCAAACTTTAAAAGGTTGATGCGGTCTGCCAGGGCGATCGACCAAAACGCGATCAGCCAGACGATTCGCCAGTCGGTAGGATTGTTCGGTTAAAACTGTGCTGGGAATAATTCCAAGGCGTACCAGGATCATTAGGGTCCCACCAATTAGTAGACCTACCCAGGATATCAGGAAGAACCTGGCAGGGCGATACCCACCCCTCAAGGAGATCACCCCTGCGATCCCTGCCAATCCCAAACAAAGGATGCCAAAAGGTGCTAATAAAATTGAAAATCACATGATAACTGACGAAAGGTAACAGCAGGAGAAGGATTCCCCAGCCGATCAATGCAATGATGAAGATCCGGTGAAGGTTCGGTTTTCGCTCTCTTAGCTCGAGGAAATTATCCGTGAACTTCAGGATCGAGGCGAAAAAAAGAATAAAAAACAACGGTACCGCATATTGATTTATTGCCGGCAGGTTTGGCCACAGATATTGATCACCAATGGCATCATAAGAGATAAAAAGAAGAAGCCCGCTCAAGAGGAAGAAAATAAAATAAAGGTAGTTTGCCTCCCGCAATGATAAAAGAAGGAAAAGGTTGAAAGCCAGCATGATCAGGAACACCCCGTAAAAAATCCCCATCAGCATGAAATCCAAGGAAGTCGACTGGATGAATGCTTTTTGAGACCAAACCGTGAGCGGAAGGGTCATGGAGGCGCCGCTCTGGAAGCGCATGTAAACGGTTTGCACCTCATTTTCAGTAAGGGGCAAATTAAAAACGATATGGTGGTTTTCAATATCTCGCGTGTTGAAGGGTCTTAATACACCTGTCTGCTTGTCAGTGAAACCTTCCCCATCCGGAGAGGGCAGATATAGATCCACATACTGCATATTTGAAAAGCCCAATTCCAGCAGCCAATTCCGATTCATGTGGCTCTCGTTCTTGAGCCGGAAGCGTACCCAGTATGTCGAACTTGAATACCCAAAGGCTGGCGTTTCTACAGAGCTGATTTTAAACTTGTCAGAAAAGGAGGGGGAGCTGACCTCCTGGATGGTCAGGCTGCCAGCTGGGTCTTCCAGGATTTGCATAGATCGACCGAGTCTATACTCACCCTGATCATCATTTAGGATCACAAGCGGAGGAGGGTTCGGGTCAACGCTTTGAGCCAGGGCGGGCACCCAAAACATCAGCATGGACAACAGAATCAATAATTGAGGAATGATTGACATTTCAGTTAGATAATTTTACTGCCAGATCATTTCTCAGGTAACTGGTGATATCGATGGAGTCGTTTCGCAATTCGGTAGCTTTCTCCCATCCCAGGTTTTATTATTTTCCCCACAAAACAAAAATAACCTGTACTAGCCGTATATAATATTCGTTGTAGTTATTGATTTCCGTCCGTTCAGGTTTGATTTAGGAGTTCCATGTTAAAAGAAATCCTAAGTAAAAAGTCTTTGAATCGTTATCTCCCAATCATCGGGTGGGTAAAAACGTACCGCCGCGAATGGCTGCGTGACGACCTGCTCTCCGGTATGGTGGTCGGGATGATCATGATCCCAGTCGCAATGGCGTATGCCCAGATGGCGGGTGTGCCGCCGCAAGCGGGGCTTTATGCGGCGATCGTGGGTATGACCGCTTATGCCCTCCTGGCAACCAGCCGCCACATGAAGGTGACCACCAGTTCCACTATGTCGATCATGTCACTGGCCGTGGTCGCGCCCCTGGCAGCCGGGGACCCGGCGACCCTGATGGCGCTGACCTCCGCTCTGGCAATAACCGTCGGGGTCATCCTTCTGGTTCTCTCCCTGCTAAAGCTGGGGTTTCATCTCCGATTTCCTGGCCAAATCCGTGATGACAGGGTATGTTTTCGGGGTGGCCCTCCTGATCGCGATGAGCCAGCTTCCCAAGGTATTCGGGGTATCCGGCGGAAGCGGGAATTTCTTCCAACAGCTGGGGCAGCTCATTTCCAAACCTCCCGAAACCAATCATTTACTCCCTGATGCTCGGGGTGGGAACCATAGTCCTGATCTTTTCCATTAAACGCTTCTTTCCACTTGTTCCGGGCGCGCTGATCGCGTTGATCCTGGGGATCGTGGTCACCTCATATTTCGATCTTAATGCCCTTTATGGCGTTTCCATTGTCGGAACTATTCCGACCGGAATGCCCATCCCGGGTATTCCCAAAATTGATCTCAATATGATCCCTTTCCTGATTGGAGGCGCAATGGGGATCGTGTTCCTGGCAGCCGGGGAAACGCTCGGTACCGCCCGTTCCTTCGCAGCAAAATATCATTACGAAATCGATGCCGACCAGGAACTTCTGGCGATGGGCGCAGCCAATATCACTTCAGGGTCTTTTCCGCGGGATCACCATTGATATGAGCCTTTCCAACACTGCCAGTGGCGAAACAGCCGGTGAGCACACCCAGCTTTCATCGCTTGTCAGTGCCGGTTTGATCCTGCTGGTGGTTCTCTTCCTGGCACCACTGCTGCGCAACTTGCCAACGGCAGTTTTGGGTGCAATTGTCCTCAGCTCAATCCTCGGCCTATTCAATGTGGCGGAAATCAAAAGATATTATTTCCAGCGAAAAACGGATTTTTACCTGGCTCTCACTGCTCTTATCGGCGTGATTTCTTCCGATGTCATGACTGGTTTGATGATCGCGGTTTTGCTTTCGGTGGTAATGCTGCTTTACCGTGCCAGCCGGCCGTATATTGCGACCCTAGGCAGAAGGCCTGGCGCTCCCGGCGAATATGGAGATATCAGTCGCAACAAGGAAGCCGAGTTGATCCCGGGGCTGGTGATCTTGCGTCTCGACGCACCTTTATATTTCTTCAATGCCAACGTCGCCCGCACCCAGATTCTTGGTCAGACAAAAGAAAATCCCCCAAAGGCAATCCTGCTGGATCTGGGCGCCAGCGCTGATCTGGATATCGGCACCTCCGATATGCTGACAGCCCTGATCAGTGATCTGCGCCAGGCTGGAATTGAAATGCTTTTTTCACAGGTGCGCAGCTCGGTGCGCGACCGCATGCGGCTGACCGGCTTGTTGGCACATATCGGCGA
>CAWDZA010000018.1:0-62215 GCA_963806635.1 uncultured Chloroflexia bacterium | reverse complement strand
AAGCTCCCGTCATTGCGAGACCCCGCAGGGGTCGTGGCAATCTCACAAAAAACCTCTCCAATTAAGAGGTTGTCTTTTCATGGGATAACACACCAGCACCAGCTGCACGTGCTAGTGTCGTTGGGCGTTTTTCTTCCCAAAGGAATAGAATTAATCGTCATTTGGTGAAAAAAATACAGAGAATGGAGGAAAAATGGGTAATGAAAGGTTGAGTTTAAAAAAATTCCATCAGTATTTTTTACTTGGCCAATTCATTAGCTTGGGTATTGTCATTATGGGTTTCTTCTTTTTAAATGAAAAACAAGATCTCATTCTTCAAATAGTGGGTTGGATATTCATCGTCATGGGAATTGTTTTCATTATTGTCATTTTTCAGCGTAAACAGCGTCTGTTATGGATCTACAAAAATATATCCCCAACTTCAATGCAAATGAAAATTGAAAAGATAAACGATTCGGATTCTACGGATTATTTCGCGTATTTGACCCGGTGGGATAAAAATACTTCTGAAAGCTGGAAAACCAGGTTGTATCCCCCATCTTGCAACGTTGATATGTATCTCAACGATGAAAGTCAAGTGGAAGTGTTTGTGGACCCAAAAAATAATAATCCAGCAGTAATTAGAGCAACAGACGATCTATTATGGGTTATGGCTGGCTCTGGTTCTGTTCAGAAACTCTAAAGTCGTAGTAAGAATAGTAGCCCAATCCCCCGCGCTCTATTCCACCTCCATCGGTTGCTGGTGAGATTGCCGCGTCGGGCTCCGCCCTCCTCGCAATGACGATCAGGGCTGTGCCCAGTTGCCTTTCCCCCCGTTTCATGCTATTTGTATGCAACAAATTCTGCGAAATTCGCCACGGGAGGAAATCCGTCATGAACCCGGAACTTCACATCACATTCCTCGAAAAACCTGATGACGCCGCCTGGGAGATGATCGGCGGCGGGATTACTGCGTTCAACCTTGCCCACGCCGGCAGCGATGCAGCCACGCCGCTCTGTATCGTCCTCCGGGATGAGGCCGGGCACAACCCTCGGCGGGCTGATCGGCGATACCTACTACGGCTGGCTGTCCGTCAGCCTCATGTACGTCCGCGAGGACCTGCGCGGGCAGGGGTATGGGGAAAAGCTGCTCCTCCGCGCGGAGGAGGAAGCCCGCAGCCGCGGCGTGAAAAATGTCTTCCTGGATACCTTCTCCTTCCAGGCGCCGGACTTTTACCAGAAGCTGGGCTACCGCGTCTTCGGCGAACTGGTCGATTTTCCCCCCGGTCACACCTGTCACTACCTGACCAAACGGCTCTGAATTTACACTGCATTATCCCGGCGCCCCTGCCAGGCTTCCACCCTCCCGAGGAATTCCCGTATGGCTGGCAGAACCTCCTCGCTGTGGGTGACGCAGGTGAAGTGCCCGCCATCCTCCAGCTTCAGAAACCTGGCTCCGGGGATCTTGCCCGCGGTGTTTTCCCCGGATTGGATCGGGATGATCGGGTCATTTACCGCGTGGATCACGAGTGCGGGTGCGGTGATCTTCTCGATCGGGTACCGGAAAGGCAAGGTCATCAGCTCCAAATCGCAGAGCATGCCGGCGCTCCGCGGGGTGGAAGGGAAGGTGGTGCGGTAAAGCGCGTCCAGTCGGGTCATTTTTTCCCGGTCGTTTTTGAGAGACCTTAATAACTCCCGGCTGATCCCGTTTCCGTGGAAAACCTCTCCTGGCGCGATGGTGTAGAGCAGCCAGGGAAGGAAATCTGATTTCAGCATGAGCGGGTAGACTGCCCGCAGGAAACGCGGCAGGGGCGGAACGCTCTGGCTCACCGCCGAGATCATGATCAATCCCCGGCAGCGCCCGGGGTGGCGCAGAGCGAACTGCAGCGCAGAGGCGCCGCCTGCTGAAAGCCCGATACAGACCGCTGAATCTACCCGCAGCCGGTCCAGCAGGGCGGCATAGATATCCGCCTGCATCTCCGGGGTGTAGTCACGCGGAACCGGCGATCGGAGGTACCCGAAACGGGAAGGCGCGATATATCTCTCCCGACCGCCGATAAGATCCCCCAGCCAGAGCCCCATATCATACCCACCGCCGCTGCCGTGCGAAATCAGAATGGCATTTCCCTGCCCGGTTTGCGCGGCCTCAACCACCCCCAGCGCGGTCTCGAAGACCTCGCTCTGCGCGAGCAGGCGCTCCCCGGCCGCCTGTTTTTCCTTCCTGTAACGGGTCCAAATCGCTTCCATGGAAATTATATCGCTCGGTCCTTTGAGTCATTATATAACCTGCCCGGGTGCCGGGTATAATACCGCCGGGTCTGTTTGCCCGCACATCCCAACCACCAAAGGATCAATGCCATGACCACCCTGCTGCTCATCCTGGGCATCCTCCTCGCCCTCCTCCTGCTTTTCATCCTCCTCGTCATCCTGCTCACCCCCTGGATGGACCGCTGGGGAACCACCCCCGCCGAGCGCGAAACCCCACTCCCCGGCGATGACCTGCTGCCCGCGCCTGCCCGGGTGGTCAACCGCGCGGTCACCATCAAAGCTTCTCCGGAAAAGATCCACCCCTGGTTGCTGCAGATCGGCGCGGATAAGGCTGGTATGTACTCCTACACCTGGCTGGAAAGGCTCACCGGCTGCAAGATGGCCAAGGATGAGGTCATCCGACCCGAGTGGCAGAACCTGAAGGAAGGCGACCTGATGAAAATGTGCGCGGGCGAGTTCGCCCCGCCGCCCTATATCGTCGCGCGCATTCTGCCCGGCCAGGCTGTGATCTTCGGTCACCAGGATAATGGCAAATGGGCGGAGCTCTGGCAGTTCGTCCTGCTCCCCCAGGCGGATGGCACCACCCGCCTGCAAACGCGCACCCGCACCAACATGGTCGGCGGGGCGTGGGAGGTCTTCAACCGCATCGCCTTCGTCATGGAGCGTAAAATGCTGCTCACCATCCGGGACCTGGCGGAAGGGAAATAAACCTCCGCAGGTCGGGGACCGCTTGTGTCGTGTCGTTAATTGCCATAGCCCCCATCCTTCTCAAATTCCACCTTCCTGGCATTCGCTGCTTTCTTATTGATTCCTAATCATCAGTTTTTCTCCAGAGGAGTATCATCCGCGTATTGGACGTTGGTCATACAGAAAGGAGACTGCGATGAAAAACGAATCGTCGGTTCCTGAGACGAAAGGTGTGACGATTGAACTGCTGAATGCGTTTGACCTTGGTCCCGAGATCGAGGGTCTGGCAGGGCGCCAGTTCCGCATGCGCAAAGTGACCATCGAACCCGGTGGCGTCATCGGTCCGCTCCACGACCATAAAGGCAGGCCGGGTATGGTTTATATCCTGCAGGGAACGATCACTGACCATCGAAATGGGGTTGCCAGGGAGTATGGTCCGGGTTTGGGCTGGCCGGAGGATCGAAACACCCTCCACTGGCTTGAAAATAAAGGCACAGAGACCGCGGTGGAGATCTCTATCGATATTTTCAAACCGCAGACGTAAGAATAAGTCGGGGACCGGTTATGTCCCCGACCTTAATTCCCGGACCATTGGTTTTTCTTACCACACCCCCGGCAGCAGGCGATATTTCACCTTTGCCAAATAATCACCGTACCCCGGAAGATCGCGCGAGAGTACTTGCTCTTCGTTGCGAAGACGAACCACAAGGATGGGGATTATCGATAACGCCGGCAGCACCATCCACCAGCAGCCCAGCGCCAGCGGGGTGAAGGCGTAGATCAAGATCACAGCCAGGTACATCGGGTGCCTGACCCTGGCATAGGGTCCGCTATCGATCACTTTCTGCCCTTGCTCCACTTCGATCACCCGGGAGGCAAAGCTGTTTTCACGCATTACCCGGTAGAAGATCCCGTACCCAAGCATAATGATGAAATCCCCCATGATCACCGCCCACACAGGTGTGGTGGACCAGCCGAAGCGGAAATTCAACGCGGGCAGAACAAACAGAAAGCTGATATATAAAAAGGAGGAAAAGATGATCTTCTTTTGGACAGTTTCCCGTTCCCTCATTCGCATGCGGCGTTCAAACAAAGCTGGGTCGTTCTGGATGAGGTAGATGCCCATCAAAGTGGTTAGGCCACCCAATAGTAAAAGATAGATCCAGGCCTGCCAGTAGGCCAGACTGCCGGCGATCCCAAAAAGGATCAGCCCCATCAAGATGAAGAATCCCACCATTCTGCTGATCGCTGCTATTGCCAGTTGCTTTTTCGTCATGTGTCGATTTTCCATATCGACCTCCCCACATAACCTAGGGATCCCAGCCATCCTTTCCCCCGCGGCACTTCGATCCAAATTAATATACAGTTGTTACTATAAGCCGTTGAAAATGAATGTCAATAGGGTAATTTTGCGATACAGTGGATCCGAGGCTAACCCCTCTTCTGAAATTGTCGCTATAATCAAGAGGATACGGAGGGTGAAATGAAATCACGTTCGATGTTCGTCCGCGTACTCATCATTCTGGGGATCCTATTCTTCCAACTCGTCATGACCCAGGTGATCACCTTTGTCCTTTCCCTGCTGATAGGTGGGTTGGAGAATGTTCAGCAGTCGAATAAATACCTCTTCGCTGCCATCATAGGTCTGACCTTTTCTATAGGGGCTTTCTTTTCCGGCTGGGTAGCGCTGCGTCTCCGCTGGCTGGAGGCCTCCCCACGCTTACCCGCACGGGCGATCGGCACCCTCCTTGGCGCATATATTCCCCTCCTGGCAGCCGTCCTCATCTACCCCGTCCTCGAACCAGGCAATCCCTTCTATTCGCTTTCCATCCTGGGGGCGATCATCGGGTTTCACGTGCCCACCTGGATCAAGGCTGGCTAAATCCCGGGCTCTCATCCGCCAAAACAATGAAAACGGTTATCGAAACCGAATCCCTCGGGAAGCGGTACAGTGAAATTCAAGCTGTCGAAGGGCTCTCCCTGCGAGTCTCCGAAGGAGAGATCTATGCTTTCCTCGGGTTAAATGGGGCAGGGAAAACCACCACCATCCGCATGCTTCTGGGGATGATCCGACCCACCTCAGGATCCGCTACCGTCCTCGGCACCCGTGTGCGCCCGGGCGGCGTGGAACCCTGGGCTTCCGTCGGATATATGGTTGAGGTGCCGCATGCATATGGCGAGTTGACTGTGCGTGAGAACCTGGAAGCCGCCCGCCGCCTGCACCCCGGAACGCCGCCTGAAGCCGTGGATAAAATCATCGGGCAGCTTGGGCTCGCTGCTTATTCCTCCCGCCGCACCTCTACACTCTCCCATGGGAATCACCAGCGCCTGGGATTGGCTAAAGCCCTCCTCCACGATCCCGCGCTCATCATCCTGGATGAGCCTGCCAATGGGCTTGATCCGGCTGGGATCGTTGAGATCCGCGAGCTGCTTTCTGACCTAACCGCTAACCACGGGAAAACTGTCTTCATGTCCAGCCATATCCTCGCCGAAGTCGCCCGCCTGGCGCATCGGGTGGGCATCATCCACCAGGGGCGGCTGCTGCGCGGGATGAATACCACTGAGCTCGAACGTGAGCGTCGGAAGAGGCTGCTGGTCCGCTGCGGTGAGCCGGAAGTCGCGCGGGGCATCCTCGCCGCTGCCGGGTATGAAGCAACCATTCTTACGGATCGGTCTTTGGAACTCAAGAGTGATCCTGCCATTGAACATCCCGAGCAGATCAACCTGCTGCTAGTGAATGCGGGGGTTCCCCCATCCGGCCTGGTGGTGGAGGTGGAAGGTTTGGAGGAATATTTCCTGCGCCTGGTCGGCGCGGAAGCGGAGAAGATGGGTGGCTGAACTGGGCGGCTTACTCTGGGTGGAATTCCGCAAAGCCTTTCGCTCCAGGATGCCTCTGTGGACCTCGATGGGGGCTCTCTTCCTGCCACTTGCCATCGCCTTCCTGCTCTTCGTCGCCAGGAACCCGGAGATTTCCCACAAGCTCGGCCTGGTGGGCGCCAAAGCCAACCTGGTGGCCTATTCTGGTGCGGATTGGGCAGCCTACTTTGGGCTTTTCACACAGATGGTTTCAGCCGGAGTGTTTCTCCTCCTCGTCATCAGTATCAGTTGGGTTTTTGGCCGCGAGTTCACCGATGGCACGGCAAAGGACCTGCTGGCTGTGCCCGTGCAGCGGTTTAGCATTCTGCTGGCGAAATTTATCCTCATCACCGCCTGGGCAGCACTGCTCACAATGGTCATCCTCGTTTCCGGCTTTCTGATGGGCATGCTGCTCAATCTACCTGGCGGATCGGTCGCCCTCTTCCTGGGGGGCAGCGGCAGGGTCCTACTCACAGCCTGCCTGGTTACGCTGGTGGTGCTGCCGTTCGCGTTCTTCGCCAGCGCCGGAAGGGGGTATCTGCTGCCGCTTGGTATGGCTGTATTGGCACTCTTGATGGCCAACCTGGCAGTGGTGATCGGCTGGGGCGATGTATTTCCCTGGTCGATCCCCCTGCTCCTTGCGCAAGCCAAGGAACCACTGCCTCTGGCCAGCGCCTGGATCGTGATCCTAACCGGTGCGGTGGGAATGTTTGCCACCTGGGTGTGGTGGATGAAGGCAGATCAATCGCGTTGAATACATGTAAGGAATGAAAGGAAGTTGATATGGTCGAAGCACAAAAGATCCCCAAGGGCTTGCCCAACATCGTCCGCTACTTCAGTAGTTTGTTCAAGAAGCGTATGATCGCGGATGTCGAGAGCGGCAAAAGTGAAATGTCGATAATCTCTCACACCGGCCGTAAAAGTGGCCGCGCCTACCGCACCCCCGTGGAAGCTATCTTCTTGGATAACGAGGTCCTAATCGGCCTGGTCTACGGCCGGAAAACCGACTGGCTGAAGAACGTGCTGGCGCAGGGAGGCTGCTCCATCTTCTACAAACTGCAGATGTATACAGCTACTGATCCCATCATTCTGCCTGCGGATGCCGCGCGGAAGCTGCTCCCCCCGGGAAGCACCAGGATCTCCGAGAACCGGGCTATAGCGGGCGAGTACTTGTATATTTTGGTGAAGCGCCTGCCTGCTGATGAAAACCGGTCGAGTCAGGTGCTGCCTGCCTAAATTTCCGGTAAAAAGAACTACCTATGACCCGGATTATTAATCCTCCCTCCCTTGGGTTATCTTCACGATGTGAACCCATTCTGCGATCCCTGCCGGATTGGTTCGGTATTGAGGAAGATATCCGCAATTATCTCGCAGAAATCGAGCGGTTACCCACCTTCCTTGCCCTCGATGGTGCCGAGGTCCTTGGTTTTCTCACGCTCAAACAACACTTCGCGCAATCCGCAGAGATCCTCATCATGGGTTGCCTTCCAAAAGTGCACCGCCAGGGGATAGGTCGTGAACTTGTCAAAGCGGCAGAAGATTGGCTGCTGGATCAGGGTGTCGAATACCTGCAGGTCAAGACCCTCGGTCCCTCGCGACCCGACCCCGGGTACGAAGTGACTCGAGCTTTCTACCAGGCACTCGGGTTTGCCCCCTTGGAGGAATTCAAACAAATCTGGGATGAGGACAATCCCTGCCTTGTGATGGTGAAGAAATTGGAGCGCTGATATTGTTCGCTCCAGTGCTGAATATCTATTGGTTATTGTCTTTCGTTAACTTTGATTTCGATCACTTTCCAACAATGACCCACTTCTGATACACCCCCAGCCTGCCTCCCTCGCCGTCGGATTCGAATTCCTCGATGATCTCAAATCCTGCCCGATCCGCCATCTCAGCCAGCTCGGCGCGGGTGAAGAGGTGCACATAGCGGTAGCCGACCTGTTCCGCCTGCCCGGGCAGCGCGTAGCGCCAGTCCATCAGTGTGTCGCCCGGCTCCACATCCTCATGTGATAACCCAATGAACTCCCAGGGCATCCGCCGCGCCATCAATTTTTCGCTAAACTGGAACTGCCATTCGCTGTGGATGAACATCCCTCCCGGTTTGATCAACCCCCGCGCTTGCCGGATCAGATCCGTGCGCTGCTCCTCCCCGGGGATGTGATGCAGCGCCGCGAACGCCACCACCCCATCGAAGGATTCACGCTTCAACCCATCCGCCCAATCGGCGCTGGTGAGATCTGCCTGGGCAAAGCTTAACTTCAACCCGCGCGGGATCGCAGCACCGCACAGGGTCTCCTCCGCCTCGGCCAGCAGCCCCGCGGAGAAATCCAGCCCCAGGTAGCTGCCCTTCCGTTTTTGCTTCACCCATTCCAGCGCAAGCTGCCCGCTGCCACAGCCGAGATCGAGCCATTTGCCCTTTTTTGGAATGCTTTCCAATACCTTCCGCACCCCCGGCTGGATGCGCCTGCGCGTTGCGGCAAATGCCCCGGCGAATGTTTCGTAAAAATCGCGGTTCAGCGCGATGAGCTGCCTGCGAACTTCTTCCTTCATAGTATTATTATAGCGGCGGAGATTGAGAAATCCCCATGGTAAAAAATATTCAAAAATGGATCGACGCCCGCACTTATTCGCCCGAAATCCTCGCTGATGCCCGCGTGGTGCTCGAGGAGATCCGCGCCGGTCGCGAGCCTTTCAAGGCTGTCCGTGCCCACCCCCTGCCCCAGGGCGGTTACGTCCCCAAGCATGCCCTGATCGCCAGCTATTACGACCTGGTGGAGCGCGGCGAGTGGCAGGGCGACCCTGCCCTGCTGGAGCGCATCCGCATGAAGCCCATGCGCTCGCTCTCCGGTGTCACCACCGTCACGGTGCTCACCAAACCCCATCCCTGCCCGGGGAAGTGCATCTTCTGCCCGGATGACGCGCGCATGCCCAAGAGCTACCTGCCGGATGAGCCCGGCGCCGCGCGCGCTTTCCAGAACCAGTTCGACCCCTACCTGCAGGTGCGCTCGCGCCTCGATTCCTACATCGCCACCGCCCATCCCATCGACAAGATCGAGCTGCTGATCCTGGGCGGCACCTGGTCCGCTTACCCACGCGATTACCAGGAGACCTATATCTGCCGCTGCTTCGACGCCATGAACGGATTCGATTCGCCCACCCTCGCGGAGGCTCAGGCTGCAAACGAAAATGCCGCCTGCCGTAATGTGGGCCTGGTGATCGAGACCCGCCCGGATGAGATCACCCCGGAGCTGCTGGCCTGGCTGCGCCGCCTGGGGGTTACTAAGGTGCAGATGGGCGCGCAAAGCCTGGATGACCGCATCCTCTCTCTCAACCTGCGCGGGCACACCGCCGCGGACACACGCCGTGCCTGCGCCCTGCTGCGTGCCGCCGGGTTCAAGATCGTCCTCCATTGGATGCCCAACCTGCTTGGCGCCACGCTCGAATCCGACCGGGCAGATTTTGCCCGCTTGTGGGAGGATTGCGCCCCCGACGAGATCAAGATCTACCCCACCCAGTTACTGGAAGGCACCGGGCTGTATAAAAAGTGGCAGGCAGGGGAATATACCCCCTACACCACCGAAGAATTGATCGACCTGATCGCCACGCTTAAACCCTCCATTCCGCCCTACTGCCGGGTGAACCGCATCATCCGCGATATTCCCTCCCCGCATATCGTGGCTGGCAACAAGCGCTCCAGCCTGCGCCAGGACGTGCTCGCCGAGGTTGCCCGCCGCGGTATGACCTGCGGCTGTATCCGCTGCCACGAAATTGGCTCGCGGGTGGTGCTGCCCGAAAACCTGCGTTTGGAGGATTTCACCTACCCCGCAGGCGGGGCACAGGAGCACTTCCTGAACTTCCGCACACCGGGGGAGAAGATCGCTGCCTATCTGCGCCTTTCCCTGCCCGGATCCACGGAAGCCAACGCGCGAGTGGTGGAAGCCATCCCGGAGCTGGCTGGCTGTGCCCTGGTACGCGAGGTGCACGTGTACGGGCAAGTTCAGCAAATCGGCAGCGGTCAGGAAGGCGCTGCCCAGCACATCGGTTTGGGAACCAGCCTGCTCGAGGAAGCCGAGCGGGTCGCATCCAGCGCTGGTTTCCACAAACTGGCGGTCATTTCAGCGGTCGGCACCCGCAAGTATTACCAATCGCGCGGTTTTCAACCCGCGGATCTCTACATGATCCGCGAGATCCATCCCTGAGGAGAATCCTTGGACGCATACCAAACCATCCTTTCCCGCCGCTCAGTACGCAAGTTCACTTCTGAAGATGTCAGCGATGAACTTGTTGAAAAACTCCTGCGGGCTGCCATGCAGGCGCCTTCAGCCAATAACGGCCAACCCTGGCATTTCATCGTCATCCGCGACCGCGCCATCCTGGATGCGGTCCCCACTTTCCACCCCTTCGCACAAATGGTTAAGCAGGCGCCGCTTGCCATCCTGGTCTGCGCCGAGACGCGCGATGCGCGCAGCCCCGATTACTGGGTGCTGGATTGCTCGGCCGCCACCGAGAACTTGCTCCTGGCTGCCCACGCCCTTGGGTTGGGGGCGGTCTGGCTTGGCATCCATCCACGCCAGGAGCGCATGGAAAAGATCATCCCCCTGGTGAAATTACCAGAGGGAGTCAAGCCATTGGCGTTGATCGCAATTGGAGTGCCTGCCGAGCATCATGCCTTCGCCGACCGCTTCAAGCCGGAACGCATCCACCACGACACCTGGTAGAACCTGGCGTGCCGCTTTGCCACGGGATCCGATATTCTGAGCACTATCCCCGCGGGGTTGCCCACCCGCCAGTGGTACTTATCCACGGCGCAGGCGCCAGCCACCTGGCCTGGCCCGGGGTGCTGCGCCGGCTGGATGGGCAGCGCATCATCGCCCCTGACCTGCCCGGTCACGGCGGCTCTGCCGCCAAAGCCTGTGGGTCCATCCGCCAGTATGCCGAACGCCTGCTGGAATTCCTGGATGACCTTGGAATTTTTCGCGTCGCGCTCGCCGGGCACTCGATGGGAGCTGCCATCGCCCTGGAAATGGCGCTCCTTGCCCCCGCTCAGGTTCCCGCGCTGGTCCTGCTCTCTGCGGGACTGGGTCCGCCTTCCTCCCCGCGGTTGATCCGCCTCATTGATCAGCCTTTCGAAGCAGAGATGGTGCGTCAGATCCTTTTGGATTCATTCTTTTCTCCAGCCACCCCGACCTCGGCGCGGGAAAAAGCCCTGGGCAGATTCGGCCCTGAACAAGCACGCAGGTTTCTACTTGATTATCGCATTTCTCTGGAGTATGAAAATTCGGTTGAAAACCTCCCGCCAGGTATGCCGGTGCTGTTGCTGGCCGGGGCGGATGATACTGTGATTAAACCTGCCTCCGCCCGCGCGTTGGCAAGTTCTGGCTGGAACGCAAGATATTCTTGTTTTGAGAATGCCGGGCACATGCTCCCCCTGGAGCGTGCCGACGCTCTGGCGGCTATGCTTGGGGAGTATTTTAATACCTGTTTTGCCCTCTTTGACGCCCCGGGCATGACCCATCCCCTGGCTTCTAAAATTAACCTGGATCTATCCTGAAAAAACCGCCAGGGTTGTGGTTCCCGGCGGTCGCTTAAAGATATTCCTTCAATTGCCTGGCGCGGCGCGGATGGCGCAGCCGGCGCAGGGCTTTTCCCTCGATCTGGCGGATGCGCTCGCGGGTGAGGCCGAACTTCTGCCCCACCTCCTCGAGGGTGTAGGTGTGCCCATTTTCCAATCCAAAGCGCAGCCGCAGAATACGCGCCTCGCGACAGGGCAGCGTCTCCAGAACATTCTCAATCTTCTCCCGCAGCAGGTTGCTGTAAGTGGTCTCGCTGGGGCTTGGCGTCACCTGGTCCTCAACGAACATACCAAGCTCCGAATCTTCTTCCTCGTCGTTGATCGGACTTTCCAGCGAAAGCGGCAGCCACGAAACCTGCAGCATCCATTCCACTTTGTTGGGGGCCACCCCAATCGATTCGGCCAGCTCCTCGGTGTTGGGAACGCGGCCCAGCTTCTGCTCCAGTTCGTGTGTGGTTTTATAAAGCTGCCGGATGCGGTCTACCATGTGGACAGGCACGCGGATGGTGCGTCCCTGGTCAGCGATCGAGCGGGTGATCGTCTGCCGGATCCACCAGGTGGCATAGGTGGAAAAACGGAACCCGCGCTGGTATTCGTATTTTTCAACCGCCTTCATCAAGCCCAGGTTGCCCTCCTGGATCAGATCGAGGAAGGGAACTCCTCTGCCGATATAGCGTTTTGCGATGGATACCACCAGGCGTGTATTGGCTTTGATCAGGTGCTCGCGGGCCAGAATGCCATCCTCCACCTGGGTTTCCAGAAGCGCCCGCTGTTTCTTGGGGCAGGTCCCGTTCTTTTGGTCCATTTCCTTTCGGGCTGCCCGTCCCAATTCAATACGCTTCGCCAGGCTCTGCTCTTCTTCCACATTGAGCAGCGGCACGCGAGACATTTCCTTCAGGTATAGGCTGATCGTATCGTCGCTGGAGATGGGCTCCAGGTTGGAATAGGGGTCCATATCCCCCCCGGCTAGCGATTCCTCCTCCTGCAATTCCCCCCCGGCCTGGTCGTAGAGTTCCACCCCGCGCCGGCGCAACGCCACCAGCATCTGCTCCAGATGCACTTCCTCCCCCGCCACATCCGGGTAAACCTCCACCAGGTCGTCCGTCGTCAAATAACCCTGCACGTCCGCTTTTTCAAGCAGCATGCTCAGGATCTCACCGCTTCTTTTTCGACGACTCAAATTCGGCAATAGAATCCCTCAGCTCAGATTTCCGTTGACCGGATGCAATTTTCTTACCCGTTTCCTCCGATAATCCTTTTCTTATGATCCGTTTTTGACGTTCTGCACCTGGTGCTCGCAGATGGAAAGATTCAAATTCTGCCCACATTCCACGCACAGCCCCTTGCAATCCTCCCGGCAGAGCAGCTTGATGGGCACCTCCAGCAGCAGGTATTCACGTACCAGCGGGGCGAAGTCCACATTGCCATCCTCAGGGATGACCATGGAGGCTTCAGAAGTGGGGTGGGAGTGATAGGAAAACAACTCGGTGAAATCCGTGCGCAGCGGCTGAAGGAATTCATCCAAGCAGCGCACGCACTCGGCAGCGACGATGGTCTGAAAGTCCCCCTGGGCCAGCACGCCCTGGGGTGTACGGCTGAGGCGGATCAAACCCTTCACCTGTGAAGGCGCGTAATCTTCCGTCAGTTGAAAATCGGGGGTGTCGAAGTGGATTTCCCGGCTGGTGCCGACAGGCTGGTTTTGCAGGAAACCAATATTAATGCGCAGCGGGTATCGGGTTGTAGGCACAGTATAGGTCAAACGTTTTAGGATATAATTTCGATAACGTAAAAATTATAGCATTTTCGTGTAGTCTAGTCAAGTATTTATCATTATTATCATAAATATTAATTAATCACATGAATCGCCTGCTCCTGGCTACCCGCAATCCCGGAAAATTAATAGAAATGCAGGACTTGCTTCAAGGATTGCCTCTGGAATTAATTCTGCCGGAGTCCATCCTGCCCGATCTCGAAGTGGTCGAAGATGGCAGCGACTATGCCGAAAACGCCGCGCGTAAAGCCCTTGCCTATCAGCACGGCAGCGGGATGGTGGTCCTGGCGGATGACAGCGGTCTGGAAGTGGATGCCCTTGGCGGCGCTCCGGGTCTGCATTCAGCGCGGTATTCCCCCATTCCTGGAGCGAAAGATGCCGACCGGCGTGCCCTGTTGCTCTCCAACCTTGCTCCGCATCCCCGCCCGTGGGTAGCTCACTTTCACTGCACGGTTGCCATCGCCACGCCCGCCGGTGAACTGAACTTCACCGAAGGTGATTGCCCTGGTGAGATCATCCCCGTGGAACGCGGCACAAACGGTTTTGGTTACGACCCGATTTTCCTGCTCGCCAGCTCAAACCGCACCATGGCTGAGCTCCCCACAACCGAAAAGAACCATCTTTCTCACCGCGCGCTGGCCATCCAGGCTGCCCTACCCATCCTGGCGCGCATCTTCAATTATTGATCAAAGTTCCGGAAGAACATACGGAGGCTGGAGGTTGAAGCCCTGCAGCCGGGGTTTATCAAGCCCAAGCGACACCACCGTGAGCGAAGCTGTGCTGACGTGAAACATGTGGAATCCACCAACCGGCATCTCCAACAGCGTCTCCAATGCCAGCCGGATGATATCTCCGTGGGTGAAAAGCGCGATCCGCTCTTTCCTTCCCACTCCAGCAGTCACATCCGAAAGCATCTGCCGAACCCGCTCCCGAACCGAAGGCAGCGATTCCCCACCCGGGAACCCCCAATCCGGGTCGGTCATCAGGTCCTTCCATTCGGGCAGCTTGCGTAATTCTCGCAGCGATTGCCCGGTCCACACGCCAAAATCCACCTCGGCGAGTGAGTCTAAAAGGATGACCTTCCTGCCAATCTTACCGGCCAGGGGAGAAGCGGTCTCAACCGCTCTTTCCAGCGGGCTGGAATAGACCTTTCGAAATTTGATGGTTTTCAGGGAATCTGCGACCAGGGCAGCTTGCTCCAGCCCACGATCATTAAGGTGCACGCCGGGTCGCCTGCCCACCAGGCGCTTGCCGGTGAAGTCGTTCTCCCCATGTCTGATGAGATACAGGGTGGGCATAGATCCCTCAGTACGGGCGCTCCACCCACCACTGGTCGGGGCGGAACACCCGTCCCTGGTCATCAAACTCCACACCCTCATCCACCAGCAGCCGGCGCTGGATGGAATCTCCGATGCCATCACCGAAGGTGGAGCACTTGCCCTGCGAGTTGATCACCCGTTGCCAGGGCACGTCCTCCATCTCCTTCGTACTTTTCAGGGCAGACATGGCATACCCGACCATACGCGCGCTGCACCCGCCAACGATCTTCGAGATCTGCCCGTAGCTGGCCACCTTCCCACTGGGGATCTGCCTCACCAGCGAGTAGATCTTCGGGTATAGCGGCTCTCTCATTTTTTGCTTCCCTTTTTCACTTTGACTGGCAAGTGAGCGGTGAAAACTCTCGATCTTTCAAACCAGGGCAGGAACATACCTTCATCCTGAACCGCAGCGGGGCTCAGTCTAACGTATTCTTTCATCACTTTGCCCGGCATTGGTTCAAAAGGAGTTGCAAGGTTTTCTCTTTGAATCTCCTCCCTATCCTCACTGGAGAGACGCAAAAACACAGAATCCTCGAACAATCCGAAAAACATGTTCCCACCCAGAAAAGCGCAGGGATAACCGAACATTTGCCGCTTTTCCACCTCCGGGTGATTGACCAGCATCTGGTTGAAAAAATCCACCTGATTCTGGGGCGCCTTTTTCCATTTGGACTGGGTTTTTTCCATCTTCACTCTCCAGACTTACAAAACCCACTTCACCCGCTCACTCGCGGTCAATTCCCTATAGAGATCATCCACCTGCTCGCGGCTCTGCGCAACAAACATACAGGAGACCGAAAGGTACTTACCGCCCCCCGATTTGGTTTGGGAAATGGAGCGCTCGTCCAGGTCAGGCACGTGCCGCTGGACCACCTCCACCGCGAAAGAACCGAAATCGTCATCATTGATCCCGATCACCTTCAGCGGGAATTCGCAGGGAAAAACCAGCTTGGGTTCCTGCTGTTCTTCTTCCAGCGTCACTCCAGCAGCCTTTTTTCGCCGGTCAGCTTCTGGATTTCGGTGATATCCTGCCCGGTCTCCAGGCAGCCCAGGTAATTGCCGGCAGCATCCCGCAGGGCATAGTATTCGATGAGCAGCTTGGTCGGTTCGATCTTGCCGCGCATGGTGGTCTCGATCCAGAATGTGGCTTTCTCGCGCGTTCCTGCCTTCATTTCGCTGATGATCTTTTCCACCGCCGCCAGGCTTTTTTCCGGGTGGCACTTGCGTACCTCGCGCCCCACGGCAGCGACTGGTCGCTTGAAAACCCTGGTCTCATGTTTATTCCAGGCAAGGACTTTATCGTTGGCGTCCACCACCGATATTTCCAGAGGAAGCGTCTCAAGCAGGGCGTTTAGGACGGGTTCAGGTAATTCTCCGATCATGGATATCTCCTTAATGAAATCTGTCTTCACTCCCAATTATAACTAGACTTGCGCCTGCACTGATAAATTGGGGTTAAAATCCAATGATCCCTCCGTTCATCGCTGGCACACTAGGCTGATCCATGACCTCCCCCCAACAACCCTCCTGGATACTCAAATTCACAGATCCCAGCGCACCGCCCGAAGGTCTGATCACTCTTGCCGGCGGCAAGGGCGCCAATCTCATCCGCCTCGCGTCCGCTGGGTTTAGTGTTCCACCAGGGTTCATCCTCACTACTGCGGCTTATACCCAATTCCTCCATGAATACACTCTGGAACCGAATATCCTCAAAATCCTCCTTCAAAACACCGAACAGGATCTGAAAGTACTTGAAGACGCATCCAACCGGATCCGCAACCTGTTTTCCTCCCGCGCAATCCCGCCCGAGATCGCGGATCAGCTCGTTCAGGCGTATGCGACCCTGGGGAAACCCGCGGTGGCAGTGCGATCTTCCGCCACGGTGGAAGATTTGCCCGGGCTTTCCTTCGCTGGGCAGCAGGACACTTACCTAAATATCATCGATGAGGATTCCCTTTTGCAGGCGGTGATCAATTGCTGGTCCAGCCTGTGGACCGCCCGTGCGATCGGGTATCGCACTCGGAACGGCATTCCGCAAACTGGGATCAGCCTGGCGGTCGTCATCCAGGAAATGATTCAAAGCGAGGTTTCGGGGGTACTTTTCACCGCCAATCCCCTCACCGGGCTGCGAAGCCAGGTGGTAATCGATGCCACTTTTGGTCTGGGGGAGGCGCTCGTCTCCGGTCAGGTGGAGCCGGATCATTACGTGGTCGATACCCTGGGTAATACCATTGTCTCGAAGACCCTTGGCAGCAAAGCGCTCTCCATCCGCTCCGCCTTAAAAAGCGGAACGGTACGGGAAGAAAACGATCGCTCAACCGTCCAGGCTCTCTCCGATGAACAGATCCTGGAGCTTGCCGCGCTTGGGAAGCAGGTCGAGTCCCTCGACGGGGTCCCCCAGGATATTGAATGGGGGCTCGCGGAAGGCAGGATCCACCTGCTCCAAAGCCGCCCGGTCACATCCATCTTCCCCCTTCCGGTGAACCCAAACCCCGCCCCGTTGGATGTATACCTCTCCTTCGGGGCTGTTCAGGGGATGTTGGACCCCATGACCCCGATGGGACGCGATGCCATGAATATCCTCTTCGCGGTGATGGGCTCCGCGGTTTTACGCAAGCAGATCACATCAGTAAATCAGACGGTGTTCCTCCCCGCCGGGGAACGGATCTGGATCCGCTATACACCGATCATCAAGAACACGGTTGGCCGCAGGGTGGCCGAAGTGGCGCTTAGGTATGTTGAACCCACCATCCTGCAGGCTTTGACCAGCCTGCTGGATGATCCACGCTTGCAGCCGGGGCGGAAAGGAATCCGGTTAAGTACGCTTTTCCCCCTGTTGTTGACCTTCCTCCCTCTGGCTGGAAAGGTTCTATTCAATATTGTCTCCCCCGTAAAACGGAGGCAAATGATCGTGCAGAGAGGCGAGGATCTGATATCCGAATTGAAAAACTGGCTGGCAGGGTTATCCGCGGATCGGTATAAACGCCTGCAGCAGCTCTCCGGTTTGGTTCAAAAGTATTGCGATGATTACCTGCCAGAAACATTCTTCCGGTTTGTCTCGGGGGTGGCTTCAGGAATGGCTTCCTATAATTTCTTGCATAAGGCTGCCAGCGGGATTCCTGAGAATTTTGGCGAAAATGGCGAATACAACAAATCCGATTTGTTGTTGGAAGTCACCCGCGGAATGCCCAATAACCCGACCACCATGATGGACTTGGCACTCTGGGAAACCGCGCAGGTCATCCGCGCCGACCCAGCTGCCCGAGCCATGTTCGAGACACTTACCCCGGAAGCACTCACTAGAAAATTCGAGAGTGGTGAATTTCTGCCATCCATTTCACGCTCCATTCAGTCCTTCCTGGATAAATATGGATTGCGAGGATTTGGCGAGATCGATTTTGGCCGCCCACGCTGGATCGAGGACCCGGTCCATGTGCTCGAAAGCCTCAAGGGCTACGTCCTTATTGCCGACCCATCCCGCGCTCCGGATGCGGTATTTCGATCGGCTGAGGAAAGCGCCAAGAAAGCGATCGATATCCTTACAGCGGAAGCCCGCCGTCAGAAAACACGGCTGGATCAAATCCCGCCAGGTACGCTTTTTTGCCGGACGCGCACGCAGCCTGATGGGAATCCGCGAAAGCCCCAAATTCTTCGCGGTCCGGTTCATGGGCTTGATCCGCGAGGAAATATTGAAAACTGCGGCGGATTTCGTCCCCACCGGTGAACTACTCCAGGCAGAGGACATATTCTTTCTGAACTTCACTGAGACGAAGCGTTTCGCCTCGCGGGACGGGGAGGATTGGACCCGCTTGATCCAAACCCGCCGGGAAGCTTACGCGTATGAGCAGAATCGCCGCCTTATTCCCCGCCTGATCTTGAGTGACGGTCGAACATTCTACGAGGGCATGGCGTCAAATAACACTGACCCCAATTCTCTCACCGGCAGCCCGGTTTCTCCGGGGGTGGTGGAAGGTAGTGTACGCGTGGTGCTGGATCCCCGCATCGCCAATTTGCTGCCGGGCGAGATCATGGTCTGCCCGGGCACAGATCCCTCCTGGACGCCGCTCTTCCTCACAGCCGGCGGTTTGATCATGGAGGTGGGCGGCATGATGACCCACGGCGCGGTCGTCGCCCGCGAGTACGGCATACCCGCGGTTGTGGGGGTCACCGATGCCACCACGCGATTGATCACTGGACAGCGCATTCAATTGGATGGCTCATCCGGGCAGATCGTCCTAATCGATTGATCTGATTGATTCAAAGAACCCCGAGCCTGGTATCGATTGACGAGCCTCGTCAATTTCGTTAAAATGAAATCGGCTGGAATAACCAGCATGTTCATGATCGTCAGATTGAAGCCGACTTAAAAACCAAGGAGGATCCCATGTCACCAAAATTCGAGACCGCTGCGGAAGAGGATGCATATTACCGCCAGATGGAAGCCAATAAGAACGCTGGCGCCACACCCCCTCCGGCAAAATCCGCTGAGGATCTTGCCAAGGAAGAGAAAATGCTCCAGGATATTCAGGCAGCCAATAAAGCACGGGTTGCCCCCAAGATCATTGCCAAACACAAGCTCACCGCCGAGGAGACCCTCAGCCACCTTTCCCTCAAATATTACGGTCATGCCACCCGCGATTACTGGATGGTGATCTACGAAGCCAACAAGGAACAGATCGGGGATAACCCCGCCCACGTGCGCGTTGGCATGGAGATCCTGATCCCCGAGCTACCCGATAACTTGAAAGCCAAGAAGTAAGAGGTCGGCATGGCACAAAATCAAATCGATCTCGCCGGCTTGTTCGGTGCGGCTGCTTCCGCCCTGGCGCAAAATCAGGATTCTTTAAACCAGGCAGATACCTACAATCAGAACCATGGCGATAACATGGTTCAGATCTTCAACCTGATCACCCAGGCTGTGGCCGATAAGCCCAACGCCAGCCCCTCCGACCAGTTGGCCCACGCCAGCTCGGTTGTACAGCGCCAGGCCAGCAGCGGCTCCGCCCAGGTCTATGCCGGCGCCCTGCAGACCGCGAGCAAGCAGATGGAAGGCCAGCCGCTGAATCAGGATACCGCCATGGAGCTGATCACCTCGCTCCTGGGCGGCGGACAGCCTGCCCAACCAGCCGTCACACAGCAAGGCACCGACCTGGTGAGCTCGCTGCTGGGTGCCTTCGCTGGGGATACCGCTCCGTCCACCCGGCAGGCTAAACCCGATCAAAGCGGGGCGGTGATCGATTCGGAGGATCTGATGCGCGGCGGGATGGCCTATATGAACGCCCAGCAGCACGGCGCCAGCGGTACCGAGGCTCTGATGGACGCGCTCATCGCAGGCAGCCCCCTTGGGGAATCCCCGCAGCGGGCGCAATCCGCCAAGCTGGTGGGTACCGCCATCCTGGGTGCGGTCACTGCCTACGCTGCTTCCAAAAAAGGAAGCTCGTCCAAATCCTCCAACCAAACAACTACCACCCGTAAGGCTTCCGCACCGGCAGCCCAACCTTCTGCCAAAAAATCAACTGGCATCAAACGCAAAGCGCGTCCATGATTACACTCTTAATTTAATGCCCTGAAGGTTCCCCATCCGCGGGAACCTTCTTAATTCCCTCCAGGCTTGACGCCGCGCAACCTTCTGCTAAAATATCTTCAATCGAATAGAACCTTTCAGGTGCCTTATCCCCCGGATGGGAAGGCTCAAAGGCGAAGCCGGTGCAAGTCCGGCGCTGACCCGCAACTGTAAAGACCTAGTCTAAGCCAGGTCGCCCGCCTGAAGGGTATGCCAAATGCCTCGCGGTCAGGAATTGGAAATTGCATTCAGTTTCCTCTGTCTTTACAGGCAGAGGTTTTTTATTCAAAATTTCTACAAAGGATCGCCCATGAAACACCGCCTCATCATATTCTCTCTGTTGGCAATCTTCGTCCTCCTCCTCACGTGCTTGCACGGGTATTTCTCCAACTCCTTCCAGCAAGATCTCCCTGACCGATGGGATGGCAAGAACCGTCGAGCTTGCCTCGCCCGCAGTCAAGGTGGTTTCGCTTGCTCCCTCCAACACCGAGATCCTCTATGCACTGGATGCTGGTCTGCTGCTGGTGGGGCGGGATGAATTCAGCAATTACCCCGAGAAAGCCAAAGCTGTAGCCTCGGTGGGCGGCAACATGGGCAATTACGACCTTGAAACGATCGCAGCGCTCAAGCCAGACCTCGTCCTTGCTTCTGGCTTGAACACACCCGAACAGGTCAAGTCGTTGGAGCAGCTCGGGCTCACTGTGTATGTGCTTCCCAACCCCAAGGACCTTGACGGCCTTTACCAGAACATCGCCACTGTTGGCCAGCTCACCGGTTTTAATAGCCAGGCAAATGAGCTGATCACGTCCCTCAAAACCCGCGTGGAAGCCGTGGAGGACAAAATATCCACAGTGGATACCCGCCCGGTCGTTTTCTACGAACTGGATGGCTCCGACCCAGCCCAGCCCTGGACCACCGGTCCCGGCACCTTCCTCTCCAACCTGATCGGTATGGCCGGGGGTACCAACGCCGGCGACGACCTGACCAGTGATTTCGCCCAGATCAGCCTGGAATCGCTGCTGGTCAAAGATCCCGCCCTCATCATCCTCGGGGATTCCAACTACGGGATGGACCTCAGCCAGGTGGCCGCCCGCCAGGGATGGTATGCCCTCAGTGCCGTGAGGGATGGCAAGGTGGTGCCCTTCGATGACGACCTGGTCAGCCGCCCGGGTCCCCGCCTGGTGGATGGTCTTGAAGCCCTTGCCCAGTTGATCCACCCCGAAGCCTTTGGGAATTGATCGCCGCTGGATGAAAAAACCGCTGGTCCGCCCCTACCTGATCTCAATCGCCCTCCTGGCAGGGGCGGTGCTTGTCAGCATCGCCATCGGCAGCGTTTCCATTCCCCCCGCGGAGTTCCTCCGCGCGCTTTTCAGCGGGACGCAGCCAGGAGAAGCCGCGCAGGTCTATCATTCCATCATTGTCGACCTGCGCCTGCCGCACATGGTCCTGCTCGTCCTGGTTGGCGCAGCCCTGGCATCCAGCGGCGGCGCCTACCAGGGGCTCTTCCGCAACCCGCTGGCGGACCCTTACCTGATCGGGGTGGCCTCCGGTGCCGGGCTGGGGGCGGTGATCGCCATGAGCATCCGCCCTGCCAGCACTACCCTGGGGCTCTTCCTGGTACCTCTGGCAGCCTTCCTGGCTGCGCTCACCACAGTTGTGATCGTCTATGCCCTGGCGCGGGTGGGTCGCACCGTCCCGGTAACCAATTTGATCCTGGCCGGCGTGGCTGCCAGCTCCTTTGCCACCGCGCTCACCTCTTTCATTATGATCAATTCCACCGGAGAGCTGCGCCGGGCGGTGGTGTGGATGCTGGGCGGTTCCACCCTGGCAGGCTGGCCGCCCGTGATCGCTGCCTTCCCCTATATCGCCGCCGGCCTGGGCATTCTGCTTTTTATGGGTCATCCCCTCAACGTGCTCCAATTCGGCGAGGAACAGGCAGCGCAACTTGGGTTGCGGGTGGGAGCCGCCCGCATTTGGATCGTGGCTGCAGCCACCCTGGCCACTGCCGCGGCGGTGGCTTTCGCCGGCATCATCGCCTTTGTCGGGCTGATCGTCCCGCACCTCATCCGCCTGACCTGGACCTCGGACTACCGCCACCTGCTGCCGCTTTCGATGATCTGCGGCGCGGCTATGCTGCTTGGCGCGGATGTGATCGCCCGCACACTGCTGGCCCCGCAGGTGCTGCCGGTGGGCATCGTCACCGCCCTCATCGGGGCGCCATTCTTTTTCTGGGTGCTGCGCCGCGCCAAGCAGCAGAATTACTGGTAGCATCCGATGACGCCAATCCCCCTGCTCGAGGTAAAAAACCTGACCGTCTCCTACGCTGAGCGTCAGATCCTCTTGGACATCAACCTGAGCCTGGAGGCGGGCTCGGTACTGGTGATCATTGGTCCCAATGGCGCCGGCAAAACCACCCTCATCCGTACGCTCAGCGGGGTGATCCCGGTCGATTCGGGTACGCTGAACCTGGAAGGCCGCAGCCTTGGCGGGATCAGCAATGCCGAGCGCGCTCGGATCTTCGCCGTCGTCCCCCAGGCGCGCAGCCTGCCGCCCGCCTTCACCGCCTGGGAAACGGTCGCCCTGGGCCGTACCCCCCACCTCAACTGGTTCGGGCAGGCTTCCACCCAGGATGAGGAGATCGTCCGCGAGGCCATGCGCCAGACGGATACCTTCGCCCTGGCGCAGCGCCGGGTGGGCGAGCTTTCCGGCGGAGAGCAGCAGCGCCTTCTTCTTGCCCGTGCCCTGGCCCAGCAGCCGCGCGTCCTTCTTTTGGATGAACCGGTAACCCACCTGGACCTGCATTACCAGATCACCATCCTGGATCAGATCCGCGCGCTGGCCAAAGTAAATAATCTGGGGGTGCTGGCGGTGCTGCACGATATCAACATGGCAGTCCGCTTTGCGGATCAAACCGCGCTGCTGGTGGGGGGAAAAGTGGTTGCCTCCGGCAGCCCTGCAGAAGTGCTCACCCCTGCCCGCCTGAGTACCGCCTACGACCTGCCAGACGAAATTTTCAAATATTTCATTGCCCAGCCTTAATCAATTCATCCATTTACCCATCCAACTAATCAACTATTCACCTGCTCAACCACTCAACCACTCAACCATTCCACCCTTCAATCCTCTCCCCTTGCGTATAATTTAAGATGTGAATATCCACGACGCAGTCTATCTGCGTATGCAGTCCTGGATGGTGACCAATTTCATGCGCCAACGACCGAGTCCATTCCTGCGCTTCCTGCTGCGCCTGCCCATTCTCCAGTACCGCCTGGGGCTGCAATCGCTGATCGCCGGCCGGATTTTGATCCTGACCACGCGGGGGCGGATAACCGGTCAGCCGCGCCAGACAGCTCTAGGGTATGTCTACAAACCCGCTTCAGATACTTACCTGGTGATGACCGGCTGGGGCGGCAGATCGGATTGGTATCAGAATGCTTTTTGTGACCCTCGGGTGGATATCTGGGTCGGTAAACGCAGAATTAACGCGCGCGCGGTGACCCTCCCGTTGGATGAGAATATTGAGGAGATCAGGTTGGTTTTGAAAAAGGATCCAAATGCGGAACGCATGTTTTCAGCGCTGGAAGGGATCCCATTCGACGGTTCAGAGGAATGGTTTGAGTCAGTCGCCCGGCACAATCTATCAATGCGTTTTGAACCAGCACCCTGACGCCATGCCGCGCTCCGGTATAATCATCATTTCATGACAGTATCCCTGGAATCCACCCCTTCGACCACCAATCAGCGCATCGCCCGCGCCGCCGGGACGGTGATGGTGGCATTTATCATCAGCAACCTGGTCGGCCTGGTCCGCGGAATGGTCATCTATCGAACCTTCGGCACCGGTGCGGAGCTGGATTCCTTCAACGCCGCCAACCGCGTGGCGGAGTTGCTTTTCAACCTCATCGCCGGCGGGGCGCTTGGGTCAGCATTCATTCCGGTCTTCACCGCCTTCCTCACCCGCCGGGATACAGCCGGAAGTTGGCGGCTGGCTTCCGGGATCATCAACTTGCTGGTCGTCAGCCTTGCATCCGTCACGCTCGTAGCTGTGATTTTCGCCCCCGCCATCGTCGAGAATGTGCTCTTCGTTCTGAACCCGGGTGTCAATATCGGTCAGGTCGCGCTCACAACCCACCTGTTGCGTATTTTACTTCCCACCATTATTATCTTTGGGGTCAGCGGCATCCTGATGGGCATCCTCAACAGCCATCAACAGTTCTGGATCCCCGCCATCGCCCCCGCCATGTATTCCCTGGGAATGATCGCCGGGGTGCTGATCCTGCCGGAATCCTGGGGGATCAGCCGCCTGGCCTGGGGAGCGCTGCTCGGCAGCATCCTGCATATGGTGGTGCAGTTACCCTCCATTCATCGTCTGAAATTTAACTACCGGCTCGGTTTCTTTTGGAAGATGGCCGAAGTGCGGGAGGTCATTCGCCTTTTCATTCCGCGCATCTTCGGCGTGGCCATTGTCCAGCTAAATTTCATTGTTAACACCATCATCGCCCTCAGCCTGCCCGCCGGCAGCGCTTCTGCCCTGGTGCTGGCTTTCAGCCTGATGCTCATGCCAGAGATGGCAATTGCCCAATCCATCGCCATCGCCGCTCTTCCCTCGTTCTCCGCCCAGGTGGCTGAGGGCAAGCAGGCTGAAATGCGCTCTTCCCTGGCCGCGGTGCTGCGCGGGGTGCTGCTGCTCTCCATCCCCGCCGCGGTGGGGTTGATCCTGCTGCGCGAGCCCCTGGTCTCCGCCCTCTACCAGCGCGGCGGCGTGTTCGACGAGCGCTCCACCCAGATGGTCGCCTGGGCACTCCTGTGGTACTCGCTCGGGCTGGTCAGCCATTCCCTGGTGGAGATCACCAGCCGTGCCTTCTACGCCCTGCACGATACCCGCACGCCCGTGATCGTGGGCGCCATCGCCATGAGCCTCAACCTCGGTTTCAGCTTCCTCTTCACCAGCGTCTTCGAGAATCTGGGTTGGATGCCCCTGGGTGGACTGGCGCTGGCCAATACCCTGGCAACAACCCTGGAGATGATCGCCCTGCTCATCCTCATGCGCCGCCGGCTTCACGGGTTGCATTCGCGCACCATCCTGGATGCTGCCGGCAAAGCCGCCCTGGCAGCAATCTGCATGGCACTGGGTTTATATTTCTGGCTCAACGCTTCGGCGAACCTTTCAGATTGGCTGATCCTGCTGGGCGGACTATTTTTCGGGCTCCTGATCTACGCGCTGCTCATCTGGCTGCTGCGCGTGGATGAATTTCGAAAAATATCGGCCCTGGTCGTTTCGGCAGGAAAACGCAGGTGAAAATGAACCGGATTTTTACTCCAGCGATCAAGGAAAATTCAGATCAAGCCAGTGAGCTGCTCTATGCCACTATGGGCAAGTTCGCCGACGCCACCCTTGGGATGGGTTCGCACGAGCTCTGCATGCTCGGCATCAAGGGGTTATTCAACAAACGGGGAAACCGTTTCAGCCACGATAGCACCCATTTGCTCTGGCAGGATGAAAAGACTGCCGGCTTGCTGCTTTCGTTCCCCGGCTGGCAGTTCAACCGGCGCGCCGCGAAAATTGGGTTGCAAGCCTGGTCTGTATATGGTTTCAACGTCACCATCCGTATGCTCCTGAATTCCCTGAAGGTGCTTACCGCGAAGGAGACCGAAAAGAACGAATACTACATCGCCCATCTGGCGGTTCATCCGGATTTCCGGCGAATGGGAATTGGGAACGATCTGATCGATCACGCCGCCGCGCTTGCCCGCCAGGCAGGTCTGGGCAAGGTATCTTTGATCGTTGAAATTGATAATGACCCCGCCATAGCTCTCTACCAAAAAGCAGGATTTGTAATCATCCATACGACCGAGACCCCCGAGCTGGTCGATAAATTCCACACCCCCGGCTTCCATCGCATGGTTAAAAATATTTAAACAGGAGTTTCACATGGCTGAGTCTATTGGCGAACGATATATGGTCGAATCTCGATACGAGAACATGGGCGATTCTGCCCAGTCGCGAGGTGAACCGCAGCCCCCGCTGGAGTTGCCCTGGGAGGAAGACGCGGAGCTGATCGCGCTGCCTGCACCTGCCGATATCCAGCTTCCTGATAGCAGCCTGCGCGCGATGATAGAGCAGCGGAAAACGGTGCGCGCTTATTCCGATCAGGCACTCACCCTGGAGGAATTAGCCTGGCTGCTCTGGAGCACCCAGGGAGTCAAAGCGAAAACGGATCGACCTGTGCTTTCCCGCACGGTGCCCTCGGCTGGCGCGCGCCACCCCTTTGAAACTTACCTGCTGGTGAATAAGGTGGAAAGCCTGCAGCCCGGTCTTTACCGTTACATCTCCACCCGTCATGCATTATTGACGGTGAATACACGCGGGGATATTGCCGAAAAGATCGCGCACGGGTGCCTGGATCAAAAGCACGTGCTGCGCAGTGCGGTTACTTTCCTGTGGGACGCGGTCGCCGCCCGGACTGTCTGGCGCTACGACCAGCGCGCTTACCGGTATATGCACCTGGATGCCGGGCACGTCTGCCAGAACCTCTATCTGGCTGCCGAATCCATCGGCTGCGGGGTCTGTGCCATCGCCGCCTTTGACGATGTGCTGCTGAATGAGGCTGTCCAATTAGATGGCACCCGCGAGTTCATAATTTACGCTGCCTCACTCGGAAAAAAGGTGGTCTAATTTTGTATCGAACACAGGAGTTTATTCCCGAGTTATTCTGAAATTGCGCTAACAATTTAAAACGATAAGCCACCATACTTTGGTGGCTTTTTTTCATCCAGACATCCTTACATCCTGTTTCTGTACTTCCCCTCAGAACCCGCGGCACAATGCCGGGTCCTGAGGCTGGTTGTACGATTTAACTATTCAACCCAAAACGATTGGCTATATATTCGGAAAAAAGGTCAGCACCAGCGTGCCCACGGAAGCGATCAGGATGAGCACCGTGCAGGCGATGGTGATGTTGCGTTGAAGTTTGTTATTCTGCTTCCCGCGCATGATCCTGGGGTCGCTGGTCAGCTTGATCAGGAAAAAGAAAACCAACGGAAGCACCATTGCGTTCAATGCCTGGGTAGCCACTGCCAGACTAAAAAGATTAATGGATGGGATCAGTGCCACCCCGCCTGCCAGGACGAGCTGCCCGATGAAGATCAGGTAGAACATCCGGCTGGTCTTGAAATCAGTGTCCAGGCTACCCGAGGTACCGAAGAATTCCGAAAATGCGTAGGCTGTGGATAGGGAAACGATCACCAGCCCCATGAAACCAGCGTTCATGATGCCGATGGCAAACAGCGTTCCCGCCAGCTCGCCAGCGAAGGGTTTGATGGCCATGGCCGCCGCTTCCACCGATTCAAGCGGAACTTCCGCGTAGAAAAGTGTCGCTGCGGTGGCAACGATCATAAAGAACGAAAAGAAATCCGTCAGAAACGCGCCCCAATAGGACTCGAACTGGGAATACTTCACTTTCTCGGGTTCGATCTTCTTATCATACGAAAAGCTGCTGATAAAGAACTGTCCCCAGGGGGTAATGGTGGTACCCAGCACACCCATGCCAATGATCAGGTAATTGCGCCAGTAAGCCGGGGTGAAATCCACTCCGTGCGGCCAGATCAAGTTGGTAAGCGCCAGTTGCCAATCCGGTTTCACTTTGATGGCGGCAAAGATATACACCAGAAAGAATAGGCAGGCAAAGAGCATGATGATCTGGGTATGCTTGTACTTCCCGCGCGTCACGAAAAGCACCGCGATGAGGATGAACCCCAATATGATCGGGATCGCCGGAATGCCCAGCGTCCCTCCCACAGCTTTAATGGCCGCCATTTCGGTCACCACTGTTGCCAGGTTGGCCACCAGAAGCCCGGCAAACACGATCAGAGAGATCCGTACCCCCCAGCGCTCACGGATAAGGTCACCCAGCCCTTTGCGCGTGACCACCGCCAGGCGGATGCCCATCTCCTGGGTGATGCCCAGCAGGATGGTGATATAGGGCAGCAGGAAGAGGATGGGGTATCCCAGTTTGGCGCCGGCAATGGAATATGTGGCCACGCCCGAGGCGTCGTTATCGGCAAAGGCAGTGATGGTGGCCGGTCCGAATACCGAAAAGAATACCAGTAGGATTTTCCAGTATTTGGCAAAGAAGAGTTGGATGGAGGACTTGCGCATGGTATTGCTCGGTTCGTCGGATGGTTTATTTCAAGTAAAAATGGGGCAGGTGCTTCTTCCAGGCGGTCGGGATGATCTTATCCAGCGCGTCATCCGAGGTTACGATGCCGTGCAGGCAATTCTCTTCATCCACAACCGGCACTGCCAGCAGGTTGTATTTTGCGATCACCCGCGCCACCTCTTCCTGTGTGTCATAAAGCTCCACCGTCGCCACGCGCCGGTGCATGAAGTCGGAGATGGGTGTCTTGGGGTTCGCAAAGATCAGGTCACTTAAGGAAAACACACCCAAGAGCCGGTTTTCCTCATCGGTTACGTAAACATAAAACACTTGCTCCACCTCGTCCCCAACCGCGCGCACCGCTGCAATGGCTTCCTCGGCATTCAGTTTGGGGGGAATTGCCACATACTCCGTGGTCATGATCCCGCCTGCCGATTCTTCGGGGTAGGTCAGCAGCTTTCGGACATCCTTCGCCTCGTCATCCTCCATCAGCTCCAACAGGTTCTCGCTGCGGTCCTTGGGCAGCTCAGCCAGCAGGTCAGCCGCCTCATCCGGCGCCATCTCCTCCAGCACGTCTGCCAGTCTCTCATCAGACATATCCTCGATGATGTGCGCCTGGAAGTCCGTCTCCACTTCCTCCAGGGTATCCGCCAGCTGGCTGATCTCCAGGCGGTTGGCAAATCGTCCACTTTCCAGCCGGTCCATATCCTCCAGGATATCCGCCAGGTCGGCCGGGTGCAGCTCAGCCAGTTTCTCCTGCGGCACCTTCAGGCGCATGGGTTCGTCGGTGGAAAGCAGCTCCACCGAATCCCACGAGATAACACCGCCTTTTTCGGCTCCCGAACTTTTCTTCCCCTTGGCGCCCATTCCCAGCCTTCTGAACAACCCGCCCACCCCCACATCGATATTGGCGATGAAGTAATCCCCATTAACCCGGGTCACTTCCAGGTCGTTCACGCGTACTACCCTCACCCCATTGATATCGATGATTAGCTTATCCAAGATGTCCCGCGCCAGGAAGATCTCGCCATCCTTTGGCGTATAGGGTTGGATATCTTCCACCTGTTTATTCAGGGGAACAATAGGGGCGATCAATGCCGCCACATCCGCGATAGGGATCAGGGTCAGGCTTTTCTTATGCTTCACCTGCACCGCCGTTACCTTGGGATGCGGCATCCCCTCAGTGCGGATCGCCAGGATCTCCGCCACCTTGCCGATATTTTCCCCTTCCACGTCGATTACAGGTTTTCCCACCACGTCGCTCAGGTATGCCATCTTGCACCTCCATAAAATAAAAACCGGATGATACAGAAGGTATCATCCGGCAGGCAGCGCCCGCAGGGATCTATCCAGCCGCCACAACGATCAGGCTGGATCCTCCTGTATCACATACCCAGGCAGGTTTGATTCTGCGCGGGTAGGATTAAAAACAAATGTCTTTTCAATCATCGCGGAAAAACGGAACGCACCCCGGGTACTAAGAGGGATGCTGTCGCCGCTATTTTCCGCTTCTTCTGTTTGCATGGAACCAATAACCTTTTCCAAAATTATCTCCAGACTTCGTCCTATTTTAAGAACCTGACAGGTCTTTGTCAAGCGATTGGCTGCCAGACGATCAAATCTCTTTACTCCAGATCATCCCTGGCATAATTGGATTGCTTATGCTGGTACATGTTCCGGTCTGCCCGGCGCAGAACCTGCTCGAGCGATTCGTTCTGCGCACCCGTGGAACAGCCCAGAGAGATCTTTAATTTGGGTCCGATCCCGGCTTTGGCTTCCTTTGCGACCGCTTTTTGGATGCGGGTGATTGCCATTTGAGCTGCTTTATCGTCCGTCGAGGGCAGTACCACCGCGAACTCATCCCCACCCATACGCGCGATAATATCCTCCGCACGGAAGGCGCTGCGGATCACGCTGGCCGCCCTGCGCAGCATCTCATCCCCCACGGCGTGCCCGTATTTATCATTGACAGCTTTCAATCGGTCAACATCGCTCATGATGATGGAAACAGGGAAATCGCGGCTCTTTTGCAGGCGTTCCAGCTCGGTTTCCATAAATGCCCGGCTGTAGAGCCCGGTGAGAGAATCGTGGTGCCCGAGGTAGCGGAGCTCCTCCTCCATGACCTTGCGGTCGCTGATATCGTACATCACGCCCTGCCAGGTCTTTTCTCCCTTCTGGTCCAGCGCGAGCACAGATTCATCGTGGATCCAGAGCATTTTCCCGTTTTTCGTATAAACTCGGTAATCCATGCAGAAGGGATCGCCAGTTTCAAATGTGCGAACATGTTCACCGAGCACCCGGTCCCTGTCATCCGGGTGGATCATATCCTGCCACAGAGTGGGGATGGTCTTCCAATCCTGCTGGGAATACCCGAAAAGCTTTTCCATCTGTGGACTCATATAGATCGGTGTGCATTCCAGATCGTTGGCATCCACGTAGGTCACCGCAGTGATCTGTTCCACAAGCGTTTTATAGCGGGCATTGGTATATTCCAGCTCGCGCGTTTTTTCCTGGATGGTCACTTCCAGCTTCGTGGCGTGAGAGCGTACCCGATCCTCCTCCCGCCAGAGCAAAAAGAAAACCACGAACAACAGCGCAGAAAGGATCGTAACCAGGAAGAAATTCCGCTTGAACTCCTCCTCCACCCCCGCGGCAGCCAGGACCTTTGATTCTGGCGCAGAGAGCCCGATCGAACCCACCTCGTCCCCCAGCCAGACGGGCGTCCAAGAGACCATTTCTTTCCCTGTTTGGGGGTCGGCGATGTACCAATCGTTCCCGGAAATACCTTTCCTTGTCCCATCCAGTACCGGCCCGGTATGCGAGCCTCCTGTGGCTTCACGCTCGCGGAAAAATTCCTCAAGCGTGATTCCCACCGCCCCATATTGGTAGGGAACATCGCGGTGGATATGCACATCATCAAGGCAAGCCATCCAAACTTCGCCCATCCCCGGAATGGCGATTTTTGAGACAAAGTTGGTGAATATTTCCTCTTTTACGGATTCCGGATCGGCTCCCTGGGATTGCACCCGCAGCCTGTACCAGGCTTCGGAATTTCGCGCTGCTTCCCGGATGATGACCCTCTGCATTTCCCGCCAGTTCTCCAACACCTGTTCCCGGCGTTGGTTATGGATGGAAAAAACTCCCCAAGTCAATCCAACCACGATGACCACCAGGGCGATGGCGCAGGCCTTCAACCAGCCAGGCATTTCTCGAATTTTTGTCCTCATCCCTTTTTCGATCCAATTCCTTGCGGGCTGCCCCACTGGCAGTCAGCGTAGAATCTCTGCCTAAGTATAGAAAACTTACCCGTTTTTCACAATCCTTTTTCGCTTACAGTTCCGTCAGAATCCTTTTCAATTTTGTCAGGTGAGATCATCCTGCCGGATCAGTGCAGCCCCAGCATTTCTTTGCGTTTCTGTTCCAGAACCTCCATCTCGGCGCGGTTCTTTTCCAGTTTGTGGATGGCTTTCACTGCATCATCCACTCCCTTCCGTCCTGCCCGGAAGATATTTTCATCCAGCCAGACGGCCTCCAACTCGGTCGCCTGTTCTGTCTCCGGCAAGCTCAGTTTTGGAATAATCGAACCTTTCCGGAAAGGCATTCGGCACAGCCAGTTTCGATTTGTTTGGCTGGAAGATCTCATTTCGGTGCATCGCCGGCGTATCCATCCCAGCAGGAGATACCCTCCTGCTCCAGCGCGTAACAGACCGCCTGGTGCTCGGCCCCGAAGACCTCGGGGTCGACGGCGATCACATAGCGGTAAAACGAGCGAACTGTTTGCCGCGGGTCGCGCCGAAGCAAGCGCACACCTGCCACCTCGCTCAGCGATTCCTCCAGGTAATCGGCGTGCTCTGCCCGTTGCCGGATCTGTTCCGGGAAGCGCTCCAACGCCACCACACCCAGCGCAGCCTGGATCTCGGTCATGCGGTAATTCACCCCCATGGTGTTTTCTTTCTCTTCCACATCTTTTGCCCGCCCGCAGTCGATGATGCTGGCTGCCCGCTCCGCCATGTGTTTATCGCGGCAGGTGAGGATGCCCCCCTCCCCGGTTGTGATGATCTTGGATGACTGTAGACTGAAAGAGCCGAAATCACCGATCGCGCCCGCTCCCATTCCGCGCCATTTCGCCCCGTGTGCATGGGCGCAATCTTCGATCACCAGTAAGTTGTGCTTCTTCGCGATCGCCATGATCGCGTCCATATCCGTCATTTGCGCGCCCAGGTGTACCACGATCACCGCTTTAGTTTGCGGGGTGATCGCTTCCTCGAATTTCACCGGATCCATGCAATAGTTACCCGGGTCGATATCCACCAGCACCGGGATGGCCCCGGCTGCCATGGGCGCTGCGGCGGTTGCCATGAAGGTATACGCCGGCACGATCACCTCATCCCCCCAGCCGATATCGGCTGCCCGGAGGGCTACCTCCATGGTCACGGTGCCGTTCATCATCGGCACGGCATACGGTGCCCCCTGCATCGCCGCAAATTTCTCTGCAAATTCCGCCGTTTTGGGTCCCGGCCAGGGGAACCCGCCCCAGCGCCCGGATTTGATCACCTCGGTGACCGCATCGATCTCCCGCTGGTCGTACACCGGCCATTCCGGATAGGCTTCCTCCCGGACTGGTTTTCCGCCTAACGCTGCAAGTGTTGCCATAATACTACCTCTTCAAAAAGATAATAATTGATGCAATGATCCAACATCACCAGGGCAGTCCCTGGCAATCCACATCGCCTGCTGGAAATTCCAACCCCCGCAGAGGCAGCGCCATACAGGTATCGACAAATGGCACCCTCTCCCCATTTCTGCGGACGTAGATGCGGTTTTCAATCAAAGAATAGCCGCTTTTACCGTAATAAGAGATTCGTTTTGGATCGCAGAAAAGCATGCCAAACTCATACCATGGGTCGTTACGCATGTGTTCTGTGGAGGCTTCCATGAGCCTCCCGGCAAACCCCATCCGCTGCCTTGCCGGAAGCGTGGCCACCCCGCCGATTCCGCCTATGTGGCAGACCTTCTCTCCCACCAGGATCTCGCGCCGGATCAAGCCCACCGTGCTCACAACCAGGCCTGCCTCTTTGCCCAGGAAACGCATTTCAGGGGCTGCCCATTCCTGCCACCAGGGGTCATCGCCATCCTCCTCATAGAAAGCCAGGTGATCCACCTCGTTCATCTCCACCAGCTCCTGGGGGGTCAGCTCTTCCACCTTTTTGAAAACGATCTCCAGGCTGCTCATGCAGTTTTCTCCAGCATGTTCAATGTGCTCTGCGCCAGGTGTTCGCGGAAGGTATCGTCAAACTTCGCCCCGCTCGTCTCCATCCCCAGCAGCACTCCGCCGATAACCGGCGGCGCAGAGATACGCACAACGCGCGCCTTGGGGGCACACGCCAGCACCGTCTCGCGCAGCGGTTCGATCACCATCGGCCCTCCATTGAACATGCTGCCGATCAAGACGACGTCAAATTCCTGGTCCTGAAACCCTAGCTGGCGAATGATCCCATTGACCATATCCCCCAGCTGCCTGCCTGCCCAATCAATGCACCCCCGGGCAACCGTGTCGCCTTCCTCCGCGACTTTGAAAACCAGCGGCGCCACATCTCCATATGCCTCGTAATAACCCAGGGTCAACCCCTCCAACAGGTCGCTCACATCCTTCGCGCCAGCCAGGCGCACGAACTCGCCCGAAAGGGAGGTAGCAGGTCCCCGCCGCCCCCACTCCAAAGAGACCGCCTGGATGGCTTTGACCACCAGCGAGTGCGACCCGCCGAACTCCGCGAACATCGGTCCGCTGCCAGTTAATTGGGCGATGCGCCCGCTCCGATCCCGCCCGATGCAGTTTTCGCCTGTCCCGGCATCCACCGCCACCCCCCAGGCTCCCTTTGCGCCAGCCAATAACCCCACCAGGGTGTCATTGCCGGCTTCCACCGGGCAGGAGAGGCCGATCCTGGCGATGCTTTCCAGCATGGATGGTCGTTCAGAAGGCCAGTCATATCCCGCGATGCCAAAACCGGCGCCTTTGATTTCCTCCAACTTCGCGCCAGCCATCGCAAGCGCCTCCCGGGTGGTATTGATCAACACCTCCTCCATGCCCTCGTAGCCCACGGCTTCATGATTGCCGGTGCCAGCCTCCCCGAAGCCGACTGCCTCACCCTCCGCCGTGGCGAGCAGAGAGTGGGTTTTTGTGCCGCCGATATCGATGCCAAGATAAAACTCTGTCATTCAGCCCCCACCGCTAACTTTTTCGCTTCCGCTTTTTTTGCCAATTCCGCACGGACCTCCTTCAGCCGGCTGCCGTGCAGCGGGTAGAAATAAAGCGCCAAAATCGCCAGCAGGAAGCCGATCACCGCCGGAATCGTGATGAAAACGCGGAAACCCAGGTTCACTGTGGCAGGCTGAACCTCAAGAAGGGTGTCGTACCCAAAGAGCGGAAGGAGGATGCCGAAGACCGACGAGACCAGCAGCCCGCCCAGGGTGATGAGCAGTCCGGTCATCCCAAAATACATCCCCGCGCGCTGCACGCCCGTCTTCACTTCATCTTCATCCACCACCTCCGCCACGATCACATCCCCGATCAGCACCAGCCCCGAAAGCCCCACCCCGATGATGGCGGCTGCAACGAGCGCCAGGGCGAGCGAGGTAGCGAAAAAGAGCGGGATCATTCCCACGATCATCACCGCGTTGGCGATCATCAGCGTGCGCCGCGAATCCAGGCGGTTGGCGATCCAGTATTTCCAGGGATAGAGCAACGCGGCTGCCAGCAGGAACGACACGCCAAAGATGAGTGATGCGGTTCCCGGGTCGGCGTTCAGGGAATACTTTACATAAAAAAGCATGCCCATCTGCATCACGCCCGTGCCGAAAAAGCGCATGGTCTGCGAAAAGGCGGCCATCAGGTAGCTTCGGTTGATAAAGGTCGCTTTGAACGCTGCCTTCAACGGAAAATAGGTATCTTCCTTCTTCACCTCGAACATCGCCGGTACGCCAATGTAGATCGCGATCCCGCTCAGCACCGCCAGGATGAGCGCCGTCCATCCCCAGCCGATTGTTTCCGCCATGATCGGAGGCAGCGCCACACCCACCAGCAGGGCGATGATCTGGAAGATATTCATCTTGGCTGCCACGTCCGTGCGCTCCTCGTAATCGGGGAACATCTCTGGAAGCAGCGAGTAATACCCGGTGGCGACTGCGGTGTAGAGCCCCTCCCAGATCACGATCAACAAGCCGAAATACATCAGCAGCCCGTAGGGGTTGGTCTTTCCATCATAGGGCGACCAAAAGATAAACGCGTACACAAGCACGTAGGGCAGGCTCCCGAAAAGGATATAGGGGATGCGCCGCCCCCAGCGCGATTTCGTGCGGTCGGATAGATAGCCCAGCAACGGGTTATTGAGTGCATTGTAGATCGTGTAAAAGATCCAGAAGGTGGCGAACCAGGTGGCAGGCAGGTTCATCACGTCCACGATGTAGAACGCGATGATCCCGCCCAGCGATTCCGCGGGCAATGCGATGCCGAAGCTGGAAAGGCTGTAGAGCATGCGCGTCCGAAAGCTGGTTGTGTAATTCTTAGCGATTGTTGTCATGGTCGTCCCTCGATGTGGTTTATTGTTTTGCTTGCAATAATTCCTGCAATCTGCGGTAGCCGATGATCTGAATTCCCTGATCCCGGATGAATTTCCTCATCTCCTCGCTGCGGAAAACATCATAATCACCCACCCGCGAGCGCCAATCAGGACAGATGGCGCGCAGCTCGGCGCAATCCGGCGCGGGATGGATGTACATATGGGTCAACCCGGGTGGCAGCCCTGCCAGCACGTTTTTATATTGGCCGATCTTATCCTCCGGAACATCCAGCGGAGCCGCCGCGATCATATCCTCCAGCGGCATCCCGGCTTCTTCGAGCTCCTCCATAAACCGGGCTGCCAGCTTTGCAGTCTCCGGGTCGGCTCCGTAAGCCCGCCAGCCAGCCTCGTCAAACCGCAGCGCCATCACCGGCAGGCGGTGGGCAAATCCCACCCGTGCGTAGGCTTGCAGCAGCTTGGGGTGCAGCACCGCTCCCATGTGGGTATCCATGTGGGTGGGTTTCATCCCCGCCCGCAGCGCCCATTGCACCTGGGTATCCAGTTCCATCAGGGCAGCCAGTGGATCGCACTTTTCCTGCAATTCGTCCGTACCGCGCGGAAAATATCCTTCCGCGTCGATCAGCCCAGAAGCCGGGTCCACCGTGGAGAGCGGTTTCCAACGGTAAGCTTTCCATTCGCTGGTAAGGGTGGCGTGGATGCCCAGATCGGCCTCAGGGTGATCCCTGGCGAAAGCCGCGGCGGAGAGGAAATACGGGCAGGGCACCATCACCGATCCGCAGCTGATCAGCCCGAACTCATAAAGCTCGCGGTATCCATCCATCGCGGCGTTGCACATGCCGATATCATCCACGTGCAACAGCAGCACCCGGTCGGTTTCGGAGAATCCCAGTTTTTTCAACACAGGGTTTGGCTTCATGGCAGGCATCCTTTCAGAATTGCGGCAGGTAATCCCGGTTGGTCTTCAGCAGATCCTCAAGAACCGCGCCCACCTGGTCGGCTTCAGGACCCAGCGGGTGCGCCAGCAGCGCCTGGCGGGCGGCGTTGCGGTTCCCGGTTACAGCCGCCTCGGCGGTGAGGATCTCGTAGGCTTTAACGTTGGCGATCAGCCCCGCGCAGACCGGGGGCAGAGGATCAGCCGGTAAGGGATGAACTCCCATCCGATCCACCCGGCAGGGCATCTCCAGCACCCAGTCCGGGTCCCAGCCGCTTACCGCCCCGCCATGCCGCACGTTGCAGACATGCGTTTCACCCAGGTCGTTATAATGCGCATCCAGAAGCTGGGTGGCTACGGTCGAATACCACGCCCCGCCGCGCTCCATCAGTTCCGCTGGAGGCTCTTTGAGCGCGGGGTCGGCATACTGGCGCAGCAGCTCCTTTTCGATCCCGATCACCGTCTCACCCCGCGAGGGCGGCCATTTTTCCTGCTCCGCCAGCTTCTTTTTCGGGTAATAGAAATACCCGAGGTAATAATTCGGCATCATCCCCAGGGATTCGATGGTGTCCGCATCCCAGTCCTCGTCCTGCCCGCTGCGCACCATCTCAAGGTAGGCAGCGAAGACCTGGTCCCAGATATCCTCGCCATCCAGGGTAAATCCGTAATGCCAGCTCAGATGATTCAGGCCTAAGCGTCTTCAGGTCGGCGCGCCGCGGATCGATCTTCTCACCGGTCAGCTTCTCGAACCCTTCCAGCATCTCCATTTTGGTGTGGATGGCCACATTGCAGACCCCCACCGCCTGCACCTCCGGCGCGTAGCGGAAAAGCGCCTCGGTCACCAGTCCGGAAGGATTGGTGAAATTGACCAGCAGGGACCCGGGGTTGGAAACTTCGCGCATATCCTTGGCGAGACCCAGCAGCACCGGGATCGTGCGCAGCGCCTTTGCCATTCCGCCCACGCCGGTGGTCTCCTGACCGATCAACCCGTGCCGCCTGCCCAGGTATTCATCTGCAACCCTTGCTGGCATCTTCCCCACCCGCAGCTGGGTGGTCACATAAGAAGCCCCGCGTACCGATTCACGCTGGTCGGTGCTCAGCACCACCTTGAAAGGCGCTCCGGCGTTCTCCACGATCCGCTTGGCAAACCCGCCCACCACCGCCAGCCGCTCCGGGTCGATATCCATCAGCCAGAGCTCCTCCAGCGGGAAACTCTCGTGACGGTCGAGGAACCCTTTGATCAGTTCCGGAGTGTAGGTGGAACCTCCCCCGATGACTGCGACTTTTAACATATTATTGCCTTTCATTATTTACAGATCAACAACTCTTCCTTCCCGGGAGCTCTGGTAGGCTGCGTCGAGAATACGCATATTCGTCCAGCCCTCCAGCCCGCCGGGTTTGGGGGTGGAATGCGTCCGGACGCACTCCGCAAAGTATTTCATCTGCCGGTCATACATTTCCTGCGGAGCATGGTCTTCGCGCGGGAAGGCAAAACCGGAATCGGTCGTATCCACTTTGTTCGCCTCAGGGTTGGGGATCTCCAACAAGGTCGGGAAAAGCGATCCGAATCCTTTGGTCCCATAGAGCTGGGTGGCGGCTTCCGGACCGTCGGTGTGGGGCTGCCACCAGCCGGATTCAAAATAGGAAACAGCGCCGTTTTTCCAGGTGACGATCACGATGCCGGTATCATCCACATCGGCAACCACGTAATTGGTGCTGATCTTCGCGTAGACGCTCTGTGGCTCTGGGTCACCCAGCAGGTAACGGGCGGTATCCAGGGCATGGATGCCCATGTCTACCAGGGCTCCACCCCCCGCAAGTTTCCATTTCTTGAACCAACCCTCAGGACCCCAGTTGGCATGGACGCCGTAGCCCTTCGTGCGGATGATCCGCCCCAGCGCATCATTTTCCACCTGCTCCTTCAGCCAGTTCACCTCAGTGTCAAACCGCCAGCAGTGAGCCACCATCAACACCTGCCTGTATTTCTGGCTGGCGTAATACATGCGGTCCGCTTCTTCGGCGGTCACGGCCATGGGCTTCTCAACCAACACAGCGATCCCCGCTTTCAGCGCGCTTTCGGTTTGCGGAGCGTGCAAAACATTCGGGACGCCAATAATGAGCGCATCCGCCCCTCCATCCGCCACGAGTTGATCCACGGTCATGTAAACCCGTCCGATGCCGTAATCCTGCGCGAATTTTTCCGCCCGGCTGGAATCGTATTCCACGACCGCGTCCAGCCTGGCATCGTTCAGCTTTAAAATCGCTTTGGCATGCACTCCCGCGATAAACCCGGCTCCACTGATGGCAAATTTGATGGTCATTGATTTTTCCTATTCTTTCCAGAGGGTTTTCAAACTTTGAGAGGCAGCCTCCAAAGTCCGCCCTTCCGCTCCCACCGCCAGCGGGCCGGGATACTTGTACGCATAGGTGGCCAGTTCCACCTCGTAGCCGCCCTCGGCATGCGCGGCATCCGTCGGCAGGTAGCTGATGCAGCCATCGCTCACGCTGGCAAAGAGGGTGTGCCGGGCAGGGGAAAGGGATTTGATTTTCATCCCGATCTCGGTGAAAACCTCCGCCCCGAAGGTCACCAATGCCAGCGACCCGACCCGGATGGTATTGACCCACATCAGCGTGCCCCAGAATCCCTCCCGGGCTTCGATGCGCGGTTTCCAGGGGTAACGGATATTCAAGAGGTAGTCTGTGGCAAATGACATCCATTCGGGGAAGTTCGCCATCTTTAAAATACGCTTGCGGTAATCCACCGGCGGCTTTTGGGTGGTCGCGCGGGCTTCAAAGGGCAGCCAGACTTCCTGGCGGTCGATCCCCAGCTCGCCGCCGAAGATCTTCGCCTGCCGCCCCCCTGCGGCGACGATCACGGAATCAGAAACCCGCTCGCCCTGCGCCACAGCCATCTCCCAGCAATCCTCGCGCCCCCAGCCCATCTTGGGGTTCAGGTTGCCGGCTGCCCCCTGCAGGAACATGCACATACCCCCCAATTCTTTTTCCACCTTCCCGCGCATCGCGGCGATCCAATCGGCGGAGACCAGCAGGTTATCCGGGCCCCACACTGTGCCGTGGCAGGCGAAATTGACCAGGGTTGCCAGCCTTGCTCCACGGGCGGTCATCACAGAAAGCACCCCCACCGACCGATCCACCACCCCTTCTGGATCCTCCCCGATGATCATCTCGCCCGAAGGCAGCTTTTCGCGCCGGTTGACGGCGATATCCGCGGCTGACTCGCCCCAGCATAATTCGGCATCCTCAACAGCAGCGGCTGCCTTCTGGATCACTTCGGTCAGCTTCCCTACCAGGCTGTCGATATACGCGCGTTCCTTCTTTCCGGATTTCTCCCCGGCATAGCCGATCGGACCCGAATGGGTATGGGAGCAGCAAAGCACCGGTTCGATCCCGGGGCACCCCTGCCGTACCCGGTCCGCAATGAACTCGTTCAGGCAGAGCATATCGATGGACACCACAGCGATCTTGGCCAGACCGCTATCCAGAACTAGGGCGGTGGCAGTCAGGTCATCGTGGATGCCCTGATTCCCTTTTGAGCGGTCGCCATAGCCCACCAGGAAGATGCCTTTGGGCGGGGAAATGACCACCCGCGCCACGCCTGCTTTAATTCCCTGAGTTGGCATGGTCTGCCTCCTCGAGCCCCATAACCTTGCGGGTTTCCTGCGGGGTCTCACCCAGATGGTATCCCTGGAAGATGATCAGCCCGATCAGCACAAAGGCAGCCATCACCAAGAACCCGGCTCGCACTCCGCCGGGGTTATCCCGCGTGAACCCGAAAGTTCCCAGCAGGAAGGGCAGCACCAGAAGCCCGATCGAAGATCCCAGCCCAATTCCCAGGGAAAAAGTACCATAGTAATTTGCCTCGCGGCGACGGTGAGTGAGCATTTCGTCGTAATCCACCACGTTTCCCATCATCGCATAGATCAGGATTAAATATCCTCCCAATGATACGCCGCTTACCGCAAGCGCCAAATAAGCCTGGATATCCACAGGGATCCCCGAAACCTTTCCCACGAACGACATCATCAATAGGGCGACGATAAAGATCACCAGGCTGATCTTGATCAGATCGCGCTGGGATTTTCGCCGGTTCCAGAGCATCCACAAGGGGCCAGTGATGGCGATGGCGAGGATCAATACCCCCTGGAAGATGCCCACATCCCCTTCCGTCCCCCCCACGATCAGGGTGATGAAATAGGGCAGGCTGGCGAGCATCATCTGGTAGGTGATGTGCACGAAGAGGGTCGAGAAGAAAAGGAAGAGGAACTGCCGGTTCCGCATCGTTGTTTTGATCCCCTCCCAGACGGGGATCTTTTCCCCCACGGGTTTTTCGGTTTCTTTGATCCCCAGCAGCGACCCCCAGAGCGTGATCAGACCCACGATGGCCACCACCACCCCCATCGCCACCGGACCAATGCTGCCAAAAAGCGGGGCAGCCACCAGAGAGCCGATCAGGACGCCGATGATCCCAAACAGCCCTTTGAAATAACTCAGCTTCACCCGCTCGTGCACTTCCGGCGCCATCTCCGGCATGGTCGCGTCGTAGGGAATGCCCACCAGGCTGTAGGCGGTGTTGTAGAGCAGGTTGATCACCAGGAAGTAGATGGAAACCATCAGGATGGAGGAGCTCATCGGCGGGGTCCAGATCAGTACCACCAGGATGGCGGTGGCGGGTGCGCCGAAGATAATGAACGGGCGGCGCCTGCCCCACTTCGAGCGCAGGTTATCGCTGAACTGACCGATGAAGGGATCGATGACCGCGTCCCAGATGGAAACGATGAATGCCACCGCCCCCACAAAGGCCACCGGCAGGTAAATATGCCGCCCGGAATCCGGCGGCGGGGAGTAGAAATACAGCAGCCAGGTGCTGACGGTGATCGCAAGGATGTTCAACCCTGCGCTCGCCAGGCTGTAGAGCAGGATCCTGCTCATCGGGAGATGTGGTTTTTGGGTCGTCGAGGTCATAGATGGTCTCCTGGAAAATGAGAGTGAACCCGCATCAGCCTTCCTTGCCGCCGGTGAGCTTGATGCCCTGGATGAACTGCTTCTGCAGGAAGAAGAACGCGATGATGATCGGAACCGTGAAGATCACCGAGGCTGCCATAAGCTGGTTCCAGAGGATCTCGCGCTGCCCCTGGAAATCCTGCAATCCCAGCGCCATGGTGTAATTCTGGTGGCTCTGCAGGTAGATCAAAGGACCGGTGAAGTCATTCCATGCCCACAGGAAGGTGAACACTGCTATTGTGGATATGACCGGGATGGATAGGGGCACGATGATCTTGATGAAGATCTGCCATTCATTTGCCCCGTCAACGCGGGCCGCATCGCTCATCTCCGCGGGGATGGTGCGGAAAAACTGCCTCAATAAAAATATATCCCAGGCGTTGGCAAAGAAGGTCGGTATGATCAACGGTAAAAATGTATCCCCCCACCCGAGGGTTTCGTTGAATAATTTAAACAGCGGGATCATGGTCACCTGGAACGGCAGCATCATTGTCGCCAGCACGAAAATAAAGAGCACGTCCCGCCCGGGAAACGGAATCCTGGCAAAGGCGTAGGCCACCGGGGTGCACGAAATGAGCGTGCCGATGATGCAGAAAAATGCGATGATCAGGCTATTCTTGAGGTAGGTAAAGAAGGTCACGTTTAAACCCGGGCGTGATGCGCGGGTCATGGCATTCACATAATTTTCCCAGTGAAATTTGACGACCAGGATCTCGGCCAATGCGGTTTTCGGAACCTTCGAGGTGACCGAGGGGTTAGCCGGATCGAACACGATCGCATCGCTGCCATCGTAACCCTGGACGGCAACTTCCTTCTGGGTGCCGTCCGGTTGCGCCAGGTTAAATATTGGGTACGATGTTCCACTGATCTCAACGCTTTTATTCTCCCGCGGAAGAAAATTGGGCGGGACCCGGCCGATATCCGATTTCGTTTTCAGCGAAGTGGACGCCATCCAGACAAATGGAACAAAAAACAGGATCCCGACCATCCAGATCAGCGCATGCTTGCCGAATTGCTCGAAGAACTTTCTGGCCTTCACGGAAAAAGGGCGGCGGTAATTGGTATTCGCGGTCATGGGGTTACCCTGCGTAGTAGGTGAACCGGTCGGATGCCTTTAGGAGCGCGATCGTGCAAAGCAGGATCACGATGAAAAGCACCCATGCCATCGCGGAGGCATACCCGTAGCGAAAACCCGTGAATTTATCATAGAGAAAAACGCTGTAAAACAGTGTTGAATCCATCGGCCGCCCAACGATCAGATCCGCCTTACCAACGCTGGCGAACCGGGCAAAAACATACGCCTGGGAGAAATACTGGAACATGAAGATCACGCCGGTGATGAGGTTAAATAATGTGATCGGCGAGACCATCGGGATGGTGATGTTTCTGAGCCGGTTCCACCAGTTCGCCCCGTCCAATTCTGCGGATTCGAGCAGGGTCTGGGATACATCCTGCAGACCGGATAGATAGATGATGATCGTTCCACCGATACCCCAGATGCCCATCAGGATCAATGCGGGTTTTGACCACAAAGGATCCAGGAACCAGTTCGGGCTCTGAACGCCAAACCAGCCCAGCACCGTGCTCAGCAATCCATTATCCGGTTTCAGGATCCAGATCCATAGCATGGTAGCCGCGATCGCGGGAACAATGGAAGGCAGAAAAAAGATAACCCTGTAAAAGGATTGACCTTTCACCTTGAGATTTAATAGAATGGCGCAGATCAGGGAAAAAAGAAGGTTGAGCGGAACCGCGATGATCACCATAAAGAGCGTGTTCTTCACCGCGAACCAGAACCGATCATCCCGAAGCATGGCAGCGTAATTGGCATACCAGACCTGCTGGGAAACGAGGATTCCCTGGAAATCGGTGAAGCTGTAGATCAGGGAAGCGATCATCGGGTAGAGATTGAAGATCAAAAACCCGATCAACCAGGGGGATATGAAGAGCATCCCCACCCGGAGGTTGTGCTTTTCCATCCGCGTCATTTTCTTCCGGGTCCCCTTCACCGGTTTTGGTACCGCCGCGCTTGTTTCCATCCTCGCCTCCAGGTTGATCAAAAAATCAAAACATCAATGAGGAAAGGAGGTCTACCGTTGCCGGTAAACCTCCGTGTGATGCAACCAACACAAGTTTATTTCTTGAGGCTTTCTGCCAATAACGGCGCGAATTTCGCCTGGACCTCATCCAACAAAGGCTTGGGGTCTGCGCACTCGCGCAGGACTTTCTCCTCTACAAGCGTCATTTCCGTGATCAACTCCGTTTGAATGGGGGAGGTGATCACAAACGTGGTGGCGGGGTTCGCCATGATATTGATGAAGTTGTCAAATCCCTTCATCTCTGCGAACCTTGGATCCTCTGCCGCCTTCTTGCTGGTTGGCAAATTGGCATTATAAGAAAATTCCTCCGCGACGATCTCCGGAGACATCATCCATGCCAGCAGCTTGCCGGACCATTCCTTATTGGCGGCCTTGGCTGGCACCAGCGCAACCGTGCCCTGCACCATGCCGGAACCGGCCTTATCCGCATTGTTGGAATCCACCGGAAAGGCGGTGATGCCGTAATTCAAGCCGGGAACGATCGCCGGGATGAAGTTTGGGCCCACCTGCCACTCGCCATCCACCTGGAACGCGGTTTTGCCGGCGTAGAAAAGCTGTTCAGCAGCCATATAATCGCCACCGGTGGCAACCAGGTTGAGCATTTGCTCTGGCGTAATGCCATCGCAGTAGAATTGCTGTTCCCATTTGAAGGCATTCACCATGGCATCGCTATTGACGGTGAGTTCGGTGCCGTCCTGGTTGTACCAGAAACCATTGAAGCGCTGCCCGTAAAGATCGATGTGTCCCCACGAAAAATCGGGGATGAACCCGGCCTGGGTGATATTCCCTTCCGCATCGATTTTGGTTAAGGCTTTCGACATGGCTACCAGTTCGTCCAGCGTTTGGGGCGGTTTCTCCGGATCCAATCCGGCTGCCTTGAACATATCCTTATTCCAGAATAAGGCGTAGATATCATTTCCCCACGGCAGGCACAGGTAATCGCCATTTTGGACGCAAGCCTGGAGGGGCGCAGCATAAAAATCGGTCAGGTCGATATTCGCGCTCTTGATCACATCGTTCAGCGGCGAGATAAACCCCTTGGAGGCGTAGGATTTAACATCATCCCCGCCGCTCAGGATCAACACATCGGGAGGATTGCTGCTGTTGAGCGCCGTCTGGATCTTATCAGCCTCCAGCGGGGCGGTCACTTCCACTTTGATCCCGTTCGCCTCTCCAAATTTATTGAAGAGCTCCTGAAGCTGGGCAGGGTTATCGCCCCATTGGATCCAGACGGTCATCTTCTCGGGTTTTTCTGCCGCCGCGGGCGCGGCTCCGCCACCACAAGCCGCCAGCAGTGTGGCTGCAATGATCAATATTGAAAACAGGGGGAAAAGCTTTTTCATCGAACTCTCCTTTTGTTTTTTGGTTTTCTTCCAACCCGACAAATTAATTCAAACCACCTCCTCAGTAATTTATGGGCATCCGCAGGATTGACGGATGATCAGTTCCGTAGGCAGCAGAGTAAGGGGTTCCACCTCCTCCTTTCGAAGCAATCGCAAAAGTTGATGGAACGCGACCCGGCCAACTTCTTCGGTGGGGGCGTGCACAGTGGTGAGCCCCGGATGGAGATATTGAGCCAGGGTCAGGTCATCAAAACCAACCACAGCGATATCATCGGGAATCCTGATCCCCAATTTATTGAGTGCAAGGAAGGCCCCGATCGCGCCTTCATCGCTGCCCCCAAATATGGCATCGGGTTTTGATCCATTTTGAAGCAGGGCGGTGATCACCCGGATGGAGGTATCCGTATTAAATTCGCCCCTCACCATCAGCCTGGGGTCAAATCTGATCCCGTGGGCTGCCAGCGAAGCCCGATAGCCCAATTCGCGCCAGTTGGAATCTTCGTTCCCTATCGGCCCTTTAACGAATGCAATCCGCCTGCAGTTGTGTACCTCGATCAGATGGTCGATGATCTTACGCGTACCGTCTTTGTTTTCCACAGTTACTGTCGGAATATGTAATGTCTTTGGTGCCGATTCGTAGAGCAGGACGATCGGGAACCCGGCATGATAAAGCGGTGTGATTCCCTGGATATCAAGATTACCGGTGAAGATCAGCATCCCATCCGTATTATGCCTGCCAAACGGCAACTGGCTGCCACTATGGGAATCTATGCTCGCCTGGGTGGCGATCAAGAGATCAAACCCCGCTGCAGTCGCCTCCTGTTCGATCCCGCGCATCATCAACGAGAAGAAATCCTCGCCGATGGAGGGCAGCAGCAGACCGATGGTGTTGGTGGAACGCCGAGCCAGGTTGCGGGCGGCTGCCTGAGGGATGTACCCCAGCGCCACAACCGCCTGGCGCACTTTTTCGGCGGTGGCATCATCCACGGGGGCCGATCCATTAACCACCCGGCTGACGGTCGAAATGGAAACCCCAGCCTGCTCGGCCACGTCCGCAATGGTGACGGGGAAAAGGGAGTCTGTGGAATTCATGGGAGAATGGGCTCGAAAACGCTTTCGAAAGCGCTTTCATGAGTATAGCAAAATCAATCCGGAAAGTCAATAAGTCTCCGGAAATTTCCTGCTTATTTATTGGATTTCGACTGTAATGGTGAAAGTCTTCGGCAGGCTCACCCCCTCGCCGGAGGAGCGCTGGTAGCTGAGCCCAAGCTGCGTTGTGCCCGCCTTCAGCGCCTTAAAGGTCAGCACCTGCGTCCCGCCAGCCACTGGATCGTTCCCCACCGGTGTGTACTGCATATCTGGTGAAGCTTCCAGGTATTGTGGGTCGATTTTCTCCACCTGCCAGGCATACCCGTTGATCGGGTCGCTGCGCAGACTGATCTGCAGCAATTCCCCCGTCTTTAGCTCCACGGTCTGCCCATTGGAGCTTTCATCCAGCTTCACGGTGCGCGGACCTGAACTGCAGCCGCTGGCCAGAGCAATCAACGTCACCAACGTGAAAAGGAAAACTCGTTTCATCAAGTATCTCCACCTTACTTCTTTCATTATCTTATATAGAACCCTTCCAGTCAATCGACTCCCTGTAGTATTTTCAGCGGGAGAGATGCCAGCCTTTCTCCCAAACCCGGTCACCCGCCACCTCGCGGACAAGGATCTTGCGATCCCTCACCTCCCAGATCTCCGAAGAGAAATTCTCGATGAAATACCGGTCGTGCGCCACAGCCAGCACCGTGCCCTTGAATTCCCTTAGCGCCTGCTCGAACTGCATCCGCGCTGGAATATCCAGGTGGTTGATGGGCTCATCCAGCATCAGGAAGTTGCAGCCCTCCGCCACCAGGGCAGCCAGGATCAGCCGGGCGCGTTCGCCATAAGAAAGCCGTTCCACTGGGGTGAAGACTTCTTCTCCCTTGAAGAGATAGCGCGAAAGGAAAGCACGCGTCTGGGTATCATTCCAGCCGGTCTCCGCACGGATCAGCTCCAGGGGGTTACCCACCCCCTCCAATTCTTGATGCTCCTGGCTCATGTAGCCGATCTTCACCCGCGCTCCCAGCCGCGCTTTTCCAGAAAGCGGCTCCAGTTCGCCGCGAATGATCTTCAGCAGCGTGGTTTTGCCGCTGCCGTTGGCGCCGATGAAAGAGACCCGTCGCCCGAAGCGCAGCCGCAGGGAAACATCCTCCAGGAGGACCAAGCCGCCGTAGCCCGCGCTCAGGTGTTCCAACACCAGCACGTCCCGCCCGCTCTCGCCGGCATCCTGGAACTCGATCTTCATTTCCCAATTCTGCCCGGGTTTTTCCACTCGCTCATCCGAATCCAGGTAACGCTCCAGCTTGGTCTCGCGCGCCTTGGCTTTTTTAGCCACCTTCTTGGCGATGCCCTGCACGTGATCCTTCATCCCCTTGATCTTCATCTCCGGCCCGCCAATGCGGATGGAGCTGGCCTGGCGCTCGTTATAAGCAGCGCTCTCTTTTTCGCGCAGGATATCCGCCTTCATCCTGCGGATCTCGGCCTGCTGATCCTTGTAATCCATCCACTGCCGTTCCCGCTCGGCTTCTTTCTGGTGAACAAACTGCGAATAATTCCCTTCGTAGGATTTCAGCTTGTGGCTGCGCTCGTCAATTTCCAGAATGCGCGTGACCACTGAATCCAGGAAGGTGCGGTCGTGCGAGACGATCAGCGCCGCCCCGCGGTACGATCTCAGCCAGCCCTCCAGCCACTCCAGCATGGCGATATCCAGGTGGTTGGTGGGCTCATCCAGCAGCAGCAATTTGGGACGCCCAAGCAGCACCCCCGCCAGCGCAAGGCGGGTCTTTTGCCCGCCGCTGAGGCTGGCAGCAGGAAAATCCGGCGGGATGCCATCCAGTCCCAGGGCGGAGAGTGTCTGCAGCGCCTGCCCCGCATTCTCCGCTGCCCGCGAAATATTTTCCAGAGTGCGGTCATAATCCACGGCCAGTTCGGGGTCAGCAGGGGCAGCCGCCAGCCGGTCAGATAGAACTTCCAGGTGCGCGCTGAGCGCAGCCAGGTCGCCAGTGCTCGTATTAATGAAGGACTGCAGCGTCTCGTGCTCTGAAAAGTGGAATCCCTGGGCCAGATATCCTGGAACCATATCGACTGGGTTAAACTTCACTGAACCAGCGTCTGCACTTTCCAGCCGCATGATGATGCGCAGCAGGGTGGATTTGCCGCTGCCGTTTACCCCCACCAGCCCGGCCCGCTCCCCCGCCCCGATGGTAAATGTCACATCGCTCAGGATTTGAGTTAGATTGAATGATTTTGAGATTTGATTGACTGCCAGCATGCGTTAACCTGTAGAAAAAGAAAAACCACGGGCCAATGCCCGCGGTTAAATAAATCGTACCGGGATCATTACCCAAAAAACGTCAGGTGTGCTAGTTGCTGTCTGTCATTCTGTCTGCCTTGTTAGTGAACATCAATATTATAACATCGACCTTCGAAGTAGGGGCGCACGACGGTGCGCCCCTACAAAACGGTGCACATCTGTGCGGTGTTACTCCATCTCAGCATTTCGATACTATTTTTCCGTCCAGCGATAACCGCTGAGCGCCCACAGGATCACATTGGTCCCGTAGAACACCCACACCAGGCAGAAGAAGATATTGGAAATGTTGCCCAACCCCAGGTTGTAGATCTCGCCGGTGATCTCGGTGGCGAACCAGCAGGTTGCCGCGATGGCCGCCATCCAGGCGTTGGCTTTCGGGTAAAGTTTCCTCTTCACGGTCTCCCAGCTCAGCCACATGGTGGTGCAAAAAAAGGCGGTATACGCCGGGGCGATGGCGGCATGCCCCACCCGTGCCACATCCTTCCACAATACTGCCAGGATCACCGCGGCAGAGCCATAGATCAACACCGGCAGCCAGGCGTCTTTAAGGGTAAATTTCTTGAAGGCCGACCAATCCCGCCCCACGCGGATGATCAGGAAGATGTGAGCGATGATGGAAAGCACCCCGCCGATCATGAAGACCGACGACCCCACCGAGAGCGCCGGGCTGACAACCACCACGCTCATCAGAACATCGGTGGGCAGCATGCAGCAAAACGCAAGCAGTAGCAGAACCCAGTCCCGTTTTTCCAGCTTATGCCTGCCGGTGATCAGCACAAGGATGAACGCTATCAGGGTGATCACCGGTTTCATCGCCGCCGGGTAGAGGCTGCCGGTCTGGTAGAAATAGTTCATCCAGTCCGCGGCGAAGACGGAGCCCGCGACGAGCACCGCCATCCCCACCAATATCACCACCCAGATAAGCTTTGGGCTGCGTTGAACAGGTCCACTTTGCGTTGTCATAAGTAAGCTCCAATCAAAGAATTTGTTCTTCTACATGAATGTCCCAACGAGGATAAGCACTGCAGAGATCGTGAAAATGAAAGGACAAAGTCTGAATGGCAAGAACTTCACTTTGAAACCGGTAAAAACCGAAACCAAAGCCAATACGATCAAACAGGTGGCAGAACACGTATAAACGGCCAACGATACATCGTTAAAAGGATTTGCAACTGTAACAAGCGCAACGAGCGTACCAATAAAAATCAGGCTAACGCCTTCAACAATCCATTCCATCGTGATGATATTTGTATTGTCCTTGCTGATTTCGCCAAAACCCTTTACAACCGAACTTGTCGGGAAGAGGTGGGCAATTCCCCAAATGGCTGTGAGTCCGGCACCTACGTATAACAAAACTATATTTACCATGGCTACTCCTCCCCGCGAACTCGATTCGATAAAATAAATAATTCTACAGGTTTTTAATCCTTGTTATTGCTGGCCGCCCTTTTGATGATCTGCCGCCATTCGTTCAATCGCTCGCCGATTTCGCGTTCGTAGCCCTCTCCCGTAGGTTCGTAAAAGCGCATGCCGTCGTATTCCGTGGGCAGGTACTGCTGGGGGATAAAGTGCCCGGGAAAATCGTGCGGGTACTGATACCCCTGCCCGTGCCCGAACCCCTGCGCGTCGCGGTTCGAATCCATCAAATGGGTGGGCACGCTGCCCATCCCCTCGCGGTGGATAAGATCCTGTGCTTTGAAGACTGCCCCCACCGAGTTGGATTTCGGCGCGGTCGCCAGGTAGAGCGTGGCTTCGGTAATGGGGTAGATGCCCTCCGGCATGCCGATATATTCAAACGCGTAGGCAGCCGAGGCGGCCACCTGCATGGCGCGTGGATCGGCAAGGCCGATATCCTCGCTGGCCAGCACCACCAGCCGCCGCAAAATAAAACGAGGATCCTCGCCCGCCGCCAGCATCTTCGCCAGCCAGTAGAGGGCGGCATCCGGGTCGGAACCGCGTACTGATTTAATGAAGGCCGAGATGGTGTCATAGTGCGCATCCCCATTTTTGTCATAAAGCAGCGCGCGCTTCTGGATGGATTCCTGGGCGGTCTCCAGGTCGATGTGAATCGCACCTTCCGCATCCGGCCGGGCGCTTTCCACTGCCAGCTCCAGCGCGTTCAACAGGTTGCGTGCGTCGCCGTTGGCCAGGTCGAGCAGGTGCGCCTTGGCGTCCACATCCACGTGGATCTCCCGGCCGCCATAACCCCGTTTTGGATCGGTGAGGGCCCGCTCGAAGATGAGCGCCAGCTCCTCTTCCCCGAGCGGCTTGAGCATGAAGATGCGCGAGCGTGAGACCAGGGCGGGGATAACGTCAAAATAGGGGTTTTCGGTGGTCGCGCCGATCAGGGTGATGATCCCGCTCTCCACGTGCGGCAGGAGGGCGTCCTGCTGAGCCTTGTTCCAGCGGTGGACTTCATCCACAAAGAGGATCGTCCGCCTTTGATAAAGCTTGCGCTGTTCCTCCGCCTTCTTGATGATCGCCCGCAGGTCAGCCACCCCCGCCAGCACTGCCGATATGGAGATGAACTCCGCTTTGGCGTGCACCGCGATCAGCCTGGCCAGGGTGGTCTTGCCCGTGCCGGGCGGGCCGGTGAAAAGGATCGAGGAAAAGAGCTTGTCAGATTCGATCGCCCTTCGGAGCAGCTTCCCGGGGGCGATGATCTCCTCCTGCCCGACGAATTCATCCAGGCTTTGCGGGCGCATCCGTGCTGCCAGGGGTGCCTCGGCTTTCATCCGCTCGTTCATGGCGTGATCAAACAGGTCCATCCGGTTGATTATATCCATGAATGAAAACCTCCCTGGCGCTCCGTCCCATTCTGTTCCTTGACACAACCATAACCCCCCGATAACAAGTTCTTAACATTCGTTCTGTACAATGCCTGTAAATAAGGATAATAAAAATGTTAAGCAAGAAAATATTAATTACAAATGATGATGGCGTGGATGCAGTCGGTATTATGGCACTGGCTGCTGAAATGACAAAATTAGGAGAAGTCACTGTTTTGGCACCGGATCGCAACTGGTCCGCCTCCGGTCATGGCCGCACCCTCGACCGCCCGCTGCGCGTAAAGGAAACCTGCCTCGCCAACGGCATGAGCGCCTTCGCTGCAGATGGTTCCCCGGCAGATTGTGTGGCGCTGGGCGTACGCGGCTTCCTCCCCTTCCGCCCGGACCTGGTCGTGAGCGGTATCAACACCTCCGCCAATCTCGGGCAGGATGTTCTCTATTCTGGAACGGTATCCGCGGCTGCCGAGGCTTCACTGTGGGGGATTCCCGCTGTGGCGGTCTCGCTCGATTATTCGGATCTATCATCCGCCGAAAGGAATTACGCCACCGCTGCACAATTTGCAGGTCAGGTGGTGGAAAATGCGATCCGCTACGGACTGAGAGCAGCGACGATATTGAATGTCAATATCCCCGATATCCCCCGGGAACAGATCGCCGGGATCCGCGCAACCCGCCTGGGGAACCGTGTATATAACGACCATGTAGTAAAACGATCCGATCCACGCGGCAAGCCCTATTACTGGCTGGCTGGCAAGACCCCGGGTGGCATCGCGGATACCGGAACGGATATCGGCGCGATTGCGGAAAGGTTTGTCTCGGTGACCCCGCTGCATCTCGACATGACCGAGCATTTCCAGCTTCTGGATATCGCCAGCTGGGATTGGACCGAACGAATTCCAGTTTCTTTCCACGCAAAAAAAATATATTCACCGGAGCTGGCAAGCGCGCATTGATCCAGCTCCTGGTTTCATTTTTCATCCTCCTCCTCTTTCAACCATTGTCCCACCCAACCGGGGTGGGACGATTGGCTGGTGCTCCAGAAAGGATCAACCGTGAACGCAGGTATGAATACAAAAGGAGTCTGGCGGCTCCCTTTTCCCCAGTAAATGGGAAATAATCATAGGTGGATATGATAGTATTAAAGATATGACCGCTTCAATTCTGGTGGTTGAAGACGAGCCCTCCCTGCAGGAAACGCTTGTCTATAACCTGGAGAAGGAAGGTTTCACGGTTCGTTCGGAGACGAACGGTCTGGAAGCCATCACCACTGCCCGCAGCCTGAAACCCGACCTGGTGATCCTGGATGTGATGCTGCCGGGTATCGACGGCTTCGAGGTCTGCCGCATCCTGCGCCAGGAAATGAACATGCCCATCCTGATGCTCACCGCCCGCGCGGAAGAGATCGACCGGGTGGTGGGATTGGAAGTCGGTGCCGATGATTACCTGACCAAGCCTTTCTCGATGCGCGAACTTCTGGCAAGGGTGCGTGCCCAACTACGGCGCAGCCGGGTTATCCAGGAGGAGCTTGAGAAGCTCAAACAGGTCCCTTCCGATATTGCTATTGAAAAAATCACCTTCGACAATCTGGAGATCAATCTCACCCGCCGGGATGTTTCCCTGGATGGTGAGGTGATCAATATGAAACCAAAAGAGTATGAACTCCTCCTCTTCTTCGCCCAGCATCATCGTCAGATGCTCTCGCGCGAGTTCATCCTGGAGCGGGTGTGGGGCTGGGATTACATTGGCGACAGCCGTACCGTGGATGTGCATGTACGCTGGCTGCGCCAGAAGATCGAAAAAGATCCCGCCAACCCTGTGCGCCTTGTTACCGTCCGCGGTGGCGGATACCGCTTTGAGGGATGACACGTATTTAAGTGACGTGAACGCATGAGTCAGAACACCCTGGTTCTTTTGATCGTCCTGCTTCTGCTGGGGCTGGCAGCCCTCATCTGGCACGAGGTGGATACCAGACGTCAGATCCGTTCCTTTTCAGCCTTGTTGCGCCAGGTTCAAACCGGGGAGCTGCCTCCCGCGGAGCTGCCCTACCAACTACCCGGACTGGGACCGCTGGCCCCCCAGATTCATGATTTACTCGAGGGGGAGCGCGCGCGGCTCACAACCCTGCAAGCAGATAGTGGCCGCCGGGCAGCCGTGTTGGATCAAATGACTGACGGGGTTTTGATCGTGGATCCCAGCGGCATCATTCGTTTTGCCAACCCGGCCTCCACCCGATTATTTGAGCCGGGTGATCAGATCGATCGCAACATCGCCGAGGTTCTCCGCCAACACCAGCTGATTGAAGCCTGGCGGCTTTGCCAGGAAAGCGGAGAAATGCAGACCCAATCGGTTGAAATGCCAAATACCCGCCAGTTCCTGCAGCTCATTGCCATTCCAGATACCTATGGCGGCGGCAGCCTGCTGCTCATCCAGGATCTCACCCGCGTGCGCCACCTGGAAACAGTCCGCCGTGATTTCGTCAGCAATATCTCCCACGAGCTGCGTACCCCCCTGGCTTCCCTCAAAGCCCTCACCGAAACCCTGCAGGATGGCGCATTGGAAGATACACAAGCCGCAAAACGCTTTCTGGTGCGGATCGAGGCCGAGGTGGACGCGCTCACCCAGATGGTGGCAGAACTCCTGGAGCTCTCCCGCATTGAATCCGGCCAGGTGCCGCTTGACCTGAAAACGGTTCCCCCGGCAGAACTGCTCTACACCGCGCTGGACCGCATGCGCCTGCAGGTGGAGCGTGCTGCGCTCGCTTTCAGCGTGGTTTGCCCCGCGGATCTGCCCAATGTCCGTGCCGATGCCCCCCGGCTGGAGCAGGTGCTGGTCAACCTGATCCATAATTCGGTCAAATTCACCCCGCCCGGCGGTCAGGTGATCCTCTCTGCGCAGAAAGAGGATGGTTGCATTCGCTTTGCTGTGCAGGATTCCGGGGCGGGCATTCCCGCTGCCGACCTGCCACGTATTTTTGAGAGATTCTATAAGACTGACCGCGCCCGTTCAAGCGGAGGAACCGGGCTGGGGCTCTCCATATGCAGACATATTATTGAGGCGCACGGTGGGCAGATCTGGGTGGAGAGCGAAGAGGGAAAGGGCAGCACCTTCTTTTTTACAATACCGATGGTTTGATCTCATTTCGTTAGGTAATTTACAAATCCCTTGCGGGATTTTTTTAATTTCACTTCCGATATGATCAGATCCTTAACAAAACGTTAACCTGTTATTCGCAGCCTCTTAAAACACACCCCTTATCATCAACCTGTAAATATATTCCAAAGGAGTTATGAGTAATGAGTATGAAAAAGTTCGCCCCTGTTTTGTTCCTGGTCGTTGCAGCGATGATGCTGGCTGCCTGTGCAGCCCCCGCCACCCCATCCGCAGCCCCCGAACCCACCCAGGTTCCTGCGACTGAAGTTCCCACCGTTGCACCAACCGCCGACCCAATGTCAATGTACGCCCCCGATGTCGTTAGCGGGGATATCGTTTCCGCCGGTTCCTCCACGGTCTACCCCCTTTCAGAGCGCATGGCCGAAGTTTTCAAAAATGAAGGCTTTGAAGGCAACATCACCATTGATAGCATCGGTACAGGTGCTGGTTTTGAGCGCTTCTGCAAAGCCGGTGAGACGGATATTTCCAACGCCTCCCGCAAGATCAAGGACGCCGAAAAGGAAAACTGCGCTGCCCTTAACCCCGCCCGCAACCCGGTCGAGTTCCGCGTAGGCACAGATGCTCTCGCCGTGGTTGTGAGTAAAGAAAACACCTTCCTCAAGGACGTGACCCCCGAACAGCTCGCCGCCATCTTCTCAACCGCGGAAAAGTGGTCCGATGTTGATCCTTCCTGGCCCGCCGAACCCATCCAGCGCTTCAGCCCTGGAACGGACTCCGGCACCTTCGATTACTTCGTAGAAGCCATCATGGCTCCCGCCAATAAGAACGCCGACGGCAAAGCTGATACCAAGCTGGGCGAAGCTGCCCTGCTTGCCGCCAAGAACATCCAGTTCTCCGAAGACGATAACGTCCTCGTCCAGGGTGTGGAAGGCTCGCCCTACGCCATTGGTTACTTCGGATATGCCTACCTCGCCGAGAACAAGGATAAACTCAATGCCCTGTCCATCAGCGGCGTGGAACCCACCGAGCAGACCGCGGAAAGCAACGAATACAAACTTTCCCGCCCCCTGTTCATCTACTCGGACGCCAACATCATGAAAGAGAAACCCCAGGTGGCAGCATTCATCAAGTTCTACCTGGAGAACGTCAATAAAGAGATCGAATCGGTGGGGTACTTCCCCGCCAGCCAGGCAGCCATCGATGAATCCCTGCAAGCCTGGAAGACCGCAGTAGGTCAATAACAAGCAATACCGGGGAGCCCCTCTCCGATATGCCTTCCCCCTCAAAGTTCGAGGGGGAAGGCGAATGTATCTAAACTGGAAAATGATTTCATGTCCGAAAACGCTCAATCACCAGCCCTCATCCTGCGGAGTAAAAAGATAACCCGCTCACGGCGCACCCGCAGACCCGGCGAAGCCGTGATCACCGCTTTCCTGTTCCTCTGCGGTCTGTTCTCGATCCTGATCACCGTGGCGATCATATTTGAATTGACCAAGGAAGCACTCCTTTTTTTTGCAGATCCGAATGTGACGATATGGAATTTTCTCACCGGTCTGAAGTGGCAGCCAAAGATCAACCAATTTGGGGTAATCCCGCTGCTCACCGCCACGCTGGTCACATCAACCATTGCCATGCTGGTGGCAATCCCGCTCGGTTTGATGGTTGCGATCTATCTCAGTGAATATGCCTCCCAGAAGGTAAGGGGTACGGTCAAACCGATCATGGAGATTCTTGCCGGTATCCCCACTGTGGTTTACGGCTTCTTCGCCCTTACCTTTATCACACCCCTCCTGCGCGGCGCTTTTGGGGCGGATACGGTTCAGATCTACAACATGGCATCCGCAGGCATCGCCATGGGTATCCTGATCCTCCCGCTTATCGCTTCGATGAGTGAAGATGCCCTCAGCGCTGTTCCGCGGACGCTGCGCGAAGCTGGCTACAGCTTGGGTTCCACAAAGATCGAGGTGGCCCTCAAGATTGTGGTTCCAGCCGCATTCTCCGGCCTTTCCGCCGCCTGCCTGCTTGGAATTTCGCGAGCCATCGGTGAGACCATGATCGTCGCCCTGGCTGCGGGTGCCGGGCCGAACCTGACCCTGAACCCGTTCCACTCTGCCGAAACTATGACCGGCTACATGGTACGAATTAGCGGCGGTGATCTTAGTTACGATTCGATGGATTACAACAGCATCTTTGCCATCGGTCTCCTGCTTTTTGTGATCACCTTCTTTCTGAATTTGATCAGCCGCTGGGTCGTTGGACATTTCCGCGAGGCATACCAATGATGAGCTCAAATATGAAAGAGCAAAAAAAAGCGCCAAATTTGCCAGCCAGGCACCGGGTGGAGAAGATTTGGAAAGGAGGGCTCTTTCTTTCCACGCTCATCGGAGTCCTTTTTCTGGCACTCCTGCTGGTTAAGATCGTCAATGACAGCTTCGGGTATATTGTCGTCGAATACGGGTTAAGCCCCAACGCCATGGCAGTGAACGGGGTTCCAGTCTGGGATCTGCCCAAGGAAGACAAGGTGCTTTTCTTGCAGGAAAACATCACTCCGGGGCGGTTCAAGAAACTCATGAAGGAGAAACCGCTGCTTGAACGCAGTGATAAAGAGATCAAAGCATTGATCCTGCAGGAGATTGCCAAACCGAAGGTTGCGCAGACGTGGACGCTCAGTCAATCCATCTTCCAAAAAAGCGAGATCCAGACCACCGCTCTCCAGGAATATCCGCAGGGTGAGCTATCCTTCAAAGCCTGGCTCAATTGGGATTTCATAACCTCGCCGCAATCCTCAGACCCGTTGAATGCCGGTATCCGCACGGCTATCATGGGCTCCCTATTCCTTATGATCGTCGCCATCCTTTTCTCTTTGCCGGTGGGGTTGGGAGCCGCTATCTATTTTGAGGAGTTCGCCGTGGATAACTGGCTGAACCGGCTGCTTAAGACGAATATCAATAACCTCGCTGGCGTACCCTCGATCATCTACGGTATCCTTGGCCTGGCGATCTTTGTTAGGCTTTGGGAGCCAGTAACCAGTGGAGCCATACTGGGCGGGGTGGAAGTGGCCACGATCAATGGCCGTACCATCCTTTCCGGCGGGCTGACTTTGGGGTTATTGATCCTCCCGATTATCATTATCAACTCCCAGGAAGCCCTGCGTGGTGTGCCCTTCACCATCCGGGAGGCAAGTTACGGGGTGGGCGCAACCAAGTGGGAGACCATCTGGTCGCATGTACTCCCCAACTCCATCCCCGGAATTATGACTGGCGCGATCCTGGCTTTTTCGCGCGCTTTCGGCGAAACAGCCCCCCTGGTCGTAATCGGCGCTTCCACCTACATCGTGTATGACCCCGCCTCGATCTTCTCGAAGTTCACCGCCTTACCCATCCAAATCTACCAGTGGACCTCGCGCCCGCAGGATGAATTCCGCAACCTTGCTGCGGCTTCCATCCTTGTGCTGCTGATTCTGCTTTTGGGCTTGAATACCCTGGCGATCTACTTAAGGAACCGGTACCGCCGGACCTATTAATCCCTGGACAACAGGATGAATCTACCTACCTTGAATCAACCCAGAACTGAATATGAGGATAAGATGACAACTCAAATGCTGACCCTTAATAACATGGAACGATTTTCCTCCGAAAAGACGCTCCAACTCGCTGTTCCCGAAAAAGCAACTGCCAATATCCCTGAGGATATCAAGGTGGACGTCCGGGATGTGAGTGTTTATTACGGTGAATTCAAAGCCCTCGCCGAGATCAATCTAGCGATCAAGAAAAACCGCATCACAGCCATCATTGGACCTTCCGGGTGCGGAAAATCGACCCTGCTGCGGTCCTTCAACCGCATGTCCGATCTCACCCCAGGTTGCCGGGTGGAGGGGATGATCACCCTGGATGGGGAGAATATCTATGGCAATGGCGTGGATGCGGTGGATATCCGCAGGCGCGTTGGCATGGTCTTTCAGCGACCGAACCCCTTTCCAAAATCGATCTATGAGAATATCACCTTTGGCCCAAAATTACTGGGTGTGCGCCGTAAGGCCGACCTGGACGAGATCGTGGAATCCAGCCTTCGTGGGGCGGCACTCTGGGATGAGGTTAAAGATAAGCTCAACCAGTCCGGCTACTCACTTTCCGGCGGTCAGCAGCAGCGCTTGTGCATTGCGCGAGCGTTGGCCGTGGAGCCGGACGTCGTCCTGATGGATGAACCCGCCTCCGCCCTGGACCCCATCTCCACGCTTGAAGATCGAGGAGCTGATGCACGTGCTGGCGAAAGAGTACACCATCATCATCGTCACCCACAACATGCAGCAGGCCGCCCGGGTTTCAGATTTCACTGCCATGATGATGATCGATGAGAACCGCGCCGGACGGATGATCGAGTACGACCGCACCCCGCAGATCTTTCACCAACCCCAAAGATAAACGCACCGAAGCCTATGTGACCGGCCGGTTTGGTTAGAAGCGAGCGATAATTTTAAACGCAAACGGAGTAGGAAATTACAGACACTCCGTTTTTTGTTGGTTATGGATGGCTGGGTTAATCCGGGTAGACGCAGATGCCCAGCGTGCCCGGGCCGGTGTGCGCGCCGATCACCGGCGAAAGATCCAGCACCTGCATCTCCACCACCTTCAGTCTGCTTTCCAACGCAACGCGGGCTTCCTCGGCCAGCTTCTTTGCGTCGGAGTGCATGATGTTTACGTGGCAGGCCCCGTTGCCAGCCTTCTCCACAATGATATCCAACAGGCGCGCCAGGGCTTTTTTTCGTGTGCGGATCTTTTCGTACCCGTCGATCTTTCCCTTGTTCATGAAAAGGATCGGCTTTAGATCCAGTGCAGTGCCCAGAAAGCGCGAAGCGCCACCGATCCTTCCGCCCTTGTGCAGGTATTTCAGCGTATCCACCATGAAGTAGGTGTGCATGCGCGCTTCAATATCTCGCGTGCCCCTGGCCACATCTTCAAAACTTTTCCCTTCCTTCACCATTCTCGCAGCCGCCATCACCAGCAGGGCCAGGCTGCCGGCAGTCTCATGCGAATCGAAAACTTCCACCTTTACCTTCTGAATATCCTTGGCGGCTGAGAGCGCCGAATCGGCTGTGCCACTTATGCCGGAGGAAATGAGCGGCACAAATATATGATCGTAGCTCTTTGCCAGCTCATCGAAAGCGCTCCGGAATTCCTCTGCGGTCACCTGCGATGTCGTGGGCATGTTCTTTTCCCGTACCAGACGGGTATAAAAATCAGCGGAGGAGATATCCACCCCATCCCGCAGCACAACCCCGTTCCAGATTATTTTGAGCGGCAGAACCGTCACTCCCTGCCCTACCAGCATATCTGCCGGCAGGTTGGCAGTGCTATCGGTCACGATCGCAATTTTTTGCATGATTTTCCCTCATCGGTGAATTTTCTCTGCCACTTCGATAAGCGGCAGCGTAAGTCCCCGCTTTCGGAATCGATGTTTCTAGTATGCCTTAACCCGCAGGGGTTTGTCAATGAAGAAAATTAGCATGTAGGCCGGATGGATGAGCATAGAGGCTAAAGGTTATAATTCATTTATCCGCGCTGGCACAGCGGATGCAACCAGGGAAGGTATAAGCCGTTTTTATGGATAAGATTTTTGAAGGCACCGGAATTCCAGGAAACACAAAAACCCGGGCATAAGAAGAAAAAGCTGCAAGGTGGAAAACCAAATGAGAGAACCTGACGATCAACCTGGAGTACGCGCATGAACCCCTTCCTCGAGATTCTCGATAGCCTTTTTGAATCCTTTTCCACCATCCTCGGCCGCCCACGGGCCGTTAAACCCACCCACGCCGAGGAGCAGGAGCGTCCAGCGGATTTGCCCGGCAGTGAACCAGCTCCCCCAGCGGCGGAAGCGCCTGGTGAAGCTCAGCCGGAGGAAACCATTGAGGCGCCGGTAGCCGAGATCAACCCGGTGGAGGAAGAAGCCTCAGTCGATGTGGATGACGAACGCCCGGCGGATCTGCCGCCCTCAGAAGAGGAACCGCCAACCGAAACCGCGGAGCCGCTTGAACCTGAACCTGAAGTCGAATCCGCTGAGACTCCTCCCGAAGATGTAGAGATCACGGAGCAGCCTCAACCAGTAGCCAGCGAACCGTATCCTCTACCCGAGCCGGTGGAGCGCAAGGTGATGCTGATTCACTTCGACCCGCTAGTGCCCTCGGCCAAAGGCAGGCGCCTTAGCGACGCGCTGGCTGGGCGCGATACGGAGGATCTGCTGCGCGTGTTTATCTCCGACCTGCGCGAGAGCAGCGCTGGTTTCGCCCGCTACCGTGTGGTCGAGAGGCTCAATATCGACCGCCTGCCGGTGAAGAGCGACGGGTTCCAGTATTCACCAGATCACTACATGCAGTGCTGGCAAGCCGGTTCCGGTTTCCACATGCCGGATACGGTGGACTATGCCAGCATTTTCGCCGAAGGGGATATTTATAAAAAGGTCAATGAGGGCATTGTGGATGAGGTGTGGATGTTCGGCCCTCCCTATTGCGGGTTCTATGAATCCACCATGGCCGGGAAAGGCGGTTTTTATCTCAACTCTCCGCCGTTGAATCTGCCTGGCTCCCTGGATCGGCGCGTGATCGTGATGGGATTCAATTACGAGCGCGGTGAGGGCGAGATGCTGGAAAGCTACGGTCACCGCGCGGAGGATATTTTGCGCCGCGTCTTTCAGGATACACGCGGGAATTCCAACCTGTGGGAACGCTTCACCCGCTGCGACCGCGCCAACCCGGGCAAAGCCGAGGTGGGTTCGATCCACTATGCGCCCAATAGCGAGAAGGATTACGATTGGGGCAACCCGCGCGAAGTGATGAGCCGCTGCGATACCTGGCTGAGCTTCCCCGATCTTTCCGGGTCGGGAAAAATGGTGAAGGGCGAGGATTGGGGTGATGGCGACATGCGCGCCCACCACAAGTGGTGGCTCACCCGCATTCCGCACGTGGCCGGGGTCAATGAGGGAATTGACCTGAACTGGTGGAAATACATTGTCGATCCCAATGAAGTGAGCTGAACCAGCCCGTCATGTTCAACTCCACCCGCGGACGTATCGTCATCGTCACCATTCTGGTGATCCTATTCACAGCCTGCCTGGCCGGGTTTCCAGGCAGCTTACTTTCCCGCTTGCCAAAATCCGGAGAGCCGACCCAGGCGCCCACCCAAACTGGAAACGTCAGCCACGCCTATGCCATCCCCACCCCGAACATCCTTTATTACCAGGTGAAAGGTTCTACGGAAAGCGAGCTGGCAAAGGAAATCCAAACCAAAGGTCCCAATGGTTTCGCCGGTTACACCAACTGGTACATCCGCTGGGGCTGGCCGGGATTCGGCCATGAAGAGTGTGATCTTTCCGGAGCCTGGATCACAACCAAGGTTTCGGTTACCCTGCCCGAGTGGGATCCGCCAGTGGGCGTGCCATCTGACCTGATCAAGAACTGGACCGAGTTCAGCCAGGCGCTTTACAAACATGAAATGGGGCATGTGGGCAATATCACCGATGCGCTGCCTCTGATCGAAGATGCGATTCACTCCGCCGATTGCGTCACCGCCGATTCCGCTGCAAACGCCGTGCTGGATAAACTGCGCGGCAGGGACGTTCAGTACGACGATAAGACCGATCATGGCCGCACCCAGGGGGCAGTGTTCCCCTGAGCCGGGCTGTTTTTCAGTTATGTTATAATCGGTGCGAATTTGGTCCTCTAGCTCAATGGTAGAGCAGCTGACTCTTAATCAGTTGGTTCAGGGTTCAAGTCCCTGGAGGAT
>CAWDZA010000017.1:0-87603 GCA_963806635.1 uncultured Chloroflexia bacterium | reverse complement strand
ACCCCAAACGAACCCGTCTACGAGCTTGCCTTCGAATGGCGGATGAGTCCATTCCGTAGGATCGGCGGAGACTACATCCTGGTGCGCCATAAGCTGGATTGGCTCCAACTTTGGGTTCGTGCCCTCCCAAATGTAGAGCAGGCTGTAACCGTTTACCACCTCTTTACGGAGGTTCTTGTGAACAAGCGGATAGGTTTTTTCCAGGAATTTGTGCAGCTGCTTAAAAGCCTCTGGGTCTGGCGTGCCGGTGTCATCCAAAGGCACGGTTTTACACTGGATGGCTTCGGAAAGATGCGCGCCAATCTTGTCCGGGTCGGCGGGGATGCCCTCCTCAACCGGAACTGCGCGGTGACGAATGCGAAAAATGATATTCTGGATCGCCAGGAAGGCAAGCAGAGTCAGGAAAGCGAGAAGGACAATCAATAATATTGTGTAGTTCATATTCACCTCGTCTGGTCGGCGGTTTGTTTCCCGCTCCGGTCGTTCGATCCAGTTCCAGAGACCGGTAGGATCTCAATTTGCATGTCGCGGAGATGCTCATAGGTGTTCCGGCTGATCCAATCCGGCCAGCGCTCAAACACCAGCATAGAGGTGGGTGTCCAAAGGCTCACCCAGCCAATGATCATAAAACCGTTGTACATAAAACCACCCAACGCGTAAAGATACGGATTGGTCGCATTTGAGGAGATGAGAAATCCCAGCCCGGAGAGTAAAAGGCAGATCACCAGGATCGATATACCGTAATAAAGTGTCCTGCGCCCCAGGCGGGTTTCGATCTCGAGATTATCCGTGATCTTCTCGATCTGGAATTGGCAGTATCTTCGAATCGCGGACCGGATGCGGGGTTCCAATTCCGGGGTGATCTTCTCCCCGGGGAGGAATAATTTAAGCAGGATCGCATCACGAACTTTCCCTTTGCGGGCAAAATCATAGATCGTTTCCATGCCCGGCTCAAAAACCGATCCTTCTTTGAGAGGATTGGTTTCAGGGACCGAGAAAAGATAGTCCGCCTCCGGCAATTCAAGTTCCACGACGAGCGTATGATTTTTCATATTTCGGGATTTGACTCCGCAAAGAATCGAACCTCCCGGAATTCCTCTGGGGATCCCGGTTGATGATATTAATTTACACCATCCCTGTCCGAAAATCAACCGCTGAATTCCCTCCCCCAAAAAAAACCCCGGGGCATATTTTTCTGAGTTGATTGGTCAGAAGGAAGGGAAAACACGAACCTGCCCGTGAAACAATAACCCACGCCGGAATTTCCAACCATAAAGATTCGCCTGTCCGTGTATGAACTGGCGAATCCAAAGAAAGCGACCGGTGGCAAAAATGATCGGATCCTTTCAGGTCTCGATGGGCTCGTCCGGCTTCCAGGATGGTTTCTTGAGCTTCATAAAGATCAGCGGGGGCAGGGCGAGGATGGCTGTGCCAACCAGCATGATCAGCATGTATTGCCCCACGGAGATATCCATCGCTCCAGTGGGAAACAGGCTTACAAAGAACGTGAAACCTGAGGAGAGCAGACCCAGCCCGCCGATGATCCACACGCCCACGATCCCGCCTGGGATCTTGAACGCGCGCGGGGCATCCGGCTGCGAATAGCGGAGCTTGATCAGCGCCGCGAAAACGAACAAATAGACGATGCAGAGCAGCAGAACTGTGAGTGCGGAAAGGACCCAGTACGCTGAATTGATGCTCGGGATGAAAAGATACAGTAGCGATACCATCGTACCAATCACAGCTTGCAGGATCAACACACCTGTCGGCGCGCCAACCTTGTTCCGGCGGGAAAATACTTTGGGCATCAACCCTTCCGCAGCGACCACGCCTAAACCAAGAGCCGGCCCTGCCAGCCAGGAGGATAGCGTTGCCAGCCCGCCGATCGTGATAAGCACGGCAAGGGGTGCGAGCAGCCAGTTAAGGTTGAATGCAGAGAGGAACGCTTCGAATGCCTGCATCAACCCGCCGGAGAGGCTGAGCTGTTGCGCGGGAACTACAATGGCGATTGCCAGGGTGCCTATCACGGTTAGCACGAAGATGATCAGGGCAGAGATCCCCATTGCCTTGGGGAAATCCTTTTGCGGATTCCGCACTTCCAACGCATGGAATCCCGCCATTTCCATCCCGGCAAAAAGCAGGACCACCGTGGCGATGAATGGCAGGGTGCTGAGATTGATTGTAGGAACCCAGGCCCCCGCAGTGTAGGGCGGGATCGCAAGCGGCTTGCCCGTGAAGGTATAAGCCAAGCCGAGGATGATGATAAACACCGCGGGGATGATTGACCCTGCGATCACCCCGAAGGAGCCGAAGCGGCTGGATACTTTTTCCCCCATGTTGCTGATAATGGTGGTTCCCCAAAACGCGATCATCATAACCAGGAACATATAGATGTTGTTGTTCTCCAGGGCCGGGTTGATTGCGAAGGCGAATGTCGATGCGATGAAGGCGAGCACCGTGGGGAACCATACGAGGTTGTTGGACCATTCGCAAAAGATCGCTATAAAGCCGGATTTTTCGCCAAACGCTTCCTTAACCCACAAGTAGACCCCGCCTCCTTTGGGCCAGCCTGTTGCGAGCTCTGCTCCAGCCAGCGTAAGGGGCAGGAGGAAGGTGATGGTTCCCAGGATATACCAGCCAATGGATGACCAGCCATACACGGCCATAGAAGGGTAATTTCGCAGGCTGAGTACCGCCGCGACGTTGATCATTGCCAGCGCAAATACTCCAAGAGTTTTTACTTTACCATTCCCCATTTTTTCCTCCTGACTTGATATTTATTGAGTTCGATATTACTTCAAACAAAAAACGTAATATGTCCCGTCCTCTGCTTCCACCCCATGGGTTTCATGCTCGAATCCGGGGAAACGCCGATCCCATTCCTGGAGAGCATGCAGGTACCCGATCCAGGGACCATTTTCCGGGCCGGCATTTTCTCCAGGCATGATCATCGGGATACCAGGTGGGTAAGGTACGATCCCGGTAGCCAGGATGCGGTTGGCCATTTTATCCACCGCGACCTTTTCGATCTCATTATGGACCAGGCGTGAATAGGTCTCCTGCGGGGTGAACTTGACCTTGGGTAACTCGGAGAAAGCGACCGATTGAAGCTGTAATTGTTTCGACTTTAAGTGTTGGGCGAACATCTCATCCGCCAGGTCGTGCAACCCCATACCGGCGTACCGCTCCGGGTGGTCCTTCGTCAAATCTGTGAGGCACTCCACGAGTGGTTTGTTCGCGTCATAATCAGCTTTAAAGTCAAGGAGCGCGTTCACCAGGGTTCCCCATTTACCCTTGGTAATCCCGATCGAGAATAAAAACAGGATGGTGAAGTCTGTGGTCTTTTCGACCTCGATTCCAATATGATCCAAATATGCTGTGACCAATGTAGCCGGTATGCCGCTCTTTTCGAAGGAGCCATCCGTTTTTACCCCCGGGGAAACAACGGATACTTTGATCGGGTCCAGCATGCAATACCCATCCTCCAGGTCCTTGAACCCATGCCAGGCATCCCCCGGGTGCAGCACCCAGCAATCCGGGTTGGAGGTCAGCAGACTGGCAGGTGCTTTATCAAAGGCTAACCGTTTTCCGGTTTTTGGCTCATTCACTTCATCAGCATTCCAAGTGCTGAAGAACCAGGTCTTCTTCCCGTGAAATTCTCTGCGCATCCGCCAGATCGCCTGCCGGAACGCCACGGCTTCAGCGATCGACTCTTTTGTGAGGTTGAATCCCGAACGGCCCTCCATCATGGCGGCGGATACTTCGTTGGAGGCAATTATGGCGTATTGGGGTGATGTGGATGCATGCATCATGAAAGCTTCATTGAAACGGGCGTGCTCCACAGGGTCGCGGCCATCGCGGACGTGGATGAATGAAGCCTGGGAAAGGGCCGCCAGCAGCTTGTGGGTGGAGGTTGTAGTGAAAATGGTCGGTGCATCAGCCGGGTAATCCTTGGGGTCGCCATACATACCATAACGATCCTTATAGATCGGATTGAAACGAGCGTATCCATACCAGGCTTCGTCGAAATGGATTCGGTCGAGGCTTTTACCAAGCAATTCCACCACCCGGCGCGCGTTGTAGCACAGCCCGTCATACGTCGAGTTGGTGATAATGGCATGCCTGAGTTTTGCGTTTTTATCCGCGATCAGGGGGTTTGCCCGGATGGATGCCGCCACTGCCTGCGGGGTCAAGCGTTCCGGGTAGATCGGTCCAATGATCCCGAGGTAATTCCGGGAAGGCATCAGGTAGGTGGGCAGGACGCCAGTCATCGTCAGCGCCTGCTCGGTGGATTTGTGCGCGTTTCTGTCACAAAGCGCCAGGTCCCCATGGGTGACCGATGACATCATGATCACCCTGTTAGATGTTGATGAACCGTTTGTAACCGTGTATGAACGGTGGGAGCCGAAAACGCGCGCTGCGTATTTTTCACTCTCGCCGATCGGGCCGCTGTGATCCAGCAATGAGCCGAGCTCACCGACGGAGATGGAAAGATCGGACCGAAGCAGGTTCTCTCCAAAATATTCATAAAATGCTCGTCCGATGGGTGATTTCAAGAAAGCTGTTCCGCCGGTATGCCCGGGTGTATGCCAGGAGTACTCGTACACGCTGGCGAAATCCATCAACGCTTTATTAAAGGGCGGTGCGATGGCCTCGCGATATCGCTTGATCGCGGCAATGATCCTGCCGGCCAGGAAGAACGGGGTATCTGCCAGAAGCCAGATTAGTTCATCCGCCTGGGTCATCACCTCGGCGGTCAGGGTCCCCACCTCTTCCGGATCTGTCATCAGAAAAATTGGAACCCGCTCATTATGATCGCGGATAACCGCAAGCAATTCTTTCTCCCCCGCATGATAAGATTTTTCTCCCGGAACCAGCTCCCAGTCCAGAACGATACATTGAATCGAGAGATCGGTCAGGAAGATCGATTCCGCATCCTGCGCGGAAATGGATTCGATCACTACTACATCTCGGTCGCCCAACTCCTTTACCAACGCCTGCGCTGCCCTACCATTCGCACTGGGAGCATGAAGCTCGTTATCAATGATCAGGACTTTCATAACGGAAAGATTCGCTAAATGCTTTGTCATAAAAGTTCTCCTTGAATGGTTATATTAATTTTTTAGACAACTCTATAATATACTTAAATCGATAAGATTAATCAACTCCCGGAAAAATAATTCCCGGGAGTTGATTAATGAATTCCGACCTCTCTGAAAGAATTATCTTCCCATGCCCAGGAATATCCCGCTGCAGAACGGGATGAGCCAGATCGCCCAAACGATCAAGCTGAACTTGTGAAAACTGCGGATCATATCCTCCTGCTTACGCACCAGGACGATGGTCGCCCAAATGGAATGAAACAACATCAACAGGATGGCCAGCGCCCCGGTGATGGAGTGAATGTTCAACTCAAAGCTGCCAGCCATTTTCCCCATCAGGGTGGTTCCGGTGGTATCAAAGACAAAACCAGTCCAGAAAAGGATCAAGTGCCAGGGTTTCAACCTGCCAGCGGCGCGTTCACTCCAAACCGCCACGGTATAACAGGTCAGTGCCAAAACCATACAAATAATGGAAACCAATAGAATGCTGCTCATCAAATACTCCTAATTAATTTAATTTGAATACTTGGGGAAAACCCGAAGTTGATCCAGCTATTGTTTTGAAATCCTTGCCACAGCGGCACCGTGGAGAAAAAGCCTCACCACACCCTGCGCAAGGTCAGAGTTTTCAAGCCCCTTTTCCGCAGATTTGCCGATGAAGTTATTTACGATTCCCAAAAACGCCAGTGTGAGGAGCTCTGCGTCCTGATCTGCCAACTCACCCAGTGCGATCCCTTCCCGCATAAGATCATTGATCGGCTGATAAAGCTCGGTACGGAACGCAACCCGAACCCTTGCCAGGTTTTCCGGCTGCTTAAGATTCTCCCGGTCCCGAAGCAGGAAGGAATAATCACTCTCGAAACTCTCCAGGATCGTCCGCGCCACATTTTGCAGCCTTTCGGCCAGGGACCCCGCCGCGGAAATCGCCTCGTGAAAATTCTTTAATCGGTGCTCCAGCACCCGCGCAAAAAGCTCTTCCTTGTTGTGAAAATAATAATAGAGGGTTGGTTTAGTGATCCCCGCTTGCAGGCAGATCTCATCCATGCTCACCCCCCGATACCCCTTTTGCTGGAAGAGCCTCCAGCTTACATCCAGGATTTTTTCCGCATTTGTATTTTGTATCTCGCTCTGGTTCATGAGACTCCCTATATACTAATTAGTATACAGTATACCGAGCAGTATACAACTTGTCAAGGGTAAAGCAGGAAATTGGTTATTTGGGAAAGCCGTATTTCGGTTTAGTTGCCGCGGAGCTGGTAGATTTCCACGTCCGGATTGCTGAAGACCAACGGGAACTCGCTCAAGGCTGCCCGCAACCCGCCCAGCTCTGCCGTATCGCGGTAAAGTGAAAGTGGGAGGTAAAGAAAATTGACTCCCGGATGGGATTGCAACAGTTCTTGTACATTGAAGGAACCGGATGTGATCTGCGCGGAGATTTCCTTAAATTCGGCGATCCTTTGCCTGTATCCTGGCAGCCATTCGCTGCCCTGGACGGTGAGTGCGTTGGTTCTGCCGGCAAGCGCTGGAAACCATTCGCTCACCGCGTCAGTCTCCCACCAGGTGGAAGAAGGGACCACGAAAAATTCCGCGTTCCAAAGGAGTGGTACTTTTTACCCATTCCATTGCCTGAATATCGCCATTCGGTGAGTACATGAGCTAAAGATTGATCCATGGCTGCGAAATAAATAGGCGGTTAAGAGGACCTGCGCGCAGAGGATATAAATGACCAGGATCCCCGTCCGGGAAAAGATTCCCATCACCTTCAGAATTTGGGTTCCGACGGGCATTCATGTGCCTGCTTGTATTTCGCAATGAGTAAATACAACCCATCCACGATCCCGACCGAGATGAGCATGGCAGCGGGGATCACATCGCTGCGGTTCACGCTGCGCGCATCGAGAATGGCATTCAGCACCAGCCAGACAGGTAGAAGGTAATCTCGTTTTGCCAGGGAGATGACTACCCCAACAAGGGCAATCGTGGCGAGGATGGGAAATATCAATTCCTCGGTGAAATTAAAGTAAAAAAGCTCAAAAATGCTCAGGAAGGGGATGGAACCGCCACTGGCCACCCCCGCCAAGAAGGGTTGTATCTGGTGATATCGGATCACCTGCACCCAGTATGGGCTTGTCAGGACGAGCACACCCAACACGATGAATATCGACGAAATGAAATTCCTCCGGTTCCTGCCGCGGAAGATCCACAACAGCACCAGCGAATAGCCTGTAAACCAGCCGATCTCCAGGTGGGAAAGAAAGGTCAGGGCAAGAGCCACAGCCGTAAATATGATATCCCGTGCCCGTCGCTGTGGCGCTTCCAGCATCCCCAGGTAAAAATACAAACTAAGCAGCGAGAACAGCATCGCCGGTGAGCGGGTGAGCCCCCCACCCATGATCAGCCATTCATACCCGGGGCGCAGGAGCGCGAAGAACAACGTGGCGATCCCGGCTTTGACCGGATCCTTCAACAACCGCCGGGAAAATAGGTAAAAAACCGGGATGGTAAGCAGGTTAAAGATCACGGGTAACCAGCGCATCAAGCTCAGAAGATCCCATCCAAAAACGGTTTGAAGGGAACCCGCCAGGTAGAATCCAAGCGGAGGGTATGCAAAGGGCAGTCCGCTATTGTTGTAAGATGTGACCGCGGGGATCAAAAAGTGGTTTGCCTGCAGATCGCGGGTCATGGCGTAGAACAATCCGCCATCATTAATGGGGAATTTTGTGTTTAAGACATGGATCAAACGCACAAATGCACCCAGGAATAGTGCAACGATTAATAATACTTTCCCGGTTTTTTCCTCCCGGCTCATCCCGTCCCAACGCTGAATAATGGAAAATTTGTTTTGCGTTTTTTGCATGGCGGTTTCCTCAAAGTCGCAGGGTGCAAGGAAAGCGCCAGATATGGATTGATGACTACAACCTTATGAGCCTGCACAAGATCCCACTTATTGCCGTAAAGGTCCAGGAAGACCACGACCGTCCCATAGCTCTCCTGGCGGGGTCCCTCTGTGAACCTAACCCCCTTCGCTTTCATATACTCGTAATCCCTGTAAAAATCATCGGTCCGCAGAAAAAGGAAAACCCTTCCCCCGGTCTGGTCCCCGATCCGGGCCAATTCCTGCTCTTCTCCCACCGCCTTCGCAAGCAGCAAGGATGCTCCCTTCTCTCCGGGAGGTGAAACAACCACCCAGCGCTTTCCCGCTGCCCATCGGAGTATCCTCCACCAGGGTGAAGCGGAGGCAATCGGTGAAAGAACGGATGGCCTCGTCATAATCCCTGACAAGCAGAGCAGACTGACGATATCGAATGCGGGCATGATTATTACTCAGGTCGATAAGGGGCTTTGGAGTCAAGATCCCCAACGAAACTGGGCAGATTGGTGCCCCAGCATCTGCCGGATCGCTCAATTTTCGCCAGTGTGATACCAGTAATGATAGATTGTCCGGAGGATCACGTTTCCGTAGGTGAATTCCATGGATTTCCCATCCAGAACCACGGGTTGGAGCAAAGTTCTATTCGAGACGTCTTTCAGCCAGAGAATCTGCCTCCCGGGTGATCACCTCCCAGGCTTCGAGCATTTCCTTTGAGGAGGGCGTGCTTGCAGGTGCACCTTTCGCAAAATCTTTTTGGATGTTCGGCAGGAGAGTGATCCCCCGCGCCTACGGTTAGCTAATATTTCTGCTCCTGCCAGGCCAGGTGTCCCACGTTCCAGCTTATGCAATTCATGGGCATGATCCGCTTTTGAGCGTCCTCGTCGGAAATGCCTTCGATACGCCGAATGAATTCGCTGCGGGCGAAGATAAGTTGTTCAACCAGTGGATGCGGCATGGTTCCCCTCCAGATTTGGAATAGGATTATTCTATTCCAAACCAGGGTTCGCCCTCAGATCCCCATAACGATTTTCTTATCCTCCGCATCCGCGATCTTCTGCGCCTGTTCGGACGCAAGGATTTTATACTGTTTGGCTTCTTCTATCTTGCCATAGTGCGAATACCCGAGCCATGGCCTCATCGGCATAAAAATATCGAAATCCTTCATCTCGCTGCGGTGCTGTTGGGTCAATTCCTGGCAGCGCAAGGCATGCTCCATCGCCGGGTGATGTTTTTCCAGCACCGTGTAGACCCGCGCAAGCAGCCATTCCCCGCGCTGGGCGTTGACACCGTACCTACCTGCAGCCAGTGATAAAGTGAAGCGCTGGCTGCGAGCACCATCAGTTCATCCTCATCACGGGTGCGCTCCGTCTTGCCTAGCAATTCCCAGGTTTTTCCATTGAGCGATTTCGCGAACTTTTCGTGTGCCTGGGCCAGGGTCAACTTTTCATCGTTTTCCATAAACTGCTCCACTCCCTGGAAATTCTATTTGTAATATTGATAGGAGCGAAGGATCAGCTCTTTCAAAACATCAATGATCCACATCCGACAGGCGATTGATATACAGGCAGATCTTCCCGGTTTTATATTTCCCCAAGTCTTTTCATCAGATCAACATAATTTTCGAATCCATAGGAAAGATAAAGCGTTAGAGCCTGTTTTCGAGGAGAAAAACCAACCTTAGGCATATCCCCCTCCCTGCCGGTGGCATAGACATAATGGTAAAGACCAAATCCGACAATCGCGTCCCCCCACATCACACCACTTTCTCCGCTGATGGATTCCATCATTTCCAGCAACACCCGGCAGTCCTGTTTCCTGCCCTCATCCGGGATGGCATCGATGAATTCGGATACGCTATTATTTGTTGGAACTGTTTTATTTTCGGCTTTCATTGGATCTTCTCATAAAGGCGAAAGGTTATGCTCCGCCAAAATTGAGCATCCAATGGAATCCGTATTTATCCTCGAGCTGACCGAAGGTGCCGCCCCAGAACTCGGTCTTCAGGGGGGAGATGATCTTGCCGCCCCTGGAAAGTGCCTCAAAGTAGGAGGTGATCTCCTCCATCGTATCGCAGACCAGGGTTAATTGGATGGAATTCCCATGGGTCAACCCGTCGAACATCATATCCGAGGCCATCAGCGCCAGGTCCCCCTTATCGAGGGTTGCATGCATGATCCGCCACCCCGCTTCCGGGGGTTGAGTCCCTGCCGCCGGAGATTCGCCTATGGTTTGCATTTTCAGCTCGCCGCCCAGGCAATCGTGGTAGAAATTCATCGCTTCACGGCATGTGCCGTCGAAGAAAAGGTAAGGTGTGATCTTGGACATTTTTTCTCCTTTATATTCTGAATGATTCGGGATTAATCAGCCGGCCGGTAATACAACCCGGTCATGCCTGATTTATAAATTTTTGTCGAAATTAATTGCAGGTTCAGCCTCTGCCGGATGCCCTGAAAGATCGGTTTTCCTGCTCCCAGAACTACCGGGACGATCAAAAAGCGGTACTCATCAATAAGCTTTGGATTGCGCAGGGAGGCTACAAGTTCGGAGCCGCCGATGCCAAGATCCTTTCCGGGCTGCGCCTTCAACCGGGTGATGGCTTCCTCCGCATCCCCCTGGAGGAGGCTGGAATTCTCCCAGGATACTGTTTTAAGAGTCCTCGAAACCACAAATTTACGCATCGAATTCATCCATTTAGCAGTCACCGGATCTTCACTTAAAGCCGTTTCAGTAGGCCAGTATGTAGCCATGGTTTCATAGGTCTTTCGGCCCATGATCTCGCCATCCAGGGTTTCGAATAATTCGTAAACATCCGCATAGAATTCTTCATCCACCAGGTGCCAGTCCAGCTCCCCCTTGGGTCCTTCATAAAAACCGTCCAGCGACAGCGCCATTTGAAAAATTAGTTTTCGCATTTCATTTCCTTCCTGTCAATTTCACCTAACTTAACCGCATTACATCTCATAAACAAATCCCAAATCCAGCCTTCCATTGAGATTAATTTAGCCACGATTGAATTTGCTGTCAATCCACCAGTTCATTCTTGTACAGTGTACCGATTTACTACAACACCTGTCTTTAAAATACGAGGGATTCAATCAAATTCAATTTTATCTGGTGCCTTATACCCGCCAGCAAGGGTTTTCCACTCCCCAGAACGACCGGGGCGAAAAAGATCCGGTATTCATCAATCAACCGCGGTTGATCCAGCGACACCACCAGATCAGAGCTGCCAAAAATGGCCAGGTCCTTCCCGGGCTGCTGCTTGAGTCGGATGATCTCTGCAGCCGGGTCGCCGCCAAGCAGGCTGGAATTTTCCCATTTCACTTCCTTTAAGCTGCGGGAAACAACATATTTGTGAAGCGAGTTCATATATCTTGCGGTGACCGGGTCATCCTGCAAAGCTGCTTCACTGGGCCAATAATTCGCCATCAGTTCGTACGTCTTGCGACCGAAGATATATCCATCCAGCGTATCCAAGAGTTTATGGGCATACGCATTGAACTCGTCATCCACCACGTGCCAGTCGATATCGCCATTTGGACCCTCATAATATCCATCGAGGGAAACCATCATCTGAAAAATGATCTTTCTCATATTATCACTCTTGTCTATTCGGACTCTTTTTATCCTATTTATCCCTATCCTACCATATCCGTATTAAGAATGCAAAAATCGCGTTTGCTCCCCCTAAAATTCTTTACATTAAGCGGATTGTTCCGTAAGATTAATGGGTTCCGGTCCAATTTCAGCGAGTGGGAGAGAGATCATGCAATCATTGCCCATGCCCCGAATCAGCGCCCGCGCCTGGGTGATCATGGCTGCCCTGGCCATCACCGGTCAGATCGCCTGGGCGGTGGAAAACACCTGGTTCAACACCTTCGTCTACGATACCATCACCCCCGATCCGCGCCCCATCGCCTGGATGGTAGCCTGCAGCGCCATCACCGCCACGCTGACAACCCTGCTGATGGGCACCGCCTCAGACCGCACCCGTTCCAGATGGGGCCGCCGCCGCCCCTACATCCTCTTCGGCTATATCGGCTGGGGCCTGGCCACCATCCTCTTCCCCACGGTTGCCTACATCAAGATCGCCAGCCTCACGGTCATCATGGTGGTCATCGCCGATGCGATCATGACCTTCTTCGGCTCCACCGCCAACGACGCCGCCTTCAATGCCTGGACCGCCGATATCGCCCCCACAAGCGAGCGCGGCCGGGTGGAGGGCGTCCTGAACGTCAGCCTCTTCATCGCCCAGATCGTTTCCCTGGTGGCTGCCGGAATTTTGATCGAAAGCCTTGGGTATTTCACCTTCTTTTATGCCCTGGGCGGGATCGTTCTGCTCACTGGAGCCGTTGCCGGTGGGTTCCTCAAGGAGCCGCCCATCCCAGCCAACGATGAGCATAAAGGATCCTTCTGGTCGGAATTCTCGGGTCTCTTCAGCACCGAAACGGTCCGGAAAAACCGCCAGCTATTCATCCTGCTGATCTTCATCATGATCACCAGCATCGGCATGCAGGTTTCTTTTCCATACATGATCGTCTATCTCGAGAATTACGTGGGGCTTTCGAAATCCGAATTCAGCATCATGGGTGGGGCAGTGATGGTGGGCAGCCTGCTGCTCGCCATCCCCTTCGGCTTCCTTGCCGACCGCTGGAACAAGAAACTGATGATGGCTGCCGCCCTGATCCTCTCCAGCATCGGCGGAATCCTACTCTCGCTGGTGAGTACACTTCCCTTGCTCGCCCTCTCAGGTTTCCTGTGGCAGGGGTTCGCGATGGCGGTTTCCATCGCCTCGGTCGCCTGGCTCAAGGACCTGCTGCCCGAAGAGAACCGCGGCAAGTTCCTGGGTATCCGCATGATCTTCTGGATCGCCATCCCGATGGTCATCGGGCCCATGATCGGCTCCTGGCTGATCCAGCAATACGGGATCCCAACCACAACCAACGGAGAAACTGGTTTCATCCCTGTGCCCATCATTTTCCAGGTCGGGTCGCTCATCTCCCTCCTGGCGCTTATCCCTCTATTCTTCACGAAAAAACACAAAACAAATGACCCTTCCCTCGCCGCAAGCTGACCCCCTGCGCACGCCCTGGGTTCCCGATCTCCCCATCCCCCTGCCGGAGTATCCCCGCCCGCAGCTCACCCGCCCGGGCTGGGTCAATCTCAATGGCGCCTGGGACTATGCCATTCGCCCTGCCACTGAAAATGCACCTGCAATCTACGAGGGCTCGATCCTCGTGCCCTACCCCGTCGAATCGCTCCTCTCGGGTGTGCAAAGAAGCCTGCTACCCGATCAGAAGATCTGGTACCGCCGCGCCTTCACCGACCCCCGGCCTGAATTCCTGAAAAGCCATGCCGGTGATGGTAGAGTTCTCCTCCATTTCGGGGCTGTGGATTATGAATGCGAGGTCTGGGTCAATGGCATATCCGTGGGGACCCACCGGGGAGGTTACCTGCCTTTTACGTTTGAGATCACCCAAGCCCTGAAAATGGGCGAAAACGAACTGGTTGTTGCGGTAACCGATCCCACCGACACCGCTCTGCAGCAGCGCGGCAAGCAGGTGCTCAAACCCAGGGGCATCTGGTACACCCCCGTTTCCGGCATCTGGCAGACGGTCTGGCTGGAAGGCGTTCCGCCGGTGAGCATCGAATCCCTCAAATTGATCCCCGACCTGGATCACAACCGCCTGCTGGTGGAAGGCTTCCTGCGCGGCAGCGCGGAGGAATTGAAAGGGTGCATTCTGGAATTCGAGGCCCTTCGGGAGGGGAAAACGGTTTCCCATATCGCAGCCACGCCCGGCACGCTGGCATCGCTTTCCATCCCCGATCCGCGGCTATGGAGCCCCGCGGATCCATTCCTCTATGACCTCATTGTGCGGGTGGTGAAGGACGGCGCGCTGGAAGATGCGGTGGGCAGCTATTTCGCGATGCGCAAGTTCAGCCTGGTCACAGGCGAGGATGGTCACCCCCGTTTTGCTTTAAATGACAAGCCGCTTTTCCTCTACGGTCCGCTCGACCAGGGCTACTTCCCCGATGGGCTGTACACGCCGCCCTCTGAAGAAGCGATGCTCTTCGACATCGAATACACCCGCCGCATTGGCTGCAACCTGATCCGCAAGCACGTCAAGGTGGAGCCGCTGCGCTGGTACTACCACTGCGACCGGCTGGGGATGATCGTCTGGCAGGATATGCCCAACGGAGGCATGATCGATGGGGAGGTGATCGCGTTCCTGAGCCTGAGCGTTGGCTGGCACCGCAATGATACCCGCGGGCTGAAGCGTTTCGGCCGCGCGGATGAAAACAACCGGGAAGAATTCCGCGCCGAGTTGAAAGGCATGATCGATCACCTGCACAACGCCGCCTGCATTGCAGCCTGGGTGCCTTTTAATGAAAGCTGGGGGCAGTTCCAATCCCGCGAGATCGCCGATTGGGTGCTGGGCTACGATCCCACCCGCCTGGTGGATCACGCCTCGGGATGGTTCGACCAGGGCGGCGGGGATTTCCAGAGCCGGCACGTGTATGTGAAGAAGCTGCCCAAAAAGAAACGCGACACCCGGGCCTACGCCGTCACCGAGTTTGGTGGCTATACTCTTAAAGTCCCGGGGCACATGTGGGACCCGGAGAAGAAATTCGGGTACCGTTTCTATGAATCAAGCGAAGCGCTCACCAGCGCCTATTTGGATTTGCTGGAGAATCAGGTCAAACCGCTCATCCAGGAAGGATTGGCGGTTGCCATCTATACCCAGACCACCGATGTGGAGATCGAAGTTAACGGCTATTTGACCTATGACCGCAGAGTGGAGAAAATGGACTCAGAAGCCATCAAAAAGGCACATTTAAAACTATTCGAATAAATGAAAATAAAATCTTTCCAATAGAATGGGGGTTGAAATTACTATATTCCCGTGCTAATATCGTTTCTGCAACCGAATATCAAACCAGGCTTGTCTTTAAAGATCGACCCGTAAGTGTGATGCTGACCTGGGAACAATAGACGAAACCAGCTGCTTTGGTTTCGTCTATTTTATTTAAATGCTGTTTCTTTTGGAAAAATATCAAAATACCTATGTGAAAAGAAACATATTTGAGTTAAAAATTCGCTCCGCCAAAATTCCCAAGATAACCATGAGCATAAATTAAAAAGGACTGAATAAAAATCCACTTAGCAACTGAGAAGGTGATGTTTATTCGACAAATGTTTTAATAGCTAGCCGAGGTTCCTGAAAAACGAGCTCTGCTCTGGTTGGGGTCTAATAGGATTAAAATCCCGCGTACGCGGGAGGAGAAAAGGATATGAAGAAATTACTGGCAGTTACTTTTATCACAATTCTTGCGCTACTGATCACATCAGTGGTAGTACTTGCAAAACCAGGGATCGGACCCAACATTATTAAGTGTGACCAGTATATTGCAGTGTATCTGTCAGATGGGGACGATGCCCATTGGAGGGGGACACTCACCAATTGCGAACTCGACGGTGCATCGGTCCACTATTATGGAATAGATACAAACAGGATTAGCAAGGGAATGTCGACCCATTTTGCAGAGAACTTTGTCATCTATCCTAATGGAGACAATCATCCGGAAATCTTCATTAAAGGGTCTGAAGAAGGCCTTTGGAATTTAAATACCTTTAAATTCCGCTCTGAAGGCAGGGTAACAGAAGCGAATGGGCCTTGGTCGTACCTTGTTGGATATAAATTCCATGAAATGGGTGTGACTGATGATCCTTTCGCGCCTGATTGGACGATCCTCAAAGGACCGAGCACTATGTTCCTTGCGGGACCTTAGAAATCGCGAATATTGATAATCGAATCCAAATAGGAGGTTGTCGGGCGGCTACAAAAGCCGCCTTTTTTAATCCTTGGTTGTAGACTTCTGAAAAAAATTCTTTATCAACAAGATTCCCCCCACCCCCACCGCGATGACCGCCAGGTCATAGAGGAAGATCAATCCAAGCACCACGCTCGACTGCCAGCTTCCAGGTCTGGTCGCGCCAGATGCCAGCCCCGTAATCACAGCGATCCCCTGCCCAGCCACAAGCAAAAACACGGCTGCGCCTAGTCCAACACCGATCCATATCCGGTACCGTTTCGCCCGGATGGACGCCCAGAGGAGCAATAAACCGCCGCCGAGGAAAACCGGGAATAATTCCGCCGGGATCAAATAATCAAAGTGGAATTCTCCACGTCTTATCAGTATCGCCATGGTGATGATAACTAAGGTAAGAATAGGCAGCCAAGCAAGAAAGGTCCCCGCGATGGCGAGGGTTTTGGTCAACCATCCCTTTTTCGGCATATACTCGCTCCTTCTTCCAGATTCTTACGCTCCAGCCCGCTCCGGACTCGCCACCACGTAAACGTACTCCAACACATCTTTTCCTGTATTGATCACATCATGTTCCGTTCCGGGGGGGATATATGCCATCAAACCCGGGTGGAGTGAAAGCCGCGTTGATCCCATAATCGCAAGTTCACCCTGCCCGGAAATGGGGATGATCAACTCTTCACCTTCATGGGTACTGTGTGAACCAACAGATTCCCCGGGGGTTAGTTTCACATAGCCGGATCTCAGGAAACGTGATTCCGGTGGACCTGCCAGGAGTTGTAATCGATGCCTGTCATCAGCGGGAAGAGCGATCGATCTTGCCTCGGGGATGGAAAACGATTCTTCAGGGTTAAGCATCATCCTGGCTCCTGCTGTAGAGATACAACTTTAATCCTACTCATTTTATCGCCAGATATACAAAATACGTGTCAGCCAGCACAAAAAAGGCGATCATCCCCCCGATGATTGTGTTTACGATCAAGGTGCTCTCCTTTTTATCCTCCGGTCGTTTTTTAATTCCGATCCAGGCCGCGCCAAGCGGCAGCAGGGAGAAAAGACCAAGGATTCGGAAATTGACCGGCAGGGGTTTGGCTGTGATGAAAGGAACCAGGAAGTAGTATGCTGCCACTGCCAGGAGCAGGATTCCGACCACACGAAACCCGAACGCTCTCCCCTTCCTGGCCACCCAAGTCCATTTTCCACCCTGTTGGTCTGCTTCCATATCCGGGATCTCAACCGAGAGGATGAACGCCAAACCGATCAGCAACAGGGGAATCATGATCACGATTCCATTCCCATCCAAAGTACCTGCAGCAGCCAGGTACCCCATCCCCGGCAGGAAAGTTCCAGCAATGATGCATGTGGAAATTTCCCCCAAACCCCGGGATGAGAGCCTTACCGGAGGAGCAGCATAATACCATCCCAATAGATTCCCGATAACGATCAGCCCAAAAAACCAAAATGGGTAACCGTAATATATGGTGAATGTGAATCCGAGAAACAGGGAAAAACAGATCAGCGAAACTGCAGCCTTCCATGAAAAACCATTCATCTCAGGGTTTTTTACCAGGATTCCGCTCCCCCCGGCAAAGAGGCTTGGATCGCCATAACGATCGGATTCCGCATCGAAAAAATCATTGCTGAATGATACAGATAGTTGCGCGCAGAAAACGATCAGGTAACCCCAGAGGAGCTTCCAAAAGCCGGGGTCTGTCCCAAGGATGATCGCCCAGGCAGCACCCATGATGAAAAGGACCAGGCTGGCTAGCAGGAATTGCGGGCGTGCTAACCTGATTACTTTTATCAAAGGCATATGCTCGAAGTGCATAGAATGGTCTACTTAGATGAATCCGATTTAATATTATTAAAAGGTGTCAATCTTTTAAAACATTTTCGCTATAACTAGTAAAAAACGCCAAAGCTCCATAAATCCAACAGCCAGTGTGTGATCATAAGAGGAACCAGGCTCCTTTCGCGCTGGTAATAATATCCCATGATAAGTCCGAGCAGGAATGTGACCAGGACCTTGTCGGGGAAGAAAACACCATGGATGAGGGCAAAAGATGCAGCCGAAATAACCAGCGCGAATCGGGGTTTTTTACCGCGCAGTTCAAACCCCGTGATGATGTGCCCCCTCCAGATCAGCTCTTCTGTGAAAGCGGCAGTGATCGGCATCAGCAACAGGAACAGTGAAATCTGGAATAGATTCATATCGCGGTAACTCAGGTCCGGCATCCTCGCCGAAAGGTAGAGGATATAAATAATCCAAACTGCATTTACCGCAATGAAAAGCAGGATCGCAGGACCCCAACGGAACCTGAAAATACGTCCATCTCTGGAAAATAATCCCCAGATGGACGCACCTGACTTGTTATATCTGATTATTAATAGGAGGGCAAAAAACCATTCGACGATGATTATCAAAATGCTTAGTGCGAACTGGATCTGTCCGTAACCGATCTCCACAACCGCAAAGGTAGAACCGGCGGATGCTGTGTACCTGAAAGCATACATTCCACCAATCAATAGGATTGCTCCGATGTTGAGAATGACCGGCGGCCAGATCACATATGGCCAAACATTCTGGTTTTCCTGCTTGACCATCGTACTCATCTGCGCCTCCAGGTTTTCCTGTCTTGGGAGTTCATCCTTAAAGTATCACACCTTCGATATCACCAACCGGCAGCCAGTCATCCATATTCCCGTAAGCGCTTTTATCCACCTTGAAGGGTTTTACCTCCTCGGCTTTTCCGATCCAGATCAGCACGAGATACCGCTTGCCTCCCCATCGCTTCAGCTGCTTTTCTGTCAACTGCAACCCGGCCTGGTGTTGATTGATCAATTGGAGTGACCCCTCTTCGGTTAGAGCTTCAGAGTTCAAAACACGCATTACGCTTGCTCGCGCTTTGACCAGTCCTTTGGCATCATTGTTCAGGAAATATAGCATGTCCCCTGCTTCAACTCTGCCGTAGGGCATCTTTCGTCCTGTTGCTCCACGGAGGATCATGGTTTTCTTTCCAGCCAGAATATTAACCATCTCCTTCGCCGCAGTATCCAGATAAACTACGTGATCCATGCCACCTCCTCAGGAGAAATATAAAGCCACATATCAGGTTTCTAAAGCATGCGATCTGCCTATGATCCGCCATGCCAGGAAAGTCAGCCAACGCGAAGGTACTTTTTTCTGACCGAATTCCCAGTCTTTCCAGGCCAGCCAGACGGACTCAAGCGTGAAGCGCCCCTCCCCATCCGATTTATCCTTCAGCAAATTGACCATTTCCCGCAATCGTGGATCATCTATGAGCCAGTGGAACCGGCTCAGTACTTCGAGCACATGTATCAGGTCGTACCACACGAAAGGAACCTTGAGCTTGCGGAAATCCGTGCCCATATAGAAGATATAAGGGTGTTCGGTTATACTTTCGGACCAAAGGCGCAGCAGGGTTTCAGCTCCAGTACGGCAGGCAAGGCTATCCCGCCACTCGTCCATCACGGCAAATGCCTTGAGCATTGCCAATGTCGCGAATGGGCAGGGGTCCTCCTTCCGCCCAGGTCCGCGGAATTTGCCCAACTCCTTCGAGACGGCGCACGGCCAGCCGTTTTCACGTACCAGTCCTGCCAGGTATCCGGCTGCTTTTTGTACGGTGGGGTCCGATTGCAGCCCCATCTTCGTAAATGCATAGAGAAGCAAAGGGGTATCGCAGAGTGCCCATACCCACTGGTCAGTCCCTGCACCACCGAAATGTGTTGGAACATTTATGGGCAGTTGGAAGGGACCTTCTTCTGCCTGGTGATCCAGGATGGGTCCGATGATGCCATCCATCCCCGGATCATTAGCCCGGATTCCCAGATCCGCCAGGAAAGTCAATTTGTGGAAAGCCTGCCCGGCGCTTTTGTGGCTTGAGATCACTTTCCACGGCCAAACCGATAATTCCTTGATGATGGCTTGAATATTAGGGTCGACGAGCATTCCCTGCCTGGCTGCCTGGACGGATGGAACATCCTCCGTTTGACCGAGCAGGTCCAGCCGGGTGCGGTAGGCGACGTAAGACTCACCTTCAAGAAGCCAGTTGATAGGTGTGTTCATCCCCATTAATTATATATGTTTGGAAAAAACCCAAGTTTCTTACATTTAGTGTCTAAGCTTCCCCCAGGATATCCTCCACCGCATCCTTCGCCCAATAATCCCACTGCCCGTTGCTCGAAAGCCGGCGCACGCCATCCAGGTGGTTGCCCAGGGTGACAATGGCTGGTTCCTGCGCTGGCACCCCCTCGCGGGTGAGTGCCTGGCCCAGCCCGACCGTGGCGAGCAGGCCGTTGCACAGGCAGCGTTTTTCCTCTGTGTTCTGCGGCAACCCGCGGTCGCGCGTGAAAACCTCGAGCGGTCCCGCCGGGCAGCGCTGGAAGATGCGCCGGCTGCCGGATTCATCCGCCTTCATCAGCCCGCGCTGCACCAGCAGCCCGATATCGCAGACCCGTTTTCGTTCGCGGTAAATCGCATCGTTGGCGAGTGTGCCGGGCAGCTGCACCACCTTGAATGGGTAACCAGTGGGAGAAAAGAGCGTGGTTCGTACCAGATCTTCATCCTTCACCCCGTTACGCAGCGCTGCCAGGATCGCCTCGCGGTATTCCGGTTTCATCCCCGATTCTGAAGCCAGCGCAAAGATCGTGCCCGCCTGTACACCCGTCGCCCCCAGCGAGAGCGCTTTCTGCAGCCCATCTCGGCTGCCATACCCTCCAGCCAGCCAGAAAGGCAGGCCGACGGAGCGGATGGCCTCCAGGTCAGGCTCATCCGCCTGCCCGTATACTGGCTGACCCAAATCGTCCTTCAGCAGGGGTCCCTGCGGTCCGGCGTTGTGCCCCCCGGCGGTGTGATGCTCAATGATGAACCCGTCCGGAGCGCCGGTAGGGCTTTCGGCCAGCCCGCGGACAAGCGGATCGAGTGATGCGATGGCGAGGAATGCCGGTTTTTGGATCGGGTGCCGGGTGAGCCTTCCCCCGTCCACGGCAGCGGGGTCAAATTGGATCTGAAAGGACTCCCCTGATTCCCGGTAGAGCATGGGCAGATCAAAGACCACGGGCTCATGCCGGGCAAGCTTCGCGCAGATCGCCGGCAATCCTTCCGGGCTGCCCGCCCCCACCACGATGCCATCCACCCCCGCCAGCATCGCCCCATACATCGCGAAGACCAGCGGCAGTTCGATCTTTTTCAGGAAATTGACAAAGATACTTCCAGCGTGGCCTGCCTTCGCCAGCCACACTTCGGCGAATGCGGTCAGGATCACGCGTTCGATCACATCCATGCCCACCGAGAGCTGGATCACCCCCGGCTGCGGGGAGGAGGGCAGGTCAGCCGACCCATCCGCCGCCTGTACCGTCTGCATGGGGAAGTGACGGAATTTCGCGCCTGGCGCTTTTCCGCCGGGGATGAAGTATCTGGAGATGAAATCCTCCCCGAGCGTGGAGGCGAACCGCACATCGAATGCGCGAAGCGCGCCCCGGATCATTCCGCCCGGGTCGCCTAGTTCGAGCAACCGCGCATAGCCCACATCCAGCCCGATCCCGGAAATGGTGCCCGCGCTCACCCCCGGCCGCTCCATCGCGACCGCCCGCGCCAACCGCCAGTTGGAGACATATGCCCCCATCCCGCCCTGGATCAATTTCACCTGCCGAAGGAATTCCATCGTTAATATTCCTTTAAATCTCTGTTTCACTGATGCCGGAAGAATCCCGAAGGAGAAAACCTGCCCACAGTTATATTATTAACCCGAAAATACGCTGGGAGGTGCTGAATGAGGACAGGACGCTCCGCCAGTAGGGAATATCGATGGTATAATAGAAGAGAATTCAAGGATCGTGATTTCCGATGCCAATCCTTCCGTGGATTGGCTTTTTTCTTTTTGTCTGGCAGGGTTAGGAGCAAGTTATGAATTTCCAAGTTGGCGATCAAGTTATACACTGGACCCTCGGTCTCGGCGAGGTTGTTGGGGTGGAAGAGCGGTCGCTTTCCGGGGAGAGCCTGCTTTATTACCTCGTGCGGATCAGAGATCTGACAGTTTTCGTCCCCGCGGACCATGGAACCGAATGCCGGTTGCGTGCGCCATCTGCAAAACGGGATTTCCAAAAAATGCTGGGCATCCTGAGCCAGCCCGGAACCGAACTTGCCGAAAACCGCTTCGAAAGAAAAGCAGCCCTCCGCCTGGAAATGGCTGATGGAAAACCGGAGTCCATCTTCCGGGTAGTGCGGGATCTCACCTTGCGCGCCCGGACGAAGAACCTGAACGATGACGACAAGAATATCCTGGAACGTGCATTAAGCCTGCTGCGTTCCGAAATGGCCCTGGCATTCAGTGTTCGCCCGGAGCAGGCGGACCTGGAATTACAGAAGCGCCTCCACCCGCTCGAAGCAATCCCCGCCTGATCGATTTTTCCAAAGAAAATACCGCCCAGAATTGCCCGGGGTCATCCCCGCCGAATTCCGGGCGGTTTTTATTAACTCAGTCAAGCTAAGGAACGGATTTACCCATTGCTTTTCTGAGGCAGCTGGTCGATGCCAAGGATTCCAACAGCGACCACGCAGATCAGCGTGCCCAACATGAAATAAAACACCTGCATAAACTGGGAAGCCCCAGCCTGCATACCGATCACCATGACCTCGATAAACTCGAAGAACATGATGATGACCCCGGAGGTGAGCGCCACCAGCTCGCCGAAAGGATGCCTGCGGATAAGCAGGATCATCGCCACAAGTGCGCTGCCGCCCACGATCACGCTCAGCGCCAACCCGGGAAGCAGGAAGCTGGTGAAAGGTGAGCCCTGCAGCATTTCCACTGGTGGAGCATATAAATTGCCCATCAGCGCGATGCCGCCCAGGATGGCCGGGATCCCCAGGAAGCCGGTCATTACAATCAAAACCAGAATAAGGATTTTCCTCAATGTTCGCATCCGTGAATCCTCCGTTTGAGATTTTTCATGCCTCAAATCAGCCTGATCGAGAAATTTATTAATTCAATGCTATGTTTTATGGTCTTCTTCTGTTCTAGGAAATTTCTAAAATATATTTAAACCAAAGCAGAGAGAAATTGCTCTATCGCATAAGTTACAACCTGGGCAGAAGGTGAAATCCGTCTTGAGACCCCAAAATATTGATCAAATCCGTGAACTGTCTGCGGATACTCGATATAAACAGATCGTACCCCTGCCCCACAAAGAGCTTTATGCAAACGGCGCCCGTGGGAAGCATCGATTATGAAATCGTTATCATCAAAGATCTGAAGGGTTGGCGGGCAGTGCGACCCGGCATGAGAAATGGGGGAAGCCACTTGGTATTTTTCCGGGATTTCTTTCAGCGTGCCCCCCATTAAACCCACTAAAAGCAGCGCTCCCCCGGGCATATTTCCATAGCGGTAAGCAGGTAACAAACGATTCCGGGTCATAAAGCGATCCAACCAGGTTCGGTCGTGGATCCGGGGAAGCAGGTCAGAGGTAATCTGGCTGCTGAACCGGGGTTGCTTTTTGGTTGTTTTTCCATACTCTTCAAAAAAAGCAGCCATATCTGTCACGCCAAATAGGGATATCACCGCGCGGATAGACATATCCATACCTTGTGCAAAGTGCTGAAACGCTGGGTGAGCAGGTGCATATGCAGCCATCAACGCCAGGTGCGCTCCACCGGAAACGCCCATCAAGACGATCCTTTCCGGATTCACCCGGAATTGCTTTGCATGCTCTTTCACCCATTTAATTGCCTGCCCTACACTGATCAGCATCAGCTCCAGGTTTGCCTGGGGCGCCAGCGGGTAAGCCACATCCAGGATCACATGCCCCTGGTTTGACAAACGGCGAAAGAGAGGCTGCGTTAGGAAATCTTTATCAAGAGCCTGCCAGGCACCCCCATGCAGATAAATAACCGCCAGCCCACTGCGGGGAGTGCCTTCGCTTGGCTCCCATAGGTCTGCTAGCAGCGGTGGTGCACCATCTTTTCCTGGTCCGAGAATTAAATCCCGCGTTCCCTTGGCGGGAGGGGGATTGGGTTGGATCAAGCGGTACTTGGTTGTCCCGGTTTGAATTTGTTGTACCTGATCGGCACCAAAAACTGGAATGAATGGATCTCCTCCCCTGGTGATAAGGTGAATATGCCAGAGCAATAAAACTGCACCAGCAAGACCGGAAACGATCGCGAAAGGGCTTAAGGCGATCCACCCAAGAAAAAATCCTGCCAGACCCAGGAGGGCAAGAACCGGGGACCAGGCATCAGCCCAGAGTTTGGGCAGCCAGAATATCCCACCCCAAATCCCAGGTGGGAATTTTAAATACAGGGTCAAACCTAAAAAAAGGCCCGCAAACCCAAAGGTACCTGCAACTATCTCAATACCATTCAATTGAATATCCTGATTTTTCCTTAAAGGTGGTTACCACATCCAGGAATGTTTCTTTCTTCTCAACCTTCTTTCAAATTCGCTCCCACCAGGATCAGCCAGGCGTTCCAACTTGCTGTGGTCAATAAGGCTGCAATCACCAACACCAAAAGAAAGATCGAATTCATGTCGCCCCGAAGGATCTCGACTGCCACAACGGCCATCCCCACTATGGCAACGCCTGAAAGCACAGTTTCCCGCATTATCTTCCTTGTTTTAATGGTCTTGCTTTCTCCCTGGTTTGTGGATCTTCTCCGCACCATTCCCGCAGCCCGTGCGAACGCCATGACGAACAAGGCAACTGCCAGCCCGAAAGGAACCGGGTGAGGCACCAGGAAGATCAAGCCAAGCATCAAGACATAAAGAAAATCGGAAAAACTCTGGCGCGCCAGCTTCATCATACCTGCGTAGGAATCGGAACTTAACCGATCAAATCTGAGTGAAAGGGAAACGAATAACAATCCCGCCAGGGTCACGGAAGCCAGCGCGACAGTGGAGAAAAAAAGCTGCCATTCCTTCAGGGCCAGGGTGAAATCACTTGGCATGGCAGTCACTAAGCCTGGAATTTGGGCGGAAGACTCTCTGCCCAGGCTTTGATCTTATCCCAATCGCGGATATCGCCCTGGGGGAGTTGATCCTTCCCTGGCATGAGACTATATGGAAACACCAGTTTGGAAGAATCCAGCTTGCCGCCGAAGACCTCTTTCGCGACCGGGTGGAACCAGGGGTATTTGGCGAGTTCCTTTTCGAAAGGTTCCCGCGCGTTTTTCCAGTCTTCCTCTTTTTCGGTAATCGGCCCAAGCGAGAAGAATGCTGTGGGGGTATTCTCGATCTCTTTTGTATATTTTTTCAGGAACCGATGAGCGTCGCCCAGGAGATGAAAAATATACATCGGAGCGCCGAGAACGATCCCTCCATACTCCTTCGCGGATTTCACGCTCTTCATTTCCTGAACTTCCGCTACCATCCCTTTTTCAGTGAGCACTTTGCCGATAAATTCCGCGATCTCGCGGGTGGAACCGGCATGGGTGGCGTATGCCACAAGGATTTTTTTCTCCATATTCATTCCCTTTGAGATGATAATATTTTGCATTGATATAATAGCCGAAATTTAAATTCACACGGAGTAAATATGATTAAGAATTTGAAACTGAATAAAAGCCTGTGGGTGCTCTCCACGCTGCTGGCTTTGGTCGCGGCAATTTATGGATTGATCGATCACCAGATCTATTCCGGGCTTTTTCCGGAGAAATTCATCGCTGCCCAATTTTCCCAGGATTGGCTCACCATCCTGGTATGTTTGTTTTTGATCTACCTGATCTTCACCACCCGGGGATCAAGCCTTAAGAAACCGCTCATTATCCTCGGTATCATGGGCGCTTTTGCGTACTTATATGCGATCTTTTCGATCGAGCGCGTTTATAACGTTCTGTACCTGCTATATCTTGCGATTCTGGGAACCTCTTTTTTCTCGATCGTCTTCACGATCTCTTCCTTAGATTCGGGAGTTGTGAATACGCTGGAGGTTCGGAAAGGCGTCAAATACACCACCGCGATCTTTTCCCTGCTCATCGCTGCGCTTTTCTCATTCCTTTGGATAAGCGCTCTTCTTCCGCTCATGGCCACCAAGACCCAGATCCAGAATCTTTATTCCATTTACCTTCTCGACCTGGTGTTTGTCATGCCTTCTTTCGCTATCACCGCAGTGATGACTTTCCGTAAAAACCCGCTCGGATACGTCCTCACCCCGGCGATGTTCATCCTCGGGATCTTCGTCATTTTCCCGCTGGGTTTGGGTGAACTGGCACAACCGATGTTTGGGATGGCAATGGACGTTAAAAGCATGGGCATGTCCTTCATGCTCTCAGCGCTCTTCCTCGGCGGAGCAATCTGGCAGTTGGTTGCTCTCAAACAGAAGCAGGGGGAGTAGCTAATTGCAGGGTTCAACTGGAGAGTTTTGTATATCTAGCGCCTTACAATATAAAAGGGACCAGCATTATTACGATCCTTCCAGCCCTGACAGAAAATCCTGGATATCCTTTAAGCTCCTGTTTTTATGAAATAGCAGCCCATGATCCTCGCCCGGGTATTCGAGAACCGTGACATCCCCGCCCCACAGATCCGCCAGCCGTTTGGAAAGTTTCGGCGGGACATTGGTATCCATGGAGCCAACCAGTACAAGCGCTGGAGTGGTTATGCCGGGGGCAAGCGCAGCGGAATTGAAATAATGCTTCATGATCCCGGAAAATGGGGCATAAGCAGGTGATCTCTTGAAACCGATCAGGGTGAGCTGATCGTAAGGAGCCACAAGGATGGTACCGGCAACATCCCGCCGGGCAGATAAATGAACAGCCACCCCCGTCCCCAGGCTGTAACCCATCGCGACGATGCGATCCGGGTCAATATCCTCCCGGATGGAGAATTGATCATACAAAAATAACGCATCCTCCAAAACCTTCTCCTGCCCGGGTGTTCCGCTGCTTGTTCCAAATCCGCGGTAATTTACCAGGGCGACATCCCACCCCTTCAGGTTTTTCATATGAGGGATCATCTGGGAGGATTCAGACCCGCTGCCGTTGAAGAATATTACCAGGGGCGCTTTTTTCAATTCCGAGTTCTTCACCAGCCAACCGTTCAGATCAACACCATCCGGGGTCGTAAACCTTATGTTCTCGATCCCCTCTCCGCTGATAGCTTTTTCAGCCTCCTGGAATAGGATCTGCGCCTGAAAAAAAGAACTGGTGCTGTTGGCAATGGTATCCTGGAAGAAGAACAAGGCAGCGAAGATCAAGATGTAAGCCCCCAGGATCGCAGCGAGCAGATCCAGCGCAAGCGTGCCGAGCGCATTCCAGAATCGTTTGATCTTCACCGCCAGGATTCCCGCGGTCACCAGGAAGCCAACAAAGCCGGCTACCGTGAGGATCACTACCAGCTTGCCGTTCGCGAATTTGCTGGCAAGGAAGGCGCTCAAGCCCGCGATTCCGAAAAGGATGGATATGATCTGCAGTGCCCTGTAGGATTTAATCTCCGTGGGTTCTTTCATCAATCCTCCATCTGGAATCCTAAATGCCCGAATTGCTTATTCGGGTTAAATCATTAGGATCGAACAACGAATGCCATTATCCCGGAATTTCGGGAATCGTCAGATTGCTGATTTTCAGCGGGCGAGGGCATTGATCAATAAGCCCACACCCAGCAGGATGATCAACACGGGACCAACGATCGCCCAATTCAGATTGAGCAGAAACGCGGCTGCAACGCACGTGAGCAGGAGCCCGCCAAAGAGCGAACCGCGCGCCTGGGCATCCAGGTGGTTGCCGGCATTTTTGTACGCCCGCCAGGCATTCCCGAAAGCGGCAACCGCGGGGATGAGTATGAATAAAGCCCACCAGTTGGTGAAAGAGAAAATCTGCAGCCGGGGAAACATCCAGATCAGCCCGACCGCGATCAGGATCACCCCGATGATCCATGCACTGCCCGAGCGTTCCCCGCGCGCCGCTCGACGATCCTCCCTGCGCTTCTCGCGTTCCGACCTTTCGTCAACAACCTGGGATTCTCCTGAATTGGTGCCATTCGTATCCGTGTCCATCATTCCCTCGTGAAAATGGATTTCCGCCAACGAGCCCTCCCGCAGCCAGTCCCCCGGTTACGGAATGGCGGATTTCCGTATTATACAATTCTTGGTTTATCGTGGAAGGAATTCCCAGCGCCAGATATCAACATCATCACGCATGGTCTGGGGAATCAATCCCTCTGGAACAAGAAGCCCTCGACCAGGATCAATAACCAGGTGAGCTTGGCGAGATCGGGGTCGATAAACGCGATACCAATAGATAGCAGAAAGATGCCCCCTGTCACCAGCGGCAGGATCGTCTCGCGCCTAACAACCTTTGGGTCAAGGTCTTCCCCAACCAGCCTGCCTTTCCCGGTGGCATAGCGCCAGAGGATCGTGATCATGATCGAACCAAGGATCATCGTGCCCGCATAAAACACTGTGACGGTGAAATCGCTGGAAACGCTGATCAGGGAGCTGGGGAATGGGATAAAGGCGACCACCATCAGGAAAAGCAGGTTCAGGTTCAGAAGGGCGCGGTTATAGCGTTGGATATAGCGGAACTTGCGGTGATGAGAGATCCAAAATGAGCCGATCACCAGGAAGCTGATGATATAGGCAATATACTTCTGCCACATGCTTCCCAGGCTCAGAATAAGCTCGCCAGCCGGGCGAAAGCCGATACCCTCGGGAAGCCTGAGCTCCAATGCCAGCAGCGTGATCGCGATGGCAAAAACCCCGTCGCTGAAGAAGATCAACCGCTCCAGCCCGTACCCTCTGCGGGTATGCTCAAGGGCGGTAATTTTTTCCTTATCGTGTTCCGGTTTCATTTCTTCCATCCCGTCCCTCCGCGCATCCCCGATTTTCAGCCTTCATCGATCTCCCGGATCAACGCCCGGGTGAATTCCCAGGTGCGTTCCAGCACATCCCCATCCATTTTGTCGAATGTATCTGCTCTCTGGTGCCAGTAGGGCGCAACCCCCTCGCGGGTCATACCGAAAAGCGCGATGGCCGGGATCTTGTTGCGCACCGCGTCCGCCATCTCCGTATTTCCGCCGCTGATCTTCGCCGGGTAAGCGCCCCACTCCGGGTGCTCCCTCGCCAGACCCTCCACGATCCCGACCAACCCTGGGTCCGCTTTGAAGGGCACGATGATGCCCTCCCTGGTCAGCCAGGCAGGCCCTGCACAGCCGAGCATCTCGAAAACAAGGGCTTTCGGGTTCTTAAGGTCACCCAGATGGCGCCGGTAGAAATCGATCATGCCATAGTGCTGCACTTCCTCGCAGCCGGTGCAGACGGCCCACACACGGGTATGCTCCAGCGGGTTCCTTGCGAACTGTTCCGCCAGGGTCAGCACCATCCCGGCCGCGGTGGCATTATCGTTTGCCCCGGCGGTGAAGGGAGTGGCATCCGCCTCGATGCAGATGGCTGCCAGCAAGATGGAACAAATGGCGGTCGGGATGGTCGCGTACCAGACCCAGGACCAGGGGAAGAAGACTGAGAGCGAATAGAGCACCACCTGCAGGATGAAGGTGATGAATACCACGGTCACGAAATTATCGTAGAATTTCACATGCTTGGGGGAGCGAAAAATGAACGGGGTGCGCTGGCTATCCAGATGACCCACGATCACCAGATCGCCGGTGTGCTCCCCGCTGGGCGGGATCACTGCGTGCACATTCTGGCTCTCGCCCTTGGGCAGGATCAAGCGGTAGAGGTTGTTTTGAAAACCCAGCTCCATCAGCTCCGTCGCCAAAACCAGGATGCTGAGCAGCGCGGCGATGACAGCCGTGGCGATTCCGCCCAAAGGAAAAATAATGAACGCGATCAGCATACCAAGACTGCCGATCAGATGGGGCTGGAAGATGGAACGCGCGCTTTTAAAGCTCTCCATCACCGGGCGCAGACCCATTTTTTGAAATTCAGCTTCTGCGAACTCCGCAGCTTTCCGTTCCCCTTCGCGCGTGGGTCCGCGCGGGCCGATCTCTTCAGATAGAATGCGGATCCGTTCCAGCCAGGCGCTCACCTGTGCATGCTTCGATGTCGGCTTGTTCATGAGGTCTCCTTAACATCTTCGATGGAATTTCGTATCAACAACTTTATATCCTCCACCGGAAGGGTGTCGCCCGGTTTGAACCGCAGGCTGCCCTTGCCAGTTTGCACTTCCGGATGCCGCGTTTTAAATTGATCTGCGTGCGATCCATTGGTATACAGGGTCACGCCATCCTTGCGGTATCCCAACGCCACCCAGTTCCGCCATCCTTTCGATTTCCGGTACGCGAGCAATCCATACCAGATGACAGGTTCGAGGCTGGGGTAAACCTCCTGGATGATGGCGTTCAAATGCAGCATCAGGCTGCGGCGGTCATCCTGAACAGAATCGATATAATCCTGGGAGATGTTCGGCATGGTTCGCTCATCAAGCGCTAAAAAGACTCGTCTAAAAAGGGTTCAGCTCGCGGGAACATGCTCCGGGCCGCTTCGAGAGACCGCGCGGAGAGCTCCCCCCAGCCGCGAATGGCGAAATCATCCGGGTCATGGGTGCCAAATACCAGGGCGGTCAATCCATTGATACTTAACCCCTCCGTGGCTGCGGCGTCTCGCTCGACACTCAGAGATCCATTACGAGAGTCAAACCGCCAGCCTCCCTCGTTCCACGGGCAGGCAGGGTCGCGGATCACCGCGCTGAAAGATCCAGGACCCACCGCGAGGCCTTGGATCCGCCCGATATCCAGAATCCTGCCCATAGGCGTTTCAAAGCATTCGATCTTCAAACCGGTGTCCGAAAGCCAGGTCTCCGGACGCTCGCCGGGCGGCAGCAGCATCGTCACCCGGTCCGCCTGGTCGATATGCAACGCGATCCAACGCAGCAGCAGGTATTTCGCGTTTACGGTTTCATAATCCAACCGGCTGACCGCGAATTCAAATCTCCCCTGGTCATTCTCCCCGCCCTGGATCTCGTAGACCATCATCCCTTCCAGCCGGTCACCGTTCCACGCCTGGGCGATCCACTGGTTGCGGATTTTTTCAGAGATCGCATCGGCTTTATCATGGTAAGCCATGCCATGGGTGCGTCCCAGTTTACGCTTCATAAAGCGGCGGTAATCCTCCAGCCCGGTCTCAATGGTCACCCGCCGCACATCGCCCTCGAGCGGGAATTTAAGCACCGGCTCAAGCGCATCCGGCGTCAGCCTGGCTAGGGTGGGCGAGGGGAAGGTGGCATAGCCCAGCCGTTCGTAATACGATTCACGGAAGGGCTGCAGCGCGGAGAAGGCATGCCCCTCCCGCCGGGTGGTTTCCATCAAGGTGGTGAATAACCGCCGCGCGTAACCTTTCCGTCTCACCTCCGGTGCGCTGGAAAGTCCCCAAAAGGCGGCCATCGGGAATAATTCCCCGCGCACGTTCTGGGTCATGGTGGTCGATTGAATGCATGCCACCGGCTTGCCGGCTTCGTAGAGCGCGATGCAGGTGGAATCCAGCAAGGTGCGTATCCACCTCTCGAATTCATGGCGGCTGGTGAGTGGCGGGGAGGGGTGGAAAGAATACGAGGCAAGTTGATAGAGCGTTTCGAGAAACTCTTCCCCGTGAAGCTGTTTGATCTCAAGATTTTTCATTATGGTAGTAAATAATCCTGTTCGCTCCCGGAATGGCGAATTACCCCCCCACAAGCTTCACCCGTTGTTCGGTGAGCAGAAGCGCTTCCTGCATCGCCACCGGTCGCATCTTGATCGGGAAGCGGTTATGCAGCGGGCTCAACTTCGCTCCCCAGCGGCTCGGATAGGTGAAGACCACCTTCACCACCGGGCGCAGGAAGCCACTCATCTGGCTGGCTTCGGCGATCTCCTCCAAACCGGCATCGTCCCAGCCGCCGGCGAGGGCGTAAAAGAAGAAGAACACCGGCATGGCGGGCAGCAGCCCGATGAAAAACAGCACGATGCTGGAAATATCGTCCCCCTGCCAGACGACCTTCGCGATCAGGGTCAGGAAAAGGTAATGTGCTGCCCCCGAAAGGAGCGGGGCTGCCAGGGTCTGCCAGAAATAGATCTTCTGCGGGAAGCAGTATTTATCAGCAACGAAATAGGCGATCACCCCGCGGACGAGGATGCCGATAAAATAGGCGATCACCAGGGCTTCGATCTGGAAGCGGTTGAGCAGCACCACAAGCAGGATGATACGGATGGCCTGCTCGATCAGGATCATCAATGCCCGCAGCACGGGCTTATTGGAACCCAGGAAGATCGCATCTCCCAGCCAGCCGAAGAACTGGATGGCCCCAAAGATGGTAAGAGGCACAGCCAGGATGGCGGCGCGTTGAAATTCAGAGCCGGAGGAGCCGATGATGAATTTCGGCGCCACCACCAGCAGCACCGCAGCCAGCACCGAGCTGGTGATGGCGCCCCATTTATAGGATTGCACGCTGTAATACTGGCTGAGCTTTTTATACCCGCTGGAAAGCGCTTCCGAGATGGCAGGCATGATCCCGTCGAAAAGGTTGGTCGAAACCGTAAACGCCAGCAGGAAATTCCCCGCCAGGATCCAGTTGCCCCAGGTCTCCGAATAGTTCACCAGCCCGTTCTGGGTGATCCAGATCTCCAGCGCCGAGCCGGCTGCCACAGTCATGCCGCCCAGCATCTCAAAGAAGCCGAACCGGAAAGTCTCTTTGATGATCTTCCAGTCGAAATGCGCCATGAAAAGAATGCTGACCTTGTAGCCGATGCGCCTGTAGAGCCACATGCCGAGCAGGAAGTTGCACAGTTCCACCGCGTAAGCTGCCGCTCCCAGCCCCAGCACGCCTCCCATCGATGCGCCAAGTTCCGGGTGCGCCTTGCCCCATGCGTAAAAGACCGGCACCAGTGCGAGCTGGGTGAGAACCGGCCACACGATCGCCCAGGCGGCATCGAGGTAGCGGGCATAGTCATTGCGCTGGAGCCCGTTCAACGTGGTGCGGAAGACCCCGTAGAAGCCAGGGATCTGGATCATGGTGTGCATGATGATCGACCAGGCGAACAGGGCGTAAGGCGTACGCACGATTCCCAGGCTGGTTGCCACCACCACGATCGCCACCTGCACCGCGCCCGGAAAGTGCCTGCCACCACAGGTATACCTGGACGTATTTCATACCCCGCCCGGGATCCGACACGCGGTACTGGCTGAGGTATTTCATGGCAGCCACCGAGGTGCCCAGGTCGAAAAGCGCCCAGGTGAGCCCGAAGAACTGGGTCACGCGTCCCCACATGCCCAGCGCCTGGGCCGAGGGCAGAATGAACTGCGGCAGGATCAGGTTCTGGTAGATGATCAGGGGGATGAACAGGATGATCCCGATGCCCATGCCCACCAGCAAGCCGGAGAGAGGGCGGTGGAAGCCCACCTTTTCCCAATCGGTGGTGGCTTCGTTATCGATAAACTTGCTCTTATCGGCGACGATCGAATCCAGCGCTTCGGGGTGACGAAGGCTCCAACGCCGAATGATGATGAATGCGCCAAAGAAGACGACAAGTTCCACCGCGAGGAAGATCAGCAGCCCCGTGCGGTTTTGCTGATGGGGAACCGGCGAGGCAGGGAAATCCGCGAAGGAAAGCGGGCTGCGCCTTCCGGCGCGTTCCACCAGCGAATAGATGAGATAGTTGAAGTAACCCCATTCCTGGATCTGCGGGTTGGTTTCGGGGGTGAGCCAGGCGGAAAGGAGGTAGATGCTGCCTGAGGTTGGGGCGAGGGTTCCCGCGGGGATCTCCCAGAGCACCCCTTCCTTCGTTTCATATCCCGTCACCAGCGTCTTCGCCGGCGAAGCCAGCCCGTCCACGCGGAACCGCTCGCGGATCTGCGGCGCGCCGTTCCAGATGATCTGCTCGTTGAGCGGGTCCCGATCAGGTTTTACAGCATCCACGGCTGTGGGATTCTTTTGCTGGAGGAAATCCTGCGCGCGCTCCAGAAGGGTCGGCTGCACAGCTTGCCGGGTTTCCGCCTCCACCAGGCTGAGCGGTTCATCCAGGCGCAGTGAGATTCACATTCCTGCCAAGCAGGGTTTGCAGGTCGGCAACGCTGGTCTTCTCCCCGAGGATCAGAACCAGCCCGGCGCCATTCTCCACCTGCTGCCGGATGGCGGCGGCATCCGGGATCCGACCATCCAGTACGATCACACCCGCCTTCGAAAGGTCATCGATCGGGGCGATCCCCGCCAGGGAGAGGGCTTCGCGCGTCTCGCTCTGCTCGCCGGCGTAATACACGCCGCCGGAATCCGGGGTCCGTGCTTCAGTCGGTACACAGGCGCTTAAGAGAAAGGCTGCGAGCAGGAAAGGAAGAAGCTTCTTCAGCGGGGAAGCCAGGTGCGGCTGGGTCATGCGACCGTGTCGCTGATCTCGAATTTGATCTTACCGATATCGCTGGTGGTTGCCGCGATCCCCAGCTTGTGCACCCCCGGTGGGAGTTGCGCCCCGGTCACCCTCACCGTGATAGGCACCCCCATTTTCACCGGCACTTTGTTCTCGGTGGAAAGTTCGCCACCGTTGAAGGTCTGTTCCCCTACGATCATCAGGATGGCATTCCCCTCATAGGCGATTCCCGCGGCAGTGATCGGACCAATGCCGGTCAGCCAGGTGGAATCGATGATGTTCTTCAGCTTTAACTCAAATCCGTTTTCGTGATTCTTGAGTGAACCTTTCACATAGAGCTTTGCCAGAAGGAAGGATGGGATCATGAACACACCTCACTTGGATAGATTTTACCCTGACCTGCAGAACAGAACTCGGAACCAGATTAGTGCTCGTGAGTTCCATCATGCCACTTGTAAGGTAAAGATCCGCCTAGCTGGTATCTCTACCTTAACCACCCCGGCAACCACTGGGAGGGTCTCCAATACTTTGCCGAACAAATCGCAGCGGTTTGCTTGATCAAGCGAAATGATCCCGCTTTTCACCTCCGCGTTTCGATGCTCGTCACTGGCATTATACAAAGTGATCAGGATGCCGCCTTCCTCAGCTTTGCGGAAATTGAGAACAAGAATGGGGGGTTCAGGAAGTGTAAGGAGCGTGCCGTTCTGCGGCAGCAATTGCTCCGCCGGCTGCTCCCCCAGGTGTTGAATCACCGGGCGGGATTGCTCGGCCTCCATGCCAAACCGGTGCGCCTGGGATTCATCGAATTTTCCGGCATAGGGCAGGATATGATAGCGGGCAGTGACTGTCCCGGGCTGCATCCCGGGGAAGTTCGTCTCCCAATAATTATTGGTCACCCAGCCCAGGAACATTGCGCGTTCCAGGTGAACTTCCGCCTTGTTGTGGGCAAAGTGGAAATCGCCAAGTTGAACCAACGGATTTTCCGGTGTGGCGATGACCACTCCCCTTTCGCCATCGTTGAAATCCACCCAGCGCTGGACGGTGAAGTAATCCCGGCAGGTGCCCGGGATCTGATCCAGGTGCGGCCGCACAGGCACTCCGCCAGTATCGAAACGGGCCTGGGCGCCGGGGAGGTTAAACGGGAAGAGCTAGGTACGTGGCTTCAGGATGCGTAATGGTTCCCATCACCCATTCCGCCTGGAACTCGATCTCTGCGCCATCCAGCGGCAGCAGCGTCCGCTGGCAGAGCTTGCCCACATTTGGGTGCTCCAGCATTTGCTCCACCACAATTGCGTGCGGTAACCGGTAAACCTTGTGAAGGAGTACCCTCACCGGCGCAGTGCGGTTGGCTTGCCAATCGGGGTGCCAGCCGCGCGGGGTCTCTGTCTGCGCCATCCAGTTGACCGTGCAGAGAAGCTTGCGCGGCTCGGGTGTATCATGGTCGGCAACTTCCTCGTGAACAAAGCCGTGCAGCGGATACCCTGCGGATGCATCCACCCATTCGTGAGTAAGCTTCTTATCCCACAGCGAAACGATCCCCCCTTTTTCGCGGTCAAAGGTCACCCTGTAGCGGGCGGTTTCCACAACCGCGTCGTCGCTTTCAACCGCCGAGGCCATATCGGTCAGAGCGTCCCAGCCAACAACTGTGTAGCCCATGGCGGGCACCTTCACTGGCTGCAGGGTCCAGCCCATTCCGCCGTGAAACGCGGTTTCAGCCCGGCCGGTCCAGAAATCTGTGGGTTGAGCGTACCTGCCCAAAGCGTGCCGGCTGGATGAGGTGTCTTCCCCCAGCCCGCGAGGGATGAGCAGGTTTTTGGCTATCGGGCCGCTCACAGTTCGCTCCCAGGGCAGCGGGTTGAAGACCAGCAATTCCGATGGATCGCTGCGGGGAACATAGTGGGAGAAATCCGCAAGGGCATCCCGTTCCAGCAGCAGGCTGAGGGATCGGGCGGAGTAGGCCATGTTCTTCTTGTGGTTCTCCATCGCCAGCGAATCCTCAAGCTCTGGCTCGTTGGAAGCCGTATCCGCGCCCCAGGTATGCTCTCCATAAAGGTTCAGCATCTGCCAGGCTTGCCCGCGATAGAGCTTGTTAACACGATCTGAATAGCGGGATGCTGGAATAACGCTGTCGCAAATCCTGGATTCCGGGAGGGACTTGAGTAATGCGTACACCTCATCCGCGCGGAACAGCCGGCTGCGGGAGGTGCGGTAGATGGTGGTCTCGCGGGCTGCGGAGATGCAGCCGAAATTCCAGTAATCAGTCCAATCCCCGCGGATGGTCGGGAGCTTCTCAATATCCTGCTTCACCCGCTCCCAGAACATTCGTGGTGTGGCGCATATGATCTGCGGCGCCCGTCCGCTTCCGTTCCAACGCATGGCGAACTCCGTGAAGGCGCTCCAGGCGGTGCCATTATCACCGTAGGGATGATAGCCTTGCAAAACGATATAGGGAACCGGAAAGCTGTTTTCGGTAAGAAACTCTTCGATCTTTGGCAGCCATTCCAGAAAGATCTCGTCTGAATCCGCGCCCAACCCGAAATCGTTGGCTTTTGAGTACTGCCATCCATTCAGCGTGGGCAGCTTTCTGCCGCTGGGTGCCTGCCATTGGAAGAGGCTTGGTCTCGGTTCGGGAGGACCCCCAAAATGGTGGTTGACCGCCATGCTGAATCCCTCGATCCCCAGGTCGAGGAGCACATCTGCCAGACCCCAGTTCTGTCCGTTCACATCGCAGTTCATTGCCGAGCGAATATCCAACCCAAGCTCTGAACGCAGGCGCTCCACGGGGTTCAGGGATTCGATCAACTGGTAGGTATCCAGCAGCGGGGTGATATTGGTGAACATCGCGGTGATCTCCATCAGCCCGGCTTTTTCTGCTGCCTGCAATCGTTTCACGTCGGCAGAAGAGGCCGTTTTCAACCAGGCTTCGATCCCGGATGTAGCTTCCACCGTCCAGCGGAAGCGGCTCTCGAATGGATTTTCGCGGTAGCGGTCGATCAAGTCGAGCGCATCGTTGATGAAACGGGGCTGCATCTCCCAGAATATGGGCTGATCCAGGGTATACCCAACATCGGTATGGGTATGGTGGATGAGATAAATGGTATCCAGTTTCATGGTAGTTTCCTTAAATTGCTTCTGGGGTGATTTTAGTGAAACAAATTACATATTACCTTAATTCCATTCAGCGGAAGGTCAAAAAAAGGACTCTCAAATAAATTGGCGGGGTTATAATTTTTTAATTGAGTAAAATGATTCGGGCCAAAATTCAATTATCACCTGTCGGGCAAAAATCTCAAGCGCCCACTATCAAAAATCAGCATCCGGCTGGAAAATCGAATTTTCAATCCTGGTGGGAAAAGAACTCAGGCATCCTTGTGGTGCTGGCTGCGCTCCTGGTGATCGGAGTGTACTTTTGGTACATCACTGCCGGGAAATGGGTTTGGACGCCATTGACCTATTATTTCGATCACCTGGCAGATGCTTTTCTTCAGGGCTCCACCTCCCTTTTGGAAAAACCGCCTGCCGCGCTGGCTGCGCTTGCCAATCCCTACAAATTCGCCAATCGGGTCGGGATCGAATATATCTGGGATGCTTCCTACTTCAGGGGGAACTATTACCTGTATTGGGGTCCAGTACCAGCGTTGACCGCTGCGGCGATCAAATATCTGCGTCAAATGGCGCTGGATGATCAGCAGCTCGTTTTTCTCTTCATGGCTGAACTCACCGTGGTGATGGCTGCCCTGCTGCATTGGCTTCGCACCACCTTTTTTCCGAAGGTGCCCGCCTGGAGCGCCGCCCTCCTGATCCTGGCTGGGATGCTCAGTCTGCCTGCCCTGTGGATCATCAACAGGCCGTCGGTCTATGAAGGCGCTATCGCAGGCGGGCAATTCTTCCTCATTCTCGGGCTTTATTCCGGGCTGCGTGGAATGTTCTCCACACGAAAAGCTGGTTGGATGGTGCTGGCCGGGCTGGCTTGGGGAGCATCCATCGGCTGCCGGGTGAACAATGCGGCTGCCATCGCCTGGCTGGTGGTGGTAACCCTGCTGTATCTGGTAAGGCAAAGAAACCGCCCGTTTGATTGGATCTTGCCCGGCTTATGCCTTTGTCTTCCGCTGCTATTTTGGGGGCTGGGGCTGGGTGCCTACAATTTTGCCCGTTTTGGCACCGTCCTGGAGTTCGGCCATCGCTATCAGCTCACCGCGCGGGGGCTGCCGGAAAACTATAACGATATCTCTTCGGTCAGGTATATCCTCCCGAATTTATACAACCTGCTTGTTCGTTCTTTTCATTACAATCCACGGGAATTTCCCTTCATTCAAATCCCATCCATAAACGAGTCCCTCTGGCCGGCATTCATCCACCTGCCGCCGCATTACCTTTCCGACGAACCTGCAGCGGGTATATTCAAAGTTGTCCCCATTTTTTGGGTGATCCTGCTGCCGTTGCTAATACCCGCACGATCTGTGTGGAACCGACTGAGAAACATACCTGCAAAAACATCTCCCCCTTCCCACCCCTCCCTGCCCTGGGTGTGGTGGATGGCGGGCGGAGCTGCGCTCTGCATCCTGGGCTCTCTTTCCATTTTCATCGCCTCCAACCTGCGCTACCTGATGGACCTGGTACCCCTGTTGACAATTCTCTCCGCGCTCAGTTTTTGGTGGACCTTACAATTATTAGGAGAATCTCGCCCCTGGAAAATTGTGCTTTGCATTCTTCTGATCTTTCTCGGCGTTGCGAGCATCATATATGGGCTGCTGGCTGGTTTTGGCGAATATCCATTCCGCTTCCAGACCATCAATCCGCAGCTCTACACAGAAATTGCCCGCTTCCTGGGCAGCAAATAGCCTCCAAAGCCCACAAGGTATAATCTTTAGAAATCACAATGCGTTTTAAGAAATTCCGACTGACCCTCGTCCTATCGCTGCTTCTTTTCAGCGGAGCTGCACTCCTCATTGCTTTTTTTGCCTACCAACTCCACCTGGATAATAACGTTGTGATGGGCAACAGCCGCAAGGTTTTAGCGGTTTTCGGGTTTCTCTGCCTGGGGTTGGCGTTCTGGCTGGCGTTCTCCGAGCGGATCCTTTCCTCCCATGCGGTTGTTTCAATTTCAAATTACATTCGGCGCAAATCCGCCGCCCTGGCCAACACACCGTTCGGAAAATGGTATTTCACCACGGCCGCTCGATACCGTCGGACCCGTTTCTATCAATGGTTCGACCGCAATTCCTGGGTTTGGGCGGTTTTCTCGGCTGTGCTTGCCATCTTCATTTATTACTGGTTCATCACCGGAGCCAAGTGGGCCTGGACGCCTTATACCCATTATTTCGATATGCTCGCGAACGCTTTTCTCAAGGGCAGCGTTTCGCTTCTGGAAAAACCCCCTGCCGCGCTCGCCAACATCACCAATCCCTACGAATACGGCAACCGCAAGGGCATCGATTACTCTGGGATAGTTCGTACTTTAATGGAAAGGTATTACCTCTATTGGGGCGCGGTACCGGCTTTGGTAGCGACGGCAGTGAAGTGGATTCATCCCGCCGTCGTCGAAGATCAACAACTTGTTTTCTTTTTCCTATCCGGGTTAGCAATCGTTATGGCTGTCATTTTCCATTGGTTGCGAACTAGATATTTTCCCCGTGCTCCTGCCTGGACAATCGCAATTTTCGCCCTTACGGCCATGTTGTGCCTGCCCATGATCTGGATCATTAACCGGGCGACGGTTTACGAAGCAGCGATTGCGAGCGGTCAGTTCTTTCTGCTTCTAGGGCTCTATGCTGCCTTGAGGGCGATGCATTCGTCCCATAAGTCAGCCTGGCTATTACTTGCCGGTTTGGCATGGGGAGCCGCTGTGAATAGCAGGGTGAATTACGCTCTCGCGGTTTTTTGGTTCGTGCTGGTAATCTCAATATTCATATTTATTCAAAATAAAAAACCATCAGCATGGCTCGCGCCTTTAGTATTTCTTTTCATTCCTTTGATTTTCTGGGCATCTGGATTTAGTTGGTATAACTTCGCCCGATTTGGATCCATTTTTGAAACTGGTCACCGATACCAATTGACAGGGGTTGCCCGACCCGAGGATTACGGCTTGGTCACCTCGGTATTGAATGTTATTCCAAATTTATTTAATTATTTGGCCAGACCTTTTTCCTTACTCGGCAATCGATTTCCCTTTTTTGATGTTCCGTATATTATGGATAATATGTGGCCCTGGTATATCCCCAAACCGCCAGGAGTTTATGCTGCCAAACAAATTTCCGGGATTTTCTTTACAATTCCTTTAATTTGGATGGTTTTTCTCCCTTCCATCAAACTCTTCGAGGGGATCTGGTACTGGGCAAAAGAAAAACCCACCCCAATTCTAAGAGTTCATCCTGATTTGAAATGGATATGTTGGTTAATCCTCGGTTCGGTGATCATTCTTCTCGCGTCCATCGCCATTTTCATCGCCGCCAATATGCGATACCTCGTGGATATCATTCCCTTGCTTTTCATCTTGATAAGCTTGAGTGTTTGGTATACATTGGATTTCCTTGAAAAATCACCTAAATGGCGAAGCGTCCTATTATTTGTTGTGCTTATTCTGGGTTTTGTGAGCATTCTTATCGGTATGCTGGTTGGCTTTGGGGTTCCGCCTTACCGTTTCGAGAATATTAATCCTTCCTTGTATGAAACAATTGCGAGATTTTTAACCGGAAAATGAAAGCACAACAATTCCTCCGGAAATTTTCCCTTTCCGATTGGTTTGCCATAATCGCCCTTTTTACTTTATTAATCCTCGGGCTTTCAATCTACACCCATTATGGGCTAAGCTGGGATGAACCAACCCAGTTACAACTCGGCATCCAGAACTACCGCTATGTCCTTAAAGGGGATCCATCCCTCCTTTCAAACAAGGACCGGTGGTACGGGCCGCTTTTTGAGATGTTTCTAATTGCTGCACAGAGCCGGGGAAGCCTGGATCAGATTTATCTCAGCCGTCATTTGCTAAACTTCCTTTCCTTTTTCTTTGGATGTATCGCGTTTTACATGTTGGCAAAGAAGTTCACCCGGAATGGATGGTTGAGCTTAATCGGGTTGATCTGCCTGGTACTTTCACCCCGCATCTTTGCGGACGCATTTTACAACTCCAAGGATATCCCCTTCCTTTCTGCTTATACTATTTGCCTTCTTTCGCTCCTCTGGTTCTTGGAAAAGCCAGGCATATGGCGGGCAGCATTGCATGGACTCTTAACAGGCGCTTTGCTCGCCATTCGACTTCCGGGCTTGATCGTTCCCGTATTGACACTTCTTGGACTAGTGATCGAGGTTCTTGCTACTCGTAAGGGGTGGAGATCTTCACTTTGCTTATTTGCGATCTACCTGGCAACTACAAGTGTATTCTGTTTGATGTTCTGGCCAGCGCTCTGGCAAAACCCGGTCTCAGGATTGGTGGAAGCTTTTTTGATTATGAGCCGCTTCCCCCACAATAGTGAGATGCTGTATCTTGGAAAGCTAATCTCCGATTATTCGCCTCCCTGGCATTATGTTCTGGTTTGGATTGGGATAACTACACCCATTATTTATCTGGCTGGATTCCTCGCAGGGTTGATCGTCGTTCTTCGAAGGGTAAGCAAGGCTCTTATGGAATTCCCCCGAAGATTCAACCCTGAGCGCACAAATGACCTGATCATAATGACGGCTTTCCTGGGGCCATTGATCACTATAATTTTTTTGCATTCCAGTCTGTATAGTGGCTGGAGGCAGATGTTCTTCATATACATACCTTTTCTGTTATTAATGCTTTCGGGTTTCGATGAATTCCACAATTGGCTTCTCACCCGAATGCGCCAACGCCTTGCCACTTTGTTATGTGTGGTTCTCTTAATATTGGGAATCTTACCAACGGTTTCCTGGATGATCCAATACCATCCATATCAGAACGTGTATTTCAACCGCCTGGCTGGCGCGGATATGAAGACCATACAACAGCGCTTTCCGCTGGATTACTGGGGGCTCTCATATCAGAGGGGACTTGAGGAGATTTTAAGAACCGATCCTGGAGAAAGCATCAACGTCTTTATCGAATCCCAGCAACAGGCACTTGGACTGCTGCCACATGTGACCGTTCAACGCATTCACATGACTGATAATTTGAGCGAAGCTGATTATTTTCTGGGAAATTATCGGGATATTTCCAGGCTTCCTTACCCATTTTCCAATGAGGTATTTTCGGTGGAGATCGGGAATGCAAAGATCCTTTCAGTCTTCAAACTCTCCCCCCAGGAAAGACAATGACCATTTGAATGCCCGGCAAGAAATAATAAAGGCACAGGATTTCGAATCTCCTGTGCCTTTTTCGTAGAAAGAATTCAGACTAATATGGGGGTGTGGTGAAGAAATGCACCGGGGGGTTAAAAAGAAAAGGCTGTATAGGAGATCAGGGCGGTGATCAGCACCAGTAGGATCATACCCTTAAGCGCCGGGCGCAGGGTTACCCCTTCGAAAACTTCCTCCATGCGAAGCGCCAGGTAGATACCCAGCACAGTAAAAATATTGGCGTAGATCAGTTCCCAGGGAATTATGGGCAGTTTCAACCCCACAGCCTCAGCGGTGAACCACATGGTGATAGTAAGCCAGGGGAAAGCCACTGCGATCAGGGAGCGGCTGTAAAAGAAGGTCTGGGGTGAGGCGAGCTTTTTTCTGCGGATTGCGAGTTCAATCAGGCTGATGATCAGATAGGCAAAGAAGAGCATCTTCATATGAAAGAAGGTGGTTTCATTGGCCTCCCCGAAAAGCCGGAAGAAGGGTCCAGGAAAAGTTTCGTGGGAAAAATGCAGCAGCAGGAAACCGATCCAGACCGCGAACAATTTCCACCAAAGGAATTTAGGCTTGGTCATTACGTCCTCGCTGGGTGAGATGGTGTTGTGATGAGCCCAATGATACTAGAAACCCCCATTGTACGCCTTCCGCAGGATCGCCAGATCAAGCTTTTTCATCTTGAGCATCGCTTGCATCACCCGCTGCGATCGCTCGGGATCACCGCTGTTCATCAATGTCAGGAACTCATCCGGGACGATCTGCCACGATACGCCAAAGCGGTCTTTCAGCCAGCCGCACTGGCTTTCCTCGCCACCATTTTCGGTGAGTTTTTCCCAAAGTCGATCCACTTCCTCCTGAGAATCGCAGTGCACCATCAGCGAGATCGCCTCGGTGAATTTGAATTCCGGGCCGCCGTTGAGAGCAACGAACTCCTGGCCATCGAGTTCGAAGTTCACCGTCATTACCGTTCCCGGCATCCCAGGTGTTCCTTCCTGGTAGCGGCTGATTGATTGGATTTTCGAGTTCTTGAAAAGCGAGGTGTAAAGCTGGGCAGCTTCCTCCGCCTGCCCATCGTACCAAAGAAAGGTCGTGATCTTTTGCATTTTGGCTCCTCCTATCAATAAATATGATAATTATTATCCAATATACCAGGGGGGTTATCTAAAATCAAGCCCGCGAGAAAAAATCGCCCTCTTATGAGGGCGGTCAGTGATTTTTACCAGCGCTGGTGCACAAGTGCCCTAATATTCTGGTCGTATATTGCACGAACAGCTTGCATGGTTCCTTCCGAAAGTGCGGGTAGATCTGCCGCGGCAAAGTTCTCCTCTGCCTGGGAGGGGCGTTTGGCACCCGGAATGGCGCAGGTCACCGCATCGAACATTAGTATCCAGCGAAGGGCAAATTGCGTCAGGGTCATGCCCGCCGGGCAGAGCGCTTTTAATTCTTCCACGGCCTTCAACCCCGTTTCATAATCCACCCCCGAGAAGGTTTCACCAACATCAAAAGACTCACCATGACGGTTGAAGAGGCGGTGGTCATCCTTGGAAAAGTCTGTGTCAGGTTTCATCTTCCCGGTTAGCATGCCCGATGCCAGCGGGACACGCGCCAGGATGCCAACCTTCCGTTTTTTCGCCTGCTCAAAGAACAGCTCAGCCGGACGTTGGCGGAAAATGTTGAAGATGATCTGGATGCTCTGCACATTTGGGTATTCGATCGCTTTCAGCGCTTCTTCCACCTTTTCCACGCTCACCCCGTAATAACGCAGCTTGCCCTGGGCTACAAGATCGTCCAGAATTCCGTAGAGTTCGGGTTGGTAATAGGTTGAAGGCGGTGGGCAGTGAAGCTGGAGTAGGTCGATGCAATCCGTGTCCAAGTTTTTCAGGGATCGCTCTACAAAAGCGGTCAGGTTGGCGCGGTTGTAACCAGCCGCGGTGTGGGGGTCCAACCGGCGGCCAGCCTTGGTGGCGATGTAGAGCTTCTCGCGGCTTTCCTTGCGAAGCTTTGCAACCAGACGTTCGCTCAGCCCGTCGCCATACACATCAGCAGTGTCAAAGAAATTCACACCCATCTCGATGGATTTATGCAGCGCTGCCAAGGATTCCTTATCGTCCACCTGACCCCAGGCGCTGCCGATGGCCCAGGCGCCGAAACTTAAAGCTGAAACTTTCCAGCCGGTTCGTCCCAATTCGCGGTATTGCATGATGCTTCCTCCGTTTAATTTTAACCAATTATCTCACATGGATAATTCCTTTGAAAATGACAAATTCATCTCTTGTTTTCCCGAATTTGAATTCAATTTTTACCATCCATTCATGGAATTTTTCCTGAACCCTCACTTCAAATTTCCTGAACCGCTTTGCATTCTCCTTCGGTTATCCCAACTCCAGGTAGCAGGGAACTTGATACCTCGCCGGTATTTTCAAGATTTTTCAATATGAGGTCCAAGCAGACTTGATTCCTGTTTCCGGTAGAACAAGGCGAGGATCAACAGCGAAAACGCAACGAGGATTGATACGTTGATCGTAATATCCAGCCTGCCCTGCGCGATGAATTCCCCCACGATATCGAAGAGTGCCAATCCTATCAACAGAACGTTGCTCCACCTTTTTTGAGTCATTATCGCCCAAAAGCAGAGAATGTATAAAACGGTAACCACGGCACCCAAAATCATCAGGATATCCGCAGGAACTGCAACTGTCGAACGAATATCCATCCAATTGAAATAGAACGCTATCGTCACCAGGGCATGCTGAATGATCTTTTCCCCGACCAGGATGATGAGAGCAATCCTGATATTGTGCAGCCGATTGGTTGTTGGTCCGCCCATTCCCACCCTAAAATCTTGCGATCGCTCCAATCAGCACACCCACCGCCAGCAGGGTGGGGGTGACCAGGTTGATCATCACGTTGGCGCCCATGGAGGGAATCAGCTCAGGAATATTTTCTGCATTCGTCAATGCGCCCCGGATGGCTTTCCAGGCCATTAAAACGGTGAGCAGGGCGAGCAGGCTGAACCAGGGCAGCAGGTCGAGGGCAACACCCACGATCACCGCCAGGTATGCCAAAATCAGGAACACCGAATAGATCACGCTGCTCGCCTTGCGCCCGATGGTGATCGGGTAATGCCGCCGCCCCACCGCGCGGTCTGCTTCCACATCCGGGAACTGGTTGAGCAGCAGCAGGTCGCTAACCAGGAAAGCCGGAACGAGCGCGGCAATAAAAGCCGTCCAGGTATATGTGCCAGTCAGGGCAAAGTGAGTGCCCAGAACCATCAAAATGCCAAAACCCAGACCCGGGGCGATCAGGCAAAGTACTGGATTCTTCACCCACCAAACCGTGTAGGTGACCAGAATGAACAGCCCAAACAGACCCAGCGGCAGAATCTGCCAGCCCTGTTTGATTGCGAAGAAAACCCCCACCGCAGCCGTGATTCCCAGCGCAACCAGGCATAGGATAAGCGTGTTTCGTTCCAATTCGGGATGAGCCTGCAGGGTGCCGCTTCCACCACTGAACGGTGTCTTTTGCGTCTTGGCGTCCAGGCCCGATTTGAAATCGAAATACTCGTTGAATGCATTGACCGTGATGTGCGCGGAGACTGCACCGATCATTACCAAAAGGATGTAAAACCAATTAAATTGGTGAGTCTGCAGGAAAGCTGTGGCAACCCCAACTAACACGCAGGCAGGCGCCAGGATCAGGAAGGGTACGCGCATGGGACCTTGCAGGGATTTTAAGTTATCCATGAAAAACCTCGGGTAAAAGAATTTGTGATTTGGCGTCTGGTGATTCACCAATTGCGCACAAAGGTGAATTATAGAGGAATTTTTGATACAGTGAAAATGGAAATTTGGAAAGACTTACGAAGGTTTCCAAAAAACGAAGATGATCAATAAACGATTCTGATTTTACAAGAACGAACTCGCGGGTTTTATTTTTTTCGCCGGAAATTCCCGGGGATTAGAAAGGGCGTGCGCGCCTTGTAATCGACATATTCCTGCCCGAACCTGGCTTCCAGCTCTCGCTCCTCCACTTTTTTAACATAGGTCAGCAGGAGTCCCCCAAAGATGAGCACGGCCAAGATCGAAGATATCGATCCGACAACAATCGCGATTCCCAGATATGCCAAGAGGGTCCCGAAGACCATCGGATTGCGACAGTGTAAATACACCCCGTCCACCAGCAGCTTCTGGGTGGCCATCACCGGCAGGGGCGTCCCGCGCGCCCTGGAGAACTGGGAGAGGACAGTACTGAAGGCATAATAAAACCCGCCGACAGTCATGAGGATGCCCAGGATCACATTCCACGGCTCGAGATCGAAGCGAGGGAAAGCCGAATTTCGCGTCCAGACCCGGGGAAAACCACGATCAGTAAATACGGGATCAGGAACACAAAGAGGGTTCCCCCCACCAGCGCCGACACCAGAATCCTTGCCCACAGGGGGTATTCCCGTAGTAGACCATCGAATGATCTGCTTCATATCATTCACCAGATAAGAGATTTTTTCAGTTCGGGAAACGTTTTCATATTGTACGACGTTTGAGGATAATTTATTATTAAAGAACCTGGGTGATTTTTGAAGGAACTTTATCCATTATGTATTCTGCCAGAGCAGTGATCGTAAGCGCCGGGTTCGCGTTCAAGATTGACAGGCACAACCGAGCCGTCCGCTACAAATAATCCTGGGTAACCGAAGACCCGCCCATGCCGATCAACCACCCCATCTTCTGGTGATTCCCCCATCACGCAGCCTCCCAGGATGTGGGCGGTGGTGGGGGCATCTAAAAGCACCTCGAACCAACTGCCCTTTGGGTAGCCATTCATCTTTTCCGCCATCCGCCGAGTGACCTGGTTCGCGATCGGAATATAGGATGGGATTCGTTTCCCGTCCGGGGGCAACTCAGAAGCCAGACCAAGCTTTCTTCCTCCGCAGTCGGATGTAATTCTCGGTGGATTGCATCACCAGAACCACAGAGGTACGGGCGCTCTGTCCCGGTATCCACAGCGCGCGCAGAACCTGGTATGGGTGCCGGATGAGGGTACCCAGGAACCGCAGCCAGCGCGGTATGGATCCCCCGCCATCCGTCAGGACGGTGGCGATGGCATAAAGTACATCCGAGCCTTTGTTGTAGCGGACGATCTCGATATGCGTATTTTTATCCGGGTAAATGCCCGAGGTAATCGCTATATGGTCGTTCCAGTCCTTCGATCCGTCGCGGGAATCCACCCCCAGGATGGCTTCCGAGTTGGTGCGGGTGAAGTCACCCAGCCTCTCTGAGATCTCGGGGAGCAGTCCGCTGTTTTTACATTTGAAAAGCAGATCCACCGTCCCCATTACCCCTCCGCTGAAGATCACTCCTCCGGCAAGGTAGGTCTGTTTTTTTCTCAAAATACCATGGGATTTCCGGGTGATGACATGATAACCACCCCTTTCTGCAGGCCGGACACCGACCACTTCAGTTTCGGGAATGATGCAAACTCCAAGCTTTTCAGCCAGGTACAGATAATTCTGATCCAGGGTGTTCTTGGCTCCAGTAGGGCAGCCAATCATGCAGGCTCCACACATTGTGCAGCCAGTGCGATCCGGACCCTCCCCGCCGAAATATGGGTCGGGGACGGTCCGTTCCGGTTCCCCGAAAAAGACTCCCACCGGGTTGGTGTGGAATGTATCCTCCCCGCGCAGTTCAATCCCGACTTCCCGCAATATTTTATCGGCATTCCCCACGCTGGGACAATCCACAGCTCCCAGCATGCGCCGGGCTTCAGCGAAATGAGGCGCGAGGGCAGCCTTCCAATCTCCCTCACCCCATTCCGCCTTTGTGAAGATCTCGTCATCTGGCACAATGAGCTGGTTGGCATAGACCAGACTGCCACCGCCCACGCCCGTTCCGTGCAAAACAAGCACATGCCGCAGCAGGGTCAGTGCCTGGATACCCAGCAGTCCCAGCCCGGGCATCCACACGGATTTTCTCAGGTTCCAGTTGGTTTTCGGGAAATCAGACGGCTGGTAGCGGCGTCCTTTTTCCAGAACTGCCACCCGGTAGCCCTTCTGCGCCAGGCGTAGCGCAGATACAGACCCGCCAAATCCAGAGCCAATAACGATGAAGTCGTAGGTTTCCTGATCCATTCTGGAAGTATTAACCCGGAGTTAGACTTTCGTTACGCTCTGAACGCAGAGATAGGAGAGGGACGCTGAAAATGTGTCCCTCTCTTTATGGGTTCAAAATTATTTTACTGGCAATATCTGGTACTCGAACTGGTAACCAGCGCTCTCGACTGCCGCCTGCACCTTTTGCCGGATCTCGGCATAATTGAATGTATACGAATAATCCTTACCAAAAAGTGTCGATTGTTCTTCGATCGTACCTTTTGGAGCGCCGCCAAAGGTGTTATAGGTCTCGGTTTTGAATCCAAAACCACTATCCATATCACTGCCGGAGGATAATCCAGAACTTGCCTCAGTGAGCATTTCAGAGAACTTCACCACTTTGCCCGCGTCGTCGATGCGTATTTTCAACGCATAGGTCAACTTTTTCTTTGAAAGAAACGACTTGCGCTCGGCAATGACCGTGGAAAAATCCCACAGTCCCTTCTTTTCATTCCACTTACCGCCGTAAGAATTCAATGCTTTCTTACAATCGTCAATCAATGGTGAGGTGGCCATGGTACTCCTGGTTTCGATGGATTTCCTGCGAAAATTAATTTTACAGGATATTTCGTGGGTCTCGGATCATTGGACCTCCCCATTCCGGACATCCAATATTTAAATCATTTGCATAAATCATTCATCCATTCACCAACCCAACTGATCCCCCAAATTGCAGAAGTCTCCCCTCCCAGCACGGGGAGCAGGTAAAATTACCTTGATGGATCGAGATGACACTGCCGGAGTCACCTTCAAAGCAACAAATTGCAGGGGTTCTTCTTAATCCTCCTGAGTGTTCTGTACGGCATCGTAGCCGGCGGATCGATTTTGGGATTCCTGCGGATCTATTCCCTGTTGCTTGCAATGATATTTTGCACCGGACTGAGCGTGCTGATCCTGTATTTATTGATCAAAGAAGACACGCAGGTCGGATCCATTTCTGAGGGGAAGGAAGCCTACGTCTTTCAAAGGTCCGGATACTGGTTACCGCTCTGGCTGGGGTGACGATCTTCATTTGCCTCATCCTCTTCCCGCTCTTACGCTGGCCGCTTTCGCCCATCTCCAACCCTCTCACCTGGGATGCAGGGTTGTATCATTTCCCGAAAGCAGCGGAGATGATCTCCACCGGCTCTGCCCGGGATCTGACGATCGCCTATGGCGAATACCCCTTCGGGTACGAATCCCTGGTTGCTTTCGCGCTGCTTCTTAATCACGCCGGACTTTTTATCGGGTCCGCTCATGCCGTGATCGCGCTCTTTCTTGTACCTGACCCTAATTCTGATCCTGGCAGACCGGCTGCGGTTTCCCCTGGGGATCATCGTCCTGCTGACGAGCGTCCTATTCCTGAGCTATCGTTTTGCTCCCGCTTTCGATAGCAACATCTGGAGTATCCTATGGTCCCAGCTCACCCTTATCGGCAAGAACGATCTCTTCCTGGCTGCCGCTTTGATGGGAATTTTCTTCTTCACCCCCGGTTCAAGAGCAGCGCCTTTGCAGCCCTTTGGCTTAGCCGCGGCTTCTATGCTGGCGCTGAGCATTAAACCCACAGCGGGTTTGGTGATTCTGTCAGCCTGGGGAATTTTCTTCTACTTCGCCGTAAAATCGGGAAGGGTTTCCACATTGAAGAACCAGCTCCTGCCAGCGTTCCTCATCATGGCGCCCGGCGGGTTGTGGATCATCCGCAATCTCCTTACACAGGGTGCGCTGTTCAGCCAAGAGGTCTTGAATTTATCAAAGTGGAGCATCGCCGAAAATTTACTCAACCCGTTTTTCTACAACAATATCCCCCCGCAATTATTTATCGCGCTGTCGATTCTCATTGTTTCTGCATTTTTATCCATCCGGGGGATTACGCGCCGGGTGGATGTCCTTTTCGCCCTTGTTTTTTTTCTTGCCTTCATCCTTTCACCGGCCTCCGGTTTCGCCGGCTCGACTGCAGAGAGAACCCAGGTCGCCTGGCGCTTCGCAGTCGCCTTCCTGCTCGTCCTATATGTTCTCATGATGGAGATCCTAGATCACTTTGCCGCTCGATCGATTGAAAAATTGCACGCCCGCTGCGGAGTGCGATGGGGCATTCCCATTCTGTCTGTGTTGTTATGCACCTGGGGAATCTGGAACCAGCAATCACTTCTGCAGACCAATGTTAAAAGAACTGTTTTGTTACGGGATCAATTCGATCACCCTGTTGGCAGCCAGGGTTATTTCAGCGCGTATGATTACGTTCAGAATAATGTGCGAAATTCGACTGTCATCGTGGAAAACGGTCTCCCCTTTTTCCTGTATGACCCGGGTTTCACCAACTCCGTGACGCGCTCAAAACCGGCCGATTTCATCGTTTTTATAAAATTTCCAAACCCGGATTTCAGTGCGTTCGTTTCGCACATCGATACACCCGCCTGGGAGCAGGAATTCGCGCTTGTTTACGAAGATTCACAGGGTAGGGTGTATAAACGCCGATGAAGGCGGGATCATTTCCCTACGAATCCCAATAAATTGCCGTATATAAAATTGATGATTGGTTTGCTCCCAGCCTTGTGATCGCCGTAATATAAATTATCTGATGATTATTATTTTTTCTTTTGAGAGCGAATTTCCTTGCGATAGATCAAATAGATCAGGAACCCTGCAACCAGGAAGCCAATAATAACGAAGGCTCCGAGGGTGATCGTAATCTCTGATCCAGTGCCGGAATAGGGTATTGGGGTGGGGGTTATGTTCATGGGGAATGTCTTTTCAGGGGATGGCTTCACGGTTGCCGAGCGGATCGCCTGCGCAGTGCATTCCATCGCAGCCGTCGGCCAGCAGGCTTGAGCGTCGCCTTTTGAAATCTTCCAGGCCGCGATGGTTTCATAATCGATAGTCGCCTGCGCCGTCATGGTGGAAAAATGCGCTCGTAAAGTAGCCGCATCGACTGTGGCGGTTGCATCGTTGTAGTTCAACATACTCAAGGCATCCGCCAGGTCCAGGCTGTCGAATAACCCCTCCTTGGCCAACGCGGGATTTACCGCTTCCAAGGCTTGTGCCTTGGTCAGCTCGCTTTGAGCACGCTTGATCGCTGCGCCCGAAATCGTTCCTCCTTTTCCCGGATTCCTTGCAAGCGCCAGCAAGCCCAGCCCTGTGTGCGGCGCAGGGTGATCCGGCAGAAGCGCAGCCACTTTTTGGTAGGCCTCGACCGCCTGCGGTAGGAATATTGGGCTGAAAAGCTGGGTAGCGTTGGAAAAAGGCAGAGCCGAGAGGGAATGATAGACCGTTGCCAGGTTCAGCCACGCTTTTCCATTACCCGGATCTGACTTGACGGCATCACGGGCAGTCTGTAAACCCTCCCAGGCGCCAGGCTTGAGCAGCCAGATCGCAAAATCATCCTCAGGCGCAGGTTCAAAATTCGTCCAGCTCCAACGTGCCTGATTCCCGTTAACCACAACGCTTTTGGGCAAACCGGTGGAAATTTGCCCGATGCCGCCATACGGCAGGGAGATCTTTGGATTATCTGCGATTGTCTCCGCAGTAGCCGGGTAGGGAAGATTGACAACCAGGTCCGCCTGGCCTATCGGTCCTGCCCAGCCGGAACCAGTCTGAAATACATAATACAGCGCTACCTCGGATCCCTTGGCAGCGGGTGAAAGCGGGACAGTATAGCTGACATGAATGATGGTATCTTTCCCGGCCGGAAATACCAGAGGGAAACTTGCCCAGGGCAGGTCAGGTTTATCTGCTCCTCCCGGGTTGGGAAGTTCGCTGATATGAAATTCAACCGGCGTCCCGTTGGAGTTGATCCTGAAATTGGCTAATCCGCGGAACGACCTCATTTGGATTGAAATTCCAATCCACGTTCCACAGAGCGGAAGCCAGCGGGAACCAGGCCGTCAGGTTGATATCCTCCTGGGTCGGGTTGCGCATGGTGAAATCAGCCTGCACATCCGCCACAACCTCGATACCAGACCGGGTGGTTTTCGTAGCCATATGCGTCCGGGTTTAACTTGATCGAAGCATTATCCGCCGCGCTTGCTTTGCGCACAGTCATCGTAACGAGTTCTGCAGCCATTTGGATTGGAGTTTGCTCTCCCGGTTGGATGTTGCTGCCACCGGGCAGAACCGGCCGAACACCCACATCCGCGCGGACGGTCATCACCGCGCCGGTACCGAAGGTCATCCAGGTCAGTACCAGGAATAGACACGCAGCGATAATCGCTCTCTTTCGGAGATGTATTCATCGGATCACCTGCGTGATGTGGGTGATACGCATGAATTGATAATAGCACGCGGTTTTAAAATATACGCGCCTTATTTCTTCAGAACTACCCTTTTCCTCTACCTAATACAACCGAATGATGATCGTCTTATTTCGGCATGATCGATTTCATCTGGTTGTAAATGATTCTCGTGGCATGCTTGGGCATCAATCGGTAATATGCGTCCATCGCAATGCAATCTGAGCCGATCAATATCCTGTAGGCATCTTTTTCCATTCCGTTCAGGATTTTCTCCGCAGCCACCGGTGGCGCAGTCATTTTGATCTTGCTGGAAGCAGCGGTTTCCCCACCAGGCATGGAGACTCCGGAATTCGCGGCGATATTTGTACCAATCGCCCCGGGAAAGACCACTGTTACTCTTACAGGTGTATCCAAAAGTTCGGAATAAAGCCCTTCGGTAAATAACTTCACTGCCGCCTTGGAGGCACCATAAATCGTCTGTCCCGGGACGGGCAGGAAGCCGCCCATGCTGGAAACATTGACCAGATGTGCTTCTGGACGGGAAAGCAAGTGGGTGAGAAAGGCTATGGTCATATTGACCGTCCCGTAAAAATTTACGTTCATCACCCGGTCGATATCGGCTGGGGTCAGATCCTTGACCCGCACAAATTTTTGGATGATCCCGGCGCAGTTAATCAAACCATCCACCACGCCATGGGTTGCAATGACTTTCTGTGGCAAAGCTGCCACGGCTTCACGGTCTGTGATATTCACCACATGTGTGGAGATTTTTGTTTTAAGATCCCCGGCTAGTTCAGCAGTCTCCTGTAATCCCTTTTCGCTGATATCCACGGCAGCCACCTTGGCTCCTTTACGTAAAAGGAGCAGCGCCAGCTCCCGCCCGATCCCATTTCCACCGCCTGTTACAACAATAACCTTACCTTGAACTTTCATTTATGCCCTCCTGGATCCGATTTTATTTAGCGTATTCGGATGATATTACTCAGAATAGCACGCGGCGAACAGGGAATTCAATCTATTTTGATTAGGGTTTCTTTAGACTATTGGGAAGGTTATTTTGGTATGGAGCGCTTGGCTTTAATTTTGAGGAGCCACAGGCTGGACCAGGTTGATCAGGTTTCCGCAGGTATCCTCAAAAAGCACATTTATGATCGGTCCCTGGGGGGCAGGCTCACCTCGGAAGATCACACCCTTGGCCTTCAATCGCGCGAAATCCGCCTCGATATCCCTGGTGATCAGCGCATTGGCAGGCACGCCGGCTTCAAAGAGGGCTTTCTGATAAATCCGCGCAGGCTCGAAAGCCAAAGGCTCGAGCACCAGTTCCACGCCTTCAATGCCATCAGGCGAGACCACGGTCAACCAGCGGTATTCCCCGAGCGGAATATCAGCCATCTTCGTGAAGCCAAGCACTTGTGTATAAAACTGGAGTGCGGCTTCCTGGTCTTTTACGGTCAAACTGACGAATTTGATCTGCATTTCAACCTCCTTCGGGTCGCGGTGAAGCCAGAAAATTCCATGCCTGATCGGATAAGTTTGGACATCATAAACCCGATTCGTATCGCGAAGGGATAATAAATTTAATTTTTGAGATAAGTTCTTTCTTCCCCTCGTTATCAATTTATTTGCTTCTCCTTACCTCATGCTGACTTTAATTTGATGGAATTAATCCTTGATTTTGATCATCACTTCATTGCGCGCAAGGAACCCGGGAATCCAGGGCGGGTTATAACCTGCAATAATGAAATCTCCTTCGCCCTCCAGGTCATTTTCAACCATCCACTCCCGGAGTCGTTTTTTGTTATTTTCGATATTTCCCTGATTGAAGAAACCAGAAAACCGGATGGATGCCATCCTGTGGGTGGGAACTGAAACAAACCGGATCCTCCCATCTCGCGGCGCGGGAAGGGTTTCCAGGGTGTAGGCGGAGGGCATGACAAATGCCACGGTAAATTCATCTTCACCTTTCACTGTGACCGGAGTGGTCATGGCTATCTTCTCTGATTGGTTCACCTTGACCGGGGTGGTCATATCCACCTTCTGCCGGGAGGTGTTGTTTCCAAAAATATAGCCAGCCAGAACATCAAACCCGGCTTCTATCGCAGTTTTATAATTTGTTCCCTTAACATCAACTTCAGCCTGGATGTATCCCGGATATTCCCGGATTTCGATCTGGTTTGCTTTGGTAATCACAATATATTTTGGGGACTCGGTCATTTTTGATCTCCAATAAATATAACCATACTACAATGGTTATGCAGATTCAAGCGTAGCATTGTACGCTCTGAAAATTCCATTAATATGGGGGGTGCACCATGGGGTAATTAATTCGAACACAATCAACGCATTTCTTCGGTTGATCGTTGAATCAATTTTATTTTTCCAGCTATTTCAAACGCGAAACATTAGACCCGGTAGCATCTATTTAATTGCAAAATACCGGACACCTTGAGAAGATAAATCATAATCATAGTTGGAAGGATAGAACTCCACAACTAATTGATCCTTCCCCTTAGGACCTGTCACCACCACCCATCCATCCAGATCAGCCCCAGGTAGAACCGTTTCACCAATCCAATCCTCTGTCCTGGGGGGATATACATTATTTCCTTGAAATGTATAACCCAAATCATCTAAAACCATGAATTGGGATGAACCCACCCATGCTGGCAGATCATTTGGGTTAATATATCTCAACTTCATGTGTATCAGGAAACGTTCCGTACCGGCTTCTGGCGCACTCATAATTGGGGTTGTCCTTTTCCAGTATCGTTTCCGCTTCCTGCCCGCGGATGCTCTCCACCAGGATAAGTTCCCAATCCTGTGTGATCACCTTGTCACCGGCAGCCGCCGGTTTTTCAAATTTGATCCCCACATCATTCGGTTTGAGACCTGTCAGTTCTTTATTCAGGGAAATTGAAGCGCCTTCATCAAGTGCAAAAAACCGAGTGTAACGTACGTCATCCCCTGCCACATCCAGAACAAGCTCCAGGTTCTTTTCACTTGTGGGGACGACCCCGTCCACCCAGCCCTCTACTGCCTCCGCGGTATACATATCCTCAAAAAGGAATTCCGGTTGCGGCCAGCCGTCCATTGAGTCACCATACAATCGGTTCTGGTCCCCGGTCATGAACATTTCGGATATACCCAGGTCATGACTGTTTTCATCCAAAGATGTATTGCGGACGAAAACCCTGGCCAGCGCGTATTCCTGTCCTTCCGGCAAAGGATCCGCCTGCCAATCAGCGGTATTGATGACCTTTAATGCGGCTTCACCACGCAGGAATTCCCGCACTTCAACATCCCAGCCAGGGATGGAGATCTGTTTACCGATTGGTATGGGATTTTTTCGGTTTTGCCCGGGTTCCTTTGAAAGGAGATCGCTCACTCCCTGCAATGGGTTGGGATTGTTTGCCTGGTTTTCAGCTTCAGGCTTGGCAGGATTAAATAAACAGGCAACCGGGGCTAGGAAAAGAACAATGAGTGGGATTACCAATCTTGGGGATCGGAATCGTGTATTCATTTTCCCTCCCGGAAAAACACTTGATCGAGTACGATACCATTATCAGTATAGCAAATTGGATCAGGTTGTTCAATAAATCAAAATTCGTGAGATTGCCTCTTTATTATTTCCTGGCGGTTGCTATAATCAAAATTGATATGGGTTTATTGGGGTTTTTCTAAGAAGTCTTTGTTCCAACTTACTAGCCAATTCAATAACGGAAGGTGAAGGCAAACCATGCAATCTCCAGTCCTTGAACTTGCATCAGAGCCTAAAAAACGCAGCTCCACCAGGAAAATTGTCATAACGATCCTGGTTGCACTTGTCGCTCTGGTTGGCGTTTGCCTTGTTTTGGTACTATATCTTAGCTATAAAGAATATCTGAATAGCCCCAAGTTGATGGAGGGGGCGCACATCAACCCCGCTGCCACTGCGGCGAGCTATACCCTAACAGCTGACCAAGCCGAAACTGTCTCAAAATATGGATACCCCGATTCTTTTACAATAACTTTTTATAAAGAGGAGTTCGCTCCTGATTTTACCGGCGAAGTCCGGGAAGAGATCTGGCGATATTACACAGCCGGCATCGCCCTCAGTTATTATGAAGGTATTCTTGTCAACGAGGAACCCATACCCGATCCCCCCGCTTCCTGGGTTCCCCTGCCTTACCACCCGGACCAATTCACGGCTTATGCTCCCCTGGAATCAGTGCTCGCATCTGCTTCAATAAAGGATTTTTTCGAACTTCCGCTGGAGAAGGAATTGATCGAAAACGGAACCCTTTATTATGCCCCCGGATTGACTTTCGGAATCGTGGATGACCGCCTGGTATACGTCGAAACGATTATGATGCAGGAAGAGGGAGAATAATATGAAAATCAAAAAGGTGGTTTTCCTATTTGTTTCGGCAATTTGCCTTATTAGTTTGAGTCTTACAGCATGTAATCTCCCGTTATTCAACTCACCTAAACAAACCAGCTTTGACGAGGCTCATCTCATGATGATCACCTCCCGGGGTCTTCTGGACCTGTATGTCCCTCTGGAGGTTACTGCTCCCGAAGCGAAAACCTCTCCAGCGATGGCATCCTTATATTTTGACCCACGGCTTCTTACAACATTGGAGGAACTAAATCAGCAAAAAGCTCTGGCTTTGGAATACCAACGCCTCGCAGGTGCGGCTACCAAAAACGGTAACATGGCGCTCGCTGCAATATGGACCCAAAAAGCGCAGACGCACTTCGCTGCAGCCGAACAGCTGGAAGCCAAACGTGCCGAATGGCGCCGCAGCCATCGCCTCTTCCCCGCCATCGGGAGGGGCTTCCGCAATTTTGGTCGTGCGATTGGTCAGGTGCTGGATTTTGCGATTCGAAATATCGCGGATAATATCAAATCAAGGTTCGAAGCTTATATCAATGAGATTAGAGCATTTCTCCGAAATCCTATTCGATATACGTTTGACCTGGCTCTCAATCGCCAGCTGGAGATCATCAGAAATCAGTTCCTTGACAGGCTCGGTCCCTTCTTTGGAGAGCGGGCGTACAACCTGATTCGTCTGGACCAGCGCGCATGGAAGGTGGAAGGGCAGCTTTTCAATACAAGGACACCCCGAATAACAAAGACTCCAAAAACGCCATCTCCCGCTATACAGGCAGAAACACCCATTAGCCTTACTGCTACGCAGGGAACCATCCCTCCGAATGTGGTCGGCGCGTGGCATGGTGCTGCTTGCGGTGAAGCCGAGGGTACATATGCTTATCGATGGTCATTAGATCTGATGAAGGATCCATCCTCAAATCAGATTGTAGGAACTCTAAAGTTTCACGCCTGCCCGGGTGGGGGCAGGGGCCTTTTCCGAGTAGTTGGAATTTCACAAATTGGTCAAGTGATAACCCTGACTGGCACATTAAAGGATGGTGCCGGTGAACTATATCAGACCCTGCAGAGTGAAACCTCCGGTGGTGGAACGATCAGTTTTACCTTCGATAGTTCTGTTGGAGAAATTGAGCCAAATTACGCTGAACAATAAGCCGAATGGCGATTGATATACAATTCCTGAATATTAATTCTCATTTTTAATGGGTGTATAATCCGCCCCTGTTTATCCAAGATATTTGAACAATAAATAATTTTCCAATATGGAGATCTATAAATCTATAAGCAATTATCGATCCCTTATTGCTTTTTTTCGGAGCAGGTTTCTAATGCGAAATTTCTTACCACGTGTAGGATAACTTCAAAATCGTCGGGTCTATTCCGAACTAATTAGGAGAAGTCATGTCTGAGCAGATGCGTGTAATGATGGAAATTATCTTCAACCTTGGATATTTGATCACGATCTGGACCATCGTCATCCTGATGGCTGTTCGACGAAAGAGGGTTTCGCCCGAGAACCGTGCCGTTGCCACCCGCTTTCTGTGGGCTTTCGCCCTGCTCGCCCTGGGGGATACCGGGCACGTTGGTTTCCGGGTGATCGCCTACCTGCGCGGGGGGTTGGAGGCAAACCCGGTCCTTGTTGGCGCGGGTGCATTTTCCACCGCTTTCACCGTGACCATTTTCTACATGCTGCTGGTGGATATCTGGCATTTACGATTTAAAAAACCGCTCGGCTTATTTGGATGGTTTCTGCTTGCCGCCGGTATCGCCCGGCTGATCATTCTGCTCTTCCCTCAAAATGCCTGGGGGCAGGTGGTTGCACCCTATGATTGGTCCCTGCTGCGCAACAGCCTGCTGGTTATCCAGGGGGTAGGTGTCACTGTCCTGATCCTGCGGGATGCCATCCGGACGCACGACAAACCTTTTATTTGGATTGGGGCGATGATCGTTCTCTCGTTCGCATTTTATGCGCCTGTGATCCTCTGGGTGCAATGGGTTCCCCTTCTGGGCATGCTCATGATCCCCAAGACCTGCGCGTACCTGGTTGTGGCATTCATTGCCTACTTCGAGTTCTTTCAGCCGAAGAAATTAATTCGCTTTGAATCCAGGTAATAAGATTACCGGTTGAATCCCAACCTTTTACAATAATACTGAACATGGGATTCAGTGGATATACTAATAATATTGATCTTAAAAATTATCACTGAAAAAAGGATTAAGACTGATGGCTGAATTCGAAAACTTAAAAAAGCAGCAATATATTAATATCGAGACATTTCGCAAGAGTGGTGAAGGAGTGCGTACCCCTGTCTGGTTCGTGCAGGAGGGTGATATTGTCTATGTTCACACAATCGCCGATTCAGGGAAAGTCAAGCGCATCCGCCGCAACCCGCAAGTGAATATCGCCCCCTGCAAAATGGACGGGGCATTGGTGGGGGAATGGGTTCCAGCTTCCGCCCGGGAACACCTCGACGAGGAAACAAATCAGAAAGTGGATAAACTTCTCGATAAGAAATACGGGTTGATGAAAAAGATGTTCGGGTTCTCTTTATCCAAAAAGAAACAGAAATACACGGTTCTGGAAATAACCGAAAGGAAATGATCCCGCTAAAGAAAAAAACCCTCTTACTTGAGGGTTCTTTTTCTATTTTGCCTTGTGCTTAATTCCCCAACGCCCAGTCTTTGACCGGCATCATCCAATCATCGAGAGGTTTATAGAGAATGCCATGACCTGTACCCACATTCAATATTATTTCCTTCGAACCAGACAATCCTTTGTTTTCTGAAAATTCAAAAAGATCTCTGCAGGATCCGGCTAGTGGATCCGCGAAGTCGTAGATGGAAAGGACTTTCCCCGAAAGCGTAACCCCGTTTTGTTTCAACCCCGCGACCTCTACCGGGTTGCAGATAGCCATGATCACATACCTGATATCCGGGTTTTCGATCAAATGGGAAGTGTTGATAGCGATGTCACCACCCTTCGAAGCTCCAACCACGGATATGTTTTCCGCTGGGACGCCAGTATCCAACAGTATTTGGACCTGGCTTGCGACCTTTTTAGCATATTCCAGACTATTGGTATTTATCGGACGCGTTTCACTGATAACGGTGAATCCATATCCCTCGAACTTATCCAGGATCGCACCGTATTCATACTCCCCAAAATCCGGGCTTTCCGCAGGGATCCCCTGATCTTCGATTATCTTTCCATGCAAATAAATGAGGTATCTCTGGTCCGGGTTTATTGAAATTGGAAAAGCGTATTTTGAGAAATCCGGGGTCGGTGAAGGCTGAGGTCCAGGTGAAATGGGATTACCAGGAAGCTCCGTCGGTACAGGGGGTAGACTCTGGGTTGCCATCCCCGTTTGTCCGCTCTTACATCCAGCAAGAATCGCTGCGATCATGAAATAAATGATCACACAGTGATTCAACCTAATATGCATGCTTTTCCAGTACCCGATGCTGATCGTTTAAAGGCGGCTGGCAAGCCAGGTTTCCACATCCTTGAACATTATTTCGCGCTCTGGCTCGTTGTGCACCTCATGATAGGCACCCTGGTAGATCTTCAGCGTCTTGTCTTTTGAGCCAGCTCTATCGTAGAGCATTTGCGCCCCGTCCGGATCAACCAATTTATCTTCGCTGCCCTGCACAACGATGATTGGCAGGGTAATTTTTTCCACCTCTTCTGTAACACGCTGCATGGCTTTCAACATTTCGGCAGCCAACCGCGCGGGCGTCTTCCCATGGAAAACCAGCGGGTCCTCCACGTAGGCTTTGACCACTTCCGGGTCGCGTGAGATTCCGGTGGGATCCAAGGCGAGGACCCCTGCTTTTGGCGCGATAACGGATAGCAGCTTCCCCATGGTGATCGTGGTGGTTGAGATATTATCGCTAACCTTGATCGCGGGGGCTGAGAGGATCGCCCCTTTAAAATCCGCCTGGTGGTCGAGCAGGTAATAACAACTGATCAACCCGCCCATACTGTGCCCCATGATGAATATCGGTTTTCCAGTCTGCCAGCCTTTCACCATCTTGTAATAGATCGCCAGGGTATCGGTGTAGTCTGAAAAGCGGTCGATTACCTCCTGCTGACCATCCGATTTGCCATGTCCGAGATGGTCCAACCCGTATATGGCATACCCTTTCGGAACAAAATAATTTACATGATTCTCATAACGGCAGCAGTGTTCTCCCAGACCGTGGACAAGAAAAAGCACCCCTTTAACTTCTCCATCAGGTGCCCAACCCTGGTAGTAAATGTTGGCTTCACGAACTCCCTTGAACTTGCCTTCGGTATGTTTCATTTTTCCTCCTAATGGTTTTAATTTGGGAATCGAGGGGTGAATTACCTTCTTTTATGAGTGTGTGATCACAAAAAATCATGGCACAAGAAAATATTAAAGTCAAGTCCGAATCGGTCGATTTACTAAATTCGAGCCACAAATCGGGCTATTTACGAGTGACTTTCTTCAGCCAAATAACGAGGGAAGAAATCAGGATGATATCCACCGCAATGGCAACCAGTCCGAACACGATCCTTCCACCCACCTGGTCTTCCCCTTCAAACGAAAAAAGCCCAATGGAAGTGGAGGATGTATAAGTGATCCCCGGTGCGAAAGCGGTCCAGTTGCATACCGCTGCCAGGGTAATAAATGTAATAATTCCCAGCGCTGTGCGCAGGATGGCGGGTGCTCCCGGGGGGATCAGGATCGCCAGGCCTGCCGCCAACAGGCAGATGCAAATGCTGAGGATGATGACCGGAGGCGCTTTGAATTCCCCCTCAGCCGGGATGAACCCGTAAAACGCGCCGAGTATGATCAGCGCCATCAGGATCATGACGGTGCCAAAAAGGATCGGTATCCAGCGGGGAGTTGAATCCATATGTTCTATTGAATCCGAACCCTATCGAATTGTCAATCCGGCTGGTCCCTCATCCCTGTTCTTTCACTCCTACACAATTCGCTGTTCACTCTCAGGGTACCAGTTCAGAAAAAATGCGCATCCAGAAATTGGACACGCATTTTCCCAAAATGGAATAAATCCCAATATATTGTCTATGTTTCGTTTTCTTCCCTATCCAGAAAGTTCACGCCACCTGCAGTTCCATCGGCAGCCGGCGGATACGGGCATCCCGCGTTCTTGCCAGCACCTGGGGAACCATCTCCTCGGGGATATCCACGTACGAGCGGCTGTCCTGGATGCTGATCTTACCGATCACGTGCCCGGGGATCTCCGCCCGCGAGGCGATCAACCCTACTATCTCGTTCGGGCTCAATCCATGCTGCCTGCCCATTTTCATTTTCAATCTAACCATCCCATTCTCGTGGGAGTTCTCGCCCGTACGGTCCTGGTAGGGTTTGCGCTCATATCCCCGTTTTTCGGTTTGGGGATGGCTCTCCGTCAATATGGCGACGGGATGGATGGGCCTTTGTTTTTCTTCTCCACGGGCTACCTTTATAGCAGCCGCGGCGATATCCAGGGGATCGTAGCCTTCCGTTACCATTTGCTCCACCAGCTCGCGCTCGCGTGTGAACCGCCCGCGCTTTAGCCAGATCAGGAGTTTTCCGGTCAGACTGGCTTCCCGCTTGACGCGGATATCCTCCTCGGTCGGCAGGGTGGCCATCTGGATCTTTTTACGGGTGAAGGCTTCCACCCGTCCCAGGCGCCTTCGCTCGGAGGCGGAAACAAAGGTGATGGCAATACCGGTTTTCCCGGCTCTGCCGGTACGCCCGATTCTGTGGACGTAGATCTCGGGATCATCCGGGAGCTGGAAATTGAAAACGTGCGAGATGTTATCAATATCCAATCCCCGCGCGGCCACGTCGGTTGCCACCAGCACCTGTACCTGCCCCTGGCGGAACCGGTTGAGCGTTCTTTCGCGCGCTTCCTGAATCAGATCTCCGCTGAGGGCTTCCGCCGGGAAACCACGGGACGAAAGCTCCGCTGCCAGGGTGGTTGTTTCAACCCGCGTGCGGACGAAGATCAGCGCGCTGGTGATCTCCTCCACCTCGAAAAGGCGGGTGAGGGCAGCGGTTTTTTCATGCGTGCTCACCAGGTAATAACGCTGTTCGATCGCGTCCACGGTCACCTGCTCGCGTTGAACAGTTACCTGCTGCGGTTCCTGCATGTATTTTTCCGCCAGCCTTCTGATCGGAGCCGGAAGCGTGGCGGAAAAAAGAGCCGTCTGGTGATCTTCGGGGGTATTGGATAGGATAGTTTCGATATCTTCGATGAATCCCATACTGAGCATCTCATCGGCTTCATCCAGAACCACTGTGCGGATTCCGCCGAGGTCGAGCACGGAACGGTCGATCAAATCGAGCAGCCGCCCGGGCGTCCCCACCAGGATATCCACACCGCGGCGGAGCGCGCCGATCTGGGCGCCGTAGGGCTGCCCGCCGTAAACAGCCAGGACGTTCACCCCGGTGTGCCGGCCAAGATCGGAAATCGCCCCTGCCACCTGGGTTGCCAATTCGCGGGTGGGAACCAGGACCAGGCCCTGGATATACTTGTGCCCGGGTTGAAGGGTTTGAATCATGGGGAGCGCAAAAGCAGCCGTTTTACCGGTGCCCGTCTGTGCCTGCCCGAGTATATCCCGGCCATCCAGCATGAGCGGGATGACCCCGGATTGGATGGGGGTGGGGGAAGTGAAACCCAGTTCAGTAACTGCCTGCACCAGTTCCGGTTGCAGGTTTAAATCATTAAAATCGGTGATCATCAAAACTCCTAATCAAAATTTGGCCAGAGTGTTTTGATGATCCGAATCTACCCGGCTGGCTCAGTGCGTGGGTTGCCTTTCCTCACGGATCGGCACGCGCAGCCAATAAAAATGCCCGACACTTTGTCGGGCAATCATCCGTTTCCACCAAAACAATTCCCTGAAAAAGAAAGCCCTGTTCGGGCCAAGGTCAATAGTGTATCACATTTTCTGGGTTTTATCGGGCTTTTCTGTCAAAGTTATTATCGATCCGATCAGCCATCTCCAAAGACCGCTTTTGAGCGATGCCAAGATACTGATCTGTTTCCAACGCTTGCTGAATTTCTTCTTTCGATAATATTCTTAATAATTCTGGATCGGAACCAAGACTGTCTTTCAACGGGTTTGGCTTCCCACTCGCAACAGCTTCCCAGGCAGTCAGGCTGTGTGTTCGAAGCAACTCGTGCATTTTCTGCCGGTCTGCACCATTTTTTACCAGTGCCATCATCAATCTTTCGATCCCGGCGAAAGGCGCGTAGGTGTTTAGAGTCCTGTCAATTGCCTTGCGGTTGATGACAATCCCAGCAATGATCTTTGTGGTTGTCTCGATCATTTCATCAAGCGCCAGGAAAGTCTCTGGCAGCAACGTACGGCGGTTGGCACTGTCATCCAGGGTGCGTTCCAGAATGGAATTGGCCGCGTTCTGCCAGGCGATTTGCGGCGCGACCGATACGATCCGCGCGAGAGAATCGATTTTCTCCGCCTCAATCGGGTTGCGTTTGAAGGGCATCGCGGAAGACCCCACCTGGCACTGTCCAAATGGCTCTGAAAGCTCACCTATGGGCGAGGATTGCAATATCCGTAAATCAAAAGCAAATTTACTCAGGCTTGCAGCCATGCCGGCCAGCCGGCTCAACAGAACATGATCCTGCCGGCGGGGATAAGTTTGGGCGGTGACCTGAAAGAACGGCAAATTGATCAAGTCACTGATTTGTTTCTCGAAATCCTCGAACTTTTCTTCACCCATGAGTTCAACAAAAGAAGCTGCGTTGCCTACTGCCCCTTTGAAACCCTTCCCCCTTAATATCTTTTTGAAATCAACCAAAGCTTCATAATCTTCCAACAGGTCCTGGGCAACAGAAGCAAAGCGGTATCCAAGTGTGGTGGGCTCGGCTGGCTGCAAATGCGTGAACGCCATCACCGGGATTTCCGCTGTTTGCCGAATAATTACAGCGAATTTCAGGAGCAGTGATTTTAGTCCCCCCTCAATTACTTCGATGGACTGCCGGATTTGAAGCACTTCGGCGTTATCCTTTATATCCATCGAGGTCGCACCAAGGTGCAGAATTCCGCCGCCAACAGGGCATTGTGCAGCGAAAACCTTCAACTCGGCAACCAGATCATGCCTAAGGGTTTGTTCGAGCAGCAGGGCGGCTGCAACGTCCACATCTTTCATGTGGTCCTGCAGGTCTTTGAGCTGGGCAGTTGTAACTAAACCCACCCCGCATTGCGCCTCGGCGATCGCCACCCAGATCCAGCGCCAGGTTAACCGCTTGTTCTTTTCACTCCAAATAGAACGAAGTTTTTCGGATCCATAGCGCCAACTGAAGGGGCTTTGGTATTGTTCGAAGGAGATCATGATTATCCTCTCGCAATAAGGGCAAGCCTTTCAGGGCTTACCGAGATATTTTTTACCATCAATCCGGTGTGATCTTCAATAAAATCCACATATGCCCGGGCGTTGGCGGGTAGATCAGCCCATATGCGGCAGGCACGAAGATCTTCCTGCCAGCCAGGCAGGGTTTCATATATGGGGGTGCATTTCGCTAGTTGGCGGGCATCGCCTGAAAAATCCAGGCTCCGAAAAGTCCGCCCACCTGTCTGATATGCAACGCAAACCGGAATGGTGGATAAGCCGGAGAGAACATCCAGTTTCGTCAGGAACAGTTCGGTGAGCCCATTCACCTCGCGGGCATAATTCAGGAGTACCAGATCCAGCCAACCCACCCGCCGCGGACGGCCGGTGGTGGTGCCGTATTCGTCCCAGGGATTCGCCCCGCTCCCGCGCAGAAATTCCGCCATTTCGCCAACCAATTCAGTGGGAAATGGTCCCGAGCCCACCCGGGTCTGGAATGCCTTTGTCACACCAAGGACAGAACGGACCGGCTGCACGCCCAGACCGAGACCGCTGAAGATGCCCGCCGCGGTGGTGCAGGAACTGGTGACAAACGGATAGGTACCCTGCTCCAGGTCGAGCAGTGTCCCCTGCGCCCCCTCCGCCAGGATGGTTTTCCCTCGAGATAAGGCAGTCTGCACAAGGGGGCCGATGCGGCGGATGAACGGCCGGATCGCAGTCGCCATCTGTAGGAAATCCCGAACCTGCGTTTCCAAATCCATTCCATTTTCACGGTACCAGCCGCTGAGCAAATGATCCAGCCTGGCGAAATGCCCTTGGACCCGCTCAGCAAAATGCTCGGGGTCGAGGATCTCGCCGGCGCGCAGCCCGCAACGTGCGGCTTTATCCACATAAGTGGGACCGATCCCACGCCCGGTGGTGCCGATCTGCTCCTTGCCGAGCGCGGCATCCTGTGCGCGGTCGAGTAGTCGGTGCGCGGGCGTGATCAAATGAGCTGCATCCGAGATCCACAGACGTTCCGGGGTTATCTCGATCGCGGAATCTTTGAGCATAGCCATCTCTTCGAGGAGAGTGTGGGGGTTTAAAACCATCCCGCTGCCCAGAACTCCGATCGTGTGCGGGTGAATCATACCCGAGGGAACGACATGCAATTTGAATATTTTTTCTCCGACCGTGACCGTATGACCGGCATTATCCCCCCCATTAAAACGAGCCACAAGGTCGGAATTTTCTGAAAGCAGGTCCACCACCCTGCCCTTGCCTTCATCCCCCCACTGTGCTCCGACGACGATATCGATGGGCATGCGATCAACCCTCCGCTTTGGAAAGATCGATCGAGGCGATATACGGCAGGTTTCGGCCCTTCTCGTCGTAATCCAGCCCGTATCCCACCACGAAATAATCAGGAATGCTGAACCCCAGGTAATCGATCTGGACATCCACCTTGTGGCGTTCAGGTTTATCCAGCAAGGCGCAGACCTTCAGGCTATTCGGTTCCCGGTCAAGCAGGAGCTTGCGAACGGTCCGGATGGTGTACCCGGAATCCACGATATCGTCGATGAGGATCACATCCCATCCGCGGATATCGGTTTTATGGTCCGAATCGATCCGCACGAAACCACTCGATTCCGATTTGCTATAGGAGGAGATCAGCATGAAATCCATCGTGATTGGGCGGTGAATCTCTCGCATCAGATCCGTGAGGAAGACCACACTGCCGCGCAGCAAACCAAGCAGCAGGATCTTCTCTGAATTCTGGTAATCTCGGGTAATCGTTTCACCCAGTTCCTTCACACGGTCCTTGATATCCGCTTTCGGGATGATCACGCGCTCAATAAAACCATACGGGAAATGGCCCTGGTAATCCATCATAACCTTCCTGACAAAGAGGATTCGTGCTTGACCGGGCGAGGATGCCCTCCCCGGACAGGTCCGCAAAAATGAATTTTATACCATTTCACAAATCCCGGAAGCGGAAAATTACCCGGCTTACAGGAAGCACGTCCTCCCATAAACCGTGCCAATTTATTATTTAAATCTCGAAATGAAACCGCTCAGGCATGATCGCTTTCTTTGTAACGACGCCTCGTCGTTACGATTTCGTCCTGACCTTTTTCCAGGCGCGGCAGATCTCCCATCACTTCCAAGCCGGAGTGCTCCCCCAGTCCCTCGAAAACCACGCTGCCATCCAGCGTTTCCAGGCGGACGTCGACCCGCGCGTTTAGCGTTTCCAGCACCCTCCTGCCCATATCCACCCTGCTCGGACCGCGCAGAAGACCGCCTTCCACCCTCTGCGGACGCAGGATCAGGCGGTGCGTACTATTCCGCAGCACCCACCTCACCCCGGCATCCGTGATCTCCAACGATTCGATCTTCGCGCCGGTGTAGGTGGCAAAGCGGTGCAGGCTGCCATCCAACCAGAAGCCGACGATGAACCCGCGGAAGCTGCTGCCCATCCAGGGGATGATGGCCACCGAGGCAGTGATGCATGCCCGGGCGCCCTTGAAGTGATTGCTCTGGAACCAGACCCACGCATCGGGGAAGGATTGTCCCCAATCCTTTTCAATATAACCGTGACCACCGCTGAAATCCATTTCCTCCCCGTCGAGCTCCAGGTCGCCTTCGAGGGGATGATCGAAGCTCAGCACGCCATGATAGCATTCCATCCGGGGGACCCAGGCGTACCAACCCATGATCCCCGGCGAAAGCCGGGTCACCGGCCAGGGATTCAACGCGCCAAAACGAACCTGACCTGTGATCCTTCCCTGATTGCTCTCGGTGTTCAGGCTGATGCCCCGTCCGTCGAAACAATTGTGCCCCACCAGGAAGGCGAATTTCCGCGGATCAGGTTGGAACGCTTCCAAGGGAAAAGTGTGATACGCGGTTTTTCCGCTAGCCCCCTCCAACACCTGAATAAACGCGTGCGCATCCTTTCCCAGGATCACCCCCGGGATGATGGCTACTTTCTTATTCCCATCTGCACTGACCAGTTTGAAATACCAGCCCTCAAAAAAGGGTGGTTTCTTCCCCCATCCATGATACATGCCCGGGTTGAGCGTGGTACGGATGGACATTCTTACCTCGGTAATATTTTCGGATAATTCTTATCCGATTATACATCCGCCGGGACAAGATTTCACGTGTTTGCCAATACCCTGCCTTGTACAAATGCTCGCACCGAACGGTCGATATCTCCGTGGCTGTCACCCACGAACAGATGCTGATGCGAATGGCAGGTTCTCCCATCCATGTGGTCCCGCCGCACCAGCACTCTCCCGAGTGTTGGATACTATCCAGAGTCCTTTGGGTCAGTTACAGGATGCGAGCACTTGCTGGTGAAAAACCCGACTCCGGTGAGTGGGGATTTTGAACCAATCGATTCTGCGAAGATTTTCTTAGAAGGGGAACAATTCCGCAGGAAACCTCGTCCTATTTTCAGGGACTGATTACCAAAAGGAGGCTGATATGCGCCAATTCATCCGGATATTCCTAACGATCCCCACCCTATGCCTTTGCGCCTGCGCGGCTGCGATCTCCAATCCCGCTCTCCCCACGCAGCCAGGCACGGCCTCCCTGCCCTCTGCAGCGCCAATTCAAACCGAAGAAGCCCGTCCTGCGCGTGCGCTGCCCTCCGCCACACCGGTGGCTCCCATTGGGGACCGCGGACCTGTGTACCTGGATTCCGCAGAACTGCTTGTGCTTGAATCTTTTCCCCCGCAGTACCGACTGGCCTTAAAGGGTAATCTGCCGGATCCCTGCCATGAGCTGCGGGTGGAAATTCCCGTACCGGATGCGGAAAACCGGATCGATATTCAAGTTTTCAGCCTGGCAGACCCGGGCAGGATCTGTATCCAGGTGCTGGAGCCTTTTGAAGAATCCTTCCCTCTGGAGGGATTAACCGCGGGGGATTACCAGGTTAGCGTGAACGGAAAATCCATTGGCCAGATTAAAATACCTGCGGAAACCGGAGGGCATTCCCTTAAGGGCTTTGAGCTGTATACGTGGAATGAAAATGGAGACTGGGTTTTTTCACTTCTTATCGGGACGAACCGGGAAAAAACGCTGGGTGAGGTTACCGAGCCTGCAGCCACCCTGCCAGGTGTGGAAGCCCTGCTCAAAAAGCTCGGCCAATTGCAAGCGGGAGAGGTGGTGACCCTGATGCCATTGCCCGGGGTGAACGATCCTGCGATCATCCCCGCAGAATTGATTGATCAAATCCGGACCGCCTGCCGGGATGATTCCCTGACCTGCCAGTTCCCCATCCACTGATCCAGAAACTCTGCGAAACGATGCAGGGGTTTAGAGCAGTTCTCCGCGTGCCACGATGACTGCCTGACCGCCGACGAAAACTTCGATCCCGCCGGCGTGCTTTTTCGCGCGCAGGTGGATGCGGGATGGCCGCCCGACCTCGTGCCCCTGCCCCACCGTCGCGACCACAACCCCGGCGCCCAACACCTTGTGCTCTGCCAGGTAGCCTGCCAGGCAGCCGTTGGCACTGCCGGTGGCAGGGTCCTCCGGCACGCCAAAATAATCCACGAACACGCGCACAGCCAGATCCTCGCCGGGCTCGCGTGGCTCGCGGGTGAAAACGAGGATACCCTTCGCCTGCGTGTGCGCGATCAGATGATAATATTTTTCCAGGTCAACCTTGGCTTTCTTGAGTGCATTCAAGGAGCCGAGCGGAACGATGAAGAACGACAGCCCGGTGGAGACCTCCTGGATTGGCAGGTGCGAATCGATTTCGGCGATATCCAGACCCAGCACCTCCGCCAGGATCCGGCGGTCATGCCGCGCGCCAAAAATGGGTTCCTTCTGCTTCATCTCACCCGAGCCATCCCCGGCAAAAGTTACCGGTATCTGGCCAATCTTGAGATTAAGGGTGACCTTCTCTGCCTGTCCGCTCAACAGCTCGCTTCGGATCAGGAAGGCTGTCCCCAGGGTGGGATGCCCGGCAAAGGGTACCTCTTCTTTGGGAGTGAAAATACGCACGTCGTAGCCGCCCTCGTGCGGCGAATCCGAAAGGATAAAGGTGGTTTCGGAGAAGTTGATCTCGCGCGCGATCTGCTGCATTTCGCCCGCTTGGATGCCACTCGCATCCCGGAAGACGGCAAGCTGATTGCCGGCGTATTTCTGACCGGTAAAGACATCCAGGATGTAGAAGGTCGTTTTTTTCATTTTCGGATCCATTTATATATTTTGAGGTTCTATTTCATGCTTTTTTCGGATGGCGATATTTTTTCTTATTGATGCAGATTCCAACCCTGCCCCTGATATTCATTCCAGGTTTCACGAATACAATCCAGGAATGAATGTGGTTGCCAACCCAGCTGTTCTTTGGCTTTTATATTCTTGTAGCACCAATCAAAACCCATCATTTCAATAAAATCTGGGGGGAAAATGGATTTCCCTGTTAGCAACCGGCTGGTTGAGGAGATCAGATTTAAAACGGGTAATGGAATTCGTCTTCGTGGAGGGTCTTTCCCGAGCACCTCGGAGATGCCTGCCCAGATCTCAGGAAAAGTAAGGCTCTCGTTTCCCAGGATATAGCCCTCGCTGGCTTTCCCTGTCTCGTGTGCCAGAAGGATTCCGGAAACGGTATCCTTGTAATACGCCACCAACAGTCTGTTTTTACCGTTCCCCATGATAGCCACAGGTTTTCCTGCAGCCATACGCAGGAGAGTCATGTCCTGCATGCTGGGATGGCTGGATGCCTGTGAACAGCCAAACCCAAAAGCCGGGTAAACAATCCTCACCAGCAGTCCTTTGGCTGCATACTCCCGGGCGATTTCATCGGCGGCATGTTTCGTTTTTTGATACATGTTTTTATACGAACTTGTATCGATCTGCCGGGTTTCATCAGCGATTTCTCCGGGCCGGGTAAATCCGAGGACAGAAATGGAACTCACCTGCACCATACCAGCGTTAAAATCATAGGCAGCCTGCAGGACATTGCGGCTGCCATCCCGGTTGATCCGGAACCACTCCGATTCCGGGATATCCAGACCTACGTTTGCAGCCAGGTGAGTCACAGACTGACAGCCTTCCATCCCCCTGCGGACGGAATCTGCATCCGTCACATCCCCTTCGATAAATGTGACGCCTGGAAGTTCAATCCCTTGGCGTTTGGAGTTTTTCCGGACAAGAACGCGTACTGTTGTGCCCCTCGCGCTTAATTCCTTAACCAATACCCGGCCGATCGAGCTGGTTCCCCCGGTGATGAACATGGTCATGTTTTCTCTCCCGATGGTTATTCCAAGATTGTCATCCAATCGATTGGTGGATAATCCGCATCGCTTTTATCCGGTTACATGAAATTTGTTAGTGGATTATCACCTGCCAGTGACCGAAATTCCATATGATTCTGTAAATGCCATGAAGCATCTTTTCCATATTTAATGAAGCCCGGTCAGGATTTGGATGATTGGCGAAGGTCGGGGGTTTGCCGGTATGAATCCTTCAGGCTGGTGAACCAGTTGTATTTAAAGATATACCAGAGCGCCTGGAAACCATCCTTCAGACCGATCTTTTTACCCTCCTGGTAGGTGCGCCCGTAATAAGAGATGGGCACTTCGTAGGTGCGGCAGCCCAGCTTGGCGATCTTGGCGGTCACTTCCACCTCAAAGCCGAAGCGGGTGGAGGTGATGACCATGTTGCGGATGATCTCGCCGCGGAAGGCTTTATAGCAGGTCTCCACATCGCTGAAGTTGATATCGGTGAGCAGGTTCGAAAGCCCGGTAAGGAAGCGGTTGGCCAGGAAGTGGCGGTAATAGAGCACGCGCGTGGCGCGGCGGATAAGGAAGCGCGAGCCGTAGACCACATCCGCCCGGTTGGAAAGAATCGGGGCGATCACGTCGGGGATCTCGGCCGGGTCGTATTCCAGGTCGGCATCCTGCACGATGACGATGCCCCCGCGGCTTTCGACGAAGCCGGTGACCAGGGCGGCTGTCTTGCCCCGGTTCTGCGGCTGCCGGATCAGTCGCACCGAACTGTGCTTCGCGGCGTATTTCTCAACGATCGCGGCGGTGCCATCCGCGGAGCCATCATCCACCACGATCACCTCGTGGGGCAGGGAGAGCGCTTTTTCGAGGGCTTCCAGAACATTGAGGATGGTTCTTTCCTCGTTAAAGGCAGGCACGATGACGGAGAGTTGGGGTTCGGGGGTGGTTTTTGCCATAGTAAACCAAAAGACGATTGATTATACCCGAGGGAGAAGCGGGATGAGGAATTCAAAGAGGTCCCGCTTGCTGATTTTCATGGCCCCCACCATGCGCCCCCTAAGCATGGCTGCCTTCGCGACCAAAGCACCATGTGTGCAATATCTACTTACCTGTTCATTAATGGGAAAACCGATCCCCCTTTTCACAGTATGAACCAATGGTTATTTTTCTCCGGTCTGGAAAAGGGTAATTTGCATTCCCTCAGGATCCTGTAAGCGCACGTTGTGATCCCCCCAGGGGGTGGTCACTGGCGGGTGAACCAGGGTGGCGCCGTTCGCGAGCATGCGTTCCAAAGCTGAAGCCAGATCCGGTACCTGAAGTGCGAACCGGATCTGCCCGCTTACCCGTCGGCCAACCTCCAACTGGTCGACCGTATCTGCCTGTTTTTCGTCAAAGATTTCAAGGGTGGCCCGACCCATGTCTAGGATGACCGCCCTGCCCTGTTCGGCCGGCCAGGTTTGGGTGGTTTCAAGTCCGAGCCCTTCGCAATAGATTTTCAACATTCGCTCATAATCCCGGGCAGTCAGTGCCACGCGCAGCTCCAGCACAGGGGATTAGGGGTTCGATTTTTTCATGGTTTCGCTTGACCCTTTCCTGGATTTTTCCGCTTCCCCGAAGGGAGAGATTTCCACCCGTAAGATGCGAACTCTCCCTAATAACCTTAGAGATATCGCCGTACTTTCCGGCAATACTCCGCGTAATCCGCCCCGTAGTGCTCCTTCATATACTCCTCCTCGCGCAGCACCTGTCGGTGGAAGAGCCACACAGCGGCGACCAGGTAGAGCAGCAGGATCCAGTTGGGAAAGATCAGGAACTCTCCCAGCAGGATAAACGCGAAGGCGGTGTAGATCGGGTTGCGGCTGAAGGCGAACACCCCCGTGGTCACCAGCGAGCCGGGCGTGGTGGTGTCGATCCCCACCCGGAAGCTGTGCCCGAAGGAAACCAGGCTCCACGCCAGCCCCGCCAGCCCCGCGAGGCAGAGCAGCACCCCCAGCCAGCCCAGCGCCGCGGATTCGAAGAGCACGCTCTGCGCGGGAGAAGGCCAGCCGAAGGCATGGGCAAAGACCAGGTAGAAGTAGAACAGGGCGAAGGGCGGGATGAGGAAATCGGTGCGATCCAGCTTGCCGAAATGCATGGCCGCAATTCCGCGCCGGCGCAGCATGGCTGCCCGTGCAGCGACCACCCCCATCATGACGATAATAGTAATAACACCGACATAGGATTGCATATCAGTATTATCTCATTCCAACATCGTTTTCATTACCCGACAAATCGCCAAACCCACCCACAGCTTCCTTTCCCGGCCATCCTCTGTCTCCTTCTCCTTCTCCTCCGGCTTCATATAGGAAACCCGCCACAGCCCGCTCGGCTCCTGGTGCTCACACAGCCATTCCAGACCCTTGCGGATCTGCCCATCCTGAGCGGAAAACCCCATACGCGCCAGGGAATCCAGCGCGGTCAGCAGGTTCGTCCACCAGAAGGGGTGCTCGAAGCGCAACCAGTATCCGGGTGACCTGTAGGAGCTGTAGGCATCCGGCTGGAAGAAGCGTGATTTCAGCAGCTCCCCCGCCGCGCGCGCCTCCGCCGAGTGGCGGTAGGTTGGATGGACGGCGAAGGCGCGCAGCACCATTCCGGTCCAGTGGTGCGAAAATGGCTTGGTACAGTCCGGTTGGAGCGGCGTGGCATACTCGCTCGCAAGGCGGTACTGGGTCGCCCGGTCCAGCTTGTGGGTGATCATCGGGATGGACCAGCCGCCATCATCCTGGCGCATGCCCAGCAGCCATTGGAACCCTTTCTCAATGCGTGGATCATCCGCATAGCCTGCCTGGATGAGCAGTGCCATGACCGCGCCGGTGTAGTAGGTTGCGTACTGGTTGGCGAGAAACCCGCGGATATCCCCTTCCCCGGTCTGGCAGGTGAAGATGAATTCGGCTGCCCGTTCCACCTGCGAGTGGGCGCGGGTCATTCCGTAATGCTCAATTAGAAAGCGGAACTGCCGCCAGGTCTCGATCAGAGCGTGGTTGATGGCCTTGTGCTTGTTCTCTCCCGGCCGCGGCCAGCTTCCATCCGGTTGCTGCTTTTTCAGGATCTTTAATGCTCCCGGTAGCTGCCACAAGCACTCCACCGGCCCAGCATCCTCCCCCAGCAGGTCCCGCCGAGTGAAGTAGATCAAAGCCTCATCGCCGCTGGCCAGCAGCGGCGGGATGGGATCATATTTTAGGTCAGTATGATTTGGTTGAATAATTTACCCCCGTCTTCTTTTATTTTTAAACATACGGGATCATCCGGTACTTGACCATCTTCTCAATGATAGCTGCAGCCAATATTAATCATCCTTAAGCAAAGTTATCTCCCACGTCCCCGTTTCTGCTTTCATTCAGCAGGGAACTGAATTCCCCAAGATGGTAAAGCGTGTGCCGCATCGAGAAAATGACCACGGCTAATTTCGTTTCTCCCGCCCATTGGAACGATGTGTTTTTTGCGGAAAAGTCCATTTCAGATAACCAGGCTTCCGTTGTGGTTTTTATCTCAGCAATACATAAGATGATGTCCCTTTGGGTAGGCAAATCTTCCTCGTTAGCAGTTTCCCAATTTGCCTCAAATAGTTTCCCGGATGCGAAAAAAATTGGAGAAGGATCTTCAAGGTAGTATTTGGCTGATTTTAAAATATGAAATGCCAAGCGGGCCGGGGTCATTGCTTTGCGGCCCGTATGGATCCAGGCCGCCTGTTCAAAACCTTCGACCAACCTGACAAACACCCTCCAGGTGTGGGCATACTGGCGGATAAACTCTTCCTTCATCCTCTTCTCCCTTTGTTCATCGTCTATTTTTTCCTGACAGTGTGATCACCAATTCAATTTTTTCGCCGGCGGAGTCGCTCATCTTTCGAAACGAAGGAAATTTATTTCCACACGCCCAGGTTCACACTTGCCAGGGTTCAGCCGGCGATCACAGTGCATAAATTTCCATCGCGGCTGATCATTATTGTTGCTGAAAGCCCTTGTCCCCGAATAATTTCTTATAAGTAAGAATGATTTTCTTATCCTGGCGGATCGTCATATCCTCAACAACCCAGGGCTGGCCCTCGTCATACGTGGCGAAAATGGAAAGGGTCGCTTTTCCCTTCGGCCCGTGGATGGAAGTATCCACATTGCCTAACCCGCCGCCGTACGTGAAGTTCCGCTCTGTGCCCATAACGAATAGGCTGTCATCTATCGGCGTGCCGAGCAGTTCGATGACCGCCGGGTCGTTCCGCACCATCGTCATGGCCTGCTGGTAAAAAGGATAGGATTTCAGATGCTTCGAAGACAGGGCGAAGCCGCCCGCAATGGCTGCAAGGATGGCGATGCAGCTGAAAATTACCACGATCAGGATAAGAATGGAGTTCTTTTTCATCAGTTTCCTTTCAATTACGATATTAAAAAAAGCGATTGGGTTTTCCAATGTGAATCAGGGATCGGATTCGCGTTGTGGGTTTATCCCCCGGAAGAGATGTTTTTCCACGACGATCCAATCTCCAGCCAAGGAAACGAAGTCGAGTAAGGTTTTAATTGGAAATTATCACTCTCCGTTAAAAACCAAAATACCCCTCAGTCAATTTATACATTCTCAAAAGCGGTTCCTAATGCTAACCGCCCGGCGACGGATTATTTCTTGTCTTTGTTGGTCGTCAGCTTGCTGATGCCCCAGAAGAGGATCCCCAGGCATGCCAGGAATATCCCGGTTCCGATTGGTCCCGTCCAGTAAAGTGCCAGCCATAGATCGTTCATTCTTTCCTCCTTGCAGAACAATGGGTGGGGGATGAGACAATCCGATAATTAATACTATATTCCGTTTCAACAGGTTTTCAATGGGGTTTTCCCTCCGTACATTTCCTCTCCAGCTGGTAATTATCTCCGGGTAATGTCACCAGGTAGAGATTACCCTGCTCATCTGTCCCGGTTGAATCATACCCTCACCCGCCAGAGTCTCACTCCAATCTAATGCGATGGCGATAATTCGCTATATAATATAGATAAATATGATATTTATTATCATATTTTATGAGTTACTTCAACTTTTTCAGCGCCACCAGGCGCAAGGAGCAATATCATGACTGGAATGGTTGTTCAAATCAAGGTAAAAGACTTCGCGGAATGGGAGAAGGTTTTTAATGCCTCCACAGGTCTGCGTAAGTCCAACGGTGAGCTTTCCCACCAGATCTTCCACGACAAAGGTGATCCAAACAAGTTGGCGATCCTATATCAATGGGATTCCCTCGAAAATGGTCAGAAATTCTTCCAATCGCCAGAGCTTAAAGCCGCCCAGCAGCAGGCCGGCGTGGAAGGCCCGCCAAACGTGTACACCCCGCTTGGGGAATGACCCTTCCCTAATTACCTCACCCTTCCTGTTGCCAGGCAGGGTGTTTTTTATCACCCTTAGGAAATGCCTTTTCCGAAAATCTTCGGGTTGTCATATCCTGGCATCTCATGGGGGAGGCATGATAAATCATATTCATTGGACCTGATCATGATTTGAAGCTTAACCAGGCAAAGGGGGAAATGGGTACCATTATTCCGGGTCTACACCGTTATAATGCTATTCCGGTCCCATCAACCATATGGGTCAGGAAAACTCTCCCCAGAGGCAAACAATGTCCCCTCATAACTGGCAGACCTTTTTCGATAATTACGCTCCGCGATACATGGACGAGGTTTTCGTCAAAGCCACCCTGACCGAGGTGGATTTCCTCATCGAAAACCTGCACCTCACCCCCGGGATGCGGGTTCTGGATGTGGGCTGCGGCACCGGGCGCCACGCGCTGGAGCTTGCCAAACGCGGTTTCAAAATGACCGGGGTGGATATCAGCAGCGGGATGCTCGCCGAAGCGCGCAAAGCTGCCGCGGGAGCCGGGGCGAATATCGAATGGGTTCGCAGCCCCGCCCAGGATTTTGTGGCTTCCAGCCCTTACGACGCGGCTTATTCCATCTGCGAAGGGGCGCTTTCCCTCCTCAGCCTGGAGGATACTTTCGACCGCGATGTGCAAATCTTTGCCAGGATCTTTGCCGCGCTGAAACCGGGTGCCCCGGCGCTTTTCACCGTCCTGAACGGCATGCGCATCATCCGCACCTACAGCGATACAGATATCCGGTCAGGCAGCTTTGATCCTTTTAATATGGTGGAAAACGGGAGAACGGAGATCGATACCCCGGCTGGCAAGCAGAGCATCCCCACCCGCGAGCGTGCCTACGTTCCCACCGAGCTGCGCCTGATGCTCCGGCAGGTTGGATTTCAGGTGGATGCCATCTCGGGCGGCACGGCGGGGAACTGGCGGCTCGATCCGCCCTTCCTGGATGAGATGGAGATCATGGTGATCGCGAGGAGGCCGGGAAGGGGTTGAGAGGTTGATTGCGAAAGGGTGAAAAGGAAGGTGGGCTTTGGATAACCGGTTTATTGCGGCTGGCTGATCTCAGTTCGGAACTCTCATTCAGCAAGGTTTCTAATCCAGGATGAAATATTAAAGTTCCCTTCGATCGGAGGGAACTTTTCAAAATCGTTCAATTGGATTTTATGCGCTTCAAATCAGGCAACGATTCAAGATTATGGGCATGCTTTATCCTGCACGCGCAGCGGTATCTGTACACCTTTACCGCTTTCCATTTTGGTCGTCACGCATTTTCCTTCGGAGCAACTTATTGCATTGCCTGATGTTTTATAGACAATTTCCATTCCAAAAACATTGCCATCCGAATCTTTATTATCCGGAATGATGGTGTAGCTGCCATTACCCGTGTAGTTCATTGTGACCCCCCCCATTTCGAAGAGTTGTTTTTCGACCAGGCTTCCGCCGGTGGCACTGCTCGGTGTGATTATGTAAGAGTTCGTTATTCCAGGTGCGTTATAAAACACTGTAAAGGGTTTGGAGAGGTCATCGATGCAATCTCCGCTCCAGCCCATGCCTATCTCGGGAGTATCGATCACATGGTAGGTCTTCTTCTTCTCGCCGGTGTTGGCGTTTAGCTCGAGCGTAGCCTTGCCGCGTTTGGAGGTTGCGGTGAGCAGGATCGTCGCGCTCTTTGCTTTCTCGTCGGGGGCAGTGTAGGTCAGGGTCCCAGGCGTCTTGCCAAGCGAGGTGGGGTCGATGGATGCGCCGCCAGTGAGCGCTGCTTTTAATTTCGAGGGGGCATCGACGCCATCAAACCTCGAGACGACCTTGACCGGGATCGGGGTGGTGGAGCCAGGCTCCACTTTCCCCGGGGAGGGAGCTTCGATCTTGACGCACTTGCCATCCTGCCAGGCGTTCTTTGCGGACATCAGAGAAGCTATTCCAAGGTCACGTGCAGCAGTGAGCCCTGGCGTATCCAATTTGTTGACATCCTCCTGGGTGACATTATCGGTTTTTTGATCGATGCGCCTGTTCGATTCCTTTTGTTCATTGAAATCCTGACCATATTTTAGTGTTGTCCCCGTCTCCAAATATATCGTACGCCCACCCTTGGTCTGCGTGGTTGCCTGGATCACATCAAAAGTGGTGCTGCTTATCTCGGCGTCATCGCCGACCGTTGCCCGCACGAACGCGGTTAGATCCTGGGTGGTTCCCGTCCCACCCGATTCGGAGCCCAGGGTGGCCTTGATCGTGAAACTCACCTGTCCTTCGGCATTCGGGCAGCGCTGTCCATCCACAGAAGCGGTCATTTCCGTTTTCGCGGAAGTATTATCCTTCGAAGCTTCGGTCTTCAACCCCATTTCAAATTTCGTGGACCCATCCTCCCCCCTGCCCATCTCCACGCTCATGTTGGTAGTTGCATCCCCTTCTTTTGTAGTTTTGGAGTCACTCTTTGTGGGCATGGCTGGCAATTGATTGACAAAATTATCAGAAAAACCGCTCACCAGAAGCCCAACAGTAGCCGCTTCGCTTATACCAACTCCATCCGAGCGCACGGTAGCCGGGGGGCTGTAAACCACCGGGATCATCGCTGGTTTGGCCAGGAAACCCTTGACTGCCGGGCGAACAGCGCTCGAGGTCTCAATTTGTGATCCGTCCGCTGAGGCAAGATTCTGGGTGGAGCTGGTGGGGGGGAGTTGAGCTTGTAGTATCTCTATGGCTGCTTGAAGGGCAGCCCGTTCAGATGCCTCCACGTCATCCACCAGAACGGCAACGCCCGGCTCATCCACCGCGAGCGCCCTCAGTGAGGCTGCGCCGGGAGATGGCAGGGGTCCTTCAAGGTCCAAAACCGGGAGGTCAGCCACGTTCGGAGTGATATTTCCCAGCTTTCCATCGTTTTGCGATTCCTTGGGCGTAAACAGGCTGCAGGCAACCACAATGAATATTGTGACCGCGGCAAATGTGATCGTCTGTAGTTTTTTCATATCCACCTCAGGGAATTGCAAAATTCAAATGGATTTATATTTATACTATTTATATCCATATTATCATATATTAATGAATATGCAATAGGCAATCGTAATCCTCAGAATTTTGGCGTTTTTTTATTTAATCCGGTCATCCTGGTCATTTCACCAACCTCGCCCCTCCCCCGGGCAGCCGATTCTCCCGCAGGATGGCTTCATAAACCAGCTATTCATCCATGCGCTAAGCTCCGGGTCCAATCCCGCTGCGTCTCGATCGTTATTCGCAATCCGATGTCCATTCCGCCGTTGTGGATCGTCTTCGGTAACTTCCCTGTCCTTTTCACATGATCCACCACCTCGGGCCTTCCTGGGCGTAGAGGATCGCTGTGATCTTCAACTCCGGATGGGTATATTCATGCTCGCTCATTTCAAACCTCCTGTTAAATAAATGCAACCCCAAAGCGCTTCGCCTCAGGGTTGCGAATTGATTGAATCAATTATACAACAATAACAAATGGTGGTTTTAGATCGTAATCAAATGCGTGCCGGATTTCAATAAATCCGTCAGCGGCGCGCCCCAGAATTTCACCTCTACCCCCAGCTCTTCCAGCTGCGAGGCAACCCCCAGGTCCTCCGCGCAGCGCTTGCAGGCGGTGAACTCCACCCCCAGCGAGATCAGCTCCCTAATCATTTCCTGAATCCCGGCATCCGTGCCCGCCAGCTTCGCGGAGGCGCCCCAGATGATAATGGTCACCTCCTCCCACCAACCGTTGCGCAGGCTATTACCACAATACATGAACACCATTTTTTCAGCGGTCACGGGGTCGCCTGTGGTCCACATAATATAGAGATGTGAACTGTTTTCCATGGGAATTCTCCTTAAGAGGGATCTGCCAGAAATGCCAGGGTCCGCTCCCACGCCAGGCTGGCGGCTGTGGGATCATAAGCATCCGCGCGGTCGGGCTCAAAGAACCAGTGCCCGGTGCCTGGGTAACGGTGGAAATTCACCTTTCGCCCCGCCCCTCCAGGGATTCTTCCAAACCCGCCACTTCTGAATCCGGCTCAAAGGCATCGTTTTCCGCGAAGTGCCCGGGTAGGCTGCCCTGGATTTCGTGAAATCCGCCGGTCCGGTGCCGTAGAACACGACACTTTCCCGATTCGCTCCGGATCTGTGGCGGAAAGGTTCAGCGCAAAGAACGCCCCCAGCGAAAACCCGATCACAGCCAGGCCTTTCTCCGGCTCCCCGCTGCGCCCCTGCAGGTATTCCGCCGCCGCGCTGACCTCGGGAATGGCATTTCTTCCAATCCAGCGCATCCCGCAGCGCTTCCGCCTCCGGGATGGTGGTGGCGAGCTTGCCATGATAAAGATCCGGCGCGAAAGCAGTGAACCCCTCCCCAGCCAGGCGGGTACAGAAATCCTTGATGGTATCGTTTAAACCCCACCAGGCGTGCAGGACGAGCACGCCCTGCCCCTTGCCTGAGGTTGGAACGCCAGAAAATCGGTCGGTTGTGGATTCAGCATTTTGTCTCCATTTGCTGAAAAATTTCAAAAAACAGATTTTCCCGGGAAGGAAAACTCTGTCACCCTTTCAATTTCTCAACCGTTTTCGCTATCCGCCGATTGCGGGTTTCCGACGCCTGCGCTTCCTGCACCCAGCGGACGTATTCCTTCTGCATCGAGGGCGTGGATTTTTCAAAGGCTTCCATGACCCTCCCTGCAACCAACGCATTTTTCAGGTCTTCAGGGATTTCCACCGTGCGCGGCTCCAGGTCCAATTCCAGGGTGACATTCACCTCATCGCCACCCTGAAAGCCGCCCGCTTGCCTGTGCTCCGAGCTCATGCTGATCATGTATTTCCCGTCCATCACCGCCACCGCGCTCCGGTAGGCGTAATCGTTGACCTTCACCTTCACGAGTGGGCGCTTTCCGCCTGCCCAGATCGTTCGATCACAGTGGCAGGAACTTCGATGCCGGTGGTGTTTTTTCCGGTTTGGAGAATATGTGTTGGAAAGGTTACCCGTTTGGGTTCCGTAGAATCTTTCGAAGAATTTCCGTCAGCCATTAATAAATCCTTTCTGTGAATTAGGCGGGTATTGAAATTTAACCCAGAACAAAATGCTCTTTCCTCGGTGAGGTTCACTCTCCGTTCCGGAGATCCGACAAGATACGTGGCGTATATCGAATTTCTGAAAAATCCACTTTACAGCCTTGACCCGTTGGAGATTGGGCTGAAAAACCCATCCTCAACTGCCCCAAATCCCCCATTGTGAAGTAACGCACGAAAGGCCAATATTGACCATCCAGCGAATAATGAAATGCGAAAATATCCCCTTTTCGATAGGCTCGCAAATAAACTGAATTGTTCCCAACCACCACCGAATTACAGTCGTCGGAAACGTCTCGTGTTACAACCGAAACGATCATTGGTTGTCGCTGGGGCGAGTATTCAAAACATAACTTGGCCCAGAACGCATCATTGGCATATACGAATAATGTTCCGGCATCATAGGTTGCAGAAAACCCGACCGTGACTTTGACCTGGAGGCAAAAAGCCGGGTCTGGCGGCACAAACAGCGCGATTGGGGCATTGTTCTTCCCTTGCCCCCCGGCAGGATCAATGAACCAATCGGTATAAGCACCTGACGTGATGCTGATCTGTTGTCCGGCATCACTGGTGCTTTTTAAAGGCATATTTTTCCAAGTAATCATCGCCGGGATGGATGATACTGTGAATGTATTATTCATGTATTCTCCAATGTTGGTTGTTGTGCATATTCATGCGATTTTTTTCGGCTATACGGTTTTTTTGCGGAATGGAGCGACATCAAGCAGACAGGACAAATACACCGCGGCCGTTATCAACGAGTGGGGCGGCAAGTAAACAAGGTGTATGAGAATGATTCATATGATCTCCTGTGGTTGCGTTTACCCTGTTTTATCCTAGATATCCATTTTCTTTGAACCATTCCAATCGCCTTCCGGATGGCTTCTTCGATCGGCGTCTGGGGTAAACCCAGCTCCTTAACCGCCTTCGAACAATCATAGTATTCCTGCTTTTTCCCGATGCGGACCTCGGAAGCAGTCACGACCGGCGGTTTTTTGGTGATCGCGGATCCAAATTCGAAAACATAGCCGAGCGCAACAGCCAGATGGTAGGGAATGCGGAATGTGGGTGGTTTCACACCCGCGATCTCTGCGATCAGGTTGAAATAATCCGATACGGCGATATTGCGGTTCCCAAAGAGGTACCGCTCGCCGATCCGCCCCTTTTTGGAAGCCTGGATATGGCCGTGGGCCACATCCTCCACGTCGATCACGTTGGTGCCGCCTTCGATATACCCGGGCATTTGGCCGGTGGCGACGTCGATGATCATCTGCCCGGAGGGGGTGGGTTTGATATCATGCGCGCCAATCACCAGGGTGGGATTGACGATCACGATCGGCAGACCCTTTTCCACAAATTTCCGGGCTTCCACTTCGGCGTAGTACTTGGAGAGCGAATAATTATCCCCCGTTTTCCAGTGGTTGAATTCGGCAGTCTCATCCACCGGTACGGGACCGTGCGCCCCCATGGTGTTGTTCGTGCTGGTGTACACCACTTTTTCCACGCCGGCTTCAAGGGCAGCCTGAAGCGAGGCTTTCGTTCCCCCCACATTGATCTCGTATGGCAAATTCTTGTCCGGAGTCCAGTGGTGGAAATAGGCTGCGGTGAAGTAGAGCGTATCACAGCCGGCGAGCGCTTTCTTCATGGAGTCCCCATCGCGGATATCCCCGTACGCGCGTTCCACATCCAGGCCATCGATGTTGCGGGTGTCGCTGGTTTCGCGGATGAAAACCTTCACTTCTTCGCCATCCTGGAGCAGCTCCCGAACGATGGCTGAGCCGATGAATCCCGTGGCGCCGGTGACGAGTTTTTTCATTGATCACCTTCCAAGTTCTGAAAGGAGATCCTCGAGATCTCCTATGAATTTAGCCGTTCCGATTTCTATCACTTTGGTGAGTGCATCCAGATCGCTAAAATCAGGTTCTGCCACCAGGACATGTTCCAAAATGGAATCACTGGCTTTCGGATCGGCGGTTAGTTTGTACTTGTTCCATCCTTTGCCCCGCAGCGGTTCGAACAATCCACCTGGACCTGCCGGTTTGCTCCCGAAAGCCAAACCTCGAACCGGAATGCTTCGTGGAGGAATACGACCGCCACCTTAAGCTTCCGCTGTTTTAATTCCGGCGGAATAATGGCGAAATACGTCATGTCCATGTACCCGAAGTAGAGGTTGCCGGGGACTTCAAATTCAGGATATTGCTTCTGAAAATAAGACCGCAGGGAGAGCATGTACACCATCAAACCGCGATACGCCTGCTGGATTTCCCCCTTTTCGAGTTGTCGTCGGTATTCGTTCAAATGTCTCCTGGAGGTTTCCCATGAGTTTTTCCCTATCCATTAATGATCATGCTTTTACCGATCAGTGTTTTCATCCCTGACGGTGATCACGATATTTCCTTTTTTCTGTTCCGTTTCCGCGTAGCGGTGGGCTTCAACCATTTCTTCCAGGGTGAAAGTTCGGTCGATGATCGGCTTTATCTTCCCGGTTGCGGTCAGCTCCAGGAGGAATTTTAAATCCTCCTCCGAACCGCTATCCACCCCGAAGACAACCTTTTTATCTTTCTTTCTATTGGCTTGGAATCCCTTAAAGAAATGATCATCCTGAGGATTGGCCAGCAGGCAGGTACCCCCCGGGCGTAGGAGGCGCAGATGCTGTTCGAGCGGGATCTTGCAGATCACGTCGAAGACCAGGTCAAATACTTCGCCCAATTTGGTGTAATCCTGCTTGGTGTAATCAATGATGTGATCAGCGCCGATGGCACGCAGCATATCCAGCTTTCCCGCGCTATCCACCGCAGTGACCTCGGCGCCGAAGTATTTCGCCAGCTGCACCGCGTAGGTGCCAAAGCTCCCGCCCGCGCCGATGATCAGGACCTTTTGCCCCTTCTGGATATTTCCCTTGCGCAGAAAGCCAAGCGCCTCCAATCCCCCGTAAGGAATGGCGGCGGCTTCCGTAAAACCCATGCCGGGTAGAATTTTTGCCAGGACGCTCGTTGCGTTCGCTCCGCCCACGCAGATGTATTCCGCGTATCCCCCCAGCCCGATCCCGCTGGTTCCACAGACCCGGTCCCCAACGGCAAAGGAGGTCGCGTTTTTACCGACCTGCTCCACCACACCCGCAAAATCCTCCCCCAAAATGCGCACCCTGGGCTTGAACAAGCCGAAATACAACCGCAGGGGGAGAGATATCAGGCCGGAAAAGCGGAAACTCCTGATCTCGAGATCCGCCCTAGAAACGGTGGTGGCATAAACGCGGATGAGGGTTTGGTCAGCTTTTGGCTGCGGTTTTTCCACCTCCTGCAATTGAAGGACATCTGGAGAACCATAGGCAGTGCAAATGATCGCTTTCATCGTTAGATCCTGTTCTGTTAATTGTCAGGAGTAATTATTGTTCATATATTCTATGCGAACAAGTTTTTTTTCAGCGCAGTCAATTGCGAACTCCAAAACTCCCCCACGATCCCAATATTTGGATCGAAAACATCAAAACCATGAAACGCGCCGGGAATGATTTCGATTTGGCATTCCCCACCGCATGCCTTCAACCGGTTCCCATATTCCATATCTTCATCGTGAAAGATATCCAGGGCCCCCACGCCGATCCAACCCGGAGGTAAACTTGAAAGATCCTCCCGGCGGGCAGGCACGGCGTAGGCGGGCAGGTCTTCCGATCCACATTTCCGCCCAAGGTAGGACTCCCATCCATAACGGTTGTTTTCCTGGCTCCAGGTGAAGTTGTCGCTGTCATCCAGGTCCATCCGCAGCGCGGTTCGGTCATCCAGCATGGGATAAACAAGCAATTGAAAAACCGGTGTGACCACCTGCCGGTCGAGTGCCATCTGTGCCAGCGCTGCAGCCAACCCTCCTCCGGCGCTGGCTCCCCCAACCGCGATCCGTGCCGGGTCAATACCAAGCTCACCGGGATTGGCATCCACCCATCTCAATGCATTGTAGCAATCCATCAGCCCCGCCGGGAACGGATGTTTGGGCGCGAGGCGATAATCAACGGAAACCACCGTGATTCCCGCCTCGCGGGCATACCCCACGCAGCGCCATTCATCCATTTCTGGTTTACCCATCACGTACCCGCCGCCGTGCATCCAGACCAGAACCGGGCTGGGCGCATTCACAGATTTTGGACGGTAGATCCTGACCCTGGTCTTTTGCTTTTGATCGCCGGAGAGGAAAGATCGGTTTTGAATAAGGATATCTTCCGGGGGATGGGGTGGAGGGGTGAGGCCGACCAACCGTTTGGTAAGCCAGAGGGTTTTACGGCTGAATAGAAACGCCGGAGTTCTTTGGGCGATTGGTCGCAGGTCGGGGTGCACTCTGGAAAATTCGTGTCTCATTGCGTTGGGTTTTCTTTAATGCCGGCGGGTTTTAGGGTTGCTGCTTGATTGTATCCAGAATTTCCTGCCACCACCCGCCATGCTTTTCCCACACCACTCTCCATTTCCGGGCTGCTTCAATTGGCAGCAGCAACGCAATAATCGGCGGTTTGATCACTTCGCTTCAATTTAATGGCCAGCTCGCTCCAAAGATCGTGACCCTGTTCCAGGATACCTTGTATGCTATCCCGACGAATGTAAGAGACGATCCAGCCCTGCTTAACCCCCACCTCCTCCTGGAGGATCACCCAGAAGTTCGTGGTGAGCAGCATGAGCGTATCGGCGGTGACCTGCTTGCGGAAGAATAAAAGACGGACGTTTCCATGTGCCTGGTTGGAATACGATCTCCTCCAGGTTCTCGCCGGGCAGCAGTCCGTGGATGCGCAAGCCGTTCGCGAATTTGAGGGGCAACTCGTCAATCTCCGCCTGTATCGCTGGGGTAACCGGGGCATTATCGATACCCCCGAAGTAGAGAGCATTGGAGAGGGTTATCCATCGCTGCAGGGCAGGCGCGAACAGGTCCCAATAGACCGCATTGAATTCCACCCCAAGCTGTGTGGGTGAACCCTGGCCTCCCGAGGCGATTTCCAGGAAGCCATACAGTAATATCAGGGTTGCCTTCAAATACATCAGGCTGGAGCTTTCCAGGCGGGTGACCTGAGGTTCTTCTCCCGGCCAGATGGAAGCGAGCAGATGGATTATGCCGTTATTGGTAAAGATCAAGGCTTGCTTTGGGATGTAACTCCACCCGCGCTGGATCTGCTGGGGAAAGAAGATGATCTTCTGAACACCATCACTTTCGGCAAGCTTTCTTGCTTCCTCCGATTGAAGCTCGGTCGGCAGATCTGCAGTGGACTTCAGGATGGATGGATGCCGATCGAATCCTCGTGCAAGCACCTCACGCTTCAATAGGGATAGCCGTTTTTCCAAATCTGCGCCTCCTGTGGTCATGGAGCGTTCACGCTTTCTCGCTCGGTTTCACCATTTATTCGGGAATCCCTGATATGCAATATCACTATCCAATTCTCTTGTGCTAGAAGTGTTCTTCCAGGAAAGCTGCTGCCTCATCCGAGATGCCGACGATTTTATCGGTTGCCTGACGGTAG
>CAWDZA010000016.1:0-182582 GCA_963806635.1 uncultured Chloroflexia bacterium | reverse complement strand
TGGACTCATCCGCCATTCGAAGGCAAGCTCGTAGACGGGTTCGTTTGGGGTCGGGGTTCCCTGGATATTAAGAACCAGCTGATCGGGATCATGGAAGCAGCGGAAGAGCTGCTGCGGCAGGGTTACAAACCGGAGCGGACGATCCATTTCGCCTTTGGTCATGATGAGGAAACGGGGGGTGTGAATGGGGCGGCTTACGTGGGAAAATGGCTTCAGGAAAAAAAAATCCATCTATCCGCCATCGTGGATGAAGGCGGGGGGATTGTTTCTGGGATCATCCCCGAAGTGAAACCACCGGTGGCGTTGATCGGGGTTGGTGAAAAGGGTTACCTCACAATCAAGTTCCATGTCCGAACAGAAGCCGGACATTCCTCTGCGCCCCCTAGAGAGACTTCGATTAACATCCTGGCTAGAGGAATTTCGCGGGTTTGGAAGCAACGCATCCCAAGCAAGATCCATACTGCAAAAACATTATTCACCACCATTGGCCCCTACTTTCCGCTTTGGGAGCAGATCGCTTGGCATAACCTCTGGCTATTCGGTCCTATCTTGAAGAAAGCGGATGGACCGGGATGATACAACCCGGGCTTATATCCGCACGACGTCGGTGGTTACAATCTTTCACGCCGGTACGGAGGATAACACTATCCCCGAGGAAGCCACTGCATATGCCAACTTCCGTCTACTGCCTAACCATACGATTGCCGAGGTGATGGCCCACATTAAGAAATACATTGGAGATGACCGTATCAGCTTCACCCCAGTGGAGGGGAAGGCAAATGAGGCTGTGGGGCCTTCCCCAACCAAGGGCTCAGTGTATAAAGGTTTGCAAGCAGCCATTCACAAGACCTATGGAAATTACCCGGATGCGCCGTTCGTGATGCTGGGCGGAACGGATTGTGGGCATTACGTGGAAGTGTGCGAAAATATCTACCGCTTCACTCCGGTGGTGATGGACCCAAGTTTCGAAGGATTGGAGCATGGCGTGGATGAGCGCATCCCGGTGGTTGAAATGGTGAAAGCGGTCAAGTTTTACGGGAAACTCATGCAAGTCTGGGGTACGGAGAATATGGGTGGTAAAAACCCCGTACCATAACTCTATTACACGGGAAGTGTTATAATCTTAATGAAAATCTAATTTGGAGGAAAGAAATGTCATTTCAACTGCTTTGTGGAGCTTTAATTGTCGTCCTGGTCGGGCTTGCGATGGTCCTGAATGGCTATCGCTGGTTCCTGATCCTTCTGCCGATCTTTGGTTTCTTCTTTGGTTTCATGATCGGCGCGCAGGCGATGACCGCGCTCTTCGGCACTGCCTTCCTGGCAACCGTAACAAGCTGGGTGGTCGGTTTCATCGTCGCGATCATTTTCGCTGTGCTGTCCTATTTCTTCTGGTTCATCGGGGTTGCAATCTTCATCGGTTCCTTTGGTTATGCCCTGGGATACGCAATCATGGGCCTCTTCAACGCTGATCTGACGATCCTGACCTTCCTGGTTGCGCTCGCCCTCGGCGTCATTTTCGCGGTCCTTGCATTTGTGCTGAATATCCAGAAGTACATGATCATCATTGCCACCTCCTTCATCGGCGCTGGCGCGATCATCCTTGGTGTTCTTTCAGCTTTCGGATTCCCCCCCGAAGCATTTGGCAAGAACGCACTTGCCCTGGTGCTCAAGGATTCAGTTTGGTGGGTGATCGTTTTCCTGGTTGTGGGTATCGCCGGTACTGTTCTGCAGATCCGCCGCAACCGCAATTGGGAACTGAAAGTTGTCGAACATAACTATTTCGATGACAGTGCAACACCAGCAGCCTAATCACTGCAGTAAATAAAAAAATCGGGTGGCTCGCCACCCGATTTTGTTTAATCCGGGTGATTTCTCAAAACGATATCGGCGATGGTCAAATCGTGTCGAGCGCGCAGCTCTCCATTGATCATCTCCACCTGCTTACGGGGGGAATAAAAAACCTCGCTCCAGCCATAACCGGCGCAGGCAGTGGCAGCAACCTCATTCCCATGTTCATCCAGACCCCACCAGGCACGGTAATCCTTCTCCAGCTCGGGGCGGATGTGCAGATCCAGGTCGGCATAATGTGCCGAATAGTAATAATCGGGGGGCAACGCGTTCAAGATGGTCTCAAATACATGCACCCGGATCTTGGATCCGGCCTCGCGGTTGGCTTCTGCCACACGGCACAGACCGCGGATGGTTGCCAGGGGAGAGACCACTTCCACGTGTTCGATATTTTCAAAGCGCTGGCGGATGTGAGAAATGACTTCGCGCATTACAAGCCCGGAGGCGATGCTATCGGCGATGAATGCAGCCGTGATGTTCTCGTGCTGGACGCGGTCGAGGTCTTTATCTTTAAAAATCCCCAACTCCACTTTGCGGTTATAGACGGGTACAGAGCTATCGAATACATGATGCGCATCCAGAAGGACTTCGTCGCAATAATATCCGCGGGCGTGATGGATGGATTCCGCGACGCCGTATTTCAATCCCTCCCTGGCAATGGGAAAAATGGCGATGTTGTGCTGCTTACGGGTGGAGAGAACTTCCTGAAGCTGCGGGGCATGAAAAATGGTATCTACTGCCGACCCGATCAGGTGGGAGCGGCGAGCGCCCATGCAAAGCTGCCCTGGAAGCGTGATGGTCTTTCTGCCTTGCAGAGCATCAGCCGGCACACCCAGCAGGTCCATCAGCTCGCGGTCAAAAGGGTAACGGTGCAGGTAAATAAACTCGGAGGTTGCCCGGTTATGGTAGAGAACCAGTTCCAGGGTTATGCCGCTCTCAAGGCGGATGCGGCCCGGGCGAAAAAGAGCGCTCCCCTGTGTGCCTTGCGGGTAGGGGAGCGGATTTTCCAGTTCGAGGGAGCCGGTGATAGGGTTCTGTGGATCCTCATTGAATGAGAATGGATATTTGATCATGGGCAGCCCTTATCCTTAAGAAGTTTTACCACAAGGAAGGTTACAGCGATGTTCTTAAAGTTGCGGCGCAATGCAGCCATCCTTCAGTCATTGTACCCCATCCCGTAAGAAAAGGGTAATATCACCCTGCTGGGGTACCCTGGATCATCTGCTCCAGGATGGCGGTTGTAAGGGATTTGGGACGCTCGATCGGTCGGTTTAATGCCCGTGCCCAAACCGCGTGGGTGGAAAGCCCGAGGATGCGGCTGACACCAAACAGCACTGTATAGAACTCGTATTGCGTAACGCCAAAGTGATATTGCAGAGCACCATTGATGGCATCCACGTTTGGCCAGGGGTTCTTCACTTTGCCGGTCTGCGTCAGCAGCGGAGGCAGCACCTCGTAGATGGATTTAACCAGGGTGATGAGTTCATCATTAGGCAGATACTCATTGGCAAATTCCAACTGGGCAGTGAAACGGGGATCGGTGATACGCAGCACGGCATGCCCATAACCCGGGATGACCGCGCCTGCGGCAAGCTGACCTGCAAGAAACCCGTTAAGCTCTTCCCGATCCGGGATGCGCCCAAAATACTCGCGCACGCCAAGCAGCCAGCGCAGACATTCCTGGTTGGCCAGCCCATGCAGGGGACCGGCGAGGCCATCCATCCCGGCGGATGATGCCAGGTAGACATCCGAGAGCGCCGAAGCCACCAGCCAACTTGCGTGGGCCGAGACGTTGGCGCCCTCGTGGTCGGAGTGCAGGATGAAGAACAGGCGGCAAAGCTCCTTGTAATCCGCGTCCGCGCTTTTACCGATCATGTGGGCGAAGTTGGCGCTCCAATCCAAACCCGGGTCGGGGGGGATGTATTTATCCCCGTTGTAGCGGTGGTTATAAATATATGCAGCCAGCGAGGGCAATTTGGCCGTGAGACGGATGGCGTCTTCCAGGTAGGATTCCCAATAGTCGTTCTTTACCAGTCCGCGGGCATACTCCTGGGCAAAGATCGATTCCCGCTGCATTGCCAGGATCCCCTGCGAGAAAAGCGTCATTGGGTGGGTATCGGCGGGCATGGCGCGGATCACCTTCAGGACGTAATCGGGCACGCCGGCGTGTTTTTGCCATTCTGCTTCCACTGCGGCGGCTTCTGCATAGGTGGGCAGCTCATCCACCATTAGCAGATAGTACAACCCGCCCGCCATGGGCAATTTTGACCCGGGTTGTTTGGGGAGCAGGCTGAGCACCTCGGGGACGGTGTAGCCGCGCAGGCGGATGCCCTCGACTGGATCAACGTATGAGACGTCCGAAACCTGAACCATCACACCACGAATACCGCTGTAAATCTGATCCACCGTTACATCGCAGACCTTGAAGTTGCTGTACTCGCGTTTGATTCGGTTCATCCGTTCGCGAATTTCGGGCAGCCGGGTACTGATTTTCTCTTTGATGAGGTCCATGTTTTCTTCCCTTCGGTTGACTCAGCGGGTATAGCCCATCTGGCTGGAGATGATCCGGGCAGCTTTCAGGATCCTGGCGGAGAAATCATCGATCACTTCGGGCGTGTAGCGCTGGATGGGACCGGAGATGGTGAGCGCTGCCTGGATCTCAGAGCCTGCGCCGAGGATGGGCGCGGCCACCCCGGCGGCATCGCTTTGCCATTCGCCCATGCTTACTGCGTATCCTCGCTGGCGGATCGTATCCAGTTCAGCGCGGAAGGCAGCCTGATCGGTGACTGTGTTACCGGTAAAGGGGGTCCAATCCACCCGGCTGAGGATCTCCTCGCGGCGGGAGGGAGTCATGAACGCCAGCAGCACCTTGCCGGCAGCCCCGGCGGTGATGGGCAGCCTTCGGCCCACCCTGGCGCTGAAATGGATCGCGCGCGCGCTTTCCAGGCGCTCCACGCACAGGCGCTCGCCCCCTTCGATTACATACAGACTGACTGTTTCCTGCGTCGCCGTGAGAAGTTCCTGCATGAAGGGCAGTGCCACCGTGCGTACATCCAGGCTGGCGCCATACACCCCAGCCCAGGCAAGCACCTTGCCGCCCAGCGAGTAGCCGCGGGTGGCTGGGTTTTGATTCAGAACGTTGAGGTCCTTAAGTGCCGCCATCAGCCGCCCGGCTGTGCTGGGCGAAAGCGAGGTGAGGCGGGCAATTTCGCGTACGCCAAGTTCGGGTTTGTCGGCAGTGAAGCAATCCAGGATGGAAATGGCCCGCTCAAGTGAATGGGTCATAGCGGGTGATTCGTCTGTCCTGTATATTGGTACATTGTCCCTATACATGGTACAAGTATAGTGTTAAAATTCGAATTCGTCAAGCCTGATAATTTCATAATATATTAAAAGAAGACCTTCAAACCTGGGAGGGCATCCTAACAAATGGCAAAATCAGATGGATTGATCGCGATGGGCAAGGACGGGCTCGAGGTTCCGGATATGCCGTTGATCCCTTATATCGAAGGGGATGGGATCGGGCCGGAGATATGGGCAGCCGCCCAGGCGGTATTCGATGGCGCGGTAAAAAACGCTTATGGGGGCAGGCGCAGGATCCAATGGCAAGAGTTGCTGGCCGGGGAAAAAGCCCGCCAGGCGGTTGGCAAGGGGCTGCCAGAGGAAACACTGAGTCGGATCGAAGCTGCAAAAGTGGCCATCAAGGGTCCGCTATCCACGGCCGTGGCAGTGGGCGGGCGCAGCCTGAACGTTGCCCTGCGAAAAATATTGGATCTTTACGCCTGCGTGCGCCCGGTGCGCTGGTTCGAGGGTGTTCCTTCGCCTGTTCGCAACCCCGAGCGGGTGAAAATGGTCGTTTTCCGTGAAAACACGGAGGATGTGTATGCGGGTGTGGAGTTCCAGGCGCAATCATCTGAAAACAAGATCCTAATGGAATTCCTTCAGCAGTCCTTCCCGGATGAATATAAGAAGATCCGTTTTCCGGAGAGCTCTGCCATTGGGATCAAGCCCATCTCGCGGGAAGGCTCTGAACGGATCGTCCGCGCTGCCATTCGTTGGGCACTCATCAATAATCGTTCCCGGGTGACCCTGCTTCACAAGGGCAATATCATGAAGTTCACCGAGGGGGGATTCATGACCTGGGGATATGAAACGGCGCGATCAGAGTTCGGTCAGGTGGTATCCTTCGGGACGCCTGCCCAGGGAAAGCTCCTGGTCAACGATATGATCGTGGATGCCGCCCTGGCGCAAGTGCTGCTTACCCCAGGTGAATTTGATGTGATCGTATGCACCAATTTGAACGGAGATTACATCAGCGATGCACTTGCAGCCCAGGTGGGCGGACTGGGGATCGCCCCTGGGGCGAATATCAATTATGAGACCGGCGCCGCGGTGTTTGAAGCCACGCATGGTACCGCCCCGAATATCGCCGGGAAGGATTCAGCCAACCCCTGTTCGCTGATCCTCTCGGGCGAGATGATGCTGCGCTACCTGGGCTGGGGCGAAGCCGCCGACATGGTCCTGGCCGGGGTGGAAGGCGCCATTCGATCCCACAGGGTGACGCCGGACTTTGCGGATATGATGCCCGGAGCCATGCGGGTTGGGACCCGGGAATTTGCCCGCGTTATCCTTGAGCATATGGAGAAATAACCCCATGGCTGACCCACATAAAACGACTCGATACATTAATCTGGATGGGAAACCGATTGCTTATTACAGCCTGCCTGCGCTTGCAGAGGAAAAAAGGATCGATCTTGCCAGCCTGCCCTTTTCGATCCGCCTGCTGCTGGAGATGCTGCTGCGCCAGTGTGGAGAAGGAAAACCTTCAGAAGGTGATCTGGCGAAGCTGAGCGGTTGGGCTCCAGGGAAAAAGGAGCTGGGGACGATCGCAATCTTTCCCCAGCGCGTGGTGATGCAAGACCTCACCGGCGTGCCAGTGCTCAACGACCTGGCTTCCCTTAGGGCAGCGGTTGACCGGGCGGGGGGTGACCCGGCCAGGGTCAACCCGCTCATCCCTCTGGACCTGGTGGTGGACCATTCAGTTCAGGTGGATTACACCGGTATCCCGGAAGCGTTTCAAAAGAACCTGGAGCTTGAATTCCAGCGCAACCGCGAGCGCTATCAATTCTTACACTGGGCGCAGCAAGCCTTTCAGCATTTTCGGCTTATCCCGCCAGGCACTGGCATCGTCCACCAGGTCAATCTGGAGGCGCTCTCGCCGGTGGTTTGGCTGCAGGAAAATGAAGGCCTTCCGATGGCCATACCGGATATGGTCATCGGCACCGATTCGCACACAACCATGATCAACGGGCTGGGAGTGCTGGGTTGGGGGGTGGGCGGGATCGAAGCCATCGCTGCCCTCCTTGGCAACCCGCTTGAGCTGTCGATCCCGGAGGTTGTGGGTGTGCGGCTGACCGGCAGCCTTCCTCAGGGCACGACCCCCACCGATCTGACGCTCACGATCGTCCAAAAGCTGCGCGCCCTGGGGGTGGTGGATAAATTCATCGAGTTCACCGGACCGGCGCTGGAGAAGTTGGGCGTGCCGGAGCGGGCTATGATCGCGAACATGGCACCGGAGTATGGCGCCACCACATGTTATTTTCCGGTCGATCAAAAAACTTTGGATTACCTGCGGCTGACGGGCAGGGAAGAGAGCACTGTGCACCTCGTGGATTCCTATTTCCGAGCACAGGGGCTTCTCCACTCCAGCGATTCCCCGGAACCGTATTTCAGCCAGATTCTGGAAGTGAGCCTGGATTTGATCGTTCCTTCGATCGCTGGTCCAAAGAAACCAGAAAACCGGGTGGCGCTTTCTGATGCCAAACAGGATTTTCTTTCCAAACTTGGCAAACCGGTGCTTGAGGATGGGTATGGGCTGAACCAGGAGAAAATTGAGGAAACAATATCGGTCGAACTGGATGGGAAGAAAGTGGAACTACCTCAGGGTGCTGTGGTACTGGCAGCCATTACCTCCTGCACCAACACCTCCGACCCCTACGTGATGATCGCGGCTGGTTTGCTGGCACGGAACGCGCTGGCGCGGGGGATGCGTCTGCCTGTGTATGTCAAGGCGAGCCTTTCGCCGGGGTCGCGGGTGGTTTCTGACTATCTCGCCCGAGCCGGTCTGCTGGAAAAACTGGAGACTTTGGGGTTCACCCTGGCCGGGTATGGCTGCATGACCTGCATCGGGAATTCCGGTCCGTTTGATCCAGCCATCAGCCAGGCGCTTGATGAATCCAAACTGGTGGCTGCTGCAGTGCTTTCGGGCAATCGCAATTTCGAAGGACGGGTGCAGCCCCTGGTGCGGGCAAACTATCTGGCCTCACCGCCGCTGGTCGTGGCCTATGCCCTGGCGGGCAGGATGGATATTGACCTCACCCACGATCCGCTGGGCATGGATAAGATGGGAAAACCGGTCACTCTTGACCAGCTTTGGCCAGATGAGGCGGAAATCCATGCGCTGACCGCTGAGTTTGTGAATGAAGAAGCCTTCCATCGCAACAGGCTTGCCGGGCAAACTGGCAGCCGGGAGTGGCAGGCGCTGAAGGGCAAAGCGGGTTTAGTTTACGATTGGGACCCCTCATCCGATTACTTGAAAGAGCCGCCCTTTGCTGCCCTCCCGGATGTGGATTGGAACGCGGGAATTCAAAACGCGCGTGCCCTGGCGGTATTTGGCGACGGGATCACCACTGATCACATCTCCCCGGCCGGCGCGATCCAACCTACCAGCCCGGCGGGACGCTATCTGCAAAGCAGGGGAGTTCAACCTGCAGATTTCAATTCCTATGGATCCCGCCGGGGTAATGACGAGGTTATGGCGCGGGGTACCCTGGCCAACATCCGGTTGAAGAATTTGCTGGTTGCAGGCGTGGAGGGTGGGAGGACACTGCACCTTCCGGATGGGGAGCAGATGGATATTTTTGACGCCGCAGTACGGTACCGCAAGGAAGGAGTGCCACTGGTCATTCTCGCCGGGAAGGAGTACGGAACAGGCTCCTCCCGCGACTGGGCGGCCAAGGGTGTGCTGCTGTTGGGGGTGCGGGCGGTCATAGCCGGGTCGTTCGAGCGTATTCACCGCGCCAACCTGGCGGGTATGGGGGTACTGCCGCTGCAATTCCTGGAAGGGCAGGGGGTTCAATTCCTTGGCTTGACAGGCAAGGAGAAATATTCGATCCCTGCAATTTCGACCATGGAGCCAGGTGGAAGGATCAACGTCTGCGCGGTGAAGGATAACGGAAATGAGGTCGTATTTCAGGTAAGGGTGAGGGTGGATACACTCCAGGAAATGGAAACCCTGCTGCAAGGCGGGATCCTGAAGAAAGCGATCTCCCAAATCCTCAACCATTCCTCGATCTGAACCACACAGCCTCGAGGATTCGAAATACTCCTTAATATCCAAGAAATAATCCCAGCTTGAGAGTCAAATCAAACAAATTGATCGGAGGAAAGCATGTCTAAAGACCAACCAGAAGGAAAAGATATCCGTTGGATCGAAAGAAATCAACCGATAAAGAAGCTGTTCTTATTCGATGTGATGCAGGATAAAGACTCCCGCCCAATTTTTTTATGGGCGGGCGGAGTTCTTCTGGGAGGAATGCTCATTTTTCATTTCCTCGAGGGATGGAGTTATCTTGATTCACTCTATTTCTGCGTGATCAGCGCTGCAACGATCGGGTATGGCGATTTTGTACCAACGACACCTCTCGCGAAGATGTTTGCGATCCTCTACAACATCAACGCGATAGTGATGCTATTGGCGATATTCGACAGGGTGCGGGTAGTCCGTGGGCATAACAAATTTGAGCAATTAAATTCGGACTTGCAGCAAAAATGAACAATGGATCACGCTGGAGTCGATTCTTCCAACGGCTTTTCAGATTTCTCTGGAAGTTTGAACTTGATCCAAATGATGGGCAACACAACGGCTGTGGCGACCGCCGTGGCGATGAAGGGTGACCTGGGTCCCCAGTTTTCCCACATCTTGGCGCCCAGCCAGGGAGCTGCCAGGGAGATGAACCCGACGCTGCTATAGAAAATACCCGAGAAGGTACCCAGCATCCGAGCGGGTACAACCTTTGAGATCAACGCCTGGTAGGCAGGGCCCAGCAGCCCCACGCCAAGCCCGAAGACCGCCCAAACGATGGCGAATCCCAGGAAATTGCCGGGAGGAGAGGAAAATCAGCAGTGCCAGCGAAGATCGTAAGAAAACCGAAAAAGATCGGCACACGCTCCCCGTAGCGGTCCGAGAGCCTGCCTGAAACCATGGGCACCGTCATCATGGCGATCGAGAAGATGGCTCCCAGCAAACCGATCTGTTCCACGGTGATCCCGGCCACCTGCTGCAGGTAAAGCGGTTGCAGGTTGTTGGTGAGCTGGTTGGCGATATCGTTGATCCCATCCGTGATGAAGATCCAGGTGATGACGCCCCCTCCAAATAGCAGGGCGAAAACCGTGGTCATACCACTCTTGAATGATTTCATCGACATGGGCTGGCTGCGTTTTTCCTCTGGGGAATGCATGGTGGTGGCCATCCAGATGCGCAGACCGGCAGCGAGGGAATAAAGGCAGCCGGCTACAAAGAGCATGGGTTTGAAGCCATACTGTCCCGCGATCAAACCTCCCAGCGGCGGACCGACCACCCCGGTCACCTGGTAGATGGTCCCGGTTATGCCATAAACCTTTCCGCGGTTATCCTCGGTGGAATTTTCAGCGATGAAGGCATTGAAGCTGGGTCCCACCAGGGCAAAGGGGATCTGGTAAATAGCCAGCGCCACGATCATCCATTGCCAGGTGGGGGCGATGATGAGGGCGACGAAGCCGATGATCCCGCCCACGCTTCCGATGGCGATGGCACGCAGCCGGCCGATGGAATCCGAGACCCAGCCGCCGATGATCTGTAAAAACAAAATAACGATGGAAGTAATTGTGAATACCAGCCCCACCTGCCCCACGCTGGCACCCTGTTCGGTGAGGTAGATGGGCATGAGCAGCGGCGCCATCGACCCGGCGATGTTGGCCAGAACCATGGCCAGCATGAACCAGCGCATGATCGGGGAGAGCAGAGGGTGTTTTCGTTTCCCGAGTTTCCATTTTCAAGACTTCCAATTGCACGAACATCTAATAGTTTATTACAAAGAGTCAACCTGGGCATTAACCAAAAGAAGGATTGTCGGAGGCCATTTGCTAAGATAGTTGATTTAAGTTTCCAAATCCACAAATTGCTTATTGAAAACGGCAAATTTTCAGGTAAAATTAATGATTGAACCGAAATCATAAATTCGGGGTTAAATTTTTGAGGAGAAATCCTCTAATTTTCAAAAGGAGAAGAAAGAAATGGCAACAGCAACAGATGTTCAGGTTCGGCAGCGCCCCTGGTGGCTCACCCTTATTGGCGGTGTAGCAGCCGTCATTCTCGGCGGGCTCCTTCTTTGGGGAGGTTATGGAGTAAGGCTTCAGACTTATATGTTCGTGATTTATTTTATTGGCTTCTACTGGTTTGTGAGCGGTATCTTCGAACTGGTCTACATGTTCGTTGACCACTCCATGTGGGGTTGGAAGCTCTTCATGGGCATCGTCGGTATCTGGGCCGGGGGTTATGTGATCACCAACCCCATCCTTTCCGCCGTTGCCCTTCCTAAAATTGCTGTATGGGTCCTAGGTTTTTACGGGATTTTCTACGGCATTATGCTTATCGTCATGGCCTTCAAAGGCGGCGGTTGGGGCGCTGGCTTGCTCGGTGCACTCGGCCTTGTTCTCGGTTTTGTATTGATTGGAAATGCGGCTGAACTGGGTGTCGGGCTTGCTTATGTTTGGGTCTCCGCCCTGTTCGCTTTCATCTTTGGAATTGTAGCCATTGTGCGTTCGTTCCAACAGCGCAAGCTTTCCAAAGCATAGTTTTCCCATCTACGAAAAAAAGAACCCGGATTCCCGGGTTCTTTTTTTATGTAGAAGCTGGAACCCCTCAAACAGGTTTTTCTGCCACCTTTGCCGCGGGATTCCCCCGGGATGAAGAGACGAACATCCCAACCAGGGCAACCCCGGCTGCTACAAGGAACCCGTAGTGGACGGCTTCGGCGACCATATCCTCTCCCAAAATGGAGAGTGCGCTGGAAAACACGGCTCCGGCGATCCCCACCCCGATAACCATACCCACATTTCGAGCCTCTGCCAGCACTGCCGAGGCGATTCCCTGACGTCCACGGGGAGCACTGCCCAGCAGGGCGCTGTTATTGGGGGATACGAACATGCCCGTTCCCAGGCCACAGACCGCCAGGCTGAGAATGATCACCGGAGGAGGCGTGGCCGGACCAAGCCTGGAGAGCAGGAACAGACCGAAAGCAAGAATGCCCATCCCCAGGGTGGAGAGGATCCTTGAGCCGATGCGGTCTGAGAGCCAGCCGCTGACCGGCGCGGTGATGACCATCACCAGCGGCTGGGCAGTGAGCATTAACCCTGCCTGGGCGGGGGAGAATCCGCGCCCCTGCAACAGGTAAAAGGGCATCAGGAAAATGATGCTGTAAATTGAAATGTAGTTCAATGTGGCGCTGGCCGTGCTGGCGGTGAATATCCGGCTGTGGAAAAGGGTCAGATCCAGCATGGGCGAATGGGAACGCCGCTCGATGCGGATAAAGAAAATCAGGAGGGCGATACTGGCAGCCAGGCAGGCCAGGGTGGGGAATGAAACCCAGCCCCAGGCATGGCCCTGGTTCAACCCCAGCAGGAGGAAGATAAGCCCGGCGGCAAAGGTGACCGCTCCAGGGATATCGAAGCGCTCCTCCGCCAGGGGAATGCGGCGATCATCCCAGATGAAAATGGCGCTGATCACACAGGCGATGACCCCGACAGGCAGGTTTATGTAATACACCGAACGCCAGGAGAAGGATTGTGCCAGCCAGCCTCCGAGTAAGTGGTCCAACCGTGGAACCCAGGTAGGTCATCATCCCCTGCAGCCCGAGCACCTGTCCCCGCTGGCTGGCGGGGAAAGTGCGGGTGAGGATGGCTGGAGCGTTGGCAAACAACATGGCAGCGCCGATCGCCTGCAGCGCGCGGGATCCGACCAGCATGGGAACCGAAACTGCCATTCCGCATAAAGCTGAAGCCGTCACAAAAATGGCAAACCCGGCGACGTACACGCGCTTGTGCCCGCGCATATCCCCCAGGCGGCCAAAGGAGAGCAGCAGGCTGCTGACAATGAGCAGGTAGATGGTCACCACCCATTCCACGGCGGCAACATCGCTGTTGAAGTAATCCCGTACCAGCGGCAGGGTAACGTTGACCACGCTGCCATCGAGGGCAGACATGAAAGTACCCAACCCCACGGCAAGAAAAACCATCCATTTTCGGCTGGCAGTGCTTGGGGCGGGGTCGGAAATGGGGTGCGAAGAAGGATCCAATGTTACCTTTCAGAAAGGGTGAATTATATCCCTCGGGCATTGAAAAAGTGAAAAACCTTGACCCATCATTGCTTTATACGGGAGGTTATGTCAAAATCTTTGAAAACATGTTTAAAAAGGAACCATTTTTCCGATGGAAGAGTTGTTGGTGATGTTTTTGATAAGTGGTGTGATCCTGGTGGCGATATCGATCCCTCTGATCCTCGGGAGGATCGCCCCGAACTCACTCTACGGTTTCCGCGTCCGGGATACGCTGGATGATCCCAGAACCTGGTATAAAACGAATACTTATTCCGGTAAGTGGCTGCTGGCTACCGGATTGATCTTCATCGCTGTGTGTGTTCTGGCGTATAACATACCCAACATCGGACTGGAAACCTATTCATTGGTCTGCATGGCCGCATTTCTCATCCCGATGACCATCGGTGTGATCATGTCCTGGCGGCAAATGAAGAAGATCAAACAAAGCGGCTGATAGTTGGGCGGGGATTCCTGGGTGAATAGGGAGGAATAAATGGGATAAAGCCCGCGAATCCCCCGGGCTGCCTGTGGGTCACCTTCATGGAAATTATTAATGAAATGTAAAGGATCGAAAAAGAGGTATCCAGGTGGATACCTCTTTTTGGTCTAATCCAGTTACGACTGAGAGGGGACCGCTTGATCCAAAGGAGCTTGCTGCTTGCTCTCTATTCGTACCGCTTTCATCCCAAAACAGATGCGCAGGAAGTTGTTTCGCCGCACGAGGAATTCATAGATCACCATGATGATCGAGAACGAGAGGATCATCACAATCGGCACCTTCAGCCACAGGGAGATCGGCAGCTGGATGATGAAGTAATCCACAGCCACGATCACGGATTGATGCAGGATGTAGAAGGGCAGAACAGCTTCATTGGCGTAAGACAGGAAAGGATTCTTGAAGTTCAGGTAGGTCATGCCCATGCCCAGGCCGGCCAGAATGAGCGCCCAGGCAGCCAGGTCATCGTGTTCGCCCGTGGGCATATACCAGGCTACGAGACCCACAGCCAGGGCTAGAGAAACCCAGCGTAATTTCCGGATGCTGGACTGAAGCTTTTCACTACCCATCATGAAGAAGCCGAAGATAAAGAAAGTGGCATAAATCCCCAGCCCCCAGTTGAAGGCGTCATCCATAAACCTGGCGGCGGGTTCCGTCCATCCCCAAACGGTGGAGATCAGGAGGACGAGCACATAGATCAATGCTGGCAGGGCGAAGAAATTTCCGACCTTTTCCATGATCCTGCCAACCCGTTTGGTTTTCAGCAGGAAGAATAAAGGCATGAAGATAATGCTGAAGAAAAGCAGAACAACCACGTACCAGAGATGAAGTCCGATCCAGCCGAAGTTACCCCCCATGCCGTACCATCCATCAAAATAGTGCGGGATGAACTGCCAGAACGTGCCGGTAAAATCCCCGTGGGTGAGCCGCTCGATGTAAACCTGGAGGGCAATATGAGTGAAATCGGCAACCAGCAGCGGGATGAGCAGACGCATAATCTTATCCTTCAGAAATTTCCCGGCAGCACGCCAGGTGGGCTGCTGCAGGCTCAGGTAGACTGCCGCACCAGAGACCACAAAGATCAGCGGCATGATCCATAGATCCATGAACCAGTTGAACCGCGAAATTGATAATGAAGTGATCGGATCTTTGATGTGCCAGGGGTCGGTGTTGAACGCCCTGCAGCAATGGTAGACGAAGACGGAAAGGATAGAAATGACCCTGATCCAATCCAGGTCGTACCTTCTTGTAACAACTTTGGTATCCATATCAATTTCTCCTTTTATAGAAATGATTTAAGCACTCCATCCAGAGGGGTGCCTTTTTCAATGAATAGATCAAAACCGGCTTCTTGGGCGCGTTCCCGGTCAATAGACTGAGAGTGAATACTAAGCGCAGCTATTTTGGAATCCGGATTATTGAATTTGATGATCCGTGCGGCGGAAAACCCGTCCATGACTGGCATTTCCAGGTCCATAAGGATCAGTTCAGGCCGCAATGATTCTGCTTTTTGAATGGCATCCAGCCCATTCATCGCTTTGCCAACCACTTCGAACTGCGGATCGAGGTCAAGAAGCAGCCCCAGGTCGGCGAGGACCTGGGGGATATCGTCCACGATCAGGATGCGCAGGCGGTTGGCGGGTGTTTTCGAGGGGATCATCCGAATCTCTCCGGGTTTTCCGATTTTCCGGATCAAGCCTGGTTGTGGTTGAATGCGAAGAGAATTTCGCCCCTGCGCGGTTCAGGCGTTAGAAGCCTGCGGGAATCGGGTGCGTATCCTTCGGGGACGCAAACGCAGTAGTTGTCGTTGATATCGCACAGGTTGGCCGGGATGCCCGCTTTTTGCAGTTGATCGCATACGGCTGCGGCAATCATCATGAAGGTCGCCCGGAAAACGACGCTGCTGTTGTTTGTGCCGTTCATTTTGTTCATTTCTTTTTCCTCCATCTTTCCTTCTCCTGAATTTATTTTCATCGTCATAATAAGTCTTCAGCGGATCGGTGGCATCGGGCTGGGGAGGGAAATGCAAGGAGGTAAAAGGACGGATTTATGACTCCGTCCCGGGGAGGAATCGTTCTAGGTCTTGAGATGTATGCGAAGGGTTAGGGGTTCGAAAGGGTCAGCGGATCATTTTGCCTGCGGGCGCATCTGGGTGATCAGACTGCGGATCTCCTCCAGGGCGCTTTCGGTAAGGCTTCGCAATGCTTCGAGTGGACCTTTGACAAGGGAAGGGTCTTTGCGGAACACGATCTGGGCAGTGCGGATATTAAGCGAAATACTGAATAGAGTTTGTGAGACCGAATCATGGAGCTCGCGGGCAAGGCGGTTCCGCTCCTCGAGAGCAGCCAGCTCATCCACCTGGCGGGCATATTCCTCCAGGCGGGCATGGATCTCTTTCAATTCATTCACCGATTTTCTGCGCCGTTCTTTTGCCGCTTCGATTTCCCTGACGGCAATGAAATAGGCAAAAATCGCCACTTCGCCGGCAATATTCATGAACGACTTGCTCAATCCTTCCAAACCACCCATAGAATACGTCAGGGAGATGCATGTGACAGGGATCAGAACAGTGATCCAGGCAGCCAGGGTCTTTCCCTGGAAGATCAGCCCTACCTGGAAACTGATGAGGACGAACAACAGGTTTTCAAAATCATCCCGAGGAGTAATGTTTTGCATAACAACCGTCAGGACCATCTGGAATACCAGGAAGAGGTGGATCAACCATACCGGCAGCCTGACCACCCAGATCACAAGCGACATGAGGATGAGAAAGAATATCAACCCGATGAGAACGAGTTGCACAGAAGCCCCGTCGCGCACCTCGGTGAAAGTGCGTGCGACCACGGAAAGGAAGAAAAAGTAGATCGCGATGACGCTGACCGCAGCGGGCTTTCTGCGCGCAGCGGTTGATTCCACGCTCGTGGTTTTTTCCATACCTTGCGCCATCTTATCTCTGGTCCACAAGGTTGTACTTGATGGCGTAAATCGCGAGCTGTGTGCGGTCATCCAGCCCCAGCTTCGAGAGGATATTGCTCATGTGGGTCTTCACTGTTTTCTCGCTGATGACCAATTCAGCAGCGATCTCTTTATTGGATCGGCCCATGGCGACGAGGCGGATCACATCCATCTCCCGGCTGGTGATCTCAGCCGGCAACCCTTCGCTTTTCGGGGGGGCTGGGCGTGAGACTTGGTCCATCAGTTTGCGGGTGACATCCGGATGCAGACGGGCCTCTCCTTTAGCCGCCGCTCTGATCGCTTCCACAAGCTCATCCGGGGTCACATCTTCAAGAAGATAACTGGAAGCGCCCGCCTGGATGGCAGGGATGACTTTGTCATCCTCGGTGAAGCTTGTCAGCGCGATAATTTTAATGGAAGGATGCGCTTGCTTGATCCCGGCTGTGGCGGTGATCCCATCCATGCGCGGCATGACGAGATCCATCAAGATGACATCCGGATTCAGTTCACCCGCAGCGGTTTGCGCAGAAATACCATCACCCGCCTCGCCCACCACGCTGATATCCTCGTTGAGCTCCAGAAAATTCCGCAACCCCTGGCGGACGATCTGGTGATCATCAACGATCAAAACCCGGATTTTCGCTGCGTTATCCATTGGCGGATCCTTTCTCTTGCCTGCTTTGCTTCACCAGAATGCGGGTTCCCTGGCCGGGCCGGCTTACGATCTCAAGCCGCCAGCCGATCTCAGCCGCTCTTTCCTTCATCCCCGATAAGCCGACGCCTGTTTTTTGCCTGGAAACATTAAAACCAGGTCCCTCATCGCGGATCTCTAAAATCGCTGGAGGGTTGAAATTAAGCTCCACCCAGGCTTTATCCGTGTGGGCGTGTTTGATCACATTATTCAGACTTTCCTGAACGATCCTGAAAAGGCACTGCGCCTCACCGGAGGCGAGATCCTCTTCCCCCTGGATTTGTACATTCACAGTCAAACCTTCTTCTTCCAGCCGCGCCGCATGGTCCCGGAGAAGCCTCACCAGGCTCCCCTGACTCTCGGGATTCGGCCTCAATTCCTGAACGAGCTTTTTAAGCTCCTCCAACGCGCTTCTCACAAGCTGGTCGAGGTGCTCAAGCTGGTTTTGCACCCGGGGAGGATCCTTTTCCAGCAGGATGAAAGCCGCGCGGGTGGTGAGGGTCATGCTGAAAATAGTCTGGGTCACCGAATCGTGGAGCTCAAGAGCCAGCCGGCTGCGTTCCCGAGCGATCGATAGCCTTTCCACCTGGCGGGCGGATTCCTCCAATTTCAAATTGGCATCCTGCAATTCCGCGAAAAGGCGGTTTTCCTTTTCCCGTTCCTCATTCGCCTGCCGCACGCTATACGCGCATGCTCCAAGCAACGCATTTGCCGCAGTGTAGATCACCGCCAGCGGAATGGTTTTCGCAATTTCGTAGTATGGGGAAAAACCAAGGATGATCAACGGGGTGAAAAGCGCAATGATCCAGATCCCGGTTCGGGGCGGTAAACGCATCATGATCTGCATAGCCAACCCTGCATACAGGACTGCGGTGAAATCGTTATCGGTAAAGGAAAAGATCAACCAAAAAATGATTGCGGATTGAATAGCCAGGTACACATAAAAAAACGACTTCCATTTTCGGGATATGGAAGGTTCGGTGATCAGGATGATCAACCAGGCGAGAAGAAGACCCTGGGCAAGGCGTAAATTTGGATCATCGGCATATTGGATCGATGTACGGAGAAAACACCCACCAAGGAAGAATCCGATGGTGATGTATTCCACCCACTGCTGTATCCACCCGAGCAGCCGGCTCATATGTTTTCCCTTAATTAATTATATGGTGAAATCCAAAACTAACAAACAGGGAAAATATTCATTTCTGATAATATGACCCCTATACTGGGGTTTGTCAAAAATTATTTCGACCATGATTATGAACGCCTTACCGAACCGGAATCATTAAAAATAGTTTAGAAAATCATTCACGAAGATCCCCCAACTGCATCACTGGTAGAATGGAATTGTACTGAGGCAGACATGTCAAAATATTTTCGAGAGCCAGTCAATGGTTTTACCCACATGGGGGCTGCGATTGCTGCTGTGATCGGGCTTGGGTTACTTCTTTACTTGAGCCGAACCAACCTTGTGCTGATGACAGTACTGCTGATCTATGGTCTAAGCCTGATCATGATGTTCACAGCCTCTTCCATATATCACCTGGTCAAAGGTGGTCCCACCGTCATGCAACGGTTGCGAAAGTTCGACCATACCGCCATCTACCTGTTGATCGCGGGCACCTACACACCGATCTGTTTTTACTACTTTGAAGGAGCCTGGCGCTGGGGCATCCTGGCTACCATTTGGGCGCTGGCGATTGCGGGCATCATTGTCAAACTTTTTGTTATCAACGCCCCGCGTTGGGTGACAGCCGGGATCTACCTGGTGATGGGCTGGCTGGCAGTGATCGGATTTGGTCAGATCATCACCAACATGCCTGCTGGAGCGATCACCTGGCTGGTGCTGGGGGGAGTGCTTTTCTCGGTCGGAGCGGTCGTGTATATCACCAAGAAGCCGAATTTTTTCCCGCGGGTGTTCGGATTCCATGAGATCTGGCATATTTTCGTGATCCTTGGCTGCCTGGCTCATTTTATCCTCATCGCATATTTCATCGCTCCCTCCCCCGGCCCGTTCTTCTAATTCTTACCCCATCTGTCTGCCAGCTCCCAAGGTATTTCGCTAATAGAAATTCATTTGGAGAGATGATGATTCAAATCAAGAAAAGCTTAGTCCTCGGCGGATCAATATTTATTCTTTTGGGTTGCAGCCTGACTTCGCGCACTGCAGTGGAGCGACCCGCAACATTGGCTGCCACATCGATCCCGATATTGGAAAGTACCCCCACTGGCGATCCCCTGGCTGCCTGTCCGCAACCCACCCAGGGAACGCAACTTTATATCAACCGCGATGACGGATACTGCCTGCTTTATCCGGACGGATTCAGCGTGACGCCCGGGATGGGGGTACCCGCACTGCCGCTGTTGAATATCATCGGTCCACAGGTGATCACCCCAGCGCCCAAGCAGCAGGAGGGTTTTTTCAATGCGGGGTTAACCATTAATAGGAATGGCCCGCCTGAAGGGATGGATTCGCAAGCCTATGCGGCAACCTGGCAGGAACGGTTCGCGCCGGGGATGTCTTTGCCGAGTGAGCAGATCTCCATCGGTGGCATACCGGCTGTCCGTGTTCGTAACCTCCCCTCCTATGGTTCCCAGCTTGGCGCATTCGTGGTCAGTCCGTATGCGCGATACACGATCAACCTCTCTCCAGAGCCGGAATTCAGCGATCCCCTGCTTGCAGCCGAGGGAAATACTGTCTGGAATACAGTGATCAATTCCATGGTCTTTTTTGAACCCCAGAAGGAATTGGGCTATACCTCTTCAACCCAGGTCTGCCCACAACCGGGGGAAGGTGAAACCGGATTGATCCGACTAGCCGACGGGTATTGCATGGTGTATCCTGCCGAATTCCACGAGGATCCGACCTTCCCAGGCAGGATCATCGGCGGACCCATTCTGGGAAGCGTACAGGATTTCCCGGACGTCCAAACGAACCTTGCCGTGGGAACTTTTGGGATCGCCAATGGGATGACCCCCCGCGATTATCTTGCGCAGCTTCCGGAAGGTTATTATGATCCATCATCGGTCGTAGATATGACCATCGGGGGGGCGCCTGCTGTGGTTTATACCAACCTGGCCGGCCCATGGAGATCGCGTAATGCCTATATCGTTCTTCCAAATGGCGATGTGTACACGATCGTTTCGCAGCCTGATGACCCCCTTCTTTTCCCGGAGGGCATCCCTTACTTGAACAAACTTTTCAACCCGGTAGTCATGTCATTGCAATTCTTCACACCCTGGCGGTGAACCAGGCGTAACCTGAATGAGTTGAAATTTTAAGCATGGAATGCGTATAATAGTTCATAGAGGTTCTGTATGGTCACCATCCGCGATCTTCTGAAAAATCACACCAACCAGGTTTGTTATGTTCGCCCGGATTCCACAGTGTATCAGGCACTGGAATTAATGGCCCGGGAGAATATCGGCGCGGTGTTGGTGATGGAAGGGGAAAAACTGGTGGGAGTTATGACCGAGCGGGACTATGCCCGCAAGATCATCCTCAAGGACCGCGCATCGAAGGAAACCCAGGTGAGCGAGATCATGTCCACCGAATTATTCCTGATGCTTCCGGACCAAGGTGTGGAGGAGGCCCTGGAAATGATGAGCCTAAAGGCAGTGCGGCATTTACCGGTTGCGGAGGGCGATAAGGTGCTGGGGGTCATTTCCATTCTCGAGGTTGTGCAGGCGATCATCCAGCAGCGGAATGAGACCATCCGATTCTACGAAGAGATGGATGGAGAACGATAACAAAATAAAAGGAGATGGATATGAAAGGCAAACCGATTGTCATTGAGAAATTGAACGAACAGTTGGCCGACGAGCTCACCGCTGTGGATCAATACATGGTGCATGCCGCGTTGTGCGCCAATTGGGGCTATGAGGAGCTGCACGATGCCATCGAGCATCGCGCGATCGATGAGATGAAGCATGCCGAACGATTGATCGATCGGATCATCTTCCTGGAAGGGGTCCCGGTTGTCTCCAAGCTAAATGCCATGCACATTGGCGCCGACGTGAAATCCCAGTTGGAAAATGACCACGCTGCTGAAGATGGCGCGGTGAAGACCTACAATGAGTGCATCAAAGTTTGCGTCGAAGTGGGCGATAACGGCAGCCGCGAGCTCTTCGAATCCATCCTCAAGGATGAAGAAGTTCACATCGACTGGCTGGAGGCACAGCTCGACCAGATTTCCCAGATGGGCATCCAGGTGTACCTGGGCGAACAGGCCAGTTGAATCGACACCAAAGGTAAGCAATCTAGGCAGCCGGCACCCCGGCTGCTTTTTTGTTATCAAAACTGTAAAGCGCTTGAAACAGGCAATTTTGGGGAGGTTATTGTGTAGAATAATAAAAATGATCTTCATTTCCCTGCCCGCTTTCCCCGCGGGCGACAATTATCCTTGAGTATGTACGATTTTGCCTTTATCTCCTTCGTCTTTTTCCTCTGCACCGGGCTGAATATCTTCTCGGCGGTGCTGATGTGGCCGCGCAGGCGCATGAAAGGCGCGCTGACGCTCTTCGGTTTGATGCTGGCGTTTGTGATCTGGACGTTCTGCTCGGGGATGGAGATCTCCTCCACCACACTTTCCGGAGATGTGTTTTGGTCCAAAATTGCCTATATAGGCTCCTGTTCGGTACCGGTACTATTTTTCATCTTCGCCCTGCAATTTACCGACCGCGATAAGTATCTCAGCAGCCGAAGAACTCTGCTGCTTTGGGGTGTGCCGGTCATATCCATCCTGCTGGTGATGACCAACGAATACCATCATCTGATCTGGACGGCGGTGATGCCCAACCCGGCAGCCAACCAAGTGCTGTATGTCTATTATCACGGGCTCTGGTTCTGGGTCCTCAACGTATATTCCTATGTGCTTCTTGTATTTGCAACCCTGCTCCTGGTCATGGAAGCCATCCGCCAGCAGAAGATTTACCGCAAACAAGCGCACGTGATCCTGATGGGTATTCCACTGCCCTGGATCGCCAATCTGCTGTATATCTCGGGATTCAGCCCGCTACGCGGATTCGATCTCACCCCGATCATGTTTACAATTACCGGTCTGCTTTATGCTCTGGGGCTATATCGCTACGAGCTGTTGGATGTGGTGCCCGTGGCCCGCAACAAGATCTTTGAGGACCTGGAGGATGGGTTGGTGGTTCTGGATATGCACAACCGGATCGTGGATGTGAACCCGGCAGCGGGGCGCATGCTGGGACTGACATCGGGGGAAGTGATTGGCAGCCCGATCGGCATCCAGGCGCCCACCCTGAGCAATTACCTTGAAAAAGACGTGAGCCAGTTGGAGATCCAGCTTCGACCTGATTTGAACGAATGGCAGGAGCTGCGCGTTTCCCTGCTGGTCGATGGCAGGGGAATGGACGCGGGAAAATTGCTAATCCTTCGGGATATCTCCAACCGAAAACGTACCGAGGAAGAATTAAAAACCAAGTCCCGGGAGCTGGCCATCCTGGCGGAAATGGATACCCTTACCCGGTTGTATAACCGCCGTTACGCCGAGCAGGCACTGGAATTGGAGATCGAGCAATCCCGGCAATCCAGCGCTCCGCTGGCGATGGGCGAAATAGACCTGGATAATTTCAAAGGCATCAATGACCGTTTTGGTCACATCCGCGGGGATAAGGTTCTTCAAGAGGTCGCTGAAGAATTCGCCTCCAGCACCCGCACCCAGGATATTATCGCGCGTATGGGCGGGGATGAATTCATATTCCTTTTTCGAAACACGCAGATATCTGAAGCCATTCAAGTTATTGAGCGGTTGCGCCAGAAGGTGGAAATGCGGAAATTCAATGGGATAAAAACCCCCGTCACATTCAGCGCAGGTGTGATCCTCTGCAGATCGGACGAATCGGCGGATGATGCCATGCGCAGAGTGGATAAACTGCTCTACCAGGCGAAGAAGGCAGGCCGCAACCGGGTGATAAGCGAAGTAAAATAACCTCACCTTAGCGAGGAGGTCGCGATGATAGAGTCCATCATTCCCATTCCAGAATTGATGTCTGCGAAAAAGGTTCTGGCCATCCAGCCGCATTATGACGATAACGATATTGGGGCGGGTGGGACGCTGGCGCTGCTGCACGAGCAGGGCGCTGAGATCCATTATCTGACCGTGACCGATGACCTGGTGGGTGTGCTGGATACATCACTATCCCCCGCACAGGCGAAAGCGGTGCTGGAACGGGAACAGGATAAGGCCGGCGATATTATTGGGGTGAGCACCCAGATCCGCCTGGGTTACCCGGATGCCGGCCGGTATGATTATTTTGACCTGCGGGCCGAGATCCTCAAGCATATGCGCCTGCTGAAACCCGATTTCATCTTCACACCCGATCCGTGGCTGGCGTATGAATCTCACCGCGATCACATCCAGTGCGGTCTGGCGGCTGCCTCTGCAGCCAACCTGGTTGGCTTACCCAAAATGGCCAGCAGTGACCCAAAAGTGGATGCTGCCTATGAACCGCACGAGCTTGCCGGGGTTGTTTTCTATTACACTTCCGATCCAAATACGCCAGTAGAGATCAATACGGTGAGGGAAAAAAAGGCGCAGGCTATCCGCTGTTACCAGGCCCAATTCCTGGATGATGATATGGAGATGCTGCTCCAGGTGCTTGAGGCTAAGGAATCCATCTACGCGCGCAGCCAGGGGCTGGAGCTGGCGGAGGCGTTCAAAGTGATGGCTCCCATCGCGCTCCACTGCGGTCTTTGAGTCGACATGCATGGACGTTTGCCGAACAGGCGGATTTGACGAATCGTTCGCCTCGTGATACAAAAGCCCTGCAAAGGAATTGATCCAAAATGAGCAAAAAAGCCAAGGTAGCTGTTCTGCGCACGTCTCCCGAGAAGGTGCTGCAGGATTACGAACGCATCTTCGCGCTCGCCGAAGTCCGCAAAGCGCTTGATCCGCAAGCTATCACCATCCTCAAGGATAACATTAGCTGGCATTACCCCATGCCCAGTGCCAACACCACGCCCTGGCAGTTGGAGGGCTCGGTTCTTGGACTGCACGCAAATGGATTTAAAGACCTGGTCTGTGTGCAGAACCAGACCGTGGTGACCAATGCGTTCAAAGGGGAGGACTTGAACGGGTATGTACCGATCTTTAAGAAATACGATGTTGAGGTTCGCTACAATTTTGAGCCCAAGGATATGACCTGGGTTCCGTATAAACCCAAAGCGGAAATGCTGGCACTCAACAATGTGTACCCGGAAGGGTTATATTTACCGGATTATTTTTTTGGAAAGAATATCGTCCACCTGCCGACGGTCAAATGCCACATGTACACCACCACCACCGGCGCAATGAAAAATGCCTTTGGCGGGCTGCTCACCAAGAACCGACACTATACCCACTCCTGGATTCATGAGACCCTGGTGGATCTGCTGGCGATCCAGAAGGAGATCCACACCGGCCTGTTCGCTGTGATGGATGGAACAACCGCGGGCAACGGCCCGGGCCCGCGCCTGATGATGCCCGTGGAGAAGAATGTGATCCTGGCTTCTGCCGATCAGGTGGCGATCGACGCCGTGTCCGCCAAGCTGATGGGTTTTGACCCGCTGAGCATCAAATATATACGCCTGGCGCATGAGCGCGGACTGGGCGTAGGCGACCCGCAGGACATTGAAATCATCGGTGAAGATATCAGTGGCGAAAATTGGAACTTCAAGGTGGGCAGCAACTTCCATGGCTTTCTGGCATGGTTGGCCTGGTACGGTCCAACAAAATCCCTGCAAAAGATGATCATGCACACGCCTATTGTTAACTTCCCGATCTTTATGTCGGAACTCAACCACGATATTGTCGCCTGGCCCACCAAGTACCGCAAGGTTTATGAGGACTGGCGCGCAGGCACACCCTGGGGGCATTTGTTCGACCGGTACATGAAGGAAGGAACCCTGGCCGGAAAATAATTGCAGAACCTGCGGGGAGGATTTGGCCGACCGCTTCGATGCTATAATTTTTATACACCCTTCGATGGGGTAATTCCTCCATGCATTCCTTCAAGATCGCCATCATCACCGACAGCACCTGCGATATCCCTCAGGATCTGGTTGACCAATACCAGATCCGCATTTTGCCCATTCCGGTGATCTGGGGTGCAGATCAATATCGCGACCGGGTGGACCTCACCCCTGCGCGGTTTTACGAACGCCTGCAAACCGATCCGCTCTACCCTACGACATCGCAGTTGACCGAGCAAAAATATGCGGAAGCCTACCGGCAGGCGGCTGAGGATGGCGCGGAAGAGGTCATTCTGATCTCACTTACCGGCGCGCTCAGCAGCACCATCGAGAATGCCCGAAAGGCTGCCGGTACCGCGGAGATCCCTGTGCAGGTCGTGGATTCCGGTTACGTATCCATGGGGGAGGGTTTTCAGGTGCTTAAGGCTGCCCGACTGCGGGATGCTGGTGCGGGCTCTGCAGAGATCATCCAGGCATTGGAACTTGTCCATCAGAACATGGTGCTCTTTGCTGCGCTCGACACTGTTAAATATATTTTAAAAGGCGGTCGGCTGGGCAAGGCAGCCAGGATGATCGAATCGGTGCTGGATATCAAACCGCTGGTCACTTTCAGCAACCAGGATGGCCGGGCTTACCCGCACGGCTTTGCCCGGACGCGAAAGCGCTCGATCGAACAAATGTATACGCAGTTTTTTGAAAAACTGGATCATAAGAGCGCGCTGCATATCTGTGTGATGCACGGCGGGGCGGAAGAGGATGCGCTGCACCTGGTGGAGAGAATTCGCACGGAATACCAGCCGAAGGAACTGCTGCTGAACTACACCGGTACCGTGCTGGGAATGCATACCGGTCCCAAGGCGCTGGGGTTGATCGGGTACGCGGACGAGGGTTGAAGAACGGAGCCGTATGCAGAAAGTGATCTTTGAAGAAAATGATCCCGGCGGAATCCCGCTGATCCTTTGCGCTCCAGAGGGGGCTCAGCACCTGCCGGTAGTGTTCTACATCCACGGTTTCGCCGGAGATAAACGCGGCGGGCTGGAGCTTGGGTATAACCTGGCTCAGCGGGGCATCGCCACAGTCAGCCTGGATGCGGCCATGCACGGCAGCCGCATGGATTATCGGGTTGCGACCACCTGGGAGGGACCGCAGAAGGGCGATATTTACCCTTTCTCCACTGGTTTGGACCGCTTTTTCCTGATGATGAAGATCATCGAGGATACCCGGCGGGATATCGGGACCCTCTGTGAAGTTTTACGCGAGGATGCGCGCTTAGATCTGGATCGGCTCGGATTGTGTGGAACTTCCATGGGTGGATTCATCGCCTATTGCTGCGCAGCCGATAACCCCCGCGTGAAGGCACTGGCAACCTTGATCAGCTTTCCCACCCTGGTGCAGCGCTGGCAGGATTCCGTGCTGGAGGCTTCGCTTCAGAAAGCCACCGCGGAGCAGATGGCGGGGTTGGTGGAGGAGACCGAAACCCGTACAAAAGTTGTGGCTGCGCTGGACCCAGCGGAAGGTTTGAATCATTACGCACCAAGACCACTGCTGATGATCTGCGGTGATCTGGATACCGATACGCACAAATCCTATTCACTGCGGTTCTTCCAGCAGATGCAGCCGCTCTACGAAAGCATACCCGGGAACTTACAGTACAAGGTCCATCCCAACGCGGTGCACCGGGTGACTTCAGGAATGGTCAACGATGCGGTGGACTGGTTTGCTATTCACCTGTAACCCATTTCTTGTATGGTAAAATTCAAACGCAAAAGCCGGGAGGGATGGCCGAGTGGTTTAAGGCGCCTGTCTTGAAAACAGGTATGGCGAAAGTCATCGTGGGTTCGAATCCCTCTCCCTCCGCCTGTTCGCCATCAGGTGGACGGGAAAAACACCTGGGGAGGTGCCGGAGTGGCTGAACGGGATCGCCTGCTAAGTGATTGTCGGGACTTTAACTCGACCGAGGGTTCGAATCCCTCCCTCCCCGCTGATCGAACCACCAGAATTTAGTGTTCTTTTATTCCCTGTAAAACATAGTCCTGCGTATACGAAGCCCCTGTATTTTTGTGCAAGCGTGGAATATTGTTAAGTGTCTGTATAGAACAGGCGGGTTTTTCTTTGCTATAATTTTTAAAGAGCCGCCAGACCTGAATTCTGGTGTCTGAGGCTATGCAGTAAAGCCGGTGTACTCGGGTAAGTGGAGCAAGCAGAGATCAATGTAGATACAGGTCAGGATTGATAAATGACTGACAACCATACCGACGACTTCCTGCCACAGGACCCAGCGGATAAGCTCCGTGCTCCTTCCAATTCCCCTTTCAGCCTGCCGGGCGATGACGAAACCCCAGCTGCCGGGCTGGAGGTGGTTCTGGTTCAGGCGGAGATCGATGCGCATATCTTTGACCTGAAAACCCTTGAAAAGAACTCACAGAAAAAATCCATCCAGAAAATGGTTGACCTGGGTCCTGCGGCTGTGGAGCCGCTGTGCGCATATTTAAAACACCCAGACCGCTGGGCGCGCATGATGGCCGCCGAAGTTTTGGGCAAGATCCACGACCCGCGGGCGATCCCAGCCCTGAAAGCGGCATTGAACGACCAGCACCAGGGCGTGCGATATATGTCCGAACTGGCCTTGAAGGAGATCACAACCGCAACAAGTGTGGATCAAGGCTCTCCGGCCAAGGGAAAGCAAGCCCAGGGGAACCCGCCCTTGCCAGCCAAGGTGACCGCCCGGCTGCACCCGGTGGAGAGCCGCAACAAGGCTGCAACGCCAAAACCAGCACCTGCTGAAACACCTAAGATCGAGGAAGCTGCCGCGGCAGAAGCAAAAGCTGAAGCGAAGGTAGAACCAAAACCAGAACAAAAACAAGAGCCGAAGCCAAAATCTGCCTCCGGTCTGCCCGAACCCTATATCCCAGAAAATCTGCCTGAGATCAAGACGCTCGAACCACGGGCGGTGCCGCCTGCACCAGAGGTTCTGCCCCTGGCGGTAAGCGTCGCCCCGCCCGTGACAGCCGCCGCTCCGGTCAGCCTTCCTCCCGCCCCGGTTCCTCCGCCAGAAATACTTGAAGCAAGCAATCCACCGGTGCCAGTTCCTCCGGCGGAGACAAAACCCGCCGAAAAGCAAGCGCTTCCGGATGATTTCCTGCCGTTCAATACCTCTGAGATCGCCGTGGTTGGAATTCAATCGGATGCAACCGACATGGAACAGCCGGGCGCGCCTGCCTGGAACCAGGAGCAGAGCTCAGCCTGCCCGGTGTGCCATCAGCAGATCAAAGCGGATACGCGGGTCTGCCCGCATTGCCATGCCAAATTCGATGTCTCCTTAAAAGGCTTCTGCCCCAACTGCCGCAAATCGGTGGAGATCGATCCCTTCGACCACCACTGCCCGCGCTGCGGGGAGGAAGTGATCGACCAGCGCTATGAATCCACTCTGGTGGCGTTTGGGGATATCAAACCCACCGGGGGGCAGATCCAAGCTGCGCAATATTACCAATCCAGCGCTGCCGAAGGCATCATCCCCTCCGATGTAGGTGTGGAAGAACCCGCCGCCATTGAAGAGCCCGCCATTCAATCAGTCCCGGAGCAGGGAGAATTCCCGCCCATTGAAGTGCCGGCCCTGCAGGAATTTGCCGAGCGGTACCTGGCACCCGAAACTGAAAATCAACCTTCCTACCCTGGCATAGATCTGAGCCAGACTGGTGATGAAAAAACCCCATTTCCTGGGGCAGCGTCGGTGGATGAGAGTGGGATCGATTATTACCAACCCGGCGTAGTTGAGTTCCCGCCCCCGCCAGTTGTGCCCCCCCTGGTGGCTGAACCCCAGGCAGGCGAAGAGAATCCCTCTCCGTCCGCCAGGTCAGCGGATGAAGGCGTTCACATCCGCCCGATGTTCACAGCGGCGGCAGTCGCCTCTACTGACTCCTTCCAGGAGGATTATGGAGCGCAGGAGGTTGTGCCCAACGTACGCCGGTTTGCCCAGGAGGGCGGAACGCCGATCTACGTTCCCGGGCAGGATGATGGCGTATCGAACCTCCCATCCCCGATGGCGGAAGAACCCGCGCCTCCCCCGAAAACCAAGAGCCAGTCCAAACCGAAACCCTCTGCAGAAAAACCCAAGCCGGTTCGTAAAAAACCCGCCGCGCCCCTGGAAGAGGAAGTTGAATCTCAGCCGCCAAAGAAAGTGGAGGCTGTCTTCACCGCGGAAGATTATTACCTTTATGGAAACAGCCTGACTCCGCCGGAGAAAACGCCGCCTTCCGGGCGTAAGCCCCCCCAGGATGACGGAGAGGGCCGGGGAATTAACCCCTGGCTGATCGCGGCGCCGCTCTTTCTGATCTTGGCCGGCATGATATACCTGCTCTACTATAAAGCCACCGGGCAACAAGCCCCCTACATTCCGGCAATCCTGGCAACCGAGCCCATTCCAACCGCCACGTTTACTCCCGAGCCCACCCCGGAGCCGACCGTGGTGATCCCCGGCTGGATGACCGATTTTACCGCCCCGATCCTGACCGCGGTCGAAGCCAAAAGGCCGGATTTCTTTGATAATTTTTCGGTTCCCGATGCGCAATGGGGATTCCGCGATGGGAACAAACCCGCTCTCGGTTCGGTTACCCTGGAGAACGAAGCCTTACTTATGGCCATATTACGGGATTACGGCATGGCCCGCCAGCGCAAGGTAAATTTCAATCATTTCACGGAGACTTATGACATTCAATTCGGTCAGAACGACCAGAGCGTGTTTGAGCAGGTCTTTGCCGGAAGTTATGGAAGCTGGGCGCTGCATATCACCAACACCGGCGAAAACTGGGAAGGCACCATCAAACTGCAGGATCCAAAGACCGAAGAGTGGCGCGCCGTGCAAAGCGGAACGATAAAAGCCAAGGACGTGCTGAAAGCCAGCCTGACGGTTATCCGCAACGGCGACCGGATCGCGGTGCTGGTGGATGGGGAGCCTTTCATGTACTATGAAGACCCGGCATTGCCAAAAACTATGTTCCACGATTACTATTTCTACCGGGGAGCCTCGCAGGGAAAAGTACAAATGCTGCTGGATAACATTCGTATCTGGAACCTGGATAAATTTCAGGACCTACCAGGGTAGTCTTCAAGCAGCACTCCTTCCTCGAAAACGGCTGGCATGCTTTGTGCTACTGCCAGCCCGGAAGGAGACTTGAATGCTAAAATCAACCCATTATCCAACTCGAAAAATCCCCATCGGAGAGCATTTGAACCAGGCAACCCAACGACCTGAAGATCAGCCTCGACCGAAACCGAAAACTGGGAAAAAAGCCCAACCGAAATTCTTTACCACCCTGCTGGTCGTTTTCATCCTGTTTTCAATCATTTTTGTGATCGCCAGGATGGCAGAGATCGAAGAAATGGGGCGGATGCTGGCCCAGATCTCCGCCAATTACCTGGCGCTGGCTCTGGCTTTCGAAGGTCTCTGGCTGGTTATCGCTGCCCTGATCTACAGGAAGAATTTCCAAATCGTTGGCATCACCGAAACTTTCCGGCATGTTTTTTTCCTCAGCACATCTGCCAATTTTGCCAATGTGATCACCCCTTCAGCAGGGATGGCTGGGCTGGCAGTCTTTTGGGCAGATGCCCAGCACCGGGGTTACCCCAAGGGTTCCTCCACCGTGGTTTGCACCCTTTACCTCATATTCGAGTACCTTTCCCTGCTGCTGGTGATCACCCTGGGGTTCTTCTCGCTTCTCAAGCGCTCCCTGCTTGGCTGGCCGCTGATCTCCTCGGCCCTGGCGCTCTTTGGATTTGTGATCTTCATGATGTACATGCTCTTCCTGGGGTTCCGTTACCCGGATAAATTCCGCGCGTTCTTCATTGGCGGTTCCAAACTGATCGACCGGCTGGTACGCGCCATCATCCGTAGGGAGTTTTTACCGCTCAGCAGCGCTGAAGCCTTTACCGATACCGCCATCGAATCGATCAACCTGCTGCGCTCGGAATGGCGCAAATTAACCGTACCTTTCGCCCTGGCGCTGGCAAATAAAATCGTCCTGATCATTATCCTGTTACTCATGTTTGTAGCCTTCAAAGAACCCTTCACGCCTGGGATTTTGATCGCCAGCTTCAGCCTGTGTTACCTGTTCTTCTACGCTTCGCCCACACCAGCCGGGATCGGGATTGTGGAAGGAGTGATGACCCTGGCACTGAAATCTATGGGAGTTCCGCTAAGTTCGGCTACATTGATTACCCTCACCTACCGTGGATTCACGTTCTGGCTGCCGCTTTTGGTTGGCTTTATCTCTTTCCGCTTCCTCACCCGCGAAAAAGGCCAGGAAGTTTTTCAGATCTCCCCGGAAGATGATATCACCGAGGAGCTGGCAGAGTCTCTGATCGAAGGCAGGAGATGACCCTTTCAGGTTCGCCGCTGATCGATCTGCACCGCCACCTGGATGGGAGCGTCCGCGTGCAAACGATGATCGACCTGGCGAACCAGCACAACCTGGAACTGCCAGCCTGGACGGTGGAGGAATTACGCCCGATCGTGCAGGTGACCTCTCCCCAGCCGGGTATACTGGCGTTTTTTGAAAAATTCAAATGGCAGACCCTGGGCATGGTTGATGACGCTGCCATCCGGCGAATTGCCTATGAGAATGTGGAGGATGCCGCCCTGGCTGGCCTGGATTATGTGGAATTGCGTTTCAGCCCGCTTTTCATGGCGCAGGCCCATCAACTGGACCCGGTTATGGTCACCCACGCGGTTGTGGATGGGGTGCAGGATGGCAGGCGGGATTTCGCCATCCCCGTGGGGTTGATCGGTATCCTAAGCCGCACGTATGGCGCGGAGGCAGCCATGCGCGAGCTGGATGCGATTCTTGCCTGCCGAGATGCGGTGATCGGGTTGGATCTGGCGGGTGATGAGATCCATTTCCCGGGCGAACTATTTACGTCACACTTCACGCGTGCGCGCGATGCCGGATTGCGAATCACCATCCACGCTGGCGAGGTTGTGGGACCCGAATCAGTATGGCAGGCGCTGCGCGATTTGGGCGCCGAGCGCATCGGGCACGCTGTGCATGCTCCGGAAGATCCGGCGCTTATGGATACCCTGGCTGAAAAGGGGATTCCAATCGAATCCAATCTCACCAGCAACGTGCAGACCAGCACGGTACCCGATTACGCCTCCCACCCGCTTAAACAATTTTTGATAAAAGGCATCCACGCGACCATTAACACCGATGATCCCGGGATCAGCGCCATCGATCTGGATCACGAACTGACCGTGGCTGCACCGCTGGCAGGCCTGACTTCAAATGATATCCAGCAGGCGCGTTGGAACTCCCTGGATGCCGCATTTCTGAGCACAGGTGAAAAAGAGCGTATCCGGAAGAAGTACAAGACTGAAGCCTAATCCGATTCAAGAAATAAGGCAGGTACCATGACCAACCCCATACCCCCCCAGGCCTGGACCAGGCGGCTGGATGAAACGTTGACCGATTACGGGAAACCTGCAGGTCTCGTATCCCCAGCCACGATCCTCAAGATGCTTCCGGTGCTGGTGCGGATCATCAAAAACAATCGGAAAAAGTCAGCTGTCGGATTCGATCCGGTCAGCGCCATGCGGACGCAGCCCCCCGGACCGAACCAGGGTGTGCCGTTGGGAGGCATTGGCAGCGGTTCCATTGGGCGAGGCTGGCGTGGGGACTTCCGCCGCTGGTCGCTGCGCCCGGGGTACATTCACGAAAAAGCGGTATGTGCCGACCAGTTTTCGCTTTATGTCCGGCGCGGCGATCAGGATGCCCAGACCGTAACCCTCTCTCCGGTCAAACCCGAGGATGGGACGCTTTCCAGTTGGAACTGGGGCTTGAACACCGGGAGTGCCACCTACAAGGCACTATTCCCCAGGGCTTGGACGACCTACGAGGATCCTATGCCTGGCATCCGCCTGACCTGCCGGCAGGTTTCTGCGTTTATCCCCGGGAATTACCGTGAGAGCAGTTACCCGGCAGCCGTGTTCGTCTGGCAAGTGGAAAACACCGGCCAGGAGAAGGCGGAAGTGAGCCTGATGTTTTCGTTTCAGAATGGGACCGGAACGGAAAACGACAGCGCTGGGGGGCATGCCAATACCGCCTTCACCCTCCCGATGGCGGAAGGGGTCTGTCTGCGGCACATCCATCGCCAGTTGAAGACCGTCCTTTCTGAAAAAGATCAACCTGTGGATATCATTGAGGACCCGCTGACCTTCGCGATCGCCTGCCGGAAGACTGCGGCAGTTAAGATGAGCAAATGTACCCGCTTCACCACCAGCGGGGATGGCAGCAGTCTGTGGCAGGATTTTGCCTCGGATGGGATTCTGGAAGATGATGGCAGCGCGGCTATCTCCACTGAGGGGGAAACCATCGGCGCGGCGGTGGCTGCCAGGTTTACCCTGCTGCCGGGAAGGACAAAAGAAATCGCCTTCAGCCTGGCGTGGGATATGCCCCGCATTCATACGGGGATGGGCCGCACCTTCCACCGTCATTATGCGGCTTTCTACGGCACCAGCGGGGAATCCGCCCCCCGCATCGCGCGGGATGCCCTGCTGCATTTTGGGGAGTGGGAACGGAAAATTGCAGCCTGGCAAAAACCAGTCCTGGAGGATCCCGATCTGCCGGACTGGTTCAAAGGCGCGTTGTTCAACGAATTGTATTACCTGGTGGAGGGTGGGGTCATCTGGGCGCATCCAGCCGAGGAGCAGCCCCGGGCGGATTCCATGGGGTACTTTGGTTACCTGGAAGGGCATGAATACCGCATGGTGAACACCTACGATGTGCATTTTTATTCCTCCATTGCCCTGGCGATGCTGTTTCCCAAGATCGAGCTCAGCCTGCAGCGGGATTTCGCCGCGACTGTGGATATGTCCATCCCGCAGGTGCGCAGGACCATGCTGGATAATGCCCTGCGACCGCGCAAGATCCGCGGCGCGATCCCGCACGATTTGGGCTGGCCTCAGGAAGACCCGTTCTTCCTGGTCAACGGGTATGATTTTCACGATAGCGGCATCTGGAAGGACCTGAACCCCAAGTTTGTCCTGCAGGTCTACCGGGATTTCACCCTTACGCGCGACAAAGCTTTCCTGGTGCAGTGCTGGGACGCGGTTGAGCAGGCCATGGAATTCATGATCCGTTTCGACCGCGACGGAGACGGTCTTGTGGAAAACGATGGTTTCCCGGACCAGACCTACGACGCCTGGTCTGTGAAAGGACCCAGCGCCTACACAGGCTGCCTATGGCTGGCTTGTTTGCAGGCTACCGTTGTAATGGCGGAAAAATTAAAGAAACATCGTAAGGCTGCTTTTTACGTCCAGCTTCTGGAAAAAGCTTCCGCGGCTTACGAGCGCAGGTTATGGAATGGTGAATATTACAACTACGATAGTTCAACCAGCCGCCAGCACAATAGCATCATGGCGGATGCCCTGGCTGGGCAATGGTACACGCGCATGAGCGGCATGCCGGCGGTGATCCCGGAGGAGCATACGCGCTCTATGCTCGCGAAGATATTTGAGAAGAATGTGATGGGTATCCAGGGCGGATCCATTGGTGCGATGAACGGTGTGCGCCCGGATGGCAGCATCGACCGCACCAGCCTGCAATCCCAGGAGGTCTGGAGCGGCTCCACCTATGCGCTGGCCGCCCTGATGATCCAGAACGGGATGGTCAAGCAGGCCTTCAAGACTGCCTGGGGGATTTACCACATGACCTATGAAAAGATGGGATATTGGTTCCAGACTCCGGAAGCCTGGAATGAGCATGGAAATTACCGCTCGATCGCCTACATGCGCCCGCTGGCAATTTGGGGAATGCTGCACGCCTGGCAGGCTTACAAACTTTCGAACACGGTCTGAATATCATGACCTGGCTGAGGGTTGCCTTCAACATGTTGATCATCCCCAGTACATAATTAAGAATTTTACAGGAAAACCAACCCCGCTGCTGTGGGGGTCCTTATCAAATTTGCGTGATTCAATAAATATTGAGTCTGATTTCTTGCTTGAATAAGGAAGAGTTTTAAGGTAAAGTCCATATGGAGATCATCCAATCGAGGAGGAAGTCATGAATAAACACACCAGGTTCATTCGGATCCTTGCCATTTCGTCCCTTGTGTTGGCCGTTACGCTCGCCTGCGGCTTTTTCCCCAATTTTCAAAATATCGGAGACCAGGTGAAGGAGCGCGTGCTCGAAACCGTTGGGGGTATTTCCACCGAAGTGGTGGGAAATATCCAATCAACAGCGGATGTTGTAACCGGTGATATTCAATTGACCGCGGAGGCATTGATGGGCGAAATGAGCCCTGAGATCCAAGCCACGCTCGCAGCCATTCCCCCCAATATCAACATTGGCGAAGCCCCTGCCGATATCCCCGTTCTGCCAGATCCCTATGGATTCGCAGGTGGGGAAAAACAGGTGATCTATATGACCACAACCCCGCTGGATGAAGCGGTCCAGTTCTACCGCCAGGAGATGCCAGCCAACGGTTGGCAGGAGACTGAGCCCAGCCTGGTTTTACCCAAGATGGCTTATATCAATTTTGAAAAAGACGGGCGGCAGGCGATCATCACCATGACTCCCGCTGGAGATAAACTGGCAATATCCATCATCATCTCCGAGAAGTAGAGCCAACCCATGTCCCGCAACACCATCCTTGTTTCCATGTTAGCCATCCTGGCGCTGACCAGCCTGGCCTGCGGCGTGCCTGTCACTGTGACCATTGGTCAGCCCACGGAAAGTGCGTCCCTGACACCTCCGCAGACGCAGACTCCTGAAGCACTGCCACCCGTCGAAACGCAGACACCTGCCCAGGCGGAGACAGCCACCCCCGGCGGTCCAATGCTTGCAGCGGTTCTGGTGGACCCGCTGGATAAAAAAGGTGTGAACCTCCTTTCGCCGGATGGCGGATTTCTAACCGAGCTCATTCTTGGTTCTGATCTCAATGTTGATTCCAACACGACGGCCCCCTCTTCAAAATACACGCTTCCCAATGAATCCAACCGGGTGTTTTTCTACACCTATCAGGGGTACGCGCTTTCGGAATACCGCAACCCGGGGGATATCCAACTGCGGGCTAACCTGCCAAATCTGGTCACCCTGGTCGGGGATGGATTCTGCGATGTGTTCTCCTATGCCACAACCGAGTTCGCTTCGGGTGGAACCCAGAACGCACTTTACCTCGCGACGGGAGCAGGGGTTGGCTCGGCAGCTCCGGCAATTACCGAGCTGGATCCGCGCGGTTACGCGATCTTCCCTGTATCTGTGATCTGCGGACAGGGGCAGCCTGCCGGGGTTTGGTATGCCCACATGCCTTATGGTATTGGCGGGGATATCGTCTTCCCGCCCTATAGCGGGCTCTTCCGCCTGGATGCCGGGCAGCCATCCGCATCCTTGGTTTTGGATGAATTTCAGCGCTTTAGCGGCATCTCCGATGACCACAGCCTGGTGGCTTATTCGCATCGGGATGACCTCACCAGGTTATTGATCCTGGATGTGAAACAAAACACCCAGGTGGAAATACCGGCGCTGCCCGGATCGGACCGCGGTATGGGGTATGCGGTCTTCTCGCCGGATAATTCACAAGTGGCCTGGATGGAAGGCAGCGGGACCCAGATGTCGGATACCCCTGATTTTCATTCGGTGATCCGCCTGGCGCCATCGAGCGCGGATGTCCAGATTACGAAACAGAAGACGGATGCCGAATTTGGGGCGGCAGTGGGGTTGCCAAAGCTGTGGGTCAAACCGGTTGCCTGGCTGGATAACACCAATCTGCTGGTGGAAGGCCGGGGGGATAACTGGGTGGATGCCTATATCCTTAAGCTGAACACGGAAAGTGGAGCCATCACCCTCTTCGCCAAAGGGGTATATCTGGGAAAATATTATTCCGGAGATTGAAGAGATAAACTGCTCACAAAATTCTAATGTTATAAATACTTGACTTATGATAATATTGACAATGTCGAACGCTTGGATGCCCCCCTCATCCAGGCGTTTGACACTTAAATACCCCATGTCGATTTTCCCGGTAAAATTAATCTCACCTAACATATCCATGACCTCGATCCCTGAACTGCAGATCGGACTCCTCCTTACCTCCCGCGGTTTGCGTCTGGCAGCTGGCGGAATCCTGCACCGGGGGGTTGATCAGCCATCGGATCACCAACATCCCCGGCTCCTCGGATTACTTCCTTGGCGGGGTGATCTCCTACGCCAACGAAGCCAAGCAGGCCTGGCTGGAGGTGCGGGAGGACACGCTTTCCGATTCCGGTGCGGTGAGCGGGGAGACGGTGCTTGAAATGGCGAGGGGCGTGCGCAGCTCGCTGCGCGGGGTTTTCCCGGTACCCTCCATCATCGGACTGGCGGTCAGCGGCATCGCGGGTCCGGGCGGGGGCAGCGCGGACAAACCGGTGGGGCTTGTCTGGATCGGACTGAGCGCGGCTGATGGAGGCTGGGCATGGAAATTTCAATTTTCCGGCGACAGGCTGGATAATAAGGATTCCGCGGCTGAGGAAGCGCTGCAGATCCTCCTCGATTACCTGCAGCAGGGCTATCCCCGCCCTGGATGGGATATGGCGGCGGCATGAGCGAAAAAAAACGCATCCTGATCCTGACCATCGACGCGGGTTTCGGGCACCGTTCAGCCGCCAATGCCGTGCGGGATGCGATCCTGGATCAATATGCCGAGTGCTGCGAGCCGCTGGTGATCAACCCGCTGGATGAGGACCGCGCCTTCCTGCTGCGCCGGTTGGGGCAGGATGATTACGACCGGCTGGTCAAATACATCCCGCAGGACCTGTACGTATTCGGCTACGAAGCCATAAAGACCCGGCCGATCACTGCCCTCACCGCCACCACCACGGTGGTGCTGCTCTACGACCTGATGCGCTCGATGGTTCAGAAATTTCAGCCGCATGCCATCCTTGCAACCAACCCGCTCTACCAGGCGCCGCTGCTGGAGCATTTTGATACCACCGGTATTCACCCCCCGCTTTTCAACGTGGTAACGGATATGTCCTCGGCGCAAACGCTGTGGTTCAATAAACGCCTCAGCGGTGTATGCGTGCCCAATGAAGCCACCCGCGACCTGGCGCTGAGACGCGGCATTTTGGAGCGAAGACTGCACCTGACCGGTATCCCGGTGAGCCCAAGCATCGTTAAGGAGAAGCGCTCTCCGGGGGAGATCCGCCGCGAGCTGGGGCTTGAGCCGGACAGGGTGACCATCCTGGCGGTTGGTTCGATCCGCGTTTTCAACCTGCTGCCCTCCCTGCAGGCGGTGAACGCTTCCGGGCTGCCAGTGCAGGTGATCGCCGTGGCGGGGAAGAATGAAAAACTCTATAAGGAATTACAGGCGCTCGACTGGCGGATCCCGGTGGTGGTCAAGAATTTTTCAAAAGACATGCCGGCATTGATGCGGGCTGCGGATATTTTGGTCAGCAAAGCGGGCGGGTTGATCGTGACCGAATCGCTGGCGGCGGGGCTGCCGATGCTGCTTTGCGAGGTGATCGAAGGGCAGGAATCGGGCAACGCGGAATTCATCATTTCCCAGGGTGCCGCGGTGCTGGCTGCCGAGCCCGAAGGGCTGGTGCGGGAACTGGCCCGCTGGCTGGAGGATGGAGAAAAGGAGCTCACCGAGCGCAAGGAAAAGGCGCAAAAGATCGGCCTGCCAGATGCCGCCTACGCTGTGGCGGACCTGCTCCAAAAGGCCGCAATACGCGGACCCTATATCGGGAAAAGCCGCTCCAGGCGCATCCAGCAAAGGGTGGATGAGATCCTGAGCGAATCCGAGCTTTACCGCTGGCTGTTCCATGACCGCGAAGAATAAGATGGTGGTGCTGATCTCGGCGGATGCCGAATGGCAGGCCGTGCGGGATCTGCTGCCTGGTGTGGCTGTGGAGCGCACGCCATACGGTGAGTGGTTCACCTGGAAGATCGGGCAATGTGAGATCCCTGTGATGCAAGCGGGCTGGGGGAAATCCGCCTCTGGGGGAGCTGCGCAGTATGCCATTGACCGCTGGCAGGGCGAGGTGCTCGTCAACCTGGGCACCTGCGGGGGGTTCGCGGGACGGGTGGAGCGCGGCGAGGTGATCCTTGCCAAGCGGACGGTGGTCTACGACATCATTGAAATGATGGGGGACGCGGCTGGATTGCATCGCGGAGCGCAGCGTGGACCTGGACCTTTCATGGTTGAAGGAACCCTTGCCCTTTGCCGTGCGGCGCTCGGTGCTGGTCTCGGGCGATCGCGATATCCAGCCCATAGATATTCCAATGCTTGTTGAGAAATATGACGCGGTAGCCGCAGACTGGGAATCCGGTACACTTGCCTGGGTATGCGCGCGCAACGGGGTGAAGTGCCTGATCCTGCGTGGGGTCACCGACCTGGTGGGGGAAGCAGGCGGGGAAGCCTATGGGGATTACGGGTTGTTCGTGGAGAAGACCCGCGAGGTGATGAAGAGGTTGGCAGAGGGGTTTGGGGAGTGGGTGAATGGTGGGGGATTGGGGGAATAAAAAATTCGGCAGGTTATCCCACCCCTAATGACTATTTTGTCATTGCGAGGAGGGCGATGCCCGACGCGGCAATCTCACAAAAAGAAACCTTTGGTCGATAACATAATTGACTATATATGCGATTGCTTCGGAAACCTCCGGTTTCCTCGCAATGACAAGAAATCGCACAAGATGATAAAAATATTTATCCGGAAGGTTTTCCCAACCTGCCCCGCTCCTCTTCAACGATCGATACATCCAGCTTCTTGAACAGCGGCTCGGGGGGGTTCAGCTTGGTTCCCGGTTTCAGATCTGACGGCAGCCAGGTTCCCCGGGCGGTGGAACCATCGTAGCGCAGCACACGGTGCTCGCCGAGATCATCCTTCACCACCTCGGTGAACTGGGTACCAAAGATGGGTTCAGAATAGCCAAGGAATCGATTGAGCTTCTCGGATGTGAACGGCAGCACCGGGGCCAGGAGAATACGTAATGAATCGATCGCGCGGATTGCAACATAGACCGCCCGCGCGGCAGCCTGGCGGTCAGTCTTGATCGCGATCCAGGGGGCGGTGGTATCCAGGTATTTATTGACATCGCCCGCCAGGCGCATGGCTTCGGCGAGCGCTGCACGTAAATTCACCGCCTCGTATTCCACCGCGACGGTCTCGAAACCCTTTTCCACAGAGGCAAGCAATTCCTGATCCATTTGGGTTAGCTCGCCTGGGTCGGGCACCACGCCCTCCCAGTTCTTATAGGTAAAGGCGAGTACACGATTGGCAAGGTTGCCCCAGGTGGCCAGCAGCTCGTCGTTGTTCTTGTGGAAGAAGTCCTCCCAGTCCCAGTCAGAATCGCGGGTCTCGGGCATGTTCACCGTCAGGTAATAGCGCAGGGGATCGGGGTCGTAGCGGGAGAGGAAATCCCTACCCCAGACAGCCCAGTTGCGGCTGCCGGAGATCTTTTCGCCCTCCAGGTTCATGAATTCGTTGGCAGGGACGTTATAGGGCAGGGTCAGGGCGCCTTCGGGGTCGAAATCGGTGCCAACGCCCAGCAGCTCCGCCGGCCAGATGATGGCGTGGAAGGGGATGTTGTCCTTGCCAATGAAATAGTAGGAACGCGCTTCTGGGTTCTGCCACCACTTGCGCCAGGCTTCGGGGTCACCTGAAAGATGCCCGTGCTCGATGGCGGCGGAAAGGTAACCAATGACAGCCTCGAACCAGACATACAGGCACTTGCCCTGCCAGCCTTCCACCGGCACGGGGATGCCCCAATCCAGGTCGCGGGTGATGGCGCGCCCGTGCAGCGCATCCGCCTGCATCTGCCCCAGTGACTGGCGCAGCACGTTGGGCCGCCAGAAGGACTCCTTCGTTTTCAGGTAATCCTCCACCTGCCCCTGCAGGCGTCCGAGATCGAGGAAGAAGTGCTCGGTCTCGCGCAGCTCGGGGGTGGAGCCATCGATCTTGCAGCGCGGGTCGATCAGTTTGGCCGGGTCAAGCAAGTTACCGCATTTATCGCACTGATCGCTGCGGGCTTTATCGTATCCGCAGATGTAACAGGTGCCCTCCACATAGCGGTCGGGCAGGAAGCGGTTGAGCGCCGGGGAAAACCACTGGGATTGCGTCTCGGTATAGAGGAAGCCGTTTTTCTTAAGCGCCAGGAACATGCGCTGGGAGACGGAAAAGTGATTCTGGGTGTGGGTGGTGGTGAAGAGGTCGTAGGTGATGCCCAGCTGCTGAAGCAACTCGAGAAACCCCTCATGGTAGCGTTTGGCAACCGCCAGGGCGGTCTTGCCTTCCGCGTCGGCTTTGATGGTCACCGGGGTGCCGTGCGAATCGGAGCCCGAGACCATGGCCACATCCCGACCGCGCAGCCGGTTATAGCGCGCGAAGATATCCCCCGGCAGGTGTGAGCCGGTGAGATTGCCGACGTGTATCTCGGCGTTGGCGTAGGGCCAGGCAATGGCCACCAGGATGGGTTCAGGCATACGTCACCTCGCGGAGAAGATGCGTGAATTTTATCACGCCGGGATATAGAGGTTGAAGGCATCCCCCTGGTCGTTGGCCAGGCTCCCGGCCGGAGCGCGGAGCAGCCAGGCAGCCACAGCCATATCCCCCACCGAGCCGGCGGCGTTCAGGGTCATCACCACCAGCACCGCCGGGATCCACGCGGGGGGAATGACGGCGATCATTAAGAAACCGAGCAGGGTGATGCCCACGAGCGGCGCAAGGCAGATCACCAGGTAATAGGCGCGTGGAAAGTACCAGCCGGGCAAGGCGGCATACGCATACAGACCCTTGAAGGCAAATTTCGGGCGGGCTCGGGTGAACGCGTAAAAGAAGAAACCGTGCAGTCCCTCATGCAGGACGATCATCACCGCCTGCAGCGCGAGAAGGGCAAGCACCAGCCAGAGAACTCCGAGCAGGCTGCCGATCTCGATCACCGGGAAGATGGATACAGCATCCGGACGAATTCGAACCGCAAGCGAGGAAAAAAGCCAGGCGAAAAGAAAGAAAAGCGCCACACCGACCAGGTTCAAGCCCAACAGCGCGCGCGTGTTCGCCGAAAGATCGAGAGATTGCTTGAGGGAATATCCATCCGGGAGGGATTGGACGGGTTTCATCAAAACATTATAATTCAGGCAGCTTATGTGAATTCCTGGAGGTGACCATGCGAGCGAGACGGGCTTTGATGTACGTTCCCGGCGACGACATGCACAAGATCGAAAAAGCTGCCGCGCTGGGTGCGGATACGCTCATGTTGGATATCGAGGACGGCGTGGCCCTTGGACGGAAGGATGCGGCAGCCGAGACGATCGCCCGGGCACTCACTTCAGTGAATTTTGGAAGAAGCGAGCGCCTGGTGCGCATTAATCCTGTGCGCGGTGACCGCGGCGAGTGCGACCTGGAGATAATTCTTCCATCACTGCCCGATGGGATTGTCCTGCCGAAGGTGGAAAACGCTGCAGAACTGGATTTCGTATGTCAGAAAGCCGGTGAAATTGAAAAGGTCAAGGGCTCTCCGCAAGGACATATCAAGATCCTGGCGCTGATTGAAACCGCACAGGCGTACATGAACCTCAGGGAGATCTGTGCTGCCTGCAACAGGCTGGAGGGGTTGATCTTTGGCGCGGAGGACCTGGCAGCCGCGATCGGCGCAACGCGCACCGCGGAGGCAACCGAGTTCCTCTACGCGCGAGAAGCCCTGGTGATGGCTGCTGCCGCTTTCGGGCTGCAGGCGGTGGACCTGGTGACCGTGGAGTTCCGCGACCTGGAGGTGTTGGAGCGTGAATCCCTGGCCGGGGCAAGGCTGGGGTTCAGCGGAAAGCAAGTCATCCACCCGGCTCAGGTGGAACCGGTGCAAAAGGCGTTCACCCCCTCAGCCCTGGAGATCGAAAAGGCTCGCGCCTTGCTTGCAGCGTTTCAAGTTCATCAAGCCGGGGGCAGGGGGGCGTTTGAGTATGATGGCAAGATGGTGGATATGCCGGTCATTCGCAAGGCGCAAAATATCCTTGCCCGCGCAGGCATTGAGGACAATTTCAAGATTTAATCGGTTTGGATTGCCTGCTGCCTGCCCGGGGGAACCGCAAGCAGAATGATCGAAATGTTGTCGGTGCCGCCGCGCTCGAGGGCGAGCGCTACCATGTGATTAAGCGCCTGGCTCAACGGGTTTTTCTCCAGAATAGACTTGATCTCCGCGTCCCCCGCCAGGTCGGTCAGCCCGTCGCTGCAGAGCAGCAGTTGATCCCCGCTTTCCAGAACCATGCCCTGATTTGTCAGGGAGACATAGTCGCTTTCAGTGAGCGAAAGGCGCATGCGCAGGTCCACCTCGGGGGGCAACGGACTGCCCAGGAAGCGGCGGATGACATGCGAGTTCGGATGGTTGACAGCCTGCTCGGCGGTGATCAGACGGCGGTCGAGCATTTCCCGCACCCAGGTATGGTCCTCACTGAGCTGCAGGAGACGATTTCCGCGCAACAGGTAAATGCGGCTATCGCCCACATTGGCAGTATAAAGCTGCCTTTCAACCACCAATGCGCAGGCGATGGTGGTACCCAATCCCAACTGCCCGGGGTGCCTGAGTCCGTGCTTGTAGATCTCGCGGCTGGCGGACTGGATGGCTTTCGTGAGGGTCCTGGCGTGATCCGAATCAAGGCTGCGGGTCACCCGACGGGTGATGGATTCCACCGCCATCTCCGCAGCCACCTCACCTGCCGGGTGACCGCCAATACCATCTGCCAGCACAGCCAGAATGGCAGGGGTCTGTTTGCGCGGTAAACGATAGGGCGTGACCTTCAGACGGTCTTCGTTCTGTCTTCGGATTCGGCCGGGATTGGTGATTGCCGCGACGGGAAAGTGGGGGGAAGGGGTGGAGGCCATTATCCAGCCGGGAAATCCTCGAAGGGTCTTTTTCCGCCGGTATGGAATCGAAAACTCAGATTCCCGATCCGAACAAGGTCGCCATCCTCCAGACGCACACCAGTGGAGGAGATGGGACTGTAATTCACCCAGGTGCCTGCCACCGAGCCCATATCGCTGATAAAGACATTTCCCTCGGCATCCCGGGTCACGCGGGCGTGAAGCGGATCCACCGTTTGTGAATCCAGGCAGACCGAAACCTGGCGCGAATCGGAGCCGAGGGTGATCTCTTCGTCTTCCAGAGGGATCGCTGCCGGGCTGCCTGCTCCCTGCAGCACAAGGCGCGGAGCGGCGGAAGCTTTCGCCGATTCCTCCTGGGGTGCCAGGGGAGGCTTACGAAGCAGGCTGGCTTCCTGACGGATGTTTACCGGCTGGGTGACTGGGTCCTTATCCTCACGCCGTCGTTTACGCCGGGATTCGGTACCCCAGCCGCGGCGTCCCATGAAGATCAGGACGATCACCAGGGCTGCGACAGCCAGGAGAATTACGAAGAGGATCGTCAGCCGGTCCAAATTGGCGGAAGAAAAAAGCGAGGGACGGTAGCGGATATCCACCTCCACCGGGATGCTGATGGTGCTGCGCGTAAGCCCGAGCGAGTCGGTTACCTCCGCCCGCAGGGCGTGGCTGCCATCTTTCAAATACGGGGTCAGGTCCCAGGTGAATTGGTTGAAGGGTTCCATGCGGTTCTCCTGCGCGAGCTTCTCATCCACATACAGCCGGGAGGATGCAAGCGCGCGCTCGTGCCCATCGGGGAATTCTACCGCCAACGTAACAGGTTGGTTGAGGGGGATGAGAAGGTATTTCTTCTGGTCCGAGACCCGGGTTTCGATGCGAGTGATGATAGATGGAAGAGAGAGCAACACCGGATTGGGCGGCAAGACGGTGAGCTCCAGGGGATAATCCGCCGAGGAAGTTTCCACACCCGATTCCGTATGACGGATGGCGAGGGTGTGGCTGCCGCTGGCATCGATGCGCGAGTTGTAGTCCAGCCGGTATACCCCGCGCATGGGATCCAGGTAGGAGGCAGAGTTCCGGCAGCTTTTCCACCCCGGAGAAAATGAACAGACTGCCGCCGCCGGATTCCGCCAGATTGCGCAGGACCTGCGTTTCGCTGGAATTGCCGGCGAAACTGGGACCCACCAGCCAGATGAAAACACGCACGCCCAGGTCGAAGGCGCGCTGGCTGACCCCGGGGACAAGCTTTAGCTGGTCGGAAGAGAGCATGGGGGTGATCCACAGTACAACCTGCTGCATATAGGGACGGGGGTTGGATCCCGCAGTGAGATCCAGCGCCTGGGTTAGGCTGTTAAGTCCCGCGGCGGGTTTAGTGAGGTTGGGGGAGAACTGCTCCAGCAGCGAAGCCCACTGCTTTATATCCCCCTCGCGGGCAGCCAGGATGCCATTGGAGGTGATCAGGGAATAATCGTCGGAAGGCGCACCCAACCCGGCGGCAGATTCGAGCAGGGCTTTGCGGATGGTATTGAAACGCGTGGCACCGCCGGCATAGAGTGCCAGTCCGGGGCCGGGGTTGAATGCCACCGTCAGGCGGATGCCGGGATCCTCAAAGGCGAGCTTCCGGGGCTGGAGGGGTTTGCCGTTTTCGATCACCTGGAGCTGGGCGGCTGAAAGATCGGGGATGACCGCGCCGCTGGCATCGGTTGCTGAAAACCAAATGGTGTTTTGCGGGAAGCTGGTGGTATCCACACCCAGGATGGTGATCTGAGCGGGGGATTGGGCGCGGACGTTCAAAGGTGGGTTCGGGAATAATGCCAACGCCAGAACAGCGAGGAGAGCGACAGTTCTTCCGACCCGGAGCACGTCCTTATGTACCATGATTGAATTGTAATTCAACCGATGCTGTTATTCCCACTCGATCGTCGCCGGCGGTTTGCCGGTGATATCGTAGACCACCCGGTTTACCCCGCGCACTTCATTAACGATGCGGTTGGAGATGCGCGCCAGCAGCCGTTGGGGAAGAGGGAACCATTCAGCGGTCATGAAGTCTGAGGTGCGCACGGCGCGCAGGGCGACCACTTCCTGGTAGGTGCGCCCATCCCCCATCACCCCCACCGAACGTACAGGCAGCAACACCGCGAATGCCTGCGAGACCGTCTTTTTCGCGCCGGGTTTGCCGAGCAGACCTGCCCGGGCAAGCTCGCCGGTGAAGATGGCATCAGCTTCCTGCAGGATCGCCACCCTCCCGGGAGTCACCTCCCCAAGGCAGCGCACGGCTAACCCCGGACCGGGGAAGGGCTGCCGCCAGACCATCGCCTCCGGCAGACCCAGCTCCTCGCCCACCCTGCGGACCTCGTCCTTGAACAGTTTGCGCAGCGGTTCCACCACCCGGAAGGGCATGTTTTCAGGAAGCCCGCCCACGTTGTGGTGGGATTTGATGCGCTCGGAGGATTTGCTCCCCGCAGCGCTGGACTCGATCACATCCGGGTAGATGGTGCCCTGCACCAGGAAAGGAAAATCCCCCAACCCTAGGGCAGTCTTTTGAAAAGTCTCGATAAAAAGGCTGCCAATGCGTTTGCGTTTGGTCTCCGGGTCGGTCACGCCTTGCAGGGCTCGGAAGAAATCCGTGGAGGCATCCACCACAACAAGGTTTTTGCCGAGGATTGGGCGGAAAACAGCTTCCACAGCCTGCGGTTCACCTTTACGAAGCAGCCCAGTAACAACGAATACCGCGGTGAGCTGGTTGCCAACCGCTTGACGCACCAGGGTGGTGGCCACAGCAGAATCCACGCCGCCGGAAAGGGCCGAAAGCACCCTGGCTTTGCCCACCTGCTCCCGGATGGAAACAACCGATTCGGCGATGAACGAGGCGGGCTGCCAATCGCCGCGGCAATGGCAGATCTGCAGGGCGAAGCGGCGCAGGATCTCGCTGCCATCCAGGGTTTGCTCCACCTCGGGATGGAACTGGATGGCGTAGATTTGCCGGGCATCGTCAGCAATGGCTGCGATGGGGCAGGTGGGGCTTTCGCCCAACACCCGGAAGCCCTGTGGTAAAACGCTCACCTGGTCGCCGTGCGACATCCACACCGGAAGAATGCCCCGTGGCAGGAGAGTATTTTCAACTGGAACCTTAACTTTGGCATGTCCGTATTCCCGCGCGGCAGCTTTTTCGACCCTGCCCCCGAGTGCCTGGGCGATCGACTGCATCCCATAGCAGATGCCCAGCACCGGCACGCCTGCTTCCAGCAGCGAAGCATCCAGACGCGGTGCGCCGGACTCATAGATGGAGCGCGGCCCTCCGGAAAGCACGATCCCTTTGAGATTGCGGTTATTTAATTGAATCTCTGTGGTGGAAGGAGGGAATATCTCTGAATACACGCCCAGCTCGCGCAGGCGGCGGGCGATAAGCGCAGAATACTGCGATCCGAAATCGATGATCGCGATCAATTCATTCATTGAAGTGATGCGCCTTCCTACTCCCCGATCTCGATACCGCCATCCTCCATGCTGGTGATGCGTACCAGGGATTCAATGGGGATGTTCATCCCCCCCAGATTCTCGCGTCCTTTTTCGAAGGATTTCTCGATCAACGCCCCAATCCCCACCACCTCCGCGCCGGCGGCTTCTGCCAGGCGAGCCAGCCCCAGAATGGTCATTCCGGAAGCCAGGAAGTCGTCAATGATCACCAGCTTTTCGCCGCGGGTGATATTTTCGGGGGAGAGGATCAGCTCCACCATGCGCCCCTTGGTGTGAGAGGGAGCCAGAGTCAGGAAAACCTGGTCCGGCATGGTGACCGGCTTGACCTTGCGGGCATAGATGACAGGGATACCCAGGTGGAAAGCGGTCATCAAAGCCGGCGCGATGCCGGAGATCTCGGCGGTGAGGATGTGTACAGGGTTCAGGTGGCGGAAGCGGCTGGCAAGCTCAGCGCCGCAGGCATCCATGAGGATGGGATCCACCTGGTGATTGATGAAGCTATCCACCTTGAGGATGCCATTGCCGAGGTTTCTACCCTCAGCGCGAATTCTATCCTTCAAAGCCTGCATAAGAACCTCCGCATTCAAAAATCGATAGATAATATTAGATTTCTTTAAGGGAAACGTCAACCAAAAAGGGCTGTGTTAGAATCTTTTTATGTTTTTTCCCCCTCTGGCATTGGCCTCCCGCTCCCCGCGCCGCCGGGAGATGCTTTCCTGGCTGGGATTGCCTTTTGAGTGCCTGGATGGATCCATTAATGAAACACCGCTTCCAGGGGAAGATCCACGCGCGCATGTTCTGCGGGTGGCGGAGGAAAAAGCCCGGTCGGCGGGGAGGGAGCTGGAAGGAAAATGGACGGTGATCGCCGCCGATACCGTGGTGGTGGACCAGGGTGAAATCCTGGGAAAACCAGCCGATGGAGGCGATGCTGCCAGGATGCTGGAACAGCTAAGCGGCCGGGAACACTGTGTGGACACAGGTCTTATCATCTATAATCTGGATGACGGAATCATTATCAGGACATTGTGTGAATCCAGGGTAAGGATGAGATCCCTCACCGCTGAAGAGATCCTGGATTATGTTCGCAGCGGGGACCCGCGGGATAAAGCCGGTGCTTATGCCATCCAGAACCGCGATTTTAACCCTGTTCCTGAATTCTCCGGTTGCATGGCAAACGTGATGGGCTTGCCGCTTTGTCACCTCGTGAGGGAATTGGAAGACCGAAGGGTTCTCCTCAAGAAAAATCCCCCGGATGTGTGCAAGGAACGCGCGGGTTACGATTGCCCAATTTGGGAAAGGGTGTTGGCCGGGGAAGAGATTGGATGAAAACTTGGCAGACCTGCCAGGAGGAATGATGAAGTTTTTTAGATTATTAATCTTATTGCCGATCCTGTTGGCCGCCTGCGGAGGTGGAAATACGCCTGCTGGGACAGAAGGTCCGAAACCAACCGCCACATCCAGCCTGCCCACCCCGGTGGTGAACATCACTGATACTCCCAACGCACAGGATGCCGCGGCGGCTTTTCTGACCGCCTGGCAGAACAGCAATTACGACGATATGTATGATTTCCTGAGTGGCGCCAGCAAGGATGCCATCTCCAAAGAGGATTTCACTAAAAAATATCAGGACTTTGCCCGCAGCCTGACCCTGCAGAAGATCGGTTTTTCCATTCCCTCCTCCCTGACCAATCCATCCTCAGCACAGGTGGGATACGGTGTCGATTTCACCACCGCGCTGCTGGGCGACTTGAGCCGCCAGATGGTGATGAACCTGGTGCTGGAGGGCGGGAGCTGGAAGGTGCAGTGGAATGAAGGGCTGATGATGCCTGAACTGGAAGGCGGAAATTCCCTTTCCCTGGATGTTAAGTGGCCATCGCGGGGGAATATCTATGACCGGGACGGGAACGTTCTGGCAACCAACGCAGATGCATATGCACTGGGGGTAGTTCCCGGGCAGGTGGCGGAGGGCATGATGCCAGAGGTGGTGGCGCAATTGGCGCTGCTCACCGGGCGTACCGCCCAATCCATCGACGCGGATATCCAGGCATCCCAGGCGGATTGGTATGTGCCGGTGGGTGAAGTCAACCGCTCGGTGGTGGACCGCAAATTCGATTACCTCACCACCCTGGATGGGCTGAAGATATCCATTTATAACGGGCGCTTCTACCCGGATTCACTTGCGCCGCAGACGGTTGGGTATGTTCAATCGATCTTTCCCGAGCAGATCGACGAGTACCGGTTGAAGGGCTATGCCGGGGACGAAACGGTGGGTCAGGCCGGGCTGGAACAATGGGGCGAGGAAATTCTGGCGGGAACGCCGAGCGCCTCGCTATATGTGATCCGCCCCGATGGATCGGTATCCACACGTTTGATCGAAGTGGAATCGAAACCGCCGAAGGATATTTACACCACCCTGGATGCTCCCTTGCAGGAGGTCGCCCAGAAATCCCTGGACGGATTCAACGGCGCGATCGTTGTTCTGGAAAAGAGCACCGGTCGGGTTCTTGCCATGGCATCCTCCCCCAGCGTGGATTCCAACCTTTTCGTGGCTGGCAATGTAAATAACAGCTCGCTTGGCACCGTTTTGAATGATGGCAGCAACCGCCTGCTGAACCGGGCGGCGACGGGCGTCTATCCGCTTGGATCAGTGTTCAAGATCATCACCATGGCAGCCGCGTTGGAAAGCGGTGTTTTCAAGCCGGATTCGAAATTCGACTGCCAGAACACCTGGACCGAGATCCCCAACCTGACACTTGAAAACTGGACTCTGGTAAAAGGTCTTCCGCCGGATGGGATCCTCACCCTTATGGAAGGGCTGATGCGTTCCTGCAATCCGTGGTTCTACCACGCTGGTCTGGAGCTTTTCCGGCAGATGGGCGCTTATTACCTTTCCAACATTGCAGGTGGTTTCGGATTGGGAAGCAAGACCGGCATTGAAGCCGTCGCTGACGACGCCGGGCAGATCCCTGTGCCTCAGGATGACGGCGCGGCTGCCCAGCAGGGTATTGGTCAGGGTGAGATGCTTGTCACGCCGCTCCAGGTGGCCAAGTTCATTGAAGCTGTCGGCAATGGTGGCAAATTGCATGTTCCACAGATCATCGAAAAGATCGTTTCTCCGGATGGAAGTGCAGTAGATACCTTCACCGCGAAGGAATCCGGCGAGCTGCCGATATCCAAAAATACCCTGGAGTCAGTCCAATCTGCCATGCGCATGGTGGTGAAGGAACAACGCGGAACCGCACACCGCGCGATGCTGGGGCTCTCCATTCCTGTCTTTGGGAAGACGGGTACCGCCCAGAACCCCGGTGGGGAAGCCCACGCCTGGTTTGGCGGATATACCGATATGAATCTTGAAAACCAACCGGATATCATCGTTGTGGTGATCGTTGAGAACGCCGGGCAGGGCTCCGAAATCGCGGCTCCGATTTTCCGCCGCATGGTGGAAAAATACTTCGGGCAGCCGCTGGCGCTCTTCCCGTGGGAATCTGCCTACTATGTGACCCGCACGCCCACCCCCGAGGGCGGCGCAGTGGAAACCCCGGTGCCATAATTCCAGGAATTGTGGAGACCATCCCCGGCCGGGTTACCCGGCTGCAATCCGGCTTTTACACGGTCCAGACGGACCAGGGTGCGATCGTATGCCGATTGCGGGGAAGGTTGAAGCGGCGCACAGTCCAGGAGGAAGTTGTGGCTGTTGGCGACCAGGTGGAGGTATTGCTCCTGCCCGAGGGCAGCGGCATGATCGAGGCCATCCACCCGCGGGGAAAAAGCTTCTCAAGGCTCGATCCGCAACCAGGCGGTTTTTACCGCCAGATATTGTTAGCCAACCCCGACCAGGTGGTACTGGTATTCGCCGTGACCCAACCCGAACCGCACCTGCGTATGCTGGATCGATTCCTGGTGGTGGCTGAAAAGAGCAGTATTCCAGCTGTGATCGTGGGCAACAAAGTGGACCTGGTGAAACCCCGTATTGCGCAGGAGCTCTTTGCGGTTTATCAGAACCTGGGTTACCCGGTGCTCCACACATCCACGCGCAGCGGCGATGGGATCGAAGCGCTTAAGGCGGTCCTCGCGGGAAAAGTGAGTGCACTGGCGGGTCCTTCCGGCGTGGGCAAAACCAGCCTGTTGAATTGTGTCCAGCCGGGGCTGGGACTGAAGGTGAGAGAGGTGCAATCCTTCATGCAGCAAAAAGGGCGACATACCACCAACGTGCGCGAGATGTTCGCGATCGATGGCGGCGGTTTTGTGGCCGATCTGCCCGGGTTGCGCAGCCTGGCACTCTGGGACACCCAACCGGAAGAGCTGGATGGTTATTTCCCGGAGCTGCGCGGGCTGGTTTCCGATTGTCAGTTCAACGATTGCACCCACCGCGATGAACCCGGCTGCGCGGTTGTGAAAGCGGTGGAGGAGGGGCGGGTTGACCCCGAGCGGTACGAATCCTACCTGCGCCTGAGGTTTGGTTGAGGCCTACGATATAATCAAAAACCATGCAAAATAAAAAAATATTCGCTTTCGCTTTTCTCATCCTATCCGCAGGGGTCCTGGTGGCCTGCTCGCAGAATGGATTGTTCCAACCGTCAGCCACCCCAACGGCTGAACCAACTGCCACGGCGACGCCCATACCCGAGCGCCTGCTGACCATCTGCCTGGGGCAGGAACCTGCTTCCCTTTATCTTTATAACGGTAACGGCCATGCCATGTGGTCCGTGCTAGAAGCTGTTTATGATGGTCCCATCGACACCCGCGGTTACAAGCCATTTCCGGTGATCCTGGATAAGCTGCCATCACTTGCCGATGGTGATGCTTCCCTGCAACCAATGCCCATGCAGACGGGGGACATGGTGGTGGATACGGCAGGAAATGTGGTGCCCCTGGCGAAGGATGTAACCGTTTTTCCCTCTGGTTGCAGCGATGCCTCCTGTGCTGTGAATTGGGATGGTGTTACACCCCTGACCATGGACCGCTTCATCGCCACTTTCCGACTCAAGAACGGCATCAAATGGTCGGATGGCGAATCGCTCACCTCGGCGGATTCTGTCTTTTCATATAATACTGCAGCCGCACCAGATACCCCGGTGGTCAAGCAGTCCACCGACCTCACCGACGTGTATGAGGCGGTGGATGAGCGCACCGTACGCTGGATCGGTAAACCAGGTCTGCAGGTGCAGGATCTTTCGCAATTCTTCTGGAGCCCGCTGCCGGAACACTTGTTGGGCAAAATGACCGCTGCCGAGCTGCTGACCGCCCCGGAAACCAACCAGAAGCCGATCGGCTGGGGACCTTATAAGATTGACGAATGGGTCCAGGGAGACCACATCCGACTGGTGAAAAACCCGGATTACTTCCGCGCCAGCGAAGGACTGCCCAAATTCGACGTGCTGGTCTTTCGTTTTCTGGGTGATATTGCTGATAACAATGTGGCTGCGCAGTTGACCGGAGTGTGCGATATTGTGGACCAGACCACCCGGTTGGAAGAGCAGACCCAGATCATCCGCGACGCGGAACTGAAAAACAAGATCAAGGTTTACTCCGGGCTGGGTCCGGAATGGGAGCATTTGGCGATTGGGATCAAACCCGCCAGCGCCGATGATGGCATCCAGACCAGCAAGGGCGACCGCCCGGATTTCTTCGGAGACGTGCGCACCCGCCAGGCAATTGCGTATTGCCTGGATCGCGACCAGGCCGTGGTGGATGCTTTCAACAACCTGACCAAGACCGCCAACAGCTACCTGCCACCCTCTCATCCATTGTATGACCCCAGCCTCCAGGCCTATTCGTTTGATCCAGAACAGGGAGCCAAACTGCTGGATGCGGTTGGGTGGAAGGATCTGGATGGAAATGCAGCCACCCCGCGTACCGCGCTGGGAGTGGCCAACGTTCCTGATGGCACCCCCTTCAGCATTTCTTACGCGACCACCGATTCAATCCAGCATCAGAAGACGGCCGAGGTTTTCCGGAAATCCCTGGCGGATTGCGGGATTGAAGTGACTGTGACAACCATGACGCCGGACCAACTCTATGCAGCCGGACCGGATGGGGTGATGTTCGGTCGCAAATTCGACCTGGCTCAATTCGCCTGGGCAGTGGGCGAGATCCCGCCCTGTTTCCTCTATTTGAGCAGCGAGATCCCATCCGCTGCCAACAATTGGCTGGGTACCGAATTTGGCGGGGCGAACATCAGCGGGTATTCAAATGCGGACTTCGATGCAGCCTGCCGCGAGTCCATTTCGAAGGGATTGGCCAACGGCGCCCTGCCGGAAGCTGCCCGAAGGGCGATGGCGCTGCTGGCAAGCGACCTGCCAGATATCCCCCTTTTGTACCAGCCCAAGATCGCCATCTCACGCCCAGACCTGTGCGGTCTGGAGATGGATATCAGCTCCCGCAGCGAATTCTGGAACCTGGAAGCCCTGGATTATGGCGAGAATTGCCCGGCAAAGTAGTCCAGACAATTGGCAAATATTAATCTTCAGGAACTGAAAAATATTGTATACTTATCTGAGTTCTGAATTTTCAAACAGCATCCTGCCCAATATTGATAATCGATTTATCATTGGCACCAGGCAAATGACTGCTTGACTTTGGATTTTCGTTATGCTACACTTTTTTTGCTCTCAAGAGGATTATTTGGTGAGAAATTGTTGCATCCCTGTTTGCGAAGCAAAGGAGGTGATTTCCTGAGGCTGAAAATTTTTGATTTAAGTTCGTTGCACGACCGAAACAAAAAATTTGATGGAGGAGATTGATCATGAAGAAACTTATGACTGTTTTGGGCCTCCTGATCGCCGCAAGCATGATTCTGACCGCTTGCGCCCAGGCGACCCCAGCCGCAACTGAAGCTCCTGCTGAACCAGCAGCTCCTGTCGCGACCGAAGCACCAGTTGCGACAGAAGTTCCTGCAAGCACGATGAAATACGCAGATGAGGTCGATTTCAGCGCGATCCCGGATTGCGCTGCGGCTATTGCCCAGCTTTCCGCCGGTGCGATCAACATGTACCCGGTGACCTGCGACAAGGCTGAGGACTTTGCAACCGTCAAGAATGACCCCAATCTGAAATACGTTATCATGTCCGGTAGTTCAGACCAGCTCATGGTCAACACTGCGGTTTGCAAGGACACCAACGTCCTGAACCCATTCTGCTGACCAGCAGATGCGCGAAGCCACCAACTGGATGATCGACCGCGATTATGTCGTCGCAGGAGATCTTCGGTGGTCTGGCCGACCCGATGTACACCGTGCTTGATACGTTCGCCTCCGATTATGCCCGCTATGCCGCGGCAATCGGTACAGTGATCGCCAAATACGGTTACAACATGGAAAAAGCCCAGAAAGTCGTCGACGAACGCATGGCCGCTTTAGGCGCGACCAAGGGCACTGACGGCAAAGTGGCAGTACAAGGGTAAACCCGTTGTCATCATTGGCCTTATCCGCACCGAAGACAAACGCAAAGAGATCGGTGATTACTTTGCCAACCAGCTCGAAAAAGTCGGCTTCACAGTGGACCGCCAGTACAAGGTCCGCAAGGAAGCCAGCCCGATCTGGAACAATCCTTCCTGGGATCCCTGCGACTTCCAATTATTACACCGCCGGCTGGATCCAGACCGCGATCCCACGGGATGAAGGCGGCAATTTTGCCGGTTTGAACGACTCCATGGCTGGTTGGTCGGATGGCTTTGTTAATTACAATGCCTCTCCTGAATACAAGGATGTTATGACCAAGCTGTTCACCAACGCATTCGCCAGCATGGATGAACGGGATGCCCTCTTCAACCAAGCCATCCCCCAGCACATGACCGAATCCTGGCACGGCGCGATGGTCGTTGATATCAACGCCTTCAGCCCCATGACCAAGGACATATCTGTGGCTTCCGACCTGGTGGCTGGCGTAGCCGGCAGCACCTTCTGGCCGTACACCCTGATGAAGGATGGCGGCGGAACAGTCAAAATTGCCCAATCCGGCGTAATGGTCGAACCCTGGAACCCAGTTTCCGGCTCCAACTGGATCGACGATACCATGGTGCAGCGTGGCGCGACGGACTGGGGCGTGATGTACGATCCGTACACCGGGCTTGCCCTGCCGGAACGGATCGAAAGCGGTTCTGTTCAGGCTGTGACCGGTACCCCGATCGTTAAGACCCTGGACTGGGTGGGCCTGGAATTTGTCCCCGAGATCAAGGTTCCCGCCGAGTGCTGGGCTGACTGGGACGCCGTGAACCAGAAATGGATCACCGTTGGCGAGAAATACCCCGATGGCGCCACCGCCAAGACCGCTGTCACTGTGAACTACCCCGCCAGCTCTTTAGACACGAAATGGCATGACGGCAGCACTTTCTCTGTAGCCGACGTTGTAGAACACATCATCCTGACCTTTGACCTGGGCAAGCCGGAATCGAAAAATTTCAATGTCGATTATCAACCCGGCTTGGATTCCTTCCTATCCCATTTCAAAGGCGTATGCATTACCTCAACCAACCCGCTCACCATCGTCACTTATGATGATGCATTTGCCCTGGATGCCGAGAATACAGTAGGTGCGAGCACCTGGTACCCGGCTGACCAGAATTCTGGCACAGTGTATCAATTTGGTACTGTCGGATGGCATAACCTGGTACCAGCCCTGCTGGCCGAAGCGGACGGTAAGATCTATATGAGCCAGACGACATCCGCTGAAAAGAAAGTGGACCGGACCAGTTTGATCGCCGGCGCAACATTGGATATCCAGAAGCAATACCTGGATAAAGCTGCGGCTGACAAGTACATCCCGTATGCCAATGTTCTTGGGCAGTACGTGACCGCTGACGAAGCTGCCGCTCGCTATGCAAACCTGCAGAAATTCTATGCAGATCATGGTCACCTCTTCATCGGGACGGGACCCTTCTTTGTGGATAAGGCTTACCCGGTGGAAGGCACAATCATATTGAAACGATTCGCAGATTTTGCGGATCCTCTGGATAGATGGTCCGGGTTCGCTGCACCCAGAATCGCTAGTTGCTGCTGTGGATGGTCCTGCGACCGTCACCATCGGTCAACCCGCCACCTTTCAATGTAACCATTACCTTCAACGACCAACCGTACCCGCAGGCTGACCTCAGCGCAGTTTCCTTCATTGTCAAGGATGCGAACGGCGATATCGCTCTCAGTGGTCCCGCGACCATCACTGGTGATGGAACTGCAACTGTTGACCTGACCGCCGACCAGACCTCCAAGCTGGTTGCCGGCTCAAACGTGCTGACAGTCGCGATTGCCTCCAAGGTTGTGGCACTGCCCACCTTTGTGACATACGAATTCGTCACTACAGCCCCATAATCGCAGTATAATTTTCACCCGGCAGGATCGGTCTTTCCGGTTCTGCCGGGTATCTTTATCTAGAAAGGAATGTAGACCTCATGTCCGAAGCCAACCCCCCTTTAGAAAACAGCGAAATTACGGAACAGGAAGTAAAAGCCAAGGGCGGAAGCAGTACTTTTTCCCGGGTGGCGAAATATACAGCTGTCCGAATCATCACCCTATTTTTTACCGTGGTTGTAGCCCTTTACCTGACCGTTTTGATCGCCAACATGGGTGGGTATGTCGACAAGATCCAACGCGCGCAGATCCGGGAAGACATTTCCCAGCGAGTAGGACGCGACCCTGCTTCGAAATTTCTTTCACCGGAAGCAAAAACAACCAAAATTAACACTATGATCGCTTTGCAGGAAGAGCGGTACGGTTTGAATCAACCCTTCGTTATCCGCAGCGCCGCATACCTGACGAATGCAATTACCCTTAATCTCGGCAGGGCGCTCCAGATGTCGAGCAACAGCGGATCGAACAGTGTTCGCACGATCATTTTGGAACGTCTGCCAACCACCCTGCTATTATTTGGCACAGAAGCCCTGCTTCTCTTTTTTACTGCCATGTATTTTTCATTGATTCTCTCCCGGAAATACGGAAGCATTTGGGATAAAGTATTGATCGCCCTCACGCCTCTATCCTCAGCTCCGGGTTGGTTTTACGGCATCTTCCTGGTGCTGATCTTCGCGGCCATCCTTAAAATCCTGCCATTTTCCGGGATGGTCGATTCGCCCCCCCCGACTCAACCCCTGCAATATATGGTCAGCCTTGGGCGCCATATGATTCTTCCGATAACAGCTCTACTTATTGGAGGGATATTTATAGAGATCTTCGCCTGGCGCACCTTCTTCCTCATTTATTCGAGTGAAGATTATGTGGATATGGCGAAAGCCAAAGGACTCAGCTCGCGGGATATTGAGCGCAAATATATCCTGCGCCCGACTTTGCCGACGATCATTACCAGCTTCGCTTTGCTGATGATCACGATCATCGTTGGAGGTCCGATCATCGAGACGCTCTTTGTCTGGCCGGGGATCGGGCGGGCTCAATTCCAGGCGATCGGGCTTTTTGATACCCCGGTCATCCTGGGGATCACGGTTGTTTACGCCTATCTTCTGGCGATCACCGTGTTTATCCTTGATTTTGTTTACGCCCTGGTGGATCCACGAGTGAAGATCGGTGGTGGAGAATCTAAACAATGAAATCCTTTATTAAAAATCTTAAAGAGCTGCTGAAATACCCGTCTGCGATTGCCGGACTCAGCATGATTGCTCTGCTGATCCTGCTTTCCATTCTCGCCCTGAGAATGTATCCATACCCGGAAGCGATCAAGCTTTGGAGGGGTACAGGAGAGGATTGGTATACATCCCCCAAATTTGCACAACCTACCTGGACAAACTGGTTCCGGCTGAACAAGTTATCCGAAACCATCAACGTAAACAGTACGGATGATCCAGCATATAAAACGGTAAGCGTGAAATCAGATGGCTCATCCGTCATTAAGATGTCCCTGCCGTTTACTTTCAACGCTGATAGCTACCTGAACGATCTCGCGGTCTATTTCAATTCCACGTTCAACGAAAAAAAACCATTCGTTGCCATATCGCTGAAAACTCCGGATGGCAGGACGATCAAACTCAAGAATATGGCTATTGGCGCCAACGGAGACTTACCGGATCTCCCAGGATAAGGCCTTGATCCAAAAGCTTGGCGGAGTCCAACCTGAGATTGCCCTGTTCCAGGATCCCAATTCAAACCCACCCGTACCTTTGAAAGGGGACTATTCTCTTGAAATTGAAGGGGTGGCTTTTGAACCGGGTTCCGATATCAATGCCCAGTTCATTGCGTATGGCGATGTGAGCGGCATTGCCGGTACCGACCACTTGCGCCGAAACCTTTTGATTCCCCTGCTTTGGGGTACCCCGGTGGCGCTGCTCTTTGGCCTGCTCGCGGCAGTTGGAACAACCATCATGTCGATGTCCATTGCCGCGGTGAGCACATGGTTTGGAGGTTGGCTGGATAATGTGACCCAGCGTATCGTCGAGATCAACATGATCCTTCCCTTCCTGCCCATTCTAATCATGGTGGGAACCTTCTATTCCCGCAGCATCGCAACGATCCTGGGGACGGTGATCATCCTGGGAATTTTCGGCCAATCCATTAAAACCTTCCGGGCGATGTTCCTGCAAACCAAGGAATCGCCTTATATTGAAGCTGCCAGAGCCTACGGCGCGAGTGACACGCGCATCATCTTCCAGTACATGATGCCGCGGGTCATCCCCGTGCTGATCCCGCAGTTCATCCTGCTCATTCCCAGCTATGTTTTTCTGGAGGCATCCCTCGCCATCCTGGGGTTGGGAGACCCCATTCTTCCCACCTGGGGGAAAGTCATTGATGACGCCTATTCAAACGGCGCCTTGTATAACGGTTGGTACTATTGGGTTCTTGAACCCGCATTCTTATTGATGTTCACCGGACTGGCCTTCGCCATGGTAGGCTTCGCCCTCGACCGCATCTTCAACCCCCGCCTGCGAGGTCAGTAATGGTCAAACAAGACTCACAATTATTAAAAATTGAAGATCTGGTTCTACACTTTAAAGTTGGAAAAACAGGGGTAGTCCGTGCTGTTGATGGTGTGAATTTTAACCTGGGTTTTAAAGAAGCGGTTGTTGTTCTTGGCGAATCCGGTTGCGGGAAGACCTCCCTGGCCAAAGCGATCCTGCGGCTTCTGCCTAAAAATATCGAGAAATACAGCGGCAAGGTGATCCTGAACGGCGTGGATACCATGGCCATGGACGACGAGACCTACCGCAAAGATATCCGCTGGGTGAAGATGTCGATGGTTCCCCAAGCCGCGATGAATTCGCTCAACCCGGTAATGAAGGTGGGCGAACAGGTGGCCGAACCCGTGGTGGTACACAGCGGGGCATCCAAGGAGGATGCGCTCAAGCAAGCTCGGAAAATGTTCGCGCACGTAGGCGTCCCAGACCAATTCATCGACCGATACGCTTTCGAATTGAGCGGTGGGATGCGGCAGCGCTCGGCGATTGCCATGGCGCTTGGTAACTGCGCCTGATCTTATCATCCTGGATGAACCCACTTCTGCGCTGGATGTATTAACTCAGGCAAATATTTTCAATGTTCTGAAACACATCAAGAATGAGATGGAAACCAGCTTTATTCTAATAACCCATGATATCGCCACTTCCAGCGAGCTGGCGGATAAGGTGGCGGTGATGTATGCCGGGCAGATCGTGGAGGTGAGCGACGCGGAACGATTCTTCCATGAGCCTTTGCATCCCTATGCAAAAAAGCTGATGGCCAGCGTGCCTAAAATGCGGGCAACGGTGGAACCCGATTTTATTGTCGGTCAGCCGCCCAGCCTTCTGGATCCACCCACTGGCTGCCGATTTGCGGAACGTTGCCCGCGGCGTTTTGATCTTTGTAAAGATGAACCACCGGTGGAGGTGAAAGACGGCCGCACGGTGAAATGCTGGTTATACGTATAGGCAGGAGAAGCTGAATGGCAAAAACGAAAAGCAATGCAACCCCGGTCGTGGAAGAGGCTACCCCTGTCGAAACAATGGATTTGCATGCAGACAAGCTGTTATCCATTCAGGATCTGCATGTTTGGTTTGAGCTGCGCAAATTTGGATTTGGGCATGCAGGTTACGTTCACGCCGTGGACGGGGTTAACTTTGACCTCGCCAAGGGGGAATCCATTGCCGTGGTTGGTGAAAGCGGCTGTGGCAAATCCAGCCTGATGAAAACCATCCTTGGAATTAATAAGCCTATCAAGGGCAGGGTCGTTTTCAACGGCAAGGATATCAGCAAGATGGAACCCAAAGACCTGAAATGGTACCGGTCGCAGGTGGGTTATATCCAGCAAGATCCTTATGGTGCCATGCCGCCTTTCATGGATGTCACCCGAATTCTCAGCGAGCCGATGATCATCAATTCCAAGAGCACATCTGAAGAAAGGGACGCACGGATCAAGAAAGTACTGGAAGAGGTGAAGGTCTTCCCCATCGAGGACTTCCTGCCCAAATTCCCGCACATGCTCAGCGGTGGGCAGCAGCAACGAATTGTGATCGCAAGGGCGATGGTGCTGGAGCCCAAGTTGATCGTGGCTGACGAGCCAGTTTCCATGCTGGATGCCTCGGTGCGGGTGGAGATCCTCAATCTGCTACGCAACCTTCAGGAAAAATATAACCTGGGCGTGATCTACATCACCCACGATCTCTCCACGGTGCGCTACTTCTCCCGGCGTATTTTCGTCATGTATGCAGGCAAAGTCGTGGAACAAGCCAAGGTTCATGACCTGCTTTTCAACCCGTCGCACCCCTATACCCTGGCACTGCTGGCGGCAACCTCCGACCCGGATGCAGCCAACGCCAAGGTCTATAAGGATATCCCCTCCGGCGAGCCGCCAAGCCTGATCACCCCTCCGCCGGGCTGCCGGTTTCCACCCGCGCTGCCCGAAGAAGATCGCTGGTCTGTGCGAAGTGGAAGTGCCGCCCGATTTTGAGATCAACCCGGAACACAAGGTTGCCTGCTGGTTGTATAAATAGATGATCCCGCACGTTAGTCCCAAAATGATGGTGATCATTGCCTTCGGGATGCTCCTTCTGGGGGTCATCCTGCCCTTGCTGATGGTGATGCAGGTCATCCCCTCCACGTTTTTTCTTAACCTGGTTGCATACCTTTGCTCTTTTTTCGGGATCGTGATAGGTTTTATTGGGGCGGTGTGGCTTTCCAAGGAACGGCACCGGTAAAAAAATAGAAGTGAAGCCTGCCCTGCCGGAATCTCCATAGGCAGGGCTTTTTTTAGCTATAATAACATCATGAGCAAGATGATCCATTGTTTAATCGTTGAAGATGCCACCGATCTAGGGCGCGAGCTAAAGGGAGCGATCCAGGATCTTTCTACCGATCTCTCCATAATGGCTGCTCCGTCCGCAGAGGAGGGCATCCTGGAGATGGGCCGGCACAGCATCGATCTGCTGGTGACCGATTTTCGCCTTCCCGGCATCTCCGGTTTGGAGTTGGTCAAAAGGGTGCAGCGAAAGTGCCCGGGGGTTAAGGTCATCCTCACTACGGCATTTTTGGATACCCAGTTGGAGAAGGAAGCCGAGGATCTGCGGGTGAGCCAGGTTATTCAGAAACCAGTTGACCTGGCGGAATTCCGCAGGGTGGCGGCTGGCTGCCTGGGGTTGGAAGGGGGTACATTACCGACTCCACCCGCGGCTCCGACAAAAGTGGAAACCAAACCGGTTCCCCAACCCACGGCGGAAAAGGAAGAGGATCAAACCAGCAAGGCGCTATTTAAGCTGCATCAATCTCTGAAAGCCCGCTGTACTCTGTGGATGGATGCGGATGGCGGTATTGAAAAGGCTTTTGGTGATCTGCCAGTAGATATCCCCAGAGATGTGGTCCGTCAGGCCGGTCAGCAGATGGCTGCGGCTGCCCACGGGCTCGAAACACTTATCCTATCGCCGGGGAGAGCTTCCATGCATTATCAGCCCGGTGTCAGCTCGGATTTCATGGCGGTGTACGCAGGCGAGGAATTGCTGGCAGCGGTATTTTCTCCCGGGTTGGATGCAGCCCAGGTTGCGGTGAAGTCAGAACTTCTTCTAGAGGGGTTTGACCGTGTCCGCAATCTACCTGGGGGCGAAAAAGCGGGTGCGAAAAAGCCTGCTGGCTCTGCCAAAGCTGCCGGTACGGATGGCGAACTGGAGAAACTGCTGGGCACGCCAGAAAACGTGAGCCGGAGCGATGCGGACGACTTTTGGGAGAATGCCGGTACGGACGCCAAACCTGATTTGGGCAACCCGGATCTGCTAACCTTCGAGCAGGCGCAAAAAATGGGGCTGAAGATAAAAAAATAAACCCAAGGGGTGAAAAACGCCTCTTTCTGAAGGGCGAAGGATAATCGTTTATAATAGACCCGAATTCTGGGGCGTAGTGCAATGGCAGCACACCAGACTTTGGATCTGTGGATCTTGGTTCGAATCCAGGCGCCCCAGCCTTCCCTTTGGAAATTGGGGAGGAAATATTTCGCGATAAAATGACCCGAGCTTTACAACCTGATACGCAGGGTAAGGCTTTTTTTATCTAAATGAATGGATGGGAGAACATCAAGATGGATGTCTCAATCGTGATCCTGGCTGCAGGCCAGGGAACCCGCATGAAATCGAAGACCCCCAAGATCCTGCATCCATTGGCAGGCAAGCCCATGGTGGAATATGCGCTTAATAATGCCACCGGCATCACCAACAGGCTGCCGGTGCTTGTCATTGGTCATGGAGCTGACGAGGTGCGGCAAAAGGTGGGGGAGCGGGCTATCTATGCTGTGCAGGAAGAGCAACTGGGCACTGCGCACGCAGTGGCGTGTGCAGCGAATATCCTCAAAGGCTTCGAGGGTTTGATCCTGATCTTCTATGCGGATATGCCCCTTCTGAGACGAGAAACGCTCGAAAACCTGGTGGATATGCAGGCTGGCAACAGTGGACCTTTGAGCATCGTAACGGTGCAGGCGGAGGACCCACGCGGGTTCGGGCGGGTTCTAAGGAATGCCACGGGAAGTGTTAAAGCCATCGTCGAAGAAGGCAGCGCCACGGCGGAGATCCTTAAAGATCCGCGAGTTGAATGCCGGTGTGTATTGCTGCCGAGCAGAATGGCTCTGGCAAGCGCTGAAAAAGATCAAAGTATCCCCCAAGGGTGAATATTACCTCACCGACCTGGTGGAGATCGCCTGCTCTGAAGGGGGCTCCGTGAAGGCGTTGACCCTCAAGGACGAAACCGAAGCGGTCGGGATCAATAACCGGATCCATTTGGCTGAAGCTGGTGTGGTGCTGCAGAAGCGGATCAACGAAGAATGGATGCTGAACGGTGTGAGCATGCTTCAACCGGGATCCGTCTTTATTGATGAAACCGTGACAATAGGCGAGGATACGACCCTGTTTCCCAACACGTATTTACGGGGGAAAACTTCCATTGGAAAAGGCTGCGAGATCGGGCCGGATTCGATATTAACCGACTGCGTGGTCGGGGATGATTGCCGCATCCAGATGGCGGTGATGGAAGGCGCGGTGCTTGAAGATGGTGTGGTCATAGGTCCCTTTGCGCGGTTGCGCAAGGGAGCGCGACTGGGCAAAGGCGTTCACATGGGCAATTTTGGCGAAGTGAAGAACTCCACCCTTGGCGCGGATACCCGCATGGGGCATTTCTCCTATATTGGCGACGCAACCATTGGGGAAGGGGTGAATATCGGCGCGGGTACAGTGACTTGCAACTTTGATGGGGTGAACAAGAACCCAACTGTGATCGAGGACGGCGTCTTCATCGGCAGCGATACCATGCTGGTGGCGCCGGTGAAGATCGGTAAAGGATCTAAAACAGGAGCCGGTGCGGTGGTGACCAAGGATGTTCCGCCCAACAAGCTGGTTGTGGGTGTTCCGGCAAGGGAATTGAAGGACCTTAAGGATTAGTTTTGTATGACACTCGACATTGAAATGAAAGAAGAGTTGATCCAGCGTGGGCTGCTGGCCAGGCGCTGGTCGTACTCCCCCTATTCGCACTATGCCGTAGGGGCGGCGCTCTTAACCCGTTCGGGGAAGATCTACGATGGGGTGAACGTGGAAAATGCCGCTTTCCCCTCCACGATCTGTGCGGAAAGGGTGGCGGTGTTTAAGGCGGTTTCAGAGGGGGAGCGCCAGTTTACCGCAATCGCTGTGGTCACCGAAAACGGCGGCTCACCCTGCGGCGGATGCCGGCAGGTGCTGGCGGAATTTGGGTTGGAAACCCTGGTGATCCTGGCAAATGCGGATGGTAAATTGACGGGGGAGTATGCACTCCGGGAATTGCTGCCGGACGCCTTCACACCAGATAAGCTGACGGGATAAAACCATGCCAGACCGGGAACGGTCGATCCGGGTGGAAGCGGTGGTGGTAAGGCACTCCAATTGGGGTGAAGCGGACCGCCTGCTGGTTCTTTTTTCCCGGGAGCGGGGTAAGCTGCGTGCGATCGCAAAAGGGGTGCGCAAGATGCACTCACGCAAGGCAGGTCATCTGGAGCCCTTCACGAAGGTGAGCCTGCAACTGGCGCGGGGGCGCGACCTGTGGATCGTCACCCAGGCAGAAACCGTTGAGCCCTATCTCCAGATCCGCGAGGACCTGGTCCGCACCGCTTACGCATCCTACGCAGTCGAGCTGGTGGAACGCTTCACTTATGAGGAGGGTGCTTCGCTGCCCCTTTACCAGCTTCTGCAGGAAACCCTGAAACGGATCGCAAGCGAAGAAGACTGCTACCTGGCTGTACGATATTTCGAGATCCACGCCCTGGATCTGGCAGGTTTCCGCCCCGAGCTCACCCGCTGCGTTGGCTGTGGCAGAGAGATCCGCGCGGAGGACCAGTTCTTCAATGCCGGTCTGGGTGGGGCGCTCTGTCCGGATTGCGGGTTGAAAACCACTACTTCACGCCAGATTACGATGGAGGGGTTGAAATACCTCCGCCACCTGCAGCGCAGCAGTTACCGCGAGGCAGCGCGCGCACAAATTCCGGAACGCGCCAGGCGCGAGATCGAAACCATTCTTCAGGCATACATCACCTACCAACTGGAGCGCAGCCTGAACTCTCCGGAATTCCTGCAGCAGGTGCGCCACAACCAACCCATTACTCCACCTCCCTCCGATTGATCTTCCTGCAAAAATCATCTTTCGTCATCCTTTCGGGATGAGGAATATCTGCGTTTTTGGGAATTTCGCCACTACACTCCACGTGGCTGGCGGATTAAGATATTGTCTATGCAAGCGCAGGAACTGTATTCGATCCCGCTTTTTTGGGGCATGGATGATTCCGATATCCACCTTATACTGCCCCTTGTGGAAGAGGTGTGGTTTCCGCTGAACAGTGTCATCTTCGAACAGGACCAATACGCGGATTATTTTTACATCCTGCGCCAGGGCGAGGTGGAGATTCGTTATAAACCCTACGATGGACCTTACCTGAAGGTGGCTGCCCTCTGTGAGGGGGAGGTATTTGGCTGGTCCTCGGTGCTGCAGCATGAGTGTTATACTTCGGCTGCCATCTCAGTGATGGATAGCAGTTTGTACAGGATCGCGGGAGCAGCCCTCTCCCGCTTGTGCGGCGAGCACCCGGCTACGGGATTGCTCCTGCAGCAGCGGCTTAGCCAGGTGATCAGTTCCCGGCTGAACGCCACCCAATCAGAGGTGATCCGCATGCTGCAGAACGGTATGATGGGCGAGCCAGGAGTTAACGGAAGGGAGAACGGCGATGAGTGACCAGAGGCCACAATTTTCCCAGGAACAGCAGCTACGAGGATTGATCGAGCAGCTCGATGCATATATCGCGGAGTATCACGGGGGTTCCGTAGAGCTGGTATCCTTCGATGGCAAGGTTGTTCGCGTTCGTTTGGGGGGTGCCTGCCAGGAATGCCCGCTTTCGCCCACCACGCTGAAAGGCTGGGTGGAAGGCACCGTAAAGCAGTTCTTCCCCGAGGTGGAATCCGTGGAGGACGCGGGTTAACCTTCCCCGGGATAAAGCAAGTAATCTTCAGCTCCGCCTGGCGGAGTTGCGAGTGCGGTTTGCTGGTGGTACACTTATGCCGCATTTTTCAGACTAACCTAGGAATTTCCTTATGCCCGTAATTTATCCGTTTACTGCCATTGTTGGACAGGACCGCATGCGCCGCGCCCTGGTTCTAAACGCGGTTGATCCACGCATCGGTGGTGTCCTGATCCGCGGCGAACGCGGTACCGCCAAATCCACAGCAGCCCGCGCACTGGCGGCGCTGCTTCCGAAAGTGCGGGTTGTGGATGACTGCCGCTTCGGCTGCGACCCGGATTACCCGGCGGGTTGGTGCACCGAGTGCCGCGAGCGGCATGCCCGCGGAGAGAATCTGCCGGTCTCCACCAAGCCCACTTCCTTCATTAATTTACCGGTTTCCGCCACAGAAGACCGCGTGGTGGGCACCCTGGATATCGAGCGCGCCATTCAGAAGGGGGAAAGGCATTTTGAACCGGGGGTTCTGGCGGCTGCCAACCGCGGCTTGTTGTATATCGACGAGGTCAACCTGTTGGATGACCATGTGGTGGATATCCTCCTGGATTCCGCCGCGATGGGCATGAATATCGTGGAGCGCGAGGGCATTTCCTTCACCCATCCTGCGCGCTTCATCCTGGTGGGTACTATGAACCCCGAGGAAGGCGATCTTCGTCCGCAGCTTCTTGACCGCTTTGCCCTTTCTGTGGAGATCCTGGGCATCCGCAATCCGCGCGAGCGGGTGGAGATCATGGAACGCAACCTGGCTTTCGAGCGCGACGCGGAGCACTTCCGCGAGGGTTGGCAGAAAAAGGAAGACGAGCTTTCCACGCAGATCGGGCAGGCCCGTCCGCTGGTGGACCGGGTAACCTATACCCGCCGGGATATGCTTTCGATCGCTTCCCTCACAGCCTCGCTCAATGTGGAAGGTCACCGCGCGGACCTGGTGATATTAAAAACCGCCCGGGCGCATGCTGCCTTTGAAGGGCGCTCCGAGATCAATGACCACGATATTGCCATCGCCGCCGAGCTGGCCTTGCCGCACCGCATCCGCAGAGGTCCCTTCCAGGATTCGGAAGTGAGCATGGAGGAGCTGGCTGAGCGCATCGACGCGCTTCAGGGAGCCACCGAGGGCGAAGACGCCGAGTGCACTTCCGAACCGGCCGAAGAAGCCGAGAAAAGCGCCCCCCCAAAAGCGTGAGCGCGGGCGAGGCAGGCGAGCCTCAGCCCGAACAAGATCGCGTTGAAGTAGACCAGCACGATATTTTTAGCCAGACTTCTGCCAATTGGTGGGATGGCGGGGATAAGGTGCGGCCCGGTGCTGAGTTTTCCACCCGGCGGCTCTCCACCCCCCTGGATAAGATCATCCGTTCCCAGACTGGCAGGCGCTCTCAAACCCGTACCGAGTTAAAACGCGGGCGGTATGTTCGATCCCGTCCCTCCCCGAGCCAACCCTACGACCTGGCGCTGGATGCCACCCTCAGGGCAGCAGCCCCTTTTCAGAAGGAACGCAGGCAAAAGCCCCACAAGACCGAATTTGTGATCCACTCGCAGGATTACATGCGCAAGGTACGCGTGCGCCGGGCAGCCAACCTGGTGCTCTTTCTGGTGGATGCCTCCTGGTCTATGGCGGTGGCTGAGCGCATGGCTGCCACCAAAGGCGCCATTCTCTCCCTGTTGACGGATGCATACCAACGGCGTGACCGGGTGGGGTTGATCGTTTTCCAGAAGGATCGCGCCACTTTGGTGCTGCGTCCGACCAATTCGGTCAATCTGGCCAAGGCAGCTCTGACGGATATACCCGTGGGCGGAAAGACGCCCCTCTCGGCCGGGCTGCAGATGGCTCACGATATCCTGCGGCGAGAGAAGATGCTGCATCCGGATGTGATGCCGCTGCTGATGGTTTTGACGGATGGAGCGGGAAACGTCTCGATGGGGCAGAAGCCTCCACAGGAGGAAGCCCACGCGATCGCGCGCAAGATCGCCGAGGAGCACATTCACAGCATTGTGATCAATATGGAGCACGCCGCGTTCGACCAGGGACTGGCAGATGCGTTGGCAGAGCAACTTGGCTGCGAGTGTTTTTCGATCACTGACCTGAAAGCTGAGAGCTTATACCTTACCGTCCGGCGGGAGATGAACCAGCTTAAACCGCAGCCCTGAGCCCGCCTGGAGTCCCGATGAAGGTTCTGTGATAAACTTTATCGCGATGAATCTCTCCGAACGGTGGGCCACCCGCCGGGGACGCATCCAGATTATCCTGGTTGCCCTCATTCTTGCCACGCTGCCCTGTTACTGCGCCGGTCTGATCATCCTGATGATCGATCCGCAGAGAGGCGGCTCGGTAACCCCAACCACCATGAGTCAAACCAGCACTTCCTCTGCCACCCCCACCACCACTCCGCCCACTTTGGTTTATTTTCAGTCTCCCACAATCACCTCGACGGGCACCATCACCCAAACACCTGCCGCGAGCAAGACCTTTGCGCTGCCTGCAACCCTGACTGCCAGCCTCACTCCCATCCCCAGCAGCACACCCACATTGGAACCCAGCCTGACGGAGACCTCCGCTCCAAGCGACACGCCTGTGATCCTGGACACCGAGACAGCCAGCCCCACCCCTTGAGCCAAACCAAAATGCACACAACCAAAGAACATCTTAAAGAATTGATCAGCCAACCTGGGCTTTCCGGATTTGAGTCCCCCATTCGGGAGGTGATCCGCGCCGCCTGGCAGCCGCTGGTGGATGAAATTTCGGTCAGTCCCCTGGGCAGCTTGCATGGCCTGCGCCGGGCGGTAAAAGCACGTTCCAAGCCCGCTCCGGTGATCCTGCTTGCGGCGCATATGGACGCCATCGGATTGATGGTGAGCGCGCTGGAGCAAGGTTTCCTGCGAGTGACCGAGATCGGCGGGATCGATCCGCGGATCATGCCCGGGCAGATTGTTACCGTCCATGGCACACGCGACCTGCCCGCTGTTGTCACCTGCCTGCCTGATCGGCTCCGGCCGCACTCGAAGGAAAATACGCCGCCTGCTCTGGAAGATCTCTTGGTTGATACCGGCCTTTCCCAACGAGAGTTGGAAAAGATCGTACGGGTGGGCGACCCAGTGTCTTTCGCCCAGATGCCGATCGAACTTGGCGAATCCATGATCGCGGGGCATTCGATGGATAACCGCGCATCGGTGGCAGCGGTCACCCATTGCCTGCGGGAGCTCCAGCACGTCCAACACGGGTGGGATGTCTGGTCAGCAGCGACCACCCAGGAGGAGGAAACCCTGGCAGGGGCTTTCACCTCGCCGTTCATGATTCGCCCGGCGATAGCCGTGGCAGTGGACGTGACTTTCGGGCGCATGCCGGGAGTTTCGGATTACCGCAGCTTTCCCCTGGGGAAGGGACCCACCATCGGGCTGGGACCGAACATCCACCCGGTGCTGCAAAAGAGATTCAAGAAGCTCGCCGAGGAATTGGATATTCCGTTTGCGATGGAGGTCATGCCGCAGCATTCTGGGACGGATGCATATGCCATGCAGGTGGTGGCAGAGGGCATCCCCACCGCCGTGATCGGCATCCCTCTACGCAACATGCACACCCCGGTTGAGTGCGGAGTGATCAAGGATATCGAACGCGCCGGATACCTGCTGGCGCAGTTCATTGCCAGGCTGGAGCCGACCCCTCAGGAGATATTTGCAGAGGAGGAGCAGGAATGAAAAAAACCCCTCCCCGCCTTAGTATTGGTCAACCGCAGTTTCGGCTGCTGGAAAAATTGTGCCTTGCCAGCGGCGTCTCCGGTGCTGAGGATGAGGTGCGAAAAATCGTTCTGGATGAAATCAAGCCTCATGCCGCAGAGATCAAGGTGGACGCGCTGGGTAATGTGCTTGCCCGCTGCGGAAGTCCTGACCCCAAAGCTTTCAAGGTGATGGTGGCTGCCCACATGGACGAAGTGGGCTTCATCTTGGTGGAAGCGGATGAGGGTGGTTTCTATCACTTCCGGACCGTGGGCGGCGTGGATATCCGCCAGGTGCCCGGTAAGCCGGTCTGGATCGGCGCGAAACACACCCCGGGTATTATCGGAGCCAAACCCATCCACCTGCAGGAAACCGAGGATCGCAAACACGCCATCAGCCTGGAATCGATGCGCATCGACACCGGCGGGGAAAATGGCGCAGGGTTGAAGCCCGGCGACCGGGCTGTTTTTGCAACCCCCTACAAGCGCTCAGGGGGGGATATCTTCGCCAAAGCGCTGGATAACCGGCTGGGGGTTGCCACATTGATCGAGTTGGTCAAACACCCTCCAAAGAATATTACCCTGCAGGCGGCTTTCACCGTGCAGGAGGAAGTGGGACTGCGCGGCGCGCGTGTGGCTGCCTTTGCGCTTCAGCCGGATGCGGCGATTGCACTGGATTCCACGCCAGCTTACGACCTTCCTGACCCGGAAGGGAACGAGAACGCAGTCTACAACACCAGGCTGGGGCAGGGTCCGGCGGTATATCTTTCCGATTCCGGGACGCTCTCCGACCCGCGACTGGTCAGCTTTGTGGCGCGCACGGCTGAGGCCAAAGGTATCCCCTTCCAATTCCGCCAGCCGGGAGGCGGGGGAACCGACGCAACTGCCATCCATAAACAGCGCGGAGGAATCCCATCGCTATCCATTTCGGTCCCGCACCGATACAGCCATACTGCGGTCTCGGTTGCGCTTGTTGAGGATTGGCAAAACACACTGCGCTTGATGGATGCGATCCTTACCGATATCCACGCGGAAATCTTCCGCGAAGGGCGACCCTGACGAAATATGCGCACAGAGGAGACTTTCATGAAAGCTGTGATCCAGAAATTAACCGAAACCTATGGACCCTCCGGGTTTGAAGGGCGGATTCGGGACGTAATTCGCGGGATGCTTCCCCAAATGGAAAGTACGGTGGACGCGCTGGGGAATTTGATCGTACACACAGGAACGCGAAAGAAGGGCGGATCACGCATCATGGTTGCCGCGCACATGGATGAGATTGGGGTGATGGTCTCGCACATTGACGAGAATGGATTTGCGCGCTTTAGCCCGATCGGCGGAGTTTACCCGCGCAACCTGCCTGGCAGCCGGGTTCGTTTTGCCGATGGCAGCACAGGAGTGATCGGGTTGGAAAAGCAGGATCCCGGGGAGAAGCTGCCCGGATTGGATAAGTACTACATCGATACGGGCGCAGCAAGCCGCAAGGAGAGCCGGGTAAAGGTAGGTGATACCGCCTGTTTTGACCGTTCTTTTACCGAGGCAGGTACGCGGCTGGTTGCCAAAGCCATGGATGACCGCGCAGGCTGCGCAGTGATGCTTGAAGCTCTGAAACAGATTAAGGAAATACCGCATGAGATCTTCTTCGTCTTCAGCACCCAGGAGGAAGTAGGTCTGCGCGGCGCGACCACCTCGGCCTACGCACTTGAACCCGAGATTGGTATTTCGGTTGATGTAACCACCACCGGTGACACTCCGCGTGCCAACCCCATGGCTGTGAGACTGGGCGGCGGTCCGGCTATCAAAGTGCGCGATAGCGGCATGATCTCCGATCCGCGTTTGGTGAAGGCCATGACCGCTGCAGCCGAAAAGGAACGCATCCCGTACCAGTTGGAAGTGCTGGAAGGCGGCACCACCGATGCGCGGGTGATGCAAATATCGCGGGCAGGGATGCCGGCCGGGTGTATTTCCATCCCCTGCCGCTATGTGCATACCCCATCGGAGATGGTGGATTACAATGATTTGGAAAACGCGGTAAGGTTGCTGGTGGCTCTATTGAGCAAGCCGATCAACCTATGAAAGCAGATTGAGTAACTGTGGCAAGGTTAAAAGAACGTTTTCGTATTTTCGCCAAAAAGCTGCAGGCTTCGCGCTGGGTGAACCTCCAGACCGTGATGATCATCCTGGTTGTCATTCTTTTTGTGGTGGCCATTTTCAGCGGCGAAGCCATCGCCAGGATGGTCGCACCGGCGGAATTTGGCAAAATAGCTGCAGCCACAGCCACTCCACGACCGGATGTGGAAGTTCAGATCGACCCCGAGCTGCTGCAGACAGCCAACCAAACCAACGCGATCACCATAGGGGCGGCCATTCTTGTATTGATCATCGTTTTCGGCGTCATCATTCACCTCCGTCAACGGCGGGTGAAACCTTAACTTAATTCCTGCGTATTAATTACAAGTTCATAATTTAAAAGGAGCAAGTCATGAAAAAGCCAATTTTCAACTCCCTGGCAAAGCTGAGCGTTGGGCTCTGCCTTTTATCGGTATTGTTATTCTCCGCCGTCATCCCGGTGCAGGCTGCGGAATTCAGTGAGACCGGGCAGGTGGGACCCGCCCAAACGGTGAATGATGACCTCTTCCTCACCGGGCAAAACGTCGAGATGGCTGGGACAGTGAACGGAAACCTGTTCGTCTCGGGGGATACTATCACCATCCGCGGTACGGTCAACGGAGATGTGTTTGCGGGTGGGCGGATCGTCACGGTGGAAAAAGGTGCCACAATCACCGGCAGTCTATTCGTGGGCGCAGCCCGAATCAAGGTCGATGGGGAAGTGGATGGGACGATCTTTGCCGGCTCTGCTGAGATGATCCTTGCGGATGGTTCCCTGGTGGGTCGCAACGTCTTTTACGGCGGTTTCTCCTACGAGATGCTGAAAGGCGCAATGGTCAAGATCGATCAATTCATCGGCGCCAGGCAGGTTGTTCTGAACGGTACCACCGGTAGAAATGTCAATATCGGCGCCATGGCGGTCGAGATCAATGGCACCATCGGCGGGAACGCGAAAATTGAGGTCTCTGAGCCTGGTTTAAGAACTGCCCCCCGTTTCGAATGGGGTCAAAACAATTCGATCGTAGCGATCCCCTCCGGTTTGCGCATCGGGCCGGACGCTAAAATTGAAGGGAAGCTGACCTATACCAGTTCTGTGAACCAAGAATCAGCGATCCAGGGTAACCTTGCCCAACCTCCGGTCTTCCAGACCCCTGTTCCCGGGCGGGAGGATCAATATAAAGCCCCCGGCCAGATTCCACAGGCCTCAAAGGATGTTGTGCGTGCGGTGGCTCCGCTTACCGCTGGTGGTTTTATGTTCGGTTTCTGGTTCTATAGAGTTTTGCGCGAGTTTCTGACGCTCTTCATTCTCGGCTGCCTGGCACTGTGGATCTTACCCCGTATGAGCGCCAGGGTGACCTCCGTGTTCAGAAAACAGCTTTGGCCGTCCTTCGGATGGGGTATCCTGGTGACGATGATCGGGTTTATTGCCATGGTCATCGTTCCGGTGGTGTTTATCGCGCTGGGGATCTTCCTCGCGGCTGTCTCTCTGGGCGGTCTGGCGCCGGCCTACTTCGGGCTGGTGGGGTTGGGACTCACTTTCATCGCTGCGCTGTTCCTCTTCCTGGTGTTCACCGGCAGTATGGTGGCGGGTTCCTATGCCATTGGCGAGGCGATGCTGAGCAAATCCACCCCACTCGTGGGGGGGAAGCGCATCCTGGCGCTCTTCCTGGGTGTGCTTCTGATCGCCATTACCACGGCGATTCCCATACTGGGAGGCCTATGGGGCATCCTGGTGGCTATGACCGGCATGGGCGCCTTTTGGCGGGCTTTCCTGCAGAGGAAGAATTCTGACGAAGTTGCATAGGGTTTAATAAGAATGGCGGCGGGGAGATTCCCCGCCGCTTTTTCGTTTAAAGTGTACAGAGCAGCAAGGGCACCAGCATCTCCTCCGGGCTGAGTCCACCATGCCGGCTGACCTGGCGGTTGGCGCGATTGCTCCACCACCAGTAGGCACCATCCCGGGCGATGGAGACCAGATCGCCCACCCTATCGGGGAGCGAGGGATGCAAATTAACACTGCCGAATAGACCGGAGCGGACTGCTTCCTGGGAGGATAACAAGAAATAGTCGTCACCCCAGGTGGAATCAATATAATTTCGGATCCGGGATTCCATTCCCTGGCGCAGGTAAAGAAACGCCAGGCGGTTTTCACAAGTTGGCTGCAAAGCCAGGCTTTGATTGAATACGGGGTGGTTGGTAAGCTCGCGCATAGCCGATGGGGGTGTGGGGATCTGTCCGTGGTCGGCGTGCGAAAACAAAAAGCGTTTTCTTCCGAGATTGGGAAGGGAGCCCATCGATGAAATCCTGCAGTTGCCGGCTGAATTGGATGAATTCATACTCCGTACGCCGGCTGGTGGAGGAAAAGCGGTGCTGGAGCAGGTCGAAATCGCTCCAGTAAATATATGTGTACAGCGGACCCTGCTGCCAGGTTTCGAGCAGGCTACCCAACGATGCCCACAGGTCTGAGAGGGTGAGAAAGGGGTAGATCTCAACCCCTTCCATCAACATGCTGGAAAGTCCGGAGTGGGTGAGAGTGTGGTGCTGGAAGATACGGGTGCTGACCCCATGCTGCGCCAGATGGCTGCCAAGGGTGGGAACTGGTAAAAAGCGTTCCGGGTGGAAACCTGCCCTGTGCATGCCCCCAGAATCCCAGGGGAAGGCTGACGGGGTGTGGTTGACCATATTGACCACCAGTCCGAACTCCTTCAGCCACATCTCGTAACCGATCACGCCATGTTCGGCAGGGGTAACCCCGGTCCACAGGCTGGTGAGCGCTGTGGAGGTAGTGCTGGGGGAGGTGCTGGTGAGCGCGAAAACGTCACCATTCCCAGCCAGCTGGTTCCAGATGGGAGCACGCCCGGCGAGATCGCCATTACCCAGGCAGCGCTCCAGGAAGCTCAGCCCCATGCCATCGATGAGGAAGAACACAACTTTCTCATAATCGCCATGGAAATTGGCGGTGTATTCTCCGGCAAGACCGGCAGAGCCCAGGGGCGGCGCTCCAAGCCAGGAGCAAACGGCTGCTGGTAAATTTGAGAGGCAATACCCATCATAATTCGGAAATAACAACCCGCTTTCAGCGGGTAACCCGGAAATTTGGCGGGAGGCAAGGGAGGTGATTTGATTTTTGTAAGTGAATGTCATGGTATTTTCAGGCATGCGGGGGGATGATCGACGATTACGAAAGCAGCAGGGCAAGCCAGGTACTTCTGCACCATCGTGTCCAGCCCAAAAAGCGTTTCCGCCCTACTGCGGGCAGCCCGGCTGAAGCGATCCCGCATATGGAGTATTCTCCCTGCGGACTCTACCAGCAGGTCGGGGTCGGCAGGCTGGAGGCGATCCGCCAAGGCGCCGTAGGGCAGGATGGCGCCCGCATGGCTGCCAACCAGCTCGAGCAAAGCCCCGGTATCATACCCTGCCACCGGCAGCCCGCAGGCAAGCGCTTCGATGACCGAGTTTGGGCAGGAAGCACGGATATCGTTGGGGAAAAAAAGGTGAGCGGAGCGGTAAAGCGTAGAAAGGTCCTGCCGGGCGACTACACCCCGCCATTCGATCCAGTCCAGATGGTTGTACCTTGCGGGCAGCGAAGGCCCCGGGTCACCAGCCAATATGAGTTGGACAGGCTTATCGCTTTTTTTGTGCAAGGCATCAGAAAAGCGCACAGCATTCTCCGTGCCAACCTCGTACCCACCGCCAAAGTGGCCTTCCACAGTGAGCACCCTTATGGATGTGTCAGCCAGAGCGGCAGCGGGCTCGGGTGAGAAAACCTGCAAATCTACGCCATTGTGGATGATCGTGTCGGGGGAATTAATCTGCCCATAAACGGTGGTCCACCAGTTCCGGGTAAATTCGCTCTGATAGACGATGTGATCTGCCAGGGATGAGCGAATCGTGGCGAGGATCCAGTTATTGACCTCGCTTCGCAAATAATGCCGCAGTCCTGTTCGGGTCTGGCGGTGGGTCCAGTTCATGCCGTTCAAACGTTGGACGATGCGCACGCCATGGCGATGGGCCTGCCAGAGTTGGTCCAGTCGGCGGGTGCCGCCGATCACCAATATGACGGAAACCCCGGATTCGAGCGGATTCGAGACGGTTTGGTAACCTGCCTGGGTGAGCCCGGTGATGATCCGCTCGCGGAAGGAGGCTGGACCTCCCACCCCGCGGTGCTCTGGCAAAATGCAGATTTTATCGTTCATTGAGGGGAGGATGATTGATCGCGGAATGCCAGCAGCGCAGCCAGGATCTTCTCCGCGGCGTGACCATCGCCGAAGGGGTTCGATGCGTGCGCCATGCGTTGATAAACCTCGTGATCCTCGAGCAGCCGGGTGGTTTCGCGTACGATGCGCTCACGGTTGGTGCCCACCAGCAGCAGCACACCAGCTTCCAATCCTTCGGGGCGTTCGGTCACCTCGCGCAGCACCAGGGTAGGTTTACCCAACCCGGTGGCTTCCTCCTGGATGCCGCCGGAATCGGTCAGAACCAGTTCGGCAGCTTTCATCAAGTGCACCAGGGAGAGGTATTCCACCGGCGGCAGCAGGGATACATTCGGAATGCCAGCCAGCAGGCGATGGACGGGCTCCTGGATATTGGGGTTGAGGTGGACCGGGTAGACCAGCTCCAGGTCCTGCGGGAATGCCTCCGCCAGGTCGCGGATGGCATGACAGATGGATTCAATGCCGGGACCGAAGTTTTCCCGCCGGTGGGCAGTGACCAGGACCATCCGTTTACCCCCTGGTTGGATATTCCTGGAGCGCAGGAAATCGGTTACAGCAGCGGGGGCAGGCTTGGCGCTGATCTCATTCAGGGCATCGATCACCGGATTGCCGGTTAGGGCGATACGCCAATCCGCCACCCCCTCGCGGCGCAGGTTTTCCACCGCGCGTTGGGTGGGGGCAAAGTGCAGGTCAGCCACAACCCCCGCCACGCGGCGGTTGATCTCCTCTGGAAACGGCTGGGTGCGGTCGCCGGTGCGGAGGCCTGCCTCCACATGCCCAACGCGGATGCGGCGGTAGAAGGCGTTCAGGCTGGCAGCCATCACCGTAGTGGTATCCCCCTGCACCAGAACCCAATCCCAGGGCTCAGCGGCCAAGAGCGGATCAAGGCGGGTGAAGATCTCAGCGGTCAGACCCGCCAGGGTTTGGTCGTGGCGCATGAGGTTGAGGTCGTGATCGGGATGGAGGTCGAACAGATCCAGCACCTGGTCCAGCATTTCGCGGTGCTGGGCGGTAACGCAGATATGGGATTCGATACCCGGGTGATCTTGAAGGGCGTGGATCACCGGCGCCATTTTCACGGCTTCCGGACGCGTGCCGAAGATGGAAAGTACGCGCAGCATCAAGCCTTCCCCGAACCCAGGCGATGCACCTTGAACCCCGCCTTCTGCCAGGCGGATCGATCCCAGCCGTTGACGGTATCCAGCACGAGCCGGGCGGGTGTATCGGCGGCGATCTTCCCGGGATCAAAATTTCGAAACGCGGTGTGATTGACCAGAAGCAGGAGGATGTCTGCTGAGCAAACCGTTTCCTGTGGGGTTGGGAAAGTGCGCATTCCAGGCAGGTTTCCCTTCAGGAAGGGGTCATAGACTTGTACGCCAGCACCGGCTGCTTGCAGCAGCTCCACACAGTGGACCGCCGGACTTTCACGGAAGTCGTCCACATCGGGTTTATAGGCCAGGCCAAAGGCAGCGATCGTTTTGCCGTTCAGATCGCCGAGGATGCTCTGGATTTTTTGCACGACGAAGGCTGGCTGCGAATCGTTGACCTTGCGGGCAGTGTGGATGAGAGGGGTAATATCCTGCGCGGATTCCACCAGGAACCAGGGATCCACCGAGATGCAATGCCCACCCACGCCGGGGCCGGGGGAGAGGATCTTCACCCGCGGGTGCAAATTGGCGATTTGGATCGCTTCCCAGATATCGATGCCAAAACGCTCTGCCAGACGGGAGAACTCATTGGCTGCCGCGATATTGATATCCCGATAGGTGTTCTCCATCAGCTTCACCATCTCGGCGGTGGTGGCATCGGTCTGGATGATCTGCCCGCGGACGATGATCCCGTAGAGTTCCGCGCCGGCCTGTGCGGAAGCGGGGTCGATCCCGCCGATCACGCGGGCATTTTCGATGAGTTCCTGCAGAATGCGCCCGGGCAGCACCCGCTCCGGGGAATAAGCCAGCAGAAAATCTCGGCCGGTCTGCAGACCGGAGCGTTCCAGGATGGGTTTGGCGAGCTCAGCCGTGGTGCGCGGCGGCGAAGTCGATTCCAGAACCACCAGGCTGCCCTTGCGAAGGTGTGGGACGACGGATTCGCAGGCGGAACGCACGTAACTCATATCCGCCTTCTTGCCATCCTGGAAGGGGGTGGGAACTGCGATAATGAACGCATCCGCTGGCTCCGCCTGGCTGCTTACGCGCAGGTTGCCGGAAGCCAGCACCCGGCGGACGAGCTCCTCCAGGCCTGGTTCATAAAGGTGCAGCCGACCTTGCTGCAAGCCGGTGATGATCTCCGGGTTGTTATCGACCCCGACGACTTCGATCCCGCGGTCGGCAAAGGTGGAGGCAGTGGGCAGGCCGATGTATCCCAGCCCGATCACGCAGATTTTATGATATTCCACAGTGTTTCCTCGATGGTTATTCCTGTTGGGATTATATCCCATTCAAATTGAATCCCGTGCGAGGCTCGCTTGCCTCACTTTCAAGGGCGTGATAAACTCTTAATATGGCAAAATCCATTCTGGCAGCCTCCCCCGATATTTCTTTCGGAGAAACTCTGCGCACGGGACTTCAGGATGCAGGCGGATTCACCGTTGACCTGGCTACCAGCGGAGCGGAAGTGCTGGCTTGCATTGGCAACCTTGCATTTGATGTGGCCATCCTGGATTCGTTGATCTCCGATTTGCCGCTTCCTGCCCTCGTGGATGCGATCCGTCTGAAACACCCCGATGTGAAAGTGTTGGTCATTCCACCCACTGATCCATTCTCGGCGCTCACACTCGAAGAGTGCGGTGCGGATAACTTCATTAATAAACCCGTTTTCATCCCGGAACTTCTGGATCTAATCCGCGGGTTGCTCAAAGGAGCTTCACCTGCTTCCGCTTCAACCGGGGGAACTCCATTCGAAGGGGAGCGGCCCCGGGACATGCGCGATATTATGGGCGAGGAGCTCGCGAAGATTGACTGGGATTCAAATAATCTCCCGAGCGGCAGCGGAAATGATTTCTCTGACACACTGGTGCTCCCCCTTGAGGATGTTATTGCAGAGACCCAGCAGCACATCAATATCCCCAGCGGACCAAAAAAGAACACCGGCGCTCTACAGGAGATCCCGCCCGAGCAATTCCTGATGATGGAGGAGCTGACCCGCTGGTTTTCCGAATCCACAGCCCGCTCGGCCATGCTGGTAAGCGGCGGTGAAGTGATCGCCACCAGCGGGGAGCTGGATGGCGAGGTTCAACGCAAATTTGCCCGTGAGGTTTCGGAACGGTTCCAGGCAAGCGAAGCCCGCGAGCTGATCCGCTATATCCCCCCGCAGCAAGGCGCGGGAAACGAATTGTTATTCGCCACAACGGTCGGATCGGGTGCTTTTCTTATCCTGACCTATGACTCTGAGACTCCATACGCATCCATTCGCGAGCAGACCGAGCGTCTGCGCAAACGGCTTGCGGAAAGCGTGCAACCGCAGGTGAAACCGGAGGATGTTGCGCAGGCATGGGTGGCTTCGGAAGTATCTTCGGCGGGGGAGGAAAGTGCCGCAGTAATGGAAAGGTCCTTTACAGAAAAAGAAACACCCGTTGAGGATAACTTGCCTGTCGCGGCGCCGATAGAACCAGAGCCGGAAGCGTTTCCGGAAACTCACACTGAAGTTCATGAAGGATTTGGGGAGGTGGAACCAAAGGCGGAGCAGATCCCGCCCATGACCCCGCCGACCTTCAACATCGATGAGGACTTCCCGCTCCCAGATCTTGGAAAAACAGAAGCAAGCACATCAGCCGAAGAAGAATATCCCTGGCTGGCAGTGGGGGCGGCTTCCGCAGCGCTTGGCGGGGCAGCAGCGGCGGCTGGCAATCCGGCAGAATTCCCCTGGGAAACTCCATCCGAACTACAGAATGATGAGCCGGTGACTGAAAACCTGAATGCACCGGTGGAACCAAAAATGGAAGAGCAACCAGCGCTGGATTTATTCTTCGATGAATCGACCCTGGACGAGGAACAAAAACCCACCAGGATCACCACTGCCGAACTGCCCGCCACAGCCACTCCGCAGGGAGGAACAAGTAACCTGCGCATTTTTCTGCTTGTTCCGGCTGATCCGCGGGTTTTCCTGACCGGTAAACTGGCTTCTGAACTTGGAAATTGGATTCCGCAGGTCTGCCAGTCCATGAGCTGGGAGGTGGATGCGCTGGCGGTGCGCCCTGAATCCGTGCGGGTGGGATTGGTGGCTGACCCAGATCAGAAGGACGACATAATTGTTGGCACGCTGCAGGATGCCACCGCGCGCCTGGTGGCAGCCAATTATCCTCAGATGGCTCTCGACCCGGAAAAACCGCTTTTCTGGGCGGATGACTTCCTGCGGATCAATCCGAGCGACCCGCCTGATCAGAACGAACTTAATGCTTTTATCCGGCACCTGCGCCGCTAATTTTCACCTCGAAAAGAGTCCCTTATGCCACCCACCCTTTACCTGATCGATGGGCATGCCCTTGCCTACCGCACCTACTTTGCGCTTTCCTCCACCAGCTCCCGCTTTCAGACGGCTTCCGGCGAATCCACGGCAGGCATCTATGGCTTTGCCTCGGTACTGTTGCGCATCCTTTACCAGTGGAAACCGGAATACCTGGCGGTGGCTTTTGATACCGGGAAAACTTTCCGTAATGAGCTCTACCCAGCCTATAAAGCGACGCGGGCGAAGATGCCCGACGAGCTGCGCCAGCAGATCGAACGCATCCGCCAGATGGTGGACGCGTTCCACATCCCACGCCTGGAAAAAGAAGGCGTGGAAGCGGATGATATCCTGGGCAGCCTGGCCAGGCAGGCAGTCGAAAAGGGATTGGGGGTCAAGATCATCACCGGTGATAAAGATCTGCTGCAGCTGGTGAATGACCGCGTGGTGGTGACCCTGCCGGGCAAGAGCCTCTCTGAATCCCGGGATTTCTTCGAAAAGGACGTTGTAGAACTTATGGGGGTGACCCCGAAGCAGGTGATCGATTACAAGGCACTGGTGGGGGATACCTCGGATAACTACCCCGGCGTGAAAGGGGTGGGGGAAAAGACGGCAGTCGGGCTGCTGGGTGAATTTCAAAATTTGGATACGATCTATGCCCATCTGGATCAAATAAAGGAACGGACCCGGGAACTTCTGGTGAAAGGGAAGGATGACGCCTACTTGAGCCAGGACCTGGCAACCATCCGCACCGATGTAGCCATCACCCTCGATCTGGAACACGCCCGAACAGACGAACTTGGCATCAGTGCGGTGGAAGCGCTCTTCCGCGAGCTGGAATTCCGTTCTCTGATCCCGGAATTGCACCGTTTGGAAAGAACCAATGGGGTGACCGAACCCAAGGGCAGCCAGATGGAGCTTTTCAATGAGCCCGTGCAAAAGGTGGGCACGCCTGACGCGCCAACTCTCGAAGTGGTCACTGTGCAAAGCGAGGCAGCCCTGACTGCCATGTTGGCTGACCTGGCGAAGCGCCCCATGATCGCCTTCGACACCGAAACAACCGATCTGGACCCGATGAAGGCGAAACTGGTGGGCATTTCGCTCTCTGGCCAGGCAGGCAGGGGCTATTACATCCCGGTGGGCCACGCAGCTGGGGAGCAACTGGAACTCCAGGCGGTGATCGACGCCCTAACGCCGCTGATGTCTGATCCCAAGCTGCCCAAGACGGGGCACAATATAAAATTCGATTGTCTGACGTTGATGCGTCACGGACTGTTGCCTTCCCCGCTTGCCTTTGATACCTTGCTGGCGGAATGGATTTCGGACCCCAATTCCCACAACCTGGGTTTGAAGGAAATGGCAGAGACCTACCTGGATATTTCCATGACCCACATCCAGGAGCTGATCGGCAGCGGGAAAAATCAGAAAACCATGGACCTTGTTTCCATCGAGCAGGCTGCGCCTTACGCCGCGGCGGATGCCGAGGTGAGCCTCCGCTTGGTGCCGGTGATGGAAAAACGTTTGGAAACACGCGGGCGCAGCCGGGATGTACTCTGCGAGCTGGAAGTCCCCCTGGTGGGAGTGCTGGCTCAGATGGAGATGAACGGCATCCGCCTGGACAAAGAATTCCTCAAGAAGATGTCCGATGAGATCCAGGTAAAGTTGAATGAGCTGGATATCCGCATCCAGGATCTGGCTGGGCACCCATTGAACATCAATTCCACCCAGCAGCTTTCCAAGGTGCTATTTGAAGAATTGAAACTGCCCGCCGACCCGCGCTGGCGGACTGCCACGGGCTTTTATTCCACATCGGCGGAAATTTTGGAAGAACTGCGCGGAAGCCACGCGATCATAGAAGCCATACTCGAATACCGCGAACTGGCCAAGCTGCAATCCACCTATTTGCTGGCGCTGCCGCAGCAGGTGAATCCGCGCACGGGCCGGATTCATACTTCCTATTCCCAGACCGGCGCGGTGACGGGGAGGCTTTCTTCCAATAATCCCAATTTGCAGAACATCCCAACTCGCACGGAGATTGGCCGAAAGGTGCGCTGCGGATTTATCGCCGACGAGGGCTGTTACCTGCTCTCGGTGGATTATTCACAGATCGAGCTGCGCATCGTGGCGGATATGTCCGGCGATGAAGCCATGCTTTCCGCCTTCCGCGCCGGGGAGGATATCCACGCTGCCACCGCGGCGGCCATCCTGGGCATCCCCCTGGAACAGGTGACCAAGGATCAGCGCCGGCACGCCAAGGCGGTGAACTTTGGGCTGATCTACGGGATGAGCGCCTTCGGGCTCACCCGCAGCACCGACCTGACCCTGGCGGAGGCGGAAAACTTTGTGAAGGAATATTTTGAACATTTCCCCGGGGTGAAGGCCTACCTGGATGGCATCCGTCGCTCGGCAGCCAGGGATGGATATACCGAGACCAAGCTGGGCAGGCGGCGTTACTTCCCGGAGTTAAAAAGCGGCGGGAATCAAAACATCCGCGCCCGCGCCGAACGGGAGGCGATCAACTCTCCCATTCAAGGCACGGCGGCGGATATTCTGAAGCTGGCCATGATCCACATGCCTTCGGCGCTGCTGGAAGCAAGGTTGGCAGCAAAGATGCTGCTGCAGGTGCACGATGAGCTTTTAGTGGAGTGTCCGAAAAATGAATTGCTGCGAACCGCCAAAGTTGTTCAGAACGTGATGGAAAACGCCTACGTCTTGAGCATCCCACTCACCACGGACGCGCGCTGGGGTTTGAACTGGGGCGACCTCAAACCCATTTCGGAATACAAGGAATGAAGTAAAATTAACCAGTTAAAGGGCTTGGAGTGACAGGAAACCAGGAAATATTTCAGCGCATGATGAACCAGGGGCATACCGCCGCCTGGGACCAAAACTGGGATCAGGCATCCCAGTTTTATCAACGCGCGTTGGAAGAGGTCCCTGATCACCCCCAGGCGATCTCCAATCTTGGGCTTTCCTATTACGAGCAAAAACGCTACGACGAAGCTCTGACCTGCTATACGCGGGCGTACGAACTGAATCCCAATGACGCAGTCTCACTTGAAAAGATGGCACGCATCTGTGAGAAAACCGGGCAGACCAAGGCAGCCATCCAGCATTATATGGATGCGGCCGAGCTCTTCCTCAAAGCCCGCAACGTCGATAAAACCATCGAAAATTGGATGAAAGTGGCCGCGCTTGACCCGGTCAACCTGATGGCACATTCCCGGCTGGCAACCATCTACGACCGGCTGGGGCGCAAGGCCAACGCGGTGGAGGAATATGTCGCCTCGGCGGCCATCATGCAATCGCAGGGGGATATTGTCAAGGCTTACCAGGTGATCCAGTACGTGCAAAAGCTGGTTCCCGAATATCAGGAAGTTGGCGAGATGCTTCAGATGCTGGACCGTAACCAGCAGCTTCCCCTGCCGGATGCGCAGCCAATCCCAGTCGCGGCGGAGGCGGAAATTCCCTCAGGTCCGCGCCAGCTTCCCAAACCCGGCTCCACAGCGCCGCTCAAGATCGACCCGGTGATGGAGGCTCGCCAACGGGCGATGGCGCGCCTGGCAGCGCAGTTATTCGATATCAGCGAGGATAATTCGCCGGAAGGATTGATCTACCGGCGCGGGGTGGGCGGCACTGGGCGCGGGTCTGGTGGTCTTTCGCAGGAGAGCGCGGACCGTGCCCGAATCCAGGTCTACCTTGGTCAGGCGATCCAATTGCAGAGCGCGGGGGATGACCTGGGGGCGGTAAAGCCCCTGGAGCAATCCCTGGAGATCGGCCTGCAGACCCCGGACATTTATTTTGATCTCGGCTATATCCTCAGCACCCAGGATGGGCAGAAATCCTTTCGATACCTGCAGGAATCGGTCAAGCATCCCGATTATGCGCTGGGATCCTACTTGCTGATCGCCCAGCTTTATGAAGCCTCGGATCAATTTGCGGAAGCCTCGCTCTCGTATTTGAATGCGCTTCGCCTGGCAGATATGGAGCTGGTGAGCCCTGAGGACGCCGATGAGCTTTCCCAGGGGTATGAGCCCATCCTCGAGGACCAGGTGAACCTGACGGACCTCAACGCGCAGGTGAAACTTTGCGAGGTGATCCGCGGGCAGCTCCTGAGGGCAGACTGGCGTCAGTATTTAACCATGGCGCGCCAGCAGCTCCCTCTGCAGCCAGACGGGAGCCCGCCGCTTACTCTGGCCAGCATGATGCTGGAAACCAGCGGCAGCCAGATCGTGGATTCGATGCAGCTCATCCGCCTTCACACCGCGCGCGGGTTTTACCGCACCGCGATGGAAGAGGCCTTCAATGCGATGTCCTATGCGCCCACCTATCTGCCGCTGCATATCCAGATGGGCGAGATCCTGGTGAAGGAAGGACGCTCGCAGGATGCCGTTAACAAATTTATGACCACCGCCGAGGTATATTCGCTGCGTGGGGATGCCGGGCAGGCGATCCGCCTGCTTACCCGCATAACCCAGATGGCTTCCATGGATCTCTCCGTCCGCAGCCGCTTGATCGAACTGCTGGCTGAGCAACACCGCGTGGATGAAGCCTTGCAGCAGTATGTGGACCTGGCTGGCATTTATTACCAACTGGCAGAATTCGAGATGGCCAAACGCACCTACCTGGCGGCAGTCAAGCTGGCTCAGCAGAATGGCGCCGACCGCAAGTGGGTGGTGGACATCCTTTACAAAGTGGCGGATATCGATATGCAGCGTCTGGATTGGCGCAGCGCCATAAAGGTTTATGAACAGGTGAAAGCGATGCAGCCGGAGGCGGATACCCCGCGGGCGCGCCTGGTGGATCTCTATTTCCGGCTGGGTCAAGCCACGGAAGCCCTGGCTGAGGTGGATGCCTACACATCGCTGCTGGAAAGCTCCGAGCAGCGCCCCAAGGCAATTGGTTTCATCAAGGACCTGATCCAGGAGCATGTGGAAGTACCCGAGCTTTATTACAAACTGGCTGACCTTATGCTCCGCCTGGGGCAGACGAACAAGGCGGTTGAGGTTCTGGGGACAGGCGCGGACGCGCTCACCCTGGCTGGCAAAAAACCCGAAGCGATCGTAATGGTACAGAAAGCCATTTCGCTCAATCCCCCCAATGTTGCAGATTATCAGAAGACCCTTCGCCAGCTCCAAATGCAGCCTTAACGGGAAGAATCTCAAATATGCCAAGCTCCGGTGGATACCCGGAGTTTTTTTATTTACCGGTTCGGGTTGAGAATTGATTCCGGCGATAAAGGATGGCTGATAGCGCTACCAGGTATCCCCAGAAAGCAGCCACTTCCAACAGGGCGGGTGCCTGGCGGTAACCGAATAGCGCGGAAAGCAGCGTGCCCAGCGGTGAGGATTCCGGCAGGATGGCGGTAAGGTCGTAGAGCGGTTCGATCAACCCAGGCAGCCAGCGCAACTCGATGAGCGCGTGCACCCCAAGCGCGAATAGCCCTGCCGCGAAGAGCAGTAACAGGATGTTTGTGACCTGGAAAAATCGGCGCAGGGAGAGTCGGTTTGAGGAACGGAACCAGAGTAGCCCGGTGAGCGCGGCTGCGGCTAACCCAAGGGTTGCACCCGGAATGACCTGCCGGCTGTTAATGGCGAACCCGGCAGCCAGGAGGAAAAGCGCCAGCTCCACGCCCTCGCGTAAAACGGCAAGGAAAGAAATCAGGAATACCTGCCAGCGACCTTCACCCTGGCTGACCGTGGTTTCCACCCTGTCTCGCAGACCGCCGGATTCGTTCCGCATCCAGAAGACCATCCAGGTGAGAACCCCCGCGGCAAGTAGCATGGTGACAGCTTCAAAAAGTTCTTCGCTGGCGCCTTCCAGTTCCAGCCCGGCCTGGAAGAGGACGCCGGCAAGCAGCAAACTGAGGATCATCCCACCGGCAGCTCCCAACCAGACAACAGGGATCAGCCTCCGACGCTCCAGCTTGACGACAACCCCCAAAACAATGGAGATGATCAATGCGGCTTCCAACCCTTCCCGAAACGCGAGAACAAACCCGGATAACATTGGCCCTCACAGAAAAACTGTCCAACTGGACAGCGTAATTTGAATAGGACAAATTATATCCGAATTAACCGTGAATCAGGATGTTATTTCAGTTTTGACCGGGTGGTACCGCCCCGATACGTGGGAGCGGTGATGGCGATGGCTGTACTGATGCGGCTGTCGCTCAGGCGGCTCTGCACCCGAGGATCGATCTCGTCAGGCTTGGCAGAGGTGGTGATCACCGTGGGCAATTTTGCTTCGTAGCGGTAATTCAACAATTGGAAAAGTTTCTCTTTCGCCCAGGGGGTGGAGGTTTGCGTACCCAGGTCATCCAGGATGAGCTGCCGGCAGGTGCGGATCTGCTCAAAGAGGTGGTCGTAGGTGATGGCGCTGGAGGGACTGAAGGTGGAGCGCAGGTGGTCGAGCAGGTCCGGGACAACGATGAAAATAGGCTCATCACCCTCCGCGGCGCGGAAGTTGCCAATGGCGGCGGCCAGGTGGGTTTTGCCGCAGCCGTAGGTGCCGGTGAGCACCAGCCAGCCCTTGGGTTTTTCGGCATACTGCTGGGTGACACGGAAAGCTCGCTCCAGGCTCTTTTGCTCGTCGGCAGGCAGCTTCTCATTTTCACGCAGGCTGAAATTCCCGAAGGTGTGGTTACTGAGCAGGGGTAAAGTACCAATCCCCGCAATCGAGGAGTCGGAAGTGGCATTGCGGTAATCGGGGGCGGCGATCTTTACTGAGGTGACCAGCTCGCTATCCTGCAGCCGGGACCGAACGCGACCATCCAGCTCGATCAGATCCAGATTGGTGGTGATGATTGTTGGGAGCTTGAGCATGTAGCGATGGTTGATGATCTGGTAGAGTTTTTCCTCGGACCAGGGGGTGGCGTTCTGGGTGCCAAGGTCATCCAGCACCAGCAGGCGCACGGAACGGATCTCCTCGAAGCGGGATTCAAACGAGGTTTCGGTGCTGTCGTAGGAATAACGCAGCCAATCGAGCAGGTCGGGAACAGTGAGGAATAGGGTGGGCACGCCAAATGCGACCACGAAATTCGCCACCGCCGCAGCCAGGTGAGTTTTGCCGCAGCCATACCCGCCGGTGAGCAGCAGCCACCCGGACAGGTTCTGGGCGTACTGGCGGGACTGATTGAAGGCTAATTCAAGGGAGTGCGTCTGGGTCTCTCCCATGCCGATCCGACCGGTTGTTTTGAAGGATTCGAAGGTCATGTCCTTGAAAGCATCCAGGTTGCTCAGCCGGTACAGACGCACCTGGTCCTGACGGGCGCGGGAACGCTCGCGGCAGGAGCACAGGATCAATTTACCAAAACCAGGATCGGTGATGGGCAGGTCCTGGCGCAAATACCCGATTCCGCCGCAGATGGGGCAATCGGGGTCGGCTTCCAGCATGGATCGCTGGCTGGCGGAGGGCTGAGGTTTATCCATTTTCCCACTCGGTGTAGCTTTGGCGATCCTGCCGGCTACCGTTTTGATCTCGGCCATCCCTGCCCTCCTCTTTCCATCGTTTCAGCACCGCTGCGATATAACGCCAGGAGCGGGCGTTGCGCTGCACCGCCAGGCGGAAGGCTTCCTCGATCCAGCTTTCGGGATATTCCTGTTCCGCTGCGCGAAGGTCCTCTGCGATCAGGGGGGTAAGCGGTCCTATATTCTCCTCGTAGAGGCGGAAAATATTGGGATTATCCCGGGTGGATTGGGGAGGCAGATTTCCCGGCAGCGTTTCCAATTTTCCACTTTGCAAGGCGCGCAAACCAGCCTGACCGCGGGGAGAGTTCAGAAAAAAAATGGGTTCCCCTGCCGCAGAATCGGCTTTTAGGAAGGTTCCCCGGGAGACCGCCTTTTGGAGCGCCTGGTTCAATTTATCCTGGGCATCAGCCTCAACCTCGGAGAATGAGCGCATAAAACCCGGGTCAGAGCCGATCTCCGAGGCGCGGAATTGCAGGAAGGCGGATTCCTGTTTTTCCAGGTACCGGAGTACGTAGAGGGTGAGCCGCAGCTCTTCCAGGGTATCTATTTCCAGCAGGAGGCTGTTGAAAAACTCCGCCGGGATGGGAGTGGGTCTGGAACGGCCTTCTGAAAAACCAGCAAAAGAATTCATACGAATGTAAGAGGATCAACGACCCTGGATGGCGTTTTCGAAACGCGCCAGGTTATTAAAGAAGATCAGTTCTATGCCGGAGTGGGTGGGTCCGTTGCGGTGCTTGGCGACGATCAGCTCGATCATTTCAGTTTGCGTGACCGTACGCGGGGCTTCCTTCTCGGCGGCATTCGGACGGTGGATGAACATGACCACATCCGCGTCCTGCTCCAGCGAGCCAGATTCCCGCAGGTCTGAAAGCATGGGCCGTTTATCGGCGCGCTGCTCCACCGCGCGGGAAAGCTGGGCGGCGGCCAGCACAGGCACGTTCAGTTCACGCGCCAGGATCTTCAGGTTGCGGGTGATGTAGGAAACCTCCTGCACGCGGTTTTCGGTGCGGGTATCCGATGACATGAGCTGGATGTAATCGATCACCACCAGGTCGAGGTTGTATTCCATGTGCAGGCGGCGGCACTTGGTGCGCAGCTGGATGGGCGTGATGGCGGGGGTATCATCCAGGAACATGACCGTATCGCCCATGACCTCGATGGCGTGGGTGAACATTGGCCATTCATCCTCATCGAGCTTGCCACTACGCAGGCGCTGCGAGTCTATCTTGGTCTCCTGCGCGATCAGACGCTGCACAAGCTGCTCGTTGGACATTTCCAGCGAGAAGAAGGCTACATGCTTGCGATGCTTCTGGGCGGCGTTCTTGGCTGCCGAAAGGAGGAACCCGGTCTTGCCCGAAGCAGGGCGACCGGCGACGATGAGCAGATCGGATTTCTGCAGACCGCCGAGGAGCTTATCCAGGTCGGTGAGACCGGTGGGCACGCCATAGATCTCCTCGGGGCGCTTGGCCATCTCATCCACATGGTCGTAGTAATCGCTGAGCACGGAACGGATGGGCTGGATATCGTGATGGATGCGCCGCTCGCTCATGGCGAAGACTGCTTTCTCGGCTTCGTCGATGATGTTATCCACGTTGCGTTCGCGGTCTGTGGCAAGCTGCGCCATCTGGTTGGCGGAAGCCAGCATGCGGCGGCGGATGGCTTCCTGCTCCACGGTGCGGGCATAGGCTTCGGCGTGCATCGAGGAGGGTACCTGGCTGGCGAGGGCTGTGATATAGGATGGACCGCCCAGCTCGATCAACTGGCTGGATTGCTCCAATTCCTGTGTTACGGTGAGGTAGTCGATGGGGATTCGCCGCTCGTGCAGGCGGGTGAAGGCTTCCCAGACCCAGCGGTTGCGGACGATGTAGAAATCATCCGGCTGGAGGATCTGGGCGATATCAAAATATACTTCGGGATTGATGAGTACCGCACCCAGCACGGCTTCCTCCGATTCGCGGCTGTGCGGCTGGGTGATGATGGAGGGCGCGGAGCTTTCCTCCAGGGGAGGCAGGTCGCTCATTTATCCCCCTCCTCGGGCGGTTCTGGTTCCTCCGGGGGGGCGGCATCCTCGTCCCCGTCAAGCTGATCAAGAAAATCCTCAAAAACAGAAAGGCGATCGGAATTTTCCCCGATTTCCTCTTCGACAGGGGTTTCCCCTTCGACGAGGGGGTTATCCTGGATATCCACCTCGGGCAGGATGGCTGCCTGTTCCAGTACAGAATCGGCAACCAGGATGGGGGTGTGGTAGCGGACAGCCAGGGCGAACGCGTCGGACGGGCGGGAATCCACCATCACGATCTCGTCGTTCACTTCGATCACCAGGCTGCCGTAATATACGTCCTCACGCAGGGCGGTTACCTCCACCCGCACCAGGCGGGCTTTGAGCCCGGCCAGGATATTGCGGATCAGGTCATGGGTCTGCGGACGGGCAACTTCAAGCTCCTGCAGTGCCAGGGTGATGGCTTCAGCTTCGTAGGGGCCGATCCAAATGGGCAGAAAACGCTCGGCGGTTTTTTCTTTTAAAACAATAATGCGCTGCTGGTTTGTCAGGCTCACCCGCACGCTGTCGACAGTCATCTCGATCATTTCAGGCATCTTTGCCTCACTGGGATTCTTTCGCTGAATTCTAACATGGAGGGGGAGGCGTTGGAAAGGCTGATTTGGACGAATGTTGATTGGTTGGAAATGTTGAATGGTTGATTGGTCGATTTGGTTGAAAGGAGGATTCGCCGGGGTATTGGATTCAGCTATAATCTTGAAGATGACCCTTCGTAAATGGTCGATTTTCCTGATGCCAGCTATTCTGCTGATGTTAAGTGCCTGTTCCTCCAACCTGGGTTCGAACAGCTTGGGGGATTCTACACCCACATTCCAGTTTTATCGCACCGACACGCCCACCCCATCTCGAACGCCCACCGCGCCGGGAACCTCCACGCCGTTGCCTTCGCCCTCCCCCACGCCGCGAACGCATCCCATTGCAAAAGGGGATACCTTCTCGGGGATCGCCTTTCAGTTCGGGGTGAGCATCCCCGCGCTGCAAGCTGCCAACCCGGGGTTGGACCCGAACATGCTTATTGTTGGAACAGTTGTTTTTATTCCGCCGCCCGGTACACCGGAATCGGGAACGCCATCGATCCCTTCGCCAACGCCGGTCAGCCTGCAGGTTGATATCCCGGTCTGTTACCGCTCCGGCGATGGTGGTTTGTGGTGTTTTGCGGATGTGAAAAATCCCCAGGCTTTTGCCGTGGAAAGTGTTTCAGGCGCCATTCGGATCGCCGGCGCGGAAGGCCAGGTGCACAGCCAAAATGCGACCTTGCTTCTGGATGTGCTGCCTGCCGGAGCGAGCCTGCCGCTGGCGGCGTATTTCCCCGCGCCCATCCCGGACCCGGTGAGCATGGACGCCGAGATCAACGTGGTGCTGCCTTTGAATGACAATGGACAGCGTTACCCCCTGGTGAACATCGAGAATCTGGTGATCGAAATCAACCCGGGAGGAAAAATCGCGCATGTGAGTGGCGAAGCGGTGCTTGGAGCGCCCGGCACACCTGTTACAAGTTTGTGGCTGGCACTGGCTGCCTATGATGAGCAAGGCAATCCGGTCGGGGTCCGGCGGGTGGAGATCAACCAGCCGTTTGCAACCGCGGACCGGCAGCCCTTTGAGGCAATGGTCTATGCGGCCGGCGGGCAGATCAACCAGGTGCAGGTACTGGCGCAAGCGCGGAAGTAGAAGATTTTAGGAGGCAGATATGCCCGAAGCAGTGATCGTTGACGCAGTTCGCACGCCGATCGGGGCGCTGGGGGGCAGCCTGGCTGCCGTTCGCCCGGATGACCTGGCTGCGCATGTTCTGAAGACACTGGTCGAAGCGGACAGGAATAGATCCCGCGCTGATCGAGGAAGTCTATTTGGGCTGCGCGAATGGGGCCGGCGAGGATAACCGCAACGTGGCGCGCATGGCTGCCTTGCTCGCGGGTTTTCCGGTCTCGGTGCCGGCTGTGACCATCAACCGGTTGTGCGCCTCGGGTCTCAGCGCGGTCACGATGGCCGCCCGTGCCATCCGAGCCGGGGAGGGGCAGGTCTTCATTGCTGGGGGGGTGGAGAGCATGTCTCGCGCGCCGTATTCAATTCCGAAGGCTGAGCAGGGCTATTCATTTGGGAATCTAACCGCCTGGGATACTGCCCTGGGATGGCGCTACCCGAACCCGAAGATGCAGGCGCTGTATGGCACCGAAGCGATGGGCGAAACGGCGGAGAATATCGCTTCCCAAACCGGGATCACCCGCGAGGAGCAGGACGCCTTCGCCGCGCAAAGCCACCAGCGGGCGGTGACAGCCATGGATGCGGGAAAATTCACCGATGAGATAGTTCCGGTGAGCGTGCCGCAGAAGAAGGGCGAGGAAATTCTGGTGACCACGGATGAACGCCCGAGGCGGGATACCACCGTGGAATCCCTGGCGAAGCTGAAACCTGCCTTCCGCAAGGAAGGCGGCACGGTGACGGCGGGGAACTCCTCGGGGATGAACGACGGCGCCGTGGCCTTGCTGCTGATGAGCGCGGAAAAAGCCCGGGAATTGGGGTTTAAGCCGCTTGTGCGGGTGGTGGCATCCGCCGCCGCTGGTGTGGAGCCGCGGGTGATGGGGCTGGGTCCCGTTCCGGCAGTGCGCAAGGCATTGGAGCGGGCAGGATTGAAGATCGAGGATATCGGCCTGATCGAGCTGAATGAGGCTTTCGCCGTGCAAGCGCTGGCGGTGATGCGCGCGCTGGGCATGCGCGAGGAGATCACCAATGTGAATGGCGGGGCGATCGCCCTGGGGCATCCGCTGGGCTGCTCGGGCGCGCGCATCCTGACCACGCTGGTGCATGAAATGAAGCGCCGCGCTCCGCGGGAGAAACGGCCATTTTACGGGCTGGCAACGCTGTGCGTGGGGGTGGGGCAGGGCGAGGCGTTGATCGTGGAGTGGGTGGGGGACGAATGAAGGTTGAGTGGTTGAATCGTTGAATAGTTGATTGGGTAGGTGGCGGGCGGACAACCGCCCTTTTTTTCATCATCGCGAGGCAACGGGGAAATTTGACGTTCGTAGCCCTCCCCAAATGCCGGGCATTTAGGTGGGTAGCGATGATCTTGCAAATAGAACAAAAGTTCTGTATAATCATCGTATGAACCAAACGCTTTTTTCCAACTCCGCGGCGGGCGGGATCAGCCTGCCGCTGGGGCGCAGCATGCTGCTGGTGGTGGCGCCGCACGCCGCCGCGCCGCTGATGCTGGAGCTGGCTGCCCGGCTTTCCACCGCGGGGGCGGTGCGCGTGCTGGATGGCGGCAACCGCTTCAACGTGTACCCGGTCTCGCAGGGGATCAGAAGGCTGACCGGTAACGTCTACCCCTGCCTGGAGCGCATCAGCCTGGCGCGCGCCTTCACCTGCTACCAGATGCTGGCCCTGCTGGAGGAGACCCCGGCCATCGATGCCCCCACGCTGCTGCTGGATTTCCTGGCCACCTTCAACGACGAGAGCGTGCCGCTGCCCGAGAGCCAGAGGCTGCTGGAGGTGTGCCTGCCGCATTTCCGGCGCCTTTCGGCGCGGGCGCCGCTGGTGATCAGCGCCAAGCCGGTGCCATCGGTGACCCCCGAGCGCGCGGCGCTGCTGGAACGGCTGCAGGAGGTTGCCGATCAGCATTGGGAGCTGGAGCCTGCCCGCCCGGTGCGGATGCAGCCGACGTTGTGGGAAGGAATTTCGTAATAGAGGAAAGCGGTGCTAGAAAAGCCCCACTAAGTTGAGAGAAATTGTCTAATGAACGGTTAAAGATTGCCACACCCCGACGATCGTTGTCGTCGGGGTTCGCAATGACATTATCTCATCGCCTGATCCAGGTCCGCGATGATATCCTCGACGTTCTCGATGCCCACGGAAAGACGTACCAGCCCGTCGGTCAGACCCATCTCGCTTCTGATCTCGGGGGTGAGGGTGGAATGGGTCATGCTGGCGGGATGCTGGATGAGCGTGTCGGTGTTCCCCAGCGAGACCACCAGGGTGCACAACTGAACCCTGTTCATCATTTGCTTGCCAGCCTCCAGTCCGCCTTTGAGCTCAAAGGAGATCATCCCCCCAAAGCCGGTCATCTGCTTTTTCGCAAGCTCGTGATCCGGGTGGCTGGGCAGCCCGGGGTACCAGACCCGCGCGACCGCCGGGTGCCCTTCCAAAAACTCCGCCACCTTTTGAGCGTTTTCGCAGTGGCGCTGCATACGGATCTCCAGCGTCTTCAACCCCGTGTTGGCCAGCCAGGCTTCAAAGGGGCTGACGTTGGCGCCCAGATTCTTTAGGATGCTATTCAGTTCATTCTTCATGAATTCAAGCTGGGTGCTGACCACCGCGCCGCCGATCATCAACCCGTGACCGGTGAGATATTTGGTGGTGGAGTGGACGACGATATCCGCACCCGAGGGTGAGCGGACGCTGGCAGACTGGCGAAGCGAAGGTGTTATCCACCGCCAGCCAGGCGCCGTGTTCGTGGGCAACGCGGGCGGCTTCCCGCAGGTCCACGATCGCCATGGTGGGGTTGGAGGGGGATTCAGCATAGGCCAGCACCGCGCCCGGATTGGCCTGGAAGGCAGTTTCCCAGGCGCTGGGCGTGGGATCTTTCACAAAAACGGTGCGGATGCCGTAACGGGGGGCGATCGTTTCCAGGAAAATGTGGGTGGCGCTGTAGAGCGAGGATTGGGCGATGATGGTATCCCCCGCGCTGCATTTCGCCAGGAAAACCGCGGTGATGGCAGCCATGCCGGAGGCAAACACCATCCCGCCCACGATCTCCTCCGGTTTATTATCCGGGTGCTCATTGATCAGGTCATAGCCTTCGAGACAGGCATATTTATAGGCGAGCAGATCCAGGTTGGGATTTTTGACACGCGTGTAGTAATAACCTGGGGTTTCCCCTTTGAAGATGGCAGCTCCGAAATCGACATCCGGAAAAACGAACGCCGAGGTCTGGTAGATGGGGGTATTGTGCGCAAGGGATGGATCCTGCTGCTCGCCGGCATGGTTGACCAGGGATCCGATCCCCATTTTGGCTGGTTTTTGAGTCATTCGTGCTCCTGAAGATGGATTAATAGGATTATACGGGATGATTCCGGCTGACGAGGTTGAATTGAAAAAGGGTAAAATCAGGGCATGACAACCAATACCCCTCCCCGCGTGCCCATGTCCAGCCCAGACCTCAGCCAGGCTGAAATTGATGCTGTGCTTTCTGTTCTGGGCACCCCCGACCTCAGCATGGGACCCTGGATCGACCGCTTTGAAGCAGCTTTCCGCCAGTTCAGCGGCTGCCGGCATGCCATCGGGGTCAATTCTGGCACGGCCGGGCTGCACCTGCTGGTGCGTGCCGCGGGAATCGGACCCGGCGACCTGGCCATCACCACGCCGTTTTCTTTTGTGGCATCCACCAACGTTTTCCTCTTCGAACAGGCCGTACCTGTCTTCGTGGATGTGGATCCGCTGACCGGCAATATTGACCCGGTGCTGGTGGAGCAGGCAGCCGCTGACCTGAAAACCGGAGGAGCCGCGGCCAGGCGCTGGCTGCCGCGCAAAGGTGTTGAAGAGCGTGCACAGGTGAAAGCGCTGCTTGCGGTGGATGTCTTTGGACAGCCGGCGGAGCTGGATGCACTGGAAATAACCGCGCAGAAATACAAACTTAAATTGATCGAAGATTCATGCGAGGCGCTGGGGGCGGAATACCAGGGAAAAAAGGCCGGCACTTTCGGCTTTGGCGGTGTTTTCGCGTTTTATCCCAATAAACAGATCACCACCGGTGAAGGCGGGGTGATCATCACCAATGATGATGAGGCAGCGGCGTTGATGCGCGCGCTGCGCAACCAGGGGCGTGCCCCAGGCGATACCTGGCTTTCACACACCTACCTGGGCTACAACTACCGTTTGGATGAGATGAGTGCCGCCCTCGGAGCAGCACAGATGCAGCGCTTTGAAGAACTTTCCCGCAAACGCCAGCAGGTTGCGGATTGGTACGCCGAGCGCCTGGCGGAGATCCCGGGAGTGGAGATGCCCGTCGTCACCCCGGCTACAACCCGCATGAGCTGGTTCGTATATGTGATCCGCCTGAGAAAAGGATTGGACCGCGGACAGATCGCCGCACGCCTGGCGGAGCGCGGCATCCCGGTACGGCCATACTTCCTGCCCATCCACCTGCAGCCCTATATGGTGGAGCGCTTTGGCTATCGCAAGGGAGATTTCCCGGTGACCGAGGATCTGGGCGAACGCGGGCTGGCGGTGCCGTTTTCTGGGGTGATGAGCGAGGCGCAGGTGGACCTGGTCTGCGCGGAACTGCGGAGCGCCCTTGGCGGATAGCCGGCGTTTCCTGCCCCCCCGCAGGCGGGGTGTGATCATTCATGCCGTGGCGGGCAGCCTTCTGCTGCTTTCCAGCGCCACGCTCTTCTTCCTGGCGCTGCAGGAGCAATTCGGCACCTATTTTGTTGTGTTTCTGCTGGCTTCGCTGCTCCTGCTCATTCCCCTCACCATGGTCCTCTACCGCGGGTACGCCCTGCTGCGCGCTTATTACGACCTGGAGCGCGACGGCTTGCACCTGCGCTGGGGCTTGCGCAGCGAGGATATTCCCCTGGCAAATATCGACTGGGTGCGCCCGGCCAGCGACCTGGTGGAGGAGCTGCCCCAGCGGCTGCTGGCATACCCCGGCGCGATCCTGGGGGTGGTGAACGCCCCGGGGCTGGGCAGGGTGGAATATATGGCTTCCGAGGATGATGAGCTGGTGCTGGTCTGCACCCCGGGGAAAACCTACGCGCTTTCCCCCACCGAACCCGCGGCTTTCATCACCGCCTTCCAGCATGCCTTCGAGCTGGGCAGTCTGGCAGAGCTACCCCCGGTCTCGGTGCAGCCGGCCGCCTACTTGCGGCGCGTATGGGATACCGCTGCAGCCCGCTGGCTACTGCTTGCCGGGTTGGGGCTCACCCTCGCTCTGCTGGTTGTGGTTGCGCTGCAGATCCCTCTGCGTTCGTCAGTAATCCTGGATTTCAATATACGCGGCGAACCGCTGGAAGGTGTTCCGGCGACGATGCTGCTGCTCCTGCCCGTTTTGGCAATCATTTTCTTCTTCATCGATCTGATCGGCGGGTTGTATTTCTTTCGCAAAGAGGAGCAGCGTATGATTGCCTTTCTCCTGTGGGGTACGGCCATCCTGCTGCCGCTGATGATGTTCGCCGCCCTGCCGTTCATCCTTCAGACCTGAGCCGCAAATGTCCCAGCCATATCAGCTGCTTGCGGGTATCCTGCTCGCCATCCTTATTGCCGGGGGGTCTTATTATGCCGGCGCGCTCAGCCGCAGCGGCATGGTCGCGGCGATACTTCTTGGAACGGTCGTTTTCGGGCTGGGGGGACTTCCCTGGGCAGTGCTGCTGATCGCGTTTTTTATCTCCTCCAGCCTGCTCTCCCGCCTGTTTTCCCGGCGCAAGGAAAAAATGGAGGAGAAATTCTCCAAGGGTCACCGGCGGGATGCCGCCCAGGTGCTGGCCAACGGCGGGATCGCCGGGCTGTGCGTTCTCCTCTGGCAATTATTTCCAGGCGCGCTCTGGCCCTGGCTGGCATTCGCCGGGGCGCTGGCGGCTGCCAACGCGGATACGTGGGCAACCGAGCTGGGCGTGCTGAGCAAGTCGCCGCCGCGCAGCATCCGCACGGGGAGGGTGGTGGAACCGGGGGATTCCGGCGGGGTGAGCCGCATGGGGCTGTTTGCAGCCACCGGAGGCAGTTTGCTCATCGCGGTGCTGGCTGTCCTGCCCTGGCCGGGAATGCCGGGGGAACCAGGTCTGGAGACTTACGGCCTGGTCATACTGCTCATCACCCTCGCGGGGCTGGGCGGCAGCCTGGTGGATTCGCTTCTTGGGCGCCACTGCGCAGGTGATCTACACCTGCCCGACCTGCGGCAAGGAGACCGAGCGGCATCCATTGCATCGCTGCGGCTCGAAAACGGTCTACAAACGCGGCTGGCGCTGGATGAACAACGACGCGGTCAATGCCTTCTGCACTCTGAGTGGTGTTATCATCGTTTTGGCGGGAGGGCTGCTCCTGCCCCCCTTGGGTTCCAAAGGTTCAGGAGGTGAGCTAATGAATACCATACCGCTTTCCAGCCCCGCTTTTGAGCAGGGTCAGCCAATTCCATCCAAATTCACCTGCGAGGGTGAAAACCTTTCCCCGGAATTGCAGTGGGGAAACCTGCCCGCGGGCATAAAAAGCCTGGTGCTGATCATGGATGACCCCGATGCCCCGATGGGCACCTTTGTGCACTGGGTGATCTACAACATTCCCCCCACCCTCACCGGGCTAGCGGAAGGGGTGAGCACTGAGCCGCAGGTGAGCGGGGTTGGCACCCAGGGACTGAACAGCGCGCGCAGAAGCGGGTATACCGGCCCCTGCCCCCCGCCAGGGAAACCGCATCACTATTATTTCACCCTGTACGCACTGGATACGCAGACATCTTTCGAACCAGGGTTGAGCAAGGAGCAGGTGCTGCAGCAGATCGAGGGGCATGTCCTGGCGCAGGGTCAGGTGATGGGGACGTATCAGAGGTGAGAGGTTGATTTGTTGAAGTTGGATGGTTTAAATCGTTTTGGAGGTCGGATGAAGAAAATCCTGATTGCAATGATCTGCATTTTCCTGGTGGCTTGCACCGGCTGTTTCCCACAGAACGAGCAACTCTGACCTCCACCCAGCGCCTCCAAAATGCCCACACTGAAGAGGACACCTCAATTACCACCACATTACCAGTCAAAAATGACAGAAGATGCTTGGCAAGGATATTAAAAACGCAAGAATCATTTAATGTTGATTGTTCAGTAGGGTTGCTTTCACTCTGATGGAAAATGGCTGGCATGTGATCATGATTACCTGGAAGCACAATCAGGCATGTATATTTAAAAATTATTTAGATGCAGAAACCAACAGATATAATCCATAGGAAATATTCTTGAAAATTATAGAAATTGGGTTGCCTGGAATCTATATCCTGTAAAATTTTCAAAAGACGGCACATATTTGTATTTTGAGTCACACTTCGCAGAGCGACGGGGGAGATTTTCCAGTTTGTTTCCATTACTTAGGGGTAAATGGTCTGTATAAATTGAATTTATTCACAAAAAGAATCGATCCGATTATCCCCCAAGTTTTGAAGGAGATGAAAGTTTCTTTTATTAAAATTTCACCAACCGAAAGGAGACTTGCCTATTTTACGCTTGAGAATGAAACAACTCTAATTATTGTAGATTTGAAAACTGGCGAGAAATTCGAATATATTCTTCCTGAACATCTAAATGATCATCGTCTTACCTGGTCAGAAGATGGAACTAGATTAGCGTTTATCACCGGTCTAGATGATTTGGAAAAGGTGAACAGCGCTACTTTAAGAATCCTCGATATTCAAACTGGAAAAGTCGAAACGGTTTATCATTCCACAGATCGATGTCTTACTGAGATTGAATGGAAACCTGATAATAAAATGACCTTAAAAGGTTATATTAATAGTTTCCCCGATACAATTATTGACATTGATTTGAATACCAATTCAATTACTTTGATAACAGCTACTCCTGACCCATCAATGGTGCCCTGAAAATTTTTATATAAACCCCGCAAATACTGGTAGCTTGATAAGTTATCATTGGAATTAGATGATCATTTACTGGAATTGAGGAAAAATGCATTTTCAAACTCTAAGATTGTGGTTTTTGTGCCTATCTATTTTCGGCTTGCAGTACTGTTTCCATAACCACACCCAACCGCACCAGTTCCATCCCACTCGAAACCCACCGTCCATTCCCACCCTGCCCCCCCCGGAAAACACCCCCACCCTCCCGCCCACGAGACTGCCGCCCCGCCCGTCAACCCGATCCTGCATTTACCGGCAGGCACGGAGGTGACCATCACCTCAATCCAAATGGCGGATCTGAACCGGGGCTGGGCGATCGGCACCACGGCCACCGATCCAAACGACCACATCCTGTTCACCGCGGATGGCGGCACCAACTGGAAGGACGTAACCCCGCCGGAAGGGATGGATGCCACTGGCGGTAAGGTGGCAACCGCCTTCTTCCAGGGCGCGGACACCGCCTGGGTGATCTACAGCAGCAATGTGATCCAATCCCCGCCCGGAAACGCGCAGGTGTGGAAAACGACTGACGGGGGGGCGACCTGGTCCGCCAGCCAGCCCATTCCCCCTTCCGCAGAGATGGAATTCTTCAGCCCGGGCTATTTCAGCTTCCCGGATGATCAGCATGGCTGGCTTCTGGTTCACGCGGGGGCAGGCATGAGCCATGATTATATTTATATTTACGGAACTTCTGACGGCGGGTCAACCTGGCAAAAGCTGGTGGATCCGTTAGCCAGCGACCAGGCAGGCACCGGTCCCTCCATGGGGCTCTGGAAGACAGGAATGACCTTTACCGATGCACAGAAGGGCTGGCTGACCTATGAGAATGGCGGGGTGGCTCGCGGGGCAACCCTTTACCAATCACTGGATGGGGGGCAAACCTGGGCTCTGCAATCCCTGCCCGCGCCCAGCACCCAACCAGACCTGTTCACCAACGAGAGTTATTCGTGCGGGATCTACGGGATGACATTTCTCAACCCGCAGCTGGGAAATATGGTGGTCACCTGTATGATGGGATCCGGTGATTTGAAAAAAAGCTGGTTTTACCGGACTGCGGATGGCGGGAGCAGCTGGCAATCCAGCTTGCTGCCGACGCCGGCCGGGTTTTTTCAGATGCTGGATGGCAGCCAGGGGTATTACGTAAGCCAGAAGATCTTCCGCACAGCGGATGGAGGGCAGAGCTGGGCGGCGGTCATCCCGGTGACCTGGAGTGGTCAGCCGGTCTTTGTGGATATCAATAACGGCTGGATCGTGGCGGAAAAGGACACCGAAAAAGCCCTGGTGCAAACGAAGAACGCCGCGGTCAATTGGTCCATTCTAAAACCGAAGGTTTCGCAATAAGCTAGACACAATTCAACCAATCAACAGATCAACTAATCAACCAATCCAACTATTCAACCCCCACCCATCGTCCAACCCGAAGGGTGTTTTTTATTGTTGAAATAAATACAGGATGAAAATCATTTAAAAGAGGTTGTTTTAAACAATCTTAATTAAACACTTGAAGTCGTACAATGATGCGGGGAATTGTCATACATTTATGACCCGGTTTCCCTCCTGACCATATTTCAAATCCATGTGAGGAAATGATATGCCTGAAGAAGACCCCCGAATCCTTGAATTGCGCGAAAAACGCGCCAAGTTGAAGCTCGCAGGCGGCGAGGATCGCATCGCCAAGCAGCACGCCAAAGGCAAACTGACCGCCCGCGAACGGCTGGATCTCCTGCTGGACCCCGGGTCCTTCCAGGAACTGGAGCCCTTCGTCAGCCAGCGCGCAGATCTGGCCGGAGGCGACGACCGTTGCTTTTCCGACGGTGTGGTGACCGGTTTTGGGCTGATCGAAGGCCGCACGGTCTATGCGTACGCGCAGGATTTCACCATCGGCGGTGGTGCCCTGGGAGAAATGACCAGCCACAAGATCTGCCGGGTGATGGATCTGGCTGTCCGAAATGGTACACCAATCGTTGGCCTGATTGATTCAGGCGGGGCACGCATCCAGGAAGGGATCTATTCCCTGGCTGGTTATGCGGAGATCTTCCGGCGCAATGCGATGTATTCCGGGATCGTGCCGCAGATCAGCGTCATTATGGGACCCTGCGCTGGAGGCGCATCCTACTCTCCGGCGCTCACCGACCTGATCATCATGGTTGAAAAACAGTCCTACATGTTCCTCACCGGTCCCGAGGTCATCAAATCCGTGACCGGCGAGATCGTGGATTCCGAATCGCTTGGCGGCGCCGAAGTGCACCTTTCCACCAGCGGCACAGCTCACCTTATGGTCAAAAAGGACGAGGATGCGCTCAAGCTTGTGCGCAGGGTGCTCTCCTACCTGCCCGCGAACAACGTGGATAATGCTCCCGTGACCCAAAGCAAAGACCCTGCCGGGCGAATGGATGCCGCTCTCAATAAGATCGTCCCGATCGACCCCGGTAAAGCATACAGCATGCACGAGGTGATCGCCCACATCGTAGATAAGGACTCCTTCCTGGAACTCCAGGCAGGATTTGCCCAGAATGCGGTAGTTGGACTGGCGCGAATGGCTGGGCAGAGCGTGGGCATCATCGGGCAGGAACCTTCGGTGATGGCAGGGGTGATCGATATTGACGCCACCGATAAGATCTGCCGCTTTGTGCGCTTCTGCGATTGCTACAACATTCCCCTGATCACCTTCACCGATTCACCCGGGTTCCTCCCGGGGGTGGGGCAGGAACACCGCGGGATCATCCGCCATGGTGCGAAGGTTCTTTTTGCCTACACCGAAGCCAGCGTCCCCAAGATCAGCATCGTTACCCGCAAGGCGTATGGCGGCGCATATATCGTGATGAGCAGCAAACCCCTCGGCGCGGATGTTGCCTACGCCTGGCCTTCGGCCGAGCTGGCAGTGATGGGACCGGAAGGCGCGGCAAATATCCTCTACCGTAAAGAGATCGAGGCAGCAGCGGATCCGGCCAAGGAACGCGCCAAACGGGTGGAGGAATTCCGCAAGCAGTTCCTCAATCCCTACGTTTCTGCCTCAGCCGGCTATATTGATGATGTGATCGAGCCCAAGGAAACCCGCCCGCGAATTATCGCCGCGCTGGCAGCCCTGCGGGATAAATTCACTCCCAGCCTGCCGCGCAAGCACGGCAATAATCCCTTCTAGGAGGCGGCATGAGCAATTTGCAGATCGCATTGACCATGACCGTAATTGGCATGGGGATCGTCTTCGCTGGCATCCTTATCCTCTGGGGTTTGATGGCGCTGATGGTTCGCATCTGGCCGCACGATGCCAATGAGGGGGAAGCTGAAGAAGAAATGCCCTCCGAGGCTGAGACCGGCGAGGCGGGTGATTTGAAAGCAAAAGCTGCCGCCACGGCGGTTGCGGTTGCGATCAGCCTGCGTCAGGGTCTCTTTAACCTGACAACCACCGGAGCACCCGCTTCTGCGGGCAGCTCCTGGCGGGTGACCACCCGGGCACTGGAGATCAACCAGGGCACCCAATCATTTAATAGAAAACCACGAGGGAGTGGGCGATGAAAATCAAAGTAAAAATTGCAGATCAATCCTACGAAGTGGAAGTTGGCGATACGAATGCCCGGCCGGTGATAGCAGAGATCGACGGGCAAAAGTTTGAAGTCTGGCCCGAGGAACAATCCGCGGTGGAGACCGTTGAAACCGTTTCGGAAGCCGCCCCTGCCCATAAAGCTGCGGTTGCTCCCGCCAATGTGCCAGCTTCAGGCGGCACCAAGGTTGTGATCGCTCCGCTACCAGGTGTGATCGACTCCATCAAAGCCAAACCCGGCGATTCTGTAAATCCTGGGCAGGAACTGCTGGTGATCGAAGCCATGAAAATGAAAAACTCGATCAAAGCTACCCGTTCCGGAAAGATCGCCGCGGTGCTTGTTTCAGTTGGCGACCATGTACCTCATGGAGCTGCCTTGGTGGAATTTACGGACTAAGGATACCCCATGGATCTATCCAGTCTATACAATTGGGCTACCGCCCTTAACCCCCTTCAAATGGCCGGCAGCGTTTTAATGATCGCTGTAGGTTGTGTCCTGATATATCTCGCCATCGCGAAGGAATTTGAGCCGGTCCTTCTCCTCCCCATTGGGTTTGGCTGCATCCTCGCCAACCTGGGGATGTCTGTCTATAACGAAGGCAGCCTGTTCTACTACCTCTACAAGGCGGGGATCGAGACGGAGATCTTCCCGCTGCTGATCTTTGTGGGTGTTGGCGCCATGATCGATTTCCGCCCGCTGATCGCCCAACCAAAAATGGTCCTGCTGGGAGCAGCCGGGCAGTTCGGAATCTACGGGGTGCTCATCCTTGCGGTACTGATCGGTCTTCCGATCAATGAAGCTGCCGCCATCGGATCCATCGGCGCCATCGACGGCCCAACCGCGATATTTGTCTCTTCCAAACTGGCACCGGATCTCATGGCAGCCATTGCTGTGGCTGCATATTCCTACATGAGCCTGATCCCCATCATTCAACCGCCGATCATGAAGGCGCTGACCACTAAAAAAGAGCGCCTTGTCCACATGGAATATTCTCCTTTCCCCGTGTCAAAAAAGGTGGTAATGATGTTCCCGATCGTGGTCACGGTTGTCATCAGCCTGATCGCTCCATCGGCTGCACCGCTGATCGCCACCCTGATGCTTGGCAATTTGCTTAAGGAAAGCGGAGTTGTTGACCGGTTGAATAAAGCTGCCCAGAACGAAATAATCAATATCTCCACCCTCTTCCTCGGTTTAACGATCGGGGCGACAATGGTTGCTGCCAAGTTCTTAAACACCACTACGCTCGCGATCCTGGGGCTGGGTTTACTGGCCTTCGTCCTGGATACCGTGGCCGGGACCCTATTCGGTAAGTTGATGTGCGTCGTTTCGGGTTTCAAGGTCAACCCCCTGATCGGAGCATGCGGTATCAGCGCATTCCCGATGGCTGCGCGAATCTCTGCGAAGATGGCTCAGGAGGAAGATTACGATAATTTCATCCTGATGCATGCCATGGGTTCCAATACAGCAGGGCAGCTGGGTTCGGTGCTGGCGGGGGGATTGCTGCTTACGCTGGTGGCTGTCATTCATTAACGCAAACAGGAAATTACCAAAAGAGCGGCAGTTTCAGGACTGCCGCTCTTCTTATTTATCGTTGGTCGATGGTTCCGGGTTAGGGGACTTTCATGGTGAACCAGAACGGGCAACTGACCTGTGCACCTGAAGTGTTCTGGATGATGGACCACAATTCGCCATAGGACCCGGAGGCACTGGGTGCGATTCCATTACCGGTGAGGGTTAGTGTTTGACCGGGGTTGACTGTATTGGGGATATCGAACACATCGTACCCCTGGCTGATCCGGACGTTATTGATGGCTCCCTGGAAAACAATATCTGCTTCCCCAGCCACCCAGGCATTTGTCCCGGTGTTCTTCAACACCCATGTGACCGTAAACGCGGTGTTGGGACTGTACGATCCTCCATCGCCCGGAGTCTGGGAAACCAGGGCGCAATCTGCTGAGGTTGTGTTGGTGGGTGGGGTTGTGACAGCCGCGGGGGGCGGAGGAGCATTCACAACCGGAAGATCAGCGGTGTTGACTGCCACCACAAAACTTGCAGATACCCATAAATAACCAGTTACGTAGAAAGTATTGGGCACTGCAAATTGGAACCAGGCGCCATCTGCACTGATACCGGTAGGAGTGGTGGTGGCACCTGCTGCTGCGTAACCAACTACCGGGTAATTGGTACCCGGGCCGGAGCGCAAATTAACATAATCGGTGGTAGTGATCAAGGGGGCGCCGGGAACTGCCGGAGGAGGAGCCACTTGAGAAGGCGGAAGTGTACCCGCGCCGGTGACCTGCACAACCGGGACGTTATCTGTATTGGATGTGCTTACAAACGTAGCGGAGATCCAACCGTTGCCAGCTCCGACCTTGGTCGGGTCGAGGCGAACCATCCACCACTGATTATCTGCGCTCTTTCCGAGCACCCAACCGGTTTGTCCAGCCTGGGCAAAGCCGTAGGCAGGGTAGGTGGTGCCAGGACCGGCGCGGACCATTGTTTCAGCCAGCACGGTGGCCTGCGGGTCGGAGGGACCTGGTGGTACCATCGCAGCGGAAGGCGGAGGCGGGGGTGCCGCGACCACCGGGAGAGTTCCGGCATTTGTGACGGTCAAAGTTGACCCAGCCACCCAGCCAATCCCGTTGGGGGCCACCGGGAGGCTGATGACAAACCATTGTTTGGTGGAATCCACGCCAACCACCAGGGCGGATGTACCCCCATTCATGGCGGCGTAAACCACATAATTGGTTCCAGGACCTGAGTAGATCCAGGTGTTGGAATTTGCTGTAGCGCTCGGCTGCCCGGCAGCCGGTTGAGGCAATACTGCCACCGGGGCTCCACTAAAAACTGGGGGTTCAACGATGGGAGGCAGGGGCGTGGGCGTGGGGGTGGAAGGCACCGCCGTAGGGGGAGGTACCGGGGTTTCAGTGCTCGGCACCGGGGTGGGAGCAGGGGTGGGCTGGGCGCAGGCAGAAAGCAGCAGCGTAGCCGCCAAAGCCAGCACACCGATCGACATAAATTTCTTTTTCATAACGTCTCCTTTATTAATTGAATCTCCAATCCTTCTGGAGATTTATGCAATGATAAATCATAAATTAAACTTTACACTATCTGGATGTTGATTGTTGAATTAAGAAAAAGGTTAGAAAATTAAAGTAGCCGGAAGGTCAATAATCTCTCCGCAGCTCGTTGGGGTCGCCGGTATCCAGGCGGTAGCCCTTGTTGCGGATGGTTATCAGGTACTTCGGGCGGCGGGGGTCGGCTTCCAGGATCTTGCGCAGCCAGGAGACATGCACATCCAGTGTGCGGGTATCCCCAGTGTAGTTTGTTTCCCAAACCTTGCTGAAAAGCTCATCGCGGCCGATCACCTCGCCGGGTTTTTCCAGAAAGGCTTTGAGCAACAGCACCAGGTGAGGCGTGAGGCGGCCCTGCCTGCCTTCGCAGTAAACCATGCGGTGCTTGGCATCCAACTCAATATCACCCACCAGGATAGTGTCCTTCTGAGGCACCGGGATGAAAGGGCGAATGCGGTTGACCAACTTCTGGACGGTGAATGGTAAAACCAGGACCACATCCGCGGGCACCTTTCCCTGAGGGAAGTTTTCGTCATCCAGGATCAGCACAATAGGGAGAAAGGGGTAAGCCTCGCGGATGGCCATGCAAATGCGCTTGCCGCTGGTGCGCATCGAAGCGCCATCGACCACGGTGATGTGCGGCTGTTCCTCCTCCAAGCGCTGGAGGGCAGCGTTGCCATTAGGATAGCTCTCCACAAGGAAGCCTTTTTTAATCAGCCCGTGAAAGAATGAGGGCCGATCGTTACGTTTTCCTTCGATAAGATAGACTCTGGTTTTCATTTTCCTGTTCGACGTGCGATGATCAATCTAACAACACAAATAACAATCACAGGATTCGATTCATAACCAGTAATTATCCCCCGGGGTTTCGATGCTGGTACAGGGGAAGCTGCAGGCTTGCCTGTTTTTAGAGATTTGATTATATCTTAAATCTTAAATAATCTGAATTCAATCCTTAACATTCATGCAAGCCACTCTTGCCCTCCAAAAAGTGCTGTGCTAAACTCATTTCTATGGCACCTGATACCGATCCATTACAACCCGTTCTGGCAGCTATTGAAAAGGGGGAAGATAACCGCGCCCGGGAAATGCTGGCGGAGCTGATTCGCAAGGAGCCAAACAACCCGCGCTACTATATGTGGATGAGCACCCTTGCAGAAACCAAGCGTGAGAGGGTTTCCAACCTAAAAGAAGCCCTTCGGCTGGATCCCAACAACGCAACTGTCCGCAGGGGGTTGGTACTGATGGGCGAGCTGGAAGGGGATACCCGTATTCCGCCGGTCCAATTGAAGGACCGAAGGGATTGGGAAAAGGAACTTCGTCGCGAGATGACCGCTGCGAAACCTGCCCCGACGAAGAAGAAAATGGCCAGTTCGACGACACGGATCATTCTGGCAGCTGCTTCACTCTTCGCCCTGCTGGTGTTGGCGGGGACGTTTATTTTCTGGCCGAGGAACCGGGTGGCTTCCCCGACCGGTTTCCGGATAATGGGGGCGACAGCCACCGCCTCGCTGATGCCCGCCACCGAAACCCCTCGCCCTACCAAGGTTGAATACGAGGCGCCAACCCCAACCATGCCAGCCCAGACGCCGTTGTGGGCGTTCCTGGAATCCACCTACACGCCCACACCGCTGGTAGCGTTCACCGCCCATCCCCAATTTGAGGCTTTCCAACTGGCCATGACCGCCTACGGAAACAATGACTGGAGCGCTGCGGTGGATTATTTCCAGCAGGTGATCGATACCCAGCAGGATATCACCATCCCGGATATTCTTTATTATCAAGGGGAATCCTACCGCAACATAGGATATACCAAACCGGCAGTGGACGTTTTCAACCGCATCATCAAGAGCCGACCTGAATTCGCCCCGGCTTATATGGGGCGTGCGTTGACCCGGCGAATGGTTTCGCCCAAAGATTACAACACGGTTATAAAAGATCTTAATGAAGCAATCCGCATGGATCCTAACCTCCTGCAAGCGTATCTGGAGGCAGCGGACACCTATATTTCGGTAGGGCTGGATAAAAAGGCTGTCGATTATATTGAGCAAGCTATCGCCCTGGCGCCGGAATCCCCGCGGCCCTATTACCTTCGCTCGCAGATTGCGGTGGACAACGGTGATCTGGAGTCAGCCCTGGTGGACGCCTTAAAATCCAACCAGATGGATATAACCTATTTACCAGCTTACCGGCTGATCGGTGAGATCTATCAGAAGTTGAACCGTCCGGAAGACTCTATCTCGGCGCTGGAGACATATACGAAATATATCCAGTCGGATTACCGGCCATATATCTGGCTGGGTCTGGCTTACGCTCAAAAAGGAAATTTCCAGGATGCGGTCAACGCCTTTACGAAAGCGCTGACGCTTGAAGATGCATTATTTGAGGCTAACCTCGGCCGGGCACAGGCATATTACGCCATCAACGATTTCGAGAACTCCCAGGCAGATTTTGAAACCACACTCCGGATCAACTCAAAGACCTTCGAGGGACATTCCGGATACGCAAAGACGCTGTTCGCGCTGGAAAAATTTGCAGAAGCCTATAACCAGATAAATATCGCCGACGCATACGACCAAACCCCTGAACAAAAAGGGATCGTGTTTTATTGGCGCGCCATGGCTCTGGAAAGATTGAATCAACCGGAGGTGGCTGCCAAGGACTGGGTGGCGCTGCTTGCCCTGCCTCGCGATGCTGTCCCCTCGGAGTGGCTGGATGAAGCCTACAAGCACCTCGAAGCAATGGGTGTCGATTCAACCACCATCACTCCGGGAGTCACCCGCACCCCCACGCGAACTCCCACGCCATAGGGCGCCCCTTGGGCTCATTCCAAATCTATCAATTCATTCGCCGCAGGCGGGCGGGCTTTCGCAGCGGGGGCGGGGAAGCCAGCCGAATGCTGCCCGGCGGGGCAGTCATTGCCATTTGTCTTGTGGTGGCTGCTGTTTCGGTTTCTTTGGTCGGGGCGGGCTGGCTATTTTCGTCGATCACTGGCGACCTGCCTTCCATTGATGGTTTCAAGATCTGGCTGGACCCGCAAAAAGGTTCCCTGCTGCAACCCACCCTGTTCTACGACCGCAGCGGGCAAACAGTTATTTCCACGCTGGAAAATCCCGGTATCCAGCGAAAGTTCCTCTCGGTTGATCCCTCCAATCCGGCTCACTTCAGTCCCCAGCTCGTCCGCGCCTGGGTGGGGTTGCAGCAAAGCGATTATTGGCGCAGCAGGGGGATTGACACGACGGCGCTGCTCGACCCGGAGCCGCGCACAATTTCTGAAAAGTTGGTGGCATCCCTGCTGCTGGAGAAGGAAGAACCTGGGACGCGGTCGGCGATCCGCATGCGTTTGTTGGCCTCGCAGCTATTTCAGCAATACGGCGCAAGCCAGGTGCTGGAATGGTATTTGAACAGCGCGGATTTTGGGCATCTTGCATACGGAGCAGAAAGCGCTGCCCAGCTTTATTTTGGGAAATCCGCTGCCAACCTCGATCTATATGAGGCGGCGATACTGGTGATGATTTCAGAATCTCCTGCGCTCAACCCAATAGACGCGCCGGCGCACTCCGAAGAAATGCAAAAAGAAGCGTTGAATCGGCTGCTGCTGGCAGGATTGATCTCGAGTGACGATTACATCCAGCGACTGACAAATTTCCCCAAGTTTGCCCCTGCGCCGGTTCTGGAAAGGAACCGCTTTTCGGCATTTATTGACTTGGCGAAGGATCAACTTGAGTCAACCCTGGGACGGGAACGCCTGGAGCGGGGCGGTCTGCAGGTAGTCACCTCGCTTGATCTTGACCTGCAGGATCAGCTCGCCTGTACGCTCCAGACCCAGATGTTAAGGATGAGATCCACCGATGCGAAAACGGATGTGGACCCGAATTGCCCCGCCGGAAGGCTGCTTCCGGCTCTGAAAGGGCAGGCTGAAGCCTCAGCAGATAATCTCAACGCAGAAGGGCTCGTCACAGATCCGCGCAGTGGAGAGGTGCTGGCATATTCAGGGATGCAAAGCTCAGATGGTTCCTTCCACCCCTCGAGCGCTCATGAACCGGGCAGTCTGCTCACACCTTTTGTGGCTGCGGGTGCTTTTGCGCGAGGATACTCCCCTGCCAGCCTGGTATGGGACATTCCAGATGAAAACGACCCGGCGGCAAACGCGAGCGGAAATTTCCACGGTCCGGTCAGCCTTCGAACCGCCTTAGCCAATGATTACCTTGCGCCGATAGTGAGAATTTTTGAGGAAATCGGAGGTCAGAGCCTGGCGCAGCTCTGGGCGCCCTTTGGGTTGGGAAAAGCGGGCCAAACCACGCCGGAAAGCAGCCTGCTGCGGGAAGGAGGGGTTCTCAGCCTCATTCAGGCTGCCCAGGCGTATGGTATCCTGGCAGCCGGGGGGCAAAGCAATGGTGTGAGCCTGGGTGGGGATGGTGCAATTCACCCCAGCGCGATCATCGCAGTGGAGGATAGTCACGGAACAGAAATCCCAACCACTCAGAAAGATGTTTCGCTACCGGTTCTCAGCGAACCCCTTGCGTATCTACTTAACTCAGTATTGTCGGATGAATCCGCCCGCAAGCCCAGCCTGGGTAGTGCCAATCCTCTGGAGATAGGGCGGCCGGCGGGGGGAAAGATTGGGCAGACTGTGGATGGGAATTCGCTCTGGGCGGTGGGGTACACGCCTCAACGGTTGGTTGCTGCCTGGGTTGGAAAGGAACTTTCAGGGGAAAGCGCACAGCTGGAAGGACGTTCTGCAAGCGGGGTGACCCATGCGCTGCTGCAATATGCGACCCGCGAGCTGCCTGTGGAAGGTTGGCGATTGCCAGGGGGCGTTTCCGAGGTGACCGTCTGCGACCCTTCCGGAGAGCTGCCCACCAAAGATTGTCCCACGATCGTCAAAGATGTATTTCTTTCCGGCAGCGAACCCACATCAACTGACCCCATGTACCAGCGAATCGCAGTCAACCGGGAGACAGGCCGGCTTGCCACTGTTTTTACCCCCGCCGAATTGCAAGAGGAAGATATTTTCTTGGTAGTACCATCCGCTTATCGCCGTTGGGCAGAGAAAGCTGGTTTTCCCCTAGCGCCAACCGAATACGATACTATTCAGGCTCCTGCCTATAACCCGAATATTAATATCACCAGCCCGGCAGGTCTCGCCTTTATTCGCGGGAAAACCGAGATTCTGGGAAATGCGAATGGGGATAACTTTTCTTCATACCGGCTGGAGATCGGCCAGGGAGTGAATCCAGGTGAGTGGATACAGATTGGGGGTGGTAAATCCACGGTGGAAAATGGCCTACTGGGGGAATGGGATACAAGCGGACGGGAGGGACTCTATGCAGTGCGCCTGATCGTGGTGAACCAGAACCAGGAGTACCAGACTGCGGTGGTGCAGGTAGCGGTGGATAACACCCCGCCTGAGGTTCGGGTTTCATATCCGCTGGTTGATGAAAGCCTGGATGTTTCAACCGATGGGGAGATCACTTTGCGTGTGGAAGCGGAAGATGCCATCGGCATCAGTCGGGTGGAGTGGTGGCTGGATAATGTACGCATCGGCAGCCGCGAACAGCCGCCATACAGCCTGCCTTGGAAAGGTGTTGCCGGGGAGCACTTACTGATTGCGCGTGCCTTTGACCAGGCTGGAAACATGGGCGAATCAGAACCTGTGAGATTCAAAGTCGTTTTTTCGGATCAATAAAAATATTGATTATTTAGGGGAAAGTTTCTGTAATGAACGACAAAAGGATTTGAATCCTCAGATCGCAGATCCGAATCAGATTGCAATTTAAAAATCCAATGGGTATCGGGTCCAACTAATTTATAATTACGACGAATAAATTAAATATTGGTCAAGAATCTTGAGGACTAAGCCTACCGTCCTTTCGAAGACAATTATTGGTATTATTTGGTCTTATTAATAAAATGAAAAAATACATCACATATATTTTAGGTACTCTTTTTCTTGTTCTATTTTTTGCGAGTTTTATTATCCTCATTAAACCCGGGGCTTCGGTTTTTTATCGAAAAATCCCCGTTCAAACCAACCAGTTAAAACAAAACGGGACCAGTTACGAATACAGTTTGGCTTATCCAGAGACGAAATTCACACCGGGATCAGTCCTATTCGTCCAGGATAAAAAACCTTTGGAGTTATCCCAGACAAATTCTTTGGAATCTGGCGACTTCGGTACTTATTTTATAGACGATTCCAGTCCTGGTTTATTGATCTTTAAGTTCATCCCCAGAAACAACACAGTACAAATCAATGATAACGATTTTCAAATATATATTCGCCCCTATCCATTATCGAGTAATTTTGGCGGTGCAGGCGTCCTTGTCTTAACCCTGGGTCTCTTTGGATATATTTTCTTTTATTTATCCAATCCCATAAAACGTCAGGCGCTTTCCGGGTCATCAATTAAAGCACTTCGATTTTTCGGTGGGTGGATTGAAAAAGCGCCCTGGACAAATTCCCCTTCTGAAGCCAAGCCTGCCTTATTATTTTTCAAAGCGGCGATTTTCACGATTCTTGCCGCCTATGCGCTGGCCTTTTTGGAATGGTTGTTCCTGATCACAAAACCTTCCTTTATGGAAATATTAAGCTTTGGCTTGAAAATAAAAATATTACTGATCACTGGCTTTATTTTCGCTGCAATCGGAATGGTCGCGCTGATCGCTATTTTTATCCTGGAACGAATTTTCTTTAGATCAATTCCCGCTTTCCGAAGGTATTCGTACTTTTTCCCAGCTGCATTTATTATCACTTGTTTGTGTTTGCTATTGGTTGATAATTTCACATACACGATTCTTAAAGTTGGGATCGTGGATTCACGGACCTTGATGCGGATTTTGTATGCAATACTATTTGGATGTTTATTCTTCTATCTTTTATTAAGGTTTTCTTCAATCGAGATTTACCCAATTAAATCCGAATTAAAAAAAGCTACATCTGTGTCAGCTTTTACCTTGTGCTCGATTTCGATTCTTCTCATCGTATTTTCAATCCAACTTAAAGACCCAGAACAAAATCAAATCACCAAATCCGGGGATGGTTCATCCAGCCCAAATATTATTTTGTTTGGAACGGATGGCTTAAATGCGAAAAATATGTCTGTTTACGGTTATGAAAGAAAGACAACGCCCTTTATTGAAGAACTGGCGAAGAATTCCCTGGTCGCAGAAAATCAATTCACAAATTCCGCAAAAACATTGGGCTCTACTGTTTCCATCCTCACCGGGAAACTGCCTTTTTCAACGCGCGTAATCAGTTACCCGGATATCTTAAGAAATGATGATTCGTATCAACATTTACCTGGGATATTAAAAAGATTGGGTTATAAGACGGTTTCCATTGGTGTTCCAAGATATGTTGATCTCAATACGATCAATCTACAGCCACAGGTCGATTCTGTTAATTGCATCCAGACCCCGGTAAGCGGGTATAACTCTTTATTTTCCGGTCGCGGGTTTGACGATGATATCCAATTCTTCAATTCAGTGACTGGAAGAATTTCAGAGCGCATCAATCATGTCCTTTTCATTAAGGATATGCATAATCCAATTGAATATGTCACTGAGAATACAGCACCACGGATGGACGATCAGGAAAAAATGAATTGTTTGTTTTCACAATTGGATGATGCTGCACAGACCGGTCAACCCTTATTTGCGCATGTCCATCTCATTGGGACGCATGGGGAAAGGTTTAATCCAATAAATCAAGTATTTTCAAAGGGCGAAACACAAGATGAGAAATGGATGACTGATTTTTATGATGATTCCATTTTGGATTACGACCAGGATGTCGCCTCCTTGGTGCAGCATTTAAAATCAAATAACCAGTACCAGGATACCGTGATTATTTTATTCTCTGATCACGGACAAAACTGGACCTCCGAAAATCAAATCCCGCTGATAATACATTTTCCAAAAGATGAGCACGCGGGGACCATACCGGAGAACACTCAAAACATCGATATCGCCCCCACCTTACTCAATTATCTTGGAATAGATGCGCCAGCCTGGATGAGAGGTGATTCTATGTTGAGAAAAATTGATCCATACCGGTTGATTTTTTCTGCGGGCGAGATTCCCGATAGGTCAGCGGGGAAACCTCCTTTCTATCAATTTGGGTTCCTGACGGCAATTCAATGTCAAAATTACTTTTATTATGATCTATCAAAATTAACCCTCACAAAAGGGTTTATCAAAGACTACGATACACCATGTCCAGAAGAAGCGCTAGATTCAGAGAATGTCGTGCTTTCCAAAATAAAAACCCTTTTGCAGGAATTTGGATATATTTCAAAATAAAATTGAGCAGCATACCGGTAGTATCTACATGCAGTTCTCAATTCAAGAATTCATTCGATAAAAATATTTAGTCAGATAAACGAGTTGCCGACGACTTAAAGAATCTATGGACAAGTTAAGAATAGATAAAACAAGTAGACCCTTCCCAATATGGATAAAAAACCATTTATGGTTATTATTCATAGCTTCGCTGGTTTTTTTACCTTATATTTATTGGCTTGGTTTTTACCACGATGATTGGCAATTCGTTTTTGCCCGCTCCGCCGGGCAGGACATTAAGTTCTTTTTCACTGTGGACCGCCCATTCATGGGAACGATCCTTGCAAAAAGTGCGCTGATTTTTGGTTACAACGCATTAATGTGGCAAATGGCAGGTGTTTTGCTCCGACTGTTAGGAGCATCTCTTTTATACTTTTTATTAGTATCCTTATTTCCCAACGATCATCAACCCGGGTCAGGATTAGTCGCGGCAGCGATTTTCCTATTGTATCCAGGTTACCTCATATTCCCCAGCGCGGTAACTCATCTCCCGCATATGTTAGCGCTTGATTTCGCCCTGCTTTCTTTTCTATTAATAATCAAATCACTCGAGTTCCAGCGCCTCAAACCAATTCCACTCATTCTAGGAATCTGCTGCATGGTAATAGGCGGTATTCTCACTTATGCCTACATGGCGGCACTCGAATATTTTATTGGTTACCTGGGAGTGCTGATGGTGCTGCTTTTCCTGGGTATCCCAAAAGAATCCGAGGATATTACCAGGCGGAAAAAGGTGGGGTTGTTCCTTTCACGCGTATTTTTCCCCTTAATGGCCGGCGCGATCTTCCTCTATTGGCGTTTCCGAATCTTCGTGCCCAAACGCGCTGCGGTAGATAACGACCTGATCTTTAAACCCCTGATGGAAAACCCCATCCAACAAGCGTGGATTTATTTGATTACCCTGGTCAGAAGTTCCTTTGAAACCCTGGTAATGGCGTACATCGCACCGCTACTCCGGCAGTTTTCCGGGCTGGAAGCCAGGCAGATCGTCATCAACATTCTGGTCACCTGTCTATTGGTCGGGCTGATGATATGGATTGGATTACAGATCAAAGATCGTTTGGACCCTCGCTGGCAAGTAAAGTGGATCATTACCGGCCTGCTGCTCATCGTTATCCCGCTTATCCCGGTCGTTTTGGTGGGGCGCGAGGTGCGTCTGACGGATGATTACAACCGCTATACGCTGCAATCCATCCCGGGGGTGGCAATAACCCTGACTGGGCTGCTGTTTTTGTTCAAAAACCCGGTTAGGACAATCCTGCTTGCGATTCTGGTGGCTGTTAGCGGGCTCACTTTATTAAATGATCAAGCCCAATTCGCCCAGCGCTGGGACGCGTTTCAGAAAGCCTGGCAGCAGATCACACTGCGTGCACCGGGTTTGGAACCAGGTACGGTACTGGCAATGCACCTGCCCAAAGGGGATCGCATCGCAGAGGGGTTTGAGATCACTGCCGCGGCGAACCTCATCTATTCCGAAGGGAATTTTCCAACCCGACCCGAGATGCCGCAGGTGGTCGGGGAGATCATCAACGAGATCACCTTACCCAAAATCACCGCGCAGGCTGTTGTCGAGCGCTACACAAAAACCGTCCCGCTGAGTTTGGATTATTCAAAAATCCTGATATTCTCCCAGCCTAGTGCGGAATCCTGCGTGCGTCTTATTGATCCCCGCTACCCGCTTTCGGAATCAGACCCCGTGGAAATCCAGGCTGCTGCCCCATTTTCCCACTCCGGTCAGGTGCGGCTTGAAGCGAATTCTCCCCAGTTGCCACCAGAATTATTCACACGACAAACCTCGGATGGTTGGTGCAGCTTCTATCAAAAAGCAGACCTGGCTGCCCAGCGGCAGGATTGGGCGGCAGTCGTTGCACTTCACGAACAGGTGACCACCAGGGGATTAAAACCGGCAGACGTGGTGGAATGGATCCCGTTTTACCTGGGCTATATCAAACAGGGGTTGAGTGCAGAAGCTGAACCGATCCGACAGGAATTGTTAAAATCCGAAGCGCTTATCAGCAGCCTCTGCACCGGGGCTGGATTTGACCTTGATCTTGTCCGTGAAATTTGTTCCGGGCAAAACCAATAACACTCTCCTGAAGAAACGCCCTATTTTCACCGGATGGTATAATTTTCGTTTCAGCCCCCTTTTTAACGGAGTTTCCATGCCTGAATCGACCAATTTCCAGGATCTCATCATCAACCTGCAGAATTTCTGGGCGCGCCGCGGCTGCCTGATCTGGCAGCCGTATTACTCCCAGGTGGGTGCAGGGACATATAACCCGGCCACCTTCCTGCGTGTGCTTGGTCCGGAACCCTGGAATGTGGCCTATGTGGAACCATCCATCCGCCCCGATGACGCCCGTTACGGCGAAAACCCCAACCGCCTTCAGCAGCACTACCAGTACCAGGTGATCCTCAAGCCAGACCCGGGCAACCCGCAGGAGATCTACCTGGAATCGCTGGAGGCGATCGGGATCGACCCTCGCCGGCACGATATCCGCTTCGTTGAAGATAACTGGCAATCCCCCGCTCTGGGCGCCTGGGGGCTGGGCTGGGAAGTCTGGCTGGACGGGCAGGAGATTACCCAGTTCACGTATTTTCAGCAATCCGGCGGCCAGGTGCTGGACCCGCCCTCGGTGGAGATCACCTACGGGCTGGAACGGATCGCTATGCCGCTGCAGCGGGTGCGGAATTTCCGCGATATTCGCTGGACGGAGAGCCGTACTTACGGGGACGTGAACCTGCAGGGTGAACAGGAGCACAGCAAGTATTATTTCGAGATCGCGGATATCGAGCGCAACCAGGAACTCTACAAAATTTACATGGCAGAGGCGGAATCCGCGCTGGAAAAAGGGCTGGTTCTGCCGGCCTATGACCAGATCCTGAAATGCTCGCAGACCTTCAATGTGCTGGATACGCGCGGTGCGGTGGGGGTGACGGAGCGGCAGGTAATGTTTGGAAAAATGCGGGATCTATCCCGTAGAGTGTCTGAGGCGTATATCGAAGAACGGAAGGCGCTTGGTTTCCCCTGGTGGGCCCAGACTGAACCACTCAAAGCTGAAGCCACTCCAAAAGTGTTCCCCGCAGCCAAACCACCCCAAAAAACCGTGGACTTCCTGCTCGAAATCGGCACCGAAGAACTGCCGGTTTTCGATCTCGATGCCGCGATCACCCAACTGCGGGAACGCGTCCCGGCATTATTGGAAGATCTGCGGTTGGAACATGGAAATATTTCCGTGATGGGCACCCCGAGGCGGCTGGTGGTGATGGTGGAGAAAATGGCATCCCGCCAGGAGGATCGAACCCTGGTGGTGAAGGGTCCGCCCGCTGCGCGCGCCTTCGACCCGCAGGGCAAGCCCACGCCGGCCGCGGAAGGATTCGCCCGCAGCAAGGGAATTCCGGTGGAGAAACTGGAAGTGCGGGAGATGGAAGACGGCAGCTACGTGACGGCGGACCTTCAGGAGAACGGTTTTTCTGCCGCGGAGGTTCTTCAAAAAGCGCTGCCGGAGCTGATCGGCGGGATCAAATTCGATAAATCCATCCGCTGGAACAGTTCCAACGTGGTCTTTTCGCGCCCGATACGCTGGCTGCTGGCGCTTGCCGGAGGGCAGGTCATTCCCTTCGAATTCGCCGGTTTGACAGCCGATGGCACCACCCGCGGGCTGCGGCTAAATACCCCCGCGCAGATCGAGGTTGGAAGCACCACCCAATACATCAAGGTTTTGGAAGCCCAGGGGATCATCCTTGATCCACAAGCCCGGCGGGAGGCGATCGAGAAGCAGGTGAAGGAAGTGATGCGAAAGGCGGGTGGTGAGCCGGTTCTCTCCGATACGATCCTGGATGAAGTCACCAACCTGGTGGAAGCGCCGCAAGCCTTCCTGGGGAAATTCAACCCGGATTTCCTACGCCTGCCGGCGGAAGTGTTGATCTCGGTAATGGAAAAACACCAGCGCTATTTCACCATCCGTAAAGCGGATAGTAGCCTTCTGCCAAACTTCGTAGGTGTGCGCAATGGCGATGACCAATTCCTGGATACCGTTGCCGATGGCAACGAGCAGGTGATCACCGCCCGATTCAATGACGCCGATTTCTTCATTAAACATGATCTTCAGCACAAGCTCGAGGATTTCCTGCCGCGCCTGGCCACGCTCACTTTCCAGGTGAAGCTTGGTTCCATGCTGGACAAAAGCCGGCGTATTGAGCGGTTGGTAAATGAGCTGGCTGAGCCTCTGGGACTGGAAGGAAAGGAAAGAGAAACCGCCCTAAGGGCTGCCATGCTCTGCAAGGCGGATTTGGTGAGCAAGATGGTGGTGGAGATGACATCCCTGCAGGGAACGATGGGCAGATTCTACGCCCTGAAATCCGGCGAAGAGGAAGCGGTGGCGGATGCGATTCGCGACCATTACCGCCCGCGTTTTGCCGGGGATGCCTCCCCAACCACCAAGGCTTCGCTGGCCATCAGTCTGGCGGACCGCTTCGACAGCCTGGCGGGGCTCTTTGGCGTGGGGCTGGCGCCCAGCGGCACCAAGGATCCCTTTGCCCAACGCCGGGCAGCCATCGGCCTGGTGCAGGCGCTCATCGACTGGGACCTGGATTTTGATATCAACCGGGGGCTCTTCATGGCAGCCACGGGGCTGGCCATGCTGGCCGGCGATGAAAGCTTGATGGCCTGCCGGGACTTTATCGTCGGGCGGCTGCAGAGTATCCTGTTGGAGCAGGGGTATCGTTACGATGTGGTGGCAGCAGTACTGGCCGAGCAGGGCAGTAATCCGGCTAAAGCCATCCACGCAGTAAAGGAACTGACGGAATGGGTTAACCGCCCGGATTGGCATCAGATCCTGCCAGCCTACGCGCGCTGCGTGCGCATCACCCGCGATTATCCATTAAATTCATCGACGGAAATTGATCCATCTTCTTTCACAGAACCGGCGGAAAAAGATCTTTACAATTCGTTTCAAGTAATGAAGGCTTCATTCAACACAAGTGGGTCACCTGCAAACCTTTTAGAAACATTTGAGCCACAAATACCTGTAATTAATAACTTTTTTGAAAAAGTAATGGTCATGTCGGATGACCCAAAACAACGTGAAAACCGTCTAAAATTACTTCAGCAAACTGCAAATTTAGCTGCTGGCACTGCTGATTTCTCAAAGTTGGAAGGTTTTTAACCCAACTCAACCAATCAACCATTCAACTTTCTAAGGGAGGAAATATGAATGAACTTCAACCATGCCTGCTCGGCGCAGTTGCAGGGGATATTATTGGATCCGCCTACGAATGGGACCCGGTGGATACACTGGACTTCCCGCTTTTCGGACTGAAAACAAAATTCACCGACGATTCGGTATTAACCGTGGCTGTCGCCGATCATTTTGTGAGCGGAATGCCCTATGCTGAAGCGATCCACCGCTATGGAAATGATTACCCCTACAGGGGCTACGGGGGAAACTTCTTTCACTGGTTACAAACCGAAGAAAAGCTGCCCTACAACAGCTTCGGAAATGGATCCGCGATGCGGGTCAGCGCGGTGGGATGGGTTCACAGCACGCTGGAAGAAACCCTGGATGAAGCTGCTAAAAGCTCTGAAGTGACCCACAACCACCCCGAGGGCATCAAAGGCGCCCAGGCGGCGGCGATGGCAGTGTTCCTGGCGCGGATGGGGAAAAGCAAAACAGAGATCAAGTCCATGGTAGAAGCACAGACCGGGTATGATCTGAACCGCAGCCTGGCGGGGATCCGCCCGGGTTACCAGTGGAGCGAGATCTGTCAGTCTTCGGTGCCGGAGTCTATAATTGCGTTCCTCGAATCCACGGATTTCGAAAGTGCCATCCGCGGAGCCATCTGGCTGCGCGGGGATGCCGATACGATGGCTGCCATCGCGGGGGGGATCGCCGAGGCGTATTATGGGGGCGTGCCGGAGGAGATCGCGCTGGAACTGCCGAAGTACCTGGACCCCAGATTATTGAAGACGCTGACGGATTTTGGATCGAAATATATGGGGGAAAGAGAAAACCTGAAGCGCTAATCTTTATCCTGGCGGCCGACGAAAAGGCCAAACCCGATCAATCCAACCGCTGCCAGGATGGCAGCCAGGACGATCACGAATTCGCTGCTCACCCCGCTCCCCTTTTCGGGCACGGGGGTGGGATCGGATTGCGTTCCCAAGCCTGAAAAAAACTCTGTTTCAGTAACTCCAGGTGGTGTGGAGGATGCTCGCGGCGGAGGCGGGGTATCGGTGCGGTCGGATTGCCCGCCGATGGGGATCACCAGCTTCTGGCCTTCGGATAGATCCACCTGATCGGCGGTCATGCCGTTGGCGCGCTGGATATCCAGGATGTGGGTTCCGTAAGCGATGGCGATGGCCCAAAGCGTTTGACCATGTTTGACGGTATGGATGATCCTGCCATCCGCGCCAGGGGTGGCTTTGGTCACCGGGAACATCACCTGGGAGACAGGGGCGGTAAGGACCTGCCCGGGCAGGGCGGTGGCGCCAGGTTTATAGATGCGGTTGGAAGTGTAACCAGCGATGAAGACGTAGTAGACATCCCCGTTGTATTCCGAGATGCCCACCCCGCAATGGGCATACCATTGATTGTTCGCACCGCGCATGTGGTCCGCATCTGACCAAACCATCATCAATTCCTCGAGGCTCATGGGTCCGATGGCAAAATTCTCCGTCAGCCAGGGTATATCTCCTGCGCCATACCCGGCAGCAATGGCCCTCTCGCGTACCCCGCCGATGTGGCCAGACATGCTGTTGATCGCCATGATATCCGCGGTTTGTTGGGCGAGGCCTGCCAGGATGGGATCCACGATCAGACTGCGCATGTTGTAGTGTCTGCGCAGGGCATTGAAGGAGTCGATGATGCCCTGGGCAGTGACGGGGGTTCCGGTGGGGGTCGCGGATTCCGCGCTCCCTTTTGGGGTTAAGGTGGGGGTTTCCTGCTGGGCGTGCACCAATTTCACCGGGATTGGGGAAACCACCAGGATGATTAAAACTTGCCAGGATGAATAAGACCCGATAATTTCGGTGGAAACTTCTCTTTTTAGGATTATTCATGGAATAAATGGTAAACCGGCGATCCCTAAATAACGGTATCCTGCATGGACTTGGGATCTTCTACAGGCTCGATGTGGGTGACGATCGAGGTGTTGGGGACCGCCTTTTTCACCCGGGCTTCAATATCATCCGCCACCTTATGCCCATGCGAGACAGTCCACTTGCCGGGAACAAGCACGTGCAAGGCGACATAATTGACCGCGGCAGCCTGGCGGGTGCGCAGGGCGTGGTAGCGTAAGCCTTCGGGTTGGTAGGTATCCAGAATTCCCTCGATCTTTTTCAGGTCGTCAGGGGGAATGGCAAGATCCATGAGGCCGAAGGTTGACCGTTTGAGGAGCTTGACCCCGGTGAAGATGATATTGGCAGCCACCAGGAGCGCCACCAGGGGGTCCAGGCGGAGGTAGCCGGTGACCTGCACAAGCGCGATCCCAATTAGAACGCCCACAGTCGTCCACACATCCGTGAGCAGATGGCGGGCATCCGCTTCGAGCGTGATCGAGTTATACTGCTTGCCTGCTTTTAATAGCACCAGGGCAACCGCCAGGTTAATGAGGGAGGCAACCACCGAGATGATCAAACCGAGACCAACCTGTTCAAGCGGAACCGGGTTAATCAGCCGGGGAATTGCGGTGACGATGATGGCAACCGCCGCCAGCAGGATCATCCCGCCTTCAAAACCGCTGGCGAAATACTCGGCTTTGGAAAAACCGAAATTAAACTTTTCATCTGCGGGGCGCTGAATCAACTTGAGAGCATAGAGGGCCACAAGGGCGGCAGCCAGGTTGACAACGGATTCAAGCGCGTCGGAAAGCAAGCCGACCGAGCCGGTGATGAGATAGGCACTAAATTTGAGGAGGATGGTTACCACCGCAGCTGCGATGGATAACCAGGCAAAGCGGGTAAGATTGGGGCGTGTATTTTGGGTAGGCGTCATAGCAGATATTATAGTGGATGATTTTTAGTGTGCTGGGAACGATCCTTAATTTGTCACTTGTTATATAATCTTTGGGAAACCCGGTTATAATCCAGATTTGAATAATGAAACACAGTTTCACTCTGCGGAGCATCGCATGCCTCAACCCTACGACCTGATCATCATTGGCGGCGGGATCATCGGTTCCATGGCCGCCCGCTATCTCTCCCGCTACCAGCTTTCCATTCTGCTGATCGACCGCGAAACAGACATCTGCATGGGCACCACCTCCGGTAACTCAGCCTTCGTGCACGCCGGTTATGACCCGGTGCCGGGCAGCCTGAAAGCGATCACGAACGTGGAGGGCAACGCGCTCTACGAGCAGCTCTCGGTGGAACTGGGCTTCGATTTTGAACGAAATGGCGATTACGTGGTGGCGATCGGGCAGGAGGAAGTACCCGCCCTGGAGCGCCTGATGGAGCAGGGCAAAAAGAACGGCGTACCCGGGCTGGCGATGATCACCGGTGAGGAACTTCTCAGCCGCGAGCCGCTTATCAACCCGGATGCGGTCTTAGCCATGTGGGCACCTTCGGGCGGCACCTGTGACCCGTTTGGGGCGAACATTGCCGCCTGCGAGAACGCCATCCAGAACGGCGTGCAGGTGATGCTGGAGACTGAGTTCCTCGATTTCATTTGGGAAGGCACGCGCATCACCGGCATCCGCACCAACCGCGGGGATTTCGGGAGCCGTTGGGTGATCAATGTCGCCGGGCTTTTCGCCGATGACGTGATGCACAAAGCCGGGGTGCGCCCCGAATTTAAGATTCAACCCCGCCGCGGGGAATATTACGTGCTGGATGAAGCCGAAATAAAACTCAAACCCTGCTTCTTCCCCACCCCCTCTGCGGCGGGGAAGGGCATCCTGGCGGCGGGAACGGTGCACGGCAACGTGATCATCGGCCCCAACGCCGAGGTTATTCAAGACAAAGAAGACCGGGCGGTGACCGCCGCGGGGCTGCAGGAGATCATCTGCGGCGCCAAGAAGCTGGTGCCCTCGCTGACCCTGCGGCCGGTCATTTCGCTCTTCGCCGGGCTTGCGCGCCTACGGCAACGCCCCCTGCGAAACCCCGGGCGTGGATTATGGGCACGATTTCATCATCGAGATCCCAACGCATGTGCAGGGATTGGTCAACCTGGGCGGGATCGAATCGCCGGGGCTGACCGCCGCGCCTGCCATCGCCCTGCGGGTCATCGACCTGCTGAAGGACGCGGGTGAAAAACTGGTGGAAAAAAGGGATTGGAACCCCGTGCGCCAGCGGCGTCCGCGTTTTCGCCACCTTTCAATGCAAGAACGGGCAGAGTTGATCCGCAGAGGATGACCGCTACGGGCGTGTCGTCTGCCGCTGCGAGATGGTGACCGAGGGCGAGATCGTGGCCGAGATCCACGCCCCGCTCCCGGCGCGCACCTACGATGCCATCAAGCGCCGCACCTGGCTGGGCACCGGGCGCTGCCTGGGCGGTTTCGATATGCCGCGGGTGGTGGATATCCTCGCCCGCGAGCTGGGCATTTCCGCCGCTGGAGGTCTCCAAAAAAGGCCCGGGTCGGAGTTCCTGACCGGCACCACCAAGCCCGGCATGTTCGAGGGGGAGGGCTAAGATGACGATCAAAGACATCTACGATGTGGTGGTGATCGGCGCGGGCCCGGGCGGGCTGGCGGCTGCCATTTCTGCCAAACAGAACGGCGCGGACGACGTGCTCATCATCGAGCGCGACCTGGAACTGGGCGGCATCCTGCTGCAGTGCATCCACAACGGTTTCGGGCTGGAGATCTTCAAGCAGGACCTGCCCGGTCCGGCTTATGCCCAGCGGTTCATCAACGAGGCGCTCACCTCGGGTGTCGATCTGCTGCTGGATACGATGGTGCTGGATATCACCGCCCGACCGGAAGATATTTACCGCCAGCCGCAAGCGGACGGCATCCGCGAGATCCGAGCCAAAGCGCTGGTGCTGGCGATGGGCTGCCGCGAACGCACGCGCGCCCAGGTGCGCCTGCCCGGCACGCGCCCGGCGGGGGTCTATACCGCCGGCACCGCCCAGCGCTGGGTGAACGTGGAAGGCTACATGCCCGGCAAACGCTTCGTCATCCTCGGCTCGGGCGATATCGGCATGATCATGGCGCGCCGCCTGACCTTTGAGGGCGCGAAGGTGGAGCGCGTGCTGGAGGTGATGCCCTTCCTGACCGGGCTGACCCGCAATTACGTGCAGTGCCTGCTGGATTACGATATCCAGCTGCAGCTGCAGCACACCGTCAAGCGCATCATCGGCAACAAGCGGGTGGAGGCGATCGAAGCGGTGGCGGTGGACGAAAAATGGAAGCCCATCCCGGGCAGCGAGGAGATCATCCCCTGCGACACGCTGCTGCTCTCGGTGGGGCTGATCCCCGAAAACGAGCTTTCGCGCAAGGCGGGGGTGGCGCTCGACCCGCTCACCGCGGGGCCGATCGTGGATGACCGCTTCGAGACCAGCGTGCCGGGCATCTTTGCCGCGCGGGAACGTGGTGCACGTCTACGACCTGGTGGACTGGGTCACCGAGGCCGGCCTGGTTTCCGGCAAGGCCGCGGCGCAATTTGCCATTGCTCCCAAAGCCGGTACTGAAAGGAAGATCCCCATCCGCAGCGGTGAAAACGTCCACCACGTGGTGCCGCAGCACATCTGCGCCGAAAGCCTGAAGGAAGCGGATATCAAACTGCAGCTGCGGGTGAAGCAGCCGGTGGAGGATCCGGTGTGGGTGGAGGTGCGCAAGGGGGCGAACCTGGTTGCGCAGAAGGGCGGAGCGCTACGCCCGCCCGGGCGAGATGATCACCGTGACGCTGCCGGTGAAAGCTTATGATGAAGTGCGAAGCGCGGAAGAATTGACCGTGGCGATCGTGAAACGCTGAGGAGAAAACAATGCCAGAGAATGCGATAAAGTGATCTGCATCACCTGCCCCAAGGGCTGCCGGCTGGATGTGACCCGCGAAGGGGATACGATCCTGAAAGTGGATAACTGCGGCTGCAAGCGCGGGGAGGAATACGTGCAGGCCGAACTGACCGACCCGCGCCGGATGGTGGCCACCACGGTGAAGATCCAGGGCAGCCTGCACCCGCTGCTGCCGGTCTACACCGCCGAAGCCCTTCCCCAAGCCGCGCATCCGCGAGCTGCTGGAGGCGCTTGCCGCGGGTGGAGCTCCGCGTGCCGGTGACGATGGGCGAGGCGGTGGTGAAGGACGCGCTGGGCACGGGCATCGATATCCTCGCCAGCCGGGAGATGAAGGCGGCATCCTGATATACAATTAACCGATGAAACCTGCGCCGCAGGTGCTGGATTGGCTGCTGGAGCCGGAGAACCCGGGCGCGCGGCTTGCCGCGCTGCGGGGTTTGTGCGGGCTGGGGAAGGATGCGCCCGAGGTGCGGGAGGCACGGGCTGCGCTGATGGCGGGGGAGCAGGTGCAGAAGATCCTATCCAGGCAGGAACCGGGGGGATATTGGGGCAAGCCGGAGGATTTCTACGAACGATCCAAATACAAGGGCACGGTCTGGAATGTGATCCTGCTTGCGGAGATGGGCGCCGATGGCAGCGACGAACGCATCCGAAAGGCGTGCGAATTCCTGCTGAATTGGTCCCAGGACAGAGAAAGCGGTGGTTTTGCTCACATGGGGAGTGAAGCGGGAGGACGGGCGGAGATGCTGATCCCCTGCCTGACCGGCAACCTGGTGTGGAGCATGCTGCGCTTTGGGATGGGAGAGGATGAACGCGTGCAGCGCGGGCTGGATTGGATCGCGACCTACCAGCGGACGGATGACCACGTGAAGGATTTCCCCGTATCGACAGCCCTACCGCTACCAGAACTGCTGGGGGCGGCACACCTGCATGATGGGGGTGGTGAAGGGCTTGAAAGCCCTGGCGGAGGTGCCGCCTGGAAAAAGAACGGCGAAGATGAACGCGAAGATCGCGGAGCTGGTGGAATTCCTGCTCGCGCACCGCCTCTATCAACGCAGCCGCCGCGAGGGGGTGACCGCCAACGAGCGCTGGGTGCAGCTTGGCTTTCCGCGCTTCTGGTGGACGGACGCGCTGGAGATGCTTTCTGTGCTTACGAAACTGGGGGTTTCTGATGAACGCATGCAGCCCGCGCTGGACCTGGTGCGCTCCAAACAGGGCACGGATGGCCGCTGGCTGCAGGAGCGCGAGGTCTTCAATGGGCGCATGCTGGTGCGGTTTGAGAAGGCGGGGGAAGCCAGCAAGTGGGTGACGGGGGAGGCATTACAGATAATCGGAATTTAGCTATGGTTATCTTCGCGAGGAGGGCGCAGCCCGACGTGGCGATCCCATAGGGTAACCATTTATTTCAAAGTAGAAAATTAATCATGGGATTGCTTCGTCGTCCTTCGGACTCCTCGCAATGACGAAAAATCAAGCTCCTCGCAATGACGGGAGAAAAATGCTCCTCGCGATAAAAAAGGCGGGCATGAGCCCGCCCAACAATGTTGTTGTCATCGCGAGGAGGGCGCAGCCCGACGTGGCGATCTCATAGGGCAATCATTTTTTCAAAGTTGAAAATTAATCATGAGATTGCTTCGTCGCCCCCGAAGGGGGCTTCTCGCAATGACGGAGAAAATCGGGATCCTCGAATTGGCGGAAAAATGGCGGTTGTGCCGCACCCGCCCAAAAGCATCACCGGAAAACGTAGAGACGCAGCATGCTGCGTCTCTACCATTATCATCTGATCGCAGTCCCTAAGAATCAATGGAATGTCATTGCTGTATCGATCTCCCCAGCGCATCCTCGGCGGCTTCCTGGATGGCTTCGCTGAGGGTCGGGTGGGCGTGCACGTTGTGGGCGATCTCCTCGATGGTCAGCTCGTTGCGCCGCGCCAGGGTCAGCTCGGGCAGCAGCTCGGAGACCGATTCGCCGATCATGGCCCCGCCCAGGATCTCGCCGTATTTCGCATCCACGATGACCTTCACAAAACCGCTGTAATTGCCCAGCCCCAGCGCCTTGCCGTTGGCCTGGAAGTTGAAGCGCCCGGTCTTCACCTGGTAGCCCTTTTCCTTCGCCTGGGCTTCGGAAAGCCCGAAGGAGCCCACCTGCGGCTCGGAGTAGGTGGCGCGCGGGATGAGGTTAATATCAAACGGCTCGGGGCTCAGAGCCCGGCCAGCTTTTCGGCGGCGATGATGCCCTGGGTGGAAGCCACGTGCGCCAGCAGCAGTTTGCCGGTCACATCCCCGATGGCCCACACGCCGGGCACGTTGGTGGCGCTGAAATCATCCACCTGGACGAAACCGCGCTCGGTGAGCGCAACCCCGGCTTCCTTCAGCCCGAGATCCTCGGTGTTGGGGCGGAACCCGGTTGCCAGCAGCACCTGCTCCACCTCGAAGGTCTTCTGCCCCTCGGGGGTATCCACCACCACGCTGACCGAACCCTTGCCGGGTTTCACGGAGGAAACCTTCGACCCAGTGTAAATTTCGATGCCGCGCTTTTTAAAGGATTTTTCCAGCTCCTTGCTCACGTCCTCGTCTTCCATGGGCACAACCCGCGGGAGCATCTCCACCAGGGTGACGGCGGTTCCGTAGGAGTTCCAGACGGTGGCGAATTCCACGCCCATCGCGCCTGCGCCGATGATCAGCGCGGATTTGGGCAGGGTCTCCTGCAGAATTGCCTCCCAGAAGGTGATCACCTGCTTGCCATCCACCGGCACGGTGGGCAGGGAGGCGAAGTGGGAACCGGTGGCGATGACGATATCTTTGCCTTTAAGGGTTTCAGCTTTGCCTTCCGCATCCGTGACGGTCAGGGTGTTTTTGGCGGTAAATTTCGCCGTGCCCATCATCACGGCTATATTGTTCTTCTTCATCAGGAAGCCGACGCCTTTGACCAGGCGCTCGGAAACGGTCCGGCTGCGCTTGACCGCGGCGGAATAATCCAGTTTAAGGTTATCGAAGGAAACCCCGAATTCCTTGGCGCGCTCGCGCAGGGTGTGCGCCAGGGCGGCATTCGAAAGCAGCGATTTGGTGGGGATGCAGCCCACATTGAGGCACACGCCCCCAAGGAACTGCTTTTCCACGATGGCCACGCTTTTGCCAAGCTGCGCGGCGCGGATGGCGCACACATATCCGCCGGGTCCGGCGCCGATGACGATGACATCAAATTCTTTCATAATTTACTCCAATTTTAATGAAGGATGTTACGCAGGGTTTAGCGGCGCACGATGGCGTCGGTCATGCGCGCCACGCGCACCATGGCTTCCACGTCGTGCACGCGGACGAGATCCGCGCCGTGGGCAATGCCGATGGCCACCGTGGCAGCCGTGCCCTCCATGCGCTGGTTGGGCGGCAGGTCGAGGGTGTAACCGATAAAGGACTTGCGCGAGGGGCCCAGCAGCACCGGGTACCCCAGGGCTTTGATCTCCGCCAGGCGGTCAATAAGTTCCAGGTTCTGGGCGACGGTCTTGCCGAAGCCGATGCCGGGATCGAGGATGATTCGGTCGTTCTCGATACCCGCTTGGTGGGCGCGCTGAACGGCCTCCAGCAGCTCGTTCTTGACCTCACCGATCAGGTCCTTGTAGTCGGTGCCCACATAGCGGTTGCCGAGTCGTTCATTCAGCTCCACGTTTGAGGGTTTGCTGCGGTTGTGCATCAGGATCACCGGCACGCCTTCGCGGGCGGCCATTTTCCCGAGCTTCGGATCGGCGCGCAGTGCCCAGCCGTCGTTGATCCAGTCGGCGCCGGCGCCCAGGGCAGCCTCCGCCACCTTGGATTTATAGGTGTCAATGGAGATCAGCACGTCCACATCCGCGCTGCGCAGGGCTTTGATCACCGGCAGGACGCGCGAAAGCTCCTCCTCCTCGCTGACGGGGGTGGAGCCGGGGCGGGTGCTCTCGCCGCCGATATCCAGGATATCCGCGCCGCCATCCATGAACTTGTGGGCCTGTTCGATGGCGCACTGGGTCAGCTCGCCGCAGTTCATCAGGCCGTCGCCGGAGAAGCTATCGGGGGTGACGTTCAGGATGCCCATGATGTACGTTCTGGAACCGAAGGGTAAGGGTTTCATTGTTTCCTCATAGATCTTGATCTGCCGCTGGTAAAGACCTCAGGGTGCAGACGGGTACAATTTTACCCCACTGGCATCCACTTTTTCCAGCAGGGATTTTACCCCGAGGTGCAAAACGGGATGCACCCAGTCGGGAGCGATCTCAGCCAGGGGTACCAGGACGAAGGCGCGCTCCTGGAGGCGGGGGTGGGGGATGACCAGTTCGGGGGTATCCATCACAAGGCTGCCGATGGACAGGATATCGATATCGATCAGGCGCGGGCCGTAGCGGAAGGTGGGCTCGCGTCCCAGCCCGGTCTCAATAGACTTGATAAGCGCATGTATCGAGGGCGGATCGAGGGGCGTTGTGCCGGCGATCACCTGGTTGAGGAAGGCGGGCTGGTCGGCATAGCCCCAGGGCTCGGTTTCGTAGATGCTCGATACCGCCGTGACCGCCAGGGAATCGGAGAGGGCGGCCAGAGCGCTGGCGAGGTTCTGCTCGCGGTTGCCCAGATTGGAGCCGGTGGAGAGGTAGAGGATATCGGATCGGCTCACAGAGCCTCCAGGATGGTCACCAAGGCGGGCGTATTTTCCCCGCCGGTGTGCAGGGCGGATTTACCGGAAGCGCGGGCTTCCAACAACCGGGCGGCAGCGTTCAGGGCAGCCAGGATACCCCGCGTGCCGTTCCAACCGCCAGGATCAGCCCAGCCAGCCGAAAAACCGGCAGGATCGCCATCTGGAAGGGGGGAAAGGCCGTGCTGGGCGAGGCAGTTGGCTTGCTCGGCAAGGGCCTTTTCAGCATCAGGGTGGTTGAAGGTTCGGGTTTCCAACAGGGCTACGCCCGGGATGCGGTTCCGCGAACCAAAGAAGGCTGGCGGGGCAAGCAGGGCGGCGTTCCAACCCTCCGGTTCCTTTTCGAGCAAGAGCGCCAGATCCTGCTTTCCGGCGCGGACCTCCGCGCAAACCCAGCCGAGCAGGGCATGTGCCTGACCGGCGCCACCAATCCAGGAGGAAGCGAGCACGGGCAGATTCCAGGTGGGGAGGATGGTTGCGGTCTTATTCTGGATAGCCTGGATGCACGTGATCCATTCCGGTCTTACCCGCTCTTCGCCCAGGAAGCGCTGAACCCAGTCCTGCGGGGATTCGCGGGAGGATTTCGGGAGCGCCGAGCCTGCCAGCCAGATCGCTTCGCTCATGTTTAATTTTCTTTAAACGCGCGGATCAGGTCCGCGAGCAGCCCGAAAGCGGTTGTTTCCGGACCAGGGTTCATTTCCAGGATGCCCAACCCGGGCAGCACATCGGTCTCGAATTTCACCATGGAGCTGGTGCCTTCTACGGTGAAGAAGGGCGAGCTGGAATCCACCAACTCGGGGCGGATGGAGGTGACCAGGCTGCCGTTTTCCTTCCCGGCGCGGCAGATGAGCTTCCAGCGCTCACCACGCGTGCGGGCAGCGCGCACTTCCTCCGCCGTAAGCGAGCGGATACCCTCTCTGGGGATATCACGGGGGGTGATCTCGGCGCCCATCAGCACATTGCAGAGCGCGGCTACCTTCACCGCGGCATCCCAGCCATCCAGGTCGGCGGTGGGGTCCGTTTCAGCGATGCCGATGGACTGGGCTTTATTAATGGCTTCTTCCAGGGATTCACCCTGTTCGAGGAGACCCAGGATGTAATTGGTGCAGGAGTTGAGAATGCCGGTAAACCCGCGCAGCTCCGCCACCGGAAGGGTCTCCCGAAAGAGAGAAAAGATGGGAGCGCCATCCATCACGGAGGATTCAAACAGAAAGCGTCTGCCTTTTTCTGAAGCCAGAGTGAAAAGCTCTCGGTGGGCGAAGACCACCGGACCCTTGTTGGCGGTGATGGCATGCATGCCCAGGCGCAGGGCTGCGCGCAGATGTTCCGCGGCTGGTTCTCCGGTATGCGGATTGACCGGGGAGTTTTCGAGCAGGGCATCGGCGGGGCAGGCGGCAATGAATGCAAGGGTTTCCGGGTGATCCTTACCAAACAGCCCGCCGGAAAACCCCGCGGAAGCTTCTGCAAGCGCCTGATCAAGATCGATCCCTGCGGGGTCTATCACCGAACCATGCCGGCCCGTGGCAATGCCGGTGACGGTGAAACCCAATCCGAAATCCCTTTCCAAATTGTCCGCTTTGCGGAGAAGCAGGCGAGCAAAAGCCTGTCCCACGTTTCCAAAACCAACCAGCGCAAGGCGATAATTCTTCATACGATCCTCTCAAAGCGGGGGATAGGGGTAGGGGCGATCCTTCCCCAGGGGAGGGGGGAAAATACCCTCCTCAATCAGGCGGACGGCACGGCGGCGGAGAGCGTTCACTTCAGAGGGCAGCAGCCAATCGTGAAGCAGCCCGTTCGGGTCGCCCGGCTCGCCCAGTGCCGGCAGGAGGAGGGATTGGATCGAAGTCAAGGATTCCGCCGGGATGGGCTGCCCGATGAAATCCCAGATCACCGTGCGCAGTTTATATTCGCGGTGGAAGCAGATGCCGTGGTCAATGGCCCACAGGTGCCCTTCTTCGTCCCAGAGGACATGGCTGCCCTTGCGGTCGGCATTGTTGATCAGCAGGTCGAAGCAGGCGACCTCTTTGAGGGATTCCTTTTCCGTATCGGAAAGGCTGAAGTAATGTCGATTTGGGTCATGCGGGATGTAGAGCTGGAGGGATCCCTTTCCGAAAGGACCTTTGCGCCGGAAGATGGTGGGAGGGACGAGCTGCCAGCCCAGCGCCTGGCTGACCAGATAAGCAGAAACCTCGCGGCGGGCCAGACTGGCGGCGGGGAAATCCCACAGCGGGCGCTCGCCCCGGGAGGGCTTATAGATGGCCGGTAGGGTGAGATCTGGTGTGACCACATTGACGAGATATGTGGAGTTGGAGCCCCAGACGAACTGCCCCTGCAAATCGATCTCCCCCTCGTTCAGGGTGGAGAGGATCGATTCCTGGGTGATCACCGGCGCGGGGAGGGAATCCATGGTTTGAAGCGGGTTATTTTTTGCTGTGGCCGTTCTTTTTGGGGCAGAGGTGACCCTCGGGATCCATCGGCTGACCGCAGGTGGGGCAGATCTTCAAGCCTCTTCCAGCCAGCTCCACGATCCACTCCGCCAGGGCCTGCAACTGGGCGCGGGTACACCAGAAACGCACGATTCCGGCTTCCTCCGGGAGGCTATCCTCCGTGAGGATCTCCCGGCAGACCAGCCCGGCCAGGTCCAGGTCGGGATCATAGACCAGGTCGATCTCGCCCACGCGGAAGAGCGGGTCCAGTGGCGAAGAAAGGCGGAAATCCTTCTCCTTCCATTCCATCTCAACAGGCGGAAGATCGGGCTTTTCGGTGGAAAGCTCGCTAAAGAATTTCTGCACCCCCTGGGCCAGAACCTGGAGCTGGATCTTTTCCACCAGCAGGGTGGCTTTTTGGCCTTCCTTTTCGCCTTGCAGATAAAAGACGCGCTTGCCAGGCTTGCCGATCGCATCCGCACGCAACGCGTCGACGGGGTTCATTTCGAGATCAATTCGGGACATGGGTGAATTTCCTTTGCGCTAGTATAACAGGGAGGGGAGGGGGAGAAGAAGAATTGTTGAATGGTTGAGTGGTGAAGAGGGGTTGTGAATATTGTGATCGGGTTATCAGCAAAGATGACCGTCCGGATCCCAGGAGATCCGCTGGACCTTTCCATCCTCACCCAGCAGGAGAGGCAGCAGTTTTTCAAGTTCAGCAGAAGGTCCGCTGGTGAAAAAACGAACCTCTGCCTGGAAATCAGGTAACTGGGTGATGCCAAGCGAATCCAGCACGCGGCCGGTCTGACGGGCGATGGCGGGGGCGGGGTCGATCACGTTTACCCCTGCGCCGGCAATCTGGCGGATGAGCGGGATAACGAACGGATAGTGCGTGCAGCCCAGCACGATGGTATCGATATTTTTCTCCAGCATGGGGCGGATGGCGCTTTCGAGGATGCGACGGGTTTCGGCGCCTTCCATATCCCCCTTTTCGATCTCGCCCACCAACCCCGGGCAGGTATCCTGCAGGATGATCACCTCTTTGGCGAAGCGCTCGACCACCGAGGAATACAATCTGCCCTGAAAGGTGGCAGGCGTGGCCAGCACCCCCACCACGCCGGTGCGGGTCTGCTCGGCGGCAGGTTTGACCGCTGGCTCCATGCCCACAAAGCGGGTCTGCGGATATTGGGCGCGCAACTCCTGCAGGGCGGCTGCGGAGGCGGTGTTGCAGGCGACCACGATGATGGCAGAGCCGAGGCCGAGCAGGAATTCGGTGATGGCGGAGGAAAAGGCGCGCACCTCCTCCAGGCTGCGCGAGCCGTAGGGGACATGCGCCTGGTCGGCGAAATAGAAGACCGGCTGGGCGGGCAATTGGGCGCGGATGGCTTTCAGAACGGAAAGCCCGCCCACACCCGAATCAAAGACCCCGATGGGGGCAGGATTAACCAGACCGGTCATGGTATTTTCCTGCAGCCTCAACCAGAGCTGTGAACAAGGCAGCCATTTCGCCGCGGTCGGTCAGGTGTTCTGGGTGCCACTGCACCCCAAGCCCGAAGGGATGCCCGCGCAGCTCAACCCCCTCCACCAGGCCATCTGGCGCGCAGGCGGTGGGGATAAGGTTTGATGCCACCCGGGAGATCCCCTGGTGATGAAGGCTGTTCACCGCCAGTTCGTTGGTTCCCGTGATGCACTCCAGCAGGGAATCGGGATCGATGCTGACGAAGTGGTGCTCCTCGCGGAATTTATCGTGGCTGTGCTCGAGCGCACCGGGAAGCTGGTCGAGAATATGAGTATAGAGGCTCCCGCCGTAAGCTACATTCATCACCTGGCAGCCGCGGCAGATGCCGAAGATTGGGATTCGCAGGTCACGCGCACGCAAGGCCAGCTCGATCTCGGTGGCATCCCGGCTTGCCGAGACGCCATAAACGCCCGGGTGGGGAGTGCCATTGAAGCGGGCAGGGTCGAGATCTCCGCCGCCGGTGAGGAGGATGCCATCCAGCCGGGCGATAAGCGTATCCAGCGCCTCCAGCGGTAAATCGGCAGGGATCAGCTCGGGCGAGCCGCCGGCTATCTCCACCGCGCGGGTGTAGGCTTCCTTATCGTTGCGGGTTATCGGGGCAAGTTCCGCGGAGGTGACTCCGATGATGGGTGTGGTCATAATGACAATTCTAATTTAAAAAGAAGCGGGTGCAACCTCGTTGGAAGCTGCACCCTAAAAACATAGGAGAGAGGAGATTATGAGAATTTCTGTTTGAGGCGCGCGCTCTTGCCGGTGCGATCGCGCAGGAAGTAGAGGCGGGAGCGGCGGGTCTGGTTGTGGCGTTCGACCACAACTTTATCGATGCGCGGTGAGCGGAGCAGGAAGCTGCGCTCCACGCCAACACCGTTGGAGGCCAGGCGGCGAACGGTGAAGGTGGAGTTCTGCCCGCGGCGGTGCATATACAGGATGGTGCCTTTGAATTCCTGGATACGCTCGCGGTTGCCTTCTTTGATCTTGACGTGCACACTGACGGTATCGCCGGTGCGCAGCTCGGGAATATTCGGGTTTTCGGGGGCTTCAACAGCCTTGATATCGACACTCATGTTGGACACCTTGCTTTTTTCTAAGATCGGCGCTTCTACACGCGAGGGCGGATTATAACATGGGGATTCGGGGGATGCAAGGAGAATTTTGTAAAAATGGTATTTATCGAATCGGTCAAAGAAGGGGCGAAGGCCATCCTCCCATTATATAAATGTTTCAAGTAGAGACGCAGCATGCTGCGTCTCTACACAGGATACGCGGTTAATAATAATCGTAAAGTGCTATCCCCATGACGATATTAATGATTTCACGTAGGGGCGCAAGGACGTGCGCCTTTACATGGGTTAATACTGAATGCTTGAAATGCTATCCAACCGGCTGAGCTGGTGGGTGGCGGTGATATGCCGGATGGTGCCGGTGAGCCCGCGCATCACCAGGCTGTCAGTCTCGGCAGTGCCGGCGCCATAATCCACGCCCTTCAAGAGTTCCCCTCCGGTGATGCCGGTGGCAGCGAAGAAGACATCCTGCGAGCCAACAAGGTCATCCAGGGTGAGCACTTTTTCAAAATCCACACCTGCCTGTCTGCCGCGGGTTTCCTCCTCCGGCGTGCGCGCATAAAGCCTGCCCTGGATGCTGCCGCCCATGCAGCGCAGCGCGGCGGCGGCGATCACTCCCTCGGGCGTCCCCCCCACCCCCATAAGCACGTCGATATGTGATTCCGGCCAGGCAGTCATCAGCGCCCCGGCCACATCGCCATCATGGATCAGGCGGATGCGCGCGCCGCAACCACGCACTTCGCGCACAAGAGCTTCGTTGCGAGGCCGGTCGAGGATGACCACGGTGAGGTCATCCACCTTTTCCCCTTTTGCGTGGGCGATCTTTTCCAGGTTATCCCGCACGGGAGCCTGTATATCGATCACCCCGGCGGCGGCAGGTCCAACAACCAGCTTGTTCATATAGACAAAAGGTCCAGGGTTGAACATGGTTCCGCGGGGTGCGAGGGCGACCACGGCGATGGTATTATCCAACCCGTTGGCCAGTGGGCGGGTGCCGTCGATGGGATCTACGGCGATATCCACCGCCGGGGCAACACCGGTCCCAAGCCGCTCACCATTGAAGAGCATCGGGGCTTCATCTTTTTCCCCCTCGCCGATCACGATCACGCCATCCATCTGGATGGAATTCATCACCAGGCGCATGGCATCCACGGCGGCCTTATCCGCCGCGTTCTTATCTCCGCGCCCCACAAAACGCCCGGCAGCCAGTGCGGCTGCTTCGGTGACACGGACAAGCTCAAGTGCCAGGTTACGGGTAGGTTCAGCCATCGGGAGCCACCTCTCTAATTTTGGGGGATCAAGTCAGAATCAGGGTAAGGTAATAGCCGATCACGGCAGCCCAGAGGAAGGCATCGATGCGGTCCAGGAAGCCGCCGTGCCCGGGAATGCGGTCAGAGGAATCCTTGATCCCGAAGGGGCGTTTGAGCATGCTCTCACCGAAATCCCCCAGCGGCGCCAGCACTGAGACCACCAGGCCTATAACCAAACCCGCCTGCAGCGTGACTGCCGGGATAAATTGATGGACTCCCCAGGCGATCAGCCCTGTGAGTAATATCGCAACCACCACGCCGCCGATATAGCCTTCCCAAGATTTATTGGGGCTGACTCGGGTCATCATCTTGGTTCGACCGATCTTCCGCCCGATGAGGAAAGCGCCCATATCCGAGAACATACTGGCCAGGAAGGCCAGGGCGATCCAGTAAAAACCGTTCTCCAGGCCGCGCAGCGAGATGAAATAACCCATCATCCAACCAAGATACGCAACCCCAGCCAGTGAAATGGCGAAATCCACCGCGGCGGTTTCCACTCCTCTTTGATAGGCGAAGGTGTGGTAGATCATGAGCACCATGATGAAGGTGACGAGCACCAGGCTGCTGCCGGGGAAAGCGGCGATCTGCCGGGCGAACACCAGCAGGATGGAGCCCGCCACGATCAAAACAGTATTGGGTTGATATTTTCCGCTCTTGAATAAGTCCGCGTATTCCCAGGCAGCCATGCCGGTGAAAAAAGCGACCAGCAGGGTGGTGGTCCAGGTTCCCAGCCATACAGCCAGGATGACAATTGGCAATATTACTACGATCGAAAGAACGCGTTTAACCAACGTAGCCGCTTTCCACCGGGTCGCAGCCCTGCCGACCGCCATAACGCCGGTTGCGTAACCCGAATTCCACAATGGCTTTGTGAAGTTCCTCTTTATCAAAATCAGGCCAAAGCACGGGGGTGAAATACCACTCGGAATAGGCGGATTGCCAGATGAGGAAATTACTACCGCGGATCTCGCCAGAGGTGCGGATGATCAGGTCGGGGTCGGGAGTGCCGGCGGTGAAGAGGCGTTGGCAAATATCATCTTCCGTCACCTCGCTGGCTTGAATGCCTTCCTGGATGATCTGCTGGACGGCGTATACGATCTCATCCCGACCGCCGTAGTTCCACGCGATGGTGAAAACCAGGTGATCGTTATTTTTGGTGACCTCCACCGCATGGGTTACTTTCTTCCGTAGCAATGTTGGGAGTTTCTCCAGCCGGCCGATATGCCGGAGCTGCACCCCCTGGGCATTCAATTCTTTCAGTTCACGGTCGATCACTGATCCCAGGATCTGCAGCAAGCCCTGCACCTCATCTTTGGGGCGGGACCAATTCTCGGTGGAAAAGGCGTAGACGGTAAGATATTTGACCCCGAAATCGACGCAGCCTTTGATCACCCGGCGCAGATTCTCGGTGCCGGCGCGGTGGCCTTCGATGCGCGGCACGCCATGGGCCTGGGCCCAGCGGCCGTTGCCATCCATGATGATGGCGATATGCTCGGGGATGGCTCCGTAGCCGGTCAGATCCGCGGAATCTCCCATGCCAGGTTAAACCTCCATGATCTCTTTTTCTTTACGTTCCCCGATGGCGTCGATCTCCTCCACCTTTTTATCTGTGAGCTTCTGCAGCTCCTCTTCGCCGGTTTTCAGATCATCCTCCGAGATCATCTTTTCGTGCTCGAAATCCTTAAGGTCCTTGATCAAATCCCGACGGATATTGCGCACAGCGATGCGCGCTTCCTCCAGGCGATGGTGAACGATCTTGACCAGCTCGCGGCGGCGCTCTTCGGTGAGGAGCGGGATATTGAGGCGGATCACCTTGCCATCATTATTGGGAGTGAGTCCCAGTTCAGAGGCTAGAATGGCTTTCTCGATGGCTTTGAGGGTGGTTGGGTCAAAGGGTCGGATGAGAAGCTGGCGCGGTTCCGGAGCGCTGATGGTGGCAAGCTGCAAGAGGGAGGTCGGTGCGCCGTAGTATTCCACCTGCAGACGTTCAACCAGGGCGGGGCTGGCATGCCCGGTACGAATGCCGGAAAGATCGGTCTCCAGGGCGCCAATGGCCCCATTCATCTTGGTTTCGGCTTCCTTCATGGTCTCTTTGATCATGACTTTTCCTCCAATGGTGGGGTATTGCCTGCCCGCGGCGGGGTGTTGGCATGAAGTTTGCTATACATATCAGCAGGTTAAGCATACCAAAAAAAACTAAAAAAAGCTATCAAAAGCATCTCAAACCATATTGACATTAGAAAGAATGTTCTATATAATGAAGGTATGGCTGAAAATGGAGAAGAATATATGGATACTGGCATGCTCTGGTTCGATAACGACCCGCGGAAAGATCTTAACACCAAGGTAAACATGGCGGCAGATTACTATTTTAAAAAATACGGGCGGAAACCGGACCTGTGTTTCGTGCATCCCAGCATGTTGGCATCTGATCCTACCAACTCGATGGGTGTGGAAGTTCGCTCAAACCGGATGGTGATGCCCAACCACTTCTGGCTTGGACTTCAGTCCATTTAACCTTTGATCTAAAATTTTTAAATCCCCGGAGGTTAATTCGGGTTTCTTTGGTTTTATCCCCAGTGGAGCCAACTGCGAATCCTCTGACCAGCTGCGGCAAGCGCATTGGCGAGCGCGCCTTTTCTAAATCGGTTAACAAAATCGCGTGACGCCAGCTCCAGGCTGACGGGAGAGTTGTATTCCTCCTGCAGGTACCAGCGGTGCTCAATGATCCATAAGTAAAGATCAGCCTCTGTGCGGTTGGGGAACTGAACCAGGATCTTCTCGCGGCGGATGATCTCCAACAGCGGCATGTAGACGGTATCGTACCAATCCACGACTGCTTCCTGTTCAGAAATAAAGCCCTTGCTCTTTTCACCCATGTACCAACGGTGAACACGGATATGGTCCAGCAGGTTGGCATACATGCCTGGAATGGTGAGATGAATTTCAGCATCGGGGCGGTAGTCCATCAAATCCGTTTTTTCAAGGAATTCGCCCTCCTCCTGCTTCAAAATTAAGGTGTTCAGATCCAGGTCGGGTTCGATCTCCACCGGCACGTCCAACCGGATCACATAGGCATCGATATAGGCCTGGCCTTTCATACGGGCGACAGAAACCCGATGATTGCCATCCTTGACGAAATAGGCATCCCCGATCTGGTAGACCTCAATTGGCGGGAGGATGATATCCTGCAGGTGGGCGGAATCCACGTTTTCCCAGCGCTCCCGGGTATGGGTTTGACGCGGAAGGAACGCCCGGTCGAAGTCGTTATAACGGCTGACACTGCCGATAATGGCGTCCAGGGGTACTTCGCGCATGCCGACATAGTGCTGCCCCTTCACCGGCAGGCGGGTGCGGACTTCATCAAAAGGGAGCAGTTCCACCCGGTTACGGGTGACCCATCCCAGAATGCTGCGCCAGGCACCCTTTCGGTAGGCATCTTCGAAATCCGAGTGGGCTGCCTTGCGGATCATATCCGGCGCCGGACCATCGGTGGATGAACTCATCTGTGCCCATCCCTTCGACTTTTTTCCAAACTCACCTCGACCTCTTTATACCCGTAAACATTCAGCACACGTGTCTGGTGGAAAAGCGTGTCCCGAACAGTGCGATTATTATAAACATGGATATGCCCGTGCAAATGCAGTGTTGGGCGGAAAGATTTGAGTACCCAGCGAAACGCCTTGATTCCCTGATGCGGCAGGTCGGGCTGGTCATGGATCTGCCAGGGGGGGGCATGGGTGACGAAAATATCCAGGTAACGCCCGAAACGGAGCTTATTCATTAAGAATCCCGGTACCAGGCTGAAAGCTTTCAACCACATGTCTTCCTGGGAATACTGGTGCGGTCCATAGTTATAAATAACAGAACCTTCAAGTCCTGCCAACAGAAGCCCAGTCTCGTCCCGGACGGTGCGCCGGTGCAGGTTGAAAGCTCCCCAGGGAATCTGGTTACGTTCGCCCTCGCCTTTTTCCGCCAAATGAGTGTGATTGCCAAAAACGAAATATAGGGGTACTTCCAGGGTATTGATGATGTATTCCAGGTATCCGAGAGGCAGGTCGCCGCAACTAATTACCAGGCGGGCATCCTTGAACCGCTCTCGGCTGGAGGGGCTGTAGACCAGCCCGTTTTCCACATCGCTCACCGCCAGAATTTTCAAGGAAAACCTTCCGCGGGGATCAGCCGCTGGTACCGCCGCCCACGGCCGCAGCCACTGCCATCACCAGGTCGCCAGAGTCGCTGATGCTCACCGACCAGTCTTCCAACCCGATCATATCCGCGACGACCTGCGCTTTGCCATAGAGTATCAGGATCGGTTCTCCCATGGCACCATCCAGAGTTTCCACGTCCTGCCAGCGGATGGGTCCGATGCCCGTGCCGAGGGCTTTGGAGACAGCCTCCTTGACGGCGAAGCGGCCAGCCAGTTTTTCGTTGGAATCGCGGCAGATGCGCAGCTCCTCGGGGGTGAACACCCGCTGGAGAAAGCGGGTTCGAATACGCGGGTTCACCTCCGCCAGGCGATGCACCTCTACCAGGTCGATGCCGGTGCGAATGATCACTTTTTTCCCCGTTTATTGATAAGGGCAGGTCCGGAACTGACTACGATCATTTTTTCTGGATGTAAATACGCGCGGGCAGTTTCCAAAACCTGATCTACCGTGACGGCGTTGACCAATGAAGGATAGCGGCGGTAATAATCCAGACCAAGATTGAAGCGTTCCAGGTTGATGAGCGCCCCAGCCACCCCGGAATTGGATTCCATGGAAAGAGGCAGGCGGCCGATGTAGTTGGATTTACTGTCTGCCAGTTCTTCATCGGTGACAGGTTCCTGGATGAACCGCCGGAGCTCGGAGTAGATCAGATCGATGGCGCGGGCAAGGTTTTTTGGGTTCACGCCTGCGGTAACTTCCCATGTGCCTGTCTCCACCCCGGCGTTGAGGCTGGTGGAGGCGTGATAGGCCAGACCGGCTTGCTCGCGAACCACATCTCCGATGCGCCCCATCATGCCGAACTGCCCCAGCACGCTATTGCCCAGCGAAGCGGCGAAGTAATCCGGCGAAGCCCGCCTGGGACCAAGAACACCCATGATCAGGTCGGTCTGTGATTTTCCCGGCAGGGCAATATGCTCGCGTTCCTCATTATGAAGTGGGCTCACAGCTACGATGGCTGGCAGAGGTTCCTGTTCTGCGTTGCTCCAACTTCCCAGGGCATTTAGAACCAGGTCAACGGCTTCCTGGTGGCTGATGGCGCCAACCAACACCATCACCATCCCTTGGGGACCATAATGCTTTTTGTGGAACTCGACCAGGTCCAGTTGAGTGATGGCGGCAACCGTCTCGGGGTAGCCATCCTCCGGGCGGGCGAAGGGATGTCCGCGGAAGATCAGTTCGTCGAACTTGAGCGCGGCATTTGCGGCTGTATCCTGGGCTCGGATAGCCAAACCGGTCATAAACTGCGCACGCAAGCGCTCCACCTCCGGTGGTGGGAAAACGGGTGACCGCAGACATTCGGATAGGGTAGCCAGGACCAGGGGCAGGTCTTCACACAGGGAGCGCCCGCTGAACGCACCAGTGAGGGTGCTGGCGCTGAACCCGAGCCCAGCGCCCACGCTTTCCAGGCTATCGTAGATCTGATGGAAGGTGCGTTCCTGAGTACCGCGCATGATGGAGACTGCGGTGTAATAGGCCAGGCCCAGCTTGTCGTTGGGGTCAAAAATGCTGCCCGCATGGAAATATCCGCTGATCACTACCGAAGGGCTGTTGAAGTTACTGCGGGTCAGCAGGGTTATTCCGTTCGGCAATTCGGAGCGGCCGATATCATCCGGACCGGGAAGCGATTTAATATCGCCGTTCTGAAGGCTCCTCATTTGGCCTCCTTGATGTTGCGCGGTTTGTAGGTTCCTACAACCCTGTGAGCGGGCAGCAGGTAGCCGGAAGCAAGTTCCTTGATCTCCTCCGGGGATGTTTTTTCCAGGTTGGTCAAATAGTTTTCAAACCAGTCATATGTAGCGAACATCTCTGCATATCCCAGCCAGAAGGCCTGGTTGGTGATGTTTTCGCTCCCATAAGCGAAAAGCGCGCGGGCTTGCTTGATGGCACGGTGAATTTCCGCCTCCTGCACCAGGCGGGTTTGCAGGGCTTCGATTTCGCCATCGATTACTGCCAGGATCTCCTGAATGGAGTGGTCGGGGTTGATGGTGGCGGTGATCTCGTAAAGATAAGGGTCGATGGTTGCCTGCAGCCCACCGGAGATGCCGGTGGCAAGCCCTGTATCCACCAGTTTCTGATAAAGAATCGAGGTTTTATTGGAAATTCCGCCTCCGCCAAACATATTCAGCGAACTCGGCCCACACAGCAGCGAATCCAGAACCGAAAAGGTGAAGAAATCCGCCGAGTCGGCGCGGGGAGCCCGGTAGGCGAGCAGCAAGTAAGTCGTCTCACCATGTCCCTTAATGTTAATTTGACGTTCTTTTTCCAAGTGGGATTCCTGGTGAACGTGACCATCTGGGATCTCGCCATCAGGCAAGTCGGAGTAGAGGTCCTCGATCCTGTGCAGCATTTCCACGGCATCGAAATCACCCGCCATGCAGAGTAGGGCATTGGCAGGTGAATAGTTCTGCCGGTAATGATGATACAGGTCCTCGCGGGTGATACTCTGAAGGTCGCCAAGCTCGCCGATGATCTCATTGCGATAGGGATGGGAATCAAAAGAAGCCGTCTGAACAGCCTCACTGAGTTTGAAAAGCGGCTCATTCTCGCTGCCCTCGCGTTCGGAAATGATGACCGTGCGCTCGGCTTCCACCTCTTCGGGGCTGAAGAGGCTGTTGGTCATGCGGTCCACTTCCAGCTGCAGCCCGAGATCGATCTTATCCGCGGGCATGGTCTCGAAGTAGGTGGTCCAATCCAGGTAGGTGAATGCGTTCCACACACCGCCCTCGCGCGAAATGGCTTTATCCAGCGTGGAGGCTGGGAAGGTGGGCGTACCCTTGAACTGCATATGCTCCACCCAGTGAGAGAGGCCGGTCTTGCCGGGGATCTCGTTGCGTGAGCCAACCCGGTACCAGACCCAGTGGCTGATGATTGGCGCGGTATGGATCTCTTTAAGCCGGATGGTTAGTCCATTAGGCAGTGTATGTTTGTGAATTACAGTTTGGTCAGGCATGGAAGTTGATTTCCACTTTCCTTATTTTAAATGTATTGCTTTTATGCGGACGAAAACCCGTATGCCTTCTGGTTAAGATTACACCCGATTTGAAAAAGCGGACAACAACCTCAGGCAAGTGGTCAGCGGGAAAAATAGACTGACCGGGATATTATTTCTAATGGAAATTATACATGGAGAGATGCGATGGAGCGAGCCGTCCAAAATTATGTAGCAGTGATTGGGGCAGGCTCGGCTGGTCTGTTTGGCGCTTTTGAACTTGCCAGCCCGGGGGCGGAGGTGGTGATCTTCCACCGGGATATCAAGCCGGGGGGGTGGCGGAATATGGCATCTACCCGACCAAATACCGTCTGCACCAGGAACTGCGGGCGCAGATCCTCACAGCCGAAAGGCAGGGGCTTCCGGAGTTCAAATTCAGAACAAACGAGGAAATGCTGCGCGTGATGGGATACGCGTTCTAATTTCAGGTCCGGGTTTCCGATCCGCGATAGGAGGGTGTGGGGATGAGCATGATCAGTCCGATGGCGATGATCAGCTCCCCGATCAGCACGCCCATCGATTGCAGCGGACCAAAATAGGGAATGCCCGGCAGCAAGTGGCTGCCAAAGCCAAAGATATCGGCCATGCCGGTAAACACGCAGATCAAATAACCTGTGGCAACAAAGCGGATACCGAAATCAGCCATGATGCTGGGTTGATCGCGGCGCCAGAGTGCCATCAAGCTGATAAAGCCCCCCAGGCAGATGACCGCCAACCCGATCTCGAATACCGCGATCTGAACAAAGCCGATAACTGGGGAGCGGTCGAGAAAAAAGATATCCGGCTTGGCGCCGATGATGAAGAGCACCAGGCCGATCATGGTGGTGATCAAACCCGTGCGGATGCGGCGCAGGGAGTACGGCTGCGGAACCGGCTCGGTGATCTGTGGTGGGGATTCAACCGTTTTTTCGGGGGTAGGTTTCTTCAAGGCAGCGATTCTTCCAGAAATCGTTTCCAGTTATTTCCGAGTATAGCAGGTATATCCATTTCTGAATAACCGTGTTTGACGAGGATGGGAGCCAGCTTTTGCAGGTCGGCAATGGTATCCAGCCCCTCGGGGGCGGATTGCAGCCCAAACCCGCCGTCGAAATCTGTACCGAAACCCACATGGCGGGTATTCCCAGCCAGTTGGCAGATGTGATCGATCTGAGCGAAAACGGTCTCCAGGGTGGCTGCGCTACGCGGGTCGCTAAGTTTCCAATCTGCGACCAGCATGGGGATCATGGGCAGAAGACCGATCACACCGCCGCGCTGGATAAGCTTTTGGATCGCCTCGTCAGTGAGATGGCGATTCTTCTGGATGGGATTGCTGATCCCATGAATCAAACTGACAGCATTGGCGTGGCTGGCCGCCACCGGACCGGGGTAGTAATCCAGTGCCTGCAGTGCGGATTCGGGGGACATGTGGGAAATATCCAGGATCAATCCCAGTTCGGCCATGCGGTCAAGGAGGTGGAAGCCCTCGGGGGTAAACCTCCCCGGCTCGCGGGTGCCGCCGCACCAGCGGGTGCCCGCCCAGACCGGTCCAACGATGCGCACACCTGCCTGCTGCCAATCCTCTATCTCTGCGGGTTCCTTTAACCCCTCTGCACCTTCCATCAGGAGGAGCAGCCCAACCGAATGGGAGCATGAGGGGAAATCGGCGGGGGTTTCTTCCCAAGGTTGTAAAATTTCTACCATTGTGGATCGATCTGCCACCAGGCGAAACATATCCGGTGATTCGCTGGTCAACTTGCGATAAGCATCCACCTGGCGGGTGCAGACTTCGCGGGCTCCGTCCGGATCTGTAAACGTGGTTGAATTCCAGCCAGGCAGGCGGTATTTTTCGTGTGCGGAAAAGATGGTGGCGAAGACCAACCCAACCTGGCCGCGCTGGTAATCCTCCCAGCCAAGCAATGTATCTCCATTCAACCCCGAGATATCTGTTCCGGCTTCCCGGGCACGGGTTTCGGCAGCGGAGCGGCGGTAATCCCGGTCGAATGTGACGATATTGGTTGCCAGATCTTCGTGGCTATCGATGATGAGCATATTTATTAAATGAAAGCGCACCGGTTAAGGTGCGCTGTTTCCTTTTATATGGATTATTCTTTTTCGGGTTCGGTGGATTCACCTTCGGCGGGCTGGGTGTCGGATTCGATCTGCTCGGGTTGCTGAATCTCGCTTACGGATTCCTCGACCTCATTTACTTCGACAGTCGTTTCTTCTTCACCGGCTTGCAGGGAATCGTTCAACGTCTGCCAGTCCATATCCGCGTAGGCCATGGAATCCACCTTGCGCAGGCTGAGCCCGATGCGGTGGTTGGCGGGATCAATCTTGATTACCCGCAGGGTGAGCTCATCGCCTTCATGCAGCACTTCGCGGGGGTGATCGATGCGTTTTTCGCTGATCTCGGAGATGTGGATCAGACCCTCGATGTCATCATCCAGGCGGGCGAAGGCACCGAACTTGGTGAGCTGGGTGATCTTACCTTCCACAAGCTGACCCACCTTGTACTTTGCAGCATTATCGGACCAGGGATCATCCTGCAACTGCCGGATGGAAAGGCCGATGCGTTTCTTCTCGCGGTCGATGCTGATGACTTTGACCTTGACTTCCTGGCCAACCTTGAGGACTTCGCCGGGGTGCTGAATGTGATCCCAGGAGACCTCGGAGAGGTGCACCAAGCCATCCGCGCCGTTGATGTTGACGAAGGCGCCAAAATCAGCCAGGCTAGTGACCCGGCCGGTGTAAGTCTCGCCTTCAACCAGGCTATCGATGACGCGGGATTTGACCGAGTCGTGCGTTTCAGTGCTGGCAGCGCGCTCGGAGAGGATCAGGCGGTGGCGTTCGCGGTCGATCTCGATCAGGCAGACGTCTATCTCCTGACCGATCATCTTTCCCCAGCGCTGTTCGGGGGTATCCCCGGTGGAGCCAGCCCGGCGGGTGAGGCTGATCTGTGAAGCGGGCACAAACCCGCGCAGTCCGGCCACTGGGACGATCAAACCGCCCTTGTTGTAGCCAATGATGGATGAATGAATGGGTTTCTTGGAAGCCAGCAATTCTTCGGCTTCCTGCCAGCCCACTTCCTCGCGGGCGCGGACGTAGGAGAGCATTGTGGTTGCGCTGCCTTCATCGTGGCTGAGTACGTAGACGGGAATCTCCTGGCCCACCTTGAGGGCAGCCAGTTCTTCGGCAGGGATGGAATCGAATTCGCGGCCGCTGATCACGCCTTCGGACTTGCCCCCGATGCCCACCAGCACCTGCCCGGGCGTGATGCTGGCGATCATGCCTTGCTTGATCTCGCCAGCCTTGGGGAAATCGATTTCCAGACCTTCCTGCTCCAGCAAGGATGCCATGTTGTTCTGACTGTCGTTCTGATTGTTTTCAGGCAGGCTGCCCGAAATGCCGTTGTTGTCCATAGACGCAATTATCTCCAGGAAGGTTTGATGCCCAATTATATCTATAAAGGGGGGGATTGACAAGCGAGGCGGTTTTTTCGTCCGCCTGCCTGAATCGAAAAATTTACCAAGCCCAGATTAGTCTAGTGCCGATGCCGTTTTCTCTTAGTATCCCCGCCTTGTTGCTGAGGCTGCGCCTCCGTGGTCGCCTGAGTGGAATGATGCGCTGGGGTAGGCTGAAGTTGTGGAGCTTGTGCGGGCAGGTTCTTCTCCCGTTGCTCAGGCACAGGTGCAGCCCGGCGGGGTTGCAGCAGGAACATACGGCTGATCACTGCCAGGCGCACATCAATGAGCAGATTCTGAAACAGCTCGGTGGCCTTGCTTTTATATGTTACCAGGGGGTCCTTTTGGGCATAGGCTTCCAAGCCGATCGATACCCGCAGCGCTTCCACCCTGGTGAGGTAGTCGATCCATAACTCGGAAATGGCGCCCAGAAGGATCTGGCGGTAGATTTCGTTCTGAATTTTCGCGCCGAGGAGAGGAATCAGTTCCTGCTTGATCTCCGCTGGCTGAGCGAAGACGGTCATTTGGCTATAGGGGGCCAGGTCACTGGTAAAACGGATGGCGAGATCGGATTGCACGGTTGGATCAAGCTGGGCGAGCGTGGATTGCATTTGTTCCTGGCGTTCCAACTCCATCCGACCCCAGAGCATCCGCAAGGTCTCCTGGATGCCCTCCAGATGCTCGAGGATTTCATCCGCCACCGTTTCCTGACGCAACCCACCCAGCAGGCGGGCAGCCAGATAGAAGTAATTAAGCAAGGTAATACGGCGAACCAGGCGGCGCTTGGTGCGCGGGTCGATCTCCAGGCGTGAACCCTGGGTGGTGGCCAGCAGGAGGCGCAGGAGCGCATCCTGGCTGAAGCCATCCTGCTCCGCGCGTTCCAAGTTGGCGGATATGGTTTGGGGAACGATCCCGCCCTCGCCGGTGAGGCGCTGGATACGCTTGTCGAAGATCGACTCTGCTTGAACAAGAAGATCGGCAGAAATGGCATCCCAGGAGGCTGCCTGGCTGTCGTTCACCCGCAAGGTGAGGGTATCGCCCAGGCGGCGCTCGAAGGTTAGCAGCATGCGGTTGTAATTCACCGCCACCAGGTTGCCATGAATTTGGGCAGCCAGGTCCTCCTTTATATCATCGGAACCTTCAGGCAGCCGGCGCAGGGAATCCCCCGAGAGGCGCAAAGGTACATGCACCAGCCCGCTGATCTCCTCCAGAAGTTCCTGGGGGCGGCGCTGGGGCTGACCTTCCTCTTCCATGCTTATGCCCTCAAACCAGGTATCCAGCGTGTCCAGCCGGTCGCGCAGGGCTTCATCCAACGCATCCCCGGTCTTAGCAAGGATCTCACGGGCGCTGCGCAGAATGTGTTCCTTTTCAGCCTCAAGCGCCTGCTGGGCGGTCTGGGAGACCAACGCAGAAACGGCCTGGCGATTGCGAGGTTGCTTTTCCAGTTTCCCATCCAGGTCATCCACCACCAGTTTCGTCGGGAAGGATGGGGTGATCACGCCCTCAGGGTCGAAGACCATGGTGGGCTGGATCTCCTCCAGGAATGCCAGCAGCTTCCAGGGTCCTTCATCATCATCCAGTCCTTCCGGGATGCGCCGTTCCAGCTCGGTGTGGAGCATATCCAGCACATCCTCTTCCAGATTGGGTTTACTGAAGACCTGGTCGCGTTCGCCATAGATGATCTTACGCTGCTGGTTCAGCACATCGTCGTATTCCAGCAGATGCTTGCGGATATCGAAGTTGTTGCCTTCCACCCGCTCCTGGGCTTGCTCCACGATCCGTCCTAGCATTCCGCTCTCGATGGGTAATGAGACATCCAAGTTAAAGACGCGCATCAGGTTCTCGGCCTGGTTGCCGCCAAAAAGGCGCATCAGTTCATCTTCGAGGGAAAGGTAAAAGCGCGAAGAACCAGGGTCACCCTGGCGCGCGGCACGCCCTCGCAACTGGTTATCGATTCGGCGGGCTTCGTGGCGTTCGGAGCCAATGACGTGCAACCCGCCAAGCTGGCGAACGCGCACGGCGTCATCCAGGAATTGATGGAACTCATCCACAGCGGTTTCGTAGATGCCAAATTCCTCGCGGGGGACGCCTTCCAGAGCGGCGCGCATCTGCGGCAGGGTCATGTCGTAAGGATCAATTCCGGCCTTGCTGAGAACCCGGACGACATCCGCATAGATCTCGTCGCGCAGCTCACCACCCAACTTGATATCCACGCCGCGGCCGGCCATGTTGGTGGCGATTGTCACCGCACCGAATGTGCCTGCACGTGCAATTATCAGGGCTTCCTCATCGTGCTTGCGGGCGTTGAGTACTTGAAGGGGTACACCGCCCTGCAAGGCGGAAAGAAGGCGGGGAGCGAGGTTGGAATCCAGGCTCAGGTTTTTAAGGAGGACTTCAAGATTCGCGGGGTCATCTGGGTTGAAAGCAGCCATTCCAAGGTTGCGCCCGAGCTGGCGCATTTCACTTATGTTCAAATCGCCGAGGGGATTGTTGGTGAATTCGAGCTCAGCGATGGCGCGCTCGCCGCCGTGATCCGGGTGAGCCTTCAGCCAGGCTTCGCGGAGCAGCACAGTTTGGCACAGGCGGCGGATGGGCTCGGCGGAGAGCCGGCCGGAAAGGATCTCGGAGTGCTCCACCGAGGTTGTGCCCACCAGTTGGGGGCGGCCGAGGGTGTAGAAGCGCAGGATCTCCAGGCTGATGGCGCGCAACTTGGCCTCACCGGTGCGGTAAACCACGTCCGGGTAATCCTTGCGCCGCCAGTAAACAGGTTTGCGATCCGGATCTGCCCGGCGGGCATAGTATTTATATTTGTAGCCTTCATCATCCCGGTCATCCACTTCCACCAGCTCCGCGTTCGTCTGCAGGGCGACGTATTCCAGGTTGGTGGGGATGGGCAGTACTTCCAGTTTGTAGATCTTGTGAAACTCCTCTGCTTCGGTGAGCGCGGTACCGGTCATGCCGGCCAGCTTTTCGTACATGCGGAAGTAATTCTGCAGGGTGATGGTGGCGTAGGTGACATTCTCCGGCTCCACCTTTACGCCTTCTTTGGCTTCCACAGCCTGGTGCAAGCCCTCTGACCAGCGCCGGCCGGGCATCAGGCGACCGGTGAATTCATCCACGATGACCACCTTGCCCGCCTGAACGAGGTAATCCTTGTTGCGGCGGAAGAGGAACTGGGCACGCATGCCCTGCTCCAGGTAACCCAGGGTGCGGGCCTGCTCGGGGGTGATATCCTCGGGGCGCTCCGGGTCGCGCAGGGGCGTGGCAAGGATCTCCTCCACGTGAGCTTCGCCGATCTCTGTCAGGTTGACGGTGCGGTCTTTTTCGTTGACCTCGTAATCCTCAGGTCGAAGCTGGCGAACCACCTGGGCCATGCGGATATACCACTCGGCTTCATCCTGGGCAGGACCCGAAATGATAAGCGGGGTGCGGGCTTCATCAATGAGGATGTTATCCACCTCATCCACGATGGCAAAGAAGTGCCCGCGCTGAACGCGGTCGGCCAGGCTCATGGTCAGGTTATCACGCAGATAATCAAAGCCAAACTCGGCGTTGGTGCCGTAGGTGAGATCGGCATTATAGGCTTCCACGCGGTTCACCAGGCGAAGCTGGTGCTGATCTTCGTGGGGGGATTCCTTTTCGAGATCGACCAGGAAGGCTTTGGTGCCGTTTTCGGTGCGGGCAGCCATTTGCAGCACACCCACGGTGAGCCCCAGCGCCTGGTAGATGGGTGCCATCCAGCGCGCGTCGCGGCGGGCGAGGTAATCGTTGACCGTCACCAGGTGCACGCCGCGCCCGGTGATGGCATTGAGGTAGAGCGGCAGCGTGGCGACCAGGGTCTTGCCCTCGCCAGTGCGCATTTCGGCGATCTTTCCTGAGTGCAGGGTCATGCCGCCCACCATTTGCACGTCGTAGTGGCGCAGGCCGATGGTGCGCTTGCCGGCCTCGCGCACGGCGGCAAAGGCTTCGGGCAGGAGGTCATCCAGGGTTTCGCCGGAATCCAAACGCGCGCGGAACTCCGCGGTTTTCCCCAGCAATTCCTCATCCGTCAGGGCTTCGAACGAAGGTTCAAGGTCATTGATCTTCGTGACGGTTTCGGTTAATTTCTGGACTTCGCGCTTGTGGGGATCGCCGCCCAGCACCTGGACGAATTTATTGAGCATAGGGAGTACCTCTGGGCTGAAATTATACCCGAGGGGAGGAGGGAGAAATTAAGGGGATAATGAGACTGGGGAAAATGTTGATGGGTTGAGTGGTTGAATAGTTGATTGGTGGCCAAACATATTATGGCTGGTAAATGTACACCCGCCAGCCCCCCCAATAGGGAGACCCATCCGCGAAGGAGCACTTCCCGGCTGTGATGGGACCGATCACCTCGCCGGCATCCCCTGCCTGAACAGCGTAATCCACCCCCTCCTGCATGCGGAAATCTGCGTACCCCGCGTTGATCTCGGGGTACATGCCTGTATAGAAGGAATCGCTGCCTTCCGCCCAGGTGACCGTCACTTTTACCCCCGCCACACCTTTCCCGCCGGCGTCACTGACGAAAACGCGCATCAGCAAGGGCTGTTCCGAGTCGCACACCTGCTCCATGGTCTTCAGCGAGAATGGCGCGCCCAGGGTGGGCTCCGGGGTTCCCGAAGGCAGGGGGGTGAACGTGATCAGAGGCGTGGAGCTGGGTTTGGTGAAAGCCAACTGCGTGGCGGTTCCGGCGCTGATGGCATAGGTGGCCGTCTGCGTCTCACGGAAACCGGGGATCCCGGCGGTGACGGTGGCTGCCGCGGCGGTCTGGAGGAAGTCGATCCCGCGGGCGGAGATGGCTGAGGAAAGCAGGGCAATGGCGCGCACTTCCTGGTAGGGCTGCCCGCCCACCTGGTAGCGCTGAGCCTGTTCTGCCAGTGCTGCGGATGGATCCACATCCCCCAGCAGCTCCAGTCGCGAGAGCGCGCGCCCAAGATCGCCATTGGAGGCATAAGCCAGGGCGATCATTGTGCGGTAGCGGTCACGATCAGCGAGCGACAGGCTGGCAGGCGAGGTGCCGGAATACGCTACAGGAGCGATCAGCCAGGTATAGACCAGGGCAACGGTGAGTCCCACGAGCAACCCTGTGATCAGGTACCAGGGGAAGCGGCGCCGGCTCACCGGTTCACCACCGTGGGAACGGTCTGCCAGGAGAGCATGGCGGAGGCCAGGTCCGCCAACAGGGTGATATCGGTGTTGTTGTAACCATTATCCTGGGCGGTCAGGATGGCTTCCTGCACCGGGCGGAGAGGATCATGCGGATCGAGTGCCAGCAGACGCACGGCGGCTGAGGCGGGGTCTTTATCCACCCGGAACACCTCGGCAGTCATCAGGACGTAATCAGTCTTGTAATCCGCGCGGAGCTGCGGGAGCGTTGTCTGTGCCGGCAGGGTGGGATTTCCCCACCAGCCATAGATAAGCCCGGCGGTGAGTCCGATCAGAATGCAGACGATGAACCAGAACACACGGGTCTGACGCAAATTACTGCTCCCCGAGCATGGGAATCTTGATCTTCTGACGCCTGGCGGCGGCGATGGCTTCCGGGTAGCCGGCATCGGCATGGCGAACGACACCCATCCCCGGGTCGGCGGTAAGGACGCGTTCCAGCCGCAGGGCAGCCTGGGGGGTTCCATCGGCAACGATCACCATCCCGGCGTGCTGCGAGTAACCAATGCCCACCCCGCCACCATGGTGAAAGCTGACCCAGGTGGCGCCGCCGGCAGTGTTGACCAACGCATTCAGGATCGGCCAGTCGCTGACCGCGTCGGTACCATCCCGCATGGCTTCTGTTTCACGGTTGGGGCTGGCAACTGAACCGGAATCCAGGTGGTCCCGCCCGATGACAATGGGGGCTTTAAGGATACCGGCCGCGACCATCTCATTGAATTTCAGTCCAGCTCTGGCGCGATCACCATATCCCAGCCAGCAGATGCGCGAGGGCAGACCCTGAAACGGCACCTTCTCCCGGGCCATCTTCAGCCAGCGCTGCAGGTGTTCATCCTGCGGGAAGAGGGCGGATACCGCCTCATCGGTTTTGTAAATATCCTGCGGGTCGCCGGAAAGCGCCACCCAGCGGAAAGGACCCTTGCCCTCGCAAAAAAGCGGGCGGATATAGGCGGGGACAAAGCCCGGGAATTCGAAGGCATCCAGCACACCGCCATCGAAGGCACGCTGGCGGATATTATTACCGTAATCGAAAACCTCGGCACCCTGTTTTTTGAATTCAAGCATGGCTCTGACGTGGGAAGCCATCGATGCAACACTTATCCGGGAATACTCAACCAGGTCCGATCTGCGCAGAGCGGCAGCCTCGTCGAGGCTGAGCCCGGCGGGAATATACATGGATATATCATGGGCGGGGGTCTGGTCGGTGACCACATCGGGGATCACACCGCGCGCTGCAAGCTCTGGATAGATATCGGCGGCGTTGGCGACCAGGGCGATGGATTTTGGTTCTTCCTTCTCGAGCGATTCCTCCACAAGGGTCATAGCTTCCTCTAGCGAATCCACGACCACATCCACATACCCGATCTGCTGCCGGCGCCGGGCGCGGGCGGGATCCACCTCAACGATCAATCCAACGCCCTCATTCATGGTGATCGCCAATGGCTGGGCGCCACCCATGCCCCCCAGACCAGCGGTCAGGACGAATTTACCTTTAAGGGAAGGCCAGCCTTTTTTCACTGCCAGGGCAGCCAGGGTTTCATAGGTGCCCTGCAGGATGCCCTGGGTGCCGATATAGATCCACGAACCGGCGGTCATTTGACCGTACATGATCAACCCGCGGGCGGCGAGTTGGTCAAAATGTTCCTGGGTGGCCCAATGCGGCACCAGGTTGGAGTTTGCGATCAAAACGCGGGGAGCGTCTGCATGGGTGCGGAAAACAGCCACGGGTTTGCCGGATTGCACCAGCAAGGTTTCATCCGGCTCCAGGTTCTTCAATGATTCAAGAATGGCGTCGAACGCCTCCCAGGAGCGGGCTGCCTGCCCCCGACCGCCATACACGACCAGATCCTCAGGGCGCTCGGCTACCTCCGGGTCCAGGTTATTCTGGATCATTCGGTAGGCGGCTTCAATCTGCCAATTCTTACAGGTCAGGCTGGTTCCGCGCGGAGCGCGGACGGTGCGGGCAGGAGTCATCCTTCCTCCGATGGGAGTATGTTAATTAAATTATAAACCGGTTCATTGGAAAGGTTAGGCGGTGAACAGATCAGGTGATCTTCTTTCGCTGCCTGCCCAGTTCCCGGGCACGGTGGCGGTGGGTTCCGTCGCAGAGGGGTTTGTTGGTGCTTTTCCCGCAGTTGCAAAGCGTCACCCGGTTGCGGGTTTCGAAGGGCTGCCCGTCTGCACGCTCCACCGGTATGCCGCCCATCACCCACAGGGAACCCATGATCGCGCCTTCGGAAGTAATCTCAGTAGTATCGGCGATCGCCTGGGGAAGATCGGGCTCGATATCCGCTTCCCCCGGCTCGATGCTGTAGGTGAGAGAACCTGCGGGGCAGCGCTCCACCATCGCCATAGCCAGCGAGCGTTTCTGGGTATCGCCGGATTCTGCGATGAAGGTGGAAAGCGGGGCTTTATAGAATCCACAAAAACCGGAGGTCATGCAGAGGGAGGGGTCTTTCTTGATAAAGAGGTGAACACCTTTTTTAAGTGGCCGTTGGCGTCCTTCCGTTGGGCCAGGATCTGCTGTTTCGGTGCCGTCGAATTCAATTGTTTTATGCGTTTTGTCGCAAAATGGCATTTGGGCGGATTTCCCGCAACGACAGAGTTTGTAGACATCCCCTTCCACCGGGATTTGCCCCTCATTTTTCCAGGTCAGAGGTTCCCCGTATTCTGAAACCACTTGCGTTTTTTTCAAGAGGGGAATACCACCATAAACAATATATGGTCCATTCTCGCGCACGACGATCTTCTTTTCGCTCCCGCTTGGAGGGTTTTCTTCAGCTGCCATTCTTGTTATCTCCGCGATCCAGAATCCCTGAAGTATAACCCAGGCGGAGATGATAAAAAAACAGCCGGCTGCAAAAACGCAGCCGGCCAAGGTGAGGAGAAGAGTTCACCTGAAGAAACCGAATCCTTATTTTGGGCGGCGCACTTTTTGGCCGCAATGGGGGCAGTTGGTCCACTCATCCTGCACGGGTTTTCCGCATTTAGTGCAGGGCTCGGTGTGTGGTCCTTGGGCCACTTCAACTGGTGAAACTTTTACGGATTTGGAATGATTCACCAGGGCGACGATCCCATATACCGCAAATCCCAGCACGCCCAAGAGATACCAGGCAGAATAGACCAAAGAAGGGCAACATCATCAGACCTCCAAAGGGCATCATGCCTCCGCGGCGCATGGGCATCCCCGAAAAATCACCCCGCAGGTATTGATTCCCGTCGAAATCACCGCGGAAGGAAGGACCACCCTGCTGATATTCTTGCTGCATCATCGGGTAAGCCCCCAGGCGGGAGATGGAATGCATTGCGAACGGCGTGGCGATCAAACCAATGAGAATTAGAACGCCGAGAACAATCAAAAACCATTTCCAAAAACCTTTCATCTTCGACCTCCGATCAAACCTTTGAATTCGTTGCTCAACCCGAACATATTCCAGGGGTCGGGCAGCAAAGATCAGGAAAATCCACCGAATAAAACCTTGAAATGCATTGATTATTTTCATGGGAACCTTTCCATCGACAGTTATATCACCCGTGGATTAACGCCAGGTGAGAGGGGCATGAAAATAGCCAATGTATCCTGTTTATTTTTGATTCAGGTGAGAGACCAGCGTCATTTCCTGGCAGTCACGGCTTCGACCCCGATACCGAAAAGCGAAAATGTCCGGCGACTTACTACGCAAAAGCCAGCTTCTTCCAGATAATTGCCCAGATCGATGGGAGCACAATCCACCACCTGTGGGAAAGCCTTATGGATTTTTTCATAAAGCCAGACCATCCATCTCCAACCGCCAGACCTGGTAACAGCCACCGCACCCAGGAAGGCGCCTGGTTTTAACACCCGGTAGCAATCAGCCAGAACCACTGGAATTTCAGGCTGGCTAAATACCTCCAGGGTGAAGCTCAAAAAAACAATGTCAAAGAATTCATCCCGAAATGGAAGCCGCACTGCATCTGCCTGGGCGAGGACCATTTGATCCGCGATTTTCCCCGGCTGCAGGCGCTTTTGAGCCTGACGAAGCATTCCCATGGAGAGATCGACGCCAAAAACTTTTCCCGATCCGGTAGTTATTTCGCGTAAATCCTCAAGCGAGTTGCCAGTCCCACAGCCAATCTCTAGGACGCTGCCCCCTGGGCAAATTTCCAACCCGGCAAGGGCTGCTTTGCGCGGTTTACGCTCCCAATTCCCTTCCAGAAAGTCGTACCAGCTGCTTAACCGGTCGTAATTGCCGCGGGCAACAGAATGGTCCATATTTGCCAGCGGCTCACTCCTGGGTTGTATCAATATCTAACTCCCGGACGCAAGTATTCCTTGGGATTGGGATAAATATCATTACACCTGATCGCTGAAGAGATCACGTTTGACGAACGGCGCAGTCAGAAAACGAAGGGTGGTTTTGAATGAGGACATATAGCGGAACCGGGCACCATTTCGGGTGTTGGCGAGCATTTTCTCCACCAGCCAGGGGGTTACTTCCTCCACGCGGTTGCCAATGATGTTCGTGATCCATTTCACCCGTTCAAATTCAGCTGGATCCCCCGAGTTCTGCGCTCCGATCAAATCGGTGACGACCATGCCTGGCTGCAGCGCGCCGGCGATCACCGGTTTCCCCTCCAACTCTTTGAAAAGGGAATCATTGAAATAGCGCAAACCAGCCTTGGTCAGCCCGTAAAGAGACATGCCTGGAACTATGCGGCCTTTTTCACTGCCCAGACCTTCCAGGTTATAAACCGCCCCAAAACCCTGGGTGAGCATACCGCGCACAGCTACACCCGTCCCGTAATAGGCACCTTTTAGATTGGTATCTATTACCCCTCCGATATCCTCGCGGCGAACCTCCCAAGCTGGGTTTACCGGGCTGGCAATACCAGCGTTGTTGACCCAGATATCCACCCGGTTGAATTTTTGAATTGCCTGATCCCATAGGTTTTGAACCTGATTCGGGTCGCGGGTATCACACGCCAAGCCGAGAACCTCGCTGCCGGTATGCGAAGCGGATATCTTACTCCGGGCTGCTTCCACCGATTCGCTACCCCTTCCGCTGATGACGACATTACATCCGGAGGCCAGGAAGGAATCCGCGAGCCCGTATCCGATCCCGCGGGTACTGCCGGTGATGACGATGGTTTTCATGATGAATCCTTAATTAGTTTTGATGAATGGATCAGGGCATCCAGCGGGGATTTTGGGGATGAATGAGAGAATTTGGAACCGAAAAGTTGCCGGACCCATCGGAATTCATGATCGTGATCGCCATGCTTCCAGTCTGATCGGAGAGAAAAACGATCTTGGAATAATCCCCGGAGTAGGATGGCGAGAGGTTGTTTCCCTGATAGGTGAGACCCACAAAACCCGGTTCAGGATTGGCAACCCCGGATTGGAGGTTCCAAGCCCCATCCAGGTTACGGGAGATCACCAGGTTGAATCCATTGGAATTGAAATCCAGGCACTCGAATTTCCCTTCGATGGCCTGGGCTGTTAAAGGAAAGTCAGGTGATTTGTAAAATAAGCCATCCTGCCCGGGCTGGGGCATATTTTGAAGTATGAAATACACACCGGATTTACGAGGAGCGAGCGCAGGACAAATTTCGATCTCAGGGTTGCTGGTCAATTGCGCAAGCCCTCCGCCCGCAGGGTTTATGCGGAAAAGATCCACATTGCCATCTTTTGTATCCCGGTACACGATGTACGACCCATCCGGCGACCAAACCCCCTGGGCATCCAGGCTGGTTGCGAGCATCGTGACCAACGACCAGTCGGTGCCATCTGGGCGGATCTTGAACAGAATATTTTCATCCTGGGCGAGCATCCATTTTCCATCGGGCGACCAATCCCAGAACCGGGTGCTGCCCGATTCCTGTACAACTGTGACCAGGCTGGTGCCATCCGGGTTGATCGTGTAGATGCCGGTGGTGCCACTCCCATCCTGGTCGGCGGTAAAGGCGATCCGCTGGGGACGAGGCGTGGAGGTGATCGTTGGCGTGGGGGTGAGGGTGGCCGTGAGGGTCTGCGTCACGGTTGGCGTTTCGGTAACGGTGCGGGTGAGGGTTCGCGTCCGGGTCACCGTGGGTGTGCGGGTGACCGTCCGGGTGCGCGTCCAGGTTGGCCAGGGGACAAGGGTGGAGGAAGGGAACGACGTCAGGAACCAGGTGGCTGTGACGGTGGAGGTGCGGGTGAAAGTGGTGGTTGGGGTGGGGGAGACCTGAGTGGGTTGGGACGGGTGGAGAGGGTCAAATGTGGGAGAAGAAGTGGGCGTGAGGGGGGTTAGGGTGAGAGGGAAAGTGGGAAAGATTACCGTAGGGGTGACGGTGGCAGACGGGCTTGGGGCAGGCTGGGCAGCCGGGGGTTTATAAGAGACCGCCACAATTGCGACCACCATCACAAGCAGGACTACCGTGACCCCCACCGCCAGGATCACTTCGAATTTTCGTCCCGGAGGTAATTGCTTGAAACGTTCCCAGTACTTGCCCATATTTCATTTTTCTCTGTAAAAGATTATATCCGATAGCTTCAGGACTGACCTCATTCGTGCAATCACCACGGCTACGGGAAGTTTTCCTTGCCCGGCAGGTAGAATCCCGGTGGTAAAACGGGTATACTCCACCCAATGGGTGGAAATATTTTATAATCCTCTCCATCCGGACACCTGATCATTCCAAGGAGCGAAATATGCCTGAAAAACAATGGAACCAGCCGCCTGCAATTCTGATCGACCCTGCCAAATCCTATATGGCCACAATTAAAACCGATAAGGGCGATATCGTTATCCAACTGTTTTCAAAGACAACTCCCTATACGGCGAACAATTTCATTTTCCTTGCCAGGCAGGGATTTTACGAAGGCACCATCTTTCACCGGGTGATCACTAACTTCATGGCCCAGGGGGGCGACCCCACCGGAACAGGCACAGGTGGTCCGGGGTATCATTTCGGAGACGAATTCGATCCTGCGTTGCGTCACGACAAACCCGGGATCTTGTCCATGGCTAATGCAGGACCCAATACGAACGGTTCTCAATTCTTCATTACGCATGTGCCCACCCCCTGGCTGGATATGAAACACACCGTTTTCGGCGAGGTTGTGAAGGGAATGGATGTAGTGCTCTCCATCCCGGCCCGCGATCCCGCGCAGCGCAACAGCCCGGCAGTGAAGATCCTCGAAGTTGTCATCGACGAACAGTAGACGGGTAAAAGGAACGCGATTGTGATAAGATAAGGAATCGGATAAAAGCTGTCGTCTTTATACCTGAAAGGAAGGTGCGAATGAAAAAGATAAGTTTATTTGCGATCCTGACGATTGGTGCTGTGATCCTGGGGGCTTGTAATTTTCCTGGAAGCGCAGCGCAATCCCCAACCCCCGATCAAGCGTTCCTCAACACAGCGGTTGCGCTGACGGTGGATGCGGTGAACGCAGCAGCTACTGCGGCAGCTGCCGCGGTTGCTTCTCCAACAGTACCGCCGGCGACAAATACCCCAGAACCCCCACCGACTGCAACGAACACACCGGGGCCAACCATCACCCCGCCGCCCCCACCCACAGCGACCATCGTCCCGGGTGTTCCGATGATTTCTGCAGTGGAGGACACTAACTGCCGTTTTGGCCCAGCACCGGATTATGGTGCAATCGGTTATTTTTTGAAAACCGATGGAAAAGCTCCCGTAAAGGGAAGGAACAGCAGTAATTCCTGGTGGTTTATTTCAATCCCGAAATACAATTACCCATGTTGGGCATGGGGAGGATCTACTACAGTAGAAGGGGATATTAGCGCCTTACCCGTGGTTCCTCCACCTGCCATAACAGTTGGTGTGGGGGCATCGCCCAGCGATTACACTGGCGCCTGCCCGGTTGTCATCACTTTCTCTTCATCCTTTACATCGAATGGACCAATCACCTACACCTACCGATTCGAAACAGAAAGCGGGTATAACTCGGCGCAAGGCACTGTGACCAGCACAGGTGCAGGGACAGTTGGATCTTCAGCCACCAAGTCCTACAGCGCGGATATCACCGACAAGGTAAGAGTTCATTTGCTTTCGCCCCAGAATATATATTCCGGCTGGAAGAGCTTCAAGGTCGATTGCCCATAAAGAACAGGTATTAAGAGAGACCGGCGGGAATTCCGCCGGTCTCTCTTTCATTCGGGTTGATCCAGTTCAAATCACCTGGTCGAAAACCGCCTCTGTGATTGATCTCCCACCCACTTGCGCGATCGGGGGGAGACTTCTCTTGAATCGGTTCGCCTTGGCGCGGGCGAATACTGCTTTGATGAAGTCTGTCGAGTAACCGGACTTAAGACAATCTTCCACTGTCTTGCCTTCCTCCATCAACATAAAAAGCAGTTTATCCACTTCCTCATAAGTGATGCCCATTTCACCTTCATCAGTCTGACCCTTCCATAAATCTGCCGAGGGCGGCTTGTGAATGATCACCTCGGGGACGCCAAGATGGGCCGCCAATTGCCGAACCTGGGTTTTGTAAAGATCCCCCACTGGATTCAACGCGCAGGCTGAATCACCATAGAGGGTGGTGTAACCCAGGATGATCTCCGTCTTATTCCCTGTGCCCACAACCAACGCCTGGGTGGCGGCGGATTGATCATAGAGCACGATCATGCGCTGACGGGCCATCAAGTTCCCTTTTCGCACGGCGCTCATTTCCGGGAATTTTTCAATGAGCGGCTCGACCATGGGTGTAATTTCAACGGTTAATGAGTCGATCTTGAGCTGGTCAATAACCATTTGGGCATGTGCCAGGGATTCCGGCGAGGAGGTTTTATACGGCATGCGCACGCCCAACACGTTTTCACGCCCGAGGGCGGAGGCAGCGAGGAAACAGGAAACGGCAGAATCGATCCCTCCCGAAAGGCCAACCACAGCCCGGCTCAATCCGGCTTTTTGAAATCCCTCCCGAAGGAAATTGACGATCAAATTTTCAACGGCATGGGAATTGATAGTCAGGGTGTACATTCCTACTCCTTATTTACGTTGGAAATAATAAAGGGGAATCATACTCCAGAAAAATCCAGCGAAGCAGCGATCTGAAAATCAGCTCTTCTTCTGTGCGGATTTGGAATTCGCGCCGGTGATCCCAGGCAGAACATCCTTGATAAATACATCTACGATCTCGGCATCAAAGGCTTGCCCGGCAGCCCGTTGGATATGTACCTTCACTTTTTCCTCAGCCCAGGATTTCCGATAGGGCCGGTCTGAACGGAGGGCATCCCAAACATCCACAATGGTGAAGATGCGGGCATATAGCGGGATCTCCTTGCCTTTTAATCCTTGCGGGTAACCGCTGCCATCCCATTGCTCGTGGTGGCAGTAGGGGATATCCAGCGCGGGCCGAAGATAAGCAATGGGGGAAAGCAACTGCCGGGCGAAGGTGGGATGCTGCTTCATGATGCGGGTTTCCTCGGCTGTAAGCGGTCCCTGCTTGAAGAGAATGCTATCCGGGATGGCCATCTTGCCGATATCGTGCAGCAAGGCTCCGCGGCGGACGTGCTCCAACGAGGCTTCCGGCACACCCACTGCCCTTGCCAGGCTGATGGTGATATCCACAACCCGCTCGGCATGCCCCTCGGTCTCCTGGTCGCGCAGTTCCATGGCTTTTGACCAACCCTCGATGGTCGCGTCATAAGCAGTGGTCAGTTCCAGGTTGGAGATGCGCAATTTTTCGAAGAGCTCCAGGTTATCAAGCGTGATGGCTAACTGGCTGGCGATACTGGAAAGAAAATCGGTCCACTCCGCATCCGCTGAAGGCGGGGTCAAGTAGAATAATTCCAAAACACCCTTCGGCATACCCTGCGAGATCAGCGGGATTGCTTCGTAATGTTGGTAATCTTTGAGTGAAGCCTTCCAGCTTCGGCTGAATCCATCCAGCAGGTTTTGCTCGCGGGTTACGGAAACGATCTGGTTGGCGGTGATGGATTTACCGGCGTAATCCTTGGAGATCACGATTCCCGCGCCAAATGCTGGAGCAGGCTGGATATCCTTGCCGGCGGCATATTTTAAAGCGCCGCTTTCTGAATCAAAGAGAAGCACATCAGCAGCGGAGACCTGAAGTTTATCGGTGACCAGTCGAAGGAGCTTTTCCAGTACAGTTTTCATATCCAGGCTGGTGCTGATGGTCAGGTTGATATCCCGCTGGGCAGAAAGGCGGTTGAGGCTGAGTTCGGTTTTTTGCAGTAGCGTGGCACGCTGCAAGGCGCTGGCGGCGATATCCGAAGCGGCTGTAAGCAGGCGCACTTCATCTACCGCCGGGGGCAGCACAGCCTGGGATTCCTTGGAATCCCGCCCCAACCAAACCACCCCGATCGTTTTGTCGTGAGTGATCAGCGGCAGGCAGAGAACTGTCTGTGATTTGGCGACAAAATCCGGGAAGGCCAGGTTGGGATCCTCCCCAGCTTGCAGACTGAGATAGTATCTGCCGGTTTCAAATACCTTGCGGCTCACCTCGCTGAGCGATGGATGCGCGCTTCCCTGCCAGGTTGACCAGACTCCGGAGGCGTATTCGAAGGGGAAGGATTTTTTGGCGGGGTCTTTCACCGCCAGGGCGGAGCCCTGACCCTTGAATAACCCGGTCATTGTCTCCAGAAGGATGCCAGCCACCTCTGAACGGGTATCAGCATCCCTCAGGACGTTGGCCATACGGGTTATGGCTTCCAGCTCCCGTTCCTTCAGCCGCCGCGATGTGATATTGGTAACGATCGCCATTAGCCCCTTCCAGCGGTGCCGCTCGTCAGTAAAAGGTGCCGTATGGATGGAAGTGATCACCAGCTTACCCTTGCGGTGAGTGAACTCACAATCCAGCTCGATGGCTTTGGATTGACGCAGGCGGGGGATATCATTGCGGAAACTGGCAGCCTGGCTCTCGGTCATGAAATCCAGGATGGATTTGCCAGGCATTTCCTCGGTTGTGTACCCAAGCATCTCGGCCATGGACTGGTTGGCATAGGTGGTGTGCAGGGTTTCATCAAGGATCCAGATACCATCCTGAACGGTTTCGAGAAGTTGCCGGTAGCGCTTTTCACTCTTGCCCAGGGCGATCTCGGATTTTTTATTGATAGTGATATCTTCCAGGGTGAGGATCACCGATTCCACATTCCCATCCGCATCTAGCATAGGCGCGCCGTTGACCAGCACCCAGCGGGTGTCGTGCGGGCTTACTTCCAGTTGAAGAATGCGGTTGTAGAGAGGCAGACCGGTGCTCATGATCTTGTTATAGGGCAGGTCGGTGTCATCTACTGGCAGGTTCTGCTCGTCCAACGCTTTCCAGAGGGCGAGATTATCCGTCAGGTTTTCCGAAGGGGAGCCCGGAGCACCGAAGATTTCGCGGGCGCGATTGTTGAAAAAAGTGATGTGGCTGTGCGCGTCCACCACTAAAACACCCGAAGGACTCGTTTCCATCAGGCGCTGGAACATATCCCGCTCGCGGCGCAGGGAGAGCTCGGTGGAGCGTTTTGAATGCCGGGTGCGCAGGGCGGTGAGCCCGAAGGCGACATCGTTGGCCAGGCTGGAAAGCAGAGAGACCTGGGTTTTATTGAATACGGCCGGGGAGGATGAATGCACTGCCAGAAGCCCGATGAGCACTTTGTTGTCCATCAGCGGGAGCAGCAACACAGAGCGGATCGGGAAGATGCCCGGAAGATTCTTCCACTTCGCCATGAACTCGACTTCCTCCAAGTTCTCGATGCGAAGTGGTTGGTCGCTGATCACATCCGCTTCCCCGCCCCCCTGGCGGTAGGATTCCATCTCGTAGCGGGAAAGGGAGGGAAGGTCGACAAGCGAGCGCTGGTTGCCAAAACAGGCTTTTGGGATGACCAACCCCGGGTAGCGATCATCCAGAACTCCCACCCAGGCGAATGGGTATTGACCGATATTGACCACCACCTGGCAGATCTTTTCCAGCATCTCATTTTCCGTTTGGATCCGGACGAGAGCTTCGTTGCACTGGCTGAGCAGCAGCGCGGACCGGTTGGCGCTGGTCAATTCCCGGGTACGAAGGTTCACTGCACTGGTTAGATTGGATCGTTGATTGATCACCCCATAGAGCATGAGACTGATCAGAAGGATCAACCCGATCCCGATCAAACGCACCAGGTTGAAATCCTTAAGCGCGGTCACCCCGAAGGCCTGGATGGGCTGAATGGCGAGAGAATAGCCGAGCAGCTTATCGGGGGAGGTGATCCAAATAGCGGACCGGGAAGGGTCCAGGGCGCTGCCGGAGATTTGCATGCCCGCGGCATCGCTGAGGGCGAACCGATATCCCGGGAAGGCGTTTTCTACCAACCCCAGTTTGGCTGAAAGTGCCTGTGGATCTATGATCACGCTCACCAGCCCCCAAGTTTGTGAATCTTTGATCACCGGAGCGTGAGCGGCGATGACCCACCAGCCGGGCGAAATCTGGAAGGGTTGGCTGATGGCGGGTTTACCCGTCTGAAACGCCTGCCTGGCGGATTTCGATACAGCGTCATCAAAGGTATACCAATCCGTTCCGGGGGGGAAAAGTGACCGCAGCGCCGGGCTGCTATATTGGATGATGTGGTCTGGGGAGATCACCACCCCCAGTGAACCCTCTGCATGGGTGATAGCCGACCCGACGAATTGATCCAGCACTTTGGGGGTGATCTCTTCGCCCTGGATCAGATCCGCTGAGATCATTTCTGCCATGTCGCTGGCGAGCGTCTCCGAGGTTTTGATATCCCGAACGAAGGAGAACAGGAGTGGTTTGAAATCCCGCTCCACAGAGATGCGGTCAGCTTCCAATTGGAGTTGCAGGTATTGGTGGGTGAGATACTCCTCCACCGGGATAAGAAAGATGGCCACCAGGAGGATGCTGACCAGACCAACCACCCGTCCGGGGGTCAGGTATTTTGAAATGCCTTTCTGTTTGGGTGATTGGCGATCCAAGGGTTTTTTACCGATCCTAAAACGTTCGCGGAGTAAGAAACCGACCGGATTAACTTTAGATAATTAACCCCTGGATGTCAATAGAGCGGACTCAGTAATCCTGTAAGAAATTTAGGTAAAAGTACGTTTATAAGAATTTTTCGGAAAAATGGCAGGCTGCCTGGTGCCCCGGATGCAATTCACGCAACTCAGGCTCCTCGTGTGAGCATATTTCCTGTGCGATGGGGCAGCGCGGATGAAAGCGACAGCCGGAGGGGGGATTTAAAGGGCTGGGCACATCCCCGGAAATTATTAGGCGTTCCTTCTTCTGATCGGGTGTTGCCGCGGGTATCGCGAGTAATAATGCCTGGGTGTACGGATGAAGTGGATTCTTATACAGAGTCTCGCGATCGGTGGTCTCGACGATTTTCCCCAGATACATCACCGCGACGCGATCAGAAATATGTTCAACCACCCCCAAATTATGAGCAACGAATAAATAAGTGAGGTTCAAATCTCGTTGAAGGTCTTTAAGCAGGTTTAATACCTGCGCCTGGACTGAAACATCCAGGGCAGATACTGGTTCATCCAGAATTAGGAATTTAGGTTGAAGCACCAGCGCACGGGCAATACCAATTCTCTGTCTTTGTCCGCCGGAGAATTCATGCGGATAGCGCATCGCATGATAATCCTCGAGCCCAACCTTTTTCATGACCGCCATTACCATATCAAAACGTTCTTGTTTTGTCCCAATGTTGTGGATCACTAAACCTTCCGCGATCGATTCACCCACAGGGAGCCTTGGATCAAGCGATGAATATGGATCTTGAAAAACGATCTGCATGTTTCTCCGCATTCGTTTTAATTCATTCCCTTTGAGTTGAAATACATCTTTTCCCTCAAAAAGAACCGATCCCCTGGTGTGGGGAATGAGCCGGATCATTGTTTGGCTAATGGTCGATTTTCCGCATCCAGATTCTCCAACCAGGCCGAGCGTTTCACCTTTCCGGATCTTAAACGAAACCCCGTCCACGGCTTTTACCTGGGCTACTTCCCGCTTGAAGACTCCTCCATAGACAGGAAAATATTTGACAAGGTCAATAACTTCAATCAAATAGTCTTCGGCGGTCATCGCATTGGTCAACTGAGAGACTCCTGGTCAATCTTCACAAAAAGGTGCTTTATGCACATCGCTGCTTTCATAGAGCCAGCATCGGATTTTGTGGGAATTATTTCTGATGGAAATGAGACTGGGTTCGCGTTGATCGCATATCTCTAACCCATATTTTTGCCTTGCTTCGCACCTTGTCTTAAACCTGCAACCGGGCGGAAGACCGATCAAATTCGGCACATTCCCCGGTATTGTGCTCAATGAATCCTTGATTTGACCTAATACCGGAACGCTGGCAATCAAACCAACCGTGTAGGGATGCAATGGATCCTTAAATAGGGAAGTCACGCTGGTTTCTTCCACAACCTTACCGGCATACATCACCGCAACGCGGTCGGCCATTTCAGAAATGACTCCCAGATCATGTGTGATCAGGATAATGGATGTATTGAATTTCGTGCGCAAATCGGCAATCAGAAGAAGGATCTGCGCTTGGATGGTCACATCCAACGCCGTGGTGGGCTCATCTGCGATCAGTAACTTCGGATTGAGCGCCAATGCCATGGCAATCATGACCCGTTGAGCCTGACCCCCTGAAAGTTCATGTGGATACGCGTTGGCTTTTTTCTCAGGATCAGGAATACCTACAACGCGCAAGAGATCGATTGATTTCCGCCACGCCTCTTTTTTAGAAATCTTTTCATGGATTTCAAAGACCTCAACTATTTGCGAACCAACCGTAAAAACCGGATTCAGGCAGCTCTGCGGTTGTTGAAAAATCATGGAAATCTGATTGCCGCGAACCTCCTGCATCTGATCATCGGATAATTTCAGAAGATCTTTTCCTTCAAATAGGATCCTGCCACCAATTATTTTCCCGGGGGGATCCACCAGACCAATGATGGAAAAAGATGTAACACTTTTCCCGCATCCAGATTCTCCCACTAATCCGATAATTTCACCCGGGAAGACTATTAAATCCACGCCGTCGACGGCTTTGACAATCCCATCATCCGTAAAAAAATGGGTCACCAATTCTTGAACTTCTAATAATGGTCGATTTGATTCCATAGGGTTACTCGGCGGATCTCAGCCTGGGGTCGATAGCGTCTCTTAAACCATCACCCAAAAGATTAAACGCCAGCACTGTGATCATGATCGCGATACCTGGAAAGATCACAAGATGCGGGGCGGTAAAAACCTGGTTTCTTTCCTGCCCCAACATCGTTCCCCACTCAGCCAGGGGTGGTTGGGCCCCTAATCCGATAAAGGATAAGGCGGCCGCTTCCAGAATCGCCACACCAATTCCGAGCGTCCCTCGAACGATCAGCGGAGGAAAGGAATTGGGAAGGATCCTTCGGAAAAGAATGTGCGTTTGACTTCCGCCCAAAGCCCGGGATGCTGAAACGTACGCATTTCCCTTCACTGACAATACGCTCGACCGGACTACCCGGGCATAGACGGGTATTGAGACAATCGCAATTGCAAGCAATGCGTTTTGAATTCCCTTTCCCAAAAACGATACGATTGCGATGGCCAAAAGAAGGGAAGGAAACGCGAGCAATACATCCAATGACCGCATGATGAAATTATCTGATGAGCCACCGAAATACCCAGCCACAGCTCCCAGCATCGTCCCAATCAGAATTGCGAACCCGACCGTGGTGATCCCGACGACAAGAGAGATCCGGGAACCATAGATGATCCGGCTAAAAACATCCCGAACATTCCCATCAGTACCCATGATATGTTGGGGCTGATCTTTTGGACATCCCAGAATGTGGATGCAGGGTGGAGACCTTTTCTCAACATTTTCAATTCCGATTAAAACCTGGTCAGGTTCATACGGCGCGATCAGAGGCGCAAATACTGCACTGAAAACCAGCAGCCCTAACAGGATCAACCCAATGATGGCTGACTTCTGCTGGAAAAGCCTACGCATGGTCAACCGCCATAAGCTATTTGATCGATAGTCCTTAACTGGGGCATCATTTGTTTTGCTGTCAGAAGTTTCCATCTACTCACTCCAACTTGATTCTTGGGTCAATGAAGGCGTATGAAATATCAACAATCAGGTTAACGATCACATACCCTGCTGCAATCACTAAGGTGAAACCTTGAATAATCGGAAAATCTCTGGCAGTGATGGCGTCATAAAGCATTCTGCCAACTCCCGAAAGACCAAAGATTGTTTCTGTTAGCAACGCGCCGGCAAAAATTAAACCAAATTCAAGCCCTATGATCGTAACAATCGGTAGAAGCGCATTTCTTAGCGCATGGCGAAAAATGACTAAACGGTTTTTTAGTCCTTTCGCTTTAGCGGTACGTATATAGTCCTGCTTTGATACCTCCAGCATAGATGATCGTGTCATACGGGCAATGATCGCAAGCGGAATCGTAGCCAGCGCAATTGCGGGGAGGATCAAATGTTTAGCCGCGTCCTGGAAAACTTTCCAGTCACCGGTAATGATCGAATTTAGAAAATATAGATTTGAAAAGAATTCAAAAATAAAATACTTAGCCGTGCCTGGCTCGGCAATAATTCCCCATGCTTCATAAAAAGGAATGGATGCCACTCCTGCGGTTAATCTGCCGGAAGGCGGCAACCAAAATGGGGTGTCTCTTAGTAGAAAAAAAGCGTACGCCAGCATTAAACCAAGCCAATACACTGGCATGGATACACCAATATTGGCGACTGTCATCGTTGATACATCTAGCGGGGAGTTCCGCTTGATCGCAGAAAAGATACCCAACGGGATACCCACAAGGGTTGCGAATAAAATCGCAAGAGCCCCAAGCTCAATGGTGGTTGGTAATCGTTCAATGAGGATCTGAGCAACCGGGCGGCTGAATCGGATCGAATCTCCAAAATCGCCTTTTAAAACCTGGCTCATGTAAATCCCAAATTGAACGGGGATTGGTTTATCCAACCCAAATTTTTCGGTGAATCTCTCGCAGACATCTGCCGTGGCTTTTTCTCCGAGCATGGCTCTGCACGGATCCCCAGGGATCATTCTCCCAAGGGCGAAGGTTACGACCAGAATTCCCAATAAAACAGGAATGGCTAATAGAATTCGTCTAATGATGTATTTGAACATGGATCATTCCCATTAAGGTTGCGCGGGAAACAGCAATTAAGATTGTACTGCTGTTCCCGCGCAAAATCGATACTACACTGGGAATCGCCGATTACTCAGCGTTCAGGAGAGCTCCCCAAAGGGTTGAGAAGTACTCAAATGAACCAGTATTTCCAATATGAAGCGGGTTAGCTGCATCCCAGCCAACAATCCAGGACATGGCGACATCGTTCGCGTCCAGGCTTGAGCCATCCTGGAATTTGACACCCTGTCGAAGGTTGCAAGTCCAGACGGTCAGGTCTTCGTTGGGTTCGCAGGACTCAGCCAGTGCGGGTTGGACCGCGGTACCGCCAACTTCGTAGCTATAGAGGGATTCCACAACCTGCTCGCATGCCCGCAGAGATTCGCCATCGGTTTCATCTGCGCAGTATAAAGAAATGGGCTCTGCGTTTTGCATCCAAACAAATGTGGTCCGGTCGCCAGGTTTCATCCCGGCAAAAGTTTCATTGGTAAGCGGGCTGGCGTGCGCACCTTCAACATCAGCCAGGAAAGCTGTGGCAGAACCACCATGTGCGACCGGGACCAGGGGAACATTGGCTTTGATAGCATTGTTGGCAGCAACATAGTATTGCTCCGCTTCCTTGGGATCGGCAATGGCAGCGCCTTTTTCCAGTTGCGTATAGATATCCTCGTAGGGAGTCCCAAATTGGGCCTGGCTCTTACCGAAATGGTAATCCAGGAAGTTTGTGATGTGAGGATAATCGGCACCCCAACCCAGCAGGTGGAGCCCGTTAAGCTGCCCCTGGGAGGAGGCATCGATGAACGCGCCTGATTCCATCACTGTGATATCGAGGTCGATGTTTAGGTTCTCTTTAAGTTGTGCCTGAATATCCGTGGCAACCACACCCGGTTCGGGGAGGTAACCGCGCACAACATCCCGATAGAATAAGGTTGATTTAAATCCATCCGGAAAACCTGCTTCAGCGAGGAGCGCTTTGGCAGCCACAGGATCAAATTGATACCATTCTTCACCAACACAGGCATTGGGGATCGCGCAAGGAGTGAAGTGGCTGGCTACTTCTGATCCTTCCGGGTAGAAATTATCGATGATCCGTTGGCGGTCAATCGCCATTCCAATAGCCTGCCGCACCTTCGCGTTATCAAACGGCGGATAGGTGTTCGTCATTCCGACATAAAACACATTTAATGCTTCCCGCTCTTTTAGTTGAAGGTTCGCATCATTCATAATTGTTTCGAAATCATCCGGGGTGGGATTATCGATCCCATCGACGGTTCCGGATTGGAGTTCGAGTAAGCGGGCAGCACCTTCCGGTGCCCATTTGAAGACGAGAGTGTCGGTTTTTGCCGGATCACCCCAATAGCCATCAAATCTCTTGAATACGATGCTATCGCCACGGTTCCAGGCTTCGACCATGTATGGGCCGGTTCCGATAGGTTTTTCAAGAATTTGCTTGGATGCCATAGCTGATTCGATCCATTCCTTCGGTTGAATCCCAAAGGGTGAAAATGCAGCTTTGGAGAGGAAGGCGGGATCGGGCGCGCACATCGTAAACCGAACCGTGAATTCATCCACGGCTGCAATTTCTTTGATCAAACCGCCATACTCACAATCAGGCGCGGCCAGCGACATCCCCTCAAAGGCAGGCGCGGCGGGGGCTTCGGTGGCGACTACCGGGGCTTCGGTGGGGGCGGCGGTGGGCTGGGCGCAGGCTGAAAGCAGCATGCTGGCCATCACCACCAGAGACAGAACGATTAAAACTTTACTTGATTTCATTTTCTTCTCCTCTTTCGATTTTTGAAACGACTTGCACTTAAGATAGCGATCGGCGTTGATGCTTGAAACCACCTCCTCTCAAGATAGAAAGGGATTAATGATGTTTTTGCAGTGTGATGCAGGGGCGCGATACAGGTAACAACGTACTAAGTTTCCGATAGATTTATCTAATTATTATAGGGTGAAAAAAGGAAAAGTCAATACGGCAAAATCGGCAGATTTATTAAATTGAACCATTTGACGATTTTAGTTTGATGCATTAAATTAAAATCCACTGCCAGGACACCAGGACGGATTGTCGTTCCGTTTCCTGAGAACTACTCCATCGGGTTGCTGGCAGCCCAATCGCTGCCAACGATGATAACGATATCCGCCTGCGCGTTGGGATCGAAGCTGTTCCACACACGGTTGCTATCAACCCCGAAAAGCCCGGAGAGAAATTGCAGGGTGGCCGGCTTGGAGTTGTAGAGATAGATGGTGGATTGGTCGTAGGTCTGTCCGGCGTTGCCCTCCTGGATGACATTCACTCCCTGTGATTTCAAGTATTCCGCCGTCTTGCCCGCCAAACCTTCCAACCCCGTGCCATTCTGCACCACCACCCGGGCCTCTTCGTGAGTCCATACTGCCGGCGGGTCCGTTGCCCTGCAGTGAGCGGCGAAGAGGAACCGTCTGTGGTGAATACCTGATCTCGGATCACGCGGATCTTTTCCGGAATCGGAAGAAGGATATCCTGCCCATCCCATGACCAGCTATTTGTGATCTGTTCCGACCCAATTGCAGCGCGGGTGATGTTTTCAGGACGGATCTGAATCGCGATTTGTGCAAGTTGAATGAGTTGTGGGAGACTCAAACCAGTATGGATCCCAGAGGAGAGATTCTGATAAAGTTCCGGAGCCTTCATGACCAATTGCGGCATCATATCAAAACGCAGAACCCTATCGCGAATGGACATGATCACTTCCTGCTGGCGCTGCGCGCGGTCGAAATCCCCGCCGCTGGTGTACCGATCCCGCGCATATGAAAGAAGCATGGCGCCATCCAGGCGCACCTGAACACCGGCTTTAAGGTGTTCTTCATACCCTGTTTGGCCAATTCTTTCCAATTTCATATCCTCATTGGGCGTTACAACAACGCCACCCAATACATCGATAATCTTTACGAACGTGTTGAAATCCAACTGCACATATTCATTCACCGGAACGCCAAGTAAATTGGAAACCGTCTGCATTGCTAATGCCGGCCCACCTCCTGGTAAGTGATAAGCTTCTCCATAATGGTAGGCGGTGTTTATCTTATTTGAACCATTTCCCGGAATTTCCACCCAAAGGTCGCGGGGGATCGAAAGCATCCCCGCAGTTCGGGTTATGGGGTCAATGGTGAAAAGGATCATCGTGTCGGTGCGCGGGCACATCCCCGGTTTGCCAATCGCGCAAGTCCAACCCCATGAAAAGGATATTGACGCGGCTTTTTCCATCCCAGGGCTTTGACTGGATGTTTTCCACCGGCTGCATCACCGGGTTGGATTCCCCGGTAACGGAGTCGATGATCGGGCTATTGTTCGCGACTGGTCGACCGGGTAAGTTACTGATCGTCCAACCCATCAACAGGTTTCGGATCATGATAAACGCCATGGTGGAAGTAACGCCGGCAAGCAGAACAAACCCGACAATGATGCCGATGGCAATTCCGTCCGGTCGGTTTTTTTTATGATTGGTTGTGTTTGCTCTCGACATTTAAATGCAGACCTGTGAATAAATATTGAGGATATGTTGTCTGCTAATGTTGCAAGGATTGTTCCAGCCGGGAACCACAGAATTGTGAATAAAAAATATTCCTCCCGGCCTAACGTTGGGAGGAATATTTATTGGTTAATATCAATGGATATCTACTGTGGTACCCCGCTCCAATCCGCACCAATAAACAAGGTGACATCGGATTGTGCGGAAGGATCCAGAGCTAGCTGAACCCGGTTACTTTCGATTTGAAACAGGGTCGCGATCGCCTGGATCGCAAACGGTTTTGAATTGCTGATGTAAAGTGAGGATTGCTGTTGGAAATTTCCGTTTTCGTTAACGGAAGTGATGTTCATACCCCGAGAAGACAGTGCATCCGCAGCTTGTTGGCCGCGGCCCGGGGTTCCAGAAGCGTTGACCACATTAATTCGAGCGCCCTCCTGGCGGAAGACATCTTCGCCGGTTGAGGTTCCACTCAATGGTGAGGCTGATCCGGAGGTTGAAAATACAGTTTGTTGGATTGCTCGAATATCATCCGGGATTGGGATAAGAATGGATAAGCCATCTGGTGATGTACCGTTCGAAACCTCCTTGGGGCTTATGGAAAATTGCTGGAGCTTTTCCTTTGGCAGATTGACGATCGTTGATCCCAATTGGATGATCTGCTGAAGGTCGAGATTGGTTTTGATCCCCGAGGAGAGTTCGTTATATAACGCAGGTGCGCGCGAGAGTAATTTGGGTAAATTATTGAATTGCAGCAATCTATCGCGGATGGCCATGATCACTTCCTGCTGGCGGCGGGAACGGTCAAAATCATCCATTGATGTATGTCGTTCTCGAGCGTAGGAGAGGGTCAGAGCGCCGTCCAGGGTGACTTGCTCCCCAGCTTTCAAGATTTGCTGGGAATTGGCGTCGCCGATGCGCTCCACCTTGACGTCTTGGTCTGGTGTGACGATCACTCCACCAATCAAATCGATCATCTTCACAAAGGTGTTGAAATCCACCTGGACGAAATAATCGACCGGGACGCCGAGAAACTGTGAAACGGTCTGCATGGCCATCGCCGGGCCACCGCCTGGCAAATGGTAGCTTTCACCAAGGTAATATGCGGTGTTGATCTTGCCGAAATCAAAATTCGGGATATTGACCCATAGGTCACGCGGGATGGTAAGGGTGCTGGCTACTCCCTGGACCGGATCATAGCTAAAAAGGATCATTGTGTCCGTTCGGGGAATATCGCCAGCTTGCCAGTCGCGGAAGTCAAGCCCCAGGAAGAGGATATTTACCCTGTTTTTCCCGTCCCAAGGCTTTACAGAAATTTTCTCCTGGGAGGGACCGGCTGTTGGGGTAGGTTCCCCAGGAGCTGCAGTGTTCTCAAGAGGAACGGGTTCCCCCGGGAGGCTGGACATTGACCAACTGCTAACCAATTGGCGGATGGATGTGAAAGTGAAGGCTGAAAGTGCCAAAGCGAGAATTAAAAATACCCCGAGAATTACCCAGGGAAGAGAGCGTTTAGTGCCAGAGGAATTCGAATTCTTGGTTGTCATAGATAAATTTAATGGTATTTTGCCCAGTCAATTTAATCCGGTTTGGGAGGGGGTATGGGCAGGGATTCCTTCTGCATTGATTTCCACTTATCGCCTTCGTCGATCAGCATCACAGGAATATCATCCACAACCGGGTATTTTCTGCCACAATCCTTGCAGATCAGCCAGGATTCCTTATAAAAATCCAGAAGCCCGTCTTTTTCGCGGACGCAGGCTGGGCAGCGCAATATTTCTAAAAGATCAGGATGAACCATGGCTCCTCCATTGATTAGTGTTTGAATTCTACCATATCGATTTCAGGGGGATGGTGTGGGGGTGGGCAGCTCTGTTCCGGGTCCGTATTCGAATACCGCCTGCCAGGGCTGATAGTGGGTGAAGAAAGAATCCTTGAAATAAAGGTCGCCGTTCCGGTAGACTTCACGGTTGACGGTGACATCCGCGCCTTCCGCTCTGTATTCCACATGATTTATCTCACCCTGAGGGAGATCGGGGTTTTCGCGATAGAGGTCATCCGGCGGTTGTACGATATTCTGCGGACCCGTTGTGGACCACTGCACGCTGCGGCCATCGCCCTTGGAATAGAACTTCCAGGTGAGGGTGCCATAGGACGGGCTGGTGTAGGTTTCCATCAGGATCCAGTTGGGTGTATCGTTCGTGAATTTAAAATCCACCAGGGGGACATACACCGTGGCATCCAGACCTGCCAGCGAGGCGCTGTGCCCGCCCGCGGTCTGCTCATAATATCCAACCCTGTAGGCATGCGGGTGCCTTTCCGCGATGGGAAGCCCGGCGAAAAAGGCAGTTCGGAAAAGGGTGGAGCTCACCTGGCAAACCCCGCCGCCTACGCCTTTGATGGTCTTATCGCCCACGATGATCAGCGCCTCCGCGTAGCCGTTATCCAGACTGATGTTGCCCAGCTGGGAGGCCATCGAAAAGGTCTCGCCCGGGGCGATCAGCAGCCCGTGAAACTGGGCGGCGGCAGTTTTGATGTTCTGAATGCGCGCTGAGGAGGACCCGCGGAAGTAGGAGGTCTGAGCCTCCATCAACCCGGTGATGCCAAGTTCTTCGCCAGTCATGTCATCGGTCACTGCTGGTTTGGTGAAATCGAATGCCAGCTCGGCGGAATGCTCCCCCAGAGCAACTTTTTCCTGAACTGCCTGGATACTTTTGGCCATGTCCAACTCGCGGCCGATCACAGCCGGTTGGATCACCTCCAGTTGACGGGTGGAATCATCGAAAGTGAAACGGGTGTTTACTGGTGAAAGTTTGAGCTGACCCGCAAGCTGGGTGAAGTAGAGGGTGAGCTTCAGGGGATCGAGAGCGAGCGCATAATCAGAATTCCCATTGGAGTTATTTACCCCAAATGCGAGCATTACAGCCAGTTCTGCGGGCTGGATGGTAAAAGACTGCTGCCCATCGGGCTGCCCCGAGGGAAGGGTAAGCTTGAAAGGTTCCGCCAGAAGGGTTCGGGCAAGGTCAGCCTGCCGGCCTACATCCATCACGAGTGGTTTCACATCCTGAACGGTAAGGGGGACCTCGCCATCACTCATCGCATTCAGCTTGCCTGCCAGGGTTTGAAGGGAGGCTTCGCGGTCGAGATGCACGCCGGTGACTGCGCTGTTGACGATCACCTGCGTGCCTTGAATGGAGACCCCGGCGTCGGAGGCAGGCACATCGATCTGTTTTGCGAGCCCGGTTAGATAGTCGAACGCCATGCGCTGATCAAAGATGATCGCGAGTGAGGCTGGGTGACCATAATAGGCGGCGCCGAATTGTTCGGCCAGGCTGGTGAGGAGATGCCCATTCCTGCCCACGGCATAGGCATTTTGAGAAGATTTATCCAGGTCGAGGAACAACCCCACCTGGGCAGGGGTGACCTGCCAGGAATGGTCGGCATAAGACAGGGAAAGGCTGCCGGTCTGCGGGTAAGTGATGCGCTCCCCCAATACCCTGGCTGCCTCGGCTGGGTGCAGGCCGCCCACATCCACGCCGGCGACCGAGACACCGGGGAAGATCTTCCCGGCGTAAAGAATTTGGTATACCCCGACAATCAGGATAACCAACAGGATAAATCCAAGCACACCGGTCAGAACAGCTCGCAAGAACGCCTTCATTATGTGGAAAATTATAATTGGATTGGTTGCCAACTGGTTTAGGGGATGGTGAGAAATTCCTTAGAGTCGTGGTGATGAAAACAACCACCCAAACCCGCGCCAAATCCATTCTTCTTAAACCCATCAACTTCAGCGTGGTAAAATCCACAAAAGTCCCGAACCGTGATACTGCTGCTTTCAATCCTGATTTACGTTTATACGTCCCTTGTGGTGGGCAGGTGGGTGTTTCAGAAATTAACACCGGGAAAATACCTGGTGGTTCTCTTTCTGACAATTTATTCCCTGAATGTGCTGACGATTGGGTCGTTGGCGATCCTGCACCGATTGAACGACCGCCCCTTCTTCCTACTGACGCAGATAATTTTATGCTTAACTGTTCTTTCAGTGCTCCACCTGGCTGCTGGTGTCTCTTTAAAACCTACAATAAAGCTCGAAAAACCTGCGTGGGGAGCAGGGGAATACGCCATAATTTCATGCCTCTTATTCATCATGGGCGGGTTTTTCCTGGTGGGGATGTCGACCAGCCCAAATAACCTGGACAGCCTGGCGACCCACCTTCTGCGGATCTATTACTGGCTGCAACATGGTTCCCTGGAAAGCTGGCCAGCATCCACGCCTTTCCAGTTGTGGTATCCCGTGAACGCCCATTTTCAAGGGTTGTGGCTGTTCCTGCTGGGGCGCTCGGAAAAGATCTTCTTTCTGGTGCAATGGTGCTCCTATGTGATCATTCTGGTGCTCACTTATGAGATGGGGGTGTTCCTGGGATTCCGGCGCACTGCCGCACTTTTTTGCTCATTGCTGTGTTTGGGCATCCCGGTGGCGCTGCTGCAAACGTATTCCTTCCAGGGGGATCTTTCGGTGGCGGCGCTCATTCTGGCGGGTATTTATTTTCTTTATATATTTCGCTACGAAGAAGATCCGAAGCTACTCTTTGCGGCGATCTTGTCATTCGCCCTTGCGCTGGGTACCAAGCAGACAGCGTATTTTGCCATGCCTGTCATCGTCATTTTTGCGATCCTCTGGCTGCGGGGAACCAGGTTGAATGTTAAGACTTGGGTGGTGGTGGTTGTAACCATCGCGATGATCGGTCTTTTTTCGGTGAATAAAAATATCCAGAACATCCTGGAGACGGGGAGATTTTTCGGTAAGCTGGATGCGTATTCAATTTCGGAGAATCCGATCGGGAAAGCTACCCAGAGCTTTTCACACAACCTCCCACGATATCTTTACAGCCTTTTCAGTTTCGATGGTCTGCCCTTGGATGCGCAGGAAAAACTGACCGCCTGGAAAGCCGGTGCTATTACAAACCTGGATACCGGTTTGAATTTGGGACTTGAGGATGGTCGCTACCTGCCTCCGGGTTATGATGAAAGCGAAGCCTTCACCTATGCTGCTGTGCCGCCCCTGACGGAGGATACGGCCTGGCCCGGGGTTATATGTTTTCTGGTCATCCCCATCGGGGTAGTCGTGAGCCTGTTCAATCGGGATCGGAAGATCCGGGATTACGCCGTTTTCGCTTTGGTGTTTGGTCTGGTGTACACCATTTTAGTCATCCTGCAGCGCCCAGGTTGGGATCCATACCAGGGCAGGTATTTTGTTCTGGGTTTGATCCCGGCGGTGCCTCTGGCGGGGGTTCTGATCCCTCAAAGGAAGCCATGGGGTGGTGTTGTGATTACTTCGATCTCGATTGTAGTAATAGTTATCGGACTGAATACACTTTTTTTCAACGACGCGAAACCAATCTTGACGAAGTATGAAATTTCACAAGAATTATCTTGGATGCTGGACCGCATCCCTACTTCAAATACGGTTTACCGGAAAAGCAGGGCGATAGCAGGAGTTGTATTTCGTTATCTCGAGAGTATATCTCCCACGGGTGAATCGATATTTACAAAGAGTCGGATCAGCCAAGTTTATAATTCCAATCAGAGCACGATAACCTCTGTGGAATACATTGAAAAAATAATAAAAACAGGTGACTCTGTCAGTTTGTTGAAACCAGCATATTTATTGGAATTTGGATTATTTGGTAAAAATGTTACCAGAACACTTGTACCAATTCAGTCCTTGGATGAATATGATCGAAGCTCCTACTTAATCACGACTTCAAAAATCCAAAACCCCGAACTTTTGGGACTGACATTATTGGGGAAAATCTCTCACATTTACATTTATCGTTGATGGTTTTCCAAAATCATCATTAATAAAATTGGTGATTATTGAGATGTCTAAATAATTATTACCTTTTTCGCTTGTGATTTTCCGCCCGGACTGAGACCCATACAGCAGGTATTTCACTGTTCCCTTCCCCATCTCCGTAACATTAATGGCTTCACTTCACCGGGAGACGCCGGGAAGGAAGGTGTGGGTCTGGCTCCCTGGGATGTTTTCCTTGGTGATCATGGTTACCGCATTGCTCATTAAATCAATCCAAGCCGATGGTTGGCGACCGAGCGATTTAGTGGATCGATCGATTCGCGTTGCAATCATTCAGCACCCGAAGGAATCGCAGATTTACCGGGGTCTTGAACGGTTCCTGCCATCGGGGGCATCCATTGGCTATTCCAGCTCACCTTCTGGCGCAGTGTACGCGCTTTTTGGGCAGGACCTGACCAGGAAATTGATCTATGTCGCGGGAAAACAAAATATTACAGACGCCGAGTTTATTCGATCGCTAGAGATCGAATATTTCTTCGTTCTGGAATGACTCGATGGTGGGTTTACCTAAAATGGGGTATATCAAACGCGTTCTGGAATTTCGAGATTGGTCACTGTATCAAATCAACTTCCCGGATTAGTTGATGCTTGTGCGAGAAGGTTTTTTAATTTCCCTGGTCTTTTGAAAGTGGTTCTTTGGGGATCCTGCCAATATCCAGTACCAGGAACTGGGTCAGGAACTGAACCGCAACGATAATGGGCAGCACCGCGATGAGGACTGTGCCGGTGGTAGCAGGGATGCCGGTGGCACTAGACTGGTTCCATTTGATGATCCCCCAGATGAACCCGAAAAACAGCAGGATCGACCCAAAGAGCAGTAGCAGCGACCCGGCATTGAAATCGTACCAGAAATACTCTCGGGAAATCCGGTCGAGAAAGCCCTTAATCAGCCGAAATCGGAAAGGTGAAGAGCACCCGGCGAATGGAAAGCGAGCTTACTTCATCACCATACCTGGATGGGATGGGCACATCCTTGATAACGGCTTGAATACGGCGCAGTTCGATAAGCATATCCGATTCAAAGAAATAATCTTTATAGATCTTCTCCAGGGAGAGCATGGAATAGGCAGTCCTGCCCAGCGCGGTATATCCATTTGTGGGATCGAATATATCCCAATACCCGGACGCGATCTTGGCAAAAAGGGTCAGCCCCACGTTTCCCAGCCTCCGCAGAAATGGCATTTTTTGCAACGCTGTGGTGTGGAGAAAACGGTTCCCCTTAGCGTAATCGGCCGCACCGGTGAGGACCGGGAGGATGAGGGCTGGCAAATACGTGGGATCCATCTGGTCATCGCCATCCACTTTGACGAAGACCTCTGCTCCCAGTTCCATTGCTTTGGCATACCCGCTAAGCATGGCTCCGCCAACCCCCTGGTTTGTTGTGTGGTGAATGACATGCAGGCGGGGATCGGTGCTTTTTTTCAGGACCGCTGCGGTACCATCCGGGCTGGCATCGTTGACGACAATGATGTGGCTCACCCAATCGGGGATCCCAGCCAACACCCGGGCAATATGGTTTTCCACCCTGTAGGCGGGGATCACGACCGCGACCCGGGTGTCTTTCAAGAGTGGATTCCGGGATTGAATTTTCGACATGGAATTATTTTACATGAGAATTGGGTTCTGAAACCGGGAACAAGGCGAAATTAACCGGATTGAGTCTTGACAGGATCACCGAGCTGTTTATAATCACACCCTGTTCGCCTGAACCCGGTTCGTCGGGGAAATCAGGCGGGGGAAGGAAAATCCCCCCTTGACAAACGGATATGGTTCGTCTAAAATAAGTAGCCGTTTGTGAAGAAGAGATCTTGCTTCCTAGCGGAGCGGATCGCTAACAACTGAAGATGGTGGCTTGAAGCACCGGCCCCGAGGACACCGCAACGTCATGCCGATGTTGACCGGAAAGATAGCAAGAGAGGTTACCATCGTCATGTTAATTTTGTCAGTAGGTCTTGACAGAACACTGCGAAGTGGTAAAATCCTGCCCTCGGAAAGTAGCTGAACCTTGACAATTGAATAGTGATAGAAAACAGTAACCTGATTGATCCAGTCAATTTAATTTCCGTACACAACACCGAAAGGTGTTATTTTTGCGGAGAGTTTGATCCTGGCTCAGGATGAACGCTGGCGGCGTGCCTAATACATGCAAGTCGAACGGAGTTGTTGTAGCAATACGGCAGCTTAGTGGCGAACGGGTGAGTAACGCGTTGGTGACCTGCCCCGAAGAGGGGGATAACAGTCCGAAAGGATTGCTAATACCCCATGTGGTTGCCGGTTTTAGAATCTGGTAACTAAAGTCGTAAGACACTTTGGGAGGGACCTGCGTCCCATCAGCTAGTTGGTAAGGTAACGGCTTACCAAGGCTACGACGGGTAGGGGACCTGAGAGGGTGGACCCCCACAATGGCACTGAAACACGGGCCATACACCTACGGGTGGCAGCAGTAGGGAATATTGCTTAATGTGCGAAAGCGCGAAGCAGCAACGCCGCGTGTGCGATGAAGGCCTTCGGGTCGTAAAGCACTTTTTAGAGGGATGAGAAAGGACAGTACCTCTAGAATAAGCCTCGGCTAACTACGTGCCAGCAGCCGCGGTAAAACGTAGGAGGCGAGCGTTATCCGGAATTACTGGGCGTAAAGCGCGTGCAGGCGGTTCGGTTAGTTGGATGTGAAAGCTCCTGGCTTAACTGGGAGAGGTCGTTCAATACTGCCGGACTTGAGAGTGGTAGAGGGAGATGGAATTCCGCATGTAGTGGTGAAATGCGTAGATATGCGGAGGAACACCAGTGGCGAAAGCGGTCTCCTGGCCCACTTCTGACGCTCAGACGCGAAAGCTAGGGTAGCAAACGGGATTAGAGACCCCGGTAGTCCTAGCTGTAAACGATGTTAACTTGGCGTCGGAGGCTTCAAAACCTTCGGTGCCGCAGCCAACGCGATAAGTTAACCGCCTGAGGACTACGGCCGCAAGGTTAAAACTCAAAGGAATTGACGGGTCCCCGCACAAGCAGCGGAGCGTGTGGTTTAATTCGATGCTACACGAAGAACCTTACCAAGGCTTGACATGCAAGTAGTAGGAAACCGAAAGGTGACCGATCCTTCGGGAAGCTTGCACAGGTGCTGCATGGCTGTCGTCAGCTCGTGTCGTGAGATGTTCGGTTAAGTCCGCTAACGAGCGCAACCCTC
>CAWDZA010000015.1:0-1639966 GCA_963806635.1 uncultured Chloroflexia bacterium | reverse complement strand
CAACCTGGTTTTCCAGCGCTCAGAAGTATTATTATCCCACCGGGTCACAATACGCGAAATAATCCCGTAGAATCCGAATCGCTTATCTTTTCAATTTTCATTTGCATTGAAGTTGGGGATATATTTTTATAGATCCATAACAGACGCTGTTTACGCTGAAAAATGACAATAATGAAAACAATTCCAATGACGATGAATATCCAACCCACTATTTGAAGAATGAGATCTTGTTTTTCATTCAAAAAGAAGAAACCAAGAATGACAAGACCTAGGCTAATGAATTGGCCAAGTAAAAAATATTGGTGGAGTTTCTTAAACTCAACCTTTCATTACCCATTTTTCCTCCATTTTCTGTATTTTGTTCACCAAATGACGATTAATTATATTCCTTTGGGAAGAAAAACGCCCGGAACCACACTAGCACCAGCAGCTAGGGCAGGTGGGCAACCCCATGAAAAGACAACTTCTAAATTGGAGAGGTTTTTTGTGAGATTGTCACGACCCCTGCGGGGTCTCGCAATGACGGGAACTTCGCAGGGCTCGCATTCGGCAACCAGCCTTATATTTCCCTGTTTTTCAACCCAGGGGCTTATCCCAGGCGCGCAGCACGTCGTGCTCGTCGAAACCGACGGAATGATAGAAGCGCTGAGGACCCTCTTCCTCGGAATTGACGAAAGCCAGCTGGCAGCCCAGGTTCTGCAGACGGCGCAGACCTTCCAGCAGGCAGGCGCGCCCCAGCCCCAGGTGCTGGTGTTCGGGCGCGGTAGCCACCGGCTCGTAGTAGGCGGTGCGGGTGACATCGTCGTACCAGATGGTGCAGAAGGCAGGCGATGACGCCATCGGGGGCGGCGGCAACGATATCCAGGTCGCGGCGGTAGAGCGGGCAGCGCTGGATGTTGTGGTACCACTCCCAGCCCTCGTACTTCTCATCCGGCTCGTCGGGGTGGAAGCCGCGCCAGGATGCCCAGCTGCGTGCGGGCAGCTCCTCGAGGGTGCCCAGCGAGCGGATCGTGAAACCGGGGGGGATTACTAAATCCGGAACGGGGCGGGAAAGCAGCCGGCGGTTCTGGGTTTCCCTATCTTCGGAAAGGATATACCCGCGGCTCTTTAAAATTGCCTCGCGCAGTTCATCCCCCTCGTGGGCGTGGATGCGCGCGCCCCAGCGGCTGCCCGGCTCGGACTTTGCCAGGGTCTCCTCCGCGGCGCGGATCATCTCCTCTCCAGCTCCGCGGTGCGGTGGCGGGGGTGCACCTGCAGGTAGAAGCTGTTGCGGTTTTCGCAGTTGAGGATCGCGGCGATCCCGCCCGCGGGGGTCTCCCAAAGGAGCGAGTTGCCTTCGAAGGGGTCCATACCGCAGTTGGCGATGCCGTGCCAGCGCCAGTAATCCCAGCGGGCAACGTGCCAGGAGTGCTCGCGCAGGCCATTGAGCTGCATCACCTCGCGCAGGAAGGAGCGCGAGCGCCAGAAATCGGAGTCAGTTAGAAGGGGACGCATCATATTTTCCATTAGGGAAGGATGGGGGTTATTTTACAATTTCTTTTCTTAGGGATAAAGAAAAAATCGGGGACGCAACCGGTCCCCGACCTACGACTAAGCTTTAGAATCAGCAGAAGTAATTAGGTTTTTTTCGAGGAGAAAAGAAGTTAATCCAGAAATGATCCTTAAAGCCCCTGTAAGCATAGGCATTCGATCCATTGTTTTATTTACATCTGCGATTTTGACTACAAATATTTCAATTACTGAATCTCCAGAAGGTATGTTAGGTTTATATTTAGGATTTTTCCCGATTATCCAAGCAGAATTATTTTGACCATCGGTATTTGTCTGAATAAAATTCCGATTTGAAGTCACAACAAACCCATGTTTTGTTTTATTGTAGGCGCGAACTAATGCTTTCTCATCAGCAAGATAAACCTTAGCCGCTTGTGTTAAGGTTATGTTTGTTTCTTTGTAAAGTTGTGATGTATTAATTGATTCCCCAAACAATGTGATTACTTGATTATCATTAAATTTCGGAAGTAGGAGAGCATCTTCTAAACTCATTTCCTGAAATCAGCAACTGATAAATTTTTGAAATAGTTGTTGGGGGTGAATAGGTACTATTATTTCCATAAGTCAAGAAAGAATATAAAATTCCTACCCCATCATCTCTATGCCTTATAGCAATGGCCAATGCGCCTATATCCTCTAATAATGACATAAATTCAGAAAATATTTTTACTGCTAATATTTTCTTATAATCCATATCTTCTGATGATAAAAATGAAGAATATAGAGATGACGCTGCCAAGAAATGAGCTTTACAGCCAAATTCAGTGTAATCAAACAGAAACTTTAACCACCTCATCACCTGTAATACCAGTTTCTTCCATTTTTTACCTCTCCCACCCCACCCAACTCGCCTGCAGACCCTCCCCCACCAGCCCGGCGGGTAGGGTGAAGGGCGAATAAACAGCGCCGGTAGCGGGGTTTGCCACCGGCACATCGATATTCCTACCGCACCGCGATCGAGCGGATCAGCGCGTCCAGTTTATCCAGGTCCGGGGTGAAGCTCGCCGCGGGTTGCCCATCCAGCCAGGCGGTCTTTTCCGCCAGGTAGCTGGCGTAATAGCCCGGGTCGGCGGTGATCGCGTTGATCATCTCCTCGTCCGGGGTGGTTTCAGCGCCGAGTGCCGGATGGGTGACGGGCAGGACGGCTGAGACGTAGTATTTGCCATCGCTTGTCAGACCCTGGAAGGTGTAGACCAGGGCGGAATTATTGACCGGGGCCAGCCCATTGCCAGCCTGGGTGAGGAAGCGCACGCCGCTGCCGCCCTGAAAATCCAGGTAGTCCACCCGCGCGATGAGGACCTCTTTGGCGCTGGCCAGCAGCGGCAGGTAAGGGATCTGCTCGCCGGGCTGGCGGCTCTGCAGCAGGGCTTGCAGGTCCGCGGCAGCCTCCCCCATGCGCTCGTTGGCGGCGGCCAGGTCCGCGACCGGGTAGATGAAGACCTGCGGCTGAATGGGGTGATCCGCAACGGCGTAGCCCTGCAGGGTCAGTTTTTGGAATTCAGGCGCGCCTTCCCAGTTGGGTCCATCCGCGGCGGCCGTTTGGGCTGGCACGGTTTCGAGGTTGACAGACTGCGCCACTTCAGCGTAGTCCAGGGAAACCCCGGTTTGAATTTCGCCGGAAGGTTCGGTGGGCTGCGGGGGCGGCTGGGAGGGCTGAGGGCTGGCAACCGGCGCGGTGGGGGCGGCCGGCTGGCAGGCAGCCAGCAGGAGGACGGCAATGAGCATCAGGAAGATGGGTGCGATATGGTGCGATGTACGAGCGGTCATGGTTTGGTTCTCCCTTTTGGAAAGTATAGCGGTTGATACGGCAATAAATCTCTATAGGATGTGTGCGACCCCATTGGATTTCGGTCTATAATTTTAATACAAGTCCGAAGAAGAGGTGACCATGAAAGACCAACAGATCGAAACCATACCAAACCCGATCCCGGGTGAAGCGGCGGAACCAAAGAAGAATCGCCTTCTGGATGAGCTGCTCTGGCTGGCGATGGGTCTTGTCCTGCCTGCCGGCTCCTTCACCTTCTATAAAAAGGCAGCCCGGCGCAGCGCGGGCTGGGCGATCCTCTTTTTCATCCTGTTCGCCACGGCGCTTGCGGTCATCTCCGCGCAGGCGTTCAACCGTCAGGTGGATACCGCGGTGAAGGATATCGAAAAAGAGCTCACGAAAATGGTCTTCCCGGCCATCACTGTGCAGGGCGGGGTGGCCAGCGCGAAAGGGCCGCAGCCTTATACCATCTTCGGTTCGGACGGGGAGATCTTTGCCATTGACACCACCGGCAAGATCAACCAGATCGACCGCAGCCGCTTCCGAACCGGTTTCCTGGTCACCCGCGAAGGTGTGGAGGTGTTGGATACCAACGGCCGCGACCAGTGGGTCACCTGGGCGGATATCCAGTCCATGGTGCGGCGCGACCCGCTGGTGATCGACAAGAACGCCATCCTGGGCTGGGCGGCCGTGATAATGGGCTACGTCAAGGCGGGTGCGCTGGCGGGCATCTGGGTCTGGGAAGCGCTCGGCAGGCTCATGATCCTGCTGGTGATCGCGCTCATCCTGTGGGGCATTGGAGCGCTAATCAAGCCCGGCACAGGCTTCGGTCAGGTGCTGGCGGTTGGCATCTATGCCTACGTGCCGGCGGTGTATTTCAACTTCATACTCAACCAGGCCGGGGCGAAATTCCCTTTCAAGCTCAGCCTGGGGCACACCCTGCTCTGGGCGGTGATGCTGCTTTTCACCCTGGATGTGTTCGGCAAGCGCGGGCTATCGCGCGAGCGCTCCCTGCGGCCGTGGCGGGTGCTCATCGGCGTTCCCGCGCTGATCCTCATGCCGCTGCAGGCGGTGCAGGGCTGGGAGAGCAGCGTGGCCTGGTCGGTGATCGCCTGGGCGGCGATGGAGATCGCCCTGCTGGCCATCGGCATCCAGGGCGTGCTGGTGCAGCCGACGGAGCCGGTGGAACCTCACCCGGCTCCCTGATAGCCAAAAAATAAAGCGCAGTCACCTGCGCTTTATTGATCCGGATCGGGGTCCGCGGCGGAGGGTGGTGCCTTGGGTCGCTTCGTTTTCCGGACCTGCATATTCCGAGCCATATTTTGGGCAAGATCAATGGACTTCCTGCATTGTTCCACCTTTTCATTCAACCCGGGTATCTCCAGCTCCAGCTCGGGCTGCTTGCGGAGAAGTTCGGAGAGGTGCAGAAAGGAGCGCGGATCGTAGGGGTACTTTTCCACCGCAAGGATGTAATTTTCAACGGCTGAAATGAACTGATCCTGACCCTCCTGGGAGACCGCGAGGTTCTTGAAGGCGTTGTGGCGGTCGGAGTTGATCCGGATCGCTTCGCGGCAGAGCGGTTCTGCTTCCGCGTGGCGTTTGAAAACATTCAGGCAATACCCCAGGTTGTTGTTCAGGAAATACCAGGTATCATTTTCCTCGCGGTCAAGGGGTTGCGCGCGGGCGTAGAAAGCGAGCGCGGATTCATACACATCCAGCTTTTCCATTAATGCACCCAGCTGAAGGAGATGGAGCGCGCTTTCCTGGGCGTTGGCATCCATGAGGATCAACCGGTCAATGAGGGGATCCGCAAGGTCGTGGCGATTATCGAGTCCATAAGCGATAATCAGTTCGATAAGCGCGCCAACGAGGCTGGCGTGCTGCTTTTGAAGTTCTTCGAGTTGAGAAATCTCGATAGGCGTTCCGGCAAACGGGAACCTGCCAGGGGCAGAAGGGGGCGGGACTTTGATATGAAAATCCATCGATTTCTCCTTGTTTGATTTTTTTCATACCGATGAACCGATTATTTGGTTATTACACCTCCCGATTTAGCGAACCCGACGCTCAACCGGTAAAAAAAACCCCGGAAAACCGGGGTTTGGAATGCTTTCAGGTGTGCCAGATGGCAATTTAGATCTATATTTTGAGGATCCCGCCGCCCTTGAAATCACGCGAACATCAATATAGCATATTCCGGACACAATTTCAAGCGTGTGTTGTTTCCCCATCGAGTACGCGGCATCGACCAAATTCAGCGTGTTTCGCCCGTTCGAAGAATGACGCCGAAGGATGATGGCGGGAAACAAAGTTATTTTTTGAGCTTCAGATACCCGCCCTGATAGGCGACGCCCAAGCCAGCGAGAGCCAGGGTAAGCAGCGTGCCCACGGCTCCACTCAGGAAGGGCAGCCACACAGCGAGACCACGGGTGACGAGCAACCCGCCGATCAACCCGGCAAGGATGAGCACCGCCCAATCCTTGAACCGGTTGGTTAGGATGAATCCAATCACCCCGCCGGCGGCCATAAAGAACCATCCAAGCAGACCCGGCTGAGGCGTGAAAAGTTCCAGGAATGCCAGTGCGATGGCTGCACCTGCTAGCACGCCAAGTACCAGGATGACGATGTTGATGATGCCCTTGGCAAAGGAGACCGCGAAGAACCCGATCACGCCCAGGAGCAGGGGGACAATGATGAGCGTGAATGGGTCTGAGGCACTGGGGAAAAGAGAGACCAGCGCCACCCCGAGCAACGCCCCCACCGCCGCGCCAAGGATGGAGAGGCGTTTGCCCAGAATCAGGACTACCAGACCGATTGCAATTACAAGAACTGGATACATGTTTTTCCTCCGTTAGGTTGGTTAAGAAATGGAGATCGATTTCGTTTGGCTCATTTGTGATCCTTCGCGCCGGGATTCCAGCTGGAGGTGAAGGATGCCCTGGTTTTTGCCCAAAGATCTTTCACCTGCAGCATGGCTTCCTTGCGCTCCTCTTTCTTCTCCTCTCCGGTATACCGTAACAGGGTGGAGATCGGCCGGGTAACCGGGAATTGCTCCATGATCGTTATCACGAGGAGCGTGAGCGGAACAGAAAGAATGGCGCCAATACCGCCCAGAAGGAATCCCCAGAAGAATAGCCCGACGAATATCACCAGCGGGCTGATCTTCAAACCCTTCCCCGCCACCCTGGGTTTCACAAGGAGCTCGATGCCACTGTTGATGACCACAAAACCGACAAAAACGATCACCGCGGTTCGAAGACCATACTGGGCGTACGCCATGAGAACGGGGGGAATCAGTGCGATCCAGAACCCGATGGTGGGGATGTAGCCCATAAACCATGAAAGCAGACCCCAGAGCAGGGCGTAATCGACCCCCATGATGTATAAAAATGCGGTATTTCCCAGCGCGACGAGGAAATTGATGCCAGTCAAGATGGTCATGTAGTGCTGCACTCCACCTGTTAGTTGACCGATGCGGCTGACGACCGGTGCGTTGGGGTCGAGGTCGCTGCGGGATTTCTTATCCAGGCTCATCGCCGCGGCGATCATGAAGAAGAAGATCACCAGGGCAAGACCGAATTGGCCAACCACCTTGAGGGTGGCTGCAACCAAGCCTGCCGCCAGCGGGCCCAGCTGTGAGCTTGCCTCCGGGATATCGATGGAGGAGGAAGCGAGATTGAAATAGGATTCGATGCCGGAAGTTTGCTGTGATGATTCCGCCAGGAGAGCCGGCAGTTCGGTGGATAATTTGGTCACGGAGAAGAATACCGTGGCGATGACCAGAAGGAGAGTCATGACCACCAGCATGATCGTGGCGATCATTGCCGGTCCGCGCTTCCAACCCTTGCGCACCAGGTAGCCGGGCAGCGGCAGGACGGTGATGGTTATGACGATGGAGAGCAGGACGGGGTTGAGGACGGCAGAGAGCGCCTGGACGCCGAACATGATGACTACCACGGCGGCGATGCCCACCAAATAAACCACCAGTTTTCCGGATGGATTGTTCATCATTGTAGGATTCCTTTGCTGGTAACTGTGGCTCCGTTTGCCCGCGGGTGATTACTTTGGGATTAATTATAGCCGCAAGCGGGGTGGGAGCTGCAGGGCTGAATAATTACCACTTTTTGGGGTCTACTTTTCCTAGAGCTCGAATATAACACTCGTTATGGCGCTCTTAACCAATGGCTTAAAGATCACTTTTAATTACTAAGAAAAGATAGATCTGGTGAGTCGAAAAAGAATTCTGGGAATTAATCATGACGATTGACGCCGGGTGGTTTTGCCGCTGTTAAATCTTCGTCAACCATTTTACCGAATCCTGCAATCGATGAAAGTGAATAAACTGCGCATGAAGAACCTATTAAAATCAAGGCATAACTATCTAACTTCGGGATCGGGTATCAGTAAGTATTTCGTAGGGTATTTAATATTCGCGAACACAACATTTGTTTTTATATACCAACCTATGATGATTCCTTTTTAGCATTTCCACGGATATAGCCGATCAAGGAAAGTCCGAAGATCCGGAATTTTGCCGTTCCATATTCAATGCCAGTGAAGCCAGCCGATTCCATCAAGGGGGAAAGCACCCGCAGATCATCATCCGCCGAAAACCCCACAACCCGTGGGCGATGGAAAATCGTTGAATTGGCTGCGATTGGAAGCCAGATCAAGATGAGCATCCGCCGAAACCCCCATCGAACCCGTGGGCGATAGAACGCTGTATTGGCTGAACCCGGAATACTTCGGAGATTCCAGCAAGTACAACAGTGGGTGGGGAGGCAAGGTCCAGGATGAGCCACCTTCGGCCCCCGGGTTTGAGCACCCGGAATACTTCGGAAATTCCCTTGCGGCGGGTTTCCTCAGACATGTGAAAGATCATGAAGCTGCACAGCACGAACATCGAAGCGTGTTTTTTTTCGAAGGGGATATCGGCAATACTTCCCTCTTGAAAGTTGATTTCCTCGCCTGCCTTCGCTGGAACTGCCTCGATCATACCGGGAATTTCGATCATTCCAAACGCCGTGATGATTCCATCTCACGCCTTTCCCGGATGTCGCCGATCAAGGTCAGTCAGTACCGGTGCCGCAGCCCACCTCTAAAACAGTATCCCCGGGTTTGACACCAGCTAGTTCCACGGTCACCTGGCGCAGTTTGGCTTCACGGCCGAAGGTGGCGCGTTTCATATAATTATCGTAGGTATCTACTACCTTTTCCATCTGGCTCTTGATTTCTTGATCAACATCGACTTGTGCCATTGAATTCTCCCTTTTCCAGATTTGTTTTGGCTATTTTCCAACCCATTCTGGCGATCCGCATGCGCCACAGCGCGAAGGGGCTAGCAATCATGTGTGGAGATCAGACTATACCTTTAACAGCAAATCACTCACTGCGCAGTTTCTTCACCCGAAGTGCGCGTTTCATATAATTATCGTATGTATTACTACTTTTCCATCTGCTCTTATTTCTTATCAACGAGATAGTATTGGTGGAAGATTATGCGGAAGAAAAGGAAGTAGATGTCGGCGATTGGTTCTATATATTGACACCCAACGGATTCGAACGCTTGAAGATTATAGGATTGATGATGCGGGATGGACCAGGACTGACAAACAATGGAAGTTTCAGCGTCGTCCCACTCGGGACGCTTCAGGAGCTTTTTAATCGAAGTAGCCGAATTATCACATCTGTATAATACCACGGATCTCAATCCAACTGTAGACGAAATTGAGGCTTTGCAGAGTGATCTCCAAAGCCGTTTGGGGGAGGATGTGTCTGTCACATTCCCTGCAAGCCAGGGTGATCGCATGACCCGAATGCTGCAGAACTACCAGATTGGTCTGAACTTTATGAGTGGGATTGCTTTATTTGTTGGTGCGTTCCTCATTTATAACGCTTTTGCCATGACAGTAGTTGAGCGTACGCGTGAATTTGGCATGCTGCGAACAATTGGGATGGGTCGTAACCAGGTACTAACCTGGTATTTCTCGAAGCCGGTTTATTGGGCGTGATAGGTGCTTTTCTGGGGGTGTTGATGGGAATTTTACTAACTCAGGGTCTAGCAAACCTGACAAGCAGTATTCTTAACCAAGACCTGGGTAAGATTGATATTTCGCCAAACGTGGTGATAACCAGTGCGATTATCGGTATAGTTGTGACCTTTCTCGCGGCATGCATACCGGCGTTGCAGGCAGGACGAATTTCCCCAATGGAAGCGCTTCGGATTCGCGGGAAAACGGATCAGAGCTTGTTAATCCGCCAGGGATGGAAAATCGGGTTAGTTCTCCTTGTGGGGTCCACCATTCTCTTGATTGCAAATCCTTTCCCCTACGATGTTCAATTCCGGTTGGGAAGTATGATGGTTTTTGGTCTTTTCAGCGGTGTCGCATTATTAATTCCTGTAACAGTGACAACATGGGAGAGGTTTACCCGTCCTTTGGTAAAAATAATTTATGGAAGCATAGGCAGCCTGGGTAGCCGCAATATCCGGCGCTCGCGTCAGCGAACCATGTTGACCGTAGGTGCTTTAATGGTCGGCGTTGCAATGGTAATTATGACCAAAGGAATGACAGAATCGTTCGCTTCGGACTTGAAAGTATGGATAAAATCCTATCTTGGCGGCGATATTTACGTCAGCTCACCGATCCCTTTGCGAAATAACATGGCTGACCGACTGAAATCGGTTGGTGATGTCACAGCAGTGGCGGCGATCCGGTACTTTGATGTAAAGCTGATCCTTCCGGATGGTAAGGACGAGAAGATTAGTTTTATGGCATTTGATCCAACAGCCTACACAAAGGTCACGAACTTTGTCTTCAGTGACCCGAAAACCAACTCAGAAGAGGTAATGCAGCAATTAGAGCAAGGAAAAACCGTACTAATTTCAAGCGTGATTTCAGAGAAATATGGTTTCGAACCGGGTGAAATCATCCAATTAAGGACGCGTAGAGGTGTGCAAGATTTTATAGTGACAGCTGAGGTGGTTGATTTCTATAATCAAGGCCAAGTCATACAAGGAAGTTGGGACATTATGCGCCGGTATTTCAGCATAAATGATGCAAATACTTACTTGGTGAAGGTCAACCAGGATGCTTCAATTCCAATCGTTCAGGAACGAATTGATCAGTTATATGGCAAGCGATACCAGCTGATTCTTGAGTCAAATCAATCCATCCGAAAACGGGTGTTAAATCTTATGGACCAGGCTTTTAGTCTGTTTGATGTGATGTCACTGATCGCTATTGTGGTGGGTGGGTTGGGCATTGTCAATACACTTACGATGAGCGTGATGGAACGATTACAGGAGATAGGTATGCTTCGCGCTATTGGCATGACTCGCGCTCAGATTACCCGTATGATTTTGGCAGAAGCGGGGATTATTGGATTCATAGGTGGTATTCTCGGGTTAATTACAGGGGTTATCCTGGCGCGCATCCTCTTCATTGGAATGACAACCATGTCTGGTTACCAATTGACCTTTATCTTGCCGATTAGTGGGGTTTAATCAGCCTTGTTGCCGCATTTATGATCTCACAATTGGCAGCCCTTTTACCGGCTCGAAGGGCTGCAGGTGTCAGAATCTTGGAAGCAGTTCAATACGAGTAATTTAAAAACATAGATAACTGATGTTGCAAGTAGGTTGGGTAAAGGATAAAAAAAGCTGCAAGAAAAATCGGAATTTGCAATCCAATTAATTTTGGTGTTTTTCGCTTATAAGCCAACTCTTGCACCATGATCTTGATAAATATGCGTATTCCCAAACAAATGGATTCTCGAAATGCGTTTTGACTCGATGGTGACTGGGTAGTTGACCACCGAACCTCGTACAGTGTGCAAACCAATTTGAGCTCCAATGTGAGTGCGCAATTCGCAGAGCGCAAAATAGCGCCTCTTTAAAAGGGGGAGGGAGAATTAAATAATGAGCTCGAAGGGCTCGAATATCACACCCGTAAGGGTGCCCTTAACCAACTCTTTAAAACTGAAAATGAGCGCGAAGGGGCTCGAACCCTTAACCAATGGCTTAAAAGGCCACTGCTCTACCATTGAGCTACGCGCCCAAACGGTTCCCATTTTATCATAGCACCCCAAAAAACTGTAAGTAGATTGATAAGTGCGGATTCTATCTTGCGCGGGCGGGAATGTATATAATCTATGGAGAAAGATCCCTCCCCAGAGAGAAAACCATGGAGCTCGTCCCTGATTTTGTCCTCAAAGAACGCTACCAGATCATCCGGTCCCTGGGTCACGGCGGTATGGGCGCTGTTTATCTGGCGCACGATACCGTGCTTGATCATGTCGTGGCCGTCAAGGCCAACCACAGCCCGGCAGAGGAAGCCGAGGAGCAGTTCTTAAAGGAAGCGCGCCTGCTGGCTGCCCTGCGCCATCCCACCCTGCCGCGGGTGACCGATTACTTCATCATCGGCGAGGAACAGTACCTGGTGATGGATTACATCCCGGGGGAATCCTTCGACGTTATCCTGAAGGAAGATGGCATCCAACCGGTGGAGATGGTGATGCAGTGGGCGCAGCAGCTCGGCTCGGCCATCAGTTACCTGCACCATCAGAAACCGCCCGTGATCCACCGCGATATCAAACCCGCCAACATCAAATTGATGCCCACCGGTGAGGTGACGCTGGTGGATTTCGGGATCGCCAAGATCGCGGATGGCACAAACGCCACCACCGCCGGAGCGCAGGGATTCACCCCCGGTTACTCGCCTCCCGAGCAATATGGCGGCGCGCACACCGGACCCTACTCCGACCAGTATTCCCTGGCTGCCACGCTCTACCAATTGCTCACCAACCACCAGCCGGAAGACGGTTTGCAGCGCCTGATGGGCACGGCGGTGCTGGCGCCGATGAATATTCTGAACCCCAAGGTTCCGGAGGGCATGCAGGCGGTGATCGAGCGGGCCATGTCGCCCAAGCCGGAGGAGCGTTACCCAAGCGTGGATGCCTTCCTCAAGGCCCTTACACCTTACACTTCCCAGACGTTGATGGTCAAACCGGAGTACGAACGCCCGGGCAAGGGCAGCTCCCCCCCGCCGGGCCAGATTCTGCCAGCGGAAGAAAAACCACGCCGGAAGTTCCCCTGGTGGGTGCTGGCGATCGTTGGCGTAGTTCTGATCGCGCTGATCGCAGGCGGCATCGCGCTGCTGGGCGGCGGGAAGACGGCTGCGCCAATCCCAGGTGGCGGTTCAGGGGATACGCTGGCCACCTCCGTGGCAGCCACGCTCACCCAGGCGGCGGCCGTGGTGAAACCGCAGGAAACAGCCGCGCCAACCGTGCAGGAAACTGTTGCGGCGGTTGCGCCCACCGAACCCGCGCCAACAATGGAGCAGCCGACGACCGGCCCCAACCTGGTGGGGAGGGGCGGTTATATTGCCTATATCAGCAACAAGGGCAGCGACAAGATCTACCAGGTTTGGCTGATGAAGGTGGCGCTGGATAACAGCGGCGCTTTCCAGGTGGTGGAGGATAAACAGCTCACAACTGACCCGGGTGATAAGAGCTACCCGGCCTGGTCACCGGATGGCAAAAAGCTGCTCTACTCTGCGCCGAGCGGCGGCCGGACGCTGGGGATCGACATCTGGATGCTTGATTTGGAAAACCCGGACAAAGCGGCGAAAAACCTCACCCAGCTGCAGGGTCAGGATACGGAAGCAGCCTGGTCGCCGGATGGCGGGCTGATCGCGTTCACCAACAAAGGCGCCAACGGCAGCGAGTTGAAACAGCTCTACCTGATCAGCCCGGATGGCACCAACCTGCAGCATCTGAGCAAGGAATTCCAGGAGTTCTCACCCACCTGGTCACCGGATCAGCTCTACCTGGCGTATGTGATCTCGGCTTCCAGCCACTATATTATGTACCTGCGCACAGCGGCGGATGGCTACTCCTCCCCGGTTAAATTTGATACCCAGGAGGTGCTGGGCAGGCAGGGGGATGTTGCCGACCCGGCCTGGTCGCCGGATGGGGACCTGATCGCCTACGTGCGCATGGAAGGCGCAAGCCGCAATATCTACCTGACGCGCTTTTCCGACCGGGGCAGCCGCAACACGCCCTCACCCGACGGGCAGGGATAGCGAGCCGGCGTTTTCCGGTGACGGGCAGTGGATCGTGTTCACCTCCGGCCGGGACGGGAACCCGGACATCTTCGTGATGAACACGGCAGGGAACATGCAAACGAATTTAACGAACAGCCCCGCGGTGGAGCAGATGCCTGCCTGGCAGCCGGTGCCTTGAGATCGTGGTAGTTATAAAAAACAGGACTTCGCGTGAAGTCCTGTTTTATTTTCGGAGATTGGATCAGCTTTTGCGGTCGGCGATGGATTCCTTGGCGGGCTTCTTCGGGGCGCGTGGAACCGAACGCCGGGAGGGTGTGGGGGAGCCGGCGGTGGGCGAAAGCAGGAGGGAAAGCTGGTTCATGGCCTGCTGATCGTATTCGCGGCGGCCGCAAATATCGCACACCCAGGCGGGAAAATCCGGCACGGAGATGAGCTCATCGCCAATGTAAGTGAGGTAGGTGACCACGCTGCGATGCATCTTGCCCGCCTGGCACTCGGGGCACGGTGCAATGGTGTTTTCAGCGTTGTATTCGGGTTCAACGAGGCGCATGATTGCCCTATTTTATCACGGCGCAGGGGTGGAAGAAAGCCCGAGCAGTTCGGGATGGGTGATGACCTTGGACTGATCGAACGGCCAGTAGACAACCAGGGCTTTGCCGAGGATCAGGTCGAAGGGGACGAATCCCCAGGCGTGTGAATCCAGCGAGCGGTTGCGGTTATCCCCGAGGACGAAGATGGCATTTTCCGGAACCTCCCAGGAGCCATTGTAGTTGGGCGTCTCGGCGATGTAGGGTTCCTCAAGTTTCACATCATTGACGAAAACAGCGCCGTTCTCCACCCGCACGGTATCGCCCGGCAGGCCGATTGTCCTTTTAATGAAGTCCTCTTTGGGGTTGAGGGGGTAATGGAAGATGACCACATCGCCGCGCTGGATCGGTCCCATGCGGTAAGCCAGGCGGTTGACCAGCAGGAATTCGCCGGGCATCAGGGTGGGCTCCATGCTGATGTTTTCCACACGCACGCGGGCAATGACCGCGTCTATGGCGAAATAGAGCACGGCTGCCAGGACGAGCACCTGGAGCAGTTCGATAAGGAAGGTTTTTACCGAAGAACGCGGTTTTGCGGCGGAATCCTGTTCCGGCGGGGCGCTTTCCCCCTGAATGGTTTCATCAGTCATAGGTTGGGTGATTATAAGACCCAATGAAACAAGGAGCAAGAAGACTTGTTTAAGGATTGGATGAATAAAGCTGCTGGACAACAACATTAGGCGGGAGCGTGCTCCCGCACGGAGGAATCCCTAATCCCGGCTTCTGGCTTTGAACACCAATCGAATTGGCGTGCCGGTGAAGGGGTATTCCTTGCGGAGCTGGTTTTCGATAAAGCGCTGATAGCTGAAGTGCGCCAGCTTGGGATTGTTGCAATAAAGCAAAAAGGTGGGCGGGTCGGAGCGAACCTGGGTGCCGTAGTAGATCTTGATGGCCTGCCCGGCTTGGGTGGGGGCGTGCAGGTCCTGGGCGTGCTGCAGGATGCGGTTGAGCACCCCGGTGGTCAGGCGCGCCAGGCGCTCCTCCTGCACCTGCAGCGCCAGCGGCAGCACCTGGTCCACGCGCTGGCCGGTCTTGGCGGAGATGAAGATAAGGGGGACGTAATCCATGAAGTTCAGATCCTGGCGGATGCGGCTGGTGAACTCTTCCATCGTATAGTTATCCTTTTCGATGGCATCCCACTTATTCACCACCACCACGGCGCTCTTCCAGGCTTCCAGGATGTAGCCGGCGATGTGCGCGTCCTGGGCGCTGATGCCATCCACCGCGTCGATCATCAATAACGCCACATCGGCGCGCTCGATGGCGCGCATGGAGCGGATGACGCTGTATTTTTCGACGCCCGGGATGACCTTGCCGCGCCTCCGGATGCCGGCGGTATCGATGAGCGTAACGGGGATATCTCCAAACTGAATGTGGGAATCGACCGCGTCGCGGGTGGTGCCGGCGATGGGGCTGACGATGGAGCGCTCCTCCCCGGCGATGCGGTTGAGCAGGCTGGATTTGCCCACGTTGGGCTTGCCCACCAGGGCGATCTTGACCGATTCATCCTCCTCTTCCTCCGGCTGCTTGGGGAAGGCAGAAACCAGGTCATCCAGCAAATCTCCGGTGCCGGTGCCATGCACAGCCGAGATGGGATAAGGCTCCCCCATGCCCAGCTCGTAAAATTCGGCAGCATCCCGGCGCAGCGCGGCGCTATCGGATTTATTGACCACCAGGAAGACGGGCGGGTACAGGCTGCCCTCCACTTTCTTCTGGTTGCGGCGCAGCATTTCCGCCACCTCGGCGTCGGCGGGGGTCACCCCGCTGATGGCATCCACCACGAAGAGGATGGCATCCGCCTCCTCAACAGCCATGCCTGCCTGGGCTTTGATCTGCTGGATGTAATCGGCTGAGCCGATGGAGAGCGGGTCCTTGCCGCCGGTGGAGGGGTCGATGCCGCCGGTATCGATGATCTCAAAATCGATCCCGTTCCAATCGCCGCTGGCGAAAAGCCGGTCACGGGTGGTGCCGGGGGTATCATCCACGATGGCAAGCTGCTCGCCCGCCAGGCGGTTGAAAAGAGTGCTTTTGCCCACATTGGGGCGACCGACGAGCGCGACTACAGGTTTGGGCATGATATTCCTAGGGGGTGGGGGTGGGTGAAAGCGTGATGATCACTTCCAGAGTATCGGGCAGGGTGGAATCCACGTTCAGTCCATCCACCGTTATCCTGGTGACCGGTTTTATCTGGTAATTGCCGGGGGTCATGTTGGTGAGGTCCATCATCACATGAACGTCATTTGCAGTCAACTTGTTTAGCAGGGGCAGCGGACCGGAGATGATCACATCCACACGGGTGGGGGAGACCTTGGCGGAGAACCCGGCCCCAAGGCCTTCGATCTCCACCATCTGGTTGGAGAAGGTCAGGCTGCCTTCCAGCGGCGAGACGCCCAGTTGAACCAGAGCGAATTCTTCGCCATCCATCTGAATGCCCTGGGGCATATTCAACCTGGCCTTGATCTCACGGTCGGCATCAATACCGGTGAGGTCCACGGGCAGGGTTTCGATATACCCGGGCAGGGCTTCCACCAGTTTGGGATCATCGGAATACACTGTGAGCACAGGCGGGATAACGGTGACGTTATTCAGGCGGTACCCGTTGGCAAGCTGCCCGGTGAAGGGCACACGCACCACAACGGTACGGTACCCGCCGCGTTGTTCGATAGCCTGGGCAACACCCACAGTGGAAGGGATAACCTGAACCCCGGTGACGGTATTGCCGCTCTCATCCACGGGCAGGATGGTCAGTTCCCGTTCGATATTCCTGGTGGCATTCTCAAGCTGCAGGCTGGTCTGCAGTCCAATGACGCTGGCAACCTTGGATGCGGGACCGGTGACCGTTGCGCTCTGCGGAGCCAGCGTTTTACTTCCCAGCGCGTACCCGGGAGCTGGGCTGCCGGAGGTCAGGTAGCCGATGGGCAGCACCCGGGATTCGATCGTTTCCAGCACAACATCCGCATTCTCGATGGATGTGGAGATAAGCACGGCGGGGTGCTCGGCCACCTGCACCTGGACGGGAACGGAATGTTCACCCGATTGCAGTCCGGATAAATCGATGATGGCCCGCACAGAGGCTGGATCGGCGTTGATGCGCGCCCAGATGGACTTGGGCGCCTTGAGTACCACTGAAGTTTCCTTCGGCAGGGAATTGGTGACCATGAGGGCGGGATCCTGCCCCACAATGGTCAGCGGAACAGGCTGCGCCAGCGGCTGGGTCAGGGAGGGGTCGGTGGAGATGACCGCAAGCACCCAGACGGCCAGGGCAAGCAAAAAGGCAGTCAGCAGGGTGGTCAGGTTGCGGCCCAGGAATCGCAGGAAGTTCACGGCTTCTTTTCCATTCCCTCTCCGGAGCTAAACAAGCCACGGATGGTTGCCAGCAGCCCTTTTCGAGGTTGGGTGGAATCTCCCATCTGGAAAAAAGCGAGGAGCACATTTTCCAGGCGGTCAGGATCCAGCTTGCGGATCATGCGCCCGCCGTGGGTGATGGAGACGGATCCGTTCTGTTCAGAAACGACCACGGCGATGCTATCCGAAACTTCGGAAATGCCCAGGGCAGCACGGTGGCGCAGACCCATCTGGCGCTCAGCGGAGCGATCCAGTACGCCGGAGGCTGATAATGGCATCACGCAGGAAGCTGCCAGGATGCGATCCTCCTGGATGATCACAGCGCCATCATGGAGAGGCGTGTTGGGATGAAAGATCTGGATGAGCAGCTCCGGAGTGACCTGGGCATTCAAAACCACCCCGGTGCGCACGTATTCCCCCAGCGAATCCCTCCGCTGGAGGATGATCAAGGCACCGTGGCGGCGGGCGGAAAGGCGCGCGCAGGCTTCCACGACCGCTTTGACGGCTGCTGCCGTGGCGGCCGGCCGGCCTTTGGAGAAGACCCCGAAGGTGGGCGTGCCTGCACGGCCAAGGCGCTCCAGCCCGCGGCGGATCTCGGGGGCGAAGACCACCGGGATGGCGATCAGCAGGGCAGGCAGGGCTTTATCCACCAGCCAGGAGAAAGCGGGCAGGTCCACCACGGTTGCCAGAAAGGCTAGGATGATGAAGAGCACCAGCAGCCCGCGCAGGAGAGTGACCGCCTGCGTATCGCGCAAGGCGAGCAGCACGGTGAAGAAAATGGCGGATACCAGGAACAGATCCAGGACGCTCAGCCAGGTGAAGCGTTGAAAAAGGAAAAGCAGCTCGTCGAGAATGGTCTGAACCATGGGGAGTTAGATGGGGCGCAGCACCCTATCCACGCGCAATTGCTTGAAGAAGAGCACAGAGCCTGAGGGCATGCTTTCCACCGCAGCTTCCTGCCAGGCGAGAACACCCAGTGTTTCCGGCGCGCGGCGCTCGTAGCCCAGCCCTTTCCAGAAATCCACCCTGGCTGCCAGGTCGGCTTCGATAAAGAGCAGTGAAGCTTCACACTGGAGGTCGCGTGAGGCAGATTCCATTTCTTTCATCAGGAGAGGGGTGGCTTCTTCGAAGGTTAGGCGGGGGTCGATGAAGATATCCGTGGTACGTGAGATGAGGTTCTCCACCTGCCAGCCGATGATGCCAATGATCTTGTTGCGCAGAGTGAGCAGCATGAAGGCTTTTTCGCCAAAGGCTTCCATAACCTTTTCCTCGGTCATGTGCTCATGGTTCTTACTCAGGCGGTTATAGAGCTCGGCGATCTCCAGGCAGTGCCCGGGTCCGCCACGCACCACGCTGAGGGTGCCCTGGGGAGCTTTGGTCTCCGCCACGGGAGCGGGTGGCTGGGCAGCCATTGCGCCCGGGACGAACTTCTTCCAGGCCGCCACCACCTGGCGCCAGGTCTCTTCGAAGGTGGATATGTTCTTGATGATGACGGAGGCGGAGGCGATCTTCTCCTCCTGCGGGCTCTGGGAATCGATACGCTCGCGGGCGTCGGCTTCCGTCATGTGGCGCTGGCGCACCAGGCGCGAAAGCTGCAGTTCCGGGAAGGCGTAGGAAACCCAGATCGAATCGCAATGCTTGCCCAGGCCGCTTTCGACCAGCTTGATGGCTTCCACCACGATGACCTTCTGGGAGGCACGTTTGATGATCAGATCTATGGCGCTGGAGACAAGCGGGTGGACGATGGCCTCCAGGTCTGCCATGGCGACCGGGTTGCTGAAGGTGATCGAGCCCAGTTTGGCACGGTCGATCTCGCCATCCGGGGAGAGCACCCACTTGCCGAAGGTTTCCAGCACGCGCTGGTACCCGGGGGCGCCTTTGGCGATGGCGCGATGGGCAAGCTGATCGGCGTCGATGCCATAAGCGCCCAGGTGCTCCAACATGCGCCGGACGACGCTTTTGCCGGTGCCTATATTGCCGGTGAGACCGATGACGTATTTATCTGCCCATTTGCCCACAAAACACCTCGAAGGATTGGTTAAAGAATTTTATCCACGAAGGGGGGAGATGTCAAAACGAGCGCTGCGACGAGTGAAACCAACCCTTCATATAATAGACTAACAGGGGAATTATACCGCCCAAAGACCGCGGCAGCCGCTTTCCTTGACGCTGAGGGGATTTTTGGGTAAACTCAACCTTCCGTGGGGATGTTTCCGCGGGGTTAACCTTGCCTGTGTTTTCAGGCTTTGGTATAATCGAGCACGCTCAAATATGCACCTTAACATGCGCCGATGTAGCTCAGATGGCAGAGCAGCCGCCTTGTAAGCGGCGGGTCAAGGGTTCGATTCCCTTCATCGGCTCAGTTGCAGGTTGGTGAGCGATTGGCGAGATCTCTCCCAGCGCTCCCGAGCCGGCAACGGTTCGAACGGGCGGTTACCCAAGTGGCCAACGGGGACTGACTGTAAATCAGTTGGCGACACGCCTTCGGAGGTTCGAATCCTTCACCGCCCACTGGTCTTTCTGACCAGAAAAATGAAGTACGGCAAGCCCTCATAGCTCAGTTGGTAGAGCACGCCCTTGGTAAGGGCGGGGTCATGGGTTCAACTCCCATTGAGGGCTCTCTTTGCCGACCAAAAATTGAAATTATTTTGCAGCAGGTAAAGGAGAGAAAGAATGGCGAAGCAGAAATTTGACCGAAGCAAGCCGCATCTGAACGTGGGCACCATGGGGCACATTGATCATGGCAAGACCACCCTGACCGCAGCGATCACGAAATACTGCGGGTTTTTTGGCAAAGCCGAATTCCGGGCGTATGACAGCATTGACAATGCCCCGGAAGAGAAAGCGCGCGGGATCACGATCAACATTGCCCACGTGGAATATGAGACCGAGAAACGGCACTATGCCCATGTGGATATGCCCGGTCACCGCGACTACATCAAGAACATGATCACCGGTGCCGCCCAGGTGGATGGAGCCATATTGGTTGTGGCCGCCCCGGATGGTCCCATGCCGCAGACCAAGGAACACGTTCTGCTGGCGAGGCAGGTGGAAGTGCCGAGCATCGTAGTCTTCTTGAACAAAGTGGACATGATGGACGACCCCGAACTGCTGGAACTGGTGGAGATGGAACTGCGCGAAATGCTCACCGGGTATAAATTCCCGGGCGAGACCACCCCGATCGTGCGCGGGAGCGCGTTGAAGGCGCTGGAAAGCACCTCGACCGACCCGAACGCGCCCGAATACGAGTGCATCAAGGAACTCCTGCGGGTGGTGGATGAATACATTCCGGAACCCGTACGCGAGACCGACAAGCCGTTCATGATGCCGATCGAGGACGTGTTCTCGATCAAAGGGCGCGGAACAGTGGTAACCGGGCGTGTTGACCGCGGCAAGATCAAGGTGGGGGAACCGGTGGAGATCATCGGGCTGCAGGAAAAGACCCGCAACAGCGTTGTGACCGGCGTGGAAATGTTCCACAAACTGCTGGATGAGGGCATGGCCGGGGATAACCTGGGATTGCTGCTGCGCGGGATCGAGCGCACGGACGTGGAACGCGGGCAGGTGGTTGCCAAGGCTGGCAGCATCACCCCGCACACCAAGTTCATGGCGCAGGTGTATGTGCTGAAGCGTGAAGAGGGTGGGCGGCACAAACCGTTCTTCCCTGGCTATCGGCCGCAGTTCTATATCCGCACGATGGATGTGACCGGCTCGATCACCCTGCCTGCGGGGGTGGAGATGGTGATGCCCGGGGATAACGTGGAGATGGAAGTGGAACTGATCGTCCCGGTGGCATTGGAGCAGGGTTCGCGCTTCGCCATTCGCGAGGGCGGTCTGACGGTGGGCGCTGGCGCCATCACCAGGATCATTGCATAGGAAGGAATACCGCTCCCGGGCGACCGGGAGTGGATAAGTGAGAAAAAATGGCATCCAAGAAAAAAGATATCCGCCCGGTGATCACATTTGCCTGCTCGGACTGCAAAGAGCGCAATTACACATCGGAGAAGAACCGCAGGAACGATCCCGGCCGTATGGAGCTCAAGAAGTACTGTCCGCGCTGCCGCAAGCACACCTTGCACCGCGAGACAAAATAAGAATTGGTTGAAGGGGTGCGATTTTTGCGAAAAAAATCGCACCCGTGAACCTTACAGGCCAGTAGCTCAATTTGGCAGAGTGCCTGTCTCCAAAACAGGAGGTTGCGGGTTCAATTCCTGCCTGGCCTGCCTGAAGAAGTGGGAGCCGTCCTTCTCATACAAAACGGGAACGACGGCATTTTAGACTGAAAAGAGGAGTGTGCCTTGACTGAAACAGCCAAAAAACCAAACCGATTTCAGCGCTGGTGGCGCGAGACGTTGGGTGAACTGCGCAAGGTCACCTGGCCCACTCCCCGCGAAGCCTTCCGCATGACCTACATCGTTCTGATCGTGATGATCGGAACCGGGCTGGTGCTGGGGTTCTTCGATTACATTTTTTCGCGGCTAATCGGGTACCTGGTAAGCCTCTAAGCAGGCGCTTGAATTACCAAGGAGCATGAATGGTTGAGCAGGATGATCTGAACAACAACGAAGTGTGGGAAGAACCGGAACAGACCCCCGAGCCTGAGGGAGTGGAGCCTGTTTATACTCCCGCGCCCAAAGCCGCCGCGCCAGCTCCTAAAAGTGCGGAGGAATCGGTTGTTGATATTATCAGCGACGAGGTTGCCTGGTATGTGATCCACTGCTATTCCGGGTACGAGAATAAAGTTCGCCACAACCTGGAGCAGCGCATCGAGAGCATGAACATGAAAGACATGATCTTCGATGTGGTCATCCCCACCCAGGAAGAGATCGAGGTGCGGGATGGCAAGCGCCGAACGGTGGAGCGCCATGTTTTCCCAGGCTATGTGCTGGTGAACATGAAGCTCTCGGAGGAATCCTGGTACGTGGTTCGCAACACCCCGGGCGTGACCGGGTTCGTGGGCATGGGCAACCAGCCCACCCCGCTGCGCGACGACGAGGTGAACCAGATCCTGCGCCGCATGGAAGACGAAGCCCCGCTGGTGAAGGTAACCTTCAAGGTCGGCGAGCGCATCCGCATTGTGGATGGGCCGTTCAACGACTTCCGCGGGACAGTCCAGGATATTGATCAGGTGCATACCAAGGTACGCGTCCTGGTTAACTTCTTCGGGCGGGAAACCCCCGTGGAGCTGGATTTCTTGCAGGTTGAAAAATCGTAAGCATTGACCCCTTTGGGTCTTAATGTGGGAGGGTGCTCCCCTATCACCCGCTAACACCACCAAGGAGTGAAACGTGGCAAAGAAACTTAAAACTGTCGTCCGTCTGCAGATACCGGCTGGTAAAGCCAACCCTGCACCCCCCATCGGTCCGGCCCTGGCCGGGCATGGCATCAACATCATGGCGTTCTGCAAGGAATACAACGCCCGCACGCAGAATCAGGTCGGAGAAATCATCCCGGCCGAGATCAGCGTCTATACCGATGGGTCGTTCACCTTTATCCTCAAATCACCTCCGGCTGCTGAACTGCTTAAGAAGGCTGCTGGCGTTGAAAAAGGATCCGATGTCCCCAACCGCAACAAGGTGGGCAAAGTGACCAAGGCTCAGATCCGCCAGATCGCGGAGTTGAAGGCCAAGGACATGAACGCCATTGACGTCGAAGGCGCTATGCTTCAAATTGAAGGCACCGCCCGCAATATGGGAATCACCGTCGTGGATTGATCGTGGGAGGGCGATAACGCCCGCTAAGACCACTTAGGAGAAACAATGGCTAAACACGGAAAGAAATACCAGGCAGCAATTGCCAAAATCGAGAAAGACACCTTTTACGAACCCCTCCAGGCGCTAACCCTGGTGAAGGAAACCTCCACCTCCAAGTTCGACGGCACGGTGGAAGTGCACATGCGCATGGGGCTGGATCCACGCCAGGCGGATCAGCAGTTACGCGACGTGGTGGTTCTGCCCCACGGGCTGGGCAAGAAAGTGCGCGTGCTGGTCTTCGCCCAGGGCGACGGCGCCACCAAGGCCCAGGAAGCGGGAGCCGATTATGTGGCCGACAGCGATGAGTGGATCACCAAGATCCAGAACGGCTTTACCGATTTCGACGTGGCCATCGCCACGCCGGACATGATGGGCAAGGCTGGCAAGCTGGGGCGTGTGCTGGGTCCGCGCGGACTGATGCCCAACCCCAAAGCGGGCACGGTTGTGGATGCCCAGGACCTACCGCGCGTGATCGAAGAATCCAAAGCCGGGCGTGTGGAATTCCGCCTGGATAAGACATCCAACGTGCACGTAGCTGTGGGCAAGGTCTCGTTTGAAGTGGATAAGCTCTACGATAACCTGGCAGCGCTGATGGACGCGATCAAAAAAGCGAAACCCTCGGCTGCAAAAGGTATCTATATCAAACGGATCACCCTGGCCTCCACGATGGGCCCCGGCGTCAAAGTGGACGCGAACGCCGCCCAGACGATGAACGTAAAAGAATAAGATCTATCCGGGTGAGGAAGTTCCTTGCCCGGAAAACATTTTTCAAGTAAAATAATGCCCGCCTCCAGATGGGGGCGATCGCCGAAGACGGCCGGTGCCAGAGATGGCTTAATTTCCTGCCCAGGTGAAGACAATAGCGCTTAGGCGCAATGATTCCTGAAACGGAAACATGTCTTTGCCTGTCTTTACAGGCAAAGATTTTTTAAATTTGAGGAAAGGAGGTGAAATTCATTGGCATTTTCAAAGAAGCATAAAGCTGAATTGCAGGTGCAATACTCCCAATGGCTGGAACAAAGCCAGGCGGTATTTGCAGCGTCCTTTACTTCAGTTACCGTAAAAGAGATCGAAAACCTGCGCGCGAAAGCACGCGAGGCTGGCGGTGAGCTGCACGTGGTTAAAAATACGCTTATCAGCCGTTCGATCAATGAAGCCGGACTGCCCCAGAGCGACGCATTTGAGGGCACATCCCTGGTCGGGTTCGCGTTCAGCGACCCCCCCGCGCTGGCGAAAGTCCTGAGCGAGGTTGCCACCAAGCAGTCCGAGAGGTTCGCGCTTAAAGGTGGTTACCTGGGCAAGGATCTGCTGAGCGCCAGCCAGGTGAAAGCACTGGCCGATCTGCCCGCCCTGCCCGTGATGCGCGCGCGCTTGATGGGCTTGCTCAATACGCCTGCCACGCAGCTCGTCCGCACCCTTGCCGAACCTGCCCGCCGGATGGCGTACGTCATCAAGGCGCATTCCGAACAGTCTGTGGCTGCCTAGGATGATTGGATGTTGATTGGTTGATAGGAAGATCCGATCATCCTTAAACAATCAACAATGGAAAATTTGTTGAACGAAAGAAAATGAAGGAGTAATAAGATGGCTGATTTAGAAAAATTGGTTGAAGAACTGAGCAAGCTCTCTGTTCTGGAAGCCGCTGAACTGGTGAAAGCCCTGGAAGAAAAATGGGGCGTTTCCGCCGCTGCCGCTGTGGCTGTGGCTGCCCCCGCTGGTGGTGGAGCTTCGGCTGAACCCGTTGAAGAAAAGACCGAGTTCGACGTTGTCCTTAAGGATGCCGGTCCCAAGAAGATCGAGGTCATCAAGGTCATTCGCCAGCTCACCAACCTGGGCCTGGTGGAAGCCAAGACCATGGCCGAGACCGCAGGCGCAAAGGTGCTGACCGGTGTTGCCAAGGCTGCTGCTGCGGATGCCAAGAGCAAGATCGAAGCCGCTGGCGGCGTTGTGGAAGTTGCCTAGTTCTTAGAAACCCAAAAAGAGACGCGCAGAGCGTCTCTTTTTTTATTCCCAAAATGGTTCAATGGTTAAAAACTTTTCGTCCCGAATTGGTTGGGACCTTTCGTCCCGGGAATACAACAGGTCTCGATAAAAAACCAAATTCCCCCGATAAAGGGGATCAAATTTATCAGAATGAACCAACCGGATTTATCCCGGTCATGGCACCGTTTTATGGTCATGGCGATAAAGCACCATAAAAAGAATAGCTGAAAGAGTAGAAGGGCGATTAAATAAAGGGCGGATCCCTCCAGGAACCAGTCATTCAAGATCAAGTCAGCCAAAACCCGCGCAGCAACGGTAAGAACGAAATAAGGAAGAACCCCCAGCAGCCAATAGGTGCCCAGCCCCACGCGTCCGGTGGCGGAAAAATAAAAACCAACAAAACCCATATAAGTGATTTCCGGAGGGGCAGGCTTGGGCTTACTCCGGATTGGCTCATTCTGGCGCGGGATATCAAGCCCCCGATCCTTTAATATTTCCTGAATGACGTCAAATGTGGCATCGGTCCATTCGAGGCGGTTATTCGTCCTCCAAATATCCAGTAACTCATCCGTTGGCTTTTGATTTTGTGAGGCATAAATTTCATTATGCAGGGTATCACTCATTTCTCCTCCAGGGATGAAAAGAAATCACCGGATACCAATAATCTACGATTAATTCAAAAAGGTTTGGATGGCAGTGTTGGGTGTGGCGAAAAATCAGGCGGCCAGCGGAGCCGGGTGTACCTGGCGGAGGACCATGACGACCTTACCCATGATCTCCAGCGGGCGGGAGCGCTCAATGAAGATAGGTGCCATGGTGGGATTGGCGGGCTGGAGGCGGTAACGATCGCCTTCTTTATAGAAGTATTTCAGGGTGGTTTCATCCCGGTCCGGCAGCCAGACGGCAACCATATCGCCATTTTCGGCGATCCGGGTTGGCTTCATGATGACGATATCACCGTCGTTGACCATGGCATCCACCATGGAGTTGCCCTGCACCTGCAAGGCGAAAAGGTCCTCAGCTCGCTCGCGCGAGGGCAGGATGCTGGAGGCGATCTCCACCGAATCTTCGGAGTTGAAATAATCCAGGTCGGAACCCGGAACGGGGATGGGCTCGCCGGCGACGATGCGCCCCAAAACCGGGATGCGGAAGACTTCCTTAAGGGAGTTGGAAAGGACGCGGATCGAGCGCGAGATGTGCTTATCGCGGACGATGGCTCCGCGAGCTTCGAGTTTTTCCAGGTAGAAATCCACAAGCGAGGTGGATTTGACGCCGATCTTATCCCCGATTTCCCGGATGGAGGGGGAATACCCCGATTTTTCCTGGAAGCTGCTTAAAAATTCCAGGATGCGGTGAAGCCTTTCCTCCATCTCTCTGTCGCGTGTCATGCCATCCTCCTCACGATCACCTTTCGATTATTTGTTCTATTATATATAAGAACAAACGTTCTGTCAATAAGGTTTTCGATTGGGTGAAATCCATGGAATAATTATCGTCAAACCTGAAAAACACGCAACCCATCTGGAGCGGGAAATAAGGTCGGTATAATTCATTTAAATCGTTTAATAAATTGGAGCAACCTAATGGCAAAAGCGAATGTGAGCTGGATCGGGGGCAAGAAATTTGTCGGGACGGATTCCACCAATCACTCCGTGGTGCTTTCCACGCCGGATGAGGGCATTGGGATGAAGCCTTCCGATCTGATCCTGGTGGGGCTGGCATCCTGCACTTCTGTGGACGTGGTCGAGATCCTTATGAAGAAGAAACTGGACCTGCGCGGGCTGGATGTGGCTGTAAGCGCGGAACAGGACAAGGAACCGCCCTGGACCTTCCGCGCGATCCACTTGACTTATACGATCACAGGTTCTGGAATATCCAAAAAGGATGCCGAAAAAGCCATTCAGCTTTCGCAGGATAAATACTGTTCGGTGGCAGCCACCCTGCGAGGAGTGGCCGAGATCACGTGGGAGTATAAGATTGTTGAATCGTTGAATGGCTGATTGGTTGGTTAAGGAATGAAGGCAGAGAAATCAGCGGTTCATCATTTTTACGATCACGTTCAAAACAATGGTCAATAGAATGCTGAGGACGATCGAGAGCAGGATGGGGAAGAAGCAAGTTGCATTGCCCACCTGGAAGGTGAACATGCCGGAAGGAAACTTCTCGATGCCTGGGATCTTACTGATCCCCCAAAGCAGCGCGCCGGTGATCAGCAGCCCAATACCGAAAAACATCACCCAGCGGGCAACCACTTCAAGATTTGCCATAATTTCATTTTAAACCATTCGCAGGACTATTCGCAACGATTTAATGGTGTATTATTCCAACAGCCTGAGTTTCTGGAGGACGAATGAGCATCTTTGATCACCAGCGCCTGACAAACAGCACTTTTAAGCTGGATATCGAGCGCATGCGCCAGGGATGGTACACCGATAAATACTTTGTGAACGTGGCCGTGATGCTCTCTGCCCTTTCGGCGGAAGGTTCCACCCTGGAAGGAAACCGGCCGGGCATCCCGGAGCATTTACAGGAAGCCAAGATCCACCCCGGTGACCTGGAAGTGGAGATGCAGTGGTTCACCCGCCGGGCGGGCACCACCCTGGTGGTAGGGGTGGATAAATCCCTGGCCATGCTGCGCCATTGCACCGGTTACTGGCAGAATGACCAATTTGTGGATACTTCCGAAAAGCTCCAGGTGTGGGCAGTGCATGATGGCTGCAAGGTGCATTATGACGGCGACCCCGAGCACATCCAACCCGTACTTAAGGTTCGCGGGCGCTACCGCGATTTTGCCATTCTGGAAACGCCGACCCTCGGCATCCTCACCCGCGCCAGCCGGGTGGCTACGAACGTGCTGGAAACACTGGTAGCCGCGCACGGCAAACCCATGCTCTTTTTCCCAGCCCGTTTTGATATCCATGAAGTGCAAGCCGGGGATGGATACGCATACAACATTGCCGTGCAGCGCTTCAACCTGGATCACTCCTCAACCCTCGGGCCGGTCATCTCCACCGATGCGCAGGGGGACTGGTGGGGCGGGATGGGCGGGGGAACCGTGGCGCACTCGGCCATCGCCACCTTCATGGGGGATACCGCGGGGGCGATGGTGGCTTTCTCGCATACGCTGCCGGCCAGCATTCCGCGCATCGCGCTGGTGGATTTCAACAACGATTGCGTGCAGGATTCGCTGAAAGTCTGCCGGGCTATGTTCCATGAATACAGTCAGCTTTTGGACGAAGGCAAGACCGAAGAAGCGGATTGCTTTAAACTTTTCGGTGTGCGTCTGGATACAGGTGGCTCGCTGCGGGATGTTTCTGTACCGCCGCTGGGGGATGCGACTCTGGACCTGGGGGTGACTCCGCGGTTGGTTTTCAATGTGCGCAACGCACTGGATAACGACTGGGAATCCTGGGATATTCCCGGCGCGTGGCGCGAGCGGGCCCGCAACTTCTGCCGCGCGGTGAAGATCGTGGTCTCGGGCGGGTTCAATACCGAGCGCATTGCACGATTTGAAAAACTCAAGGTTCCGGTGGATATTTACGCTGTGGGTTCCTCCCTCTTCGATAACCACGCCAACACGGTCACTGATTTCACCGCCGACGTGGTTAGGGTGAAGGTGGGCGGGGAATGGATCGACATGGCCAAGGTGGGCAGACGCGCCTGCGAAAACCCTGATCTTGAACGGGTGTGGTAGCGGGGGATCAAGCAGCAAACCCTTACCGCTTGGTTAAAAATCGATTAAAATCGGTCAAATTCCGCAGGTTTAACGCGGAATTTTGATAAACGATTCAGTCGGGTCGCCTTGCGCTTTCCGTTCCCCACACAGGTACCCAACGCCAATCCCAGGGAATCTGTCAGGCAGGTGTGATCCGGCTGTAAAAATTTTTATCAAGGAGCCGAGATGGAATTAGACATTTTAGGAATGGGCTCAAGGCTGGGCCTGGATAATTTTGAACAGCTCGCTATTGTACTTGTGCTGGTGACCGCGTTTGTCAGCCTGATCTATGCCGCCTGGCTGAGAAAAGGTGTGCTCGCCAAAGATAAAGGTACCGAGAAAATGCAGGAAGTTTGGAACGCGATCCGCGTAGGCGCTGATGCGTACCTTTCCAAACAGCTGCGCACCATTCTGCCCTTCATTGCAGTCATGGCAGTGGCGCTTTTCCTGAGCGTCTATGTGGTTCCCCCGACCGAAGAAGCGACCCTGATGTTCCCCGATAACACAACCACCATCATCGCGGTGGGCAGAATGCTCGCATTCATCGCCGGGGCAAGCTTCTCGCTGATCGTGGGGCAATATGGCATGCGCATGGCCATCCAGGCCAATGTGCGCGCCGCCTCTGCCTCCCGCCGCAGCTTCAATGAAGCCCTCTCCATCGCTTATTACTCCGGCACCTACACCGGCATGCTCACCGATGGGTTGGGGCTGCTGGGCGGTACTGTGATCTTCATCATCTTCGGACCGGCCGCCCCGGACGTGCTGCTCGGTTTCGGTTTCGGTGGGACGCTGCTGGCGCTCTTCATGCGCGTGGGCGGCGGCATCTACACCAAGGCTGCAGATGTGGGCGCCGACCTGGTGGGCAAGGTGGAAGTGGGCGTTCCGGAAGACGACCCGCGCAACGCGGCCGTCATCGCCGACCTGGTGGGCGATAACGTGGGCGACTGCGCCGGCATGGCTGCGGATATCTTCGAAAGTTACGAGGTCACCATCGTTTCTGCGCTGATCCTGGGTCTTGCGCTGATGGAAGTGGACCCGACCCACAGCATCAAATGGATCATCTACCCGCTCGTCATCCGCGCCATCGGGGTGATCAGCTCGATCCTGGGCACCTTCACTGTGCCGATCTGGGAATCGATCCCGGTCAAATTCCTGCGCGCGCACGACGCCGAGGAATCCATGTTCCGCTCCTACGAAGTTTCCAGCATCAACACGGTGTTCTGGTCCTTCCTGGTGGCCATCCTCTACGCCAACGATTGGCGTCTGGCGATGCTCACCACCATCGGCGTGGGCCTGGCGGTGGCGTTCAACCCGCTTACCTCCTACTTCACGGCCACCAAACGCGCGCCGGTGAAGGAAGTGGTCAAATCCACCCAGACTGGCTCCGCCACCACCATCCTCTCCGGGCTTTCACTCGGGATGGAGTCGGCCGTGTGGGCCACCCTGCTCATTGGGTTATCCTTCGTTTTTGCAGTGATCCTCTACAGGGACATGCCGCCCATTTACACCCTTTATGGGATCGCGATGATCGGCATCGGCATGCTCAGCCACACGGGCAACAATGTGGCCATGGATTCCTACGGACCCATCGCTGATAACGCCAATGGCATCGGTGAGATGGCCTGGCATGGCTTGGAGGATGAAGAGACCAAGAAAGCCCGTCAGATCATGGCAGACCTGGACGCGGTGGGCAACACCACCAAAGCCATCACCAAGGGTGTGGCCATCGCCTCGGCTGTCATCGCGGCGGTGAGCCTGTTCGCTTCCTACATCACCGATGTGAGTCATGTTCAGGCGTCCATGGGTGTAGAGGTGATGGATTCGATCCGCATCTCAGCCCCGATGATCTTCGTCGGCTTCCTGATCGGTGGAGCCATCCCCTGGTTGTTCAGCGCCTTCGCCATCCGCGCGGTCAGCCGCGCGGCGGGGCAGATCGTGGAAGAGGTTAGACGACAGTTCCGCATCCCCGGGATCATGGAAGGCACGGTGACCCCGGATTACGCCCAGGTGGTGGGCATCTCCACCCGCTCGGCACAGAAGGAACTGCTTCCGCTGGCGATCATCGCCGCCATCACCCCCCTGGTGGTCGGTTTGGCGTTCGGCGTGGAAGCCCTGGGTGGTTTCCTGGCCGGGGTGATCCTCTCCGGGCAGCTATTGGCGGTCTTTATGGCCAACGCCGGCGGCGCCTGGGATAATGCCAAGAAGTCCATCGAAGACGAACCGGTGAACATCAAAGCCAACACCGGCAAAAGTTCAGAACGGCACAAAGCCAGTGTGGTGGGTGATACCGTCGGCGATCCGCTAAAAGACACCGCCGGTCCGGCGCTCAACCCAATGATCAAGGTGGTCAATCTGATCAGCCTGCTGGCAGCGCCCCTGATCGTGCGATACGCGAACAACGTCATCGCGGAATACATTGTGGCAGCCCTGCTGCTGGTGGCGGTGATCTGGGCCATCCTGCAGAGCAAGAAATCCCCTGCTGAACTCATCGTGGATACGGGCAACGCGAAGTAAGCCACCTTTCCACCGAAGTTAATCAAGGCGCCCGCATCGGGCGCCTTGATGTTTCTTAACCCATTTAATCCAAAGCGGTTAAAATTCAGCCGGATGATATTCTCCTTGAAAGAAATGAAATGACTGAAAAGAAACTCAACATCCTGGTTACGAACGACGACGGCGTGAATGCACCAGGGCTGCTGGCGCTGGCCAAAGAAATGCGCAGGATCGGCGAGGTGACCGTGCTGGCGCCCGACCGAAACTGGAGCGCATCGGGGCATGTGAAGACCATGCACCGTCCGCTGCGGGTGCGCAGGGCGGTGCTGGCCGATGGCAGCCAGGCTTTCTGCAGTGACGGAGCGCCCTCCGATTGCGTTGCACTCGCCATTCTGGGATTCATCGAAACGCCGCTGGACCTGGTGGTTTCGGGGATCAACCCGAACGCGAACGTGGGTCACGATGTAACCTATTCAGGCACGGTGACTGCGGCCATGGAGGCTGCCATCTCTGGCATCCCGGCCATCGCGGTCTCCCTGGATAGTGCTGAATATTCCAGCGGACCGTTCGACTTCAAGCCCGCGGCGCGGGCAGCCCGCAAAGCGGCGCAGATGCTTTTGAAAAAAGGATTTACAACCGGCACGCTGCTGAACCTGAACGTGCCCGGCATCCCGGAAGGCGAGATCAAGGGTTGGAAGGTAACCCGCCAGGGGCAGCGCATTTACCGCGACGAGCTGGTGCGGCGTGAGGACCCGCGCGGCAAACCGTATTACTGGATTGGCGGTGAGGCCCCGACCGGCGTGGAGGAGGATGACACCGATTTTGGCGCCATCAAGCAGGGCTATATATCGGTCACCCCCATCCAACTGGACCTGACGGATACGGGCGCGCTGGCAACCCTGCAGGGCTGGAAGTGGCCGCGCTGAACGTGCTACAATACGCCTAGAGCAATCCATTTCACCCAACGGAGACGAAATATGAAATCCACCGTACGAGACTGGATGATCAACCTGATCCTGTTCATCGACCCCGAGGCACCTGTAACGGAGGCCCTGGCACTGATGCGCCGGCGCTACGTGGACAGCCTGCTAGTGAACAAAACGGCAGACAGCCCGGAATATGGCATCGTTACCACCATAGATATCTGCGACAAGATCGTGGCACACAGCCAAAATCCCTCCAAGGTGAAGGTGAAGGAGATCATGCACACGCCGGTTGTGATGGTGCCCCAGACGATGACCGTGCAGGAATGCGCTGCCAAGATGAAGGAAATGCGCATTCACCACCTGCCCGTGGTGGATGAAAAGGGCGGCCTGGTGGGAATGATCGCTGCCACCGATTTCCTGGTGGTAGCTGAGTCGTTTGGGTACGGCGGAGCGGAGAGGGCGCTTTCCTAAACCGCAATATTTGCTGGATGATGACAACAGCCGAAAACCCCGGCTGTTGTCTATTTAATGATTAAGAATATCCTTAACTGCGCCTCGGAGGGGGAAAACCGCCTTTGGTATAATTCCCACCGATGAAGCGAATTGTATTCCCGATTCTTCTCGCGTTTGGGCTGGCTGTTTCCCTGCTGGCTGCCCTTTCCACCACGGTGCAATCCGGTAACATTTCAACGGGCGATCTCATTGCGCTGGTCAACAGCATCCGCACCGCCAACGGGCTGCCGGCGCTGATCGAAGATCCCATTCTGGATGGCACTGCTCAGTGGACCGCGCAGTATATGGCAGATAATAACCTGAGCGACCACATCGGAAACGTAGCCGGCAGGATATCTGCCGCGGGTTATGGCAGCGGCGGGACGGTTTTTGCCACCGAAAACTGGGCACGCTCCAGGGCTGGCACCCTCGATTGGATCGCGGCAGTCTGGTCGGATGCCGCCCACATGATCCCCATGACCAACTCCAATTACACCCACATTGGTGCGGGCGTAGCGGATAGCAGTACGGGCACCGTCTATATCGTTCACGCGGCTTACCGGGCGGGGGCTACTGGCAACAGCACAGCCACAGGTATAACCGGCACCAAAGCCCCCGTGATCTCGCAGGTGATGCAGCCGGTGATCACCGCTACCCCTTATCCGGATGGCTCGGTGGTGCACATCGTCGAGCCTGGGCAGACGCTGTGGAGCATCGCCGTGGCTTACGGAGTACACATCAACGAGATCCAGCAGATGAATTCGCTGGTGGGCTCCACAACCATTTATAACGGAATGAAGCTGATCATTAAAATTGCCCCCACGGTGACCATCACCCCCACGCCCACTGCCACCTCCGTCCGTCCCACGCGGACAGCCACATCGCGCGTGCCAACCAAAACCGCCACACCCTATTACACCCCCACTGCCACCGCCACACCCACCCCGGAACCACTGATATCGGGTCTGCCCAAACTGGACCGCCGAACGCTGGGGATGGGGATCATCGCGCTGTGCGCGCTGGGCCTGGGCGCGGTGCTGGTGGTCAATTTCCGAAAGAAAAGCTGATCAGACCCGATTAGAAATCGCCCGGAGAGGTGAGTGCCTCCCCGGGTATTTTTATATCTGGAAATCTTCACCGCGCCACTGCCCATCCTGCGGGGCGTGGATCACTTTGGCGGGAGGTTCCGGCTTTTCATCGCCGGGGTGCTCGTCCTTCCAGGCGCCGTCGCCATTCAGGACCGGGTGCTGGATGCCATGCAGGTGCAGGGTGGATTCCACCGCGTCCACGCGCTGCATCAGGGAGACGATGGACTCTGTGAGCATATCCGGCAGGCGGTTATGCGCCAGGTCGGGAGAGTTATCGTGCGGCTGGGTGCGGTGGACGACCTGCCCCGGGACGCCGACCACCACCGAATCGGGGGGCACATCCTTGACCACCACGGCGTTGGCGCCGATGCGGCTGGATGCGCCGATGGTGATGGCGCCCAGCACCTTGGCGCCGGCGCCGACCACCACGTTATCCTCCAGGGTGGGGTGGCGCTTGCCCTTGTTGAGGCTGACGCCGCCCAGGGTGACCCCGTGGTAGAGGGTGACGTTGCGGCCCACCTCGGCCGTCTCGCCGATGACCACGCCCATGCCGTGGTCGATGAAGAAATCGCTCGCCGATGGTCGCGCCGGGGTGGATCTCGATGCCGGTCAGCCAGCGGAAGAAGGTCTGGGTGACGCGCCCAAGCAGCTTGAGGTGATGGGTCCAGAGCCAGTGCGAGAGGCGGTGCCCCCAGATGGCGTGCAGGCCGGGGTAGGTGAGCAGGACTTCGATCACAGAGCGGGCAGCCGGGTCGCGGTCGAAAACCGACTGGATATCGGCACGGATGCGGGCGAAAGCTCCCTTCTTACGGGGTTGCAGGTTGAGGATATCGCGGGGTTCGTTTTTCATTTTTTCATCGGGCACTGCGGTTGAAAGCTGTGCGCTGTTCATGTCATCCCCCCAGGTCCGCGTAGAGCGGGGTGCTCAGGTAGCGCTCGCCAAAGGAGGGGATGATGACCACGATCAGCTTGCCGCGTTACTGGAAGGCTCGGCACCCACCTGCAGTGCAGCCCAGACGGCCGCGCCGGAGGAGATGCCCACCAGCAGGCCTTCCTGGGTGGCCATCGCGCGGGCGGTTGCAAAGGCATCCTCGTTCTTTACCCGCACGATGTGGTCGTAGATCTTCGTATTCAGCACTTCGGGGATGAAACCGGCGCCGATGCCCTGGATGGGATGCGGGCCTTTGGGCTCGCCGGAGAGCACCGCCGAGGCATCCGGCTCGACGGCCACCACCTGCACGGAGGGCTTGCGTTCCTTGAGCACCTCGCCCACGCCGGTGATGGTGCCGCCGGTGCCCACGCCCGCCACCAAGATATCCACCCTGCCATCGGTATCGCCCAGATCTCCTCGGCGGTGGTGCGGCGGTGGATCTCGGGGTTGGCGGGGTTCTTGAACTGCTGGGGCAGGAAGTAGCGCGGGTCGGTGGCGGCGATCTCCTCCGCCTTGCGGATGGCGCCGCCCATGCCCTCGGCGCCGGGGGTGAGGATCAGCTCGGCGCCGTAGGCGCGCAGGAGCATGCGGCGTTCCCTGCTCATCGTTTCCGGCATGGTGAGGACGCATTTGTAGCCGCGCGCGGCGGCGACCATGGCCAGGGCAATGCCGGTGTTGCCGCTGGTGGGTTCGATGATGATCGAGTCCTTGTTGAGGAGCCCCTGCTTTTCGGCCGCCTCGACCATGGCCAACCCGATGCGATCCTTGACCGAGTGGGAGGGGTTGAAGTACTCCAGCTTGGCGACGATCTGCAGCCTGGCTGCCGACAGCGATGCGGTTCAAGGCGGACGAGCGGGGTGTGCCCGACCAGCTCGGTGATATCGTTATAGATTTTCATGGGTGAATCCTTTCAAAAGAAAAAGCCAGCCGGGAATTAAAAAGCAGCGGTTGCTTCCGCGCGACACTTGCGAATTCTGCGGGGTAGCTTCCGCCGCCTGATCCAGCTGGCTGAAGGTTTTTCTTATCTCAGGCGGAGGTCAAGCTGAGCCCCGCCACATACACATGCATTTTCCCATTCGTCTCCAGAAATCGGACAAAATCAGTAGATATTCCCATTATAGGGCGAAAAAGATAAAAGTCAAGGGCTCTTATATACCTCTGTACAATATAAAGGTTCGTCAAAATTAATTATCACAACATGCAACTTTCCGTTAGAATTATCGTTATACTCATAAAATCTTAATCTTTCCACGGAGGAAGTTATGGAAACGCGTCAGAAATCGGCAATTGCGATCGGGGTGATCCTGATCCTGGCGGGGGTATTCTTTGCGATTACCAACCTGGTGCCGGGTCTGCAGGCGCAGATCACCTATATGTGGCCGCTGATCATTGTGGGGGTGGGGGTGCTGCTTTTTGTCATTGGGCTCATCACCGGCGTGCCGGACATGGCTGTTCCAGCCTGCATCGTGGCGGGGATCGGTGGGATCCTTTACTTCCAGGCGGTCTACGGCATGTTCGAGTCCTGGGCGTATGCCTGGACGCTCATTCCCGGCTTTGTGGGGGTGGGGATCATCCTGGCATCCGTTACCGGCGGGGGGAACCGCTATTCGGTGCGGCGCGGGCTGAATGTGATCCTCACCAGTTTGATCCTCTTCACCATCTTCGGAGCCATCTTTGGCGCTTTCACCGCAACCGGGATCTACTGGCCGTTGCTGCTGGTGGCGGCGGGCATCCTGATCCTGCTGCGACCGCTATTCAACCGCGGGCAACCGTAGAAGGGCGAGGGAACAATGAATATTCGGCGTGTCTACTGGGGGATCGTGCTGATCCTTTTGGGGGTGCTTGGCCTGGGAGTGACGCTGGGATGGTTTACCAACGTAAATATCTGGGCGCTCATCGGCCCGTTCTTTCTGATCGCCCTGGGCATCTGGTTCCTGATCCGTCCGCGGGGTTCGAATTACCATGAATACCACGGACGCCACCATCAGCCTGCGCAGACAGATTCCATCCCGCTGGATGGGGCACAGGAAGCGGAGATCATTTTCGAGCATGGGGCGGGCAAGCTTAATATCAGCGGTGTTGCCAAAGAGGGGGGGTTGGTGGAAGGTGAATTTTACGGCGGGTTCAGGAAAAAAACCTCCAAAAGTGGTTCATCGCTGAAGGTGAACCTGGAGGGTGAATACGGTTTCCCGGATGAAGGACCGGATTGGATCGTTCGGCTCACGGATTCAATTCCTCTAAAACTATCCCTGCAAACCGGCGCCAGCGAGGTGACCTGCGACCTGACTGATTTGAAGGTGAAGGAATTTGATCTGGATACCGGAGCCAGCTCAAGCAAGATCATCCTGCCGGCAAAAGCCGGGTATACGTTGGTGGATATCGACGCCGGGGCGGCCAGCGTGGAGATGACCGTGCCGGAGGGCGTATCTGCTAGCATCAAGGTGGAAGCCGCGCTGATGAAGAAGACGATCGACGAGCAGAGGTTCCCTTTCAACGGGGAGCGCTACCTCTCACCGGATTATGAAACAGCGGAAAACAAAGTGGAGATCAAGATCGATTCGGCTGTCGGATCGGTCAGTATTCAATAATTCACGAAAGGAATGTCGAAATGAAGAAAGTTGATTGGCGGATCATTGTTGGAATTGTGCTGCTGGTGATCGGGGTGATCACCCTGCTGCAGAGCCTGGGGATCATGGACCTGCAGGGTTCCACCTGGGCAGTGGTCATGGGAGCGATCTTTGCCGCGGCTGGCGCGGTGTTCATTTATGTGTTTCTTGTGGACCGGAAGCAATGGTGGGCGCTCATCCCCGGCTGCAGCCTGATCGGGCTGGCGGGCGTAATCATCCTGCCGATGATCCCGGGATTTCCCGGAGGCCTTGCTCCTGTATTCTTGCTTGGAATGATCGGTTTAAGCTTCTTGATCATCTATCTCACCGATCACCAGAACTGGTGGGCGATCATCCCGGGCGGGGCGCTCTTCTCCGTCGCCGCGCTGATCGGCGTCAGCCAGTATTACCCCATGGCTGGAGTGGGGGTGATGTTCCTGGGATTGGCGATCACATTCGGACTTGTGGCGCTGCTGCCCACGGGCGAGGCGAAGAACCGCTGGGCGTGGATCCCGGCGCTGGCGCTGCTGGTGATGGCGCTCTTCTTCGGCTTCCTGGATACCTCCTTCGGAATTTACGTCTGGCCGGTTGCGCTCATCATCGGCGGCGCGGTGGTGCTCATCAAGGCGCTTTCGCCCAAGAAGGTATAGCGTAAATTATGACAGGCACGCTTTACCGTACGAAGGATAACGCCGTCCTCGGCGGGGTCTGCCAGGGACTGTCGGAATACCTGCGGCTGGATGTGCTGTGGGTGCGGGTGTTCTTCTTCCTGCTGGTGCTGGCCACGGGGCTGGGGTTCCTGCTCTACCTGGCGCTGTGGGTGATCATGCCGCGCGAAGATCACCTGCCCGGGACGGGATCCAACCGGGTCCCGCAGCCGGATGATTTTGCTGAACGATTCAAATTGATCGGGGAGGAGATCCGGCAGCTTTTCTCCTCCCGCGACCCCCGCCTGCTGACCTATTTGGGGGTGGGCATGATCCTGCTGGGAGCTTTTTCGCTGCTGGAGCTGCTGCCGAACAACTGGTGGGATACTTTCAAGACGATGATCCTCTGGCCAGCGCTGCTGATCTCGGCAGGGGTGGTCATTATCCTGAGAGCGACCCGTGGAGGAAAATGATATGGAAAATAAACGAAGGCACTACAGTATTTTTTGGCCGGTACTTCTGATCGTGGTTGGGGTGGTGTTGTTCCTCAACAACACCGGGGCGATCTCCGGGGATACCTGGGAAGTGATCGTTAACCTTTGGCCGCTGCTGTTCATCATCGGCGGGATCGATAGCCTGGTAAACCGTTCCGGGTACGCCGGACCGGTGGTGGGGATTGGGCTGGGCGTTATCTTCCTGGGATGCAATTTTGGTTACCTGCCCATGTCCGCGCTGGACGTGCTGATCAAATTCTGGCCGGTGCTCCTGATCGCCTGGGGTGTTGACCTGATCGTTGATCACCGCGGAGTGTGGTCGGCGGTGGTGGGTCTGGTGGTGGGGTTGGCCCTGGTTGCCGGGACGTTCTATGTGGCGCGGTATAACCCCGCGTTTCAATCAGCGGCGACCCAGCCGATCGCGCTGGAACGGAACGGTGCCACCGATGCGAGCGGATCGCTGACCATGCCCATGGGGGAAATGCTGGTGGGCGGAGAAGCAGGTGAGAAATACCTGGTCGAGGGCAGTGTTACGGATACAGGTAAGGTGCAAAGCTCGGTAAAGGTGGACGGCACAAGCGCCAGCTTTTACATAAACGACACCACCCAGGGTACCTACACACCCTTTAGCGGAGTTACCAGTTCATTGACCTGGGATCTCAAGCTGAACCCCGTGGTTGTGTATGTTGTTTCAGCCGAAATGGGCGCGGGAAACATGCAATTCAACCTGGACGGATTACAGATCAAGAACCTGGAACTATCCTCTGGTGTGGGGCAGACGAGTGTTATCCTGCCAGAAAACGGTAAGGAGACTATCAAGATCAGCCAGGCGGTGGGGCAAACAGTCATCCAGGTGCCCCAAAACGCCGCGGTGCGCATTGAACTGAGCACTGCCCTGGCGATCCCCACCTATCCATCTGATTTCACCCGGTCGGGCAGCGTGGTCAGCTCTCCGGAGGCGGCAACTGCCAGCGAGGTTCAGGTGGTGAAGGTGGATGCAGCAGTGGGGCTCGTCACCATCCAGTACCTGCCATAGCGGAAAAAATCACCCGGGGGAAACCCCGGGTTTTCTTAAAAGTAATCCCCCCGACCGGTTGAGGGGGGCAACCGGTTGGAGGGACGAAAATATAATAACATGTTTTAAATCAAAATACAATATCTCAGTCAGGAAAATCCGGGAAATCTCCGGGAACTTTTTCAAACATGGAACGTCTAATCAGTATAGTACCCGATAGGAGGTAGAAATGAAACGAATCTCAGTAGTATTGTTGACGGCTGCCGTGCTTATCTTTACCCTGGCCGGCTGCCTGACCGTGCAGGCAAACCCAACACCGCAGCTTCGTACGATCAATGTGAATGGGGATGGCACGGTGTCCGTCACACCCGATTTGGCTTACGTGAATATCGGAGTTACCACCCAGGGAGATACGGTTACCGAGGCACTGGATAAGAACACTGCCGCCGCGCAGGGCATCCGCGACTCCCTGAAGAAGCTGGGTGTGGAGGATAAAGATATCCAGACTTCGGGGTTCAATATCAACCCCAGCCAGGATTATGGTCCGGATGGAACCGTAACCCGCTCTTATTTCACGGCTAATAATTCGGTCTATGTGACCGTCCGTGACCTTTCAAAGCTGGGCGTGATCCTGGATAGCACCGTGCGAAACGGGGCGAACACGATCAACAGCATCTCTTTTGATGTGACCGATAAAGAAAAAGCCCTCAGTGAAGCCCGGGCGAAAGCCATGGCGAGTGCGCAAACCCAGGCGGAGGAAGCTGCCAAGGCAGCGGGTGCCACTTTGGGGCCCGTGCAATTCATCAATGTTTATTCCAATAGCTCTCCAGCCCCTATGTATTATGACGGCAAGGGTGGCGGCGCAGCTAATATGGCCAGCATGCCAGTACCCATCGCCTCCGGGCAGATGTCAGTCTCGGCTTCGGCAAACGTGACCTACGAATTGAAGTAGTTTCAAGCACACAAAAAAATGCTGCGCAACCCGCGCAGCATTTTTGTTTTAAATAATTCCAGGTCGGAGAGACAAAAGCTATTGATCCAGCAGGGCGGCGAACCCAGGCTCTGGCTGGGCCACCTGCGATTTCGCAGACCCATCCAATCCAATGCGATAAAGCGAGGTCTTGGGATTTTTTGCGTCGGAAATATCCGACTTGAAATACAACAGGGAGTTGTTGACCCCGAAGGTGAAGGAGGTCACCCCGGCATCCAGCAGCTTGCGTCCGGTGCCATCCGTGCCGGAAACATACAGCTCACCGGTCTTTTCCTGAGGGCCTTTGTATTCGATGTAAACAATCCGGCTGCCATCGGGGGAGAAGCGGGGTTGATAGTACACCCCGCCATCCGAGATCTTGACTGGCTTGGTAACGGGGTCCAGGGTTAGGGTGTTCAGGGTCATGGCATCCGGTGCGCCGGACATGAAGGCGATGGTTTTCCCATTCTCAGAGAATGCGAGCGTCCCCGAACCGACGCCATCCTGGCGGTAGATCTCGCGGAATTGCGGATCGAAGACGACAAGGCGCTGCACCGCCTGGGAGAGGTCGGTAAGCACCAAATAGCCGGCACCAGGGGTGAAGGCGGCGCCGATATCCCCGCCGAACTGGTAGAGGGTGGTGCGTTTGCTGCCATCCAGGGGGACCTGATCTAGGGTGGCTTTGGCCAGGTCATAGACAAGCAGGTTTTTTTCATCCGGGCTGATCAGCAGCAAGCCGATCTGTTCGCCCTGGGGAGGCTTGTAGATGGATTGCTCCGTGCGGGAAGGCAGACCCACCCGCTGAACGCCAGCGATCTCGCCGGTAGGACCCACTCCCACAGAGAGCAAATCATTTGAGTTTGGGAAGAAATCGGCAAAGAAGGCTCCGCTTTTGGGAGGGAGCAGTGCTTTGGCGCGCAGGTCGTAGATCTGAATGGTGAACAAACCGCTTTGGGAATCCTGCTCGGTGAAAACGTAGTAGCGACTATCCGGCGAAAAACCGGAGATGGAGAGCGAGGGTTGACTGCCCATGGAATGTTTAAAAAGCGGATCACTCTTCTCCACTGAGGTGGGCAGCAGGTTCAATTCCCAGTTGTTATCCTGGTTCTGAGCGTAAACAGCCATGAATTTCCCGTCCGGCGAGATCGGGTTGGCGTAGTTGTGCCGGTTGGAATATTTCTGCACCACCAGCCCGGTGGTGGATTCGATGACGCTGGCAGGGGCGGAACCATCGGCGTTGACGCGGCGGATGGCTTTGAGCGGCGCATCGGTCTGATCCCAGACGCCATAAACCAGCGGGGTGCTATCGGCAGCGCAGCCTGCCAGGAGGAGACTGCCCCCGAGGACGAGCATGATGATGGAGATGGATTTTAAGTTTTTCGTCGATCGAAAAAAGGGAATCATGCGCAGCTGCTCCCGATGTGAAGGTGATCCTATTCTATCCCATCCTGGAAGGGGGTGTGCTAAAATCTAGCCTTCAACAAGATGGATCGATCTTCGAAAACTCTGCCTTACCTGGCCCTGGCTGGCGGCGTGCTGGCGCTCAGCTTCACCACGCTTTTCATCCGCTGGTCAGAAGCGCCCGGGGCGATCACCCAGTTCTACCGCATGGGGGTGGCCACGGTTTTCCTGCTGCCCTTCGCGGCAAGGAGGAAAAATGCGCCCAACCCGGGTTTCAAATTCCTGATCCTGCTGCCGATGGCGACAGCTCTGTTTTCAGCGCTGGATAACGCCCTGCTTTCCACCTCGCTCGATTTCACCCGCATCGCAAATGCCACTCTGCTTAACAATATGGCACCATTATGGGTGGCTATCTTCGCGATTACTGTATGGAAGGAAAAAATGACCGCCGGGTTCTGGGGTGGGCTGGTGCTGGCGTTCGCCGGGGCGGCCACGGTGCTGGGGTCCAATATTTTTGGGGAGGGCGGAGCCGCCAAGGGCAATATCATGGCGCTCGTTTCCAGCGTTTTCTACGCCGGGTACTTCCTGGTAACCCAGGTGGCACGCACGCGGCTGACGACAATCATTTATATCTTCATGGTGGATCTGTTTGCGTTCGTCTTCCTGTTCCTGATCAACCTGGGGATGGGCAATTCCTTTGGACCTTATCCGCCGCTTACCTGGGGTGTGTTTCTGCTGGCGGGGTTGATCTCGCAGGTGGGCGGATATTTCGGGATCAGTTACGCGCTGGGTCATCTTCCAGCTTCTGTGGTCTCGCCCACGCTCATTCTGCAGCCGGTGATCACTGCCCTGCTTGCCATTCCGCTCTTCGGGGAGAACTTGAATGCCGGGCAGATCGCAGGCGGGCTGGCAGCTTTGGGAGGAATTTATCTTTTGAACGTTTCCCGGGCCAAATCCGAGGCTGAGTCCGGAAAAGCGGCAGCCGGTTAACTACCCCTTTGGTTCCGCGCGCAGGGAGAGGATCTGCACAGCGATCATACAGATCAAGATCAGCGCGCAGCCCAGGAGCTGCGTGGGTTGGAACTGCTCCCCGATAAACAAATGACCAAAAAGGGCGGCAAAGACCGCCTCCATTGAAAGAATGATGGCTGCATCTGCCGGGGGCGAGTGCCTTTGCGCCGAGGATTGCAGGGTGTAAGCCACGCCAACCGAGAGGATTCCGGCATAGAGCACCGTCCAGCCCAGTGAGGGGATGTTGGCGGTCAGCCCGCCTTCCAGGAAAAATCCGATCAGCAGGCTGGCTGCTCCGCAAATGGCATACTGCCCAGCGGAGAAGAGTGGCACCGGCGTTTCGCGTACTGCACCGGAAATGACCAGCACATGCAGCGCCCAGAAGAATGCGCCGATGAGGACCAGGATATCCCCCTGGTTGAAGGTGAGGCTGGCTCCGGTGCTGAGCAAATAAATTCCAACGAAGGCGCCGATCGCGCACAACCAGACGTACAGCGGTGGCCGGCGTTTAAGAAAGAGCGCCTGGATAATGGGGATGAGCACCACATAGAAACCGGTGATGAAGCCGGCATTGGCAGCGGTGGTGTAGCGGATTCCGGCCTGCTGCAGGCTGCTTGCGATCACCAGAATGGCTCCGGCGGCGAGGATCCAATTCAGTTGCCTGCGGGTGGGTTTCTGACGGTAGTTGATGAAGGGCAGCAGAACCAAAGCGCCGAGCAGAAAGCGCAGCCCGTTGAAGAGAAAGACGCCAAGACCCCCGATGGCGATGCGCTGGACGACGAAAGCCGTTCCCCAGATGAAGGCGACGAGGAGGAGGGTGAGATCGGAGGAAAGGCGTTTATTCAAAAGCGGCTACTGGAAGTGGGATGTGCAGTGCGGGCAGCGGGTGGCCTGGATGGGGATCTTTGTGAAGCAAAAGGGGCAATCCTTCTCGGTCGGCTCGGCAGGCGCAGGGGGTTTGGTGAATAATCTGTTTGCCAGGCGTACTATCAGGAAAATGACAAAGCCTATGATCAGGAAATCGATGATGTTGTTGAGGAATAGGCCATAGTTCAGGGTCGGGGCTCCGGCAGCCTGAGCTTCGGCCAGGGTTTTGTATGGCCCGCCGGAAAGCGGAACAAACAGGCTGCTGAAATCCACATTACCCAGCAACAGACCGATGGGAGGCATGATGATATCCGAGACCAGCGAGCTGACGATTTTGGCGAACGCGGCGCCGATCACGAAGCCGACTGCCAGGTCGAGAACGTTTCCGCGCAGGATAAATGCTTTGAATTCCTTTAACATATCAGCCACCTTTCTTCTTACTGTTTATCAGGAGTTCGATCATTCCTTCCGGATACAGCGGCTTTTTGCGGTTTTTCCTGCCGGGATTGATCCATTTGGTTTTGATCATCCGGTCATCGCCTTCGTGGGCAGGAACGTGCTTCAATGAATAGAGCGAGCGGTCTTTGAACTTCGCGTCGAAAACGAAGAGGATCTCATGCCCTGCCCGGTCATCATAGACGAAGCGATTCTCCAGCACCCCCAACAAGCAGATCTCCTCGATCTCGCAATCCAGCTCCTCGCGGATTTCGCGTACCAGTGCTTCTTGCGCGGATTCACCAAATTTGATGCCTCCGCCGAGGGGGCGGTAAAAATCCTGGTTTTTCGTCTTGTCATACAGGCAGGCAACAAGAATGCGTCCGCGGTGGCGGAAGACGCACAGTGCGAGGTTGCGAATCCTGGGTTTGGCCAATTTATTGTCCCTGCGGAATATTTTACACCTGACATGTATAGTTGAATTAGGAATACTCCATGATATAATACTCATTAATAGAGTATGTCCCCACGGAGAGCATCCCCCCTGGCACTTGAATTCATCCTTCTGGACCTTGTGGACCAAAAGCCCCGGCATGGGTATGAGATCTTCAAGGAGCTTATCCGCCTGGAAGGAATTGGATTGATCTGGCGGCTAAACCAGAGCCAGCTTTATGCCCTGCTTGAAAAGTTGGAAACCCAGGGGCTGCTGGAGGGGCAGGTGCTGCCCGGAGATAACCGCCCTGACCGCCGTGAATTTACATTGAGTCCCCTGGGAAAAACGCGATTGGAAGAATGGGCGGACCTGCCGGTGGAATCCCAGCGTTTTATGCGCCAGGAATTTATGGCAAAGCTGCACTACGTTTACAGGCTTGACCAGGACCCCAGAACAACAAGGCTGATTGACCGGCAGAAGGCCAACTGCCTGCGCTGGGAAACAACCCTGCTGCTTGAAATGGAAAACACCCTGCCAGGTCATGAATTCACCTGCGCGGTACTGGATTACCGCCTGAGGCAGGTTCGCGCAACACGCGACTGGCTGGATGAGCTGCCGGAAATATTGGGAGATTCCGAAGGGGGCGATCAAGGGTGATGATCATTCCTGCCTTTAAATTTCTTAAAGCGAATCTGATTCGGATAAGTTGAACCTGATGCAATCCACAAAAAGAAAGCCAGACCTAAATGATGAATCCATATAAATTGGACGCAATCGGGATCATTCATACGCCTTTCCAAAAAAAGGATGAAACCCCCATTCAATCCTCCCGGTCAACTGCCTTCGGAGAGGTTGAAGTATTCGAGAACTTCACGGAAGGGCTTGATGGGGTGGCGGAATTTTCCCACCTGATTTTGCTTTATATCTGGCATCTTGCAGAGAAACCGAAAGAATTGAAAGTAAAACCATTCCTCGATAATAACAAGTATGGCGTATTTGCCACCCGTTATCCAAGCAGGCCCAACCCGATCGGGATCTCAACCGTTCGGTTAATCCAATGTGATGCGAATCGATTAAAAATCCAGGGGGTGGATATGCTGGATGGGTCTCCATTATTGGACATAAAACCTTACGTGCCGGAATTTGATGTTTTCCAGGCGGACCGCATCGGCTGGTACAGCAGGCGGGCGTATGTTTAAAAGTTGGGTGGAGCGCTTTTCGCCCTTGCCCCCCACATCCCAGGTGAAAGGAATCTAAAAAACGAAAAAAAGATGAGAAGAATGTTCAAAAATATTTTAACAGTCACGTTTCTTTTACTGGCCGGGTGCATAAGCCAGCCAGGCCAGACGTCCGAATATGCCATTCTTCAGCAACCCGACAGGAGGGTAAAATCCCGGATTCCAGTACTGTCATGGTGTTCGCGGCATCCTCCCTTTCTCAACCCTTCACCGAAATTGGAAAGTTGTTTGAGGCTCAACATCCCGGAATGGTCGTGAATTTCAATTTTCAAAACGCGAATGACCTTTCCCTGCAGATCCGGGCATGGGCGCCCCCGCCGATGTGTTTGCCTGCGCGGCCGAAAAATTCATGACAAAGCGATCACCTCCGGACGGATCAATAAGGAAGATGTCCAGCTCTTTGCACGCAACGGGTTGGCAGTGATCCTTGCCCAAGGATAATCCGGCTCGGTGTCAAAACTTCAAGACCTGGCACAACCCGGCGTAAAAATGGTGATTGGCGCGAAGGAAGGTCCCAGGTGGGTATGTGAGCATTCCGATCCAATTCCGAAAAAGCAGCCGCGTTTCCGACCCGGGTCAGCTAACGAGAATGTCGTACAAAACCATCGTAGTCTCCTATGAAAGCACGATGTCAAACGGCTGGTGGCTAAAGTGGATCGTCTGGGAAGCAGACGCGGGGTTGTCTTTTTAAGCGACGCCTACCGAGGAGACTGCAGGGAAAAGTTGAGGCTTTCGTAATCCCGCTGAGCCCTGAATATCCTGGCGTTTATCCGATCGCTGCTCGTGAAAACCAGTGCCAACCCTGAACTGGCGCAGAATCATTTATCGATTTTGTACTATCCCCAGATGGGCAGAAAGTTTTAGAGACAATAGGTTTTGTTCCTGAAAGCTAATAATCAACTGGCAATCTTACCAATTTCAACCCATTGACCCTCGGTTCCTCCACCCATAAGGATGGGAACGGAAATGATCACATGAGATCCAACTAGCTCGAAGTAAGAGATGAATTCTCTCACCGCTGGACGGAACGACTCTGGTGGTTGGCAGCTCTTCCCATGTTGATCTTCTTCATCCTGCCCTATTCTGGCATCTTTTTTCATATTCCTCGTTTCGGCGATCTTCTGAAAAGCATGCAGGATCCAGAAGTACACCAGGCGATTGGGGTGAGCCTTGCGAACCACCTTTATCAGCCTGCTGTTGATCATTCTTTTCGGAACACCCGTTGGCCTATCTGCTGGGCAGGCACCGTTTTCCCGCTTCACCGGGCAGCGGACGCGCTGGTGAGCCTGCCAACCGTTCTGCCTCCCTCCACGGCCGGGGTTGCCCTGCTGTTGGCGCTGGGCCGGCAGAGTGCGATTGGGGGCTTTCTTGCGAATTCTAGGGCTTCCCTTGTCCTTCACCGGGATGGCAGTGGTGCTGGCTCAGGTCTTTATTGCCGCGCCGTATTTTATTACAGCGGCCGCGCTGGGTTTTGCTGCGGTGGATAATGAATTGATCCAGGCCGGGCAACTGGACGGCGCCAATTCCTGGCAGGTGTTCCGATACCTGGTTTTCCCCATTTCCGGGTGGCGATGGTCAGCGGCGCTGTGCTTGCATTGGTCGCGGGCGCTGGGTGAGTTTGGCGCAACCATCATCTTTGCAGGGAATTTCCCCGGACGAACGCAGACAATGCCAATGGCAATTTATCTGGGGTTTGAATCCAATCTGACCAACGCGGTCACGCTGTCGATCATTCTGATCATTATTTCATTTATCGCGCTGCTGTCGGTCAAAACCCTTGTCGCGCGGACGACCCAACCCTGATAAACCGGTTGGATCAACCGGGTCAACCCCCCTTGCCGCCATTCAGCAATTCATCCACCTTTTCCACACCCTCGGATAAACTGTTCCCCAGGAAGATCCCTGGTACAACCTGGAGGAGATTCGGGTAGAGGGTGAAAGCCTGCCCTGCATAGGCGAAGATCGGCGGCCGGGATAATGCTTTCAATTTATCCTGAACTTTCTTCAGAACCATTGCATTCGAATCCAGAGTGGCGGTGAGGATCACCATGGCTGCCTTCTCCTCGGCAGCATAATCCACCAGGTCGTCCAGCGGATTGTCGGGGCCGATATAATCAACGAAGTAGCCTTTGTCGCGCAGCAAACAGGCAAAAAACAAGGCGCCGATTTCGTGCGTTTCCTCTGCCCCGGTGCCCACCAGGATACGCTTTCCGGTGCTGCGGGCGGGCAGGGAATAAAAGATCTGCAGCACCCAGCCTCGAATAAGCGAACTGGCAAAATGCTCGGTGGAGACGCCAATCCGTCCCTCATACCAGGCCTGGCCAATCCTGACCAAGACTGGGATAAAAATCTCATTGAAGATTTCCGCTAAACTGTATTGTCCACGCACTTCATTTAGAAGGGCGGTTGCGGCAGCCTCTTTTTTCTCGATCAACGCCTGATGCAGGGGTGCGATGAAATCCGCGGCAGGCTGGCTGGATTGGCAGATGGGCTCGGGCTGCATCAGGATGCTCACCTCCGGCCAATTTCCTGTACGGCGCATTTCCTTCACCAGGCGGGAAGCGGCACTGATCTGCATCTCGCCATCCACCTTTGCCTTCACCCAGGTGACAATGGCAATATCCTGATCCGAATAGAGGCGGTATCGGTTTTCTCCGCGCTGGGGGGTCAGCAATTGATAACGCCGTTCCCAGGCGCGTAGGGTCACCGGCAGGATGCCGGTGCGGGAGCTGATGGTCTTGATGGGATAGAGGGGTTGATCAGAAAGCTCGTTAATCTTTGGCATGGTTGTTTCCAACAAGATTATACAAACAAAACGCCCTGCGGGAAAGCTGAAAGCGTGACGCAAGGCGAGCCTGCCGGGTATGCTATAATCCCAATTCCATGAGATATTTGATCACCGGCGCGGCAGGATTCCTGGGCTCTGCCCTGGCCAATTCCCTGGTGGGAGAGGGGAACACAGTTCGCGGCGTCGATAACCTTTCCACCGGCAACCCCGAAGCGCTTCATCCAGACGTGCATTTTACGCGCGGGGATGTGAAGGACCGCCCCAAGCTGTGGACGCTGCTGCAAGAGGTGGATTGCGTCTATCACCTGGCAGCGCGGGTGCTGGTTCCGGAATCGCTACTTTACCCGGGCGAATACAATGATGTGAACGTGGGCGGGACCGTAACGCTGATGGAAGCCATGCGGGATGTGGGCGTACGCAGGGTGGTTTTCATCTCCTCCGGCGCCGTGTATGGCAACCAGCATCACCAGCCAGTTCGCGAGAGCTTCACCCCCGACCCGCGCTCGCCTTACGCGGTTTCCAAATTGGCCGGAGAATATTATGTGCGCACCATCGGCGCGCTGTGGGGTATTGAAACGGTCTGCCTGCGGGTTTTCAATGCCTATGGACCCGGTCAGCAGATCCCCCCGGTGCACGCGCCAGTGATCCCCAACTTCATCCAGCAAGCCCTCCAGCAGGGGACGCTCGTTATTCAGGGAGACGGGCTGCAGACCCGCGATTATATTTATATCGATGACGTGGTGAAGGCGATGGCTTCTGCTTCCAAGTTGCCAGGGATCAGCGGGCTGACGATGAATATCGGTTCGGGCAACGACACCTCGATCCGCGAGCTGGTCAAGCTCATCCTGGAAGTGACCGGCAAGCCCGCCCAGGTGATCTACAATCCGCGCTCAGATACGGGTCCGGGGCGGCTGTGTGCCGATATTCACTTGGCGAAAGATAAGCTGAAATTCAGCCCCTCGGTTAAATTAAAGGACGGGCTGCGCCTGACCCTGCAGAAAGACACCCGTTTTCATCAGAACGGCAACGGCAAGACTTCCAAATAAGACCGATCCGGGAAAAATGAATCGAGCCCCCATCCTTCCGGTTTCTTTTTACGACCGCGATGCGCTGGATGTTGCCCGCGACCTGCTCGGGATGCATCTTGTGCGGGTGGAAGACGGGCAGCGGGTCAGCGGGATCATCACCGAGACGGAAGCCTACCGCGGGAGTGGAGGACCTGGGCTGCCACGCGCACGCCGGGAAGACCAAGCGCAACGCCGTCATGTTTGGTCCCCCGGGGGTGGCATACGTGTATTTCACCTACGGGATGCACTGGTGCCTCAACTTCGTCACCGGAGCGGAGGGTGTGCCCGCCGCCGCTTTGATCCGCGCGGTGGAGCCGCTGGAAGGCTTGGAGCGGATTGCCGAACGCCGGGCGGGACGAAAGCGCGAGATCTGGTGTGATGGGCCAGCCAAGCTGACCCAAGCGTTCGGCATCACGGGCGCGCTCAATGGTGTGGGGGTGTGCAACGCGGAGAGCGGATTGTTCGTGGAAGAGGGGGAAAGCGCGCGGGTGGAAACAATCCTGGCCACGCCGCGCATCGGGCTGAATAACGTGCCTGAGCCGTGGAGGAGTATGCCGTGGAGATTTACGACCCGTAAAGGGTAGGGGCGTACGACCACCACCCATTAAAAATCATATTTTTCGTAAAGGCGTACGGCCGTGCGCCCCTACATAACCCGCTTGGATTCAGATTGCCACGTCGCGCCGGTCGTCGCCGGCGCTCCTCGCAATGACAAAATAAAACGGCGGGCAAGAGCCCGCCCTACCGATCAACCCCCTCCCTACGAAACCATTCAACTATTCAACCAATCAACTTTTCTTTTTCCACACCTGCAATGTGATATGGCTCCAGCCGCGGAATTGAGGTCCGAGACCGCTCTGTGAGATCTCAAAGGCGATCTTGTTGAAGGGGCGGTCCCAATCCAGGGGGACGTTTCCGGAAAGCGCCTGGTTGACCACGCGGGTGAGGAAGAAATAAGTGCTCAGGTCTTCCTCGGAGGTCAGCTCGAGGCGCGGGGAGAGTACATTTTCGACCAGCGGATGAGTGAGGTGGACGTTGTGCCAGCGGGGTGGGATGGAATCATACCCGAGGTGCTCCCTCAGGGCGTTCAGGTTCTGAGAACCCTCGCGGAAGGCTTCACAAAGAAGAAGCAGACCGCCGGGCTGCACCAACTCAGGCAGGATGTTTAGCACCTCTTCCTGGGCAGCTTCATCCGGCAGGTTGATGAGGGCACGCTGGGTGATGACCACCGGGAAGAGGTCTTTCGGCTGGCGGGAGAAAGGCAGCGCGCGCAGGTCGCCACGGACGAGGGGGATGGCTCCCTCGCGGGTTTGGAATTCGCGGATCATCTTCCAGGAACGTTCCATGGCAATATAGGAACCAACGCCAACCCGGTAGCCGCTTGAACCGGTGCCATCTCCGCAGCCCAGGTCCAGAACGCGCGCATCTGCGGGCATGTGCCTTCGGATCATCTCCGTCTCCAGCGTGGCGATGTATTTATCGTTCATGGAGGAGGTTTTGGGGTCCTCCCAATATGCACTGATCTTCTGGTCGCGGTCATTTTCCATTATGAAAAGCCTTCTTTTAGCAGTTTCGGCGGTTATTATACCCGAGACGATTCCTGCTGGCGCTCTGGCGGGCACCTCCTCGCGGATGGTAAAATCATTTCAGCGATGAGTGAAAATCGTAAACCTCCAAGGACCGAAAACGACCCCACCTCTCAGGCGGCGCGGGATGTGCTGAAAGGTACCAGCAAACGCAGCGGGTTGGCCAGGATCCTGCCCTTCCTGGGGCCGGCTTTCATTGCCAGCGTTGCGTATGTCGATCCCGGCAACTTCGCCACGAATATCGCTGCCGGCGCAAAATACGGCTATTTGCTGCTCTGGGTGATCGTCGCCAGCAACCTGATGGCAATGCTGCTTCAATCGCTTTCCGCAAAATTGGGAATTGCCTCCGGGAATAACCTGGCCGAACAATGCCGCATCTCGTATTCAAGACCAATTGTTTGGATCATGTGGGTGATTATGGAACTGGTGGCGATGGCCACTGACCTGGCGGAATTCCTTGGAGCAGCGCTGGGCTTCAACCTCCTCTTTGGTATGCCTCTTTGGATTGCCGGGATTATTACTGCGATTACGACCTTCATTATTTTGGGGCTTGAACGATATGGTTTTCGCCCTCTGGAGGCAGTGATCTCGGCGTTCGTGGGAGTGATCGCAGTTTGCTATGTGATCGAAACGATCCTCGTTCAACCACCCTGGGGGATAGTGCTTTACCATGCCGTTGTTCCTCATTTGGCAGGACCGCAAAGCATATACCTGGCGGTTGGTATCATCGGCGCAACCGTCATGCCGCATGCCATCTACCTGCACTCCTCCCTTACCCAAAACCGGGTTGTGGTCAAAGAACCTTCACTATTAAAAAAGCTATTCCGGTTTGAATTGATCGATGTGGGTATCGCCATGGGCATCGCCAGCCTTGTCAACGGAGCAATGTTGATCATGGCTGCGACAACCTTTCACAGTCATGGGCTTTCTGATATTGGCACAATCGAACAGGCGCATCTCACCCTGGAACCGCTTCTCGGGAAAGCAGCCAGCACGGTATTTGCCATTTCATTATTAGCTTCCGGATTATCCTCATCCTCTGTGGGAACCATGGCAGGACAGGTGATCATGAAGGGTTTTCTCAAGAGAGAGATCCCGGTTTGGATTCGCAGAACTGTCACCATGCTGCCTGCTTTGATCGTTATCTTCCTCGGATTGGATCCCACAAACGTCCTTGTTTTCAGCCAGGTATTGTTGAGCTTTGGACTACCCTTCGCGGTAATCCCTCTGGTGATGTTCACAAGTAAAAAGGAGATCATGGGGATCCTAATAAACCAAAAGATCACCACGGTCGTGGCGGTTTTTGTTGCCAGTTTAATAATTTTTTTGAACGTCTATTTGCTTTATGCCACCTTTATTTCAGGATAGGAAATGATCAACCATCTTCTCATCCCTCTGGATGGATCCAACCTGGCGGAGATCGTTCTGCCTTATGCCAGGACGCTTTACAAGGCACTTCACCCGCGGGTTACGCTTATCCACATAATTGAGCAGGATACCAGCGGGAGTGTCCACGGGGAGAGACATCTGGCATCTGAGGATGAAGCCCGCGTGTATCTTGGCCGGATCGCCTCGGAATGGTTTCCGGCGGATACGGATATAACCTGTCATGTACACACAGAGGGAGTGGAAAGCGTAGCCGGCAGCCTGGCGGACCATATCGAGGAGCTGCAGCCGGATCTGGTGTTGATGTGCGCCCATGGCAGTGGGGGCTGGCGGGATTTCTCGGTGGGGAACCTGGCAAACCAGGTGATCAGCCGGACGAAAGTCCCGATCGTACTCATCAAAAAAGATCCTGATCCACAGGGGAGACTTTTCAATTTTCTTGTCTGCCTGGATGGGGTTGAAGAGCACGAAGTGGTTCTGCCGGCAGCGGTGGAACTGGGAAGAGGACTGGCTGCGGAGGTGACGATATTGATGGTTGTTCATACCACCGGCTCGCTTTCAGGATCTGATAATGAAACCAGCCGATTGCTGCCCAATACAACCCGGGCTGTGCTGGATGCCACCGAGGAATTCGCTTATGAATACCTGGGGCGAAAGGCGATGCAATTTGAGGAAGCCGGTTTGAAGGTCTCGATCCAAGTTCGCCGCGGAGATCCGGCACAGGAGATCCTGGAGACCTCCCGCGAGGATGAGTTCGATCTGGTTGTGGTTGGCACGCATGGAAAAGCCGGATTGGGGGCATTCTGGGCGGGAAGTGTGGGAGCCAAAGTGATCAATGGCTCCAGTATCCCGCTGCTGATGGTGCCAGCGACCAAAGAGGAAGAGTAGTGGATTGCACGGTGAGAGAATCCCTGCGATAATGGAGCCCTGATAACCCGATGTTCCGAAAAGCTGAACCCGCCGCAACCCAACCCATCACCCCCGCAGAACGGGTGACTTCGGTTTTGGGTTCGGGGATCATTTGGAGGGGAGCCCTGAGCGGCAGCGGCGGGATCCGCATTGAGGGCACGTTTGAAGGCGAGATCCGCCTACGCGGGCTGCTGGTGGTGGGGGAAAGCGGGCGGGTGACCTGCGATGACCTGCGGGCGAACACGGTGATTGTAGCTGGCTCGGTGAAAGGGAATATCACCGCCGAGAAGCTGGAGATCCGTTCCACGGGCAGGGTGTGGGGCGACGTGGTGATCAGCGCATTTGCTTCCGAGGAGGGCGCCTTCCTGCGCGGGCAGGTGCGCATGGAAGACCGCGTGGATCTGCAACTGGACGAGAAAAACGAGCCAGAACCTGCTCCTGCTTCCTCTGAACCCGAACCTGTTCCGCCGGCAGAGGAAAAGAAACCCCGCAAGGTGGCTTCAAAATAACACCCAACAAAGAGGACAGATCGCGGAAATCCCGCGGTCTTTTTTTATCCCTGGGCGAAGGTCAGGGGAGGTATGCTACAATCGTGCGCATGGATTGGAACTACATCGGGCAGGAATGGGCGGTGGGCTTGCTGCAAAAGCATATCAGCCGGGGAACGACCCGCCAGGCGTACCTCTTCACCGGACCGCAGGGGATTGGGCGGCGCACCCTGGCCCTGCGCTTTGCCCAGGCGTTGAATTGCCAAAACCCGCCTGCGCCGGGTGAATTCTGCGGTGTGTGCCGGGCGTGCAAGGGGATCTGCAAGGAACAACAGGCTGACCTTTCCATCGTCCGCCGAAACCCTGAGCGTACACGTATTTTGATCGAGCAGGTGCGCGAACTTCAGCGCGCCCTGGCTCTTGCCCCTTATGAATCCAAAGTTCGCATCGCGCTGCTGCTGAACTTCCAGGAAGCCACCGAGGATGCTCAGAACGCTTTATTAAAGGTTTTAGAAGAGCCTCCGGACCGGGTTGTGCTGCTGCTCACTGCGGAATCCCCCGAAAGCCTGCTGCCCACCATTTCTTCGCGCTGCGAGCACATCCGCCTGCGCCCGCTCCGACCTTCTGATCTGGCTGAGGCACTGCAGAATGTGGAGGGATTGAAGACTGCGCCGGTTGAAACGTTGGCACATATCGCCGACGGCTGCCCGGGCAGGGCGATCGCGCTGGGCAGATCGAAGGACCTTTTTGAAGCGCGCCGGGCACACCTGACCGAAGGTCTGCAACTGCTTCAGGATGACTTGATCGCCCGGTTTGCGTTCGCCGAAAGGGTTTCCCGGCGAAATGAAAAGATGAACCAGACAAGGGATGAACTGAGGCAAACCCTGCAGACATGGTGCGGGCTGTGGCGGGATATTTATCTTGCAGGAACAGGGGTGGCTGATTCCATCATCAATATTGATATTACGGATGAGATCCGCAGACTGGCGGGGATTGTGAGCCCTGCAGTTGCGCTTGGCTGCCTGAAGGACCTGAATTCCGCGCTTTGGAAGCTGGATAACAACGCCAACATCCGCCTGCTGCTGGAGGTTACGCTATTAAGTTGGCCGGAGCTGGATAAAGCGGGTTAATCGCCGCTGGTGATGGCTGAGCGCAGGGAGCGGGCCAGATCGATAAACTGGGGGGAATAACGGACATCCTCCGAGCGCGGGCGGGGCAGATCGACCAGCAGCTCGGTGCGGATGCGCCCGGGGCGGGGGGAGAAAACAAGCACCCGGTCTGAAAGAAGCAAGGCTTCCGAAATGGAGTGGGTGACCATCAAAACGGTCTTACGTTCATGCTGCCAGATGCGCAGCAGTTCATCGCCCATATTCTCGCGCGTGAGTGCGTCCAGCGAGCCGAACGGTTCATCCAGGAGAAGCAGATCGGGAGATTGGATCAGGGCGCGGGCGATGGCCACCCGCTGAGCCATACCGCCGGAAAGTTCCTTTGGCCAGGCGTTCTCAAAGCCCTCCAGCCCGGTTATTTCGATCCACTCGCACGCTTTGCGCTCTGCCTCTGCCTTGGGCACGCCCTGCATTTCCAGCGGCAGGGTGATGTTAGCCAGGGCGCTGCGCCAGGGCATCAGGTTGGCCTGCTGAAAGACAAGCCCGATCCGCGGGGGATGGTCGCCATGGAAGATCACCTCGCCGGAGGTGGGGGTGAGCAAGCCGGCCAGCACACGCAGGAGGGTGGTCTTGCCGCTGCCCGAAGGACCGATGAGGCAGACGAATTCCTGGGGAGCCAGGGAGAAGCTGGCTTCCTGGAGGGTCTCCAGCTCACCCTGGTCATCCTGGAAGGAAACCCCCAGATTGCGTACCTCAAGAACCGCGTCGGCCAGGATTTCCATTATTTCCCCGGCCAAAAATCGTTGGTGTAGGCAGAGGAAAGATCAAGCGGTTTTTCAAGCAGTCCCATGCCAAGCAGGACTATTTGCATATTCTCCCAGGCAGCGGGGTTTGAAAAGCCGGGCTTTGCGCTTTTCCACATTTCGATGGATTTGGCCAGCACCATTTTCTGCACAGGGTCATTCTCACCCAGGTTTTCAACATACTTGCGGCTGATCGAGTAGGCTTGATCAGGATTATCGATCGTGAATAAAATCCCCTGCAAAATGGCGGTTGCCATTTTTCGCACCAGCTCAGGGTTTTTTCGGATCAGGTCCTCGTTGGTGACCAGACCGTTGCCAACCAGGTTGTTGAAATCCGAAGTACGCAGCAGGTTGGTTGCGTACCCCTTTGCCTCAAGCTGCACAGGCTCGTTGGCAGCGTAGACCACCACAGCTTCATCCCGTTTGCTTACCAGGGATTCCAACTGGGTGAAGCCGATCACATCCAGGGAAACATCCTTTTCGGTGAGTCCGGCGGAGGTAAGAAGGGCGTTCAGACCAATGTAGCTGGCGCCGGAGAGCATGGGTATGCCAATCCGCTTTCCTTTAAGATCGGCAGGGGTGGTGATGCTGGCATCTTTGAGCGAGACCACACCCACCGGGTAATCCTGGTACCAGGCCAGGGTATAGACCAGCGGTAAACCTTTATCGCGGCCAAGGAGCACCTGCTCACCCGAGGCTATGGCGAAAGGCAGTTCGCCTGCGCCCACCAGGGAAACACTATCGAGCTCGGTGCTGTAATCCAGGGTCACATCCAATCCCTGCTCGCGGAAAAAGCCCTGCTCCATGGCAACATAAAGCGGCGCGAACTGAATGTTGGGGATATACCCCACTGGCAGGCGAATGGGGGTAAGCGGCGAAGCTGTTCCGCCTGCGGCGGCTGAGGGCGAGGAAGCCGGCTGTGCCTGGCAGGCGCCGAGAAAGACAAGAAATATCAAGGCGAAAAAGGTTCGTTTCATCAATAACTCCAATTTATCATTTTGGCTGCTGCCATTTCAGGTAGCGTTTTTCCAGGGCGGCCACCAGTCCATAGAGAATGAGAGCCAGCAGAATGAGGGTGAAAACCGTACCGAAGACCAGGGGGGTATCATATTGACCGCGCGCGAGATTGATCAGGAATCCAAGTCCACGGTCGGAACCGACGAACTCGCCAACCACCGAACCGATCACAGCCAGGGTGGCACCGATACGCAAGCCCCCCAGAACCAGCGGCAGGGCGGAGGGAACCTCCAGGTAGCGTAGGGTTTGCTGACGGCTGGCGCGCATGGAACGCATCAGATCGCGCAGGTGCTCTGGCACACTGCGCAATCCCACCAGCGTGTTGACCAACACGGGGAAGAAGACGATGAGGGCGCAGATCAACACTTTGGAAGCCAGCCCAGGACCGAACCAGATGATGAGCAGCGGGGCGATGGCAACCACGGGGATGGCCTGACTGGCGACGATGTAGGGGGAGAGGATATTCTCCAACAGGCGGGATTTTGCCAGGGCGTAGCCCAGGAGCAGCGCAGCGCTGATCCCGAAAGCCATACCCAACAGCACCTCCAGCAGGGTGGCTGCGGCGTGGTAGAGAAGGGAGCCATCCAGAATGGCTTTCCACGTGCGGGCGGCGACCTCCACCGGAGAGGGAAGGATGAAGGATGGCAGGCGGAAAATCGAAACCGCCAGGCTCCAGCCTGCCAGTAAGAGGAAAATGGATAGAAGCAGGACCCAGATCCTTCTGCGAATGATGACCTGCTGAAAGGAGGGTCTTTTTGGTTGGTTTTCTGCGGCGCGCATAAAAAAATACCCTGGGCAAGCGACCTCAGGGCAGATGACCAAACCTTTCGGTTTGATTAATGAGCCTTCTTTTATCCGGACTGTACCGTCGACCCCGGAATTTCGCCGGGTCTGCACTTTTTAAGTGCTGGTGGGTTATGACCACCGGTCGGGAATTTCACCCTGCCCTGAAGGATTGTTTGCACCACTAGTATAAGCAAATCCGCGGGCAGTGTCAAATATTTTCCAGTCCCCGGAAAGGGCGGACACCTCGGCAAAGGCTGGCCAGAGTTGGGACTGCCTGCTTGAGTGTGGCCACCTCCACACCTATTGTACGCAGGGAAATCCCTTCCCGCCGCGCGATCTCCTTTTGGGTGAACCCTTCGCACAGATCAGCCAGGATACGCTGCTGGCGGAAGGTGAGCTCGCGGGAGGGGGTGGTTATTTCCGAGGCAGGAGATGAGAGCGGGCGGGAGTAGATCAATACCAGATCACCCATGCTGCTGGCCTGCATGGCTGCCGGGTCGATGGTGAGGGTGAGGGATTCGAGCACTTCCAGGTTGGATTGGACACCGTCGGAGTTGATCGACCGAACGATCGTTTCCGGTGCGAGGGTGGAGCGGGTATAGATGATGGAAGAATCGTCCGGGATCATAATGATGCGGGTCATGAAAACTCCGATAGAAATAATGTTCTATATTATTTCATCCCTGAGAGGAAATGTCAAGTGTGGGGAAAAATGACCATGAACAACATGAGCCACACGAAAATATTTTGGTGATCAAACCAGCGGACCCTTTACGGTGAAAAATATGGGTGGTTTTGTCCGATTTTGGTTACAAAGACATTCAGTTTGGATTACAATTGGCTTACAGTTGCCTTCAACTGGTTGACTTTCGCCTCCCGGTGATGTAAATTAGATTTGGATTAAAAGCGCGCAAAGGTTGCGAGCCATGAATTTAAACCGATTCCGAATCTCAAGGAAAGATCCCAAGCGCGGCCAGGCATTTCTGGAGCTGGCGCTGATCCTGCCTGTGCTGCTGATCATGCTGATCGGCATGGTGGAGGTAGTATTCTTCATTGGCCGCTACCTGGATGTGCTGGACCTGACCCGCGAGGCAGCCCGTTTTGCCTCGCAGCGCGATCCGCAGATCAAGGAGATCGTTGCGGGTGGGGGCATCCCGCCAGGTGATTACAACTGCTCCACTCCTAATGAATTCAACTTTTTCTACGATACCTCCTGCATTTTTTCACCCACCATTGGCTCCGCTTCCTGCTGGGACGGGGACTTCTGCAACGGACTGAACCCTTTCATGCTTATCAACCCGGCGATGGATGACGTGGTGGTGACGGTTTTCACCATCAGCCACAACCAGGTCACCAACGCCTGGCCACTGGATGATCCGGCAGGAGATGGCAATTACTGGGCGCTATCCAATCACGATAACTACACTGCCGCTTCAGGTCCAGATGGAGATAACTGGACCCGTGATTGCCAGGGCAACGTGGTACGCAGCTCCCCGCACTACACCGCGACGACGGTAAGCAACCAGCTACTGGCTTACGGTCCCAATGTACCCGACGCGAAAGGTTATGTGGCGGTCGAGTTCTTTTATTGTTACAACCAGGTGCTGAACCTGCCCCTGATCACCCAATTCATTCCCAACCCCTTCCAAATCCATGCCTACACGATCATGCCCCTTCCCCCCGGATCGCCAACCCCAACCCCGAGCCCGTCACCGTAATGATATGAAAACAAACCAAAAAGGTCAGACGCTGGTCATTTTCGCAATCGCGGCGCTCGCGCTGGTGTTCTTTATTGGTTTGGCGGTTGATTCCGGTTCTCTCTATGTAACCTACGGTCAGCTAAAACGGGCGGTCGATTCAGCCGCAGTGGCAGCCGCCAACGAGTTCAAGCGCCAGGAACCGGGGCACGAAGCGGACGTGATCCCAAAGATGACCAACTCCGCGGTGGAAATCCTCAAGCTGCAGAATATCGATCCCAACAACGTCCAGCTGCGATATCCGCCTGTGCGATTCCGATTTTGACGGCTTCCGGGATAACGACCTTGCCAGCGTGGCTCCAGATTTCTACAACCGCTGCCCGATCACCAACGTCCCTGATCCTGTTACAGGATTGCTCAAACAACCCCGTAAACTGGTTTGGGTGAAGGCCACCCTGGACGCGCCGCTTTATTTCCTGCACATGCTCGGATTTTCCAATATCCCCCTGCAGACGGACGCGATCGCGGAAGCCGCCTCGGTTGATATGGTGCTGGTGTTCGATACATCGGAATCGATGGCATCGGACACGTTAGGATCGCTTTGTGCGTCCTATGTGGCTGCCGGCGAGAACTGCCCGTACGTGGATAATTATGACGCGTCCTGCAACGCCACAAACTCCTGCCAGCCGCTTCTCCAGGCGAAAGATGCCGCCAATGCCCTGCTGGGGCATCTTTATGACGGGTATGACCGGGTGGGGATCGTGACCTTTGACAGCCAGGCAGTTACCCGCTTCAACCTGGGGCAGAACAGTGCCATTAACCCCGAGACCCACCTTGAAGAGGCTTCGGATGCGATCGATGCCATTCCGCTGCACAATGATGCGCCTTACGCGTTGATGTGGCCGCAGTGGAAGATGTTCCCGGGTGAGTTCAATCCGGTCAACCCGGAAGACCGCGATGGTGATGGGTTGGACCGTGACGATGCCCTGCCTACCTGCCAGGAGAATGTGTCCCACCCGCTGTGCTGCGATGTGAATGATCCTTCGGGACATAACCCCGGGGAATTTGACCGATGGGATGAATCCCACGATTACTGGGGCTGGGGCGGAGTTCCCTGCGATGCCTGGAACAAGAATGATGCCTATGATATGGACTGCCGATGGAATTTATACTGAAGCGGGGATAACGTTGTTCCCGGGGATTCCAACTCCCCACTTTCCACCTGCACCGGCTGCGGCATCCGGGTGGCATCCAACATCCTGCGCGGGTTTGGACGCTCCGGTTCGGTGTGGGTGATCGTGTTCCTTTCGGATGGTATGGTCAACCTGAGCGACACCACCAATACCGACCCGACCATTGATTCGCATTACCCCAACGGTTTCTGCACCGGCGGTATGGGTCAGGGTTGGTGGAATTCCAAATGCTTTGATGATCAATTCACCCCGCGTCACTGCATCGATACTGCTTCGACGACCTGCCCACCCGGCTCTATTTGGGCACCTGCTTGGAACGGAACAACAAGCTCCATAAACGGGGATTACAGTGTACTCGATTATGCCCTGGATATGACCGACACCGCCGCGCTGACCAAATCACTGAACTTGAACGAACCTGGCGGCAATGAGATCTCGATCTACACCATCGGTCTTGGCGCGGCTGGCGGTGATACCAGCGACCCATTCAATGTTTCCATCGGCGAGCAGCTTCTGCGCTACATGGCTGCCGTGGGCGATGATGGCGACCGGCAGACCGATCCCTGCCAGACGGTTGGTCCGCGGCGTATCTGCGGTCAGTATTACTACGCGCCATCCGGCGCTGCATTGGAAGGCATCTTCCTGGATATTGCCTCCCGAATCTACACCCGAATCTCGGAGTAAACCTGATGAAGAAAGTAACCCTGCAGTTTTCCAGATTTAGGAGCCACCTGAGGAGCAATCCCGGGCAATCGATGGTGGAGTTTGCCATCGCGCTGCCCATCCTCCTGCTGCTGGTCTTCGGGATCATCGAGTTCGGGCGCATTCTTCAGGCCTGGCTTGCAATCGAAAACGGGGCCAGGTTCGGCGTGCGCTATGCGGTCACCGGGAATTATGATTCGCAATACTGCACAGCGGCGGTGAACGCCTTGACTGCTGACCTGGGATTGACCGCTGCGGAGGAAACAGACGGATCAGCGGATTGTGTAATTGAAGATGCGATCGGCAACCAGGTTGATGACATCTCGGTCCCATTGCAGGATTTTGCCCGTCTGCTGACCATCCGGGATGTTTCGCTGCAGGGCGCCACGGGGATCGCCTATAACCTGGACGACCCAGTTTCCGGCAATTATGAAGATTTTCTCACCGCCGCTTTTACCACCCTGAGACGACGGGTTGTTTCATCAGGATCACCGTGGCAACCCAAGCCTGCCCGGTTTCTTTAATGTAACCACCTGCTCCAACCGGGTCATCCAGGATGAGGGAGTGCTCTTCGGCCTGCAGCCCAACAATTTCTTCTTTAGCCCGATCCCGGGCGGTGGCAACCCGAACGATTTCCTGTTCCCGCAGCATTGCGAGGAAGTGGAGATCGGAAGCTGGAACCTGGTGCGTGCAGTGGATGATGCCGGCGGACCTGGCGACCGGGTGCGGGTTACACTCACCTACCGGCACAACCTGATCACACCCTTCCTTTCCACCTGGTGGCCGACCATGCGGTTGACAGCCATGCGCGAGGGAATCGTTGAAAAGTTCCGCACCTCACGCGTCACAGGTCTGACCGGCGGGATGGCCTTTTTGCCCACCTGGACCTTTACCCCGCCCCCGGCCACGATGACCCCAACCGAAACGCTGACACCCACCGCCACCTCTACCACGACCGCCACACCCACTCCCACACCGGATTGCGGATTGTTCGTTAATGATACCGAAGCACAAACAGGAAATGCCGGCGAACAGCTCACCATCCAAAACGGCGGGAATGCTGTTGAAGCCTATCTGCGCAACAACGACCCCGACAACAGTGTCTGGCTGAGCGCGGCCAGCCTGAACTACAACGGCGGCTGGCATTCGGAGTTCGAAGACCCCATGAGCGGGCATATCTTCGATTACTATGCCTGGGAATCAAACGCGAACAAACTCTACGACCCAGCCAACGAGACCACCTACCCGATCTCGCACATCATGCCCACGCCCAATTACCGGGTCTACCCGGGGCAATCCGGCTGGTTCAAATGGGTCTACTCCACGCCATTCACCTTCTGGCAGACGCCCAACTTCCGGCAATACCCATTCAATGCCAACCCGACCCTGGCTCTTTCCGTAACGCCTCCGGCACCAGTCCAGGCCCAAATGTATTACTGGCCGAGCGATTTCAATGCCGGGTTGGTCTACAAGATCGGGTCTGATGAGGAAACCGCCCGCACCTGTTCGATGTCGATGACCGGGCGGGAAGGGCCGAACATCACCCTGCAATATTCCAACAGCTCGCCGATCTCCAGCGCGTTCTGGATCCGGGCGATCATCGATGGCACCGACCCGGCTGGGACGGAGTTCGTCTACTTCTATGTGTACGATTCCAACGGTTACCTGGTGAGCTGGTCCAGCGACAACACCAGCCAGTACTGCATCTTCGGCGGGAGCTGCAACAGCCGCACCCCCTGGGTGAACACCTGGCTGCAGGGCAGCGTGAATGCCGGTCTTATCCAGGATGGTGATTACACCCTGGTGGTTCTGGCCCGCAACCTGGATAACCGCAAGAAATCCAGCGTGATTGTGGATCACTTCTCGATCACCGCGCCCACCCCGACCACCACCAGCACCATCACGCGTACGGTGACACCTACCATAACGAGAACACCAACTCCAACCACGTACACCAACCATCACCCGCACACCAACGAGCACACGGACGATAACACTGACACCCACGATCACAAATACCCCAACGGTCACCCGAACTCCGACGGTTACCCGTACGCCGACTGTTACCCGCACGAGGACCAATACACCAACCATCACGCAGACGCGCACGATCACTCGAACCCCGACTATCACCCTGACCTTTACGGTGACGAATACGCGCACAAATACGCCTACCAACACGAATACGCCGACCAGAACGAATACTCCGACTGTGACGAACACCTACACGCCCACGATCACCTACACGGTCACGCTGACGCGAACGATCACTCTTACCTTTACTATTACACCGACGCGCACACTGACGCCAACGCGCACCAGCACACGCACGATCACGTCCACGCCTACGAGCACCACCACCCTGACACCGACGATCACGCGCACACCAACGCAGACGCCGACGAACACGCTGACGCCGACCAGGACGCAGATCGTCATCTGTCAGACGCCCATCGAGCTTGGCGGGTGCAAGACCAACACACCCACCCGCACCCGGACGCCTTGATGCCGGGCGGATGATCGAAACACCGCAGAATCCCGATTCAAACAGAGTGGCTCGCAGCAGGCGAGCCACTCTCGCATCCCTGCTGGTGGGCGGGATTATTCTTTGCAGCGCTCTTTTTAGTCCTCAATGCAGTTGTGCGCAGAACTGACCTCTCCGAATCGATCAAGGTGATGGCGCTGGTCACGCTGGCGATCGGGTTGCTGGTATTTGCCCTGGCGCTTGTGGGGGATTATTTCATTCGAAACCGCGGTTGGCATTGGGATTCCCCGCTGCTCATCGCCATCTGGGCTTATATTGTGCCTGGGGGATATTTTCTGTGCATGTGCCTGGCTTACACCGTATTCGCAGGTGATTTCTGGCATTCTCTTTTACAGATCACCTTGGCGCTCATTAATCGATTGCTGGTCCTGCTGTTCTGGCAGGCGTTGATGCTGGCGTGGTTTCTGCTGCGCGTGAAGCGTGTTGCGCCGGGCAAAGTTTTTACGATAAGAAGCGGAGCATTGGCTTCGGCAGGTCTGGCAGGGCTGGGGTTGGGGCTGGGAACGATATTTATCCTTTCCATTGAATCAAATCTCATTCCGTCCTTCCCATCGATGAATGTCAATCCTGTCCTTGCGCCTGCCGGACGGGTAATGGTGCTGCTTTTTACGCTCACCCTGCTGCCCTGGGCGGAGGAAAATTACTTTCGAGGAATACTCTTTGACTGGCTGGGAGAACGCCTGGGGGAATGGGGAACTGTGCTGATGAGCGCGCTACTTTTTACGGCTTTATCCTTCCGGCTGCAACCTTTTCCTGCCTGGTTTGCTGCTGGGCGTGGGTTTGGGGGTTTTGCGTAAAAGGACAAGCGTGGAGGCTGCGATCTTTGCGCACGCAGTATGCAACCTGGTTATTCTGGGGCTTTTCCCCATGATCGCGGTCTAAGACAAAGCCAAGAAATCGAAAATGACCAGAACGATTGAGAACGGTACGGATGGCAGTGTGAATTCCCCGAAAGTGGTAATCGTGACTGGCTGTCTCTTCGTCGGACTTTACCTGACCTGGTTGATCTGGGGAGGGGGGAGTGCCTACGAGCGGTTCTATGCCGGCACGCTGGTGCTGGTCTTTACAGGGGCGGCAGCTGCCTGGCAAGCCTGGCGGGTGAAATCCCGGGTGGATTCTGCGGAGCTGCGGAAGGCGTGGCTGTGGATCACGATTGGGCTGGCAGTGAGCACGCTCGGCGACCTGGCCAGATTTATCGCCGGGGCGGCTGAGCCTGGCGTCAATCTACCGGGCGAGGCGGGTTTCTGGCTGTACCCGATTGGGACGCTGCTGCTGGCGGCGGGGATCGCAGTTTATCCGCGGGTGGTGCGGGCGTCTGCCAGCCGGGCGATGCTGCTGATGGACACTTTCATCACCACCACAGCGGTTGTGGTGCTCACCTGGCTGGTGGTCTTTCAGCCGCTCTATGGTTCCGAGGCTGGTTTTCAACCCCGAAGCTGGGTGATCATCCTCTTCCCATTGGTGGACCTGCTGCTGCTGGTGATCGTTCTAGACCTTTTTCTGCTCAGCGACCCGCGCAGGGTGGATCCCGCTTTTTTATGGATCCTGGGCGGGCTATTCGCTTTCACCGTAAGTGATCTTTTCTTTGTATACCTTCTGAATACACGCGGCTATCAGTCTGGAAGCATGGTGGACCTGGGCTGGATAATCGGCGATGGTCTCTTCATTCTGGCGGGTGTCAGCCAGCTTCACCGGAAAAAAGAAGCCGCCGCCGAGCGGCCGAATCCGCCGATTGCACGCTTCCAGAAGCTGCTGCCGGTGCTGCTGGTTGTGCTGCTGGGCTGGTATTCTCTCTTCTTCTGGCAGTTCAGCGGGGCAACGAATTCCCTGGGGCTGTGGGTGACGGTGATCCTGGGGATCGGGCTGATCATCCGGCAGGGGATCAGCACGGGCGAGCAGCAGTTCATCCAGTACGCCAGCCTGGTCAACAGCATTTCCGAGCCCGCCTTCGTGTGCGACCGGGAAGGACGGCTGCGGATGGTCAACCCGGCATTCCTGCGGATCACCGGAATCAATCATTCCCAGGAGGTGCTGGGAACGCGTCTGCAGCGCCTGTTGGCGGAAGACCCCCCTCTGCCGCCGTTTGCGCAGTTGCGCAGGGATGGCTGGGCGGGCGAAAAGGAGCTTCTGGCGCGTAGCGGGGAGAGCATTCCGGTGAGTTTGTCTCTTCAGCCGATCCGGGCGGGCGAGGATGAGCGCTTGAGCCTGGCGGGGACTGCCCACGACCTGCGCGAGTTGAAGAAGCAGCAGCAGGATCTGCAGAACGCCTATGAGCAGATTGCGAGTGCGCACGATGCCCTGGCGAAAATGAACCAGCAACTGGCGGGGAAGGTGGCGGAAGAAACAGCCAACCTGAGCGTGGCCCTGAACCGCCTGGAAAAGCAGAACCGCGAGCTGCAAAAACTGGATGAGCTGAAATCCGATTTCGTTTCGCTCGTCTCGCACGAACTTCGCGCCCCCTTGACCAATATCAATGGGGGGATCGAGCTGGTGCTGAAACAGGGCAATCGTCTGCCGGCGAGGACGAAAGGTTCGCTGGAATTGGTGCGGGGGGAGATCAACCGCCTGACGCGTTTTGTGGAGACCATCCTGGATATTTCCGCCCTGGATGCGGGCAGGATGCCGCTCACGATCGCGCCGCTGGCGCTTTCGCGCGTGACTGCCACCATCCAGCGGCAGATGACGCACCTGGGGGATGCCAATCGTGTGATTTGGCAGATCCCCGACCCGGCGCCTGAGGTGCTGGCGGATGAGAACGCGCTTAACAGCATCCTTTTTCACCTGCTGGATAACGCGATCAAATACGCACCGGATGGCGGGATCACAGTGCGGGCTGGAAGCAAAGGGTCAAGAGCATGGTTCTCCGTTGCGGATCAGGGCGCAGGCATCCCCGAAGGCGCCTTTGCCTATCTCTTTGACCGCTTTTACAGGTACAATACCGAGGATGACCGCGAGGTCTATGGGCATGGCATGGGGTTGTATATTGTGAAGCGGCTGCTGGAGGCAATGGAAGGAAGCATCGAAGTCTGCAATGTACCCGAGGGAGGAGCGCAGTTCACCTGCTGGCTGCCCCTGGCGGAGATGGATTTGGATAAAAATGAAGGATAAGATCCTTTTTGTCGATGACGACGCCACCCTGCTGAAATTCGTTTCGGAGTATTTCCAGGATCACCCCTACGAGATCCTCATTGCCCACTCCGGGCAGGAGGCCATCCGGCAGGCTTACCAGGTGCACCCTGCGCTGGCGGTGCTGGATGTGATGATGCCCGGGATGGACGGCTGGGAGACCTGCGCGCGGCTGCGGGAAATGTGTGATATCCCCATCATCCTGCTCACCGGTAAGACAGCCGAGGCGGATAAGCTGCGCGGCTTCCGCCTGGGGGTGGATGACTACGTCACGAAACCTTTTTCGTTTGCCGAGCTGGCAGCCCGCATCCAGGCGGTGCTCACCCGCTCGCGCTCGCAGCAGGGCAGCGGTGAAAATATTTTGCGCTGTGGGACGCTGGTGATCGACCTGGATAAACACGAGGCCACTTCGGGCGGCGCGCTGCTGGCACTGACCCCCACCGAGTTCCGGCTGCTGGAGGTCCTGGCTCGCCGCAAGGGGAAGGCCATCTCGGAGGCGGAGTTGATCGAAGAGATGTGGGGCGCCAGCCGGGCGGAGGAAACCACGGCCGTGCGGCGTTATATCTGGCTGCTGCGCAAGAAGATCGAACCCGATCCCTCCCATCCCACCCGGGTGGTCACCGTGCGGGGCTACGGCTACCGGCTGGAGCAGGAAGAATCACTGCAATAATTCACTTTGAGGTACCCATTTGAAATTCACATTGCACCGGGAATTCCCGGATTCATTAGAGGATGAGTGGAACGAGCTGTTGGAGCAAAGCATCAGCCATGTTCCATTTTTACGGTTTGAATACTTGAAGACCTGGTGGCAGACGCGCGGCGGGGGCGAGTGGCCGCAGGCAGAGCTGGCCATCATTACCGCGGAGAACGAGAACAGCCTGGTTGGCATTGCCCCATTTTTCCTGACGGAAAGGGATGGGAAACGTTGCCTGATGTTCCTGGGAAGTATCGAGATCTCAGATTATCTTGATCTGATCGTCCGCGAGCAGGACCTGCGACCTTTCCTTAAAGGCTTAATGGAATTCTTACCGGATTCCGGATTGGATTGGGAGACCGTCGATCTTTTCAACATTCTGGAAAATTCCCCCAGCCTGTTGGCGCTCGCGCAGGCTGCCAGCGAGGCAGGCATGAGCCAGGAAGCGACCCGTCTGCAGCACTCGCCCTTTATCCCCCTTCCTGCGAATTGGGAGACCTATTTAACCGGGATCGATAAGAAACAGCGCCACGAGATCCGTCGAAAGATGCGCCGAGCGGAGGAGGCTGCTGGAGAGGTACGCTGGTATATCGTGGAGGATGGCTCCAGGCTGGAAGCGGAAACCGAGGGTTTCCTGCGGTTGATGTCCAACGACGAGGACAAGGCGAAATTTCTGACCCCCGCGATGCGTGCTCACATGCAACTGGCGGTGCGCTGTGCCTTTGAGGCTGGCTGCCTGCAGCTGGCATTCCTGGAGGTGAAGGGTGAGAAGGCCGCCGGGTATCTCAATTTTGATTACCTGGACAAGATGTGGATCTACAATTCCGGCCTGGATTTCAAGTTTTCGGAGTATTCTCCCGGCTGGGTGCTGCTGGCGAATTTGATCCGATACGCCATCGAGACGGGGCATGCGGAGTTCGATTTCATGCGGGGGAATGAGGATTACAAATACCGATTCGGGGCGGTGGATAGATCGGTAATGCGGGTGACGATCGAAAGGTGATCGAATAAGGTCAGGCAGCCTGGTCCTTAAGCAGGGCGTAATAAAACCGCGCCATATTTACCAAACCATCGATTGAGATTCGTTCATTCACCCCATGCAGTCCAGCCAGGTCTTCGGGACCCATCTGCAGCGGGGAAAAGCGGTACACGTTTTCACTTACCAGGGTGTAATAACGGGCGTCGGTCATTCCGGCGATCAGCACCGGCACAAACGGAATGTTGCCAAAGAGCCCGGCTGAGATCCTTTCGATGGCGCGGTAAGCGCTCGAAACTGACGGAGACTGACTTGTGGCTTCCAGGGCGCGCCCTTCCAACGCGTGTAATTTAATATCAGGGTTGGCGATCACTTTGCGTACCCTTTCACAGGCATAAGCGACGGTATCCCCCGGAAAGAGGCGCAGGTTGAGCAGCGCGGAGACAGTTTGGGGCAGGACGTTTTCCTGCACGCCGCCATTAATCATTGTGGCAGCGCAGGTGGTGCGGATGGAAGCGTTGGCGGCAGGGAGCTTGCCAATTACCCGGGCGGCAAGGGGGGCAAAGAGCCACAGGTTGGCAAAGACGAGCTGGTAGAGGAAGGGGGCGTTGGAACCCAACCTTCGGAACAGCTCACGCAGTTCCTGCGGATGGGCGGGGAAGGGGTTTTTCTCCAGCCGCGTGATGGCCGCGGCAAGCGTACCGATGGCTGTGCTGGCGGGCGGCATGGCAGAGTGACCGCCCTTTGCCTGGTGCTCGAGCTCGAGGGTGAGGTAGCCTTTCTCTGCGATACCGATCAGCCCGGTGGGGATCTTCACGCCCGGCAGGAACCCTGTGACCACGGCGGTGCCCTCATCCAAAACGAACTCCGGGTGGATGGCCTGCGATTTGAGCCAGGCGGCAATGCGCGGTGCGCCGTGCGCGCCCGAGGTTTCCTCATCGTGCCCGAAGGCGAGGTAAATGGAACGGCTGGGTTTGAAACCATTGCCGATCAAATGCTCCACGGCCTGCAAAATGGAAATCACCTGCCCTTTGCAATCCACCGCGCCGCGACCCCAGATATAGCCATCCGCGATCTCGCCTGCGAAGGGTGGGTACTTCCAATTGGATTCTGTGGCCGGGTCCACCGGGACGACATCCAGGTGGGCGGTGAGGACGATGGGGTCAAGCCCGGGCTGGGAACCAGGCCAGTGGAACAACAGGCTGGGCGTGCCCAGGTCGATCCGCTGCAGGGTGCGGTGCACGCGCGGGAAGCTCTTTTCCAGCTCCAGCTTGAGCTGGCGAAAGGGGTGCGGATCCACCTTTGATTCATCGTGATCCGAGACCGTCCGGCAGTGGATGGCAGCCGAAAGCGCGCTGGCGATGATGTTGGGGTAAAAGGTTTCTTCGGGTATGGGCTGGGGGGTGACCGAAGGCACGCGGAAGAGCAGGGTGCGCAACAAGATGAATGCTACCAGGAAGAGCAGGGCGGCGAGAAGCAGGATGAGGATGGTTGTCATGGCTGGTCCTTTTGGAGCTCAAGGTTGTGCTTTCTGAAAAACGCGTTGAAATTCAGATTCAAACAGGCTCGCGATCTGGCTATCGTGGATGACAAGCAGATTTTCGTCGTTGCGCTCGTCGGCGGCACGGGTGAAGTTATAGGAACCCAGCACCACGGTGTTGCCATCGATGACGAAGAGCTTTTCATGCATCAGGTTCGGGTTGCCGTCCTGGCGGATCTCCAACCCGGCGCGGCGGAAGGAATCGTACTCGCTGCCGGTGCTGCCGGGGAGCATACCGCCTTCAAAAACACCCTGAACATTCACCCCCGAGCGGCTTATATCGATGAGCTGCTGCCCGAGGTCATCCAGGGTGAAAGTGTAAGCCAGGAAGTGAATACTCCGGTCAGATCCTTCCGCCAGGTCTGCCAGGCGGGCAGCGATGCCATCCTCGGGTGAAAAATAGACTTCCACGGGGGTGCTGCCGAGAGAAAACCGGGTTTTTGCGGTGGGGGAAAGATCCTCCTCGCCGAAGTGCTTTTCGGTGAACATGCTCTCGAATTCCGCGCTGTAGGCGTCCGCGATCGAGCTGTCATCCACACGCAGCAGGAAGTTATTATCCTCCATCAGCCCGCTCTGCGTGTAATTGACCGAGCCGGTCAGGACTGTGACGCCATCCACGACCATGAATTTATCGTGCATCAGGCTATCTTGCCCGTCGCCAACAATGGGAATGCCAGCCGCGAGCAGCTTGCGGGGAATCTCCTTGCCCAGGTTATCGCTCTCCATCACCAGGCGCACTTTCACCCCCCGCTTCTGCGCATCCAGCAGGACGGAGGCGATCTGCGGCTGGGAAAAGCTGTAGATGGCGAGATCGATGGATGTTCGCGCAGATTGGATGGCATCCAGGATGCCCAGGAGCGGCTCAGCGCCATCACGGATGCCCTCGGGATCGGTGAACCACACCTGCAGATGACCGCCGGCGAGAGCCTCGGGGGTGGATGTGGAGTGGGATTGCCCTGTGGGATCGAATTGCTGCCCCGAAACCACAGGGGAGCTGCAGCCAGCCAGGATAAAAGTGATGGCGAGAAAAGTGAGCAGAAAGATGCACCGGGACAAGCGCAGCGGGGTTTTGGACATGGGTTAATTCGGGAACTTCATTATAGCATTTCGGGTGATCCGAGCATGACCCCCGGTTTAAATGAATTACAGCAAAAATCATGCCTTCCTTCACTTGCCTGCTTCGGAGAGAAATCGGTAAACTCTAATTTGCTTTTTTGCCAATCTGATTGGAGAGAATATGGATTACTCGATCCTGGTCATTATTCTGCAATTGATCTTCCTGGAAGGATTGCTTTCCATCGATAATGCTGCGGTGCTGGGCACCCTGGTGGTGAAGCTGCCCAAGGATGAGCCTATTCCCTGGCCGCGGGGCCTTCAAAAGTTCGGCGACTCGCTGCACGGCATCCTGGGCAACCAACGATCCGCAGCGCTTAAGGTGGGCTTGCTGGGGGCGTACGTTGGGCGCGGGCTGATGCTGCTGGCTGCCAATTTCATCATCCGCAACCCATGGCTGAATGTGGTAGGCGCGCTCTATTTGATCCACCTGGCGTTCGAGAACCTGGGCATGGCGAACGAGGATGAAGAAGATGAAGAGATCCGCGCGGTCAAGCAGGATACTTTCTGGTCGGTGGTTTTATCGGTGGAGCTGGCTGATCTGGCGTTCAGTTTGGATAATGTGGTGGCGGCGGTGGCGCTCTCGGATAAATTCTGGGTGGTGATGCTGGGGGTGTTCATCGGGATCCTGGCGATGCGCTTTGCGGCGGGGTGGTTCTCGGTGCTGGTGGAAAAGGAGCCGGTTCTAAAATCGGCGGCGTATATCCTGATCCTGGCGATCGCCATCGAGCTGCTGGTGCAGCAATTCGCGGGCATCGAGATCTCAGATCTCACCCGCTTTGCCATCACGGTGAGCATCATTCTATTATCATTGGCGTATGCGCATATCAAACCGCTGCAAAAGCTGCGCTTTGTGCTGGTCTGGCTGGCGCACGGGTTTTCGATCTTCAACGAGCTGCTGGAGTGGATCCTGGCGCCGCTGACGGGTTCGATTCGCCTGGCGTTCAACCTGGTGAAGCGGGCATTCACGAAACCGCAACCTGATTTGGAGTAGTAAAAAAGACCCGGGCAACCGGGTCCTTTTTTTGGAGTCAATCCAGGGTCTTGAGCATCCAGATCAACTGGAGCTTGCCGAACAGCTTTTTGCCCATGCCTGCCCGTTCATAGCCGTATTTTTCATAAACATCCACCGCGGAGGTGCGGGTGAGGGTGCCCATGCGCTTGAAGCCCCGCTCGCGGGCACGTTTTTCCACGGTATCCACCAGGAGCTGGCCAATACCCTTGCCCTGCTGCTTTTCGCGCACCGCCAGGTGGGAGAAGCGCGCCAGCCCGGGTTCATCCTCATAGAGCTTGACCACGCCGACGATTTCACTGGTCTGGTCATCCACGGCCATGAAGTGCTCGCTGATTACCTCGTAATCGTCCTTTTCTGTGCCCCTTGGAAGCCCGAGCGGTTCGCGCAGGACGTGGTAGCGCAGCGCGTAGTATTCCTTGAATTCCTGCTTGGTGTGGGGAGTCTTGATGGTGGTCATGGCGTGCCTCCGGTGAGTTGATTATAGCATCAGGCCCCACCCCAGCCCTCCCCAAATACAAAGTATTTGGGGAGGGCTGGCCGAGAGGTTGCGTTCATTTCGATGCAGGTGGTTGCACTCCCGGTGGTCTTTCCGCGAGATGAGCGCCGGCATCGACCGGCGCGACGTGGCAATCTAAATTTTTATACCCGAATTGGATACAGATTGCTTCGCCCTTGCGATCGCTGTCGCAAGGGCTCGCAAAAGCACTTGGTTTAAGAGCGCGGAAGGTGTGCTTTATGGCGGGTACAAAACCGGTACCCGCCCTACGCCTACTTGAATTTGATCCAAAATTGATCAAAACAGATGCCGCGTCGCGCCGATCTTCGTCGGTGCTCCTCGCAAATATCCAGAAAACAAGCAGAAATCGGCAGTTTTTGCCCCCAAAACTGCATAAAACTGCATATTCCCGCGCTTGATTTTCGACGGGGGGAGTGGCATAATAGAACAGAAATAGAACAAATATTCTATAAAAGGAGAACGAGATGAGCAAAACGGATGCCGCTCTGCGAAGTCCATCGCTTCCCCGTCCGCCGCGCTGGGGCTGGATCGCGAGATCAACGACCTGCGCGGGCTGATCGAGAAGCTGCAGGGCATGGCGCGGGATGGGGAGAACCTCGACCCGCAGTTCATCGCCCTGGCCGATACCCTCGGGCGGGTCTACACCCAGCTTGCCACGCTCATCAAAACCCAGATGGCGCTGCGGCAGGACCTGGATGTGGCGGCGGCCATCCACCAGGCGGCGGAGCAGATCCGCTGCGAGCGGGGGTTGAAATAACCCCCGCATTCAGCCCGGCAGCCGGATGCTCCATGCCGGAGGGCATCTCCGAAGGCGGGAATAACCACGCCGGCGGCGCGCGGCTCCAGCAGGAGCCACCTTCAAGCGCCGCCACACCCTTCGGGCAGGATGGCCCCTCCGCACCGTCCGGCTGCCGGGCTGGCAGCCCCCGCAGAAAAAGACCCACGAAAGGAGAGCCCTTGAGCGAACGAGTTCGCCGCATCCAAAGAGACGCTGGTTCAGGATGCCCGTCTGGTTCTGGAAACCGTGCTGGATTTCTCCCGTTTCGGCTCCAAAGTGACGCTGCGCGACTACCAGAAGGAGGTGGCGCTGGCGGTGATCGAATCGGTGCTGGGGCGGCAGGGGATCTCGCTGGTGGTGATGTTCCCGCGCCAGAGCGGCAAGAACGAGCTGCAGGCGCAGTTGGAAAGCTACCTGCTGTGCCTCTTTTCGGGCACGGATGCCGAGATCGTCAAGGTCTCGCCCACCTGGAAGCCGCAATCGCTGAACGCCATGCGCCGCCTGGAGCGCATCCTCAAGCGCAACCCGCTGACGCAGACGCTCTGGCAGAAGGAAGCCGGCTACATCTACCGGGTGGGCTCGGCGCGGATCTATTTCCTCTCCGCCGCGCCCGAAAGCAACATCGTGGGCGCCACCGCCTCCACCCTGCTGGAGGTGGATGAAGCCCAGGACGTGCTGCCCGGCAAGTTCGACAAGGAGATGGCGCCCATGGCGGCCATCCACCAACGCCACGCGCGTCTTCTGGGGCACCGCCTGGACCGGCGCAGACCCTGCTGGGGCGCGAGCTGCGCGCCGCGAAGCGGGCGGAAAAGCGGGATGGCATCCGGCGCGTCTTCCGCCTGAATGGCGACGACGTGGCGCGCGAGGTGCCGGAATACGGCAAGTTCGTCGCCGAGCAGGTTTCCCGGCTGGGGCGCAGCCACCCGATGGTCTGCACCCAGTATTTCAGCGAGGAGATCACCGCCGAGAGCGGCATGTTCCCCGCCTGGCGGGTGGCGCTGATGAAGGATGGCGCGGGGGCGGGGGAAACAGTGCCCGTGCCCGCGGCGGGCAGGATCTACGCCTTTCTGCTGGATGTGGCCGGGCAGGATGAAGCCGCGAGCGGCGACTCCACCCCCCTGCAGAGCGAGCTTGCGAACCCGCGCCGGGATGCCACCGCGCTGACCATCGTGGAGGTGGATCTTTCCACCCTGGCGGATGAGCTGATCTGCCGCCCCACCTACCGCCCGCGCTTGCGCCGCACGTGGGTGGGGGTGCGGCACACGCGGCTCTTCGCCGAGATCAAAGCCCTGGCGGGCAAATGGCGCCCGCGTAAGCTGGTGGTGGATGCCACCGGGGTGGGCGCGGGGCTGGCGTCCTTTTTGGAAAAGGCTTTCCCGGGGCAGGTGATCCCCTTCACCTTCAACGCAGGGAGCAAATCCCGCCTGGGCTGGGATTTTCTGGGCATTGTGGATACCGGGCGCTGGAAGGAGGGCGGGCATTCCGCTGAAAGTGAGCTCTTCTTCCGCCAGCTTTCCTTCTGCCAGTACGAGATCCAGCCCGGGGTGGAGAAGCGCATGAGCTGGGGCGTGCCGGATGGCGCCCGAGATGCCGAGAGCGGCGAGCTGGTGCATGACGACCTGGTGATCTCGGCGGCGCTTTCGGCCGTGCTGGAGGACCAGGACTGGCCGCCCGGGCAGCCGACCGCCATCATCCGCGGGCGCGACCCGCTGGAGGACATGGACAAAGGATTTTGATACCGCACACGGGAGAGGACGCATGAACATCCGCAACAACCTGGCAAACCTGTTTTTCAGAGACGCGATCCGCCAGCAGGTGCGCGCGGCGCTGGCTTCTGAAACCGACGCAACCTTCGCGCTGGGCGCGCGCCAGTTGAACGCCCCCGAGCGCGACCGCTACGATTACGACCGCGAGACGCTGCAGCAGCAGGCCCTGCAAGCCTGGCGCACAAATCCGCTGGCGCGGCGCATCGTGGAGCTCACCTCGCAGTATGTGGTGGGCGGGGGGATCAGCCTTTCCAGCCGCGAGACCCGGGCGCACGCCTTTTTGCAGGCGTGGTGGAGCCACCCCCTCAACCAGATGCAGGTGCGTGCGGTGGAGTGGTGCGATGAACTGACCCGCTCGGGGGAGCTTTTCTTCCTCATTTCCACCGACGCAAGCGGGATGAGCTACCTGCGCGCCGTGCCCGCGGGCGAGATCGCCGGCATTGAGCATGCCCCGAACGATGTGCAGCAGGAGACGGCTTTCCTGCAGAAGGCCGGGATGGGGGAGGAAGTGCGCTGGCAGGCGGCGCAGGCGCTGGAGGATGAACCGGGGGAGGACGGGCGCTTCGGAGTTGTGATGGCGCACTACGCCATCAACCGTCCCGTGGGCGCGCTGCGCGGCGAAAGCGACCTGGCGCCGCTCCTGCGCTGGCTCAGCCGCTATGCCGCCTGGCTGGAGGATCGGGCGCGGCTGAACCACTTCCGCACCGCCTTCCTCTACGTGGTCAAGGCGCGCTACGCGGGCGATGCCGAGCGGCTGGCGCGCCAGAACAGCCTGAACGCAGCTCCCCCCAACCCCGGCTCGATCCTCGTCACCGATGAAACCGAGACCTGGGAGGTGCTGAACCCCGAGCTGGAATCGGGCGACGCCGCCACTGACGGGCTGGCGCTGAAGAAGATGATCGCCGCCGGGGCGGGGCTGCCGCTGCACTTTCTGGCGGAGCCGGAATCCGCAACCCGCACCACGGCGGAAGCCGCGGGGGGACCCACCTTCCGGCGCTTTGAGCAGCGACAGCAGTTCTTCCTCTGGATGCTGGGCGACCTGGCGCGCATCGCGTTGCGCCGCCGCGCGCGGCTGGATGTGGGGCTGCGGGCAGATGCGCAGGTGGAAGTGCGCGGCGCGGACCTGAGCGCGCGTGATAACGCCGCGCTGGCGCTGGCTTCTTCCACCGTGATCAGTGCCTTCGCCCAGCTCTACGAGCGCGGGCTGATCGACGCCGAGGAGCTGCTGCGGCTGGCCTACCGCTTCTGCGGCGAGACGGCGGATATTCCCAGCCTCCTTGCGCGGGGGCGGGGGGAGGGCGAAGAGGGCGCGAAAGCGAAATCAGAACCCTGGCAGAAGAGGCCGCAGGGGCTGCGGGTGAACCCCGAAAGCGGGGAAGTATCGACAGGAAAGGAGGAGCTTTGGAACAAATTGCAGTGAAAGAGGAACGCGCCCGGCTGGCCATGAGCGCCAATGTGAACGCCTCGGGCGAGTTCGAGGTGCTGGCCATCAGCGCCGGCGAGGGCAACGGCTGGCAGTTCAGCCCGGAGAGCCTGCGCGGCTCGCTGCCGCTCTGGGAGGGGGTGGAGACCTTTGTGGATCACACCCCCGAGCCCAGGCTTGGGCACTCGCTGCGCGACCTGGCGGGCATCTGCCGCGAACCGCGCTACGACGAGGAGAGAAAGGGGGTGGTGGTGCGCCTGCGCCCCAGCGGACCCAGCGCCGCGCTGCTGCAGGAACTGGGGCGGCAGTGGCTGGAGGAGCCCGCGCCGCGCCCGCGGGTGGGTTTTTCGGCTGATCTGGTCTTCACCGCGAAGGAGAAACGCGTGGAGCGCATCCTGCGCGTGCTCTCGCTGGACGCGGTCTTCAACCCGGCGCGCGGGGGATCCTTCCTGCGCGCGCTCAATGCCAACAAGGAGGTTTTGATGTCTGATGCTGTTTTGGAAACTGTTTCAACCCCCGCCGCGCCGGGGGAGGCGGAGCAGGGGGCAGCCGCCGAGCTGCAGAAGGCGCGCGAGGCAAGGGCGCAGATGTGCGCCTGTTTGCTGGATGCCTCGCTGGGCTCTGCACGGTTGCCCGCCCCGCTCGCCGAACGCATCCGCGCCCGCTTTACGGGGGAGCCTTTGAGCCGCGCGAGCTACAGGCAGCCATTGAGGATGCCCGCGCCCTGGCAGGCGAGCTGACCGCGCCGGGGGCGATCCGCGGGGCGGCGGCGCCGCTGAGCATGTACGACGCGAAGGATCAGCTCAGCGCCGCCCTGCACGACCTGCTGGGTGCCCCGCGCCCGGAGGGGCTGGAGGGATTGAAGACCGCGCGCCTTTCCGGCATCCGCGAGTTCTACACCCTCACCACCGGCGATACCGATTTTGCCGGCGGCTACCACGCCGAGCGCGCCCGCTTTGCCGTTACCAGCGACCTGCCGGGAGTGCTGAAGAACGCGCTCAACAAGCTGATCCTGGCGCAGTGGCAGGAGCTGGGGCGCGCCGGCTACCGCTGGTGGGAGGCGTTGGTGAGCGTGGAGCACTTCAACAGCCTGCAGGATATCACTGGCGTGCTGGTGGGCGAGATCACCGTGCTGCCCGCGGTTTCGGAGGGTGCCGCCTACACTTCGCTTGCGATCAGCGATTCGGCTGAGGTGGGCGCCTGGGGCAAATACGGCGGCTACGTGGGGCTGACGCTCGAGATGTTTGAACGCGACGAGACCCACAAGCTGCGCCAGTATCCCAAGAAGCTGGCCAGCGCCGCGCTCAGGCGCATCTCCGCGCTGGTGGGGGCGGTCTTCACCGGCTCCAGCGGCACAGGCCCGGCCATGGCGGATACCTACCACGTCTTCGAGAGCGCCCATCACGGCAATTTGGGCACCACCGCCCTGAGCTCGGCAACCTGGGAGGCAGCCGGCAAGGCGATCTACTCCCAGCCGATGCTGGTGGGCTCGGGCGGCACTGCGCCGAAACTGGCGCTGGACGCGAAATACCTGGTGGTGCCGCGCGACCTGCGCCTGACCGCCATGCGCATCCTCTACCCCAGCTTCGAGCGCGAGGCGACCATCTTCTCGGAGAACCTGCAGCGCGGCGAGATGGGGGATGTGATCACCTGCCCCGAGTTCAGCGATGCCAACGACTGGGCGGCGGTGGCCGACCCGCGCCTGGCGCCGGGGATCATCCTGGGCGAGCGCTTCGGGCTGCTGCCTGAGATCTTCATTGCCGATGGTGAATTGAACGGCGCGCTCTTCACCAATGACGAGCTGCGCATGAAGGTGCGCCACTGGGTGAGCGTCTTCGCGGCCGATTACCGCCCGCTCTACAAGGCGAACGTGGCCTAGCGGGAAGGTTGTGGGTTGACGCGTGCGCGGACCGCTCGGTTCCATCACCCGTCAGCCCGGAACACACAATTCTGTATGGAGGTGAACATGTCTGTTCTGGAGCAAGTTGCAAAGATCCTGCGCTCGCGCAAGTTCTGGGTGCTCCTGGCTGCCCTGGTGGCGGTGGGGAGCATGTATTTCGGCGGCAGGGTGGATGCCTGGCAGGCGCTGCAGGCGGTGATCGCCGCGTTGGCGGTCTATTCCACCGGCGTGGCCGTGGAGGATATCAACCGGAAGGTGCAGAAGCCGTAAATGACAACCGTAGGGGCGCACGGCCGTGCGCCCCTACAACAGGATGGTGTTGTAGGGCGGGTTCGCGAAACCCGCCGGAATCAAAAAAGAGGAAAAAAACCAGATTGCCACGTCGCACCGGTCGTCGCCGGTGCTCCTCGCAATGACAGGATGATTTACAAGGAGAAAAAATGACCGAATACCAGGCGCTGGATGGGCGCATCGCCAATCACCTGATCAACGGGATGGCGTTATCGTACCGGAGGCTGGCGAACGGGAGCATGATCGTCATTGCCCCCAACGGCATGAAGCTGATCTTCGGCCCCGAGAAGGTGAAGGTGGCCGAGGCGCAGCTGCAATCCGCCGACTTGCCGCGGCGACCGGGGAAGGGAAATGCAGCGTAAGCCCCACCCTACCCTCCCCAAATACAAACTGATTTGGGGAGGGTCGACGATGCTGTGCACTCCCGAAAGGAGTGGTCGAAGACCGCGAGCGGTGCCGTGTGCCTCAGATTGCCACGTCGCAGCCGATCTTCGCCAGGCGCTCCTCGCAATGATAGAGAAAGGTAACCATGACCGATTATTCAACCCTTAAACCCGCGCGCTGCAGCTGCTGGGCGACCCCGACGGTGCGCGCTACGACGACGCCACCCTGCAGGAGGCCTTCCGGCAGGCGCTGGCAACCTACACCCGCACCTGCCCCCAGGTGCGCACGGAGGTGATCACCTTTGCCAGCGCGGGCGCGGAGCAGCCCCTGGAGGAGCTGGAATGCCCGCCGCTTTACCTGCTCGAGGTGAATTACCCTCACCCCTCTTCCAGCGGGGAGCACCCCGCCCGCCCGAGCTGCACTCTGGCCTATATCGACGGCACCGCGGTGCTGCGCTTTGGAGATGGTTTGAATCTCCATGCGGGGGAGCAGGCGCGGCTGACCTACGCCGCCCGCCACACCCTCGCCGGGCTGGATGGCGCGGAAACAGCAAGCGTGCCCGAGGCGCACGAGGGCGTGCTCGCGCTGGGGGCGGCGGTCTTCGCCGCGCTGCAGCGTATCCACCGCCTGGCAGGCAGCATCGGCGCCCCGCCGGCCGAACCCGAGCGCCTGCGCGAGCTGGCGGAGAAATACCTGGAGCGCTTCAACCTGGAGCTTTTCAGCCTGAGGAGCGTACAGCCCGTGCAGGGCTTTCCGGCGGGCTTCAACCTGGACGAATGGGATTAGCCATGGCTACGCTCGGAGAGGACTGCCACGTGACCATCGCCCACGCCGAGATCAACGGCGGTGTGCCCAGCGGCTTCATCGCCGCCCGCGAGGGCTCCATCCGCGCCGGGGGAGCGCAGGTGCGGCGCGAGGTCTATTCCGACGGCACGCTGAAGCTGACCCTGTATGTGGATATTCTGCTCGCCGATCGCCCTCGTGAACCCGGATGGCTCCCCGCGCTCCGGCAGCCGCGCCGCGGATTACGCCCTGCTCTCGCGCTACCTGGAGCGCCGCTCGGGGCTGGAGGTGGGCACGCCGGTGGGCGTCTTTGCCAATTTGGGCGCGCTGGGGCACGCTGCCAACGAGATCCACCTGCCCACGCAGTCGCTGGTGCGCTGCCAGTTCAACAACGCCGGCACCTACTGGCCGCCGGTCGACCCCGCCCTGCTCGACGCTTTCCACCTGGGATGGCACGCTCACCTGGGCGACGAGCTTTTGGCGCTAGCCACACTTTATGTAAATGGAGGTAAAAAGCCATGACCTACCCGCTTTCCACCGATGTCTCCGCCGGGCAGCCCACCGCGGTGGCCCACTATAACAACCTGCGCGCCGACGCGCTGCGCCTGGGCCAGGCGGAGGCCGACTGCGTGACCACGGGGGTGATGCTGCGCCGCTACGCGCGCGGGGTGCGGCTGCAATACCTGGCATCCAACCGCCTGCGCGTGCCCTTTGTGACCACCGACCCCGCCACGCTGATGATCAACGGCTTCATGTGCCAGGCGGGCGCCAACGTCGATCTTCCCGCGGGGCTCTTCAGCGGCGGGGCGGCCACCTGGTACGTCTTCGCCAACCGCACCGCCGGCAGCACCACCTTCACCCTCTCGGTCAACACCTCCGGCTCGGAGGGCACCGACCAGCGCGTGATCGGCGAGGTGAGCTACGACGGCGCGAACATCATCTCGATCAAGGACTATTTCGCCAGCCCCCTGGGGGATGCCGACTACTCGAGCGGCTGGTTCGCCGCCGCCTACAACAACACCTACACGAAGGCGCACGGGCTGAACCAGTCCCCGCGCCTGGTGGTGGTGGAGCACTCGGCCAATGCCGCCGGGACGGGCGAGATCGTGCCGGTCATGGTCAACTCGGCCAGCGCGGTGATGAGCTGCGTGGGCTACGACGCGGTCAACATCTACATCACCACGGCCAACAACGCCACCAACGGGGTGGTCTTTTCCACCCGCAGGGCCTCCGCGGGCGGCTACCTGCGCATCCAGGCCTGGCGATAACTGTTCAATGGAGGGGAGGGGGACCTCCACCTTATCAATTGAAAGGAGTTTCTTATGGGACGCACACTGCCTTCGATCACGATGGCCTTCCTCCAGGAGGAGGAATCCTTCTCGCGCTTCCGGCGGGCGCTGCGGCGCAGCGACCAGATGGCGCTGGATGAGCTCTTCGCCGCCGCGCGCGGCCACCTGGCCGCGGCCGCCTACGCCGCCAACGCGCTGCCGATGGAGACCTTCCTGCTGGCCATGCTGCTGGAGGAGCATAAGGAAGTGCATGCGCCTGCGCAACCTGCTGGAACGGCTGGAGGCGCGCATGGACCAATTGGTGCCGGAGCGGGATGGCTGAATTTACCGGCTGGCTGCTCGATCTCTACGAGGATGCGCGCGACGGCGTGGTGCTGTGGCTGATCGGCGAGGATGGCACGCGCCACCGCCTGCACCAGACCTTCCCGGTCACGCTTCTATGCCGCGGGGCCGCCGCGCAAGCCTGCGCGCGCTGTGGCGCTGGCTGGAAAAGCAGCCCGAGGGGGTGAAGCTGGCGCGCGAGGAACGGCGCGACCTCTTCCTGCCGGAGCCGGTGACGGTGCTGGCCGCCGAAGTCCCGAACCCCGCCGCGCAGGCGCAGCTCTTCAAGCGCGTTTCGCAGGCCTTCCCGGCGCTCACCTACTACGATGCCGACCTGCAGCTTTCGCTGCGCTATCGCCGCCGCGCACGGGCGCCTACCCGATGGCGCGCTGCCGGGTGGAGGCGGATGACGATGGCACGGGTGCGCGCCATCGAGGCGCTGGATTCGCCCTGGGAGCTGGACCCCGAGCCCGCGCCCCTGCGCGTCCTCTACATGGAGCCGGACTGCGACCCGAACCACTCGGTGCCCCACGCGCTCTGCCTGCGCTACGAGAAGCACGAGTACCGCCTGCCCTTCGAGCCGGTGCGCCCGCTGCTGATCAACCTGCGCGCGCTGCTCGCGCGCTACGACCCCGACCTGATCCTGAGCCGGTGGGGGGATACCTGGCTGCTGCCGCACCTGCTGGGAGCTGGCCGCGCAGCACGGCTTCACCCTGCCGCTCAACCGCGAGGAGGGCCGCGACGCCGACTCATCAAGAAGGAGCACACCTATTTTTCCTACGGGCAGATCATCTACCGCGGCAAGCAGATGCACCTCTTCGGGCGCTGCCACATCGACCAGCGCAACGCCATGCTGTGGGGCGATTACGGGCTGGAGGGCACCCTCGAATCGGCGCGGGTGACCTGCCTGCCGCTGCAGGTGGCGGCGCGCGTCTCGCCCGGCACGGGCATCTCCTCGATGGAGATCGCTCACCGCGCTGCGCACGGGGATCCTGGTGCCGTGGCACAAGCAGCAGGCCGAAAAGCCCAAGACCGCGCTGGACCTGATCCACGCCGACCAGGGCGGGATGGTCTACCAGCCCATCGTCGGGCTGCACGCCAACGTGGGCATGGTGGATTTCGTCTCGATGTACCCCAGCATCATGGTGCACTGCAACATCTCGCCCGAGGTGCCCGCCGCCCACCGAGCTGGGCGTTTCCGACTATCCCCCGGGCTGGTGCCGCAGACGCTGGCGCCGCTGCTGAAAAAGCGCATCGCGCTCAAGCAGCGCGCGCTCAGCCTGCCGCTCTGGGACCCGCGCCGCGAGTACGACAAGGCCCGCTCGCAGGCCTACAAGTGGCTGCTGGTGACCTGCTTCGGCTACCTGGGCTACAAGAACGCGCGCTTCGGGCGGATCGAATCGCACGAGGCGGTGACCACCTGGGGGCGCGAGGCGCTGCTCGAGCGCCAAGGAAGCCGCCGAGGATATGGGCTTCACCGTGCTGCACATGTACGTGGATGGGCTGTGGGTGCAGAAGGAGGGCTGCGAGCCAGCCGGCGGATTTCAACGACCTGCTGGTGGAGATCTCGGCGCGCACGCACCTGCCGGTGGGGCTGGATGGGGTCTACCGCTGGGTGGCCTTTCTGGCCTCGCGGGTGGATGCGCGCGTGGCGGTGCCCAACCGCTACTTCGGCGTCTTCCAGGATGGCTCGCTGAAGGTGCGCGGCATCGACGTGCGCCGGCACGATACGCCCGTTTTCATCGGGGATACCCAGATGGCGATCCTGGAGTGCTTCGCCGGCGCGGCGGATGCCGCGAGCCTGCACGGCGCTGGTGCCGCAGGCGGTGGGGATTCTGCGCAGGCGGCTGAAGAAGCTGAAGGAGGGCACGGTGCCCCTGGAGGACCTGCTGGTGACCCAGCGGCTCAGCCGCGAGATCGCGCAGTATAAGGACCCCTCCCCGGCGGCGCGCGCCGCGGCGCAGCTGGAGGCGATCGGTCAGCACGTGCGCCCGGGGCAGAAGGTGCGCTTTTTGCTGCTGCGGGGTGACCGCGGCGGTGCACGCCTGGAATCTGCCCGCCTCGCCCGAGCCGCAGCAGCTGGATTTTGCCCGCTACCGCGAGCTGACCATCCGCGCGGCCAGCAACATCTTCGCGCCGCTGGGGATCAGCGAGGGGTTATTGAATAACCTGGTGGGCGGGGAGGGGGTGGCGATGGAATTGGAGGGCGATGGGGAAACGCATGCTTCGGGACGCCGCGGGGAGTGGCTGGCGCTGCCAGAGGGCGAGTGGAAGAGGCGGCGATCTCCGCTGCCAGCCGGAAGGCCGTGGCGGAGCGGGTGGGATTTTAGAAAAAAGTCGGCCACCCAAACGGTGACCGACCAGCGAATTGTCGAAGTGGTTAATGTCGATTCACGAACCCGTCATAGGTATCCACTAAATAATCATAAGTACCTTCACCGACAAGCGACCCAACCCCGCTAATTCCGGTGTATGGCCCAGAACCACCGGTGATTCTCCAACGGGCGGTGTCTGAAACTGTGGTTGGGGTATTGTTTGCGTGGACATGCATATCCATCTCAAATGATTCTCCAGTCGAATTGCATAGGAATACCTTATGCGCGTATACGTTTATAACCCGGTTACTCCGACTCCCGGAAATTCGCATAACCGACAGGTCATCTGTAACCGTACCACTAGCGCAAATGTATCCCGCATCTACTGCAGGACCCGTTGCCTCGAATGTGCCGAAACCGACCCCAACATTAACATCCATGATCGAAACGATGTGGACATCAAGTGGCTTCGATGCTGCGTTTACCGGAGCGACAATCACCAACAGAGACAAAATCAAACCGATCGTCAAGAGAGTCTTGTGTTTCATTTGAAAACCTCCTATTCAATTTGTTATCTTGAAGGGATGAAATGGAACCCATTCGGTAGGACGCAATAATTAACTCCTTTCTGCCCTGGCTGAAAGGAGTTCCGCATTTCAGTGAAATATTGAAATTAATGCCGGTTTATTGATTGGTACGGTCTAGAGCAATTTCCATTATAGCGATGGTGTATATACAAGTCAATTAGCAGGTTGAGAGCGCCTTGATAACCAAAAACGCGCACTCCTGGATAAGAAATGGGTGAAAAAAAAGCCGGCCACCGAACGGTGACCGACCCGGGACCTAAATAATTCCCTGTTTACTTGCGCAGATCAGCCAGGTGTTCTTCCACCGCCTGGACTTCCAGCTTCAGGTCCATGAGGTAGCCCTCCAGATCGGCGATCTTTTCCGCCTTGGTCTGGTAGCGCCGCTCAAAGTGCCCGCCGTGACAGCCGCACTCACATACCGCCGTCGGAATGGCAATCGCAATCGCATGTCTCGCCGTTTGGCAACCACATTCTTCACACATGTTGAATCTCCTTTTTTTAGGAATACCCTATTGTAATCCCCTGGAGATCGAAAAACAAATCTCATTAAATCAGGCGATTTCTTGATAAAAGTCTTAATATACAAATTATATTTTATGTATATAATATTACGAAAACCGTAATTATTCAAACATGAAACATAATGAAACCTTATACCAAGACTCTCGGTTCTGAGAATTCCAAAATTATCCTCGCCATGGCAGAAATGGGGCAGGTGGTTTTTTCCATTGGGGATGCCCAAAAGATCACCAGCAAAAGTTATCCTGCCACGCAGCAGGCACTTCTTAGGTTGGTTCGGGCGGGATGGTTGGTGAAATTGGGAGCAGGCAAATTTGCTCTTGTTGCACCGGCTGCGGGTAAGGATGCATTTCCGGAAGCCAACCGATTCATCATCGCGCGTGAGTTGGTGGGCAATGCACCCTATTATATTTCCCACGAGAGCGCGCTTGAAATCCACGATATGATCACCCGCCCGATTGGCAGGGTGGTCATCACGACCCCACGCAGACTGAGATCTAGGAAAGTGATGACCATTCCGTATTGTTTTATTTATTCAAAACCTGAAAACATGTGGGGCTATTCCACGGAATGGGTATCTTCAGGGGAAAAGGTGCAGGTTAGCGAAGTGGAACGGACGATTTTGGATGGGCTCGCCAGACCTGATCTATGCGCAGGAGTGAGCGAAATCATCACTGGCGTATTGACGCGGAAGGGCTCGATAAATTGGGAAACCCTCAGTGGATATGCTCAAAAAATGGGCAGCCAGGTGGTTGCCAAACGGCTTGGGTACATTTTGGAATACTACCACTTGGACAATTCAGATGTGATCGATCGATTACAAGCCATGATCGGGGCTAGCTATACCCGGCTGGATCCCATCCTGCCTGCGTCCGGGCGTTACCAACGCCGCTGGCGCGTACAGGTCAATATTGACGATGAAACGCTGAAAGGGCTCACTACAACTTAATATGATCAACCAGGCGGAAATTTCAAAGCTGGCGCATAAGCTGGGTCTGGGGGATAAGACCATCGAGAAAGATTACATTCTTACCTGGGTCCTGATCGCCTTGGCTGATCTTCCGCTGAGAAACGCCCTGGTTTTTAAAGGCGGAACGGCGATTAAAAAGATCTATATCCCCGATTACCGGTTTTCTGAAGACCTGGATTTTACGCTGATTGATAAATCGATATCCAACATGATTTTACAGGATACATTGGAGCACATATCCGATTATTTGAAAAAGCAAGCCAATATTTCCGTCGCATTTTTCAAAACGGAGGAGCATATGGGTGGGAATACAACGATCTATATCAATTATGCCGGACCGCTCCAGGCAATAATCACAAGCCGTTCGTTAAAAATTGACTTTTCCCGAGACGAGGATCTGGTTCTTCCGGTGCCCGAACGCCGAATCCTATCCACATATTCTGACTCCAAGCAAAATATCGCAACGATTCCCGTATATTCACTGGAGGAGATTCTGATCGAAAAACTTCGTTCCCTGCTGACCCGCACGGAACCGCGCGATCTCTTCGATATCCATTATTTATTGATCAACCGGTTGGTCGACGTTGAAAAAGCTTCTTTTTATGCGGCTCCAAAATTCACCGCCAAAGGATTTTCCATTGACGATTTGGGGGATATTTTGGAACGCCGCAAGGCGACCCTGCAGCAGTTGTGGGAAAAAAGATTGGAGGGGCAAATGCCATCCATTCCGGATCTCAATGATGTGATCCGGGAAACGAACCGGGTAATCCATCGGTATTTTCCACATGGCTAAAAGGAAGCAGATCCATAAACCGCTGCACCCCGGCGAGGTGCTGCTGGAGGAATATTTGCTCCCGGCAGGGATCAGCCAGACGCGCCTGGCGCTCAATATGCGCGTGCCTGCTCAGAAGATCAACGATATCGTCAACGGCAAACGAGGCATCACTTCTGATATGGCCCTGCGCCTAGGGCTGGCAACCGGCACAACGCCGGAATTCTGGCTTTCCCTACAGATGGACTACGACCTCCAAACGGTGGAAATGAACGAAGGGGAAAGGATCGAACGGGAAGTGCTGCCAATTCCACAGAGGGTGTAACCTATTTATTGGGGGTAGAAATGTGCGGGCATGAGCCCGCTCTTATACCTGGTGATATACTAAATTTGAGGGGATCATTCCCCTGGCCTTACATCTCCCACTTATTGTTGGAATCTGAATACTGGTTTATAGGTTCTTTCTGAATCACGCGCTTTTATGTTCATTACCGGACATACATTGAGTAAATGTTACGAATAATAAGTGATTTATGAAGGAGGAAAAAATGAAAAAGGGAATGGTCTTTGTTCTTCTTGCTCTCCTTATTGTTTCGTGCACGGCTCCCCAGGCCACCCCCGGCGCAGGTCGCAGCCCAAATCCAATGCAGGCATGGCCAACCCCGCCTCCGAGAACTGCGTCGCGCAGGGCGGGACGCTCACCATCCAGACCCGCGGGGACGGCGGGCAGTACGGGGTCTGCACCTTTGAGGATAACCGCCAATGCGAGGAATGGGCGCTGATGCGCGGGGAATGCCCTGCGGGCGGCTTGAAGGTGACGGGCTACGTGACCCCGGCCGCGCAGTACTGCGTCATCACCGGGGGCACCTATGCCATCACCGGGGAGAGCAACACTGATAACGAGCAGGGGACCTGTACCTTTGCCAACGGGGTGGTTTGCGATGTTTGGGAGTATTACAACGGGAAGTGCCTTTCCACCTCCGATTCCACCTCCACCACGACTGCCTCCATCCAGCCCCTTTCGATGGAAGTGTGTGATGGTGAAGCCCAGGCCATGTCGCACACCCTGGATGACCTGGTCCCGACCCAATCCGAGGCACCCCTCAGCGACCCGGTGACGGGTGCCAGCGGGACCGGGTGCCAGTCCACGATCACGGGCACCGGGGCGCAGTTCGAGAGCCCCACGGCAGTGGTGAACGAACTCGGTTCCATGCTGGAGGGGGAAGGCTTCGTGGCAGACCCGATGCTCGCGGCGGATGGTCCCACGGGCACCTCGATGGGATACCGCAAGGATAACGAGATCTGCGTGGCATCGGCGATCTGGACCCCGGCTGAATCCGCCAACTGCCCACAGGACGCGCCGATCACAACCTGCAGCCTGACCCCGGAGCAAAAGATCTACACGGTGACCCTCAACTGCGGCGTGGAAAGCGGCAGCTAAAACAGAACCCCAATTTAAACCCAAACAAAAGGGGGGTATCCAGCGGATTCCCCCCTTTATTCTGTTTCCAGGTCAACGACGAAGAGCTGAATCCAGCTGGTAATAGAGCGCATCCAGCCGGCTGCGGCCTGGGTCGCGGGGCGGCATACGGCGAATCACCTCAAGCACTGCTGAGGTAGCATGATCCACCGCCCAGCGGATCTCCGCTTCACCGTCAGCGGGGTCATTATCCGCGGCAAGCTCGCAGGCCAGGGCGGCATAGACCGCGGTTCCAAGGATGTGTTTGGCGTTATCCAGCGTTGCCAGCGGGTGGGTGTAGGCGCTGGAGGCAGCCAGCCCCGCCGCACGGGCGGCGGCTGTGGCAGCTGGGTCATCCACCTCGCGCGCCGCAGCCAGGGCAGACAAAGCAAGGGAGCGCAGCTTCGCGGTTCGCTTTCCCCCGCGCGCGAACTCCCGGATGCCATCGATAGCCTCGCGCGGGCGGGTATCCGCGGGAGCCTTGGCCTCAAAGAGCGGCAGCGCCCGTTCAGCGCAGTCGGCAGCCCAGAGCCCGATCATGCGGAGCTCATCCAGGCTCAGCGGTATCTTCACGGATGTGTGACCCATTCTTCGTCACCCGCATACTTCTCTAACAACACTATCGAAAATCTCCATACCCCATGTCGATCATCCACTGGCAGATCACAGGTCCGCCGTGGCGGTCGGGCTCCTGTTTATTCGGAAGGCCGGTGAAGCCGCGGAAATAACCGTTGGGTCCGGTGAGCTGCTCGATCGCCGCCTGGGATAGCTCGGCATCCCCGATGGCGATGGCGTGGATGTGGATGGGCGAATCGGGATAGATCTCACCGTAATCACGCAGCCAGGCGGCGAAACCGGAAACCCGCAGGGCGCGGATGAGCGGATCCACTTCATCCCACAGCACCACCCATTCCGGGTGCTTGATCACGGAAAGATCCACCGCCCCGCCGCCCAGGTGGGTGCCGAAGCTCGCCTCGCCGTTATCGTGGTAGCTGCCCTGGGTGATGGCTCCATCGGTGATATCGATCGGTCCGCCGTAGAGCTGCGCGGCGTGCTGCAGCATGGCGTAGGTGCGCGCGTTGAAGGTCCAGCCGTCCACCTCCACGCGGGTGTAATCCTCGGGCGGTTTCCAGCAGCCGGATGGCTCGGGGGTGGGGGTGAGGGTGGGCGTTGCGGTGGGTGAGGGGCTGGGTGTGAAAGTGGCTGTGGCGGTGGGCGTCGGCGTCTCAGTGGGGGTGGGCAGCGGGGTGGGGGTTGGCGCGGGGAAGAATACCCCGCAGCCGCTAAGGAGGAAGGCACAAATGATGAAAATAATAACGATCCTGCCGGTTTTATTTTTCAATAATAATTACCGCAGATACCCGTTCCACTCCGGGGAGAAAGCCTTGACCATGGAATCAAAAAGCCCTGCGGCCAAATCCACGCTGTAACCTTCATATTCCATCTCCCCCGGGTAAAACGCCCAGATCTCCACCGCTTCCCCATCCTCCAGCGCAGAAAGGATCTTTTCCCGCAGGCGTTTGTTCATCGGTTGGAAGGTACCCGCGTAGCGGTGATCGGTGTGTTTGTAGGCATCCATGCGCGCCTCGAGCGGCGCCCGGGAATACTCCAGGAACTTGACCTGATCCCTGATAACGAAAGCGTAAATGAAATTTCCGCGGGGATCCTTCCCGTCCAGGTCGCAGGTCAGATTCAACCCTGCCAGCTTCCACCCGCCGACCCGGCGGAATCCGAGCGTGGTGAATTGATCCATTTTTTCGGTCATAAAATCTATCCCTACTTCACCGGGGTTTCCCAACCCAGGCAGTAATCGATGGTAGTCGCATCGGTGATCATGATCGGGTAATACGGGAAGGTGATCCCGGTGCAATCGCAGATGCGGTTGGGTCTATCCTCCCAGCTCTCGTGCGTATCGCAGGAGGCGGGGAACAGGAACCAGCCGAGTGCCAGGCTGAGGACCAGGAAGAGGATGACGACCAACCAACCCTTGCCTGCCGCCCATCTCGCTGCGCGGTAGTAGAGCCAGGTACAGGCGAAAATGGCCATGGTGAGCAGGAGCGTGTTGCAGAGCAAGTAAAGGACCTGGTCCAGTCTTCCCGGAAAATTGAACATGTAACGGCTGGATAACTCGTTGGTGAACAGGTAAAAGTAGTGCACAACCGGAACCGGCAGCGCCAGGCTCCACACCCACCAGAAGAAAGCATAGCCGAGCAGGACTTCTCCCCACAGGATCCACTTTCGGAGCCCGTCCGGGCTGCCACTCTCCAGGGTACGGTCTTTCGTTAAGAATAAGATGGAAGATCCCCCATCCAGCCAGGAGGGTGAGGATATTGACGACCGGCAGGATGAGCGCTGTGGAAAGCGAGAATCCGAAGGGTGAAATGATCATGATGAAAACAGCCAGCAGGAAGGGCAGGAAAGTCGCCCCGTCCATGAAGGCCAGGGCGGGGGTGAAAACCAAGGCGAGGAGAAAAGCGCGAAGCAAATGCGTGGAGCGCGGATTATGCAGCTTCCCCGCCCGACGCCAGCCGAAGGTGAGGAGCAGGACCGCCAGGAGGATATAAAGGATGAAAGGCGCAATGAAATAGGAACGGGTGAAGAACAGGGCATAATTGCTGACCGGGTTCATACGCCACCTCCAATGTATGCTTGGATTCATTATAGCGATTTCTCCAATGGCTGAATACAAGCAACCCGCCCGAAAACGATCCAGGCGGAGAAATTTCAACCCCCTTTGCCGAGTGTATAATTACCCTATAATCACTCCCACGGAGGGACTATGCCAGAAAAGAAGATCCGAATCCTGATCGCCAAACCCGGCCTGGATGGGCACGACCGCGGCGCCAAAGTGGTGGCGCGCGCCCTGCGGGATGCCGGTATGGAGGTGATCTACACCGGTCTGCGCCAGACCCCCGAGATGGTGGCCGAAGCCGCCCTGCAGGAGGACGTGGACGCGGTGGGGCTTTCGATCCTTTCCGGGGCGCACATGGGGCTTGTGCCGCGCATCATGGACCTGCTCAAGGCGGAGGGCATGGGCGGGGTGCACGTCTTCCTGGGCGGGATCATCCCCGAAGAGGATATTCCCGAGCTGAAGGCGTGCGGCGTGGCTGAGGTTTACGGTCCAGGCACCTCCACCGAGAAGATCGTCACGGATATCCAGGCGGCGGTCCGCCCGGCGTAGGCTCCCATGGTCTCCGTAAAAGCCATCCTGGAAGGTGACCGGAGGGCGCTGGCCCGGTTGCTGACCCTGGTGGAGAATGACGACCCGCAGGGCCGAGCGGCACTGAACGAGCTTTACCCCCGAACCGGGAAAGCCCACGTGGTGGGTATAACCGGCGCTCCGGGTACGGGAAAATCGTCCTTTACCAATCAGCTTGCCCGCATTTACCGCAATCCACCTTCGGGCGAACCGCGGCAGGTGGCCATCGTAGCGGTGGATCCATCCAGTCCTTTCACCGGCGGCGCGCTGCTGGGCGACCGGGTGCGGATGAAGGATCACTCCGGCGACGCGGGTGTTTTCATTCGCTCGATGGCATCGCGCGGGGCAGTGGGCGGCATTGCCCGTGCCACCGCGGCAGTCACCCAGGTGCTGGATGCGGCCGGGTTCGATGCGGTCCTGGTGGAAACGGTCGGGGCGGGGCAATCGGAAGTGGAGATCGCCCGGCTGGCGCACACCACCATCGTGGTGGAAGCCCCCGGCATGGGCGATGATATCCAGGCCATCAAGGCGGGCATCCTCGAGATCGCCGATATCCTGGTGGTGAACAAAGCCGACCTGCCCGGCGCGGAGCGGACCGAACAGGTGTTGCGCGCCAGCCTGGAAATGGGCGCAGGGTCTCGCAAGCCGGCAGTGGCAGGCGGGGAAACCTGGACGCCGACCGTGCTGAAGGCGCAGTCGCTCAACCCGGTGGGCATCATCGAAGCCTACGACCTGATCCAGGATCACCGCGCCTATTTGGAACGCACCGGCGAATGGCGGCTGCGGGATCGGGAGCGGCTGGACAGCGAGCTGGAGGACCTTTTAAAGGAAGAACTCTTCCGCCGCTGGGTGGAAGGTAAATCGGAGAGTAACTGGCAGGCGGCGCTGGATGCACTTTATGCGCGGGAACGCTCACCCTACCAGACAGTCGAAATATTATTGAAGCAATCATCAGATCAATCTTAGGAGAAGGCAAATGGAACGAACCCTTATCGCGGAACTGCGGAACTCGGTCGGAAAACAGGTGAAGGTGCAGGGATTCCTGCAGACCCTGCGCGACCAGAAGAAAATGCAGTTCCTCATCCTGCGTGATCCCACCGGGCTGGTGCAGGTGGCGCATTACCGCCCCAACAACGAGGAGCTGGCGAACCAGATCTCTGCTCTTTCTGTGGAATCTGCTTTAACCATCACTGGCACGGTGGTCGATAATCCCATCGTCAAGCTGGGTGGGCTTGAAGTGCAGCTCGAATCCTTGAAGGTGGAAAGCGCCGCCGAGATCCCTGTGCCGTTCGACCCCTTTGCCGAAACCCTGCCGATGATCGACCTGCGCATGGACTGGCGCTTCGTTGATCTTCGCCGCCCCGAAGCCGCGCTGATCTTCAAAGTACAGACCACCGCCGAGCACGCCATGCGCGAATATTGGCTGAAAGCACAACTTCATCGAGATCCATTCCCCCAAGATCCTGGGCGCCCCCAGCGAAAGCGGCGCCGAGCTCTTCGAGATGAAATATTTCGAGCGCAAGGCCTACCTGGCGCAATCGCCGCAGTTCTACAAGCAGATGGCCATGGCAGCCGGCTTCGACCGCGTGTTCGAGATCGGCCCGGTCTTCCGCGCCGACCCCTCCTTCACCTCGCGCCACATGACCGAGTTCACCGGCATCGACATGGAAATGAGCTGGGTGGATAGCCACGAGGACGTGATGGCTTTTATGGAGCGCTGGCTGCAATACACCTTGCAGAAGGTGAAGGAGCAGCATGGTGAGGAGATCAAGACGCGGCTGGGCTTCGACCTGGTGGTGCCGGAGGTGCCCTTCCCGCGCATCACCATGAAGGATGCCGTGGAGATCCTGAAGGAGCGCGGGTACCGCCTGCCGCCGGAGAAGAAGGGCGATATCGACCCGGCCGGCGAGCGCGAGCTGGGCAACTATGTGAAGGAAAAATACAACCACGATTACGTGTTCCTGATCGACTGGCCGATCGGCGTGCGCCCGTTCTACCACATGCGCCATCCCGATGCGCCCACCCTCACGCGCAGCTTCGACCTGATCGGCTGCGGGCTGGAGATCACCACCGGCGCGCAGCGCGAGCACCGCTACGAAGTGCTGGCTGCCCAGGCGCTGGAAAAAGGACTCACGCTGGAGCCGATCCAGTTCTACCTGGATTTCTTCAGGTACGGCTGCCCCCCGCACGGCGGTTTTGGGCTGGGGCTTTCCCGCCTGTTGATGATCATGCTCGGGCTCAATAACATCCGCGAGGCGGTCTATATCTTCCGCGGACCGACGCGGTTGAACCCATAGGTTTGGAGAGAACGATTTGACGATTACCAGAGAGAAGCCGCTCCGCCTGCGCCCCCTGGAACGCGAGGACCTGCCACGCCTTTGTGAAGTGGTTTTCCGACCCCGAGGTGCTGGAGTTCCTGGGGCTACGCAACCCGCTCTCGCAGGCGCGCGAGGAAAAGTGGTACGATAAGATCCTGGAAGGCCCGGAGGATGAGCACCCCTTCGCCATTGAGGTTTTTGAGAATGGCGGCTGGAGAGTGATCGGCAACATTGCTTTCTTCGGGATGCATACCACCTTCCGAAGCGCCGAGATCGGCATCGTGCTGGGCGATAAGAGCGCCTGGGGCAAGGGCTACGGCACCGAAGCTATGCGCCAGATGGTGGATCACGGCTTCAAGGATCTCAACCTCCATCGCATCCACCTGCAGGTGGTAGCCGAAAATACCCGCGGTATCCGCTGCTACGAAAAGGTTGGTTTCCAGCACGAAGGCCGCCAGCGGGACGATATCTGGAAGAATGGCAAGTTTCACGATGTTCTCCGCATGAGTATTTTGTTCCCCGAATGGGAAAGTAACAGGAAAGGTAAATGATGGCACAAACACACATCGCCCATAACCGCATGATGTATGGCGATATCAAGCTCTATGCAGGTACTGCCTGCCCGGACCTGGCCAAAGGCATTGCCAGCTACCTGGGAACGGACCTTTGCGAGCGGGATATCATCCAGTTCCCCAACGATAACCTGTTCGTAAAACTGCGCACCAGCGTGCGCGGGCAGGATTGCTACGTGATCCAGACCACCTCCACCCCGTGCACCGCAACCTGATGGAGCTGCTGATCCTCATCCAGACCCTGCGCCTGGATTCCGCCGCGCGCATCACCGCAGTGGTGCCCTACCTCTGCTATGCCCGATCGGATAAGAAAGACCAGCCGCGGGTGCCCATCACCGCCCGTCTGGTGGCGGATATGATCGAGGTGGCTGGCGCGGACCGCTATATCACCCTCGACCTGCACGCCGGGCAGATCCAGGGCTTCTTCTCCATTCCCGGGGATGTGCTCACCTCGTTTCACATGCTGGTCGAATACCTCAAGGGCATCCAGAACACCATGACCAACCCGGTGGTGGTCACCGCTGACCTGGGATTTGCCAAGAAGGCACGCAACTTCGCCGCTGAGATGCATATCCCAATGGCTTTCATTGAAAAGCGGCGCAGCGCCAATGATTCCAAAGCTGAAGCCCTGACCATGATCGGTGATGTGGACGATCGGGATGTGATCATCGTGGACGATGAAGTGGACACCGGCGGATCGATGGTGCAGGCGGTGAACCTGGTGAAGGAATGCGGCGCGAAGGATGTTTATATGACATTCGTGCACCCGGAATATTCTCCCTGGATGCCGCCCAGCGCCTGGCGGCGCTGCCGGTCAAGCAGTTCGTCAGCACCGATACCATCCCCATCCCACCGGAAAAAGCCAAGTATTTTGGCGAGCGTTTGAAGATCCTTTCTGTTGCGCCCCTGCTGGGCGAGGTGATCTGCCGGGCGAACGAAGGCCGCTGCGTGGGCGAGATGTTCAACGAGTAAGCAACACCGGGGAAGATCACCTTCCCCGGTTCTTTTTAGAAATTTGCATGCCTGAACTCCCCGAAGTCGAAACCATCGCGCGCAGCCTGCAGCAGGGCGGGCGCGGTCAAGGAGCCCTGCCTGGGCGGGTGATCCGCTCCGCACAGCTATTCTGGGAGCGCACCCTGGCAGAACCAAGCAAAGAGGAATTCCTGAAGCGCCTTCCTGGGCAGCAGTTAATAGAAGTGACTCGGCGGGGGAAGTTCATTGTCATTCGCCTGGAGCGGGAATGGCTGCTCATCCACCTGCGTATGAGCGGCGACCTGCGGGTGGAAGAAGTGGCCTCGCAGCCTCAACCGCACGACCGGATGTTGATCCTGTTCGAGGATGGTGCGGGATTGTATTTTAACGACACGCGCAAATTCGGGCGGGTCTGGCTGCTCCCCGACCCGCAATCCATACTGGGGAAACTGGGTCCGGAGCCTTTGGACGAGGCCTTGACTACCAGGGAATTCCACACTCGCCTGGCTTGCCCGCAAGCGGCAGCTCAAGCCGTTGCTCCTGGATCAGACCTTTCTGGCAGGGTTAGGCAACATCTACACCGATGAAGCCCTTTTCCTTGCCCAGCTGCATCCCCTGGCGTCCTCTAATGCGCTATCCCTAGATCAGGCAACCCGGCTATTGGGTACAATCCGTGAGGTGCTGAACGAAGGAATCCTGCACAACGGGGCGAGCATCGACTGGGTCTACCGCGGCGGGGAATTCCAGAACCACTTCCGGGTTTATCAGCGCACCGGGGATCCCTGCCCGGTGTGCGGAACGCCCATACGAGCGCATCCTTGTGGGCCAGCGCAGCAGCCATTTTTGCCCGGTGTGCCAGTCCGTTTGAAAAGTTTTCGGCATGAAACTCTTGCGGGCTTTTCTTTTCCCAAGAATCAGCTAAAATAAATTCAGGAAATCGGTTCTGTTCAGGGAGGTCCCATGTCCCCATTAACCCTGCAATTACTGGCAGCTTTCGCCTGTGCCATCGTCGGATTCATCGCCGGTGTGCTGGTGACCCTGCTCTGGTCGGAAAAAGAGAAGAAAATCGCGGAAGAGGAATCCGCCCCGCAGCCTGTGATGGATAAGAACCGGGTGGAGGTGGCTCGCATTTGGCGGGATAAGAAAACGGGTAACCTGCTCACCGAAGTGGATGGCAAGGTCTACAAGGAGGAGAGCGAACTCTCCAAAACCCAGCGTTCCGAGCTGAAATACACCGCCATGGCCTGGGCGGGATGGGTTGTGGGCAGCGAAGATGTGTCCAAACCCAAACCGGAGGTTAATCCCGTCGCGGTTGCGGCTGTACCAGTCATCGCGCAGCCCGCACCGCTGCCGCCCGTCCCCCCGCCGCCGGTGCGCGTTGCTGCCGTGGATGCCAAACCCGAAAAAAGCGGGGATAAGAAGGGCAAGGCGGAAGAACCCCCACGGCCAAAGACGATGGTGGAGCAGATCGACGAGATCCTGGCCGAGCAGATCAAAGGCACCCCGCTGGAAAGCCGCGGGCTGCGTATCTTGCAGAATGACGTGGGTGTCACCGTTTGGGTGGGACTGGATCATTACGACGGCATCGACGGGGTTACCGATCCGGAGATCAAAACCGCGGTGGCCAAAGCCGTGGAGACCTGGGAGAAGCAGGCCGGGCAGCTTAAATAAGCCGCAAAATATAACCGGATTCACACAATAAATTAATCCGGAACGTTTATAATCCTCCTCAGGTTTTAATGTGTGATTCAAGGAGAGAAAAATGAGCCTGGGTTTGCCTGAGATCCTGATCGTCCTGGTGATCATCCTTTTATTGTTTGGTCCTGGGCGCATCTCCAAGATCGCGGGGGAAATGGGAAACAGCATTCGCTCCTTCCGGGACGGTCTGAAGGACGAAAAGAAGGAAAACCCCGAAAGCGACGAGAAGGACGGGACTCCGCCCGCGAAATAGCTTTCGCAGCTTTCCGCGTTAACTGCCACACGTATGGAATTTCTTGGCGTCGGTCCGCTCGAACTTCTGCTGATCTTTGTGCTCGCCCTGATCCTGCTCGGACCCAGAGATATGGTTAAAACCGCGCGCAAGGCGGCCGAATCGATCCGCAAGGTGACCCAATCCGATTTCTGGAAGGATGCGGTGGATTCCTCACGCGAGTTCCGCCAATTACCCACTCAGATCATGAAGGAAACAGGATTGGATGCTGAGCTGCGCAAGATCAACCGCGACCTGAACCGCAGCCAGGACGAGGTGAACTGGGAAAAGGACGTTGCCAAAAATGGGGGCAATGAACCATCCATTGGCCAACCGGAGCAAAAATGAAGAGCAGGAAGGCAAGGGGGAAGAGAAGTGACCGACCCAGAGCGCAATATGCCGCTCTCCGGGCATATCGAGGAGCTGCGCAAGCGGCTGCTTTATGCCCTGATCGCGCTGGGGGTGGGCACGCTGATCAGTTTCACCTACGCGAACAATTTTATTGCCTTCCTAGCCAAACCAATCGGCGGGTTGGAATTTCTTCAATCCATCGAGCTGACGGAAAATATCAGCGTGTTCATGCGCGTCGCGCTGCTGTGCGGGTTTGTGATCTCCCTGCCGGTCATACTTTACGAACTGCTGGCTTTTATTCTGCCTGGGCTGCAGCCCCGCGAACGCCGCTGGGTATTCTGGACCATTCCGGCGATCACGCTCATGTTCCTGCTGGGGGCAGCCTTTGCCTTCTACGTCATGCTGCCAGCCGCCATACCCTTTCTGACCGGCTTCCTGGGCGTGACGACCATCCCCCGGCTTTCCAATTACATCACGTTCGTCACCAGCCTGACGTTCTGGATCGGAATCGCATTCCAGGCGCCGCTTGTGGTTTTTTTTCTGGCCAAGTTGAAGTTGGTGGATGCGGGCATGCTCGCCCGGCAGTGGCGGCTTGCGATCATTCTGATCGCGGTGGTGGCAGCGATGGTCACACCCACCGTGGATCCGGTGAACATGGCCCTGCTGATGCTGCCATTGGTTCTGCTCTATTGGATCAGTGTGCTGTTGGCCTTTATCGCAAGACGCAAATAGGTATGTTAAATATTAATTAAACGGAAATACTTTCTCCAGCACTTCCGGGCAATATCGTTCCACTAATTCGGTGGTGATCCCATTCTCGTGACAAATTTCTGCATATAACCCGGCACTCTGGCGCGGCGTGCGTGCCTGGGTGGCGGTATCCAACTCCCACAAACCAAAGCGGTTTTCCCAGCCGTCGGTCCATTCGAAGTTATCCACCAGCGACCAGTGGTAGTACCCCCGGACCGGGAGGCTCATATTCACCGCCCGCCAGACCTGGTGCAGGTTTTGGATGATGTACCTTCGGCGCAGGCTGTCCTCGCGGTCCTCGATACCGTTTTCGGTAATGTAGATCGGCAGGTTGAAACCTTTGGCCCAGGTGAGCGCCGCATACATGCCGCGTGGGGTGTTGCCAAATTTCCCGCTCGGGCTGGGCTCGCCATCCTCTTCATAGAAGATCCTTGAATACAGCCCATTTTTCTCGCGGGGAGCCACTTCCATGATCTGGCGGTAATAATAATTCATCCCGAAGTAATCCAGGCTGCCCTTCAATCCGGAGATACGACGCTTTCTGCCCAGGAGTTTGAAAACCCCCGTTTGGAAAGGACGCATAAAGGCATCCCCGCTGATCCAATTGGCCATGTGGGTGACCCAGCGGTCAGCCAGGTTCCAGCGCCTGCCGGCTACCAGCAGCGAGCGGTTGATGGCCAATCCCACCTGCGATTCCGGCTGCAGCTCATGGATCGCAAGGTAGGCGAGGGCATGGGCTTTTAACAGGTTTTCGTAAACAGTGAATAACGCGCCCAGATCGCCCCGCCTGCCTGGGGGGAAGTTGCCTGCCACATATCCCAGCAGGGCATAAAGATTGGGCTCGTTGAGCGTGCACCACAGGTCGCACGTATCGCTCAAAGAGGCAACGGTTTTTTTCACGTAAGCCGCAAACAGCGCGGGAGTCTCTTCGTTGAGCCAACCATTTGAATCCATCAGCCAGAGTGGATCGGTGAAGTGGTGCAGGGTGATCATGGGTTTGATGCCGCGCTGATTCAACCCGGTGATCATTTCGCGGTAATACGCCAGGCTGTCCTCATCCCAGCGGTCACGGGAGGGCTGAATGCGGCTCCATTCGAGGGAGAGCCGGTGGGAGGTTTGCCCGCCCTCTGCGGCACGGTCAAAATCCTCCCGCCAGTGCCCGCCCCACCAGTCACAGGCCAGGCCGGCTTTTTGCCCGTTTACGATCCTTCCTGGCGTGTTCTCCCAGGCAGACCAGTTATTGTTGGTGTTGCCGCCTTCCACCTGGTGAGAGGAAGTGGCAGTGCCCCACAGGAAGCCCTGGGGAAAATGGTAGGAGGCTTTTGGCATGTGGACTAAACCTTTCCTGAATTATAGTAGAGGAAGGGGAGGGGAGTTGAATGGTTGAGTGTTGATTGTTGAATAGTAGAGGTGGGAGGTTGAAAGGGTTTAAACGGAGAGGCGGGCAGGATAGCAATAAATTTATTTAAGGTAAGTATTAAAAATTTATATCACGTGTTTGGTTTCTATTCCCAATCCGACAACGCTAACCTTACACCTCTTCAACAACTCAACCAATCAACAAATCAACTCATCAACCCCCTCTTTTCCCCAAATTAGCCTAATTTCCCCTAACATAACTGTTAGGTGGCACTTTTCTTGCCTTCTTGCGGCAATTTTAAGCTTTCGTTATACTTATAGTGCTATTAATGGAACAGTAGGAGAAAAATACTATGAAACGAATCATCTATTCCTTCTTTGTGGCAACGTTGTTGATCGGATTGGTTGTGATCCCGGCAGGTGCTTCCTCGATGGGATTTTACATCACCTCTGTGGATCCGAACTCCTCGGTCACGATCCACACCTGGGGATTCCCTGAGGGTGCCAATATGACCGTTACGATGGGTCCGGCCGGCTCAGCAGGCCTTGGGTATTACGTCACCACCACTTTCACTGGCGAGGGCGGTGTTCTTGATCGCACCTTCGCCATTCCCTCTGCGCTGAATGGGCTGAACACGATTGTCCTCCGTCTGGAGACTGCGGATGGAGAATATGTTGCCTACGGTCCCTTCGTAAATCAGGTGGGGGGATCATCGAAACCGGCAGGGGGAACGCTTCCTCCCTCGGGAACCAGTAGCAGCACTTCCAACTGGCAATTGTTTGTTCAGAACGTCTCCCCTGATGAGTATGTGGACGTACGCACTGCCAACTTACCCCAGGGTACATTTTTCAATGTCTATATGGGCAAACATGGCACAAACGGGGTAAACGGTGTGCTGGTGGCGCGCACCTTCTCGGGCGACAGCGGCATCTTCGGGGTTATATACACCATACCTTCGCAGCTATACGGGCAGAGCATCATAGACCTGCTCATGGTTGCTGATGATGGCGCCGGATCCGTTTCGGTAGCTTTTTACAACAAGTCAGGCGGAGGCGCGGCGCCTTCCACGGGCGGCTCCACCTCAGGTGGAACTACTGGCAGCACGAGCGGCGGCAGCTATGTTTCTTACGTTCCGACATTCTCGATCGTTACCGTAAAGCCGGGTGAATCAGTCACAATTCGAACGAACAACTTCCCCCCGGGGCAGGCATTCACCGTCCGCATGGGGCCCTACGGAACCTACGGGATCAACGGCGAGATCGTGGGCACCACCGATTCAGGCGCGGGCGGCTCGTTTGAGGCCACCTATTCCATTCCAGCGTCGCTGAAATCCGCAGACGCGATCGCCATTCGCATGGACAGCTCCCAGGGGTATTATGCCTACAACTGGTTCACCAATATGGGTACCACCAGTGCGGCTCCACCTCCCGCGCCTGTGGCAACTGCAGCACCAGGCACCACGCCTGCTCCAGCCAATCCACCACCTTCTGGATATACCGGTTACCCTTACTTCTTTATCAATTCGGTGGTTGCCAACAGCACCGTAACCATCACCGGTTATAACTTCCCGGCGAACCAGACCTTTGCGGTAACAATGGGTCCATACGGGGGTTATGGAACTGGCGGCACGGTGGTGGGAACCACCGAGACCGGTGCTGGGGGAACCATCACGGCCACCTACAATATTCCTGCCAGCCTGGCGGGCAGCTACCAGATCGCCCTTCGACTGGAAAGCCCCTACAATTACGCCTACAACTGGTTCTATAACGTAACAGCTCCATAACCAGATCATTCATCACAGAGGCGGTCCAGAATGGACCGCCTCTTTATTTTGCCTGCCTTGTGTTAAAATTTCTCCCATGACAACCAAACCATTCATTGTGTTACTCGGTCTCATATTTCTGGCGGCTTGTGCTTCACCAACCGCTGCACCTGCAGCGGAAACCCCTGTGGAAAAGATCCTCCCCGAAGAGATCGTGCAGGAGTTCCTGACCGATTATCAGGAAGCACCCCAGCAGCTGGGCGGGTACCTGGTGCCCGCGCTGCGCGATCAAACGCCCGTGGAAAATTATGGAAAATTGCTTCCACTGGATGGAATGATCGAAGGCTTTGCGGTGCAATCCGTCGCCCGTACCGGACCCGAGGCGCAGGTGACGATTGGCATACGCGCAGGAGGCGCCGAGGCGGCGATCCTTTTCACCCTGGTGCAGCAAAACCAGAATTGGTTCATCAGCTCCATTAGTAAAGCTCCCTGATGGGGGAAGTGATATAATCGTGCGGTTTGCCACCTCAGATCGTCAAGGAACTTACACCTGATGCCAGGTATCATTCGCAAGCCGGTTTCAAATCATTTCAGCCTGCCTCCACGGATCAGCCGCCTGGGCGAACTGGCATTCAACCTCTGGTGGGTCTGGAATCCCGACGCCCAGAACCTCTTTGGGCAGATCGATAAATTCCTCTGGGAAAAAACCAATCACAACCCGGTGGCATTTTTACACCAGGTCCAGCGGGCGCAGCTAAACGCAGTCACCGCCGGACGTAATTATCTGGAAGCCTACGACCGCATCCTAACCGCTTTCGATGAGTATATGAAGGCGGAGAAGACCTGGTTCAAAGAGAACCATCAGAACCTGAAGGATAAAACCGCGGCGTATTTCTCGTTTGAATTCGGATTGCATGAATCACTGCCGGTCTACGCTGGCGGTTTGGGCGTGCTTGCGGGCGATCACCTGAAGGAATCCAGCGACCTGGGCATCCCACTGGTAGCGGTCGGTTTTATTTATAACCAGGGATATTTTGTCCAGAAGATCTCCGAAGATGGCTGGCAGGAGACGCGCAATCAGATCCTCGATTTTCAGCAAATGCCTATCTGGGAGCTCGCCGACGAAAAAGGAAAACCTGTCAAGTTCACGCTCGAGCTAACCGGCAGGGAGATCACTGCTCGCATCTGGCAGGTGCAGGTGGGGCGAATCCCCCTTTACCTGCTGGATACCAATTTGCCGGAAAACAGCCCGGCTGACCGTGACCTGACCGCCCGGCTCTACACCAATGATCCTGAAACCCGCATGGTACAGGAAATCCTCCTGGGGATCGGCGGGGTGAGGGCGCTGCGCACCCTGGGCGAGGATCCCTGCATTTGGCATATGAATGAAGGTCATTCCGCTTTTCTCACCCTGGAACGTCTGCGCGAGCAGATCATCCAGGGAGCATCCCTCGATGAAGCCAAAGAGACTGTCCGCAGGGGCAACATCTTCACCACCCACACCCCGGTTCCGGCCGGAAACGACGTGTTTCAGAGCTGGCTGGTCGAGAAATATTTCAGTCAATACTGGGCGGAGCTTAAGATCACCCGTGACCAGTTTATGGGATTGGGCAGCCAGCAGGAGAGCTGGGGACAATCCTTCAGCATGCCGGTTCTGGCATTAAACTATCTAACCATGCCAATGCTGTTTCCGAGCTGCATGGACAGGTGGCACGGCAGATGTGGCATTTCCTCTGGCCGGATGTGGAGGTGGATGAGGTCCCCATCAGCCATGTTACCAACGGCGTGCACGTGGGTTCCTGGCTTGCCAGACGTCAGCGGGTACTCTATGACCGCTATCTGGGTCCCCAGTGGTGGAGCAGGATGGATGACCCGGAAGCCTGGGCAGGGATTGAGAATATTCCCGCAGGCGAGCTCTGGGCGGTTCGCCGGCACCTGCGCCGCAAACTTCTTACCTTCATTGAAGACCGCGCCCGCAAGCAATGGCTGAGCGGTACGATCTCGCCGGTGCAGGTGGTGGCAGGTGGCGTGCTTCTCGATCCGTACGCACTTACCATCGGCTTTGCCCGACGTTTTGCCACCTACAAACGCGGTAATTTGGTGCTGACCGATTACGAACGGCTGCTCCACATCATCGATAATGTGAACATGCCCGTGCAAATAATCTTTGCCGGAAAGGCACACCCTGCCGATGAGCCCGGGAAGATGGTCATTCAGCAGGTCTATCGTGCGGTAAAGGATTCCCGTTCCGGCGGGAGGCTGGTCTTCCTGGAAGATTACGACATGAACATGGCCCGCTACCTGGTGCAGGGCGTGGACGTGTGGTTAAATACCCCCCGCCGACCGAACGAAGCCTCGGGCACTTCCGGTATGAAAGCAGCCATGAACGGCGTGCTGAACTTCTCGGTGTTGGATGGCTGGTGGCGGGAAGGCTATAACGGCAACAACGGCTGGGCAATAGGACAGGACGCGGATATGGCGGATCTGGGTGAGCAGGACGCAGCCGATGCTGAAAGCCTATTATCGGTATTGGAAAACGAGATCGTTCCCTGTTTTTATTCCAGCCGAACAAGCGATAACCTACCAATGGATTGGATCACACGCATCAAGGAATCCATCCGCACCCTGGCGCCCCAGTTCAGCACCCGGCGCATGGTGAAGGAATACCTCGACGATTCTTATTTCCCCATTTTGAAGGATGAAGGGGAAAAGTAAGCTCTCGCGCTAAATCTCAAAAGGATGGTTTGCGAAAATACCGGGAGCGCTCAAAGAGCCTCCCGTTTTTTTATCGATCAATTTTGGAGTATAAATAATTGAGGGTCTGGAATTTTCCTGGCCGGACCCATGCAGGAGGTTGATCATGGATTTCACTTTCACCTGGACGGCGCTGCTTGGCGGGCTGCTCATCTTTGGATTGCGGGTTATCGATATGTCGCTGGATACCCTGCGCGTCCTTTTCGTTATGCGCGGGCGCAAGGGGCTGGCCTGGATCCTGGGCTTCTTTCAATCCCTTATCTTCATCATTGCCATCAGTTCGGTGCTTACCCACCTGGGAAATGTATTCAATATCATCGGCTACGCGGCTGGTTTCGCCACCGGCAATGTGGTGGGGATGAAGATCGAGGAACGCCTGGCTGTGGGTCACTCGCTGATGACCATCATCAGCTCGATGCGCGGCGCGGCTGTTGCTGAATCGCTGCGCAAGGAAGGGTACGCCGTGACCGAGATCCCGGCACGCGGCAAGGATGGCACCGTGACCGTGCTGCACTGCAGTGTTTTGCGCAAGGATATCGGCAACGTGGACACAATCGTCCTGGAGGTGGATCCGAACGCATTCGTCACCGTGGAGGATATGCGTCCGGTGCGGAGGGGATTCTGGCGGGCTTGAGCTGGCGCACCGGCAAGTATTTCGCATTAACATCGTAAAAACCGGCATCCCGCCGGTTTTTTTACCAAAAACAAACACAATTTGGCTTGACAGTTGCAACGAAGTTTTCTATTATCTTATAAACGGAGGTTGATCCCCGTTTATGGATTTAATTCCAGCAAGGCAGGGAAAAGGAGAACTGCATGTCCGATCTAAACGCCGCGGTAACCCTGATCCGAACAGGACAGCGCGAAGAAGCTCAGGCCATCTTAAAGGAGATCATCCGAACAGATGCCCATAATATCCCCGCCTGGTTCTGGATGGTGGAGACCCTCGAAACCAACGAGGATAAATTAAAGGTCATGGAAGTGTGCCGGAAGCTGAACCCGGAGGATGTCAAGGTGCAGAAAGCCTACGACATGCTCAAGGAAGTCCAGGCAGCCGAAGAAGGTGAAAAAGCAGCGAGCATCGAAAGCCCAGCGCCAGCTCCCGGGGAATCTACAGGCGTGGAAAAAGAGATTCCTGCTGCAGGGTTTGCCGAAGTTCCTGTGATCCAGGCAGCCGCGGAAGTGATCGTTCCACCCGTTCCGGAAGCCGAACCGCCAAAAGAAAAGGACATGTCCGCTGCTGCATTTGCAGCCATCCCAGCCATAGGCATCGCGGCGGAGAAACTCGCCTCGCCTCCTCCGCCTGCGCCAGTGGTCGAGGAAAAGCCAGCCACACCACCCTTCGTGGCCACAACTGCCGCCGTGGCTGCCGTCAGCTCCACCCCGGCGCCCGCGCCAGCCTTCGAACCCGCCGTGGTTGAACCCCCCGTCCAAAAGCACCGCCGTAAGCGGAACTTGAAGTGGTTGCTGCCCGCGATATTAATTTCATTCGTTGTTTTCTTGTGCGCCGGGATCAGCTTCATTTACATAAGACAGTTATTCCCATAAATCCAGGAAGTTCCACGAAACTCCAACCTCCTGCAATATTGTCAGGAGGTTTTTTATCCAAATTTCAGATTGGCGCGTATCAAAATGAAATCTTGTTATAATCTTTTTCATGCTTAAGAAAATATTTATTGGTATTGGAGTATTTCTCCTATTAATAGCCCTGATCCTGGTTGTGATTCCCACCACGCGCGCATCCATGGCATGGAGGTTGGACCAGGCTGTCATCCGCGCCCGTTCGCTGATCGCCCCACCGCAGGATGTTTCTTTCCAACCCGAACGGACCGCGGATCCAGCCCTGAATGCCACCCTGACCGCGTTGGCGCCAATCGCAACACCCCCGGCCACCCCCACCGTGCAGGAAACAGCCATTCCCACCGAACAACCCAAGCCCACCTCCACCCCTTTGCCAGCGACCTCAGCAATCAATGGGGGGAAGTATTTCTCGCAGCATAATTACTTCAATTATTGTGCTCCTGCCAACCTGGCCATGGCCATGTCCTACTGGGGCTGGAACGGCAACATCACCGATGTAGGTGCAGCCGTAAAACCCTATCCCCAGGATAAGAACGTGATGCCCTATGAGCTGGAGGATTATGCACGATCCCAGGGGCTGGGCGCGGTCACCCGCGTTGGTGGGGACCTGGATACGATTCGGAAATTTATTGCTGCCGGGTTTCCCGTCCTGCTGGAAAAAGGGGTATTCTTCCACGACCTGCAGGGTTCCCTGAGCTGGATGGGTCATTACCAGGTGGCCACAGGCTATGACGATAACCGGCAGGTGATCATCGCCCAGGATTCGTTCATCCACTCGAATTACGAAGAATCTTATGAAAAATTGCTGGGCGAGTGGAAGGGATTCAATCACACTTACACCATTCTATATTCCCCCGACCGGGAGGAAGAGGTGATGGGCATATTGGGGGATGACGCGGACGAGACCCAGAACTTCAAAAACGCCTACCAGCAGGCTACGGAGCTGGTCTACCGGGAAAGCGGCATGGACCAGTTCTTCGACTGGTACAACATAGGCACAAACCTGGTGAGACTGCAGGATTACAACGGCGCGGCGCAGGCTTACGATGAAGCTTTCACCGTGTACAACAACCTGCCCAGGGATCTGAATAGCCGCCCTTATCGCATACTATGGTATCAGACCGGGCCGTATTTTGCTTATTATTACGCTGGACGGTACATGGATGTGATCAATTACGCCACAGAAAATTCGATCAAGCTTGTACGCGACAACGAACCTGCCCTGGAGGAAAGCTACTACTGGCGCGGGATGGCACGCTACGCCATCGGCGACACCGAGGGCGGCATCCAGGATATGCGCCAGGCATTGATCTACCATGAAGGCTTCGCGCCAGCGCTTCAGATGCTTCAATCCTGGGGGGTGAACCCGTAACCAGATGATCCGCATCCTGCATTTTGCTGACGCGCACATCGATATGGCTGCCGGCCAGGGCCGGCATGACCCTCTCACCGGCCTGCCCGTTCGTGTGCAGGATTTTCTACGCGCCCTGGATACGATCGTCGATGCCGCGCTCGACGAAAAGGTGGACCTGGTCATCTTTGCCGGGGATGCCTATAAGGACCGCAATCCCTCCCCGACTTACCAGCGCGAATGGGGCCGCCGCATGATGCGCCTCTCGCAGGCACAGATCCCCACCCTTCTCGTTGTTGGCAACCACGACCTTTCCCCCGCTGCCGGCCGGGCGAATACATTGCACGAATTCGATACCCTCCAGGTGCCATATCTGCGGGTGATCTCGAAACCCGAACTGCTCGGTCCCGATGAACTTTGGGGGCTGCCTCTCCAGGTGATCGGGCTGCCCTGGATCACCCGCTCCGGGTTCCTGGCATCGCAAGAAGCCGGGGTGATGGAAGCTGAGCGGGTGAACACCGAGATGGAGACTCTGATCGAGCAGGTTGTGGAAACCTGGATCGCCCAGGCTGACCCCGGTCTGCCATTGATCCTCACGGCGCACGCCTCGGTGCAGAATGCGGTTTTTGGCAACGAGCGCAGCGTGATGCTCGGCTCGGATCTCATCCTGCCCGGCGGACTGGTGCGCGATGTCCGCCTGGATTACGTGGCGCTTGGGCACATTCACCATGCGCAGGATGTAAACGAGGGGCATCATCCGCCTGTCATTTACCCGGGTTCGATCGAGCGGGTGGATTTTGGTGAAGCGCAAGACCGGAAATATTTCGTGATCGCCGAAGTGGGCAAGGGAAAAACTTCGTACGAGTTCCGCGAGCTTCACGGGCGGAGGTTCTTCGACCGTTTCCTGCGGTTTGAAACCGGGGAGAGCATGCCCTCTGCGCAGGAGTTCCGCACCCGCGTAAATAGCGCACTACCCGGCGTGGAGGAGATGAAAGATTCCGTTGTGCGACTTGTTATTGAGTACCCGCGTTCCTGGGAGGGGTTGATTGACGAACCGAGTATCCGCGAAAATGCTGCCGGGGCTCTGGAATTTCATTTCATTCGAAGACCGCAGGTGGAAGCCCGCATCCGCCTGAGCGGGGGGGATTCGCTTGCGAGCCTGACACCAGTTGAATTGATGCTTTTATATTTGAAAGATAAGAAGATCACAGACCAAGATCTGGTGGAATTGAAGCCTTTGATCGAAGAAGTCATCCGGCGCAGCCGGGCGGAAGAGGAGGTATGAGGTGTCCAATTCGCTGCTGCAGATCACAATAATTCTCCTGCTGATCATTGCCAACGGATTCTTCGCCATGTCCGAGATCGCCTTGCTTTCTGCCCGCCGGGTGCGGCTGGAGCAGCTCGATGAGGAGGGGGATAAACGCGCCAGATCTGCTCTTGAACTAACCTCATCCCACAACCGGCTGCTTTCCACCGTGCAGATAGGAATAACGCTGGTGGCAATTCTCACCGGTGCCATCGGGTCGGCGGCGCTGGGGAATAACCTGGCTGCCTTTCTTGGCCAGGTGCCGTTGCTGGCACCCGTTGCGAGCGGATTATCGATCTTCCTGGTGGTACTGCTGATCACCTACCTGACCCTGGTGATCGGCGAGTTGATCCCCAAACGCCTGGCATTGAACGCACCGGAACAGATCGCTCTGCGCGTCTCAGGGGTCATGAAGGTCATGGAAACCATCACCCGCCCGGCGGTTTACATATTAGGTAAATCCACCGAATGGGGATTAAAGCTCCTGCGGGTGAAAACCTCGCAGGAACAGGCGGTCACTGAGGATGAGATCATGGACTTGATCGACCAGGGTACCGTGATGGGGATCGTGGAGGAGAGCGAGCAGGATATGGTGGAAAGCATCTTCCGCTTTGGCGACCGCACAGCCGATGGCATTATGACCCCGCGAACCGAGGTTGAGTGGATCGACATTGAAGATACCCCGGATGAAATCATCCATCAGGTGGCCAACGGCCACTATGCCCGCTATCCTGTGAGCAGCGGTGAGCTGGATCACATCCAGGGGATCCTGAACTCCAAGGAACTGCTGGCTAGCTGTGTCCGCGATCAACCCATCGATTTTTCCACACTAGTCAAGCCAGCTCTCTTTATTCCGGAGAGCATGTCTGCGCTGACCATGCTGGAGCAATTCAAGCAGAAAGGCGCGGATTTTGGCGTTGTGATCGATGAATACGGCGGCGTGCTTGGGATCGTCACCTTGCACGATGTACTCACCGATATCATTGGCGAGATCCCCGACCAGAGCGGTCCTGCAGAACCGGAAGTGCTTGTCCGCGAGGATGGCTCCTGGCTGCTGGATGGCATGCTTCCGGTGGAGGAAATGAAGGAATTGCTGGAGCTGAAAGAGCTTCCGGATGAGGACCGCGCGGGTTACCAGACCGCCGGCGGTTTTGTAATGTCCACCCTGGGCAGGGTGCCATACAGCGGGCAGCATTTTGAACTGCTGGGATTCCGTTTTGAAGTTGTGGATATGGATAACCGCCGGGTGGATAAGATCCTGATCAGTAAAATTTCTTCCCCGCCGATCGACGAGCTGCAGGTATGATCCCGCGAATTCTCAAAATATCTGGTTTTCTTTCCTACCAGGAACCCTGCGAGATCGATCTTTCCCCGGTGGAACTTGCCTGCATCTCGGGGTTGAATGGGGCCGGGAAAAGTTCGCTTTTGGATGCCATCACCTGGGTGCTATTCGGGGAAGCCCGGCGGCGGGATGATTCGGTGATCAATTCGCATGCCCAGGCAGCCGAAGTGAGCCTGGAATTTGATTATGAAGACCTGCGCTACCGGGTGCAGCGCATCCGCCCACGCGGAAAGAGCACCCAGCTTGAGTTTTTTATCAGGACCGCGGCGGGGGATTGGAAACCACTCACCGAAGCAACCGTAAGCCAGACACAGGCTCAGATCATTCACACACTGCGGCTGGATTATGAAACCTTCATCAATGCGTCCTTTTTTCTGCAGGGGAAAGCGGATCAATTTGCCCAGCAAACCCCGGGGGAACGCAAACGGATCCTTTCGACCATCCTCGGTTTGGAGGAATGGGACCACTACCGGGAGACCACCGGGGAGATGATCCGTGGGTTGGACCGCGATAAATCGGCGAAGAATGCCATCCTGGATGAGGTGCTCGCGGAGCTGAATGAGGAATCCGCGCGACGGGAAAAACTGGATCAGCTCAAAGATACTCTTACCCGGGCTGCTGAACTGCGGCAAACCCGGCAGCAATCGTTTGAAACGGCTGGGAAAATGGCTGCGGTGCTGGCTGGCAAAAAGCAGAACGCGGATCTTTTAGTTCAACAGGCACAGAAGTCCGCGGCTGATCTTGAGGAAACCAGGTCAATGTTGGGTGCCCGCCGGGAAGAGCAAAGAGAATTCAATGAAATCGTTGTGCGTTCGTCAGAGATAGAAGCCGGGTATGCTGATTGGCAGCGATCCCGGGAAGAACTGGAAAAATGGGACCGTCTGGCTGAAAGCTTCCACGCACTGGATGAAAAGCGTAATGCTCCGCGCATGGAGATCGAAACCGAGCGGGCGAAGCTTTTAACCGAGCAAAGACAGCTCCTGGAACAGCAGAAACAGATCCTCGAAGCAGAGAAAACCCTCCCGGGGCTGGAAACCCAGTGGAAGGAGCAAGCCGCCAGGCTGGAGATGCTGGCAGCCAGGTTGGAAGACCGAACGAAGGTGGAAGCAGACCTGGCGGAGAGGGTGGAAAGGCGCGGCGCCCTGGAGGAACAGAACAAGCATTTACGCGAGCAGATGGATGAGATCAAAGCCAGGCAGGTATCTCTGCAGGAGATAGAGGAACCGGTCTGCCCCACCTGTGGGAAAGACCTCCAAATATCTGAACGGGATAAGATCATTGAATCACTCGAACGGGAAGGACGCGAGCTGGGGGATAAGCACCGCGCCAACAAGGCTGGGGCGGAAACTTGCGCCATGGAAATTGCCGCGCTGGAAAAGGAGCTGAAGGAGCTGTTAGCTGCCGCTGAGGAACGCGAGAAATTGCAGGTCGCGCACAGCCGGGTGGATTTGGAACGCAACACCAAAGCCGAACTGCTCGAAACCTGGAAATCCGGCGGTGAAAAGCTCCTGGTAGTGTGGATTCCCTGCTGCAAACTGAAGAGTTCGCGCTGCCAGCGCGGAAAAAATTGCTGGAACTGGATGCGCAGGTTGAAAACCTTGGATATGATGCGGATAAACACCGGATCGCCCGCCAGGCAGAGCTGGAGGGGCGAAATTTTGAAGAGGAACGCACCGAGCTGGGCAAGGCCCGGGCCTCCCTGGAGCAGCTCACGCGGGAGATCGAAAACCTTGAAAAACAGGCGAAAACGTTTGAAAAGGAACTGACCGAGAAAAAGGAAATTGCGGATAATGCCACCCGGGAGTATGCGCAGGAATCCTCCGGTTTGGCGGATCTGGTTGCGTTGGAAACCGAATTGCGGCAGGCAAGGGAGGAAGAAAGCCGGCTGACCCGCGAGACAGGCGCCGCGCAACAGAATGTGGATGTTCTGGCAGGTCAAAAAATCCGAAAGGATACCCTGAATGTTGAAATTGATGAGATCACCGGGCGAATTTCGCGGCTAAAGATCCTGGATCGCGCTTTCAGCCGCGAGGGATTGCCAGCCATGCTCATCGAACAGGCGCTGCCCGAGATCGAGACCCGGGCAGAGGATTTGCTTGACCGTCTCACCAACGGCAGCATGTCCATCCACTTTGACACCCAGAAAGAATACAAGGATAAAAAACGCGAGGATAAAAAGGAGACCCTGGATATCCTCATCAGCGACGCGGCCGGAACGCGGGAATACGAGCTCTATTCTGGCGGCGAAGCCTTCCGCATTAATTTCGCCATCCGATTGGCGCTCTCGCATATGCTGGCCCAGCGGGCAGGGGCAAGGCTGCGAACCCTGGTGATCGACGAGGGCTTCGGCAGCCAGGACGCGGAAGGCCGCCAGCGCCTGGTGGAAGCCATTAATATGGTGCGGCCCGATTTTGCCCTCATCCTGGTGATCACCCATCTTGAAGAGCTCAAGGACGCCTTCCCCACCCGGATCGAGGTGGAAAAGACCTCGAAGGGCTCGCGAGCCACGGTGGTGGTGGAATGACCCAACTTCCGGTTCGGCTGGGCATCCAGCAGCGCATCCTGCCTGCCTACCGGGTTCCTTTCTTCGACATGCTGGCTGGTGAGTGCGAAGGGGGGCTATCCATTTATGCAGGTGATCCGCTTTCCGCGGAAGGTGTATTAACCGGGGAACCATCAGTCTGCCAGCGCTATCAAGCCAATAACCACCGCCTGCCGTTCAATCTCGGCGGAGTGCTCTGGCAAACCAACATCCTGGATTGGGTGAGGGAATGGGACCCAGATATTTTGATCTGCGAGGCGAACCCGCGCACCCGCACCACAGTGGCTGCGATTCGCGCGGTGAAAAGCAGGGGGGGCGGCGTCATCGGGTGGGGATTGGGTGCACCGGAATTCCACGGTTTTTTTGCGCCATTCCTGGAATCCTACCGGCGCAGCGTGCTTTTTGCCTATGACGCGATCATCGCCTATTCCCAGACTGGAGCAGATCAATACGCGCGGTTGGGCATTCCCCCCGAGCGTATCTTCACCGCCTGCAATGCGGTGGCTGGGAAACCTTCTCATTCCGCCCCGGAGCGAAAACCGACTGCCACCGCCGCGGAAATTCAACTTCTCTTTGTGGGCAGATTGCAGGAACGCAAGCGGGTTGACCTGCTGCTGGAGGCGTGCGCCGGGCAGCCCGAAGGGATGCAGCCGGAACTTTGGATCGTCGGCGACGGTCCCGCGCTTGACGCGTTGCGGGAAAAAGCGAAAAGCGTATACCCGCGCGCTGTTTTTTTTGGTGCGCTGCAGGGCAAGGAGCTCGAGGAAAAATTCTCCAAGGCCGATCTCTTTGTGCTACCCGGGACCGGAGGGCTGGCGGTGCAACAGGCGATGAGCTTTGCCCTGCCGGTGATCGTTGCCGAGGCGGATGGCACCCAGGAGGACCTCGTCCGGCCGGAAAACGGCTGGCGGGTTACCCCGGGGCATTTGGATGAACTGACCAAGACCATTACCCTGGCACTGCGGGATATTTCCATCCTGCGCGCGATGGGGCTGGAATCCTACCGCATCGTTTCCCGGGAGATCAATCTGGAGAGAATGGTGGAGGGTTTCAAAAAGGCGATCCTGTTCACGCTCTCGAATGCAACCCGGAAGGGGGGCTAGGGGATGCGTGTTCTGCTGGTTGCTGACGGGCGTTCCCCCATCACCCGCGGCTGGGTGCGGATGCTGGCATCCGCGGGCATCGAAGTCGATCTGGCTTCCACATTCCCCTGCGCGCCCTTCGAAGGTATACGTTTACTGGAGGTCTTCCCGGTGGCTTTCGGTTCGTTTTCCGGCAGCCAGGTGGATTCTGGCAAAACCGGAAGCAAACGACCCTCTGGGATGAGAAAGCTGGTTGGGCGTTTCCGTTCGGTGTTGATGGGGGGGCGGTATACGCTTGGACCGGCTACCCTGCCTATTTACAAGAATAAATTCCTGCGCTTTATAGCGCATTCCAACCCGGATCTTGTGCACGGACTGCGCATTCCATTTGAAGGCATGCTGGCTGCCTACACCCCTTCCGGGATTCCGCTCGCCATTTCCATCTGGGGCAACGATCTAACCTTTCACGCCCGCGGATCAAAGGCAATGGCCTCCCGCACACGAGCGGTGCTTGCCCGGGCTGATGGACTGCTGGCGGATGCCCACCGCGATATCCGCCTGGGCGGGGAATGGGGTTTTGGGGAGGGAAAACCAACCCTGGTGGTCCCCGGGGGCGGGGGCATCGACTTAGACGAAATTGCTGCCGCATTACGTTTGCCTGACCCCTTCGACGCGATGCTGCCCGGTTCGCGCCCGCTGGTGGTCAACCCGCGCGGGTTCCGCCCGGGAAGCGTCCGCAATGACACCTTTTTTCAGGCGATCCCGCTCGTTCTACAGAAAGCCCCGGATACGCTCTTTGGCTGCGCCGGAATGCAGGGGCAGAAGGAAGCCCTGGATTGGGTGGGGAAACTTGGAATAACGGAAAGCGTCCAATTACTTCCGTTCTTACCCCAGGCGCACCTCTGGCAGCTTTTCAAGCGATCCCTGGTCTCGGTTTCCGTTTCCCAGCATGATGGCACCCCCAACTCGCTGCTGGAAGCAATGGCCATCGGCTGCCTGCCGGTGGTGGGGGATATCGAATCCACCCGAGAGTGGGTGGAAGATGGCCGGAACGGATTCGTGTGATCGACCCGAGTGCTTGCGAGTCATCCTGAAGGGATTGGGGGATGCATTCGAAAAAAGCTGCGAAGGTGAATGCAGAGATCATCCGCGACGGGCGGAGCGGGAAGCGTGCGGGTTTGGTATCTGGATTCTATGCAACGCTCATCCGCTCATGATGAATAAATAATTCGTTCCCTGAGTTTTTCTGCTATTCGAAATTTTCCCATCCAAATTTATTTCCCCGAATTTCAATCAGCACGGGTTTTTTTCTCCCCCGAATGGCGGAGCGCAATACCCCCGTGTGCTGGATGTGTTTTTAGATGAATAACCGTAAGATGTATCTAGGCGGCATGGGATTCCAGTCTATCTTTTATTGTGACCCCGCAGCGCTTGCCAATAGTCATCCTGAAGGGGTTGGGGGATGCGGAATTCCGAAAATTATCGGCTTCTGGTTGCAATTTCTCTATTGGTGGGATGCAGAGATCATCCGCCGAATACTCCTGTCCCGGGCGACGAACGGGGAAGGATGTTCCCGGGTAAGTTAAAGATCAACGTGCCATGGTCCAAACCCCTTGGTTAATCAAGATCTGATATGTATCCACAAACTTGATTGGCATCTGGCATGGGATCATCTTCCCGGTACTCCAGTGGTCTTTATTCCAAATTTCGAGCACAGTGCCTAAATAAACCAATATCCCCCGGATCGGCGGAGTGCATGTGTTTACCGCCCGGGTTATTGCCGGTCGATGACGCTGATCAGGGATCAAGAACCCGTAAGATCGATAAGCTAGGTTGTAAGAGAATACATATTTTCCAGATTGTCCAACAATGCTTACATTTCGTTCAAGCGTAGGACATCATTCAAAAAAGAAAGGAGGAAAAATTATGAAACTAACCCCCCCGAAAAACATTACCTGGTGGATCGCTGTTACCCTTGGTGTGCTTGCGTTCCTCGGTCAAACGCATACCATTCCTGCTTTGAGTCCATTTGCTTTCTTTCTTGTCCTTGCAGGACTAATCTTACTGATTGTGGCATGTTTCGTCAGGAAACTCTATAAGGTAATAATGCCTGTTGCCCTGGGGTTGAAGAACCGGTCCGAATCCCCAGGGTACATGATTTATTTATTGATTAATTAATTTACCGGTATTTGGCAGAGTGGACTGCTGTGCAATCGAAATTTGTAGACGAACCTGCAGAGGCAACCGTTGAGGCAGATCACCTGATCATGGAAGTAATGAATGTTCGAGACTATCCTGTATCTGATTTTGAAGAGCGGGCAGCTGATATATCGGTCAGTTATCCCAAACTTGTGACCAATTACCGCGCAGCTCGCGCGATCGCAATTAAAAATGAGCAGCACCAGGCAGATACAGAAGAATTAAGACAGGCGTTTATCTATTACCGATCCCTGTTTGATGAACTTCTAATAACAGAAACGATTGCTCAAGAAAAGAAATAGTTGGTTTTGATGGGGTGGGGGATAAATATATTCGAAAATTGGATTATCCGTAGACAAGAACCCGAAAAGCCATGTTTCTTTCGGGTTCTACGTTTTCTAAAGCGCTTCGGTTTTTCAAAACTATTCTTGGTTTTTAATATCACGCGGTGACAAGATCCTTATCCCTTTATGTGCCCGGAATTGACCAGATTCTATGGGGTAATTACCCCGGTAGAACCTTCTGGCTGGTTTCCTTGCAGAATAGGTTCGGCTTTCTCAATTAGATCAGAAAGCTGTTCCATACTGTTTGAAATCAAGGGGATAGGTGGTTCATCCATAGTTTGAACAGTTTCCCTCAAGCGAATCAATCGATCTTTTAGATCTGAAATTTGAGCGGCTTCTCCGATGAGAGTCCGGTGGGTCACAAGTCGGTGCCAAAGGATCTGGCACGAAACAGATAAAGGAGGCGCAAGGATGAGACCGATAATTCCAAAGGCATCCCCTAGCACAAGAAGCAAAACGATAGTAAGGATCGGATTATCCCATTTACGGTTGCCAAGCCGTGGTTTAACCCATATCTGAAGTGCAATCAGAATGACAATCGCATAAAAAGTCGTAAATGCACTGAGTTGCACACTCGTCAGCAATCCGATCAGGAAGGTTGGAATGACTGCAAGAAAAGGCCCCACCACTGGGATCAGGCACGCAAGTGCCCCAACCAGCGCTAGCAATACCGGATAAGGTGATCCCAGCAGCCAGTAACCAAGCCCCAAAAGCAGCCCGGCCAGAAGACTTAGAAAACCCTGGCCGCGAATATATGAACCCAGGTCAGGTTCGATCACGCGCCACATGCCGCGTGCCTGTTTGCGCTGCCCGGAAGGAAGCAAGGAGAGCCATAACCGCTCAAAATGGATTTGATTTATGCTCCAATAGATGCTTAAAAATAGGATGATGAGCATCGCAGCAACAACCCCGCCAAACCCCTTCAAGAAACCGAGAATAGTTGGCAGCACGAGCTGTCCTTGTTCTCCTGTGATGGCTGCTAACAGCTTGCTGGGTGGTGGCAGCCATGAAACCAGTGTTTGTTGGAACGTAGTACCCTCCAACCAGGTTGGCAGGGTCCATGCGTCCTTGGTCGATAAACCTGCTCCAAAATCCTGAACTTCTGTAATCGCAACCTTGCCTGTCAGGAAGATAATAATGACGAACCCTCCCAGAACAAGCACGTAAAGCAGGATCCAGGCGATACGCACAATCAGCTTCCGCCCAACCAGGCGATTCGCCAGGGGACGTAAAGCTGCAGCAAGCATAACCGAGATCAAAATATATGCGATGATCACCCGGAACTGCCATAACACTACCAGTGCCAGAAGCGCGGTTAGAATGGCTATTCCGATGCGGATAATTTGCTTTGTCATGGCTTTCCCCCAGGGGGAACCTCTGCCAACAGGGCATCCAGATCCGTTGTGATCGTTTCAATCTCATCCATTATCTTATCCACCTGCTTGACCCTTTGGATAGATCCCCGCTTTGTAAATCTAGCCTGCCTGCGCAGCCCCTGGGCCAGGGTTTGTGCATCATAGCGCAGACGGCTGGCAGAGTCGCGCCCGGTTGAATCCTCAGGTTCAACTGTACCGGGTCGAAAGAGAAATCGATCCAACAAGATCTGGATGATCGCGGCAAATGGAATCGCCACCAGCGCACCCATTATTCCGAAAAAGGTGCTGAAGCTAAAGATGGCCAACAAGGAAACAAATGGATTTACCCCGACCGCTTTGCGCATGACCCGCGGAACGAGAAGGTTGTTTTCCAGTTGTTGAATAATCACCGTCGCCAGGATCACCCAGACCAGTTTGGACGGCGAGATGGATAAAGCGATTAAAGCCGCAGGGATCGCCCCCAGGAACGGCCCGATCATGGGAACAGCTTCCATCACTCCAGCAATGAGAGCCAGGATTAAGGCATTCGGCAACCCAATTATCAGGTAAGCGATCAAAGCCATGATTCCGATGGAGAGGCAAAGGACACCCTGCCCGGCCAGAAAGGAACCCACCTTGGATTCCATGGCCGAAATCATTTCGCCAATACTGCTACGCTGATCTTTTGGAAGGAGTAACAGCCAGGATTGAATTGTTTGCGGTCCATCCAATGTCCAGTGAAACGCCAATAATAAAACCGCCAGAATAATAAAAATAAATCTCGCCCCTGACGTTACATAGCCCATTGCTTGTTCCGCAGAGGCTAACGCTTGCTGTCCTGTTTGCTGTATTGGCGCCAGGTTGGGAAGCGTCGCAGGAAGAAAATCCCCCAAACCCACGATCATTGGATTTCCGGTATTTGCCAGCCACAACCGTAGATTTTGGTAGTAGCCTGGCACATCTGCGACAATTGTTGAACCCTGGTCCATGACCATTGGAAATAAGAGCAGCATAAAACCAATGAATAGGATGAGCAGCAGAAGGGAAATAATAATAAATCCCGCAACCCTGTGGATTCCTCGTTTATTTAACCAATTGATTACCGGCCTGATGACCGTACCCATCAGGATGGCAATGAACACGATAAAAATCACCTGGTAAAACCGGTATAAAAGCCAGAAACCCAGGGCAACAAACACCAGTAGTAAAGTTGCCCACATCACCCGGCGAAAAGTCCAGGTATCCAAGCTTGAAGGAGGAAGTGAATCCATGCTTTTCGTTAAACTCCAATACAATTCAAGTGCAAATTCACGTTGCAATCGATCTCATTAATTGCGAGAGAAATCGAACAACATTAAAGCCTCTAGAGATCGCCAGATATTCGGGAGAGAGGCATCGTTTTTTTCCTTCCGGGGTTTGTTTGAAAGAAGCTGTATCATGCGTTTAACCTTCAGGTTCCTTTATCGAAGAAAACGATCCCGAACCTTGGCTGCAATTTGGGGATTCGTCATCTTATCCACGGTTTCAACACCTACGATATGGTCACCAAGGTTCTCATGTTTGAGTCGGGTTTCAAATTCGATCTTTGCTTCTCCCGGACCAAAGATCCAAATTGAATCCGCATCACGGAGAAAGGGAATAACTGCCTTAAAAAATTTCTCAACATGGTCTCCATACTGTCTATCCCGCACATCCTCTGCGGTTGAACCCTGCGGTTTATTTGATGCTTTTGAAGTAGTTCCGCTCGAAAAACGGACATGCTTCTCCAAGTTGGATTTGATCTCTAGAATCATTTCTTCATCATTCTCAATAGTCACGATTACTACCTTGCGGTGGTCGATCCATAGACCCACATCTTTACTCATAATAATTTCCTTTGGAACTTGTTAATTTCTTTCTGAGATAATTCTCCATTTCAACGGTGAGGTAAATATTAATAATGAAACCTTTTGGAATTCATGCTTTGGGTTATCGGTTTAATATGATAAATATCCCAGCTGCGATGGCAAGAATTGCCAGGATCACAGTAAGGCCTCCCAGGCCGGGGATTAACGCAAACAGACCCCAGGCTATAAGCCAAATGGCAAGCAACAGCATGCCAATATTCTTTGAAAATCTCTTCATTTTGGGATTCCTTTCTTTTTGGTCAGATGAGTATGTTATGAATAGTTCTTCTGTTTTCAATTCAGGGGTGCTAATAAAGCACCCCTGATCACCGAACTGTTTTCCGAGGAAAGTGGTTTATCGTCTGCGGCGGATAAAATGCACTACCGCCAGCAGGATGATGGACCCGGCGAGTGACACCAACAGGGATGGCAGACTGAAGCTTCCCTGGTTTATCGTGGGGATCCCGAGAAGGGGAGTCAGTAACCAACCTGCGATGAATGCTCCCACCACGGCCACAACGATATTGATCCACAGGTTCGAGCGGTCATGCATGATCTCAGTAGCCACCCATCCAATCACTGCAGCAACAACAAGGTAAATTATGATAGTCATTTGAAACTCCTATTCGAAAGTTTGTTTTTCACGGAATACCGTGCGTTTTTGTAGATCGAACATGATCTACGTTTCAATGCTCGCAGCAGCATTTCTCAGGCGTTCAGCCACACGTTCTGGCGTCTCCCCCTTGCTGATAAATGCATCTGCGCCAGCCGAAAGTGCGGCTTGTTGGCGGGCATCCAAATGGCTGATGAGGACGATGACCAGCGCAGCCGGGCAGGCTTCTCGAAGCTTTGCAAGCGCAGTGGTGGGTGATTCGGGAAGCAGATCCCAATCCACCAACAGCATGTCCGCATGGCTGATCGGCGCCTGATTCAAAGTAGTCACCCAATCAGCCGCTTCGCCAGCTATTTCCATCTTCAAATCCAGAAGCATCAGGCGCAGGGCGGAGCGCTCGTCGAGTCTTGCGTCGGCCAAATATACGCGGGTCATGTTTTTATCGTACGATAAAGACTCCCCGGCTGTAACCATCAGCCGGGGAGTCTTTTTATCCGCCACTTGGGGGAAGTGAAAATCGGGATCAGGTCACGAGACCGTGCCGCAAAGCCAGAGTAACGGCTTCGGTGCGGCTGGAAACCCCCAACTTGGAAAGGATGTTACTGACGTGGGATTTAATTGTGGATGGGCTGACCGAAAGCCTGCCAGCGATTTGGGTATTATTCAGGCCTTCAACCATCAAGGCGAGAACTTCCCGTTCACGTTCGGTCAGGTCGAGGCCTGGTTCGGGGCCTTGACCAGCTGTTTGGACGATTACCTGGGCAACATCTGGCGATAAGGTGGCACGCCCTGCATGGGCTGCTCTAATGGCAAGGGCAAGTTCAGCCGCAGAAACATCCTTCAATAAATACCCTATAGCTCCGGCTTCAAGTGCGTTCTTAATAAGATCCTTGTCCTTAAAACTGGTCAGGGCAATCACTTGAACATTTGGATAACGTTGCCGGATCACGCGGGTAGCTGCTGCCCCGTCCATCTCTGGAAGGACCATATCCATGAGGATCACATCCGGTTGAACTTCACCACAAAGTTGGATAGCTGCTTCACCGCTTTCAGCTTCACCCGCCAACTGCCAAATCATCATAGACCATGAGAAAGGTTGCCAATCCTCGGCGGACCATGGTATGGTCATCCACCAGCATGACGCGAATGGGGTTGGAACCAACTTCGGTCACAAACCCTCCTGTTCCCCCCAGCAGATCATGACATCTGTTCCTTGACCTGGCTGGCTGGTAATCGTCAATTCCACCCCCACTGCATTGGCGCGTTCACGCATCATTTCCAACCCGTAATGACCGGAAGGGGTTTGTTTGGAAGGATCAAATCCACAGCCATCGTCATGGATGTGAAGCACAATCCCGGATTTTGCACTGCTTTAATTTAATTTCCACCCGACTGGCTTTGGCATGTTTGGCAATATTGCTTAATACCTCCTGGCAGATCCGGTAAATGGCCACCTGCGTCTCAGCGGGCAGATTTCCTGCTCCATTGATCGTCACCTCAACCGGAATGTTCGTTCGACCGGCGAATGCGTTGCCAAGCAGGCGTAACAAGTCACCTAATTCCGAATCCGTCAAGGTGGATGGTTTCAGCTCGGCAAGCAGAGCCCGCATTTCAGCCATCGCCCCCCGGGTGAGCCTGCGTAGATCCTCCAACGCCTTGCGCGCCTCCCCAGGGTTCCGCTCCCAAAGCTGGGGTAAAACTTCGGCGATCAAACCTGCAGAAAAAAGCGACTGGTTAACCGCATCGTGCAGGTTTTGCGCGAGGCGCTGACGTTCCTGAAGCGCTGCCAGTGATTGGGCATGCTCATAAAGCTCTGCATTTATAAGGGTCACTGCTGCCTGGTTGGCGATGGTCATTGCCAGGTCAGCATGGTGCGAGGTAAAGTAATTCGGTTCCGAGTGTCCAAGACCTATGCCGCCAATGATTCGATTTTTCACTGCCAGGGGTACCCACATCCAGGATCGTATTCCTTCCAGCAGAGCTGCGGAATCCCCTATGAGTAACGATTTAAGAAAGAATGCTGTTGGATTATTGCTTTCCAATTCCGCAATCCGAATGGGTTTGTGCCCATTGAACAACGTCTGCAAAGTATCTTTCCCATTAAAACGGATTCTAAAAGGAACTGACTGTTCCAACTTTTCATTTCCGCAGACCGCCACCGCACACAGGGTTGAGTCTTCCAGAGTGAATAATCCGGCTTGCGTATATTTGATCAACACCCTAAGCTGCTCCAGGATCGATTCCGGTTGCAGCTCCAGAGTGGATGCCAGACTCTGGGAGATTTCAAGCAGGGCAGCTTGTTCATTAGCCCGCACTTCCACCCGTTGCTGAAGCTGGTGCTCCGCATGCACACGTTTGCTGACATCACGCAGAATGACCAGGGCGCAATGCTTACCCTGGTATTCAAATCCAGCTGCACGCCATTCGACATGGAAGAAGGTCCCATTCCGGCGGACATGCTGTGCCATCATTTCAAAAATCCCGCCTTGTGTTATTACCTGCGAGAAATCATTTAATGAAATCCGGCTCTTGGCACCGATCAATCTCATCAAGGGGAGACGAATGAAAGCCCCGGGTGGGTAGCCATGCATCCCGGCTGCCTCTGGGTTGGCAATTAATAATGCACCTGTTTCCAGATCTGTAATTAATATTCCATCACTGGCGGCTTCGAATATTTGAAGGAAGACCGGGTTTGTTTCAGGGCTCAAAGTATTTTTCATATATATACATTAGAGTGTAATATATAAAAACAAAACACACATTCTTAATTCTTATTTACAGAGAATCGATGGAAATCACCTTGTCGACCTACGAATCGAGAAGTTGTGTGTTTTATTCCCATAAGTATCCAAAAAATGGATATTCAAAATAGATTACTTCTTTGGTTACTCTGTGGGAGCTAATCGGGGTTTTAGATAAGATCCAATCAAATAAATCCCCATTCATATATCAAATATTAATTTCCCGCAACTATTTATGGATACATCTTAAGGGTGGACGTGAGGAGTTCAAAGAACCCATCCGAATCCAGGTGTAACCCCACATTGACATTCGGCGGTAGTCCCTGCCGAACCGGTGAGACTTCTCCAGTGATCTCCTCCCCGGGATCCGAGCCGATCAGGCAGCGGTAATCACAGACGGTCATCCCGCGGGTGTATTCCCCTTTAAGTTCAATCGCCACATGCAGCATTTGGGAACGGACAAGTTCCGGTTGGATCAGCCATGCCACCGCGCAGGGATCATAGAGGAAAACAGCCGGGTGCCCATCCAGCAGATAACAGGCATTGCTGAACCAGGTGACCAGGTCTGCCATCACCCGCCCGGTCCTATTGCCCAGATTCCGGATGCGTTCAATCCTTTCGGGGGTGGCGGGCGCCTGGCGGGTGAGGTTCAACCCCACCATGCGCTTGGGGATGGGGCTGCTAAATACGACATGCGCGGCTTCGGGGTCTGCCCAGATGTTGTATTCAGCCGCGGCAGTCCAATTCCCGGCAGTCACCGAACCGCCCATGAGGCTGATCTCCCGGACCCGTTCTGTGATCCTGGGCTCCCGGTGGATGGCGGCGGCGATATTGGTCAGCGGTCCGGTTGCCGTCAGGGTCACATCATCGACAGACATCACCGTATCGATCAGGAAATCCACCGCGTGCCCCCGCTGTGCCTGGATGGAAGGCTCGGGCAAGGGAGCACCCTCCAGCCCGGACTCTCCGTGACACTCGGGAGCATGGACCATGCTTTGGATGCTTGGCCGCTCATGCCCTTTATAGACCGGGATGTGGGTGATTGCCCCCAGTTCCAAAATCTTCAAAGCGTTTTTAGTGACCTTCTCCAGGCTCTGGTTGCCCCCCACCGTAGTGATACCGAGCACATCCAGGTGTTTTGCCGCCAGGAGGATCGCCAACGCATCGTCGTGCCCGGGGTCGCAATCCATGATCACTTTTTGAGCCATAGGGTTTTCCTTTTTTCACTATCCAACGAAATAATCTGCACACTAATCACGCATTGTGAGGATCAAACTATGAATACGGACTCAATAAAAAGACTGAAAGGTAAACCTAACAAAACAATCCTGCTTCTGCTGATATTTTTTTAGTATACCCGAAGCAAATCTCTTCGACTAATTGCCTATGGGAAGTTCAATAATGAAAAAACAAGAAGCGAAAAAGTAGAGGAGGAATCTAACTGGTGATCTACCTGAAATTCGGGATGATAATCATTACATAAAAGGGAGAATTACTAATAAAAGCAGCCCGGATATGATTTTTCCCGGGCTGCTTTACTCTAAAAAGATGGTTTTATACGCCAGCTTGTTTTTCTCGACGGCTGATCAACGCATTTATGATGACAACTACCAGCAAATATACAACTCCTGAGGCGATCAACATGAAATTGAATGACGGCAGTTTGTCAACAACGATGAGTGGGTTCCCTTGCAAAAGATCAACATTAGCCTTCTCGCCAACGAGTACGACAAGCGCAAAGTTATTTGCCCAGTGAAAACCAATAGGCATCCACAAAGATCGGGATCGCCAGGCGAGCCATCCATAAACCAAACCATCAAACAGGTAAATGAGAATCCCATACCAGGGCATTCCATTTTGAATAACATTGCCGTAGTGAATAGCAGCAAATGCCAGGCTCGAAATACCGATGATCAGAACCGGTTTGGCAGTCAAACGCCGCATGAACTGCATGGTGTACCCCCGGTATAGCAGTTCTTCGGCGGTGACCTGGATGAAGATCGTGATCGCTCCAACGATCAATAGGGGCAGATAGGTTGAAAGATCAGGCGCCACAAAGGAAATCTGGCTGCCTGCAATAAAACCACCGGCAATATATACAACCAGGTTGATCAATAGTCCGAAAAGGAAGCCGATTCCAAGTTTCCACCCATCGAACTTGAGTGCGGGGAGCGCAACACTCCACCAAGGACGTTTATGCAACAACCAGGTGAAGAAAGGTATGGCTAGAAAAGCAGGCAGGAAAACAAGCGTAGTCAGAGCCACCATGCCGGTGACCGAGCCGGTAACAAACGCGGGGATCAGGATGATGAGCAGTATCCCAAAAAAAGTACTTCCGGATGTGAGAATTAGCTGAAAAATGGCAAGGCCAATCAGATACAACCACCAGGCGGATCTGCCCTTAAGCGCCCAATCCAGATAGGATTTTATTTCAACATGGTCTTGGGTATTCAATTTCAAACTCCCTAATTAATATATCGAGTAATACTTCCCATTTTTCGCCGCAAGGATAAAAATTTTATCATTTTGATCCTAGTTTTCAAGGGTATCTTCACGATTTGTACAAGCTTTACTAATTGATTACAAAATGCAAGGTTTAACAAAGTATGATTATTAAATGAGATGTATTGGTTTTTTATCAGTCCATATTCAGAATTCCTTTTTCGGAAATTCTTTGGTTTGGATTATGAAAAACTAAAATTCAACAGATAGTTTGGACTATACAGTCACCTCCTCGCTCGCCTGTGTATCAGGAGGTTGCGGGCTCGACTCCCTTCAGCCACTCCTAAATATGGAATATTCTAAAAAGATTAACCCATATTTGTTATAAATATGGGGTGCTAATCTGATTCCTTCCAGATCGGGTCACGCAGGATCAACAGGATAACCAGTGCACTAAGTATCAACCCGGGGACGCCAATACCAAAGGACATAACAACGCTTACCGGCATCACCACCCCGGTCATGAAAAACGCCAGGGTCTGGTTGCTGAGCGCGTGCAGGTAAGCCGCCGTCCATACACCCTTGGATTTAAAAACAGCATAAGCCAGGAAGTAAGAGAGAACTACCGTGTAACCCGTCATCAACAGCGGACCGAGCACCGGCTGGCCCGGGTAGTTAAAGCCCATCAGGATGATCGGCCAGTGCCACACGCCCCAGATGATGCCAAGCAGACCCACCCCGCGGATGCGGCCCAGGTGGACCAGCTCGCTCTGCAGGAACCCGCGCCAGCCGTATTCCTCCCCAAAGGTGATGATCAATCCCAGAAACGGGCCAATGATGATCACGTTGAGGAAGGAAGAGCCGAGCAAGGCTATTGGTGGAATTCCGGCTGTCACACCAGGCGGGTATAACTTGGCGATATCGACTAACGTGCCAAATTTGAAAACGTAATTCAACAGCGCCTGAAGGCCGTAGAAGAGCACCAACCCCAGACCATACAGGATCCAAATGCGAAATCTGCCGAAAGCCATACCTGCCCCGGCAAAAGACTGCGGACCGCCGCGCCAGCGCAGCACCCCAGCAGCACCAGCCCGACGACGCTGAAGACCAGCATTACACCACTGATCGTTGTAGCCAGCGCCGGCTGAGTCATGGCTGCAATAGCGGCGATCAGGTAGGCGAAAGTCATCAGGAAATAATAGTAAATGAACCAGCGCGAAGCGTAGTGGTTGGTCTTTCGGTAGACCAGGCTTTCCTTGAAGAAGAAAACACCCAGCAAAAGGGCGGCGAAAGCCGGCATGAGCATCTGGAACTGGAGCATCAGGGAAGCGCCAGGATTCTTCAAGCCCCCATTCAGATAAAGAACCAGGTCGATCAGCCAGGCAAGGCCAAATGACAACCCAATAAACGCCCAGACGTGCGGCCAGTTGACCGCCCTCCGCCTTGGTTCCCCCGGGGATTGGTTCTGTCTCTGAGATATTCCGATCTGACTGTGAAGGATGCAACTGTGTCATTGATTACTCCATCTAAAGATTTCCACGCTGTTTGGACAGCTTCATGTCAATCTATTATTTTACTATTGATCAAATTGAATACAATTATTTTCGATTGGTTCTGATAATTAATTTAATCTTTACTTGTGAATTTGAACAACATGTTGCGCCACGATAATTTTCATGTAGAATAATCCTAGCAAATCTTAAATCCTTGGAGAGTAAGAAAGATGACTACCAAAGCACAGATCAACGAGTTTATCGGTCATAAGACCCTTGGGGTGGTGGGGGTTTCACGGGACACGAAAAAATTTGGATTCATGGTGTTCGACGAGCTGCGCAAGAAAGGCTATAAAGCCTACCCGGTGAACCCGAATGCCACAGAACTGCATGGGGAGAAGTGTTATCCCTCGATCACCGCGCTTCCGAAGGATACGGAAGGGGTGGTGATCGTCGTTCCGCCGGCCAAAGCCGAGGAATTGGTGAAGGAAGCCCACGCTCGCGGGATCGACCAGGTCTGGCTGCAGCAGGGAGCTGAATCGAAAGCCGCGATTGCGTTCTGCGAGCAGAATAAAATGAATGTGGTCGCCGGGGAATGCGTCATGATGTATCTGGAACCGGTCGGTTCCTTTCACGGCTTCCACCGCTTCTTCCGCAAGATCTTCGGCGGAATGCCGAAATAACCCACGCCATCCGCCGCTCTGCCCAGCCAGAGCGGTTTTTTTACAGAATTTTGACGCGCGTTGGCAGGTAGGCTATACTAAGCAAAGCAGGATGAGCCTGCCCATTACCAGTAGAGAGAGATCAAAAATGACTGACACGCGACATTTCAAACTCACGTATGCCACCATGTTCAACCCGCCCGAAGAGCTGCACCAGCGTTTCGATGCCGCATTGGAACATGCCACTGCGACCCTGGGGCGGGAATACGGCATGTGGATCGATGGCAAGGATCATTTCAGCGCGGAGAAATTCGAGGACCGCTCCCCCGCCGATTCCGGCAAGGTGCTCGGGCTTTTCCAAAAAGGCTCAGCGGAGGATGCTGCCCTGGCGCTGGCTTCCGCCCGGCGGGCTTTCCCCAACTGGAGCCGAACACCTTGGCAGGAACGAGTGAGGCTGCTGCGCGAAGCTGCCCGGTTGATGGATGAACGCATCTTCGAATTCGGCGCAGTCATGGCGCTGGAGGTGGGCAAGAACCGCATGGAATCGCTGGGTGACGCCTCCGAGACTGCCGACCTGATCCGCTACGCTTGCGACCGCATGGAGGCCAACAACGGCTATATTGCCGAAATGGGGCAGGACCCGCTTGATGGATTCACCAGCCAAAATTACTCGGTGATGCGCCCGTATGGCGTCTGGGTGGTGATCAGCCCTTTCAACTTCCCGGCTGCGCTTACGGGCGGCCCGGCTGCTGCGGCGCTTGTCACCGGCAACACGCTGGTGATGAAGCCAGCCACCGACACCCCCTGGACAGCGCGCCTGCTGGCAGAGTGCCTGCGCGACGCGGGGCTGCCGGCGGGGGTGTTCAATTACGTCACCGGCCCCGGCTCCACCCTGGGGCAGGCGCTGATCGATAACCCCGGTGTGGACGGGATCACCTTCACCGGCTCCTACGAAGTGGGCATGCAGCTCTACCGGGATTATTCCCGGGGCAAATTCATCCGTCCCATCATCCTGGAACTGGGCGGCAAGAACCCCGCCATCGTTTCCCGCAACGCCGATCTTGATATCGCCGCGCAGGGTATCGTGCGCTCGGCATTCGGGCTGCAGGGGCAGAAATGCTCAGCTTGCTCGCGAATTTTGGTGGAAAGGGATGTTTATCAGAACCTGCTGGAAAAGATCCTGGAGCTTACCTCCCGCTTGAAGGTGGGCGATCCCACCCGGCGCGAGATCACAACCGGGCCAGTCATCAATCGGGCTGCTTACCGCGATTACCAGGCATTTATCGATGAAATACGCGAATCCGGAAAGATCCTGACCGGCGGGCACCACCTCACCGAGGGAGACCTGGCGGAAGGCTTCTTCTGCGCTCCCACGCTTGCCGAACTACCTTTAGATCATCGGCTGTGGAAGCAGGAGATGTTCCTGCCCATCAGTACCATTGCCCCAGTATCAAACCTTGAAGAGGCCATGCGTATTGCCAACCACGTGAATTACGGACTGACCGCAGGATTCTATGGCAGTGAAGAAGAAGCCGAATGGTTTTATGACAACATCGAAGCCGGGGTGACCTATGTGAACCGCCCGCAGGGTGCCACCACCGGTGCCTGGCCGGGTTACCAACCCTTTGGAGGCTGGAAGGGTTCCGGGTCCACCGGCAAGAACGCCGGAGGGTTGTATTATCTGCCGCTTTATTTACGCGAACAAATCCAAAACCGCGTGACGAAAGGATAGCCTTGCCCGGTCGAGCATCACCGGGGGGCGCCAAAACCAATATGACCAAGATCTGCTCACTCAAGGAAGCTGTCCAGCATACCGTCCGGGATGGGGACCTGGTGTACTGTGCCGGGTTCACCCACCTGATCCCGTTTGCTGCCGGGCACGAGATCATCCGCCAGGGGCGGAAAAACCTCACCCTGGCGCGCGCCACCCCGGACCTCATCTACGACCAGATGGTGGCTGCCGGTTGCGCGAAGAAGGTGATCTTCTCCTACATGGGCAACCCCGGTGTTGGCTCGCTGCGCATCGTCCGCGCGGCGGTGGAAGCCGGGCAGCTTGAATGGGAGGAATACTCGCACTTCGGCATGATCTCCCGCCTGCAGGCAGGCGCCACCGGGCTGCCCTTCATCCCCATGAAGCAAACTGCCGCCACGGACCTGGAACGCAACAACCCCAATATCAAACGGGTGAAGGATCCCTACGGGGGTAAGGATGTGATCGTCGTACCGCCGCTCAATCCAGATGTTGCCATCATTCACGTTCAGCGCTGCGACGCGCGCGGCAATGCCCACATCTGGGGTATCCTCGGCGAGCAAAAGGAAGCCGCCTTCGCCGCCAAACGGGTGATCGTCACCGCAGAGGAGATCGTGGAGGAAAGCGTCATCCGCTCCGACCCGAACCGCACCCTCATCCCCGAGTTTATTGTCTACGGCGGTATGTCACGTTCCGCATGCTTCCCATCCTTCCTACACACAAGGGTATTACGACCGTGATAACGCCTTCTACCTGGCCTGGGATAAGATCAGCGAATCGCCGGATGCGGTGCGAATCTGGTTGGACGAGTGGGTGTACGGACTGCCGGATCGCGATGCCTACTGGAAAAAGCTGGGACCGGAAGTTCATAAACGGTTGAAGATTTCACCCCGGCTGGCCGCGCCGGTTGATTATGGCAACTATTGAGAGGGCAGAGACCATGGCAGACTATTCCGCTTCCGAATTGATGTGTGTACACTCCGCCCGCCTGCTCAAGGACCACGACCGCGTGCTGGTGGGGGTAGGCATCCCCAACCTGGCCTGCAACCTGGCCCTCCGCACGCATGCACCCAATCTGCAAATGATCTACGAAGCCGGGGTGATCGGCTCACGCCCCTCCCGGCTGCCGCTTTCGATTGGCGACCCCACCCTGGTGAGCGGGGCAGCCGGGGTGTGCAGCATGTATGACCTCTTCACCTTTTACCTGCAGCGCGGGAACGTGGACGTGGGCTTTCTGGGCGGGGCGCAGATCGATAAATTCGGCAACATCAACGCCACCGTGATCGGCGAGTACGCACACCCGAAGACCCGTCTGCCCGGCTCGGGCGGCTCGCAGGAGATCGCTGCCTGGGCGGACCGCTGCTACATCATGACCCCGCATCAAAAGCGGCGCTTCCCCGAAAAGGTTGATTTTGCCACCTCCGCCGGGTACCTTTCCGGCCGTGCGCAGCGCGAGGCAACGGGAGTGCGCGGAAGGGGGCCGTTGGTCATCGTCACCGACCTCGGCATCCTGGAACCGGACGAAAGCGGCGAGCTGACCCTCACCGCGCTGCACCCGGGAGCCACCGTGGAAAAGGTGAAAGAAAACACTGGCTGGGACCTGCGCGTGCGGCAGGACCTGCGTGTCACCGAGCCCCCCACCGAAAAAGAGCTGCGCATCCTGCGCGAAGAGCTGGACCCGCAAGGCATTCATATTAAAGGGGGCGGCTAGAACGATCTCTCGGGCATGAACAAGCCACGCATCGACGTCCTCATTACTTTGCCAATTACGGAAACCCAGGTGAACGACCTGAAATCCGTTTCTGCGCGTATTCGAATTTCCCACTTTCCGGTCAATGCGGGCAGCGAGATCCCTGCCGACGCCTGGAAGCGCACCGAGGTGCTCTATACCGGCAATATTTTCCCCGACCCCGCCCAGGTGCCCAACCTCAAGTGGATCCAATCCAACTTCGCCGGCATAGATGCCTTGCTGGAGGCACAAATTGGAAAAAAGCCCGGGATTGCCATCACCAGCCTTTCCGGCGCGGCTGCCTCGCAGAGCGCGGAATACGCCCTGGGGATGATGCTGGCGCTCAGTCGGCAGATGCCGCGGGTGTGGGGATTGCAGCAGCGAAGAGAGTGGCCCACCGACCGCTGGGGGCAATTTGGACAGGTGGAGATTCGCGGCAGCACTGTGGGTCTGGTGGGGTATGGCAGCCTCAACCGCGAGCTGGCCCGCCTGTTGAAGCCAATGGGCGCCCGCATCCTGGCGGCCAAACTGAATGCCCGCCGTCCGCAGGACGAGGGCTACACCCCTGAGGGGCTGGGCGATCCAGAGGGTGATCTTTTTGACCGGTTGTATCCCTTTCCAGGCGCTTGCATTCCATGCTGATGCTCAGCGACTTCGTGGTGGTTGCGGTTCCGCTCACCCCGCGTACCCGAAAAATGATCGCGAAAGGTGAATTCGAGGCCATGAAACCGGGTGCCTTCCTGATAAACCTCTCCCGCGGGGGGATCGTGGATGAGGCTGCGCTGGCGGAGGCACTGGAATCCCGGCGGCTGGGCGGCGCGGCGCTGGATGTTTTCGATACAGAACCGCTTCCCGCTTCCAGCCCGCTCTGGTCGGCTCCGGGCGTGATCATCACCCCGCACATCGCCGGGATCAGCCGGCATTACCTGGAGCGGGCGGTGGCCATGTTCAAAGTGAATCTTGCCCGTTATTTGGAAGGCGAGTCGCTGCTCAATCTCTATGATCCCGAGAAGGGTTATTGAAACAGATTGTGGGGCAAAGAAATTAGAATGTCAGGCAGGGAAATTGAGCTCATCCTCTTCGACCTGGGGAACACGCTCATCTATTTTGACGGGGATGAGGAGAAATCGGCCTCGGTGGCAGCGCGCGCGCTCACCCGGGACCTGATCAAAAACGGTCTGGCCGTGGACCCGCAGACCTTCCCTGCGGAATTTCAGTCAGCCATGAAGGCCTATTTTGCCCGCCGCGAGCAGGATTGCCTGGAGCTGACCAGCACCTACGTGCTGCGTGAAGAGCTGATCCGGTCTGGATATCTCGAACCACCAGCCGGGGCGCTGGGCTCGGCGCTGCAGGCCATGTATGCTGTTTCAGAGGCGCATTGGAAGATGGGTGATGATACCCTCGCCACGCTCACAGCATTACGGAAACAGGGTTTCCGCCTGGGGATCATTTCCAACGCCGCCGATGCGGCAGACTTTCACCGGTTGATGGAAATGCATGACCTCGATCAATATTTTGAACTGGCGCTGGTCTCAGCCGAGGTGGGCATGCGCAAGCCGCATCCGCTGATCTTCCAGCTGGCGCTCGATTTTTTCGGGATCCAGCCTGAAAAGGCGTGCATGGTGGGGGATCTGCCGGCCATGGATATCCGCGGAGCGCAGGGCATGGGCATCGCGGGGGTATGGATCACGCGTTGGCTGCATCCCGAAACGGGGGGGAAATCCCTGGCAGGCATCACGCCGGATGCAGTCATTTCCTCCCTTTCGGAGGTGTCGGAAGTGATCGACTCCTGGAGAGGGAACTGACCTGGCCTGCGTTGAACCCGTGTTATTATTGAACGACCGTAAAAAGGAAAATAGTTGAGCAGCATCACCCGCATTTCCGCCGCGTTCCCCAAGAGCGTCCGGCGGACTTTTATCGCACTGAAATACCCAAATTACCGCCTGTGGTTCGGCGGTCAGTTGATCTCCCTGGTGGGAACCTGGATGCAGGCTACCGCGCAGGGGTATCTTGTTTACACCCTGACCGGCTCAGCCAAATGGCTGGGGCTGGTCGGATTCGCTGCCGGGGTACCCAGCTGGCTTTTTACCCTTTACGGGGGGGTGATCGCGGACCGCATCCCAAGGCGGACCCTGCTGTTGATCACGCAGACGGTGATGATGATCCTGGCTTTTATTCTGACGGGTTTGGTGTATTGGAATATCGTGCAGCCCTGGCAGATCGTCCTGCTGGCGTTCCTGCTGGGGATCGCCAACGCGTTCGACGCTCCTGCAAGGCAATCTTTTGTGGTGGAGCTGGTGGACCGCCCGGACCTGACCAACGCCATCGCGATTAATTCAACCATGTTTAATTTGGCCACCGTGGTTGGTCCGGCGGTCGCCGGACTGACTTACGCCGCTTTTGGCGCTGCCATGTGCTTTGCCATTAACGGACTCTCATTTCTGGGTGTGATCATCGCGCTGCTGCTGATGAAACTGAAATCACAGCCGCCCAATATTGAAAAAACCTCGGCGATTCTTCAGATCAAGCAGGGCATCAAATTTGTGGCGGTCAAACCCGTGTTTGTGGTCCTGTTTTTCGGCTTGTTTTTTGTGAGCGTCTTTGGATTCGGGTTGATGACCCTCATGCCGGTCTGGGCGGTTTCCATTTTGGGCGGAAACGTGGCCACCAATGGCTTTTTGCTTTCAGCCCGGGGATTGGGCGCGCTTATCGGGGCGCTTACCGTGGCTGCCCTGGCGTACCGGCGGGTGAAGGGCAGGATTTGGACTGTAGGGAGCTTTATCCTTCCTGTGACGTTGTTCGTTTTTGCCTTTGTTCGGACTTTACCCCTTTCGCTCCTCCTTTTGGTAGGTATTGGCTGGGGATTAATGGCCATGGTTAACACCTCCAATGCCATGGTTCAGGAAGAGGTGCCGGATGAAATTCGCGGGAGGGTGATGGGTTTCTACATCCTCGTATTTTTTGGGAGCGGACCGATCGGTTCATTATTAGCTGGCTGGATGGCTGGAACTTTCACCGCGCCAGTCACGGTGATGATCTGCTCTTCGATCTTATTGTTGTTTGCAATTTTTACGCTTGTGAAACGCCCCTCCATCCGTCATTCCCCCTGACCTTAAATAAAAAAGGCATCTGCATCGCCACGATTACAGATGCCCAAGTGAAAGCTATATTTTAATAGCGGTTCTTGTTGTAACTGCCGCCGCTCGAGCCGCGATCCTCTTTGGGGCGGGCTTCATTGACGGTCAGGGTGCGACCTTTGAGATCTTTTCCGTTCATTCCCTGGATGGCAGCTTTGCCTTCATCCGCTTTCGGCATTTCCACGAAGGCGAACCCACGGGACTGGCCGGTGAACTTATCTTTGATGATGGAAGCGGAGGTGACTTCGCCGTAGGCGGCAAATGCCGCGCGGACGTCTTCTTCGCTGGCCTGGAATGATAAATTCCCTACATAAATATTCATCGAAAACCTTTCCTAAACCTGAAAAAACCAATGCCCATCTCTGATCAGAAACCCGTTGCCGGGCCCCCCGTGAACAAGTCCACCCGGACCCATTCCAATGGGACTCCAACTTATGGCCCTGCACGCTACGGTTTATCGTGGGCACCGGCTCTGCGCAGGCCAAACCAAGTGAATATTATACCCTATCACAGTCTCATTTGGATTGACAGGTGCAATATAATGAAAATGGTTCGACAGGAGGAAAAATGGAAAAGCTGGCAGTTCTTACAGGCGGGGGGGATGCCCCCGGGTTGAATGCGGTCATCCGGGCGGTTGTGAAGACCGCCCAACACGATTATGACGTGCAGGTGCTGGGGGTGAAGGATGGGTTCGACGGCTTCGTGGAGGAGGATGGCGTCCGTCCGCTGCACCCGCACGACGTGCGCGGTATTTTACCGCGCGGCGGAACCATCCTGGGCACCGCCAACCGGGGGAACCCCTTCGCCCGCAAGGTCATGCGGGATGGCAAGGAGGTTGTGGAGGATATTTCCGAAAAACTGATCCGCAATATCCAACGACCTCAAGCTGGACGGGTTGATCGTGATCGGCGGGGATGGCACCCTGCGGATTGCCCGGGAGCTATTTGAAAAGGGCGTTCCGGTGGTGGGCGTGCCGAAGACGATCGATAACGATATCGGCGGGACGGAATGCACCTTTGGTTTCGATACCGCGGTTGGAACCGCCACCGACGCGCTGGATAAGCTGCACACCACCGCGGAATCGCACCACCGGGTGATGCTGCTGGAGCTGATGGGGCGGGATGCCGGTTTCATCACCCTGCATGCCGGCGTGGCCGGCGGGGCGGATGTGATCCTGATCCCGGAGATCCCCTTCAGCTTTCGAGGCGGTCTGCAAGAAGGTGCACCAGCGCCAGCGCCAGGGCAGCTCGTTCAGCATCATCGCCGTGGCGGAGGGGGCGTTCCCGAAGGGCGGTCAGCCGGTGGTATCCATCCCGGGCGATTCGGTCTACGTGGCCCGGCTGGGCGGGATCTCCTTCCAGGTGGCGCAGTTCATTGCCGAAAACTGCCAGGTGGAGACGCGCGTGACCGTGCTGGGGCATTTGCAGCGCGGCGGCAGCCCCAGCGCCTTCGACCGCTGGCTGGGCACCCGCTTTGGCTCGGCGGCGGTGCACCTGGCGGCGGAGGGGAAATTTGGGCGGATGGTGGCATTGCAGAGCGAGCGGATCGTGGATATCGATATCGCCGAAGCCCTGGCGGTTCCCAAGAGGGTGGATCTGAACGGCGATGCCATCCGCGCCGCCAGGGGGCTGGGGATCTCGTTTGGGGAGTGAAAAAGGGGGGCAGTTTGGGCATGAAGCTCACGAAAAGACGTGATTTCAGGAAATTTTGGAGATGGATGTCGGGCTTGCAACCGGTGACCGACCTACGGCTATTTCCTTTAACGTCATAAGATATAGTTAGCTAATCGACGAATATTTGGCGGGTTAGTCTTCATTTTAGAAAAGGATATTTTTCGAATACATTCCCAAAACCCTTCCACCCTGAAAGCTCTTTCGATATTATTCCTTTTTGCCTTTTGATTTCAAAGAATTCAGAACTTTGTATCCCAAAAATATCGACTTTTGTGGATTCATCGAAACAGGGAGAGCTTTTAGTAATAAAAGGTGAATAGATTTCATAACCAGTCGCAGTGTTATTCAACAATGAGCCTCACCCCAGCCAAATCAGTATAAGTGTCTGTGGTTTCAACAAAATCTGGAACACCAAATCTTCTGATTAGTTGATTGATTGAATAACCCAATTTCCCTGAAAACTCAATTTCCTCAACAACACCCGATTTCATCAATATACTTCCATGAATTTGTCCTTTTTTAGGGTTGAAGAAATATGGAACTACTGCAAATTCATAGATTGAATCAAAATATGCGTCACTCTTAGAAAATGAAATTGATTGTGGCACTAAGTATAGCGATTGCTTTCTAAAATTCAACCCGGACATCATTATCTTTTGTAATACCCGGGAGAGATTCACCACCCTCAGAAGAAAATACAATTTGAACAACTTTGTTGTTATGGAAAAATATATTTCCATATTGTTCATTACGATCGGAAAATTTCCATACCAATCCTTCTTGAACAAAATCTCTTCCTGGTGTTTGCTGTATCGAATCAATTTGAATATCCTTCATTCCCATTAAAAGTGCTTGCGCTTCCTTTTTGGTTGTTTCACCAACATGAATATCCCTCCAACATGGTGCTTCGCAAGATGCGTCGTTAAATATTACGAACTGTTTTAAGCTGCAAGAAGTAATTGTAATCAGCAAGAACATTGATAGCGAAACGAAATATTTTCTCATAGTGTGACCGACATTAACCATCTTTGGCGTGGTTTCCTCACTCATACTTGATCCCATACCGATAGGTTGAGAAGATGACACCCTTGGTGTTGCAGCATGAGGATATTTTATACCGTGATCGGGAAATTGATGTCGGACACGCGAGCGGTGTCCGACCTACGCTGAAAGGCGGTTTATTCGTTTAAATCACGACGCCGTCCAAAAAAGGACGGCGCGGTGAGTTGGGGCGCTGCGGCAGCCTATCGTCTTGCGAGGAGGGATGCCGCAGCGCTTTTCAAATTACTATCGTTCATTTCGGGCACCACCTCCTCATCAAAGAATAGCGATGTAAATGTACTCCCTTGCGGGTGCAATTAGTATGCCTCAATCCCGTAATTAATGCAAGCTTTTACGACCCCTTTTTATGGGATGGAGAAGGTGAAGCGCCAGACCCCATCGGCAGGCTGGGCGGCCGTGGAGGTGTTGCCCATCACCTGGTACCAGGTGTTGCCCGGTTTGAAGGGGAAGGGCGAGCCATCCGCGTTGATCAGGGTCAGGACCGAATCCCGCGTGGGGCGCGCCCATTGCACCTGGTACATCTGCCCGTTGCGGGCGATGTAGGCGGTGCCGTTGCCATACAGCGGGACATCGATCACTTCCGTGCTGCCCTGCTTGATGATCACGTCCTGCTGGACAAAGAAGGTCACCACGTTATCCGCGGTGATCTGCTCGCCGGTGGCGCGGTCCACCAGGGGGGCATACACCTCGGTTTCCGGGCTGCCGGCGTTCTGGGTATCCGAAAAGCGCTTGTATTTTTGGGTGGTTGGATCGTAATCCCAGCGGTTATAGATGGCGGAGGAGAAGCGCGTATAGACCGTGTTGGCCGGGCTGCCCCCCGCGGGAGGCTGAGCCATGAAGAACATGCCATCCAGGTTCTGGCGCTCATTGGTGGCGCCGTAGTTACGCAGCGCATCCTTGATCAGAGCGGTATTGACCATCAGGTAATTGTTGCCGTTCACGTTCTGGCGGAAGATGGCCGGGTAGGTCCAACTGGTCTCGATCAGCAGCCGGTTGGCATAATCCTGGCTGAACAGGCGGTTGAGCACCAGGGACCAGGCACTACCGAACGCAAAGGCGCTCTTATACATGGGCACGATGTTAAGGTCGAACAGACGCGCTGAGCGCACCGGGCCGACCAGGTCAGCGTCGTTCCCGTAGAAGATGGCGATAAAACGGGTGGTGCCTTCCTCGGTGTAGTACTCGTAATTGATATCCGCCTTGGAAAGCCCCCACTGCGGTCGGTCCTCGCGCGGCAGGTTTTCCACCTTCACCGCAATCGGGCGCCGCTCCAAACTGGCGGGGTTCTTCACCTCCAGCCCGGTGAGCGGATTGACCCCGGGCGGGAAATTGGTGGGACCCAGTCCCTGGGGCGGGTAATCCGGTGTGGGGGAAAGAGTGGGGGTGGCGGTGGCAGCACGGGCGTGGGGGTGGCGGTGGGGGGCACCGGCGTGGCGGTGGGCGGGATGGGTGTGGGGGTGAGGGTGGGACCCAGAGATCTGCCCCGCACCGCAGCCGGAAGCCAGCAATGTGACAATAAGCGCAGAAAAAAGGATACGAGAGGTTTTCATTCAAATCTCCTTGTTGCTATGATGACTCCCATTAAATAAAAGTTCCCCGGTTGATTATAACGAATAAAGATTAGGCAATCATGAGGGGATATAATCGCATCCATGAGCCGTATTCCCTTCAAATTCAACGCTGCTTCGATCATCGTCCTCGTGCTGGCGCTCGTGCTCCTGGTAACCTGGTGCGTCCTCACCCCGCCGGGCTTGCTGGGCAAGGCGGATGCCATTGGCTACGCCGTCTGCCACCGCATTGCCGAGCGTTCGTATGATATTGGCGGACGAGAATTACCCCTGTGCGCGCGCTGCACGGGGATGTATCTTGGTGCCTTTGCCGGTCTGGTCTACCTGGGCCGAAAAGGCAAGCGCGGCAAATTCCCCCCGGGCAGGATCTGGGCGGTATTGGGTGTTTTCGCGCTGATCTTCCTTTTCGATAGCCTAAACTCATTCGCGATGCTGCTGCCGGGCAGCCCAAGCATCTATGTCACCACCAACCTGATGCGCCTGCTCGCCGGCACCGGCATGGGGATCATCATCCCGGTGGTGCTGTGGCCGGTCTTTCACCAGACGGTCTGGGAGGATTTCGAGCCCGAGCCGATCCTGAAAAATTGGAAGGAACTGGGAATAATGCTGGGGTTCGGGCTGATCCTCGATCTGTGCGTCCTCTCAGGCATCCCTTTCCTGATGATCCCTGCTGGAGTCATCGCTGCCGGGACGGTGCTGGGGATCCTGACTTTGGTCTACACCGTGGTGTGGACGATGCTGCAACGAAAAGAGAACAATTATCGTATATGGAGTGAGATCTGGGTCCTGTTGCTGCTCGGTTTCATCACCGCCCTCGGGCAGATAGCCTTAATGGATATCATCCGATTCAACATGACGGGCACCTGGTCCGGGTTTATACCTACTTAGGAGTTGGAAATGGAGTTACTGGCAGTTTTTTCGGCATTCGGGCTGGCAGCCAGCGCAGGATTGAACGCTTATATTCCCCTGCTGACCATCGCGCTGCTGGCAAAGTTCACCAATCTGATCACGCTCACCGCCCCCTGGGACGCCCTGGAGAACTGGTGGATCATTGGTCTGCTCGGTTTCCTGGTGGCGGTGGAATTCATCGCTGATAAGGTACCTGCGGTGAACCACGCCAACGATGTGCTGATGACCTTCATCCGACCTGCAGCGGGGGCGATCGCCTTTGCTGCCAGCACATCGGTGATCGCGAATATTAACCCGGTTTTCGCCATGGCCATGGGCTTGTTGGTGGCGGGCGGCGTGCATACCGTGAAGGCTGCGGTTGTGCGCCCGGCGGTGACGGCGACCACGGGTTCGGTGGGAAACGTTCCAGTGAGTATGGCGGAGGATACCGTTGCCACGGTCACCTCGGTGATGTCGATAGTGGTGCCGGTGCTCATCGCAGTGGCGCTCCTCATCCTGCTGGTCTGGTCGATCTGGTTCTTTGCTCGGCGGCGGAAGGCGCGCGCGGGAGCATCCGGCTGAGCACGGGGAGGGCAGAATGGCAAAAGAGAAGGTATTGAAGGGAGAGATCGTGACCACGCCCCAGGAGAATCCCCTGGGAGTGGCAGCGGACCTGCCGGGGGAGAATGCGGCCAATGAAAGCAAATCGCAGGGGCACAAGATCCGCGCCTCAGAGGTGGTGATCATCATCCTGCTGGTGTTGATGGTGGTATGCTGCTGCTGCGCCTTTATCGTTGCAGTGGGGTTGATCAAAGCAGTGATGCTGGCATTGGGCGGGCTGTTCGGCGGAGGGATCCTGCCGACCCCGTTTACTTACTGAAAGAAATTGTGGTGAACAGACAGCCGGCGGATGGAATTCCGCCGGCTTTTTATTTTCTGTTATAATCATAACAAGTGAGTATATGTTCATATGATAATAAATAAGGATGAAATACCCCTGCTTGATGAGCACACTGCAGCGCATGTGGCAGAGCTCTTCCGCGCATTCAGCGATACCAACCGGGTGCGCCTGCTCTCGGTGCTGGTGAAGGGTGATTGCAACGTCTCCACCCTGGCAGAAAAGGTGGGCATCAGCCCTTCCGCGGTCTCGCATCACCTGCGTTCCCTGCGCCAGATGCGTTTGATCGTCTCGCGCCGGGATGGCAAGGAAGTCTTTTACCGCCTGGAGGATACCCATATCCGCACGCTGTTCGAGCAGGGCGTCTCGCACATTTTGAAGGGATAGGAACGCAGTTATTAATTTGAGTCATGGATTTCGCACGGAAATCAACTTCACAGCTAATTGGGTAAATGAATGGAAAGCCACAAAACTGATCTGATGAACCAGACGCAGCACCATATCTCTTTTGACCCGCACGCCCGCGGATCAAGCCTTTCGGATGTCATCCTGGGCGGGCAGGACGGGCTGGTAAACGTGCTGGGGGTGATCCTGGGGGTCGCCGCCGCAACCGGTAACACCTCCATCGTTCTGGTAGCCGGGCTGGCTGCTGCGGTGGCGGAATCGGTCTCGATGGGGGCGGTGGCCTACACCTCCACCCTGGCGGACGCGGATTATTACGAAAGCGAACGCGCGCGCGAGTACCGACATATCGAGGAGCTGCCCCAGCTCGAAATAGATGAAGTCCGCACGATCTACGCCAAAAAGGGATTCAAGGGCGAGCTGCTGGATCATATTGTTGAGACGATCACCAACAACCAGGATATCTGGGTGGCGGTGATGATGGCGGAGGAACACCAGCTTACCCCTGTGGACCGTTCCGGTGCCTGGAAGGTGGCGCTCATCGTGGGTTTTTCCGCGATCATTGGTTCGCTCATCCCCCTCGCGCCGTTCCTGTTCCTGCCGGTGCTGCCCAGCATGATCCTCTCGGTGGTGATCACCGCGGGGGTACTATTTGGGGTCGGGGTCTATAAGGCGAAGGTGATGGTCGGGAGCCCGGTAAAAAGCGGTCTCGAGCTGGCGTTGATCGGTACGATCAGCGCGTTGGCGGGGTATGCCATCGGCGTGCTGCTTAAAGTCCCCCCAACTCCGTAAGATCTGATCAATTCAGGAAATTTTAGACCCTGCCTTGCGCAAGGTGGATCTCCCCGGTTTGCCGGAAGCGCTTATCGAGACCGCGAATGGCATCTTGGGTATCCCTGCGTTCGTTCGGGACTCATTTCCAGGGCTGCGAATTCGTCTTCATCCAGAAGTAACGGATTTTGACCTGGGATGACCAGCAGGTCCAGGGCGAGGTCGACATATTCAATAGAACCAGGACGGATCACCGCCGGCCGGCTGGCATTGCAATACCAGCATTTCAGAGCGGAAGTATCCCGATCGTAAACCTCAAATATGTTATATCGCCGGTCGGTGTAATACATCTCCAGAAAGCGGTCGCCGGGATGAAAGGTGATGCCGTGAAAGGGGAGATCATCCGGGCGGTTGAAGAACGCTTCAATGAGAACCCCTTCGGGGAAGATGGCTTGAACTCTTGCCGGATAGCGCCAGCGCTCCGTACCGTCCAGATCCAGCTTGAGGACCTGCAGAGAGTCGCCGGGGTTCAGCGCAGGCATTGGATCGACGCGGGGGAAATGAAAAGGGCAAGTTCCTGCCCAGAAAGGTAGCTTTCAGCGAGTTCAAATTCCAGCCGGATACCCTCCGCGCAGGTCAGCCGCACGCGGAAATCCTTACCCCGGAAGACAGCATCCTCCACCCGCCCGGTAATAGGCTGTGTGTGGACGGCGTCTTTCTCGATGCTGGCGGATTCGGCAGGGATAAGCAAAGTCACCTGGCTGCCGAGGGGCAGGTTCTCTGGAAGACTGCAGGAAGTTTCCAATTTTCCGAGGGGAGTATCAATCCGCATCGGGTCGGTGGAAGCCAGGCTGCCTTCCACAAGGTTATTACGCCCCAGGAAGCGCGCCACCCAGGCACTGACCGGGGCGCGGTAGACCTCAGCCGGTGGTCCGGACTGCACCAGGCGGCCTTCGTGCAGCAGCAGGAGCTGATCGGCGATGGCGAAGGCTTCCTCCTGGTCGTGGGTGACGTAGATGGCGGGAATACCGCTGGACTTAAGCAGCCCGCGCAGTTCACCGGTCAGCTCCTCCCGCAGGGAGCGGTCGAGCGCACCCAGGGGTTCATCCAGCATGATCAGGCGCGGGCGGGGCGCCAGGGTGCGTGCCAGCGCCACCCGCTGCTGCTCACCTCCGGAGAGATCGGTGACCTTGCGGCTGGCAAAAGATGCCATTTTCACCTGCTCCAGCGCCTGGCGGGTGCGGGTTTGCACCTCCTCCGCGGGCAGGTTCTGCATGCGCAGCCCGAAGGCCACATTCTGCTGCACGCTCAGGTGCGGGAAGAGGGCGTAATCCTGGAACATCAACCCAAAGCGGCGCTGGTGCACCGCTACACCGGCCAGGTCCTGCCCTTCCCAGAGCACCTGCCCGGAATCCGGCTGCTCCAGCCCGGCGATGATTCGCAGCAGGGTGCTTTTACCGCTTCCGGAGGGTCCCAGCAGGCAGCAGGTTAGCCCCGCACCCACGGTGAAGGAAACCCCTCTCAGGAGGGGTTTCTGGTCGTAGTCTTTGAAAATTTCACGAAGTTCGAGGGTCACTTTTTCCGGTTCACTTGAATACTGAAGAAACCAGGTTGGTGAAGAATGGGAGCTGCAGGATCAACCCCAGCATCAGGAACATCCCGAATTTGCGGTTGTGCTCGAACCCGGCAGCCACGAACCAAAGCGGCCAGATATCCTTGGGGAAATCGGCAGGGCATTCTGCCGGCTTGGGGTGCAGGAAGATCTGAACCACAGGTTTGATGTAGAACAGCGCCAGGAAGACGATCAGCAGAATGGGTGAAAAATATCCGGTGACCACCAGGTAGACAACGAAAATGTATTGAAAAGCCATCATTGCCAGAACGGCATAGCGGCTGGCTTTCTCGCCGATGATTACGGGAAGGGTGTGGATGCGCTTGGCTTTATCCTCGGGGAGCTTATCGATGTGCTTGCCGAAGATCACCAATGCTGCGCCCAGTGCGTAGGTAAGAGAAGCCAGGCAGACCGTCCAGCTCCACACGCCTGTGATGGCGTAATACCCGCCGCCGACCATCAGGGGACCCCAGACGAGAATGACTGCCACCTCGCCCAGGCCGATGTATTTAAGCGGCCAGGTGTAGAAAAAGACGAAGAACGCGCCGATGGCGATGAGGATCAGGATTGGCCAACCGATCAACAGCGTGAGGCCAAGGCCGCAGATGAGCGCAATCACCCCGTTGAAAGCGGCATAGGTCAGGAGCTGTTTGGTGGTCATTAACCCGGATTCGAGCGGCTGGGGACCATACTGGGTGCGGAAATAATTATCCTTATCGACCCCGCGGCGGTAATCCGAAAGGTCATTAAGCAGATTGTTCATGGCATGGGCAAAGACCAAGCCAACGGTAAGGAGGATCCAGTTCAGCCAGTGGAACATGCCGTCCTTGGCAGCCAGCAATCCGGCCATGACCGCCGGGATAAAGGTGATGATGAGCACCGCCCCGCGCGTGGCGATCAGCCAGCGGGAAACAACATCGAGTTGGTCCCATTCCTCCTTGGTAATGCGGGGGATGACCCGCAGTGCTTTGATCCACATTTTGAAGTTCATGCTGTCCTCGTTGGCATTAATTACGGATTCATTCCAGAGGAAAAAATTATAACATCTGGGTAGATATTAAAAAAGACCGGTGCGCCGGTCTTTTCTGGGATTGGAAACCAATATGGTTACGCCCCACCCTTGGAATAGTAGGCTGGGTCGGTGGGCGTTTGCCCGGAAGGATCGTGAACGTAAACCCAATCGCCCACGTTAGCCCAGTTGTAGAGCCAATGCGAATCCGCGATGGAGAGGTTCACGCAGCCGTGCGAGCGGGGATAGCCGAAGATACTGTGCCAGTAAGCGCCGTGCAAGGCGCGGGCTTTATCGAAATACATGGTGAAGGGTACATCCTCAAGGTAATAATAATCCGAGCGGTCGGCAGCGAAGGCGCCGCTCATCGTCTCAGATTCCTTCTTCTGGTAGATCTGAAACAATCCCGGCTGGGTAAAATAAGGGATCCAGCCCGGTGGAAGTCAGCGTGGCAAACACCAGCTTGTTATCCTCGTAAACCGAGAGGGTTTCCTCGAATAAGGTTGACATCCACCCAGCGCCCGTTGGTCACGCCCTCTGGTGGTGTTTTCTCGGGGGTGATCTCGGCGATCAGGCGCGATGGTACCCACTCGTTCAAGCCGATCATGCACCATTCCTCGCCGCTGGCATCCTGGCATTGATACACATTCACGCGATTAAATCGGTAGTATTTCTTGCCGGTAAGCGGCTGGTTCGATCCGGGTGCGGACTGAACATCGGCGGTGGAGAGGATCCAGCCGAAGGGTGTGGTCACCGGTTCGCGGATCTCCACGCCCTGGAATTCAGGCACCGCCGCGCGGGCCACATATTCGCCATCCACATAATATCCGCCTTTTGTGTAATAAAAGAAACCCGCATCGTTTTCGACCGAGTTCAGATAGGAAAAGTATTTGAAGCCGGGATCCTGGTAAACCGGGGCGGGATCATCCCTTTTTTGTGGAGGCGTGCGGTAAAGGGGGATGGGCTTCTTATCGGCGGTGACCTTAATATAGCGATAGGGAATGGTTGCCAGATCCGCGGAAGGGATTGAAACCTACCGGCGGTTTTGGGGGAAAGGTATAACCAATCTTTGCCAAACCGCTGAGGGTTTGGGAAGGACCCAAAGCGAGGCAATCCTGCTGCTGGCTCAGGTAGATACCCGGCAGGCAGAGCGGCAGGGCAGAATTCCCCACGCTGCTGGCAGTGGTCTCTTCCGCCCGAACGGCGCCGTCGGGGATCGCCGAAAAAATACAGACAGTGAGCGTAATACCAATAAATAATCTTTTCATAGATTTTCTCATCGTATGTGCGTAGATTCTAATCGAAATCAGCCGTAAAAGACAGCAAATTTCATTAGAAATCGATTAATACTTGCGTGAATTGCACACATTAATTTTTCATTGAAAGAATGTCAACTGGTGCTATAATCCTTTCCTTGTATTTACGAACCAATTGACAGAAAAGGCAAAAAAAGCGGTGAAGTAACTGCCGCGAATTGAAGGAAATGTCGGATAATAATTCGCAAAAAATTACGATCAACCGCTCCAAACTGGCGGCTTGCACAATTCCGGAAGTCTACGCATCCCTGCAGACCACCAGCTCCGGGCTGACCCAGGCGGAAGCGGAAGCCAGGCTGGGAGTTTTTGGAAAGAACGCGCTGCGCGAGGTGAAGGGCAAGCCGCTATATAAAAAGCTGCTGGCCAACTTCACCCACCTGATGGCGATCATGCTTTGGATCGCTGGAGCGGCAGCCTTCATTGCCCAAATGCCTCAGTTGGGAATCGCAGTGTGGGCGGTCAACCTCATCAATGGAGCCTTCAGCTTCTGGCAGGAATTCCGCGCAGAGAAAGCCACCGAAGCGCTGCGGAAACTGCTGCCAGCCTATGCCCGTGTGCTGAGAGATGGCGGAGAGCAAAAGATCCTGGCAGAGGAGCTTGTCCCCGGCGATAGCATCCTGCTGGGGGAAGGGGATAGCATCTCTGCAGATTGCCGATTGGTATCCTCCGCCGAATTACGCTGTGATCAATCCACGCTCACAGGCGAATCCCGCCCGGTGGGAAAAAGCGTCACCGCTTTTACGCAGGAAGGCATGTCCTTCACGGAAATGCCGGATATCGTTTTTGCTGGCACTCATGTAGCTGCGGGGACGGGCAAAGCGGTTGTCTTTGCCACCGGCATGGATACCGAATTTGGCAAGATCGCCAACCTGACCCAGGAAGTGGGCGAGGAACTCAGCCCGCTGCAGAAGGAAATGAAAATTGCCACCCGTGTCATCACCTTCGTGGCCCTGGGGGTGGGGGCGCTCTTCTTCGTCCTGGCGTTTTTCCTGGGTAAGGTCAACCTGACCGATTCCTTTATTTTTACGGTCGGCATGGTGGTGGCTTTTGTTCCCGAGGGCATGCTGCCCCTGGTAACCCTATCCCTGGCGATGGGTTCCCAGCGCATGGCCAAACGCAATGCCCTGATCAAAAAACTCTCCGCGGTGGAAACTCTGGGCTGCACTACCGTGATCTGCACCGATAAAACCGGCACGCTGACCCAGAATGAAATGACCGTTCGCAGCCTTTGGGTACCTGTTTCAGCCGCCAATGGGCACGCGGGAAAAGTCCTCAAGGTTACCGGAAACGGGTACGCGCCGGAGGGCAAGATCTACGACGCGGATAAGGAGCTGACCGCGGATTCGAACCCGAACCTTCGGGCGCTCCTGCTGGCTGCAGGGCTGTGTAACAACTCCAAGCTGCTGCCCCCCAACGGGGATGGCAAGAATCGCTGGACGATCCTGGGAGACCCCACCGAAGCCGCCTTGCTGGTGGTTGCCCGTGAGGGCGGAATTGACCTGGCGGAGGAAGAAGAACAAGCCCCGCGCCTGCGCGAGCTACCTTTTGAATCCCGCCGCAAGCGGATGAGCACCGTCCACAATCTGGCCGGCGGCTGGCGAAGTATCGGTCCCTCCCGGCGGGAGATCGCCTACATCAAAGGGGCGCCGATCGAGATGCTGGATTTGTCCACCGCAACGTTGCAATCTGGAAAAATGATCCCCATGAATGAAAAAACCCGGACGGAGATCATGGCAGCCAACGACGAATTTGCCCGCGATGGGCTGCGGGTGCTGGCCATCGCCCAGCGCGAGCTCCCCGCCCAGATGGAGGATTACACTTCGGAAGTGATCGAAAAAGAAATGACCTTCCTGGGTTTGATCGCCATGATGGATCCTCCCCGACCCGAGGTCAGCAAGGCTGTGGAGGAGTGTCACACCGCCGGAATCCGGGTGGTGATGATCACCGGAGATTATGGACTCACCGCAGAAAGCATTGCACGGCGGATCGGAATCATAAAAAACAAGGACGCACGGGTCATCTCCGGTTTCGAGCTGGAAACGATGTCGGAGGATGATCTGATCAAAGCACTGGATGACGAGGTGATCTTCGCCCGGGTTGCACCTGAGCACAAGCTCCGCGTGGTCAGCGCTCTACAGGTGAAGGGAAATGTGGTTGCGGTCACCGGGGATGGCGTCAACGATGCGCCTGCGCTAAAAAAAGCGGATATCGGTGTCGCCATGGGTATCACCGGAACGGATGTGGCCAAGGAAGCGGCCAGCATGATCCTGACCGACGACAACTTCGCTTCCATCGTCAATGCGGTGGAGGAAGGTCGGGCAGTTTATTCGAACATCCGAAAATTCTGCTCGTATATCTTCACCAGTAATACCCCGGAAGCCATTCCGTTCATTTTCTTCGTCCTCAGCGGCGGCTTGATTCCGCTTGGCCTTACGGTCATGCAGATCCTGGCGATCGACCTTGGAACGGATATGGTTCCGGCACTGGGATTGGGTGCAGAACCCCCGGAACCGGGGATCATGACCAGACCCCCGCGAAGCCTGAAATCGCACGTGATCGACCGTTCGATGCTATTACGAACATATGGCTACCTGGGAATTCCGCAGGGGTTGATCGCAATGCTGGCCTTCTTCTTCATGTTTTGGACCAACGGGTATCCCGGACAGATCTTCGGGCTGCCCTCCAGCGGCAGTCTCTACGTGGCTGCCACCTCCCTTACCCTGGCTTCGGTTGTTTTCACCCAGATTGGCAATGTTTTTGCCCAGCGCACAGAAAAGATCTCGATCTTCAAGCTGGCTTTTTTCAACAACAAGTTGATCTGGCTGGGTATTCTCTCCGAATTGGTTTTGGTGGTGATGATCGTTTATGTTCCATTCCTAAATCAGTTCATCGGCACCGGTCCTTTCCCGGCCTGGTACTGGTTATTCCTGGTGCCGTTCATCCCGGCATTGACAATTATCGACGAAATCGCTAAATTTATAAAAAGAAGGATCGATTCCAGACGAGGAGTTACCCCATGAAGATAATAATCATCGGTTGTGGAAGGGTGGGCTCGGGGCTGGCACGCATGCTCAGCAATCGGGATCACCAGGTAACGATGATCGATAGCGACCCGCTTTCCTTCGAGCGTCTTGGGAAAAATTATAAAGGAAAGACAGTCGTGGGGATTGGTTTTGACCGTCAGACACTTCTGGATGCCGGGATCGAAAAGGCGGATGCTTTTGCGGCAGTGACTGCCTCCGATGAAGCCAACGCTGTGGCAGCGCGGATTGCCAAAAATGTATTCCGGGTTCCCCGTGTAGCTGCCCGCATCTACGACCCCCGAAAAGCCGATATCTATCGGCGTCTGGGGATGCAAACCATCTCCCCGGTGGCGTTGGGCATCGTGCGCATGGCCGAGCTGCTATCCTTCTCCAATCTGGCGGTTGTGGATAGCCTGGGAAGTGGGGAGGTTAAGATCGTGGATATCGAGGTTCCCCCCATGCTTGCCGGTCGAAGGATCGAAGAGGTGATCATTCCGGGCGAGGTGCATATCTCTGCCATCTCGCGAAATGGAAAGACATTCCTGCCGCTCAGCGGAACAACCTTTGTAGAGGGTGATGTCGTTCACCTGTCTGTCCTGGCAACTTCGCAGGACCGATTGAAGGACCTGGTAGGTTAAGGAGAAAACCATGAAAGTTATGATCATTGGCGGCGGAAAAGTGGGTGCCTACCTGGCCAACTATCTGATCCAGGCTGGTCATCAGGTGAAGCTCCTTGAAAATAGGCGTGAAGAGGTGGAGCAATTGAGCCTCAGCCGACTCCCCAAAGAAACCGTTTTATTGGGGAGTGGAACAGACCCCGATTTCCTGGAATCCAGCGGCATCCGCCAGATGCAGGTGGTGGCAGCCGTAACCGGGGATGACGAGGTCAACCTGGTCGTCACCAATCTGGCACGGTTCGAGTTCAACGTTCCGCGAACCATTGCCCGCATCAATCACCCTGAGAATGCCTGGATGTTCCGTCCGGATATGGGGGTGGACGTGGCGCTCAACCAGGCTGACCTGATGGGAAAGATGATCGCCGAGGAAATGTCGATGGGCGATATGATGTTCCTGATCAAGCTGCGTAAAGGGCTGTTTTCGATCGTTGAAGAGAAAGTCGCTCCGAATTCTTACGCGGCAGGTAAAAAGATCCGTGATCTGCAACTCCCAGACCAATGCGTTCTGACTGCTGTTCTGCGCAAGGGTGAGCTGATGATCCCGCATGGCGATCTGGAACTGCAGCCAGCGGATGAAGTGCTGGCGATCGTTCACGAATCCCAGTGCGGCGTGCTTGCCGACCGGTTGGAAAACCAACCCTAAATTTCAAATCCGGATATTCGAGGCGGCTTTCAAGAGCCGCCTTTTTTTATTTTGCCTGCCAGGCGAGGAAGGTTTTCAGAACCTGCAGGTTTGTATCAAGCTCGGTGTGGGTATGATCGGAAAGCTCAATATCCAGGGCAGGGATGCCCTGGGCGGAAGCCCAATCGACCATATTTCCGGTGAAATCGCAGCCGGTATCGATGGGCGGGTAGGGATAAGGGCTGACGGCAGCCACCGCCCGGGCGAGGTCAACCGAGAGCGCATCAGGCGGAATGCCGCCGGGGAAGATACCCAGCGCGGCGCTGTGGTAACTGATCATGGCCTTGATCTCATGTACTTTAATGAAGCCTACCAGCGAGGCGGTTTCGGGTTCGGAGCCGGGATACGCACCGGCGGTCACCGGGCGGTAGATCCAGCAGCCATCGCGGTTCCAGTCCGCCTTCCAGTGGTAATCCCAATTGCGGTTCAGGTCCACACCGTTGCCGTTGACCCGGCCATCAACAGTGTGCGCGCGGGCTTCCCCATCCGGGTTGAGAAGCGGGAGGATATACAGAGTGGTGTCTGATGGAATGATCCCCGGGTCATCCCGCAGGTGGGCGATCAGCTCCCGCGCCAGGGCGGTGGTGTTCCACTCGTTACCGCCATGGATGCCCGCCACGATAAGTTTTTGAACCGGACCCGATCCGAATTGATAGACCTCGATGGGTCTGCGTTCCACCGAATAGCCAATGATCCACGGCCCGTTCGAGGCAGGGAGCGTGATCACGAAGGGCGTCCAGGTGGGGGGCAGCGTCTGGGAGGGACGCAAAGAGGGGGTTATGGAAGGCTGGGGTGAAGGGGTACGCGTCCCGATGGAGACCGTCTGGAGTGGAGTGAATGCACTTACCGGTGCGGCCAGAACCACAGCCTCCCTGGGCGCACAGGCCGGGAGGAAGCTGGCAATGATCAAGAGGGTCAGGGTCAGCCTCAACCGTTTCTTATTGTCGATATACATCCTCTGTCAGGATGCAAGGATCAAGCCGAATGCGTTTCTAACTTGCAGTTCCGCTCAGGCGTGATCCCCGAGGGGATTTATGTTACCCAGCCCTGTCTTCTGTAAGCGGATGGTCGGCTTGCCGTAGTAATCGATGCTTCCCAGACCGGTCATAGCCGCATCCATACGATCGGTTACCCAGACCCTGGCACTGCCCGCGCCGCTCATTTGGACGTGGGCTTCCTTGCATTGCAGATCACCAGCGTAGTATGATCCGGCGCCGCTCATCTGCACTTCCTGTTTACCGGCCTGCCCGGCCACCTTCAAGCTGCCAGCCCCGCTGAGGGCGGCTTTCAGGTCCGTGCAGCTCACGCCGGAAATGTTCATGCTGCCGGCACCGCTCAAGCCAAGGGTCAAATTGGTGGTCTTGATGGCCCGGCATTCCACGTTGCCCGCTCCGGCCAGGATAACCTCGTTTATTTCTTTCATGGTTATTAAATAGCGGATCGGTCCTGCGCCGATGAAGCGCAGCCCAAGGTAATCCATCCACTCAAATTCATAGCGGATGCGCAGGATGCCGTTGTTCACATCCGTTTTGATCTGGGGGAGCAGATCGGGGTTGGCATCGATGAACAATTCTTCCTTGTCCCCCTGGGTGAGGACGAGTTCACCGATGCCTTTCACCTGAACGCGGTTGCAGGCGGATAGGGGGCGGAATTCTCCCCTGGCGGGTGTGTCTGTCATTTTGACCTCCGGATTTTTTGAATAAACAATCTACGCGGAAGTGTCAGAAAGGGTCTCGAACTTTTTCCGCGCGTTTTCTTCATAATAGGTAAGACCCGCGGTCCGGTAAACCTCTATTGCTTTATCCAGGTGACCTGAGGCAAGCTTAGTGTCACCAGGAGAGGATCGTTCCACGAGCATCTCCGCCACTTCTTCCTGGAAGGAGCCAATCCGCCAGAGATCGCCAAGTGGTTTGATTGTTTCAAGAAGCTCACTATACTGGGTGAGGGCAAGATCATAATCACGGTCAAGCCAGGCATGGCGGGCTTCTGCAATCTGCAGAAATACTTTTTGGGTGACCGTGGGAGAATCCCCGATGACTTTTTTCAGGATCGTGTACTGCTCGAGAACTCTTTCTTTATCCTTCAAAAGAAAACATAGATGCAGGATCGAAGAATTAATATAACCAGGGTTTTCATCCCGGTCCTCGGGGTGGATGGCGAGGACTTCATCCAGGATAGACCGGACCTGCTCAGGCTGTTTCAACTCCCAATACAGCCTGGCTTTCATGTATAAGTATCCGAGTTGATAATCCTGCAATTTTTCCGGGCTATATTGCTCCAGGATTTGGTCTACAAGAAAAAGAGCTTCTTCGAACTGACCTCTGCACCAGGGGAATGTCACGCGGATCGCCTGAACACCCAGCAAAGCAAAAGTAGGATTTGGGTTGACCGATTGCAGCTCCACTAGCCTTACCAGGCGGGCTTCTGCATCGGTAAACCTGGAAAGTGATATCTCCAAATCAACCAGGGAAATCTGAGCTAGGAATTCTATGTAACTCAAGCCCGTGCGAGTGGTCAATTCAACATTGCGGGAATACTGGTCGTACGCCAGAAGGGGTTCTCCGCCGTATACATAATGCGTCCCCAAGTTCAACCTGGCTCGAGCCAAAATGGTAGTATACCCATTTTTCTCAGCGATCTCCACAGCCTGTTTCAAGGCAGTGGTCGCCTCATCAAACGGGAGAACGCGCAGGATACCGAGTGTGGCATAGCAATCCGCCAGCACCTCCTGCAGATCCAGCTTTTGGGCGAGTGCAATCGCTTTTTTGACTAGGTCGAGGCCTTCTTCATAAAGGTAATTGAAACGACATGCTCTCGCGGTTTCGTGCAAAAGGGTGGCCATACCTTTGGATTCCAACCCCTCAGGTATTTCCTTTAATCCCATCCGGCAGATCTCTAAGCCTTGCTTAACTTCACCCATATACCAGACCGCCCGGGCGGCATCAGCATAGAGGATGGCCAAATCCTCGATATTGCCGGTTTTCTTGTAAAGTTCGATGGCTTTATCAAATGCTTTTTCCGCAATCTCCCGCTTGCCAAGGCGGAAGGCTGCATCCGCGATCCCTTCGTACATCTCCGCCTGGCAGCTTTCATCGCTGCAGAGGTCCAGGGCTTTTTCGTAATACTGCATCGCCTCCTGGTTGGCGTAGATCGAAAGGGCACGCGCGGCGGCTTTTCTGTAATTGTCGAAGGCTTTATCCGCGTCTCCGCACTCCTCGTAGTGATACGAGAGAGTCTCGTAATCATCCGGGTGAATAGCCTCCACCGCCTGAGCCACACGTCGATGGAGACGCTGTCGGCGAAGTCCGGAGATCTCCTCCCGCAGGGTGGCAGGGATGAGGGCATGCTCGAAGGCGAAGGTGACCCCCTCCGAAGCACCTTTTTTCAATTCCCGGATGATCTGCGCTTTTTCAGCTTCCTCCAGGCATTCGATGATCCGATCTTCCATTTTATCGCAGGCTTTCACTAAAATATTGTATTCAAATTCCCTGCCGATGACCGCAGCCAGGCGCAAAAGCTCCTGCGCATCCTCTGGCAGGCGTGACAGCCGCGATTGCACGGTAAGCCGGACACTCTGGGGGATGGAAATATTCTCAATCCCTGGGGAGACCCATTCGCCACGTTCACAGCAGAGCAAGCCTTCCTCAAGAAGCGCTTTGCAGACTTCTTCAATGAAAAATGGGTTCCCTTCGGTCTCCCGAAAGATGGCGTCGACCAGTTCGGGGTCAATGTGCCCTGCTGGGGTAAGCATGGTGGCGACCATTTCCCCGGTCAATTCGGGAGTGAAGCGCGTGAGCTTCACCCGCGTGGCCAAATGATCGCGCAATAGCTCGTTCAGGATACGGTTCGCCAGGTCTTCATCCCGCAATTCGATCTCGCGGTAACTCAGAATAAACAGCACACGCTGGTCTTGCGTGCGGTGAGCCAGGTGGCGGATAAGCAGCAGGGTAGCGCTATCTCCCCAATGAATATCATCGAAGAACAATAGGAGCGGGGTTTGTTTTGAAAGTGCGTCCGTCCATGTGAACACGCTTTCAAATATGTGCTGCTGCTCAGAAGCTGCATCCTGGATCTGACGCGGGGGAATATCGACCTGCAACCAATCCAGCCCTGGGGTGATCTTTACCAGGTCAGAAAGGACATAGTCAGGCAATTCGGGGCGTTTCTTGACACCTTCCCCCAAGCTTTCGCGGATCATCGGTGCTAGGGGTTCATAAGGCGCACCCCCTTCAGAAAAACATTCCCCCACAAGGCAGCGCCCACCGCTTAGGGTGGCATAAGCGATCAGCTCATGCACGTAGCGGGTTTTGCCAATTCCCGGCTCGCCGCTGACCAGAAGCATTTGGCTGCTGCCGGTAATTGCTTGCTGCCAGGCGGCTTTGCCCAGCCCCAATTCGTTTTCCCGCCCGACGAGCTTTCCGCGCACCACCCTCTCTAATTTGTATGAGGGGGTCAAAGGTAGGTCGCTCACCTGGCCGCTGTTGATACCGGCCAGGACCTTATCCACAGCTGCAGCACTCTCGGGACGGTCATCAGGATCCTTACAAAGCAGAGCCAGGATCAGCGTTTCCAGCTCCGGGGCGATCTGGGCAAAATAGATGTGCGGGGGAACGATGGGTGCATATAGGTGCTGGGAGATTACTGCTACAGGGTCATCGGCTGTAAAGGGCAGCCTTCCGGTCAGCCACTCATAGAGCATCACCCCCAGAGCGTAGAGGTCTGCCCGCCCATCCACAAGCTGTCCCTGGATGGATTCCGGGGCGATGTAGTAGACCGTGCCAAGCAAGGTGCCGTCGGTGGAGTTACGGCTGGAAAAGGAATGCGCCATCCCGAAGTCATTGAGCTTCACCAGTCCGTTCCCGCTGCGGAGAACATTTTCCGGTTTCAGGTCGCGGTGGACAATGCCATGCTGGTGGGCATGCCCCAGGGCGGCACAGATCTGGCGGGAGATGGAGATCGTCTCATCCAGCGATTCCGGTTTTTTATCATACAGCGATCCACCCATCAATAGTTCCATGACGATGAAGGGGGTGTGATCTTCCTCGCCCGCGTCATAGACGGCGACGATATTTGGATGATTGAGTTTGGCTGCGGCGCGCGCCTCGCTGAGCAGCCGGGCTGCGGTTTTCGTCGGTCAACTGGGCCGCGGTGATCATTTTAAGGGCAACTTCCCGGCCGAGGAGGGTGTCCTCGGCTCTGTGGATGGTGCCCATTGCGCCGCGACCAAGCTCGCCTGTGATGCGGTACCGATTGAGGAAAAGTTCGTCAGCCATTTTTGCCCCGTTTGAAGATCACCAGAGTGATATCATCGGCCAGATCACTGCTGCCGGTAAATTCCTGGACTGCCTCGATAACCTGTTTGCAGAGCGCCTGCGGGGTTTTGCCCCGGTTTTTCAGAACAACCGATTTCAACCCTTCTTCCCCGAAGGAATCCCCCTTTTTATTTTCAGCTTCTGAAACACCGTCAGTGTAGAACACCACCAGGTCGCCTTGAGCAATGCTATCAAATTCATCAGTGAAATCCGAGTTGGCATCCACACCCAGCCACATGCCCGATTTGTTGAATATGGAAAAGGTGGTGGTTTTTCCGTGCAGGTGCAGGGGGGGATTGTGCCCGGCATTGACATAATTCAGGGTTCCGCTGGCGGGATCCAGGCAGGCGTAGACAAGCGAAATGTACATCTGCCCGTTGGATTCCTGCTCGATCAACCCATTCGCGCGGGTGATGCCTTCAGCAATGCTATCGCAGGCCTGGATGGACGCCCGCAGGATATTCTTGGCGGAGGCCATAAAGAGCGCTGCCGGCATGCCCTTGTCGGTCACATCGGCGATGACGATGCCGAGCTTCCCTCCGCTCTGGGGAATGAAGTCATAATAATCCCCGCCTACCTGGCGGGCGGGCTGCCAGTGAGCGCCGAACTCCCAGCCGGGCAGGGAGGGCGTCTGGCGGGGAAGCAGGCTGATCTGAACGTTGCGCGCCAGCTTCATTTCGGTTTCCATGCGGCTATTTTCGATCGCCATCTGGTAGAGGCGGGCGTTTTCGATGGCGATGGCGGCACTGGAGGCGATTGAATTGAGCAAATCAAGATCATCGGTCGTGAAGATCCCCGCCCGCAGGCGGTTATCCACGTAGATGATGCCGATCTGCTGGTCCTTGATCTTGATCGGGACACACAGAATGGCACGCAGCCCCTTGGCCATGATCGACTGGCGCATGTTGAAGCGCGCATCCAGTTGCGCATCCGAGGTAAGTATCCCCTGACCACTCTCCGCGGTCTTATCCACCACGCTGCGCGAAATCTGGAATTCCGGATCCTCGATATCAGTCTGGTTTAATCCGCGCGCCACGCGGAATTCCAAACCGCCCTCCACAGCGCGCAGCATGATAAAACCGCGCTCAGCGTGCAGCGCGGCAATGACTTCATCCATAAGTTTGTTGAGGACTTCATCCAGGTCGAGGCTGGAATTCAACTGCTGGGATAGATTATAGAGCAGTGCCAGCCTGTCAGTTGAGGGTTGCCCGGTTGCGGATGGATTCATGGACAATATTGTTGATAATCAGATAAAATCAGTCCAATTAAATTGATTATACCGAACTGAAGAAATTAATCAAGTTCCGGTTTTCAGAAACTATAATTATAGTGTATCCATGAGCAATCATCCGCCGCAAGAGGCAACCAGGTTAAAAAGTATCAAGCTCTTTTCACATCTTAACGATGCGGACCTGGAATTGATCCTACGCCGGTCCAATGTTATCAATAAGGGGGAGGGAGCAGAAATTCTTTGCGCCGGCGACGCGGATACCCCGGTCTATTTCATCCTTTCCGGCTCCGTGCGCGTTTTCCGAATCAATCCGGATGGGCGCGAACAGACCCTTATCCAACTTGGGCAGGGTGAAGTCTTCAACCTGCCCACCGTCTTCCTCAAGGAGGGCAAAGCCCCGGCCAGTGCGGCTGCACTTGTTGATTCCAGCCTGCTGGTGATCAAGGGGGAGGACCTGAGAGCCCTGATCACAACGATTCCCGCGTTAAATCTGGCGATTCTCTCCGACCTTTCCGCCAAGCTGGAGCATTTGACTGAGGTGGTGCATGATATCAGCCTGAGGAGCGTACGCTCCAGGCTGGCCAGGTTCCTTCATACGCACAACAACGCGCCTTCTCCTTCCTTCTGGACTCAGGATCAGATCGCCCGGCAGATCGGCAGCACCCGGGAAGCGGTCAACCGCGCCATACGGGAGCTAATTCAGGATGGCATCATCCGCACCGAACGCCAGCGAATCATCATCCTCGATCCTGCCCTTCTGGAAGCAGAGATCGAAGCCTGATCCCCCGATCATCTTCCGGTGTGATGCAAGTCACAGACAAATCCACCTCCAGATGGTATCCTCTTGTATGGAAATTGAGAGGAACTCGATGGAAGAATCCCTGGCACTACCCATTATTCACCCCGAACTGTGCGACGGCTGCGGCTTGTGTGCCGAGGAATGCCCCGGGGAAGCCGTGGAAATGATCGCACAAAAACCACAGATCACCAAACCAGCCGATTGCACCTACTGCGGCGTCTGTGAGGAGATCTGCCCGCGATCTGCCATCGAGCTTCTCTATCAAATCGGATAAGAAAAGAGGATAACGAATGAGCGAATATATCAATAACGTCACCCAGCGCAAGGAAACCATCAAGAAGATCCTTCAGGAGCTGAATGCCGGGCGTTCCGTGGAGGACGTGAAAGCCGAGTTTGGCAGCCTGCTGGAGGATGCCGATGCGCCATCGATCACCGAGGTGGAACAGATGATGATCGAGGAGGGCACCCCGCCGGAGGATATCCAGCGCTTGTGCGATATCCACACCGGCTTTTTCCGCGATTCGCTGGACAAGGTGCACAATCCCGAAAACCTTCCCGGTCACCCCATCCACACTTTCCGCATGGAAAACGAGGCTGCAGAGGAGGTTCTTTCCGATCTGGAAGCGGCCATCGCCAGTTACACAACCAAACCTGATCTCAAAGTCGCCCGGGTCGCTTATGAATTCCTGACCAAACTGAAAGGGTATGAAGTTCATTACGTTCGCAAGGAGAACCTGCTCTTCCCGCTGTTGGAAAAAACCGGGTTCTATGGGCCTTCGCGGGTGATGTGGGGCATCCATAACGAGGTGCGCGCGGGTTGGAAGAAACTGGATGAGCTCCTCCGGGGAGCGTTGGATTCCTCCACGCTTGCCGCTGCCGGCGAGGTTCAAAGTGTGTTCGAACCCATGGCCACCGCCATCCGCGAGATGTACTACAAGGAGGATAAGATCCTCTTCCCCTCAGCCCTGGAACGGCTGAGCGAGGCGGATTGGCGCACCATCCGCGCCCAGGAAAACGAGATCGGTTATTTTCTGGTGACCCCCGGCCTGGATTGGCCGCCGGGAGCCAGGCAGGCGGAAGTAAAACCACAACCCACCCAGTCCGCGCAAGCTGCCACATTGCCAATTCCGGCTGGATCGATCCCGCTCAACACGGGCGCGCTGGCCGCCGACCAGGTGGATATGCTGCTGCGCAGCCTGCCGGTGGATGTTACCTTTGTGGACGAAAATGACGAGGTTCGCTATTTTTCACAGACCCGCGAGCGCATCTTTCAGCGCTCGCCAGCCATTATTGGACGCAAGGTGCAGAACTGTCACCCGCCGCAGAGCATTGGTAAAGTGCAGCAGATCGTGGATGATTTCCGGGCAGGCAGGCGGGATTCTGCGGAGTTCTGGATCCAGATGGGGGATAAATTCGTGGTCATTCAATATTTCGCCATGCGTGATGCCGATGGAAAGTACCGCGGCGCGCTGGAGGTGAGCCAGGATGCCAGCCACCTGCGATCCCTGCAGGGCGAGCGGCGGCTGTTGGACGACGGAAAATAACCGAAAGGATTCAACATGGAAGACATACAAATTGTGGTTGCTGACCTACTGAGAAGGCTGCCTGAAATTCCAGGAGATGCAGTCCTAAGCCAGACACTTAAAAAAGACGACAAAATGGACGTGACCTTGTTCAGTTTTGCCGCCGGGCAGGAGCTGACCGAGCATACCTCCCCCTATCGCGCCATTTTGGAGGTTCTGAAGGGTGAGGGCAGCATGACCCTGGGCAAGGAATTCACTGAAATCAAAGCGGGAAGCTGGGTCTACATGCCGCCCGAGCTGCCCCACAGCTTAAAAACCAAAACACCCCTGGTGATGCTTTTGACTTTAATCAAATAAGTTAAGAATTGGAATCAAAAAGCTGGACCCGTCAGGGTCCAGCTTTTATTTTTTCAGATTCTTGATCAGGGTTTATCGATCGTAAATTCATCGAATTCTACAATAACTGGCAGTGATTCGAAGGACGATACTCCGAAACCCACATTCCCTTCCCGCAATGCATACGTATTTTCCTTGATCTGGGTAACTTCAGTTCCATTGATCCATAGGGTCAGTTTCTTATCGTTGCAGGAAAAACCATAGGCGTTGACGTCCTTGCCCTGTTTGATGGCATTAGAACCACCGCTGGTGAGCATATCATAATCACCTTTTGGCTGTTTGCGGGCATCGAACACAAAAATGTTGTAGAGCCCGTCATTTTGGATGTTCGCCTCGTACCAGCCATCTTCTTCTGAATATCGACAGATCAAACTAACGGCTTGTGAATTCACTCCACGGTTTTCCACGACGGTTTCAACATAGACATTATCGTAGGTGAAATCATCATAGGTGAAATATAAGTATGTTTGTTTCCCATTAATCTCGATATTCATTTTTCCATCTTCCACGCCGAAACTGGTTCTTTCCTCGTCACCAGACTGGAACCAGTAGCTCCAACCCGAAGGCTCCTCATCAAATGTAAATGTTGTGTAAGGTTCGCTCGTCGGGGAGGATGAATCTTGACTGGAAGTATCCTCCGTAGGTGCCTCGACCACCGCTTCCGTGGGGGATGAAACAGCCTGGTCGGTGGATGAATCCGTCGTATCTGAGGAGCTTGTATCGCCCGCGCTGAAGGAACAGGCGACACCCACCAGGATGATCAAAGCCGGAATTATGGCCAAACGTGTTAATGCTTTCATGCTACCCTCCTTGGTTAAATTAGTATTGAGATAATTATAGCAAGAATAGTCTGAATTGCAACCGGCAAGTTAGGAGAGATCAGATTTTTACCAAAAGATAACGTTACCAAACCTAGCAGCGCGCATAACACCAGCACATAAGGCAGTGTCCTACGCAGCACATCCCCCTCCTTGCCGATCAGCCCAACGGTGCTGCAGCCAACAATGAGCTTGGCCGGGGCTACCATCGCCCCGATGGCGCCTCCAGCCGTTTGAGCACCGACAAGCAGCGCCGGCGCAAAACCAAGCAGAACTGCCACGGTTTTTTGGAGGGGAACGAACAAAACATTCGAATTATTATTACTGCCTGTGGCAAAAGCCCCAAGTACCCCCACATAAGCAGTGGTGAGCGGGTAGGCGGATTGCATCACCGCCGCGAGACCTTCTGCCAAAAGGAGGGTCATGCGGCTGTATTCCATCAGCGAAGCCAGACCGATGGTGAAGACCACGCCTACCGTGGCAGGCAGGGCAGTCTTCAAAGTGGTCTGCCAGGCACGCCGCAGGCTGCAATCGGCACACAGGTCGGTTTTCCGCAGTGCAAAATATGTAATAAATGTTACCAGCAGCATGGGAAAGGCCGGGTGTAAAAAGGGTTTGAAGAGCTGCCCCTTTCCTGTTGGCATCGCGAAGCCTGCCAGGGTTTGGGTGGGTGGAAGGATGGTTTGCCAATGCACCGAGTTAAGCGCTGTGTTGATTGGACCGGGGATTCCGCAGATGATATTGATTGCAACCACCGCGCCGTAGGCAGCCAGGGCAGCCTGCAGGCGATGATCGGGTGCGGCAGGTGTTAACCCACGGGGGGCTCGTGAGATCATCCAGCCAACAATTAAACCAGCCGCGCCAGCCATAAAGGATCCCAATTGCGGAAACCCGGCCATAGCCACCCCATATTGCACCCCGGCGGTCACAACACCAACCAGCAGCACTTTATGCCAGGTCTTCAGCGCCCCCAGTACCTTTGCCGCTGCCAGCCCGGTGAACAGGCAGGCGATTCCCAGCAGCAATACCGCCGGGGGAATTATCTGCGCGGGTTCCAGCTGTGAGACGGAGAGCAGTGTCTGGTAGGTGAGTCCCATTCCGCCAAAGGTGACCGCCCAGGAATGTCCAATAGCCCCGGCGGTTACAGCCAGAATTGGCGAGACCCCCATGCCCACCAGGATTGGCGCCACGATGGCAATGGGCACACCGAACCCGGTGATACCCTCCAGCATGCCGGAGAACGACCAGGCGATCAATACGGTGAGAAAGAGGTGATCCCGCACCGAGCGCTGCATGGCCTGGGCAATCGCCTGGATGCCGCCGAACTGGTTGACCAGAAAATAGAGTAAGAGTGCCGGCCAGAGCACCAGCAGGACGTAGATGGAAATCAATAACCCCTTGTATTGTGAGACCCAAAAGACCTGCCAGTTCAATCCAAAAGCAAAAACCCCCACCAACACACCCGCTGCCCAACCTGCCGGCCCGGCTTTCTGACCGCTCCAGTGAAAGCCCGCCATCAGCACCAGGATGAGCAGGATGGGGAGAAAAGCCAGGAAATAAAACATCCGCCAATTCTAATATGGAAATGCAGGCAAAACCGGCTGGGTGACCAGCCGGTTGGGGTATTTCTCAAAACCGAAATCGCTACTTCTTCGGTACGGAGGTTTTCTTTTCCGGTTCCGTCTTTGGTTTAGGCGCAGCTTTCTTTTTCACTTCCCCGGCAGGGGCTTCAGCTGCGGGTTCTACAGGGGGCAATGGCTCCTGGATATCGGCCGCAGCTTTCGCCGCTGTTTCGGCAACCCATTTGCGCTCCACGCGCTGTTCGCGGTAAGCCAGCCAGATGCCGCCAAGGCCAAAGGACACTGCCACCACCGAAGCTACCCAGCCGAAGACCGGGATGGATGCGACCAATACAAATACCAGCATCCCCAGGGACAGGATGCCGAGGCGGTGCAGGAAGGAGGTTTCTCCAACTTTTCTCAGGATAAGCCCGCCCAGCAGGTACGAGATCACCACCCGGCTGCCAAAGAAAACCATGACAAAGAACAGAGCGGCAGCCAGTCCGAGCGCGAGTAAGGCCAGCACCCACCAGATGGCAGCCAGACCCCAAAGACTGAGAAAGCCGAAACCAAGGCCGATGATGAAAATCAGCGCGGCCAACAGCAGCACCACGCCAACGATGTTAAGACTGATCACAAATATGAGCAGCCCGACACCCAGCGTGTACCACGGACGGTTGCGGATGTGTTTTGAGCCTTTGCTGACGAGGTTCGGCATAAGCCAAATCAGGATGAGACCCACTATGAAGAGCGGCACCAGGTCCTGTACGACCGGCATGCCCCAGGCAGCCAGACCGGAAAGGAATTGCCCGGTGGTGTCGGAAGCTGCCTGACGGGTATCCAGGAGTACCCGGCCACCCCCTGCGCCACCCTGGAACGAAGTGGGGGAAAGCGTTGCAGGGAGCTGAAGGTTGATCTTGAGTTGGTCGATGATCAATTTAAAAACTTCATAAGGCCCGACCACCGCCTGGGTGCGGCCGGTGATCTCTCCCTGACTGGTTGAGCCGAACACCAGCGCAAAGAGGTCCCTACCGATCACCGAGCCGGTTTTCATCACCAGGCTCACGCCTGAATCATACAAGTTGCGCTGGAGCGAGCCCTTTTCACCGAGAACTGTGGTTACCGAAGCGATGTAGGTTGTGCCCTGAACTGTACCGTTGATAATTACCTTGGAGCCAATGGCGATCAGACTGCCCTCCACGGTTCCGTTGACCGTTATATTCTGGCCAACGGCAATCAGGTCTCCTGCAACGGTTCCATCAACCTTCACATCCGTGCCGGCCAGGATGATATCACCCTGCACCGTTTGCCCGGCGGGGACGGAATCACCGTAGACCATCCCGCTCTGGGCATGGACGGTTGGGACCATGCAGAATAGCGCCAGCAGCGCCAGGGAAAAGCCCAAAGCGCCGTGGTTCCAGGATACATTTATCTTTTTCATTTTCCTTCCTCCTAGTTATGAATTTTTTTGATCCAAAGTGGAAATCCCCTGCCTCAGCGCGTAGAGGGTGGCCTGAACGCGGTTGGCAAGGTGAAGTTTTTCCAACAGCCGGCTGATGTGGGTGCGAACGGTTACCTCGGCGATAAAGAGTTCCCTGGCGATCTCATTATTACTTTTTCCCAGGGCCACCTTCTGGAGCACCTCGATCTCCCTCTCGGTAAGCGGTTCCGGGGTGGGATTGGGGTCCGAGGATTCTCCCATATCGCTCAGGATGCGTTGAGCGATGAGGGGAGAAAGGCTGACCTCACCGCGGTCAACCTTTCGAATGGATTGGATGAGATCGGTCGGATCTACGTCCTTCAGGACGTACCCGAGTGCCCCCGCTTTGATGGCGGGGAAAATATTCTCATCTCCCAGGAAGCTGCTGAGCACCAGGATCTTGGCGCTCGGTTTCTGTGAAGTAATTGCGCGGGTAGCTTCGATCCCGCTCATCTTAGGCATGATAAGGTCCATCAGGACCACATCCGGTTTCAATTCGTGGAAAAGCTGAACAGCTTCTTCGCCGTCGGCTGCTTCTCCAACGACGCACAAATCTTCGTACTCGTCAAAGAGCGCCTGGGTTCCTTTACGTACAACCGGGTGATCATCCACAATGAGAATGTGGATTTGTCTGGATTTCACAATTTAACCTCTACGGTGAGAATTGTACCTTTTTTCGGAGATGAAATGATCTTATCAGTTCCTCCGAGTAGTTTGATCCTTTCATGGATGGTTTGCAGGCCAACACCTTTGGTGGGGGATGAAACATCAAAACCGATACCGTCATCCTGTATGATGAGGCGGAATTTCTCCGGGAAGTATTCCAACAGTACGTTCACCTGGCTGGCAGCGGCGTGTTTGGCGATATTATTTAACCCTTCCTGCGCGATTTGGTACAGCTCATTTTCCACCTTTGGGTCCAACTGGCCTTTTCCGTGGACCTCAAAACTCGTCTTGAACCCACTGCGGGTTTCCACGGCTGCCAGCCGGGCGCGGATGGCTCCTGGCAACCCCAGCTCTTCCAGCTCCACCGGACGCAGGTCGTAGATCAACATACGCAACTCGCGTGTGGCTTCCATGGCTAAATTGTGCAATTCATTCAGGTATTCGACTGCTTTTTCGATCCTTTCGGATTCCAAAGCAGCTTTGGCTGCATCACTATAGAGATTTATGGAATACAGCGACTGGGTGACCGAGTCGTGCAGCCCGCGTGCAAGGCGCAGTCGCTCCAGCATCACTGCCTGGGTCTGGGATTTTTGCAGCAGGCGGTAATTCTGAACACCCAGGGCAACCATGTTGGCGAAGGCGCGGACGAGCATGCAATTGTTTTTTGTGTAAATATTTGGTTGGGAATGAACCAAAGCGATCAACCCGATAATATTATTCTGGTAGACCATTGGCACGAAGAGCTGGGAGCGATTTTCAGCCAAAAACCGCGAATCTTCTCCGACAATTGTCCTCAACTTTTTTGTAATACTTCCGTTTAAATGAGTATCATCGACCACAACGTAATTTGTCTGCAGATCACCCTGTAATAATTCCGGTAAAACCACCTCTTTATACATAAGATTCGCGAAGGCTTCGGTTTCCTGGTATCGGTAAAAATTTTTATAGACTGCAGTTTGCAGCGTATCGTTCTCCACAAAATACACCCCGGTATTGTCGAAGGGGACGACTTCAGCGATCTGGTCTTTGACCGTTTGAAGCAGAATATCCAGGTCCCGGGCTTCAAGCATCTGACCTGAGGAGGCGATCAGCGCAGCAATTTGGTCGCGGGAGCGGGCCAGATCTTCCTCTGCCCGCACCCTTTCGGTAATAACCCGCCAGCCAAAGATGAGCTTATCCGAAAAACTGGTAACCGTGATCTCAATGGATGTCGGATCTGTGAAACCGCCAATCCTGGGGTCAAGATCCAACCTTTCCAAAAACAGGGTTTCACCTGTCTGGCTTGAGCGGATCAAGCGGTCCAGCAGGTCATTCCCAGGGGCAAAATAGGCAACAACTTCGGATGCTTTTGTACCCACGAATTCCTTAGAGAATAATTTTCGACCAAAAGAATTCATGAATTCCACGTGAAAATCTACGATTTTTCCGTTTTCATCGCGGATTTCATCTAAAAGGGCGATACCTTCAGCGAGATGATCAACAGTGGCGCGGAATTGGGCTTCACTGGCCTCCAATCGCAATCGGAGTTGCTTCTGTTCAGTGATATCCTGCCCCATGGACTGAAAGCCAATGTTGTGACCATCCGCATCGAAAATTGCGCGCTCCACCCAGTACAGCCAATGCTCCTGCCCATCCGGTCCATTAAAGGGGAGTTCATAGGTTCTTACCGGGTCCTCAAGCGTGAATGAAGCGTATTGATAGATCAAGCGTTCCCGTTCTGGTTCGGGAAAAAAGGAGAAAAAATCCTTCCCGATCAAATCCTGGGCATTCAATCCAAAATAATCGCAAAAGTGCTGATTCACGAAGGTGAGAATACCTGCATTGGAAGTGCGCGTCACCATGACGGGCATATCCTCCACCAGCGCACGGTAGAACTCCGAAGGGGCGGCAATGGGTTTCCCCAGGGTCTTCGCAGATTCCTGGTCCAGCGTGTTTTTTTCGCCAATTAAATACCGGTTGGCTGGATCTTTTATCAACAATTGGATCACTGCCTCAGCCTGGCTCAGGTCCCCACAATGGAAGGCTGGTATTCCGATGTTATGGAGGTTGATCATGGAATAAGCGATGTTCGGGTTATCTGTGTGATCTCCGCTGATCAGCACGATGCTGGCTTTTGAAAGCCCGACGTCCTCGATCAGGTGAGCTTCACGATAGGGCTGAATTATCGCTTTTACGCCCAGCCCCAGAATTTGTTCCTGGAGCCAGAGGGAGATCTCCGGTTCAACATCCAGGATGAGAACATTTATTTCTGACATGGTCCATGAACCTTATCTTCGGTTAATCCATTATTTTATAACGTATCAAGAGTTGATGTTAATGATTAAAACTAATATTGGGATGATTCACGAAAAGTGCCAATGAGTTTTCCACCCCAACCTGGGTTGTAAATCCAAAGTATAAGAATAAAAAATGGGCGGGTTAGCTAACCCGCCCATTTCAAGAACCAAGTGTTACTTTTTCGCCCGTTCATCCAGGCGGTCGGCGATATCTTCTGTGGCGGCGGAAGCGCCCAGTTGAGCGCCGCCTCCGACCATATCTCCGATGCCTTCGTTCCCATAAGCGCGGCCGGCGGAGATCAATTCCTCACCGTCTTCGATCTTCCTGACGCCTGCTTTTTCAAGCTGCTTGCCAGCTTTCTTTAATTGTTTGCTGCCCTCGGCCAGACCTTCAGAAACAGCCATGCGGGTGACACCTTCGGCGATCTCGTTGTTGCCCAAGTCGGCGATCTTACCGCCGGCGGATTCGATTGCTTTGGCGACGCCCTTGGTGCTGGCGGCTTTCAGGATCTGTTCCACTGCCAGCTCCTGGAGCAGCTCTCCGCGCTCCGCCAGGAATTCGGTCAGGGCGGGCATCTGCAGCATGTCGACCACATCGCTCACCGCCCAGAGTTCCCCGGCGATACGAGCAAGTTCCAGACCGGTCTCAAGGTCATCCTCGCCCATCAGAGCCCACCATGGCGCTCATCACGCCCACGTCTTCAGAGGTGGCCAGCATTTCTGCGCCTTCGGCCACATCCACCACTCCGGCAACCCCGACTACATCGGAAAGGGTTTTAACCCGGCTGGCTACAACGGCTGCATCCTCGGCGCGGGTAAGGTCACTCACCCCGGCAGCGGTTTCCATGCGGCCAAGATCGACCACATCCCGGCCGGTTTGCACCTTCTGGGCACCTTCTTCGATATGCATCTCGGCATTGACCGATTGGGTGAGTGCCGCATCCCGGGCTTCCTGGGTTTTGGCGGTTAACTTCTTCTTGCTCATGGTTACACTATTTGATGCCATTTTTCTCTCCTTCGTTAATTATTATTTATTTCAGTAGGTATGCGACCCAAAGTGCGCCGGAATCATCCCGCAGCTCAAGTTCACCGTTGGAGATCGTATAAGTGGTTGCTTTGGTGAGGGCGTTAAAGTAATTCGCTTCATCCTTCATTACATCATCTGCACAAGCCATCATTGTGGAGGCAGCCGGCTGGATGGTGATCTTGTTCCCGTCGGTTTTATAGGTGGTATTGTAATTATTGCACCCACCGTTACCGGTCAGGGATCCGTCCGTTCCAAAAATGGCAGTGATTATGGATCCTTCCACCACACCAGAGACTGCCTGTTTGCCATTATTGAGCAGGGTAGCCTGCCAGGTCCCACCGGTCAAGGAGGCTGGCACAACCACTGCCAATTCCATTATATCGGCACCCTTGGAGTCTTTCCAAGGGTCAGGTTGGCTTTATCCATCCTGTATGAAGCGGTTTGGCTCAAACCTTCGGTGAACGTTGTTGCCTGCGCCATGATTGCATCCGGGCACGCCATCAGCGTGGATGGTCCCAGGGTGATGGTAAGCGAGCTGCCGCTCTCTTTATAGGTTCCTCCGAAGCGGTTACAGCCATCCCACCCGGAGACAGTTCCGTCCGTTGCGAAGGATAGCGTTGGATCTGCACCTGGCAATCGCGGGAGTGTTCCCAAAGGTGGACAACCTGCCAATCGGTACCGGGTAGGGCTGCGCTAGTTGAGGAGCATCCAGCAGCAGCCAGGGCTAACAGTAAAATCATTGATCCAAAAACAATCTTTTTCATTCTATTTCCTTTCGATATTTATTTTTTCTATTGGGGTCTTGGCAGCAGCCAGACGCGAAGATTATCGAAGTACACCGTGAAGGGGGTTCCGGTGTTATCGCTGGCTGCCTGGATGAAGAAACCGATCCAGCCGGTATCTGTATAGGAGTAATCGGAAACGTTGGACACATTCACGCCGTTGACGAAGAGCTGATAGGTTCCGTTGTTGGCCGCAATTCCGATCACATTGGTTTGTCCACCACCCACCCGGACAACTTGATTGGCGGTGAGGGGCACGATGGCGGTGGCTGTGGCGCCATCCACCTTGGTCATGAAGAAGCGTCCGTCGCAGGCGATGCCGTAAACGTAGCCCTGGGTTTCGCTCTGACCGCGGATAAAGAGCCCATAGCGGTCATTGGGGCGGCAAGTCTGCGGGTTAATCGACCATGGTATCCGCGTAGAAATTCTGCACGCTGGCCCAGGAATGCTGCCAGCAGATCAAGCCTGGCTGCCCCTTGCCTTCCATCATGAATTGCCCGTTGACCACGCCGGATTTATAGCAATTATTATCGAAGGAGCTCCAGTTGCGGTTGGTGCTGAAATCATCCGAACCATCCGGAGCGCCGAAGATCGCTGCCGGGTCGTTCGGCAACACCGTGGGGGTGGGCGGGATCGGTGTGGGCGGCACCGCGGTGGGGACCATCGGGGTGGGTGTGGAAGGCGGAGTTGCCGTTGGGATGGCACGCACGGTGGCATCCACCATCGCGCTCACCAGGGTGGGATCCGGTGTAGGCGGTGGTTGCGGAGCGCAGGCGCCGAGGGCAATCACCAGGATGATCGTTGTGGATAAAATCAATATTATTTTTCTCTTCATTTACTTTCTCCTTCGAAACAACAAGATAATTGCTCCAGTCTGGTTGACGACTGGAGGCAGGGAAAAGTTCCCTGTTCTGGATAAAGTCCTGGTTTGATCTCTTCGGTTTCGCCTCCTATTTTTCGGGATCCAGTTTCTTTTCGGGCTGGGGAGCGACTTCCGTTCAGTTCACGAATTGCCCTGAGTCCCTGAAGGGAAAGGCGGATCAAAACCACCTGGCTGTAAATCACCCAGCCAAGGAAAAGGGTGAGAACGAATGCGAACGTGGTAAAGAGCGAGGGAATGATCGTTTTTAACTGACCAGCCGAAGTTTGCACTTTCTCAAGCATGGAACGCAATTCCGATGAGGTTGTTGTTGATCTCCGTTAGCTGTGCATCAAAACTCGAGACAGCAGTGGCAAGCTTTTCCACACCGCCAGCGGCTTGGGCGCGGATCTCAGCGGTAGCGCTGGTGATCTTTTCAACCGTTGCCTGCAATCCAGCGATCTTATCACTGATGCCTTGCAGTTTAGAAGAATCCAGGCCCACCAGGTTCAGGAATGGAATTTTTCCGATGACCTCGATCCAGTAGGCAAAGGTGCCCAGGGTATCTTTAAGACCCGCGAAAGTATCCTGAATCGATTGGACAGAGCCCTTCAGTTGTTCATCCTTTAAAAGCGGAAGGAGGGTGAGGATAATACCCTGATCCTTCACGCCCTGGCTGATCTGCGTGGCACCGCTCTGGAACTCCTGAGCCAGCCCATGGGCCTGGTCCAGGCGTTCTGTGACCCGATCCAGTGCGCTGTTGATCGTGATCGCAGTCTTTTCAACCGTGTTTAAAAGATCAACCACCGTGGTGGAAGCCTTGCTGAGCATTGACCAGGTGCCAAAGAGCGTGACCGCGGCCAACAGGATCACGATCGCGCTGAGCACGATCACCAGATACTTCGGAAATTTATGTTTCGTGTTCATATTCCAATTTTCCCTTTCCGGCAAATGAATTTAATCCGTCGGGTGGGAATTCATGAATTCCGATATAGATTCCCATTCCGTCCCACGAAGGATCCACAATTCATTATAAATGATGCGGTGAGAATCCGATCAGCCGTTATCCTTGAGGGCTTTCTTGACCTCTTCGAGGGCATCATCATCCAGGGTGGATTGGAACACCTTGCCATGGTAATTTTCCAGTGCGGAGCGCAGCGGACCGGGGTTCACTTTGGAAGCTATGATAAAAATCGCCGATGTGCCTGGTTTGAGCTCATCAGTCACCTCCTTGACGAACTTTTGATCCACCCCAAGGTGCGCCATTTTTCCGATAAATGCGCCGGCTGCTGCCCCCAGTAGCATCCCACCGATGGGAAAGAACACGCTGGCGATGATCAGGCCCACGATCCCGCCCCCAACCGCGCCTGTTCTCACGCCGGTATCGGCCATGTTCTTGACCTTGACGCTGCCTTCTGTATCTTTCACGATCACGGCGGCGTCATTGATCTGCAACTGCGCATCCTTTTGCAATTGCTTGATATTGCCCAATAGATTGCCCGCGTCTTCCATGTTATCAAAGGTGATCACCAGCAAATTAGCCATTTTTTCTCCTTGGGTGACCGAGCAGGCTTATATTCTGGTCTGGGAAACCAGGAAAACCCTCTCAACCACTACGAATCCGTGTGCTCTAACTATAATGCTCTTCAAAGGGATTTACATCATCGAAATGATGAACTTTCCTGGATAGGCAGTAAAATACAACAGACCTTCTTTTTAACCCTCTTATCAGGAAAATAACCATGGATACCAGGATCGTTGATTTACGCTCAGATACCGTTACCCAGCCCACACCTGAAATGCGCCGAGCGATGGCGGATGCCGAAGTGGGTGATGATGTGATGCAAGAGGACCCCACCGTTAACCGCCTGCAGGAGCTGGCTGCGGATAAGCTGGGCAAGCAGGCTGCGCTTTTCATCGCTTCCGGCACGATGGGCAACCTGCTGGCCGTGCTGGCGCATGCCACTCGCGGGGATGAAGCCATCCTCGGGAACCTTTCGCACACCTTTCTTTTTGAAGGCGGCGGCATGGCCGCGCTGGCAGGGGTTTCTCCCTATCCGCTGCCCAACCAACCGGATGGCACCCTTAGAATGGAGGATATCCGCACGGCGATACGTTCGAAAGGGCAACCCTCATTACCCGATCTCGCGGCTGCTGATCCTGGAAAATACACACAACCGCTGTGGGGGGTCGCCCCTAAGTCTGGAATACACCCGGCAGGTCGGAGAACTTGCTCGAACGAACGGGCTTTCCTTTCATATAGATGGCGCCCGGATATTCAATGCCGCGGCTGCCCTGGGGGTGAGCGCTTTGGAGCTGGCTGCCCCGGCGGATTCGATCACTTTCTGTCTTTCCAAAGGCTTATGCGCCCCGGTCGGTTCGGTGCTTTGCGGCTCGGCGGATTTCATTGCCCGCGCCAGGCGCTTCCGCAAGATGCTGGGCGGCGGATGGCGGCAGGCGGGTGTTCTGGCCGCAGCCGGGATCGTGGCGCTGGAAAAAATGAGTGGGCGGCTTGGGGAAGACCATGCCCGCGCGAAAACCCTGGCGCAAGGACTGGCGGAGATCCCTGCGCTGGAGCTGCTTTATCCTGATCCGCCATCCAACATGGTGTTTGCCCGCATCGTGGAGAGTTCTCGTTTGACTGCGCCAGCCCTGGCAGAAGCCCTTGAAAAGTTGGGCGTGAAGATCAATGTGGTGGATGAGCACCGCTTCCGGCTGGTGACGCATTACTGGGTGGATGATGCTGGTATCGAACAGGCGCTGGATGGCTTTCGAAAGATGCTGAAATAAACGAATACAAGAATGAAATGTATAATAAAGTTCCCCTGCCGGGGAAAATGATAATGCTCAAGAGGTGAAAATGGATCTGCCCAAATATGCATTTTTCCAGGGGAAGATCGTACCCTATTCCGAAGCCAGGGTGGGCGTGCTCACCCACGGGCTGAATTACGGCACCGCCGCCTTTGGCGGGATTCGCGCTTACTGGAACGAGCCGGAGCAGCAGTTATACCTTTTCCGCCCGATCGAGCACTACACCCGGTTTCTCAATTCCACCAAGATCCTATTAATGAATTTGGGGCAAACCCCTGAATCGCTGCTAAAGATCACTCTGGAACTGCTGGCCATGGAGCAGTACCGCCGGGATATCTACATCCGCCCCCTGGCATATAAGGCGGATGAATCCATTGGGGTCAAGCTGCATGGCATAAAGGACGAGCTCAGCATCGTGGCGATCCCTTCGATCAAATATTTCGGCGATAAGGAAGGCATTCACGTCACCATTTCCTCCTGGCGGCGGGTGGATGATAACGTCATCCCTGCGCGCGGCAAGATCGCCGGCGCCTATGCCAACAGCGCGCTGATCAAATCCGATGCCGCCCTGGCCGGTTACGATGAAGCCCTCACCCTCAATCAGGATGGGCACCTCTCCGAGGGCAGCGCGATGAACTTCTTCATGGTGCGCAATGGCATCCTCACCACCCCGCCTGTTACCGACAATATCCTGGAGGGCATCACCCGCCGAAGCGTGCTGGAACTGGCTGCCAGCCTGGGTATCCCGGTTCAGGAACGTCCCATTGACCGCACCGAGGTCTTTGTCTGCGAGGAGCTCTTCCTTTCCGGGACGGCGGTTGAAGTCACCCCGGTGCTTCAGGTGGATCACCGAACGGTGGGTGAGGGGAAGGTTGGTCCCATTACCACGGCCATTCGCCAGAAGTTCGTGAAAGCCGTGCGGGCTGAGGAACCGGAGTTCCGCGCCTGGAACGTGCCGGTGTATTCGGATTCAGAAGTTAGCCCCTCCCGGCTTTCAGCCACCCTCCCAATCCGAAACCTGGATTGAAAAAGGAAGGTCGCAATCGCTTCTCCAACCGAAGGATGGCGAGTGTTAGGGATGGGTGGGGTAGAATTAAAACTTCCAAAGCGTCGCGCCGAACCCGGCCTGGTGGTAGCGGGTGATGGAGGCGCGCATGTCCTCTTCATCTGTGAAGAGCAGCTCGATCTGCGAGGCATGGCAGGCAAAGGCATCCTGCCAGACCTGCGCTCCCTGTTCTGATACAGGCTGGAAAAATTCCTTTGCACCTTCAGGAACGAAATCCTCCAATTTATGCTTGCCATGCACCAGGTATGGGTAATCGGCATAGTACCACAGGGGAATGCCCAGGCGCTCTGCGCCTCTGCGGGTGAGCAGGTGGTCGCGGTGGCTGCCGATAGCCAGTGGCGCAGCCAGTTGGCAATCCTCAGGGAGATTCTTGCGGATGAAATCAGCGATCAGCGGGATCAGGTAGGATTCCTCCGGTTCCGGGTCATGCATCAGCTCATCATCGCTTGTCACCACGGGCTGATCGGTACCTGGCAGGTAACGATAGATGGCATCCGGCACGGTAAAACGCCGCCAGGCGGCGCCCAGCATTCCGCAGCAGGCGGCATCTTCAACGGCACGCTTGCGCGGAACATCATCGCCGATGCCCCAGAACTGGTGCATCAATTTGGCCTGCTCGGGCAGGGGACGGCTTTCAGGAGGGTCGCCGGCGCAGATGGTCCAGATCTCCACCCGCGTGCCGCGCGAGGTCAGCTCCCAGACCATCCCGCCCGCGGAAAGCACCACATCGTCAAAATGTGCAGAAAGAAAGACCCAGTGATCTTCATTCATTCATGTTTGCCCTGGAATTCAGATTTTTCATGATCTCCCGGCGGGTCACCTTCACCTGGAAAAGGAGCCCCCCGGCGATGAAAAAGGCGGCTGCAGCGAAGAACACGACCCGGTAATTCTGCAACGAGGGAGCACCGCCGCCGGTAAGCAGCAACCCAAAAAGCAGGGCGGCAAAGGCGCCGGAGAAGCTGGTGGAGATGTTGTTGTAACCCATGTATTGCCCGGCTTCATCCAGCGGGGCGATATCCCCCGCCAGTGCCGGCAGCACGGCGATGATCGGCCCGGTGGCCACCGAACGGAAGGCAGCCAGCGCCATGAAGAGGGTGCTTTCGCGCGTGAATGCCATCAGCGCGGTGGCGAAGGCCGCCCCGAACGCGCCAGCCAGGATGAGCTTGCGGCGCCCGATCTTATCCGAGAGCACGCCTGCGGCCACGGCCGAGACCAGGGTGAAGAGGATGTTCACCATGCCGAAGGTGCGCAGGGCTGCATCCGGGTTTGGAGATTCCAAATAGACTGCCATGAAATCGCGGGCGTAGAACTGCAGGCTGAGCAGACCGATCCACATCAGCGTGGCCGCTCCAACCATCCAGAAGAATACGCCCACATAAGTCTTCACCTGGAACATGGCGGCAAAGGTCTGGGAGAAACCCAGCCGGGTGGCTTGCGGGGCGGGCTTATCCTCGCCGCGGATTACCCAGGCGTTGATGATACCGGTGAGGGCCATGGTCACGCCCATGGCGATGAGTGCCCGGTCGGTTCGGCCCATCTCTGAGAGCCAGGTAACCACCAGGAAACCGGCCACACCCGCCAGCAGGGAGTAGAAACCCTGGACACCTGAGGCCAACCCGCGCTGCTCTTCGGGGACTACGTCCACCAGCAGCGGCCACCAGGCCCCGTTGGCGATGTTGGTGAAGACCTGCATACCCAGGTAGCTGATCATGATGAGCGGCAGGGAGAGCTTGAACCAGGCGGCCAATGCAATGAAGGGCATTGCCAAAAGGCTGCCGGTGAGCAGCAACGGGGTGCGCCGCCCCCAGGTGCTGGCGGAGCGGTCGCTCAGGATGCCCGCCACCAGGCTCATGACTATTCCGACCAGGGTGGAAATGAAAGCGATGATCCCCACCGTGATCTGAGCAGTACCGGGCGCGACCACCTGCTGGACGAGCGGAAGGAGCAGGATGGAGTTGAAGGAGGTCCAGACGAAGTTGGCGCCCAGCATGGCCAGGGGCATGCCAAGGATGAAGGCGAGCGATCGCCGGGGGGCGCGTAGATCAAGGGTGGTAGCCATACTTCTTTAGAAGATGAATAACTCCATCAATAGGCTAAAGCAGCAGCTTTTGCAGGCGGAATAGATCGTCCATCGAACCTTTGATAGTGATCTTGCGCTGCATATAGGCGTTCTGGGGGTTGATCTTCTTCTCGATAATTCCGGACATCACATCGGTGGTGGTTTTGATGGTCATATCCGGCTTTTCGAGCGCTTCAGCAGTGAGGGTGGCCTTGGCGCCATCTTCCACGCGGATCAGCCATTTCTCGCCTGTGTCGGTAAAATCGAACTGCAGGGTCTTGGTGTAACCCTTGAGGGCGGTCTGCACATCGGGATTATCGAACTTTTCAACGAACTTCTGCAGATAGGGTTGGATATCGGCCATGGGAAATGCTCCTGAGGGTGAGTTTAATACTATTTTAATACTCTTTGGGGTTATTTTCTAAATTTCGGAATTCCCCTTTATAAATCAACATCTCGGCAATTGATTTTTTCCACTGGTGTTGTATACTGATTTTTTACCAACACCATGCAGATCGTATCTTTCAACACCTTTGGACTGCCCAACTACATGAGCTGGTGGCGCATCGCGGATATCGCCGCAGAAGTCACCAAACTGGATGCCGATGTGCTTTGCTTCCAGGAGATCCAGCAAAAAGCTTATATCTCCCAGCTCAAAAACAATCTGCCTGCCCACCCGCACCTATCCTTTGGTACCGAGGGGCACATCCCCATGGGCAACCTGGTAACAGCGTCTCGGGAATTGCCAGTTCACAGCGAGTTCAAACTATTTCCCAACCGTGGTAAAAAGGTTAGCATCGGCTTTGCCGACTGGTTTTCCTACAAGGGAGTATTTATTACGGAATTCGATTGGGATGGTCAGAAGGTAGTGGTGATGAACACCCACACCAACGCTTCCTACCTGGCGCAGTGGGATCCCGAAAGCCCCATCTCGCGCATCCAGCGCGATCAAGCGGCTTTCCTGGCGGAAGTTGGCCAATCACAGGCGGAGGATGCTTTCGTGGTCATCTGCGGGGATTTCAACTTCCCACGCGGGACGAAGATGTATTACGAGATGATCGAAAAGAGCGGCTTCTTCGACCCACTCGCGGAGGATCCCCGCCCAACATATCAACCCATCTCGCTCTTGAAAAACTCCTGGACGCTGCCCCTTGATTTCTTTTTTTGCCGGCAGCCGGTTGGGAAAACCTTAATGGTCGACGCCGATATCCGCAAGATGGTCAATCCCTTATCGCGTTTTCCCTACGGGCATTTCTTATCGGATCATTTCGCGATTATACTTAACCTCGAAAAGGAGTAAATTCTTATGAAACTTACCCCACGCAGGATCATTCAAGGAATCACAGTGATCATTGTGCATATGATCCTCCTATTCATTCTCGGCAACCGGCTTCCAGGATTTGATGTCGCGTCTATTAGGTCCCTATTCGTATTCACTATCATTTATGCAGTCGCCCAGGCAGCATTTTACTGGGTTTTTGTCAATTTTCTTTCCTGGTTGCCCACCGTGCTCTACCCTCTGGTCATGTTCGTGGTAAATGGAATCCTGATCGCAGTGGTTGGAAACCGCATCCCCGGGGTGACGGTGGATGGCTGGCAGACCGGGCTGTGGATTGTAGTCTTCATGACTGTGGTCAACGCCATCCTGGGTGAGCTCCTCACCCTGGACGAGGATGATCGTTTTGACCGGGCAGTCATAAAACGGATGGTTAACAAACGCGGCGCGGTTAAGAAAACGGATGAACCCGGAATCCTTTACCTTGAACTGGATGGACTTGGCGAGGCGGTTTTCGAGCGGGCGATCAAAGAAGGCCATATGCCGCATGTTAAAAAATGGTTGGATAGCGGCGAATACCGCATCATCCCCTGGGAAACCGATATGTCCGCCCAGACCGGAGCGATGCAAGCGGGTATCCTGCTAGGCAACAACAAGGAGATCCCCTCGTTTCGATGGTGGGATCGAGATCTGAAAAAAACCGTAATGACCGGGGACCCCCGACAAATGGTCAGGATGGAAGCCGAGCTCAGTAACGGTGACGGGCTGCTGGCCAATGGTGGTGCCTCCAGAGGAAATATGTATTCCGGGGATGCCACCGAGAGCTTCTACACCATGAGTACGTTGATGAAAAAAGACGCCAGCATGGGACCGGGCTTTTATTCCTACCTGATCAGCCCGTACGTGATCTTCCATATCATTACCCGCATGATCATCGAAATATTCAAAGAATACTGGCAGGCAAGTGCTCAAAGGCGTAGAAAAGATAAATACATTGTAAACTCCCGCAACTGGAAATACGGCTTCATACGCGCGATGATGGGACCTTTCCTGCACGATATGATCACTTATTCCGTGATCGGAGACATCCTGCGCGGTGTGCCAGCCATCTATGCACTCTATTCCGCCTACGATGATGTTGGTCATTTCGCGGGCAGTGAATCCCCGGATGCATTGGAAGCCCTCACGGAAAGCGACCGTTATATCGCGCGAATTCAGAAAGCCATTGAGGATGCTCCCCGGCCTTACCACATTGTCCTGCTGGCTGACCACGGTCAGACCACTGGACCAACTTTCAAGAACGCTTTCAATACCTCCCTGGAGCAGATCGTCAAGGACCTGATAAAAGGCGATGCGGAAGTGCTGGCGATCCTGAATACCGAGGAGGCCTGGGATAATATCAATGCCGTCGCCCAACAGACTGCAAATGACAACACACGCACTTCGAGGATGTTCAAAAGAATGCTCCGAAGCAAAGAGAAAGACGGTGCAGTCATGATGGGACCCAATCGTGACCCAAAGGAAACGGTCGGGGAGGAGGAGAAACAGAAAAACGCCGAGTTGATGGTCTATGCTTCCGGAGGCTTGGGTGCGATCTATTTCACCGATTCGGAAAAGCGATTGACCATGGAAGAAATCCAGGATAGATACCCTGACCTCATTCTTGGGTTAGCCAATCACCCCGGGATCGGGTTTGTCCTGGTAGATTCCAAGGAGAATGGGCCGCTGGTTGCGACCAAAGGCGGTATCCGGTATCTGAAGGATGACAAAATCGAAGGGATCGATCCGCTAAAGGATTATGGTCCGAACGCCGCAGACCATGCCCGCCGAGAATCCAGCTTCAAAGCCTGCCCGGATATCGTGGTAAATGCCCGCCTAGATCCAACCACCGACGAGGTTGTCGGTTTCGAAGATCAGGTCAGTCATCACGGCAGTATGGGTGGACCGCAAATGAGACCCTTCATTATGTTCCCGACCACTTTGGAATACAATGAAAAGCCCGTCATTGGGGCAGAACAAGTTCACAAGTTGTTGAAAAAATGGCGTTACGACCTGCAACCAAGAACGAAGTAATCCTGCATCAAATGAAAGCCGCGCGGACTCGCGCGGCTTTTTTTATGCTTCCTTGCGAAGGTAAAGGTACCAGTACGCCAGGCCGATGAAGACTCCACCGCCGATGATATTGCCGATGGTGACCGGCAGCAGGTTACCCATCAGGAAGTTCTGCACTGTCAGGTGGGGGAAATCGGCAGGGACCTTGTGGATGGAAAGAAAGAACGCTTGGTTGGCGTAATTCTTGACCAGCAGGGCTGCTGGGATGAAGTACATGTTGGCAACGCTGTGTTCAAACCCGGCTGCCACAAAGCAGGCGATAGGCGCGATAATGGCCAGGATCTTATCGGTGGTTGTGCGTCCCGAGTAGGTGAGCCAGACAGCCAGGCAGACTAGCATGTTGCAGAGGATACCGAGCATGACCGCCTGGAGGAAACCCAGGCTGGTCTTGGATTCACCGATGGCAAGCATGTTGGCTCCCACCGTGCCGCCTCCGTAGGAATATTCCGAACTTGCGAACATGATCACGGCGATCGCCAGCGAACCCACAAAATTTCCCAGGAAAACGATCCCCCAGTTGCGCAGGAGCGCCAGGGAAGAGATCTGCCGCCTGGCCCAGGCCATCAGCATCAGGTTGTTGCCGGTGAAAAGCTCGGCGCCTCCGACTACCACCAGGATGAGACCCAGGGTAAATGCCAGGCCGGCCAGCAAACGGATCACACCGTATGCAAGCACATCCTTGGTGCCAGCAGTGACCACTGTGGCGAAGATGGCTCCAAAGGCGATATAAGCGCCGGCCAGCATGCCAAGAATGAACAGGTCCAGGGTGGTTACGTGTGCCTTGCGGATGCCTATCTGGACGGCTTTTTCAGCCATCGCAGGCGGGGGGAGAAGCTCGGGGGAGGGGGATTCGGTTGTCATGGAAGTTGATTATATGCAAAGATTGAATTCTGCCAATTGAGGATGATTTCGAATTTTCACAAATGAACCTTAAAGAATCTTAACATTTCTTAAAAATGCTTGTAACTTAATTTTCCCTCGCTATAATGAATGGTACACCTTACAAATCTGTAAGGTGGGGACTTCGCAGGGGCTCTATCAAATCTCTGAAGTTCCCCGTCGAACGGGGGTACAACAAGGGGCTCGCTCAGCAAGAAAATACAATTCATCATTATCGCCAGGGGTCTGGTTTCGCATTGCCAGACCTCCAAGCAGCCACCGCCGTTGAGGGATCGGGCAATGGAAAGATGGTATGTGATCCGCAGCAAACCGCAGAAAGAGCAGTTCCTCTGGGAACAGCTCGTTATGCGCAATATTAAGGCGGATTTGCCCCAATTGACGATCAAGCCTGTAAATCCCCGTTCCCGCAAGAACCGGCCATATTTTCCTGGGTACCTCTTTGTGAAAGTGGATGTTGAGCGGTTGGGCACCACAATTTTAAATGCCATACCCGGCTCAACCGGACTGGTGATGTTCGGTGGCGAGGCAGCCTCCATCCCGGATGCGCTTTGGGAGGAGATCCACCAGAAGGTGGCGGAGATCAATAATAATCGCCGCTCCGCTGAGCGGGACCCCCGCAAAGGCGCGCCGGTCTGGATCCGGGAAGGGCCGCTTAGCGGTTACCAGGCGATCTTCGATGTGCGCCTGCCCGAGACCGAACGGGTGCGTGTATTCATCCGGCTATTACGGGATCAACAAATCCGGGTGGAATTGCCTCAAGACCAGGTGGAGTTCGTGGAATACAGTTACCGGTAGAAGCACATTAATGTTGTTTGCAAGGACAAGGATCGACCGGCAATCGCGCGGATTGTCGGAAGGGCGGAGCGCGGAAAAAACGAATTGCCATAAGGGCATCAGGAATATGAGAAGGCATCCTGAACAATCCATCTTGAACTGGAAAATCGGAACCAGGCGATAAACCCCGGGGGGTTCCCCCTGCGGGTGTTTTTGTTTAATTTCCCATTCAAATAATGCGTGCCATCCTACCGGTCATCCTGGTTCTGTTCGGGATCCTTGCGGTGATCCTGTGGTTTATTCACACCCCACTTTTGCTTTCCATTGGCAATTTCCTGGCCGCCCGCAGCATGCTGGAAAAAGGCGAAATTGTGCATGTGATCAGCGGTGCGGATACCCGGGCGGATTATGGGATCGAGCTGGTGAAAGCCGGGTATGCACCAAAGATCTTCTTCACCGGGGGATGGTGCGATGAGATCAACGGGTACCACGGTCAACGGGGACGGCAGAGGGCCCTCGCGCAGGGTGTGGCTGAGGATGCCATCATCACCGATGATTCAAAAGTGGTCAGCACCTATGAAGAAGCTTTACGCTTGAAAGCTTACCTGGATAAACAGCCTGAACCGACAAGGTCGATCATCGTGGTCAGCGATCCCTTCCACATGCGCCGCGTGGCGTGGACGTATCGCAGGGTTTTCGGATCGAACATGAAGATCATTCTCGCACCGGTCCCTTTTGAAAAAACCCCGTTCAATCCCAGGTGGTGGCTGGATGCAGACTCCGCCTGGAATGTGGGCGAGGAATATGCAAAATTGGGGTATTCCCTGTTGCGCTACCAATTTGCATCGGGGTGGTTTAAGGAATGGCTGGCTTCGTTGGACGTCAAATGAGTTCACCGGAAAGAAAACACGCACTGATAATCGGGCTGATCCTGGCGGATGCCAGAATCCCGGCCTGGTTTTCACATGTGCTTGAAACGATCGCGCAGGATGGCTATGCGGAGGTGCAGCATGTCCTCCTGCTTGGGAAAGAAAACCGGGATACTGTTGGACAGCCGATCCTGTATTCGATTCTTGACCGGATCGACAGGATTATTTTTAGCCGGGGTTGCGATCCGCTGCGACGCCAAGACCTGCCGCAGGGATTGCACGGGAAAATGAGGAAGATCGACCTTCATCCAGCTGAGGATGCAAACCCGCGAGTGGCGGAGCAGGACTTGAAAGAAATCAAAAAATGTGGATTGGACCTCTTAATAGCAGTTGAAGTAAACCCGATTCCCCCGGAAATTTCTGATCTGACCCGTTTCGGAGTTTTAACGCTTCATTTTGGAGCGGACACGGAGACCGCCAGGCAGATGCCGGGTCTTCGCGAGGTGATGGAAAAACAAAGTGTAACCCAGACTTTCCTTGCTGCGCAAGGTGGAATCCAACCGCTGCCGGAAGCGATCGGTGCTGGGACCTGGTTCACCCATCCCCTTTCACCCGCCAGGCACCGCAGTTATTATTTCTGGGCTGCGGCTGCGCTGCTGCCGCGCGCGCTGCAGCACCTGCAATCCCAGGGATACGGGAATTTCGTGCGAGCAGTCACAGGGGCAGCCACGCTCCCGAGGCGATCCAGCACAACCCACAGGCAGTATGGCAATCTTCAGGTGATCAGATCCTACTTAAGACTACTCGGTCGGGATTTGGCTGCAGGTTTTTCCAAACTGTTTATGCATGATAAATGGCTGCTCCTGGCAGGCACCGATCGATCAGACCACCCGAATTTCCATAAATTCAGCGTGCTTGCACCTCCCCGCGGGTCGTATTGGGCAGATCCCTGCCTGGTGGAAACCAACTCCACCCCGTATATCTTCCTGGAGGTTTTTGACGCACGTACGAAAAAGGGCAATCTTGCCGTTATGGCCGGCAGAGCGGATGGCAGCTGGCACCTGCCCCAAACCGTTCTGGAGAAGCCATATCACCTCTCCTACCCCTTCGTTTTCGAAGTGGATTCCAAATTCTACATGGTGCCTGAATCCGCCGGGGTGGGCAGGATCGATCTCTTCCGTTGTGTTCAGTTCCCATTACGCTGGGAGTTTGATCACACCCTGATCAACAACATCCAGGCCAGGGATACCACCCTGTTCTTTCATGATGGCACCTGGTGGCTTTTCACCGCAGCGGCCCCCACAAAAGCCCAGGGGGCGAACGTGGAGCTGGATTTATTTTTTACCAAGGATTTTCTGCGGGGGGACTGGGAAGCCCACCCGCAAAACCCGGTCTGCTCGGATATCCGCCAGGCTCGCCCCGCGGGAGCCATTTTTTCCCGCTTCGGCAAGCTGTACCGCCCTTCCCAGGATTGCTCGGGCGGGTATGGCTCGGGAATCGATATCCATGAGATCGAGCTGCTCACCCGGGAGGGATACCGGGAACGGCTGGTGACATCCATCCGCCCCACATGGGATGCACGCGTGCGCGGGATGCATACGCTTTCGCGCTCGAACCGGTTGTGTGTGGTGGATGCCCTGGTGCGGACTTCAATTTTCCAGCGTAACTGGACGGCTCCTTGGGATTCCAGGCTTCGCATTTCCGCAAGAAATGAGATCCCCGGACGATGATGGTGGAAACAACCAATCTCGAATCAGCTATCGCAACTCAACCAGCATTTTTTGTGCGGGAGGATTTCCCTGCGCTCGGATTGATCCGAGATCTTTGTGAGGGGCTGGAAGATCAAGGGATCCGCTATTGCCACTGGAAAAGCAACGCTTCGCTGGAGCGCTCTGCGCTGGGAGAAACTGACCTGGACCTTTTGGTGGCGGAAAAAGATCGGCAGTCATTCGAACAGCTACTTGCTTCGCTTGGGTTCAAAGAGGCGGTAACGCCCTGGGTTTCCGTTTCGCCAGTGATTCGAGACCACTATGGTTTGGATGCAGATACAGGTTCCTTCGTGCACGTGCATGCCCATTACCAACTCATCATTGGGAACGACCTGCACAAGAATTATCACCTGCCGGTGGAAAAGGCTTATTTGGATTCTGTCTCTCCGCGAGGAATCTTCAAGGTGCCTGCGATCGAAATGGAATTCATCGTTTTCATCATCCGAATGACCATCAAACATTCCACCTGGGATACCCTCTTTACTGGCCACGGTTCATTGAACGACCATGAACGCCTGGAACTGGCCTGGCTGGGAGCCGGAGTGGATGCGACCAAATTAGCGGTGATCCTGGAAGGCGCTTTTCCCTTCCTGATGAATTGCAGCCTGCAGGCATGCATCCGTGCTTTTCAAAATAATTGTCCGTTGCAGGAAAAGCTGCGCTGCGGCGCGAACCTGCTGCGCGAGTTGAAACCATATGCCTTGGTTCCCTTCTGGCAGGATTTCTTCCTAAAGACCATGAATTGGATTGGGGAAGGTATGCGCCGGCGTGTTTTTCCGCAGATGGCTAAAAAACGTCTGCCAGGCGGGAATAATCTGATTGCGATTATCGGCGGAGATGGCGCTGGTAAAACGACGGTTGTGAATGCACTGACTGGGTGGCTGGGAACAGCCTTTGACGCGCGTACTGTCCACCTTGGCAAACCGCCCTGGTCGATCACAACCTGGCTGGTGCGGGGGATTATTAAAGGTCGGAACTGTGCTCAGGCTGTACCCATTCTGCCGCGTTCCGCAGGAAAGGATTTTGACTGGTGATGGTTCAGTTTTTCCAGGGTACCCCTGGTTGATCCGTGAGGTGTGCACCGCGCGCGACCGAAGTCTGGCAGCAAAGAAAGCCCGCAAGGCGGCCCGCAGAGGTACGCTCGTGATTTGTGACCGCTTTCCCCTCCCGGAGATCACAACAATGGATGCCCCACTTGGAGAATTGATGTCGGTGAGCATCAAGCGTAACTGGTTCCTCTATCTGCTCATCCGACTCGAAAAAGGTTTTTATAAGCGCATCGATCTACCAGATCAACTCTTTGTTCTGCGCCTGCCGCCCGAGATTGCACTCAAACGCAAATCCGAGGAAGACCCGGGAGCAGTGATGGTTCGGTCCGGTGAGATCTGGAACCGCGAAAAATGGGGGCGTGAAGCCTTCCTTGTGGATGCGAGAGCGTCCAGGACGGCTGTGCTCGCGGAGCTGAAAAATCGAGTTTGGCAGGGAATTTGACCGGATGAACGTCGAAGGGGTTACCGGTCTGGATTCGCACACACGGGTAATCGAGCTGGTAGGACCAGCCGGCGCGGGGAAGACCTCCCTGGCGGAGGCGCTCGAAAAGGGGTCCGGGTACTATCGTTCCGCGGCGCCGCCTTATTTCCGCAACCTGGTGGAGATGCCCTTTTTTTCCACTAACCTGGTCACGTTTCTGCCGGTTCTTTCCCGGATGATGCTGGACGCAAAGCGGCGTAAACCTTCGCCGAGGCAGATCGTGTGGATGCTCACCCTGCAGGGCTGGCACAACCGGATGCGCGAACCGCGGGATCGCGGGGATAGGATCATCCTGCTGGATCAGGGACCGATATTCATCATGACCGATCTCTACCGGACACGATGCATCAACCTGCAGGACCGATTGATCAAGACCTGGTGGGGTGGAGTGATCGATCACTGGGCACAGACGCTGGATGGGGTGGTCCTGCTGGATGCGCCAAATAAAGACCTGATCGAACGCATCCGCTCGCGTCGTAAATGGCACCTGATGAAAGAACGCAGCGACCTGGATTTGATAACTTTCCTGGAAGATTACCGGCTCTGGTTTGAGCGGGTGCTCGCGCAGCTCTCTGCCAAAAACAGTTCAATGCGTGTGATCCGCCTCAATTCGGCTAGATTGAATGTGAGCGAGATGGCGGCGAAAACTTCGGTGGAATTGGGATTAACCACTAGCGTTGAAGCTTATCCGGGACCGGATTCTTCCAAACAAGCGTATCTCAGCGTTTAAATAAATTCAAATATGACGGTAAATAAAACCCGGAATCTATTTTCATTGCGGAGCCTGTATGCCCGTTCGGTGACGTTCCTGGCTTCCGATCGCAACTTGACCCGCAAAGCCACCCTGAATGCGATCGCGGCGGCGCTGGATTATTTTGCGCGCCTGCTGGTGGGATTCTGGGTGACCCCTTTCCTGGTGAGCGGTCTGGGGGATTACACCTTCGGGGTTTGGCAGATCCTCCTACGCGTGATCGGGTATATCACCCCGGCCAGCGGGCGGCCCACCCAGGCATTGAAGTTCACCCTGGCCAACCAGCAGACCGTACCCAATGTTGATCAGAAAAAACGAAATGTAGGCAGCACCCTGGCTGTGTGGGTTTTCTTCCTGCCGATCATGGTTTGCTTTGGAGCGATTCTGGCCTGGTTCATTCCGGAATGGATCCATGCCCCGGCTGCGGCTGACTGGTACATCCGCATGGCCGCCGGGGTTCTGGTGATCAATTTAGCCATCCTCAACCTGGCGACCATTCCCCAGGCTGTGGTGGAGGGGGAGAACCTGGGCTACAAGCGCATGGGGGTCTCGGCGGCGCTGGTATTCCTGGGCGGTTTTCTCACCTGGATGGCGCTTTATTTGAACACCGGGATCATTGGCGTGGCGGCAGCCGCACTCACCATCACGGTTGTAACCGGGATCTTCTGGCTGTTGGTGGGGAAATCCTATGTGCCCTGGTTCGGCATCGCCCGGCCGGCAAAAAAAGAAGCGACTGGATTTTCTGAGGCTGAGCTGGTGGTTCATGGGCTGGAACCTGATCATGATCCTGATGACCGCCAGTGACGTGGTGCTGCTGGGGATGCTCAATTCAGTGGAATCAGTAACCGATTACTCCCTTACAAAATATGCCCCTGAGACATTGATTAGCCTGGTGGCGATCATGGTGTTTGGGATCGCGCCGGGGCTGGGGGGAATCATCGGCTCGGGGGATAAGAAGAAAGCGGGCAGTGTGCGGGGAGAGATCATGGTGCTCACCTGGCTGATCGTGACGGTCATCGGCGCGACGGTACTTATCTGGAATAAGGCTTTCCTGAATTTGTGGGTGGGAGGGAAGTATTACCTTGGGGCAATCCCAAACCTGCTGATCATTGTGGTGATCACCCAGTTCGTTCTCATTCGAAACGACTCCAATTTTATTGATCTGACCCTGCGATTGAGAAAAAAAGTGATCCTGGGAGGTGTATCTGTTGCGATCTCCCTGCTTCTGTCAGCGGTTTTCATCGCCTATTTCAACCTGGGGGTGGTTGGCTTGTGCCTGGGGCTAATCCTGGGCAGATCGATCCTTTCCCTGGGGTACCCACTTCTTGTAGGGAAGTTCCTTGAAGAATCGCTGCTGGAGCAGTTACGCCGGGCGATCCGGCCCTGCCTGGTGATGGCAATGATCTTCGTGGGAGTCACGGCTTTTACCATTTCCCCCTGGAACAGTCAGTTGGATTTATCCCCGGGATGGGCGGGGTTGATCCTTTTCGGGGGAATCACATTTCTAGTATCCCTGCTGGCTGCATTCTATGCTGGGCTGACCGGCCGGCAGAGGGAAAAGATCCTTGAACGGGTCCGCATCGTTCTGGAAGGATCCAGGAATAAATGACCAGATCTGAAAAATTGATGCCGCTGGAAATTCCGCCATGAACAAGAAATGTTCAAGGTGAAAAAGTTAATTCGATACAGGAAACGCAAGGAGACGGTTTTTCTGGAAAGGGAGGTTCGCCATGTCGATTCAGATGTTTATCAGTAATTTCTTATCCGGCTCAGGAAATTCAAAAGAAAAGATCTCAGGAGGAGAAAAAATGAACAGCAAGAGATATTCTTCAACCATCAGTGCATTCATACAGGGAGCAGCCAGCATCCTGACGGTGCTCATGCTAGTCCTCACCGCCCTGGCGCTGGATGCACCCGCCGGTGCAGGCGGCCGGAACAACGTATTATGTGAATAAAACCGTCACCTGCAGCGATTCCAACCCGGGCACCAGCCAGGCGGCACCGCTCTGTACTATCGGACGTGGTGCGGATATCGCTACGACACGCTGGGGATACTGTCAAGGTGATCGCCGGGACCTATGCTGAGACGGTCTATCCCGCTGGAAACGGCACATCGACCAACCCCATCACCTTCCTGGTGGATCCTGGCGTGACAGTCACTGTGACCGGGAACCCCGCCGCTGCGCCAGGGACAGGATTTGGCTTTGGGATTTCCGGAAGAAGCTACGTGGTTGTTGATGGTTTCCACTTCACCGGAACGAAAGCGAATGCCATTTTCGTGACCGAATCAAACCACATAACAATAAGAAATAACCACGTTAGCCTCTCAGGTGACCCGGCTAACCCAGCACTGCATGTGGAAGGCATTGTTCTAAAAAACGCTGACTGGTCAACTGTCTCAAATAATATTTCTAATAACAATACATGCTATGGAATCCGACTCCTTGATGGTAGCGATGACAACACGATCAACAACAACGTAGTTTATGGGAATGCCTCTGCTGTGATCAGTGATGCAGCCGGGATCGAGATGTATGGATCCAGCCGCAATACTATAAAAAACAATATTGTGTATGGAAACGAGGATAGCGGCATAGATATGTACATTATGTCCGAGACTCCATTCACGCAATCAACCTACAATGTTGTGGTCGGAAACCTTGTATATGGGAACGGTGATCATGGTATCGATAATAACAATTCCCCCTACAACACTGTAATAGGAAATACCGTACACGGGAATGGAACTGCCGGGATCAACTTCGAAGGGGAGGTGACTAAGGGTTCACACCACGGCAACGATCATGAACAATATCATGAGCGGGAATGGGCTGACCCCACCTTCCTACTCCTTTGGCGGAAATCTCCGGGTGGATACACCCTCAAATTCTGGCACTGTGGCAAACTATAACCTATATTTCAAAGAAGGAGTTCAATCTGTTCAAATCCTTTGGAATGACAATATACCGTATGCTACATTGGCTGATTTTCAAGGCTGCCGTGGGTGGTCAGGAAGTGAACGGGTTCGGAGGGTAATCCTCAATTCGTCGCACCAGTCCCAAATGTCTTACGAACCGAGACTCCGCGGAATGGGTATGTCATCCCGGTTGTTGTGGGAGATTACCACCTCAAGTACAACTCAGCCTGCCATTGACAACGCCAACTCCGGTGCTCCGAACCAACCTATCAACAGATATCGCAGGTAGTCCGCGATTTGACGCTCCCTGGGTCACGAATAACGGGGTGGGCACCCGCGCTTATGACGATCGCGGTGTTTATGAAATGCAGCAACCAACCTGTTATGCATTAACAATTAATCGCAGGTGTTCACGGCACCACACCCACAGCATCACCGCTGAAATCCGTGCCCTGCGTGTCAAATGGGCAGTACCTGGCAGGCGAAGTTATTACTCTCAGTGGTGCCATCCCCGAATCTTCGGATTACGCAATCACCGGTTGGACAGGTACGAATAACAACTCCAGTACAGCCAATACAAATACAGTTACTATGCCAGCCGGACCGCAGACATCCGGGGTGACCTACACAGCCGTCTACCATCCTCCGGTGATCACCGAAGGCGACCCGCCTCTTGCGATGGTCATATCCGAAGATAATTCACCCACTGCGTTCAGCCTGACCCTGCATGCCACCGACCTGGTCTCCCCCACGCTAACATGGAGCATCTCGACCGCGGCGAGTCATGGATCAGCGACTACTTCAGGTACGGGGTTATCGAAAACGATCAATTATGCACCTGGCGCAAATTACAATGGGCCGGACAGTTTTGTGGTCAAGGTTTCGGACGGCAATCCTGCCTGGGATGATACGATCACTGTGAATTTGACCATCACCGCGGTCAACGATCCACCGGTCTGCTCGGCTGTTTCCATTAATACTGCGGAGGATACAGTTGGCAGTACAGCCCCGAATTGCACCGACGTTGACCTGGCGGATACCCTGACACTTTACTCTGTTACGACACCTACCAATGGGGTTTCCTACATCCAGTCCGGGGCGATCAAATACCTCCCGAATTCCAATTACAGCGGAGGTGACGCATTCACATATACCGTGAGGGACTTGGCTCTGGCTCAGAGCGCCCCCGCAGCGGTGAATGTTACGGTCAGCGGTATCAATGATGCGCCGGTGATCACGGAAGGCGCATCCACCAGCGTAACGATGTCTGAAGATGGCTTGCCGACCGCTTTTAATCTGACTCTGCATGCCACTGATCCTGAAGGCGACACGATCAACTGGAGCGTTGTAAGCGGCGCCTCGCATGGCACCGCGACGGCGACAGGGACAGGTCACCTCCAAAGTGATCAGCTATTCTCCGTCAGGTGAATTTTGCTGGTTCGGATAGTTTCACTGTTCAGGTGACGGATGGAATCGGGATAAACTCGATCGTCGTCAACGTCACTATTGACCCGGTCAACGATGCCCCGGTGATCTCGGAAGGCGTTTCTGTGCCAGTGATCATGTCGGAGGATAATTCGCCAATTGCATTCGCATTAACCTTAAATGCGACAGATGTAGAAAGTAACACAATAACATGGAGCATCTCCACACCTGCCAGTCATGGTACGGCAACAACTTCCGGTACGGGGATCTTAAAAGCAATCTCGTATACCCCCAATGCCGATTACAACGGTCCGGATAGCTTTGTAGTTACAATCTCAGATGGAAATGGGGGCAGCGATACGATTACCGTCAACGTCACCATCAACCCGGTGGATGATGCTCCGGTGATCACCCAGGGAGTATCAACCACAGTGGGAATGTCGGAGGATAGCTCTCCAACTTCTTTCAGCCTAACCTTGAACGCCACCGATATCGATAACACAGGATCCCAACTGACCTGGAGCATCTCCTCCGCTGCCTCGCATGGCACAGCGACAGCATCCGGAACCGGGTTGAGCAAATCGATAGGATATACGCCGACTTTGAATCATAACGGCTCAGATAGTTTCGTCGTACAGGTCTCAGATGGGACACTCACGGACACGATCACTGTGAACGTGACCATCGACCCGATTAATGATGCCCCGGTCTGCACTGATGTGCCGCTGGTTATCCTACAGGATACCTCAGGGAGCGTTGTACCGGGTTGCTCGGATGTGGACTTGAACCCTCTGACGTTCAGCATAGTCAGCCCAGCTTCGCATGGCAGCGCCTCTGCTGGTACGAACATACTTAATTACACACCCAATGCAAGCTATGTTGGTCCTGATTCCTTTACGTATCGGGCAAATGATGGTTTGCTCAACAGCAATATATCAACGGTAAACGTGACAGTAAACCATGTCAATCACCCTCCAGTGATAACAGAGGGCACTTCGACCTCTGTGGTTATGTCCGAAGATGGTGTGCCGACCGGGTTCAGTCTGACCTTGGATGCCACGGATGCCGATGGGGATACCCTCACCTGGAGCATCTCCTCGGGTGCATCGCATGGAACCGCCACTGCCAGTGGTAATGGTTTATCAAAAGCAATAGGATATTCACCTACAGGCAATTACAACGGCAGCGATAGTTTTATCGTGATGGTTTCCGATGGCAACGGAGGCAGTGATACGATCACAGTCAACGTGACCATCAACCCGGTCAATGACGCACCCGTTTGCGCTGGCATTACCACTCTCGACCGCGGAAGACACGATGGGAGAGATCAGCCCCTCCTGCACGGATGCAGATGGGGATCCCTTGACATACAGCATTGTGGGTTCCGCGAGCAACGGGACCGCGACAGTAGTCTCAGGGAAACTGCGCTATACACCGGCTGCCAACTATAACGGTGGGGATTCATTCACCTACAAAGCGAATGATACGCATGTAGACAGCAATACAGCCACTGTAACTGTGACCGTTTCCGCGGTGAATGATGCGCCTGTGTGCGGGGCATTACCACTCTCGACCGCGGAAGACACGATGGGAGAGATCAGCCCCTCCTGCACGGATGCAGATGGGGATCCCTTGACATACAGCATTGTGGGTTCCGCGAGCAACGGGACCGCGACAGTAGTCTCAGGGAAACTGCGCTATACACCGGCTGCCAACTATAACGGTGGGGATTCATTCACCTACAAAGCGAATGATACGCATGTAGACAGCAATACAGCCATTGTAACTGTGACCGTTTCCGCGGTGAATGATGTGCCCGTGTGCGCGGCACGCTCTCTCACCACCGCGGAGGATACCCAGGGTGAGGTGGCTCCGAACTGCACGGACGTAGATGGCAACCCACTTACCTACGAGACCGGATCAGCTGCACATGGAACAACCCTGGTCGTTTCCGGCAACCTACGCTTTACCCCGGCAGCAAACTACAATGGCAGTGACTCTTTCACATACAGAGCATTTGACGGGACCGCTTATAGCGCGAATGCGACAGTAACCGTCACGGTAACAGCTGTGAACGATGCCCCGGTCTGTAATGCGGTTTCCATCACAACAAACGAGGATACCCTGGGGCAGGTTGCAGCTTCCTGTACTGACGTGGATGGCAACCCGCTCACTTACAGCACCGGGTTGGCTGTTCATGGAACATCATCTGTTTTATCCAGCATGCTGCGGTACACACCCCAGGCAAATTACTTTGGTGCAGATATATTCACCTATAAAGCCAATGATGGCAACCTTGATAGCAACTCCCCATCGGTGAGCGTGACGGTGAACCCGGTCAATGATGCGCCGGTGATCGCCGAAAGCGATCCGCAAACCGTGAGTATATCTGAAAATGGGGCTCCGGTGGCCTTCGCGCTGACCCTGAACGCGTCCGATATCGATGTAGACACGCTGACCTGGAGTATCTCCTCGCCAGCCGTGCATGGCACTGCGGGGGCATCCGGAACTGGGTCATCCAAAGCGATCACCTACACTCCGAACACCAATTACAGCGGAACTGATAGTTTCGTAGTGCGGGTTGCAGATGGCCATGGCGGTAGCGATACCATTACCGTCAACGTGACCATCTCGGAAGTGTTCCTCACCATCTCTGGTAATGCCGGGGTTGGTGAAGCAAAACTTTCCTTCTTTGACCGAACGGATAAGGAAGTGGAAGCCGATGGGAGCGGTGCCTATTCTCTGCAGGTTCACTATAACTGGACCGGCACCGTGACTCCATCCAAGGAAGGATTTACGTTCTCCCCGTCTGCCACATCCTACACCAGCCTGCATGAGAACCAGGCTGGGCAGAATTACACCGCATCAGCAATCACTTTCACCGTCAGTGGGAATGCCGGGGTGGGCGGCGCGGTACTGACGTATCCCGGCGGTGTGGAAATCGCTGATCCTGACGGGAATTACGAGTTCGGCATCTCCTACTCCTGGGACGGGGTTGTAACTCCAGCCCTGGCTGGATACACCTTCTTCCCCGAATACATGGAGTATGAAGATGTGGTCGCGGATCAAATCGACCAAAATTATGAGGTGAGATCGCCGTCCGACCTCTATAAAGCGCTCTCCAAGCGACCAACATTCATCTGGCCGCAGGTGGATGCTGCTGCTAAATACCGTCTGCAAGTTTCCGCTACTAGCAATTTCCAGAGCACATTGTTGGATAAGACGGTGTCCTTGAATTCGCACCTGCCAGTTTCAGATCTGCCGACGGGCAAGTACTTGTACTGGCGGTATCAACCTTTGAATAGCGCGGGCTCGCCAATGGGAGATATGTCTTCCATTTGGTCATTCATCATCCCCCCTCCCGCGCTCGCAGCTCCCGTGTCTGACTTCACCTGCTAACAGTTGGCTAACGAAGGAAAACGATATCACCAAAGGCTGGAAAACTGTCCTGGGCGGAACCAAATATGAATTGCTGATCAGTAAAAACTCAAGTTTCACCCCCTCTTATTTGGACATTGTGGACCTAACCCCACCAGACCCGCTCAGCTTAACCATGTCGACCACAATTTCCGACCTTGCGGACGCCAAGTATTACTGGAAGGTGAGAGCTTATAACGCCCTGAATGTGCCCGGAGCCTGGTCTGCCAGCCGGAATCTGACCGTCGATACAACGGCGCCGTTGCCGCCCACTCTGAAACTGCCAGCCGCTGACGCGACCGTGATAGGTCCACCCACCTATAGTTGGAATACCTCCACTGGGGCGACCCTTTACCAGCTCGGTTACGATGCTGTGAGTTGCACAAACCCGAGCGTTCGATTTGCAGAGTTTTCTGGCACAAGTCTAAAACCCACCTCCCAGGAACAGGGAATCTGGTTCTGGTGCGTGCGGGCTAAGGATGCCGCAGGGAATTGGTCGGATTGGAGCGCCGGACGGAAAGTAACGGTCAATCCGACTATCCCGGCAGCACCAGCTTTGATTGCCCCAATTAATGCTTTGGTTACCAAGGACGACACCCCCGATTTTAGCTGGAGCAGTGTTGTATACGGGAATCAATACGAAATTCAGATCAGCCTGAGTTCCACTTTCTCACCAATCACACAGACTTCGTTGAGAGACCCAGGCGTCTTCACCTACACAGCCGGTGCCCTCTCGGAGGGCAAATACTACTGGCGGGTTCGCGCAAAAAACACCACGCTGGTTTCCGGACCTTGGAGCAGCGTCAGGACCTTCATCGTAGATAAAACTCCACCGATTGCTCCTCAACTTAAACTGCCTGCCGATGGTGCCACAGTCGGCGGAATCCCGACCTATAGCTGGAATGCCTCAACTGGAGCGGTTAGATACCAATTCGGCTATGATCCCTCGAGTTGTGTGAATCCAGTCAATCAATCGGCGAACCTGGCGGTAACCAGTTTCAAACCCGTCACCCAAATGACCGGGACTTGGCACTGGTGCGTCCGTGCGGGAGATGCGGCGGACAACTGGTCGGGTTGGAGTGAGCGAACGATCACCATCAATCCGGTGAAACCGCTGGCTCCCATGCTCGTTTTGCCGACCACCGGAACGGTCACGGCCAACCCACGCCCATCGTTAGGCTGGAACAGCGTGCTGTATGGCGACCAATATCATGTCCAGATCAGCCTGAGCACTACCTTTACCTCACCGATTGAATCTACTGGAAGTGCAACCACCTTCACTCCAGCCACAGACCTGCCCGATGGCAAGTACTACTGGCGTGTGCACGCGATCAATACCAGTATGCCTGCAGATGGTCCCTGGAGCTCAGTCTGGTACTTCACTGTGGATAAAACCGCACCGCTCGCTCCAGTCTTAAGATTACCAGCGGACTTGGCACCGATTGCCGGAACACCGACATATAGCTGGAATGCGTCGGCTGGGGCAGCCGCCTACCGGTTCGTCTATGGGACTGGGAGCTGCGATAGTCCAACCTTCGACTCTGGTTGGATGAGTGTAATGAGTTTCAAGCCTCCCACGCAGCCTGCGGGACCCTGGACATGGTGCGTGCAAGCCAAGGACACGGCTGGAAATATTTCCCCCTGGAGCTCCCGAAGCGTGACGGTTAACCTGATCGTCCCTGCTGCCCCGGTGCTGCTTTTGCCTGCAAACGCAGCTCTAACAGACTCCACGCCTGATTTCACCTGGAACAGCGTCCCCTATGGGACCACATACACTATCGAAATCAGCAAAGCCTCCAGTTTCACTCCTGTGCTCCAGTCGGCGAGCGGGATAAGCGGGACTCTGACCTACACCGCCACCACATTGCTGGATGGCAAATATTACTGGCGGGTGAAAGCCGTCAACAGCCTTTCATCCGGACCCTGGAGCACTGCGCGGAGCTTCACGGTGGATACCACGCCCCCCCCAGTTCCGATTTTAAAAACGCCGCTGGATAAGTCCGTCTCAACGATCGTGCCAACTTACACCTGGAATGCCTCACTGGGAGCAACCCGGTATAAATTCCGCTATGACACGCATGCCGACTGCGCCAGCCCGAATTATGAATCCGCGGAGCTCACGCTCACCACATTCAAGCCAGCCACGCAACCGTTTGGCACCTTTTACTGGTGTGTGAGCGCAAAAGACGCGGCTGGTAACTGGTCGGCCTGGAGTGTACCGAACAAATTGATCCTGACACCCTTTTAAGCCGATTCCCTCAGCATGGGGTCTGGTCGATCCCAGACCCCATGCGACCCTTTCTGATCGACTTGAGAAAGCAAGCTGTTTTCCTAACCATCGATGCTGTTTGATACTAAGAACGCTACTTTCGAATTTCATTTAGCTTAGTTATCGATTTTTATTCAAATTCTCAATGAAAGTGACCAGGCGACAACCTCATTTGCAGATTGCTGGAAGTGTGCTCCTTTTTGCGGTTATCACCGCCGGTGCACTCTCCTCCGGTTTTGCTATCCTGTTTCTGCCCAGTTCCGCGGCGCCGCTTGTGGTGATTGCAGTCTTGGGGGGCGTGGCTTTCGTCGCTTTTTGCTTGATCAAACCCGCAATCGCGCTCTATACGGCCCTGTTTTTTTCGCTCATCCCTGCCGGGATGATCCAACCCGAGACCTACCATTCCTGGGCGAACCGCGGTCTGGTGGTCCTGGCTTTGGCGGCCTGGATCTTTGGCGTAATCACCCACAGAGAGAAGATCCGCGTCCTGCCCACGGCCATTCTGGCACTGGTGTTCATGGGATGGGGGTTTGCAAGCCTGTTATGGGCTTCCACTTTGTCTGCGGGGACGCAGCAGCTTCAGGTCTATATCATGCGCTTCGCGATATTTCTGCTGTTGATCCCGAATATGATAAACACCCGCAAGCGGTTGAACCAGATGATGGGTGTGATCGCCCTGGATGGACTGGCCCTGTTCCTCACCAGTTTGTGGATCCTCGCGACCGATGGATATTCGCCTGGTGCGCGGTTCACAATATTCAAAGTAAATGAAAATATGGTGGGCGTGGCAGCCATGATCACTTTGGCAGGCGTTCTCTGGCAGGCTGCGCACCGGAGGAAGTTCTATCAACTCTGGAATATTCTAGCCGGCATCTACCTCCTTTTTGCCATCGGCATCACTGCGCTAAGTGGATCGCGCGGGTCGACCATCAGCTTGGTGGTCATTCTGGCAGTGTTCTTCCTGTGGAGATCCACCCGACGTTGGGCGGTTATTGCACTGGTTTTCCTGTTGCTCGCGGTGCTGATCTACCCGGCGATGTTCACCACCATGGTGGAACGGTTCCTGCTAACCCAGGGGGATACCCTGTTGAACGGCAGGGAATTCACCTGGCAGGCTTCCTGGAAGGTGATCCAATCCAGCCCGCTGGTTGGCACAGGTATTGGGGGATCCCGCTTCGTGATCCTGCCTTACCTGGCGCACATCTTTTCCGATCCGCTCTCTGGTGCGGCGGTACACAACCCTATTCTGACCCTCTGGGTGGAGACTGGATTGATCGGGCTGTTGCTGTATCTCAGCATACCGGGGGCAGCCGTCGGTTCGTTCGTGCTGAGTCTGCGGACTGCACGGCGGGGTAAAGATGCATGGCTTCTGCCGTATTTTGCAATCATTTCCTCCATCGCGCTGGGGTATATCCTGTCGTGGTATATCGGCGGCGGGATGCAATCGGACTTCTCGTACTACATGATCCTGTCCTTTCTGCTCCTTCCAGCAGTGATCCAAAAAGAAGACCCATATTCGTCTGATCCTGAAATACCAACAGCGGCCGTCATCCCGGCGCAAGGCTGATATACCGCCTGTGAAACTGGCTATTTTTCTCCCAGGCATGTACGAAGGCGGCGCGGAGCGGGTGATGTTGCATCTGGCGGAGGGACTTGCCCTCAAAGGCGTGGAAGTTCATCTGGTGCTCGCCCGGTCGGAAGGCCCGAATCTTCCCCTGGTCCCTGGTTCTGTGCGCCTATTCGACCTGCGGGCGAGCAGCACGGCTGCCAGCGTTTTTCCGCTTGTTTCATACCTCAACCGGGAAAGGCCGGATGCGCTCCTTTCGGGGTTGTTTGCGAATCTAATCGCGATCCTGGCAGCAAAGTTTGCAAAAAAAAGGCCACGTGTTGTGATCTGCGAGCATAACACCCTTTCAGTTCAGGTATACAACAACCGCCAGGATTTGCGATTCCGAATCCTCCCGCTGCTTGCCCGGGTGCTTTACCCGAAAGCTGATGAGGTGGTGGCGGTTTCCGAGGGGGTAAAAACAGACCTGGCGAAGGCGATCCATCTCCCAGAAGAGCGGATTCGGGTGATCTACAACCCGGTAGTCACCCCCGAGCTGTTGCAGAAGGGAAAATGGCATCCGGAACATCCCTGGTTCCAGCCGGGTGAGCCTCCCATAATCTTATCGGTCGGCCGGCTGGTACCCATAAAGGAATTTGATTCCCTGATCCGTATTTTCGCGCGGGTGCGCGAAGAGAACCTATGCCGTCTCGTGATCCTTGGTGAGGGTCCCGATAGGCAGAAACTCCAGAACTTGATCTCAGAGTTGCGATTGGAAAATGAAGTTCAGCTACCGGGATTCAACGAGAATCCTTATCCCTTAATCGGTCACGCATCTTTGTATGTTCTTTGTTCCCGCCATGAAGGACTGCCAGGCGCGTTGATCGAAGCCATGGCGCTCGGAGTCCCCCTCGTTTCCACGGATTGTCCCAGCGGGCCGCGCGAGATTCTACAGGACGGGAAATATGGGCGCCTGGTTCCCTGCCGGGACTGGCAAGCGCTGGAGATGGCGATCCGGGACGGTCTGGCAGGTAAAATCCCGCCTCCCGAAAACTCCTCCTGGAGACGGTTTTCACTCGACGCGGTGCTGGATCAATATCGGCAGGTGCTCTTTCCTACCTCTTCATCAGAAGCCAAACAAAATTCCGATGGATAGAAAGCTTATTTTACCGTTCGTAGTGGTTCCTGCCGTCTTGATGGTATTCCTATTTTCATCGATGGTGGTGGTTTCTAACCAGAAAACGATTAATCCGGCTGAGCAAAAACAACCTGAATTTACCAGTTCGCCAACCCCGTTTCCACATTCGAATATGGACTCTGTAGCGATGTTAGGACCATCCTCGCTGCCTTCGAGGTTGCCATCATCCAGTCTAATTCTGGTCATTACCAAAACTATACCGATAATCATTTACACACCCACTCCGCGTGTCACTCGTACGCGTACTCCGCTGCCAATCCGGACGCGCACCACCGTTCACCCGGACACACGTATGGTGACCCGCACCAATACCGTCACCCGTACGTTGACCCCGACAATACCAAGTCCGACCACCAACCCGAACCAGATCCCAGCCTTCCCTGAGGCGCAGGGATTCGGATCGGAAACCATCGGCGGCAGGGGCGGACGGGTGATCGAAGTGACCAATCTCAACGATTCCGGAGCAGGCTCACTTCGGAATGCCATCACCAGCACAGGAGCCAGAATTGTCGTATTCCGGGTTGCCGGAACGATCAAGCTGAATTCTCCCTTACGGATATCCAATCCGTATATCACCATTGCCGGGCAATCTGCCCCGGGAGGAGGGATCACGCTGCGGGGGATGACAGCCGCCACTGACCCGATTATCGCGATCACTGCCCACGATGTGGTCGTGCGCTACCTTACGTTGCGGGCAGGTCCGCCCTCGGCTGGCGATGCCCTGGCGATTCAGACCGAGGATCATAAAACATACAACATCGTCATCGACCATATTTCAGCAAGTTGGGCGGTGGGTAGGAACCTGATGACCTGGTATGACGTGCACGATATCACCGTCCAGTGGAGCATCCTTTCGGAAGGGTTGAACTGTTCCATCAATCCCAAGGGCTGCCACAGCAAAGGCGCATTACTGGGAGGGTATGCGAGTGATGAAAGCAAGAAATCGCCCGGGGCATATGATTTCTCCTTCCATCACAATTTACTGGCTCATAACCAGGAGCGTAATCCGCTGGTGACCATGAGTGGAGTGTGCGACGTGGTCAATAATGTGGCCTACAACCCCGGTAACGCCTACGGACAGGTGGATATGCAGGATCAGCTTACTCAAATGGCGGTCAATTTTGTAGGGAATTTCTTCAAAGCAGGTCCGAATACGGATTCAGGTGAGTATGGGGTATCCACTGAGCATGAAGGCGCACTGGGCGCGAAGATCTTCGTCCAAGGCAACATCGGTTACAACCGCCCGGATGAAAGCCTACCGGAGGTAAATATCGTCGAACCGGCTGCGCGGAGATATGTTGTGAGCACACGTAACCCGGCTGTGCAGGTGAACACCAGCAGTGCGGATGCAGCCTACACAAGCGTGCTTGCCAATGCGGGATCTAACCGCGGGTTAAACTGCGACGGCAGCTTCTTCGACCGGCGCGATGCCATTGACAACCGCGTGGTGGGAGAAGTACAGAATGGTTCCGGGAAAATCATTGACAATCCTTCCCAGGTGGGAGGTTACCTTACCATACCAGCCGCTGGAGCCTGCCCAGATGCAGACCATGACGGTATGCCAAACACCTGGGAGAGCGCACATGGATTTGACCCCAACTACTCAGCAGATGCCTATCTCGATCAGGATGGGGATGGATATTCAAATATTGAGGAATTTCTGAACGGTACAGCGCCATGACCCGAGAATTACAGATTACGTCTGGCATGATGGAAGGCTCGCCTTCAAGGGATTCAGTGCGCGTGGCTGCCAAACAATGGAAGCTGTTGCTGGTGGGTCCCAAGCCGCCACCGATCGGCGGCTCGCCGCTGACAGTGCAGGCCATGCTGGCGGAATTTCAGGCTTACAGTGACCTTGAGGTGACGTTGATCAACACTTCGCCTGGAATGGATATCCGCAGGGAGATGACCGGCTTCAACCTGGAAAAGGTTCGCCGGGCGCTTGCCATTCTGCCAGCATTCATGGGCAGGATCCCTTTCCAGGATTCCGCACTCGTTTTTTCCAACGATTTATTTACGATCACTCTGCTGCCTTTGCTGCGGCTCATCGCCTGGGTTTTCGGTAAGCCATTCTATGTGAAACCGGTTGCCGCCAGCCTGGATATGTTCATCGAGCGATTGAATCCGTTTCTACGGGGGTATCTGCTCGCGGTTTTGCGTTCCTGCGATGGCATCCTGGCACAGACCAAAATTATGACTGAAGGACTTACCCGCCTCGGCTGCCGAAATGTAAGGTACCTGCCTGGTTGCCGTCCCAACCAGGGTGGGTTGGAAAGAGTTGATTTTCAGCAATACCCATTCCGACTGGTGTACATGGGGCATATCACCCGGCGCAAGGGCATCCTCGTGCTGCTCGAAGCGCTTACCAGGCTGAAGGGCGAAGAGGATCTGGCGGTCACCTGTGATTTTTATGGGCCGGTGCATGATGAGATCCGCGGGGAATTTGAAAAGAAGCTTTCGTCCATCCCTTCGGCCAGTTATCGGGGAGAGGTTGAACCAGGGGTGAGCACTCAAACCATCTCCAGATACCATGCGCTTGTTCTGCCTACATATTTTGATACTGAGGGACATCCTGGGGTGATTATCGAGGCGATGCATGCCGGTGTGCCGGTGATCAGCACCCGCATACGTTCCCTACCCGAGTTGATCACCGACGGCGAAAATGGCATCCTCGTCCCTCCGCAGGACCCGGTGGCGTTAGCGAATGCGATTCGGACATTAGCGTGTGACCGAGCCCTGGCGGAAAGAATGGGTTTGGCCAGCCTGGCGCGGGGCGCGGAGTTCGCCTCGGACGTGGTCACTGCCAGGCTCCTGGGGATTGTGCTACCTTCCATAGCGGTTAAATCAATCGAAGAACCAGAGGTGGCTGGATGACAGCCACGATAAGCCGTACGCTCACGGGTGGACTTCCTAGTCTGCGCATTCTCTTCTTAGCGCTTTGTTACGCGCCTGAGGAAGTGAGCGGGGCGGTGCTGATCACTGAACTGGCCGAGGACCTTGCATCGAAAGGACACGACGTGACTGTGGTCACGGCCGCGCCAAGTTACCCGTTGGGCAAGATCCCGCCTCCGTATCGCAACCGGCTATTTCAGAAAGAATTCATCAACGACGTGCGGGTGATCCGCGTGTGGAGTGATATTTCCGGGAACCGATCCGCCTGGCGCCGCGCGCTGCACCAGGCAACCTATTGTCTTTTCGCCTTCCTGGGAGGGTTATTTTCTCCGCCCGCGGATATCGTTTTCAGTTATTCCCCGCCATTGCCCTTGGGAGTGAGCGCCTGGTTTATATCCTTCTTCAAACACGCACCCTGGATCCTTCAGTTGGAGGATATCTTCCCGGATGCAGCGATTTCCGCCGGAGTACTGAAAAATAAGCTGATGATCTCGTTCTTCCGGAAAATGGAAGCATTCCTCTACCGCCGCGCGGCACGGGTCTCGGTGATCACAGCCGGGTTCAAGGATAACCTGATCGAAAAAGGAGTGCCCGCGGAGAAAATCAGCGTGATTCCGGTCTGGGCGGACTCCGAACGGATTAAACCATCATCCCCCCGCAATGATTTTTCTCGCCGTGCCGGGCTGGAAGGCAAATACCTGGTTCTGTACGCAGGCAATCTCGGGGTGGCGTCCTGCCCGGAAGTGATCCTAGAGGCGGCGGCCAGCCTTTCCAATGTAGAGGATATCCACTTCGTAATTGTGGGCGAGGGGTGCAAAAAGGAACAGATGATGAAAACCGCCAGCGAGCTGGGACTGCGCAACATTCTTTTCCTGCCGTTCCAACCCCGGGAGACTTATGCAGAAATGCTCGCGGCGGGGCATGTGCACCTGGTCATGCTTAACACTCAAGCGGCGCGGACTTCCCTGCCGAGCAAGATATTCAATATCATGGCGGCCGCACGACCAATAATTCTAATCGCCCCACCTGATAGCGAGACCGCTGCATTGGTTCGAGAAACCGGCTGCGGGCTGGTTGTGTCACTGGACCGACCCGACCAGGTGGTGCGGGAGATCCTTGCGCTAAAAAGTCACCCAGATCTGGCGGATTGGCTGGGCAGAAATGGCAGAGCAAACCTGGAAGCCCGCCATTCGCGCAGCCGCTGCACTCGTTTGCATGAGCAGATGCTTTTCCAGACAGCTTGCAAAGGAAAGGTCGCAGAGTGAATCCGGATATTTTTTCCGAGTGGCTGACACGCCAGGGGTACCGGGTGATCCGTTCCCAGAGTAGTTACTGGTATGACGCCGGTCCGCGGGTGCTTCAGGCTTTTCCTTATCATTGGTTAATCCAGCCTGATGAGGAGGAAGTCCGATCCCTATTGGTTGGTCAGGGCAACCTGGCACTGCGTTATTCCTGCCCGCTGGGATCAAGCGGGGGCATGGTCAGCTACCATGTGGTGCTGCAGCCGCCGTACACCATGGATTTGTTGCGCTCGCAGGCACGCAACGGTGTTCGGCGCGGGATGGATCATTGCCATGTGGAGCAGATCGCATTCGAGCGGTTGGCCACCGAGGGTTGGGTACTGCAGAAGGATACCCTCCAGCGGCAGAACCGGTCTAAAAGCATGCGCCAGGAAGATTGGGAGCGGATCTGCCGTGCTGCGAATGGGTTGCCGGGTTTTGAGGCCTGGTCGGCCATTGTTGAGGAAAAACTTGCCGCCTGCCTGCTGATTGCCCGCATTGGGGATACTTTCTGTGTTCCCTTCGCGATCTGCGACCATAAATACCTTAATATGCACGTAAATAATGTCCTTTTCTTCAATGTCAGCTGCGATCTGCTTTCCCGGGTTGGGGTGAAGGAGATTTTTTACAGCCTGCACTCCCTGGACGCGCCGGAATCGGTAAATGAATTTAAGTTCCGAATGGGCTTTGAGGCCCGCCCGGTTTGTCAGCGGGTGGTGCTGCATCCCTTGCTGAGACCTCTGGCCAACCGCGCGACTCTTTCATTTTCTCAAAAGCTGCTTAAGCTGAATCCGGAAATGCCGTTCATCTCAAAGATGGAGGGGATGTTGCGGTTCCATCAGATCGGGAAATCGCCCATAGATCAGCAGCCCTGTCCGGATTGCATCGCAGATCAAAAGCCAATTCCATCTGAATCCCAGACTTCGACGATGGGAGAACCAATGGCTGCAGTGGTGGAGGGGATTGAATGACCACCCCCCGTGAGGAAATGCGGATGGATGGCTGCCAGGTTCCCTGCCTGCCGCGGATTTCCACTGGAAGGGCAGACCCGGAGCCGGTGCCATGGAAGGTTTGGATCAAACGCAGCCTGGCGCTACCCTGGAACCGGGTGGTAAAGACGCAGGCGAAAGCGATCCTGAAGAAAATTGACTCCATGCAGAAAAATGATACCAGGGGGGTATATATGAATATCACCTCGAAAAGCAAATCCCCGGCAACCTATCAGGCGGGAGACTGGGTGCGGGTGAAGGCACGCGAAGAGATCAACGCCAGCCTGGACCGCTGGCAGGAGCTGAAAGGCTGCGCGTTTCTGGACGCGATGAGTGAGTATTGTGGGACCACCCAGCGGGTTTTGCAGCCCTTGGAGAGATTTTTAGACGAAAGAGACTACAAGGTAAAAAAATGCCGCGGGGTGGTGCTGCTCGAAAACGTCATCTGTCTGGGAACGCCTGTTTTCGGGCGCTGCGACCGGCGCTGCTTTCTTTTTTGGCGCGAAGAGTGGCTGGAACCGATCGAAGCTCCTGGAGCCAGTATTACCGCTGGGTAAATCCAACGCCATATCGATCCAATATTTCCATGATCCGAATTTCTACCTACATCAACTCCACCCGCTGGGCGCTCTCTCATCCCGCTGCCACGCGTGATTTCCCGCGCCTGCTGGGTGGAATTACCAAACGCGGGCTGGATATCACGGCCTCTTTCCTGGCGGTCATCCTCCTTTCCCCATTTCTGCTTTTATTTTACATATTGATCAAGCGCGATTCCCCAGGCCCGCTTTTCTTCCGCGGGAATCGGGTGGGCAAGGGTGGGCGGAATTTCAAGATACTCAAGTTTCGGACGATGTATGAGTGCCCTGAAAGCTACGCGGGACCCCCGCTCACCTGCAGCGATGATGCCCGCATTACTCCGTTTGGGCGCTGGATGCGGGATACGAAGATCAACGAAATGCCGCAGCTCTGGAACGTGCTCAAGGGGGATATGAGCCTGGTGGGACCGCGACCGGAAGATCCGAAGGTGGCTGCCGAATGGGAAAGCGAGATTCGCGCTGAGATCCTCTCGGTGCGCCCCGGGATCACCAGCCCGGCAAGCATCCTTTACCACGATGAGGAATCCCTGCTCAGCGGCAGCGATCTTATGGGGATGTATATCAACAGCATCCTGCCTGATAAGCTTCGCCTCGATAGGCTTTATGTCCGCAACCACAGTTTTTTCTCTGACCTGGATATCATTTTTTGGACTTTTGCTATCTTTTTACCCCGCATCGCGAAGTCCAAGATCCCTGAAGTCAATATCTTTTCAGGTCCGATATCGAGGCTAACCTCCCGCCATCTTTCCTGGTTATTTGTTGACACTTTAACGGCGCTGGCAGTGGTGATCTTCGCTGGTCTACTTTGGCGCAGCCAGGGACCTCTCAATTGGGGCATCCCCGAGATGGCTGTTATGGCGATGTTCATCGCACTCTTCTTCAGCGGATTGAATGCGGTGACGGGTGTCAACCGGGTGATCTGGTCACGCGCCACCATGGAGGATGGATTTTCACTGGTGTTCTCAGTGGGAATGATCACAATTCTGGCACTGCTCGGCAACTGGGTAAATGGCTTGCATCGATATCTACCCTATCCGGCGCTGCCCTCAGCCATGATCCTCTTTATTGGCTTGGTCTCCCTTGCGCTTTTCATCAGCATTCGCTACCGGCTGCGGCTGGTCTCCGCATTGGCGGGAAGGTGGCTTTCCTGGCGGCAGCGGGTATTTGCCTTTGGTGAACGGGTATTGATCATCGGCACCGGCGAAGGTTGCCAGGTCGCGACCTGGATGCTCAAACGCGGCATCTTCGGGTACGCATTTACCATCGTGGGCATCGTGGATGACGAGGATCCCCGCCGGATCGGGATGAGGATCGATGGTAACTGGGTGCTGGGCACGCTGAAGAATATTCCCGCCTTGGTGCAAAAGCATGATGTGGGAGTGATCATCAGCACCATTCCCTGCCGCGATCTGCGGGCGAAGAACGCGGTATTGGATATCTGCTGTGAATCGAACGCGCGGGTAGTTTTCCTGGGGGATTTACTGAGTGGAATTTACGAAAAACTGGTCGAGCCAACCACTTCCCTGGATTATGGTTCCTGGGTGGAAGGAATCTGAAAGGACGAACATGACACGGACTTTGCAGGGGCAGCACGTTCTGGTTACCGGGGCGGGGGGGTTCATCGGCAGCCACCTGGTGGAAAAACTGGTGGATTCCGGGGCAATCGTGCGCGCGTTTGTGCGTTATAACTCGCGCGGCGATCGGGGGCTGCTGCACTATGTCCGACCGGAGGTGTTCTCGCAGATCGAGGTTGTCGCTGGGGACCTGCGTGATATGCCAACGGTGAACGCCGCGGTGGAGGGCTGCCAGGTGGTCTTTCACCTCGGGGCTCTGATCTCCATCCCCTATTCCTACAAGCATCCGGTGGAGGTGGCGGAAACGAACCTGCTGGGCACGCTCAATGTGCTGCTGGCTTGCGTTGAAAAGAATGTGGGTCGCCTGGTGCACACCTCCACCAGCGAGGTATATGGAACTGCCCGTACGGTTCCAATCAATGAATCACACATTCTGCAAGGGCAATCCCCATATTCCGCCAGCAAGATCGGGGCGGACAAGATGGCAGAGAGCTTTTATTGCGCCTACGGGCTGCCGGTGGTGACCGTGCGGCCGTTCAATACTTACGGCCCACGCCAATCCGCCCGGGCGGTGATCCCCACCATCATCGTACAGGCACTCAGCCAGCCGCTCATCCGGCTGGGAAATCTGGATACTACCCGTGATTTCACTTACGTGGATGATACGGTCAATGGTTTCATTTGCGCAGCTCTAGCCGATCACGTGGAGGGTCGGGTGTTCAACCTGGGCACCGGAAACGACATCCGCATTGGCGATCTGGCGATGAAGGTGATCCAAAAGGTGGGTCGCAAGGTGGAGATCTCGGTGGACGAGGCTCGACTGCGTCCCCAAGTTTCGGAAGTGCAGCGGCTGCTTTCCGATAATTCCCTGGCCAGGGAAACGATCGGCTGGTTCCCAGAGACCAGCCTGGACGAGGGGTTGGATCGCACCATTCAGTGGATCCGAAAACATTTGGAGCATTACAACGGAAAATCGTATGTCTTTTAGGGGAGGTGGGAAATGAAAGCAGTAGTACTTGCGGGCGGCAAGGGGACGCGGCTTTCCCCGTATACCAAGATCTTGCCCAAGCCATTGATGCCGATCGGCGAGATGCCCATCCTGGAGGTGATCCTCCTGCAGATGAAGGAGGAAGGCATAACCGATATTACCCTGACCGTTGGGCATTTATCCCATTTGCTTATGGCATTTTTCCAGGATGGCAGCAGTATGGGTGTGCAAATTGGGTACAGCCTGGAGAATAAACCACTTGGTACGGCAGGTCCGATCTCGCAGGTAACCGGACTTGATTCCACCTTTCTGGTTATGAACGGGGATATCCTCACCAAGCTGCGGTTCCGGGAGCTTGTCAAATTTCACAAGGACCAGAAAGCCATCGCCACCATTGCCGCCCATCACCGCCAAAACCGCGTGGATCTGGGAGTGATCATCAAGAACGGCGATTGCCGGATTGCGGACTACATCGAGAAACCCGTCAACGATTACCTGGTGAGCATGGGTATCTATGTTTTTGAACCGGAAGTGCTCAAATACATCCCGCCATGCGAGTACCTGGACTTCCCCGACCTTGTAAAGATCCTTTTACGCGCCGGGGAAAAGGTTGTTGGATATGAATACGATGGCTACTGGCAGGATTTGGGACGGCCGGATGATTATGAAATGGCCACCCGCGATTTCGAAACCATGCGTGAGGAATTTCTTCCCCTGGAGGCGGCCTAATGGGCTGGAAAATACCGCTAGCAGATATCGATTTGGGTGAAGCGGAACAGGAGGCGGTTCTGAAGGTCCTAAAGAGCCGCTGGCTGACGATGGGAGAGGTCACCCAGGATTTCGAAGCGCGTTTTGCCAGGTTCACCGGGGCAAAATATGCCCTGGCAGTGACAAACGCGACAGCAGCCCTTCACATGGCCTGCCTGGCTGTGGGTCTGCAGCCCGGGGATGAGGTTATTCTTCCGGCGCTTACCTTCGTTGCCACAGCCAACGCGGTGCGTTACACCGGTGCAGTGCCGGTCTTTGCTGATATCTGCGGATTGAATGACCTCAATCTATCGGCGGAGCAAGCGGAGCGGCTTATCTCCCCGCGTACCCGCGCGCTGATGGTGATGCATTACGGCGGGTATCCCTGCGATATGCCCGCCTTCCAGGAATTGGCCCGAAAGCACAATCTTAAGATCATTGAGGATGCCGCCCATGCGGTTGGTTCCTCGCTGGAGGGCAGGCATATGGGCTGCTGGGGGGATATCGGCTGTTTCAGCTTCTTCTCCAACAAAAACATGGCCACCGGAGAAGGGGGCATGGCGGTGACCAACAATGACACGCTTTATGAAAAGCTCTGCCGCCTGCGATCGCACGGAATGACCACGCTCACCTGGGACCGGCACAAAGGCCACGCCTGGACGTATGACGTGGTGGACCTGGGCTACAACTACCGCATTGATGAAATCCGCTCAGCTATTGGGATCGTGCAGCTCGATAAGCTTCCTGCCAACAATGAGCGCCGCCGGGGATTTGTGAGGCAATATATGGACGGGCTGGCAGCCATACATCCAGAGCTCGGACTGCCCTTTCAAAATAACCGCGGCATCGGGGCGGCTCACCTTATGCCCGTGATCCTGCCTACGAGTGTCAGCCGTTATGAATTCATGGAAAAGATGAAGGCTGCAGGAATCCAGACCAGCATTCATTACCCCCCGATCCATCGCTTCAGCGCCTACCGCAGCCTGGCGCCAACTCTGGATGGGTTGTTGCATTGGACCGAGGAAGCCGGCAACCGTGAAGTCACGCTGCCGCTCTTCGCCGGGCTGGGCGAAGACGGTGTGGAGCAGGTGATCGCCGCCGCCGATTCGGCGCTGAATTAATTGTAAATCACGCAGTGTGCGAAATTTTTCACTGCGATAAATAATCGAAGTCTGCTCATCATTCATGCCCGTTCGAGGAGGGAAGATGTATTTTCGCTATGCATACTTATTTTGTCGCCGGTGGCTCTGGCTTATATTGACCGGGCTGATCGTCGGGCTGCTAAGCGGTTTTATCGCCAGTCGGGTAATGACGCCTGTATATGAAGGTACCGCCAAGGTATTGGTCACCCGCGGGCAGCAGGGCAAATCCGCCGACACCATCTTTATGGATGATATCCAGCTCCTTCTGACCAACGTGGAGTTGCCCACCAGCCAGGCGGTATTGAGTGCCGCTTCGGAATCATTGGGGTACCCCATCAAAGCCCGCAAAGTGCGGGTGGTGCAGGTGGGCAGTTCGCAGGTATTGGAGATCACTGTGCAGAACGCAGCTCCTGAGAGGGCAGCGGATATTGCCAACGCTATTGTCCAGGGCATGATCGACCAGAACACAAACCTGATGGCGGCGCGTTATTCCGCCAATGAAACAAGCCTGAACGAACGAATCGCCGAGGTTCAATCCCAGATGGATAAGATCCAACAGGAATTTGACACCTACAATACGGAGCAGGTGCAAAGTCAGTTGGATACGGTGAACGGCGAGATTGACTCGATCAGTGCGGAGATTGCATTATTGCAAAAAGAGATCATTCCGCTGCTTGCCTCGCTGGACCTGGTCCAAAAACAATCCGGGCTGATGAAACAGAACCAGGCGGATCAGCTTCTGCCGGTGCTAGCCAAATATCAACAGATCAAAGCCAACCTGGAGGTGATGAAAAAACCCTCTGATACAGGTGAAATCCGCGCCGATTCCAAGTTCCTGCTGCTGCAATCCACCCTGGATCAGTACCGGAGGATTTACCTGGATCTGGTGAACAACCTGGAAACGGTGCGGTTGAATGCCTCGCAATATACCCCCAACGTGGTGCAGATCGAATCCGCCGCAGTACCAGAACGCCCCGTGCGTCCGATCTGGTACTTCAACACCATCCTGGCTGGCATGGCGGGTTTGATCCTGGCGGTGGGCGGAGCGCTGCTTACGGATTATGCGCGTGGATCGCTGAATTACCCTGGTGAAATACGCAGTTTGGTTGATGCGCCAGTTCTGGCGGTCGTCCCTGAGACCAGGCACGCCCTCCCAGAAGGCGAACCGCTAGTCATTCAGCAGCCGCAATCGAACACCGCGCTGGCTGTTCAATCCCTTATCACCAACCTTGATTTTCTTCAAAAAGGAAAATCGGGAAAATCCCTGCTCATCTCCGCAGCCGATGCCGGGGAGGGAACAACATTTTTGGCGGTGAACATTGCCTGCTCGCTGGCGCTATCCGGCAGAAAAGTGTGCCTGGTGGACGCGCACCCGGGGGATGGGAAAGTCCACAAGTATTTCGGTCATGCAGGTCAACCGGGCCTGACGGACCTATTCCGGGATGCAGGGCATATTTCAATAAGGTAGCCTTCAAGAGTGAATTGCTTCCCGGTCTCTCGGTCATCCCAGGCGGTACCCAGCGAATGGAGAACGAGATCATCCCGGGAGAAAAACTGAGCGGGTTGATCACCAGGCTAATTAAGACTAGCGAGTGGGTCATTCTGGATGGTATGCCCCTGGAGGACGTGAACACCAGGATAGCCTCCTCCCTGGTGGATGGGGTACTGCTGGTAATCCGGCCGCACAGGACACGTCGCTCAAAGCTGGAGGCAGCCAGAGAACAATTGCGGCTGAGCGGGGGCAGGGTGACAGGCGTCATCATCAATCGGGTGCCTGATTTTGAGCGGGAGGATTTCAACCTCGGTTGAGTCAGGGATTAATTGAACTGAGAGTTCAAAATCAGACAATTCTTTGTAATTTATTCAACCTTTCCAGGAGAAACTGGCGGTCCCGGCTGCCAGTTTTTTCGTTAATAATGAGAAGATGGACATTTGTCAGAAAAATCAGGCTCCCTGGATATGATTTAAGTCCTTGATTGCTCTTAATTGTCTGACCATTGATTGACGCGCTCTTTTACGGATGCTATACTGATTTTTAGATTTTCCATATATCAACTGAAAGTAAAGGAAAAAAATGAGAGTTGAACCCCCAACCCCTGTTTCTGTGGAAGAGATCAAGATCAATGTGCGCGAGATCGAAGCATTGCTATCCGCTCCGCCGATGAAGCTTCCACCCTGGCCGGAAGCCCAGATCACCCTCAAAGACGGCCGCACCCTCTATATCCGCGCCGTTGAAGAAAGCGACATTCCCCTCATGCTCGGCTACCTCGAGAAGGTGATGCATGTGGAAAAAGACTTTTACGATATCGTTGGCGTGCGTGTGTATGGCGAAGTGCTCGCTCTCACCCGCAAGCGTATGAAGGATCCCTTCGCCATGGTAGGCCTGATCGACGGCGAATGGCTCGGTTTTGCCAACGGGCGCGTCTGGGACAAGGACCTGGCCATCAGTCTGCACACCATGGCATTCTCCCGCCGCGCGCGTGTGGGCTGGCCGATGTACTACGCCAAGACCTATTACGCGCTTGAGATCCTGAAGTGCAAGGAATGGTGGACCACCTTCGAATCCTACAACGGCTGGCGTATGGCCGGGTTGGAGATGGCCCAACCCACCAAACCCTGGCCGCAGTACCAGCACGAGCTGGGGGGTGCCAAGGTCTTCTACCTGGATCAGGATATGTGGAATGGACGCATCAAGAACTTCTGCAAGGAGACCATCGGCGATGATCTCTCCTTCAAGGTAACGCCGGCTGTCCGCAAGGCGAACGCCAAATTCCGTGTCCCGGAGACACTCGACCTTTAATCCTGCGTGATACGATAAAAAACATCCCCCATCGTCCATACTTTGATTGGGGGATGTTTTTTTTGAAACACCAGTGGGTATCATTTGTCATACAAGATATGTGAATATGATATTTGTAAACCAGTTTTCGCCTGTGCTATATTGATAAACAGGTTCAATGACGGAATTGATTTTCTCTTCTGCGATTATTTTACCCGTGGAGTATCCCTTCAAGAACGGTATCAGGTTGAAATTCCCTTGTGATCCGAGGTGTTTACGTGGCGATTATTAAAACCCAAATCCGCAGTGGAGTGTATTACGACTCTGCCAAATTAATGCAGCTTCAACGGTCCCTGGCTGGTCTCCCTGGCGTCCTGGATGCCGGAGTTGTGATGGGAACCGAATCCAACAAGGAACTGCTGGCTCATATTGATCTCAATACGACCGAAGTACAGGCCTCCAAACCGGATGACCTGGTGATCGTGGTGAAATCGGAATCCGCGCAGGTCGCTGAAGAGGCGATCGGTAAAGTAGATGAGTTATTGGCAGCGCGAAAATCGGATATTGACCAGGAATACATGCCCCACAGCCTGGAAGCAGCAGCAGAGATGCTGCCGGACGCAAGCTGGGTGATCGTTTCGGTGGCTGGGCGGTATGCCGCGGGAGTCACCCGCGAGGCGCTGCGTTTGGGCAAGCACGTCCACCTCTTCAGCGATAACGTCAGCGTGGAGGATGAGATCGCGCTCAAGACTCAGGCACGAGAGGCCGGTCTTCTGGTGATGGGTCCCGATTGCGGCACAGCCAATATAGGCGGGATGGGTCTCGCTTTTGCCAACAAGGTGCGGAACGGACCTATCGGTATCGTAGCCGCGGCCGGAACCGGGCTGCAGCAGGTTGCCTCCCGTATTCACCAGCTTGGGGGCGGAATCACCTACGGCATCGGCACCGGTGGGCGGGATTTGAGCGAGAAAGTTGGCGCCATCACTTACCTGATGGCTCTTGATGCACTCATCCGCGACCCGGATACAAAAGTGATCGTGCTGGTTTCCAAACCGCCTGCGCCCAAGGTGGCTGAGGAAGTACTTAAAGTGGCGCGCAAGGCAGGCAAACCGGTGGTGGTTAATTTCATTGCCCGCGCAGTTACAACCATTCAGGACGGCAACTTGTTCTTCGCCACCGGCATGGATGATGCCGCCAGACTGGCGGTTGAGTTTGCGAAGAACCCGCCGGATCTGCGCCCGGCCGCTGATGTTTCCATCGAAAAATTCACCCCGGAACAGAAATATTTCCGCGGGTTGTTCTCCGGCGGCACCCTTGCCTACGAAGCCCAATATATCCTGGCTGGTTACCTGCCAAGGGTTTGGGCCAACGCGCCAATAAATAAAGACAATAAGATGGCGGATGCGCTGGTCAGCCAGGAGAACTGCATCGTTGACCTGGGCGAAGATGAATTCACGGTCGGACGCCTGCACCCCATGATGGATAATGAACTGCGCATCCGCAGACTGTATGAAGAAGCCAATGACCCCGAGGTGGCGGTCATCATGCTGGATGTGGTTATTGGCTACGGGTCGCACCCTGACCCTGCTTGCGAGCTCGGGGAGGCCATCGCCAAGTCCATCGAGATCGCTAAACGTGCAGGCCGCCACCTGGAGGTCGTTTGCGTGGTGACTGGCACGGATGAAGACCCGCAGAACCTGGATTCACAGATCAGCAAGCTCAAGGAAGCTGGCGCCTGGGTGGATACCAGTAACGATTTGGTCGTGCGCAGGGTGGGGCGCATCATGCGGGCGCTCGGCGAGCGCGGAGCACCTGCGACAGCGACCCAGGGAAAACCGGTGGACCTGGCCAACCTGAAGAAACCCATGGCGGCCATCAACGTAGGGCTGGAGTCCTTTGCGGCCAACCTGAAAGCGCAGGAAGCCCCGTACGTTCACGTGGATTGGAAACCACCAGCCGGTGGTAATGAAAAACTGATGGGTATTCTTGAACGCATGAAACAAAAAGGCGCATAAAGTCATCTTCAATTGTTCCCTGGAGGAATATCAATGATCGATATTGAGAAAGCCAACGCTATCGTTTGTGAAAAATTCATGGAAGCCAAACCTGTGGCGGTCAGTATGGGCAAGGCCATCGACAAGGTGCCCGGTATGCACGAGAATATGCTTCTGCACGCCGGCCCGCCCATCACCTGGGAGCGCATGGCTGGCCCCATGAAGGGAGCCATGATCGGAGCATTGCTCTTTGAGGGCAAAGCGAAGAACGAGGAAGAAGCGAAGAAAATGCTGGAATCCGGCAAGATCGAATTCGCCCCCTGTCACGAACATATGTGCACCGGTCCGATGGCGGGAGTGATCTCACCCTCGATGTCAGTGTATATCATCGAAAATAAAGTTCACAACATCACCTGCTACTCAAACCTGAATGAAGGCCGCGGCAAGGTGCTGCGCATGGGCGCCTACAGCGAAGATGTGCTCACCAAGCTGCACTGGATGGAAAACACCCTGGGACCCACGGTAAAGGCTGCTTTGGAAGCTGCGGGCGGGCTGGATATCCGCACCATAATTGCCAAGGCACTTCACATGGGCGATGACGGGCACAACCGCCTGGATGCAGCCTCGGTATTGTGGACTACCCAACTGGCGCCATATATCGCCAAAACAGCCAAGGATACCGCCACCGCTTTCGAAGTGATCAAGTTCCTGGGTGAAAACGCGCTCAGCATCCTCAACCCGGTGATGGCAGCCTGCAAGACCATGACCGCCGCCGGTGAAAATGTGGAAGGCAGCACAATCGTCACCATTATGTGTCGCAATGGGACGGATTACGGGCTGCAAGTGAGCGGGCTGGGCAACCGCTGGTTCACCGCACCCTCCCCCATCGTCAAGGCGCTCTATTTTCCTGGCTTCACGGAGAAAGACGCCAACCCGGATATCGGCGATTCGGTCATCACTGAAACAGCCGGTATTGGCGGTTTTGCCATGGCCACAGCCCCCGCGCTGGTGACCTTTATTGGCGGCTCTCCCCGGGATGCGATCAACACCACCCTGGATATGTACGAGATCACATACGCCGAGAACAAGAACTTCACCATCCCCTTCCTGGATTTCCGCGGCACCCCCACGGGCGTCGATATCCGTAAGGTGGTGGAAAAGCAGATCGCCCCGCGGGTCAATACCGGTGTTGCGCACAAGGACCCGGGAGTTGGGCAGGTGGGCGCTGGGGTTGCTTCCGCACCCATGAAATTATTTGAAGACGCGCTGGTCGCCTTCGCTGAAAAATACGGTTTCTAACTCAATCAACGGTTAAAGGAGATTTGCGATGAACCGAGATACCTTTGTAAAGATGATGACCGAAGCCAAAATGTACGATCTGACCCAGGATTGCAGTATCTTCACCCCCCCCTGGCCAGGAGAAAAATCGCTTGAGGTGCACTTCTTCAAACGGGTCACCGGCGCTTATGGCGGCGGCCAGGGTGCGAACGGGCAGATCCTGAACTGGAGCAACACGGTGGGCACCCACCTGGTTGGAGAGACGGCTTTCCATTCCGGAGGGCGGGCCATCGCGGATATCCCCCTCGCGGACCTGTGCGGTCCGGGCGTGGTGGTGGATATCTCGGACATGGTCTCGGATTACAGCATAATTACACCTGAAATGATCCAGAAGAAAGCCGAAGTGAAACCCGGCGATATTCTGATCATCAACACCGGCTATCACAAATATTCCTTTGACCAGCCAGATGTGGTTAACGCCAGCGCCCAGGGCGGCGTGGAATCCAAGGAATTCGGTTTCCTCGTGCGCCATCCCGGTCCCTCGATGGAATTCTACAAGTGGGCGCTGGAGATGAAGCTCAAGGTAGTTGGTGTGGACTGCGGCGCGGCTGAGCACCCCATGAACACTCCCATCCGGCGCATGCACGACAATCATTTTCAAGCTGGCTGAAGCCAAGCTGAAGAAGGAAACCGGCAAGACCTGGGATGAAACCTTCCCGCAGGGCGAGTATTACGACCTGACCCACATCCAGATGCCGAAAGCGCACCTGGTGCTTGCGGAATGCATCGTAGGCGAGATCGACAAGCTCAAGAACAAACGCGCCTGGATCTGCATCATGCCGATCCCGTACATGGAAGTGGAAACCGCCTGGTCGCGCGTGGTCGCCTATACTGCCCCGGCCGGGATGAGCGACGCCGAGTTCTTCAAAGCCATGGAAAATTCGGAGATGGTCGATATGACCGTGCCCTTCAGCGTGCAGACGCCGCAGTGGCTGAACTACATTCCGCTGAGTGTCACCTACACCAAGCGCGTGGGCGGGCAGTTCTTTGGCATGGGCCGCAACGGCTCCATCTGCAATGCCAGCATCCACCTGGGTACACACATGGACGGCGAGAAGCATTTCTATCCAAGACGGGCGAACCATCGGGCAGGTGCCCCTGGAAGAATGGGTTGGCCCGGGCGTCATCGCCGATATCTCCCACCTGGTCAGCGATTCCAGCGTTTACACCCCCAAGATGATCCACGATGTGGTCGATATCCGCAAGGGCGACATCCTGGTTATCAAGACTGGCTGGAACAAATTCGGCTGGTGCAGCAAACAATCGGACGAGTTCCGCTACATGGTCAAGCACCCGGGTCCTTCACCCGATTTCTCCAAGTGGGCGACCGATATGAAGATCAAGTGGATCGGCGTGGACGCAGTTTCCGCCGACCATCCCATGAACACCATCATGCGCATCTGGCATCCCAAGACCTTCGCCGAAGCCAATGCCAAGCTGATGAAGGATTTTGGCAAAGATTGGGATGAGATGTATCCGCTGGATCACTATCTACCAGGATATGCACCTGAACCTGTTCCCCAAGACATATTGTCCATGCCGAGAATCTGGCCGGCGATATCGCCACCGCCAAGAGCGGGCGTTACTACATCGGCTGCTACCTGCAGAAGGCGATGGAAGCTGAGTCGATGTGGGGCCGCTTCGTGGCCTTCAAGGAAAAATAAATTAAAAGGGGTTTTCCATTCGGCTTGAATGGAAAACCCCAATATTGTGATGATAAATTCTCTGGCGGATCCCAATATTGGGACGCCGAAAACTTTGAGAAGGCGGAGCAATTATGAAGCCAGTCCGATTTGATTACTACGCCCCATCCAGCACGGAAGAAGCGCTGGATACACTCGCGGAGCTGGGCTACAACGGCAAAGTCCTTGCCGGGGGGCAGAGCCTGATCGCCGCGATGAACTTTCGTATGGCGCGCCCGGCAGCCTTGGTGGATCTGAATAACATCCCCGAGCTCTCCTATATCAAGCCCACGCCTGATGGTTGCCTGGCGATTGGAACCATGACGCGGGTAAAACAGGTGGAATACAGCCCGGAGATCGCCAAGCGGTACCCTTTGCTAAAGGAAGTCGCCAAATTCATCGCCCACCCGCAGATCCGCGCACGCGGCACCTTTGGGGGTGCCATCGCCCACGCCGACCCGGCTGGGCAGCTTCCGAGCATCGCTATCGTGATGAACATGGAAATGGTCATCCGCGGCAAAGGCGGAGAGCGGCGCGTTTTGGCGCCTGATCTGATCCTGGGACCGTTCATGACAGTGATCGAACCGGATGAAATGCTGACTGAGGTTGTCCTCAGCCCGCTGCCCCCTAAAACGGGCAGTAAATATATCCAGGTTTCCCGCCAGCGGGGTGGGTATGCCCAGGCGGCAGTATCCTCCGTGGTCACGCTGGACGAAAAAGGTAGCTGCAAGAATGTGCGCCTGGTCTTCATGGGGGTGGGAGAGATGCCCATCCTCTCGCAGAGCGCGCCGGAGATCCTGGTCGGCAAAGCGCCATCGGAGGAAGCATACAAGGAGGTCGCCGAGGCAGCCATGAGCGAGATTGATCCCTCCACCGACCTGCACGGCACGGCGGAATACAGACGCAATCTTGTGCGGGTGCTGACCGTGCGGTGTCTAACCGAAGCGTTTGAACGGGCCAAGCGAGGAGAATGACCATGAGTAAATTATTCCCTGTTACCGTCACTGTGAATGGACAAAAATACTCCCGCGAGGTGGAAGCCCGTCTGCTTCTAAGCGATTTTCTTCGTCACGAACTGGGGCTGATGGGTACGCACGTAGGCTGCGAACACGGCATCTGCGGTGCCTGCACCATCATTTTCGATGGCGAAGCCGTCCGTTCCTGCCTGATGTTCGCGGTTCAGGCGAATGGGCACGATATCCACACGGTGGAATCGCTGGGAACCCCCGAGCATCTTCATCCCCTGCAGCAAGCCTTCACCGAGAAACACGCGCTGCAATGCGGTTTCTGCACCCCGGGCTTCCTGATGACCCTGACGCCCTTCCTTGAGCAGAACCCGAGCCCCACGGAGGAGGAAGTTCGTGAAGCGATTGATGGCAACATCTGCCGCTGCACCGGCTATGAAAAGATCATCGAAGCCACGCTGGACGCTTCGAAGAAAATGTCTTCTGGCAAATAGGACCTGAGAGGTGATACCGTGACTGGAAAATATTTTGGTCAAAGAGAAACCCGGCTGGAAGACCCGCAGCTTTTAACTGGCAAAGCCCAGTTTATAGATGATATCGTCATCCCGGGCATGCTGCACGCCGCCTTCATGCGCAGCGATTATGCTCACGCGCGCATCAAGAATATCGACGTCTCCGCCGCGTTGAAGCGCCCGGGTGTGGTCGCCATCTACACCGCCGAGGATTTTGGGGATTACTGGAAACCGGGGCCGCTGCAGGTGCCGCCACCGACTGCCATCAAAGGCTCGCAATTCAATGCCCGCACCCTGGTTCCAATTGCCAAAGATAAGGTACGCTTCTCGGGTGAACCCATCGCGATCGTGATCGCGGAATCGCGCTACATCGCCGAGGATGCCTTCGACGACATCGTTTTTGACGTGGAACCGCTGCCGGCGGTGGTGGATCTGGAGAAAGCCTGGGAGGATACATCCGTGCTGGTGCACGAGGATCTGCCCTCCAACATGGCTGCCCTGGTCAAGCAGGAAGCCGGGAATTATGAGGAAGCCAAAAAGAATGCGGATGTGGTCATCACGCGAAAGCTCAACGCTGACCGCAATGCCGGTGCAGCGATGGAAAACCGCGGTTTCGTGGTGGATTGGAACGACCGCAAAGAAGAGATGACCGTCTGGGCCACGGCCCAGGCCCCATTACCGCTGCGTGGCGCCATTGCCGGTAGGCTGGGACTGGTGGAAAACCAGGTGCGGGTGGAGATCCCCTTCATCGGCGGCGGGTTTGGCCCCAAGGTGATGACCTCGCAGACCGACGATGTGCTGCTGCCCTGGATCGCGATGAAGCTGAACCGCCCGATCAAGTGGATCGAGGACCGGCGTGAGAACTTCCTGGGCACCACCTCCGAGCGCGACCAGGTGCATTATTGCGAGATCGCCCTCAAGAAGGATGGCACCATCCTGGGATTCAAGGATGTGTTCTACCACAACACCGGTGCCTACGATTCCTATGGAATGACCGTTCCGCTCAATACCCAGACCCATACGGTCAATAATTACCGTGTACCGAATTTCTATACCGAGATCCGCATGGTCTTCACCAATGAAATGGTGGTCACCCCTGTGCGCGGCGCGGGCCGCCCGGAAGGCGTGTTCATCATGGAACGCATGCTGGATATCGCTGCGAAAGAGCTGAAGATGGATCCGGCCGACCTTCGGCGCAAGAATCTGCTCACACCCGCCGAGTTTCCGGTTCATACCGGCATCATCGGGCAGGACTTCGTGGAGGGTGTGCTGGATACCGGCGATTATAAGGGTAACCTGGACCGCGTTCTGGAAATGGTGGACTATAAAAAATTCCGCGAGGAAATCCAACCCAAGGCCCGCAAGGAAGGCAAGCATCTTGGGATCGGCGTGGTGACCTTTACGGAGGGTACATCGGTTGGGCCGTATGAAGGCGCGCGTGTGACCATTGGCAACAATGGAAAGGTCAGTTGCTCCACCGGGTATTCCACCCAGGGTCAGGGGCACTATACCGTTTTCGCCCAGATCGTGGCTGAACAGCTTAACGTAAAACCCGAGGATGTGAAGGTGATCACTGGTGATACCGACCATTTCCACTGGGGCGCGGGCACCTTCGCCAGCCGCGGGGCAGCCATTGCCGGAACCGCCATGCACCTGGCAGCGGTCAAAGTCCGTGAAAAGACCCTGGCGACCGGGGCGAAATTCCTGGAAGTGCCGGTGGAGGATGTGGATCTTTGCGAGGGGTATGTCTGCGTGAAAAGCGATCCGAAGAAGCAGATCCCGTTGGGTGAGCTTGCCTTCAAAGCCAACCCGATGCGCGGCACGATCGCCCCTGGAGTGGAGCCTGGCTTGGAAGCCACAGCATATTTCGCCCCCCCTTACGGAGCCACCGGCTCTGGCGCGGTCGCGCTCATTCTGGAGGTGGACCCCGAAACCATCGAAGCCAAGATCAAGCGCTACGCGATCGTTCACGATTGCGGAACTGTGATCAATCCGCTACTGCTTGAGGGTCAGATCCAGGGCGCTGTTTCGATGGGGCTGGGAAATGTCTGGTACGAGAAGATCACCTACGATGAGAACGGGCAACTGCTCACTGCATCCTTCATGGATTACCTCATGCCGCAGGCCACCGATATGCCAGATAGGATCGAGATCGGCCACGCGGTGAATACCACCCCATTGAACCCGCTTGGGATCAAAGGCGTGGGCGAAGCCGGGGCGATACCGACCCCGCCGGCATTCATCCAGGCTTTGGAGGATGCGCTCGTCGAATTCAAGCTGGAGCTTCTGGAATCGAACCTGAACCCTGGCAAGGTGTTCGAATCCATCCAAAAAGCTTCGAAATAGGAAATAAGATCGAATTACCCCATAACTGATTTGGGAAGAAAGGGTTTTAATGAAAATAGAAGGCGAACATTTATTCAAAGGTCCGCGGGAAATTGTCTGGGAGATGATCCGGGACCCCAATATGCTGATGAAAGCGATCCCCGGGTCGCAGGAGATCAAAGAAGTGGAGCCAAATCATTACGATGCCGCCATCCACCTGCGTATCGGTCCGGTATCCGGGTCATTCGCGGGTACTCTGGTCGTCTCGGATGAAATCCCGCCCGAAAGCTGTACCCTGACCGTGGATGGCCGCGGTGCACCAGGGTTTGCGAAAGGTGTGGGATACGTGAAATTCGCGGATAATGGCGATCAAACCACCACCCTGAACTACACTGGTGATGTGACCATTGGAGGGACGCTCGCCAGCGTGGGCTCCCGCATGATCGACAGCGTGAGTAAAATGATGATCAAGGCCGGTTTCAGCAGCCTGGACAAAGCATTGGAAGAAAAACTGAAGGAATCCTCCGTCAACTAAGGGATGCAATTATTCTTGTTGTCGGTATCCAAATCGAAAGAATAAAATCAATTGGAGAAAAAGATGGTAGAAAAAGAGAATAGCAAGGAAGCCGAAATTAAAACAGCACCCGAAGTGGAAACGCCTAATACAGAGGTCAAGCCCAGGAAATTGTTGGAGATCGCAGAAGTTCGCATGGTGCTCTATGTTATCCCCGTAGCGCTTGCGATCTGGTTGTTTGCTTATCTTTACGAGCATTTCGTAAAATAGGGTTAACCGAGCCGGGGCTGAGATTTCGAGAAAGTTCCGGCTCGCTCCATCTTGACAAATGGTGTATGATTATTAAGTCAAGATTAAAATTAGCTTAACAGGAGGTGTCTATCGGAAGGTGAGGATTTTCTGTTCCAAGTGGGGTGAGATCCGGGGTTGGTGCTTGAGGATCGATCCGCACAAAGCAAGAAAAACTGCATTTTAATTTCAATCTATCGAAGGAAGGAATCTGCCCATGTCTACAGTTACTCCGACTAAAGTGGTTGGATATCTCCCGCAGGATGTCCCCCCAGTTGGCAAGATGTTACTGCTGGGTCTCCAGCACGTAATCACCATGTTCCCGGCGACAGTTCTTTGCGCCCTCATTATGCACTTCGATGTCTCCACCGTGCTGGCTGTCACCGGCTTCGCTACCATCGTTGCCCTGATCGGCTCCAAGCTCTCTATGGGGAACTATATCCCCCTATATTACGGCTCGAGTTTCAGCTATATCGCTGCCGTTTTGATGGTCATGAACCAGCTTGAACCCGGTTTGACCTTTGGCCAGACCGCTTCTCCTGAGACCATTTCAGTGGTCCAGACTGGCTTCATCGCCACCGGTGTGATCAACATTCTGGTCGGGCTCATCATCCGTCTCACTGGAGGCAAAGCCGGCGTGGATAAGGTCCTGCCTCCAATCATCACCGGGTCGGTTGCCATCGTCATTGGTATTGGTCTGAGTTCTGCAGCACTTGGTATGTTCTTTGGTACCTTTGATCTAGCAACCCAGGCAACCGCAGCTCTCACATGGCTGGGTGTTTCCCTCTTCACCCTGGTGGTGACCATCCTGCTTTCTGTATATTTGCAAGGGAAGGGTTTCATCGGGATGCTCCCAATCCTATTAGGCGCGATCGCCGGTTATCTGCTTGCGATCGTTGTTGGGTTGGTCGATTTCAGCTCCCTTGGCACTACCAGCATCTTCACAGCCCCGAAATTTACCTTCCCAGATTTTTCGAATCCCCTTTCACTTTCCGTTATGATTAGCGTTGGGATCATGGCCATTGCAACCATCCCGGAATCCACCGCCCACCTCTACCAGATCAGCTTGTATGTTGACCATTTGGCGGAGGAGCAGGGCCGCGAGAAACTTGGGCTTTCAAAATTCATCGGCCTGAACCTGATGCTGGATGGGTTGAACGACCTGGTGAACGGCCTCTTCGGCTCCACCGCCGGTACCAACTACGGCGAGAACAACTCCCTGATGGTGATCTCCCGGAACTATTCCGGCGTGACCCTGATCACTGCCGGCGCCATCGCCATGCTGCTCGGTTTCATCGGTCCGCTGAAAGATTTCGTCAACACGGTCCCGACGGCTGTCTGGGGCGGTCTCGCGGTTTACCTGTATGGTGTCATTGGTATGCAGGGTATCGCGCTCATGATCGCCGAAAAGGTTGATCTCTACGATCCCGGCAAACTTGCCATCGGCGCTACCATCCTGGTCATCGGTATCGGCGGCACCATCGGTTATCCGAATGGTCTGCCCATCCCGTTGCTGACCGGCATCTTCCCCTATGGCTGGCCGCCCATTGCAACCGCTGCTGTCTTTGGCATCTTAATGAACCTCATCTTCATCATTGCCAAACCGCCGAAGACGCGCGCTGATAACGTTCTGGGATAAGAGACATATAAATTGTCTTAACACCCACACCTGAGCGATCAGGTGAGATAGAAGGAAATTGCTCCCCGACGCCGCAACACCGCATCGGGGAGTAATTTTTCCGCAAGCGAAAAATCGATTGGAGATTATTACCCATGATTCTAATCACTGGAGCATCCGGGAAAACGGGAAGAGCGGTTCTGAGCGCTGGCGCTGAGAAAATGCCAAAGTTCGCGTTCTGGCTCACACCGGCGATCAAGCGAGCTCAGTTGCTGGCGAAGGTGCAAAGCAGGCACTTTCTGGTGACGTCTGCAATTTGAAGGAATCCTCCAGCAGGCGTTGGCTGGAATCCACCGGGTGTATCATATCTGCCCGAATGTCTCGCCTGATGAGTATCAAATTGGAATAACAGTTATTTCGGAGGCAAGAGCGGCCAGGGTTGGGCATTTTGTTTATCATTCCGTCCTCCATCCCCAAGTGGAAGCCATGCCGCACCATTGGCAAAAAATGCAGGTTGAGGAAGCTCTTTTCAACTCGGGTATGGATTTCACTATTCTGCAACCCTGTGCCTATATGCAGAATATCCTGGCTGGCTGGAAAAGCATCACGAATCAGGGTATTTATTCCGTGCCCTATTCCATCAATGCCAAGATCAGTATTGTAGATCTTGAGGATGTCGGCTTGGCGGCAGCAAAGGTGCTTACTTCCGAAGAATTTCGAAATGGGATTTTCGAATTAAGCGGTCCTCAGGCACTTTCGCAGATTGAAGTGGCGGAAACGATTAGCAAGGTGCTGGGTACACCCGTCCAAGCAGTAAAACAGGAATTATCCGTTTGGATTTCAGATGCGCGCAATTCCGGGATGGTGAACTACCAGGTGGAAACCCTGGTCAAAATGTTTGAATACTACGATAAATACGGTCTTGTGGGGAATTCCCAGGTGTTGAAAATGATCCTGCGGAACCCCCCGCGCTATTTGACCGAGATGATCACTTGGTATAATCAAAGCTCGCGAAATGAGGGTTAATCAATATATATGGATAAAAACAGAAGTCTTTCCTGGAATTTTACCTTTGAGGCAATTCCGCTCCTTTTTCATTCCACCACGGATTCTTTCATGCGGTATCTCGATAAGGACGGCAAGGAGTTCCTCTCATTTTACTGGAATCATGTCGGCGACCGTTTGGATCCGGAAAAACGTGTTCCCCCCGCTGGGTTGGGTTATTCGGTGGATCAAGTGGACGCTAAAACCCGCCTGGTGATTATCACCCTTCCAAGTCCAAAAGAGGATGGAGATGCCTATTTCCTCGCGCTCGTGGCTCGCCCGGAGCGAAGATTCTTTTTTGTCCGTCTCCCGAATTCAGAAGTCTATGTTTTGAGCAGGGATGACTATAGCGATCTGGAAAATAAAACAGCGTTCGGTTACCTCTCACCGCGAGCGATTTATCAACAAAAAGGCGGTGGGTTACCCCCTAACAAGGTCGAATTCAAACGGGTGATGATGGATAAGATCATTAAGAAAAAGCCGGAGAAAATGAAATGAGATTTACACCTGAAATTATTGCGGTAATGATCGCAATCCTGATCTTTTATGCCCGCATGGCACAATTGCAAGGCCAAAAGCGGCGGATAAACAACGAATTTGCATTGAAACGCCGGAAGGTTGGCGGACGATCAAAGGGAGCTGCATTGCCGACTGACCCCCCTGGAACACCTCCATATGGTATCACCAGCTGGTGGTTGGTTGCACTCGCGGTACTGCTCATGCTGTTTGGATTGGGTCTATATAATTTAATGTTCCCACAATTGGAACAATACTCTCCATATTGGTACATCCCAGTTTGCCTGGGCACTATTCTTTTTGCTTTCTGCTTCAAGGTCCGCAAGCCGATCGCAGTTGATTAATCAATTCTATTTGGATATATTTCAATGTTAGGAAATGTCACAAAAAAGCAATCTGATGGATTTCGGACAATTTCCGTGGAAGCTGATGCGCGTTCGTTGGATCACTGGCGCAAGCAGGTGATCGGTGGGCAGCCGGAGACAGGGCGTACGTATGCAATCACCAGCGATGAGGGCACCTATATGCCCGGCGGGGAGGGAACAGCTCCCAGCCCGTTGACCTACTTTGTATCTGGAATTGCGCTTTGACTGATCTCGCATCTGTCGCAGGTTGCGGCAAAACGGAAGATCTCGATTCGGAATGAGCATGTGTTCGTAACGGGAAAATTCCACGAACAGGGATCCGTTCTAAAAGGTGACGCGGAGGGGTTCTGCGATGGCTTCGAAGTGCAGATCACTTTGGATTCAGACGCCCCGCAAAGCGAGCTCAAGGATTTGATCCGCATCGCCCGCCGGATGTGTTTTACCGAAAAGGCCCTCGCCGGGGAGGTTGAGGTTCGGGTCACTCAGAAGATCAATGGGTTCGAAATTCCTGACGGCTCTTAGAAAACATGACTAACCGCATCGAAGCAAATGATCCTCACCGCCCATCACATTCCAGGAAAGAGTTCCAGCCAATAGGGGATTGGCTGCCGGGGATGGCTGAAAGGGCGCTTACCCATGTGCTGCGAGTGCAGACCCGGCGGTTCCTGAATATCCATCCCAGCGTGTCCTCCATGTTGCCGGGTCCAAAACCCGGACATAACTACGTTCTCTACCTTCACGTTCCTTTCTGCGAGAGTCTGTGCCCATATTGTTCATTTAATAGATATGTCTTTGAACAGAAACGTGCCCGCGCGTATTTCAAATCCCTTAGATCTGAGATGCAGATGGCGGCGGCACTTGGGTACCAGTTCGAAATCCTTTATATCGGCGGTGGCACACCTACCATCCTGCCGGACGAATTGGCAAGCACCATCGACCTTGCACATCAGCTCTTTCCCATCGGTGAAGTATCCTGCGAAACCAACCCGGATCACCTGAATGATCTGGTTATGAGTAATGTGCGGGGCAGGGTTCAACGACTTTCGGTGGGGGTGCAAAGTTTCAATGAAGACTTGCTCACCCGTATGGATCGCTGCGGGAAATTCGGGACACCGGTGGAGATCCAAAAACGAATCCAGCGATACGCACCAGATTTCACCTGCCTGAATGTGGATATGATCTTCAATTTTCCGACACAGACAGAGGAGATGCTTCGCGAGGATATCCACTTGGTGATCGAAAGCGGCGCGCAACAGGTTACCTACTACCCGTTGATGACCTCACCCACTGTCGCGCGCTCGCTAGCTGAGAGTGTTGGCAGGGTGGATTACCACCGCGAGCGAAGGCTTTTTGACATTATCCAGGAAGAAATGCAAAAGGAGTTCACTTCCAGTGCTGCCTGGACATTCCAGCGGAACGGAAGCGGGTTGATCGACGAATATATCGTGGATACGCGGGAGTATATCGGTCTGGGGGCGGGCGCGTTCAGTTACCTGGATGGAACCCTTTACGTGAACACATTTTCCCTGAGCGACTACGCCGAAAGGATCAGCAAGGGTCAAATGAGCCTGAGCGGAGAGCAGAGGTATGATGATTACGCTCGCGTGCGTTACAACCTGATGATGGACCTGTTCGGACTTGAGCTCGCTAAGGAGGATCTGCCCAATCAATTTGGGGTAACCCGCAATCGGGGATTATGGCTGGAAATGTTCTTCCTTAACATGGTGGGAGCATTCAGCAAGGAAACCCCCAGACGTCTGACCCCTTTTGGTCAGTATCTGGCAGTGGTTATCATGCGGGAATTCTTTTCGGGGGTGAACCACCTGCGGGATCAAGCCCGCAGTGTAATTTCCCAGGATGGCTTGGTTTAATAAACCGGTGATCAGTTTTCTGACCACCGGTTATTTGTAATGCGATTCTTGATCAAATTACATAACGCCCAGGCAGGTCGGGCACCTGGCGAACCAGATTGCGGTAGAACTCTCGTTTATGCTCGGGCAGCAGGCTCCACCAGATCACAGTTGTGATCGCGCCAACCATTATCAGGGAAAGCCAGGGAAAATGGGATCTGTTTCTCATGGGATTTCCTCCTCAGGATTCATATTTGGAGATCAAATTCGAGGCGATCATCCCCGAGGCGATGGTGGTGGGCACGCCGCCGCCGGGGTGGGTGGAGGAACCAGCCAGGTAGAGCCCGGAGATCACCTTAGATTTAGCTGACGGGCGGAAGACCGCCTGGGCGGGCAGATCCTGCTGGAAGGAATAGATGGCGCCTTCCGGCAGCAGCAGCTTGCGCTCAAAATCCAGCGGGGTGACGCAATCGGCAGCCACCACATGCTCCTTGAGACCCGGGATGGCTTTTCTTGGAAAGGTTCTCGATTGTGCGCTCGATGAAGCGGGGTTTTTCTTCATCCCAGGTTGTGTCGCTTAAGTAATATCCGCCCTCGGGGATCACATTCAGGATATGGCAGCCCTGAGGCGCAAGGGAGGGATCGGTATGGGTGGACCAGCATACCAGCCCGAAGTTTTTCTTTGCAAGTTTTCCCTTGCGGATGTATTCGAAATACTGGCGGTTCATCTCGTCAGGTGAAACGGCAAAAATCGAATGGTGGGCATCCAGAGGCGGCTCGTAATCCAGGCCTATATAGACCATCGGCACAGAGATCGAATAATCGTAGCTCCTTAGTCCGCGTAAGGCCATGGAGGGGAGATGCTCCGCGCCGATCAACTTAAGGTAAAGCGTGCGGGCATTGATGTTGGAGACCACCTGGCGACATGTGAGCACAGTTCCGTCAGCCAGGCGTACGCCGCGCACCTGGTTTCTCTCGACGATTACTTTTGTTGCACGGGTATTCAGCCGCAATTCCATACCGAATTTCTCGCCCAGGCGCTGTAGAGCCAGCGGGATCTGGATCATGCCCCCGCGGGGATAATAAATGCCGACGTGCTCTGTGTAGGGCACCATGGCGTAGGGACCGGGTACCAGCGCGGGGGGCAGGCCGAAATAGAACGCCTGGTAAGCCATGGTTTTGAGCACGGTCTCGTTCTTGAAATACTTTTCCAGAACGCTCTGGTAACTGGTCATAAAAGTGGGTAGGAACTTGAGGAAACGCGGGTTCTTGTGGATGAGGGCAGCCATATCCTGCATGGTGCTGGCTGGCTCACTGAAGAATGTATCCAGGGTGACGTCCATCAGGTCCTGTGAGAAAGCGCAGAACTCCGCCCAGCGTGCGCCATCAGTCGGGGAAATTCTGCGGATCTCTTCGCCAGTCTTCTCAGCGGAAAGCGGGTAGGTGATGCGTTTGCCGTTTTCGAAGAGGTAAGTCATGATCGGGTCGCACGAGATTAGATCCATTTCCTCCTGCAATTTGGCTCCGAGCATTTTAAAAACTTTTTCGATTGGCTGGATGATCTCCACGATGGAAGCACCGACATCGAAGTGAAAGCCATCCTTTTCGAAGGTGGAGCAGCAGCCTCCCACCTGCCCGCTTTGCTCCAGAACCAGCACGCGCCTTCCCTGGCGGGCGAGCAAAGCACCGGAGGAAAGCCCTCCCAAGCCGCCGCCAATCACAATGACATCATAATCCGGCATGATTCCCTCCGTTAAACCGAAAATATGAAGATATAAACCTGGAAGGATTATATATCCGGGGAGTGAAACCCGCCAAATGGATTCGGGTATTAATCAGAGTTTGGCGGATTGGCGCAAAACTCTTTTTGCGCGATCTCGATCTTCGCTCCATTTAGAAAATCAAAGGCGACGGGGTCGGGGCGGTAGGATTCACAATACACCAGGCGGGTGATGCCAGCATTGATTAATACCTTGGAGCAGTTAATGCAAGGAAAGTGGGTAACATAACAGGTGGAACCACGGGTGGAAACGCCATGCAGTGCAGCTTGGATGATGGCGTTTGTTTCAGCATGGATGGTACGCACGCAATGACCATCCACCATGAGATGCCCGGCATCGTCACAATGTTCCTGCCCGGCGGGTGAGCCGTTGAAGCCGGTGGTGAGGATGCGTTTATCCAGCACCAGAACGCAGCCGACGAACGCCCGGTCGCAAGTGGAGCGCTCGGAAACGGCGTAAGCGATTTTCAGAAAGTAGGAATCCCAGTCAGGTCGCATGGCAGCCTCTTCTATGGAGTTGCAGGTTTGTTCCACTCGGGATAATAAAGAGCCCAATTTCCCTGGGTCCGGTATGGTATCAACCAGGAAGGAGGGTTGGGCATTTGCGGGTCAGAGAGATATAACAAGAGGAAATCGATCTTATTGTTTTGAAACCAGGATTTATCCAGAAGAGTCTCAGGCGGGTACACAGGGAAAAGTTTACGGGTGAAGTGATCGCCAAAAAGCGCGAAGACGGGCAGATAGGTTGAAAAACCAAGCGCGATCGACGCATCCTCCTTGATAAAGGTTGTTACCAATCGGACAGGTTCTTCCATCATAACTGTCTGCCGAAGCTGGTTTCGTGTGCGGGTGGTTGATCCTTAATACAGAAGCGAGGAAAACAGATGCGAAAATGACAAGAAATAAGGTGAGGAAGAACATTGCCAGAGAATGTTAATGAGAGCTCATTATTGGAAGGATCTATTTCACACAGCTATATTGGAATAGCAGATCCTTGTCGATGGACTGCCCAGCCTGCGAGAGAGACCCACGGATGCGCTGCTTATCAGACAGACCAATTGAAAAGATCGCCTGGGAGTCATCCGTGCTGATTGCGATGCGGTATTTGCCATTCGTATCCAGCCGGACGGCCGGAATGTTGAGCACGGTCATTGCGCCATCTGTCACCATTGTATTTGGGTAGGTCAGATTGAACAGACGCTCTCCAGTCTGTAGATTAGTCATTTGCAAAGAGAATTCACCTTCAGTGGTGTTTTGTGGGGACCGGTATGTGAAGAAGGAGAGGCTGTCAGTTTTCCCGCAATCCGGCTGGAAGACCTGTTCCAAAGGCTTGTCCTGCCGGATGAGAAGCGAATTCTCGCGGGAGGGATCCCAATTTTTATACACGGGCAGTACGCATTTTCCAGGGGAGTAAACATACATACCACAGGGTACATAATAAACAAGGTACATGGCAATTGAAACAGTAATTAGGGTGAGTGTTGCAGCCCAAAACGATGTCAATCTTAAGGCCTGATCGTTCAATTTCGTGCGCAGCGTTCCCCCAAAGATGCTGAAGATCAGCAATGGGATGAATGGAATAAAGTAACGTCCCTGAGAGAGAGCAAGGCTGCCCACACTTTGTTTGATCGCGAACCGCAGAGCAAAGGTACCAAAAAATAGCAGAATGAATTCAACACTCAAAAGGATCCGCGTAGATTTCGAAAAGCCTTCCAACTGCCAATCATGCAGCACTGCGCTGACGAGCCCGATGAAGAAAAAGATATAAACGAGTGCGGGCATTGAATAATACCCATACCCAAAGGATGCCACGGAGTCTTTAAGTGCCGGAGGAATATTCGTTCCAATGTAGGTGATTAAACCGCCGATAAATGTCAACGGTGACGCGAGCAAGATTGAAAGCAATCCAGAGGTTTCGGAATCGGAGAGCCCGCGTCTGGCGGTTTCGGATTGGTACTGAATCGCGGTCCATCCGCCCACCTCAACCAGGAAGAGGACTGACAATCAATCCCCAAAATAGCCACATCGATTTTTTCGATGAAAATTGTGAGGGCTTGAGCAGCACCAGAAGCAGAACCAGAGGGGTGGAATTTGGTTTTACCGAGAAAAGGAAAGAACGCAAACAACATCGTGACCCAGAAGGTCTTTGTTATCGATTGTCTTTTTTCCCTCAATCAGGTAAAGAGACCAAGCAACGAAAAGAAAACTCATGCCGTTGGTCAATGGATCGGCAGATATCGAAACTGCCTGGATCATGGCCATTGGAGCCAAGAGCAGCACGAAAAGGGTCCATTTAAATTTTGGCATCAGTCTGATGGCGAAATACACATAACAACATAAGTAAGAAGATAGGAGAATCTGAGTACCCAATATAGAACAAGAATCGGGAAAGTTGAGGATATATCCAACAACTCCTAGCAGAATTGCCTGTGGAAGGTAAAAAACCGGTGAATAAGTGGCTCTGGTCTGGTGTGCGATCCAATCTGTCCGACTTAATCCCCAGGCATTAATCCCTCGTGATATCGGTCTTTGTCAATGGTTGGAGGAATTGCTGTTGGTCTGATAAGATACTTGAAGCATGCTTTGAGGGAATCCCATTTCCAGAGACACCCAGCCACTGTATTAGGAATCAGATGATCCCGGCTCATCTCGTAGATCCTGGCCAGGTGGGTCTCTTCATCGTACCCTGCTCCGGCAGGCATCAGGAAGATCATTATTGTGCCGAAAACCAGGCAAAGAATCAGAAAGAGCTTGGATGGGGATTGAATTAATTTGCTCATGCTATCAGATCATAAACTATCAAGGATCATCCGCTTCCCGCCATGATATTGATCACGCTGCTGGCGATCGCCGTGATGGTGACCAGTGACACTCCCGCTTGAAGCATCATAAGCACCTTGGCTCGGCGGGTGAGGGGCAAAGTATCGGTCGGGCTGAAGGCAATGCTGGTGGTGAAGGCCACAAAAAGATAGTCTGTGTAATGGGGAACCCAATTTTCATAATGCGGGAGCTCGCCGCCCCGTTGCGGGAATAGGAAATCCCAGGCTTCATGGTCGCGCGGATCTTCCTCCACGCCGGGCGGGTCAATGATCCAATACCACACTGAAAATATCAATACATTTGAAGCTGCGAGGAAAATTACGCCGAGGATGAGCAATTTTATGGGTCCTGATTTAAAACCGACAAGAACGTCCAACAAGGCAGCCACGTTCAGCACCAATCCGAAGGTCAAAAAGGAATTGGCGATCACAATTATCTTGAAAAGCAGTTTCTTTTTCTGGATAATCCAAAGAAGGATCGCCGCGAATAACAGGAAAAAACGCAGCGAAAGGAACGAGATGGGCATCCAGGTCATCATCTGGATGTTATCTTTTAACCGGCCGAAAGTTGTGCTGTAAGAGATACCTGATTGGAATAGAGTAGCCAGGATCACAACAATGATCACCATTAAAAGAGAGACCGATCGATCCAGAAAAAACTTCTTCATTTGCCTGCCCCGATGAAATAGACTGCGGATTTGTGATTCAATGCCTATTATAGAAGAAAAAGTGGGGAAAGCGAAAAACTGATAAAGAGTTGTTTAATGGGTGAAAATTAGATCTTACACTGGTCGGTGAATCCGGCTGGCGGGATGCCGAGCGCCTGGATTAGGCGTGCCCAGTAATTCACCTGCGCCGCCGTGCTAGCCAGGAGGACGATCTCCCGTTCATTGAAATTCTGCAGAATTTCGTGGGAAAATCCCGGTGGGAATATCAAAGGTGTACTGGTGATCAACCTGGCGTATTCAATTGCCAGCCTTTCACGCTGAGAAAAGGTCGCAATTCCATCGATGCTGGTTCTGCCCTGAAGGGCTTGCAGCTCTTCCCCGGAGATACCTGCTTCTTCAGCATGGAAGCTGTTCATATCGAAACAAAAAGCGCAGGATGCGGTCAGGGAAGCCTGGATCCGCACCAGTTTGAGTATTCGTTCATCGATTTTCTTTTCGGGATGGGCTGCCATCACTTCTAAAACACCGGACCCCACAGCCGCCCGTGGGTACCAGGCAAGCATCTTCGCCGGCAAAAGGTCTTTTCCAGTCATTTTCCGCGATATCCATATTGGTAATCGAAGAAAAAATGGGATTTTAACCGGCGGGGAAATAAAGTTTTCCATACAGATGGCCTCTCATTAATCGTATCAATCATTGATTTGATGATCATTTCCTTAAAAGGATTCGAAATCCTTTCTCCGAATACCGGTAGGTATTGTATGATTGAGCCCATATGCAAAAATCGACGAAGAGCACGGTGGTCATCACTCATGCCCCCAGGTTGGATTATTTACGGGATTACGTGAGCCTGCCTGCGAATTTCGGAAGCGATCAATACGAGGTTCGCGAGGATGTCGTCGCGATCCGAGAAACGGTTTTCCGTAACCTTACCGCGCTGGATGAAAAAGTGCATTTTTCGTCGGTTCTCCGCGGACGCCAGGTATTGATAAAACCCAACCTGGTGACAGTTTTTCACGAACTGGGGATGCAGGAGAGGGATTACCCCGAGTCCACCGATCCGCGGGTGCTGGATGCGTTGGTGTTATTTCTGCAGCAATTCACCCGTGATATTCAGGTCGTGGAATCAGCAGGGAAGGGTATGCCCACCCGGGCAGCCTTCCGTATTGCAGGGTTGGACCGCCTGGCCAGGATTCGCGGTGTGGGGCTTGTTGCGCTCGAGGAACAACCCGAAGAGAGGTACCTTCTGCCACGGGCGAAGGTGATGCGGGAAATGATCGTCCCCCGGGCCTTTGTCCCGGTGATCAAGGGTGAGGCTTTTTATATCTCCCTGCCAAAGATGAAAACAAACTTATACTCGGGGGTCACCCTGGGATTTAAAAATGCGATGGGCACCATTCCCTATTTTCTGCGCCTGCGCAATCACAACCATGCCCTGAACCAGAAGCTGGTGGATATGCTCAGGCTTTTTCAACCAGATCTGGTGATCATCGACGGGATCGTGGGTGGAGAAGGAAACGGACCAGCACCGGTGGACCCGGTGCAGTCCAGGATTATCATCAGCGGGAACCAGGCGGTGGAAACCGACCGGGTGGCCACCCGCATGATGGGGATTGATCCGGCTTTTGTGCCGCTGATGCAGATCGCGGATCAGGAAGGATTCAATGATCCAGGGATCGAGATTATCGGAGATCAAGCGGTGACGCCTTTCAAGGAGGCTGATCCTTCTCTGATGGGTGGCTGGATGCAGAGGAATTTCCCAAATGTGCGAGTGTTGGTTGGGGATCACCGTGCAGGAGTTTCCCTCGCAAGCCCTGGCACCCGGCTGGATCAGGAGGATGTGGTCAAAATGGAAATGGTGTGCCGGGGAGGCTGCCTGGCTTCCATACGCTACGCATTCGACATGTTATTCCACGAAGGGCAGCGGACGGATTTTGCACTCGTTGTTATTTTTGGTCCGGGAGTTTCCAATGAGGGCAGGCAGGTCTGGTTCGACAGGGATGGGAAAGAATACACGCAGGCAGATATTGCCAGCCTGCCTGGGAAGAAAATGGCGGTGGGAACATGCGCCAGCCCATTGCGGAATGTCGTGGATAAATGGATCGATGGCTGCATGCCCTTCCCAAATTCGGCACACATGGTTGTGCACCATCTCAGCGGTACCTGGTGCTCGGTGCTCGGCCCGCGCAACCGCCACCTGCTGCCGGCACTTTTGGATACACTCCGTCTGTGTGAATCACGCAAGCGGCTGCTGCGACGTGGAGAGCGCATCGATATTCCGTGGCAGCCGGAGGACAGGGTTTTCGAGCCGCGGGAATTTACGCAGGCAGAATTGTTGCAGGATTTTGTTTACGAGCCTTTTCCGCCTTTAACCCAGAATGAGATCCGTAATTTGTGCAGGGCTGAAAACCGCAGCATCCTGGCCACATTCTTTCCCTGAGCCAGGAAAAACAACACCCCTCATTCTGTTTTTCAGCGTTCGACCCATTCCGTTCCTATTTTTATGAGACTTAATGTTCTCTAACGCATAATTGCGTAACCATATCCATAACCTCGGGTTATCTTCCACATGAACGCGGCGCCCCGCTTCACCCGTTTTTATTTGCCACGGGTGCTCAAATTTCCACATCCCTGGTAATTACCCAGGATTCAACATTGACTTATCTCAAGACTGGTCGAATCTGACCGATTAACGATTCTTTAAATTTGAAATTATCGTGGAGGCTAGAAAATGAACAACGGAAAACTAATTGCTGTGGTCGGCCTGGGAGCCATTTTGCCGGACGCGTTAAATGTGGAGGCATTTTGGAACAATATCCTCTCTGCCAGGTACTCGATCACCGATGTCCCAGCTGACCGCTGGAAACTTGAGAATTATTACAACCCCGATTTTTCTATCCCAGATAAAACCTATACCAAGATCGGCGCCTTCGTACGCGATTACAAGTTCGACCCGTTTAAACTGGGGATCGCCATCCCGCCGCGCGTTCTGGCCACCATGGATACCGTTCAGCAGTGGGCGATTGCTGCCAGCCACCAGGCGCTCGCTGATTTCGGGTATCCGGGACGCACCCTGGATACCGAACGCACCGCGGTGATCTTTGGCAACTCCAATGCCGGAGATTCGCATTATCGTTCGAACTTCCGTATCCTGGTGCCGGAGTTCCTCGAAATTCTCCAGGCTGTACCGGGTTTTCAGGAACTTTCCGCAGAGAAAAAGGCAACACTTTTCCAGGGAATTGCTGCGGAGGTGGAGAAACGGATACTCCCCATCACCGAAGATACCATGCCGGGGGAACTTTCCAATATCATTGCCGGGCGGGTGGCCAATGTGTTCAACCTGGCAGGACCCAACTTCATCACCGACGCTGCCTGTGCCTCGTCGCTGGCTGCCCTCCAGGCTGCAGCGGAAGGTTTACTGAGCGGAAAATTCGACGCAGCGCTCACAGGCGGGATCGACAGCAGCATGAGCCCGGAATCGTATATTAAGTTTAGCAAGATCGGCGCCCTCAGCCCGGATGGATCACGGCCGTATGCCGAAGGCGCCAACGGTTTTGTGATGGGAGAAGGCGCGGTCGTCTTCCTGCTCAAACGTCTGGAGGATGCCGAGCGCGATGGCGATAAGATCTACGCGGTGGTCCGCGGGATCGGCGGCAGCTCGGATGGCAAGGGCAAGGGCATCACCGCCCCCAATCCATGCGGACAGCAACGCGCCATCGAACGCGCCTGGCAGGACGCAGGGATTTCACCCGCGCAGGTTGGGTTGATCGAAGGGCATGGAACCTCGACGAAGGTGGGGGATGTCACTGAGGTTTCCAGCCTGAACTCGGTGCTCGGAACGCTTGGGTTGTCCACGGGCAGCATTGCCCTGGGCTCGGTAAAATCCAATATCGGCCACTTAAAGAGCGCAGCGGGCGCAGTCGGGCTGCTCAAGACCATCCTCGCCCTCAACAACAAGGTATTGCCCCCTTCCGCCAATTTCGTGAAACCGAATCCAAATATCGATTTTACCCACCTGCCCCTGCGGGTGAATACCCAATCGCAGGAGTGGTCTGTGCGTGAGGGAAATTTCCGCTTCGCCGGAGTCAGTTCCTTCGGCTTCGGGGGCACCAATTTCCATGTGGTGCTGGAGGAGTATTTCCCCGGTGTAGGCGGCAGTCCGTCCGTTTCAGTTGCTGTGTCTTCCTCTTTGAAATCTAATGTCACCGTTGCTGGCGAACCTGAAAAACCAATCGTGGTTGAGCCAGTCGCGATTCTGCAGACCGCGGATCAGGAAGCTGTGCGTCGGTACGTGCTTGCCACGGTGAGCGAAAAGACCGGTTACCCGGTGGAGATGCTGGATACCGGGTTGGACCTGGAAGCTGATTTGGGGATCGACACGGTCAAGCAGGCGGAGCTGCTGGCGTCCATTCGCACACACTATAACATCCCCCGCCGTGAGGACCTTCGCCTTTCGGATTACAACACGCTGGCCAAAGTGATCGCCTTTATCTGTGAAGGGCTGAATTCAGGCACCAGTTCACCTTCAACTGGTAATGAAGGTGAGAACCCTTCCGTCCCAACAATACCTGTGGCAGTAATTCAAGGCTCTCAAACCGTTGAAGGGGTTCGACCCTACCAGGGGCTTTTCTTCGCTTCGGCAGATACGCCCGCGGAGCTTAAAACACTTCTGGAAAACGCCATCCAAAATCTATCAAATGGCACTTACGTAGACTCTGGCTGCCCGGGCGCTGAAGAGCTTGGGAAAGGGGAACGTCTGGCCATCGATTACGCCACCCGTGAGGAACTGGGCAAAAGGTTGGAAAAAGCCCTTAGCGGACTGGCAAATGAAAATGCAGGTGCCTGGAAAGCTTTACAGGCGCACGGTGTTTATCGGGGGAGCGGCACGGCTGGGAAGGTCGCCTTCCTGTTCCCCGGGCAGGGATCCCAGTACGTGAACATGTTCAAGGACCTGCACGAGACCGAGCCAGTGGTGAAGGAAACTTTTGACGAAGCTGACCGGATCATGACGCCCATCCTGGGCAAGTCACTGACCAGTTTTATTTACACCGATGGCAGCGAAGAAGAGCTTGCCCAGGCGGAAAAGGAACTGAAGAACACCCAGATCACCCAGCCGGCCATGCTGACGGCCAATGTGGCGGTGATGCGCGTGCTGCAAAAATATGGCGTGAAACCGGATATGGTGATGGGACACTCGTTGGGGGAATATGCTGCCCTTGTGGCAGCTGGCGTGCTGACCTTCGAGGAGGCGCTGCAGGTGGTGAGCACCCGCGGTCGGGCGATGAGCCAAGTGCAGATGGAGGATAAAGGCTGCATGGCGGCTGTCTCTGCGCCGCTGGCGAAGGTGGAGGAAGTTCTAAAGAGTATTAATGAATATGTGGTGATCGCAAATATCAACAGCCCGGTGCAGAGCGTACTGGGGGGCACCACCATAGGGATCGACGAAGCGATCGCCAAATTCCAGGCGGATAACTTCCAGGCAGTGAAAATCCCGGTTTCGCATGCGTTCCACACAAAGATCGTGGCTCCGGCCAGTGTGCCGTTACGCGATTTCATTGCTGGCAAGCATATTCAAGCCCCCCGGCTGCCTATTGTTGCCAATGTAACCGGGGATTTCTACACTTCCGACCCCGCCGTGATCCCGGATGTGCTGGCTGCCCAGGTGGCATCACCGGTGCAGTTTGTGAAAGGCATGCAAACGCTTTACGAAAACGGAGCGCGGATATTTATTGAATGTGGTCCCAAGCGGGTGCTCAGCGCGCTGGCTGGGGATAACCTGAAAGATGTGGATGGGGTAACGATCATCCCGACAAACCACCCACGCAAGGGGGGTAAATCGAGCTTCAATGAGGCATTATGCGGGATGTACGCGGCGGGGATCCCTCGCGCGACGCAATCGCCCGCACTTGCAACCCAAGCTGTTCCACAAGTAATTTCATCTGTAACATCTAACAATGCTGAGATCCTGCCTGGTGCGATCACCGGGTCGGTGGTCATAAGCGGGGCGGGGTTGGGGCTGCCCGGGAAAAATGGGCACGTGTTTTCCGATGAAAACATCCATAGCATTTTGAACGGCGAAATGCGTATAGAATCACTTTCCGATGAAGTCCGCCAATCCATGCTGGAAAAACACGTCACCCGCCTGGTAAAAAGTGATGCCGGCGCGGTGATGGAGGAGATCACCGATCTCGACCAGGTGCTCAAGTTGGCCGGGCAGGGGGGTGAATTTGACCTGCAGGAAGAGTTTGGTGTTCCCGAGGAACGCACAGAAACCCTGGATATTTCCACACAGCTGGCCATCGCGGCTGGCATAGAGGCTTTGCGGGATGCCGGGATCCCGCTGGTGATGAACTACAAAAAAACAACCACGGGTTCCCTGCTTCCCCAGAGCATGAAGTTGCCCAAGCCGCTGCAGGATGAGACCGGGGTGATCTTCTGCTCGGCTTTCCCCGGGCTGGACCGCATGGCGGACGAGGCCGACCGATATTACGAAAACCGAATCCTGGAAAAACAAGCCCGTGAGATACAGGAGACCATCGATCTGGTGGCTTCGATGTGCCCACAGGGGCAGACCCAGCTGGAGGATGAGCTACGGCGGCGCAAATTTGAAGTGGAGCGTAAGATCGAAGCCCTGGATTACTCCTTCGACCGCCGCTTTGTCTTCCGGGTGCTATCGATGGGTCATTCGCAGTTCGCCGAGTTTATTGGTGCACGGGGACCCAACACGCACGTCAACGCTGCCTGCGCCACAACCACCCACGCGGTTGGCATCGCGGAGGATTGGATCCGTACCGGGCGCTGCCGCAGGGTGATCGTTGTGGCAGGGGATGACGTGACCAACCCGACCCTGATCTCCTGGATCGGCAGCTCCTTATTTGCCAGCGGGGCAGCCACCACGGAGGGCGACCTGCGCCTGGCGGCTCTGCCATTCGACCGCCGCCGGAACGGTATGATCATGGGCATGGGGGCAGCCGCCCTCGTGATCGAGAGCGAGGACGCGATCCGCGAGCGGGGTATGCGCGGGATCGGGGAGATCCTTTCCACCAACATCTCCAACTCTGCCTTCCATGGCACGCGCCTGGATGTGACCCACGTCAGCGAAGTGATGGAACGTCTGCTGCGGACTGCCGAACAGCGTTTCAGCATCCGCCGCGAGGAGATTGCCCCCCGCATGGTGTTCGTCTCGCACGAAACTTATACTCCAGCCCGCGGCGGAAGTGCCAGCGCAGAAATACGCGCATTACGCACCTGTTTTGGGGATCAGGCGAACAAAGTGGTGATTGCCAACACCAAAGGGTTTACCGGACACACCATGGGGGTGGGCGTGGAGGATGTGGTGGCGGTTAAGGCGCTGGAAACAGGTCTGGTGCCGCCCATCGCCCATTTGGATAAAGACTTTCAACCCGATCCCGACCTGGGGGACCTCAACCTCTCCCGCGGCGGGCAGTACGACCCTGAATTCGCCCTGCGGTTGGGGGCAGGTTTTGGCTCACAGATCGCTATGACGCTGGTGCACCATATCCCCGGCGAGGGAGACCGGGTGGATAGGGAGAAGTATCAAACTTGGCTATCCAGCATCTCCGGGTATGCGCAGCCGGAATTGGAGGTCACCCAGCGGACGCTGCGGATCAAATCCATAGCTGCACCTGAGCAGCAGGTTCTTGAACCCGCCTGGCAGTATGGCCAAATGCCAAAACAAAGGGCTGCCTGGACCGGGTTAAGCGCTCAAAACGCCACGGTTGAATCCAGACTTGAAATAAAACCGATTCAAGCTCAAAAACCGGAAGAGAAGCCTGTTATGGCTGCTGAGCCTGTAAGATCGTCTGTTCCAACCGTCACGGAAGGATCCGATGAGGTCAAAACCTACCTTTTGGCCTTGGTGAGCGAGAAGACTGGTTACCCGGTGGAAATGCTCGACCTGGATCTCGACCTGGAAGCGGACCTGGGTGTGGATACGGTCAAGCAGGCGGAATTATTTGCGGCTGCCAGAACCCACTATGGTATTCCCCGACGTGAGGACCTGATCCTTGCTGATTACAACACTCTGCGCAAGGTGGTCGGCTTCATGCAGGAAAACGTCGGTCAGACGGGGCAGGATGCGCCTGCAGCCGAAAAACCCAGCGCCGATAACGAACTAGAATCCCCGGTGGTGGAGTCGGCTCAAACAACAGAGTCAACCTCTCGCCTCTCTGCTGCCGATGGACAATCATCTGAAGAGATCAAAGCCCACGTGCTTGCCGTGGTGAGCGAAAAAACCGGTTACCCGGTTGAGATGCTTGACCTGGAGCTTGACCTGGAAGCCGACCTGGGGATTGACACGGTCAAGCAAGCTGAGCTATTCGCTGCGGTACGAACGTATTATGGCATTCCCCGCCGCGAGGATTTGATCCTGGCGGATTACAACACGCTGGCCAAGGTCATCGGTTTTATAGAAAGTTCTCTTGCCACTTTGCAATCAGGAACTCCCGAAGTTCAAGAACATACCCACGCGGAGGAAAACAGCGCGCCGGAAAACGAACCGGTTGGCGCACCCATTTCCCGCCGGGTGCCCTTGCCGCTGCTTTTGCCGCGGTTGGATCTGTGCCTGCCCACCGGGGTCAACCTGGCTGGTTGCCGGGTGGTGGTGGTGAAAGATTCCGGTAAAGTTGCCACAAGCCTGATCAAAGCCCTGGAGGCAGAGAAGGCAACGGTTCTGGTTACTGGAATTTCGACTGTGATGGAAGATTTGGAGACCTGGTCGAAGGAGGCTCCCATCCAGGGTGCGTATTTCCTCCCCGGTCTGGATGCCAGCCCTGCATGGGGCAAAACCTCCGCGCAAGTCTGGAGCGGATTTCTGGAGGAACGCCTGGTCGCGCTCTATCATATCGCCCGGGCGCTGCCGGAAACCGCTTTCCTGCTGGGAGTCACCCGCATGGGCGGGTTGCAGGGCATCACCCGCAGCGAAAATCCTCTGATGGGAGGCATCAGTGGGTTCCTCAAGGCGTTGCGCCGCGAGCGGCCAACAGCCCTTATCAAAACAATAGATTTCAGTGCCAACGCGACGCCAACAACGCTTACCCGCGCTTTGCTGGCTGAAACCTTGTTCGATCCGGAGAATGGCGAGATCGGTCACGACGGTGAAATCCGCTTTGGGATAACCCTTCAGCCGCAGGCAGAACCCTCAACCGCATCTCCAGACTTCCTTAAGGAGAATGTGTTCGTGGTCAGCGGCGGCGCAGGGGGGATCACCGCCGAGGTGGTGAGCGACCTGGCAGAGAAAACTCACGGGAGGTTCTACCTGCTCGGGCGGACAGCTTTGTTGGCGAAGGATAGCAAGGAACTGCTTGCGCTCAAACACGACCGGGCTGCTTATAAAGCCACCTTACAAGCGAAACTTGCATTAGAAGGGGCCAAAGTGACCCCGGTGCTGCTGGAGCAAAAATTAGCCACGCTGGATCGCGTTCAAGCCGTGCATGACCTGGTGGATACTGTCGCAGAAAAGGGCGGCTCTGCGGAATACCTGCCGTGCGATGTGAGTGATCCGAAGGCGGTCTCCGAGGTGGTGCAAAGGATCGGTGAAAAAGAGAAGCAGGTGGATGTCCTGATCCATGCTGCTGGTGTGGAGAAAAGCCGCAAGATCGAAACCAAGCCTCTGGAGGAATTCCAGCAGACGATCGCGATTAAGGCTGGAGGATTCCTGAACTTGTTACAGGCACTCGAAGGCTCCGGTCGGTTACCCAGCCGGGTGGTACTTTTTTCGTCAGTGGCTGGTCGATTTGGCAATGCGGGGCAGACGGATTACAGCGCCGGGAACGACTTCTTAGCCAAGATGGCTGCCTGGCTGCCCGCGAATTACCCAGGTATGCAGGCGGTTTCCATCGATTGGGGCGCATGGGCAGAAGTGGGTATGGCCAGCCGGGGCTCGATCCCAAGATTGATGGAGCATTTCGGCATCGAGATGATGAATCCCGGCCAGGCCGCGCGGATGGTTTACGAAGAGCTCGCCGGGGGTTCCAATGGCGAGGTGGTGATCGCTGGGTCGCTGGGTCAGATGGAATCTTCTGAAATCGAGAAGTGCGGATTTGACTTCCCCAAAGCAGACCAGGCGCTTCGGCAGGCAGGCTCGGATCACAAAATGTTCTCGCATCTTGTCGGCTGCGATAAGATCAATGGCATCCATCTGGAAGCCAGCCTGGACCCCAAAGAGCTGGAATACCTGCGCGACCATGCCATTGGCGGCGTGCCCGTGCTGCCGGGTGTGATCGGTATTCAGGGATTTTCCACCGCAGCCAGACATATAGCCTCGGTTCTGGCGGGCGGGAAAAATGGATTTGAAGTTGCCACCCTGGAAGATATACATTTCCTCAGCCCGTTCAAGTTCTACGACAATAAACCACGCACCATCCAGTGGCGTGCTTTGCCGGTTTTGCAGGGCGACGACCTGGTGGTCAGGGTTACCCTCGAATCGGATATTAACCGCGTGGATGGGCGGACGGATCACACCCTGCATTTCAGCGGTCTTGTGCATCTTATGACGAAAGAGCCCCTAAGGAAACAGGTAAAAACAGCGCCTAAATGGGGTAAGAAAAAAGCTGTTTCGTCAGAGGAGATCTACCGGCTATATTTTCACGGACCGTCCTTCCAGGTTCTGGATGCTGCCCAAGCCAAGGGCGACCAGGTGCTGGGCAGGTTTAATAAAAATGTGATGGCTTCGACCGGTGGTTCAGCTTCCCCCCTGGCGACGCCCATGCTGATCGAACTCTGTTTCCAGACCGCAGGGCTATGGGAGGCAGGCGCGACAGGCACCCTGGCTCTGCCATCCTCGGTGGGATCGATATCGTTATACCCGCAGCCATTGAATGGAGTGCCCATTTACGCGGAGGTGAAACCGCGTGAATGCGGGCAAGAGCTCAGCTTCGACGCAAGGGTGGTGGATGAAGAAGGGAATGTGTTCATAGAACTTGAGAATTACCGCACCTCCCCACTGCCATTTCCTGCCCAGAGTGAGCTGGTGGAACCGATGAAGACCCTGGTTACCAGTCGTGATTCTGGGTGTGAATGAAATCATTTCTCCCCGGGTATCCCGGGGAGAAAGTTATCCATGATCCATCTGTTGTTTTCAAGTTTTGAGGCCATCCTGCAAACCTGCGCTGAAAAATCCTTGGGGGAAGTATTCAGCGTCCCGGAGCAGGAGGAATTTTCCGGGCTCAAAGTGCCCGCCCGAAAGCGAGAGTGGCAAGCCAGCCGCATTGGAGCCAAACTTCTGGTGCAGAGGGCCTGTCCCGAATATTCGCAACTGCCGCTGACATCCATTCGGTTAATCCGCGAGCCATCAGGTGCTCCACGCTTGGAAGGAGAAGGATTCCAAATCGGACAAGGTTGTTTTTCGCAAAGCCATTCTAATGGTTTTCTGTTTTCGGCTTTTAGCTCTGAAGAGGAGCGTCTGGGTGTGGATCTGGAAATGACCGAAGCCCGCTCAGCAGGATTCGTTAATGATTACTTCACCGAGCCTGAGCGCGGTGTTCATTCATGGGGTTGGAGTGGAAAATCAAGCGCTTGCTTCCACACTGATCTGGAGCGCGAAGGAAGCCGTGTTAAAAGCCGCTTTGCTCGGGTTGAACGTCGATACCCGCCGTGTGGAAGTGCTCCCGGGCGGTAATTTAACCCTCGAATCTACCTGGCAGCCGGTAGATATTCACTTACAAGATCTTGGGCTGGAATCTTCCAGTCTATACTGGCGCAGGCAGGGTGATTTCGTCCTCACACTGTGTGTGGACTCAAACCAGGCAATTGTTACCAGTTGGGTGAAGATCTAATCGCTACTGGGGAAGGGGGAAAATTCCCGCAGCGCGGGCGAAAAGCGAACCCCCTGGGCTTCCAGCATGCGCACGCGCATCAGGTATGCAGCCCCGTTCATAAGCTGCAGGTTCACATCCGCAACCCTGCGGCTAGCTGGGGTTTCGAGGTAGGTGCCCTTTACCCAATCGTTGAAAGCGCCCATCGAGGGACCAGTCCAGATCTGGTAATCCATCTCACGACCCTTTTCGCCAGTGTTGGACCAGCGCGAGGAGAGACCCAGGTACCAGCGGAAAACGAGCGCCATTTTGTCCTTGGGATTTTTCTCTGCCCGCTCGATCTGACGCGGGTCGCGTGCGGTAAAGAACTTTAAGCACTCGGTCCATACGTCATCCAGATTACGCTGAAAGACGGTCGTCTCCAGTTTTTCGCGTTCAGCTGGGGGAATTTCCGCGATGGATTCATAACGCTGATAAAGCTCGTAAAGTTTCTGCGCGCGCATGGCGAACATGGTGCCGCGCTTGAGCACCTGCACCCGTACGCCCATCTCGAACATATCGCTAGCCGGGGCCATGGCAACATCGGGACCATCCATCTGGGCGAGCAAATTACGCGTGTGCTCGGAGGTACCCGCCTCCAGGCAGGATTGGTTGATCGATCCGGTGACTACATATGCAGCGCCCATCATGAAGGCAGCCAGAGCTGCGGAAGGCGTGCCGATACCACCGCCCGCGCCGATGCGTACCGAAGTGGAGAATTTGTGTTTTTCCTGAAGCGTGTCACGGAGCCTGATAATGGACGGAAGCACACCCACCAGAGGGCGGTTATCGGTGTGTCCGCCGGAATCCGCTTCCACGGTAATATCATCTGCCATGGGCACAAGGCGGGCAAGCTCAGCCTGTTCCAGGGTGATTTTCCCTTCCGAGACAAGCTGTTTGAGCATCTCTTCCGATGGCGGTTGCAGGAACTTGTTGGCGATCTCCTTGCGCGAGACCTTGGCGATGATGCGGTTGGCGATCTGGATGCTGCCATCCGGCAGGCGGGAAAGTCCGGCGGCACGGAAGCGCACCAGGCTGGAGGTGAGGGTGAGATAAGCTGAGGCTTCGATCGTGCTGATCCCATGCTTGAGAAACAGGTCCATCATGCGCTGCTCGAGTGCGGGCTCGAAGGGACTGTTTAACAGATTGAATCCGTAGGGTCCATTTGGCAGCTCGGATTGGATCCGCAGGATCGCTTTTTCCACCCGTTCCGGCAGCAAGCCGCCTGACCCAAAGAAACCCATGAAACCAGCTTTGCCCATTTCGATCACCAGGTCTTCGGAGGAAATGCCGTTGGCCATCGAACCAGAGTAGAGCGCGTATTTGGTACCGTAAAGGTTTTTGAAAGCAGGGTCTCCCAAATCCGCCGGAGTCAAAGATGGAGCGAAGGCTTTCAGTTCGCACGTCGTGGCGTTTTGGGTGAGGCTGCCCGAATTGGAGGCAAATCCTTCCCCGTTCTTTTGCATCAGAAATGCAGGTTTTTCATAGGCGCGCAGGACTGCGCTTATGTTTTCCTCTGTTTCTGCTAAAAGCGATTGATCACCCTCCCAGAACATGGGAACAGGGCTCACTTGGGAGAAGAATTGCATCGATTTTTCAGAAGGCATTCTCATAATTCCTATAATTGATTCAATATCCTATTAACCCGCTATCCTCAGGTTTGATACGGAAGCGAAGGAGAATCCATCCATTATAATGGGCGCAGTCCCGGAATCAGCCGGCACCATTATTCTCTTCAAGGCAGCTTGCATGGTAAAACCATCCAAAAAAATTCTCACATTGATCCATCTGTCAGGTTTACTATTGCTGGTACCCCTGCTTTCATCCTGTGCTCCACAGCCGACAATTGCACCCACTGCCACCAGCCTGCCGACCAGCACCGCTTCCCCGGTCCCCTCAGAGACGCCGTTGCCCACCGCCACCGCCATCCGCACCCCACCGGCGCTGCCAGCTGTTTTCCAGTCCGGGGAATTGAATCCGTTGGATACACCCCACACCTATATTGCCGATACCTGCCAGTACCTGAAGGATAAATGGACCTCCACCAACAGCGCGCCTGGCACCGTGCTGATGCCGATCATGTTCCATTCGATCTCCAAAGAGGGCGAGACGAACGCAAACCAGGTGAGCCTGAAGGATTTTGAGATCTTGATGCGGGATTTGAAATCCCAGGAGTTTGAAGCCATCACCATGCAGCAGGCAGCCGATTTTCTGAAGCACAATGCGAAGATCCCTGCCCGTTCGGTCCTGCTGATCGTCGACGACCGGCATTATGCGCAATATTTCAATGAGTTTTTCCGTCAATACCACGAGGAATGGGGTTGGCCGGTGGTCAATGCCTTCATCAGTCATCCGGATACCCTGCAGGTTGTCTGGGATGAAAACGCGGCGTTGGAACAGGAAGGCTGGGTGGATCACCAGGCGCACGGTGTGATCCACAACATCCCCATCAATCCGGGATCATCCGATGAATACATCCTCGGCGAACTTCAGGGATCGATCACTGCTCTTCAGCAGCATTTCGGCAAGACGCCGATTGCCTTCATCTGGCCGGGAGGTGGGTTCACTCCGCATGCTGCCGAGCTGGCCGGTCAGGAAGATTATCAGCTGGGTTTTACCACCAACCCCCGCGGTCCTGTAATGTTTGACTGGATTCCCCTAGCAAACCAGGCCGACCCGAACCGACCGTATTACATGCCGGAGGGAGATGTTAATAACCCTTTGATGGTTGTGCCACGCTATTGGGATACTGACGCCGATCTGCACATCGACGCCGTCCGGCGGGTAGGACAGCAGGCTGCCCAATTTGCGGATGCATCCAAAGCTACCGAGCTGGAGTATTACGATATCGTCTGCAGCGGAAAATATGGACCGATCGAATAAAATTAAAGCCGATGAATAAAACAGGAGACTGGCGGTTAGCCAGTCTCTTTTTTGGTCCGGAAATTCTCCACAAGAACGATGATGCTGAGAATCAGAACCCAAAGAGGGAAGATCATGATCAGCCATTCCACCAGGAATAAATTGAGAAGCATGATTAATCCCAGACCGTAGCTGAGGTAGATCACCCACTTGGGAAATGCACCGATGCGAAATGAAAGCGTGGTGGTGCTGATCATAAAAACTGAAGCCATCTTGACCGCATATACATTTGTGATCGTGTACATAAGGGCTCGGCTGAAAGGATAGAATTCATCCTTGGCCAGGTTGCCGAGTGAATTGCCATAAAGCAGGATAACACTACCTGCAATACCAGCAGAAATGAACATAAGCACGAGAAACAGGAACCCGCTACCGAGGAAAACGGTTGCGAAGAAGCGGTCCTCCATCTCGCCGAAGCGATCCCTTACCACTCCCATAAACCACAGAAATGCGACGCCCGAGAGCGGGATGAGGCTGAGAGCAATGCCCACGACCCGGGCGTTGTTCCTCAACCAGTCGCCGCTTTCCAGGGGGTTGAAGGGAATGGAGATGCGGACGAGAATCAGGCTGGTAATCAACAACCCAGAGAACAGGATGCCAGCAATGGCAGCCGCACGGGGTGTTTTTAACTTTTCCCTATTGAATGAAGTTCGTTCGGTCATTCCGATTTACCTTTCTTTCGAAAACCTATTTGTTACCTGAGAATTTGGAATAAATTACTAAAATCATCGGTCCACTGGGGGATCGAAGTGGAGTACCCATCCAGTTTTTCCGCACGCGTAGCAATCACTGGATTTTCAAGAAGCTTTGGATCGCGGCTGAGCAGCACAAAAAGCGAGGAGCGGGAAAGCTTGCCATCTCCCTCGTTGGGGACGACCACCATATGAAGCCCAAAATCCTGGGCTTGTTTCCAAAAGACAGGGATCATATTGAGATGTCGGTTGGAGATGTTGGCAACCAGGATGCCTTCCGGGGCGAGCTGCTTAAGGTAGACTTCAAAAGCCTCTTTAGTGAGTAAGTGGACAGGGATCGAATCCCCGCTGAATGCATCCATGACCAGCACGTCATAGACGGTGGCGGTTCCATCCGCCAGCTCACGTTCCATCGAAATCCGCGCATCGCCCATGACTATATCGGTTTTTGCGGGAGAATCGTTAATATAGGAAAAATAATCACCCAGCCCTAGCGCCAGATCTTTCATCACCGGGTTGATCTCGTAATAGCGGTAGGTATCCCCGATCTGCCCGTACGCGGATAACCCTCCCATCCCCAGTCCGATGATGCCGACCTTCATGCCATTGCCGAAATTGGGATGGTTGGCGATGGCCAACCCCACTCCGCTTTCTTTGGCGTAGTACCCGGTGGGAAGGCTGCTTTTATCCGGGTTGGTGTATTGCACCCCATGGATGGTCACGCCATGCACCAGGTTGTAACCGTGCCACTCGGGGTCACCAGCATTGATCTCCTTCACACGGGTCACCCCGTAGAAGTTACGCTCCTGGAAGACATCCCCAGAAGGCGCGCCACCCAGCAGGGAAAAAACCGCCAGCCCGCCCACCAGGATAACCACCGCGCCGATCATCACATTGAAGAGAAATTTCAGTCGTTTTGGCGCGTCGGTTGATTTACGGCTGACGAAAATTGCCAGCACCAAAGCCCAGGTGAGCCCGATGCTGATGGGCAGCTCCCAAAAACCCTTGAAGATGGCCGGGGCGACCAGGTTAACGAACACGCCGCCGAGCGCCCCGCCGATGGATGTCATTAAGTAAAAGCGGGTCAGCCTGTCAGCTTCGGGGCGTAAGCGGTAGGTCTCCCCATTGCAGATCATGGCCCCGGTGAAGAGCACGAAGCTGTAGATCGCGATCTGGCTGACAAAATGGGTGCGAACGTCAACCAAGGCCCATATCATGGCGCCCGAAGCAATGATGAGCAGGATGCCAAATAGTTTGCGGCTGTACCATTTTTCACCGGAATAGGTCAGGATGAACGTAACCAGGTAGATCGAGAGCGGCAGCACCCAGAGGAAGGGCACGGCTGCCACCTCCTGAGTGATCTGATTTGTGATGGCGAGCATCAGAGTGGAGGCCACCGCGCTGAAGAGGATCCACAGCGCCTGAACCCGCTTCATCGGGCGGGGGGAGAGTGCGGCGCGGGTTTGAACCTCCTCCGAACCAGAAAATCGAACGGAACGGAAGGCGGCGATTCCGGCCAGTCCGGCGAAGAGCACAAAGCCGATCGTCCAGGCCCAGCCTTGCGCCCGCAGCGTCAGATTGGGTTCGATCAGGAAGGGATAGGCCAGCAGTCCAAGCAGTGAGCCGATGTTGGAAAGCGCGTACAACCGGTAGGGGCTTTTCCCTGGGAGCGCCTTGCTGAACCAAGCCTGGATCAAAGGGCTGTTGGTGCAAAGCATGAAATAGGGCAGGCCAACCGCGACAATCAGTAGTTTGAAGATATCCAGGATGGGAGTATCTACGCTGGTGGGTTTCCAGGCAGCCGAGGGGGTCACAGGCGAGGGCCAGAAGATGCCCAGGGTTACCAGGGCAACCACAGCCACTCCCAGCAGGGTGATGTGAATAACCCGCTGGTTCCTGACCCGCACGCGCGAGATCATCCATGCGGAATAGGCATAACCCACGGTGAGAAATATCTGGAAGAAAAGCTGAACGGTGGACCAAACCATCGGGGTCCCGCCGAAGAAGGGCAGGATGAAGCGCGAGATCATGGGCTGGACCTGGAAGAGTAAAAAAGCGGAGACAAAGATGCAGATGGCGTAGAGCAGCATGGAGGAATTCCTTTGGGTTAATTGTACAGGCGAATTGCCCTTGAGGGGAAAAACCAATCGCCAGGATGCTATAATTTTCGAGCGGTATTTATTGTTTGCAGATGGGTCAGATACAATCATGGAAAAGATGTTGATCAAGAATGGGCTGATCGCTTCCGGAAGAGGAACCTCCCGCGCAGATATTCTGCTGGAGGGCGGCTTGATTCGAACCGTGGGGCAGAACCTTTCCGTTCCAGATGCACAGATCCTGGATGCGGACGGGCTGATCGTTCTGCCCGGTGGGGTGGATGTCCACGTCCATTTGCCCTGGCCGACAGGCACGCATGTATCCACGGATACATTTGCCTCCGGCACCCGTGCGGCAGCATTCGGCGGGGTGACCACGGTGATCGATTTTTGCATCCCCGAAGGTGATGAATCTTTAACCCAGATTCTGGAGCGAAAAAAAGCAGAAGCGGTGCAGGAAGCCTGGGTGGATTACAGTTTTCACCTGAATATCCGCGGGGATACAAGCCAGAAATTGAAGGAAATACCCTCCCTCATTCGGGCAGGTTTTCCCAGTTTCAAAGTATTTATGGCTTATGAAGGTTTCAGACTCGATGATTCGGATCTGCGGGCGGTGCTGGAAGCAGCCAGGGCGGCAGGTGCCCTGGTTTCGGTTCACGCCGAGGATGGCTTAACTGCGGATCGGTTGACAGCCAAGTTGCTGAAGGAAGGGAAAAGATCCCTGCGCTACTACCCGGATTCGCGCCCAACGGAAGTGGAAGAGGATGCGATTCACCGCCTGCTGCATTACCAGCAACAGACCGGGACGCGCGTGCATATTCACCATGTGAGCACCCGCGGAGGCGTTCAGGCTATCGCCGAAGCGCGCAAGAATGGTCGAAAGGTGAGCGGGGAAACCTGCCCGCAATACCTGCTCTTCACTTCTGAGGATTACCGCGGCGATCCAACCCGGGCTGCCAGCTTGATCTGTGCCCCAGCGATAAAAGACGCCAGCCAACAACAGGCATTGTGGGAAGGGCTGGCTGAGGGTTCGCTCAGCATTCTGGCCACCGACCATTGCCCATACACACATTTCCAAAAAGAAGCAAACCTGGAGGATTTCACCCAAATCCCCGGTGGGATTGGCGGGGTGGAGCTGCGCCTTCCGCTGGTCTATTCGGCAGGTGTGACCACGGGCAAGCTGACGTTGGAGCAATTCACCCGCGCATGGGCAGAGGAGCCAGCCAGGATATTTGGATTTTCTCCCCGCAAGGGTGCGATCGTGCCAGGGGCGGATGCTGACCTGGTGCTGTTTGATCCTGAAGAGCGTTGGGAAATTCACGCAGCAGATTTGCATATGAACACCGACTGCCTGCCTTATGAAGGGATGTCGGTTCAGGGCAGAGTTCGGGCAACCCTCCTGCGGGGCGAGGTGATCGTTCAAAATAATGCTCTCCAAGCAGATTCCAAGGGTTTGCTCATCTGGCGTGGGTTTTCGGTTTAGAATCCCGATGAATTGCCATCAACGATTGGAATAAAATGGTCAAAAAACGAAACACCAATACATTAAACCGATCCCAGGCGCTGCTGGAAGCCCGGCGCTGCCTTGGGTGTCACAATGCTCCCTGCGTGGAAGCCTGCCCCGCCCGGGTGCCCATTCCCGATTTCATCCAGCGCATCTCCGAGGATAATTTAGCTGGCGCTGCTGAACTAATTTATACAGCCTGCCCGCTGGGGCATATCTGCGGGACGGCTTGCCCGACTGCAGAGCTCTGCGAAGGCTCGTGTGTGCTTCTACCTCTGGGCGAAAGCGCTGTGCGCATAGGAGCGCTGCAAGCCTATGCCACCGGCAATGTAGAACCTCCCCGCGCCAAAGCGATCCCTGTAGGCGCATCGAAGGTGGCGGTGATCGGCGGCGGCCCAGCCGGGTTGGGCGCGGCAGTGCAGCTGGATCGGTTGGGGATCGAATCTCACGTCTTCGAACGCAGGGGAGAGTTGGCAGGTCAGGCAGGTCGGGTCATCCCCACCCATCACCTGCCGCAGACGGTTGTCGATCACGACCTGACCCGCATCCGCTCCAGCAGTATCCATTTTCATTTGAACGCGGATGTGAATGAAACCCATGCGGATAAATTGTTTACGGATTTTCCGGCTGTGATCCTTGCTGTCGGTCAACAAGCCGACCCGGACCCCGGCATCCCGGGTGCGGAGAACCATGGCGTCTTCCACGCGCTGGAATATCTTTCCAGGGCACGAGAAGCCCAGGAGAGGCAGGGTACCATTCCCCTTTTAGGATCAACCGTGGTCGTCATTGGGGGTGGAAATGTGGCCCTGGATGCCGCGGCGGTAGCCAAGCGAAATGGTGCAGGCAGGGTGATCGTCCTTTACCGCCGCGGGCTTGAGGAAATGCCCGCCTGGGAATACGAATATATCGAAGCCTGCGCGCTGGGGGTGGAATTCCGCTGGTTCAGCGTGGTGGATATGATAGTAAGCGAAGCAGGCGCGGTCTGCGGGGTCAAAATCGGTCACATGCGATACAGTAAAGAGACTCGCGGCGGCCGCCGTTGGGTGGAACCAGACCCTCACAAGCAGCCCACCTACCAGGATTGCGACGCGGTCGTTCTGGCGCTTGGACAGGCTTCGGAAATAAACCTGTTGCGGGAATTCGGGATCGCCGGTCCAAAGGGTTTGGCGGCAGTGGAGGAAGGCCATTTTCAGACCTCTAACCCTAAGGTATTTGCCGCTGGCGAGATCCTCAGCGGAGGCTCGTCCATCGTCGGCAGCATGGCCTCTGGGATGAAGGCCGCCCGCGAGGCGCATGCCTGGCTGTTGGAACAGGGTGTTTTAAATGGCTGATCTGCGCGTGGATTTTTGCGGGGTACACTTCGAAAACCCGTTCATCCTGGCTGCCTCGCCTTCCACCGACAACCGCGAGATGACCGCCCGTGGGTTGGAAACCGGATGGGCTGGCGCAGTATTGAAAACCACCTCCCTGGAAAGCGAGGAAGTATCCATCGCCTACCCGATCATGTCGGGCATTCGCCCGGGAGCGGGGCTGGTGGGGCTGCAGAATACCGACCTGCTTTCGGAGCGGCATATCCACGAGATCGCGGAGGATATCGCCTGGCTTAAGCAGCGTCTCCCTGAAAAACGGATGATCGCCAGCCTGATGGGCAGCACCCGCTCGGAATGGCGGGAATTGGTGACGATCTCGGAGCAAGCCGGCGCGGATATGATCGAAGCCAGCATCTCCTGCCCGCAGGGGGCGGAGCTGGAAGGCGAACAAACCCAGGGCTGGATGGTCAGCCAGGATGCCCGCCAGACGGAGATGGTCACCCATTGGGTGGTGGAAGCTTCGAAAAATATCCCGGTGTATGTCAAATTAAGCCCCAGCGTGACCGATATCCGAAGCATCGGCAGAGCCGTCGAGCTGGGTGGGGGCAACGGCATCTGCGCAATCGATTGCCTGGAAGGCATCGGTGGGATCGACCTGGCTACCTTCTCGCCGCTTCCCAGCGTGCAGGGCAAGGGCACCCGCGGAGGATATTCCGGGAGGGCGATCAAGCCGGTGGGTCTGCGCGTTGTTGCTGACCTTGCCGGCGCGGTGAAGATCCCCATTTCGGGGGTGGGGGGCATCTACGATTGGCGCGATGCTCTCGAATACCTTCTGCTGGGCGCAGGCACGGTCCAGGTGTGCACGGCGGTCCTGCAGCGCGGGTTTGGGATGATCAACCCTTTGACCGACGGGCTGAACCGCTGGTTGGACGATCACCGCTATTCTTCCCCCGCGGATGTGACAGGTCTGGCGCTCCCGCGCCTTGCGGAGCATGCGGAACTTACCCACGGGGTGAAGGTGATCTCGCGCATCGATCTGGATGTATGCATCGGCTGCGGGCTGTGTTACCGCGCCTGCGAAGATGGCGGGCACATGGCGATCGAATTCCCTCCAGATCGGGTGCCGGTTGTCCAAGCCGATCTGTGCGTGGGCTGCGGACTGTGCGCCCAGGTCTGCCCGGTGCCGGAGTGTATAGCGATTGCTTGATCTGATCATGTGATGAAATCAATTTCACGATAGATTTTTCCCCCAATCAACCATTCAACTACTCAACTTTTGAATCCCGAGGACCCCATGCCCAACCAACCCACTCCAGTCGAAATCCTGCAATCCCTCGTTAGAAACGCCAGCCTTTCCGGGCATGAGGGCGGCGCCGCGGATGCGGCGGAGAATGCCATGCGGGAGGCAGGCTTTGACCGGGTGTGGCGCGACGCGGCGGGGAACCTGGTCGGCGAACTGCACGGCTCGCAGCCGGGTGGAAAGCTGGTTTTCGACGCGCACATGGATGTGGTTCCGGCGGTGGATGCTGAAAAATGGACGCACGATCCCTTCAGCGGGGAATTTCAAGATGGCCGAGTGTGGGGGCGGGGCGCAACCGACAACAAAGGCTCCCTGGCAGCCATGATCGCCGGGCTTTCCGCATTACCGCGAACGGAATTTAAGGGAGTCATTTACGTGGTCGGCAGCGTGGGGGAGGAAACCTTTGAGGGGATCGGTCTGCAGCAAGTGGTAGATGCCCTTCGCCCGGACCTGGTGGTCATCGGCGAACCCACGCACTGCAACCTGGGCTTTGGGCAGCGCGGCAGGGCGCGGGTCACTTTCCGCGTGCCGGGCAGGGCGGCGCATTCTTCGTCGGATGATCAATCCGGAAATGCCGTCTACGCAATGGCAGCCCTCGCCGAAAAACTCTCCCGCCACACCTTCCTCTCTGATCCATCTCTGGGCAGGGGCAGCCACGCGCCGATCGAGCTGATCTCGAGCCCATTCCCGAGCCTTTCCACGGTACCCGCGGAATGCCGCCTGACCCTCGACCGGAGGTTGATGCCCGGAGAAACCGCGGAAAGCATTTTGGCGGATTATCGCGCGACAGTTACTGGTATCCCAGGCGCATCGGTGGAAATGGACAGGGTCACCTATACGAGCTACACGGGAGAAAAATTCACCCGGGAGGATTTTCACCCTGCCTGGGATTCGGGAAAAGACACGGCACTCGTTCAAAATTGCCTGGCTGCACTGCATTCCGCGGATATTACCTCAGAGCTTTTCCCGGTGCCCTATTGCACCAATGCAAGCTACAGCGCGGGCGTGCTGGGTATTCCAGCGGTTGTTTTTGGGCCTGGGGATATCGTCCAGGCGCATTCCATAAATGAATTCCTCGAAGTTTCCCAGCTGGATTTGGCTGTCCGGGGGTATCAGGCGCTGGCAGGGCGGTTCGCTCAATAAAATATATACTCTAGGCTTCAATCCACCCGGATATTAGCCACCGTCCCAGCCGTCATTTCTACGAGCGTGGCGGGGGTTAATTGAAACACCGCATGCGGTGATCCTGCCGCAGCCCAGATCTCACTGAATTGCATCAGGTCCTCATCGATCAGGATCTTCACCGGATGGTCATGCCCGGTGGGGGGGACCCCGCCGATCGAATAACCCGTCTGCTGGCGGACAAAATCCGCGTCGGCTTTGCGGACCGGGGTGCCCGATCAAAGCCTCGACCTTCTTTTCATCCACCCGGTTTATTCCGCTGGCAACGACCATCACCGCGAGGACCGAATCATTTTGCTCCGATCTGAAGATAATGGATTTGGCGATTTGCGCGACCGAACAGCCAATGGCAGCCGCCGCTTCCGTGGAGGTGCGGGTGGAATCAGGCATCTCTACCACCCGGTTGGGATATCCACGACTGGCGAGGTGATCCTGAAATTGTTGGGCGCTGGCGCTGAGCGGGGCAGTCATGTGCAATCGACCTTTTTGGATGGAATTCAAATTATTATAAATGAAGCTATTGAAGAGAGATTTCCGCTCAGAATTACAGACTCATCTTAATGAAAACGACCTGCCCGTTCAAAGGCAGGTCGTTTCCCAAAAGGAGGATGAATGACTAGGTGTGGTTTTGTTTCAGCTTGCCTTTTTCCTTGCGGGTCTGCACCAAAATATCGGTGTAGGTCTTGTTATAGGTACAGCAGCCGATTGGAGATTGCTGGATGAGCAACTCCAGGCAGTTATCGCAGGCGGTGCAGAAATCGATCTCGTCCTCGCGGTTTTCGCGTACCTTTTGCGGTAGGAAGGGATCGGCAAAGGATTGCCGCCCAAGGGCGATCATATCCACGTAGCCATTTTCGATGTTCTTGGCGCCATAAGCCAGCAGGGCGCTATCTTCGGAGGCGACAGCCTGCAGGCGGCTCTTGCCTTTACCAAAAACCGAATAGTTGGAACCGACAACCACGGTATCGCCCTTTACATTCTCCTTAAGCACCTTGGCGAAGAACTGGTGCAAGTAGGCGAAGTAGGGGTGGTCCTTATCGGCCTGGGTGAGGCTGATGGTGATGGACGGGCTGCCGGCGGATTGGATGATGAATTGCGCGCCGCGCTCCTCCAGCCCTTTGACGAGGTCGATGGGTTCGCTCAGGTCGATCACCGGGGTATCCGGTCCCGCGGTGCCAAACCCGCCCGGAAAGCCTTCCCAGACGGAGATCTTGGAGCCGATCAGGAAGTTTTTATCCGGAACAGCTTTACGGATACGCTCGTAGAGGTCAAAGGCGAACTGGCGCCGGTTTTCCCACGTGCCGCCATATTTCCACTTGCGATCGTTATACGGGCGGAGGATCTGCGAGCCGAGGTAGCCGTGGCAGAATTTCATGTCGATGCCATCCGCGCCCACATCGTAGGTCATTTTGGCAGCCAGGACGAAATCCTGCATGATCTTCTCGAATTCCTCCTCGGTGAAGATATCCGCCTGATAACCAGGCAGGGGTTTCACAGAGAGTTTTTTCGAGAATTCAGGGTTGCTCAGCTCACCGGAGTGGGTGAGCTGGAAGATGAAGAGCGTCTTGGGGTTCACCTCGCGCATGCGGCGGACGAATTTCTCCAGCGCGGCTTTGTTTTGCGGCATGATGAAAAGCTGGTTCATGCGCGAGCGGTTTTTATCCGTGATGGTGATGGCTTCCAGGCTGACCAACCCCGCTTCGCCTTTGAAGAGCTTCTCATACCGCTGGTAGGTCAGATCGGTCGGGTTGCCATCCTTATCACCGTCGTTGCATTCCATCGCCTGAATGAAGAACCGGTTCTGGGATGTATGGCTGCCGATCTTCAGGGGGGAGAGCAATATTTCTCGTTTATCCATTCCTTCTTACCTCCTTGAGTCTTAGTTGATTTCGCTAATCTTAACTTTTCGCAAAATTCGAGGACCACGCCGTTCGGATCCAGGAAGAGCAAAACACGCGCTCCCAGGTTGGGCAGGTCGCAGGTGGCAAGGGTGATCTCCACCCCGGCAGCCCTCAGCTCTTTTTCATGCGCCGCCACATCCTCCACCTGGAACGCCACATGGCGCAGGCCGCTTTCGCTCTCCGCGCGGTTCACAACCTGGTTGGAACCGCGGTAATCAAACAGTTCCAGGCGGCTGCCTCCGGGCAGGGCGAAGTAGCTGATATCGAATTCGCCGCAATCCACGGTCTCCAGAAATGGGAAACCCAGGATACCTTCATAGAATTCTCTCGATTTTGGGTAATCGATGCAGTTTATCGAAAAGTGCTCAATTCTTTCGATTTTCAATGTAACACTCCATGATTCCATACCAGCAGCCTGCGTGGAACCGCAGGCTGCTGGTATTTTGAAATTAGAGGACTTCCCGCTTGGTGGAATCGGGGGAGACGAAGATCTTGAACAGGTTGGGGTCGCTGCGCAGCTCGTGCAGCGCCCATTCCAGATCCTCCAGCGGAACCTTCATGGAGAACAGCGGGGTTCGGGTCGATGTGACCGTACTGCAGCAGGGTGATGGCATCCGGCCAATCGTCCGCGATGCCGGCGCAGGAACCGGTGATCTTCTTCTCGCCCAGCACGAACTCGAACGGGCGGATCTGCATCACATCATCCTCGCCAGTGATCCCGAAGGCAGAAAGCGTCCCACCCTTGCGCACCATGGCGAACGCCTGCTCGTAGGTCTTCACCGAACCAACGGCTTCGATCACGTAATCCGCGCCGCGCCCGCCGGTGAGATCTTTCACTTCGGCCACCGGTATCGGTCACTTCCTTGCTGTTGATGATGTAATCGGCGCCCATTTGCTTGGCGATGTTCAAGCCGGTGCTGGTTATCGCCGATGACGATGACCGGCGCGCAGGAGCGCAGCACCGCCATGCGGGCGTGCAGCACACCCAGGCCGCAGCCGATGACCGCCATGCTGCCGCCCATGCGGGCATTCATCGCTTTGGCGGCATGGATACAGCAGGAGACAGGTTCGATGAACGCGCCGGTCTTCGAAGGTCATGCTATCGGGCAGGATGTGCACCAGTTTCGCTTCCGCACTGGACGATATTCGGCGAAGGTGCCATCGGTGTGGATGCCCAGCTGGGTGAACTGGTCGCACATCAGGTAGTTGTCGCTGCAGTGCAATAGTAGCAGTGCCCGCAGGACATATTGATATCCGCGGTGACCCGGTCGCCCTCTTTAAGTCCCTTTACGTTTTTGCCGACCTGGGAGATCACGCCTGAGAACTCATGCCCGGCGATCATGGGCAGCTTATCGGCGGAATACCAGCCGTTGTAGATGCTCCAGTCGGTGCCGCAGATACCGGTATTCTTCACTTTGATCAGGACGTCATCCGGACCGATCTCGGGGATGGGTACTTCTTTGACAACAATTTTCTTGATGGCCTCAAAAACAGCCGCTTTCATTGTGTTTGCCATAGATCATACTCCTTTTCGATAATAATAAGGTTAGTTGAATAACACGTCATGGCGCCCTTCGTAGGGTGCTTCGATCAGAAGGGGTTTCAGGTAGGCGATGGTCTTGGTGATGCCATCGTTGCGGCTCATGGTCACATCCTCATGCTCGTAGCTCATGACGTAATCGTAGCCGATCAGCGAAAGCTCGGTGATGACCTTCTTCCACGGCACGGAGCCCCAGCCGGGGATGCGGAAGCGGAAGCCGCGGCCCAGGCGCTGCCAGTCGCCCTGCGGGATGACGCCCGAGCGGCGCACGTTGTGCGCAACCACCTCGCCATCCTTGGCGTGCACGTGGTAGATCTTGGGAGCCAGGGCGTCGATGAAGTTCTCGACGTCGATGCCCAGGTAGATCAGGTTGGCGGGGTCGAAGTTGAAACCGAACTCCTTGCGCCCGCCCATCAGTTCCACCGCGCGCAGAGCGGTTTCCACGTTGTAGGCCAGCTCGTTGGGGTGCGGTTCGTGGGCGAATTTGACACCGTACTCGCCGAATTTATCCAGGATCGGGCTCCAGCGTTCGACGAATTCCTGCTCCATATCCGACCAGCCTTTGGAATAGGGCCAGGGGAAGAAGCGTCCGAAGTTCTCGCAGCCGATGAAACCGGTGACCACGGGCACTTCCAGGGCATTGGCGGCCTGGGCGGTCTTGATCATGCGCTCGGTGCCGAATTTGATCTTCTCTTCCTTGGTGCCGGGGTAAATACCATCGGTATCCTTGCCATAGGGACCCAGGACGATCTGACCTTCGGGGTGATTCGCCAGGGCTGAGATGATCAGGCCGTAGATCCTTCACCAGCTTCTTCAGCTCGGCAGCCTTACTGCCTTTGACGACCTCTTCGATATCGAGGTGCGGGTTGTTGGCAAAGGCAGGCATTTCCACTGCCTCGTAACCCAGGCCGGAAGCCATTTTGAAAACATCTTCAATCTTCATATCCAGAAATGTGGCGGTAAACAGACCGATTTTCATTGCATTTTATCCTTTCGACATGTTTGTTTTCGTAGCTTCTGTTCAGTCCGGCGATTGGCAGGCGTGCCGTGATTTGTTATTATAACTATTCACTGGCAACCGTATACCTGCATTACGATCGAAAAGTCAGCGTTCTGGATGCACCGATCCTGATCGGTTGCACTTGGTTTCTTATAGTTCGACTTGCATTCAAAGCGTCGCTGACCCTGGCCAGGTAACCCGTTGCCTGGGCAAAGATCGGGAGCAACTTCTCGTATTTGCGATTATTCTCCGGGTCGGGCTCCACCAGCTCGACCGTCTTGTGGATCTCGTCGATGCGGTTGAAATCCTTCCACAGTCCGCATCCCGACCGCGGCGATGGCGGCTGCGCCCAGGGCGCCGGCATCCTGGTCGATGTTGGTCTTCAGGATGCGCGTGTTGAAGACATCGGCGAAGATGCCCAGGTAGAAGCGGCTCTTTGCCCCGCCGCCCACAAACAGGATCTCATCCTCCAGGCGGGTGTACTTGCGCAGCAGGTCCAGGCGCAGGCGCAGGTTCATGGCGATGCCTTCCATGGCAGCACGGATAAGTTCGGGCTTGCCGTGTTTCAGATCCAGACCAATGTACGCCCCGCGGAGATGCACGCTATCATCCTGCGAGGTACCGCCTGCCAGGCTGGGGTTGAAGAGCAGCTTGTTCGACGCCGACCGGTGCTTTGGCGGCCTCGCGGTTCATCAGCATGTAGACATCCTCGCCGGTTCGCGCGGCTTCCTCGACCAGGTTGCTGCACAAAGGTTGTCCTTCACCCAGGCGAAGGAGGTGCCGGCGGAGAAGATGCTGACCGCCGAGGTGAACATGCCCGGGCATGACGTGGGCGAAAACAAACGGCTTGTAGACTGCTTATCCAGCACCGGCTGCTCGGATGAGACCGCGATCCAGGCCGACGGATCCCAGCGAAGTATACACCCGCCCGTCGCGGATGTTCTTGGCGCCCAGCGCCATGCAGGAGTTATCCACCCCGCCGCACAGCCACCTGCACGCTCTCGGCTCAGTCCCAAGCGCTTTGGCAGCTTCCGGCAGCAGCGTGCCCAGGATCTGGGTGGAGGGGACGATCTCCGGCCAGATCTCGGCCGGCAGACCGCTGGCGGCGATGAATTTCGGCTCGTATTGCCACCCTGTCAGGTCGTAGACGCCCGTGCCCGAGGCGTAGGAAAAATCGGTCTTGCATTCTGCCCGGTCAGCCGGAAGTTGATGTAGTCCTTGGTGCCCAGGATCTTGGCGCACTTTCTGCCACATCTCCGGCTCGTGTTTGCGATACCACATCACCTTGAAGACCGTGTAGCAGGCGGCCGGGAAACCGTTGCCGGTGGTCAGGTACCATTCGTCGGGATCCACCGGTTTTGAAGAATTCGGCGGCTTCCTCCTGGGCGCGGATATCCGACCAGATGGGGGTGGCTTCGCGCAGCAAGTTCCCGTCCTTGTCCACCGGCACCGCCCCCAGGCTGTGCCCCGAGATGGCCAACGCAGACGATCGTCTTGTGGGTCGGCCTTGCTGGATTGCAGCAGCTTGCGGGTGCTTTCGACCACCGCCTTCCACCAATCGGTGGGCGCTGCTCGTGCCAGCCCACCTGCGGATAGGCGGTGGGGTAGGGCACGAAGGCGCTTGCCAGGCAGTTGCCCTCCGCATCGTAGAGCGAAGCCTTGTTCCCGCCGGTGCCCAGGTCGAACGAAATGATCTTCTTTATCCATGGTTCAACCTCTCGTTAAATTTCAACAGCCATTGGGCATGGAGCAGACAGCTTCTTCCACGATCTCGATGCCGCTCTTCAGGTTGATGCCGAAGCGGCGCGCACCGGCCTGGTACATGCGCGATCAGCCCGTCGAGATTGCGGATGCCGCCGGAGGCTTTGATCTTGATCCGCTCGCCGACGATGCTCTTCACCAGCTGCACATCCTCCAGGGTGGTGCCGCGCTCGGCCCAACCGGTGCCGGTCTTGACGAACGCCGCGCCCGCAGCGCAGGCAGATGTGGCAGGCCTGTCTGAACTTCTGCGGGGGTGAGGCAGCATGATCTCGATGATCACCTTCACCGGCAGCGGGACTGCGCGGCTTCGACCACCGCCCGGACGTCCTGCTCCACTTCCTCGATCAATCCCGAGCGCAGCTTGCCGACGTTGATCACCATATCGATCTCATCGCAGCCGGCGGCCGCCATCTCGTGCGCCTGGAAGACCTTCACTGTGGTGGTATCGGACCCGGAAGGGAAGCTGACGTTGCCGACCACATGAATATCCGGACGCATCAGCCAGAAGCTGCTTGGTGTAGGGGATGAAACACTGCAGCACGGATACCTGCCCGAAATCGTACTTCCGTGCCGCAGCCACCATCTCGTCAATATCTGCCTTGTCCGAATAGGTGCGGACGCAGGACAGATCGATCATTTTCGCGATGTCTTTACCGGTTAGGAGCATGATCAATTACCCTTGTTTTCCATTTCGTATTCCAATATTTCCTCCAGAAATTCCACAGAATCCTGGATATATTTTCCGCAGGAGCTCTTGAAAAGTCCCAATTTGACCACCTCGGCGCGTTGCGCCGGATCATTCAGGTCGTACCCGATCAATTCCCGGCAGAGGATCGAACCGTTGCGCGCCTGGAATTGGTCTGCCAATTTCCTCACAAGTTGGTAGGTGGTTTCGGTTTCGTTCCCGTATTTGGTTCCATCGGTCGTGTACTTTCCGTATTTAAGACCGATGACCATGAAACCGCCGGTGAGCGCGCCGCACATGTCGCACATTCTGCCCATCCCTGAGCCAAAACCTGTGGCAAGTTTGAGCGCATGCTCTTCGGAAAGCCCAAAATCGTCAGCATAGGAGGCGAGCACCGATTGGGCGCAGCCATACCCGCGGTCATGATAGCTTGCGGCGGAATCGATTTTGTTCATGGAATACCTTTTTTCCGGTGGGTCAGCTTCCGCGTACGGACGATGCCGCTTCGTTCAGCTTATCGAAAAGGGCGGGGGTCAGGTCGAAGTGCAGAACCTGCGCGACCACCTGGGTCCAGCCGTGCACGAAGTAGATCCAGCCATCTTCCACGAAGACCTTGCGGCTTTCCACCTGCGCCAGCGCCTGGTGCATGAAATCCAGCTCGCCGCGGTAATTGAATTCCCAGGCGATGCTGTTCAGCGGGAATTTGCCATCCCAGGTGATCGGCGAGCCGGGGGTATCCTTGCCCATGCCGGTGGCGTTGATGATGACGCTGAATGGGGCGGGAATTTCTCCATGATCCCGTCATTCACCTTTGGGTCCGCGTTCTGAATGTATTCGATCTCAATATCGGTTTTGAGCTCGCTGACCATCTCGCGGGCGTGGTCCAGCCGGCCCTGTGAGCGGTTGACGAAGGTGAACCGTTGCCGGACGGTCGCCTTTATCCTTCTTGTTGATCAGGTGCAGCAGGGTGGCGATTGCCGAGCCGCCGGCGCCAAAGCAGAGCACATCCCCGCCAGTGCGGCCGAAGTAATCCTTGCTCGATGATCGCATCCAGGCTAGCCCCGGAGGTGATCGGGTCCTTGGCGTGTCCTTCCAGCCGTCCATCCAGCTTGGAGATGCTGGAGATCTCGTCCGTGATCAGCGCGTAGGGATCGAGGTAATCGAACATATCCCGCGCGGCGGTAAGCAGGTCGATCTTGTGGGTGGTGACAAGCGCGCCGAGGGAATTGGGATCGTATTTGATCTGGGCCACGGCCTGGCGGTAGGCTTCCGGGTCATCGTGGATCTTGCAGTCCATGCCTTCCAGGATCACTTCTTCGCGCCCGAGCACTTTCATCCACAGGGGGAAGACTTTCATGATGGAGGATTTGCCAGTGGTCACGCCGATGAAGTAGAAGGTCGGCACCTGCTTGGTCACGACCTGGTATTTGGTTTTGGGATCATTTTCCATTGTTTACCTAATCAAAGCTGATTATCTTGAGGATTTAATGACTGCCACAAAGTCTGCGGCTTTCTGGGTGATCTCGTCGAATTTCCCAGCTTTGGCGAGATCGGGCGGGCAGAGTTCGCTGCCGGCACCCACCGCCACCACGCCAGCCTTGAACCAGTCGGCCACGTTGGCAGCGCTGACCCCGCCGGTGGGCATCATCGGGATATATGGGAAGGGGCCTTTCAGCGCCTTGATGTAGGAGGGTCCGCCCAGCGACCCGGGGAAGACCTTGACCACGTCCGTGCCGAGCGATATACGCCTGGAAAACCTCGGTGGGGGTCAGTGCGCCTGCCATGGTCAGCAGCCCGGTAGCCACCATCGCTTTCACCAGGGCGGGCTCGCAAATCGGGCTGACGAGGAAATTCGCCCCGGCAGCCTTGGCGCTTTCTGCCTGGTCGGGTTTGGTGAGGGTGCCCATGCCGAGCACGATCTTGCTGCCGAATTTGCTGCTGAGTGTCTTCACAACATTCTCAGCGTCGGGGGTGCTGTAGGTGATCTCGATCCCCAGCACGCCACCCTTGATCAGCGCCTCAACCATCTGAACTGTCAATTCGGCGGATGGACCGCGGATCACCGCCAGGAGCCCCAATTCCTTGATTTTCTCAAGAACTTCCTGTTTATTCATTGTTTACTCCATTCAAATTTATGGAACCCGGTATTTGGGTTCTTCGCTTTTCAAAACAGCCAGGCAATCCCGCATGGCGAACCAGCCCATATTGCTGGTGGCGCCGTCGGTTTGAGCGCCCAGGTGGGGGGTGGCGATCACCTGCGGAAGGTGAAGCAGCGGGTTGGCAGGATCGGGCGGCTCGGTTACGAAAGCATCCAGCCCGGCGCCGCGCAGATGGCCGCTTTCAAGCGCGCGCAACAGGGCAGCTTCATCCACAACCTCGCCACGGGCGGTATTGATCAGATATGATCCCTTTTTCATCTTCGCCAGGAAGATGTCGTTGACCATTCCCCTGGTATCGGGGGTCAGCGGCAGATGCAGGCTGAGAAAATCAGCTTCTGCGATTACCGCGTCGAGAGATTTGAGCTCAATGCCGTTCTCCTCCGCGTATGCAACATCCACAAAGGGATCGTAGGCAATGATGCGGCAATCGAAACCAGAGAGCCGTTTTGCCAGCTGCCTGCCGATGGCGCCCAAGCCAAGGATGCCGACCGTTTTTCCTTCCAGCGAGATGCCCGAGAAACGCGGCCATTTGCCCTGCTGGACATTCTGAGCGGCTTCGGGGATCTGCCTGGCGAGGGCGAGCATCAAGCCAAGGGCGAGCTCGGCAACCGAGACGGAATTGGCCCCGGGGGTGTTGGTGACGATGATGCCCTTCTCCCGGCAGGCTTCCAGATCGACGTTATCCACGCCGACCCCGTAGCGAGAGATCACCTTGAGCCGGTCGGCGCGTTCAAGAGCAGCCCTGTCAATGGCGTCCAAGCCGGCGATGTAGCCATCCACGCCGGGGAGCAGCGCGGCTACCTCGGCTGAGGTGAGCGGCTTTCCAGTGGGGTTATAGGTGACCTCGCTGACCTGCGCTTCGAGATCGCTTTTGAGGCGAGGGTCGTTTTTCCCGTAGGAGGTGGGGGTGACCAGGAGTTTGGCTTTTTTCAGATCCATGATCGCCTCATTGCCCCTGGTAGCGCGGGTTATCGATGATCTCTATCCCGGATTCGCCTTCAATTACCAGCTTGCGGAAACCGAGCTGTTCAATGGTGCCGTAATCGTGACCGGCGTTGGCGGGGTAGACGAAGAAGGTGATCAGGTCAACCTGGCGCGAGGTGCAGACCGAGCGGTGCGCCCAGCGCGGGGGAACATACAGAACTTTTCCGGGGGAGAGCGGTTCCACCGAGGTCTCGCCCTCCGGTGTCTCCATCACCATAAAACCTTCACCCTGCAGGCAGTAATACATCTCGGCTGTTTCCAGGACTGTGTGAAAATGTCCCTTGGTCATATTGAACTCTCGACCGATCTTGCCGGGGTGGACGATGGAAATGCCCATCAGCATCTCCCCTACCACCTCAGGTCGTTTGATCTCGTAGACTTCGTAGATCAAGCGGTCCTCTTCGGCGAGTAATTTTTCATAAGCGTCCTGATCCAGGCATTGACCTTTGAGCGAGGATAACCGACGCTGGATGTGGTTATCGATTCGGGTTGGTTTTGCCCCCGGCAGGGGGATGGTGAAGGTGAAGGGCAGATCTGGCATTGTTATCTCCATGTTTGAATTAATTTAAACCGGCAAGTCTGCGGGCGATGTTGCCGCCCAGGATCTTGTGGATATCGTTTTCTGAAATTTCCATTGTTTGGAGCCGGGATTTGATCACCCCGGGCAGACTGGCAAGGCCAGGTCCACCGCCGATGGCAGTGTACATTTCCTTTTCGGCCATATCCGTCGCCAGGCAGATGCTCCCGCTTAGCCCTGCGGAAACCATTTTTTCCACCAGGGGCCAGACGTTCGCTTCCGGCTGGTATTTGGGGCGGTGAAAGGTATCATATTCCAGGAGCACACCGAATTTTGCAAGTTCCTTGTGTATGCCAAAATCCGGGCGCTTGTCGATGTGACAGATCACCAATTGATGTGGGTGAACCCCGTGTTTATCGAAGAAAACCACCGCTTTCTCTGCCAAAGCCCCCTTTTCCGTGTGGATCTGCACCAGCGCGCCGCTCCTGCGGGCTGCTTCGGCAGTACCTTCCAGGAGGGCTTGGGGGCAATCCGACCAGACGGCTTCCAGTGCGATCTTGATGAAACCGGCGCGAATCGGGTCGCGCAGGGTTTCCTCCATGGCTGAGTTCAATTCTTTTTCAAATAACTCTGCAGCCTCGCGAGCTGATAATCCGAACGGATTTTCCTCCGGTGAATAATATTTTCGACGGTGGAAACCGGTGCAGGCGAGGATGTTCACCCCTGTCAGCCCCGAAAGCTCTGCCAGGTGATTGGCATTCCGCCCGCATCCGCCTGGCTGACAATCCAGAATACTCGCGCCCCCGGCGGCCTTATAAGCCAGCAGCTCTTTGCGGATCAGATCGAATTGGTTCAGCACGGGCGAGGCCAGGTCAGCACCTTGCACCGGCTCGATCCAAACGTGATTGTGGGTATCGGTGATACCCATATTCCTCGTAAGAGATGCCTCCCAAAACGGTTTGGACGAGTTTGGGTTGGATTTCAGGGTCAGCGGCGGTCACAGATCAAGGCTCCAGGACGATCTTCAAAGATTTACGGTCTTCGGCGGCAGCAAAGCCAGCGTTAGCTTCACGCAAGGGGAAGCGCTGGCTGACCAGGGCGCTCAGATCCACCAAACCGGCATTGACCATGCGGCTGGCCTGCCAGCAATCAGCAGTGCTGCAGGCGGTGGTGGCGGTGACGACCAACTCCTTGTAATGCACCAGGTTGGAATCAAAGTTGATGGTGGGTTTATCCTTGGGCAACCCGCCGAAGAAATTGATCCGCCCGCCGATGGCAGCCAGGGTGAGGGCCGATTCCTGGGCGGCATGCACAGGCGCCGCCACGATGATGATATCCGCACCCCGCCCGTTGCTTTCTTCCAGGAGAACCTTCTGCAGGTCCTCAGTGGTGGGGTTCACCACCCGGTGTGCCCCCATAGTCCTGACCTGCTCAACGCGGTCAGGGGAAGGTTCGCTCACGATCACCCGCCCGGCACCGCGCGCACGGGCCAGCTTGGTGTGCATCACCCCAATGGGTCCTGCGCCGATCACCAGAACCACCTCGCCGGGTTGGATGTGCAATGCGTTCTGACCGCGCAGCACGCACGCGAAGGGTTCCATTAATGCTTCCACTGCCGGGTCGACGGATTCGCTGACGAGGATGACATTACCCTGCTGTACCGAGTTTGCTGGCACACGCAGGTATTCAGCGAAGCCTCCATTTATGGTGACACCGATAGCCTGATAATTCGCGCAGCGGTTGTTATTACCGCTCACGCACTGCTCGCAGTGGCCACAACCAGTGTTTGGCGCGATAAATACACGCTGGCCAACAGAGAAGTCGGAAAGGCCACCGCCAATCTTCGCGATGGTTCCCACAACCTCATGACCCGGGATACGCACAGTGCCCTCGGGGTACATGCGGTGATTACCGTGAAAAATGCGCAGGTCCGTTCCGCAGATGCTGGCGCTCAGCACTTTGATCAGCAGTTCTCCCGTCCCAATTTCAGGAACGGGCACTTCCTCAACTCGCAGATCTCCGGGACCGTGATAAACAGCAGCTAACATGATTCCTCCAAATCCCTAACCACCCAGGATTTCTTTCAAATAGACAGGACGTTCTTCCAGGAACGATTTGGTTCCGGCCAGCACGCCCGCCACTGCCCAGCGTCCTTCAACACCGCCAGCCTTGGGCGTGGTTTCGGTCTGAATGCAATTCACGAAGTGCTCCAATTCGTAGATGTACCCCCAGATGAAGCGCTCAGGCCAGGTGCGGGTGATGGGCGTGATCAGACCCTGGTCGCGGTTGGTGCAAACGACCACCGCCTGCCCATTGAGGCTGCCCACCTGGATGATCCCCTTTTCGCCGATCACTTCCGCGCGGGCGTCGTACCCGTACCCGCAGGGGCAGACCCCCGAGATTAATCCCAAACCTCCGCTTTCAAATTTGATGTTGACCAGCACATTATCGTAGAAGTGGGGGATATCCGGGTTGTTTGCAGCACCCTTGAAATTGGCAACCTCGGTATAGACGCGTAAGTAATCGGAACCCATAAACCAGCGGGTGGTATCCCAGTCGTGGCTGTTGACCTCAGCGAGCATCCCGTTCGAGGTGCGCAAGTCACGCGCCCAGAGCGGGGGAAGCCCGGGTCCGTGTGTGTTGGATTTCACCATCATGGGTGTGCCAATCTCCCCGGCTTCGATACGCTCGGCGGCAGCCACGAATTCGGGAGTGAAACGGCGCATAAAACCAACCTGAAGCAGCACTTTATATTTCTCGACGGCTGCCAATATGGCATCACACTCCGCCAGGTTGAGCGCCATCGGCTTTTCAAGGAAAACATGTTTGCCGTGCTCTGCTGCCAGGGCGGCGATGGGCAGGTGGGTGGGGGTGGGGGTGGTGATGACCACAGCGTCGAACTCAACCTTATCCAGTGCCTGTTCAAGGGTATCAAACGAATACTCGATCCCGAAATCCGCGGCAGTTTCCTTGCGAACGGATTCCATCGGGTCCACGAGGGCAACGATCTTCCCCTGAGCGACGTGGCGGGTAATTGCATTGGAGTGGTTCCTGCCCACCCGTCCCGCGCCGATCATACAAATCCGAACTTGTTTTTTCACATTTAACTCCTGATAACAATATTGAGCGGATCAGATTGGTTTGCTAAAAAATTGATCCAACATGGCTTCCATTTCGATATATTTCGCCACAAGCGGTTCATACAACTTGTGATTCTCAGGGTTGGGCTGACATGCGGGACCCTCGGTGAACGCTGTCCGGCGGGCATGTTCCGCCAGGTCGTTGATCACACCGGCGGCTTTACCGGCGATCATGGCTGCGCCCCAGGTGCCAAATTCGTTGCCTTTGAGGGATTGCCAGGGGATGCCCAGCACATCGGTTTTGATCTGGTTCCAGACCTGGGAACGGGCACCGCCGCCGACCGCACGTGCCTGCACCAGCTTTTGCGCAGGGAGTAGCTCGCGCAGGATACGGAGGTAATAAGCGTACTCAAAAGCCACGCTTTCCAGAAGCGCGCGGAAGAAATGTGCCTGGGTGTGCGACCACGACGCTCCGATCCAGGCGCCACGCATCTCCGGGCTGGCCGGGCAAATGCGCCCACCCAGGTGAGGGGAAAAGAACAATCCGTCGGATCCCTCCGGGATGGAGGAGGCCATCCCGATCATTTCTGAGTAGAGGTCGCTTTCAGATGGGAGGGGTTTACCCCGGGAAGTGTTATAGAACTGATCCCGGAACCAGCGCAGCGCCAGTCCGCCGCCGCCAATATAGGCCAGCGGGTTCCACAGACCTGGAATGACCGACCGCATCGTAAGCAGGGCGCGGTGTTTTGTATCTGCAGCGAAGGCATCGGTGCAGCTTGCCAGAACAGCTGCGGTACCTGCCACATCAAAGACCATGCCCGGTTCCACGATCCCCGCTCCCAGGGCGTTGGCAGCCGTATCCCCAGCCCCGGCGGCGATCGGGATGCCGGGGACGAGACCAAACTCCAAAGCGGCTTCGGGCGTGACTTCGCCGATCACCTTCCAGGGTTCCACGATCTCCGGCAGCTTTTCCATATCCAGCGAGAACTTATTGCAAAGTTCTTTTGACCAGGTGGTGTGCAGCGCGTCGGAGAAACCAGAAAAGTGAATGTAGGTGTAATCGATGAAAGCCTGATCGGCTTTCAAGCCTGCCATTTTTCCAGCCACATAGGTACCCGGCATGACAAACTTCGCGGTTTTACGGTACTCCTCAGGGCGCTCGTTCTTCCACCATAGCATTTTGGGTCCGTGGTCGCAGGTGGGCGGACACCCGGTGAGCCGGGTGACCAGCTCGCCCGCCTCGCGGTCCATCCACTCGATATAGGGTTTGCAGCGCATATCCAGCCAGGAATCAAACTTGCCGACCGGGTTGTAATCCTCGTTTATCAGCCCTACTCCGGCCATTTGAGAATCGAAAGCCAGTGCAGCGATCTCTTTGGGGTTCACCCCGCTTTTTTCAACACATGCGCGAATGGTTCGGGCGGCTGTGGAATAAAAATCGCCATTTTCTTGTTCGACAATTCCAGGTTTGGGGTAATAGAGCGGAACCTCAAGGTTGGATTCAGCTAAAAGGGTACCGTCGATTTGGTATAGGGCAGCCTTCGTTCCACTGGTCCCCAGATCGACGCCGATCAGATATTTTTTGGTCATGTCAGATTGAGAATCTCGTTTCGTGAAAAAGTCATCAACGCAGAGGGGATTCCTGAAGGCCGGAGGAAAAAGACGACCCATTTGTGGCATTCGAATTACTGGAACGGATCAGGTCAACTTCAAATCGGGAGCGGTCGCCGCGGTGGAGGGCATGGTAATACTCAAAAGCCACCTCGTTTTCGGTATAGCTGATCGAATCGAGCATGAGCAGCGGTGCACCGCGTTCGATATCCAGCAGCATGGCGTCGTTTTCGTTCGCCAGGGTGGCTTCGATGTAACGGCGGCCGCGGGAGAGAATGATACCGCCCTCTTTCTCCAGGAATTCATACAACGAGCGATTGGTGAGATCCACGGTGGCGATGGGTGGGAAAATGGCGTAAGGGATGTAGGTGGTGACCAATTGAATGGGTTCCTCGTTGATGTAACGCAGGCGCTGGATATCCACCACCTGGGTGCCGGGAAGGATATTGAGGAATTTCGCTGTCGTTTCATCAGCGGGCACCACTTGCTGGTGCAGAACCTTGGTGACTGGCTTTAAACCACGCTCAACCATATCCTGGTAGAACCCGGTCAGCTTCTGGATCAACCCCTCACTGATCTTGGGCTCGGCGATGAAGGTACCCTTGCCTTTACGGCGGGTGATGACGCCTTCCAGTTCAAGCTCTCGCAGCGCCTGCCGAACGACTGTGCGGCTGACGCTGTAGGTATCGCAGAGGTCCTGTTCCCCGGGGATCTGTTCACCCGGCTCCCACTTCTTCTGGACGATCTGGGTCTTAAGCAGCTCCATCAATTGAATGTAATATGGGATGTGACTTTCGAAATTGATCGTCGGGTTATTATTCATGGGATTGGGGAAAAGTTGAATTCTTGTAATCCTGTTATTACAAGTCATTATAGAATTCTTCACCCCGCATGTCAATAGGGGAAGGAATATTTAAGATTTGTGCCAGTCCAGAGGATAAAACGCGGTGTATTCTGTCTGAAAATACCCAGTTATGTTTTTTTAAGCTTTAACCTATTGCATTTTGAAAATCAATAGATATAATAATGTTATCCTGTAATAACAAGTTTATGAATACCAAGTCTTGCAAGGAGCATGATCACAAATCGGCTTCCGGGAAAGTCGCGGCGGAATTCTCCCCGCGTATTTTTGATTAAACCACTCAAAATTTGATTTAGGAGGAATACCATGAAAGTAGGGATCGACAGTTACTGTTATCACAGGTTTTTTGGCGAGGTCTACCCCGATCAGAAGAAGCCTGCCAAGAATATGACCATGGAAGATTTCCTGGTGAGGGCCAAGGAATTGAAGGTGGATGGCGTCTCTCTCGAATCCTGCTTCTTCCCCTCCTACGATAAGGCCTGGTTTAGCGATCTGAAAGCCCGCCTGGATGACTATAAATTTGACCGCGTCTACGCTTGGGGTCACCCGGATGGCCTGGAGCGTGGCAGGAACTGGAAGGCTTACGACGAAATGGTGACCATGATCCCCTACGCCAAGTCCATTGGCGCGGATGTGATGCGCGTGGTGGGCAGCAGCCTGATGTTCCGCCACGAGCCGCACGGCCCCCAGATCAAAGCCCTGGTTCGGATGTTCAAAAAAGCCGTCAAGGTTGCCAAGGATAACGATGTCAAGCTGGCTGTGGAAAATCACATCGATTTCACCTCGGATGAGATCCTGCAGCTTCTGGGTGAAGTGGATTCCCCCTATTTCGGGTTGAACTTTGATACCGGCAACTTCCTGCGCCTTTTGGATGACCCCATAGCCGGGATGGAGAAACTGGCGCCTTACGTCCTGGCCACCCATGTGAAGGACCTTATGCCGGATAAGAACGCCAGACCGACCGACTGGTTCTTCTTTGCCGGTGTGCCGGTGGGTAAAGGCTTGATCGATAATGAAGCATTGGCTAAACTGCTTTTTAAAGCCAACTTCCAGGGTTTCCTGGCAGTCGAGATCGATCATCCGCACACGGATTGGACCGAGCGCGAGGACGAAGCCGTGGCTCTCAGCATCAAAGAGCTGAAACGCATAACCAAGGATCTCAAATAACCCGCACCCTTCCAGGGTGGAGGAAATGCTATGAAAAATGTGAATGTTGCCATCATCGGCACCAAGTTCATGGGCAAAGCCCACAGCAACGCCTGGACCTCGGCCCCCAAGTTCTTTAACCTGGGGCTCAAGCCAGTCCTCAAGGTGGCCTGCGGGCAGGATGAAGCCTACACCAGCGATTTTGCCAAAAACTGGGGCTGGGAGGAAACCGAGAGCGACTGGCGTAAAGTGGTGGAACGCAAAGATGTGGACATCATCGACGTTTGCACGCCAACTTTTTTGCACAAGGAAATCGTCATTGCCGCTGCAAAAAATGGCAAGGCGATCTTCTGCGAGAAGCCCGTTGCGCTCAACTACGCTGAGGCGAAGGAAATGTATGATGCCGCCGAAAAAGCCGGTGTGCTTCATTACCTCAATCATAACTACCGACGTACCCCTGCGGTGGCTTTTGCCAAGCAGCTTATCGATGCGGGCAAGATCGGGCAGATCTTTCACTGGCGCGGCACGTACCTGCAGGATTGGATCACCGACCCCAACTTCCCGCTCACCTGGCATCTGCAGTCCAAGTACGCCGGCGCAGGTCCGCACTACGATCTGAACTCCCACAGCGTGGATCTGGCGCGCTATTTGATCGGCGAGGTGGATACCGTCACCGCCATGCTCAAGACCTTCGTCGAGGAGCGCCCTCTACCCGGCAAGGATGCTGGGACGTTTAAATCCGGTACCGGCGGCGGATCGAAAGGCAAGGTCACCGTGGACGATGCCGCCTTCATGGTGGTGGAGTTCGCCAATGGTGCCTTGGGTTCATTCGAGGCCAGCCGCTTCGCTAGTGGGCGTAAGAACTACAATTATTTCGAGATCTATGGCAGCAAGGGTAGCCTGATCTTCAACCTGGAGCGCATGAACGAGCTTCAGTATCTCAACGTGGAGGATCCTGCCGGTGAGCAGGGCTTCCGTACGATCCAGACCACAGAATCAGTACATCCTTATATGACAGCATGGTGGCCAGCGGGCCATATCATCGGCTATGAGCACGAATTTACCCACGCAGTGGTGGATTTCCTGAACGCGCTGGAAAAGGGCGCCAAGATCACACCCAACCTGTTGGACGGTGTCAAGGATATCCAGATCCTGGAGGCTGCCATCATTTCATCGCGCGAAGGCCGAAAGATTAAGGTTGCCGAGGTCAAATAAATCTCAACGACGGGGATGGGAGATACTTTTCCCATCCCCGTTGACCCAAAGAGAGAAAAGACCAAGAAATGACAATAAATGTCATAAGTTGCATTGAAATTAACAAAAGTGATTGACATTTGTACATTGGTCGCTATAATGATTAAGCTGGTAACCAGGTTGGAAAGATCAATTTCACAGGGTAATTCCTTCCTGAGGGCAGCAAATTTTGAACGGTTCGTTTTCCTGGCAAGCTGAGCACCTTAAACCGCACGCCGCAGTACCATCCTTTTTTACGGACTCGATAATGGGCTTTGGGCGAGAGGTAAGCACAAAAAAATACCGTTCCTTCAACACACCGGACACGCCGGCATGGCTTGTTCAGGCAGAGGAATTGCCCAACCGGTTGTTTATCACCCCCACCGAAAAAGAACTGATCGACCTGATCCGCCTTTACGGTGAGCTCACCAAGGCAAACCTGGTAGTAGGAACCGATCACTCGCGAACCAAAATCACCAGTAGCATCGATTCCCTTCTCCAAAAAAACTTCATCATTGAAAACGATAATTCGGAATATTCCGGCGGACGCAGGTCCAGAACTTTTAGCCTGAACGGTGACCTTGGTTACGTAGCCGGGGTGGATATAGGCGCCACCAGTATCGATCTGGCGATCGCCAACTTCGGGCAAAAGATTTTAGCCCGGGCTGCAGAAGAACTGTATGTCCGCGAAGGTCCCATTAAGGTTCTCGGCAGGGTGTGCGAGATGGTGGAAGCCCTGATGAAGGCTAACAACCTCGACCCAGCGAAATTGCGGGGAATTGGGATCGGAATTCCGGGTCCAGTGGATTTTTCCAACGGTACTGCCATTTCGCCGCCCATCATGCCGGGCTGGGATCGCTATCCGATCATCGAAACGGTTCAGCAGTGGTTTCCCTCTGCGAATGTGGTTGTGGATAACGACGTCAATGTGATGGCTCTGGGGGAAATCCACCAGGGCGCCGGGCAGGGCGTGAACGATTTGATCTATGTCAAAATCGGCACCGGGATCGGTGCAGGCATCATTTCCAACGGTTCCATCTACCGGGGCTCCAGCGGCTGCGCCGGAGATATCGGGCACATCGGTGTGGATAAAAACGGTCCCCTGTGCCCGTGTGGAAACCGCGGATGTCTGGAAGCTCTGGCGGGCGGTCCAGCTATTGCCGAGCGTGCTATGAGAGCGGCCGAAGCAGGTAAGAGCTCCATCCTCAGTAAGAGGCGCGACGCGAATAATGGCTCCCTGACCGCTGAAGACGTTGGCGTCGCTGCCAGGGAGGGGGATATCCTTTCCATTGAGATCATCCGTGAGACCGGGCAAATGGTGGGAGAGGTGTTGGCCAGCCTGGTGAATTTTTACAATCCTGCCATGATCGTGATCGGCGGCGGGGTGAGCAAATTGGGAGATATTCTGCTCTCCTCCATCCGGCAGGCTGTTTTGAATCGTTCACTGCCGCTTGCCACTCGCAACTTGGACCTTGTTTTTTCCACCATTGGCGCCGACGCTGGTATCATCGGCGCGATCAATCTGGCGATGGATTATATTTTCACGGTCGAACCAGCGAATGGCTCGAACGGGGATGGAACGATAGAGGATTGAGAGGGCTTTAATGAAATTTGGAATCAACACATTCGTTTGGGTTTCCCCCTGCACCACCGCCGCCATCAGAGAGCTGGCTCCCAAGGTGAAGGCGATGGGATTTGATATCCTTGAGATCTCGGTTGAAAACCCAGCGTTACTGGATGTTCCGCAAATTAAAGCCGAGCTCGGAAAGAACCAGCTTCAGGCAATCGTCTGCGGAGCTTTCGGGCTTGACCGGAATCTATGTAGTACCAATGATCAGTTCGCGGAAAACGCACGCGTTTATACCCGCTGGCTGATCGATACAGCCGAAGCTCTAGGTTCGCCGGTGGTTTGCGGGCCGATGTATTCTGCGGTTGGCAAGGAGCATTTGGAAAGCGAAACCGAACGCAAAGCCGAATGGGATCGTGCGGTCAGGGAAATTCGCAGCCTGGCAGATTACGCAAAACCGAAAGGTGTGCGCCTGGCGATGGAGACCCTTAACCGGTTTGAAACTGACATGCTCAACGTAGTTTCCCAGGGGTTGAGGTTTATCGAGGAAACAGGTGCTGATAACGTTGGTTTCCATTTAGATACCTTCCATATGCACCTTGAGGAGAAGAACAGCGGTGATGCAATTCGCGCGGCGGGGAAGAAGATCTTTCACTTCCATGCCTGCGAGAACGACCGTGGCGTTCCGGGAACCGGACAGGTTCATTGGGATGATGTTGCCCGCGGTTTGAAGGATGTGCATTATGAAGGCCCTGTCGTGATAGAATCCTTTACTTCCCAGGTGAAGGAGATCGCCCGTGCGGTGTGCATTTGGAGGGAGATCGCTCCCAGCCAGGATGCGATCGCAACAGATGGTTTGAAATTTCTGAAGAAACTGCTCGCCTGAGCAAGGTATACGAATAAGAGGTTCCCATGACTTTAGCATCCAGTGTTACCGCCTCAGAACAGCCCATTACGAAGGGCCCAGTGATGGAAGCCCGGCAGATAAGCAAGCGTTTTCCGGGTGTGGTTGCCTGCAATAATATTTCTTTGCAATTCCTGCCTGGGGAGGTTCATGCCGTAGTTGGAGAAAACGGCGCCGGGAAATCCACCCTGATGAAGATCATGGCTGGCGCCTATATTGCCGATTCTGGGGAACTTATCCTGCAGGGTGAAAAAGTATCATTCAACCACCCCCAGGAAGCACAACTTAAAGGTGTGAGCATCATTTACCAGGAATTTAACCTGCTTCCGGACCGTACGGTGGCGCAGAATATCTTTCTGGGACGCGAGCCAGGGAAGTTTGGAGCGCTCAACATCGCGGAGTTGAACCGCGAAGCTGTTCGGGTACTTAAAGAAGTCGAAGCGGATAAAATGATTAGCCCGACAGCCATGTGCCATTCCCTTTCCGTGGCGGAACAGCAGATCGTGGAGATCGCAAAAGCCATTTCCTTCGATTCTAAAGTCCTCATCATGGACGAGCCGACAGCTTCTCTTACCACCATTGAAGTAAAGATACTTTCGGATCTGATTCAAAATTTAAAAGCTCGCGGTATGGCGATTGTCTTCATCTCGCACCGTTTGCGCGAGGTTTTTGAGATCGCTGAAAAGATATCCGTTCTTAAAGATGGCGAGTTGGTCGGAACGGTCATGACGAAGGACACAAACACTTCTGAGATCGTTCATATGATGGTTGGACGTGATCTTGATCATTATTTCCCTCCTCTCGGCAGCCCGGAGGATATCGGTGAAGTGGTTCTTCGGGTAAAAAATGGCGGGAATGATTTCCTCAAGGATATCAATTTCGAGCTCCGCAAGGGTGAAGTTCTCTGTGTTGCCGGGCTTCAGGGCTCCGGTCGAACAGAACTGGCTCAAGCCCTCTTTGGGGTTATCCCTTTCAAGACTGGAACGGTCGAAGTAAATGGAAAAATCCAGTCCATCAAATCACCCCCGGATGCGATCCGCCTCCATATGGGTTTCGTAACGGAAGACCGCAAGGCGGAAGGGATCCTGCCCAAACAACCCATTCGGGATAATATCCTTCTGACCGTTCGGACATTGCAACCATTTTTGGGTTTTATTTATAAGGACGGAATTCGGAAAACTCGAACTCTGGTCCCGGATTTGGCCAGTCAGGTGGACTTAAAAGCCGAGACCTTCAATCGCGAGGCTCAATATCTAAGCGGTGGCAACCAACAAAAAGTGGTTCTTTCCAAATGGCTCTCCTCAAAGTCGAGCATATTTATTTTTGATGAACCGACGCGTGGAATCGACGTTGAGGCAAAAGCCAGCATACACGATATGATCCGTGGATTGACCAAGCAGGGGATTGCAGTCTTGATGATCTCATCGGAACTACCGGAGGTACTGGGGATGAGTGACCGGATCCTGGTCATGCGGGATGGTCGCATCGCAGGCGAGCTCCCGGCGAAATCCACAGAAAAAGACATTATGCTTGTCGCGACAGGCCATGCGGAAGATATGAAAATTGAGAATACTGTTTCAACGGAAAAGGAATAACATGGCGACTACATCACCTTCAGATAACTGGTTCAAGAGAATGTCCCGGTCATCCAAGATCCCACCGGTGTATATTTTTCTGATCATCATTTTCTTGTTCACAGGCATATTAGATCAGATAAATTCCGACGGCCAAATGTTTACAAATCCGGCGATCATGCTCAATATCATCGTCCGATCTGTTGCGCTCGGCATTGTGGCGGTAGGCCAGACATTTGTTTTACTTGGCGCTTCCATCGATCTTTCGGTTGCATACACCATCAGCATTACAGCAGTGATGTCTTCATACATCATGCAGGGAAATAACTCGAATGTACCGGTCGCACTTCTGGGTGTTTTCGCGATCGGGATTGTAATCGGACTGGCGAATGGCTTAATCATCACGAAGCTCCGGGTGAATCCTTTCATCGCTACTCTTGGAGTGAGCTTGGTCATCAAAGGGGTAATCAACGCTACCTTTTCCAACTATACAGGCAGTGTTCCTCAAGCATTCGAATGGTTCGGGTATGGTACACTCGGCCCGATCCCGGTTTCAATCATCATCCTTTTGCTGGTGGTGACAATCGGTTGGTTCATCCTTGCCAGAACCAAATTTGGAGCCCACCTTTACGGCGTTGGAGGTAACTCTGAAGTTGCCCGTCTTTCCGGTGTGCGTACCGACCGGGTTTTAATTGGAGCTCATGTTCTCTGCAGCGTTACCGCGGTGCTATCGGGGATCTTCCTGGTAAGCCTGATGCGTTCCGGTGCACCCTGGGTGGGTCCGAATGGTGTATATGATTTGAACTCCATCGCAACTGCGGTAATTGGCGGTACGGCGCTTTCCGGCGGAAAGGGGGGTGTATGGGGCACCCTGGCTGGCGTGCTGATCTTTGGTGTGCTTGCCACTGCCTTCAACCAGCTTGGGGTAAATCCATACATGAAGAACATTCTGCAGGGTGTGATCATTATTCTAGCTGTGGCCAGTTATACAGTCCGCTCGAAAAAAGAAGCGGCTTAAGGAGTGGATCGAATGACAGCTTCAACCATCACTTCGCAAAAACCATCCGTAAACATCTTCAGCAAGATTTGGGCTTGGCTAAAAAAGGTTCCCCCGGTTTATCCGATTTTCTTGGTGATCTTCATCTTTCTCGGTTTCCTCAATCCAAAGGGTTACCAGACGATGAATGGGATCATGACCTACCTTCGCCCGGCTTCCCCCCTGGCGGTTTTAGCGATCGGAGAAATGTTCGTCCTCGCCTTGGGTGGATTTGACCTTTCAATCGGAGCGATTGTTACCTTTTGTGTAATTGCATCTTCAAAATTCCTAGCGAATGATCCTGCAAATATGGTACCCAATATCCTCATCCTTTTGGGGCTAGGCGTATTGGTTGGACTGATTAATGGTTTCGTAGTAAGTTTTCTAAAGGTTCCTTCATTTATCACCACCCTGGGAATGATGATGGTCGTACGTGGTGCAGCTTTGTATTATGTCGGCGGAGCACCCAAAGGCTACCTGACCGATAACTTCCGCATGTTTGGGCGCAACTATATTATGGATGTGCCTTTTTTCTCGCGCATTCCATATTCCTTTATTGTTTTGATCATATTGGCGACAATTGCGTATATCATCTTCCACCGGACGAATTGGGGTCGGCAGATCCTTGCTATTGGAGATAACGTGCGCGCGGCAGGCCTTTCCGGAGTAAAACTCAAACTTGTGCGTATGATGACCTTCGTCTTCTGCAGTGTGTTCGCTGTCCTGGGTGGGATCATGGTAGGTGGTTACGGTGGCGTAAATGTGACCATCGGCGAAGGGATGGAATTACAGGCTATCGCAGCTTGCGTTATTGCCGGCGTTATGTTGGGTGGCGGTAAAGCAAATGTAATTCAAGTGATTTTTGGGGCTTTTACCTTGCAAGCAATCGTCAACTTATTGAACCAACTTGGCTTACCCAAGCCATACACCGACGCAGTTCAGGGCTTGATCATCATAGGAGTTGTGGCATACTCCGCACTCAGCACCATGAAAAAGCGGTAAACAAAATTGGCGTTGATTTTCTGTTATGATGATCATCATAATTACCTGGCTGCAAAGATCAATAAAAGGAGGTGATGCGACCGATCAATGGAAGGTTGTTGTAAGCAGTTGTAAGGTTGAGTTTTGAAAAACCAAACATTTCTCACATTGGAGGAGAAAACGAATGAAAAAGAGTATTTTTGTTGTATTAGCGCTTCTGATTGGGATCTCCATGATCCTCGCGGCCTGCGCACCCGCAGCTGCAACCGAAGCCCCCGCTTCAACCAGCCCCGGTCTGCAGATGGAATCCGCCAAGGTTGCTACCCAGTTCTTCAATGATAAGGACTACGCGAAATCAATAAGGATTTGATGAGCGCTAAGCCAGTCAATCCGAATGACCCGATCTATCTGCAGTATTTGGTTGACAACCCCACTGACATCAGCAAGTACCCGCAGTATGCTGAATTTGCTGCAAAGAAACCCCCCTATAACCTCTGCTTCTCGAATGCTGGTGTCAACAATCCCTGGCGTGTGACCGGTTATGTGACCATGCGCGAACAGGTCGAAGCAGCTCCGCGCCGCAAGGCCTCGTCAAGAACTTCTATCACCTCGATGCCGCTGGTGACGATGCCAAACAGATCGCAGACATCCAGGACATCATCAACACCCCCGGGAAATGCGACATCCTCATTGTTGCCTCCAACACCTCAGAAGCCTTGACCCCCATCGTCGAAAAAGCCTGCGCAGTGATGCCGGTTGTTCAGTTTGACCGCTATGCCCAGACGGACTGCCCGGTCGTTTCCGAACGCACCATCGGTGGTTATGCCTTCGGTATCTCCGGTGCCGAGAAGATCGTGAAGGATCTTGGCCCCGATTGCGGTAACGTTCTGGCCTTCCGCATCCTCCCGGGTGTGGACGTCCTCGAGCAGCGCTGGGGTGCAGCCCGCAAGATCTTTGAAGAGAACCCGAAATGCAATGTCATCGGTGTTGAATTCGTTGCCTACGATTCCTTCAAAGCCAGCACGGTTGTTAGCGACTACCTGGCCAAATATGGCACCATCGATGCCGTGTGGATGGACGCTGGCGGTACCGCTGTAACCATCCTGGAAGCCTTCAAGGACGCCGGAGCCCCATATCCGAAGGTCATGATCGGCGAGGATCAGCAGGACTTCCTGGATTACTGGAAGACCAACAAGATCAATGGCCTCGCTCCCACATTCTCCACCTTCCAGTGGCGCACCGCTGTTCTGGCTGCTGTAAATTTCCTCCAGGGTAAGAGCTGTCCAACACAACTGGGTTCTGCCCCAGCCGTCTGTAACCGCCGAAAACTTGGCGAAATTCGCTGGTACCGGCATGCCCCCGCTGTACTATGTAATGAGCAGCGCGGAAGATATGACCAACTGGCCGGATGCCTGGAAAGCACTTGATACCACCAAGTATCAGGACGTAATGCCCTAGGCTCGAAGTTTTCTAATTATTGAACTGAGCCCGCTCGGTAACCGGGCGGGCTCAATTTGTAAAAGAAGCAATCCATGAAAGGAGTTCGATATCCATGATCGAGATCGGTTTTCACACAGACGCTTTTAATAGCAGTTACTGGAGTTTTGAGCAGGCACTGCAATGGGCGCAGAAGAATGATGTGCATTGGATCGAGTGCGGCATGATCGACGGCGTCAGCTGGATCCACGGGCTGGGTTACCAGCCGCATGTGGCCAGTTGGGAAGATCCCAAAATGTGGCAGGAAAAAGCCACCAAGTATGGCGTGAAATTCTCCCAGATCGACGCGGCGTTCCCCATGTCGCTCCCTGAAGGCGCTTCCCTGGGCGTGGAATATGTGCTGCGCACCATCCGCTGGGCGTACCTGGCGGGGTGCGATCACATTGACACCACTGATGACCGCTTTGCCCCCAAGGGTCTGACCAATGACCAGGCGCTGGATATGATGAAACGATCTTATGAGCAGATCATGGAAGTGGCCGAACGCTACAAGATGATCATAGATATCGAACCTCACGGTTTCTACACTACGAAACCCGAGTTCATGGAAAAAATGCTCGCGTTTGTGGATAGCCCCTACCTGCGCATGAACATGGACACCGGCAATACATTCATCGCCGGACAGGATCCTGTGGCATTTCTCAACAAATTTAAGAATAAAGTCAGCCACGTCCATGTGAAGGATGTCAGCGAATCGCTGGCGGCTTCCCTGCGCGGTGAACTGACCGGCATCGCTGTCAGCCAGTGCGCAATCGGTGATGGTGTGAACGGTGAAAACATCAAGAAATGTTTCGATATTCTGGTTGATATTAAATTTGACGGCGTGGTCAGCCTGGAGTGTGAAGGTCAGGGCGGACCGATGATCGAGAAAAGCCTGGCATTTGTTCGTCCGATCGTCGAAGATGCCAATAAGCGCATGGCAGCCAAATAAGCTGACATTCGTGCAATAAGGAGATAACAAATGGGAAAGATCTTATTAGGCGTCAATATGGAATTTGTCCGGCACCACGATAAACCATTTGCCTGGGGCGTTGAAAAGGCAGCCGAAATTGGCTATGAGTATATCGAACCGATGGTTCACCTTGGCCGTGAGCTGCTCAGCGAGGCGCGCTATTTTCATAGCGTTTCCATGTACGATGACCCGCGCTGGGTGAAAGACCTTTGTGACAAGCACAAGATCAAACTCTCCGGACTTTCCGCGCATACCCCGCTGTGCAAACCCGAGATCAGCGTGGAATACCTCAAGCAGGCCGTCCGCTGGGGTTCTGACGCAGGTGCTCCGGTCATCAATACCGACGAAGGCCCCAAACCGGAATGGACCACCAAAGAGATGGATTACACCCTGATGACGTACACGCTCAAGGAAGCCTCCATGGTGGCCGAGCGGTACGGGATCAAGATCGGCCTGGAACCGCACCAGCAGTACAGCAAATCCCTCAAGGGACTGGACAGCATCTACGACCTGGTGAAATCGCCCGCGATCGGGATCAATTACGATACCGGCAACAGTTTCCTGGCGGGCACCGATGACACCTACGCCTGGCTGGAACATGTGGTCGGCCGCCTGGTTCACCTGCATGCCAAGGATATTAGTCAATGCAGCAGAGTGGCGCCGAGCGCGGCAAGGTCACCGGCACCCCTGTTGGCTGCGCCTGCGGCGATGGCGTGGTGGATTGGAAGCGGGTGATCGATTTGGTCAAGAAATGCCCGAATGATATTGTCTTCAGCGTCGAATGCGGCACCGTCCCCGATGCCATCCGTAGTTTTGAATATCTGAGCAAATTGATCTAGGCTCAGGCAACCCATCAGGTGAAATCCCGGCTTTTCTTGCAGCACTTCAACCAGCTTCGCCCCCGAAAAGCCGGGTTTCATTAATTCAGTACGAATCGCAATCATTATTATTTTTGCACCGCGTACCCCTTTGACTTAAGGAGGAAAGATGAATTATCCAAAAGTGGCAGTGATCGGCCTGGGATTCATGGGACGAACACATATTCAATCCCTGCGCCGGCTGGGCGTGGAGGTCTACGGGGTGGCGGGGATCACTCCCGATGAGGCGAAGAAAGTTGCCGAAGAATTGGGCATCCCCCGTGCGTATGAGAGTTTTGACGAGGCAGTGGCAGATCCGGATGTCAAGGTTGTGCATCTTTGCACACCAAATAACATGCACTTTTCGCAGGCGAAAAAAGCCCTGGAAAGCGGCAAGCATGTGTTGTGCGAAAAACCCCTGGCAATGACTTCAGGGGAATCGGCGGTGCTTGCTGACCTGGCCAAAAAGAAGGGGTTGTTCACCGCGGTCAATTACAACCTGCGCTTTTACCCGGTCTGCCAGGAAGCCCGCGCCCGCATCCAGGATGGTGACTTGGGTGGATCCGTATCTGATCACTGGCGGATACCTGCAGGATTGGCTCTTTCTGAAATCCGATTGGAACTGGCGCCTGGAAGCTGAGCAGGGGGGCGACCTGCGCGCGGTAGCGGATATCGGCACGCACTGGATGGACATGGTCACTTACCTGACCGGGCTGAAGGTCACCGAGGTGATGGCGGATTTCTCCACTGTTCACAAAACCCGCCTCAAACCTTCCGGTGAGGTGGAAACCTACGCCGGAAAGATCGATAAGAATGTATCCGCGACCGAAGCCCCGATCAACACAGAAGACGTGGCGATGATCCTGTTCCGGTTCAATAATGGCGCATTGGGGAGCGTTGCTCTCTCGCAGGTGAGCGCCGGGCGCAAGAATTTCTTCTGGTTCGAGATCGGCGGGTCAAAATCCGCCTTTCACTGGGAGCAGGAAAGCCCGAACGAGCTGTGGATCGGCTATCGGGACCAGCCAAACCAGATACTATCCAAGGATCCTTCCCTCTTCCACCCCGAGGTGCGCAAGTTGACCGGTTTCCCAGGCGGGCACGCGGAAGGGTACCCGGATACCTTCGTGCAGGTGTTCCGCCAATTTTATGGGGCAATTGCTTCAGGTAAGATGCCTGAAACAGGGCAATTTGCCACCTTTGAGGATGGCCACCACGAGATGCTGCTTTGCGACGCGATCAAACAATCGGCTCAGGAACACCGCTGGGTAAAGTTATAAAATCCCTTTTAATCATTAAAGGCGCCCTACGGCGCCTTTTTTATTCGCGTGACCTAACCAAGTTCATGCGATATCCCGTACGGGAGATTGTGCTTCACGCAAAACTCCGGCAGCTGCTTGCGCACATGTTCGACTGTGTTTTCCGGGACGCGATCCAACGGGATATGACAGGCTTTCAACGCTTTCTCCAGCCTGGTGGTATCCTGCCCCTGCCAGCGGGCAGCGTGGAGGATCCCGGGACCCACCAGGTCGCCATGCGGCAGCCCGTGACCCAGGAAATTCTCTGCGCAATAGGCGAAATAGTGCTCGGTGCCTTCCTCCGGACGGGCATGCCCCACCTGGTTACAGAGCTGCACTTCCAAGGCAAGGCAGTCATAGAGTGTTTTCAATCCCTGCCGGTCCCCCGCGCCGGCTGCTTCCGCGCAATCCAGCACGGCACCCAGGATCACACGCGCGTTTTCATAAACCCAGGGAATGAACTCCATCCCGGGCGGGTTTTTCCCGCGCTCGTGGGCGAACTTCCAATCCCACGACCCGGTGGCGATCGACATCACGTCAGTGATCCCGGCGGCGCGGATGCTCTCCGGTCCGGCGGCGATGACATCCAGGTCCAGGATCAAATCCTCCGGGGGTTTGGTTTCGATGTAATAGACGCAGCCATCCCGGCGGATCCCTGAGGCGGCGGTGATAAAAGCATCCACCGAGAGGGCGGTGGGGATGACCACCAGCGGGAGATCGTGCTTTGTGGCGAAGTACTTTGCGGCATCGGCAGTCAATCCGCCACCGACTGAATAAACCACATCTCCTTTGAAACCTTTGGAAATATCATCCCAATTCTCCGTTGTTGCTTCCAATACCTCAGTTTGCCAGGCGATTGGCAGGTGAAGCTGGTTTTCAACCGCCTTCCAGGCAGGTGCGCTCGTGACCAATGCGACCGGTCGTCTTTCTTCCACATCCCGGAGAGGAATTAGATGGGTTTTTGGCAGATTAGGGATCAGGTTCATTTGGGTTTATTCACGAAATTTGATCGAGATCCGGCCTGATCGGCGCATTCTGCTCCATACCCGCGATCGGCTGTGCCATCATCTGGAAGAGAGGTTCCATATCGCCAAACCGCACCAGGCGGAAAGCCTCGCCCAGCTTCGCCTCGGGATCCCACCCCGCCTGAACCGCAACTGCCTTCGCCTGCTCCCGAAGATACATATCCAGGAGCGGTTGAAGATCACCTTCCATGGATTCTTTCAGCATTGGGAACTTCTTTCCCCCAGGTCCTCAGCTGAAGGATGGATTGGTTGATCGTATTGCGCATCATCGCCCGGTGCGCGCATAATGCCAGGATCTTTCGCTCGATCGATGCCGAAATTTCCTCATAATGGGTCACCAGGGGAAGCTGGCGGGCGAAGTACCAGCGCTCGCATACCGAAAAGGGTTCGAGCCCTTCCTTGAAATGCTCCGGGTAGTGCTTGTCAAAGCAGGAAACCCAGAAAGCCTCATCCACGGCCTGAGCAACGCGGACATGATCCTGGTTATTTTCAAACAACCCATCGGGATCGAAGGTGAAAACTGCATAGGGCTGGTGCTTGCGGAACAGGTACACGATCCGCTCACGAATTTTCCCGAGAGGGAAATCGGCGAGGACGTCTGTTTCAAATCCGAGCTCAACAATCTCCTTTATTCCGAGTATATCTGCAGCTTTATGAAGCTCCTCGGAATTTGTCTTGATCGTTTCTTCTATGGATAAACCAATGGAATCCTTCCGATCATCTGTTATTCGTACCAGGATGATATTCCATCCCTGATCAACAAATTTCGCCAGCGTCGCTCCGCAAAACGCGGCGGCATCATCGGCGTGGGGGCTGATCACAAGAGCTGTCTTCATGGGCACCTCACAAGAGATATTTATAAAAACCCGTTCAATCCCATGGAATGGGATGCATAGTTGGAAAAACGGGCAGAATTAACTTGAAAAGTTTAGCAAAAAAAAGACAGGAGGGCAAGAAAATCGAAAAAAATATTCTGTTTTAGATACAATTGATAAATGATCTCAATTCAAGGAAATGACCACATCAACATCGTATCATTGGGCGAAATCGTCATGGATTTATACCCGTCGAAAAATAAAGGTTTAGCAGATGAATTGGGGAGCTTCATCCCTGAACCTGGAGGCGCAAATGCGAATGTGGCAGCAGCGGCGGCCAAGCTGGGCACTTCCAGCGCGATGATCGGCAAGGTGGGAAGGGATAATTACGGCCAATCGATCATTGATACTCTAACCCAAGTGGGAGTAGATACCCGAGGGCTGCGGGTGGATGACAAGCTGCCCACCACACTTTTGAGGATCGCCGAGCCGGAGGCGGGTTCTTTTCGATATCGGTTTAAACGGGAGGGGGGTGCCGACCTGGCGCTATCTGTGAAGGACTTGGATGAAGAAATGATAAAGTCGGCAAGTATTCTGCATTGCTGCTCCCTGCTCCTGACGAAAGAAGAAACGCGCAAGACACAATACAAAGCAATCGAGCTAGTGAAAAATAGCGGTGGGCTTATCTCTGTCGATGTGAATCACCGTCCCGGGTTGTGGCCGGATAAAAATGATGCACTTATACACATTCAATCCTTGGTCAGGATTTGCGATATTCTTAAAGTCAACGAAATGGAGTTGGAAATTCTTACAGGAACCCGGGATCCGGGAAAAGGAATTCCGGTACTGCTGGCGGAAGGGGTAAATCTCGTGGCGGTGACCCTAGGCGAAAAAGGGTGTCAATTCGCCACCAAGGAAACATGCGGGTTTATCCCGGCTTATAAAGTAATTGAGGTAGACCCTCTTGGTTGTGGCGATGCATTTACAGCCGGAATGCTGGTGAAAATAGTGGAAGAGAAAAAAACCATTTCAAATTTATTGAACGATGACCTGGTAAGAATATTCAAGTTTGCGAACGCAGTCGGAGCGCTAACCTCAACACGCCAAGGTACGATTTCTTCTTTTCCGGAGAGACCAGAAGTGGAAGAACTCATCTCCCGAAGACCGCTATGATATCAAACATTTAATGACCAATACCTGTTTTGAAGTTTATTCATTGCCGGGATTAAAAGTAAATGTCGTAAAATTAGCCCACTTCGTGATCAATAAAATTGGATAACAGGAGATCAAAATGCGTATCGGTGTATTCTCAGTCATCTTTCAACAACTTCCCTTCGAGCAGGCACTGGATAAGATCCTATCCTATGGCGCAACCGCCGTGGAAATTGGAACTGGCGGACTGCCGGGTTCCCATCACTGCAACGTGGATGACCTTCTGGCCAGCGAGGATAAACGCAAAGCCTATTTGAAAGCGATCGAAAGCCGCGGGATGATCATCAGCGGGTTCAGCTGCCATTGGGACCCGATCGGACCGGACCGGAATATCGCCCAGGCTTCCGACGAAGTCTTCCGCAAGACGGTCCGCCTGGCAGAGATGTGCGGGGTGCCGGCTGTCAACGTTCTCTCCGGCTTGCCAGCAGGCGCGCCAGGCGATAGCCAACCGAACTGGGTCACCTGCCCGTGGCCGCCGCACTTCCTTGCTATCCTCGATTACCAGTGGAATCAGGTGGGCATTCCCTACTGGCGCGGCGCGGCTTCTTTTGCCGAATCACACAAAGTGAAGATCGCGGTGGAGATGCACCCCGGCATGCTGATCTACAATGTGGAGACCCTGCTGCGGATGCGCGAAGCCTGCGGACCGGCGTTGTGCGCGAACTTTGACCCCAGCCACCTTTTCTGGAACGGCGTGGACCCGGTGGCTGCCATCCGCAAACTGGGCGGGGAGGCGATCGCCCACGTTCATGGCAAGGATTGCTACGTGGACCCGTTCAACGTTTCTGTTAATGGCTGCAACGACAATAAGACCTACACAGATATCCCCCACCGCTCCTGGACCTTCCGGTCGATCGGTTATGGGCACGATATCAAAGTTTGGAAGGATATCGTCTCCGCGCTGCGCATGGTGGGCTACGACCATGTGATCTCCCTGGAGCACGAAGACGGGATGATGTCCTTTGACGAAGGTGTCCGCAAAGGCCTCGCTGCCCTGCGGGAAGCCGTGACCGTGGAAACACCCGGCGAGATGTTCTGGGCGTAAACGGACCGAATGATAATTATTCAAAACTCAAACGTGGAGAATTCATGAAAGCAAAACTTGTTCCTGTTTTTTTCCTGAGCGCGCAAGACCCTGATTTTGTGAAACAGCTGGATGAACTAAAGCGGCTTTTTAAGGATGAGGCTGAATTCATGGAGCCTGTCGCCCTGGGAAAGCGGCTCCCCGAATGCGATGGGGTTATCTTTCCGCAGATGCTGGGAGATGCATTTCGGCGGTTGGCGGAGATCCAGGCACTACCTCAGCCGATCATGGTGGTCACATCCGAGTTCGGTACCGTATCCATGTGGGATTGGGAGATCAATAGCTACCTCGCGTCCAAAGGGGTAAGGGTGGTGGCTCCTAATACGCTTGAAAAAACAAAGATGATCTGCCGGGCGATGGCGTTGAAGCGGGAATTGAGGGCTTCCAAACTTCTGGTCTACCAGGATAACCCTGCAAATGGCACTGGAAAGCAGGATCCGATCTTCAAGCGTTTTTACTGGTGGGAGCCGGAATGCGTCGATTCCATTCAAAAACGATATGGGGTCAAAGTCGTCAAGAAAAGCTTCAAAAAGCTGGCGGAAGACGCCCGCGCCATCAGCGATGCGGATGCCCAGAAAGTCTGGGAGGAACGGAAAGCCAAAACCCCGGTTGGAAAGATCACAAACCGGCAGATCCTAAGCGCGATCAAGCTCTACATGAAGATCAAAGAAGATCTGGATGCAGACCCCGCGATCATCGCAACCGGGATGAACTGCCTGAATGAATCCATGTACTGTGATACCACCCCCTGCCTGGCGTGGAATCTTCTATATGAAGAACGTAAGATGGTTTGGGGTTGCGAAGGCGACCTGGTGACAATGCTTACAGAGGTATTGATCTCCAGAACGATCGGTGTGCCTTTTATGATGACCAACCTTTATCCTTTTGTGATGGGGCAGGCAGCATTGAAGCATGAGCACATTCCAAACTTCCCCAAGGTGGCTGGAAATCCCGCTGACCACATTCTCACCGCTCACTGCGGATACCTGGGTGTAGTTCCTCTATCTTTCTCCACCCAATGGAAGCTGGAAAGCAAAGTGCTGGCCATTGTGGACGATAACGCCACCGCCATCGATGCACGCCTCGCGGATGGACCGGTAACCCTGGTGAAATTGAAGCCGCCGTTTGATCGCTGGAGCATCATAGAGGGCGATCTGCCCCAATATGCACAATTCTCAAATTCGGACTGCCTGAACGGAGCTGTGATCCGTGTATCTAATGGCTTAAAGATGGTGGATGAGGTCATTTCCCATCATTACATATTAACGAATGGTCACAATCTGAATGCCCTGGAGATGGTGTCCAAGGTGTTCGATCTGGAGGTGGAGACTATTAAGTAGGTAGAAATACTCACTAACCAGAGAGTCGGGAGCATTAATCGTTTCCGACCCTGTATTTAATAAATGATTTGAGTGCTGGGCTTTAAATACTATTCTGATTTATACTTTCCTTGGAAAGAAAAATATTTGCAGAGGTTATGGTATGACAGATACCCCGAAGACCGAGGCAATACCCGAATATGATCCCAAAGGTCGCGGACAAAAGATCGGGATGATCGATCTTCCTCATCGCTGGGATCGGTTTGAGCCAATTGCGGAGATCGTCGCGACGATAATCCTGGCAGTGGCGACGCTGGCAACTGCCTGGAGCGGTTACCAATCTGCCCGTTGGAGCGGGGTTCAAGCTGCCAACTATAGCCGGGCAAGCGCCTCCAGGGTTGAATCCAGCCGGGCTTCATCGGTCGCCGGCCAGCAGATGCAGATCGATATCGGACTATTTACCAATTGGATAAACGCTTATGCTGGTGATAACCAGGAACTTACCGATTTTTACCGGGCAAGATTTCGAGGTGAATTCATTCCAGCATTTGAAGCCTGGTTGTTGACGGATCCCAAAAATAACCCCGATGCGCCAAAATCCCCGTTTGCGATGCCAGAATATTCGCTGGCGAAGAACCAGGAAGCTGATGCCCTGGAGAAAAAAGCCGGAGAATATTTCGACGCTGCCGAATCGGCAAACGAAATCGCTGACCGGTACGTCCTCGATACGGTAATTCTGGCCTCGGTCCTTTTTATGGCCGGGTTGGCTTCGCAGGTAAAAGCCTTCCGGGTTAAATCCGGAGTGGTTATTTTTGCTTTGATGATCCTCGCCTGGGGAATCTATAGCATAATCATCCTGCCTATTGAATAGGTATTAATTCTCAGCGGAAGAATCATTTCACCCAGGCTCCCCGATTAATCGTTGATAATCGATAAATGCTGGTTTTGATGTTCTTTTGGTAAAACAATTTCTGCATCGCAAGGATCACGTTCTCCCCATTTTGAGGTTGGAAGGTGATAATACTTGGCCCCGCACCGGAAAGCGCAGCTGCCAAGCCTTTATCCCTGGCCCCTGCCAAGGCTTCAGCCGCACCGGGGATCAACTTTAACCGGTAGGGCTCATGCAGGCGATCATCCATCACCCCGGCGAGTTTGACCAGATCGCCCTCGCAGAAAGCATTCACAACCAGAGGGACACGCCCGAGATTGAAAACAGCATCCCGGTAGTTGATCGCAGCCGGCAAGGCTGCGCGGGCTTCCCGGGTGGGAAAGGGAAAATCCGGCACGAGAATTACAGCCTGGATCGTTGGGATATCGAAGCGCTGATAAATGATTTCTTCAGCCTGCGAAATGACCACCAATCCCCCCAGCAGCGCTGCAGCGGCATTATCTGCGTGTCCTTCCATCGCGGCAGCCAGGCGGATCATTTCATCCATCCCCATACGCAGCTCATGCAAGGTGTTCGCCGCCAAAATACCCATAACCACCGCCGAAGCGCTGGAACCCAGCCCGGAACCGATCGGAATACAGTTGGCCATGCAGATATGCAGCCCTCCGGGGCGGGTGAGTCCCTGGGATTCCAGGCAGCGCAGGTAGGCGCGGATGACAAGGTTATTCTCATCCGTTGGAAGCTGGGCGGATCCCTCACCGGTCACTTCCACCCGGAAGTCAGCAGCCGGTTCGATCTCGGCTTCATTCCAGAGATCCAGGGCGAGGGCCAGGCAATCGAACCCGGGGCCCAGGTTGGCGGTGGTGGCTGGCACTCCGATTTTGAGCTTCATGCCTTCACCCCGAGGATCGCCGAAGTAAGCACGTCTACTCTCGCGGGAAGCAAACGCGGTGCGGGCATGCTTTTTGCGATGATCTCCGGATCCTTCATCCCGTGCCCGGTACAGACTGCTACTACGCGCTTGCTGCGAAGGTCCAGCCTGCCTGCCTGCAATTCGTGAGCCAAGCCGGCAACTCCGGCCGCCGAGGCAGGCTCCACCCAAACACCCTCGGACGCCAATCGACGTTGCATGGAGAGGATTTCCTCATCCGTCACCGCAATGATCCTGCCGCCCGATCCCTCCGCGGCAGAAAGTGCTTCCTCCCCTCTGGCTGGCTTGCCGATGCGGATGGCAGTGGCAACTGTTTCGGGCTTTTCCACGGGGTGCCCCAGGACGAGCGGCGCGGAACCGGCTGCCTGGACGCCGAGGATGTGCGGTAATCCGGTTTGATGAAGCCTCTCATATTGCCGGAAACCCATCCAGTAGGCGGTGATATTGCCGGCATTGCCCACCGGCAGGCACAGCCAATCCGGCGCACTGCCGAGCGTATCGCAGATCTCGAATGCGGCCGTCTTTTGCCCCTCCAGGCGGTAGGGATTGAGCGAGTTGACCAGGGCAATGGGGTGGTGGTTGGAGATCTCCACCACCAGGTCGAGAGCATCATCGAAGGAACCCTGAATCTGGATCACCTGGGCGCCGTAGGCAACCGCTCCAGCCAGCTTGCCGGCCGCCACCTTGCCCTCCGGGATGATCACGATCGCGCGCATCCCTGCCCGGGCGGCGTAGGCAGCCGCGGAGGCGGCGGTGTTGCCGGTGGAGGCGCAAATGACCGTTTTCACATCACGGCCGAATGCTTCGGAGATTGCCACGGTCATGCCGCGGTCCTTGAAGGAACCGGTGGGATTCAGACCTTCGTATTTGATTAAAAGCTCAAACCCTCCGCCCAATTCTGCAGCCAGGCGGGGTAGTGGAATGAGGGGGGTGTCACCCTCAAGAAGGGAAATATCCCCAGTGTGTTCAGGGATTTCCATAAGGGAGCGGTAACGGGCGAGGACACCTAAGCGATGGGTGGTTGATATCATTTAAGAACCCTTCCCTTTTTTGTGGATGGTTATTATTTTACAAGATTATCTGTAGGAAAAACCGGCGGTCTACTTTTTTGGAAAACTGATCCAATTTTACTTATTCTTAGCGCTGACGTGCCAGCAATTCTTTGACCGCCTGGATACTAGGTTGGGAAAGTGCTTCGGTGGCAATCTCTTTGCAACTGTTGGTATCCTGCCTACGAATCAGTTCTTTTACCGCGGGAATTGCAGATGGCGACATGCTGAACTCGTCCAACCCCATTCCGAGCAGGAGTGGCACCGCAACTGGATCTCCTGCCATTTCTCCGCACAACCCCACCCAGCGTCCTTTTTCATGCGCTTTCCGGATCGTGCGGTCGATCAATTTCAGCACTGCCGGGTGGAAGGGACTGGCCAGGTAGGCTACCCGCTCGTTGGTTCGATCCACGGCAACGGTGTATTGCGTCAGGTCGTTGGTGCCGATACTGAAAAAATCGACATACTCAGCCAGGTGCTCGATGATCAAGGCCGCGGAGGGGATCTCTACCATGATCCCAAATTGGGTTTTTCGAACCCGCAGGTCCTTTTCCTTTTGGAGAGAGGCTTTTGCTACTTCAAATATTTCTCTGGCTTGCTGCACTTCTTCCACGCTGGAGACCATGGGCGCCATGATTCGCAGGTCGCTTTCAGGTGAGGCAGCTTTCAACAATGAACGCATTTGGGTGAGCAACATTTCTGGATGCTCGCGCATCATGCGGATCGCCCGCCAACCCAGGAATGGATTGGATTCCTGCTGCAGGTCGAGATAATCCACCTGCTTGTCGCCGCCAATATCCAGGGTGCGGACAACCACAGGTCGGCTGCCCATCACCTGGAAGATCTCCCGGTAAATGGCAGTCTGCTCTTCTTCGGTGGGAAGACGGCCGAAATCCAGGTAAAGGAATTCAGTCCGCAGCAGACCCACGCCCTCAGCGCCGAATTCGACAGCCTGGCGGGCATCCTCCACACCACCGATATTGGCAACGATCTCAACCAACTTACCATCCAAGCTGCGGGCTGGCTCGCTCGCGGATTTTAAACGGCTCTCCCAAATCAGCTCCCATTGCTGCTGTGCTTTCTTTGCGGATTCTATTTCCTCTACAGAGGCTTCGATTGTCAGTGTTCCCGAATCTCCATTGAGGATAACCTCTGAACCTTCATCAATATTAGTGAATTCAAATGGGATGCTCACTGCGGCTGGCACAGCCAGGCTGCGCGCCAGGATGGCAGTGTGGGAAGTGGGTCCGCCGTGCCGGGTGCACAGGCCAAGGATCATCGTCCGCTCAAACTGGATGGTATCGGACGGAGTAAGGTCCTCGGCCAGGATAATGGACGGCTGCGAAAGTTGGAATTGATCTAAGGATATTCCATTCAGGCAATAAAGGATGCGCCGGCTGACATCGCGGATATCCTGGGCGCGCGCCTTGAAGTAATCATCCTCCAGTGCCAGCATTTGCTGGGCAAATCCTTCGGCCGTCTCGGCGACAGCCGCCTCAGCGTTGATCCGTTCATCGGTGATGGCGGATTGAATCGCTCCAATGAATTCAGGGTCATTCAGGAAAAGCTTGTGGGCTTCAAAGATCGCAGCATCTGCTTCGCCGATGCTTTCAAGCGCTCGATTATAAAGTTGCTCCAGTTGCACTTCAGCATCGCGCAGCGCTTTTTCAAATCGCTCGATCTCCGGCTTCGGATCATCTATGGGTACTCGGTTAGTGCATACCGAAACCGGTCTGTAGGTCCAGCAAGGGCCGATGGCAATCCCGCCCGAAACTGCGATCCCGGAGAATTTCTGCATCAGACTGTCTCTCCAAAATTCGCTTGAATAAGGTCTTTCAGGGCAGTCATGGCTTCAACCTCTTTTTCGCCGTCGGTTTCGATGCGAATGGTATGCCCCTGCTGCACCCCCAGGGTAAGGACGCTCAGAATACTTTTCGCGTTTACGGTTTTCCCGGCAGTGGTTAGATTACAGGCCATGATATTGCAGGGAAATTTCCCCGCAGTCTTCACAAATTCCGCTGCCGGGCGTGCATGCAGCCCCACGGGATGGGTAACGAGGATATCGGATGATTGCATGGTAATTTCTCCTGGAGATTATGGGACGGTGTAAATCGTATTGACTGGGAAAACGATTATTTTGAAGACTGGGTCAAACCAGTTTTGTGGTTATTGAATATTGAATTTGCAAGAATCTCCATCGTGATCAACTTTATTAATGAAGATTCATTCCTGAGACGCGGGTAAAGCATGCGTGGAGTGGCAATAAACGGCCATTTTGAGGTATTCAATACTGTTTGCCAGGGGATTTCTTTCTTGCTCAGGACCCGGGCGATTTCTTTGCTGGTCTTTTTATCAAATTGCCCGGGATATTTATCCTCAATAGCAAGGATCAAAGTTGCCAGGGTATGTTTGTAATTATTCTGGGAAAAGATGACAATAAGGAAATAAAGCAGAAAGAGTGCGTTGATCCAGACACTGTTCTGTTGATAAAAATTGAGCAGCGCCTGCCCCCATTCCCCCAGAAACCCCCGTACCATGATATTGACCATTGTTATTCCGTTTCTTCCAGCGAATTCCATATTTCAGCAGCCCAGGTTTGGATCTGCTCCAGGGACTGTTTTTCGCTGGTGATCACCAGAGTGGCGGCAGAAGGGTTTCCGGGGCGTGCGGAAAGCGTGCTTTGGACGTCAGAATCAGGTTCCTGCCGTTTCGCCAATGCCAGCCAACCAATTGGTCTTTTCTTCCATGTGTTGAATCCAGCCTTTTGGTAGGCAGGTTCAAAGGCATTGTACAATTGATCTGGAGATTTCCCCGGGAAAGTTCGTGTTTCTTCGATTTTAGCCATTAATTTACCTTTAATATCATTATATTCATTACCGGGGCAATCTGGAGAAGATTGCCCCGGTATCTATTTCAACCCGGTTGTCCAAAGACATCCTTTAACAAGAAGCAGTAACTTATGCTGTTAGGCAGCTTCTTCTTCCGGTGCGCCTGCTAAAACGTCCCATTTCTTGGGGTTGCGTTTGTACAGGAACATCACAACCAGCACCACAACGGCCAGGAAGCCGATACCGAGCCAGCTTGCGTACCTTCCAGCCAGTTGGAATACATAGGGAGTCCAAAGGAATCCGTCAGCGATACTGGTGATATTGACCGCACCCTCTGGCATGGTGAATTTTGCTTCCACAGCTGCCGCGGTGAAGGTCTGAGCCATGGATGTGGCGATGTAGAAACCGAGTCCAAGCTCAATGATCCCGGCGATGACCATACGGAAGATATTTCCGCGCATAACCGGTGCGAACCCGGCAACCACGAACGGGATAACAGCCAGGTCGGCGAAAAGGATGACCTGGTTACCGGGAAGGATCAGGCTCATCAAAATTGCGATCGGGACCAGCAAGAGCGCGGTGGAGATGGCGGCCGGGTGCCCGATCAGGATGGCGGAATCCAGGCCGATGTAGATTTCACGGTCGGAAGCGCGTTTGTTGAGGAAATCGCGGGCAGCTTCGGAAACGGGGATCAGCCCTTCCATAAGGATCTGGACCATGCGGGGCAGCAGGAGCATGACCGCGGCCAGGTTCATGGCGGTCTGAAGGACTTTAGTGATCACTTTAAGAGTATCGCCAACATTGTAGAAGGCGATTATACCCATCACGAGACCGATGAAGAAACCGAGGACGATCGGATCACCGAAGATGCCCCAATTCTTCTGGATGTTCTCAGGATCCCAATTGACTTTCTTGACACCGGGGATCTTACCGAGCACCCAGTTGGTGGCGACTGCGAAGGGAACGCCGGGGCCGGTGGTGAGGTGGGGGATGGAGATGCCGGGAAGTCCGTAGAAGTGCTGAATGGCTTTGGCAACCCAGTCACCGAAGAACAGCGCCCAAGCGGCGGCAACTGCAGCGGCAAATAGGCCCAGATAGAAATCCTTGCTCACGATGGCGACCAGGGAACCAATGAAGGCGAAGTGCCAGAAATTCCACACATCGATATTCAGGGTCTTGGTAAACCGGATGAGGAGCAGGATCACATTGACCAGGATGGCGATGGGGATGACCCACAACCCGACCTGGGTGGCAAACGCGATGGAGGCGGCAGAAGGCCAGCCAACATCCATGACGTTGAGCGTTGTGCCGGTATTCTTAACCATTGCCTGACCAACTTCCGTAAGGGTGCCCCACATCAGGCCAATGATCAGATTGATACCGATGAATGCGATACCGATGGTAATGGCTGCGCGAAAAGCGCGTCCCGGTTTGGCGCCAAAGATCAGGGCAATGAAGAAAATGATGATCGGAAGGATCACCGTCGCCCCGAGGTTGTCAAAAAACCCTTTAATTGCAACTAATACTATATCCATCTTACTTCCTCCATATTCTAAGAATGATTTCTTGCCATAGTCGATTATTCCAAAGCTTTTTGGATTTGGTTTAGTACGTCCTCCTTTCCAATTCCGGTAAGGAAAGCCAGGGTTTGGATCACCGGAACTTCCAGGTCTTTGGGCAAAGGTGTGGTTGTCACGATCAGGTCATACCCGTGTTCAAGACCTTTAACTTCGGAAGCCTTGCATTGACGAGTGATCACCTTTATCCCGCGTTTATACATTTCTTCCTCAATTGACTTGGCGACCACGGTGGAAGTGGCTATCGCTGTGCCGCAGGCAACCAGGATCCGTTTGGGTTGAGCCATGTTGTTCCTCCTCTGAATTTCCTTAGATATTGTTAAAATAAATCACCCAGGTTACGAAAAAGCTTGAAAAACCTGGGTGATTTCAACCGCATTCATGAGTTTCTCAATAATAATTTCATCCTGAAGCACCCCGGCAATTTCCTGCAGCATTTCCACCTGGGTTTTAGCCTGTTCCAATGCCATAACGATCACGAGCTGCACGGGGACAGCGTTTTCAGGTTCGATCATGTTCTGGAAGTTCACCGGTTGTTTCAGAGTTGCCAGCGCCAGCGCGGGCTTTATCACATGCTCGATATCGGTATGCGGGATGGCTGCATTATATTTTCCTCCCAGGGGAAGACCGGTGGGCATTCTGGATTCACGTTCAAGCGCAGCCTGTGAAAAGCTGGAATGGACAAAACCAGCCTCATAAAGGCGATTCGATAAAGCTTCAACCACGGTTTTGGAATCAGGGGCGTCAAGCTGGATACAAATGGCAGAGGGTACGAGCAGTTCTTTGATTTTTTCTGATGCCAATGATTAGATCTCCAATGAATCCCGAGTATCCGATTCGCTAAGCAGTCTGGAATTACTTGTCATGCACATACGTGTGCAAAGGAGCACATTTGTGAGAATAGCATATCCGGCATGAAATGTCAATAATCTCATTTTATTTTAAGAATCGATGTTCCACATTAATATACCCAAAGACGGGGTTTGGTTACGCCTATATTCATTAGAATTTTTAGTCCAAAGGGATTTCCGACTTGTATAGCAGATCAAAAGAACTGAACCTGGTTTAAACAATGCCTGTTAATTTCGGCTCCAAATCTGTAGATGAATAACGCTTTGCAACTTTCCAATAAATTAACCCGAGGACAAGCAGGAACAACGGGTTGCTGAAATACATGACCGGGTACTGAGGACCCACCGTGAGCGGTCCAAGCACCAGAAAGAAGCACAGGGCACCATTTATCAGTGCCAGTTGGTGGCGATCATCCCAGCCAGCACCACGCTTGTTCATATGAAGGATAAGGAGTAGAAACAGGAGATCGTACATCAGGAGAATGACCATGGTGACCATGAAGTTAAGGTGGTCTTTTTCTGCTCCGTAATAGATCAGGAAAAATTGGCCGGTCATTCCCAGGAACCCGGCTAAAAAAAGCGCCAGGGACGAGCGGAAGCTGGGAGCGGTGCGAGAGGGGCAGGTTTGGGAATGACCCGGGCTAAAAGGACCAGGAGAGCGATGGACAGCACCGTAACGATCTTCCATAACCCGGGATCATAGATGGTCATGATCTCCCACACAGCGTAGATCCCCAGGAACCCGATCCAGTTGGCCGCCCACCAGAACCCGCGCACCCAGGATTCTCGCCGACGCTCCGGGAAAAGGATCTCAACGAATGCCACGCTGGCGCAGATGCTGATGAGCGCATGGAAAATGGTCAGGTGCTCGCTCCATACCCAGTTCACACCCGCGACGCGCCCGTAGGTGGCAAGTATGCCCAGGTCCTGCCAGCCAGGGTCGAAAAACGATTGCACCAGCAGCCCTTCCTCGTAGATGCCATAAGCAAACCCCAGCAATAGCAGGCTGGGCCAGCCCTTGTTCCAGCGGATCACCAGCTCGCGACAGATGATCGCCCCGCAGCCATAAAGCAAGTCCCAAGGGTGAGAAAAGTGACCGGGTTGATGTATTCATTGAGGGGAGATGAACCAGAGAAAAGCTCGCCAAAAATCGGAGCCACGATCCAAAGAACCAATGCAGGGGGCAGCGAGATTTTCTTACGCATGATTCGATTATATTGATTTTCTGAACCCGGTTACGCCTGTAGATCACAATGGTGATGGTTGATTCAAATCCTCATTTGAATGTATTGATGTTGCCATCTTTTCCTTAGTGAATCAAAACAAAATAATTCAGCGAGGTGCAATTTGGAATTTGAAATGAAATCTTTATTCGAAAAGTACAATTTTACGGTCTTATCGTGTAATCCCCCTGGACAATCCACTTATAGGTGGTCAATTCCCTCAACCCCATCGGTCCGCGGGCATGCAAGCGCTGCGTGGATATCGCCATTTCAGCCCCCAAGCCCATCTGGGACCCGTCTGTGAATCTGGTAGAAGCATTCACATAAACCACAGCTGAATCCACCTCTTTCAAGAATTTGTGAGCGTTTTCCTTATTCTCTGTCAGAATACCATCCGAGTGGGCGGTGGAATGGGCAGCAATGTGAGCAATGGCTTCATCAAGATTCTCAACCACCTTCAACCCAAGTACCAGTGAAAGCCATTCGGTGTCGAAATCCTGGGTTCCAGCCGGCTGAACACAATCGAGTTCTCAGTCCTTTCAGAATTCCCCGTGCTTTTTCATCCGCCCTGAAAATGCGACCCCATCCGCAGCCAACTGATTCTACCAATTGCGGTAAAAAATCATTCGCGATTGATTTATGAACCAGGCAGGTATCCAGGGCGTTGCACACGGAAGGACGCTGGATTTTGGCGTTACGGATCACCTCGATCGACCGCAGTTGATCCGCGCTCTCATCCACGAAAAGGTGGCAGATGCCGATTCCGCCAGTGATGACGGGAATGCGGCTGTTTTGGCGGCAGAACTCGTGCAGACCGGCACCTCCGCGCGGAATGATCATATCGATGTATTGATCCATCTGAAGTAGTTCGAGCACCAGAGCGCGGTCAGGGTCTGCGACCAATTGGATAGCATTTTCGGGGATGGCTGTATTCATTAATCCCCGTTGGATTGCATTCACGATAGCCCGGTTGGAACGATGGTCTCGCTGCCTCCACGGAGGATGGCGCAATTACCCGATTTCAGACATAGCCCCGCGGCATCCACGGTCACATTTGGCCGGGCTTCATAGATCACCCCCAATACCCCCAGGGGTACGCGCTGCCTGGAAATAAAGAGACCATTTGGTAATTCCTGCGCTTCAATGATTTCTCCGACCGGGTCAGGCAGGCTGACCACATCGCGAAGATCACTCACGATCGTTGCCAATCGGGACTCATCCAGGAGCAATCGGTCCAGCATGGCGGCGCTCATCCCGGCACTGCGGGCAGTGGTTAAATCCTCCTGGTTGGCCGAGAGAATTTCCTCACGATCTTCCCAAAGACAATCCGCAATCTTCTTGAAGCGCTTCATTCTTCTGCTCTGTGGAAGCACTCATTAAAGACTCGCGAGGTCTCCTTTGAAAGACGGCAAATTTCCTCGATGGATAACTTTGCGGATTCAGGAGTCATAGCATTACCAGATTATCCCGATGGATGACTTCATCTCCAACGGTAAATCCCAAAATGGATTCGATTTCAGCCGATTGCTGTCCACAGAGAAGATGCAAATCTGCAGCAGCTGTAATTGGTCTGGCCGATGGCGACGTTCTTTTTTTCACCATCCACCACGCGAACGGAATCACCTCGTTCAAAGACGCCGTTCACCCTGAGAATCCCAGCCGGCAGCAGAGAACCTCCCCGTGTGAGTGCTGTTACCGCGCCAGCATCGATGACGATCTCAGCTTTCGTGCGGCTGCCCGAGATCAAGCGACGCTTTCGGCTCTCCAGTTTGTTCTCCATTGTGATCAGATCGCGTTCCAATGGATTCGTTCTGCACCAGACGGACAATCACATCCGGGGCAGCACCATCGGCGATCACCACGATGGTTCCACCGTGCCGAGCCAGGTCGGCAGCCTGTAGCTTTGTCACCATACCACCGATTCCCAACCCGCTCACGGATCCTCCGACGGATTGCCAGAGCTGACGGCTGAAGGGCTCAGGGCCAACCTCGCGGATCAATTCAGCGTTTGGATCGGTGCGGGGATCGGCTGTATAGAGCCCTTCCTGGTCGGTAAGCAGGATGAGTAGATCGGCTTCGATCAAGTTGGCCACCTGCGCGGAAAGATTATCATTGTCGCCTATTCGTATTTCGTCTGTCGCGACAGTATCATTTTCGTTGATAATGGGGACGATTCCCTGGTCCAGGAGGGCTTCCAGGGTGGCACGCGCATTTAAGTAACCATGTTTATCTGCCAGGTCAGCGCGGGTGAGCAGAACCTGGGCTGCGTGAATAGAATAGATCTTGAAATACTCCCCGTAAGCAGCCATCAGCCGGGGCTGACCGACTGCCGCGAGCATTTGCTTGGCAGGCAGATGCGGGGGGAGGGTGGGGAACCCAAGCTCTTCACGCCCGGCAGCAATCGCCCCTGATGAGACGAGCACTATCTGGATCTTTTCTGCATGGAGCAGTGCAATTTGCCGAGCGACTTCCACCAAGCGAGGCGCGGAGAGAATCTTGCTGCCCGCGGTGAGCGTGGATGTCCCAATTTTTACGACAACTCGTTGAATCTTGTTCATTTTCGCTGTCCAGCTACCAGCGGAAACCGACACTGCGTTTTCCCAGAATTGTGTCATCAAAGATCAACTCTGCAGGTTTGGCTGCCATCCCCTGACAAATGTGCAGTGGAAGGAGATGTTCCTCGCGCGGGTGGCAATAGCGGGCGGAGGGGGCTTTTTCCCATTCGATCAATCGCCTCTCGCGCTCCGTCTCCGTGAGGGAGCCAGTGCAGGTTTCGATCAACCAGTCCTGGAAGGCGTCATTCGCCGGATCAGGCGCATCCAGGCTTTGCCAGGAAAACGCGCTCATATTGTGGAAGGAAAAACCCGATCCAATCACCAGAATATTTTCCGATCGACAGACTCCGAAGAGCTTTCCCGAGTCGGATGTGTGTTTCCGCATCCAATCCCCGGATGAGCGAAAGCTGGGTAGTGGGAATATCGGCCTGGGGATACATCAACTTTCAGCGGGATGAAGTGCCCGTGGTCGTACCCTCGCGCCGGATCCACCGCGCAGGGGAAACCGTTCTTCTGCAATGCTCCGGTTACCATATCGACCAAAGCTGGGCTCCCAGGCGCCGGGTAGTTGATCTCATAGGATTCCGCCGGGAAGCCGTAATAATCATAGAACATGGGCGGATATTCAGCACCGAGCAGGGTGGGCACTCTTTCTTCCCAATGCGCGCTGATGACCAGGATCATTTCCGGGCGGTGCAATTTCTCAGGCAGGGCGGTCATAAAATCGATCATTGTCCTATGGCCTGGGTCGCCCAGGATGGGCAAGGGACCGCCTCCATGGGAAAAGTAGACGATCTGGGCACCCGCGTTTGAAATGCTCTTTTGATCCATATGATTCCTCAACTTCAAGGATTGATCTTACGAATTATATCCCCCTGGAGGGAAGGAAAAACCAGCTTGATTTGCCGATTCGAATGTGCGGTTTCTGAGAATTCTACGATAAAAATTATGTGACCATCAATCTATACCCAACGCCAGGTTCGGTGTGTATGTAGGTCGGACGGGACGGGTCCGGTTCCAGCTTATGGCGCAGATTGCTGATATTCACCCGCAGGATATGCAGATCATCATACCCGCTGCCCCACACTTGCTGAAGCAAATGCCGGTTCGTTAACACCTTTCCTGCAGAGGAAACCAAGATTCGCAGAATATCATATTCAGTCGGGGTAAGCTGGATCTCCTCCCCGTTCATTTTTACGATTCTGCTAGCCAGATCCACATATAGATCACCTTGTGTAAAAATCGGTTCTGAGCCAGTAGTTGCACTCCTTCTCAATACCGTCCGAATTCTTGCCAATAACTCGCCCATCCCGAAGGGTTTTGTGAGGTAATCATCCGCGCCAGCATCGAGCGCTGCGATCTTATCTTCTTCTTGTTCCCGGACTGACAGGATAATGATCGGTATTTGCGACCATTCCCTGATCCGTCTGGTAACCTCCAATCCATCAATATCCGGTAAACCCAGATCGAGGATGAGCAGATCCGGTCTTTGCATTGTCATTTCGATAAGCGCTGATTCCCCGGTCGCAGATTCAAAAACGGTAAATCCTTGCCCGTTCATAGCCAATTTTAAAAACCGCCGAATGGAGATTTCATCATCAACGATTAAAACCTTCAACCCGGAATACATCATTTGGGATTTCCCCCTGGCAATTCGATCGCCATCGCCGTTCCGCCTTCTGGACGATTTTCAGCACGGATGCTGCCTCCGTGGGCTTCGATGATGCCCTTGCTGATGGCCAGCCCCAACCCTGTTCCGTGGATCTGTTCAGGTCGTGAAACGCGGAAAAACTTATCAAAAACCCGTTCCAGGTCCTGGGGAGGAATTCCGATGCCTTCATCGATAACCCGAACCTCGATCCCAATTTCGGTTTTAAAGACTTCGATGGAAATTGGGGTTTCCGGGGGGGAATATTTTATGGCGTTATCCACCAGGTTGACCAGAGCCTGACAGAAGAGAGCAAAATCGAGGGAAACGAGGGGGAGCGCTGGAGGGATTTTTACATTTACCTTTCTTGAATCCAGACGCTCCTTAAGAAGTTCCAGGGTTGTACCGATGATATCCTGGATATCACAGGGCTCATAATGGATTTGAATTGCGCCGGCTTCCAACCGGGTCATGTTCAAGAGATTTCCCACCAGGCGATTCAATCGCATGGCTTCATTGAAAGCTGTTTCGATCAGGTTCTGGCGATCTGCCTTGTTGAGGTTCATGGATTTCTCTCGCAGGCTGCTGAGCGCGCCGGTGATGCTGACCAATGGTGTCCGCAGATCGTGAGAGATGGAATTCAACAATGCGGTCTGCAGCTTTTCGGTTGCCTGCAGTAATTCGGTCTGGTGCGCCTGTTCCGCAAGCTTGGCGCGTTCAATGGCTAAAGCTGCCTGGTTGCAAAATGCACTGAAAATCTGGCGTTGTTCGGGAGAGGTCAGTTGCAGCGAGGCAACAGGTTTGATTCCGAGCACCCCGATTTTTCCGTTCGCGGTGATCAATGGTTGACAGCGGATGGAGGCTGCCGGCAGTGTATCGGTTCCCAACCCGGCAGGTTGTTCATGATCGAATGCCCAGGTTGCGACAGCCAATTCATTTACATCTGTCTGGAATTTAGCTGTGGCCGCAAACATTTTCAATTCTTGCTGATCTGGCAAAAAAACCACCACATGGTTCCCGAATGCCTGGCTGACATGCTCGATGATGATATTAACAACCTGAGGCAGGTCAATGGCAATGGTCAGGTCGCGCCCGAGAGAATAAAGTGCGGACGAGTACGCTTCTCGCTGCATGGCTGCGTCAGCTTGTTCCTTTGTACGCGCGGTCAATGAGCTTATGACCAGGCTGACCAGGAAAAGTCCGATAAATGTGATCAGGTACTGGGTATCTGAAACAGCTAAAGTCAGATAGGGTGGAACCAGGAAAAAATCAAATGCAAGCACACCCAGCACAGATGTGAGCAAAGCGGGACCCCTGCCAAGATAGATCGCCGCGACGACAGTGCAAACCAGATAAAGCATCACCAGGTTAGCCGGTTCCAGACTGCCCTTGAAGAAATGGCCTATGATGGTGGCCAGGACGATCAACCCGACGCTCGCCAGGTACCGCCAATAAGGTTTATGCAGGCGCCATGTCTCCGGTATGAAATTCTCGTCTTTTTCCGGCTGTGAACTGATCACATAGATATCTATCTCACCGCTGGAACGGATGAGCTGCTCCACAACCGAACCGGAAAAGAATTCCTTCCAGCGTGGTTTTAGTGGTTTTCCAATGACGATCTTAGTGATATTATGTTTTTTCGCGTATGCAAGCACCGCTTCAGGAATTGAGCGCCCGGTGAGCACCCGGGTTCTTGCCCCTAATTTTTCCGCCAGTTGAAGTGATTTGGAAATTCGCTCCTGCTTTGCCGGATCACTTTCCGGGTGGCTGGTGGATGAGACATGGACTGCGAACCAATCTGCATTCAACTCATCCGATAGTCGCCGGGTGGCGCGAATCAACCTCTCCGAAAGAAGCCCTTCGTTGACGCATACAAGCAGCCTTTCTGCTGCCGGCCAGGGTCCCTGGATGGCTTTGGAGCGCATGTAGCCGCGAAGCTGGTCATCCACCCTTTCTGCAGCGCGCCTCAGAGACATTTCCCGCAGAGCGGAAAGATTCCCCTTGCGAAAAAATTTCTCTATGGCGAGCCTGGCTTGATCGGGAATGTACACCTTGCCTTCCCGCAGGCGGATAAGCAGCTCGTCTGGAGGAAGATCGATCACCTCCAATTCAGAGGCTTCGTCGATGATCCGATCTGGAACAGTTTCACGTACTTTTACACCAGTAACCTGGGCGATAGCATCATTCAGGCTTTCCAAATGCTGGATATTGAGTGTCGTGTAGACACTGATCCCAGCTTGAAGAATATCTTCCACATCCAGGTATCTTTTGGGGTGGCATGAACCAGGTGCGTTGGAATGAGCCAGTTCATCGACCAGAACGATCTCCGGTTTCCTGGCGATGACCGCTTCAGTATCCAATTCTTCCAGCTTGATTTTCTGATAATTTATTTGAAGCCGGGGGATTAGCTCCAAACCACCCACCATTAGCTCAGTCTCTTCGCGATGATGTGTCTCGACATAACCGATGACCACATCTATTCCCTGTTTCTTGCGCTGGTGGGCTGCCTCCAGCATGGCGTATGTCTTGCCCACACCAGCGGCATACCCCAGGAAAATCTTCAGCTTCCCTTTTGGAGCGGTGCTTTCGGTCACTTGTTTTAAAAGATCATCGGGATTCGGACGGTTCTCCATGATTTTTATTGTATATCATCCAGGGCTAGATTCAATCCTAAAACATTTACGTAGGACAACCCCAAAAATCCAAGGAATTTATTTTCCGCGTGCGCTTCGACAATCTTTGTGAGATCAGTTTCACTCATTCCCCTGGCGAGTGCTACTCTGGGGATCTGGTAATAAGCGGCTGCAGGGCTGATGTGAGGATCTAATCCAGAGCCTGATGATGTTACCAGGTCCACCGGAATTGGATCTTTGTTTAATGGTAGAAGCGTATGCAGGTAATCCACCCGTGCCTGAACCTCGGTGATCAATGTTTTCGATAGGGGTCCCAGGTTCGACCCACTTGAGCCGGTCAACTTCGCTGGATCGAAGGGTGAATACGGAGAGCTGGAGGTTTCTGAAGGTCTGCTCCAGAAGTATTTCGCTGAGTGGAAATCCTGACCGATCAAAGAGGATCCCACCCCCTCACCATTTCTATAGATCACGCTTCCATTGGCTTGAATATTAAAAGCAACCTGGGAAACCGCTGTGATCAGGATAGGGTACACAATGCCCAGGAGGGCAGCGAAAATCAAAAAAAGCGTCGCTGCGGGTCGATACAATTTACCTAACTCCATAAGCCTCCGGTCGTCCATAAAAGCATCCAAAACACGGCTGCCAAAAATACCCATACCCTGCCGGCCGTTGGAATGCCAAAAGTGGCTGGGGTGACAGCCACCACCACCAGGGCAAGAGTGGAAACCAAACCGAACCATCCGCGCGTCTTTTGAGGTTGTTTCATAGGTTCTCCTAAGTGATATGGAACAGTGAAAGGAGCATGTCAATCAGTTTGATACCGATGAATGGGGCGATCAACCCCCCCAGACCATAAAGCATCAGATTATCCCGAAGCAACTGGGCGGCTGGTTTGGGTTTGTATGGCACCCCTTTCAACGCCAGGGGGATGAGCAGAATGATGATCAACGCATTGAAGATAACAGCCGATAGGATCGCATTGAATGGCGATGACAGGTGCATGAAGTTCAGTGAACCAAGAATGGGGTATGTCGAGGCAAAGGCAGCCGGAATGATCACAAAATATTTGCTGACGTCGTTGGCGATGCTGAATGTTGTGAGTGAGCCGCGCGTCATCAGCAATTGTTTGCCAATTTCAACGATCTCGATCAGTTTGGTTGGGTTGCTATCGAGATCGACCATGTTGGCTGCCTCCCGTGCAGGCTGGGTTCCGGTGTTCATGGCCACAGCCACGTCCGCCTGGGCCAGGGCGGGGGCGTCATTTGTACCATCCCCAGTCATGGCCACCAACCGACCTCCCTCCTGATATTTGCGGATCAATTTTAGTTTTGCTTCTGGGGTGGCCTGGGCGAGAAAGTCATCCACCCCTGCTTCAGCCGCGATCGCCGCAGCTGTAAGGGGGTTATCGCCTGTGATCATCACGGTTTTGATCCCCATCTTCCGCAGGTGGGCGAAACGCTCCTTTATCCCGCCTTTGACAATATCCTTGAGATAGATCACACCCAGTGCATCACCGTTCATGGATACAACGAGTGGCGTCCCGCCCTGGTTGGCGATGAACTCAATTTGTGTAACCAGGTCAGCGGGAACCTGTTTGCCATTTTCCCTGATCAATGCCAGCATCGCATCTGGCGCGCCTTTATAAATTCGCGTTCCATTGAAATTCACGCCGGAAATTCGGGTTTGGGCAGTGAAGGGAAAGAAGTGCATGCCGCTGGGAGCTTTTGTGCTGCTGCCAATCGTCTGACCGCGTACCCCATATTTTTCCTTGGCAAGCACCACAATGGATCTGCCTTCTGGGGTTTCATCGATGAGGGATGCCAGTTGTGAGGCTTTAACCAGTTCCAATTTGTCTACACCTTTAACGGGGATGAAATCCACAGCCTGGCGGTTCCCCAGGGTGATCGTCCCGGTTTTATCCAGCAGGAGAACGTCCACATCACCAGCGGCTTCAACCGCCCGGCCGGACATGGCTATCACGTTACGTTGGATGAGCCGATCCATCCCTGCGATTCCGATGGCGGAGAGTAACCCCCCGATGGTGGTGGGGATCAGGCAAATGAGTAGTGCGATAAGCACAGTTGCAGTAAGCGGGGAACCTTTCCCAGCAGCTTCGACGCTATAGATCGAAAAGGGCAACAGGGTGATGCAGACCACCAGGAAAACGATGGTGAAGCTGGAAAGGAGCACACTGAGTGCGATCTCGTTGGGTGTTTTCTGACGTTTTGCGCCTTCAACCAGGGAGATCATTTGATCCAAAAAACCTTCGCCGGGGTCAGTAGTAACACTTACGATCAACCAGTCGGATAACAGCCTGGTTCCCCCGGTCACAGCCGAGCGGTCACCACCTGCTTCCCGGACGACGGGCGCGGATTCACCAGTGATGGCGCTTTCATCCACTGAGGCGATGCCTGCGGTAATCTCTCCGTCCGCCGGAAGGGTATCCCCTGATTCCACCAGGTAATGATCGCCTTTGCGCAGGGACACCGAGGACACCACCTGTATTTTCCCGCGGGCTTCTTCCACTGAAGAAGTCTGAACGGTGATTAATTTTGCAGGCGTATCCTGGCGCGATTTTCTCAAAGATTCAGCCTGCGCCTTTCCGCGACCCTCTGCCAGGGCTTCTGAAAAATTGGCGAAAATGACGGTGAACCACAACCAGAAGGCGATAACGCCGATAAACCAGGCTGGGGCTTCCCCTTTGCCTGTCAACGCTTGGATCCAGAGGATCGTGGTTAACAGGCTGCCGATCTCAGTGACGAACATGACTGGATTACGGACCTGATGCCGGGGATCCAATTTCCGCAAGGCATCCAGGGCTGCCCTTGATAGCAGACGGCTATTCCAGGAATTGCGGGATGGAGAAGAATTCATGATCAAAAAAACACCCCCATCCCTAGCAGTAAATGTTGAACGATGGGACCCAACGCCAGAGCCGGCAAGAAGCTGAGTGCGCCCACAATAATGATCACCGACGCCAGCCACCCTATGAACAATGGGCTATGGGTGGGCAGTGTGCCTTCGTTGGCAGGAAGTCTTTTCTTTTTGCCCAGGGATCCGGCAAGGGCCAGGATCGCAACAATTAGCAAATACCTGCCAAACAACATGGCCACCCCCAGGGAAATGGCGTAAAAAGCGTTATTGGCATTAAGTCCGGCGAATGCTGACCCGTTGTTATTTCCAGCCGAGGCGAAAGCGTACAGAACTTCGCTGAATCCCTGCGGGCCGGAGCTGAAAATGCCCGCCCGGCCGGCTGGCCTCATCACTGCGATTGCAGCTCCAAAAAGGACGCAAAGCACCGGAACGAGCACGACTAGGGCAGACATCTGCATCTCGAAGATCTCGATCTTTTTCCCCAGATATTCCGGGGTTCTGCCCACCATTAATCCGGCTACGAAAACGGCAATCATCACAAATGCAAGCATTCCATATAAACCCGATCCCACACCTCCGAAAATCACCTCACCCAGCATCATCATCCACATGGGAACCAGCCCCCCCAACGGTGTAAACGAGGCATGCATGGAGTTCACTGAACCGTTGGAGGCGGCGGTGGTGGCGGTGGCCCAGATGGCAGAATTTGGCACCCCAAACCGGATTTCCTTGCCTTCCATGTTCCCGAGCGCCTGATCTATCCCCATACCTGCAAAACCCGGATTCCCCTGGGACTCGAAGAAGATGGCTGCGCCAGCGAAAATGATAAAAATTAGCGTCATCACAATCAGCAGCGCCCAACCCTGGCGTGTATCCCCGACCATTTTGCCGAAGGTATACGTCAAAGCGGCCGGCAGCAGAAGGATGCTGAGCATTTCCAGAAAATTGGTCAGTGGGGTCGGGTTTTCAAAGGGGTGGGCTGAATTCGTATTAAAAAAACCACCCCCGTTCGTGCCCAGCATTTTGATCGCAATTTGCGATGCTGCCGGTCCCAGCGGAAGGTTTTGGGTGCTCTGGTTGGATGCCGGGTCGAGAACACTGATCTGTTGGTAGGGTTTGAAGGATTGAACCACTCCCTGGGATACCAGCACCAGCGATAGAAGAATCGACAGGGGGAGGAGGATGTAAAGAACGGTTTTGGTGAGGTCTACCCAGAAATTTCCCAGCTGGGATGAAGATGGCCTCCTCAAACCACGAATGAAAGCAATAAGGACTGCGATGCCGGTTGCAGCCGAAAGGAAATTCTGCACCCCCAGACCGAGCATCTGGGTGAGGTAACTCAGTGTGGATTCTCCCCCATAACTCTGCCAATTCGTGTTGGTGGTGAAGCTGACCGCGATATTAAATGCCAGCAAAGGGTGGACGCCCGCCAGCGACTGTGGATTGAGCGGCAGGAGGTGTTGAACTTGTAGCAGGATAAATAGAAAAATGAAGCCAAGAAAATTGAAAAACAAAACAGCGATGATGTACGTTTTCCAATTCATTTCGTCACGGGTATCGATTCCACCTACGCGATAGATAAACTTTTCGACGGGAGAAAGAACGGGAGATAAAAAAGTGTGCTCGCCCTCGAGTACCCGAGCGATATATCCCCCAAGGGGTTTAACGGTCAGGAGTAAGATGGAGAGATAAACTAATAAAGGAAGCCAGCGAAATTCGTTCATCCGAACCATTCCGGTTTGAAAAGTGACACAAATAAATAGATCAATAATCCTAAAGAAAGGATACCTGTAATCGTGGTCATTTTTATCGTTTCAAGGTTTTGAACCTGTTCCAATCGCTTTCAATTTTCCCCGGTCGCGGGTATTTCTTATCCGAATTTATCTCTAAATATGTAAATTAAACGGCAAGAAAAATACAAAATAAGTCAAGATTTTGTCAAGAATCGCTTTGCAATAACATCAATTTACTTTGATCGGTTGAGATTATTCCGAATGATGGAAAGATCCATTTATTCTTTTCTTTGGAGCTGATGCCCAAACTAAAAATGACTCTTTTTAGAAGAATCGATGATATTCATTCCTTATCCCATCGAGAAATTCGATTAAAATTACGTATCAAACAAAAAGGTAAACTCGCACCAATTCTCAACCGGTTTCCATTTATTCGTATTAATCCTGATAGCTATAATCAATCTCAAGGATGATATGAACCTGGTATTTGTGAGATTCACACTTACCCTATAAGCTATTTTGTAAAAATCTTCTTGTTTATGAAAATGTAAATTCGAAGGAGAATGGTATGTATCAGATCAAACACAAAGAGGTGTTAAGCGATTCAATCAAGCTGATTGTCGTCGAGGCGCCTCTGGTTGCGAACCGCGTTAAACCCGGGCAATTCGTCATTGTCCGCCTGGATCAAACCGGTGAACGCATTCCTCTCACCGTAGCCGATTCAGATTCATCCGCAGGTACCATCACCTTGATCTTCCAGGAGGTCGGTAAGTCGACCATGCAAATGGGAAAATTGGAGGTGGGGGATGGATTTGAAAACGTTGTGGGTCCTCTTGGCAAGCCGACAGAAATCGCGAATTATGGCAAGGTAATAGCGGTGGGGGGCGGGGTTGGAGTTGCGCCTCTCTTCCCTATCGTCCGCGCGCTCAAAGAAGCAGGAAACAAGGTGATCTCAATTATTGGCGCCCGTTCCAAATCATTGCTTTTTTGGGAGGAACGAATACAAGCATTTTCTGACGAGTTAATAGTCTGTACAGATGATGGTTCATACGGGCGAAAGGGATTGGTCACAGAGCCTTTGGCAGAAGTCCTTGAATCTGAAAAAGATCTTGCCCGGGTGTGGGCGATAGGACCAGCCATCATGATGAAATTTGTGTCAGTGACAACCCGCCCTTTTTCTGTCCCAACAACAGTCAGCCTGAACACGATCATGGTCGATGGGACCGGGATGTGTGGTGGTTGTCGGGTGGTTGTTGACGGCGGTTCACAATTTGTCTGCGTTGACGGCCCTGAACTGGATGGTCACCGCGTGGATTGGGACAACCTGCTCGAACGTCTCTCGTTTTATAAAGCGGAGGAAAAGATCGCTGTCGAACGCTGGAAGAACCACATCTGCAACCTGGATGCCGCATTCGAAGAGGCGACGAGGTAATTCATGCCAGCCAAAACCATTGTACCTACCAAAATCCCCATGGCGGAACAACCGCCGGAAGAACGCATCCATAATTTCAATGAAGTTCCCCTTGGTTATACAGCTGAAGACGCGATCGCTGAAGCCAAGCGATGCCTTGCATGCCCAAAAGCTGTTTGCATCCCTGGCTGCCCGGTAAATGTGGATATTCCTGGGTTTCTGAAATATGTGTCGGAGGGCGACTTCGCTTCTGCGGTTGCCCTGATCAAGCAAACCAATGCGCTGCCTGCCATAACCGGCAGGGTTTGTCCCCAGGAGGATCAATGTGAGGGGGTTTGCACGCTTTCCAAACGATTTGAGCCGGTCGCCATAGGACGTTTGGAGCGTTTTGTCGCTGACTGGGAAGCGGTTGCAGGGGAGAATAAACCACCCGCACCAACTCCGGCTACCGGTAAAAAGGTGGCGGTTGTTGGCTCGGGCCCGGCGGGCTTGACAGTGGCTGCTGACCTGGCCAGGATGGGTCACAAGGTGACTATCTTCGAAGCGTTGCACGAGGCAGGGGGAGTGTTATCTTATGGGATTCCGGAATTCCGCCTACCGAAGTCGATCGTCAAACGGGAAGTGGATTATGTCTGCAGCCTGGGGGTGGAAGTTCGCTGGGATTTCGTAGTTGGCTCATCAGCCACCATTGATGAGCTATTAACAGAATACGATGCTGTATTTTTGGGGACTGGCGCAGGACTGCCGTGGTTCCTAAACATCCCCGGAGAGAACTTGGGCGGGATTTATTCCTCCAACGAATATTTAACCAGAGTGAACCTGATGAAAGCTTACCGTTACCCTGAATACGACACGCCGGTCGCGAGGGGAAAACGCGTGATCGTCATCGGAGGGGGGAACACAGCCATGGATGCTGCCCGCACAGCGCTGCGGCTGGGAGCCAGTAATTCGATCATTGTCTACCGCCGTTCCCGCGACGAACTCCCAGCGCGGATCGAAGAAGTGGAACATGCAGAGCAGGAAGGTGTGGAATTCCAGCTGCTAACCTCTCCGGTTGCGTTTTATGGAGATAATGGGCGGGTACTCGAACTGGAATGCCTGAGGAATGAATTGGGTGAGCCGGACTCTTCCGGACGTCGCCGCCCGGTTGCGGTGGAAGGCTCCAACTTCCGCATCCCAACGGATGTGGTTGTGGTCGCGATCGGGCAAAGCCCGAGCCCGTTGATCTCCAAGACCACTCCTGAACTTGAAACCAGGAAGGATGGGGTGGTTATTGTGGACCCAGCCACGATGAAAACTTCCAAAAAAGGCGTGTTTGCCGGCGGCGATATTATCACAGGTGGGGCCACTGTAATTCTCGCCATGGGTCAGGCCAAGGCGGCAGCCAGGGAGATCGATAAATACCTTGACACTGGAAGCTGGTAAACAAAGAAACCCGGGTTCGCCAAGGAATCCGGGAAAACCATAATTTAGAAATGCAAGTTCAGTTTGACCGGACTTTGACGCTTCTCAAACGCACGAACGATCTTATCTAACGAATTCAAGATCGTTAATGAATATGGAACCGGAAGGGGTCTGGTCAAATACCAGCGCCAATTCACTGATATCCTGAAGATCCACCCCCTTGAAATCCTTAAGCGGGATGCGGATCGAAGTCATCGGAACCCGCCCGGTGAAGAGTCCTCCCTCGAAGAGGGAATCTTCCTCTCTTTCTCCTTCAGGGAAGCGCAGAGCAGGTTCATCGCTGCGGGTGGAGAGTGAAGCAGAATTCCCAGCCGCATCCGTCAGGCGGATGGAGAATCCCTGGAATGCCCCAGGCTTATTGAGTGGTGAGAGAGGATCAAGGGCAGCCCGCAGACTGACGGATTGGAATTGGCTGAGATCCTTTCCAGCAGGGAACGCAAATGTCAGCTCACCTCCCGCAGCAGACCACGAAACGACTGCCAGCGACGGATTGCCCGGGATCACCAGGTTAACCCGCATGCACGGCTCACTCCCGGGTTTCACTGAAGGCGTGTAATACCCGGCTTCGCAGAAGAAAGTTTCGATCCCTTTGGCAGTTACACTACCACCAGCCAGGTTGGTTTGCAGCTCGGAATCTGCCAAAGGGAGAAAAACAGGCAGACGGTTTTCGCTGGCAGCCAGGGCTGCCACCAGGGCGGATTGGTTGAGCAATGTGTTCCCGGATTCGGGCTTGTAGATCCATCCCCAAACGCGCCGCAGCCTGCTCGTCGTTTTGGAAGAGGCTTGCGAGGAATTCCGCGGTGTAATCCAACAGGAACGCACGCTGGTTTTCCGGTGTCAGGACTGGATCACAATCCGGCCTGCCAGGCCTGGCGCGGGCTTCGTCGGATAGGATTTCGTTGAAATAATTATGGTTTGCATGATCCAGCCAGACGGAGGAAACCCAGGAGGGGTTGGTGATCGAGACCCGGTTGATCTCGTAATACATCTGTCCTTCCTGAGTGATCACATCGTTATCACACGCGGATTGGATCATCGCCACGGGGATGCTGGCCGGCTGCCCGCCAGCCCAATTGCCGGAAGGAGCCACCATTATCAACCCCTGAACCGGGCCATACCCATGCTTTTGGCTGGCATCCGCTTGATCCATGCCTTCCTGTTGCACCCACAGATATGCGCCTTCACCACCCTGGGAGTGGCCGATCAAAACCAACTTGCTCAGATCGACGCGATCTTTTAAATCCACTCCAAATTTATTTTGCCCCCCTTGGGAAGCTATAGCGAGGGCTTTCAACTGAAGATCAAGAAGCTGCCCCAGGCGTTCCAATGGAACGGGTTCCCCAAACCCCAGGGTGTATTCAGGATTAACGTTGAGCGAAAGGGCGATATACCCCCTGGCTGCCAGCTCCTGCGCCAGGTATCCAAATCCGCGGTAATTGGGCTGCTCCAGATCCGGGTCACAGGGCCAGCGATCCACGGTATCGCCTTCTGGAACCGGGCAGCCTGGATGGTTGCCGTGCAGAATCACCACTACCGGGAAAGGCCCATTTCCTGATTGGGGAACGGAGATGACTCCGTTCAGGCGGACGGGCATGTTTCGGAAGCGGCTGTCTTCCGGGAAGATGGATTGGGTGATGGTGGCATCACCCAGGTTATATTCGACCGCAGGCGGAAGCGTGGAGGTCAAGGTAACTTCTGGATTTTCTGGCAATGGTCCAGGTTCGGTGACGAATGGGGATGGTGCCGGGTTTTTAGGTGAGTAATTTAAATTTTGAATATAAAGAATAAGAATCAGAATAATGGCGCAAATTATCGCGATCCAGATTACCGTCCGGCGGTTGGTTTTTATTGTGTTACCTCCGTTGAGTAAGATTCACCAAACCCCTTAATTCTTTTTACGTTCGAAAGCAAGAATTTATCCATTTCGGATTGTTTCGTTGGCGAGAGTAACTCAACCTCATAATCAAAAGCGAGGTATGGCCATGCCTGGATCGACATAATACAGAAAAACTACATCCAGGTTTCTAGGCATCAGCAGAGATAAGCTTCGGCTCCTTAATAAACGAGAAAACCAGAAGAGCACCGATAAAAAAGAGAAGAGCACTCGTGCCGAAAACGAGCGACGAGCCATACAACGTGTACAACAACCCTCCAAGCAAAGGACCGATCACCCCACCAAGGCCAGCGGAAGCTGTGTACATACCCAACGCCGAACCTTCGTTTTCATCACCGGAGATTTCAATCACAAGCGATTCTTCCGCAGGAGTGGCGGCTGCAAAGGCAGCAGCTTCCACAAAGGAAAGGATTGCCAGGGGCCAAAGAGATCGCAAGAACGGGACAATGAAGACCACCAAACCGCTGATAAACAATGCGATCACAATAGGCTTTCTCCTACCGACCCGGTCACTCAATCCTCCCAGCCGGGATGGCAAGAAAGCGCCGGCCAAAGCTGCTGGCAGGAAAGCTAATGCGATACTTCTTAGATTGGAGGAAACATTATCAAACAAGTGTGGAATGAAAATCGGGCTGATTATCTCAGCAGCTCCTGACGTTAGAAAGACAATTCCCAACAGGATCATCAATTGCTGTGGCAGGCGCCACTTCTTCGGGTTTTTTTTCTGACCCTCTTTCGGGAGAGTGTTACCAGCAACCCTGGGAGTTGTTTTGCTCTCGAGGGTTTCAGGAATCCATCGCAGGGCAATGAAAATTGCCCCCACCGCTGCTGTGGTGAATAATATGAAGAGTAATTGCCAGACATTCTGAAAAGTTATCTCAAAACCAAGAATATTGCGATTGAATAATCCAATCAATGCAAAGCCGAACAATGCGCCAACCAGAATCCCCCGGAAAGACATTTCCTCCAACCGTCCAAATTCTCTGCCGCTGCCTTCCTCTGGCGCAAGATCGGAGATCACTGCCAGGGCTGCAAGCCAGAATAGTCCTGATCCCACTCCTTGCGCGAGTTGTGCGAGAAACAATCCGTTCACACTTGCAGTCAAACCGAAGACCAGATTCGATAATGCATAACCAATAAGACCTGCGACCAAAAAATATCGTCTGCCAATACGGTCCAAACCCCAGCCTACAAGCGGTTGCAGTACAACAATGAGGAGTGCATAAGTTGCCATCAATCCACTGATTGCAGCTGTGCCAGCCCCCAATTCCCGGGCGATGAGTGGAAGACCGAATATTAGTATTCCGAAGGGCAGGGAGATAAGGAACGCACTCAATCCCAACCTGCTCAAAGCCGCAGAAGATGTTTGGCTGGCAGGCGTTATCGATAATTCTTCCGGGGGCTTAGACATTGGAAATTTGTTTCTGTTAACCGATCGAAAGGGAATGAATGAAGGAATCAGCTGGGCAAATCTGAAAAGAGTTGAAATCCAGATCAAGCCCAGCTGATTTTCTGAACTTTGCGTTATTGGCGTGCGAGAATACGCTTCATTTCCGCTTCACTATCCTCAATCACTTCACCGCTGACATCAAAGGTCAGGCTGTGGATGGTCCCGGTGAATTCGAACGGTGTCTGGTAGAACGGCGCAACCGGAGCGCCAGGATCAGCACCGACGGTGATCCCGCCGGTCAGACCCAGGCTGAACGGAGTGGTGTGGGGGAAATCTTTCTGACCCACCAACTTGCCATCGATATAAAGCTGGCCGCGGCCCGGGGTACCCTTGCCATTTGCGAAATCGGGTTTACCGGTCACCTCGAATTCGTAGCGAAGTTGGTGATGCCCTTCCGGCACCGGGACGGTGCTTTCCACGTGCAGGTAATCGCGGGCAACATAATTATGGACGTATTGCAACTTGTTATCCTTCACATAGAAGGAATACCCGCCATCCACACCTCCAAAGGAAACCAACGTACCTTCAGCACCGCCAGAGGGGATCTCCACATCGGCGGTTATGGTATGGGTTCGGTTAAGCAGCATTGGTCCGGCATTAAATGGAACCGCCTGCGTATGCGGGTAGAACGTGTATTTCGTGCGGTTCTTGGTGAGTTGCGGTCTCTCTTCCGTCATACGGGCCACCCCCCGCCCATCCACTGGCATGACCTTATACTTGCCGGCTTCAACATACCAGGTCGCAATCATCTCGATCAATTTCGTGCGGTTGTTCTCGGCGATGTTGTGGTTTTCAGCGAAATCTTTCTCCACATGGTAGAGCTCCCAACCCTTGGCATCCAGCTCGGTCAATTTCTCTGCGGTAATGGGGTTGCCAAAACCGGTTCCCGCTTCAGTGAAGGAAGGACCCGGCCAGGGGCAAACCGCTTTCCAACCATCGTGATAGATGGAACGATGACCGAGCATCTCAAAATACTGGGTGTGGTGCTTGCTCTCTGCTTTGGCATCATCGAACGCATGAGCAAAGCTGACGCCTTCGATCGGAGATTGCTGAACGCCCTTTATGATTTTTGGTGGTTCAAGGCCGATCATCTCTAATATCGTCGGCACCCAGTCAATAACATGTGCGTATTGACTGCGGATCTCACCTTTGGACTTGATCCCTTTGGGGAAATGAATGATGAACGGGTCGCTGATGCCGCCGCGGTACGTCTCACGTTTCCAGCGCCGGAAGGGGGTATTACCCGCAAAGGTCCAACCCCACGGATAGTGATTGAATGTGGTGGGATCCCCCAGCTCGTCGATATGGACGATGTTGGTTTGAAGGTCTTCTTTAACATTATTGAAGAACAAGTTTTCATTGACGGAACCGGTGGGTCCACCTTCCGAACTCGCGCCGTTATCGGAAACGAGCATGATGATGGTGTTATCGAATTCGTGCATTGCCTTCAGAAAATCCAACAGCCGGCCGATGTGAAAATCGGTATGTTCCATGAAACCGGCAAAGACCTCCATCATATGGGCGTAAAGGCGTCTTTCATCCGCCGAGAGCGAACCCCACTCCTGCACATCCGGATCGTGACGCGAAAGCTCGGCATCCGCGGGAACGATTCCCATTTCTTTCTGCCGGGCGAAAACTTTTTCCCGGTAGACATCCCAGCCCTCGTCGAACTGACCTTTATATTTATCGGACCATTCCTTGCGGACATGGTGCGGCGCGTGCATGGCGCCGGGGCAGAAGTACATGAACCACGGTTTGTCTGGGGCGATTTGCTTGGAATCGGAGATGAAACTGATGGCTTTATCCACCAGGTCTTCTGTCAGATGGTAGCCTTGTTCGGGGGTCTTGGGGGGTTCTACAGCGTGGTTATCGTAGGTAAGGTCTGGGTAGTACTGGTGGGTCTCACCGCCCATAAAGCCGTAGAAGCGCTCGAACCCGCGCCCCAGCGGCCAGCGGTCGTAGGGACCGGCGGCGGAGATCTGATCGGCGGGGGTCAAGTGCCACTTGCCCACGGCGTACGTGTTATAGCCATTTTGGAACAGGATCTCGGAAAGAAAACCATTTTCGAAGGGAACATTGGCGTTATAGCCCGGGAACCCGGTGGAGCCCTCGGTGATGCATGCCATCGCATTCGAATGATGGTTGCGACCGGTGAGGATGCAAACCCGCGTGGGGGAGCAGAGCGCGGTGGTGTGCATATTGCTGAATCGCAAGCCGTTATCTGCCAGGGAATCCATGTTCGGGGTTTTCATTGGGCTGCCATAGCAGCCGAGCTGGGCAAAGCCGACATCATCCAGGACGATGAAAAGCACGTTTGGCGCTCCCGCCTTCGCGCGGCTCGGCTCAGGCCAGGCAGGTTGGGAGGTGTCAAATGTCCGACCGATCTCCCCCGAAAAAGTGGTACCTGGTTTATATTCGTTTAGTGCCATATTGATCTCCATTTCATAAAATTAAGATTCGTTAATACCCATTTATTATCCAATTTTACCAATATCATCTCACTATCAATTATAGATGTTCAGGCGGGACTATCAATCAACAATTTGATAATGTTCTGACAGGTTTGTATATGCCTGCAGCGGCAAAATTGATCACGCAATTAAGGAAACCGATTCAATTCCTGCTGCAGGTCGATCAGCGCCTTTTGGGGGACCTGGATCAAACCCACGTTGGAACGGTCCAATTCGATGATCAGCAGGAAGACCACCGATACGATCAAGATAACCATGATCAGGGCCAGGACATTATGTTTTTCCCGATAGCCGTCATGCACTCCGATGAGGATCATCGTCAGGATCGCCACCAAAAACAACCCCATTGTTAATGCTTGTGGAACCCGGAACCCCAGCTCAGCCTGGATGCGCTGTGAATGCAGATCGATCATCTCGTTTAAAGATGAAACATATAACGCAGTGATCGGGTTCGGGCTCTCTTTGGCGGCTTTTTCAGCGATCAACCATAACTCCACGTGGATTTCTTCTGACCGGGTAATGGCATTGATTAAATTACCAGGCTTAAGTGCTTCCAGCCGGATATCCACATATTCCTTCATGAGCTTGCGGGAATCCTCTCCATAAGGCGAGGCTAGGTAACCTGCCCGTAAATAGGTGGTACCGATCACATCGGCTTCCATTACCACCAGGTGCCGTCTTTGGTTGAAATTATCCAGCCCGACCCCGGTGATGAAGGCAAGCAAAAAGCCCAGCAGTGCCAGCGCAGCACCAACCACCGTTCCAACCCCTGCCTCAGCCTGATCCGGCCAGCGCTTTTGGATGATCCCTCCGAGGCGAAAGCCCACCTCGGCTGCCAGGAACAGGAATACGACAGCGAATAAATAAATGGACCAAATTGGAAATAAATCCAACGGGTTCCTGTAGACCACATTTAAAGCGGGTGGCACTGGCACCGCGATTTGCTCGGTGACACTCACCCCCGCCCAGGCCAGGATCTGGGAAAGGACAATCACGAATATGTCAGTAGAGAACCATCTTCACTGGGGGAACCTTGTTCCCGTTTTCCAATGATGTCCAGCCATGACCCACTTTTTTTTGTTTTCTCGGCCACTGCAGCAGTTGTCATTACAACCTCCATCCAATGTGCGAATCAATCAGTCACGAAATTCCGGCAGATTATCGTCATCAGCCGTTCCATGTTATTTTTGATAATTTTTCAAGAATTCAACCACCAAGCGCACACCCACACCGGTTGCACCCGGAGCATCGTAGGGCTTGAGGGGGCGGTCGTTCCAGGCTGTACCGGCCACATCCAGATGTGCGAAGGGGAAATCGCCCGTGAAAGCTGCCAGGAACGCGCCGGCTGTGATGGAACCCGCGGGGCGTCCAGCCAGGTTTTTAAGATCCGCGATCTCGCTTTTGACCATCTGGTGGTATTCCTCCCACATGGGGAACTGCCAGACGCGCTCTGCGGATCCTTCTCCAGCCCGAATAAGTTGATCCGCCAGGTCCTGGTCGGTGGCGAAAAGACCAGTGGCGTGCGAACCCAATGCGATGATGATGGCACCGGTGAGTGTGGAGAGCTCGACGATGGCTTGCGGGTTATATCGCTGCGCGTAGAAGAGCGCGTCGGATAGGATGATACGACCTTCGGCATCGGTATTGAGCACCTCGATCGTCTTGCCGCTCAGGGATTTCACAATATCACCTGGGCGGTAGGCGTTGGAGCTGGGCATATTTTCGGCGGCAGAAACCAACCCAACAATGTGCAAGGGCAATTTCAGCTCAGCTGGTTGCCTGCATGACGCCAAAGACCGCCCCTGCACCGCCCATATCCGATTTCATGGTTTCCATTGCTTCGGCTGGTTTGAGGGATAAACCGCCAGAGTCGAAGGTCAAGCCCTTACCGACCAGGCAGATGGTGGGCGTTCCCTGTTTGGCTTCCCCATATTCCATGATGATGAAGCGCGGCTCATGTTCGGAGCCTTTGCCCACCGCGAGGATGCCACCGAAACCCTGCTTGATCAATTCAGCCATATCCAGGACGGTCACCTTAAGCCCAAGCCGTTTCCCGAGCTTGATCGCCTCTTCGCCCATTTCGGGTGGGTGCATGGCGTAGCCGGGTCCATTGACCAGGTCGCGGGCAAAATTAACCCCATTGGCGATTACCTGCCCAACGGAGACCCCTGCAGCGCTCTGCTGATCCGATTTTGTGAAAATGGTCGCTTTCCCGACCTTAAATGTTTGTTCTTCACTCAACCCGGTGCGATACCGCCAGAACCGATAAGCACCCAATTCGAACCCTTCCGCGAATGCCTGGGCAGTGGATTGCGGATCGACCCCAATTTCACCATTCACACCTACAGTGATGGCATCCACCTTGAGTTTTTGGGCTTCCTTGATGGCAGTGGCACTTTCCCGGCGAAGAATTTCCGGGGTAGCATTTTCACGCTTCCCCAGGCCGACAAGGAGAAGCCGTTTTGGCGCAATAGCTCCCCGGGGGTAAAGCAGGAGGGTTTTACCGGTCGATCCGGAGAAATCCCCAGGCTCCAACAGCGAGGAAACCGGAGATGGCAGAGGAATTTCCTCAAAGCAGCCCAGCACGGCCAGGTCGCTTTCTGCCTGGAGAATATCACCGGGGTCAATTTTTATTTCCATGGTATCTCCTTATGATAGAAAATCAGAAATTTACAGGCTAATTCCGGATCAAGAAACCAACATTTCCGAAGATCGCTGAATCCCTCACCCCTGGTCCTGCCGCCCGAGGCTGCAAAGAGGGGTTTAGGGGGTTCATCAAACCAGTTCAGAGGGTGTTACCTTCCTCCAATTTCCAAAATAGGCAAGGCTGGCACCATTATGCTTTCCCGGCTTTTTCATCACCGGGGTCTGAATCCAAATCGGGAACCTCGCCCGGCGTATAGCCAGGCAAGCCTCCGGCGGGGATGATAGCCAGGACTGCGATACCTGCAAGAACCAGGAAGGAGATCTTGAGCGCCTGAAGCCGCGCGAGGACGGTGATATCCACCACCACGGCTTCCTGTACAGGGGTCAGATCGGTATACTTTAAAGCCTCCTCCAATTGCTCGTTGCTGATGAAATCGATCTTTTCAAGATAGAGTTGTTCATCCATGATCGTTTCGGTGATCACCGGACTCTTCGTCAAGCTATTGATGATGATCAGGCTGAGCAGGGTGACCGAAAGGACGCTGGCGAGAGCGGTACCCAAACCTGTGGCCAGGTTGTTGGTGGTACCGCGCAGCGCGCCAACATCCCCCGCCAGGTGTTTGGGAGAGGCTGAAACGAGCACATTGAACACCAGGGTGAGCAGCGCACCTTCCCCAAGCCCGATGACGATCAGACTGGCGACCACCAGCGGGGTGCCCCAATCATTCCAGATGGTGATCGAGAGCATCACCAACCCGATGGCGACCACGCTAAATCCAATTCTGCCGATCACCCGCGAGGACCATCGATTGAAGAGCCGCACGACAAGCGCGGTGGCAGCGAAGATCGCAAGGGAATAAGGGATCACCGCAACCGTTGTTTGCATGCTGGTTTGGCCTTGAACGATCTGGATATAAAGCGGAATGAGGAAGTTGATGGCTGGACCGAGAGCGGCGATGATGAAAAGACAGAAGGTCGCGGCTTTCTCCTGCGGAGAGTCCAGCACTTCGAGGGAGATAAGCGGGGTCTTTTTTTCTTCCGTGCGCCGCTTTGTCCAGGCGAAGAAGCCCTGCCCGATCATCACCCCGGCGATGATCATGATGGGGGAAAGAGAAATCCCCAGCACACTGACCGGTGATTCCGGGGAGGCCAGCAGAATGCCCCAGGCTTTCAATTGGTTGAAACCGATGCTTATCAGAATGATGGCAAGCGCAGCGAGCAGCGCACCGGTCCAATCGATCTTTAACCCTTCGTAACGCTCAACCGGGTTTAGTTTAAAGCTCAATAACAGAACCACAACCGCAATCACGGTGATCAGCCCGAATCCATAGCGCCAGGAGAATAAAGTGCCCAGGATGCCGATCACGAGGAAAGCCAACACCCCGGCAATTGCCTGCGCAGCCCCCAGCAAGCCCAGGGATTGCGATTGCTGCCCGCCTTTGTAGTGATGCGCGATCATCACAACCAGCGTGGGCACCAGGATCGCAGCCGCCAGACCCGCGATGACCTGCACCCCGACCATCATCTGAGCATTGATACTGAGCGCCATCCCGACCATCGCGAGCCCGTGCAGGATCACGCCGATCTGGAACGCTATCCGGGAGCCGATCACCTTGCCGAGCTTGGCACCCAGCATCACGAACCCTGCCACCGCCAGCGAGTAGGCGACCAAGGCGGTGCTCACGCTGCTGGGGGAGGTGTTGAAATCCTCGACGATCCCGCCGATCGAAACCGGCAGCGCGCTGACGTTGAATCCCATCTGGATCTGCGCAAGTGCGATCACCACCATGGGCAGCCAGGAGGCTTTATTAACAGAGGGGAATTCAGACGAAAGATTCGATTTTTCAGCCATGATTTTGTTCCTTAGGTACCCAAGATTGTAGCGGATTTCATTACGGATAGCAATCAACAATATCTTTACTAAAAAGATAGTATTCGGACAGAAATATTTTCATGTTCCTCGGAAGGGTTTTTATTGCCTGCCTGGTTTTCATGTAAAATCAACAAATCAACTTTTGAAGGATATTCATGAAACCCGTTTCACCCAAGGTGATCCTCGCCCTGAACTATCTCATCTTTCTCTTCTTCGGCATGTTCATGGGTGGGATCGGCACGGTCTTTAATGAACTCGCCCTGCGCACCTCCTCCGCCCTCACAGCGGTGGGCGGGATCATCACCTTCCTCTTCCTGGGCTCGCTGCTGGCGCAGATCGTCGCCGGTCCGCTCACCGACCGCTACGGGCATCGCAACCTGCTGGTGGTCTCGCTCGTCATCCTCGGGCTGGGCGTCATCCTCTTCACGAACGCGCGCAGCCTGCCCATGATGCTGGCACTGGTGTTCGTCACGGGCATGGGGCAGGGCGGGGTGGATATCGGCGCCAACCTGGTGGTCTCAGACGCGGTGGGGGAGAAAAATACCGGCGCGTTGAACCTGCTCCACTTTTTCTTCGGCGTGGGTGCGTTCATCGGTCCGGCGCTGATCGGATTCGCCATTGCTTCAACGGGGTCCGGGTTATTGATCCATTGGATCGCAGCGGGTGGGTTGATCCTGCTGGGGATCACGTTATTCTTCCTGCTCAAAGACCAGGGAACCGATGAGACGACTTTGGGTGAGAACGAGGCAAAAGCCGGTCAGGGGTACCGCATATACCTCTCGCCCATTCTGTGGCTTTTCGGTGTGCTCCTGCTCGTCTACGTGGGGATCGAATTTGGCCTGGGAAGCTGGATCACGAATTACATGACCATCACCACCAGCGTAGCGCTGGAATACGGCGCGTTGGCCACATCGGCATTCTGGGGCGCATTGGCGCTTGGCCGCCTGGCAGGCGCCGCGGCCAGCCGCAGGCTCAGCCGCATGCAATTGATGATCGCCGCGACGGCCAGCAGCCTGGCGGGGGCGATCGGGATGGTGCTCGCCAGCGGATCCATCTGGCCGAGTGTGATCTGCATCGCCTGGATCAGCTTTTCCTTCGGAACCGTCTATCCCACCACGCTCGCCTACACCATCTCGGTCTTTCCCAAGGAACAGGGAAAAGCGGTGGGGTTCCTGGTGGCGCTGGGCAATATCGGCGGGATCAGCCTGCCATGGCTGGCAGGCATCCTGCTGGTCAATTCCTCCGGCCTGGCGTATGGCGGGTTTATCACCCTGCTCATTTTGGTGATGCTGGGGATCCTATTCGTTCTCCAAAAAGCCCTAAGATCCCGTAGCTCTCCTGCCCAATAAAGTGCGTTCCCAGGTCACTCAATGACTTGGATTTCCCCGGTGCGGAATGTGAGATACCCTGGCAGGGAGGAAATGATCTTCTTTGCCTCCACCGATCCGATCCATTGGAATAATTTCTTCAAAGCGCCTTTTTGCGCGTTCTCTGTCAGTGCGGCAAGCTGGTAGGATTCGAGGGTGAGGGGGATGAAATCCAGCCCCAGAGACCGGGCGGAAGCTTCCAGCCCGATACCGGCATTGGCACCCCCCTCGGCGATCATCTGGGCAACTTCGGAGTGCGTGGAGCGTTCTTGATCGTACCCGTCGATTTTCGCGGTTTTCACCCCGATCGATCGAAGCTGGTGATCCAGCCATACCCGCGTCCCCGAACCCGCCTGGCGATTGACGAACTTCACCCCCGGCTTAGCAAGGTCTTCCAACCCATGGATCGATAGGGGGTTACCGGGGGGAAGGATCAGGCCCAGGCTGCGTTCCGCCAGGGTGAGCAGGGTGACACGCCTGCCGGGCAGCAGTCGGCGGACGAAGGGGACGTTGTAACTGGCTGTTTCGGCATCCCAGAGATGGCAACCCGCCAGATCGGCTTTGCCTTCCTCCAGGGCGATCAATCCACCCAGGCTGCCGCTGAAAATTAGACTGATCTTTACGGATGGATTGAAAACCTCAAACCGCGTCGTGATCCGGGTGACGGCCAGGTCATGGCTCCCCAAAAAGCGCAATTCACTTTCAGAGTGACCCACAGGCTCGGCTTCGGCCACCCGGAACCGGTCGATAGCGTGCTGAAACGCTTGCTCAATTTCCGCGGGCGTAAACCCGGAATTCACCGCCTCCAGGATGTAGGATTCCGCTTTGTGGATGAGGGCGGTCCTACGCAGGGGGACATCCGCACGGGAGGTGGGCATGGACGCCACCCTTGTTCCCAACCCCGACCGGCTGGTCACCAGCCCCTCGCGGGCAAGCTCCTGGTAAGCCCTCTGGATGGTGCCCTGGGTGCAGCCCCACTGCTCGGTCAGTTCCCGGATTGTGGGCAGCTGGTCGCCGGGTTTCAAGCGGCCTTCCAGGATTTCGAGGCGGATCGAATCCGCGATCTTCCGATAAAGTGGCGACTCCATGCAAATAGTATAAAGGGGAAGAATTGAATTATCAAGCTATGATTTGAGCCGTGACCATAGTATACTTAAAGGGTTACATCAATACAATAAGATTTATGAACAATAACTTCGCCCAGATCGTCACCCTCACGTTCTATGTCTCCGGTTCGGCGCTACTGATCAGTGCCATTTTAGGAATCCCGCTGGGGGCCTGGTGGGGATTTCATCCATTTCGCGGCAGAAAGATGACCACGGCTCTGCTTTACACTGGCATGGGACTACCGCCGGTGGTTGTGGGGCTTTTCGTTTACCTGCTGCTTTCGCGCAGTGGGCCGGTGGGCGGATTGAATTCCCCCATCCTGCCCAGGCTTTTCACACCTGGAGCGATGATCCTCGCCCAGGTGATCATTGCCTTCCCTGTGGTTGCGGGGTTGACCATGGCTGCTGTGATGGGCGTATCCCAGGCCATGCGCTGGCAGATCCAGGCGCTGGGGGCGGATAAAACCCAGACCATCCGTGCGGTTCTCTGGGAGGCGCGCCGGGGGGTTGTTTTAGCGCTGGTCGCCGGGTTTGGCGCGATCATTTCCGAGGTGGGTGCAGTGATGCTGGTGGGCGGGAATATCGCCGGCAAGACACGTGTGCTCACCACCGCGATCGTGCTGGAAACCCGGCAGGGAAATTTCCTGTTCGCGCTGCAGCTTGGGATCGCCCTGCTGATCATCGCATTCATCATCAATTTCGCTGTTGTGCTCATCCAGGAAAAGGACGGGCAGGGGTGAGCAATCCCGTGTATCAATTGGAAAAAGTCACCCGGGTATTTGACCAGAGATTCTCCCTGATGGTGGATTCTCTGCGGGTCAACAAAGGCGACCGCCTTGTGCTGGTGGGACCCAGCGGGTCGGGAAAGAGCACCCTTTTACGGCTGCTGAATTTCCTAGAGCCACCCACCCACGGCAGCATTACCTTTGAAGGCATGACTTACGGTAGAGAGAAAATGCCTTCGCTGGAGGTGACGCGTAGGATAACAACAGTCTTTCAAAGCCCGCTACTTCTGGGTATGAGCGTTCTCGAGAACGTGTGTTGGGGATTGAAACTTCGAAAAATCACGGACCCGGAAGAAAAAGCGATTGCTGGATTAGCCCTCGTGGGTATGGCAGCATTCGCCAAAAAGAATGTAAGGTCATTATCCGGGGGTGAGGCGCAGCGGGTGGCACTGGCCAGGGCGATCGTCCTTTCGACGGATGTGCTTTTACTGGATGAGCCCACCGCCAACCTGGATCCTTACAATGTTAGTTTGATCGAATCCATCGTGAAGAATTTAAATGAAGAGAAAGGAACGACGATATTGATGGTCACCCATAATGTCTTTCAGGCGCGCCGGCTGGGAACCCATGCGGCGCTCATTCTGGATGGCCGAATCGTCGAGCATGGTTCGGTGGAAAAATTCTTCACAAAACCCGAGGATACACGCACCTCCGCGTTCACCCGCGGTGAAATGGTGTATTAAATTTCATTTTTGGAGGAAGATATGAAAGGCAAGATTCAATTATTGTTGTCCATCGGCGCGCTCTGTGCAATCTTATTGGCTGCCTGCGCCCCGGCGGTGACCCCCACAGCTGTGCCGGCCACCGAAGCGCCGTCTGCCCAGACCGAGGCTCCCAAGCCCACCGAGGCGCCGACTGCTGTTCCGGTGACAAAGACGCTGATCCTGGCCACCACCACCAGCACCCAGGATTCCGGGCTGTTGGATTACCTGCTGCCCATGTTCACCCAGGAAACCGGGATCGGTTTTGACGTGGTGGCGGTCGGCTCCGGTCAGGCGCTGCAGCTTGGCAAGGACGGAAATGCGGATGTGCTGCTTGTCCATTCCCCCGCGGCTGAAAAGGATTTCATGTCAGCTGGGGATGGCATCCGACGTGAGGATGTGATGTATAACGACTTTGTGATCGTTGGACCAGCCTCCGACCCGGCTGGCGTGAAGAGCGCTGCATCCGCCAAAGATGCCTTCACAAAGATCGCTGAAGCCAAGGACGCATTTATTTCCCGCGGGGATAAATCCGGCACGAACACGAAAGAGCTGGGCATCTGGAAGTCAGCGGAAATTGACCCGACCACCACTGGTGGCGACTGGTACATTTCCTCCGGCCAGGGCATGGGGGATACGCTGACCATGGCTGAGGAAAAACAGGCCTATACCCTCAGCGACCGCGCCACCTACCTGACCCGCAAGCAGAACGGGACTGGATCTGGAAATCCTGATGGAAGGCGACAAAGCCCTGCTCAACCCGTATGGTGTGATCGCTGTCGATCCGGCCAAGAACCCGGCCATCCAGAACGACCTGGCCAACCAGTTCATCGACTGGCTGATCTCGGTTCCCACCCAGGAAAAGATCGCCCTGTTTGGGGTCGATAAGTACGGACAAACCCTTTTCAACCCTAGCTCGATGCTTTATAAGGAAGCCAAGGGATTGCTGCCAACACCGACGCCGTAAAAGGGTTAAATTGTTGATTGGTTGAGAGGTTCATATGAAAACCGCCCGGGTTGCCCGGGCGGTTTTTTTGGCGGAGAGGGAGGGATTTGAACCCTCGACACCTTTCGATGTACACGCTTTCCAAGCGTGCGCGCTAAGCCAGACTACGCGACCTCTCCCTGGCTGCTTGCCCATTTTTGGGCGACGAAATTATACCATAGCGGTTTTTCAACTCCTGAAGAAATTCAACAAATGTGGATGCTTATTTCATCCGAATAGGATTGTAAAATTTACAGATGGGTGTAAACTAAAAGAAAAACTATAAGGAGATAAAACATGCCAGCGATTATCGATGTTGAGGGAATTGGACCGAAATATGCTGAAAAGTTAAAGGGTGCCGGGGTTGGCACAACGGACAAACTCTTGAAAGTTGGAGCCACTCCCAAGGGTCGCAAAGAATTGGCGGAAAAAACCGGGATCGGGCATGAATTGATCCTTAAGTGGGTCAACCATGTGGATCTCTACCGCATCAAGGGTGTGGGCTCCGAATATGCTGACCTGTTGGAAGCCGCCGGAGTGGATACAGTGGTGGAGCTTGGCAAACGAGTTCCCAAGAACCTGGTGGAGACGATGGCAGAAACCAACAAGAAACACAAACTGGTTCGCCGCCTGCCTGTTCTGAAGGAAGTTGTCAAGTGGGTGGAGCAGGCCAAGAAGCTGCCCAGAGCAGTTGAATATTAATAAAGACACGCTTTTTACCACGGGAACCTGGCTCGCTTGGTTCCCGTGGGTTGTTTGATTGCCGATATTCTTTTTTCCGTTTATAATGGCCTTCCGCGGGCGGTTAGCTCAGTTGGTTAGAGCGTTGCGTTGACATCGCAAAGGTCGTAGGTTCGAGTCCTATACCGCCCACTGGACTTGAATCATCAAATCCTAAAATAGGCAAGATCAGGACGAGTAACTGGAAGAACCTGACAGGAAACGGGAGCAAGGCTGAGACTCCCCCCAGTGGAAAACCGGTGAAAACCCCCTGAGAGCCTGATCCCCAAAGGGCTTGCCCGAGTAAGGAGAACGATTCGGCCCCGTTAGCAGCCGCAGGAGATGATCGCATAATCGGATCAAATCCGGGTGGAACCGCGTGATCAACATCCCGCCCCGGAAAGGTGCGGGTTTTTGTTTTAAGGAGGAAACCATGTCTCAAAGTGAACAAGCTGCCTATCACGACTCGATGCTTTATCGCATCCGACACTCCACGGCGCACGTCATGGCCGAGGCGGTATTGGATGCATTCCCGACTGCCAAGATCGCCATCGGTCCGGCCATCGACGAAGGTTTTTACTATGATTTCGACCTGCCGCGCCCGCTGACGCCCGAGGACCTGGAGAGCATCGAAAAACGGATGAAGAGATCATCCTAAAGAAGAATGTACCCTTCATTCGCGAGGAGCTCAGCGCGGATGCTGCCCGCAAGCTATTCGCCGGGCAGGATTACAAGCTGGAATTGATCGACGGGCTGGAAAAGGGCGGCTTCGACGAACATGGAGATCCCGATCACCGAAAAACCGGTCATTTCCATCTATAAATCCGATACCTTCACCGATCTCTGCCGCGGGCCGCACGTGGAGAATACCCGCCAGATCAACCCGCAGGCGGTCAAGCTGATGAGCATCGCCGGGGCCTACTGGCGCGGGGATGAAAAACGCCCCATGCTGCAGCGCATCTACGGCACAGCCTGGGAAAACCCCGAAGAGCTCGAGCAATACCTCTGGAAGCTGGAAGAAGCCAAAAAACGCGACCACCGCAAGCTGGGCAAGGAACTGGATCTCTTTTCAGCATCAGCCAGGATGTCGGCCCGGGGTTGATCCTCTGGCATCCAAAAGGCGCGATGATCCGACACCTTGCCGAGTCTTATTGCAAGGACGAGCATTTGAAGAATGGGTATGATCTTGTGGTTTCTCCTCACATCGGGCGGGCGAACCTGTGGGAAATCAGCGGTCACCTGGGCTGGTACCGCGAGAATATGTATGCCGCGATGAAGGTCGACGAAGAAGAATATTTCGCCAAACCGATGAACTGCCCCTTCCACATCCAGATCTACAAGAGCCGCATCCGCTCCTATCGCGACCTGCCCATCCGCTTTGCCGAGTGGGGCACGGTCTACCGCTACGAGCGCGCCGGGGTGCTGCACGGGTTGTTGCGCGTGCGCGGCTTCACCCAGGATGATGCTCACATCTTCTGCCGCCCGGATCAGATGGACGAAGAGATCGACCGCACGTTGAAATTCTGCCTGCACATCCTGCGCCATTTTGGCATGACCGAATTCCATGCCTACCTCTCCACCCGCAACCCGGAAAAATCCACAGGCGATGTGAAAGATTGGGAAAGTGCCACCGAAGCGCTTCGCAAGGCTTTGGAAAGGGCAGAGATTGGATACGACATTGATGAAGGTGGGGCTGCGTTCTATGGTCCCAAGATCGATCTGAAAATGATCGATGCGCTTGGGCGGGAATGGCAGTTGAGTACGATCCAGTTTGATTTCAACATGAGCGCACGATTTGAGCTGGAGTACGCCGCCGAGGATGGCACCCTGGCTCGCCCATACATGGTGCACCGCGCCCTGCTGGGTTCCATGGAACGCTTCATGGGCGTGCTTATTGAGCACTATGCCGGGGCATTCCCGGTCTGGCTGGCGCCGGTACAAGCGGTGCTCATCCCGATCGCGGACAGGCATGTGGATTACGCGCGGGAGGTTTCTGAAAAACTTAAGGATGCAGGTCTGCGGGTGGATGTGGATGACCGCGGCGAACGCATGAATGCCAAGATCCGCGATGCCCAAAATCAGAAGATCCCGTATATGCTTGTGGTGGGCGATAAAGAGATGGAATCCGCACAGGTGGCGCTTCGCCTGCGGGGCGGGGAGAACCCGGGTCCGGTGAGCCTGGAGGAATTCCTCAAGAAGGCCAGTGAGGATATCGAAGCCCTGGTGTGATCCGGGATATCCACAGGCGGGCAAAACAGCTTGTGCCTTTCAGTTATAATATGGTATCGGATTTGATCAATCAAAATCATCCGTTATAATTTAGTATCAAAAACAGGAGGAAGTCGCCATCAGTAATAACACGCTTCGGGTAAATGACGCGATCCGCTCGCCGCAGGTGCAGGTGATCGGACCGAACAAGGAGAATATCGGGGTCATCCCCATCGAAAAAGCACTCCAATTGGCAGCCCAGGCAGGTCTGGATCTGATCGAGGTCGCGCCAGACCGCGAACCACCAGTTTGCCGCATCCTGGATTTTGGGAAATTTAATTTTGAGCGGGAAAAGAAAGAACGCGAAGCCCGCAAAGCCCAAACCAAGATCGAGGTGAAGGAAATTCGCCTGCGCCCGAAAACAAGTGCAGGGGACCGGCACTTCAAGACCAAGAAGGCACGCGAGTGGCTCAAGCAGGGAAATAAAGTGCGGGTTACCATCCGCTTCCGCGGGCGGGAGATTGACTACCCGGATATTGCCCTGGAGGATCTGAAAGAGATCGCGCTGGAGCTTGAGGATATCTGCACCGTAGAAGCTTCGCCCGGGATCGAAGGTCGGACGATGACCATGGTGCTTTCCCCCGGGAAACCCAAAGCCAAAGCAGCAGTTCCGCTAAAACCCTCCACCGAAGGCGAGAAGGAATCAGCCGCGAAGCCTGAGGAAAAACCAGCCGAGAAAGCCGCAGTTGCTGAGGCCATTAAAGAATAATTCACACCGTGAAGATTCTGGTATAATAGGCGGCTGCGCAAGCAGCCGTTTTTAATTATTTTAGAAGGAGTTCGTTGTGCCCAGAAAGCCAAAAGCAGGAAAAATCAAGTTGAAGACCCACAAGGCAACCTCCAAACGGTTCCGCATGACCGGGTCGGGCCTGCTGGTGCGAACCAAGGGCGGCAAGAGCCATCTGCGCCGCCGCACCTCCAAACGCACCAAAGCCCTGCTGAGCGAGATGATCCCCGTGCAAGGGGATGCCATCATTCAGCGCGTCAAACGGCTCAATCCCAACATGGGATAGCAGCCCATCGTAACCATTCTTAGTGCGGCTGTTGGGTGCTCGCAACTGGTGAAAACCGGCGCCCAGGGGTTCGCAAAGGAGTTATAGCATGTCACGTGTAAAGGGCGGCCCGCACGGGCACCTGAGACATAAGAAGATATTGAAGCTGGCGTCAGGGTTCCGGATGAGCCGGCACACCCTGATTCGCCGTGCCAACGAATCGATCTTGAAGAGCATGTGGTACGCCACGCGCGACCGCCGGGTTCGCCGGCGCGATCTGCGCAAGCTGTGGATCACCCGCATCAACGCCGCTGCGCGCTTGAACGGGCTCTCTTACAGCCAGTTTATCCATGCCATGAAAGTATCCAACATTGAGCTTAACCGCAAGATGCTGGCGGACCTGGCCGTGCGCGATCCGCAGGCATTCTCGGCGGTGGTTGCCCAGGCTAAAGCCGGGTAAAGTAATTTGATGGAATTAAACGGGATGGCTGACGTCAGCCATCCCGTTTTTTGTTCTGTATAATTAGATCAATCAAATTCAACTCGCGGAGAAAAAAATGATGCACTGGATGGAAGCCGATACCAGTTTGGATATCCTGCAGGGGGACCTTACTTTCCAGAAGACGGATGCGATCGTAAACGCGGCCAATGTAATGCTGACCCATGGCGGAGGATTGGCGGGTGAGATCACGCGCCGTGGCGGGCCGGTGATCGCCCGCGAGAGCGCGGAGTGGGTCGCCAAATACGGAAGCGTTTCACACTCCAACCCTGCTTACACCCACGCTGGCAACCTGCCCTGCAGGTACATTATCCATGCGGTGGGTCCCACCTGGGGGGATGGGAAGGAAAAGGAAAAGCTGGGCATTTGCACCACCGCTTCCCTGCACCTGGCAGAAAAACTGGATCTCACTTCCATCGCCTTTCCAGCCATCTCCACCGGCATCTATGGCGTTCCGTATTACATTGCCGCCGAAGGCATGCTCGAAGCCATCCTGGCTTATTGTCACACACAACCGGCAGTGAAAATAAAAGAGATCCGGGTGGTTCTGTATTCAAATCACGCCCTGGATGCTTTTCTAGACGTCTTCCAAAATTTGACCAGTTGAGATGATATCCTCAAAAAGCAATCCAAAGATTACACATATCCGTGCCCTGATCACCCAGCGGAAAGCCCGGGCGGAAGCGGGCGAATTTGTGGTAGAGGGTGTTCGGCTTTGCGAGGATGCTGCCGGAGCGGGGATCAGACCCCGGATGGTTCTCTACACTGAAAGGATATCCGCACGGGGGACAGCATTGGTTTCCCACCTGGAAAAGATGGGCGTCGATGTGGAAGAAATATCCGAACCGTTGATGGCTTCAATCAGCGATACCGACACGTCGCAGGGAATTTTGGCGACTGTTCCGTTTCCCAACCTACCTCTTCGCGGAAAGAAGACATTTGTTTTGATTGCGGATGCGATCCGCGACCCGGGTAACCTTGGTACGCTGCTGCGCTCCGCGGCGGCTGGCGGGGTGGAGGAGTTCATCGTCACACCGGGGAGCGTTGATCCCTTTTCCCCCAAGGTCGTCCGGTCTGGAATGGGCGCTCACTTCCGCCTGGCCATCCGTGAAGCAGGTTGGAACGAACTCTCGAATTCATTCACCGGAAGCGTCCTTCTGGCTGATATGGATGGCGGATCGCTATGGGATACCGATCTCACACAACCGGTCACGCTGATTATTGGCGGGGAGGCGGAGGGTGCTTCCGAGGAGGCATACCACCTGGCGACTGGACGGATCAGCATCCCCATGCCCGGGCGGAGCGAATCCTTGAACGCGGCGGTGGCAGGCAGTATCCTGATCTTTGAAGTGTTGAGGCAGAGAAGGCAATGAAAATCCGATCCATCACCAGTTTCTATGATCCAGGCGCAGCCGATGCCGGGGAGACCCTCGATCTGCTAAGCCGTTTTGCACAAGACAGCAGAAAAGAGATTTGGAGAAGCTGGTATCGAGACCCAGTCCCGCCGGCTTGCCACAACCCCATTCGCAGAGATGTGCCCGTCTGGTTGCCGGGAAAGCGGAGTGCAACTGGCGCAAAAACTGGAGGTGAAGGCGCAGGAACGGGGATTTAAATATCTCTCCATGGGTCCGGCTTTGCCCGAAAACCCGGAAAGCTTCTCCCTGGTCCCTGAGTTGCTGGCAGAAACGAAGAACGTGTTTTTCTCAGCGAACTTGATCCAGAATGATGGGAAGATCTCTCCGGCGGCGATCAATGCTGCCGCCGGCATCATCCACCGCACGGCTACGATTGAAAAGGATGGATTTGCCAACCTGCGGTTTGCCGCCCTGGCCGGTGTACGGCCGTTCACCCCGTTTTTTCCCGCTGCCTTTGGGGAAGGATCCGAACCCGCTTTCAGCATCGCGGTGGAATGCGCGGATGACTTCGTGATCGCATTCCGCGAGGCTGAGGGTTTTAATGCTGCCCGTGAAAAATCCTTGAAAACATTGGAAGGAGCAGCCTCGCGCATGGCAGAGATCAACCGAACGCTGGGAAGGGATTTCCCGGTTGTTTTCAAAGGTTTCGATTTCTCCCCTGCGCCATACCCGGGGGAGATAAGTTCCATCGGGTCCGCATTGGAATCACTGGGTATCCCGTCACTGGGGCTGAATGGTTCCGCTGCTGCGGCAGCATTTTTGGCAGGTATCCTCGAAGAAGGCACCTGGCAAAAAGCGGGTTTCAATGGCTTGATGCTGCCTGTTCTGGAAGATTCCGGATTGGCCGAACGCACGGTGGATGGCAGCCTGGAGATCAAGGATCTGCTGCTCTACTCCTGCCTGTGCGGGACAGGGCTGGATACGGTCCCCCTGGCGGGGGATACCACCCCGGAGCAGATCGCCGGGGTGCTTTGGGACGTGGCTGGGATTTCCACGCGGTTATCCAAACCGCTCACCGCACGGTTGATGCCGATCCCGGGCAAAAAGGCTGGCGACGAGGTCCGCTTCGACTTCGAATATTTTGCCTCGGGCCGGGTGATGCGGCTGCGCCGCTCAGGAAATGAAAAGGTTCTTCGCGGCGGAAGAACCTCTCGAAATTTATCCCAGAAAAATACGCTGAAATCTCAGCGAACTTGCTTGTAATTGACCAGCACCAGGTTCTTGGCACAATCGTTATATGTATCGAAGTAAGTCTTATCCGAGATGGGAATATCCTGCTGATCGTAGAGCCTGATCCAGAGTGCGCTTGTGGAAGCGATGGGTTGATCGGCTAATTTGAATTCGTACCCGGATTCCCCGTAGGCGCGGGCAAGCCCCGTCAGGGTAGTGCGCTCGGGGGTGATGGATTTCCCGTTCAGAACGCCTCCCAGGCGAACCTTAAGCCCGATCACTGGGCGGCCCTGCAAGTCATAGACATTTCCAGCTACACCCATCCATTTACAATCATTGGTTCCACGGAAGAGGCCATCGGCGACCGCCATGGGGGCACCCTGCAGCACGAAAGGCGCCGAAGCGGAAAGATCCCGGGTGGAAGTTGGCTGCACTGTACCCAGGGGTAAGGTTGCCTGCGGGCCGGTGGTGCTGGTGAGGGTGGGGGTGAGGACGATGACGGTGGGGGTCCAGGTAGGCGGCAAGGCGCGCTGTGTGGCAGTGGAGGTGGGCAGGACGATAAGCACCGGCATGGTGGGCGGCGGGGCTGGATTCAGGGCGGATTCCGGATTTGAAAATATCAGGTAGAAAACGGAGCACAACCCGACCATCAACACTATCAGGAGGATGGTGAAGATGTTCCAAAGGCGGTCGGAACGCCGCCGTTTTTCATCCACCAGGATTTCGTCTGGAAATTCCTGGATATAGGAAGATGGATCTTGACGCAAAAGGTTCCTCCCCTTGCCGGGTGTGGATCAGGGCACCTGCACCTGGATGTTGGCAGCAGATTTTTGCTGCGCCACCCAGTCCACCAACGCTTTTTGCTGGGCGGCGAGCAGTGCCTCAGGTGAGAGCGGGTGGGCAGATTCCCTATCAATGACCTGCAGGATCTGGTAGCCGAAGCTGGTGGGGATAACAGGGCTGAATTCCCCAGTCTGCAGGGAAAAAGCTGCTTCCTCCACCGCGGGCTGAGTCAGAACCCCGCGGGGGAACCAACCCAGATCGCCGCCAGTGAGCGGGTCATAGCGATATGCAAGGGTTGCAAAATCCGCGCCAGCTTTAAGCTGGTCGTATAGGTCATTGGCAGTTTGCTCGTGCAGCAGTAGGATCTGACGGGCGTGCACTTGTTCGGCAGTTGTGGGTACAGCCGCAATAAGCTGATCGCGCTGCCACCCTGCCTGCATGGATCTCCTCAGCGATGAGTGAAAGGAATTGTCGTCATAACCATTATTAATGATCCAATCGGCAAGTTTTTCCTGCCCTCCGAGGGTGGTGGAGAACTGATCAATGCGGACTTGCAGCGCGGCATCATCCACCATGTGACCCCCTTTCACCGCTGCCTGGGCCAGCAGTGTCTGTGCGATCAGGTCATCTAGAACCACCTGCTGCTGCTCTTCCGGGGTGGCGGCTGTCCCTGCTTCCTGCTGGGCAGCTTTCAATTGTTGTAGCGAGGCGTTGTAATCAGAAAGAGGAATGATCTCGCCATTGACGATGGCTGCCGCAGGCACGGGAGTGGGTGTGGGCGGCTCGGGGGTGGCGGTTGAAGTCGGGGTGGGCTGCAGTGCTGCAACCGCAGAACACCCGGCCAAGAGAACGGTCGTGATTGGGATCAGAATTTTGGATAAACGCATGGCGCTGATTATACCTGAGGGGGGGAAGGCGTTGGATGGTTGAGAAGTTGAAGTGTTGCGTTGTTGAATAGTTGAATGGTCGAGTCATTACTTGGTTGGTTAGAACGATATGAAAACGATCTAAAGGGTGTGAGAAGAATCTTGAGTTTGCCAATTTGTTAGGTGTGGAAAACCGGAAAAATTGTATACTAATTGCGGGTGGAATAATTTTCGACTCCATATTCCCCTGCCAGGAGGAGCCATGGAATTGACAAAAGTTTGGAAATACTTTTTCGTGGTTGGAATCGCTTTCTGTTTTCTTACAGCATTCATCGTCAACCCAATTCATGCCGAGGACGCGACTCCAACCCCGAGCGAGTCGCCTGTAATATCAGAGACCAGCACTGCAACAGAAACCCCGCCAGAAATTACGCCAACGCCGACTCCTCAGGAATCGGTTGTGCCTCAACCCACAGATTCGGAGCTGACGCCCATCGCTTCGGCAGTTCCAGAAGAGTTGCAACCTTCTGCTGATTTATCTTCAGAAGCAACCGTTCCTCCCGGACCGGTGTGGATTAAAAGCAGTGTTGGAATCGTTTCGTTCAATACTATCAATCAAGCACTGAATTCCATTTACTTTGGATTAATTCCTACCGATGGGATCATCCATATTGAGGCCACTTACGGAACCGACCCAGGGATTGTTGAAGAATCACCACGGATTGAAATATATTATGACAGTGCAAAGCTCCCTAATTCGGCTTGCATTAAAGGATTGATAGGACCTACTCCAGGTCCAGGCGTAACCCTGCCAACAATCAGCGTACCTGTATCCATCCTTGGATGGACAGGAGGATTCACTGTTTCCAACCTGAACTTTGTTGGGGGGATTGGCGATTTTGAGAAAATAAATCTTGAAGGTATGTTAAAAATCGCCAATTCCAGCGGCACTTTCAACCTTGTTAATCTTAATATACAAAATACTGACCCAAGCGGGGTGGGTCTCATTGTTGAAACTAACGCCGGTTCAGTGAACCTCACTAATATCGATTCCAGCGGGAACGAGGGGGGTGGTGCTTATATCACCACGAATGTGTCCGGTTCGATCAGCATAAATACTGGCAATTTTGATGATAATAAGAGCATTGTTATCGCAAATGGTACAGAAATCAATGGATTGGTCCTTAAAACCAATCAATCTGACGGTGCGGTAAGCCTAACTGGCATCTCGGCAAGCCGTAATGAATCAGAAACCATCCCCGGACTTTATATCGTAAAAAGTGGTCCAATCACCATTAAGAATAGCGTTTTCAACAACAACCACGCTGGTGGAATCACAAACCTGGCTCCCGTCCAGCAATCAGTTACCCTCCAAAACATAACCGCGAATGCCAATAATCTGTGTATCGCGGATGGCTGCGGGGTTGGCCTCTCGCTCGTCGTAAACGGCGGTGTTACCGCCACGAATATCACCGCGAATCAAAACAAATCCGCAGGGATGCGGTTGGACACCTGCAAGTACGAATCGTCGGTTTGTCAGCTGGTAAACACGGGAAAAATATCAATTATCAACGGCGAATTTTCAAGCACGGTCAATGGAACCGGATTAGATGTGATTTCTCAAGGTTCGGTCACTTTGACAAAAGTAAGCTCCCGAAATAATCCGGGAGGGGTGGGGGTATCCATAAATAATGCGTATGGCACTGGCGGAGTAGCGATCGGTGGTTTCGCAGAAGGCGACAATACCTATACCGGGAATGGTGAGACTCTCCCCGAGATTAATCGCGCTGCCCTTGAAATATATTCCAAAGGAAGCGTCCAGTTAAATTATGTTCTATCCGGAAGTTCGGCTAATAAGAATTCACTCATTGGAGCCTATATTAACAATGCGGAAGGTACTTCCCCGATTCAAATCAGCAGTAGCACATTCCAGAATAACGATGGACCCGGGTTGGTAATTCGCTCGAAGAAAAATATCACTCTCACGAATGTAAAAGCCAGTGAGAACCGAGGGGATATGGGGCTGGACGTGGATAACGATTCGGGAGGGCACGGAAGCGGAACTGTCGCAATAAATGGGTTATCCGCCCAGCATAACGGCCGCATAGGTCTGAATATCAGATCCGCTGGTGCGATTTCACTGGCATCGGCAAACGCATCGGATAACCCCGAAGGGGGTGCTGTGATCGAATGTACAGCCAGTTGTTGACAAACCGATCACCATTTCCAAGAGCTATTTTGATCGAAACGCTACGGGAAACGGTTTGTCCATCACATCCATTGGGATGATCACGTTGACCGGCGTGGGTGCCAGCTGGAATGCTGGCGGCAGAGGATTTGAATTATTGGATGCCCGTTTGAATCTGGGAGGTGTGGTCGTTGATAACTCCATAAATCCATACCTTTACCATTTTTATAAAAATTATGGAGACGGGGTCCACATCACCACACAAGGAGGGGTTTCACTGAAAAGTGTGAATGCCGATCAATCGGTAAATGCCGGTGGGGCTTGGGTGGATAATTCAAGCGGGGTGAAACCTGTAAGTGTTTCTAATGGGCACTTTAATGATAACAAGAATGGCGATGGATTATATGTTAAATCCAGAGGAGCGATCACACTTGAGAAGATCAGCGCGGCCCGGAATTCCCTCAATGGTGCCACATTGCATAACGACCTGGCTGCAACCGGCGTATTGCCGATTAAGATCAATAATGACTCAACGAAAATCGGAACATTTTGGAATGGTTTTTACAACAATGGAGCGGATGGTCTGGAAATCGGCGCCTTCGGACCGGTGACATTGAGTAATGTTGAAGCAAATGAAAATACCGTCAATGGAGCTGTGATCAATAATTTTGCCGGCAGCTCAACGGATGTGAAAATCTCCAATTCTTATTTCAATCATAACAGCGGTGGATTCGGAGTGACCATCGAATCCCTGGGGAATATCAACCTGAGCGGGGGCAGCGCGAGCGGAAATGCTTTGTTAGGCGCCTCGCTGGATAACCAACGGGGAAAGAGCCTGCCCGTAAAAATGATCTCCATCAGCAATTTTCTTTTCAACGACAATACCTCAGGGCATGGACTCGAAGCCAAAGCGAATGGCGTGATTTCGTTGACGGGATCACAGAATCTGCGGAATGGTTCATTCGGTGCACGGCTGAATAATAAATTTGATGATGGGGTTACGCCGCTATCCGGTATGGGTGTTATCGTGAAGTCTTCCATCCTGAACGATAATTTGTCGGGAAATGGTTTGGAAGTTACCACAACTGGCACTGTATTGATCGATACAGTTGCTGCTTCCGGGAATGTGAATGGGGGTGGGATTACTATCCTCTCTGAACCCTCCACCAGCACGATCAAAGCTGTGACCTTAAACCGGGTGACGGCCAACGGTAATGATCAAAACGGATTGGATGTCACTGGCAACGGGGCGATATCTGGGAATGGTATCAACGCGAACGGCAACGATCATTGTCGGCGCGTTTTTCAGAATTCATTGAATCCGATAACCTCCGGAGTAACGCTGATCTCCTCATCCGGTTTAAACAACTTCAATGAAAACCATAACGGCGATGGTTTACGAATCCTTTCCAGAGGTCAGGTCTCGATCAAATCAGTAACTGCAAATTACAATGTTGGGGGGAATGGGGTCAAAATTGATAATTGTGTGGCAGTCGGCTGCTCGCCTGCGAATATTTTTGTGAACCAGGTCACCACGCGAACTAATTCCGTAGATGGGGTCTCGATCAATACGAATGGGTCGAAGGTCTCGATCGTTAGCCTGATCTCCTCCTACAATTTATCAGGCTCAGGGATAACCCTGATCAGTCTTTCGCCTTTGGCGGCTATTTCCATTACCAACGGGTTATATATGGGGAATGGCAACTATGGTATCGATCTCGATCGCGGAGGTTCGCTAACTCCGGTTTTGACCGGGACGTTTTCCTTTGGAAATATTAATTCGAACATTTATCTCCATTAATTTCTGATACTCACAACTCCTGCCCGGATTTTCCGGGCAGGAGCGGTATTCCTTGACCCTGCCATCTGTCAAGGGTAAAATATTATCCGTGCGGGCGTAGCGTAGCGGTAGCGCCTCAGCCTTCCAAGCTGGTGGTACGGGTTCGACTCCCGTCGCCCGCTCTGATCACTAATTGGAACGAGCCGGTATCCGATAAAAAATTTCATTACGCGAATCTTATAAAAGATTGTAAACGGCGTTAGCAGCCCTTATTTGTCAGGTCACTCACAACCTTGATCCTGCAACTCAGGTGTTATTTTTCCACGATACTCATGCATCCAATAGGAATGATCCGATAACAGAGGAAGATTCGCGCCGAAATACTTATTGAAAACCACCCTAAAGGTATTCACTGGTGAGATCGTGGGGTATAGATCCTCGCCGCCATCATCCGGCAAGTAGTAGGCATTCAATATCCCATAAGCGTCCCTGGATCCAGGTAGGCTGTGATCACCCTGGATGATGATTACCGGTTTTGGATTGGATTTCTCAAGGATCTGATCTATCGATTTTGAAAGAATCGAATTCGTAAATTGGATTGACTTGATATATCCATTTTTTGACTGATCTGGTTCGAAGTCGCCATTCTGGGAAAACAGAAACGGTCGGTGGGTGGAAAGAAAATGGGCGTAAACGAATTTTTTTCCAGAAATCTCGGAAACTGCGGCCAGATGGTCAAGATCATATATGAAATAATCATACATGTTCTTTTGCTCAACCTCGTTGTTGGTCTCCCACTTTATGGATGAGTCGGAATTGTTCAAATTCGCTTGTGTGGAATAATCTTTTGAATTTTTTCTCTCAGAATTTTATCAACGCCTGGCTCGTTTTTTATGCACCTTTATTTAAATATCGAATCCAATTAATGGGATAATTCTTCACATTCAAAGATTCGAGGATCCAATAAAGAAATCATTCTTGGCTTTGGCCTTGTTCATGTCACTTGTATTACTCCTAAGTGCCTGCCAGAAAATCACTCCACCCGAGACTGCATCGGGAGCGCCGGTTGAAGTAAAGGGCGACTTCACCTACTCCAACGATTTCGCTGTGGAGACGTACTACACTGAGCAGGCTGTTGCCCTGAATGACATGCGTGGATTCGTTCTGCGGGATAAGCTCTGGGAGCTCCCGCATCGATGGGCAGGTGTTGGGCTACCTAAAGATCGATCGGGATAACAATAAGGGCGAATACGATATCAAACTGCCCGTCAAACCGCAAGGTACTTTCAGCGATGTGGATAACAACGGCAAAGAGGATAAAGGGGTACAGATATATTCAGCGGCTTATTCTCCCAATTTGACCGGTGGTCCTTTTTCGGAAGGTGACGACAAGTCTTTTGGCTGGCCTGGATATCTGGCATCGGTCAAAGTTGATTCCGAGAACGAGGATGAGGTTACCGGCGGGAAACTGGTCATTTGGGCTCCAGATGGTAACCAGCAATTCCCTTCGGCATTTGGTGAGGATGGGTTGCTTTTTACGAAAGATGACCCGGTGAAGAGCGTACCTGCCGGATGGTCGGTGATCGACTTGGATCAGAATCCTTTTGCTGTTATCCGCACAGAGACACCCGACCTCACCCTATATGAGCCACAGGACGTGGCTATCAAAGATTATTCTAGCCTGACTTACACAGAGGCTTTCCAGAAGATGTTCGATCAGGTGAAAGAGGAATATGCCTTCAACGGCATTGCTGGCAAAGCGCCGGATTGGAATGCAGTTTATGAGAAGGTATTACCGATGGTGGCGAAAGCTGAGACCGATAAGGACGCGACCGCTTATTACAACGCGCTGCGGGAATTCATTGTCGCCTTCAAAGATGGACACGTGGGCTTGGATGGGGGCGATATTGCCAGCCAGGTGTTCAGTGAATCCGTGTCGGGGGGCTATGGTATCTCCATCCGCGAACTGGAGGATGGAAAGGTAATCGCCGCCAGTATTGTGACAGACGGACCGGCTGGACAAGCGGGCATCAAAGTTGGGGATGAGATCACCCAATTCGACGGAATATCGATCAAGGATGCCCTCCGCGCAGTTCAGCCATTTTCCGCGCCACATTCCACCGATTTTTCGTTGTATTACCAGCAGGATCGCTATCTGACCCGCGCGCCATTGGGAACGAAGGCATCGATCACTTTTATCGACCAGATTAGCAAGAAGGAAAATACCGCGGACCTCATCGCGATTGATGAGACTCAGAGCTGGTCCGATACTTCTGTTTACAAGGGATATGATCCAAATGCTCTGCCGGTGGTCTTTCATATTGAAGAAGCTGACCTTGGAAAAGTGGGTGTTGTAAAGATCAACTCGAATTACGATGACCTGAATCTCATCATCCGACTTTTCGAACGGGCACTTAAAACCTTCCGTGATAATGAGGTGGCGGGCATCATCATCGACATGCGCCAGAACAGCGGGGGAGCGAATCTGGGGCTGGCAGGTTTTCTAACGGATAAAGAAATTCAAATGGGTCAACTGGAGTACTTCAGCGAAAAAACCGGAAAATTCGAGCCAGAAGGTCCGCGCGAGCGGGTGCTCCCCAACCTGGAACAATACACCTTCCCCAAAATGGCTTTACTGGTGGGGCAGGGATGCGCCAGCGCATGCGAATTGGAAGCGTATGGATTCAGCCAGGTGCCAGGCATGCAGGTGATCGGAATGTACCCAAGCGCAGGGGTGGAAGCCGAGGTTGCGCGCGGGCAATTCAAGCTCCCCGAAAACTTCTCAGCTCAATTCCCGACCGGCAGGTTCACAAATGAGGATGGCAGTATATTTCTTGAAGGTCAGGGAGTCCTCCCTACCATCAAGGTCCCGATCGATGAAGCGAATGTAACCTCCACTGAAGATGTGGAGATGAATCGGGCGATGCAGTACATCCTTCAGCCAGCCGGAGCTGGGGTGATTCCCATTTCGGACCCCATTTTCTCGGATCCTGTTGAAGTTCAAAAAATATATAACGAGGGCAAGGTTGGATATCTCGAACAATATGCCAAGGAGAAGTATTCCAACAGCCTTGAGACAGGCAAGGTTTTTCCATATTCGATCGTTCTCCAGGAATCCACGCCCATGGTTTGGGGATTTGGCTGGTGTGCAACCTCTCAGGAAATTCTGGAGCAGAACCTGAGCCAGATCGTGATGAATTTCACTCTGAACGGGAAAGTTGTTCCAGTGGATAAAATCGCAGCGGTTGATCAGAACGTCAAGGATGCAAACGGGAACAACATCTGGTGCCGCACTGCCACACTGGTCCCAGATAAGTGGCCGTCAGGAGAGCATCACCTGGAAACTGAGATCACATTTAAATCAAAGATCAATGATGGGATGACAGATTATCCCGCTGGAGCCATCAAGAACGAGTACACTGTTTACGTCCCCTAATTATGTGGAATAAAAAACAAACCGGGTGGAAATTTCTCCACCCGGTTTGTTTATTTTTGAGCTGTGGCTTCTGCCTGTACGGCATCCCGTCTTTGGAATTTGGCTGTAAAAATTCGATAAAAGGTGAGAAAAAGCGCCGCGGTTCCTGTGAAGTAATAGACGAAGAACATACCCGGGGTCATGGTGTCCGAACCGGCAGCCAGACCATGCACCAAAACGGCAAAGAAGGTGAAGAAGCTAACATAATGGATCAGCCGCCAAAGTTTCTGGCCAATGCCCTGGCGCAGGTAAAAACTGATCACGATCAAAGCCAGCAGGTAAAGTGAGATCTGACCCAATCCAACCCATCCCGGTCGGTAAGATTGCACAGAGAAAGGGATGAAGACCTGGGAAAGAGACATATTCATATATTTATCTCCCATCAGGATCAACCCGTGCAGCGTAGCCATTCCGAGCGCGAGCAGGGAGATGAATTTATGCAGATCAGCCGTGATCGCGTGCCCGGGCCAGATGCGCGAAAGACGGGTGGTCATAAGCAGACCCCACACGACCGAGAACCAGAGCATCAGATACCCCATGATCGCCAGACCCCGTGAAAAATACCAAAAAGCTTTGATATCCGTGCCCGCCAGGGATTGAACCAAACCAGGCAGGATCCACGGAAGCGCAACAGCCGAAAGCGCCAGCCCGAGCGCACCACCGATTAGATAAAGTGGCGAAAGAGTTCTTCTTCTGAACCGGTTCGAAAGAATAATGACGATGATTTCATGAAACCCTCCAAAGATGATCATTAAAATTATTCAACATTATGGAATCCCCATTTTCGAGGACGATCAACCCGGCATAGCGGGGGTGAGAATCTAACCAGGATTCGCCACCCCGGCTGCCCTTGATGAAAACGGTCTTGGCGGCCAGCTCAGCTTCCATCACCGTGGGTGCCAGGATGGTGGCCGTGAGGATATCCGTGATTGCCGAGCGGCCGGTGCGAGGGTCGATGATGTGGTGCTGCCACGCTCCTCCTGCCATCCAGCGGCGGTGATCGCGCCCCGATGTTGCCACACCATTGCGTTGGATGGCTAATACGCGGGTGGCTACCCCCCGTTCGAACGGAGCTTCCACACCCACTGGCCAGGCAGTCAGGTCGCTCAGGGGACCGCTCCCCGCCACATCGCCGCCGGCATTGACCAGCGCGGGTCCATATTTTTTAAGGCGACGCATGGTCCTATCAGCAGCCCAACCTTTACCGAATCCGCCAAAATCCAATCGAAGACCAACCGGGAGTGTGACGGTGCGGGTGGCTGCGTCCAGTTGGATCTCATCCAACCGGGATACTATCGGTTCGAAATCGCCCAGTGTACCTGGAGCGGAAGAGATCAGGTCAAAACTTCGGTCATAGCCGATCGCTTCCATCGAGTCCAGAACTTCGGGTGTTACGATCGCCTCCGATTCTGCCGCCCCCCGTAGACTTAGCAGCAGCACTTCCCAGAATGTTTTAGAGACCTGCACAGGTATTCCGGAGGCTGCATTCACGCGGTTAAGCTCGCTGCCCGGCCGAAAGCGGCTGAGCGAATCCTCCCAGCCATCGAACCAGCCGGGCACACGCTCCAGGATACGGGCATCCGCTTCGCTGCTATCCAGCGCTGCCATTACCTCGGAACCCATCGCGTGGAATTCGATCTTATAGACCATCAGGAGGTCCTTGAGTTTGTGAATGGTGCTGCTGAGCCAGAATTGCCGTTGTTGATGACGACTGATTGCACCTGGGGTTTGCTGACCGATGAACTTTGTGGGACAGCCATATTGACCACCCGCAGCGATGATGAATTGCTGGTGGAGGCGGACGCAGAACCATTTGCCGATTGTGCGCTGTTTGTTTGGCTACCGGCCTGAATGGATTTGTAGGAAAGGTCGCTCCAGAGCGCGATCGAACCTGTCACCGCCACTGCTGTCAGCCCGATTTTGATCCCATTTACTAATTTTGATTGCTGCTTTGTTTCCATGACGAATTTCCTTTGGGAAATTTATTGAACCATACGGGTTGCCACCACATTGCCTGAGCGATCCACCAGGACTAGCGCGCCATCTGAAAAACCGACTGCGTAAACGACCTGGTTTTGATAGCGGGCCCATTGGATGGCTACAGGTTGGTTATTATTGATGTATGTCTCTGCAACACTCACTGCTTGATCGGGGCTGGCGGTAGCGGCATCCGTGCCGGTGATGGAGTTGTATCTGACGGAACCATCCTGAGCGCTCAAATAGAGCAGGCTCCCATCCTGCATTTTGGCTTCATAAGCCAGTTCACCGTTGAAGATCAACAACTCTGGATCAGACGCTAGTTTCTCGCCAGGGCCAGCCGAGGTGACGGCCAAATCAGAAGCCTGCTGAACCGAGAGGGCAGGCTGGAGGGAGGCACCAGAGGTAACGGATGAAGTGGTTTGCGCAGCCGTATTGGCCGATGCAATGTTGGCAGAAGCTCTCTGAGTAACAAACAAAGAGGTTATTGTTGCGATGCCGGTTACCATCACGACGATCACAGTGGTCCAAATCAAGGAATAGATGGCTGCTCTTTTATTCATGCTTAAACGAATTCCTGCTTATGGTTACTTTCGTGCCTAAGAATACTCGGTGGAGATTGGTATTGAATTAAAAATGGGTCAAAAATTTCCAAGAAAATTCCAATCAAATACAATCCATTATCATCATTTTTTTCCTGGACAGGAAAGCGAACGGGATATCCTGTTCTGCTGACTCAGGATATCCCGTAATTTATTACCAATCGATAGGGAGTATTTTACGAAGTTGTTGTATTGGTTACCGGAGCAGGCGCAGCAGCACTGGAGGAATTAGCCGCGGATCCGCTGCCGCCAGAATTGACAACGATGCGCGAGATGGCTGGCTGCGGTACAGTTGGCATCCCGCTGAAATTGATGTTGACAACCCGCAGCAAAGGAGCCTGGGTGGGGGTGGCAGTGGGCTGAGGTTGAAAGGGTGTGTTCACCACCACCTGAGCAGAAGCTGGCGCAACGCCCCCGGACGCCTGACCAGCGGCCAGTTTCTGGTTGGCATCTTCAATGGACTTATTGGAGAACATGCTCCACAGGCTGAGCGACCCAGCCAGTGCGCCGGCAGCCACAATGATCTTTACTGCGTCTGTTGAATAGGATTTCTTTTTTGAATTCATTATTATTTTTCCTCAATGCTTTCGTTAGTCATCATCGCTTTCATGTTCATCTTCCGACCCGGAGCCGCCACCCGAGGAGGAGCCTGAATTCGATCCAGTTGCTGCTGCGCCTGAGCTGTTGCTTGAGGTGTACTGGACATATTGAATCGCCAAAATGTTGCCAGCCCGATCAACATATACATTCGCACCGTTCCAGAAGCGGATGAAGTATGCAAGCTTTCCGTTGTAATCCTGAAGAGCGATGGAGACCGGCTGATAGTAGTTGATGTAATCAGCCGCGATGATCAATGCCTGCTCGGAGGTCACCACTGGTTTATCGCTACCGGTGATCGAGTTGTACATCAGCTTGCCATCGAAGGCTCCGATATAGAGGGAGTTTCCATCCTGTAATTTCACCTCGTAGGCTTCTGCGCCATTGAACATTACCAATTCAGGTACGGCTGCCATTGTTTCTCCCATCCCCGGCTGCCTGCAAGGCTGCCTGTAAGGCTTGTTCAACAGGTATAGGTGCCTGCGTGGGCGCCGGCTGGGTGGGGGGCACGTCCGTTGGTTGGGCGGCTGTTGGAACCTGGTAATCCGCCTGCACCACTTGCGCGGCCTGAGTGCTGGTCGGGTTCGCAGTCTGTTTGAAATTCATGGCAGCCTTGGCAACCCCGCCGATCAATCCCAGGGTGAAAACGGTCAAAAAAATGGCAAAGAATCCAGCTTTTGCGTTCATATTTTCTCCTTCAAAAATGATTACGGTCTAAATCATATCTAAATAAGTTTGGAATTTTATTAAAACCGCACCGTTTTTTTCCAAGGGAATTCCAATCATTTTCCTTTACGATATTGAGTGAGATCTGTCCTCATGCCTTTCTGAAATAATAAAAAAGGAATTGGGATAAAATCATTTATGGATCAATACCATTCGAAGGAATAAGCATGCGGGTACTGGTAATCGAGGACGACAAGCGGCTGGCGGATATGATCCGGAAGATGCTGGAAACGGAACGTTACACCGTGGACCTCATCCACGACGGCGCCGCGGGGATGGAACTGGCACTGCGCGGGATGCACGAGCTGGCGGTGATCGATTGGATGCTGCCCGGCAGGGATGGACCTTCCATCGTGCGGGCCATCCGAAACAACCAGGTTCAGATGGGCATCCTGATGCTCACTGCTCGAGGTCAAGTGGAAGACCGGGTTAAAGGGCTGGAGAGCGGCGCGGATGATTACCTGGTGAAGCCTTTTTCCATGGAGGAGCTCCTTGCCAGGCTGCATGCCATCACCCGCCGCTTCAATCCGGATGGCGCGGATGTGATGGAATTGCGCGTGGGCAACCTGGTGATGGACCTGCGCATGCACACCCTCAGGCGGGGCGAAAAATCGATCGAACTGAGCCGCACGGAATGGGACCTTCTGGAATACCTCATGCTGCATCCCCGGCAGACCTTCACCCGGGCGAATATCCTGGATCACGTCTGGTCCTACGAAGGCAGTGTTAAAGAGGATCTTGTGGATGTGTATATCTCCTATCTCCGGCAGAAGTTGAACGTGCCAGGGCTGGCGGATCCCATCTTTACCGTTCGAGGGGTGGGATACCGCCTGGATATCGACCATGCTTAAGAATTTGCGGGTCAGGCTCACACTGCTCTATTCAGGTTTTTCCTTTCTTTTCGTTCTAATCATTGGCGCAGGGCTTTACTTCTTCCTGGTGCAGTATTTTCAGACAACTACCGACCGGGCACTCGAGTACCGCCTGGTGCAGCAATTGGAATTCCTGGGGCTGCCAGTTCCCAGGGATCTGGCTGAGGTTCGTTTCGTCTGGCTGGGGGATACGGGAGATCAACACGAATCCTTCCAGATTTTCACCCCGCTGCCTGCCATAAAGCCAAATCCTGAGCGCACCCCATTCCCACAAGGTGAAGAGAATGACGAACAAGGATCTGACGATGATGAAAACAACGAGATCCAAAGCACACCCGCCCCTACCTTGACAGGCGAGGAGGGTTACGGATCAACCGGCTACCAGGGAGAATCCGGCGAGGTGCTGCACGATTACGATGGGGAACTGTCTTCCATCTTTTTCATGCAGGTGGACCCCCAGGGAAAGTTGATCGAGAGCGGCCAGAATGTGAAACCTCCGATCAGCCCTGCGATCGGGAAGGATAAACCCCAAACGCCCGGATCGTATTCCCTGGGCACCGTCCGGGATGCCTCCGGGAGAGAGTACCGATTGCTGACCTTCGTGCTTCCCGCCGGCGCACCCGCCGGGTATTTCCAATTCGGCCGTCCTGTGGCCGATCAGAGCCGTTTGATGCGGGAATTTCTGATGGGCTTATTGATCCTGGGAGGAATAAGTTTGGTCCTGATGGCCTGGGGGAGCTGGGTGGTGGCGGGCAGGTCGATCCGTCCGGTGCAATTGGCTGTGGAACGCCAGCAGGAATTTGTGGCCAATGCCAGCCACGAGCTTCGCACCCCGCTGACCTTGATCCGCGGGACAGCGGAGCTGGCTTCGCTGGGTACCCACGAAAAGGAGGCGAAAACCGCGCTGAAGGAGATCATCCAGGATACCGATTATATGAGCGGGATGGTGGACGACTTGCTGATGCTTTCGCGGATTGACAGCGGGGTGTTGAAATTCAACCGGGAAGGCATCGCCCTTGATACGCTCTTGGAGGAAATGCGGGAAAAAGCAACCCGTATGCTGACAGAAAAGCATGTCCAGGTGGATGCCCGGTCGGAGGCAGTCCAGGCAATGGCGGATGGTCAGCGCCTTAGGCAGGTTCTGTGGATCTTGATCGATAACGCTGCCCGGCACACACCCGAAAGCGGGTTAATTCGGCTGATGGCGAGGGTCGATGGGGATCATGCGGCGATAACGGTTCAAGATAACGGCAGCGGAATTGAAGCCGAGCATCTCGAGCGTGTGTTCGATCGTTTCTACCAGGCACCTGGCAGCAGTTCCGGACAGAATGGCGCCGGGTTGGGACTTTCGCTGGCGAAAGCGCTGGTGGAGGGTATGGGAGGAAAGATCGGCATAAAGAGCGCGACGGGAGAGGGAACCACGGTGGAGATCCGCCTGGAAAGAGCATGATATAATTTTTTGGCCTTCCAGGGCCCATTGCTCGGTGGTCGCAAAGCACCCCCGAAGGGGGTAGAGCGAGCGGGTCGATTTACAATTGGACAGGGGGCCCGTAGCTCAGTGGTTAGAGCGAGCGGCTCATAACCGCCAGGTCGCTGGTTCGATCCCAGCCGGGCCCACCAACCCCATCCTTAACTTTCCCTTCCGAATATTTGAAACTTTGTTAGAATTCGTGGGTTCGCCAATTTCCGGACTTCCGTGTGATTGGGGGAATTGCATTTTCCCAATGCGAAAATCTTTGATGTGAGTGTAGATGGAACTTTCTGATCTAAAACATTTCTTTATCGGTGACCCTTTCCCTTCGAGCCGGGAATCACACGAGCGCCTGGATAAGATCCGCGGGCTGGCGATCTTTGCCTCCGACACGATCTCCTCCAACGCCTATGCCACCGAAGCGATCATGACCGTGCTGATCGTCCTGGGCAGCGGTGCCCTGGTTGCCACGCTGCCGATCGCGCTGGCAGTTGCCGGACTGGTGGTCCTTGTGGCGGTGAGCTACGTCCAGACCATCCTGCATTACCCGGAGGGCGGCGGATCATATACAGTCGCCAAGGATAACCTGGGTGAGCTGCCGGCATTATTGGCTGCCGCGGCGTTACTGGTGGATTACATCATGACCGTATCGGTCTCCACCGCGGCAGGCGTCCGGGCGGTTACCTCTGCATTTCCAGAAGCGTATCCTTATCGTGTGATCATCGCGCTTATAGCGGTGAGTTTGATTGCCTGGATGAATTTACGCGGCGTCCGGGAGAGCGGGGCTTTGTTTGCCATTCCAACGTATGGCTTCGTGGTCGGTGTGTTTGTGATGCTTGTCATCGGAATGGCGCGCTACTTCGGCTTTTTCGGGCTTCCACCGCTGCCGGTCAACACTCAAACAGTACCCCCCATGGTCAATCTGGCGGGTTTTGCCTTCATCTGGCTGATCCTGCGGGCGTTTTCCGGCGGGTGCACCGCCCTGACCGGGATCGAAGCGATCAGCAATGGGGTCAAAGCCTTCAAAAAACCAGAATCCAGGAACGCGGCCACGGTCATGATCGCAATGGCCATGATCGCGATCGTTCTCCTGATCGGGATCGCTTACCTCTCCACCAAGATCGACCTGATCCCCGAAGCGAGCGAATCCATCCTCTCGCAGTTGACCCGGGCAGTGACCGGGAGCGGGTTCCTCTATTTCTGGGTGCAGATCTTCACTGCCGGGATCCTTTTTATGGCTGCCAACACAGGCTTTCAGGATTTTCCGAGGTTATCCTATTTTCTAGCCCGGGATAATTACCTGCCGCGCTGGTTCCAAAACCGGGGAGATAGATTGGTTTTCAGCTCGGGTATCGCCGCGCTCACCCTCCTTTCGGCTGTGATGCTGATCCTCTTTCAGGCGGATGAGATCCGCATGCTGCCCCTTTATGCATTGGGCGTGATGATGGCCTTCAGTCTTTCACAGAGTGGAATGTTTCGACTGATGGGAAGAATCGCCCACCTCAAGCCGGGCGAGACGATCAAGACCCACGTGACTACCATTCATTACGAAAAAGGGGTGCGCTGGAAACGGGTGATCAATGCCGTCGGCGCTGTCGTCACTTTCATCGTCTTCCTAGTTTTTCTTTTCACCAAATTCCTGGAAGGCGCCTGGATCATCGTCATCATCATCCCGTTGGTGATCTACTTCTTTTACACGGTCAACAAACATTACGAGCGCGTTTCAAACGCTCTCAGCACCCACGACCTGGACCCGAAGAAATTCTCGGATGTAGCGGATGTGGCGATCGTACCGATCGCAGATATCCATCGCGGATCTTTGCTGGCGTTGGAATATGCGAAGAAGATATCCAATGATGTGCGGGTGCTTTCCATCGTGACCGATGAAACATCGCGGGAACACATCATGGATCGCTGGAATCGGTTTTCAGACTGTACTTCCTGCACGAAGCTGGAATTGATCGAGTATGACTACCGGGATGTGCTCACACCTATTGTGAATTACATCATCCATGTCAACACGGTCGAATTTCCCCACAAGCTGATCACGGTAGTGATCCCTGAATTTATCCCCGAGCGCTGGATCGCGCGGTTCTTCCATAATCAGACGGCATCCCAACTTCGCTGGCGGTTGCGTCAATTCAAGGATATCGTCATCATCGAAGTGCCATTTAAGATCGATATGGATATTAAAAACGGAGAAAGGAACGGGGGTTAGGGCAAGTATTTTCGAGAAGGATTTCAAACCGGGGCAACCCGGTTTTTCTTCTTCACCTGCAAGACTACAATTTTTGTTGGATGGTTGAAGGGTGAGGGATCGACAGGTGGTCTGCGTACAATGGTCTGTGGATATCCTGTTACGTCCTCAGGCACAGGGATGATTTCTTCTATATGCACGCAGCCATCCCTACCCAATTCTGTAAGTTTGTCCAGATATTCTTTCCCGGAGAGAAAGAGGGAATTGTTGATCGCGATCAGGTATCCGCCATCGCGTACCAGCGGGCGGACCTTATTGATCAACCGGGCAGTATCCTGCTGGGTGTGGATCGCCGTACCACCGTCGGTAGAAAAGTAAGGTGCATCCAGGATGACACAATCGAACTGGGCACCTTCCCGGCGCAGCCGCCCTGTCTGGCGAAAGAAATCCCCAACCAAATAACCAATTTCAGCCCCCGGCATGTCATTCGGGGGGTAATTTATGATGATGGACTTCTGTGCGATGGCGAGAAATTTCCGAGAACGATCCAATTGAATGACCCTTCTTGCACCGCCAAAATGCGCGGCGACACCAAAGCTGCCGGTATAAGCAAAACAATTGAGTACGTCCCAGTCAGATGCCCGTGCTTTCAGCCAACTCCGCAAACCGCGGGTATCGATGTAAAAGGATGCGTCCTGGTTCAACGTAAGGTCGATTGCGTAGCCTGGTCCCTCTTCGACAACAAATTCTGCCAATCCGGCTCCATCCACGATCACACCCCGCCGTTCCGCGGGATCGGCAGCGCGGCGATTTTTCATCAACGCACAAAAGATTGGGAACGTATTTATGTTACAAAACTCCTGAATTTCCAGCACAAAATCGCGGGTCACCTCATAAGATCTGTCATGATTGGACACTACAAGAGTTCTGCGATATTTATCGATGACCAGGTCGACCCCTGACTCGTAGAAGCCATTAAATAACCGTACTGCACCTTCAGGCTCCGTACGAAGAAGATCCTTTCGATACGGAAACGCATTTACAACTTGCTGGAAAATATCAGCCTGCATCAGGTCGGTTATATCAGATTAATGGTTGATCCTGAAAATTACCGGGTAGAATGTATCGAATTAATCGGCAAAGAAAGCATTTATTTTGACAGAACCCCTGTTGCTGGAATTCTTTCACCGCGGGACCCAGATCCGCTACCGTTGGCGTGTATCCAACCGCACGCGGCGTTTCCGGGTTTCGGTCGGACCTGACGGCGTGGAGGTGGTCACACCGGCCAACGCCAGCCGCGGGGATGCAGAGCGATTCCTGCGGCTGCACGCCGATTGGGTGGTGGCGCAACAGGAACGGTTCCAGAAACTCGAGTCCCGGCGGCGCCCGCCCGGGGCGGCAATGGCCAACCTGCCCTCCGGCACTATTTTGATCGAAGGTCACCAGATCACCCTGCAGTTGCGCGAGGATCCGGGCAGGCAAATCCGGGCTAAGGTTGAAGAAGCTGGGGGGTTTTTACAGGTGAGCGTACCAGAAGGGGGACTGGGCGGAGCAGAACTTGCCCTGACTTCCTACCTCAAAAAGAAAGCAGGCCGTCTGATCCCCGCGCGGGTGGAGCTGCTTGGTGCCAGGTTGGGGAAAACTCCGAATACAATCTCCATCCGCAGCCAGAAATCCCGTTGGGGGAGCTGCTCCAGCCGGGGGACGCTTTCCTTCAACTGGCGTTTGGTGATGGTTCCACCCGAGGTGCTGGATTATGTTATTCTGCACGAGCTTACGCATATGACCGAACCCAATCACTCGCAGAGGTTTTGGCAGAAACTGGCAATTCTGGACAGCGAATACCAGCGGCACAGGCGCTGGCTGCGGGAAAACCAATCCTATTTGTATGATCCGTTGATCCGCTGATGGATTAAGGTGTGTAGGTGATCACGAAAGGCGCGGACTGGGGCAATTCAACTTCGGTCGAGACGCTGGAGAAGGTGCCCGTGTATTTGCATTCCGTATCCACGATGGGGCTTTCACAGGAAACACCCACGATATCCGCGATCCAGGTGCCGCCTGACCCTGGCGGCAGGAACGCGTAGTAGATTCCCAGCGCATCGGTCTTTGCATCCACCCTGCGGCCAAGGTTCTCCGCCCCCTGGTGTATGGCAAAGACAACTCCGGGGATGGGGGCATCATCCGGACCGACCACCTTACCGGTGACAAGATAACCCTGATCGGTGTTGAAGACCGGCAGACTTTCTGTCTTTGATTCAGACTGCATGAACTCCGCAGCCACCCAGCCGGAGAGGTCATCGTCGGTGCGAACCAGTAGCCACTCTCCACCGGGCGCCTGTCCAAAGGCATACATGGGAGTATCTTTTTTATAGGTCTCGACCTTATCGAAAAGCCGCCCGGGTCCCTTGCGCAGGTTGATCTGATCCACGCTGACGACCAGGGTAACTGGCGAAATTGGCGCTGGAGTGCCGGTGACAGTCGGGATGGCGGTTTCGGTGGGGGTGGGCTTGGGCGGGATGGGAGTCTCGGTAGGCACCGGTTGGGTGGAGGTGGGGGGGATGGCGATGGTGGGGGTTGGCTCCGGTGTCGCCAGCGACATGCATCCGCCGAGCGTCAACGCGAGGATGAGCAGACAGGGGAGGGCGATGTGGATAGTTTTCATCTTTTCGCGAAGTTCCTGGATTGACTGGCCAGCCGCCAGCGGTTGACTAATCCATTGAATTCGATGGTGAAATGGGAGAGATCCACTGCGTCAGGTTTCTTGTTTTTAGGTCCGGCGATTTTTTTATGGATTGTATCCGCCAGCTCCACCGAAAAACCGGTTGCGCGGATTTGCTCGGACCAGGCTTTTTTATCCTTTTCAGAAAAAGGAACCGTATCGATGAATTTCAGGATCTGTTTTTCTTCGGGCAGATTATGAGCTGTCATCTCCAACCTTCTTTATCCTTTACGCCGGATTCTTGCCTGTAAATGTTACCATACCTTTTCAAACGGACGGTTGATCAATCTCATGGATTAATATGTGAAAGGTTGGATGTTGCCAGGCATCTGCTGGAGAACCGGGGCTAAGGCGGTAAACACAAACGCGAAAAGAATGACAATGAGGATGATAAGGATCGCTACTGGAATAATAACAACCAAGGCGGATTTCCAGCCGCCGATGCCATGCACAGCATTAATAGCGATCGCGAATAGCACCAGCATGTAAATGGAGACAGGGATAGATAGAAATGGTCCTGCCACCGGCAGGCTGCCGAGGACTGCCATGATGACCGTGAGTGGAACGTAAAAAGTGGATGCTGCAAAGGCGACCTGGCTGAAGGTGCCCGTGCCGCCGAAAATCTTTGCGAGCAGGTGATACACACCACAGGAGATGATGTATCCAAGCACCCCTAAGACTGCAGCAAACGGGGCGCAGCAAATCAAAGACATCAGCGAGGCGGTGCCAAGAAAGGATCCGAACGGACCCAATTGGCTCTCCATTTGAGATGCGATTGAGCTAAAGGATGAAACTCCAAAAAGTGCCTGCAGTCCTACCTGGATTATGTAAGAGAGCAGTAACGCCATTCCCACCCACAGGTAAGGGGTCCGCTGGGATTTCGGGTCCGCGAGCAACTCCCGGTATGTGGATACAGCAGGCCTGGAGATGGCATATCCCCAAATATCCAACCAGCCGAGCGATTCAACTGGTTCTGGTTCCGGGGTTACGGGTGGGAGAGAAGCGTTGTAGGGGGATTCGTTCATGAAATCGTACCTTTCGAAGGTGGCTGGATCATGATTAATTATATAAATCTGGGCGGAAATTTCAACCGGGTTGACCCCTTATCCCACTTGACATGCGCGATTGAGTTTGCTACATTATTACTTGGCAGTCAACGTATGTATGAGTTGGGTATCACCAAGGAACAGCAACGCTCTGCCGAATATCAGGAGAAGAGGAGAAGGAGAAGAAATGGCAGAGCGTGAGACCGGCACGGTCAAATGGTTTAATGCCACCAAGGGGTACGGATTCATCGAACGGGATAAAGGCGGCGATGTATTCGTCCACTATAGCGAGATCCAGACCCAGGGGTATCGGACGCTGACCGAAGGGCAGAAAGTGGAATTCGCCGTCGTCGAAGGTCCCAAAGGACCCCAGGCGCAGGGCGTCACCGTGGCATAAAATCAGTACAAAAAAACAGCGCCGCGAGGCGCTGTTTTTATTTAACTAACTGGCGGGCTTTTCTTTGGAGAAGGCATCACCTGCCTGCCAGGGAGTGCCCAGCTTTGGCAATAACCAGCGATCCACACCATAATACCCGGCAACTTTCCAGGCGAGGATTAGGAGAACGGTGATCAGGAACATCATCGGGTTGACGCTTGCCTGACCGGCCATCATGAAGTTCCAGTTCATGAACGCACCCAATGTTGCTGCAATTCCAGTGAACATACCGATCAGTAATAGAATCCCGATGGTAAATTCGCCGATCGCAACCAACTTCGCGAACCAGACGTAGGACTGGCTATCCAGCAAGAGCTGAAGGAACGACCGATACCACCCGAAGGCGATCGCCGGGTGGGGACTTTTATCTGGGGTCAGGACGAATCCCCAGAATCCTTTGAGGGCTTGGCCACCCGCCATCCAGCCCGGGTCGTTAAGTTTTTCCCAGCCGGGTAGAATCCACATAGCCGCGATATAGATTCTTGCGATCAGCCACAGCCAGGATAACTTGGTGGTGTTGAATAACACCTTGGCGAATTTTGGATCCTCAACAATATAAAACGACGACTTCTTCTCTGCCATAATTTCTCCTAATATGATAGTATTTATCATATTATAGCGCGATTAGAAAATAATTCAAGGGGGTAACTTGACGGATAAATGAGGAACGTTTATAATTCAGCCGTTGAATATTGGATTCCTGATGGAACTATATTCCGAGCGAAACCCTGACCTTCCCATACTAGAAATCATCGAAAATGACCCGGATGCCACCCAGGCCACCCTGGCCAATAGGCTGGACGTTGCCATTGGGACAGTCAACTGGCATTTAAAGCGGTTGATCGAAAAAGGTTATGTCAAGGTCAAGCGGGCGGAACGCAAGAAGCTGAAATATATCATTACCCCGGAAGGAATCGCGTTACGCGCGCGGCTGACAATGGACTACATTCAGAATTCCTTCCATCTCTACCGGCTGATGCGCAAGCGAATGATCGACACGCTGGAACAAGTGCGTGCTTCGGGCTGCAATCACGTGCGGATCGAGGGGGAAGGCGATCTGGCTGAAGTCTGCCGGTTGACTTGCCTGGAGCAGGGTATAGAGATCACTGAAGATCCCCAGGCGCCCATGCTCGTGATCCAGGGACTCAAAATCTTTGTTGACGGGAAGGAACCGCATCATGCCTGAACAAAATGGTTTCTGGGAGTCCCGTCGGGTGTGCGTGACGGGTGGGGCAGGGTTTCTCGGCTCATACATCATCGCCAAATTGAAGCAGCGCCGTGCTGGAGATATTTTCATCCCGCACATTGAAGATTATGACCTGACGGATCCAGCGTCCATCAGCCGCATGCTGGATGATTCAAAACCGGATATTATCCTGCACCTGGCAGCCCAGGTAGGCGGCATCGGCGCGAACCGCGAGCACCCGGCAGAATTCTTTTACAACAACCTGATGATGGGCGTGCAATTGATACACCAGGCCTGGCAACGGAACGTGGAAAAATTTGTGGCTCTTGGCACCGTTTGTGCCTACCCGAAATTCACGCCAGTGCCTTTTAAAGAAGATGATCTCTGGAATGGCTACCCGGAAGAGACCAATGCCCCTTACGGACTGGCCAAGAAAATGCTGCTGGTGCAGGCCCAGTCCTATCGCCAGCAATACGGCTTCAATGCCATTTTCCTTCTGCCAGTCAACCTCTATGGACCCCGGGATAATTTCGACCTGAATTCTTCACACGTGATCCCTGCCTTGATCCGCAAGTGCCTTGAAGCCCGGGATGCTGGCGTTTCGGAAGTGATCGTATGGGGGGATGGCAGCCCATCGCGCGAATTTGTTTACGCGGAGGACGCCGCGGAGGGGATCCTTCTGGCCTCTGAAAAATATAACGGCTCCGAGCCGGTAAACATCGGCTCAGGTTCTGAGATCCGCATTCACGACCTGGCGGAAATGATCGCAAGGCTGTGTGGATTTGAAGGAAAGATCGTCTTTGACCCTACCAAACCCAACGGGCAGCCACGCCGCGCACTTGATGTGAGCCGGGCGGAGCGTGAATTTGGGTTCAAAGCCCAGGTTGGGTTCGAGGAAGGCCTGCGCCGGACCATCGAATGGTATGAGCAGGTGCGAAAGGAAAAAAGCAGGTGAGCATTACGACGCCTGAACCCAATCAGATGGCGGTTCCTGCGCACGAGGTGCGCACGGTCGTCATCAAGCCCTCCAAAGGGATGGGTTCTCTTAATTTGGGCGACCTGTGGACATACCGCGAGCTGATCGGGTTCATGACCTGGCGGGATGTGATCGTCCGTTACAAACAAACCTTCCTGGGTGTAGCCTGGGCGATCCTGCGCCCATTCCTCTCGATGGTGGTTTTTACCATTTTCTTTGGGAACCTTGCCCAAGTGCCTTCGGATGGCATCCCTTACCCGATCTTTTCCTACACAGCGCTGCTGCCCTGGGAGCTGTTTTCCAAGGCGCTTTCGGATGCAAGTCGTTCGCTCGTTCAGAACAGCAACATGATCACCAAAATCTTTTTCCCGCGCATGATCCTGCCCCTGGCTTCGGTGATCGCCGGGTTGGTGGATTTTGCCATTGCGTTCGTTGTACTGATCGGGATGATGATGTATTACCACATCGCACCCACATCCAACACCATATATCTCCCGCTGTTCATTCTGCTGGCTTTAATAACATCATTTGGGACCGGCTTGTGGCTTTCGGCTGCAAATGTCGCCTATCGGGATGTGAACTACGTGCTGCCATTTTTAACCCAGATGTGGATGTTCATCACCCCCATCGTGTACCCCACCAGCATGGTACCTGAACAATGGCAGGTGATCTATTCGCTCAATCCGATGGCTGGCGTGGTCAACGGTTTCCGCTGGGCACTTCTGGGAACCGAGCCCCCGGCGCAGACCTTGTGGATTTCCGTCGGGGTAGCGATCATCCTATTTATTAGCGGGTTGTTTTACTTCAAGAAAATGGAACGGCAATTCGCCGATCTGGTGTAGAGACGAATGATGGCAGATTTTGCGATTCGCGTGGAAAACATTGGCAAGCGCTACCAGATTGGTGGTACAGCGGTAAAGTATCGCACCCTGCGGGATTCGATGTCAGAATCGTTAAAAAAACCCTTCCAGCACACCGAGCGGAAGGACCGTGAAAGCGACTTCTGGGCGTTGCGTGGGGTCTCCTTTGATGTAAAACAAGGATCGGTGTTGGGTGTTATCGGGCGTAACGGAGCTGGAAAGAGCACGCTGCTCAAGATCCTGGCGCGGGTGACCGAGCCGACGGAGGGCAGCGCTCATATCAAAGGCAGGGTAGGGTCATTGCTCGAGGTGGGCACCGGCTTTCACCCGGAGCTGACCGGCAGGGAGAATATCTATCTGAATGGCGCGATTCTGGGCATGCACCGCGGAGAGATAACGCAGAAATTCGACGAGATCGTCGCATTTGCCGAGGTGGAGCAATTTATTGATACGCCTGTCAAACGTTATTCCAGTGGGATGTATTTGCGCCTGGCGTTTGCCGTGGCTGCCCACCTGGAGCCGGAGATTCTGGTTGTGGATGAAGTGCTGGCGGTGGGCGATGCCGAATTCCAGCGCAAATGCCTGGGCAAGATGGGCGACGTTGCCCGCCAGGGCCGCACGGTGATGTTCGTCAGCCACAACATGTCCGCCATCCTCCGTCTCACAGAGGAATCGCTGGTCATCCAGAAGGGCGCCCTGGTTATGCGGGCACCCTCTGCCGAGGCAGTTAGTTATTATCTGACCAGCGGGTTTTCGCAGGAAGGTCAAAAATACTGGCTGGAGGAAGAGGTGCCTGCGGATGCAGCGCCTTTCAAGCCGATCGCCATCCGCATCCTGAACAGCGCTTGCACGGTCAACGAGACGATGCGCTCGACGGAAAAGAATTTCGTGGAGATCGAGTATGACCTCGCTCAGCCCATCGCCGGGCTGCGCGTGGGGCTCTACCTCAACACCAGTCTTGGTGAGGTGGTTTTCACCTCCTTCGATACTGATGAACCACAAAAATTTGAGCAGCTTGCTACCCGCCCTGCAGGGCACTATATCAGCCGCTGCACCATCCCCGGAGATATTCTGAATGAGGGCCGCTATATCCTGGGGGTCAATGCCAGCTCGTACCGGGTGAAACGCTATTTTCAAGACGAGCAAGCCCTCACCTTTTCGGTGGATTCGACCGGCGCGCCAGGGAAGCAATGGCCGGAGCCACGCCTCGGACCCGTCCGACCCCGCCTTGATTGGAGTATAGAAACGGTATAACCATGGCACCCAACGGCAAAGAAACCATTAAAAATATCCTGGGAGAGATCCCCTACACCGCCGAGCTTTATTGGATCCTGCGGCAACGCGGAGAAGCGCCGAAAACGCGTTTCACTTTAAAAAATCTGCATGTCATCCTCCCGGAGATTTCCGAGCAGGCGCGGGCATTGCGTGCCAACGCGAAGCCCGGTAAGAAAATCTTCCTTTTTGCCTCGCTGCATTACTGGATTGACAGCATGGCCATGTTGGGAATGGCGTTTTCGGCTATGGGGCATGATGTAACCCTGGGGTATTTACCGTTCGCCGATTACCGCATTCCGATCAATCGTTTCGATCTGCGAAGACAGAACATTTATGCCCAGCGGGTGCTGCAGAGTACTGACGGCTTGCTGAACTCATTCTCCTTTTTGAACTGCAAGCGTTGCGAAGAAGCTTTGCCTCCCGAGTTGAAAAAGGCTGTGGAGGAAGTTACAGTATTTGATGTTCAGTACACCACCGAGGTGGAGGAAGTGGATACCGCGAGCCCGCTTTACCAAATGCGCTTGCGCCGCAACGAGGACGCCGCCAGGGTGGCTTGGAACTATTTCCACATGAACCGTCCTAACCTGGTGGTGGTGCCGAACGGAACGATCCAGGAGTTTGGGATCGTTTACCGCGTGGCACAACTTCTCAAGATCCCACGGGTGACCTACGAGTTTAGCGACCGGAAAGATAATATCTGGATGGCGCAGAACTCTGAGGTGATGCTGCAGGATACAGATAACCTGTGGAAGGCGCGGGGAAGCATGAAGCTGACCCCCGAGCAGTTCAAGCGGGTCCATGATCTCTATGCAGCTCGCAAGAGCGCGCGGGTGGTGGAAAACTTCTCCCGCCAATGGCAGGGCGAATCCAGCCAGGGTGGAGAAAAAGTGCGCCGGGAACTTAAGCTGGATGACCGGCCGGTGGTACTGTTGCCAACCAACGTGCTGGGGGATAGCCTGGCGTTGGGGCGCCAGGTCTACACCAAGACGATGACCGAATGGTTGAACCGCACCGTGCAATATTTTTCCGGGCGGCCGGATGTGCAGCTGGTGATCCGCATTCACCCGGGGGAGAGCCTGCTGAAGGGCAGCATCGGCGTGGCGGATGTGATACACCGCGAGCAGCCCCGCCTGCCCGAGCATATCCATATGATCGCACCTCGGGACCCGGTCAATACCTACGATCTGATATCCATCGCAGACCTGGGGCTGGTCTACACGACAACGGTGGGTCTTGAAATGGCCTTTGGTGGAGTACCGGTGATCGTTAATGGCAAGACGCATTATCGCAACCGCGGTTTCACCTATGACCCGGATTCATATGTGACTTATTTCAAATTCCTGGGAACCATCCTGGGGGATCCCAAACAGCACCGCCTTACCCAGGATCAGGTGGATGAAGCCTGGCGTTATGCATATTACTTCTTTTTTGAATATCCACGCCCGTATCCCTGGCACCTCTACCAGCAGGCGACAGATTTCAAACTGCGCCCGCTTGATTACGTATTTTCCAAAGAGGGTCAATTGGTCTACGGTGACACCTTGAAGTACCTCGCCGGAGACTTGATGGATTGGGGCAAGATCCAGGATAACTGAAATGGCCGAGCTTTCCCGAAAGAACGAGGTGAAGGATTTCTATAACCAGGTCGGCTGGCAGCGGATCAGCGCTGAGCTCTATCAGAATGCCATTTATGAAGACCTGCGTCCTGTCTCGCGGGAGTATATCGAGCGCTGCCATCTGCGGGTAAATCGGCATATCATAAAAAACGGTAAATACCTGCTTGATGCCGGATCGGGACCCGTACAATGGCCAGCTTACCTGACCTATTCAGAAGGGTACAGGTATCGGGTATGCATGGATATATCGCTGGTGGCACTTCAGGAAGCCCGCAGCCGCCTGGATAAAAAAGGGCTGTACATAGTGGGAGATATCTCCAACCTGCCCTTTAAAAGTGGGGTGTTCGGCAGCACGGTTTCCATGCACACATTGCACCACCTCTCAAGCGATGATCAAAAGCGGGCATACGCTGAGATGTACCGCACGCTGGCCGGCAAGGGAAAAATGGTCGTGGTCAACGGCGCCGCCTCATCACGGCTGATGCAACAGTGGTTGTGGCTGGTGAAAATCGCAGAGCGCCTGGGTGTGAAAACCAGCCTGGAAGCCAAAGTGGTGAAGCCCGCAGGGTCTGCGCCAGTGACAAAAGATAAAGAAATCAACGACCCAAGGGGCACTTATACCCGTAAGAATTCCATCCAATGGATCAAAACCGAGCTGAAGGATTATCGTATCCAGCTTTTACCGTGGCGCAGCGTGAGCGTTCGTTTCCTGCGTGCGTTGATCCATCCCTGGTTGGCAGGTAAATACATCCTTCGGTTCCTGTTCTGGCGCGAGGAGCGCGATCCCCGCTGGTATGCCGAGAACGGGCAGTATCCCATGATCGTGATCGAAAAGGAATAGAAAATGGACTGGACGAAAAGTGTTGTGCTCATCACCGGTGGAACCGGTTCCTTCGGAAAGAAAATGGTCAATCTGATGCTCAAAGAGTATCACCCGGCCAAAATCATTGTGTTCAGCCGCGATGAATTAAAGCAGCATGAAATGCGGGTTGCTGGTTATGATCATCCCAGTTTGCGCTACTTTATCGGCGATATCCGCGACCGCGACCGCCTGGTACGCGCCTTCGAGGGTGTGGATTTGGTGGTGCATGCGGCTGCGCTCAAACAAGTGCCAGCCTGTGAATACAATCCGATGGAAGCGATAAAGACCAACATCCTGGGGAGCAGTAATGTGGTGGATGCCGCCCTGGATGTGGGGGTGGAAAAGGTGATCGCTCTCAGCACTGATAAAGCGGTGAATCCGGTAAACCTGTATGGCGCCACGAAGCTGGCCGCGGAGAAATTGCTCATCCAGAGCAACGCTTATGCCGCAGGGAAGAAAACCCGAATCAGTTGCGTACGGTATGGAAACGTGGTTGGCAGCCGGGGAAGCGTGGTGCCGGTTTTCATCAAGCAGCGTGAAACCGGGAAGCTGACCATAACCGACGAACGCATGACCCGCTTTTGGATCTCGCTGGAGCATGGGGTGCGCTTCGTGATCGCCTGCGCCGAACAAATGCATGGCGGGGAGGTCTTTGTGCCAAAGATTCCAAGCATGCGCGTTTCCGACCTGGCCAGGGCGATCGCGCCAGAGGCGAAGATCGATGTGGTGGGCATCCGCCCGGGGGAAAAGCTGCATGAGGTATTGATCTCGGAAGATGAAGCGAGGACGACCATCGACCTGGGCGACCGCTATGCGGTGCTGCCCCCGGAACCTTTCTGGTTTGTGCAGGAGTATGAGAAATACCCCACCCTCAAGGACGAGTTCCGGTATGCATCGAACACGAACGATGAGTGGCTCTCTATCGATCAGATCCAGGAGATGATCGCTCCGGTCGCGGCTGGTATTTCCTATGGGGGCGCTGAGTGAACCGTTTTTTGGTTACCGGGGCAAGCGGATTGCTGGGACTCAATCTGGCCTTGAAGCTTGCGGAAAAACACCCGGTCACCGGGGTGATCCACCAGCCGGAGCTGGAGGGAACCCCGTTCGAAGTGCTCGTAACCGATCTATCTCTGCCGGGGGAGGCGGAATGGGTGCTGGAGCATTGCCTTCCAGAGGTGATCATTCACTGCGCGGCGATGGCTATTGTGGACGAGTGCGAGAAGGATCCATCCCGGGCGTTAAAGGTAAATGCCGATCTGCCGGGAAGATTGGCGAGGCTGGCTGCTGAAATGGGAGCCAAATTCGTGCATATCTCCACCGACGCGGTTTTCGATGGCGTTCGCGGGGATTACTCGGAAGAAGATGCGCCCAATCCTCTCAGTACCTATGCGCGCACAAAACTGGCCGGAGAGATCGGCGTCATGGCGGAGAACCCGGATGCGGTTGTTGCGAGGGTGAATTTTTATGGCTGGAGCCTCCGGGGAAACCGCAGCCTGGCTGAATTCTTTTATAACAACCTCTCTGCCGGAAAACCTGTGAACGGGTTTACGGATGTGATCTTTTGTCCGTTGCTCGTGAATGACCTGGCGGATATGCTGGTCCGGATGGCAGAAATGAACCTCAGCGGTTTGTATCACACGGTCAGCCGGGAGAAGATCAGCAAGTATGATTTCGGAGTCCATCTTGCCAGACAATTCGGTTTTGATCCAGAATTGGTCAAACCGGTCAAAGTCAGTGAAGGCGGCCTGCTGGCAGCCCGATCGCCAAACCTGAATTTGAACACCACGAAACTGGCGCAGGCGCTGGGGGTTGCACTCCCGGGCATCCAGACCGGGTTGGAAAAGTTCCACAGACTCTCCGAAGGGCATTACCCGGAGATGCTGCACGGGTTTTTACCGGTCTAGCGAAAGCCAAAGGAAAGGAGCGATCATGGAGATCAAGATCGGCAACAAGGTGATCGGTGCGGGCAGGTCAGTCTACTTCATCGCGGATATTGCCGCCAATCACGATGGTGACCTGGAACGCGCGAAAAAGTTGATCGACCTGGCGAAGGAAGCCGGGGCAGACGCCGCCAAATTTCAGAATTTCCATGCCGCCGGGATCGTATCTGATTACGGTTTCAAACATTTGGGTGGGCAGCAATCCCACCAGGCAAGCTGGAAGCGCTCGGTGTTCGAGGTCTATCAATCCGCCTCTGTGCCGGATGACTGGACGCCCATCCTCAAAAATTATTGTGATAACGCCGGGATCGAGTATTTCTCCTCGCCATATGATTTTGCTGCCACTGACCTGCTGGATGATTATGTCCGCGCTCACAAGATCGGCTCCGGGGAGATCGATTGGGTCGAGACCCTGGAGTACATCGCCTCGAAGGGGAAACCGGTGTTGCTGGCGACCGGGGCGTGCGATATTGGCGAAGTGCAACGCGCGGTGCATGCCATCCTGAGATTGAATTCGCAGCTTGTGTTGATGCAGTGCAACACCAACTACACCGCCTCGGCTGAAAATTACAAACATATCAATCTGAACGTACTCAAAACTTACGCGCAGATGTTCCCAGAGGTGATCCTTGGCCTTTCCGACCACACCGCCGGGTACACCACTGTGCTGGGCGCAGTGGCATTGGGTGCCAGGGTGATCGAGAAACACTTCACCGACGATAACCTCCGCGAGGGACCAGACCACCACTTTGCCATGAACCCGGTGAGTTGGCGGGCGATGGTGGATGCCACCCGTGAGCTGGAGAACGCGCTGGGCAGCGGAGACAAGACCGTGGCAGAGAATGAACGGGAAACCGTGATCATTCAGCGGCGATGTCTGCGGGCAGCCAGGGATTTGAAAGCAGGCGAGACGCTTACCCGCGAGATGATCGCCGTATTGCGTCCGGCAACCCCGGGTGCGATCCTGCCCTCGGAGTTGTCCCAGGTTATAGGCACGCGCCTGATGAATGATATCCAAACTGGAAAAGAACTCACCTGGATGGACCTGGGCAAGTGAGACTGATCTACTTCACCCGCGATTATTCCCCACACGACGAGCGCTTTTTGAATGTTCTTTCAAAGAGCGTGAACGAGGTGTACCTGCTCCGGCTGGAAGGCGAAAACCTGGCTTCTAGAAAAATCTCCTTACCCGAGAGGATCACCGAGCTTGTGTGGAAGACATCTTTGCAGAGCAGATTGCAGCACAGGATTGAAGACCTGCAAGGAGAACTCGCGGAGATAATTCAAGAAGTGAAACCGGATCTGGTGCATGCCGGACCGCTGCCGGATTGCACCTATCTTGCCTCGCTGACAGGATTCCGCCCCATAGCGGGCATGTCCTGGGGTTTTGACCTGATGCAGGACGTGGATGAATCCGAGGCGACCTGGCAGAAGGCACAGAAAGCGCTCGCCGCCAGCGGAGCACTTCTGGTGGATTGCCAGGCGAGCGCCGAAAAAGCAGCCCGCATGGGTTTTCTACCTGCAAGGATCGTTAAATTTCCCTGGGGGGTGGATCTGGATCATTTTTCGCCAGGCGATGGTTCAGAATTGCGTAGGAAATTGGGCTGGGAGAATAATGTTGTCATCCTCTGCAATCGTTCCTGGGAGCCGCGCTACGGCGTGGATGTGGTGCTGCAGGCGTTTTTTGCTGCTGTCCAGAGATATCCAGAACTGCGCTTGCTGCTGCCGGGGGATGGTTCGCTGGGAGAAAAATTCCGAACCATGATCCGCGAGGCTGATGCGGAAGAAGTGATTTTCATGCCTGGCAGGGTGGGGCTGAATGACCTGCCGGGTTACTACCGTACAGCCGATCTTTATGCGAGCGCATCCCACGTGGATGGTTCATCGGTTTCCTTGCTCGAAGCCATGGCATGCGGAACCCCTGTGGCTGTCTCCGATATTCCAGCAAACAAAGAGTGGGTGCAGGATGGAGTGAACGGCTGGGTCTTTCCGGACGGAGATGCAGCCGCGCTTTCGCGGATCATGATTGATGTTTGCGAATCCAAATTGCGATTATCTGAAATGGGTGTGCGCAACCGCAAGTTGATGGAAGAAAAAGCGGATTGGAAACGCAACTCTCCGCTTCTATTCAAGGCGTATGAGATGGCACTGGAGGCTTCGCGGTGACCGGCACGCTGGCGATCATTCAGGCACGCATGGCTTCCTCCCGTCTTCCGGGCAAGGTGCTGCTGGATATCTGCGGCAAACCCATGCTGGAACGGGTGCTGGATCGTGTGAAACTTGCCCGAAGTATCGACAATATCCTGGTGGCGACGACGACGGATCCGAGCGACGAAGTTCTGGCGGAGTGGTGCCATGAACATCAGGTTGATTGCTTCCGCGGCTCGATGCAGGATGTTCTGGATCGCTTCTACCAGGCCGGAGTGACATACTCACCACGTTACATTGTCCGTGTTACAGCAGATTGCCCGGTGATCGACCCTGGCTTGATCGATGAAACTGTGCTGGCATGCCAGGAAAATTGTGTGGATTTTGCCGCCACAAGGCTGCCTCCGCCTTTCCACCGCACCTACCCGATCGGGCTGGATGTGGAAGTTTCCACATTCTCTGCGTTGGAGCGCGCCTGGCGCGAAGCAAAACTCCCCGCCGAACGCGAGCATGTTTTTCCATATCTCTACGATCAACCAGGCAGATTCAATTTGAAGATCCTGAACCATGAACCGGATTATGGCAGCCTGCGCTGGACAGTTGATACAGCCGATGACCTGGAATTGATTCGCAGGATCTACAAACATTTTTCACCGTTGGAGGATTTTCGCTGGCAAGCAGTTCTCGAACTGATGGAATCCAAGCCGGAATTGACCCTGATTAACGCCGGCACATCGCATAAAAGTTATCTGGATGTGGATGAACGCGGAGGAAAATCATGACCCCGCTCATCACCATTTTCACCGCGCCCAAACCCTTCCGCGAAGCGCACATCGACCTGATCCAGCGCAATGCCATCCGAACCTGGACCGCGTTTGGAACAGATGTGGAGATCGCGCTGATCGGTGGCGAGGAGGGTATCGATAAAGTTGCTTCTGATCTTGGGGTTAGGCACCTTCCCGCTGTGAAAACCAACAGCGAAGGCACGCCACTCATCTCATCGATCTTTGAACTAGGCAGGAGCGTCAATGAAAGCCCGCTTCTGGCATACGTAAATGCGGATGTTCTTCTGCTGCAGGATTTCCTGGAAAACGCCCGAATCCTCCAAAAATTGGCAGAGAGATTCCTGGCAGTTGGTCAGCGCTGGGACTTGGATGTGCGCGAATCCATAGGAGGATCTTCGGGATGGGAAGAAATACTGCTAGCGGATGTTCGCTCAAATGGCAGGCTGCATCCCCCAATGGGTAGCGATTATTTTATTTTCCCCCGCGCCTGTTTTCAGCACGTCCCGGATTTCGCGGTGGGGCGCGCCGGTTGGGATAACTGGATGATCTACGAAGGTCGCCGGGAAGGTTGGAAGGTGATCGATGCAACTGGATCGATCACAGTCATCCACCAGGATCACGATTACAGCCACCTGCCAGGCGGGAAACCGCATTACCGCCTGCCTGAATCGGGAGAAAATGTGCGCCTGGCAGGTGGAAAGCGGACGATTTTTCATATTGAGGATTGCGATTACCGCCTGGTTGATGGACAGTTAAGGCGTAAAAACCTCACCTGGGCTTCAGCAGTGAGAGAAGTGGAAACCTGGCCGGTGCGGAAACTGAACTCGGATTTTCTCAACCAGGCATTTTTTGCCATTTTCCACCCTTTTAAAGCATATCGGGAATTTCGACCACACCTTAGCAAACCTGCCAGGGTGAGTGGATAATTGATTGAAGAATTTGTGAAATATTAAGGATTACACAGGATGCGCATAGGTCAAAATCCAGCAAAATTTGTAAAGGAAGTCGCCCAGCCGGCAAGAATTACGGTGGCGGTGTTAAACTATATTCCTTTCCTGAGCGGGTACTATGCGGATATGCTCAATGTTCTGGATGCTTGCCTGACCAGCATCTGGGATAACACCGATCTGGATTACGACCTGATGGTCTTTGATAACGGCTCCTGCGAGGAAGTGATCAAGTATCTTCGCGATGCTCAGGATGCCGGGAAGATCCAGTATCTGATTCTTTCCGAAAAGAACCTGGGCAAGGGCGGCGCATGGAACATCATCCTCTCCAGTGCCCCGGGTGAGATCATTGCCTATACGGATAATGACTGCCAATTTTCCAAAGGCTGGCTCTCAGGATCTTTAAAGATCCTGGAAACCTACCCAAAGACCGGCATGGTGACGGCGCGTCCCTTTCAGACAAACCCGGAGTTCTATTCCCAGACAGTTGCCTGGGCGGAAAAGAATAGTGATGTAACTGTGGAACGCGGTCACCTGGTGCCTTTCCAAACCCTGCACGAATTCAACCTCAGCCTGGGTCAGACCGAGGAGTACAGTCGAAGCCTGATCGATAACGCCGAGGATGTACGCCTGACATTTAGAGGTTTGCAGGCTTTTGCCGGCAGTTCGCACTGGCAATTCACCGCCTATAAGTCCACCCTGACTGAATTCCTGCCTTTTGAGATGAACCGTCCGATGGGGCAGGTGAAAGAGCTGGACCGGCGGATGAACGATGCTGGATACCTGCGATTGATGACTACACAGCCCCTGGCGATGAACTTGAGTAATACGATGTTACCGAATGACCAGGAGCGGAAACGCAGCATACAAAAAGGACGCAGATTCTTTGAATCGAGACCGGTAAAAACCCTGTTATTAGGGATTTACAACCGCATTTTCAATATTTATTACCGGGACTGAGAGATTATTGATGGGAAAACGTGTTTTCATCAGCGCGGATCACGGACTGGCAGTTGTGTACTTCCTGCAAAGTGATGTTGTTCCCACCCTGCTCAAGGCGGGCATTGAAGTGATCCTGCTGACGGATGACGGCTTGATCAACCAGATCACAAGTCGGTTTGGACAACCCGGTTTGACTGTGGAAGGATTACGGCTTAAGGAAGCTCACACATATGCTGAGACTTTTCAACCGGGTAGGCAATGGTGGCTGCAATTTCTGCGGCGGGTGGGAGCTTCGGGCAGGATCAATGTGGAAGCGCTTACCAGTCATATCCGCCAGGTCCAGGCGGAGGCAGAGGGCAAACGCAGACTGCTGATGCCTTTCATGAAAGCATACGTCTGGTTGATGAGAAGGTCAAAAACAGCGCGGAATTGGGTGCGGAAGGCGCAACTACAATATTCTCCAAGCCTTTACCAAGACCTATTTGAAAAATATAACCCGGAACTTGTTATCTCCAGCACTCCCGGGTGGAGACTGGACCGCTATTTACTGCGTGAGGCGAGCAAGAGAGGAATCCAGACCGCCGCAGTCGTGGTCGGCTGGGATAACCCCTCGAGTTACTCGCTCCCTGGTGCACCTGTGGATTGGATCACCTGCTGGTCTGAAAAGCAGGTCCAGGAGCTGGTGGAGGGCGATGATTGGGATCCGCGGAGGGTTAATATTGGCGGTATCCCTTCCTATGATGGCTACTTCCGCAAGGAATGGCTCCTGGATCGCGGGGATTATTTCCGGATGCACAAACTGGATCCGAAACGGAAACTTCTGGGATATGCCTGCAGTTTCATCACGTTTTCGCCGAATTACCAAAACGTTGAAGCCCTGGCAAAATTAGTGGCATCAGACAAATTATCCGAGCCCTGCCAATTGTTGATCCGCCTGCACCCCAATCACTTTTTAAATGATCCTCTTTTCGCAGGTGAGCGACAGAGGATCGAAAGGCTGGCCGAGGATTACCCACACGTCCATGTTGTGGAACCGGTACCCCTGGGCGGGGAATTGGGTTACTATTCCGGGGAGGACATGCCTGAGAAAACTTCCATGATGGCCTATTCTGACGTATTCCTGACCGTCTATTCGACCATGGTTGTGGAAGCGGCTATCCATGACCGGCCGATCATTAGTATGTGTATTGACGCGTTAGGCGGTTGGAATCAGAAGGACCATTTTTCGCTGGCACTCTCCGAGATCGGCGAATGGCCCACCCATCAACGCTTTCGCGAGGCCGGTGCTGGAAAGGTGATCTTTGATACAGAACAGCTCATTGCAGCCATAGAGGATTACCTGAAGGATCCTCTGGGTGGCACCGAGTCCAGAAGAAAATTCATCCAGGAAGAAGTTAGCTTTACAGATGGCCTGGCTGGCAGGCGCACCGGGGAATTTCTGGCCTCATTGATCGACAAAAAAACTCGGGATATGGGTGCTAAATGAAATTCCTGATCGTGGGCTTGGGTTCCATCGGACGCCGTCACTTACGCAATTTGATTGCCCTGGGCGAGCATGATATTATCCTCTTCCGTACAAACCACTCCACCCTTGACCTGGAAGAGTTCTCTTCCATACCGGTTTTCCACGACCTAGAATGCTGCATTGGGAGAAGGACCGGATGGCGTGGTCATCTCCAACCCGACCGCCTTGCACCTGGATGCAGCCATTCCAGCCGCCAAAGCCGGATGTGCGATTCTGATGGAAAAGCCAATCTCGCAAAATCTTCGAGCGGATTGAAGAGCTGAAATCCTCACTTAAGAGTGGGGAGGGAAACCTGTTGATGGGGTTCCAATTCCGCTTTCACCCCACGCTGCGGAAAGTTGCGGAGTGGGTTCAACAGGGTGAAATTGGCCGGCCGCTCAGTTTCATCTGCCAATGGGGTGAATATTTGCCTGGTTGGCATCCCTGGGAGGATTACCGGCAGAGTTATGCCGCGAGAACGGATCTGGGGGGCGGGGTGCTGCGGACGCTATGCCACCCGTTGGATTACCTGGGCTGGATCTTCGGTGACGCAACGCTCCGCTGGGGATTCACCAGCAAGGTCAGCGACCTGGAGATCGACGTGGAGGATCTGGCCAAAGCCACCCTGCACTACCCGGGTGGGGTGGAGGGCAGCTTGACGCTGGATTATTTCCGCCAGCCACCGCTACACATGTTGGAAATTACCGGCAGTAATGGTTTGATTGAATGGAAGAACAATACCGGAGCTGCAAGGATTTACCGCACAGCCACTGGGGATTGGGAAACCGCGCTTCCACCCGAGGGATTCGATCGCAATGACCTTTTTCTGGAAGAAATGCGCCATTTCATCCGAATGACTCGCGGAGAACAAGCACCACTTTGCACTTTGGAGGATGGCCTTCGAACCCAGCGATTGGTTCAGGAGATCTATGACTTCAGCGCGGAACAGAATAACAGATAAGGGACCACATTATGGATAGTATTTTTGACAAATTCAATCTCAAGGACCGCTCGGTCATCGTGACAGGCGGAGCGGGTTTGCTGGGGCGACAGTTCTGTATGACCCTGGCGCAAGCCGGGGCGGGGGTGGTTGTGGCGGATTTCAACCTTGAAGCCGCGGAAGGCACAGCACTTTCCATCACCGCGCGGGGGATGCTGGCCGCCGCCTGCAAGGTGGATGTAACCGATCCAAAATCTGTGGCACAAATGGTTGCCTTTTGCGACGATAAATTCGGTGGTCCGGATATCCTGGTCTGCAGCGCTGCCAAGGATCCGAAATTCGACGAGGCCAACCATGAGCAATCTTCGAATGCCTTCGAGACCTTTCCCCTGGAAGCCTGGCAGCAAGCCCTGGACGTAAACCTCACTGGCATGTTCCTCTGCGCCCAGGCTGCCACGAGCAAAATGGTTTCCCGGGAGCGAGGGGTTATCATCAATATCTGCTCCACCTACGGGTTGGTGGGTCCGGATCAGCGTATTTACAAGAAACCGGGAAAACCTGATCAATTTAAACCGGTGTATTACTCTGTAACCAAGGCAGGGGTTCTTGGGCTCACCCGTTACCTGGCCACTTATTACGCTGGGAAAAATATCCGCGCAAACGCGCTGACCCCTGGCGGGGTTTATAACAACCATGACGAGGTTTTTACTCAAAACTATTCCTCCCGAACCGTGTTGGGCCGGATGGCGAAACAGGACGAAATGAACGGCGCTTTGCTTTTTCTCGCCTCGGATGCTTCATCCTATATGACTGGATCCAACGTGGTGGTGGATGGGGGCTGGACGGCATGGTGAGCAAACCCGAGGTTCTGGCGATCATCCCCGCGCGCGGAGGTTCCAAGGGTATCCCGCGTAAGAACATTCGCCCATTTGCCGGCTACCCTTTGATCGCCTACAGCATCGAGGCAGGGCTGCGGGCGGAAACCGTCACCCGCGTGCTCGTTTCCACCGATGATGAGGAGATTGCTTCGGTGGCGCGGGAATACGGCGCGGAGGCACCCTTCCTGCGTCCGGCAGAATTCGCCCGCGATGATTCCACAGATCTGCCTGTTTTTACCCAGGCCCTGGATTGGTTGAAAATCCACGAGGGCTATGAGCCCGAGATTATGGTTCAATTAAGACCTACCTCCCCGTTCCGTCCGTTGGATTGTGTGGATAATGCTGTTCGCAAGCTGATCGATCATCCTGAGGCAGATTCGGTACGCGGAGTGGTTTCAGCGGGGCAGAACCCGCACAAAATGTGGATCCTGGATGGGGATGAAAAACCCATGCGTCCGCTTTTGAAGGTCCCTGGACTTGCTGAACCTTACAATGCGCCCCGGCAAGCGCTGCCGCCGGTGCACTGGCAGACAGGGCACGTGGATGCGATCCGCGTATCAACGATTTACCAAAAGAAATCACTGAGCGGTGAAGTGATCCTGCCGCTTGTGCTGGATGGGCGCTATACCGTGGATATCGATACTCCCTTCGACTGGAAGCGTTACGAGTACCTGGTGCTGAACAGCGGCTTGGAATTCGTGGACCCAGCCAAGAAGCGACGCAGTATCCCGGAAAAGGTGAGTCTGCTTGTAATGGATTTTGACGGTGTGTTGACCGACAATCGGGTTTGGGTGGATGAAAATGGGAACGAGCGGGTCGCAGGAAACCGGTCCGATAGTTATGGGCTTTCTTTACTTCGTCAAACTACCAGCATTCATCCCGTTGTGATCTCCCGAGAAATCAATCCGGTTGTGACCGCCCGCTGCAAGAAAATGAATGTTGAGGTTTATCAGGGGATAATGGACAAGGCGTCCCTTTTGAAAGAGATTCTCGATGAACGAAAGATTGACCCGGGAGAGACTATTTATATGGGCAATGATTTAAACGATTTGCCCTGCCTCCCGATCGTCAGCTGCTTTATTGCCCCGGCGGACGCCCAACCAGCGGTTCTGCGCGCAGCCGACTGCGTGCTCGGGTTCAAGGGCGGTCATGGAGCAGTACGCGAATTGTGCGATATCCTCATGGAAAATGAGTCAAATCAAGTTAAATAGAGGTGACTGAATGCAAAAAGAATTCAAGATAAATGACCGCAAATTGGGGGATGGTTTTCCGGCTTATATCGTGGCGGAGATCGGGATCAACCACAATGGCGATATGGACCTCGCGAAGAAAATGATCGCCGCGGCTGCCCAGGCTGGGGTGGATGCGGTGAAATTTCAAAAGCGCACCCCCGAGATCTGCGTACCGCCGGAGCAACGCGGGCAGATGCGCGAGACGCCCTGGGGATATATCTCCTACCTGGAATACCGCGAAAAGGTGGAATTTTCACAGGAACAATACCAGGAAATCGATGCTTTTTGCCATGAAACCGGGATCACCTGGTTTGCTTCGGTTTGGGATGAACCCTCAGTGGATTTTCTGGAACCGTTCCAGCCGAGCTGTTATAAAATCCCTTCCGCTTCACTCACTGATCACGGGTTGTTGAAACACCTGCGCAAGACAGGCAGACCCTTGATACTCTCCACGGGGATGTCGACCATGGAGGAAATTTCAGCCGCCGTCGAATTGCTGGGAACAAATAATCTGTGTATCACCCATGCCACAAGCACATATCCATGTGAACCAGACGAGCTGAATCTGAAGATGATCCAGACCTTAAAAGAAAAGTTCCCCTGCCCGGTGGGGTATTCGGGGCATGAAGTGGGGTTGATCCCATCCGTGGTGGCGGTGGCGTTGGGGGCCAACCTGGTAGAACGGCATATTACCCTGGACCGTGCGTTGTGGGGTACTGACCAGGCAGCCTCTGTAGAACCAGGCGGGTTCGAGCGGTTGGTAAAATACATACGCGTGACGGAACAATCAATGGGTGATGGGATCAAGAAAGTTTATGGTTCCGAGTTATCGTCGTTGAACAAACTCCGCCGGGTGAAATCCTCATAATCCAAATAAAAAGGGACGATCTATGAATAATATCTTCGAATTCCTTGCACCGCTTGCCCGCAATCGAGCCTACCTGGATCCGGGCTCGGGCAGCATTCTTCTGCAGCTTGTCATTGCTGCAGCGCTCGGCGCGGCGTTTGCCGTAAAGGTTTATTGGAAGAAGATCAAAGGCGCTTTAAGCAAGAATAAGAGCAATGACGAAACCGATACGCAGGTCCAGGAACCGGATGACCCCGAGAAAAAATCCTGATCTGCTGTTAAATCTTCCAGTAGCAGATGCTTGAGCACCCTGTATTTAACTTCGTTCGCATTGGGAAAATAATATGAAACAATCCGCGTCCTTCCGGGATCCAAGCGGTTTCCTTTTCACTGATAAAGGAACGCTTTATCGTCAGGTAAATGAGGAATACAAGGCTCACTATGATAAATTGATGGAATCCGGGCTGTACCACAGCCTGGTGGAGCGAAAACTGCTGATCCCCCACGAAGAAGTCAAAATTGCACCGCCAGAAAAAGCAATTGCCTATAAGGTGATTCGGCCGGATCGCATCCCCTTCATTTCCTACCCCTACGAGTGGTCCTTCTCCCAATACAAAGATGCCGCGGTCACGACCCTGGCCATCGAGATGCTGGCGTTGGATAAGGGGATGACATTGAAGGATGCCAGCGTTTATAACATCCAATTCCTGGAAGGGTCTCCACTCCTCATCGATACCCTCTCTTTTGAGATTTACGAGGAAGGTTCCCCCTGGGTGGCATATCGGCAGTTCTGCCAACACTTCCTGGCACCAATCAGTTTGATGGCGCTAACGGATATCCGCCTTCAGCAACTGATGCGGGTGTATATCGATGGAATCCCCCTTGACCTGGCCAGCAGCCTGCTTCCGGGGAAGACCCATTTCAATATGGGGCTGGAGTTGCACATTCACCGGCACGCCGCCTCGCAAAAGAAATATGCCGGCAAAGGTGAGGAAGCGAAGGTGAAGGAAGCCAGGATCACCAAGCTTTCTTACCAGGGACTGATCGATAACTTGCAGGGAACGATCAAAGGATTGAACTGGGAAGGTGTGGGGACGGAGTGGGGGGATTATTATGACGCGACAAATTACACCACTGCCGCTTTCGAGCGGAAAAAGAGCCTGGTGGGTGAATTTATCGATCAGGTTAACCCAAAGATGATTTGGGATCTGGGCGCCAATAACGGCGAATTCTCCCGAATTGGCTCAGGAAGGGGAATTTTCACTGTTTCCTCGGATATCGATCCCGTTGCTGTGGAGAAGAATTACCAGGAATGCCGTAAGCTGAAGGAAAAGAATTTACTGCCGCTCTTAATCGATCTCACCAATCCCAGCCCGGGGATTGGATGGGAAAACAACGAACGGACATCCTTCATCGAACGAGGCCCGGTTGATATGGTGATGGCACTGGCGCTCATTCACCACCTCGCCATTTCCAATAACCTGCCGCTTGAACGGGTTGGGGAATTCTTCGCCAGGGCGGGCGAGTGGCTGATCATTGAGTTCGTTCCCAAGGATGACAGCCAGGTCCAGCGCCTGCTCAGCAGCCGCAAGGATATTTTTCCAAAATACAACGAGGCGGGTTTTGAATCCAGTCTCGGGGCTGACTTCAAATTGATTCGCAAAGAACCAATCGAGGGTTCTAAGCGAACCCTGTTTTTGTATCGAAGAAAATAAGGATAAGCGAAAGTGTTTCAGAAAGACCAAAAGGACTTCTCCAATTTTCACCCATCCGCGGAACCAACCAAAGAGGTTCTCGCAATAAATGGTCACTGGGAAACCTTATGACCTCCTCGCTGGCAACCAGGGTGAAGGCTAAGGTCTCCAGGCATACCGAAAACAGTAAATTACACTCTGTTTCCAAACAGATACTGGACCTGGCGGGCATTCCTGCCCCTGGTGAGCCAATTCTATTCTTTAATGCTTCCACCCGTCTGACCCAATTAAGTCAGAACGCAGCTTTTTCCTTGCTCAGCGCTTGGTCGCTGGCATTGGATGGTTTTCCGGTGCGATTCTATACCTGCCTGGCAGGTATGACCCGCTGCATGCTTGGGAACTACTCAGGAAAGACCTGACCTAAAACCGCCCTGCGCGGCTTGCACCCGACAATCGCGGATGATGTACCAGACGCCCTGGGTGATCCCGTTTCGGTATTCTCCTGATCGAGATTTGGAAAATGAGATCAGCGGACTTGATCTGACTCAGCTTCTTCAGGTCACTTATCGAAACCTGCCTCTGGGGGAAATCGTGCTGCCTTCCCTGCGCTGGATCCTGCGGCGGCAGACTCTGGAGGATATAGAATCCACCCGATTCCTCTGCAAAGAGTACTTGCGCTCGGCTGCCAGCCTGGCAGCCGCATTCGAGAAAACACTTGAGGAGCAGCAACCAGCGGCGGTTGTGGTTTTTAACGGTCAATTCTTTCCCGAAGCGACTGTGAAAACTATCGCCAGGCAGCATGGAATTCGGGTGATCTCCCACGAAGTGGCCCTGCAGCCGCTTTCCGCGTTCTTCACCGATGGCGAGGCAACAGCGTACCCTATTCATATTCCCGAAGGGTCAAAACTTGATGCCGAACAGGATCATAGGCTCGACCAGGTCCTTGAAAAACGTTTTCAAGGCGAATTCAGTATGGCGGGAATTAAATTCTGGGGGGCGATGAAACCCTTCGATGAGGGATTTTTGGAAAAAGCCAGCACTTTTCGGCAGATTATTCCCATTTTCACAAATGTTATCTTCGATACCAGCCAGGCTCATGCCAACTCGATTTATACTGATATGTTTTCCTGGCTGGAGGACGTAGCTGTTCTGATCAAAGAGAACCCGCAGACGCTTTTTGTTATCCGCGCGCATCCAGACGAGATTCGCCCAGGGAAGGAATCCCGTGAGACAGTCAGCGCCTGGGTAAAGTCACGTGGATTGGACCTGCTTTCGAATGTTGTTCTTATTGAACCGGGAGATAATTTCAGTTCGTATCAACTGATCCAAAAATCCAAATTCGTGATGGTTTATAACTCCACCATCGGACTTGAGGCATCCATCCTTGGCGCAGCGGTGCTCTGTGCGGGCAGGGCCAGATTCACACAGGTGAAATCGGTCTTCCTACCGAGTTCGCGTGACGAACATCTGCGCATGGCGCGAAACTTCCTGAAAGTGGAGCAGATCGAAGTACCCACTGAATTCCGTGACAACGCGAGATATTTCCTTTACTTTCAGCTTTTCCGCACCTCGCTACCGTTTGGTGAATTCCTCGCGGATAGCGATTCCTGGAAAGGGTATGTGAAGTTGAAGGATTTTCCGCTGGAGGCGCTTAAAGCGCAAAACTCGCTTACGATGAGAGTTATCCAGAAGGGAATATTGGAAGGGTGCGAATTTATATACCCGGATTGAACGATGATTGAAACCTGACATGCAATTGAGAAGGAATTTTGCGCTATGAATCCAAAAATTGCCGCCCTGGTGCCCATGCGGCACCATTCACAGCGGGTCCCCGGAAAGAATTACCGCTTAATCGCAGGAAAACCGTTGTATCAGCACGTCATTGAGAATCTGTTTCAGGTGGGTGAAATTTCGGAGGTGGTAGTGGATACCGACTCACCGGAAATAATGAAAGGCTTGGCGGCTAACTTTCCCCAGGTGCGGGTTATTGAACGCCCAGAAACGTTGCGGGCCGATGATCTTTCGATGAATGAGATCCTCATCCACGATGTGCAGCAATTACCGGAGGAACACTATCTGCAAACCCATAGCACCAATCCGCTGGTTTCACCGAACACGATTGCGCGCGCGATTCGATCTTACCTCGATAATTTGCGAAATTTTGATTCCCTGTTTGCAGTGACACAAATCAAGGTAAGGTTGTGGGACGCTGAAGGGAAACCCATCAACCACGACCCTAACGTGTTGCTTCAGACCCAGGACCTGCCACCTATTTATGAAGAGAACTCTTGTTTTTACATTTTCTCCAAACAGAACCTGATCACCCGCCGAAACCGTCTGGGGCAGCGGCCGGCCATGTTTGAGATCTCCAGGGAGGAAGCCTGGGATATCGATGAGGAGATCGATTTTCAGATCGTGGAGCTTCTGCTGCGCCAGCGAGGCGCAGAAAGTAGTGACAAGGACATTGTCGGGTAGAATTTACAGGTTATGTCAGCGATGAACCGCAAGTTCAAGTTTCCGTTTGAGATCGTCATCATCCTGGCGGCAATCCTCCCGCATCTCTATGCTGCCTTTGCTCCACCCGCCAGCCTGATGAACTGGTACCGCACTGATGATGCGTATTACTACTTCATCGTTGCCCGCAATGTTGCCGCGGGGCATGGTTTTACTTTTGATCTGATCAACCGCACCAATGGGTTTCATCCACTCTGGCTCTTTGTGAATGTTCCCATATTTGCATTGTCTGGCTCGGACCGTATCCTACCGTTGCGGATCATTCTGATGACGCTGGCGACCTTGAATGCCGCCACAGGTGTGGTCATCTTTCGGCTTCTGAAAAAATATTTCCTGCTTGGAACTGCCGCTTTGATATCGATGGTCTGGATCCTTCTTCCCGCAATCCACCAGGTGACTGCTGAAGATGGCCTGGAAGCGGGGCTGAATGCCTTTGGCCTTTCAGCATTACTCCTTGGGGGATCATGGTTCATGGATAAAACCCTGGGAGGAAAAATCCGGAAGTGGGACCTGGTGATGGTGGGTTTCCTTGGTGCTCTTGCCCTTTTTAGCCGGCTGGATAATATGTTCACTTATCTGGCTGTGGGGATTTGGCTGGTTCTTAGGGCTTTCCCGTTTCCAAAATATCTGTTTTGGGATGAGTCATTTGTGGTCGTCAGCGTGTTTGCTGCTGCAATTCTCCGTTTTGGATTAAGCGACTTATATGAAGTTGCTCTCCTTTCTGTCTATATTATGCTCGCCCTGGCGATGCTTATCAAACCCGCATGTTACCTGGTTTTTGGGCTTTACAAGAACCTTCCCGGAAAAAACCGCACACGGAATGCGTTCAGGATTTTAGCCGCTGTGACTTCAGCCAGCCTTGTTCTGGGTGGGGTGATGCTGGTATTGAATTCCCTGGGCATGTTCCAAGCTTTTCCGCGCATGATCATCTTTTACGATTGGGTATTCACACTCATCCTGATATTGGCTTCCCGTGGGTTTTTCCCACACGTATTCACGGAAAACAATACCCAGTTCCCGCGCAAATGGCTTGAATGGCTGCGAGATCGCTGGAAATCGGTAATTGCGGATGGGTTTAAGTTCTTCCTGCCCGGTGCGTTTTTAATGGTTATATATCTCGGTTGGAATAAACTCTACTTCGGGACATTTTCGCCCATCAGCGGGCAGGTAAAACACTGGTGGTCCACCCTGCCAAATACTGTCTATGGGCACGATTTCAATCTGAGCATTTTCCTGAGCCTTTCTCCCGGGACTAATGTTGGCCCCTGGTCGTTGCTTACCAGCAGATTGAACGGTATCGTCACTTATGTACTCGGCAATTTAAAAATGGCCAGCGGGCAAAATTATTGGATCGTGTTGACTCTTTTTATCGGGCTGATCATTTTGGGGTTGGCGCTGCTTTTTAAGGGTGCTGGATTGGATTGGCGTGAGCGATCCCGTCGGATCGGTTTGCATGCCCTTCTGGCAGGCTGCCTGCTGCAGATTTCGTATTATCTGGCCACCGCTTACCCGAATCCACGCTCCTGGTATTGGGTGGGGGAAATGCTCTGCATCGTGCTTTTTGGAGCTGTGGTGTTGGAAGGAATTAGCAAGCTATTGGTCAAATGGAGAATTCCGATATCTGCGATCCTCACAGTGGAATTCCTTCTCATGGCTTGGCTTGTGATCTTAAACGCACGTTACATAACATCACTGGTACCCTGGCAGGTTGCATCAGGGAATGAAGAAAGATACCTGGATGATGCGCGCGGGCTGGAGAAACTGACCCCGCCTGGTGCGATCATTGGAATGCCTGGGGGAGGCACTGTTGCGTATTTTCTGCATGACCGCACGATCGTCAACCTGGACGGATTAATGAACAGCGCCGAGTACCTGCAAGCCTTGAAAGAAAACCGCGGGACAGCATTTTTGGACAGGATGGGATTGAGCTTTATTGACGGCAGCGAGGTAATGCTTACAGGAAGCGATCCTTATATGGGATTACTGAAAGATCGGCTGCGGAAAATCGGGCTCATCAAGGGTTTGGAGGGTTTCACTCTCTTTGAATACCTGAACCCCAATTTGGAGAAAAACTGATGGCAGATAAACCCAACCCATCCATCCTGCTTTCCGCTCCGTATATGCTGCCCTTCAAAGACCGTTTTGCTCCCGTTTTCGAGCATTACGGTATTAAGTTGATCACACCTGTGGTTGATGAACGTCTGGAAGAAGCAGACATCCTCCAGTTTGCTGGAAAATTCGATGGGACCATCTGCGGTGATGACCGGTATACCCCTGCTGCTTTGAATGCTTGCAGCCCACGTCTGAAAGTGATCTCAAAATGGGGAACTGGTATCGACTCCATTGATAAGGGTCATGCGGATAAATTAGGCATCCAGGTCTTTCGCACACCGAACGCTTTCACGCTGCCAGTGGCGGACACAGTCCTTGGATATATCCTCGCTTTCGCCAGGAAAATCCCCTGGATGGACAATGAAATGAAGAAAGGGGTCTGGCAGAAGATCCCGGGTCGGTCTCTCAGCGAATGCACGCTGGGGGTGATAGGTGTGGGGAATATCGGCAAGGCTGTGCTGTGTCGGGCTCAGTCATTTGGGATGAAGCTCCTGGGGAACGATATTCAACCCATCGCGCCCGAATTCATCGCCGAAACCGGGGTGGAGATGACCAGCCTGGAGGATCTGATGGCGCGATCCGATTTCATCAGCGTAAACGCGGACCTGAACCCCACCAGCCTGCACCTTATCAATGAAAAGACATTATCCCTATGCCGCCCGGGTGCGGTTCTGATCAACACCGCCCGTGGTCCGATCGTGGACGAGCTGGCGCTCATTCGCGCACTGCAAACCGAAAATCTTGCGGGTGCTGCGCTGGATGTCTTTGAGGTGGAACCTCTGCCGCCGGATTCGCCGCTTCGAAAGATGGACCAAGTGCTGGTGGCGCCGCACAATTCCAACAGTAGCCCCTCCGCCTGGGAGAAAGTGCACTGGAACACGATTCGCAATTTGTTGATTGGACTAAATATTCCTTGTGATGATTTGGAAACCTTAATGGAGAGAACCATATGAGCGAGCAAATGAAAACCGTTTTGATCACGGGGGCAGCAGGGGGAATTGGCCGCGCAACCGTGAAGTATTTTTCCGCGCATGGCTGGCGGGTTATCGGCGTGGACCGACACCCGTTTGGGGAAGAATACCCGCAGGAGGGTTTGTTCATCCAGGCGGATATCGCCAACCCGGCAGATTTTGAAACCATTTTTGACAAGACCGAGAAATTCACATCTGAACTGCATGCCATTGTGAACAACGCTGCCGTGCAGATCGCGAAACCGCTTGTGGAGACAACCACAGAAGAATGGGATGAAGTAATGGCCAGCAATCTGCGTTCAATATTCCTGGCGTGTAAATTGGCGTTCCCGCTTTTAAAGGCCTCCGGAAATGGCGCGATCGTCAATGTTTCTTCTGTGCACGCGGTGGCCACTTCTGCCAACATAGGCGCATACGCAGCCAGCAAGGGCGGGGTGATGGCGCTTACCCGCGCAATGGCCATCGAATTCGCCCCGCAGAACATCCGGGTCAACGCCATTCTGCCCGGCGCGGTGGATACCCCCATGCTGCGGGCAGGATTGCAGCGCGGGCATGTGAGCGGCGGCACCATTGTGGACCGGCTGGAAAACCTGGCCAGGAAGACCGTCAACGGTCGGGTGGGGCAGCCTGAGGAGATCGCCAGCGCGATCTACTTCCTGGCGGATAATTCCCAGTCTTCGTTCATGACCGGGCAGGCCCTGGTGGTGGATGGCGGGGCGACCTGCCGACTGAGCACGGAGTAAGCCAGCTCCTCATGAAATCCCGGTTGAAGAATTCCATTCCCGAACCCGCCTGGAATACGATCCGCAACGGGTACGATTGGATCATGCGCCTGCCCGATTTGCCTGGGGTGTATTTGCACCCCTGGCGGCTGCAGAGCATCCGCAGGCTGGCTGCGCTGAAAGATTCGCGCGCAGGCGAGCGGGCATTCATCATCGGGAACGGCCCAAGCCTGAAAAATACCGATCTTTCAAAGCTGAAGGATGAATTCACCTTCGGGTTAAACCGCATTTACCTGATGTTTCCGGAGCTGGGTTTCCCAACTTCCTGCCTGGTTTCGATCAATGACCTTGTGATAGAACAGTGTGCGGCGGAAATGATCTCACTGGAGATACCAAGGTTCTTCGCCTGGCATTCCCACCATCATTTTTCGCAATTCTCCCCGCAGAAAGAAACCCTGCCCAACTTTCTTTACACCTCCTTCACTGGACCGGGGTTTTCTATGGATGTGCGCGGCAGGGTCTGGGAGGGAGCCACCGTCACTAATGTCGCCCTGCAGCTTGCCTTCCACATGGGTTTTCGTGAGGTAGTCCTGGTGGGGGTGGATCATAATTTCACCACCCAGGGTCCGGCCAACACGACTGTCACCTCCACTGGGGATGACCCCAACCATTTCTCCCCGGCGTATTTTGGCAAGGGCTTTCGCTGGCAATTGCCAGACCTGGAGACCTCCGAGATCGGGTACCGCATGGCAAGGCAGGCCTATGAATCCGCTGGCAGGCAGGTGATCGATGCCACAGTTGGCGGCAAGCTGACCATTTTCCCCAAGGCGGATTACGAAAGTCTCTTCGTATGAAACAACCGCTTGTTACGATTATCACCCCCTCCTTCAATCAGGCGCCTTTTCTGGAGGAAACCCTTCGCTCGGTGATCACACAGGATTACCCAAAGGTGGAATACCTGGTGGTGGATGGCGGTTCGAGCGATGGGTCGATTGAGATCATCAAGAGACACGAAAAAGAGATTTCGTGGTGGGTCTCCGAAAAGGATAAAGGTCAGGCAGAGGCGATCAATAAAGGATTCCAGCGGGCGGGTGGAGAGATCATCGGCTGGATAAATTCGGATGACACCTACCAACCGGGTGTTTTGCGGGATGTGGTCGATGTTTTTGGAACTGACCCAACGATCGCACTTGTTTATGGTGATGTTCGGGCGATCGATGAGACCGGCGGGGTGATCAACCACATCTGCTATGGGGACTGGCGCCTGGGTGATCTGATGGAATTCAATATCATCGGGCAGCCAGCGGTTTTCTTTCGCCGCCGGTCGCTACGCAATGCCGGATACCTTGATCCCAACTACCATCTACTCCTCGACCACCACCTCTGGCTGCGGATCGCGCAACAGGGAAATATGGTTCATATTTCGCGCGAGTGGGCCAGTGCCCGCTTTCACCGCGAGGCGAAGAACATATCCAGCGCATCCTTGTTTGGCGAGGAGGCGTACCGCATCTTTGCCTGGATGGAAGATGACCCGGGGCTGCGGGAGGAATTCAAGAAGCGGAGGCACAGGTGCGAAGCCGGCGCGCACCGGATCAATGCCCGTTACCTGCTGGATGGCGGCCAACCAGCAGAATCGTTAAAAGCGTACTGGAAATCTTTCACAGCTTATCCCCCAACTGCGCTCAAAGAATGGCACCGGATACTTTACTGCTTTCCGGCAATGATCGGCCTCACCAGCCCGCGTTCCGCGTATAATCGCTGGCGGAAGAAGAAAAACAATCAGGACACAAGGATCTGACCTGCATGGCAAAAAGCCTTTCCGCGACGCTGACCAAATCGATCGAATACCTGGCACTCCCCTACCAGTTCCCGGGGCATTTCTGGGAATTGAACCGCGCGATCTTCACCCGCCGGGAGTTGACCCACGAGCTTGCCCGCCTGGCACCCTACCGGGCATGGTTTGCAGCGCAGGGGATCAAAACCGTGCTGGATATTGGGGCCTACATCGGCTCATTTGCCTTTGCCATGCGCAGGATCCTTCCAGATGCGCGGATCATTTCTTTCGACCCGCTGGATAAGAATATCCGCGCGTTGAACGAAAACCTCAAAGGCGATCCGAATTTCCAGGTGATCCAGACCGCTTTGGGTGATAGAAATGGCACGATCGACTTTTGGGAGAGTGATTTCACCGCTTCCTCCTCCGCTTTGGAGATGGCGGACACCCACAAGGAGCATTTCCCGGCTTCCTCGGGGAATCGGCGCATCACGGTACCCCTGAAAACATTGGACGACTGCCTTGCCGATACCCGGATTGAAGCCCCGGTTCTACTGAAGGTGGATGTGCAAGGGTTTGAGAAATCGGTTTTTGCGGGCGGGAAGAAGACCCTTAAAAATACGGAAATCATCATCAGCGAAGTGTCCTTCCGGCAGTTATATAAGGATCAACCGCTATTCGAGGAAATTCACGACCTGCTCAGGCAGGAAGGCTTCGCCTTTGCCGGTCTGCTGGATACGCTCTGTTCCCCTCTGGATGGGTCGATCCTGCAGGCGGATGCTTTGTTCACCCGGAAAGCCGGAAAATGAGTCAGACCACCGCCGAATCATTTGATCGATCTGACAGGGAAAGCGTCGGGTAAATGGACCATCCTCGTTCTGGCGTGCTTATTCATCCTGGCGCTCGCGATCCGGTTGTACGATATCACCGACCTGCCCCTCGATTTTCATCCCACCCGCCAGCTTTATACGGCCGTCGTCGCCAGGGGGCTGTATTATCAGTCCCAGCCGGATGACCCATCCGGGAAGCGTGTTCTGGCACTGGATGCGCTCCGGCGCGAAGAGCGTGAGCCGCCCTCCATCGATGGTCTTGCTGCGCTAAGTTACAAACTGATCGGCAGGGAAATCCTCTGGCTGCCGCGGGCGATGAGCGCGCTTTTCTGGGTGCTGGGCGGGATCGCAATCTTCCTTCTTTCCCGGCAGCTCACCAGCGATACCGGCGGTGTGGCGGCTACGGCGGTGTATTTATTCCTGCCTTATGGCGTGATCGCCAGCCGCAGCTTTCAACCTGACCCTCTGATGACCGCATTGATCGTTTTCAGTTGGTGGGGGATCTATAACTGGATGAAGCGGGCGGGGTGGAAATGGGTGGTCGTGGCGGGCATCACTGCGGGGCTGGCCATTTTCTTCAAGTCGCTGGCGGTTTTCTCGATCCTGGGAGCCTACCTGGGGATGCTCATGGTATTGGGTTTCAAGAAACTCATTCGGTCAACGCAATTCTGGGTAATGGCGCTCCTGACCGTGCTGCCTACCATCGGTTATATGATCGACGGGTTCTTCGTTTCCAAAGGGCTTTCCAGCCTCTTCGGACTGCGCTTTTTCCCCTCCCTGTGGGTGCAGCCGTATTTCTACCTTCAGTGGCTGGGTAAGGCTCAGGCGGTTGCGCCCCTCGGATTTTTGATCCTAGGTTTGATCGGAATTTTCTATTTTGTGGGACGCGAGAAACGCATATTTGTGGTGGGTCTCTGGCTGGGATACATCATTTTTGGATTCGTGTTCGCCTATTACTTCGGCACCCACGATTACTATCACCTGAGCCTGGTGCCGATCGTGGCGATCTCGATCGCGCCCGTCGGAGAAGCGCTCTGGCAAAAACTGCTCGATGTTGAACACCGCCGGTCAGCGCACATCGCCGTGGGCTTGCTGCTTACCCTTGGATTGGCGATCAACCTGTGGAACATCCGCACCATCTTCCACAAGGTGGATTACCGCCCGCAGCAGGCGGACTGGGAACATATCGGCGAGATGCTGGGGAGCAATACATCGATCATCGCGCTCACCCAGGATTACGGGTACCGGTTGGAGTATTTCAGCTGGATCAATCCTGCGGAATATTGGCCCTACCGCGGGGATACCAGCCTGCGCGAACTGGCCGGCATCCCGCAGCCGGATTTTGCCACCCGGTTCGCCGATCAGACCCGCGGAATGGATTTCTTTGTGGTCACCGACCTGGAGGAATTCGCCGCCCAGCCTGAGCTGAAGGAATACCTGTCCGCGAATTACCCTGTTTTTGCCGAAGGCTCGACCTATATCATTTTCGATCTTCGGAAGGGGAAGTAGGAAGCATGCCCCTCAAGATCTCGGTGGTGACCCCTTCCTTCAACCATGCCCGCTTTCTGGAACGCACCATGCTCTCCGTTCTCGGGCAGCCCTACCCGGACCTGGAATACCTGGTGGTCGATGGGGGTTCGCAGGATGGCAGCGTGGAGATCATCCGCAAATACGCCGGCAGGCTGGCATATTGGGTCTCTGAAAAGGACCAGGGGCAGACGGATGCGATCAACAAGGGCTTTGCCCGGGCAAGGGGGGATATTTTCGCCTGGCTGAACTCCGATGATACCTACCTGCCCGGGACCCTGCCCCAGGTTGCGGATTTTTTCGAAAAAAATCCCCAGGCGGCAGCGGTCTACGCCAATGCCAATTTCATTGATGAAGATGACCGCGTGATCGGGCGCTTTCCGGCCGCCCAGACGGACCACCGCAGGCTTAAGCAGGGGTACGTCCACATTCCGCAGCAAGCGTGTTTCTTTCGGGCTGACCTTTGGAGAAAGGTGGGTCCGCTGGATCCATCCTACTATTTTGCGATGGATTATGACCTGTGGGTGCGCCTGAGCCGGGAGGGGGAGCTGGTCTACCTCCCCGACCCAACCTGGGCGAACTTCCGTCTGCACCCCGATGCGAAAACCATCGCCGCGGATGACCGCTGCTGGCCGGAGATGGTCAGAATCCATAAACGGGATGGCGGGTCGGTTTTTTCGATCATCATGCTAAAATATGGATTGCGTTTTCTCGCTGGTCCCTATTTACGCTGGAAACGCAGACGGATGATCGAAACAAAAAGCAGCCCCGCACTGAGGAAAGGCAACACAACCGGATGATCGAAAAACTGGTCGTACAAATGAAGCTCATTCTGCGCCTCCTCCGGGATCGCCGGGTGAACCCATTGCTCAAGATCATTCCGCTCTTCACGGTGTTGTATTTCATCATCCCAGACCCCATCCCGCTGCCCTTCGAGCTGGATGATTGGGGTGTCCTGATCGTTGGGATGTATTTGTTTGTGCAGCTTTGCCCTCCGGAGATCGTCGCGGAAAACCTGGAGGCGATCCGCAAGGGGACCATCCCGGGGAGCTGGAAGGAACCGGGCGAAAGCAGCGATGTGGTGGATGTGGGTTTCAAGGAATTGGATCCCAAGCAGGAAGGCGAAAATAAACCTCCTGCGGGAAGTTAATTTCATCGAGACTATTTGAGGAGCTCTTATGGCGACCAAACAATGGGAACGGGTGCAGGTGCGAACCTGCGCGAAAGTGACCAAACCGATCGAAGTGGACCAGCTGGTGGTCTACCCGATCGATTTCCTGCCCGATCCTCCCCGGGTGGTGGATTTCCGCTGCTCGGGTGAAGAGGAATGCAAAAAACAGGCGAATGTGAATTGCATCGTCCCGGAGGAAACCATCCGGGAAGCGAACAAGTCCTGATCCCGCAAGAATATCTTATTTTGCGGAAACGTTTTCCAATCGGTAATATCGCGCAAAACACTTATTGACCCAGAATTCCGGGTCGGTTTCCAGTTCGCTGATGCCGTGCTGCGAGTTAATCGCTTTTAACTCCAGGAGTGGTTTCCCGGATACCCGGTAGGTCTGCACCACATGGTCGCGTTCATCCCAGGCGGATGCAAACGCGCGCGCCTGCAGGAGATCCCGGTTGAGCGAATTGCCTGCCCGCAGGGGGTAGATGCATGCCAGGATCAGCCCAATGATGATGACCGTATCGTAGGATCGTTTCCACACCCTGGTTTTCTCTCCCCTGGGCAGTGTGGCGGTGAACCCCGCCAGGAAAATGACTGCGAAAACGCCAAAGACAAGGATATAGGTGGCGGGGAACAGGGCGCGCGGCTCGGGATAGGCAGACTGGGCATAGATGGAAGGCGCGCAGGTACTGGAAACCAGAAGCAGCGTGACAAGGGCGGTGATGCCGGCAGCGATCCAGAGCTTCTTCCTGGCGGGAAGTTTGGGGAGGATTGCCGAATCGAGACTGCGGACCAGCAGGCTGCCCATCATCACCGCCACGAGAGCGCCGAAAAGGAACGGGATCGGGTAGGCGATTACCGTATGATAGATGAAGGCGAGAGCATATCGGAACGATAGCCAGATCAGTGTGAAAAGCCCGGGTGGCTGGGGGAAGAGCGCCTGGCGAAGGTGGTTGCCGGGCGAGAGAAGGAATATCAGCATGGCAACCAGGGAGAAGCCAGCCGCAAGCCCGGAGATAACCAACGCGCGGCGGGGAGCTTTGAGAACGGCAAAGAGGACGAATAGAATGGCGAACACGGAAAACTGCAGGGCGGCGGTGGTCTCGGAGAACCCGCCTGAGAACAATACCGCGAGGCTGAATAGCCCGAGCAGGAGCGGGGAAGGCTCTTTATCCCGCCAGGTCATCTGCAGGCTCCAGTAAAGCAGCGCGGTGAGCGTCACCAGCGGGACCGTGTAGGTGATGGTTCCATTCAGCCAGTAGAGAACCTGGAAGCGGTTGGGCGCCACCAGGCAAGTGAGGAACAGGATGGCTGCCGCGGAAACCCAGGCCAGCGAGCGCGGAAAATACCCCAACCATTTTTTGAATGACCGATACCAGCAGCCCGATCAGGGAAAGCAGCCAGGCGAGCAGGATCACCCCCGGGGCAGCCTGCGCCAGGGAGCGGTTGAGCGGTTCCAGCAGCATGCTGAGCGCGATCGCGGCGTAACGCCCGGACCAGGTGGTGTAGATATTGACCAGGCCGTTCCAGGCTCCCATCTCCCGGGCGTTGGCGAAATAGCAGAAATCATCCGCCATCAGGCGCGAAAAGGTGCCCAGGAAGAAGAATAAAAGCAGCCCGAAAAACAGGGAAACGAAGAGAAGCAATACCAGTGCCCGGATCACCCGCGGCAGCCCGCGGGGGGATTCCGTGCCAGGCGGGAGCTCCCCGGTTTCGGGATTGCCCGGAACGACGCTCAGGAGATCACCCCCAACGCTTTGCCCACCTGCGAGAAAGCATCGAGTCCCCGGTCGAGGTCGGTGCGCGAATGGGCGGCGGAGATCATCACCCGGATGCGCGCCTTGCCGCGCGGGACGGTGGGGAAACCCAACGCCATGGCAAAGACGCCCTGCTCGAAGAGCTCGCGGCTGAACTGCTGCGCCAGGGGCGCTTCGCCCAGCATGACCGGGGTGATGGGGGTGGTGCTGAGTCCCAGGTCGAAGCCCAGCGCGCGCATTTCCTTCTTGAAATACTCGGCATTCGCCCACAGTTTTTCCACCAGTTCGGTGGATTCCTCCAGGATCTTCACCGCCTCCAGGCAGGCACCCGCATCCGCGGGGGTGACGGCGGAGGAAAAGAGGAAGGGCCGCCCGCGCTGGCGCAGCCATTCCACGATCTCAGCCTTGCCGGCAACCACGCCGCCGACCACGCCGAAAGCCTTGGAAAGCGTGCCCACCTCGATATCCACCTTGCCGTGCAGACCGAAATGATCCACGATCCCGCGCCCGCCCCGGCCCAGCACGCCTTCGCCGTGGGCGTCATCCACCATCAGGAGCACGTCGTATTTTTCGGTGACCGCCAGAGATCTTATCCAGCGGGGCGATATCGCCATCCATGCTGAACACCCCGTCGGTGACCACCAGCAGGCGGCGGTACTTGCCCTTGTTCTCCACGATGACCTTCTCCAGGTCAGCCGGGTCGCAGTGGGCGTAGCGCAGGATGGTCGCGCCCGAAAGCCGGCTGCCATCGATGATGCTGGCGTGGTTGAGCTCGTCCGAGATGATCGCGTCCTCCTTGCCCACCAGGGCAGGCAGGGTGGCCAGGTTGGCGCTGAAACCGGATTGGAAGAGGATGGCCGCTGGGACGCCCTTGAACGCCGCCAGGCGCTTCTCCAGCTCCAGGTGCAGGGAGATCGTGCCGGCGATGGTGCGCACCGCGGCCGGCCCGGCGCCGAATTTAGCGAGCGCCTCCTGCCCGGCCTTCACCAGGCGGGGGTGGTTGGCGAGCCCGAGGTAATTATTGGAGCAGAAATTCAGCACCTGCTTTCCATCCACCACCAGAGATGGCGCCCTGCGGGGAGCTGATGGTGCGGATGCGGTTATACAGCCCGGCTTCCTTAAGCTGGGCGAGCTCTTCTTCGATCCAGTTCAATCGGTTCGGACATGGAAAGTTCTCCGGGATAGGGGGGATTTTGAGGCTGACCTGACCCATTATACATCCAGGCGGGATTCCGCCAGGTAGCCCAGCCGGGCGAGCTGGTCGAGCACTGGCTGCTCCCTGCCGGGTTTGACCAGGATGGTCTCCCCGTTCAACCGTTCCCCCAGCCAGGCGGCGGCCGGGGAGGCGAGGAGCTCATCCAGGATTTCTGATTGCGTGACCCGCAGCAGGACCTGGCGCTCGAAGCGCACCTGCGGACCGAATTTCTCCCAGTTCCGGATGAAGTTCAGCACCGCGGGCGGGATGGGCGAAGCCCCGCCGGATTCCAGAACCCCGGGCAGCTTGCTGGCGTTCAACCCCTGGGCGCGGGCGCGGGCAAGCGAGGCGGCGGTGATGCGGTAGCGGCAGCCGCGCTCATCCTCCCGGCCCCACTGGCAGTAGCGCGCGAGCTGGTAATGGGCAACCCGCGGGGCCAGGGGCGCGACCAGGATCTGCCCGGTGGAGGCCGCCGCGATCTTGCCGTTCTCCTTCGGGGAGGCGAAGACAGACTTTCCTGCCAGGCGGTCATCAAGATCGGCGCACAGGCGGAAGGCGCCGAAGGGTTCGCCCGGGGAGGGGCTGCCGAGATCAACCATCCCGAAGGCGTTCAGAAGCGAAGCGAAAAAGCGCAACAGGCTGCCTTCCACCTGCATCCAGGAATCGAAGCCGCGGAATTCGGTACCCGATTCATCGCGGATATACCAGCGATCGTAATCCCCGCCCTCGCGCAGGATATCCGGCTGACGGGAGCGCACCGCGGCGAGGAAGGACTCCAGGTCCCACCAGGTGCTGCGGGGCAGGGCGGTGAACAGGTCCAGGATCCTGCGGCGGGCGTGCAGGGGATCGGCGCCCCAGGTGCCGGAAAGGGTGATACCGGGCAGGAATTTCCATTCGGCGATGGCAGGAGATTCCAGCCAGGTCTTGATCAGCAGGGAAAGCGCCTCCGCGCGGGGCGCGGCCAGGAACGCGCGCGTCTTTTCCGGGCGGGGACTGGCATCGGGATTGAGGATGCCTGCGGCAGTGAGCAGGGCTTGCAGGAAGGGGATATCAGAAGCCCAGGGGCGATCCGCGAGCGTGCTGATGGGGATGCCGGAACGCAGGGCAGCCAGCAGCACCGTGGCGTGATCCAGGATGCGGTCGGAGGCGGGCTGGGCAAAGGCGTGCATCCCGGGCGCGGCCGGTTTGCCGAGGGGCATGCCGGGTGTTTCCCCTTCTTTCTCCCCTTCGGGCAGCAGCTCCGCGGGGACGCAGACGAACTCGCGCAGCACGCCGCCCTCCGGCAGGAAGATGCGCCCGATCAGCCCGCGGTAGTGGAGCGCTTCGCTGATGGAAGCGGGGTTTTGGTGTGGAAGTTCGCGGTCGCGTTTGCCGGCGCCCATCTCGCGGATCTCGCCGTACTCGCGCGCGAACTCCGGCCAGGGACGCGAACCCATGCCGGGAGACCAGGTCCTGGAAGGCAGCCAGAGCCTGGGGGGGAGCGCATCCAGCACCTCCGCGCGGGCTGCGGGATCCCGCATGGCCGCGGAGATCTGCTCCGCCCAGGCATGCGGGTTCTCGCCCTGGAGGTCAAGCTGCCAGAAGCCCGCGACGATGCGCAGCAGGTCCGGGTCCTGGGGGGGGAAGAGCTGGAAAAAGTCGGGCATGGAATTATTGTATATGAGAATAGGGAAGTTTGTTGAGCACACGAGAGGTGCCCGATCTACGACTTCCACGCAAGATGTGAATTCAACCAAGTAATCGGATTGCCGACCCATAAGGTGAGGCCAGTAATGGATAGGATCAGCAATGGTATGTGGAGGATTCCAACCCACCAATAGTGTATGTTGAAGAAAAACGCAATGTAGAGATTCCCCAAGGCGTACCCCAAGCCGACCAGACTTGTGATCAGTAGGATGCTGTGATTCACCTTAGGGAAGAAGGTGATCAGGATAGCGAGGTAGAGGGGAGTCATCATACAAAACGATAGCCCTGCGCTGGATGTTATCCAATATGAAAACTGAAAATCTGGTAATCCTGAAATGGGATTTACTGGTTCCCAGAATGCAAGGAGGGCAGGAATAAAAACCCAGTATTTCCAGATAGGTTGTTTTCGCGGGCTGAAATCATTTTTTGGATGGATGGTCTCATATAGCCAGAATCCAGCGATCCAGAGTGAGAGCAAAAAGCTCGTAAGGCAAATTCCGACCCCGTATATTTTTGTAATCGAAATACTCTGGCTGAAAGCAAACAAAATATAGGAAATGGTCGCGTAAATGCTAAAGAGTTTCCGCGCCTGATTGCCATATCGAAAAATGGCAAAGATCAGGATCATCGGAATGATTTTGAAGACTGGATACGGAGGATGAATTGCACTCGTAATTGTATGGGTCAAAATATAGGCATTGACGCGGCCGATTTCCCATAGAGAATATCCTACGGAACTAAAAGGTGGGATGCAGCCAAGGAGTACCGTAACAAGAATTGGCCAATATATCTGGATGACGCGTTTTTGCATACTGCAATTTTTAAACTAATCAATTATCGCCAAAGATTGGGCACCAGTGGTAGGTCAGGCACCGGTTTTGTACCCGACATCAACCGCATTATCCCTCATAATATCTTTATACACGAAAACCATCGCTGGGTGAAAACCCTTTTCTCAACAAAATCCATCAATGACTTCGCAAAACCGAAATGAAGATCGGTACCCGGGAAGTTAATTTCTGGAGAAATCCCGCGTGGAATTATTTTTTGAGATTGTGTGAAGGATGTCGGGCACGAGTGCGGTGCCCGACCTACGAGTAACACTGTCAACCCCATGGCTTAGACCTTTCAAAATTGTGAGCGCGGGAGCAGAAAAAATTTGAGCCTCCACGGGCATTTTTTAGTATAATGATTTCACACCTTAAAGGGAATGGCATCTGAGCATTTATGGCATTAAAAGGCAACCTGCGCGATTTCACGTTTTCGCAGCTTCTCAACCTGATCAACCTGGCAGCCAAGACCGGAACCCTGGTCATCGAGGGTTCGGGCGATATTGCCCGGGTCTTCTTCCGCGAGGGCAAGCTTTCCTACGCGCAGATCGGCGCGGAAGATAGCGGGCTGGCGGCCATCCTGCAGCGCACCAACCGCATCAGCACCAGCCAGTACCGCATCCTGGCCGAGCGCGCGCGGATGATGTCTGATAAGGAGCTGGGGCTGCTGCTCATCAACGCCGGGTACCTTTCCCAGCAGGATATCCTCGACAGCCTCACCCAGTATATCGTCGAGGTCGTCCGCCAGCTCTTCACCTGGGCGGAGGGCTTCTTCCATTTCGAGCCCGATGAGGTCTCGCCCAACGGCAAGATCCCGGTGCGCATCGACCTGGAGAACCTGATCATCGAAGGCACCCGCCAGCTTCAGGAATGGGAAGCGCTCCAGGAGGAGATTCCCAGCCTGGATATGGCGCTGAAGTTCACCGAGCGCCCCGGGGCGAATATCTCCAACATGAATTTGAACGTGGAAGAGTGGCGGGTGGTTTCCTACGTGAGCCCGCAGAATACCATACGGCAGATCGCGCAGGCAACCCACCTGAGCGATCTCGAGATCCGCAGGGTGGTCTACAGCCTGCTGCAAGCCGGGCTGGTGGAGATCATCCGTTCGGGCGGTGTGGGTGGACCTGTGATCACGAGCAAGATGTTCCCCACCGAAAACCCCGACGAACAGAAATCGCTTGTCAACCGGTTGATCGACCGCATCAGCAGAATCTAGGAACTCACCAGGGAAAACGAAATGCAAACAGTAAAGATCGTGGTGACAGGACCCTTCAATGCAGGCAAGACGGAATTCATCCGCTCGGTGAGCGAGATCGACGTGGTCTCCACCGAGCGCAAGATCTCGCTGGAGGAGGAGAAGGTCAAGGAAACCACCACGGTTGCCATGGATTTCGGGCGCATCACGGTGGATGAGGACCTGGTGCTGTATCTCTTTGGAACGCCGGGTCAGAAGCGCTTTGATTTCATGTGGGAGATCCTTTCCGAAGGAATGCTGGGCTTCATCGTCATGGTGGATAGCACCCGCTCCGAGACCTTCCGCGAGGCGCGCAGTATTTTGGAGACCTTCCATGCCTATGCCCCCACGCCCTACGTGGTGGCGGCCAACAAGCAGGATAAGGAAGGCGCCTGGGATATCGAGGATATGCGCCTGGCGCTGCGCCTGGACCCGAGCGTGAAATTCCTGCCCTGCAGCGCGAATTCCAAGGAGAAGGTGAAATCCGTGCTCCTGGAGCTGCTCTACAGCATCCTGGCCGAGATGGACAAGGGCCAGCCCGGCAAACCGGGTTAACCCGGCGCAATCCCACCCCATCGTTTTTCACTACATCGATGACATCAACCCCACAATCCTTGCCTGATTTTGCCCGGAAGGGCCTGATCGAGATCCTCGGCGATGCCGCCTGGGAGAAGCTCTGCCGCAGCCTGGGCGCGGAGGGAGAGGTTTTTGCGCTGAGCCGGATCCTGACGACCCTGCGGGGAGCGTATGGCGAAAACGCGGGTCTTGGGCTGGCGCAGCGGGCGGGCGGAGCCTCGTTTAAATATTTTCAAACGCAGTTTTCCGATCCATTGAAACTAACCTCCCTCGAGATGCGCACCCGGCCGCTGCACGCGCGGCTGCGCGAGGGGTTGAAATCCATGGCAGCGTGCCTGAACAATGAATATGGAATGGACGTGACCTTTGAGGAGCGCGCGGGGGAATGGTTCTGGAAAGTGAAAGATTGCGCGGAGTGCACGGGAAGCGAATCGCAGGGACCCATCTGTTATTTCACCGTGGGCTTGATCCAGGAGTACCTGGGTTGGAGCGCGGGAAGCAAGTTCTACCCGGTGGAGGAGACCGCCTGCATCGCCCGCGGGGACGCGTCCTGCGAGTTCCGCATCTCCCGTGAGCCCATCGACTGACCCCTTGACAAGCCCCTAAAGGGTTTTATACTCAATTTACCGAATAAAAACGGGGAGCCTGGAGGCGCCAGGCTGAGAAAAGGAACGATCCCTCCTTGACCCTTGAACCTGATCCGGGTAATGCCGGCGGAGGGAGAATACCACTCACAGAAAACCTCCACCGGGGAGGTTTTTTATTTTGAAAACGAAACGGGCAGTGATCTTTGCCAACGGAAAAATGGCGGATTGGAGTACCGCGGCTGATCTGATCCAGGCGGACGATCTGCTCATCGCGGCCGATGGCGGCGCGAAGGTCGCCCGGAAACTGGGCGTCACACCCCAGGTGCTGATCGGCGATCTTGATTCGCTTCCGGCGCGGGAGGTGAAACGGCTGGAGGATGGCGGGACGCGGGTGATCCGCCACCCGGTGGAGAAGGACGAGACCGATCTGGAGCTGGCGCTGGATTTCGCCCTGGGCGAGGGGGCGGGGGAGATCCTCATCCTGGCGCCTTTTGGGGGAAGGCTGGACCAGACCCTTGGAAATTTGAGCCTGCTGAACCGGGATGACCTCCGCGGAGTTCAGGTGAGGATGGATGACGGGCGGGATGAGCTGACGCTGATCCATTCGAAAGCGACGATCCACGGAGCGGCAGGCGATATCATCTCGCTCATCCCGCTGGGCGGAGAAGCCGGGGGGGTGACCACGCGCGGGCTGCAGTATCCACTGGAGAATGAAACCCTGTACCCGCAGAAGACGCGCGGGATCAGCAACCGCATGACCGGGGGGAGCGCCGGGGTCAGCCTGGGGACCGGCGCGCTGATCTGCATCCACACCAGGCAAGGAAGATGAAATGAAAGCCAGATTGTTTCTATTGATCACAGCTTTATTGCTGCTGGCGGCTTGTTCCCCGGTATCCAATCCAGGCCAAGGAGAAACCCTGACGGTGGTCACCCACGATTCCTTCTCGGTCAGTGAGAAGGTCATTGCCGCCTTCGAGCAGGAGAATAACGCCAGGGTGGTCTTCCTGAAAAGCGGCGATGCGGGTGCCGCGCTCAACAAGGCCATCCTCACCAAGGGCGCGCCGCTGGGGGATGTGTTCTTCGGGGTGGATAACACCTTCCTTTCCCGCGCGCTGGAGGAGGATCTCTTCCTGCCCTACACCTCGCCCCTGCTTGCCGCCATCCCCGCCGAATTCAAACTGGACGGATCAAACCGGGCGACACCGGTGGATTACGGGGATGTGTGCATCAATTACGATATTGCCTGGTTCGAATCCAGGGGCTTGAAGGTGCCGCAGACCCTCGAAGCGCTGGCTGATCCCGCCTACAAGGATCTGCTGGTTGTGGAAAACCCCGCCACCTCCTCCCCCGGGCTGGCGTTCCTGCTGGCCACAATTGCGCACTTTGGCGAAGCGGGTTACCTGGATTACTGGCAGCAGCTCAAGGAGAACGGGGTGGTGATCGCCAACGACTGGAACTCCGCCTACTACACCAGCTTCAGCGGCTCCTCCGGGAAGGGCAGCCAGCCGATGGTGGTTTCCTATGCCAGCAGCCCGGCCGCCGAAGTGATCTTCGCCGATCCGCCGCGCACGGATGCGCCCACGGCTTCGATCACGGGGAAGGATACCTGCTTCCGCCAGGTCGAATTCGCCGGCATCCTGAAGGGGACGAAGCACGAGCTGCTCGCGGGAAAATTCATCGATTTTCTGCTCTCGCGAAGCTTCCAGGAAGATACCCCTCTGCAGATGTTCATGTACCCGGTGGACCCGCAGGCGAAGCTGCCGGAGGAGTTCACCAAGTTCGCGGCCAATTCCAGTGAGCCTGCCCAGATGGATCCGCAGACGATCGCGAGCAACCGCGATAAGTGGATCCGCGCCTGGTCGCAGGTGATGCTGCCGTAATGACCTCAGCCGGGAAAAGCGAAAAACGGAAAGCGGGTTGGGGCAGGCAGGCGGCTTTGCTGGCGCTGCCGCTGCTCTTCCTGGCGATCTTTTTCTACCTGCCGCTGCTGACCACCTTCCGCATGGCCTGGGTAAGCGCGCGGGAACCAGCCTTCAACACCGCGGATCTTGCCACGATCTGGCGATCGCTTTCCTTCACGTTCTACCAGGCGACACTTTCCACCGCGCTCACCCTGCTGGTGGGGCTGCCCGCAGCCTACCTTTTCTCGCGCTACCTGTTCCGCGGCAAGCGCCTGCTGCGCGCGCTGGTGATGGTGCCCTTCATCCTGCCCACGGTGGTGGTGGCGGCAGGCTTCAACGCGCTGCTGGGTCCGCGCGGCTGGTTGAACCTGGCGCTGATGTCGCTTTTCAACCTTTCAACGCCGCCCATCGACCTGATCTACACCCTGGCTGCCATCCTGCTGGCGCACCTCTTCTACAACACCTCGGTGATCATCCGCCTGGTGGGCAGCGCCTGGTCCAGGCTGGATATTCAGTTGGAGCAGGCCGGCAGGGTGCTCGGGGCTGGCAGGTGGCAGGTATTTCGGAAGATCACCCTGCCGCTGCTCAAACCCGTGATCCTTTCCGCCAGCCTGCTGGTCTTTCTGTTCGATTTCACCAGCTTCGGGGTGATCCTCCTTCTGGGAGGGCCAAAATATGCTACGGTAGAGGTGAGTATCTACCTGCAGTCGATGCAATTCCTCAATTTTCCCCTTGCGGCAGTTCTTTCGGTGATCCAGCTTGCCTGCACGTTTACCCTGATCACCCTGGTCTCGCGCCTTACCGGGCAGACAGTCACCCCCATCGCCCCCGCGCTCAAGGAGGAGGGCATGGCGCATCCGCGGAGCAGGCTTGAAAAAGGTTTCGTCGGATTGATGGGCAGTACGCTCTTTGTGGTCTTCCTTTCGCCACTGCTGGCGCTGGCGCTGCGCTCGGTCACGAGGTTGGAGGCAAACCCGGTGAGCGGGGGAGGGTTCCAGACTGCCTGGACGGGCGCTTACTACCAGGAGCTTTTCATCAACCGGCGCGGCTCGCTCTTTTATGTTCCGCCGGTGGAGGCGATGCGTAATTCGCTGGTATATGCCGGTGTGGCGGTGTTGATCACGCTCGTCCTGGGTATGCTGATCACGGCGGCTTTGGAACGCCGCAACCAAAGGGGAGCTATCACCGACGTGCTGGTCACCCTGCCGCTGGGGGCATCGGCGGTATCGCTGGGATTGGGCTTGCTGCTCCTTTCCAGCGGAATGACAGGGGGGGCGCTGTTGGCCATCCTGCTCGTGCCGATCGCGCACAGCGTGGTGGCGTTGCCTTTTTTCACGCGCACGGTCCAGCCGGCGCTTGCTTCCATACCGCTCGCGCTCAAGGAATCCGCGGCGGTGCTGGGTGCTTCTGGAGGGCGCATCTGGCGGGAGATCACCCTGCCGATCCTCTGGCGACCGATCCTGGCGGGGATGCTTTTCGCCTTCACGATCTCACTTGGGGAATTCGGGGCGACGTCGTTCCTGGCTCGCCCGGAATTCCCGACCCTGCCGATCGCCATTTCGCGCTACCTGACCGTGCCGGGAGCCCTCAATTACGGACAGGCGATGGCCATGTCCACCCTGCTGATGCTGGTCTGTGCCGGGTGCGTGTTCGTGATCGATTCATTGGAATAACTACTACCCCTCGCTCAACCCCTCCCCGGAAAGGCAATGGAATGCACAACCCACGACCCCAGTTTGTCTTGGTAGAGACGCAGCATGCTGCGTCTCTACCATCATTGAAAGTGTTTTCGTATCGGCGGGCATGTGCCCGCCCTACATCTACTATTCAACAATTCAACCATTCAACTTTTCAACCCAATATCTTCTTGCTTTTCACGACCCGCGGGTTATAATATTTGAAACATCCAACCCGGGGATAATTGCAGCCCCTTCCAGAGAACCGGAACTGGTGAAACCCGGTAACCGCTGCAGATCCACCCCGGTCGTCCGCAAGGACGGGATTCCCCCGCAGGGCTTTTCAGCGTAAGGGGGACGGAGGCATCCGTTACCGCCCAACAAGGCTGGATTTCCAGCGAAAGCAGGTGGCACCACGGATCCCTCACCCGTCCTGCAGCGGTGGGGGATTTTCTATTCTTTTAGAAGGAAGAGAGGTGCAAAATGCTGGATATCAATTTGATCCGGGAAACCCCGGAAGTTGTCCGAGATTCCCTGCGCCGGCGGCAGATGGACGCGGGGGTGGTGGATGCCCTGCTGGAGCTGGATAAGGATCGCCGTGCGCTGCTGGCTGAGACCGAGACTCTGAAGGCGGAGCGCAACCGCGTTTCCAAGGAGATCGGCCAGATGAAGGATGCTGCGGAGCGCCAGGCGCGGATCGAATCCACGCGCGAGCTGGGCGATAAGATCAGCGTGCTGGATGCCCAGGTGGCAAAAGTGGAGGAAAAGCTGCAGGCCCTCACCCAGGTCATTCCGAACATTCCCGATGAAAAAACGCCTTTGGGAAAAGATGAGCACGATAATGTGGTGGTGAAAACCTATGGGAAGATGCCCGAATTCGGGTTCCCCCCCGAGCCGCATTGGGACCTGGGACCGAAATTGGGGATCATTGATTTCGAGAGCGGCGTGAAGCTGACCGGTTCGCGCTTTTACGTGCTGAGCGGGGCGGGGGCACGGCTTCAGCGCGCGCTGATCGCTTGGATGCTCGACCTGCACATCCGCCAGGGCTACACCGAGAAATACACGCCCTTCATGGTGAAGGCTGAGGTGCTTTATGGGGCTGGGCAATTGCCCAAGTTCGCGGATAATCTCTACCACGACATCGAAGAGGATTTCTGGATGGTCCCGACAGCCGAAGTGCCGCTCACCGGCATGCACATGGGTGATACCCTGGATGAAGCCGAGCTGCCGCTGCGCTACACCGCCTACACCCCCTGCTTCCGGCGCGAGAAGATGAGCGCCGGGCGGGACGTGCGCGGGATCAAGCGTGGTCACCAGTTCGACAAAGTGGAAATGTATACCTATTGCCTGCCGGAGGAATCGGACGCCGAGCTGGAGAGGATGCTGGAGAACGCCCGCCAGACCGCTGAGCTGCTGGGGTTGCACCACCGCGTGCTGCAACTCTGCACAGGCGACCTGGGGTTCAATTCGCGGATCACCTACGACCTGGAGGTCTGGGCGCCGGGCTGCGGGGAGTGGCTGGAGGTTTCTTCGGTATCGAACGTGGGGGATTTCCAGGCGCGAAGGGCGAATATCAAATACAAACCCGCCGACGGGGCAAAATCCCGGCTGGTGCACACCTTGAATGGCTCCGGCCTGGGACTGCCACGAACGTTGATCGCGGTAATGGAAAACTATCAGCAGGCGGATGGATCGATCGTCGTCCCTGAGGTGCTACGCCCGTGGATGGGCGGCATTGAAGTGATCGGGAAATAAGCAAATTTTAGAGAAAAGCCCCCGGGAAGCAACCTCACTCCCGGGGTTTTATTTTGGCTTCATTCTGCCGGGCTTCGAGCGCCAGGTAGAGCACCACTGATCCAGCAACAGAAGCATTGAGCGAGGCGATCTTGCCGACCATGGGCAGGCGCAGGAGGTGATCACAGGAGGAGCGCACCAGGGAGCGGATGCCTTCGCCTTCGCTGCCGACCACGATCGCCAGGGGCCCGGTGAGCGAGATCTGTTCGGGAGGTTTGGCTTCGGAGCTGCCCTCCAGGCCGACGACCCAGGCACCGGCCTCCTTCAAGCGGGTGAGCGCCTGCGCCAGGTTGGATTGCGCCACCAGCAGATGTTCGGAAGCGCCCGCAGAAGCGCTGACCACCGCGGGGGTAACCTCCACCGTGCGTGCCAGGGGGATGACGATGCCGTGCACTCCCACAGCCTCAGCGGTACGCATGAGTGTGCCAAGGTTCTGAGGGTTTTGCATGGTATCCAGGACGAGCACGAACAGCGGCTCAGCCCGGGATTCTGCCACGGCGAAGATATCGGCGATCTCTGCATAGGGATAAGCAGAGGTTTCCAACGCGACCCCCTGGTGATTATCCCCCAGGTTATCCAACTGCCCGCGCAATACCTTTTGGATAATGAGCTTCTTTTCGCGGGCAAAATCCAGGATCTCCACCAGGCGCCCCTTTTCCTCCACGCCGCTGGCCACCAGCAGACGGAAGGAATGCCGGCGGCTTGCCCGGAGGCACTCATAAACGGGATTACGACCGAGGATCCATTCCTTCATTTCACATCCTCTGCCAGGCGGGTTCGGGAGGGGAGGATTCCCCTCTGGTTATTACTTCCAGCGCCAGCTGGTGCCCTCTTTGCTGTCCTCGATAATCACACCCAACTCCGCCAGACGGTCGCGGATCTTATCCGATAGCTGCCAGAGTTTCTGGGTGCGGATCTCGGTGCGGACTTCCACCAGCAGGTCGATAAATTCATCAGAGGCGTTCTCTCCGCCGCGGTTCTTTTCAAGCTCAAGTCCAAGAACCCCAGTCAGCTCAGCCAAAAGGGTTTGCGCAGAATTCAATTCTGCATCCGTGGCGCCATCCGCGCGTGCCTGGTTGATCACACGCACCAGCTCGAAGAGATACCCCATGGCGCCGGCGGAGTTGAAGTCGTCATCCATGGAGTCGATGAACCCGGTTTTGGAAGCATCCGCCTGCTTTTGAAGCGCTTCCAGGCTGGCGGTAGGCGCGCCTTTGGCGCCGGGAAGGGCGGGGCGCAGAGCGGAGCGGAACCGATCCAGGGCTCGCTCAGCCTGCTCGATCACCTCATCGCTGAAGGTGAGCGGATTGCGGTAGCCGGAGTTGAGGATCATGAAACGCAGCGCATCAGCCGGGTGCTGGCTGAGGAAATCGTCGATGGAAACAACATTCCCGATGGATTTACTCATTTTTTCGCCGGTGAACTGCATCATGCCGTTGTGCACCCAGTAACGGGCAAAGGGCTTGCCGGTGAAGGATTCAGACTGGGCGATCTCATTTTCGTGGTGCGGGAAGATCAGGTCATTGCCCCCGCCGTGGATATCTATCTGTTCGCCCAGGTGGTGCAGGTTCATGGCGGAGCACTCGATATGCCAGCCAGGGCGGCCCAGTCCCCAGGGGCTTTCCCATGCGGGCTCGCCGGGTTTGGCGGATTTCCACAGGGCAAAATCCATGGGGTGTACCTTGCGCTCGTCCACCTCGATGCGCGACCCAGCCTGCATATCCTCCAGCTTGCGCGCCGAAAGCTTGCCGTAATCCTGGTCACGCTCCACGCGGAAATACACATCCCCGTCCACCGCGTAGGCGTAACCCTTCTCGATCAATCCGGAGATCATCTCGATGATCTGCCCCATCTCCTGCGTGGCTCGCGGGTTGACCGATGCAGGCAGCACATTGAGGTCGATCATGTTCTGGGCGTATTGCTGAATATACCCTTCGGCCAATTTGAAGGGGTCCGCGCCTTGCTCATTGGCGCGGCGGATGATCTTGTCATCCACGTCGGTGTAGTTCATGACGAACTTGACCTGGTAGCTACGGTAGGCGAAATACCGGCGAATGATATCGAATACCAGGGCGGACATGGCGTGCCCGACGTGGGCGTTGGAGTAGACGGTAGGTCCGCAGACGTACATGCCCACCTTGCCATCGATAAGTGGTTGGAAATCCTCTTTTTTACGGGTAAGAGTGTTGTAGATCTTAATACTCATGAGCGCCTCTTTCAGGGGTTTGTTTCAGGACGGGCGAAGATCATCCGACCGGCGGCAGTTTGCAGCACCTTTGTGACGGTGACGAGGAGTTCCTGGTCGATGTGATCGCGGCCGTTCTCGATCACAACCATCGTGCCGTCGTCCATATACCCCACGCCCTGGTTCTGCTCCTTGCCTTCCTGGATGACACGGAGGCGCATCTGCTCGCCGGGCAGGAGAACGGACTTGACCGCATTGGTTAGTTCGTTGATGTTCAGCACGGTGACGCCCTGCAGCTCGGCTACGCGGTTGAGGTTGTAATCGTTGGTCAGGATGGGGCAGCGCATCTGCCGGGCTAGGATGACCAGCTTCTCGTCCACATCTTTCACGCCCTCCACATCGATGTCGCTCAGGCGTACACGTATGGAAGGTTCCTTTTGCAGGGTGGAGAGCACCTCAAGCCCTCTGCGGCCGCGCTGACGGCGGAGGCTGTCGGGCGAATCCGCGATATATTGAAGCTCGGTAAGCACAAAACGCGGGATGAGCATGGTGCCGGGCAGGAAGCCGGTGCGGGAGATATCGGCGATGCGCCCGTCGATGATCACGCTGGTATCCAGCAGAATCGTACGGCTTTCTGCCCAACCGGCGCCGGATGACTCCACATTTTGCTGCCCCCCGGGGCGGCCGAAGTTGCGAAATAAATTGAAAATATCATTCTGCCGGGTGACAAACACCGCCACCCCCAGGTAGGCGAAAAGGACCGCGCCGACGAAGGGCAGGATGGAGCCGAAGGGAGACGGCAGCAGGGAGAGCGGGAAAGCCAGGAGGGCCGCGATGAGCAATCCGGCGATTAGCCCGAAAAGGGCAGCCGTCAGCGTCTGCGCGGAGACGCGACCCAGCAGGGCACGCAGCGCGCGAACAGGACGGGTGGTGAAATAGGGGGTCAGGATGAGCCCAAAGAGGGCGCCGACCAGGCCGATGGTGAATGAATACTGCGCGATCGGTACGGTGGGAATCACATCGTTGGCGGTGGCCATGGCACCGATCTGGGTACCCCAGTAGGTGCCGAGGATGGCGAAAACGACCATCCCGATCAGGCGAGCGATAAAATCTGCGCTCATGAATAATTCCTCCAGAAAAAATAAATGAAAGACGGATTGTTAAAGTACGGGAAAATAATAAATTATGATGAGATGATAATATCATAGGAGGATAGGCAAGTCAATTAAGTTAGGGGATGGAGGTTACTGGTTGCGGGATAATCGTCGATTTGACGACTCGTTGAATAGAAATATGGCGATTCGTTGAATCGTTGGGGATAACTAATGAAAAAACCGGATGGTAGATGCTTTCATCCGGTGATTATTTTCAAATCTGAAAAATATTGATCAAAGTTTTGGCAAAACCACCCCAACCTGCTTCTGGTACTTGCCCTTCTTATCCGCGTAGGAGACATCGCAGGGCTCGTCGCCCTCGAAAAACAGCACCTGGGCGATGCCCTCGTTGGAATAGATCTTGGCCGGCAGGGGGGTGGTGTTGGAGATCTCGAGGGTCACAAAGCCTTCCCATTCCGGCTCGAAGGGGGTCACGTTGACGATGATCCCGCAGCGGGCGTAGGTGCTCTTGCCCAGGCAGATGGTCAGCACCGAGCGCGGGAATACGGAAGTACTCCACCGTGCGCGCCAGGGCGAAGGAATTGGGTGGGATTACGCACACATCACCCTTGAAATCCACCATGGAACGATTATCGAATGCTTTGGGATCCACCACGGCGGAATAGACGTTGGTGAAGATCTTATACTCGTCCGCCACGCGGATATCATATCCGTAGGAGGAAGTCCCGTAGGAAATCACCCCGTCTCGCTTTTGCCCGTCGGTAAAGGGGTCGATCATTTTGTGCTCCAGCGCCATCCTGCGGATCCAGCCGTCCGATTTCAGTCCCATTGTTGCTCTCCTCGTTTATGGTTTAGCTTGAATTCTAACAAATGTCACACCACCAGGGATGACCTCCACGGTGTGCTCAAATACTTTGGAATAATTGACAAATGCCACGCGGTATTTTCCTGCCGGGAGACCGGAGACAAGAAAGTTCTCCCCCCAGGCAGGGGATGCTGGTACGCCGGCTCCATAAAGTTCGGGAAAAAGCGCTGAACCCAATGATCCATCCGGCAGAACAGGTTGAATGGTGATGGGAATATTGAGCGGTGAGCCGAATTGATCCTCGATTCGTCCGGTGAGAATGCCATTGGGGAGGGTTGAATCCAGGGCGGGCGGGGGAGCCAGGAACAGCTCCGGGTTGGCGGTGTGGTCATATTCAATTTCACCCAGGCGGACCTCAAAGTGCAGGTGGGCGCCGATGGCGGAGCCGGTGAGCCCGACTGCGCCAATCCCTTCTCCGCGGGAGACTTTATCCCCGGTACTAACCGCAATTGAGGATAGGTGCCCATAGAGCGTAAAAACAGGCGTCACGAACCCTGGTAGGTTGTGCTGGAGGATCACCAGGTTGCCGTAAAAGTTGGGGTAAAGACCGATGACTTGTGCGGAATCCGTGCCTGCGTAGAGCACGGTGCCCGCCGCTGCGGCGTGGATGGGGGTGCCTATGGGATTATTAAACTCCACTCCATGGTGCGGCTCACGGGTACCAACCTGCGTGTAGCCATAACGATAGGTTTCGTCCACCCGGTCATTGGCTGGAGGCAGGATGGGCCGTTCAAGGGGGAAATCCCCTGCCTTGATGCAGTAATCCGGATCACACGGCATGCTCGACGTGGGAGATGAAACGGGGGTCGGGGATTTCGTGGGTGTTGCCGGCGGCACTGTAAGCGTCGCGGCTGAAGTCGGGGCGGGGGTTGGTGAATATTGCTGCAGTGCTTTGGCAGGCGCTGAGCAGGAACACGCTGGATAGGACGGAGACGGCCAAAAAATGGATGTTGAATTTCAAGCCGGGTTGAACCCCCCGCGCTCCATGAGTGTGTGATGGATCTCCGCCTGCAGGTCAGCGGCTTCTTTTTCCAGCTTGCGCAGGTCGTCTTCACAAATTGTGGCGATGGACCTATCCTCCAACCCGAGGCAATTAATGCGGATGTTGTAACCTGCTCCAGTTATGGCGGCCTTGGCCAGCGCTCCTCCAGTGGCTCCATCTGAAATAGCGTTGAGCGTTGCCCTTCTGGCAAACCAGAAGACAAAGCTTCATTGCCTCCAGCGCAAGGATGGGCGACCTTCTGCGGTACGCGGATGGCTTCCAGAGTGGCGTTTTGAATAGACTTGGCGCGGATGTTGAGCTGCTCCTCGGTGTCTTTTGGTAACTTCATGGCTGCTATCAATCCTTCGAAGGCAGCAGTATCTTCCGCCACACAGGCGGTCAGCTCCGCGCGAAGAGAATCAGCCTGTTCGACGAGCGTCCACATCTGCGTTTCAACTTCGGCGTATTTTTTTCTGCCCACTGTCAGGCGGGCGACCATGGCAGCCAGGGAGGCCGCCTCGGCGCCGGTATAAGCGGAAGCAGATCCCCCGCCCGGAGCTGCACTGCCTGCCGCAAGACGGTCGAGAAAAGTGGGTTCATTCTGGGAGGCAGTATCAGGCGCTTCATGCTGGGCATCAAACAACTTTGTTTCCAGCACCTGACCGGGCTCGAACTGGTCGAGCTGCAGGTACCACACTGCGGCGTCGATCAGTGATTCCTGGGGGGCCAGGCCAACCAGCTCTGTGTGGTGGATATTCACCCCGTACCGGGCGGCTTCCCGTCGGACCATCTCCACAACCCGGGCGATCGGCGACTGGCGAAAATTGGTCAGATTCATGGAAACCTGCGCACGTCCATCCACCAAAATGCCCATGGCTTTTACGATAGCGCATTCCACCCGAGGACTGGCGGATGGCTTTGGCGATCTTCTGGGCGATGGGGACTTGATCGGTGGTGAGATAGACATTGAAGGCGATGAGCGGCTGCCGTGCGCCGATAACGGTGGCTCCGGCTGTGCCCATCCTGGAAGGACCAAAATCCGGAACACGGGAGGGGTCTGACTCGATCTCTTCTTTCAGCCCTTCGTATTGTCCCTTGCGGATGTTCTCCAGGTTCTGACGTTCCGGGCGGGTGGCGGCTTCTTCATATAAGTAATACGGGGATCTGTAATTCCTCCCCCACTCGTTTTCCCAGCCGACGTGCCATCTCCACACATTCCTGCATGCTCACCCCGGTGATAGGGACGAAGGGCACCACATCCGTGGCGCCGATCCGCGGGTGAGCGCCGATGTGATCTTCCAGGTTGATTTGTTCGGAAGCGGTACGGATCGCCTGGAAGGCGGCTTCCTCAACCGCTGCGGGGGTGCCCACGTAGGTCACCACGGTGCGGTTGTGATCGATGTCCGAGTGATGGTCCAGGATGCGCACGCCAGGAACCGAACGGATCGATCCCAGGATTGCCTCCACCACCTCCGGGCGGCGGGCTTCGCTGAAATTGGGGATGCATTCAACCAGGGGAGCGGGCATAAGTTCCTCGCGGGAAAAATATGATGGTATTATAACCTTAGCGGTTTTGGGAAAGGGAAGGAGGCGGGCATGTGCGGAAGATTCACCCTGGGCGTGGAGCCAGTGGAATTGCAGGAAGCTTTCGACCTGAGCGAGGCACCAGTGGATTGGGTGTTGAGGGAGAATATCGCCCCCACCCAGCCGGTGGCGGTGCTGGCCAGCGCGGAGACCCGTCGGATCGAGTATATGCGCTGGGGATTGATCCCTTCCTGGGCAAAGGATATCAGCATCGGCAGCAAGATGTTTAATGCCCGCGCCGAGACGATCCAGGAAAAACCCTCCTTCAAAACTGCATTTGCGAGGCGGCGTTGCCTGATCCCTGCGGATGGATTCTACGAATGGCAGAAGCAGGAAAAGGGACCCTCAAAACCCTTCCGGTTCCAGTTGAAAGGGAAGCAGCCTTTCGCCTTCGCAGGGCTGTGGGAGCTGTGGCGCTCGCCGGAGGGCGACGAGCTGAAGAGCTGCACGATCATCACCACTGAGGCGAACGCAATTGTGGCCAAGGTGCACCCCCGCATGCCGGTGATCCTGGATACAAATACTGCTGGCAATGGCTGGAAAACCGGGATCCGGCGAGCCTGCAGGGGATGCTGATGCCATTCCCGGCAGAAAAAATGGAGAGCTCTGCTGTGGAGAGGATGCCAAAAGACCCGGTGTAATGATGAAAATTCAGCGGAAAAAGTGGATTCCAAAGGTCACTTGGAATCACATCCTTGGCAATCACCTCTCCGCGGACATTCCGCGATTTCGCAAGTTAGGATAATTGCTGATCGGATTTAACCGAGCCAATCTGCAGGACAGATCAGGAATCTCTGAATAACGGATCAATCCGCGATCGATTTATGTTCTTTGTGGGTTTAAAAGCAATTTCGATTCCAGGTTCTCCTCGATCTCGCTGCGTTGAATCAGGATCAGGTGGTAGTCTCCCGAAAACCAGGGTTTAATTCCGTCTTTGTAATGTGGGCTCGAAAAGTGCCCGGATTGGCCGGGAGCAAGGATCCCCTGGCAATGATCCAGATCGCCCAGATCAGCAATGAACCGGAAGGGGGGACCGACAATGGGGTTAATTTTTAGATCGTGATAATTCATATGGGATGCCCAAATGGTCGAACCATCCCCACCAATCGGGAAAGGGCCCAGGTTGAAAACCTGATCAAGCGGTTCTTGCCCCCCAAGAATGTGATTAAAGAATAATTTATGAATTTTCTTCCATTGCCAATTCGATAAATCAGTTCCGATCTCTCCTTTAAGAAAATCAACGGCTTCGCGCAATGCCAGGATCAAAATATCATCGCGTTTTTCTCCGTGGCCAATATCAAAGAAGGGAGAATCCGGTTCGTCAAGAAGATTGACGAACCATTCCCAAATATGCCCCGGCCATTCACCTGCGAAAGGACCATCCCCGCGAACCCGTAGACCAAAGGCCCCCAGGTGGTGGTTAACCAACATCCGAACCGAAAGACGGATGGTCACCTCAAAAACACTTGCCACTGGGTTATCCGGACCTAATTCGCCATTCCAGTCTGCCATTGCCTTAACGATCGGGATGAGTTCTGGGTCCGATGTTTTTAATGTTTTAACATGATCGGCAAAATGACGGCCGGACGGCGAAATCAAGTCAAATTGCATCTTCTTATAGTAAGGAATATCAACTTTTTCGTCGGTCTTCAACAACTCGACGATACGTCCAGCCCGATCTGAAATGACATAATCCTTGCCAATGAAATGGGGAAAATCCGATCTCTGGACCTGGTTGTTCGCCGTTGCGATAAAACCGCTGCCAGGATTGAAAAGTTGCGGTAATTCTTCAAACGGGATATATCCGGTCCATTCTTGATCACCGGTCCACCCCGGAGAGGGGATGGAACCATCTCCTTTTACCCGGATGGGAATCCTGCCATTCAACGTGTACGCGATATTTCCCTTTGTATCCGCGTAGACAATATTTTGGGAAGGGTCATCGAACTTGCGCAATGCTTCCCGAAAGGAGAAGCAATCTTCTGCAAGGTTCATTTCATAAACGGCCTCAAAAGTATGTGCGGGTTCCAGGGCTGTCCAGCGCAGAGCCATTGGCGGAAGATCGGGAAATGCATCTTTAAAAAAGCTGTTGATGATTGGACCATGATGGGTAAGTCGAACTTCCTCCTCAACAGTTTTTCCGCCCTTGATTTTGATTCTCTCAGGGCGGGATTCGAGGGGAAGCCATTTTCCCTTGAATTCATATTCTGACCTGCCATCCTTCCCCTGCCGAATATGCTCTTCGTAAAGATCCTGGGTATCCGCGAAGCTATCCGTGTAAGCCCAGGCGACTCTACGATTATGTCCTGCGATAATCAAAGGCACCCCGGGCATTACAACACCTGCGATATTAAATCTCCCACCAACAAGGTGGTTTTCAAACCAAATGCCTGGGGCTGTCAGCTCCAGGTGCATGTCATTCGCCAGCAAAGGGGAACCTGATGCGCTGCGCTTGCCATCCACTACCCAGTTATTGCTGCCAACACCACCGCCAGCGGTTGACCCGGTAAATATGGATGATGGGTCGAAGCTCATGCCATCCGGTCGGATCGAACCGGCATCAAGGATCACAGCCCGTGCTTTTTCGATATTGAGTTCCAATTCACCTGTCTTTGCATTGCCCAAATGTTCGTGAAGTAAACCGCGGTACAGTTCAGACTGCCAGTTTGCAGCCAAAGTCCAGCACATCAATTTTCCCCAGCCCATTGAATCCGCGACCCGCCAGGGTTCCGGGCGATATCCGAGGAGCATGAACTCAATAGGGAGTTTATTTCGATTAATCGCGGAATCCATCCATGCATTCACGCCGGCACAGTATGATTCCAGGAAAGAACGGAATTCAGGGGAAACAATTTCAGCCTCCTTTTCTGCCGTCCGATAAAACCCCAGCGTCCGCATCACTCGGTCCACTGGTAGTGCAGCTTCCCCAAGAACCTCTGATAACCTGCCAAATACAACACGCCGGGTGAAATCCATCTGCCACAACCGTTCCTGGGCATGGACGAACCCCTGGGCAAAAACCATGTCAGTCTCATGGTTGGCGAAAATGTGGGCAATACCCCAGCGATCCCGCAGGACTTCAACAGGATCGACCAACCCTGCTAATGTTATGGATCCCTGTACCTGCGGTAACCTCATCCTGCCGATCGGCCAAAGAACAGCTTTCAGGATCGCACCCAGGTACGGATTTAGAATTTCCTGTTTCCAATTCATATTCCCTCCCCTGAATCCTTAAGGTTGAATTCAGTATACGAACCGATACCGTTTTTTTCAATCCCCCAGGAATCAAACACCTTTCCCATATACCCACTTGAAAAAAGGTGACCTTAACCTACCCCGGAATTACTATTTCGCGTGGGTAGAATTTTGGCATGATTGAATCCTGATCTGAATATTGGACCCGGTGCCGAAAGACCCGGCGTGAAAATTCTTGACCGGAATGAGGAGGTACGGTAAAATTCCTCGCGTTGCCCCCATGGTCTAGTGGTTAGGACACGGCCCTTTCAAGGCCATAACAGGAGTTCGAGTCTCCTTGGGGGCACCAAAACCACCTTTAGGTGGTTTTTTTATTCGAGTCTCCTTGCCCTCTGCGAGGGTGCACCAACCGCGAGGGGCACCAAGACCACCGTTTAGGTGGTTTTTTTTATTCGAGTCTCCTTGCCCTCTGCGAGGGTGCACCAACTGCGAGGGGCACCAAAAACCACTGAATGGTGGTTTTTTGTTTAGTATGGTTCACACCCCTCTGGTATATTTAAAAAGTAGTCGTTTTCAAGTTCTGATTTGCATCTCTTCTTTCAAAAGCGTATAATAATAGATAATAAATATCCATAAGTAATTAATATCAATTATGAACACTGAACCCGAAACACGTTTCAACGAAATGATCACAGCCCTCAAGGAAAAGGATTTCCGCCTGACTCCCCAGCGGGTGGAGCTTGTGCGGCTGATCGCCGTTAGCGATGGCCACCCCAGCGCAGGTCAGCTTTACGCAAAAATCCACACCCGCTTCCCAACCATGAGCCATGCGACGGTTTATAAAACCCTGGCATTGTTGAAAGAAATAGGCCAGGTGCTGGAAATCGATCTGCGTGATGACAGCCATTATGATGGCAACCGACCTGAACCCCATCCTCACCTGATCTGCCTTAATTGCGGAAAGATCATTGATGCTGAAGTGACTCTTGACCAGAAATCCCTGCGATCGCTCGAGCAGTACTCGGGGTTTCAGATCATTCGACCTCAAATTTCCCTCTATGGGCTGTGTGAGGACTGTAAGAAAGACGGTAAAACGGATCGATAAGACCAAGGAATGTGTGAAATCGAGAATCAAGAATCAGAAATTGAAAGGAGAAAGAATCATGTCTGAAGAAAGCAAACAAAACATGCACAACCCCCATGCAGGTGGGGGTACCACCAACCAGGATTGGTGGCCGAACCGGCTTAAGCTGGAATTGCTGCATCAGCACTCCCGTAAATCCAATCCGATGGGTGAGGACTTCGATTACGCAAAGGAGTTCAATAGTCTCGATCTGGCTGCGGTGAAGAAGGATATCGCCGCGGTGATGACCGAATCCCAGGATTGGTGGCCGGCGGATTTTGGAAACTATGGTCCGCTTTTCATTCGCATGGCCTGGCACAGCGCCGGCACCTACCGGGTGGGGGATGGCCGCGGCGGGGCGGGCAGGGGGCAGCAGCGTTTCGCCCCGCTGAATAGCTGGCCAGATAACGTCAGCCTGGATAAGGCGCGCCGGCTGCTGTGGCCAGTCAAGCAGAAATACGGGCGCAAGATCTCCTGGGCGGATCTTATGATCCTCACCGGAAACGTTGCCCTGGAGACGATGGGACTGAAGACTTTCGGATTCGCCGGCGGGCGCGAGGACGTATGGGAACCTGACCTGGATGTGTACTGGGGTTCCGAATCCAAATGGCTGGATGACAAGCGCTATAGCGGAGACCGCAAGCTCGAGAACCCCCTGGCAGCGGTGCAGATGGGGCTTATCTATGTAAACCCTGAAGGGCCGAATGGAAATCCGGATCCAATACTGGCGGCAAAGGATATCCGCGAGACCTTCGCGCGCATGGCAATGAACGACGAAGAAACGGTCGCGCTTATCGCAGGCGGGCACACTTTTGGGAAGACCCATGGAGCTGGCGATGCCGCGTTGGTGGGTCCTGAACCCGAAGCAACCGGAATCGAGGATCAAGGTCTTGGGTGGAAAAGCAAATACGGCACCGGCAAGGGCGGGGATGCGATCACCAGCGGGCTGGAGGTGATCTGGTCGACCACGCCCACCAAATGGAGCACCAACTTCTTCTGGAATCTTTTTGGGTACGAATGGGAGCTGACGAAAAGTCCAGCTGGAGCGAATCAGTGGGTGGCGAAAGGAGCCGGCGCCACGGTTCCTGATCCTTTCGACCCTGTCAAAAAGCATCTCCCGACCATGCTGACTACTGACCTGGCATTAAGGTTTGATCCGGAATACGAGAAGATCTCACGCCGGTTCATGGAAAACCCCGACCAATTTGCCGACGCATTTGCCCGTGCCTGGTTCAAGCTAACCCACCGGGATATGGGTCCACGGACGCGCTACCTCGGACCGGAAGTGCCAGCTGAAGTGCTGATCTGGCAGGATCCTATTCCGGCTGTCGATCATAAACTTGTCGATGAAAAAGATATCGCGGCGCTTAAGGAAAAGGTCAAAGCTTCCGGGTTATCGGTCTCGGAGCTGGTGAAAACCGCTTGGGCTTCGGCGTCCACCTTTCGGGGCTCGGATAAACGTGGAGGCGCAAATGGCGCGCGCATCCGCCTGGCACCCCAGAAGGATTGGCAGGTGAACGAAGGGGAAAAACTTGCCAAAGTTTTGAAGGTTTTAGAGAATATTCAGAGCGAATTCAATAAATCCCAAACCGGTGGCAAGAAAATCTCCCTGGCCGACCTGATCGTCCTGGCGGGTTGCGCAGGCATCGAAATGGGTGCGAAAAACGCCGACTCGGTTATCACGGTTCCCTTCACACCGGGTCGAATGGATGCATCCCAGGAGCAAACCGATGTGAAATCCTTCGGGGTACTCGAGCCCAAGGCGGATGGCTTTCGTAACTTTCAGAAGACACGTTATGCTGTTCCTGCCGAGGAGCTGTTGCTGGATAAGGCGCAGCTGCTGACCTTGACCGCCCCGGAAATGACCGTCCTGGTGGGCGGGATGAGGGTGCTCAATGCCAATTTCAATGGGAGCAAGGACGGAGTCTTTACCAAACGACCGGAAGCGCTGACCAATGATTTCTTCGTGAACCTGCTGGATATGAACACTGTGTGGAAAGCGACTTCGGAGGAGCGCGACTTGTTTGAGGGTCACGACCGCGCCACCGGGGCTGCCAAGTGGACTGCCACGAGGGTTGACTTGATCTTCGGTTCCAACGCTCAGCTTCGTGCGCTCGCGGAGGTTTATGGAAGCAAGGATGCCCAGGATAAGTTCATCCATGACTTTGTAGCAGCCTGGACCAAGGTCATGAATCTTGATCGGTTCGATCTGCATCGATAGTTTGCGACCGGCTTAATATCAAACACCCGGCCAAAGGTATGTATAGCGCCTTTCTGCCGGGTGTTTTTTTGATAAACCGGAATCTTACTTTTTCTTTTTCCCAGCCGCCTTCTTCATATTCTCTTCCACCCGGTATTTCACGATCCGGGTGATCAGGTCATAGGGTATGGGTTGATCCAGGGGAAACTGCACCGAGCCCTTGCCCTGTTTGTAAACCGAAAGATCAGTCTTGAATTTCTCGATCCCCGAGGGGACCGGGTAAAAACCGATGTGATGGGTGTAGCCGGCGAAATGGACCAGATTCCCGTGGAGCTTGAAGGTTGGCATCTGGTAGGAAATTGCCTCTTCCGCTTCAGGCGCGGCAGCTTTTATTGTCTGTCTGATCTTTTGCAGGATAGTCTGTGTTTCCTTAGGAAAACCGGCGATATATTCATCTATATTAACTGGAGATTTTTGATTTGAATCCATGGTGTCCTTCCCTTCATGGAAAAAATTAACCTAGACTTTCCTCGTAGTCACTTTATAGACTTTGCCATCCTTGTCGTAAGTGATCCACTCACCGACAGGCTTTCCATTCTCGAAATATCCTGAGCGCATTCTCGAGCCGTCTTTTCGGAACCATTCCCAGTAACCGGTGGGAGCGCCATCCGCCATCTGCCCCTTAGCCCAGATGCTTCCATCCTTGTGGTATTCAGTGTAGTGTTGTGCTTTGAATAGCGCTATAGGCATAATGGCTTCTTGGATCTCATTGCCTTGGCGTATCATACCTAATCAGAAGGTTTAATTCAACCCTCTAATTGTCAGAGCAGGGGATACGGGGCTGGGTTGAGTTGATTTCTTCACCGTTACGCGCCGGGAGATGCGTGAAAGCCTAGATCGAGATCACTTTCTCTGCCTTCATTTGGGCTTCGATGATATCGGTCATTCCCCCGATGATGCCCACTTTGGCTTTGTCCACCAGGTTGAAATAATTTAAACACGTGCTGCATAATATTAGGCGTACACCTTTATTCACTAATGACTGCAGCGATTCCAAAACCGGCGAATCTTCCACCGTCAGTTTGACCCCATCCGTGTAAAAGCATATCGCTGCAGGAAGGAGATTATTCTCATCAAGTAGTTTGAAGTAAGTTCCAGCTAGTTTCAATTGCAGCTCAGGCTCGGCTTCGCCCATGCCGTTTCGGGTTACAAGGATGACTGTATCGGACAGCAGTATGGGCATCATTTTCTCCTGGGGAAATTAAATATGTCTGTTTAATTAATTTATTAATGAATAATACTCAATAAATGAGTAGAAAAATTATAACAGATTTGTCAGGGTAAAAACACAGGGAATTCACGAATTCACGAAATTAATATTGCCCCGAACGCTTTGGGTGAGGGCTGGTCTATTTTGGCCGAATTAATTGTTGACTTGATGCTTAAGCAGGGTTTGCCCCTTTTGGGTAATAAACCAGAAACGATCCGGTTCCTTGCAGGCTGCCGAAGCCGGGCAGCCTCCACAGGAACAAGCCTGGCTGCTGCAATCCGAAGCGTTGGATTCCAGATACCTCAGCCGGCTCAGGTCTTCGATAATACGCGCGGCCATGAGGGGCGAAATGCCGAGCGAGCGGGCGATCTCAGCCACGTTTCGGGAATTCCCCGCAGCAAGTTCATGCAATACACGGTAAAGCATTTAAAATAACCTGCCCACCTGGAACACGGCAATCGCCAGGCTGAGAGAAAGTACCAATTGCATGCCGATATTTCCCATGGTCCACTTCCAGGATTTTGTCTCCTGGCGGATGGCGGCGACGGTGCCCACACAGGGGATGAAAAGCACTAAGAAGACCATAAATGCCAGAGCAGCCGCCAGCGGCAGGGAGGCTGCCAGAACCGCAACACTTCCGTAGAGCACCGCCAGGGTGGCCACAGCATTTTCCTTGGCGATGATGCTGGCCAGCAGCGCCACCAGCACCGGCCAGGGCAAACCCATCAGGCTGCCGACTGGTTCCAGGAAACGGCCAACCATGCCAAGGTAGCTTTGTTCAATGTGTCCGGAAGGGAAATATGCCAGCGCCCAGATGATCATGGTAGCGATAAGGATGGTCGTGCCGGCTTTCTTGAGAAAGCCGAGGATGTTCTCCCAGGTATAGATGCCGATGGTGCGCATATTGGGCACATGATAAAGCGGCAGCTCCATGATGAAAGGCACGTGCTCGTTCTCGAAGAAAAAGTGATGCAGTAACAACCCGACCACGATCATGATCGCCAGGCTGAGCCCCACCAGGCCCCAGGAGATCCAGAACGCATATTGCCCAAAGAAAGCCGCGGCAAGTACGGTTATCACCGCCATGCGCGCGGTGCAGGGGATCAGCGGGATGAGCATGGTGGTCAGCAGCCTCGAGCGGTGGGATTCGATGATACGGGTGCCCAGGACGGCGGGCACATTGCAACCAAAACCGAGCAGGATGGGCATGAAGCTCTTGCCATGCAGCCCCATCTTGTGCATCCAGCGGTCAGAGAGAAATGCCGCCCGCGACATATACCCGGTATCCTCCAGAAATCCCAGACTGGCAAAAAAGATGACCAGAATGGGCAGGAATGTGAGGATCATACCGATGCCGCCCAGCAGCCCAACAGCCAGAAATTCCAGGAACCAGCCAGGTTGAAATGGCCAACTGGAACGCAGGGCTTGCGCAAGAGTGTTGATCCCCTTGCTTAGAGCCACCTGGATGGGGCTGCCGATGCTATAGGTCAGCCAAAAAACCGCGCCGAGGATGAGCAGAAGGCCAAGGGTTCCCCAGAACGGGTGGGTAAGCAAGCGATCCAGATTTGCGGTAAGGCTCGCGCGTGTCACCTTGGGTTCTTCCACCGCCGCGCGCATGATCCTGGCAGCCCACTCGTACCGCGCCCCGGCGATATCCAGAATGGCATCCTCGTGCTGATATAGCAGCGCTTCGACGCCTTCCCATTCTTTCGCAGGGATGGCGGTTTTCATTAGAGCGGTGATCTCTTCGTCACCCTCCAGCAGCTTGATTGCCAGCCATGTAGGGGGATAACCGGCGGGGATATACGGCTGGATGCGTCCCATTAAATCGTCCAAAATCGCCTGGTGAGCGGGAAGGATGGAGGGTACCCTGGGCTGGTAGGGAATGGCGTGATCGTAGAACTGCAGGATGGTTTCCTGAAGTACCTTCAATCCGGTCCCACGGGCGGCAACCATGGGTACCACGGGGATGCCCAGAGCGGCTTCCAAAACGCGCGGATCCACCTTCACCCCTTCCTGCTCTGCCACGTCGGTCATATTAAGCGCGATCACTAGCGGAACAGGCAGCAGCAGCATTTCAGCCACCAGGTAGAGACTACGCTCCAACGAGGCAGCGTTCACCACCACAACGGCCAACTCAAGTCCGCCATGCAAAAGGTAATCCCGGGCGATGCGTTCTTCTTCCGAGCTGGCGGTCAAACTATAAGTGCCGGGAAGATCGACCACGCGGAAATTCACGTCCGAGTAGTGGTATTTGCCCTCTTTGTTCTCCACGGTTTTCCCGGTCCAGTTGCCCACATGCTGGTTCAACCCGGTGAGCAGGTTGAATACAGAGGACTTGCCCACGTTTGGCTGGCCTGTTAGCGCGATGGTAATCTCGCAGCCGCAGCCCTTCTCCGCCACTGGCGAGGTCATTTCCTCAGCCAACGAAACGAAAATATGGGAAGCTTCACCCTGACCTAGTGCCACTCGAGATCCGCGCAGGCAGACGAGAAGCGGTCCATTTCCCGAACTGCGCACAACCGAAAGGCTGCCCCCGGGGGTGAAACCCATTGCGGCCAGGCGGGAAATGATGGAATGGCCTCCATCCAGATGACGGATGATGGCATTGGTGCCGGGATGCAATTCAGTGAGCTGGATCATCGCCATGGTTGTTTATGAGGGTGTTTTCTCGACGAAGAGAAATTGAGCGGCGGGAAAACCCAGGGAAATATCCTTGTCGCCCAATCGGAGGCTGAGAGTTTGGTTGAATGGCAGCACTTCGCGGACCTCCGCACTGCGTCCAGGAACGATCCCATTTATCTCCAAAAAATAGAGCAGGTCGCGGTTATCCTCGGCGGTCTCATGGATGCGGCGGATAGTCACCTTTTCACCAGGCTGTATGCTGGTGAGCGGGAGCCAATCGGACGCAAGATACTCGAAACCGGGCAGGGGATTGCCGTGCGGGCATTGGCGGGGATCATCCAGGTTGGCGCGCATTTGGGCTTCGATTTCGTTTGAAATAGTATGCTCGATCTCATCTGCTTCCGAGTGAAGCTGCGACCAGGGGACGTGCAGCATACGCGCAAGCATCCATTCAATGAGCATATGCCTTCTGAGCACAGAGCTCGCTGCTTCACGCCCGGTTTTAGTCAGAGATACCCCTTTATCATGCTCATTGGTGATCCAGCCATCCCGCTCCATCCGTTTCAACGTAACGGTAACAGTGGGGGGAGCCACCTCCAGGGATTTGGCGAGATGAGCCGGGATGATCTCTTCTCCATCCCGCTCCAGGATGTAAATGATGGCCAGATAATCCTCAATGGTTGGGGTGGGACGGGAAACAGGCGTGAAATTTGGCGCTTCGGACATGATTTTCCTGCTTTTATAGAAATATTAGCATATGCTAATAAATAATATTATAACATCATAAAGGTTCTTTTTTCAAGTCTCGGGACGGCATTAGGATCAAACCAAGTTGATTGAATTCACTTCAATCACAGGTTGAACACAAAAAAAACAGCCAGTTCACTTGGTGCCTGACTGTTTCATCATAAATTGTTAGACAGGTTGTATTTTCCGCTCAGGATTCCCACTGGGTATGAAATGTCCCTTCCTGGTCCAATCTCTGATAGGTATGCGCGCCGAAATAATCCCGCTGCGCCTGGGTGAGGTTGGCTGGCAGTCGCTCGCTGCGATAAGCGTCAAAATAGGCCAGCGCAGAGCTCAATGCCAGGGTGGGGATGCCCATCCCAATCGCGGATTGCAGCACGAAGCGGAGCGCGTTTTGCCGCGTTTCCACAGCCCGATGGAAGGCTTCATCCAGAAGCAGATTGGGTAACCCCGGGTTACTTTGATACGCGGCAGTGATATCCCCCAGCAGGGTTGCGCGAATGATGCAACCAGCCCTCCAGATTTTGGCAATCCCACCGAGATCCAGATCGTAATCGTATTCCCTTGAAGCGATCTGCAACATTCCCATCCCCTGGGCATACGAAATGACCTTGCTGGCATACAGGGCATCCTGCGCGGCTTCAATTAATTCCGACCGGCTGCCGTGAAATTTCATCTCCGGACCGGTGAAAACCTTGCTGGCGGCGACCCTTTGCTCCTTAAGGCTGGAAAGGATGCGGCTCTCCACGGCAGCGTTGATGGAGGGGATCGGCGCGCCAATATCAAATGCGTTTTGAGAAGTCCATTTTCCGGTGCCTTTTTGCTGCGCCTGATCGAGGATCACATCCACCAGGGGTTTTCCGGTTTCAGGGTCGGTATATCGAAGCACAGCTGCAGTTATCTCGATCAGATATGACCGAAGGATCCCTTTATTCCATTCGCTAAAGAGGTCAGCCAGTTCCCCCGCGGTCAAGCCCGCCCCGCGGTGCAGGATATCGTAGATCTCGGCGATGAGCTGCATATCGCTGTACTCGATCCCGTTGTGGATCATTTTCACATAGTGGCCAGAACCGCGCGGGCCGATATAGTCCACACAAGGTTCACCATCCTCTGCTTTAGCCGCGATGGCGCGGAAGATGGGAGCCAGGGCTTCCCAGGCTTCGCGTTGGCCGCCCGGCATGATCGCTGGACCCCACAGGGCACCCTGCTCTCCACCGGAAACGCCCGTGCCGATAAATTGGAAATTCTCCTTTGCCAGGGCCAGGTTACGGCGTTCGGTATCCAGAAAGTACGAATTTCCGCCATCGATGAGAATATCACCGGCTTTCAGGAAGGGTTTTAAAAGCAGAATGGTCTCATCCACAGCCTCGCCGGCGGGTACCATTAGCAATACGCGGCGGGGTTCCTCCAATGCGGCCATTAATTCCGCAGGGGAATACGTCCCGATCAAATTTTTCCCTTTGGCGGGACCATCCAAAAATGCTTTTGTCCGGGCGGGGTTGCGATTAAAACCTGCTACCGGAAACCCGTTTCGCTCCATGTTGAGGGCCAACATGTGCCCCATCACACCCAGACCCACCACGCCAATCTTTGCTTTCATACCTGCTCCAAAAAAATGAATAATTATTGTTCGACTTACAAATCAACAATTCAACCATTCGAAATAAATCAAGAAAAAACCCGGAGGGGCTGCCTCCGGGTGTTGGATCTTAATCCCTGCCGCGATGCCCCAACTCATGATCCAGCATCAACACAGCAGTACCTTTCGCCTCGATCATCTCAAGTTTCTGCACGATTTCAGCGGCGTTCTTTTCCTCTTCGATCTGCTCGGTGATAAACCATTGCAACATGATCTGTGAGGCGTAATCCTTTTCAGACAGAGCCAATTCATACAGGGCATTGATGGAAGCGGTCACCGCGGCTTCGTGCTTCTGTACCTGTTTGAAAACCTCCAGGCTGGATTTCCAGGTGGTTTCTGGTCCGGCGATGGCTTTTAACTCAACTTTCGCGCCGCGGTCCACCAGGTACCCATAGAATTTCTTGCCGTGTTCGCGTTCCTCCCCTTCCTGCACGTACATCCAGTGGGCAAAACCAGGCAGATTCTGCTCTTCGAAGTAAGCTGCCATCGCAAGGTAAAGGTAAGATGAATACAATTCTTTGTTGATCTGCTCATTAATCGCTTTATGCATTGCTGCGTTTAACATAATTTACCTCCATGAGGAATTAGAAAATTTATCGTCTCTAATCATAACCGTTTTTATCCAATTTGTGAAATATTAAACGGTTTGTCCAAACTATTTCACGTCATCTGGTCGGACTTCTTTGCCCGTCTCCGCGCTTTGCAGAGCTGCCAGGGTGAACTGCAGGACTGCCTTGCCGGTGGGACCATCCAATCGCGGTTGACCGCCTGAATTCACCTTCTCGATGAAGTCGATGGTTGTGGCTGTGAAGCTATCGTGCCACTCCACGCCTTGCACCGGAATGGCGGTGGTCTTGCCATCTTTGAAAAGCATCAATTCAGGTAGGTCCACCGTGCGGGCAGTGTAGCGATTGATAAAGATCATTCCTTTTTCGCCGATCACCTCGATGCGGTCATCATCAGCATAATAATCCGAGTAGATGCGCATTTTGGGGGTGTGTTCAATATCCAGCTCGCCGTAACAGCGCGGGGCTTTGTATTGGAACATGATCATGGCGGGGGCGTCGATCTTATAGACTCCTGCAGTTTCAGCCAACGGAGTTTTATCGATCCAGGCATAGACCCGCTCCACCGGGCCGCCCAGGTAATACCCCAGAGAGAAGAGGTGATAGCCGTGGTCAAAGACCAAGGGACCCCCACCGCACTGTTTTTCGTTCAGGCGCCAGACCCAGGCGGAGAGCGGCACCTTCCAGGCGCTATCGCCGGTGCCGGTACTCACGTGCATGCGCACCGCGCGGATCTCGCCGATCTCCCCCGCATCGATCATTTGTTTGGCGCGAACTGCGGGCGGGTAAAACACAAAGGTCTCATACACGCGCAGGATCACCCCGGCTTTGTTGGCGGCGGCGATCATTTCATCCGCTTCGGCAGCACACAGCGCCATCGGCTTCTGCACGGAGATATGCTTGCCCGCCTGGGCTGCCTGGATGGTCATGGGGCAGTGCAGGTGGTGAGGCGTGAGCAGCTCCACCGCGTCCACCCCTCGATCCGCGAGCACATCCTCGAATTTGTCATACACCTTCTCAACGCCCCATTCCTTGGCTTTCTTTTTCGCGTGGGCTTTGTTGGTGTCGCATACGGCCACAATTTTGGCATCTTCCCTGCCGCGGTACCCAAGCTGATGCAGATCGGAGATCCGTCCGCAGCCGACAATGGCAACTCTTAATGGATTCATCAAGGCCTCCTTAACCGACCGTTTTCACTGGGGTATCATCCTCCAGTTGATCCCGTCCCTCGGCATCCATCACCCTTGAACAAGGGAGTCAGCTTTTTTTGAATTTCCGGATCAGTGCGCATTTCTTTCTGCAGAACCTCCCGAAAAGCGGGAAATTGAATCGCCGGCTGGATCACCTCATCCGGCAGTGCGGATAGAATCTCGGGCATGGGCTTATGGGCAGCCTGCGAGATCCTCGCCAGCAATTCCCGCCCCTGGCGCTGCGGTTCTGCGCGGTGGGGAGGATATCCAGTGCCTGTCTGGGGCGAAAATAGATTATCGAAGATCATGCGCAGGTTCACATCCCCAGCCCAGCCGTATCCCTGGTTCAACGCCAGCGATACGCAGTTTCCTGCATTGATGCGGGCAAACAAGAAGGCGTCCAGCGGCGTGAGCAGGTGACCGCAGACCACGCCGGGATATTGGAGCACCGAATTGAGAAAACCCAGCCCCGTTCCACAGCCGCCGATAACGAAATCGACGGCTTTAAGATGGAGCAGCAGCGCTGCCATTAACCCGGTATGGATGTAGAGCAGGCCGGGGGTCTCGCCAGCACTTTGTATTCCCAAGGTTGAGCACCTCATGCCTGCGGCCTTCCAGCGCTTTCAAGAATATCGGCATTTTTATCCGCAGCACTGATCTCGTTTATGACTGCGATCTTCATTGCTAATCTCCTTGGATTAGACTTATCTATTTCTTCCGGGTCAAGCACTGTTGGGCAGCATTACGATCTCCTGCACGGAAAACCACAGGCGTCCATCAACTTATCCAGATCCCTTCCAGTGGGGCAGAAGATATCGCGGATGCCCACCCGTTCCAGCGGGGTGGGGAGCTGGTCTCCGAGCACTTCGGCCACCGCGCTTCCCAGACCGCCTATGATGTTGTGCTCCTCGGCGGTGACCACAGCACCGGTTTCAGCAGCGCATTTCAGGATCATGTCCATATCCAGCGGTTTAAGCGTATGCACTTCCAGAACACGTGCGCTCAAGCCCTTCTCCGCAAGTTTGTCAGTGGCAACCAGGCAGCGTCCTGTCATGGAACCCATCGTAATCATTGTGAGATCGTTCCCTTCCCGCAGACGGCGGGCTTTTCCGATCTGGAGAGGCGAACCCGGCTGATGAACCGGGAGTGCACCCGCGCGGCTGATCCGCAGGTAAACCGGGCCGTCGTATTCAGCCACGATCGGGACCCAGTCTGCAGCCTCGGCGGCATCTGCCGGTACGATCACGGTCATCCCGGGCAAGGCGCGGACATTGGCGAGGTCGGTGATAGAGTAATGTGTGGGTCCGTCCTTGAAATCCGAGATGCCGGCATAACTGGCGGCGATCTTTACGTTCGTGCGGGCGTAACAAACACAGGTACGGATCTGCTCCAGTGCGCGCAGGGATAGGATGGAAGCAAAACCGTTGATGAATGGAATGAATCCTCCCAGCGCCAGCCCGGCAGCCACATCCACCATGCAGGGTTCGGCGATGCCGATATTGAAGAATCTGTCGGGGAACTGTTTGGCGAAGAAACTGGAGAGCGTGGACGCGGAGGTATCCACATCCAACGCGACCACATTGGGATTTTCTGTTCCGTACTCTGCCAGCGCTCGTCCATAGGCTTCACGCATCGCCATCTCAGCCATGGTTCACCTCCCCCAGCTCAGTCAGGGCTTGCTTCATTTGATCAGCATTGGGTACGTTACCATGCCAGAAGGAATTGTTTTCCATGAAGGAAACCCCTTTGCCTTTTGTGGTGCGTGCGATGACCATGGTGGGCTTATCGTGAATCTGGGCTGCCACCCGTAAAGCCTCCACCACCTCGAGGATATCGTGGCCGTTGATCTCCAGCACATGCCAGCCGGCAGCCTGCCATTTTTTGTCCCAGGGTTCCATGGGCATCACTTCATGCACCGGGCCATCGAGCTGTACATCGTTGCAGTCCAGGATGCACGTGAGGTTGGCCAGATGGTATTTGGCTGCCACGGCTGCGCCTTCCCAGACGATCCCGCCTTGCGATTCACCATCACCCAATAAAACATAGGTACGGTAATCGAGGTTTTTCAGCCGGGCTGCCAGGGCCAATCCCGAGCCAACCGCCACCCCGTGACCCAGCAGACCGCTGGTCATATCCACGCCGGGAGTCTTCAGACGGTCGGGGTGCCCCTGGTGCGGGCAGTCGATCTCCCCCCAATTTTCCATCTCCGAGACGGGGAAGAACCCCCGCCTGGTGAGGGCCGCATAGAGCACCGCTGAGGCATGCCCTTTGGATAAAATGAATCGATCCCTGTTCTCCCAATCCGGTCGGGCGGGATCGATGCGCATGATGTGAAAATAGAGGACGGCCATGATCTCTGCGGCGGAAAGAGCTCCGCCGGGGTGACCGGATCCCCTGCGGTGGATGAAGCGCAGGCTATCCACGCGCAGCTGGCGGGCGATCTCTTCCAGTTCTAGAATTCGTTGGGGTGTCAAAGAGCTCATTTCACCTCTTAATGATCACAGACCGATTTCATGACGCATCGTTTGTACTTTTTCGCTCCAGTTACCCACGTTCCAACGTCCGTAAACGCCCATGCCGCCCAAGGGATCGGGTCCGTAATACACCGGGACGTGAATGAGGCTGAGCCCTGCGTGACTGCCTGCCTGCAGCAGCGCATTTTGAAGGGAGGCGGGCGAATCGCCCCCTTCCAGAGCCAGGATACCCGGGATGGATCTTGCCCAGGCGAGGTAATCCACATGGATGGTGTTAGCGGTGGCAATTTCCTGCCCGTACTGGTCCATTTGCAGCCCGGTGATGGCGCCCATGCGCCCATTATCCAGGAGAAGGATGCAACCCCGCGCGCCGTGCTCGGCGCCATCGATCAGAATCTGCGGGTTCATGGTAAAGGAGCCATCACCGGTGAGAGCGAGGGCGTAGAAGGGTTTGGAGGCGATGCCGGTGGCAAGCAGGGCGGATACGGCGAAGCCCATATAGGATGCGCCGGTTTCGGTGAAGGTTTGCCCGGGATGCTCATCTTCCACGATCTGGAATCCGTTCGCCTGTACGTCTCCAGCGTCGAAGAAGCAGGGGATTGCGTTCGATTTGGCCCAATCCTCGGCGATCCGGATGACCGCGGGTTGGGTGAGGACAGGCTTACCCCAGTAATCATCGGGGAGAATGGGGTTATCGAAGCGCTCCTGCTTGAATACCTGCCAGGCAGCCTTCTTCTCGGCGCAATTCGTCAGCCATTTAGTTTTTGCCGGAGGCGATTCACCCAATTCCTGATTGAGGCGGGTGAGGGTGGGGCGCACACCGCCTACAAGCGCGAGAGTGCGGTTGTAATGAGTGGCGTCTTCAAGATCGGCATTGATATTGATCACCCGCTTCACACCTGGGTACCCGGTGCGGGAACAATCCGACTGGCAGACCGCGCGCGTTCCGATTGCGATGAGCAGGTCAGCATTTTCCATGGCGAAATTGCCGCAAAGAGACCCCTTAGAACCACCGACGGACATATTCCGGGGATCGGAAAACGGGATGCAGCCCGTGGCGATGGGGGTGTGGACGAGGACCCCGCCGCTGCGATCGAGAAGCTGAACCAGTTCCGCGCCAGCGTCCCGCCCGCCGCCGCCGACCTTGATCACGATCCTTTCCGCCTCCTGGATCCAATGGGCGGCGGTCACATAATCTCCCGCGGCAGCTCCCAATTCAATCTTTTGGGGAACCGGCAACTCATCCAGGTTGAAATCCTCCAGCCAGGCTGCCTGGGTATTCATGGGCATGAGCAGAAAGAAGGGACCCTGGCGATAGGGATGATCCACCACCGCCGCGCCGCGGTTGAGCGCAGATGAAAGCGAGAGGGGAGTGTGCAGAGAATACGCCCTGCCGAGCGTCCCGAAAAGCCGCTCGAAGCCGCCCTGATCGTGCTTCGGGATCTGCTGCATGTTGAAGCCTTCATCCTCGGTGGTCTCATCGCCCAGCAAATACCAGACCCCGATGCCATCCGAAGCGGGGACGATCGAGGCAGCCAGGGCATGCAACGCGCCAGGTCCAATGGAGGTGACCACAGCGGCTTTCTCGCCGGTAATCCAACGCAGGGCGGCAGCCGCATGGGAGGCTTCGATTTCGCTCCGTAATCCACAAACGCGCAGCAACCCAGCCTGCTGGTAAATTCGCAGGACCTCACCAATCTCCGTGGAGCCGTGTCCAAGGACGGAGAGGAAAGTTTTCACGCCCTGGCGCAGGAGACCGATCACCAGGGCTTCTGAGAGGGTCAGAGATAATCTGGCGGGAAGGTTACCCTGCGCAAGTAAACCTGCGTGCAAATTACGTTGGCGGGTGAGTTCGACTGGATCTGGTAACTTCGACATATAAACCTCGTTAAACGGTCTTATCGACGAACCATGCGCTCGGAGAGTTCCCCAGCGATGCTGGTGACGACATTGGCCAGATCAGGAATCTTGCCTGACGGAATGCGGCTGGCCGGACCGGAAACGCCGATGGCGGCGATCCCTTTTCCACGGAAATCAAAAACCGGTGCCGCAATGCAGCGAACACCAGCATCGAATTCCTGGTCATCGACCGCATATCCCAGCAACCGCACCTGGTCGATGTGGGCTATCAACCTGGCTGGATCAGTGATGGTTGCCGGAGTGAAGGATTCCAATTCTGAGGGGTACTCGGCTGCACAAAATGCCAGTAAGACTTTGCCCAGCGCGGTGCAATGCAGGGGATTCATGGTGCCCACCTGGGCGTTCACGCGCAGGGTGGCAGGCGATTCCACCTGGTCGATATAGAGAGCTTTGCCCTGGGAGTAGACCGCTATGTGGGCACATTCGCCGGTGCGTTCCATCAGGTCCTTCAGGTAAGGTTTGGCTGCTTCGCGGAGGGGCAGGCGGTTGAGGACGCTGCGGCTGAGGGAAACCACCCGGCTGCCGGGAAAGAAACGGCGGGAGGATTCTTCTTTTTCAGCATATCCATGGGAGACCAGGGTGGCAACCAGCCGGGAGGCTGTACCCTTATCCACTCCAAGGAGTGCAGCGAGTTCGGAGATGGTGGCTCCAGCAGATGCTTCCCCCAGCGCGTCGAGGATGCGCAACCCCCGGGCAAGAGACTGAATCTCGGTCATTGTTGTATATTATACAATTAGATTGTGTAATATGCAACAATCATATTCTTAATTTATTATCAGGTCATCCTGTATGAAAATTTATCATAATGAGCGATAATATGAGGAATACCATCCATAAAGTCTTAAATAATTAAAGAATAATCAGGATAAAATCATGGATCCTTATACAAACCTTGTTTATTACCCTAAAAAATACGACAATTAGTTATTAGTAGAAAGAAAACGCGAGGAACCCATGTCATCTAAATACCGACCCAATACCATCGATCCCGCAGAAATCACACCCAAGGAGATGTATCTGAATCGGCGAAGTTTTATCCGCTCCACTGGGCTGATAGCTGGCAGCGTGGCGCTGGCAGCCTGCGTGCCGCAGGTTGTCACCCAAGAGCCTCAGACCACGGGGGAACCGACAGAGGTTGCCGGTCTTAAGGACGAGCTGGGAGATCCCGCGAACACTTTCAACGAGATCACCCACTACAACAATTATTATGAGTTCACCACGGATAAGGAAGGCGTGGCAGCCCTGGCGAAGAACTTCAAGACCTCACCCTGGAGTGTGGAAGTTTCCGGCCTGGTTGCAAAACCAGGCAGTTACACCATGGAGGACCTGGTGAGCAAGTTTAAACCTGAGGAACGCATCTACCGCTTGCGTTGCGTGGAAGCCTGGAGCCTGGTCATTCCCTGGGTCGGTTTCCCCATTTCACGCCTGCTCCAGGCAGTTGCACCCTCTTCAGATGCGAAATATGTCGCGTTCGAAACGGTAATGCGGCCGGACGAGATGCCGGGACTGAGCGACTACGGTTATCCCTGGCCATATACTGAAGGATTGAGGTTGGATGAAGCCATGAACGACCTGGCGATCTTTGCCACCGGTCTTTATGGCGGCACATTACCCGCGCAAAATGGCGGCGGCATCCGCGTTGTGGTGCCATGGAAGTATGGTTTTAAATCCATTAAAGCAATTAAAAATATTGCCTTGGTTACAGAGCGGCCGAAGACCCTGTGGAATACCATAGCTCCAAATGAATATGGTTTTTATTCCAACGTAAACCCGAACGTGGATCACCCCCGCTGGTCCCAGAAAACTGAAAGGCGGCTTGGTGAAACGGGAAGGCGAAAAACGTTGATGTTCAATGGTTATGAGGATCAGGTTGCTGATCTTTACAAGGGTATGGATCTTTCAGCGAGTTATTGAGTGAAGAGTTCCCGGCCGACCATTTTCCAGATCCTGGTGCATCTGGGTGCGATCCTGACCTTTGTCTATCTTGTTTTCCGATACCAAACCAACGATCTGGGACCGAATCCTATCCTGGAGCTGGAACACCTGACGGGAAAAATCGCATTGTTTTTCCTGGTTTTATCACTGGCCTGCACTCCTGCCCGGACACTAACCGGCTGGAAGGAATTCACCCAAAGACGGAAAGCATTGGGGCTGTATGGTGCCCTGTACGCGTTCCTTCACGTCGCTATCTTCATTTCCCTGGACTACGGGTTTGATTTCAGCCTTATTCTCGGAGAGGTGATCCACCGGACCTTCATCATCGTTGGGGCAATCGCGCTGATCATCCTGATCCTGCTGACGATCACCTCCAACCGGTACGCCATCTCCAGCCTCGGTCCGGGTTGGAAAATGCTCCACCGATTGGTTTATATCCTTTCCCCGCTTGTGATCCTGCACTTTGCCATGGTCATGAAAGGAGATATCCTCAAGCTGCAGGGTAATTACACTCTGCCCATGGTTTACGCGGGAATCGTTATCATTCTTCTTATAGCGAGGATACCTGCCATTGCCCGGTTGATCCGGCATAAAACCCCCCGGCGTGTAATCAACCGGGTTCCCAATAAAATCCCGTAATCCTATTTGATTAATTCATTACTGGAATCGCTGGAAGATTCCGGATGCTCATGGCGGTGATGCAGATCAGGCGTATGTGCATGTGCATGTGACATAGCCTCATGCTGATGCGAATGGGAATGTTTCCCTGAAAAAGCCCCATCCATTCCAGGATGCTTGTGCAGGTGATGGTCATCTGGGTGTTGGTGAGAGTGCGCGTGTTCCAACTCTGTGTGGGTGTGGGCATGGGCGTGGTCTTCGGTGAGCATTAACCAGGCACCAATCGCCATTATGGGTAGGGATACCCAAAAAAATACCTGGGGGATCTCTCTAAGGAAAATCAGGGAGAGAATGGCGCCGACAAAAGGCGCAGTGCCAAAGAGTGCGCCGGTGCGAGCCGATCCCAAACCGCGTAGAGCCAGGATGAAGAGCTGGATGCTCAACCCGTAACAAATCGCACCAACCAGCAGAGCAGTCAGGCTGGTGATTACTGTTGGGATCGGGATTTTCAATACAAGAGTTAATAGCAGGGAGAATCCTCCAGCACAGATGCCTTTTATCCCTACGATCATCAAGGGATCCTTTCCTGAAATGTGCCGGGTGAGGTTGTTATCCAGTCCCCACAGAAAACAGGCTGCCACGATCGCCAGAGAACCCAGTGAGAACCCCCATGCACCACCGTTCCAGGTGAGCAGGATGCTGGCAAATGTGATCAACCCCAAAGCCAGGAAAATCCGCTTACCGACGGCTTCACGGAAAAGCAGGTAGGCGAGTAATCCGGTTGCCACGGCCTCAAAATTGAGCAGCAGGGAGGCTGTGGACGCGGGGGTACGATCAAGTCCCAGTAGCAGGAGAATGGGGGCAGCTACACCGCCAGCGAAGATGGCTCCGGCTAACCAGGGGATATCCGGTCTGGAAACGCGTTCTTCAAGAGAGCCGGATTTATTCCCTCTTTTTCGGACAGAGAAGAGCAACCAGGAAAACAGTCCTGAGCCTATGTATAAGAACGCTGCCAGGGGAACCGGGTCAATGGAACTGAGCAGGGTTTTGGATAACGGCGCGGAAGCGCCGAAGAGCAAGGCTGCTAGTACCGCCTGATAAACCGGGATTTTTGATGCTTTCATCGATGAATGGAAAAGATTCTATCATTAATGATTTTTACTCGTAAGAATTTGATCATATTGAAGGATCACAGGGCATCACGGAGATTTTGAGGTTAAAATCAATCATCCAGACCAACTTGACCCGAGGACATCATGAACAAAAAACTCTCTGCCGGTTTTAAAACCCGCTACGGTGTAGCGGATCTCGGTTTCGCCCTGATCACTTCCTCCATCCAATTTTTCCTCCTGTTTTATTACACTGATGTGGCCGGGATCGACCCAGCCATCGCTGGCGCGGCGCTGATGGTGGGTAAGTTAACCTGGGATGCCATTAATGACCCATTATTTGGGTATTGGTCCGACCGTGTACATTCCAAATTTGGACGCAGGCGAATCTTTATGATGATCGGGGTCATCCCTTTGGGAATTGCCACCTGGATCATGTTCTCGCTGCCAACCGGTCTTTCCGGTACTGCTGCGTTCTTCATGGTTCTGCTTACTTTCCTGCTGGTGGATACCTTCCACACCATGACCTCGGTTCCCTACTACTCCCTCACCCCGGAATTGACCCGTGATTACAGCGAGCGTGCGGGGCTTACCTCGGTGCGCATGATCTTCAGTGTGCTCGGATACATCCTTGGTGCCGCGTTGACAACCATCCTGGTGGGGATATTCGAGGGACAAGGGATGGATACGCACCAGGCATGGAGCGCGACCGGGGCATTCTTTGGGATCGTGGCAGTTGTGATGATCCTGATCACAACCCTCACCATCAAGGAAACCGGTGAGGGGGTTGGGGAACCGTCACAATTGCCTGCTTTGAAGGCCATCGGCACATCGTTCAAAAACAAACCCTTCTTAAAGTTGATGGCTGCTTTCATACTGAGCAGCTTCAGTTTCACTGTCCTCACAGCGCTGGTGCCCTACTTCATTACTTACCAGTTGAATATGCCTGACCAGGTATCCTTTGTATTGCTGGTCATGCTGGTCAGCATTGGGATTTTCCTGATACCCGCGAAAATGCTTTCAGATCGGATAAATAAAGGACCTGCATACGCGATTGGCCTCTTGATCGCTTCGATCGCGATTCTGTTCGGGTACCTATCTACCGCATGAACCAACACCATTGATCTATGTGATCGCATTCGTTGCCGGGATGGGATTTTCCACTCAGTGGGTTTCCCCCTGGAGCATGCTTCCCGACGTGGTGGAATACGATGAACTTCTTACAGGCGAGCGCAGAGAAGGCATTTTTTACGGGTTATGGGCGTTCCTGACCAAATTCACGGGGGCATTGGGTGTAGCTGTGGCAGGCTGGTCGCTGGCCTGGTTCAATTACGTCCCCAACGCTGAACAAACCCCGCAGGCACTCTTCGGGATCCGTTTCTTCTTCACCATCGTTCCCGCAATTGTGATTCTTTGCAGCCTCCCCATCCTGTTCCGGTATCCCATCACACGGGCGAACCATGCTGAGCTTGTGAAACAACTGGCGGATCGAAAGGCATTAGCTGAAGCAACGGGTGAATGAGGGGCAATGAAAATCGCGATCATTGGATCAGGGATTTCCGGGCTCACCGCTGGGGCATACCTTGCTAAAGCCGGGCATGATGTAAATATCTTCGAACAATACCCAACCATTGGCGGGGTAACGGCGACCATTCACCAGGATGGTTTTTCCTGGGATATTGGTCCGCTTCTTTTGGATGGCTTCGCCCCGGGAGACCAGGGCAGGGCAATTCTGGAGGAGCTGGGGGTGAGCGAAAAGGTTCTATCGGTGCGTGAAGATCGTGGACTGGAGATATTGGGGCTGCCGCTTTGGAAGGAAGAAAAATATGGGGGTCCTCTCTGGCGGAAGGAAAAACTCAAGGAGATCTTCCCGGAGGATGCGGGTGCGCTTGACGACTATTACAAGTTCTATGAAAGGGTCATCCATCTATTTTCATTGGTGAAACAGCTGGATGGCGCTGGGCGGCTGGAAGCATTCTTTCTGAAAATCCGCTTATGGTTGGCATTTCAAAGGGTGAAGAAATTCGCCGACTGGAGCGCCAGCCAGCTGATGGATCACTTCTTCATTTCACCCCGGTTGAAGACGATCTTCCTGGGCATTGTGGCGGATTTTGTGACCGCGCCAAGCGAATTCCCGGCATTGGGTGTTCCGAACATCCACCTGGAAACCGCCTTTGATAAACGCATTCCTGCTTATCCGGGAAAGAAGAGTGCCCAGATCGCCTATTCCTACCTGCTGGGTGGCTGCCAGAATATGGTGGACGCGTTGGCGGGGTTGATAGAGCAGAGCGGCGGTAAGTTCTTTACCGGAAAAACCGTGGCCCGCATTTTGGTGAAGGATGGCCGGGCAACCGGCCTGGTCGTTGGCAGATGGGGAGCAGATTCAAGCGGATATCGTGATCGCTTCCGGCGGGATGAATGAGGTGTTCTTCGACCTGGTGGGAAAAGAGAACCTGGCCGATGATTTCGTGAAGCAGGTTGCTTCCAACCGGTTAATGGAATCGGTATTCATGGTGCAGTTGGGTGTGGATTTTGACCCGTCAAAATTCCAGCGAGCAGCGTTGTGTTATTACTACGGGACCGACGACCTGGAAGGTGCAGTTCAAAGGCTGCGAACGGGAAATTACCACGAAGGCCGCGAAGGGTTGTTGATCTACGTGCCCTCCATGCATTCCCCGGAAATGGCACCGATTGGGAGGCATGCTGTGACGATCTATACCGTTGCCCCGGATACTTTGAACCAGGGTACCTGGAGTGAGCGCCGGGAGGAAATGGCCGAGAAATTATTGATCGAAGCGGAGAGGCATGTGCCAGGGCTGCGGGAGCATACCAAAACCAGGATTATCCTGACGCCAGAGGACTTCCGAGAGAGGACCCACCAGAGCCACCACTGTTTTGGTGGGGTGCCACCGGTGATGGGCAATCATCCTCCAGCTTACCAGACCCCGATCACAGACTTATGGTTCATTGGGGCGCAAAGTGAGAGCGGGGGCGGAGTGGTGCACGTTATGGAAGGGGCAGCCAAGGTGGCAAAGAGAATAATCTCAGGGATATAGCCAATTATTCGCCGGCATTAAGTCAAGCAGGACAAAATTCCCTGCTTGACTTTCTTTTTAAGAATTGCTACACTGGTTGGTGGTAATACCACCATTAATTATGGTTACTGAATACCCCAAACTTGAAAAACGCACTCTGGTTGAGGATTTCATCACCCGGTTTGAAGAGATGATCCTCTCCGGGCAGCTTTCGATCGGGGAGAAACTTCCCTCCGAGCGCGAGCTGGCGCAAAAGCTGGGCGTCAGCCGCCCCGTTGTACACGACGGGTTGATCAACCTGGCGGAGAAGGGGCTGATCACGCGCAATCCTTCCGGTGGGTCAATCGTGAACGACTACCGGCGGGAAGGCTCCCTGGCAATGCTCAACTCTCTTCTCAATTTCCGGGAAGGGACCCTGGAACCAAGGCTTTCAGAAAGCACGATGGATTTCCGCCGATTGTTCGAGGTGGAAAGTGCCAGGCTCTCCGCGCTGAACGCGTCGGATCAACAGGTTGGAGAACTCAAGCAAAAACTTGGGGAGGAAGAGAACGCAGGTTCGAGCGATCTGGATTGCCAGGCGGCGCTCGATTTCCAATTTCATCACCTCATCGCGATCGCCAGCGGCAACATTTTATATCCGCTCCTGCTCAATTCCTGCCGCCCGCTGTATAACAATTTTGTCACCATGTTTTATTCCATTCCCGGTATCCGCCCGTCCGTGCTGCAATTTCACCGCGATCTCATCAACGCCATCGCGGCCAGGGACCCGGAAGACGCGCAGAAGATCATGATCCAAATGCTGGAGCACGGCACCAGCGGTTACATGACCAGCATTCAACCCTAACGGAACACAGGAGGACAGAATGGCACTCGCAGAAGTCACCACCCATGAACACCGGTATGCGATCAAACAGCCTTTCAATTTAACCCCGCGGATCAAATGGCTACGGGATTATTTTTTCCTGGGGGTCAACCGCGCCTGGAAGAACGACTGGTCTGCCTGGACCACCGGAACACCCTGGGATCTGCAATACAACGAAGCGTTGTATTACATCGTCCCGGAAGCCTTCATGCTGCTGACCACCATCAAGGGCTCCTACCGGGCAAAGGCGCGCGCGATCAAATTACCCTCTGAATTCTGGAGCTGGAGCATCGCAGAGCGGCGTGCCTGGTTCAATAAGGAGGTTATCGTTAATTATGTTCCGCAGGAGATCCTGCCTGGCGATCTCCTCGCCGGGGCGCGATTCAACATCCTCACTTCCCTGTGCCTGGATGAAAAAGAAGCCGCAGCATATGAAAAACGGATCATGGGCAAGGGCGGCGCACGCGAGCAGGCCACCTGGTTCCACGATCACGGGTACGGGAATTCCGGCGCCACAAGCGGGCATTTGATCCCGGCACATGAAGACGCGCTTAAACGCGGCTGGAAAGGCATCCATACCGACCTTCAGGAAAAGTATGAGAAACTGACCCAGCAGGAGAAGGACGGGAGGAAGGGGGCGCAATACCGGGCGATGATGACCGCCGCGACCATGCCCCGGGATTTAGCGGTGAAATACGCAGCGCTGTGCAGGCAACACTCCGCGGGGGAAAATGATCCTCAGCGGAAAGCTGAGCTGGAGCAGATGGCTGCCAACCTGGACCGGGTTCCCTGGGAACCGGCGGCGAACTTCTGGGAAGCAATGCAGGCGCTATGGTTCAATCACATGCTGATCATGTCAGATGAGAATTATCCCGGCGCGGGCACTTCGCTGGGCAGGATCGATCAATATTTATTCCCCTACTGGGAGAAATCCCTGGATGAGGGCATGGACCGGGAATTCGGCAAGGAGATCATGAAGTGTTTCTGGTTCCATTGCAACACTGCCTATGACGCCATGATCAACAACGGCCCCAACGGCATCACCGCCGCCTTCGGGCAGTTGATCAACCTGGGCGGGATGGATAAGGATGGCAATGATGCCTGCAACGATCTAACCTTCGCGATCCTGGAAGTTATTGATGAAATGTCGCCCATTTTGGAACCGAAACCAAATGTGCGCCTCTGCCGGGGGAGCTCCGAGAAGTTGCTCGACAAGGTGGTGGAAATGATCTCCTCCAGCCAGGGAGCGCCTTTTCTCATCAATTTTGACGAACGCTCGATGGCGGGTATGATGCTGGAAGCAAAACGGGGCGGCTACGCCGACCTGATCAATGAGAACAATGTCTGGGATTATGCCGGGGTGGGGTGCCTGGAGAATACAATGGTCGGGAATGACCGCTCGGGCACGGTGGATAACAATATTAACCTGCTTAAAGCAGTGGAGCTTGCCCTCACCGGCGGCAAGGATATGCTGCCGGTGACAAACCCGATGACCGGTAAAACATCCACGATCACCCAGGATGGACCTCCGACCGGCGACCCCGCTCTCTTCACCACATGGGAGGAATTCTGGCAGGCGTACGCTAAACAGACAGAATACATCATTCAAAAATGCGTGCAGAACTATGAAAATACCGAATCCGTCCGCGCGGAATTCTGCCCGACACCTTACCTGAGCTGCCTGGTGAAAGGCTGCACGGAGAAGGGGATGGATATCACCCAGGGCGGCGCCGAGATCAATTTCACCACCCTCGAGGCGGTCACCTACGCTACCACGGTGGATTCTTTACTCGCGGTCAAATACCTCGTTTTTGACCACAAGGATTGCAGCATGGGCGAGCTTGTCACCGCGCTCAAAGAAAACTGGGCGGGTCACGCGGTGCTGCAGGCCAAAGCGAAAAACAAGGCACCAAAATACGGGCGGGATGACGATACGGCTGATGCGATGGCAAAGCAGGTGATGGAACTCTGGACGGAGGAGACCTGGAAGCACAAGACTATCAGCACCAACAGGCAATATAGACCCGGGATGTTGAGCTGGAACTACTGGATCTCGGAGGGTCCCATCCTGGCAGCCAGCGCGGACGGGCGCCCCAAGGGCATGTACCTTTCCAACGCGATCTGCCCCTCCAATGGAGCGGATATCAACGGGCCGACTGCCAACATGAATTCGGTAGGCAAGGTGCTGGGCGGCAAGGCTTCTGATGGAAAGGGCGATTGGCTGGAATACTACAACTCGCTGCCCAACGGCGCCAGCCACACGATCACCTTCAATCCATCCATCCTGCGCGACCCCGAGCACCGCGCCAAATTCAAGGCGTTTCTACGGGGGGCGATTGAAAATGGCGGTACCGCCCTGCAGGTGAATATGCTGGATGCAGAAATGCTGAAGGATGCCCAGAAGCACCCCCAGGATTACCGCCATCTGCTGGTGCGTATCACGGGTTACAACGCGTATTTCGTAACAGTGGGCAAGGAGCTTCAGGACGAAGTGATCGCCCGGCTCAGCCATAACCGGATGTGAGGAGCGACTTTTTTGGCTGAAGATACGCTTTTGAAAGGAACCGTGCTGGAGATCCAGCGCATGTCCACCGAGGATGGGCCGGGCATCCGTACCACGGTGTTCATGAAAGGCTGCCCAATGCACTGCCTGTGGTGCCATAACCCCGAAAGCATCTCCAGTAAACCCCAGATCCAGTGGATCGGAATTCGCTGCATCGGCTGCCGTACTTGCTTATCCGCATGTCCAAATAGCGGATTGTACTTATCCGAAGAAGGCATGGCCATCGACCGGGAGAAATGTGCAGGCTGTGGAACCTGCACGGAGGAATGCCCCTCGACTGCCCTCGAGTTGATCGGAAAGGATTGGGCGGTTTCTGACCTGATGGATGAACTTCTGAAAGATTCCGCCTTTTTCGCGCAATCGGATGGGGGTATAACCATCAGCGGAGGGGAGGCTACACTGCAGTGGCGCTTTGTTTCGGAATTACTTAAGGGAATCAAGAGCCAGGGTTTCCATACTGCCATTGATACCTGCGGGATCATCAAACCGGAAGCGATGCATGCGATACTACCTTTTACCGACCTGGTTTTATTCGATTTGAAAGAAATGGATCCCCAAAAACACCTGGAATATACCGGCGCACCGTTGGATATCGTCCTGGATACCTTCCGCGAAGTGGTGCTGCGCAAAGAACAACAACAGGCAGGTTTTGAGTTGTGGGTGCGCACACCGCTGATCCCAGGGAAGACGGCCCGGATCGATAACATCACAGCCATCGGACAATTCATTTCCCGCGTTGCGGGTGACACAGTATCCCGGTGGGATCTGCTGGCGTTCAACAACCTGTGCAAGGATAAATACACGCGGCTTGGAATGGAGTGGGAATTCGAGGGTTCGGCGCTCATTGGGCAGGAAGAACTGAATTCGCTCGGCGAGGCAGCCAGGAAATCGGGCGTGGATGGCAATATCATTCATGTCAGTGGTTCCACCCGGATGGAAAATGAAGAAAAGGAATTGGTGAACGAAACATCCAAACAGATCTGCGCTTGTTAGTGATCATGGGAAGGGAAAAAATGCAAATGAAACAGGAATTCAGCCCCGAGGATATGAAAGAGTTTACCCCCAGTGAAAAAGTGGGGTTGCTGGCATGCGTCAATCCCGAGGGTCTGCCGCACGTCGCCCTCATCACCTCGATGCAGGCGAAGGCTCCAAAGGAACTCATCGCCGGGGAATTTGTGACCGGATTGAGCAAGAAATTCATTCAGCAGAATCATAAGGTGTCTTTCCTGATCATGTCCTTCGATAGGAACCTTTGGCGTGGCAGGGCGGTTTGGACCCACCTGGAAAAGAGCGGTCCTGAATACGAGCTAATGAACCGCATCCCCATGTTCCGATACAACACCTATTTCGGGATCAACACGGTTCATTATTTCGACCTGTTGGAGGTCTCGGAAAAAGCCCCCCTGCCGATGAATGGGATCATTTTTGCTGCACTGAAATCCATGCTTGCCAAGGGTGGATTGAAAACTGGCAAACAAGAACGTATCCTTAAGCCTTTCCTCGAGAAAATGTTCAACCAGTTGGATGGGCTAAAGTTCATCTCGTATGTAAAAGAGGATGGCTTCCCGGCGATCATTCCTGTGATCCAATGCCAGGCCGCAGATAGCACCCGTCTGGCATTTTCCACCGGTGTTTTCACTGATGAATTGGAGCAGATCCCAACCGGAGCCCAGGTGGCGGTGTATTGCATGAATCTGGGGATCGAAAGCGTCCTGACCAGAGGGACCTTCAACGGTTACAAACGCGTTCGGGGAATAAAGATGGGCTCGGTGGATATCAACTGGGTCTATAACTCCATGCCGCCGGCAAACAGCCAGATCTACCCGGAGATTCCTCTGAAAGCGGTTGCCAATTTCTAAATATTTCCCGGATGTCCGTCTTCAAGGGTAAAAGACGGACCCAATAAAGAATCTGGCCAGGGCATCCCTGGCCAGATTTATTTTTCAATTGGCTATTTGCAAAGGTTTAAATGACTGCGCAGGTACTGACCAGTGTAGGAAGCTTCCAGCGCGCAGATCTCCTCGGGGGTGCCGCAGGCGATAACCTCTCCGCCGCGATCTCCGCCTTCGGGACCGAGGTCGATCAGGTAATCGGAAACCTTGATGATATCCAGATTGTGCTCGATGATGAGCACCGAATTGCCGCTATCCACCAGCCGCTGCACTACTTCGATGAGCATGTGAACATCCGCCGCATGCAGGCCGACCGAAGGCTCATCCAGAACGTAGAGCGTCTTCCCGGTGGAACGCCGGGAGAGTTCCTTGGCAAGCTTAACACGCTGGGCTTCACCACCGGAAAGGGTGGTGGCGGGTTGACCGAGCTTGATATACCCCAGACCGACCTCCTGCAAGGTACGCAGCTTGTTCATGATGTTGGGAATGGCCGAAAACATTTCCAGCCCCTGGTCCACCGTGGTATCCAATACATCTGCGATGGAAAGGCCTTTGAAATGGACCTGCAGCGTTTCGCGGTTGAATCGCGAACCGTGGCATACATCACAGGGTACATAGATATCCGGAAGGAATTGCATTTCAATCCGCAGCTGACCCTGTCCCTGGCAGGCTTCGCAGCGGCCGCCATGAACATTAAAGGAGAAACGCCCGCTTTTATAACCGCGGATCTTGCTTTCGGGCAGCTCAGCAAAAAGGGAACGGATCTCATCGAACATGCCGGTGTAGGTGCCGGGATTGGAGCGGGGGGTGCGTCCGATGGGGGATTGATCAATGTTGATGATCTTATCCAGGTTTTCCACGCCTTCGAGATGGTCAAATTCGCCCGGCTGGGTGTGAGCGCCCATCAGGTCGCGGGCCAGTGCGTTGTGGAGCACATCCACCATCAACGTGGATTTCCCCGAACCCGAGACGCCGGTGATGCACACGAACATGCCCAGCGGAATATCGACAGTAATATTCTTCAGGTTGTTCGCCCGGGCTCCAACTACACGCAGGATCTTTCCGTTACCCTTCCGGCGTTCGGCAGGGATGGGTACCTGCAGCCTGCCGGAGAGGTAGGCGCCGGTGAGTGACTCCTCACTTTTAAGGATATCTGCAACGGTTCCTTCTGCGATCAGCCGTCCGCCGTGCTCGCCAGCCCGTGGACCGAGATCCACGATCCAGTCCGCGGAGCGGATGGTCTCCTCGTCATGCTCAACCACCAGGACGGTGTTGCCGATATCCCGCAGACCTTTGAGAGTATCCAGCAGGCGGGAGTTATCTCTTGGGTGAAGTCCGATGGAAGGTTCGTCAAGAACGTAGAGCACGCCCATAAGCCTGGAACCGACCTGGGTTGCAAGGCGGATGCGCTGGGCTTCCCCACCCGAGAGGGAGCCAGCCGAGCGGTGCAGGGTGAGGTAATCCAGCCCTACATTCACCAGGAACCCCAAACGCGATATGATCTCTTTGAAGATGCGGTCGGAAATGGCCTTCTGGCGGGTGTTGAGCAAGGAATTCTGCCCTGCCAGTTTGGTTATCCATTCCAATGTTGTGAGTACTGGCCAGGTGGTAACCTCGATAATGTTTCTATCGGCGATTGTGACCGCCAGGGCTTCCACACGCAGACGTTTGCCACCGCAGGCGGTACAGGGCTTGTCGGTCATGAACTCGGAGATCTTGTTGCGGATATATTCGGACTGGGTCTCCCGGTAGCGGCGCATCAGGTTGGGGATGATGCCCTCAAAAGTGGTATTGAAGGTGGTCTGCCGGTCGCGGCCAACCAGGCTGACGGTCAGCTCCTGGGAACCCGTGCCGTAGAGGATCAGGTTGACCTTCTCCTGGCTCAGGGTGCGAATGGGAGCGTTGAGGTCGATCTTGTACTCTCTGGCGACGGATTCGACCATCTGCCAGTAGTATCCACCATTCTCGCGCGGACCCCACTCCATGGCTACCACCCCGCCATCATTGAAGGAACGCTCTTTATCCGGAATGATCAATTCCGGGTCGATCTCCAGCTTGGAACCCAGACCCTGGCATTCCGGGCAGGCGCCGTGGGGTGTATTAAAAGAGAATGTGCGCGGTTCGATCTCGCCCAGGCTGGTGCCATGTTCAGGGCAGGCGAGGTGTTCAGAGAAAAGGATATCCCGGGGTGTTTCACCGGAGATATCCTGGATGGTCAGGTAGCCTTCGCCCACTTTGAGGGCGGTTTCCACAGAGTCAGTCAACCGCGAGCGGGAGAGCCGGTTTTCCTCTTCATCGTCGCCTTTGGATATGACGAGCCGGTCCACCACGGCTTCGATCGTGTGGATCTTATACCGGTCGAGTTCGATCTCTTCATCCAGGGGGCGGATCTCGCCATCCACCCGCGCGCGCACAAAACCAGCTTTGCGGATCTCCTCGAAAACCGCCTGGTAGGTACCCTTGCGCCCGCGGACGATGGGCGCCAGAACAAGAATGCGGGTGTCCTCGGGGAGCTGCTCAATGGCATCCACGATCTCCTGGGCGGACTGTTTGACGACCTCACGACCGCAGATGGGGCAGTGTGGGATGCCGATGCGGGCGAAAAGGAGGCGCAGGTAATCGTAGATTTCGGTGACGGTGCCAACGGTCGAACGTGGATTGTGGGAGGTTGCCTTCTGGTCGATGGAAACGGCAGGGGATAGACCCTCGATGTAATCGACATCCGGTTTTTGCATCTGGCCGAGGAACTGGCGGGCATAGGCGGAGAGAGATTCCACATAGCGCCGCTGACCCTCGGCGAAGATGGTATCGAACGCCAGGGAGCTCTTGCCGGAGCCGGAGAGACCGGTGATGATCACCAGTTTATCCCGCGGGATCTCCACAGTGATGTTTTTGAGGTTGTGCTCACGCGCGCCTACAACGCGGATAGTGTTTCCAGACATTTTAGTGCTCTTGCTCCTTGGAAAATGACCCTTCATTATAACACCCGCCATTTTTTCGTCTTTAATTAGTCCCTTGGATGGTTCATACCTCACTATTATAGAATATAAGTTCTATAAGTCAAGATACTTCTTGAAATAAACTAAACAACCAGGCGGATTCCTCCGCCTGGTTGGATAAATTGGTTTTGAATTATTGAACTTATTTCACGCTGATCAAAACAGCGCGTACAACCGTGCGCTGGTCGTATTCGCCGGTATCCTCATTAAACCCTTTGCAGGTCAGGAGAGTCACCCAGGACTGGTCTTGATGCCGCATGACCGTGCTGACTTCCCAGGGTTTGATCGTCCGAACCGAGCGGACTTCATAGGTGTAGTCCTTGCCATAAGCATGAATGATGACCCGGTCGCCGTATTTCAGTTTCCCAATATTCAGGAACGGTCCTGGCTGGCCGTTTGCAAGGTACACATGACCGGTGATCACGCTGTTTCCTTCCCATGTTGGGAAAGCGGTACCATTCAGCCAGCCCGCCCGGTCACCAAGCCAGGTAACATCCCAGCTGTCTCTGCTCTTGGGAACACCGACGATCGGCGTAATCACGTGAAGGGAAGGGATGGAAAGCGAAAGCTCGTCGTAGGCGGAAAAAGATTTTCCCTTTGGTTGATCGGGGAGCATTGTGACTTTTCCTGGTGCAAAACCAGTGTCGGGCAAGGCAGGCAGCAGAACTTCAAGCGTAATGGATGACCGATTATTCGGATCATAATCCGTGGGTGAGGTGGTCGTGATCTCAACCTGGTTGATGATCGGGGGTGAGCCAGCACTGTTCACCCGCGCGACGATGGTGATGGTTACTACATCGCCGGGATCCAAATCTCCAATAACCACCTGTACAGTTCTCGGCGGCGTAATTGTCACAGTTCCGACGGTTGATACAGCGGAAAGGACGCTCATGTTCGCCGGAAGCGGGTCGGTAACTGTTACATCCGTTGCGGTTTGGTTTCCCTGGTTCGTGACGGTAATTGTGAAGGTGACATTCTCACCTACAAAAACCCGGGAGGGGTCACCACTTTTGGAGACTGCGGGGTCGGCAAAAAGCGGACCATCCGCGCTGCTGGTGTCTGTCACCCGCGGCCCAGTGGGTGGTAGCCCACTGGCGACACTGTGTTTGTGTACGTCGCCGTCGGATCATTGGGGTTTAGCGTCAGATCCACCACTAGCGTGATGATGCCTGATTCTCCAGCGATTCAAGTGAATCCGTACCAGCCAGTAGATTCGTATCCGTATGTCAACCATCGTACGAGGGATTCACCGTCAGGTTTGTGGTGGTTACAGACTGATGACCGAGAAGGTCTGGGGGTGAATGCAGCCTCAAGATCGTCCTCGGCTTGAATGTCAGTCAAGTGGTATGGCGTTTGGACCGATCGTGATCGTGTAGGTCATGCGGGCAAGATTCGGGTTGGTGAAGGTAACGTGAACTTAGCACTTTGGTTACATTGATTTCCGGCTGATAGAGACCGGCGTCCCAGGTGGTGTCATTCTCGCCGGAGACGAGGGTGGTGGTGGCGGTGATGCCGGTGGCGGGGTTGGCGTCCGAGTCGATGGCGTCATTGGCGCCCTGATCGGCGGGGGAGAAGGAATAGCCGCCGGGGCGGTGAAGAACTGACGGAGTAGGTCACCGGGGATGAGGCCGGTGAATGAGTAGAAGCCGCCGGCGGTCGGTGGTGGTGGTGCCCTGGGTGACGCCGGAAGCCGTTGAAGAGTTCGACGGTGACGCCGTTGATGCCGGGTTCGCCGGCGTCCTGGATGCCGTTGGCGTTGAGGTCATTCCAGACGAAGTCGCCGAGGGAGGCGGTCTGAGTAGAGGCCTGCGTCCCAGGTGGTGTCATTCTCGCCGGAGACGAGGGTGGTGGTGGCGGTGATGCCGGTGGCGGGGTTGGCGTCCGAGTCGATGGCGTCATTGGCGCCCTGATCGGCGGGGCTGAAGGAGATAGCCGCCGGGGTGGTGACGAACTGGACGGTAGTAGGTCGCCGGGGTGAGGCCGGTGAAGAGTAGAGGCCGCTGGCGGTCGGTGGTGGTGGTGGCGATGGTGATGCCGCCGGAGCCGTTGAAGAGTTCGGACGGTGACGTCGTTGATGCCGGGCTCGCCGGCGTCCTGGATGCCGTTGGCGTTGAGGTCATTCCAGACGAAGTCGCCGAGGGAGGCGAGTCGAGTAGAGGCCCGCGTCCCAGGTAGGTGTCATTCTCGCCGGAGACGAGGGTGGTGGTGGCGGTGATGCCGGTGGCGGGATTGGCGTCCGAGTCGATGGCGTCATTGGCGCCCTGATCGGCGGGGGTGAAGGTAATAGCCGGCCGGGGCGGTGAAGACTGACGGTAGTAGGTCGCCGGGGTGAGGTCGGTGAAGGAGTAGAGGCCGCCGGCGTCGGTGGTGGTGGTGCCCTGGGCAGACGCCGGAGCCGTTGAAGAGTTCGACGGTGACGCCGTTGATGCCGGGCTCGCCGGCGTCCTGGATGCCGTTGGCGTTGAGGTCATTCCAGACGAAGTCGCCGAGGGAGGCGGTCTGATAGAGGCCGGCGTCCCAGGTGGTGTCATTCTCGCCGGAGACGAGGGTGGTGGTGGCGGTGGTGCCGGTGGCGGGGTTGGCGTCCGAGTCGATGGCGTCATTGGCGCCCTGATCGGCGGGGGAGAAGGTGTAGCCGGCCGGGGCGGTGAAGACGAGGTAGTAATCACCTGGGGATGAGGCCGGTGAATGAATAGAGGCCGCCGCCGGCGGTGGTGGTGGTGCCCTGGGAGACGCCGGAGCCGTTGAAGAGTTCGACGGTGACGCCGTTGATGCCGGGCTCGCCGGCCTCCTGGATGCCGTTGGCGTTGAGGTCATTCCAGACGAAGTCGCCGAGGGAGGCGGTCTGATAGAGACCGGCATCCCAGGTAGGTGTCATTCTCGCCGGAGACGAGGGTGGTGGTGGCGGTGTGCCGGTGGCGGGGTTGGCGTCCGAGTCGATGGCGTCATTGGCGCCCTGATCGGCGGGGGAGAAGGTGTAACCGGACGGGGCGGTGAAGACGAGGTAGTAATCACCGGGGATGAGGTTGGTGAATGAATAGAGGCCGCCGCCGGCGGTGGTGGTGGTGCCCTGGGAGACGCCGGAGCCGTTGAAGAGTTCGACGGTGACGCCGTTGATGCCGGGCTCGCCGGCATCCTGGATGCCGTTGGCATTGAGGTCATTCCAGACGAAGTCGCCGAGGGAGGCGGTCTGATAGAGGCCTGCGTCCCAGGTGATGTCATTCTCGCCGGAGACGAGGGTGGTGGTGGCGGTTTGACCGGTGGCGGGGTTGGCGTCCGAGTCGAGGGCGTCATTGGCGCCCTGATCGGCGGGGGAGAAGGAATAGCCTGACGGGGGCGGTGAAGACGAGGTAGTAATCGCCGGGGATGAGGTTGGTGAATGAAGTAGAGGCCGCCCCCGGCGGTGGTGGTGGAGCCCTGGGAGACGCCGGAGCCGTTGAAGAGTTCCACGGTGACGCCGTTGATGCCGGGCTCGCCGGAATCCTGGATGCCGTTGGCGTTGAGGTCATTCCAGACGAAGTCGCCGAGGGAGGCGGTCTGATAGAGGCCTGCGTCCCAGGTGATGTCATTCTCGCCGGAGACGAGGGTGGTGGTGGCGGTGTTGCCGGTGGCGGGGTTGGCATCCGAGTCGATGGCGTCATTGGCGCCCTGATCGGCGGGGGAGAAGGAATAGCCTGACGGGGGCGGTAAAGACGAGGTAGTAATCGCCGGGGATGAGGTTGGTGAATGAATAGAGGCCGCCCCCGGCGGTGGTGGTGGTGCCCTGGGAGACGCCGGAGCCGTTGAAGAGTTCGACGGTGACGCCGTTGATGCCGGGTTCGCCGGAATCCTGGATGCCGTTGGCGTTGAGGTCATTCCAGACGAAGTCGCCGAGGGAGGCGAGGGCCAAAACGGTTAATGTGTCTTCAGCAGGGTCCCGATTTGTGGCACCTTGATCATTTGTAAGCCTTCCATCAGGGATAATGTTTTGATAATCACCTGGAATTGTGCTTGTTGTGGGCACAATTAGAGTACAGGAAGCATCACCTGCCAAGCTTCCCCCTTGAAGCTGTATCAGTTGGGTACCAGGGATTGCGGTAAGCGAACCCCCACAGTTATTTACCGGCGCAGGCGCAGACCCACCCGCGATTGCCAATCCTGCGGGTAAAGTGCCTGGTAAATTATCGATCAGACCCATCCCGGTTATTGCTATATTGCCAATATTCCTGATGGTGATCGTAAGGAGCGAATATTCCCCCACGTAAACCGGGTTGGGAGCAAAAAATTTGCTGACACTGGCACCGGGAAGGTTAGTCAGTGTCGCCGATGCGTCATCTGGATTCGTTGCTCCATTGAAAGTAGTTACATCTCCAGCGTAAATAGTATTCGTAAGGTTGCCATTAACAGTGTGGGTTACATTTAAGGTCATCGTACAGCGTGACGATGCCGCCAGGCTCCCTCCGCTGAAGGTAAATATGGAGGTTCCGGGAGTACCTGTGAGAGAACCGGGAGGTCCACATGACCCAGGATTAAAATTGGGGATATCAGCAATGATCATACCTGCGGGCATATTATCTGTAAAACTTATCTGTGTTAATGCAGAATTGTTCGGATTGATCAATTCCACACTGAGAACAGACGTGGATCCACCGAATACGGTCAACGGATTGAAACCCTTCACTACCCCAATAGTCAGGGGAGCAACGGTAAGGTTCGAAGAAGCCGCAGCAATCGGCCGAATAGTCGTAGCAGACCCTTGAATCGTAGCGATCGCGTTGTTTATTGGAATTGTGTTTGTATAAGTAGTTGCAACTCCCCTCCCCTGAACATTAACTACTATAGTACATGCTCCGGGAGTAGCTCCAATCTGAGCCGGGATCGCGCCATTAATCAGGGTGATGGTTTGTGACCCCGGGTTGGCAGTAACGCTCCCGCTTGGACAGTCAGTGAACGCTGCAGAGGGATTTGCCACAACCACCCCGTTGGTCGTGTTACCCGGAAGATTATCGGTAAGCGAGACATTTACCAGGGGGATCGGACTGTTATTCCTGAGGGTGATCGTAAGGGTGGAAAGACCGTTTGGATTGACGGATGGGGGAAAGAAAACCTTGCTCATGGAAAAGGATGTTACCGTCAGATTTGCGGAGCGATCCCCGGTGGTAGTGCGGTTCTGACCATTGGTGATATCACCGGGTCTAACTGTGTTTACCGATAGCCCCGGAGTGCTGCTGGTTACCCAGACATCTAGAGTACACGTTGCCCCCGCTGCAAAGGTATTCAGAAGCAGGTTGATCGTTGTAGCTCCTGACGGCGCCGTGAGAGTACGGTTGGATGCCGGACCGCAACCGGCGGAAAAATTTGGACCTGTAGAATTACTGACCGTCATTCCTGGCGGAAGAGTATCCGTGATTGAAAAACTCGTCAGGGGAATATCAGCCGGGGCGGTAATGGCCAGCCGTAAACGGGTATTACCCCCCACCCCGATTGGATTAGTCTGGAATGATTTAGTTAAACCAACCGGGATCGTATCACTTACCGTAATTTGGTTAGAGTTTGTATTTCCATTACTAATACCCGGAATACCGGTGACAGAACCTGGTGGAATATTGTTCGTGTATGAGCCAACAGTAGACGATGTGACCTGCGCTGTTATGGTGCATGTGCCAGGGGTGATGGTCGTACCGGGTGGAACAACAACACCTGCAGGAATGGTCGCATTAGAAAGCGTAAGTTGGGTTAGCGCGGGATTAATGGATACAGTAGCGGGTGCACAGGTAGCCGAAACCGCAGCGGATCCAAACACAAATGTTAACCCTACGGGTAAGGTATCCAACAATCCGACCCCAGTATAGGCTGAACTGGTACCGTTTTGGAGCACAATCGTCAGGTTGCTAGTGCCGCCAGGGTTTATGCTTGCAGGTGAAAATGTTTTCGACAAACCAATTACGCGGGTTTGAACAGTAAGAGGGGCAGTTGCTTCCCGGACATTGGTAACCGGTCCTGTCATCGTTCTGGCAAGAATTCTATTTGTATACGTTCCATTAATCGATCCGGTCACCCTAGCGAAAAAAGTGCAGACCCCGGGGTTGATGATTGATCCCGCAGGGATCGTGGCATTTGCCAGGGAGAGCGTGTTTATAGGTGCGCCGGATAATGTCGCAGTTCCGGGACCACAGTTGTTGGTGCCCTCAGTTCCAGGAACGTAGGTAAGGTTGTTTGGGAGAACATCATCCAAACCTATCCCGGTGTAAGCACTCCCGGTGGGGTTCTGAATGTTTATGGAAAGCAGGCTTGAATCCGTCTGCTGGATGGTTGTAGGGAGGAATGTTTTTGATATGCCTACATCCTGAACATAAATATCAGCATATGCCTCGGCTGCGTTCGTCACCCCCTGCCGGGTGCTGATCGAACCCACCCCCAATGGGCCAGGAGGGATGGAATTCCGATAAACCTCAGAAACCGGGGAAACAATCCGGACTCTAATCCTGCAGGTCGCTAATGGTGCAATTGAGGCATTATTCAATGTAACGGATGATTGCCCGACCGCCAGGGGTACCCCACCAGGTCCTGTGAGGGTGGCAGAAGGACCACAATTCAGTAGGGACGAGGTGAGGGGGGCAGAAATCGAAAATGTGGGCGGGAAAGAATCAGTCAGGGTTGTCTCTGTTAACGTTGTGATCGGATCATTATTTGTGATATTGATCTCAAGCTGGCTGGATTGACCGACCCATACTGTAACAGGATTAAAATTCTTGCTTAAAGATGGAGCAAGGACTGGTGCAACCTGTAGCGTGGCACTTGCCGGGGTTGTGTTAGAAAGTTCGCTTGGATCTACTGGAACCCCCCCATCCAATCCTTCTGCATATAACTCTTGTGCCGGGATGGTATTGATGAGGTTCCCAGGAGTGATGGATGTGACGGCGACGGTAACCGTGCACTCCCCGGGATTCCCACCGCTTTGTGGTGGCACCGTGCCGCCATTCAGTTGAAATGAAGTGTCACCAGCCGTAAGAGCCGCGTTGGCAGCATTCGTGATAGTCCCACCGCAGTTATTGGTAACAGTCACTGGGGAGGAAACATAGATTCCAGCAGGGAAAAAATCGTGGTAGTGGGCGGATGTCAGTGGAAATGAGTTTGGGTTATAAATGGTCACACTCAACACAGATATGCTGCCAGCAACAATAGAAATCGGGGTAAAGCTCTTGTTCATCTGGGCGGGGAAACTCGCTGCACGCACCACCTGTGGCGGTTGGAGGAAAACCGCACTAAATAATATGGAAGTGAGCAGCACCAGCCGTGTGATTCGTTTCATACTATAAAAACCCCTTTGTCCTTTTTTTGCCAATATTTTTGCTAAACCAAGATTGAGGATTAAATAAAATACCCCGCCTGGTTCAGGTTTCAGATTAATTATATATTAAATTATTACAGTTTTCCTTTACAGAATCGATAACCAAATAGTTGGAATTTTTCTAATTAAAGGATAATTTTGGGTTTGTTTGGAATAAATCTGTATAATTACCAAGGATTTTTCATCATCGGGAGGAACTGAAATGGAAGAGAAACAGCACAAAAAAGCTATCTGGGCCTGGACGATGTACGATTGGGCGAACTCCGCCTTTGTGACTACCATCATGGCGGCGGTTCTGCCTGTCTATTACACTTCGGTAGCCGCAGCCGGCCTGGCGCCCAACATCGCCACAGCCTATTGGGGGTTCACCTCTTCCATTTCTGCATTGGTCGCAGCCATCATCAGCCCGGTCCTCGGCGCGGTGGCGGATTTCACTGGCTCCAAAAAGCGGTTTCTCACCGTCTTTATGGCCATTGGCGTGACTGCAACTGCCCTGCTCTATTTCGTTCAAACTGGTGACTGGATGCTGGCTTCGCTGCTTTTCATTTTCGGTCAAATAGGATTTGCGGGCAGCCTGGTCTACTACGACGGTTTGCTGCCGCATGTTGCCCGCCCGGATGAGATCGACCAGGTATCCTCCCGCGGGTATGCCATGGGCTATATCGGCGGCGGGTTACTGCTGGCCATTAACCTCGCCATGATCATGGTGCTGCCGGCGACCCTGGGGCTTGATAAAGCTTTGATGACCCGGCTGTGCTTTGTTACCGTGTCCATCTGGTGGTTCATATTTACTCTGCCGCTTCTCCGCCATGTGAAGGAACCTCCGCGCAGGATCGAAGTTGGCGAGGAAAACATGAAGCCGCTCACTGCCAGTTTCAGCCGCCTGGGACAAACCTTCCGGGATATCCGCCATTACCGCGATCTCTCCCTGGGCATGCTGGCATTTTGGGTGTATGCCAACGGGATCGGCACGATCATTGTCATGGCCACGGCCTACGGAAACGAACTTGGATTCAGCCAGATCACCTTGATCGGTACCCTGCTGATGGTCCAATTCGTGGCCGCGCCTTTTGCGTTCCTTTTCGGTTGGCTGGCGAAAACGTCTCGGCACGATCCGTTCGATCATCATCACGTTATGTGTTTATACGGGTAATCTCCGTACTTGGATTACTTCATGTACCAGGAATGGCAATTCTGGGTGCTTGGGATTCTTGGTAGCCACGGTCCAGGGTGGCAGCCAGGCGCTCAGCCGCTCCATGATCGGCAAGATGATCCCGAAAAGCAAGTCTGCCGAATTCTACGGATTTTTCAGTGTTTTCGAGAAATTCGCTTCCATCCTGGGACCGTTTCTCTTTGCGGTGGTCTCCACGGCGATGGGTCACAGCCGCTTGAGCATCGTTTCCCTGATCATTTTCTTCGGTGTGGGTATCTACATTCTTACGAAGGTGAATCTGGAGGAGGGTATCCGCGTGGCAGAAGCGGATGAGCGCGAATTGAAGACAGTAGCAACTGCAGCCTGAAACACTTCCAACTACAAATAATGGCTGGTTTCGAAAAACCAGCCATTATTTTTATTCGTACGCAAGCACTTCGCGGATGGTCAAACGGGCGGCATTACGGGCGGGTAGAATACTGGCGACCGCTGCTAATACCAGAACGATCAGCAGCCAAATGATATAGCCTTCCAGGGTGAACTTCACCGGGATTTGAAATTTAAATACAGCATCGCTTACGATGGCGGAGAGCGCGTAGGAAAAGGGAATTGAAAGGATTGCGCCGATCCCCCAGGAGATCATCCCGATCAATACTCCCTCGGCGATCACTGTGCGCATTATTATTTTATCCACCGCGCCGATGGAGCGCATAATACCAATCTCCCGGGTGCGTTCGAGGACGTTCATACCCATCGTGCCAGTAAGACCGATACTGCCGACCAGTGCAGTCAGCAACGCCATGATCATAAGGAAGGTGACCAATATGCCCAGGCTTTCCGAGGCTTTCTTGAGGGTGCTGCGTCCGGTCTGGGTGTTGTTGACTTTATACCCCTTATCCCGAAAATATTGATCAATGGTATCGGCCATCGCCTCCTGGGATGCAGGCTGTGTGTTGATCTGTGACAATTCGGTAGGAAAATGATTTATTTGGAAAATGAATGAATTTGGATAGATATTCGTAATTTGCGTACCCGATGATGCCTTCCTGGTTGACAAACTGGAAAATCCCAGCCACTTTCCAAAGATCTTCCTCGCCGTTGATCTTCAGTGTAACCGCATCTCCGGGTTTGATATCCGGGTAAGTTTGCAGAATGCGATCGGAAAGCGTGACCACTTTTTCATCCCCGGGCTGCAGCCAACGCCCTGAAATGAGTTGCGGATCCACAAGCTTGCTTTCGGCAGGCGGGGCGAGCAGTGTCAGGTTATCGGCGACAGTGCCATCCGGACGGAGGATCTCGGCGGCAGAATACGCCCAGCCCTCAATTGACACAATCCCGGGCAGCTGCATGGCTGTGTTCTGTACCCGATCTAGGGTGTACGGACGTTCAAAATCCAGGGTCACGTCGGCGAGAAAATAATGCCCGATTTGATCGATATAGTCATTCAATGTAATACGCACATTGAAAACCGCGATAAAAATCGCTCCGCCCATGGAGAGGGTGAAAAGGGTGAGCAGTAAACGGCCTTTACGGCGGAATGTGTTTCGGAGGGAAATGAGCAGCGGGCGGGGGATATGAAACCCTCTCCTGCCCAGCCATGTTGTGGTTCTGATCTGGAATTTCTCCCATGGCGAAATGTTGCCTTCGTCTTTATGGCGAACTTTTCCGGTGCTGCCCGTAATTCCACCGGTTAGTGCATTCAGCACGGTGGTACGCGAGCCGTTCAGGATGGGTACCAACCCCGAAAGCAGCGGAATTGCCAACCCTACAAGAATTTGGATCATCAACGCGCTGGGAATGATGCGATACCCCAACAGACTGAAATTGATGCTTTTGGCAATGAATTCCGAGAGCATATACGCCCCCTGGCCTCCCAACGGGACTGCAATTACCAGAGCGATCAGGCTGAAAGCCAGAATCAGGGCAAAATACATTTCGATGATCTGGGTTCTTCTACCGCCGATCAATTTCATCACACCGATATGGCGCATGTGTTGATTGATCAGTGCATTCAGGGTGTTGGCAATGAGCGAACTACTAAGGAAGAGGATGAGGATCCCAAGGGCCAGCAATATTCCCAGGATCGCTTGCACCGTGGAAGCGAGCGGATGTTCATTGGTGAGCCCAATCCGCGTGCGCAGGATGACAGCACCGCTCTTCACCAGATTATCCTTAATATCAGCCGTGATTTGGCGGAGATAAACCCGGTCATTTTCCTGCTTCTCGACTGTGGCGTAGATCCGGTTGAATTCCTCGGGTTCGTTCAGGAAATTGAGCGTATTGGTGGTGATGTACGCCAGGTTGGATGCCAGGAAATCACCCGCTCCGGTGGCAGGATCCTGAACGATGCCTGTGATTAAGAGGGTTTTTATCGTCCCGTCGTTGAGCAGGACTTCCAGAGAGTCACCCAAGGTCACCCCGAGGTCACTGGCGGCTTTCCGTTCCAGGAGAATCTCCTTTTTGTTGGGCTGGTTTGTTCCCTCAATAAGGGTAAGCTGATTTATCCTGGATTTTTTATAATCCTTAATCGCGATCAGGTTGAGGTTGGTCCAGCGGACCATTCCCGGCACGCGGAACTGGGTGGAGGTTACTCGTCTGCCTTCGGCTTCTTTGATGGCAGACATGTCTTTCACCATGGTGACCTGGTCCTCGTTGAAAGACTCTCCGCGAACCTCAATATTGGCCGGATAGCCTGCAGCGTAACTGGCGCTCATATCATGAGAGATGATGAAATAAGCACCGGTGATTACCCCGATGGAAAACACCCCCACGATGATGGATCCCACCACCAACGCAGTTCGGGATTTGCTATCCACCAGGTCGTGAAGGACCTTCCGCCATCGAGGACGCAGGGTTGCCACTTAAGCACTCCTCCGCAGGTGCCGAACGGAAGTTCGGTTTTCCTCCAACCGGGCTTGCACCAGCCGCGAAAGTGCATCCTCGGTGAGAGGAGACCCCTTCATGGCTTCCATAAATTCTGTCCGGGGAAGCGCAGCCAACCGAACCCCGCCTTTCGAAGAAGCGCTAACTGTGGCGATCGATTTCCCGCCTTTCATCAGTTCCACTTCTCCGAAGAATTCACCCTTATTCAGCTTTGCCAGGAGCACCTGCCGGGGAGCTGTTCCTTGCAGGCAGATCTCCACCTGACCCTCTTCGATCATAAAAAAGGACTCCACATGCTCACCTTCATGAATGATCACGTCACCGGGGTCATAGCTTTTATGCTGAATTTGGCGGGTGACCTCCATCATCTGATGGTGAGAAAGCAGGGAAAGCGAACAGGCAACCGTCTCGTTTATGAGTTCGCCATCGGAGATGATGATGGTGCGGGAGGTACGTTCGGTGAGCGAGGGGTCGTGGGTGACCATGGCAATGGTTTTGCCATCCCGCACGAGCTGGTCAAAAAGGGAGATGATGGCATCTGCCGATCGAGAATCGAGGTTGCCGGTGGGTTCATCAGCTACGAGAATGGGAGGATCATTTGCCAACGCCCGGGCGATGGCAGCGCTTTGTTGCTGCCCTGTGGAAACCGCCGCAGGAAGTTTGTTGGCAAACTCCTGAAGCCCGACCATCTTGAGCAGTTTCATGGCACGTACAGGCCGCTGGTCGAAATCGTAATTGTTCACATAATCCATGGGCAGCATGACGTTTTCCAACAGGGTAAGCATGGGCAGCAGTTGAAAAAACTGAAAGACTATACCCAGGGTTCTGCCGCGCCATAAGGCACGCTCACTTTCATTCATCCGGTAAATTTCCTCCCCATTCACCAGCACATCTCCGGAGCTGGGATGATCAATCCCGGTGATCATGTTGAGCAGCGTGGATTTACCCGAACCGGATTTCCCAACGATTGCTACAAACTCGCCCTGGATCAGGTTCAAGTCGATGCCTTTAAGGACAGTAACCTCTCCAGCGGTATTCTTAAATTTTTTAATCACTTTGGAGAGCCGAATGGCTTCAGGGTGGGCAACAATTGGCACAACGGGGGTGTTCATACTGGTGCCTGCTTGCCGGATGTTGAACCGTTGGAGACGATCTCGCCATCCTGGATGATCAGATGACGGGAGAAACGCGGGCTGAGAATAGTATCATGTGACACCATCAAGATGGTCTTCCCGTCTCCGACCAGTCGCTCGAAAATTTCGAAAATGTGATCCGCTGTTACAGAATCCAGGCTGCCGGTAGGCTCATCGGCCACCAGAATGGGAGGGTCGGTTGCCAGTGCCCGTGCGATGGCTACCCGCTGCTGTTGGCCGCCCGAAATTTGTCCGGGATACTTGCGGGCGTGATCTTCAAGTTCCACAAGTTTGAGAAGATGCAAAGCGCGTTCCCGGCTTTCGGCAGGTTTAAATAATCCGCATAGATCGAGCGGCAGCATAATGTTATCCACCAGGGTCAACATGGGCAGGAGCTGAAATGATTGGAAAATCACACCCAGATTTCTTCCGCGCCAAAGGGCCAATTTATCTTCATCCAATGTTTGCACGGAAACCTGATCCCCAGGATCGCCGATGATCACCTCTCCAGAGGTGATACGGTCCACTCCGGTGATCATATTCAGCAGGGTGGTTTTTCCAGCTCCGGATTTCCCCAGAACGCCAAGAAATTCCCCTCGAAAGATCTCAAGAGAAATATTCTTAAGCGCGGTAAAATCGCCGGCGGTCGTTTGATATATTTTTACGACCTGGCGCATCTGGATCAACGGTTGCATTTGGATTTTCGCTTGCAGGAGATCCCCTGGGTTGGATGACACCCTACAAATATATTTTAATGTCCCCGTGAAAAATTGGGATTATAAGAAGATAAGAGTTTTAACAATTAAAACACACAGGACCGCCCGAAACGGTCCTGTGTGAATCAAGATCGATATTATTTGGTCCCCAAGCCGCGGACTGAACCCAACCCATTTACATTTTCAATCACTTTGGGATTTCCGTAATATTCCACAGACCCAGCCCCGGAAATGATCACGTTCAGCAGCTCGGTCGCCCAAACGGTCGCTCCGCCTGCACCGGTTACTTCGACCTTCACCCGTTCGGAGTTCAGATCACCGGTCTGATAGCTTCCCAGCCCGGTTAGCAGTGCGGTTTGATCGGGAACCTTGCCGGCTAGGCTGAAATTCCCAGCTCCGCTCAGGGTGGCATCCAGGGTGGCAGCTTGAAGATCAGCCACATCGATGTTGCCGGCTCCACTCAAACTCAAGGTCAACGAATCGGCCTCAAGGCTGCCAATATCGAAGTTCCCGGCTCCACTGACATCGATTTTCATGGCCGTGCTTTTCAAGTTGTCGATTTTGACGTTACCTGCCCCGGCAAGCACGATCTCATCAAGGTCTTTTACAGTCAGTGTGTATCTCACAGGCTCTGGTATGCCCACATTCCAGCGCGCCTCATCCACGCTGATAACCAGCACCCCATCCTTAACCTCAGTGAGAATGTGGGGCATGATATTCCTACCGGCTTCGATGACCAGGGATTCACTTTGTCCCTGGGTTATGGTCATATCCCCCGCAGCGGCAAAACGCAAAGCATCGAAACCGCTCACTTCGCGGGTTTCAGTGACCTGTGCACCTGGCTCCACGCGGGGCAGGATGCTGCACGCTGATAACACAAGTGTTGCGATAATTAAACAAGATAACAACAGGGATTTTTTCATTACTTCCTCCAAATTTTCTTCGATTGATATTCTAATTACGGAGGAAAGAACAAATAGTTGCAGAAGACAGATCGCCTATCATCAACGGTGAATGATCAGGATGAACTCGGCTTTGCGACCGGCAGCAACTGCAAGTATCTCTTTAACGCTACCGCGGTAGATTCTCTCGCCGGGTAAAGTAAGATCCGTCGCCAGGGTGCAGTTTTGCCGGGGTCCGAAAATCTTCTCAACATCGGTCAACAATCCCGTCATTCGGTAGGGGGTGTCCATCAGGATCAGGGTAATCTTTGTATCTCTTAATTTGGTGAGTTCGAGGACTCTCTGCTGGGTTTCTCGTGGGAGAAACCCAGCAAAGAAAAAGCGCTGGGGTGGGGTATCCAGGATGGACAGGGCAGCCATGAGGGAAGAGGGACCAGGGACGGGGGTAACGCGGATTCCCGCCTGCACTGCCTGGGAGATCAGGCTGCTGCCTGGGTCGGAAAACGTGGGCGTGCCGCAATCCGAGATCAATGCCAGCGATTGCCCCTGCCACAAACGGGTGATCAATTCTCCGGAACGTTCCATCTCATTATGTTCATTTAAAACAATCAGCTCCACTGGGTCAATCCCCAGCTTTTTCATCAGGATCGAGCCCTCTTTATACTCCTCGCAGACCACTGCCTTCACGCTGCGAAGAACCTCGATTGCGCGCAAAGTGATATCCCCATAATTTCCGATGGGGGTGGCTACCACATAGAGCAGTCCGGGGTTTTTGGCTATGGCGGGCATTATTTCCTCCTTCGCTGCCAGATGATCCCCTTGCGGGGTCCCAGCAGAAAGACGAGAAAAAAGATCAGCGTTGCCGTAAGGACGATGGCTGCCCCGGAGGAGATATCCCAATAAAAACTGATATAAACCCCCAATATTCCGGAGATTGCTCCGATGGCTGCCGAAACGCCCATCATGGCGGGCAGACGGCGGGTGAGCAGATAGGCGGTTGCTGCCGGGGTTACCAGCAGCGCGGTCACCAGCCCGATCCCGACCGTCTGCAGGGAAACCACAATGGTTACCGCCAGCAGAATGAGCAGCAGGTAACGCAAAGCCTCTACGGGCAGGAAGAGTGTTCGCGCCAGAATGGGATCGAAGGATATCAGCAGCAATGGCCGGTAAAGGATAAAGATGGAGCAGAGCACCAGCGTGGAGAGAACGGCGACCAATACCAGGCTTCCCACGCTCACCCCCAGGATGTTACCGAACAGGATGTGGCTGAGATCCACCGCGTAGGTGCGGATGCTGCTGATCAATGCCACCCCCAGCGCCAGGGACCCGGCGAAGAGGATGCCGATCGCGGTATCTTCGCGCAGGTCTCCACGACGGGAGACGAAACCAATCCCTAACGCGACCAGGAGGGCAGCTACCAATGCCCCCAGCAGCAAATTGACGCTCAGCAGGTAGGCGATGGCAACCCCTGGGAGAATGGCATGCGCGAGAGCATCACCCATGAACGCCAGAGATTTGAGGACTACGTAACAGCCGATCACGCCGCAAGTGATGCCCACGATAACGGCTGCCAGCACTCCGCGCACGATGAACTCGTACGAAAGCGGGTCGGTAAGAAAGTGCATCATTCCTGCTCCTCGCCGGGCGGGCAGCAGTGATCCACGACGGCCAGACCATCCAGGATCAGGACGTGACCGCCGAAGGCGCGGCGAATATTCTCGCCTGTCAGACTTTTTTGGGGGGAGTCAAAGGCGATCAATTCGTGGTTGAGAAGGATGACCCGGTCGAAATGCTCTGCAGCCAAATTTAGGTCGTGTGTGGCCACCAATACAGTGACTCGTTCATCGCGCAGAGAATCGATGGTTTGCAGGGTGGCTTCCTGGGTATTGAAGTCGATACCCGTGAAGGGTTCGTCCATTAGCAGAATGTGCGGTTCCTGGGCGAGGGCGCGTGCCAAAAACGCGCGCTGTTGTTGACCACCGGAGAGCTCGTTTATCCTGGCGCTGCGTTTATCCAGGATGCCCAGGCGGTGCATACTCTCAATTGCAGCCTCATGGTCAACTGTTCGCGGGCGGCGGAACATGCCGGTCTTCGCATAGCGACCCATCATGACCACATCCTCCACCGTGACCGGGAAGCGCCAATCCACTTCACCCCGTTGGGGGATATAAGCAATGCAATCCTGATGCTGGCCGAAGGGCTTGCCATGGATGAGGATGCGCCCGGACCAAAGCGGAAGCAGGTTGACCAGTGTTTTAAAAAGGGTGGTTTTGCCGGCGCCGTTGGGTCCCACCACTGCAACATGCAGCCCCTGGTCGACCTCCAGGGTGATATTCTTTAAGGCAGGCACCTGCCCATACCCGGCTGTCACGTTTTCAAAAATCAGCCTGGCGGATTCTTCCTGGCTGGATGAACCTTGTACTTTCATTCACTTTCCTTTCAACGCATCCACGATCAGGTTGACGTTATGTTTCATCATTTCAATATAGGTTGGCGCAGGACCATTTTCATTGGAAAGCGCATGGGTGTAAAGGTCAGATACGACCCTCACATCAGTATCCCGGCCGATCTGCATGGCGAGATCGAGGTTACTGCCAGATTCTATAAATATCGCTCGTGCGCCGGTTGCCCGGATTCTTTCTTCAAGGGAGGCAAGATCCCTGGCACCCGGCGCGACGCTGGTGGAAGTACCTGGAATGATCGTGCCGATCACGGTGAAACCATAACGGTCGGCGAAGTAACCAAGTGTTTCATGGTTGGAGACCAGCAGACGCTTTTCCGGAGGAATCTCCGCTACCCTGGATTGAATCCATTGGTCCAGTTCCTTCAGTTGGGTAGTATAAGCTGCAGCCCGCGCTTTATAACCATCCTCGCCAGCCGGATCCATTTGGGTGAGACCGGCACGGATGTTTTCTACATACGTGACCACCAAAAGAGGATCAAGCCAGAAGTGCGGGTCGATCCCAGCCGTTGGATCACTCAAACCAGCCTCACCGGGGGAAGGTTTTCTACCCGTCAGTCCCTGGGAAGCTTGCACAATCGTTCGATCCCCGCTGGCGTTTTCAAGGATGGGGAGTAACCAGGTTTCCAACCCAGCGCCATTTTCGATCAGTATCTGGCTTTGTGAAACCCGGATGATATCCGAGGGTACCGGCTCGAAGGCGTGGGGGTCCACTCCAGGCGGAATCAGGCTGGAGAAGTGGACTCGATCCCCGGCCACATTCGCGGCGATATCTCCCAGGAAGGATTCGGTGGCGATTCCCTTAAGACCTGGCTGTACGGCAGACTGCTGGGATTTGGGAGTGCAGGCGGAAGCGAGGAGAAGCAGCGCGGTTGCGAAGAGGTAAAACGTGCTCCTCATGGAAGCGCTTCCTTATTTACCAGGACGCGGCAATCCGGACAGATGCCCACCAATTGCAGCCAATGTTCCTGCACTTCATAACCACTGCGGCGGCTGATGGTTTCTGCCAGGGAAACCAGATCATCCCCGCCGAAGTATTCCACGCGGTGGCAAACCCGGCAGAGAAGGAGGTGCTGGTGACCTTCCACATGTGCGATATACGCATGACAGCCATCCTCGTGGTGGACGCGTTCGACCAGGGTCATCTCCTCCAGTTTTTCAAGGGTTCGGTAAACCGTAACCAAACCAAGCTTGGCGCCGCGGCTGCGGGCTTCAATGAAGATTTCCGCAGGGGTGAGCGCGCGCGGACTGTTGGAGATGATATCAATGACCATCCGACGGGCACCGGTAAGCCGGTAGCCGTTGGTGTTTATTTTCTGGGTCCAGGAACTGGAAGTATCTTTCATGGGTAACAATTATTGATAATGAAAATCATTATCATTATATACTCAAATAATGAAAAGAAAGCGGGATTCTATAATACAATCTCATGTATTCATTCGAAATTTGAACAAGCTAACTTTTACTGCTAAGACACATCCATAAAGAACCATGACCAGGCTCACCCGCGCAGCACTGCTGCTCTCCTTCTTTTTCGCCCTGGATAAGGTGTTTGGCATCCTGCGCCAGGTGATCATCGCGCGTCAGTTTGGTCTGACTGCTCCCCTGGATGCTTTTAATGTGGCCAACAACCTGCCGGATATGCTTTTCGCGTTATTCTCCAGCGGGGCGCTGGCCTTGGCGCTCATCCCCGTGCTCGCCGGAGTGCTGGCCAGGGAGAACCGGGATGCGCTCTGGCTGGTTTTCAGCCGAATAGCCAACCTGGTGTTTGTGGTCACGGCCTCGCTCGCGGTGATCATCGCCATTTTCGCTGTTCCGCTGGTAGGAAACGTCATTTCCCCGGGGTTTTCGCCGGCAATGCAAGCCGAGGTTGTGCGCATCATGCGCCTGGACCTGTTTGCCACGATCATTTTCTCGATCAGCGGGATGGTGATCGCCGGGCTGCAAGCCAACCAGCATTTCCTTTTCCCAGCCCTGGCACCCATTTTTTATAACATAGGGCAGATCTTTGGAGCGCTCGTCCTGGCGCCTTCCACTCCCTATACTTTTGGATCGGTCACCCTGCCAGCTATGGGGTTTGGGATCTATGGGTTGGTCTACGGGGTGATCCTCGGCGCGGTGCTCCATCTGGCCATCCAAATTCCTGGTTTGATCCTTTATAAGTTCCACTGGACGCCCGGCTTCGGGTTCCGAGACCTGCGTGTAGTGCAGATCCTGCGGCTTATGGGTCCCCGCCTGGTGACCGTTTTCTTCCTTCAGCTCACCTTCATCGCCCGCGATAACCTTGCCTCGCACTTTACTACGGGATCTGTTTCAGCCCTCACCTATGGCTGGATGATCCAGCAAGTGCCTGAAACATTGTTGGGAACAGCAATCGCCACCGCGCTGCTGCCCACCATTTCCGAAATGGTCTCGCTTGAGCACCGAGCTCAGTTCAAGGCATTGGTCGAGAAAGCTGCCCGGGTGCTGATCGCATTCTCGATTCCGATCGCGGTTATCCTTTCCATTGGGCTGGAACCCCTGGTGCAGGTTGTATTCGATTTCAATCAGGCACAAACGACGCTGTTGATGTGGGTGACGCGCGGGTTCCTGGTGGGGCTGCTGGGTCATTGTTTGATGGAAATCGCCAGCAGATCTTTCTACGCGCGGCAAAACGCCATCACCCCAATGATCTTCGCCGGGATCAATGGCATTCTCTATATCCTTTTTGGCACCCTTTTCTCCCGCAAGGTGGGTGTGATGGGTATTTCGCTGGGAGATTCCTTATCCTTCACGATCGAAGCCTGCCTGCTGTTGATGATCCTAAGCTGGCAGCTATTTTTCCAATCGCCTGACCAAACTTCGCCTGCCTCGCGATGGAAGCGGATCCTTCATATCGATGCCACCGGTATGAGCACCATCGGACGCAGTATTTTGGCGGGTACCCTCGCTGCCCTTGTTACAGTTTTCACCATCCGCTCACTTTTAATCCCGATGGGCAGCCTAGCGGCTTCAATGATTGCGATGATCCTCGGTTTATTCGCCTCCCTGCCTTTCATCTGGAAGGAATGCCGTCAGCTCCTGCGATTATGAGATTAATTGTTCGTGAGAGCCTCTTTTCTACCAAATTCTCAAAATTCAGTTACGGTATAATAGCCCGATGCCCAAGAAAAAGACTGCGGAAACGCAACCCATTCCAGCGCAGGAAATCCCACCACAATTCCCCGGAGAGGCACCCCAGATCGAGCCGGTCTCAGAGCAAGCTGCTGCCCCAGAGGAAACCCCCAGGCGAAAGCAAAAGATTGGACGCTGGATCCTGCTGGGTATTCTGATCGTGATCGTGGCAGTTGCCCTTTCTGCCGGGTTGGCCTATACATCCGGTATAAACGACCGTAAAGCCGCCGAATCCCAGGTGCGGCTAACCAAGGCCGCGGAGCATTACCAATATGGATTGCAGATGATGGACCAGAAAAAATACGACCTGGCAACTGTGCAATTCACCTATGTGGTTCAACTGGATCCCAGCTTTCCGGGGGTGATGGAAAAACTAACCGAAGCCCAGATGAAGGCGATTGAAGCCCGCCAGCCAACCGCAGCGCCCACCCCGATGATCACTGCCACGCCGGATACGCGTGGAGGGGAAGAGCTTTATACCCACGCGCAGCAGAGCATCAGCAATCAGGATTGGCAGCAGGCCTTTCAGGATCTGCAATCTCTGCGGAATGTAGAACTTGGGTACAAAATGTTGGAAGTGGACGGCATGTACTACATCGTGCTGCGAAACCTGGGCATTCAGCAAATATTCGGGAATCCCGATAAAGGTGTGAACGGGGGTCAGCTGGAGGAAGGGATCTATTCCCTTTATCTGGCTTCCAAGTTCGCGCCAATTGATAAGGACGCCGTTACAGCCCGCGAATGGGCCAAACGTTACATCAACGCTTCCTCCAACTGGGGGATTAACTGGCAGGATGTGATCGACCAGTTCCGCGTGATCTACCAGGCATATCCCTACATGACCGATTACAACGGCAAAACCGCTTTTGCCCGCTATGCCATGGCGCTGGCGTATTATGGTCAGCAGCTCTTCGACAAAGGCGATTTTTGCACTGCAGTTGCCAGGTATCAGGATGCCAACGCGGTCTTTCAGCAATACAACCGCACCCCACCGGATGATATCGGCGACCTGATGCAGAAGATCGCTGTGGCGAGCAATAAATGCAATGGGCCCGCACCGACCAAGAAACCCACTCAAGAGCAATCGACACCGGAACCGACCGTGGAACAGCCCACTGAGCCGCCCCCCACCGAGACGCCTACGGAAACCCCCACACCCTGAAATGAAAAAAGTGCCTGAACCCAGGCACTTTTATTTTATAAGTTCTCCGGTCAGGTCGTGGACCAGCGCGCCGCTGATGCGAGCACGGACGAATTCCCCTGGTTCAGCGCTGCCGTTCAGGATCACCAGCCCGTCAATCTCCGGTGCGTCACGGTAGGAGCGGCCAATTGAAATGCCATTATCCTGGCCTTCGATCAAAACCTGAAGCTCCTTTCCCACGAAGCGTTGATTATTGGCAAGCGAGATCTCCTCCTGGAGAGTTCATCAACCTGGCAAGTCTTTCCTCTTTGACTTTGAGGGGGATGGTGTCGCCCAGCGCCTCGCTGGCGGTGCCTGGCTCGAATGAAAATGGAAATGCCCCGATGTGATCAAAACGCGCTTCCTGAATGAAATCCAACAAGGTTTGGAATTCCTCCTCGGTCTCTCCCGGGTAACCAACGATGAAAGTGGAGCGGATGGCAAGACCGGGAAGCTGGGCGCGCATTTTCGCGATCGTATTCCGCACCCAGTCCATATTTGCGGGGCGGCGCATACGGGTGAGGACTGCAGGATGAGCATGCTGAAGGGGGATATCCAGGTACGGCAGGATTTGCGTGTGGGAAGCCATGACCTCGATGAGTTTTTCGGTCACATAACCCGGGTAGGCATACATGATGCGAATCCAGGGGATGCGGGGAGCTGCGTTTGTAATCCCATCCAGCAGGTCTGCCAGGCCATCTTTCATCCCCAGGTCGGAGCCGTAATCAGTTGTATCCTGTGCGATCAGGATAATCTCCTGGATACCAGCATCTTGAAGCTGCTTGGCTTCGGCGATGATCCGCTCCGGTGGTCGGCTGACGGCGGAGCCCTTGATGAGTGGGATTGAGCAGAATGCGCAGGGTCGGCGGCAGCCATCCGCGATCTTAAGGTAAGCACTGCGCCCCTGTATGGCAGCCCGCAGGATATTCTGCTCGTCCATGCCGACGGTGGTCTGCGCAGGCAGGTCATAACGTGGAGCGGCTTTGTCTTTCCGAAGAGAATCCACCAGTTCAAGAATATCCATCCAGCGCCGGGTGGAAAGAATACCATCGATGCCTTTCACACTCTCGAGCAATACCTCCCGGCTGCGCTGCGGCAGGCAGCCAGCGGCGATGAGTACCTGGTCTTTGCGTTTCTTCTGCGCAAGCTCCTGAAGTACCTCGATGGATTCATCGCGGGCGGGTTGGATGAATCCGCAGGTATTAACGATGAGCACATCCGCCCACCTGGCTTGCTCAACCGCACGGTACCCCGACCCAGCCAGAATGGCTGCCATCGAATCCGAGTCCACCGTGTTTTTGGCACAGCCCAGGGAGACCAGATAAAAATTTTTCCGCTGCTGTTTTTCAGGGCACATACGGGGTGACGGTGGGGGTTACACTGGGTTGAATGGTGAGCGTAGGCTGACGGGTGTTTACCGGGGTAGCGGGTTGGGCAGGCGTGGCGGTGGCGAATCCTTGCTTGGTGAAGACCAGGTTGATCACACTCCCCGGGTCTCCCAAAATACCGAGATCGGTTTCATTATAAAAAACCTGCAGGGCAGCCCCATTTCCGGTGAGCAGCTCGATCTTGTTATACCCCGAAAACTGGTAGGCATTTCCAGACACCACCCGGCCGTTGAACTTGATCGAGCCATCCTCGCTGATCTTCATGAATGCCCGTTGGTTGGCGATCACATAAACCTGGATGGGTTGGGACCCCTGGTTGAATGTGAGGGTGCCTTCAACGGTCGCGGCAGTGATCGTCGAGCCTGATTGCGCCGACTCGGAAGTTCCAAGTGGGATGGCGGTGCTGGCACCCAATGCGGAGGTGAGCGCGAGAGCCGGGTTGAGTGTTGGGGTGGTGAGCAGGATCTCGGAGATGGAGGGGGCAGTGGCCTCTGTTTCAGGGGTTGATGGAGCGATCACCTGCACTGCTCCCCAGATGATGAGGATGACAAGCAGCAGGGCCAGTCCGCCGCCTATCAATAGATCGGGGGTTAACACGCGGGTGATGAATTGCACGGGAGGGGATTGTTTTATCCGTTCAAGTAAGCTGGGAGAGGAACCCTCCTCACCTTCGGATTTTTCCTGCTTTTCGGCAGGTGGCAGCAATTCCAGGCGTTTGAGTTGGAGCCCATCAGCAAACCGGGAAAGCAGGGCATCTGAATCAAGGTTTAGAAATTCCGAATAATTGCTGATCATCCCACGGGCCTGGACAGGGGAAGGCAGGTCATCCATGCGACCTTCCTCGATCAATTCCAGGTTTTCCTGCTTGATGCGGGTATGCAGGGAAATATCATCCAGAGAGAGGGAAAGGAGCTTCCGCCGCACTCGGAGCTGATCACCAATTTCCCGGTAAATTGCCAAATAGGTCAGCGTGCCAGCAGGGGATATGAGAGGCGGAGTCGTTTTTTCCGGCGCAACAGATTCTTTATTATTACCCCCCGCGTCAAGGGCAGATTTCTTTGCAACTTTCTTTTCGGGTGCCTGTGGTTCAACTTCCATGTCAACGGGCTGGGAAGCAGGTTCTCGCACCGGCAGCGGGGTTGCTTCCGCCTGGGCTGCAGGACCTTCCGACTCAGAGGGGGAAAAGGCTTCGATCTTCAGAAAATCGGCATACAACCGCAGAAAACCGCGCGCCTGGGTTTTGGAGGGCAGGCGGGCGAAGTCATCTTCTTCCAGCGCCTGAAGGTAATGCACCCGAATATGAATGGCTTTTTCCACATCCAGCTGGGAAAGACCACGGGCTTCACGCGCTAATCTGAGTTGGGATCCAATTGTTCCAGCCATTAGGTTCTGATTCATTCATTATAAAAAGAAACCGGCGTTCATGGCAACAGACTGCCAGGCCGGTTTCTTCATTTTATTGAAGCAGGAATTATTCCTCGGTTTTCTCTTCCGCAGGCAATTCAGGTTCTTCCTCAGTGATCTCAACGATTTCTTCGACGACCACTTCAGATTCCTCGACTATGAGAGTAGGAATTTCCTCTTCTTTGGATTTCTTTTCCGGCTCAGCCGCAGCGGCAGAAGCTGCAGGAACCGCCTCACCTTCACGGTAAACGATTACCTTGATCTCAGGGGTCAAGTCCATGGTGAGGCGGACTTTGACTTTGTGCTCACCGAGTGTACGGATGGGCTGGGTTTCCACCGCTTTGCGGTCGATCTGCGACCCGATCGCTTTGCTTAGCTCTTCAGCGATATCCTGGGTGGTGATGGAGCCATAAAGTTTGCCGGTCTCACCTGCCTTGCTGGTGAAGTTGATGGTCAACCCTTCGATCTGGGCTGCCAGACCGCCTAACTCGGCATTTAGGACCTGGCGGGAGGCAGCCGCGCGGGAGCGAATCCCCTCAGCTTGCTTGAGCGCGCCCGAGGTGGCCAGGATGGCCAATCCCTGGGGGATCAGGTAGTTACGCCCGAAGCCATCGGCAACCTTTTTTACATCCCCAGCATGGCCCAATTTGTAAACATCTTTAATCAGGAGAACTTTCATTTCACAAGCCCTTTCGGCAATGGATTTCGTTCGGGCGAAGGGTACAACGCCCAAAACCGATGGATTTTACCACACTTGAGGGCTTATTATGTCATGCAATGTATGGTCAATCCCGCAGATCCCAGGGAGCCAGGTCCACTGATGAACGATCAAGCGCGGCTTGGATCTCCGCCTGAAATTGCGGGAATTTGTCTGCGGCAGCGGCGATCAGCCCCACGCAACCGGCAGTCATCATGTCGCCAAACGGGACAGCGCCATGGATCACCAGACCTGATCCTGCCAGCAGGCTGCGCCTGGGGCCGGTGACTATGAGCGGGCAGCGGGGGTCATCTAGTGTCAGTTGTGAATCAATGAAGATCCTGGCCCCATGCCCCTGGCTCTTGAAGATCTCCTCGTCCGTCAGGGTACCCTCGGCCAAACGGTGAAGAAAGTTATCAAGAAGTGCGCGGTCAAGTGCGCCGGTGTGGTGCTCGAATAATCCCTCAATGCCGCCAGGTCCCATGCGGAAAGCGAGGGTGTGGAAATTGCCGATGTTCACGATCATTTTTCGCGGGAGGGCACGCGCGATTGGATCCAGGCTGGCTCCCAGAACTGCTGCCGGGGCGGTATCCATTACCATCAATGGCACCAGGCTGCTTGCCAGCGAGTCACGGATTGCCGCGAGCCGAGTCATGAATGAAGGTATCTCAGCGGAGGGGAAAGCGAAATCGCTCAGGCGATTCGTCCCTTGTACCTGCCGGTCCAAATATTCAAACCTGAATTTTCGATCCGAGTAACCCGCGGGGGCATTCCCGTGATCGAAAACAGCCACAGCAATAAGCCCGAGATCATCGAGGGATACCTCGAATTGGGAGAGTGCCCGCTTGATGGAAACCAGATCCACATCGCCAAGGGTGAGTTGAAGGAACGATTGATCCAACCCGGGCACTTCACTGGGATCGATAACCTGTACGCCCAATTCCCTTACCGCATCCAGGTCATCGTTAATCGTGCGGGCAGCTTCAGGAAAAGCAAAAACATCCAAACCGGCCTTCAGATGGTCCTCGATCGCCCAGGAACATGGACCACCTCCCATCGTGACGCCGGTGAGGAGCAACGGTCCGCCTGCACGGGTTGCATTCTGGATCTTTTTTCGGAGGATCATGGTGGGGGATGGAAGGATCAGCTTGAAGCTGTTCTCGAAATCCAGACGGGTATCCAGGAGGAGGATATCCTGTGTACCTGTCCCGATATCAATGGCGAGGATCTTCATTCTTTAATCATTGCAGGGATTCAACCCGATCACGCGGGTAACATGCCAGGCGGTGATGATCCCGGTATTCGGAACATCCAGGCTTCCGGTGACGGCCAGGGTGGCATCGATGATCTTATTCGCAATTTGATCATCCTCCACGATCGTGAACAGCGTGTGGTTTTGGTCAGCGGAAGATTCCAGAAGATCATCAATCCCTGGCATGATTGGGAGATCCTCACGCAGGGCAGCCCGGCGTGAAAGGTGCGACATCCCCACCGAGGGCAGGACGGTGACGCCCTTGGCGCCGTTTTCCCGCCAGGTGGAAAGGATATCGTTCAGAAGCTCCGGGTTTTGTAATACCAACAGCACTATCGTGTTCATTTTGACTCCGTCCCAGGTGTAGTAGTCGGTTCAGTTGCCTTGGAAGATGCGGATGAAAAAGTGGCCTTCAGAAGCAGCGGGGTGATGAGCGTGGTGAGGATCACTGCCCCTATGATGGAGGAAAAAACGGTGGAATCAATGAGCCCCTGGGTGATACACACTGAGGCAATGATAAGGGATACTTCACCTCGCGGAACCATACCGGAGCCGACCTGGGCAGCCTGGCGCCATGAAAAGCCTGCCCAGCGTGCACCCAAGCCGGCACCCAGGAACTTGCCCATCACGGCTGCCAGCACCAGGAAGATCAACAGAGCCAGGCTGCCGGACTGGATGAGACGCAGGTCCACCTGAAGCCCGATGCTTACAAAAAACACCGGCGCGAAAAGGGTGTAGGTGAGAGTGCGCAGACCGGGTTCCACAGCATTTTTTTCCTGCAGGCGGGAAAACATCAATCCGGCCAGGAATGCCCCGAGGATGGCCGAAAGTCCGCCGATCCATTCTGCCAGAACGCCAAACAACAACAGGACCACCAGCGCATACGTCACCGCGCCGTATCCGGGCAGATGGCGGGTGATCCAGCGGGTGAGGCGGGGGAGGATCATTCCCCCGATCACGACGGCGATCACCAGGAATGCCGCCAGACGGACAAGCAGCTCGCCGATGCTGGCCCAGCCATTATTTCCCCCTGAAATGGCCATCACAACCGAGAACAATGCCAAAACCAGGATGTCATCCACCACCGCCGACCCAAGGAGTGCCAGCCCAACCTTGCCACTCAGCGCTTTCAATTCCAGCAGGGTCTGGGCGGAAATGCTGATGCTGGTGGCAGCCAGAGCCAGTCCAATAAATACGGCCTGGGTCCATCCCTGCGTGGCGGCATAAGCGACCAATCCGACCAGCAGAAAGGAAAGGGATACACCCAGCAGGGCGATCCGCAGGGATAACCGGAAGTTTTTCAGAAGCTCAGTCAGGTGAAGCTCCATGCCTGCCAGGAACATCAGCAGCAGCACCCCCAGCTCCCCCAATTCCTGGATGAAGCTGCTCAGCTCCTCGGGATTGGTCACAAATGGCAGGCCGGTTATGTCCAGAACGGTGGGTCCCAGCAGGATACCAGCCAGCAATTCACCCAGAACGGAGGGCTGTCCAAGCCGGGTGCTTAGGTAGCCTCCCAGTTTGGCCACAGCAAGAATAATGATCAGTTCAGTGGCGAATTGTAAAAACGGAGAAAAATCGGTGGTCATGGTTTAATTTGTGCCATAATCAAGAAAAGTGTATCATAAGAAAAAATTAGGTTCAGCTAATCCGATCAATTTTCACGAGGAAACCTATGAATCTGGAAAACGATAAACAGCGTTGGGAAACCGAAGTCTATTCCAAGTCCGTTCAAAAAGCCCCGCAACGAAAAGTAAAATTCGAAACCACCTCCAGGATAGAGGTACCCCCCATCCTCACCCCGGGTGAATTCGACTATGAGCAGAAGCTTGGATTTCCGGGCGAATATCCCTTCACCCGCGGGGTACAGCCCAGCTTGTACCGCAGCCGTTTCTGGACGATGCGCCAGTATTCCGGGTTTGCTTCCGCGGAGGAGTCGAACAAACGCTACCGCTATTTGCTCGAACAGGGTCAGACCGGTCTCTCTGTTGCCTTCGACCTGCCCACCCAGATCGGGTATGACGCGGATGATTCCATCGCAGCCGGTGAAGTGGGGCGGGTTGGGGTTTCGATCTCCTCCATTCACGATATGCAGACCCTTTTCCGGGAGATCCCCCTGGATAAAGTGTCCACCAGTATGACTATCAACGCCCCGGCGGCCATCCTGCTGGCCATGTATATCGCGGTCGGCAAGTCGCAGGGGGTGGAGGAATCAAAATTAAAAGGCACCATCCAGAACGATATTCTGAAGGAGTATGTGGCCAGGGGAACCTATATCTTCCCGCCCAAGCCCTCCCTTAGGTTGATCACGGATATTTTCAAGTACTGTGAAAAGAACGTACCGGGCTGGAACACGATCAGCATCTCCGGGTACCACATCCGCGAAGCCGGCTCGACCGCTGTTCAGGAAGTGGCCTTCACATTGGCGGATGGCATTGCCTATGTGGAAGCCGCCATCAAAGCTGGATTGGAAGTGGACGGGTTCGCCTCGCAGTTATCCTTCTTTTTTGCGGCTCATAATGATTTCTTCGAGGAGGTCGCCAAGTTCCGCGCGGCCCGCAGGTTGTGGGCGCAGATCATGAAGGAGCGCTTCGGCGCAAAGGACCCGAAATCCTGGATGCTGCGCTTCCATACCCAGACCGGTGGTTCCACCCTCACCGCGCAGCAGCCGGAAAACAACGTTGTGCGGGTGGCCATCCAGGCGCTTTCGGCGGTCCTGGGCGGGACCCAATCCCTGCATACCAACAGCAAGGATGAGGCGCTGTGGCTGCCCACACCGCAATCGGTGACCACGGCGCTGCGCACACAGCAGATCATCGCTGAGGAGACTGGCGCGGCGGATTCGGTCGACCCCCTGGCTGGCTCCTACCTGGTGGAATATCTTACCGACGAGATCAGCGTTAGAGCTACCGAGTACATCCAGAAAATCGACGCCATGGGAGGCGCGCTGGCTGCCATCGAGCGCGGGTATATGCAATCGGAGATCCAGGAAGCTGCCTACCGGTTCCAAAAATCCGTGGAATCCGGCGAGCGCACGGTGGTGGGGGTGAATAAATATCAATCCAAGGAAACCATCCAATTGGAGCGGCTGAAGGTGGATCCGAAGATCGAATTGGATCAGCGCGAGAAATTAACCGGAATGCGGGCATCCCGGGATGCAGGCAAAGTGAGCGAGCTGCTCACCCGCCTGGAAAGCGATTCCAAACACGAGGAAAATCTGATCCCGTTATTGATCGAGTGCGTGGAAGCCGAGATCACCCTGGGCGAGATCTGCAAAGTGCTGCGTGCCACCTGGGGCGAATATCAAGCCTCATCTTTCATGTAAAAAATAAACAAACTGGGAGGAATGAAAATGCCGAAGCTGAAAAAGATCAACCATGTAGCGATCGTTGTCGCGGATATCGATGAATCGCTGAAGTTCTGGAGGGATGCGTTGGGGATCGAGTTGAGTCACATCGAGGACGTCCCCAGCCAGAAAGCCCAGGTTGCCTTCCTGCCGCTGGGCGATAGCGAGGTGGAACTTGTTAAACCCACAACGGATGATTCCGGCGCGGCCAAATTCCTGGCGGAGCGCGGGCGGCGGTATGCACCACCTGTGCTTCGAGACCGACGATGTGGCGGCAATGCTGGCGAATCTGAAGGCCAAAGGGGTGAGGCTGATCAATGAGGAGCCGATCGTGCTTCCCGGGCGGAAGATGGCCTTTGTGCATCCCAAGTCCACCGGTGGGGTGTTGGTGGAACTTTATGAATTAACGAAGTGAACTCTAAGAAATCAAAAGCGGGAGCTGGCAAGCTCCCGCTTTTTTGCATTATAGCTCACTCCCTGGTTGAACAGATTGTTCCCCGTCCCACTCCGAAATAGGTGAATCCTAGACCGCGCAGCGTGTCGCCATCCCATAGGTTGCGGCCATCCAGGATGATTGGATTACGCATCAGCGTGCGGACGCGGGAGAAATCAAGCTGCTTGAACTCGTTCCACTCGGTGGCAAGAACCAGTGCATCCACGTCGGTCACCGCGCAGTAGGGATCATCGCAGAAAATGGCTTTCTTGATATACGGTGTTGCCACTTCCATCGCCTGGGGATCATAAACCTTTACGGTGGCGCCTTCGTTTTCGAGCAGGCGGATGACCTCAAGCGCGGGGGCGTCGCGGACGTCGTCGGTGTTCGGCTTGAAGGAAAGTCCCAGGATGCCGATCACTTTATCGTTCAAGCCGCCGAGGGCTTTTCGCAACTTCAGCACCGCCCGGCGGCGCTGGTTGCGGTTGATCTCCATCACTGCCTGCAGGAGCTGCGGGTGGGTGCCATTGAGGACGGCCATGTGCTCCAGGGCTTTCACATCCTTGGGGAAGCAGCTGCCACCCCAACCCAGCCCGGCATCCAGGAATGCGTGTCCAATGCGTTTATCCAAGCCCATCCCCTGGGCAACCTCGCGCACATCTGCGCCCATCTCCTCGCACATATTGGCGATCTCATTAATGAAGGAAATCCGGGTGGCCAGAAAGGCGTTGGAGGCATATTTGATCATTTCCGCGGTGCGCAGGTCGGTGATCAGGATCGGGCAGCGCAAGCTGGCATACAGCTTGGCGACCTGGTTGGCGGCCTCCTTATCCAGCGATCCCAGCACCACGCGGTCAGGAGCCATGAAATCGTTGATGGCGGATCCTTCCCGCAGGAATTCCGGGTTGGAGACCACCTTGAAATCCAGGGGTTTGCCGGTGCGTTTCTTGCGGATCACATCTGCCACCCAATCGCCGGTGCCCACCGGAACGGTGGATTTATTGACCACGACCACAGGGGAATCGATGTTTTCCGCGATGGATTCCGCCGCCGCGCGGACATACTGCAGATCCGCCTCGCCTTCCACGCCGGAGGGGGTTCCCACCGCGATGAAGGCGAACTCGATATCCTGCAAGGCTTCCTTGTAATCCGTCGTGAAGGCCAGGCGTCCGGCTTTCACATTCTGGAGCGTGAGCTGCTCCAGCCCGGGTTCATAGATCGGCATGATCCCATTTTTCAATCCGTCAATGCGTTTCTGATCCACATCCAGGCAGACCACGCGGTTGCCCAGATCGGCAAAACATACCCCTGTGACCAAGCCGACATATCCTGTTCCGATGACGCAAATATTGCTCATAAATGTTTCCTTTTATAATAAAATTATATCCTAAAGACGATAATCGTAAAAATCGATCAAATTTAAGGAATTTACAGGAGACAATTCATGACAGCATCCATCATCGACGGTGCAGCAATTTCGGAACAAATTCGCGCTGAAGTGGCTGAAGAGGTAAAGGCACGCGCAATAGCAGGAAAACCCATCCCTGGACTGGCGACCGTCCTGGTGGGAGAAAATCCTGCTTCGCACGTGTACGTCCGCTCAAAGCATAAAGCTTGCCAGGAAGCAGGTATTCGTATCCTTCGGACACGAACTTCCAGAGAACGCCAAACTGGAAGAGGTGGTGGATCTGGTTAAAAAATTAAACGATGATCCTGCTGTGCATGGGATCCTGGTTCAGCTCCCACTCCCATCCGGGCTGGATGAAGAAAAAGTACTTTTAGCGGTAGGGATCGAAAAGGATGTGGATGGATTCCACCCGATCAATATTGGCAGATTGGCGCAAAAGGGCCGGGATCCCCTTTTTGTCCCTGCCACGCCTTCCGGTGTCATGTATTTATTAAACAAGACTCTTCCCAACCTGGAGGGTTTGAATGCAGTCGTATTAGGTCGGTCAAATATCGTTGGCATGCCGGTTGCTCTGCTACTGGTGAGGGCGAACGCCACCATGACCATCTGCCATTCGCGGTCAAAGGATCTGAAAGATATCACCCGGTCGGCGGATATCCTGGTGGCTGCAGTGGGGCGGACGGAGATGGTACGCGGGGATTGGGTAAAACCCGGTGCGGTGGTGATCGATGTGGGCATCAACCGGGTGGAAGATGCCTCGCGACCCGCGCGGGTTACCGCCTGGTGGGGGATGTGGCTTACGATGAAGTTAAGGAAGTTGCTTCAGCCATTACCCCTGTACCCGGGGGGGTTGGACCCATGACCATCGCCATGCTTCTGCGCAGCACCCTCAAAGCAGCTAAACTTGCGGACGCATGACCACGCTTAAAATTAGTGTTGTCTGACAATTGACATTTTAGCGGGAATTCGTTACACTCGAACAGAGCAATTTGTTCGAGTTTTTCTTTGGAAGGGATTCCCATGTCCACGCTTCTGATCAAAAACGCAACTGTTTTAGTAACCATGGATGATCACCGCCGGGAGATTAAAGGTGGTGGTATTTTTGTCAGGGACGGATTCATCGAAAAGGTGGGGGTTAGCGGGGAACTGCCTGAGACAGCTGATGAGATCCTGGACCTGAACGGGCACCTGGTTCTGCCCGGGTTGGTCAATTCCCACCATCATTTTTACCAGACACTGACCCGCGCCGTTCCGGCAGCCCAGAACGCAAACCTCTTCAACTGGTTGAAAACCCTTTACCCGATCTGGGCACGCATGACGCCAGATGATATCTATCTTTCCACGCAAACCGCGCTGGCCGAGCTTGCGCTTTCGGGGTGCACCACCGCATCCGACCATCTTTACCTTTTCCCGAATGGATCCCGGCTGGATGACGAAATCGCCGCGGCGCAGGAAATGGGCATCCGCCTGCAGGCATCGCGCGGGTCGATGAGCCTGGGCGAGAGCAAGGGCGGGTTGCCACCGGATAGTGTTGTGGATAGCGAAGAAGCAATTCTGAAAGACAGCCTGCGCCTGATCCAGCGCTATCACGATCCCAAACCCGGCGCGATGGTGCAGATCGTCCTGGCGCCCTGCTCCCCGTTCAGCGTGACCGGCGAATTGATGAAGCAGAGCGCGGTGCTGGCGCGCGAGCATCACGGCTTCATCTGCACACCCACCTGGCAGAAACCCAGGATGAAGAAGCATTCTGCCTGCAAAAATTCGGACTACCGACCGGTTGCCTATATGCAAAGCCGTCGATTGGGTGGGGGAGGATGTCTGGTTCGCCCATTCGGTGCACGTCAACAAGGAGGAAATCCAGGTCTATGCCAAAACGGGTTGCGGGGTGGCGCATTGTCCCTCCTCAAATATGCGTCTGGCTTCCGGAATCGCGCCTGTGCGCGAATATATGGAATCCGGCGTCAAAGTTGGGCTTGGGGGTTGATGGCTCTGCGAGCAACGACGGATCGCACATGCTGGGTGAAGCCCGCCAGGCGATGCTGCTTGCCCGTCTGCGCGCCGGCATCGAGGGCGCCTCGCTTTGCAGCGAAGATGCTCCGCCCATTCTCACCGCCCGCGAAGCGCTCGAACTCGCCACCCGCGGCGGGGCGGCGGTTTTAGGCCGAAATGATATCGGCTCGCCTGGAAGCGGGCAAATGCGCAGACTTGATCGCGATCAATCTGAACCGGCTGGAATATACCGGCGCGCTGCACGACCCGGTGGCGGCAGCGGTTTTCTGCGCCCCGGTGAATGTGGATTACAACGTCGTCGGCGGCAAGTTCATCGTCCGGGAAGGCGAATTGACCACCCTTGATCTTCACCGCTCACATTGAACATCACAACCGGGCAGCGAAGCGGCTTCTGGAGGGCTAACCAGATGAGTATATGGTTTTGGCTACAAAGATACCCGCGCCCTGGTTGCTTGCGCAATGGGGCGCCAGCCCGCGGATATCGTCATCCGCGACGGACAGTGGGTGTGCGTGCAATCGGGTGAGATCCTCCCGCATACCGATATCGCCATCCTCGGGCACCGCATTGCCTATGTGGGCAGCGATGCCAGCCACACCATTGGCAAAAACACGAAGGTGATCGAAGCCAACGGGCAATATCTGGTGCCTGGGCTGCTGGATGCGCACATGCATGTGGAATCAGGCATGCTGACCGTGACCGAATTCGTGCGGGCAGTCATTCCGCATGGTACCACCGGCATGTTTATCGACCCGCACGAAATCGCCAACGTCTTTGGCTTGCGGGGCGTGCGCCTGATGGTGGATGAAGCCCAACATCAACCCATCCATGTTTTTGTCCAAATGCCCTCCTGCGTTCCCTCCGCCCCCGGACTGGAAACACCGGGCGAAACGCTGGGTCCTGCCGAAGTCGCTGAAGCCATGACCTGGCCGGGGATCATCGGGTTGGGCGAGATGATGAACTTCCCGGGCGTTTACTCACGGTGACGACAAGATGCATGCCGAAATGGCGATCACCCGCCAGGCGGATAAGATCATTGGCGGGCATTATGCCTCCACCGATCTGGGTCTGCCCTTTCACGGTTACATTGCCGGCGGACCGCAGGATGACCACGAAGGCACCCGCATGGAAGATGCCATCGCGCGCGCCCGGCAGGGCATGAGCGTGATGCTGCGCTTACGGCTCCGGCTGGCAGGATGTGCTGGCGCAGGCGCGGGCGATCACCGAACTTCAATTGAATTCACAGCCGGTTCCTGCTCTGCACGGATGATTCCCACTCGCAGACGCTGGTGGATGAAGGGCATATGGACCGGGTAATCCGGCATGCCATCTCGGTGGGGATCCCACCCATGACTGCCCTCCAGATGGCAACGATCAACACCGCCGAATATTTCGGGGTCAGCCGAAATATGGGCATGATCGCCCCCGGACGATACGCGGATATTCTCCTCGTGGAGGATCTGCAGGATTTTCACGCCGGGATGGTTTTCTGCCGGGGTGAATTGATCGCTGAGAATGGGGAAGTTCTCGTCGAAATGCCTCCCTTCGAATACCCTGCCTGGGCTTGCGGTTCTGTGCACCTACCCAAGCCAATCCGAGCGGAGGATTTCAGGTTGCCGCTTCCTGAAGGCGCCGATCGGGAGAACCTGACCGCGAATGTGATCGGGGTGATCGAGAGCCAGGCACCCACGCGCCATCTGAAATTGAAAGTAACCGCGAACCGCGACGAGATCAAACCAGATCCCGCGCGGGATCTGGCGAAGATTTCTTTGGTTGAACGTCACAAATCCACGGGCCGGGTGCAGACCGCGCTGGTGCAGGGTTTTGGGTTCACCGGGAAATGCGCCGTTGCCACCACAGTGGCGCATGATTGCCACCATATGATCGTGGTAGGTACCGACGAAGAAAATATGGCGCTTGCGGTAAATACGCTCGCAGAGTGCGGCGGCGGGCAGGTGGTGGTGAAGGATGGAAGAGTGATCGGCAAGGTTGAGCTGCCGATTGCCGGATTGATGTCGAATGAACCCGCTCGCGATGTGGCGAAAAAAGCAGCAGGCGTCCTGCGCGGGTTCAGGGATTGCGGCTGCACAGCTGGACAATCCCAATATGCAGCTCAGCCTGCTCGCGCTGGTGGTTATACCGGATCTGCGCATCTCCGACCTCGGGTTGGTGGATGTCACCCGCTTTTCGTTCATCCCTGCCATAGAGTAGATCACATCGAGGAAACATGCCGGAACCGAAGAAAACAAAAAGCAAAAAAGAACATCCCTTTCAAACGCCTGCAGACGGATCTCGCGGTAGTGATCGCAGGGATCGAGCCGGGGGGAAACTGCCCTCGGAACCAGAGCTGGCATTGAAGCTGGGGGTTTCCCGGGCGACTCTACGGGAAGCGATGCGCACTTTTGAAGAGCAGGGATTGATCAGAAGGCGGCAGGGGGTTGGCACATTCGTCGTCAGGCACCAGCAGGTCATCGATGCCGGGGTGGAAGTGCTGGAGAGCATCGAAAGCATCGCAGCGCGGATGGGCTTAGAGGTTTCGATGGGGCTGCTCAATATTGAGCACATTTCCGCAGATAACGAACAGGCAGACATATTTGGAAAAATGCCAGGGACCGCAGCTCGTGCGTTTATCCAGGGTGATCAACGCGGAAGAGCGCCCGGTGGCTTTTTTGGTTGACCTGCTGCCGGTGGAAGTCCTGCCTGATGCCGGCCTGAAAGAAGGTTTCACCGGATCGGTTCTGGATTGGCTGCTCAAACGCGGCTCACCGCAGTTGGATCATTCCAAGACTGAGATCCAGGCAGTGGCTGCGCCATCCGATATCGCCCGCGCGCTTCAGATCCAGCGCGGGGATGTATTGCTGAAATTCACCGCAAAACTTTATACCAACAGCGGGGAACTGGTGGATCATTCCAGCAGTTATTTCCTGCCGGGTTATTTCCGCTTTCACGTGGTGAGGCGGGTGAAGGGAGTGAAATAGGGAGAAACGAAAGTCTGGCAAGATTCAAAATTTAACCAAAATACAAAAAAGGAGATTACAAATGCGTAGTTTTGCTGGTCGTGATATTCTTGTCGCTCAAAGATTTTGAACGTCAAGAATTCTTCCATGTCTTTGAAGTTGCCGATGAAATGGAGCCGATTGCCAAAGCCGCCGCAACAGCGATCTGCTGGCGGAGAAGACCATGGTGACCGCTTTCTACCAGCCTTCCACCCGCACCCGCCTGGCACACGAAGCCGCCATGCACCGCCTGGGCGGGCACGTGACCGGTTTCTCGGATGCCAAAATGACCCGCGCCGGCGACTGGTACCAGGAATCGCATCAAAGATACCGTCAAAATGCTGGAGTTCTACGGCGATGTGATCGTGATGCGCCATTTCCAGCAGGGCGCTCCCATGGAAGCCGCCAAATGGGCATCCGTGCCGATCATCAACGGCGGTGACGGCTGGGGCGAACACCCCACCCAGATCCTGACCGACCTTTACACCGTCCTGACGGAAAAAGGTCACATCGATGGACTGAAATGGCTGGCTGTTGGCGATATGCGCATGCGCACCATGCACTCCCTGGCGTACGCACTGACCCAGTTCGACTGCCCGATCACTTTCGTCGCGCCTCCGGAAATGACCCTGACCGATGAATTCAAAGCTGAGCTGAAACACTACAGCCTGAATTTCAAGGAAGCCGAGCATGTGGAACAGGCGATCGCCGAAGCGGATGTGATCCTGGTCGAGCCGGTTGTTCAGCCCGATTACACCAAATCCCGCCAGGAAGCCGGCGATCACGGGCTGACCCCTGCCAATTACAAGATCACCCGCGAGCTGCTTTCCAGCAAAGCCAAATCGGATGCCATCCTGCTGCACTCCCTGCCGCGCATGGACGAGATCCCGCCCGATGTGGATATCACCCGCTGGTCGCGCTACTGGCAGGAAGCCTTCAACGGTGTGGTCATGCGCATGGCGCTGCTGGGGCTTGTTCTCGGAGCGATGGAATAAAGAATTGGAGTCCTGCCCGGATCAGAATCTGCCGGGCAGACGAACCATACCAGGAGGAAATATGCAAACATTTTTACACGGACGTGATCTGATCGGTGATCTCGATTTCAGCAAGGAAGAAGTCGAAACCGTTCTGGATGTGGCCTTTGACCTCAAACGCAAAGCGCGCTTTGAATGAACCGCATGCCTACCTGCGCGACAAGGTGCTGGCGATGTTGTTCTTCTTCAGCAGCACCCGCACGCGCGGCTCATTTGAAGCCGGAATGGCTCAACTGGGTGGTCACGGTGCCTTTATCGAATCCAAGACCACCCAGATCTCCCACGGCGATACCCCCAAAGAAATCGGTGAGATCTTCGGGCGCTATTTCGATGGCATTGCCATCCGCCACGTCGATTGGGGCGATGGCAATGGATATCTCAATGAAGTAGCCAAGCATTCCCGGGTTCCCGTGCTGAACATGCAATGCGATATCTACCATCCCTTCCAGTGCCTGGCGGATCTGATGACGATCATGGAGAAAAAAGGCCGCGATCTTCGCAAGAAGAAAATGGTTGTCTCCTGGGCGTATGCCGCTTCCTATCAGAAACCGATGTCGGTGCCGCAAAGCCTGATCCTGCAGATGCCGCGCTTTGGCATGGATGTGGTGCTGGCTCATCCGCCCGAATTCAAGCTGATGCCCGAGATCATGGAGCAGGCCGAAGCAGCAAGCGCAAGAAGTTCGGCGTCGGGCTTCGAAGTGGTGGATGATATGGACAAGGCATTCAAAGATGCTGATATCATCTATGCCAAATCCTGGGGTGCCATGGTGCACACAGCGGATGAAAAAGAAGGCGCGGAGATCATCAAGAAATACTCCAGCTGGATCACGGATGAGCGCCGCATGAAACTGGCCAAGAAGGATGCCATCTACATGCACCCGCTGCCCGCTGACCGCAATATCGAAGTGACCGATGGCGTCATGGATGGACCGCAATCCGTGGTGTATGACGAAGCCGAAAACCGCCTGCACGCGCAAAAAGCCGTCATGGCGCTCACAATGGGTATAAATCAATAATAGGAGAAACAACGAATGGCAAAAAAAGTAGCAGTTGTAGCGATTGGTGGAAATTCGCTGATCAAGGATAACAAACACCAGATCTGTCGAAGATCAGTACCTGGCAGCCAAGGAATCCTGCTTTCATATCGCGGATATGATCGAAGCCGGTTGGGATGTGGCCATCGGTCATGGCAACGGTCCGCAGGTGGGTTTCATCCTGCGCCGCTCAGAGATCGCACACAAGGTGGAAGGCATGCACGAAGTTCCGCTGGATGTTTGCGGGGCGGATTCGCAGGGTGCGATTGGTTATTCGTTACAGCAGAACCTGCAGAACGAATTCAAGAAACGCGGGATCAAGAAACCGGTCTGCACGGTTGTCACCCAGGTGATGGTGAACAAGAACGACAAGGCTTTCCAGAATCCTTCCAAACCGATCGGCGGTTTTATGGAAGAAGCCGACGCGCAAACAGCGCCAGAAGGATCTGGGCTGGAGCGTGGTGGAAGATGCCGGGCGCGGATGGCGGCGTGTGGTCGCTTCACCGCTCCCCGAAGAGGTGGTTGAGCTGGAATCGGTCAAGACACTCATCGACGCCGGTGCGACGGTCGTTACCGTGGGCGGTGGCGGCATCCCTGTTGTGGAGGATGAAAAAGGTGAGCTGGTAGGTACTGCGGCGGTGATCGACAAGGATTTCGCCTGCAGCCTGCTCGCGCGCGAGATCAATGCCGACTTGCTACTTATCTCGACCGCGGTGGAAAAAGTTGCCCTCAACTATGGGAAGCCGGATGAAAAATGGCTGGATAAAATGACCCTGGCGGAAGCCAAACAGTACCTGGCGGACGGCATTCACTTCGCAAAGGGCTCTATGGCTCCCAAGATCCAGGCGATCATTTGGTTCCTGGAAGCCGGCGGGAAGCAGGGGCTCATCACGAACCCGGAGAATATCGGCCGGGCGCTCAAGGGCGAAACGGGCACCTGGATCCTTCCCTAACCTATAATTGGTTCCTCCTCCACTTTTTTTTGGTGGAGGAGGATTTTATTAGTAATAATTTTAACTTGTGATACAAGGTTATTGTTATTGTTAGTGTAAAATAGAATGCATAATGCAACACCTCGGTGCTTGCTCTTTGGTTCGAAATCCTTGAGCAGACCAATTCTTACATTTCTTGTAAGCGATCGAAAGGAGGTGGAACCCAGTCACGAACCATAGTCCTGCAGCTTCCTGACGTTGGATTTAATAAAATTCAAATTGGAGGAGAGAGATGGTTTCAAAAAAACTTTTTGCATGTTTAGGTGTACTGGTAATCTTCTCGATGGTGCTGGCAGCATGTGCCCCAGCGGCTCCCGCCGCAACGGAGGCACCGGCTGCTCCCGCCGCAACAGAAGCACCGGCTGCCCCGGCTGCCACTGAAGCACCCGCTGCGCCGGCTGATACTAGCGGATTCCAAATTCCCGATGTTGTAGATGGAAAATTCAACGTAGGTATGGTACTGATCGGACCGCATGATGATGGCGGTTGGTCTCAGGCTCACTACGAAGGTCTGGAATACATAAAGAATAATGTTGATAATGTTAACGTTGCATATATAGAGAATGTTCCAGAAGGCGCAGATTCAGAACAGGTATTTCGAAGTCTTGCGCGCAAGGGATTTAATATGATCCTTGGTACATCCTTCGGCTTCGGTGATCCAATGGAAGCCGTCGCTGCGGAGTTCCCGGATACGATGTTCATTCACCTGACCGGGATCAAATCCAATGAAACCAACTTTGGCAACCTGATGGGCGCTATGGAAGATATGAAATATCTTGCCGGGATGCTAGGTGGAGCTCGTGCGAAGGCTGATGGCAACCCGAAATTAGGATACATGGCCACCTTCCCGATCCCTGAAGAGATCCGCTTGGGGAATGCATTTGCTTTGGGCATGAGAAAGACCTGCCCGGAATGCACCATGGATGTCCGCTGGCTCAACACCTGGCATGATCCCATTGTTGAGAAAGAAGCCGCAGCCTCACTGTTTGATGCCGGTGCGCAGGTTGTCTTTACCGGCGCTGATACTCCCGCAAATGCTGATGTTGCCCAGGAAAAAGGTAAGTGGGGCATCACTTATGACTGGTATGGATCATGCAAAGTTGATCGCTGCCTGACCGCCCCTTACTGGCTCTGGGGTCCTATTTATGCTGAAATCACCAAGAAGGTGATTGATGGAACCTACAAACCGGGATGGGATTACTTTGATGCCGAGACTGGCGCATTAGGGTTATACGGTTTCATGGAAGGGCAGGAAATGACCACAGGCGTGAAAGACCTTGATCCCGAAGTAATCGCCATGGTGAAAGATACCCTTGCCAAGATGCTTACAGGAGAATTTGATCGATTTGATGTCTTTACCGGACCGATCAAAGACAACCAGGGCAATGTGGTTCTTCCTGCAGGTCAAAGCCTGCAACAGGTTGACCTCGATTCCTTCCCCGAGTATGGTTTACCGTGCTCGATCCCCCAGTGTATGAAATGGTGGGCTGAGGGTATCACCGCAGAGTTACCCAAATAAATCCGTATCAACTTAAGGCTAGAACTCCCCTGGGGGTTCTAGCCTTACTTTTATTAATTGGAGTGTATCTGGCGTTATTGCAGGAGAACCCCAGTGGATAAAAAAATGACATCCCCTTCAAATGAAATCCTTGCCGTGGAGATGCGCGGCATTGTAAAACACTTTCCCGGCGTCCTGGCAAATGATCATGTAAATTTCGACCTTCGTGAAGGTGAAATACATGCTTTGCTTGGGGAAAACGGTGCGGGGAAGAGTACGCTTATGAATGTTCTTGCTGGCATGTATCGACAGGAAGCTGGAACGATAAAAGTTAATGGCAAAGCTGTGGATTTTTATTCTCCACGAGATGCGATCAATGCTGGAATTGGCATGGTTCATCAACACTTCATGCTCGTCCCATCTCAAACTGTTACCGAGAATGTTCTCCTGGGATTGAACGATCCCCGGTTTTTAATGCGTTTATCTGAATATGATCAAAAAGTTGCTGAAGTAGGTGAACAATTTGGCTTGAAAGTGGATCCCCGCGCCAAGATTTGGCAATTATCGGTCGGTGAACAGCAGCGGGTTGAACTTCTGAAGATGCTTTACCGGGGGGTGAAGGTGCTCATAATGGATGAACCCACCGCTGTTCTTGCACCTCAGGAAATTGAAGGATTATTTGTAATTTTACGATCGATGGTTGCACAGGGAAAATCGGTAATCTTTATAAGTCATAAATTACAGGAAGTCACCGCGATTTCAGACAGGTTGAGTGTATTACGCCGTGGAGTTGCGACCGCATCTGGATTACCGACCAAAGGGGTGACGCGTGAGGAGTTAGCGCGGTTGATGGTTGGCCGGGAAGTAATCTTCAGATTGGATAAAAAGCCATGTGAACCGGGAGAGCTAGTTCTGGATGTGGAAGATGTATATGCTGAGAATGATAAAGGCCTACCAGCCTTGAGGGGAGTCTCACTTCAAGTTCGCGCTGGAGAAATTGTTGGTGTAGCTGGTGTAGCTGGCAACGGGCAATCCGAGTTATCGCAAGTGATCACTGGCCTTCGGGATTGTCAAAAGGGCAAAGTAACCCTTAATAAGGATATGGTCAGTAACCGAGACACACTATTCGGGATAAAACATGGGATGGCCTATGTTCCAGAGGACAGAAACCATGTTGGCAGCGCACCGAACCTAAGCGTGACAGACAATGTGATCATGAAGAAATACCGTCAACCGCCGATCTTACACGCCGGTTTACTAGATATGAATGCTGCTTCCAAACTTGCGACCGAACTGAAACAAGCCTATGACATTATCGTCCCAAGCGTCACGACTCCTGTACGTTTACTTTCTGGGGGAAATTTGCAGCGCGTCATCCTGGCAAGAGAAATATCAGGGTTGCCGAAATTTATGGTTGCTGTGCAGCCCACCCGCGGTTTGGATGTTGGCGCTATAGAGGGTGTTCACCATCTTTTATTGACCCAGCGGGAAGCCGGTGCCGCGGTGCTTTTAATCTCTGAGGAATTGGAAGAATTACTCTCATTGAGTGATCGCATCTATGTTATCTATGAAGGAAAAATCATGGGCGAGGTCGAGGTCGGTGGCACCAGAAAGGATGAAAACCTGGTTGAAACGATTGGATTAATGATGATGGGAACCCCTTTGGTAGAAATTCAAAAAGAAGGAGCAATTAAGAATGGCTGAGTCTTCATCTGTTCAAAAAAAGCCAGCAGGGTTTCGAATTCGTTTCGAACCAAGAGTTGAAGAACCCCCGAAGTGGTATCCGGTGGTAATTTCATTCTGCGCACTCATAATTGCCCTGATACTTGGAGGTTTTGTAATCACATTTGCCGGGGGAGACCCAATCCGCTCCTATATACATATAGCCAAAGCATCCTTCGGTAATATTGGAGTGATCTCAGACACAATCGTTAAATCCACTCCCATCATGCTGGCTGCTTTAGCGTGTTCTGTGGCTTTTCGTATGAAGTTATGGAATATTGGTGTCGAAGGACAATTCATTATGGGCGCATTTGGTGCAAGTGTAATTGTCCTTGCACCGGTTCTTGGAGCTGATACTCCCCGTTGGCTTTTCCTGACAGTAATGGCGATCGCAGGTATGAGTGCAGGCGCTTTTTGGGGATTTATCCCTGGTTATTTGAAAGCAAAATTCAATGTAAATGAGATTATCAGCACTTTGATGATGAATTACATTGCGATAGCGTGGATCAACTATTGGATCTTTGGTGTCTGGTCTGAAGGCGGTTTCCAGATGTCACCAAAGTTTCCTAATAGTGCGTGGATGCCGCGATTATTAGAGTATGCAAAATCCTACCCGGAATTACGGGGTCTGACAACACATTTAGGATTTCTGATCGGAATTGTAGCAGCGGTGATCATATGGGTGATCGTTTACCGAAGTCGATGGGGATATGAAATACGCCTGATTGGAGATAACCCACAAGCTGCAAAATATGCCGGGATTAATATTAAGAAAAATATCATATACGTGATGATGCTCTCCGGTGCTCTGGCTGGTTTGGGAGGAATGAGTGAAATTACCGGCGTTGTGCATAGGTTGCAAACTGCACCAATTGCAGCGGGTTACGGGTTTACAGGAATCATTGTGGCTTGGCTGGCCAAATTAAATCCCCTTGTCATTATCCCTGTCTCAATTCTTTTTGGGGCTCTGATCCTGGCTGGACGCGAGATCCAGCCATCCGGTGTTCCGAAGGTGATCCAGGGAACGATTCTGGTATGCCTGATTGCCAGTGATTTCCTTCTAAAAAATCGTATCCTGATTACTCGCCCGGAATCCGGGAATTAACATGGATCCTATAATCATTCTGCAGGCGGGCGTCGCCACAGGCACAATCCTGTTATTTGCAACAATTGGTGAAATCTTTGCCGAAAGATCCGGGGTGATGAATCTTGGTGTGGAAGGCATGATGCTGATTGGTGCAATGACCGCTTTCAGTACAGCCATCGCAACAGGAAATCCGTGGCTGGGATTACTCGCTGCCATGTTGGCAGCGGGATTGCTCAGCCAGATCCATGCATTTATCAGTATCACCCTTCAAGGAGATCAGGTTGTAAGCGGGTTGGCTCTTTCCTTCCTCGGCATAGGTATAAGCCTGGTATTAGGCGAGGGATTAAGCAAAGCTGGAACCAGTATCCCTGTTACCAAGTTACACGTTACCGCTCCTCTCCCAAATCCCAATCATTGGACCAATCTTATTTACGAATCAGAGCGTGCTTGTCTACATCGGGTATCTATTAATCCCCATTTCCTGGTATTACATTAACCGAACCCGCCCGGGCCTCCATCTGCGCGCAATTGGTGAATACCCGGTAGCAGCAGACGCGCTTGGTATAAATGTCTTTCGGCTTCGCTATTTTTATGTTTTTATCGGAGGCGTTCTGGCTGGGTTAGCTGGTGCAACAATAAGCCTGGCAGTATCTCCCGGCTGGTTCAGTGAAATGACCACAGGTGGTTTAGGCTGGATCGCAGTAGGGCTCGTTATTTTTGCGCAGTGGGACCCAATTCGTGCTGCATTCGGAGCGTTGGCATTTGGAGCCCTGCGTCGGCTCATCCTGGATATCCAGGGTCCAACATTATTGTTTGGGCTTCTTAATCCCTTTTATTACAATCCATACTGGGGATTCTTCCTTCAAATGCTTCCATATGCGTTTACAATCGTCGTTCTCGTTATCGGTTCCAGGGAAGCCATGCGAAAACGGATCGGTGCTCCAGCAGCGCTTGGTAAACCATATATTCGAGGAGAACGAGGTCAATAAAGATTTTGCTCGTTCTCATATGGATCATTGGCTAAAAGGAATCAATTTAGAAGACTATACAAAGGTTAGGTGGTCGCGGGCAGTTACCTGTCCAGCGGCGTGGGAACCCTCCCCTCGAAAAGTGCCGCCATTGGATAAAAGTGAGGACCACAATGAACCTATGGCAGAATTATATTCAGCCTGCAACCATCCCTGAGGCGATTCTATCGCTTCAGCGAGCAGATAGACCGCTGGCTATAATCGCTGGGGGAACCGACCTGATCATCGACCTCAAGCAGGGTCGCCACTCCCCTGTACAACACCATAATTGATATTTCCAGGATACCTGCATTGGTCCGGATCGAGAAGCAGAATAAAAACCTGTTTATTGGCGCAGCAGTCCAGGTAAGTGTACTCGCCGCGTAATCCATTGGTGCACACTCACGCTCGTGCCCTGGTGGACGCATGTGAGCTGATTGCGGGTCCCCAGGTGAGAAATGTGGCAACGATCGGGGGAAATGTTGCCCATGCCCTGCCGGCAGCGGATGGCACCATTGCTCTACTTTCGCTGGATGCGCAAGCAGTGATCGAAAACGCAGGTGGTAGATGTTAAGTTCCCCTAGAGGAATTTCTTCCTTTCACCAGGAATATCGATCCTGAAGGATGATGAAATCCTTACCGGGTTCTTGCTTCCCCTTGCGGGGAAGGTCAGGCATCCAGTTTTCACCGAATCATGCGTCCCCAGGGGGTGGCGCTGCCAATCCTGAATTGTGCCGTTTGGGTTGAACGGTGTGGAGATCTCATTACCAATACCCGGATTGCTATTGGTCCCGGTGGAGCAACGCCATTCCGGGCGGTGAGCACTGAAACTCTTCTCACCGGGAAACCATATTCTCTCGAAATGATGAACGAAGCTGTCAGGGCAATTCTCAAGGAAGCGAACTTCCGTACCAGTGCCAGAAGGGCAACCGGGAATATCGCCGGCATATTGTTCTGGATCTATTCCGCGCAACTTTTAGCACCGCCTGGGATCGGGCGGCTCAGGTGAGTTAACATGACGGCAATTCAACTAACTGTAAACAAAAAAGAATATTCCCTGGAGGCTATACCCGGGGAAACCCTCTCCAGTTTATTGAGAAATCGATTACATCTAACCGGGACGAAGATCGGTTGCGGGGAAGCAGAATGCGGCGCTTGCACGGTGCTGGTGGAGGGCGAACCCGTGATCTCGTGCATTTATCCCGCGGAGCGGGCGAGTGGTAGTGAAGTGATCACCATTGAGGGGTTAGCCGAACGCGTCAAGGAACAAATCCAGTTGCACCCTTTGCAGGAAGCATTTATTCAGCATGGCGCGGTGCAATGTGGATTTTGTATTCCTGGTCAGATCATGACCGCGTACGCTTTCTTGAAACGGAATCCGGATCCGACGCAGGAACAGATCCAATTTGCACTTAAAGATACACTTTGTCGCTGTGCCGGATACCCATCAATAATGAATGCCATCCTGGCAGCAGCAGAAGCGCTCCGCACCGGCGAGCCAGTGAAAAAACCCAACATCGCAGAGTCCATTCACAATCATAAAGCTGTGGGCAGGGTGAATTTGCGACCGGACGCAGTTGAAAAGGTCACTGGTGAAGCGATCTTTACGGACGATCTTCAATTCGAAGGATTGCTATATGCCAGTGTGCGGAGGGCGATGGTCCCGCACGCGATCCTAAAGAGGTTGGATATTTCCAGAGCGAAAGAAATACCTGGCATCCGTGCGATCCTGACTGCCGAGGATATTCCTGCTGAGCGAATGCATGGATTAGTTGTTTTTGACTGGCCGGTGATCGTGGGTATTGGCGAGCGGATAAGGTATGTGGGTGACGCACTCGCGATCGTGGCTGCTGAATCTCAGGATGCGGCGAACGAAGCTGTAGAATTGATCGAAACCGAGTTTGACCTGCAGCCTGTTATCTCAAACCCTGTCGATGCGCGTCGTGAAGATAGCCCGCGCCTGCATGAAAACGGCAACCTTCTGAAGCACATAAAAGTCCGCAAAGGGGATGTCGAGCAGGGGTTCAAAGAATCTGAGGTTGTACTGGAACATACTTTTCAAACCCAAATAACTGATCACGCTTTCCTTGAACCGGAATGCTCGCTGGCGGTCCCACAATCGGACGGCCGAATGGCCATCTATGTTGGATCGCAAATACCCTACCAGGATCGTGATCAGGTGGCCAGGGTGATGGGTTGGCCCAAAGAACGGGTGCGAATCATCGGGCAGCTCATGGGCGGGGGATTTGGCGGCAAAGAGGATGTGATGGGGCAGATCCACGCCGCCATGCTGGCAAACGTCACCGGGAAACCGGTTAAATTGCTTTTCGACCGGCGGGAAAGCCTGCTGGTACATCCCAAGCGTCATGCTACCCAGATCAGGGTGAAGATCGGTGCGAAGAAGAATGGAAGAATTATTGCTGCCGAAACCGAACTATATGGTGATACCGGGGCGTACGCATCCCTGGGCGAAAAGGTGATGACCAGGGCAACCACACACTCGGCTGGACCATATGATATTCCTCACGTCCGAGCGGATTGCTATGCCATGTACACCAACAATCCCCCAGCAGGAGCTTTCCGAGGATTCGGCGTTACCCAATCGGCGTTCGCAGTTGAATCGATGATGGACATGCTGGCGGAAAGGATAAAGATCGACCCGATCGAGTTGCGCAAAATGAATGCGCTCCATGTTGGAAGTGTGACGAATACCGGGCAGATATCTGCGGGAATCGGTGGGATTGAGCGAATGCCTTGAGAAAGTGGGATCAGAGATAAATAAAGATGAACCTGATCCATTCCAGCCAAAGGTAGATCCGCAAAACCCTCACCTGGTCTCTGCTTGGGGTTTCGCTGCGGCTTACAAGAACACTGGTCTCGGCGGTGGTGCGCCGGATATTTCCACAGCAGAGATCGAATTGCTTGAAAACGGGGATTTTGAGATCCGTTGTTCTTCCGCGGAAATGGGGCAGGGATTGGTGACCGTGATGCGGTCGATCGCAGCTGAAGAACTCAACGTCTTGCCTGACCAGGTGCGTGTTTTGGTGATGGATACAGACCTAACCCCTAATGGTGGACCCACAACTGCCTCCAGGCAGACCTTTGTGACTGGAAATGCTTCCAGGTATGCGGCTAGATCCCTCAGGGATGCCTTGACAGCTTACCTGGCAGAAAAATATGATACCCGTCCCGAAGGGATCGTTTTCAACAAAGATGGCGTTCTGGTGAGTAAAGATATTCATTCCTTTGAAAATATCCGGTCGCAAATGATAAACGATGGGCAGACACCGAAGGCAATTTATGAGTACCATGCGCCTGAGACCAAACCGCTGGGCTCAGGTGGGGATATGCACTTCGCTTTCTCCTTCGGCGTTCAGGCGGCCAAAGTGGAGGTAAATAAGGTCACAGGGGAGGTGCATGTCCTGAAAGTCATCTCTGCCAATGATGTGGGGATGGCAGTGAACCCGCTCGGACTTCAAGGTCAGATTGAGGGCGGCGTGATGATGGGGTTGGGTAACTGCCTGACCGAAGAGTTCATAGTAGAGGATGGCAAGGTGGTGACCGACAGGTTGGCTAAATACAGGGTGCCAGGGATAATGCTCACCCCGGAGATTAAGGCGATCGTCGTGGAACATCCGATATCCACAGGTCCTTACGGGGCGAAAGGCGTGGGAGAGATCTGCAGCATTCCGACTTCCCCGGCGATTACCAACGCGATCTACAATGCCGTAGGCGTCCGGTTCGACCACCTACCGGTGGACCAGGAATTCATCGCTCGAAAGATCTGGGCTATAGAAAATCCCACCGTTTCATTCGGGGGATGAGGCGATTTTATTAGCCTGAGGATAAGGTGTAGAGATAGGTTAAAATCAAATCAGTTCAAGTAAAAAAAACGGGAAAACACCATGTCTAACTTCAGCGGTTATCGATGCTCCATTTGCGGAAAAGAATATCTTCCTTTACAGACCATTTACACCTGTCCCAAGGATGGTGGAAACCTGGACGTTGTCCTGTATTACGACCGCATCCGGCAAAAATTTAAAGTGGAGGATATCACCTCGGTGACGGATCCGTCGCTATGGCGGTACCTGCCGCTCCTGCCGGTTTCCGATCCCTGCGCGGAGGGTACCACGATGGGCTCAGCCGGCTGGACGCCGCTTTTCAAGCCGGCAGTGCTGGCTGAAACCCTCGGGTTGGATGAGCTTTGGATCAAGGATGAAGGCCGCAATCCGACTGCCTCCTTTAAGGATAGGGCCAGTTCGGTGGTGGTGGCACGGGCGATGGAGATCGGTGCGAAGGTTGTGGTCACAGCATCCACCGGCAATGCCGGCGCTGCTCTGGCTGGCATGGCGGCGGCGATGAACCAGAAAGCGGTGATCTTTGCCCCCAAAACGGCGCCGCCAGCGAAGGTCGCCCAGCTACTGGTGTATGGGGCGCAGGTGATCCTGGTGGATGGCAACTACGACTCCGCCTTTGACCTCACCATCGAGGCTGCCAATGAATTCGGCTGGTACTGCCGCAACACAGGCTACAACCCCTTCACCGCGGAGGGCAAAAAAACCGCCGCGCTGGAGATCTGGGAGACGATCCTGCTCCCGAACCCCGCGATGAAGAAACCTCTGTGCGTGTTTGTTTCGGTAGGCGATGGCAATATTATCTCCGGTATTCACAAAGGCTTCAAAGACCTGCTGGAATTGGGATGGCTGGAGAATATGCCGCGAATTTTCGGCGTCCAATCCGAGAAGAGCGCGGCCGTTGCCAATGCCTACTTCGCTGGCACGGAAAAGATCATCCCGGTGCAGGCGACTACGATCGCGGACAGCATCTCGGTAGATCTTCCCCGCGATGGGGTGCGCGCGGTTCGTGCAGCCAGAGAAACAGGCGGCGCTTACATTTTGGTTGAAGATGAAGCCATCATCCGCGCCATTGCGGAATTGGGGAAGGTGGGCGTATTTGCGGAACCAGCCGGCTCCACAGCCTACGCCGGGCTGCAAAAAGCCGTCAAAGATGGCATTATCCAGTCCGATGACCCGGTGGTGGTCATCAACACCGGCAGCGGGTTGAAGGATATCCGTTCTGCGATGCAAGCAGTGAAGGAAGCACCGATCATTGAACCGAGCATGTCTGCCCTAAAGAAACACCTGGGGAAATAAGGATGCCATCCAACCCTAAGCGACCAAAGATCTCGATCATCGCTCCAATCTTCAACGAAACTGGGTGTATCAGCGAACTATACGCGCAGATCACCCGTGTAATGGATTCCCTGAAAAAACCCTGGGAGTTCCTGATGGTGGATGATGGTTCCACGGATGGCTCCACGCAAATGATCCATGACCTGGCGGAGAAAGATGCCAGGGTGAAACCTGTTATTTTCTCGCGCAATTTTGGGCACCAGATCGCGGTGACTGCAGGGTTGGATTACAGCCAGGGGGATGCGGTGGTGATCATCGACGCCGACCTGCAGGACCCGCCTGAGGTGATCCTGGACCTAATTACAAAATGGCGGGAAGGTTTTCAGGTTGTGTACGCTGTCCGCACCGAACGCGAGGGGGAAACCTGGTTCAAGCGTACCACGGCTTCTGCATTTTATCGGCTGATCTTCCGGATCACAGATATCAAGATCCCGCTGGATACCGGAGACTTCCGGTTGATGGACCGCAAGGTCGTGGATGCGTTGAAGCAGATGGGGGAAAGGCATCGCTTCCTGCGCGGGATGTCCTCCTGGGTGGGTTTCAGGCAGGTGGGTGTGCCCTATAAAAGGGCTGCCAGGTTCTCCGGCGAGACGAAATACCCTTTTCGAAAAATGGTCAAACTGGCATTGAACGCCATCACCAGTTTTTCTTATTTCCCACTTCAATTGGCGATGTATGTCGGGTTCATCGCAGCCGGGATCGCTATTGTGGCAATCCCATTCGTGCTTGTCGCTCGATTCGCAGGGCATTCCGCTTTCCTGGGCCAGGCATCCACATTGATGGCGGTTTTATTCTTGGGAGGGGTGCAGTTGATCTGCATCGGTATTTTGGGGGAATATATCGGCAGGATCTACGACGAAGTCAAAGGACGTCCGCTGTATATTGTGAGCGAGGCGCCTGGTGATGTTGAAAATATTTCAAACAGGAGAAAAAAGGCATGACCAAGATCGATTTGACCATACATCCAGACCGGCTGGAGAATACATTCAAACGTGTGCGTGAACGTAATATTGTCATCCCCACGTATGAACAAATGAAAAATCCGGAGCTGATCCCCGCCAAAGTCAAAGAGGACCTTCGCTCGATCGGGCTTTGGGATCTGAATCCGCGCAACCTCTTCCGCATCAGCTGGAAGAACCAGCCAGTGGCCAAGGGGGGCGGGTATGGGGATGTGAATTATCTGGAATTCCCCAGCAGCCTGACAGGCACAAAAGCACGTGTTATCGCCCTGGTTGGCAAGTGGTTCCCCACCGGCGCCCACAAAGTGGGGGCGGCGTTTGGCTGCCTTGCACCCCGCCTGGTGACCGGGCAGTTTGACCCAACAACCCAGAAAGCCGTCTGGCCTTCCACTGGGAACTACTGCCGCGGCGGGGCGTATGATTCCGCGCTGCTGGGCTGTGATTCCATCGCGATCCTGCCGGAAGGAATGAGCCAGGAACGCTTTGATTGGTTGAAGAAGATCTCTTCGGAGGTGATTGCCACCCCGGGGAGCGAATCCAATGTGAAGGAAATCTTCGATAAGTGCTGGGAGCTGCGTAAATCCGGCCAGGATTTGATGATCTTCAACCAGTTTGAGGAGTTCGGGAATTACCTCTGGCATTACGAGGTTACCGGGCACGCGATGGAAGATGTGCTCAAGAAGGTATTGGGAAAGAATGGCGAGTACCGCGGGGTTGCGCTCACCACCGGGTCGGCTGGTACCATCGGCTGCGGCGACTACATGAAACAGGTATTCCCCACCAGCAAGATCATCGCCAGCGAAGCGCTGCAGTGCCCGACCCTGCTGGAGAACGGGTTTGGCTCGCACCGCATCGAAGGAATCGGCGATAAGCACGTGCCCTGGATCCACAACATCAAGAACACCGACCTGGTGGTCGCCATCGACGATAATGCCGTGGTCAATATCATGCGACTATTCAACGAACCAGCCGGGCAGAAATATCTTGCCAAGAAGGGCGTTCCCGCAGAGACCATCCAGAGCCTGAACCTGCTCGGTTTCTCCGGAATTGCCAACACTCTTTCCGCGATCAAATTCGCCAAGTATTACGAGCTGGGCGAGGATGACGTGGTGCTGACCGTGTTAACCGATTCCATGGAACTCTACGGAAGCCGTATATCGGAATATCGCGAGAAATTTGGCGAGTTCGATAATGATTGCGCCTCGGAAACCTTCGCCCGCTATCTGCAAGGGGTCACAACCGATAACCTCAATGAACTATCCTATGAAGACCGCCGCCGGGTGCACAATCTGAAATATTACACTTGGGTGGAACAGCAGGGCAAGACTTATGAAGAGTTGAACGCCCAGTGGTATGACCCGAACTACTGGACCGACCTGCAAGGCCAGATTCCGGTTTTCAACGAGCTGATCAACGAATTCAACGAACGTTCCGGCGTTTTAAAAACCCTGTAATTCCTTACTCAGTTCCGACAGACGGGCAGGGATGCCCGTCTGTCATTTAAGGATAAAATACAATCGGCGGCCAATAATAGCGATGAATTCGAACTTTGATGAAACAGACTTGTTTCTGGTGGCAGTGATACCCGCCCCCCGCGACCTGGAGATCGCCAGGATGCTGGGCTGGTATCGCATTCCGCTGCGGAGCGCGCCAAAAGTGATCGAGGCGGATTATATTGCTTTTTATCAAACCGGGGCGTTCGGAGAAGATCACCGCTGGCGGGTGGAATCCGCTGCCCGGGTGCGGGGGCACGAGCTGACCACCCGCGGGCAGCTCTTCAAAGATGAACCGGACCACCCCCGAAAAAACGAGGAATATTTCAAGATCTCGCTGGGTCCGCTCTTTCAACTTCCGCATTCCATTCAAGCTGAATCGTGGAAGCGGGTGACTTTCCTCTATACCACCGGCGCACGGATATTACTGGCTGCCACGCTCAACGATCTTGTAACTCACGACTCCGAGCGGGAACTGCTCTGGCATTCCCTGCGCGATCGGGCTGCGAATTCGGATCTTTACCAGGTGCGGCCATCGCAGGAAATGGAGCTCGATCCAGCCATCCTGGCGCTGCTGGGAGGGTTGGATCTGGATATGAACCAATGAGGATTATATAGAGGTTCCATGACAATTCTGATCAAGAACGGAACTCTGGTCACCGACCAGGCGACCAGCCAGGTAGAGATCCTGGTGGAAAACGGAAAAATCGCCGTAGTGGGGACAAATCTCCCCAGCGATGGCGCGGAAGTTATCGACGCAGCGGGTTTACTGGTGCTGCCGGGCGGTGTGGATGTCCATGTGCACCTGGACCTGCCCATGTTTGACACGGTTTCTTCAGATGATCACTATACCGGCATGAAGGCAGCCGCTTTTGGCGGAACGACAACGGTGATCGATTTTATTCCGCAGGACCTTTCCCCTCTGCGGGCGAATTTCGAAAAATGGCTGGCAAAAGCTGAACCCAAAGCAGCGGTAGATTATAGCTTCCATATGAACATCACCCGCCTCGATGAGCAGGTGAAGAAGGAAATTCCACGCCTGGTGGAGGAGGGGATCACAAGCATCAAGGTTTTTACTGCCTATAACAACCGGCTGCGCCTGCAGGATGGGGAGATCTTTGAGGTGATGCGCATCGCCCGCGATAGCGGCATTCTCACCATGCTGCATGCCGAGAATGGAGATGTGATCGATATCCTGGTCGCTGAGGCGCTGCGTGATAAGCACCTGACCCCGGAATGGCACGCCCGCACCAGGCCTGCCTGGGGGGCGGTGGAATCGGTGCTGCGCGGGGCTGCCCTGGCTGCCCAAGCTGGCTGCCCGCTTTATATTGTTCATATGAACGCAGCAGGCGAGGTGGACCAGCTGCAATATGCACGCGAGCATCATCTGCCCATCATGGGTGAGACCTGCCCGCAATACCTCGTTTTTACGGATGAGATGCTTAACCGGCCGGATGGCGCCAAATGGATCTGCTCGCCGCCGGTGCGCGGAGCGGCTGACAATGCCAGATTGTGGCAAGGACTCCAGCTCGGGATCATCCAAACCGTTGCGACCGATCATTGCCCATTTTTCTTCAATGGTAATGAACCGATTTTGTACGAAGGAAAACCAGTAGCCATCCCAGGCAAAGAGCTGGGCAGGGGTGACTTTACGAAGATTCCAAACGGCCTACCGGGGGTGGGCGACCGCCTGCCAGTTTTCTGGACGGAGGGGGTTGGGTCTGATCGCATCACGCCAAATCAGTTTGTGGCGCTCACCTCCACCCAACCGGCAAAAGCGTTCGGCATGTATCCACAAAAGGGCAGTCTGGAGGTGGGGGCAGACGCAGATATCCTGCTTTGGGATCCCAAAATGCAGGTGAATTACGGAGTAAAGGTTGCCCAGCACCGCACGGATTACAACCTGTATGAGGGCTGGAAGCTGACCGGTTTCCCCAGGGCGGTTTTCCTGCGCGGGGAGAAGATCGTCGAATCCGGAGAGTGGTTCGGAAGACCCGGCATGGGTAAATTCATCAAGCGACGACCTTTCGAAGCTGCTTTTTAAACGGAAAAATATGCTGCTTTTCGGAATCGTTTTGGTTATGATCTTGGCGGCAGGGATCATTACGATCCTTGCCCGCCGGAGGCCGGTGATTGGCTCCACCTGGATGATCGCGGCTGGGGTGAGCCTGGTTGCCTGGCTTGTGCTGGCAGGCAGCCCCACCCGGCTTTTTCCTGAGGTCAGTTTCAGTGCGTTGTTGCCCGGGCAGAGTCGATTCCTGGATTTGACGTTCCGGTTAGACCGGGATGCCTGGCAGTATTCATTTGCCATCATAGCCCTAAACGTGGCGGTATTATTTACCTCCTCAGCGCGAATCCACGCGCGGAATGAATCTTTCATCTGGGCCGGCTCCCTTATCCTTTCCGCGTTTGGCGTGCTGGCTTGCTCTTCTCTTGCTCCATTAAGCTTGATCCTGGCCTGGACTTTACTCGATATCGCCGAGCTCGGTTTCATTTTATTGATCCGAGCAGATAGAAGGATCGAACCCTCCTCCCTGGCATCATTTACCTGGCGGGTATTGGGTACGCTCATTTTTGCGGGCGTATTCATCCTGGCCGGGACCGGGGGACAACTGCCTTCTTTCAAGGAACTCACCCCGGTATATTTTCCTGCCATATTACTCGCGGTGATCCTGCGCCTGGGTGTCTTTCCCCTCCACCCACAGGTCTCCCGTTTGTCACCCGTCAATCGCAGCGCGGGAAATGTGATCAATCTGATCGCTCCGGCCAGCGCACTGGCATTTCTGGGCAGGTTAAAAGGTGTTTATCCCTACGGAAGTATTTGGATAAGTCTTCTTATCGCATTTGTGTTTTTCTATATGCTCTATGCAGCCATCAAATGGGCCGGCGCGGCTGGGGAATTGAACGGCAGACCGTTTTGGGTGGTGAGCCTGGCAGTGTTTGCTCTTGTCTGCGTACTGAATGGGCAATCGCAATATGCACCAGGCTGGGGGATGATAATGTTGCTTGGAGGAGGAGGGCTTTTCCTGGCTTCCCCCCGTAATAAATGGATCTCCATTCTATTGATGGTAATTTTCTTCGGGATATCCGGCATCCCCGGCTCACCCTCGATGTCCATCTGGAATGGCATCCTCACAAATACGCCTTTCCTGGTCATCCCACTATTCATGCTGGCTGCCGCCATTCTTTTCTTCGGTTATCTCAAGTTTGCCCAGGTTCCAGAGGGCGATTTCACCGGTGTGGACCGCTGGGTGAAGATTATTTACCCACTTGGGCTGGCAATCCTGATCGTTTCGCAATGGGTGATCTTCATCCGTAACCTGCCTGCCAGTTTCACTTTTATTTACTGGTGGTGCGGGGTGATCGTTATGATACTGGCCTTGCTCATTTTCCTGTGGAAGCAGCGTATCCTGCCGATAAAAGTCACCCAAAAATTGACCAGATTCACCCTTCCCGGGAGGTTCAACCTCGAAGGTTGGATGGACACTATTTTCGGGATGGGCTGGTTCACAATAGCAGCGCGAGTGGCGTTTGGCTTGGTGCAATGGATAATGAACTTGATCGCCGGTGTACTTGAAGGCGAGGGGGGGATTCTCTGGGCGATCCTGTTGCTCGCGCTATTAATCTCCTACTTCCAATTCGGGGTCAAGCCATGAATCAGACCCTGATCCCTTATTTTTCCCTGTTCCTTATCCTCCTTTCCACACTTGAATTGCTGGTGGGAACCCGGATTCGGAGGATGATGATCGCACTGGCGGTGCTCTACCTGGGACAGTTCCTGTTGCTCATCAATAGCTGGTCGCTGGGGCTTTCGGCTGTGGAGCTGGTGGCTGGCTGGATGGCAATGGCGATTCTGCTTGCTTCCCAGCCATCGGTGGAGCCAGACGTTCAATTCATCAACCGCCAGGGAACTGTGTTCCGCATCGTAGCGGCAGTGGTCATTTGGTTGTTGGTTTATCTGATCGCTCCCAATGTGTCCTTACTCAGCTCCCTGCCGATCGAGGTGACCTGGAGCGCTTTAATCCTGATCGGGGTTGGGCTGCTGCACCTGGGTATGACCACCCGCCCGGTGAAGGTGATCATCGGATTGTTGACCGTGCTGGCCGGGTTCGAAGTGTTTTACGCCTCCGTTGAAAATTCCGTGCTGGTAGCGGGCTTGCTTGCCATGGTCACCATCGGGCTCGCAGCGGTTGGCGCCTACTTGATTTCCCTTCCATTATTGGAAGCTGCCGAATGAATGCACCCCTGATTTGGATCGGTCTCCCCCTGGCGGTCTCAGGCATCCTGTTGCTCCTGCGCAAGCGGCGGGTGCTGGTCATCTATATGGGTTCCTTTTTTACCCTGGCCCTGGTGTTTTTTGCTCTGGTGATGCCAATCGGCGAGGTTATGAGCTTTGGAAATTTGACCGTCCAAATCAACCCCGCGCTAACGATTCTGGGAAGGCAGCTTATCCTCGATCAGGCAGATTCCACCATTCTTGTGCTGGTGTATGGCATGGCGTGTTTTTGGTTTTTTGGCGCGTTGGTTGCCAAACCCCGTTCCATTTTTATCAGCGTCGGGCTGGCGATGACAGCAATTTTGGTGGCAGCCATTGCGGTAAATCCATTCCTCTACTCAGCGCTGCTGATCGAGGTTGCCATCCTTATCAGCATTCCGCTGATCGTAACCCCTGGGATCGCCCCGGGCAGTGGAACCCAGCGATACCTGGTTTTTCAGACCCTGGGGATGCCGTTCATTTTACTGGCAGGCTGGGCATTGGGGGGTAGTGGAGCGAATTTGGGAGATCCCAACCTGGTGCTCAGCGCCACGTTCCTACTGGGACTCGGATTTGCTTTCCTTTTGGCTGTTTTTCCATTCTATAGTTGGATACCGTTGGTCGCCGATGAGGCGCAGCCATACGCAGCCGGGTTTTTGTTTTCCACCTTGCCAATCATGGTCCTCATCATTCTGCTGGATTTCATCAATGGATTAGCCATCATCCGCGAGTCCTCCCTGTTCTTCCAGGCACTTGAATTCTGTGGGATTCTGATGATCGTCACCGGAGGGATCTGGGCAGCTTTCCAGAAAAATATCGCCCGGCTGACGGGTTATACCGTGATCATGGAGACGGGATTTTTCCTGATCGCAATCGGGATGAAAACCGTGGATAGCTTCTCGTTTTTTGCCCTGGCGATCATCCCAAGGTTACTTGCGTTTGGGTTGATCGCACTTGGATTAACCCAGGTGAAACGTTCTGTTGGAGGGTTGGACGAGAAAGATCTGCGCGGGCTTTTCCATCGGCTGCCAATTTCCGCGGCGGCGATCATCATCGCATTCTTTTCCCTGGCCGGTTTACCCCTTTTGGCTGAATTTAGTCTCAAATTCAACCTGCTTTCCATGCTTTCCACCCAGTTGAGAGGAGCCCTGCCCTGGGTCTTCATTGGGATGTTGGGGTTGTTCACTGCCATTTTCCGGTTCCTGGCTGTCTTTACCAGCCAACCACCCGATGAAAAAGCAATATCTGAACCTCGCCTGGCAACGGTTTTAATCATCATTGGCATTTTATTCTTATTCCTGATTGGCCTATTCCCCTCCTTCTTCCTGAATGGCCAGCTGCAGTTGTTGCAGGCTTTTCCCACCTTCTAACGATCGGGATGCCAGACACCCGGATGGTATAATTTTTTTGAGTTGATTCTCTGAGAGGAACCCATGGAACTGGATGAAATTGTAAAAAGACTGGAAAAAATGGATTCCGAGCTGCGCAGCAATAAATCGCAGCAGGCGACGCTTGAGAACCGCATCGTCCAATTGGAGTCTGAAAACCACGAGCTTGCGAGCGAACTAAAAAAAACCGGCAGCGAGCTGACCCGTTTGAAAACCATGCAGGCGAAATTCGGGCAGGTGGATAAGGAGCTATCCCAGATACGTGTGGATTTCCGCAGAGAGCTCGACGCGCTTGAAAAATTACGCCTGGAACGGGAGGAAGACCAGAAAAAATCCCACCAGGGCGAGATGGCGCAAGTGACAAAGGGCCTCGGTGATATTCGAAAGGATCACGAAGCCATCCTGGATCTAAAAAAAGCGATCAAACTGCGAGCAGAGGAAGACCTGCGACTCGAAAAGCTGATCGGGAAAATCGGAGATGATACCCGCTCTGCGCTGTACCAGGATGAGGATTACAGGCGGGCGCAGAAAATTATTGAAGATTCCATGCGGCAGGATAGCAAAAAGATCGCAGACCTGGGTGTCGAAACTGCCAACCTGCGAAAAAGAATGGATGAACAAAAAGGCAGACAGGATCTCAACTCGGATTCCATTACAAAGATCGAAAACCGGTTGAACGAATTTCAATCTCTGGAAAATGAGCGCCGGCAAATGCAGACCGCATTGATGGAAAAGCAGGCGTTGATCCAGGTGGAGCGAGATCGCATCTGGAAGGAATGGCAGACCCGTTTCGAACAGGTTCAGAAGAACAATGAGACCTTCGAGGTCCAGATCCAGGATGTGGAAGCTGCCAAACGCTCCCTGAAGCGCTCGCAGGAATCCTTTGATGAGATCATGCAGAAGATCGAACGGCGCATCAACGAGGTAACCGAGATGCAGAGGCTGGGAGAAGAGCGCTTCCGTACCGAGTGGGTTACCTTCCGGGCGGAGGATCAGAAGCGCTGGACGAATTATTCCCTCACCCAGGAGGAAGTGCAGCGCGAAATCAATGAAGAGCTGCGCCAGACCGAAGAGCGGCTGGTCCAATTGGAGGATCTGAGCCAGGAGATTTCGGATACCCTGAAACAGACCTTTGAGGATTATTATCAGCGCATGGGCAGCTTGAACGCAGCCCTCCGGGATTGGCTGGACCTGATGGATAAATCCCGGTCACTCCTAAGATAAAAGAATCTATCAATGCGTGTGATCGGAACTGCCGGGCATGTTGACCACGGGAAATCCACCCTGGTGGCGGCGCTCACCGGTATTCACCCAGACAGGTTGAAGGAAGAAAAAGAACGGGAGATGACCATCGACCTCGGCTTCGCCTGGATGGATCTGCCATCCGGCGAAACGGTGGGGATCGTGGATGTTCCCGGGCACCGCGATTTCATCGAAAATATGCTCGCCGGGGTGGGGGGCATTGACGCGGTGTTATTCGTGATCGCTGCCGATGAGGGCATCATGCCCCAGACGCGCGAGCACCTGGCGATCCTTGACTTGCTTGAAATTCCCGCCGGCGTGGTGGCGCTGACCAAGATCGACATGATCGACGACCCTGAATGGCTGGACCTGGTGGAGAATGACGTCGCCGAGGTCTTCAAGGGCACGGTTTTGGAGACTGCTCCCATTCTCAGGGTTTCCGCCCGAAAAGGCATCGGTTTGGATGCGCTTCGCAACGCGCTGGATGACTGCCTGCGCATGCAGCCTGCCCGCGCGGATCACGCCCGCCCGCGGTTGCCCATTGACCGTGTCTTTTCGATCACCGGCTTTGGCACGGTGGTTACCGGGACGCTGGTGGACGGCTCGCTGAAAGTGGGCGACGAGGTGGAAATCCTGCCTGAGGGGATCAAAACCCGCATTCGCGGTCTGCAGACCCACAAGCACAAGGAGGAGACTGCCCAGCCTGGTAGCCGCGTGGCAGCCAATATCACCTCGGTGGAAACATCGCAGATCCGCAGGGGGGATACCCTGGCGCGCCCGGGCAAATACCACCCAACCCGCAGGCTGGATGCGGGCATTCGCCTGCTCGCGGACGCATCCACCGCCCTGGAACATGATGATGAAGTGAAATTCTTCTCGGGGACGACCGAGATGCTGGCCAGGGTGAGGGTGCTCGGCGCCGACCGGATTTTGCCGGGCGAAAAGGGGATCATCCAGTTGGAATTCCAGGATCCGGTGGTGGTGGAAAAACGCGACCATTTCATTCTTCGGCGCCCCTCCCCGGGTGAAACCCTTGGGGGTGGCAGGGTGATCGACCCCGCGCCACGCGGCCGTTATAAACGGTTTGCAGAAACAGAATTGGCCCGGCTGGATGCTCTGCAAAAAGGTACCCCGGCGGAAAACCTGCTGATTATTTTGAAAGCTTCACGAGAGTGCAGCGTCGCGGATCTCTCCAGGCGCGGAGGATTATCGATCCCGCAAACAACCGTGCTGCTCGAGGGGGAGGAACTTGCGGGGGAGGTCCTGGTGCTGAAGGGAACTCAGGGGCATCTTCAGGCGGATTCGGTCATCATCGCCCGATCTTCCTGGGCAGATCTGACCCACCAGGTGACCGAGGTGCTTGCCGAATACCACAAGGCGTATCCCCTCCGGCCAGGGATGCCGCGCGAGGAGCTGCGTGCCCGATTGAAACTTTCCCAGGCGCAGACCCAGCTTTTTCTACCCCGCTGGCAGGAGGAAGGTATTTTCCGCGACCTGGGAACAACCCTTGCGCTGGCCACCCACAAGATAGCGCTGGATCCGGCGCAGAAAAAAGCGGCCGATGAGCTCTTGCGGAAATTCGAGCAGGAACCGCCCTCCGTGAAGGATTGTCAGCAGATGGTTGGCGCGGAGGTCTATTCCGTGCTTCTCGCGGATGGCAGCCTGGCGCAGTTGAACGGGGAGGTTGTGATCACCGGCAGGCAATACCAGGATTGGCTAGCGAAGACCAGGGAGCAACTTCGATCGGCAGGGAAGATCACGGTGGCGGAATTCCGCGACAGGAATAACACCAGCCGCAAGTTCGCCCTGGCATTTTTAGAGGACCTGGATGCGAAGGGGATCACCCGCCGGGAGGGGGATTACCGGGTGCTGGCGCGCGCTGATTGACAAAGTAAAACGGTCATAGTAAGATTGCTGCGCTGTGGCGAGGTAGCTCAACGGTGGAGCAGTGGACTCATAAGCCATTGGATGTGGGTTCAAATCCCACCCTCGCCACTCGATATATTTAAAATAAATATTTCGTTTGTGCTAACTAAGCTATAATATGAACTTCATTTTAAATAAAAGGCGGAGGAGCAAGGAAAATGGCTAAGAAGCAGAAAAAACACACCCAGGCAGTCAAGACCACCCATCCCAAGAACAAGCACGAAAATCAACCCGCACAGGCAAGCCAGAGTAAATCTGTGCGGCCTGTGAAGAAGGAACGAGGTTGGCTGCTGACCGTAATTTTCGCTTTCATCATCCTGCACGGCATTTTTGCCGCCATCCTGATTTCCTCTTACACCCGCAATGATGTCATTGTCCCGCGGCCGTACATCATTCCCATCCTGACCGTAAACGCGATGTTGGATGTTGTTGCCGGTATTGCCATGTTCTACTGGAAAAAATGGGGCTTTATCCTATTTGGATTCACCGCAGTCGTTTCCATCGTACTGGGGTTGATGCTAACCGGGAACCTGTTTGTGATCTTCTATCAGTTCCTGCCCTTTGCGGTTTTGGTCTATATCATCACGCTTCAAAATAAGCGGCAGTACTTTAGCTAATACCTAAGATTCATAAGACACAATTCCCGGGAAGCGATCCGTTTCCCGGGATTTCTTTTTTGGATACAATATAATGAGACTTCGATGATAAGGATGCCATCATGTTGAATTACTCAGAGAGCCAATTCGCCGGGCAGGAATGCATCCGGCTCACCAACGGCACGCTCACCCTGCACGCGCTCAAGAACGCCGGGCCGCGGATCATGGGGCTGCAGATCAACGGCGGGAAAAATCTGCTGGCCGAACTGCCCGGTTCGGTGAAAGCCGGGGATTACATCCTGCGCGGCGGGCAGCGCGTCTGGCACGGGCCGGAGGATATCATCCGCAGCTACCAGCCGGATGGCGAACAGGTGGAGGTGACCTGGGAGGGAGGCGTCCTCACCCTGGTTCAGAAGCCCGAAGCGCTGACTGGCATCCAGAAGACGATCTCCATCCAGGAGGGCAGTTCCCCCAACGAGTTGATCGTCGGTCACACCCTCACCAACCGGAACCTGTGGGGCGGTGAAATTCACCGTCTGGCCCATCTGCCAGGCGCGCTCGGGTGGGTTCGCGATCCTGCCGCTATCCGAAAAGAGACACTGGGCTGCTGCCAAACCGACGGGTGGTTTTCTGGCCGTACGCGAACCTGCGCTCCGCCAAACCTGGTCACTGGTAACGAGTTCATTTTCGTCAAAGCTGCATTTCAACCTGGATCCGACCGCACCAAGGTGGGCTGGCTCAACGACCGCGGCTGGATGGGGTATTGCCTCGATCGAACGCTTTTCATCAAGAAAGCGGAATTCATCCAGGGCGGCGATTATATCGACCTGGGCTGCTCGATGGAATGCTACTGCGACGTGAACTGCATCGAGCTGGAAACGACCAGCCCGCTTACCGAAGTTGCCCCTGGGAGCACCGCGAAGCAGACCGAAATCTGGGCGGTTTTTCCGGATGTGGATCTCGAAATGACCGAGAACTCCATTCAATCGGCGGTTCAAAACACTGAGATCGAATAAGCGCGCAGGTTCCGACCCGGCGACCCGCTCCACCGCGTTCGCGCGGATCACCTCTGAGAACCAATTCCCGGAATCCTTGACGATCCGTTTCTGGTCGGCAGTATCCACATATACCAGTCCGTAGTGCTGGCTGTAGCCCAGCGCCCACTCGAAGTTATCCATGAACGACCAGTGGAAGTATCCTGAAACCGGGATGCCTGCCTGGATGGCTTTGTGCACCTGCCCCAGGTGGGCTCGCAGGTAGCGGATGCGGCGCTCATCGCGCACGCGTCCGTCGAAATCGACGCCATCCGGCACCGGCACGCCGTTCTCGGTCACCATCATCTCGCATTGGGGGCTGTAATCCTTCCAGACCCGCTCCAGGATCTCGAATAACCCATCCGGGTAGATCTCCCACATCCCGGAATATTCATTTCCCTCGGGGTGCACCGGGGTGGCGGCAACCACGGGGAACTTGGGGTCGTTCTTCACCACCAATCGGGTGTAGTAATTGATGCCCAGCAGGTCGCAGGTGCGGATCTTTTCCAGGTCTCCCGGCTTGATGAAGGAGGACGCGATCATCTTCCCGAGCGCAATATCCTGGATGGGCGTGGTGCCCTTCAGGATCGGGTCGAGCACCACCCGGTTCATCATCGCGTCCATGCGCTCGGCGGCATCCCGGTCCTTCTTCGAATCCGTGGCGGGATGCACCGGGTTGAGGTTGAGCACGATGCCCACCTTCACCGGCTTGCGGGCGCTGGCGCGGATGGCATCCGCGGCCAGCCCGTGAGAGAGCAGCAGGTGGTGCAAGGCGCGGATGGCGGCCATCGGGTCCTTAATGCCCGGGGCGTGCTGGCCATCAAAATACCCGCCCATAGCGGTCACCCAGGGTTCGTTATGGGTGATGAAGGTACCCACCCGGTCGGATAGTGCTTCGGTGACGATGGCGGCGTATTCGGCGAAGGCTTCGGCGGTGGACCGCTCGGGCCAGCCGCCTTTTTCCTGCAATGCCTGGGGGAGATCATAGTGAAAGAGGCAGACAAGGGGTTCGATCTTATGCTTCAGGCATTCATCCACCAGGCGGGAGTAGAAATCCAGTCCTTTCTGGTTGACCTTGCCCCTGCCTTCCGGCAGGATACGCGTCCAGGCGGTGGAAAAGCGGTAGGCGGGGATGCCAAGATCAGAAATCAGCGCGATGTCTTCTTGATACCGGTGGTAGTGATCGATGGACACATCCCCGGTCTCCCCGCGCTGGATCTTTCCGGGGGTGTGGACGAACCGATCCCAGATGCTTTCCCCCTTGCCATCCTCGTTCCACGCGCCTTCCACCTGGTAGGCGGAAGCCGCCACACCCCACTTGAACCCTTTCGGGAATGTCAGTTTGTCCACGATGTTTTCTCCTCGATGTTTAAGATACTTTTGCCTTACCAGTGATGATATCCATCAGGACCGGGTAAACGATATCCACCTTTTGCTTCGGATTCTCCACCGAGATGCAATCGTGAACGATTCCCAACGCATCCGGGAAATGATACGTGTGAATGGCATCCGGCTTTTTGGCTTTCCATTCATCCGCAACTTTTTGAACGTAAACCCCATCTATATCCGCATCGTGATCATTGATCACCATCCAGATCTCTTTGGCTGCCGGAGGTGTTTTTCGGGTGAGCTTCCTGACCTCCAATTCCCATTCGGGGGAAGATGGCCAGCCCGTGCATGGAAACCCAGGCGTAATTGTAATCAGCCCCTTCGATGTTTTCTTTGAGTTTTCCATCCCACCAGTGCATGGTATCCGGCAACGCGCTGATGACCGGGATGATGACCGGCAGTAAGGCGGAGGGGATGACCCGGTAAGCAATGGCGGGGGCGATCACAATCGCCAGATCGATCTCCGGATGAATTTGCGCCAGCCAGGTGGTGACGGCACCGCCCATCGAGAGTCCACCGACGATCACCCTCTCACCCAGCCCGCGGGCGATATGCAGGCTCTCCTCCGCCCAGGCTTTCAGCTCACCTTCGGTCAGTTTCCGGGTTTCCTCGGTAAGGCGGTTGTTCAGCCCGTGGTGCGGCGCGCGGGGGATATAGACATTCATCCCAAGATCGAAGCATTTTTGCCCCAGCGGGATGAACTGCTGTGGTGCGCTGGAATACCCGTGGAACCAGAGGACTGCCTTGGCTGTTTTCTTCCCATGGGAAAGAAAACGGGTATGACCTGATGGATGAAGATTCGGGCCTTCTGAGGTGATGATGCGTTCAATTTGCGAGACAGTATCCTCAAATGAAGAAACGGGTTTGGTAGAAACTGTGGATTGTGACACGAAGTCCCCTCCAATTTTTGGATACAACCATATTCTAGCTTAAAAAGGTACTCAGGCTTAAAAAAACCTGAGTTTACCTGTTTTCCGCTGAATAGTTATTCTATCTTGATTGAATCAATAATTCCAACGATCACAGAGATCACCGGCGCATCCGGATCATTCATGACCATGCGGGCTGCCCCGCCTTCGCGGTTCACCAGCACGGTATCCCCGATGCCGGCGTGGGTGTTATCCAGGGCGATGAAATCCTCATCCGCTTTTTCCCCCTCCATTACAAGCGGCTGAACCACCAGCAGCCGGCGGTTTTTGAAATGCGGGTTGCCGATGGTTGTGACCACCGTGCCGACGACTTTTGCGAGGATCATGTGAACTGGTTCCAGCCCGGTTTGAGGGTGAAATCGAATTCTTCATCCGGGCGTAACTCGAGATCATCCACGATGCCGACCGTGGCTAGATCGACCGGCACGAATTTCTCGTCCAGCATGGCCAAGGAGGCTTCGCGCGAACGAACCATCACGCACAGATCGCCGGGTCCGGCTTGGACCGTATCAGCCACTACCTGGAGCGACCCTACCGGATCGAGGTGCCTATCCAGCGGCTGGACGATCAGCAGCTTGAGCCCCTCGGTACCCGGATACTTGACCGTGCAGACCGCGGTGCCTTTGATCCTGCCGAAAAGCATGGCTACTTCTTCTCCAGGGCTTCGATCACCCGGCTGAGGATGGCGTCAAGCAGGGAGGGATCCACCTGGGTGCCTAGCTTTGCCGCCACCGCCGCCTGGACGCGTTTTCTCAGATCGTCAGGCTGCGGTTGCGGGGCAGGATTGGATGGCTTCGCGGGAGCCACTGACATGGAGATATACGGTCGGATCGGGGCGGCGGGCGGTGTATCGTGCCTGGCGATCAGCTTTACCCCCAGCCGTTGGGCTTTTTCGTAAGCCAGCTCGGTGAGCACCACGTCGTCGCTCAGTTCCAGCGCGGTTTGCCCGCGTTTGAACATATCCTCGATATCCCGTTCGGTGTAGAACTCTTTTGCCATAATTCCTCCCGCCGCCTAGGCGCCAGGCCTGCCGGGCAGGTTTTCCAGCGCGGCGATGGCGGCATTTTTGGCGGTGACGATCTCTGCCTCGGAACCCGAGAGCCACATGCGCCCGAAACGCCCGACCGAGGAGACGTGCACCAGCTTGATGTTGGCTTTTTTCTCCGCCTCGTTGCAGGCATAGTTAATGTAGGCGGCAGGCGCGCACTCGAGCACCAGCATGGTCTCGCCGGGAACCAGCATACTTCCGCGGCGGAAGCGGTTGAGGAGCTGCGCCTGGTAGGGATCGATGCGCGTGATCACCTGGGTGGAGACGACCTCGGGCTTGATCCGGTCAGCGACGCTCAATCCCAGGCGGCTCAATACCACTTCACCGGCTTCCAACACAGCCGCCTGGTTGAGGGAGTGCACCTCGAACATGCCGAACTCGCGCTCGACGATCTGCGCGCCGGGGCGGGCTTCGGTGGCTTTGACCGCGATATCCACCACGCGGAAGACTTCGTTACCCGGCGCCATCTCCACATAGAGGGCGGCCATGCCTTCGGTGGGCAGATCCCCCTGGGTGACCGTGCCGATGAAGGCGGCGTATTGCGCCTGCATCCGGTCCAGAAAGCAATAACAGCGTAATTGAAAGGCATCAGCCATGGGTACTCCTCTTCCAGGTCGAATTTCACCGGTTTCAGATGCTATAAGCCATCCACCGGGGTTGCGTTACCAACTTCGTAGCGCTGGTCTTATTTCTTCTCAGCGGTGCGCCCGCCGAAGGAGCCCTTGCTGCTCTGCGGCAGGATCATCTCGATCTCGACATGCGGTCGGGGGATGACGTGCACCGAAACCAGCTCGCCCACGCGCTTGGCGGCGGCAGCGCCGGCATCCGTGGCAGCCTTCACAGCGCCCACGTCCCCGCGGACCATCACGGTGACCATCCCGCCGCCCACGTATTCCGACCCGATCAGGGTCACGTTGGCAGCTTTGACCATGGCGTCCGCGGCTTCCACAGCGCCTACCAGGCCCTTGGTCTCGACCATTCCTAAAGCGATCAATGCAGTGTCCATTCTTTTTTCCTCACTTTCGTGTTTTTCTCAATATCCGGGAAGTTGCCCGGTTATCTCGCGTTTAATACTTCCTCAACCACCGCCCGGACGATCTTTTCGAGGTCAACGGGGTTGGCCTGGCGGAGCCGTCTGCGCCGGAGCCTGGAAGGCTGCCGGGGGCGGGGCGGTGAGCTCATACGCCAGCCGCTTGATGTTGAACAGGTGACAGGCGGAGATGTTATCGCCGGTGATCGAGCCGCCCACACCGCCTGACCCAAGGGTCATGGAGGGCATCAATCCGGTAGTCAGGCCAATGGCGCCCAGCGTGCCCATGGTGTTGACCAGGATGCGGAAGACGGGTTTTTCGAGCCCGAATTCCATGATGACCTTGTCATCGGTGGCATAGATGATCTGGGTGTGCCCGCGTCCGCCGAACTGGATCAATTCGATCGAACGCTCGCACCCGGCTTCCCAGCCGTCGGTTTCGTACCAACCAAGCACGGTGGTCAACTTCTCGCGCGAGAGAGGTTCTTCTTTGCCGACCTTGAATAATCGCGCAACCAGGATGCGCGTCCCGGCGGGGACCTCGAAGCCCGCCATGCCCGCCAGTACGAAAGGCGATTTGCCTACCGAGGCGGGGTTGATGGCGCCATCCGGGAAAAAGAGCACCTTGCGCAGCTTCTCCGCCTGCTCGGCGGTGATGAAGAGCGCGCCCTGGGCCGTCATCAGATCCTCCAATTTACGCGCGATGGGGGCATCGGCAATGACTGCCTGCTCGGTGGCGCAAATGGTGGAGTAATCGAAGGCTTTCGAGGCCACGATATAGCGGGCAGCTTTTTCCAGGTCGGCGGAGCGATCCACGTAGACCGGCACATTGCCGGGACCGACGCCATAAGCGGGCTTGCCCACCGAATGGGCGGCTTTGACCATGCCCGATCCGCCGGTGGCGAGGATGAGCGCCACGTGTTTGTGGTTCATCAATTCCTGGGTGCCAGGCAGGGAGATCTGCTGCAGGCAGCTTACCAGACCCGCGCGGAGCGCCAGCCTTTTCCGCGGCTTCCGCCATCACGACCGCCGCCGCCAGAGAGCAGCGCGCGGAGGAGGGGTGGGGGGCGAAGACGATCGCATCCCGGGCCTTGACCGCCATCAGGGCTTTGGCGAAAACGGTGGAGGTGGGGTTGGTGGAGGGGACGAGACCCGCGACCACGCCCATCGGCCAGGCGATCTCGTAGATCCGCCGGGCGGGGTCCTCGCGGACGACGCCCACGGTTTTCAGGTCGCGGATGCTCTCCCAGACCGCGCGCGAACCGAATTCGTTCTTGAGTTTCTTGTGCGCGGGGACGCCGTAACCGGTTTCCTCAGTGGCTTGTTGACCCAGGCGTTCGGAAGCCTGGAAGCCTGCTTCCGCCATTGAGGCGCAGACGGCATCCACCTGGGCTTGCGTTGCCTTCGCCCAGAGTTTCTGGGCTTCGAAGGCAGCGGATGCCAGGTCGCGCGCTTCCTGAATGGATGCCAGGTCTGAATCCATCTTCTCAGCTCTTCCGGTAAACGGTCTCGCCTTCCACTTCCAGCGAGTCGATCATGGCCATGATGACCGTATCCACCGGGGTATCCTTGGTGATGGTGGTCTGGCGGGCGCTGGAACCGGCGGCGGTGAGCACCAGGTCCCCGATGCCGGCATCGACAGTGTCGATGGCCACATAGGGCTTACCGGTGGGGTTGCCGTGCTCATCCGCGGGACGCAGGATCAGCAGCTTGCGCCCGGTGAGCTTCTCATCTTTTATGGTCGAAACAGTAGTGCCAACGACTTTCGCGATCAGCATAAGATTTTCCTCAGTATGATTTAACAGCAGCAGGCTGCGGGATGGCGGCAGGCGCGGGCTCGGGTGCGGCCGGCTTGGGGCCGGCACCTTCGGCGGCGCCGATGATCTTGATCCCGGCGGAAGCGCCGATGCGGGTGGCGCCGGCTTTGACCATTTTTTCGGCATCCTCGCGGGTGGATATTCCACCCGAAGCTTTGACGCCCATCTCGGAGCCGACCGTCTGGCGCATGAGCATGATATCCTTCACCGTGGCGCCGCCGGTGGAAAAGCCGGTGGAGGTCTTGACGAAATCCGCCCCGGCTTCCTTGGAGAGCAGGCAGCCGAGCACCTTTTCTTCATCGGTGAGCAGGCAGGTCTCGAGGATCACTTTGACCAGCGCCCCGGCCGCGTGCCCGGTGGCAACCACCCCGCGGATATCCCTGGCGACCAGGGCGGAATCCCGGGCTTTGAGCGCGCCGATATTGACGACCATATCCAGCTCGGAGGCGCCGTTTTCGAGCGCCATCTTGGCTTCGATCACCTTGATCTCTGGCAGGGTGGCGCCGAGGGGGAAGCCGATGACCGAGCAGACTTTGACGTTGGATCCCTGCAGCAGGTCGGAGCAAAGCTTGACATAGGAGGGGTTGACGCAGACGGATGCGAAGTTATATTTGCGGGCTTCCATGCAGAGCTGGGTGACCTTTTCGGGGGTGGTATCCGGCTTGAGCAGGGTGTGATCGATCATGCCTGCCATACTGAGATCTCCGGGGATGAGTCCCACGGTGGTGGTGATACGCTCTGCGCCGGCGCTGACCACCTGGCCAAGTTTATTGAAGCAGGTGGTGGCGCACATGCCGCTGGCGCAATCGCGTTTGCACATCAAGCCCTGCGAGATGGATTTCTGAATATCCTCCTCGGCGTAGGCGGCAAGCACCTCGCGGGTGATGATCTGCACCAGGGATTCGACGACCTTTGTATCGGGGCTCATGAGGATGTTCCTTCCTTCATGTAGAATTTTTCTGTTTCCATGATCTTATCCACGCGCTTGGCGTGCCTACCCCCGCCGAAGGGGGTGGAGAGCCAGGTCTTGAGGATCTGTTTGGCGAGGGATTCGCCGATCAGCCCGGCGCCCAGGGTGAGCAGGTTGGCGTCATTATGTTCGCGGGCATTGGAGGCGGTGGAGATGTCGTAGCACATGCTGGCGCGCACACCGGGAACCTTATTCGCGGTCATACATGAACCGATCCCGGCGCCGTCGATCATCACCCCACGGAAAGCTTTACCGGAGGATACCAGCTCAGCCACCGCGCGGGCGAGATCGGGGTAATCCACCGCGGCGGTGGAATTGGTACCGCAGTCGATGAATGTGTAACCTAACTCGGTGAGATAGGGTTTCAGGGCTTCCTTGAGGGAGAATCCGCCGTGATCCGCGCCGATGGCGACGGTTTTCTCGGGGGTGGAGGCAGGCGCAGCAGGGGTGAGAGCCCCCTGGGGGAGGCTGGCGATCACCTTGCGGACGATCTCGCTGATTTCCTGCTCGCTTGGCGTGCTCATTTCCTGTGTTCTGACCTGTTCTTTCTCTTTATTTCTAACTGGTAAAGACCACATGACAAGATTACATCGTTATATTAGCACGCGCGTGATAAAATGTCAAGTACCATGATCGATCCATATGATGAGATCCCCAAATACCACCAGCTAGCGCGGATCTTGCGGAATAAGATCACAGACGGCGAATGGGAGCCGCAATCCGCCATTCCCTCCGAGCGGCAGCTGGAACAGCAGTACCGCATCAGCCGTCCGACCATCCGCCAGGCGATCGAGCTCCTGATCCGCGAGGGCTACCTCTACCGCGAGCACGGCCGGGGCACCTTCGTTATGCCCCAGAAGCTGCAAAAAGGGTTGCTGGAGCTGACCAGCTTTTCGGAGGATCTATTAAAGCGAGGGATAAAACCGGGGCAGGTGGTAAGAAGCTTAATCCGTGAGGTGCCGCCGGAAACGATAGCCCGCAAGCTGGATATGCCCGCGGATGGGAAAACGCTGCGAATCGAACGCATCCGCCTGGGCGATGGCATCCCCATCGGGCTGCAGACCTCCTACCTGGCGCTGGAGCAAGACCAGGATAATTTCGCAGGAGGAGATGGAGAAGGCTGGCTCGCTCTATAAGATCCTGCAGGAGAAATTCGGCATCATCCCCTGGGCGGCGGATGAGACCCTGGAGGTGACCCTGGCATCCCCCGAAGAAGCGCGCCTGCTGCAGATCGAGGAAGGCTGCCCGCTGTTATTGAACGAACGCGTGCTCTGGTCGCAGGAAAGGAAAGCGGTGGAGTACGTGAAGATCCTTTACCGGGGGGATAGATATCGTTACACGATGCGGTTGACGAGGTCGTGAGAAATTGAAATAAATAAAAACGACTGACCGGGTTACCCAGTCAGTCGTTTTTTCAAACCAAATTGTTTTTTATTCTGTGGTTGGTGCAGGGGAACCGGTGACCACGGGAACGGATGCTTCCTTCGCGATCTGTGGGGATTTAAGGATGCCCATCAGGATGGAGGCAATGACCAGCATGATCGAGGCCAGCAGGTATGCCTGGTTGTAATTGCCGGTCGTATCCCGGATGGTTCCGGCCAGCTGGGAAAGCATGAATCCGCCCAACCCCCACGCAGTATAGACGATGCCGTAATTCATGGCGAAGTTCTTGGGTCCGTAATAATCCTTGGTCATGGCAGGGAAGACAGCCAGGTTGGCACCGTAGTTCGCTCCGATCAGCGCCACGAAGACCAATAATACCGGGGCGTTCACATAGGCGCTGCCCTTCACAAAGTAAGTCAAAATGAAAATGAGGACCGCCTGGAAGATGAACGCGATGAGCATCACGTTCTTCCGGCCGATCTTATCGGAGAGGACGCCATAGGTCACGCGCCCGGCACCGTTTCCGATGGCCAGGGCTGAGACCGCGATGGCGCTGAAAGCCACCAGTCCGATCTGGTCTTTGACGATGGAAGCGAGGTTGCCGATGACCATCAGCCCCGCGCCGGAGCCGAAGGCGAAGGCGATCCAGATCAAATAGAACTGCCAGGTGCGGACGACTTCCCCGGTGGAAAAATCACGCGCGGCAGCTGCTTTGGCGGCTTTCTTCGTACCGGTCTCCGCCGGGGTATACCCAACTGGTGGAAAACGCATGAATTGGGCAAAGATGACAACCGCTACGGCCATCCCGATCCCAAAATACAGCATGGTGGTTTGCAGGCCGATGGAGGCGATGGTGGCGCGGGCCAGAGGAGCCACCCAGGCGCTGCCCATCCCAAACCCGGCAACCACGATACCGGAGATCAAACCGGTTTTGGATGCGGGGAACCACTTCAGGGCGGTGGGGCTGGCAGTGGAATAGACGAAACCGATCCCTGAGCCGACGAGCAAACCGAAGGCCAGGGTATAGACCCAGGGCGAGGTGGAGAAGCTGGGCAGGATCATACCCAGGCCCGCCAGGATGCCACCGGCGGTGACGACCACCCGCGGGCCGTATTTGCCGAGTAGTTTCGCGCCCAGGATTGTGGAGAGCGAAAAAATGACACAGGCGGTGGAGTAGGGGAGCGATTTTTGCGAGTCGGCCCAATTCCAGGCTTCGGGGATATTGGCTTTGACGACGCTCCAGGCATATAAAACCCCGAGGGAAAGAAGGGCGAGGGTGCCCGCGATGGTGACGATCCAGCCCTGCTTGTTGCCTGCCGGTTTCGTGTTTGTTTCCGTGCTCATGATAACCAGGATGTGGCATTTGTATTTCTGGGTAAAGCCTTTCACCACTCCATCCTTGTGTTCCTGCACCCGCCTCGCATGGTCGCTCGTGTAGCCGGTGTAGAGCACACTCTTCCGGGCGTTCGTGGTCGACATAGACGCCATCAGGTTCTTTCCATCGGAGATAATTTTATAAAATTTATCGTCCGCATGTACCCTAAAGTATTGGTAGAGAACAGCTTGCGTCGTCGCGCCGGTCGTTGCCGGCGCTCCTCGCAAAGTTTTATCTTTGCGAGCCCGACTCGTGAAACGACGAAGGGCGAGGCAATCTCTTCCTCGAAGCTAGGTTTAGAGATCGTGGTGATAAGTCACACCATTCTGGATTGATACTCTCGATCAGCTCGATTTCTTTGACCTGGATCCCCCTTTACATCTGTTTTTCCCGTTCCATGGCTGCATCGGCATCATCTGTGACTTCGTAATAGACCAGGATGTGGCATTTCGTATTTTTGGGTGAAGCCTTTCACAACCCCATCCTTGTGTTCCTGCACTCGCCTGGCAAGGTCACTTGTGTAACCGGTGTAGAGCACGTTCTTCCGGGAATTTGTCATGATATAAACGCAGAAAGACTTCTCCATGAAGTTAATTTTATAAGATTATTGGTAATTCTATAGCTAAAAAATCATTGATTGCGACAGCTTGCGTGGTCGCGCCGGTCGTTACCGGCGCACTATTCTTGGGTATTATTTGCGAGCCTTCGCGACATCGATCGAGAAGGTGTGGCAATCTCTTCATCGAAGCTTGTGTTTTGCTTCAAATCCGATTCTCGCGTTCTTTCTAGCATGGATTGAAACAGCTTGCTTCGTCGCGCCGGTCGCTGCCAGCGCTCACCTCGCAAAGTTTATTTGCTTACCTCAGCAAGCTGGAGGAAGTCGGGTATGTGCAGATCGAAAAGGAATTCGTGGAGAAAAAACCGCACACGATGGTGCGGTTGACGGAAGAGGGAAGAAAAGCGTTTGAACTTTACCGAAGTCAGATGCAGATGATGCTTTCGACAGATTTGGGAAAAAATCTATGAGTGATAAAGATTTCAGAAAAATTATTATGGAAATAATGTCGGGTACTAAACAGATGCCCGAGCTACGACGAAAATATTATTTTCAGATGCCTGATTTTGTGAAAGTGAGTTACGGAAATTTACTCAAGCCGATGGAATTGATGCTACACTAAAATCAAGATTGTCGAAATCATTGCCCATTGATGCGGAAATGCTGGTCATTTGATTCATCGTTGTATCCATAGTTTGCATATTTAAATCGCACCTACCTGCAATAATCATGAAATAGAAAATACAGAGGTTTTCCATGAAAGCAGCTTCGAAACCAAACACAAAAAGAACCACCCAGGTAATTGCTTTCATTTTTTACCTTGCTGGGGGGATGATGGTTTTTTTGTTCGGGGCGAATACGATCAGTCTTTTTCCGACCAATAAGAATTTACTCTATGAATGGTCAATTACTGCATTGTTCTTACTGTTGGCAGTCATCTTTCAAAGAGTGGCAAGCTTAAAAATCTATTGGAAGATCGCAAGCGCCTTGTTCATAGTTTCCGCGGCAAATGCCGTTAATCTATCGATGGGCAATTTCGTTGCCCATTCATTGAACGTAACCGGAAATGACATGCGCTTCCTGGCTATCGATAAACTCTCGCAGTCAATTCCGATAATTCTGACCATCATTTTGCTCACATTATGGCAGGGAGATGACCTTGGCTCGATCTTTCTCAAGCGGGGAAAACTAAAGCAGGGCCTGACCTTTGGACTGATCTCATTCGCTTGTTTCACCATCATCTTTATCGTGATCGTATCCCTTCAGGCAAACGCTCAACGGACGACAGGCCTGTTTGCCAGCGGCGTGAGTGTGAGCACGATCGTATCGGCAGTACCGTGGATATTGGTCTTTTGTTTTACCAATGGTTTCATGGAGGAGCTCTGGTTTCGGGGTGTCTCGCTGGGAAAACTTACCCCTGTGCTGGGAAGGACATCCTCGATTGCAGTTACCGCTTTGGTGTTTGGAAGCACGCATGCGGCTGCCACGTATATCACTCCCGTCCAGATGCTCCTTTTTGCCTGCATCGTCATTGGACTTGGAATCGTCAACGCATACGTGATGCTCAAGACGGATAGTATTTGGGGATCTACTTTATTCCATGCAGGCTATGATCTGCTGACGATCATCCCGCTGCTGGTTTTGGCATAATCGCGCCGGTCGTTGCTCGGCGCTCCCTCCGCAAAAACCGCGGAGTGCAAAAACCGCGCTGACCTGGGGCAACCTTTCGGCGCACCTCAGCAAGCTGGAGGAAGCCGGGTATGTGAAGATCGAAAAGGAATTCGTGGAGAAAAAACCGCACACGATGGTGCGGTTGACGGAAGAGGGAAGAAAAGCATTTGAAGTTTATCGAATTCAAATGCAGAAAATGTTTTCGACAGAGTAGGGAAAAACAATACAGTAAGATCAATAAATTTTTCCATAACAATTTCAAGGAAAAAATGTCGGGCACTCAGCTGGCTACCCGAATTTACAACTGTTGCTTCTTCATATTTCCACTAAACGCGGATGATAAATACCTTCTGTTGACCTATGATTGTTGAGAGGATCCAATTTACCATCAACTATTGCCATTAATGAATCAATTTCGCTAGCGATTTGGTCTTTAACATGTCTCAACTTTAATCCGAATGGTGTCTTCATTATGCCCAACTACTTACTATAAATTGCCGTAAAATAAAGATTTCTAATTCCTGTTTTTCACAAGTGATTGTCTTGTGCTCCTTCGGTACTCAAGGATAGCTCTTTCATCAATGCCCATTTGGTAACCATCTTGACGAACTTTTGCATCATAGATAATCGTATATTGAAATTCATCACCTATGCTGTCCATCACGAACACGTCTCACCCTTGGTCCAATTTTAGTGTCATAACCTAGAATTTAAATGTGCACCTATTAATACCTTGTTCAACCTTTTTCCCATGTTTTTCACCAACGATTATTCCTGAATTGCCGGGCTAAAAGCAACTACCTGATCCCCGAATAAACTTTATCTCGAGATCGATTTCTTGAACTTAAGCTTGATTTGATTTCAATAGGTTTTAAGTCTGCTTTTAGATCACCTGATTATAATTTAGCTCAACATACCAATTCGCAGGTTCATTTCCCACGCTATAATCGTTAATGGATTTCTCAGAACGATATTTCACCATTTCATCACATTGCAGCTCACGAAATCAATAAATGTTACGTTTTTCAGTTGGTGACCAAATATTGGACCAGTGAGCCTGTTGCCATCGTGTCGTAATAAATAGGGTATTCTCATAACTGTATTTGCCAAAAATATGAAAGGAAATTGGAACTGAAAATATTTTGGTGTCGTCCAAGGTTTTCAATTTTTTTACTTATCCCATTCCACAAGATCATTAAGCTGCATGCATATTTCATCAAGAATGGGGACCATGAATAGCGTTTTTTCAATAATTTGATAAATCTTTGATTAATCCTTGGTCTATTGCATTTTTCACCAACATATTAAAAACATCTGCCCGCTGATGGCTCTAAATCCCCATAATCCATTTCGTTGTTAAGCTTCAATTTGATTTAAAATCATTAATTGAGATTATTTCATTAAGATATTTGTTAATACTCGCTAACTTCGGTGACTTTCAATCTATTTTGGTCCAGAGAAAAATCTGATTTTTCGCCTTGCAAGGCAGGATATTGACTTTCATTCTGCTCATGATCCTGCCATCCCGATTCATCTTGTTTGCTGTATTTCACAACTCCATCCATTTTCCTTTTATTTACCTTCTATCGGAGTCTTTATCAAGTGAAGGTAACATTCGGGTCCACCTTTAAAAAGAGTATATATATTATGGATCATTAATACAATTGAAGTATTAATCCCCCAATCTGTTCATAAGCGAATTAATTATGGACCCTGTGTGAATCGTAACTAACAGTCTCAATAATTTGACGTCGATAATGAACTTCCACACCATACCTCATAGTTACTGAGGGATTTCATACACAGGCCCTCTTTGTTTGTATTCAACTTCTGAAATAAAGGAGATTAACTTGCCTTTCCTGTAACTTTGGATGATCTGTCCCACAACTCGTTCATGGCTGCGAGTAAATCCGGTTGCAAAGGTTGAGATTTGTAGTTTTCTTGAAAGATTCATATCGAATGTTGCTTCTATCCTAAAGCCCTTGAACCTTCATTCCAATCAAAAATCTCTTCCTCAAGAAACACAGGTTTGACTTCGTAAAATATGAATAGGATTGAGTGAGTATTTTGTTCCAGATTTTGCGAGAGCAGGTGAAATATATTCTTTGGAACATCTGTTCGGGGGTCGGTTCCTGGCTGGCGGTAAAGACCTTCCTTTACACGAACTCAAAAGAACTTCGCCGTATCATTAATTCTGTAAAGCATACTAATTTCCCCTATTTACCAAATTGAGGTTTTGCGAAACGGCAATTGTTTGAAATTAAGAACGCTTGATACGATCTTCCATTTCTTATTCAAGTTGACTAGTACCACAATATGGTTCCGGTATCTTGATAACGATATTAATGTCAAAAACCGATTACTGTATCAGCACTCACTATACCCGCAGGCATAGCACTTCCGGCAGCCTTCCTCGTTGATCACCGCCGCCTGGCCGCACTCGGGGCACAGGTCGCCGATCTTCAATAAGCGGCTGCTTCTTATCCTGCGCGGGGGCTTCCGCTCTTGACGGGTTCAACGGTGGGTTTCCTTCAATGCCACGGGCTGCTCCTTCAGCAGGCGCTCGGCGCGCTGCTGGATGTATTCCGAGAGCACCTGCGAAACGCCATCCGGCAGGGAGCGCACCCGCTTGGGGCCGAAGCCCAGGCGAGCGCCCGCCGCCGATGCCGTTGCAGCTGGCGGATCACCTCCTGGATGCGCTCGGAGGGTTCCACCGGCGAGGAAATGCGCAGCACGTAGCTGACCAGGCGGCCGATGGCCTCGCTGACCGCGGCGGTATCCGAGCCGGCCTTGGCGGTGTTGATGAAGACCTCGAAGGGCTGGCTGTCCGCCATTTTCATTGATGGTGATGAAAGCTTTGCCGAGGGGGGTTTCCACCGAGAAGGTGTAGCCCACCAGGTAGCGCGGGCGCGGCTTCTTGGTCCACTGCCAGAGCACGGGCTGCTCGGCGGCAGGCGCCGCGGCGCCGGTCTCGGGGTTGATCACGGCGGCATCGGATTTCTTGCTGACCGTCGCCTGGGTCTCCAGCACCACCTTCTCGCGCGAGCCGGTGACATACACGGTGATGCCCTTGCAGCCCAGCTCCCAGGCCAGCGGTATAGGCCGCGGCCACATCCTCGGCGGTGGCGGTCGGCGGGGAAGTTGATCGTCTTGGACAGCGAGTTATCCACGAAGGCCTGCAGGGCGGCCTGCATGCGCACGTGCTCCTCGGCGATGATGTCCTGCGAGACGACGAACACGTCGCGGATGGCCGGCGGGATCTCGAACGCGTTCTGGCAGGTGCCCTCGTTCATCACCTGCTCCACAATCGCTGGCGCGGGTTTCTTCATCCAGCCCGGAGCCGATCAGGGCTTCCTCGAAGAGCGGGCTGGTGTAGGTGAGCTGCAGGTCCTTGCCGTTGTCGTTGACGTGGCGGATGTAGGCCAGGGCGAAGACCGGCTCGCAGCCGTAGCCCTCGCAGCCGGCCACGGTGGCGATGGTGCCGGTGGGGGCCACGGTGGTCTGCGCGGCGTTGCGGATGCCGTTCAGGCGGATATCGGTGGTCACGCCGGTTCCAGTCCACCTCGGGGCGCGCCCAGTCGTGCTCATAGGCGACGATGCTGAAGGGCGGTTCCCAGGTGAGGTTCTCGGGATCGTAGATGGAGCCGGTGATGGCGGGGAAGGAGCCGCGCTCGCGGGCCAGGTCGATGCTGGTGAGCATGGAGTGGTAGCGCACGAACTCCATCACCTGGGCGCCGAATTCCTGCCCCTCGGTGGAGCCGTAGCGCACGCCCACGTGGTACATCAGGTCCGCCAGGCCCATGATGCCCAGCCCGATGCGGCGGTCGCGGCGGGCGGCTTCCTCGCAGCTGGGGCACGGCCGGGACGTACTTGTTGGCGTCCACCACGTCATCCAGGAAGCGGGTGGAGAGTTTCCACGACTCGCGCAGCTTTTCCCAATCCACGCTGTGGTCGGGGGCGAGGTGCTCGGCCAGGTTGATCGAACCCAGGCAGCAGTTCTCGTAGGGTCCCAAGTACTGCTCGCCGCAGGGGTTGGTGGCTTCCAGCTGGTACAGGTGCGGGACCGGGTTGGCGCGGTTGGCGGCATCCAGGAAGAGCACGCCCGGCTCGCCGTTGTGGTGGGCCTGCGTGCACGATCTTCTCGAACAGCTCGCGGGCGCGCACGCGTCTTGTAGACCTTGAGCGGGATGCCGGCATCCCTGGCCTGTTCGAGGGTGCCGTCGAAGCCGCGGTAGCGCGGGTCGGTGCACATCCGGGAATTTCAGGTCCCAGCCGCCGTCGCTTTCCACGGCCTGCATGAAGGCGTCGGTGATGCCCGACCGAGATGTTGAAGTTGGTGATCTGGTTCTCGTCGGTCTTGCAGGTGATGAACTCCTCCACATCCGGGTGATCCACGCGCAGGACGGCCATGTTGGCGCCGCGGCGGGTGCCGCCCTGGGCGACCTCGCCGAAGGCGTGGTCGTAGACGCGCAGGAAGCCGACCGGTCCGGTGGCCTGCCCGGCGGAGGTTTTGACCAGGGTGCCCTTGGGGCGCAGGTGCGAGAAGGAAAAGCCGTTGCCGCCGCCGGTCTGCTGGATGAGCGCGGCGTCGCGCAGGGTCTGGAAGATGCCGCTGGATTTGCGGCCCATGTCGTCGCTGATGGGCAGCACAAAGCAGGCAGCCAGCTGCCCGAGCGGCGTGCCCGCGCCGGTGAAGGTGGGCGAATTGGGGAAGAAGCGCTTGGTGCTGAGCAGCTCGTAATATTTCTCTGCCGCGGGCATACACCGCGCAGCCGTAGGCTTCCTCGCTTTTGGCGACGTTGTAGGCGACCCGCCAGAACATCTCCTCCACCGATTCGGCCGGTTGCTGTTCCTCATCCGCGGCGCACGTAGCGCTTGATCAGCACCTGGCGGGCGTTATCGGTGAGGGTGACCTCGTTGAGCGTGGCGGGCAGGGGGGGAGTGGTCTCGAGCGTGGCGCGGTTTTCCGATTTTGATTTCATAGGTACCTCTAAGCTTCCAGGAGAGTGTTGATCTCGTCGCGGATCTGGCGCAGGTCGTCCATCTGCAGGTAGACGATGGCAAAGCGGATGTAGGCGATGTGGTCGAGCTTTTTCAAGCCATCGATGGCCATATCGCCGACCACGCGGGAGGAGACCTCCGCGCGGCCGAGCTGCTGCAGGGAGGATTCGATATCGGAGATGAGCTGGTCGATCTGCCCGGCAGGGACGGGGCGCTTGGTGCAGGCCAGGCGCAGACCGTGGCCGAGCTTTTCGCGGTCGAATTCCTCGCGCGTGCCGTCCTTTTTCACGATCAGGGGTGTGTTGAGGATGGGGCGCTCGTAGGTGCTGAAGCGCTGGTGGCAGTTATCACACTGCCTGCGGCGGCGTACCCCGCCGCGGTTATCGTGGGTGGTATCCAGAACCGAAGATTGATCGTGTTGGCAGTAAGGGCAGCGCAAAGTTCCTCTCCTTTAACAATATCCGTTAATACCCCCAATCGTTCCGGAAGGGGGAAGAAACTGATTTGAGGTAAAATCCACCATATATGGCGGTAATTACTTCAAATCGCCCGTACATTTACCGTTCCTATTCTAGCACGATTGAAGGGCGCCTGCAAGAAAAATGCCACGGGATTTCTTAAGAATTGCGAATCTTTAATATTGTGGTGAGAATTCTTTAACATTCTAAACATCATTTCAAATAACAATAGAAATCGACTTTCTTTCGTAGTATAGTGATGTTACGTCATAGTCCACCTGAAAGATCGTTCCCCAATGAGGAGGGTGGATTTGCGCGGAAATAGGTGACCCCGTGATCAATGGAGGGTTATCCTTATGATTTCCGAAACTTCCCGCTCCGAAAAAAATAAACCCAAAAGATCCCCATGGAAGATCGTGTTATGGGTGATCCTTGGGCTGGTCGCTTTATCGGTGGTCCTTTTTCTTGCGGTCGGTGTGGTGGCAGCCACCCAGCTCACATTACCCAAAAGAGCCTTTGACACAACCGCCAACCCGGGCAAGTATGGTCTGGAATATGAAAATGTGACCTTTCCGGCACGAACCGGTGATGCCACCATCGCTGCCTGGTATATCCCTTCGGAAGTAAACCAGCGGGTGGTCATTTTTGTCCATGGTCGGGATGACAGCCGGACGAAGGCATTTGCCGGGCATTTTGTGGAATTTGCCAGGGCTTTCCACGAAAAAGGGATCTCAGTTCTGATGATAGATCTGCGTGGGCACGGAGAGAGCAGCGATGCGCGTTACACCTTCGGTTTGAGAGAACGCAGGGATGTGCTGGGAGCCGTGGACTGGCTGGAAGAGAAGGGATATGAGCCCGGAAAAATCGGGGTATTCGGTTATTCGCTTGGCGCCGCATCGGTCATTGGCGCTGCTGCCGAAGAGGAAGATATTGGGGCTATTGCCGTCGACAGCGCATTTTCCGAGATCCTGCCCATTTTGGAGCGAAACGTTCAGAAGGAAACGGGTCTTCCGAAGATTTTTATCATTCCCACGGTTTGGATGACACGCCTGTTATATGGATATGATTTCACCGATTCCCGTCCGGTCAATGAGATCTCCAAAATCCCGCCGCGTCCGCTTATGTTGATCCATTGTGACACGGATGATGTGATCCCAATTGAGAACATGGAGCAATTGTTAAAAGTGGTTCCTGGAACACCAAACTGGGTGATCCATGGTTGTGAACATGCCCTCGCATACCGGGAAGAGAAGAACCGGCCTGAATATGACCAGCGGTTGACCCGGTTTTTTGACGATTCTTTAAAGTAATTAACAACATCTCTTTCGTGAAAATAAATTTTCGTTATCCGAATGAATTTTTTTTGCCACTCATCAGCAGCAGGTCACCGGAAGCGGTAAAATTGTTAACGGCGATCCTGATGCGCAGGATCAATTCCGACAACAGGTTGAGAATTTGCAGATAATCATTTGCCATGAACCGGAAAATTGGGCCGACGATGCAGCGGATGAAGTGTCCAGGCAATTGACTCGAAATCCGGCTAGCCGGCTGAGTTTCGCCACCGGAGCAACCACACTGCCGCTCTTCGATGAACTTGTCAGGCGCCACGAAGAAGGCAGGATCGATTTTTCTCAAGCCACCTGTTTTCAATTGGATGAATACCGCGGATTGGGAGCGGAGCATCCCGCCAGTTGCGCCCACACGCTCATCAACCGTTTTTACAACCGGATCAACATCCGTAAGGAGAATTGCCACTTCCTGGATGGGCTCAACGCCGACCCGGTTGAATTCTGCCGCAAATATGAGTCACTGATCCAGGAGGGCGGTGGGATCGACCTGCAGGTGCTTGGGATCGGGTTGAATGGACATATTGGGTTCAACCAGCCTGGCACCCCGTTCGATTCGCCAACCCACCCAGCCAAGGTGGAGGATTTTACCTGGCAGAAGAACACCCGCTTCTTCGACAATCCAGAGCGCATAACCCTCGCGATGCCCTGACCATGGGGGTGGCGACGATCATGAGTGCGAAGAAAATCATCCTGATGGCGAACGGAGGCGGGAAAAAGGATATCCTTTGCAAAGCACTGTTCGGACCAGTTACAGAAGAAGTGCCGGCCTCGGTGCTGCAGAAGCACCCGGATTTTTTGGTGATCCTGGATCATTCTCTGAGCAAACTTTGCTCAAGCTGACCGCAATTACCACCCCGTAACTTCCCCAAATTTTCTCTAAATCCCGCTTGCAGAAAAAGGAAAAAACGCTTGCGTTTCCTTTTTATTTGGCACTATAATCAAATCACTATACTCATTCCGGAAGGAGGAAGACATGGCAAGCGTAACTTATAAGAACGTGACGAAAAAGTTTGGCGATTTTGTGGCATTGAACAACCTGAACCTGGATGTTGAGGATAAGGAATTCCTGGTCCTGGTTGGCCCCTCTGGCTGCGGCAAGACGACCGCCCTCAGGTGCCTGGCTGGGCTGGAAGAAGTCACCGATGGCAGCGTGTTGATCGGCGACCGGGTGGTGAACGAGGTGCCGCCCAAGGACCGCGATATCGCTATGGTGTTCCAATCCTATGCGCTCTACCCGCACATGACCGTCTACGACAACATGGCTTTCGGGCTGAAACTGCGCAAGATCGATAAAGAAAAGATCAAAGAGCGTGTGGAAGCCGCAGCCAAGGTGCTGGGGATCGAAGCCCTGCTCAAGCGTAAACCTCGCGAGCTCTCCGGCGGGCAGCGCCAGCGTGTGGCTGTTGGACGGGCCATTGTGCGCGAGCCCAAGGTCTTCCTCTTCGATGAACCGCTCTCCAACCTGGATGCCAAGCTGCGCGTCCAGACCCGCGCCGAGATCAGCAAGCTGCACCAGCGCCTGCAGACCACCTTCATTTATGTTACCCACGACCAGATGGAAGCCATGACCATGGCCACCCGCATCGCGGTGATGAACCGGGGCATCCTGCAGCAGCTTGATACACCGCAGAACATGTACGACCACCCCAAGAATCAGTTCGTGGCAGGATTCATCGGCTCACCGGCCATGAATTTCTTCCCGGTCAGGTTGACCAAGCAGGGTGGCGATATCGTGATCACCGCCGGTGAATTCACGTTCAACGTCCCTGAGACCCTCAAAGCGGTTTACAAGGAGCATCTTGATAAGGACATGATCCTCGGGATCCGCCCGGAGGACATTTACAACCCGGATTTCCTGCCGCCCGGAATCCACATCGCGAAGACGAAAGCCAAAGTGGATGTGACCGAGCTGATGGGCAACGAGATCTACCTGTATCTCGTCATTGGAGAACACAGCTTTGTGGCCCGGGTGGACCCGCGCTCCCGCTACACCGTTGGCGAAGAGATCGATCTGGTCTTTAACATGGATAAGATCCACCTGTTCGACCCGGCGGCGGACCCGGACAATCCGGTGGCGATCAACTAGCGGGAATTGAAGTTATTGTCTGACACGCAGCGCAAGTGCGAACTTGCGCTGCGAAATATATATGTCCTGGATGGAGGATGAATATGTACAAAGTTGTTTTGCTGCGCCATGGGGAAAGCACATGGAATATGGAAAATCGTTTCACCGGTTGGACGGATGTTGATCTTTCCGAGAAGGGATTGACCGAAGCGCACCAGGCTGGAAAAGCGCTGAAGGAGGGCGGGTACGATTTTGACCTGTGCTATACCTCCGTATCTGAAGCGGGCTATCCGCACGCTCTGGATCGCCCTGGACGAGATGGACCGCATGTACCTGCCAGTGATCAACTCCTGGCGGCTCAACGAACGCCACTACGGCGCGCTGCAGGGCTTGAATAAAGCCGAAATGGCCGCGAAATTCGGCGAAGAGCAGGTGCACATCTGGCGGCGGAGCTACGATACCCGCCCGCCGGCCCTGGAGAAAACCGATGAGCGCTACCCGGGTAAGGATCCCCGATACGCGGGGTTAACTGAAAACGAGCTGCCTACCTGCGAGTGCTTGAAGGATACCGTGGAACGATTTTTACCCTACTGGCATGAAACCATCGTGCCATCGGTGAAGGGGGGCAAACGGGTGTTAATCGCGGCGCATGGCAATTCCTTGCGGGCGCTGGTGAAATATCTGGATGCCGTCCCCGAAGATGAGATCGTCGGCTTGAACATCCCCACCGGAATCCCGCTGGTTTACGAACTGGATTCCGACCTCAAACCGATCAAACATTATTATTTGGGAAATGAAGAAGCAGTCGCCAAAGCCATGGAAGCGGTCAAGAACCAGGGCAAAGCGAAGTAAGATACTCCTAGAACTTATGATAATTGGCGGGTGCCCGGCACCCGCCAATCTTTTTAATGGGCTGGTTGATGGTGGAATGAAAACCGTAGCCGCCCTACGCGCGGAAGATTTTTAGCCAAAGAAATTATAGAGAAAATCGTTCCCGGCTTATGTGCGCTTTTCCAAACGTCTGGCAATCGCCCGACCGCCAAAGATGGCGATCAGGGCGCCGGCGATGGTGAATATCCCAATGTAAAGAAAAGCATCTGACCAAAAGCGCTCGGGGAAAAGGCGGATGAGCGAATCGGAGGTGTAGAAGAGCCAGGTATCGCCGGTGAAAAAGATGCGGTGAAAGCCGGTGAAGAGTGCGCTGAAATCCAGGAAGGTGGATAGCACCATCAATGCCACCAGGCCCAGCGTCGCAAAGCCTCCCCAGATGAAGGCTCGAAAATAATCAGCAAGCCCCCGCGTCCGCCATGCGAGCACCCCCAGGAGCAGCAACACGATCAGAATGATCCACCAGGCACGGATCATTGCTTGTACCAGGTTCTTCACATCCAGCATGTGGCTCAGTTCGCGCTCATTATAAAGAGGCGATCCATCAGCCATTTTCAGATCTCCCAAAAAGGAAACCTTTTCGCTATTCAGGAGGTATTCGATTGATGTTTGAGCGAATTTCAACCGCTCCGCTGGATTGAAACCGAACGGATCCGCGGGGAAGGCGGGCATGCGATATTCCACCAGCGGATAATCCGGGTTGATCAGAACGCGGATGGATGTCATCAGCAGAAAAACCGGGACAAGGATGATGACCGTGATGCGGGTGACGATCCTGAGAAATTTCATTGAAGCAGCTCCGTCTGGCCTGAAACGATAAACTTCACGATCATGCTATTGGTGATCCATTCAACCGGCGAGCGGTCATCGGTGAAAACCAACCCGGCGTTCACCTGCGGAGAAGGCTGCAGGTTCTTGAAGGCGATATACAGGGCTTGCCGGAGAAGCGTGGGCGCATTTCCACCCTGTTCCAACAAATCAATATTCGCCGCCAGGTTTGATACGGTGGTGCGGGATTTGGTGGCATAGATCAATGTATTAAATGAAAGCGGAAGATCAACAACATAGATGGAGGGAAACACCTGGGCGATTGTGCTGTAGAGCGCATCCACCAGGCGGCGATCCTCAGGCGCGCGTCCCACATTGATCACCATGGTACCATCCGGGGTGAGATGATCGGAAATAGATTGAAAGAACTCGCGCGTAGTTAAGTGGGCTGGAATATACGGGGGGCGGTAGGCATCCACAGAAATGACCTGGTACATCTTGCTGCTCTCCGCCATCCCCACGCGCCCATCCTGGGCGATGGCGGTTAACTGGGGAATATCCATTCCGAAATATTTCTTTCCAACCTCAATTATCTTTGGATCTATCTCGTAGCCATCGATGAGAATATTGGGAAAAACAGCAGCCGCCTGGCGGGCGGTTGTTCCAGCAGCCAGGCCTACGATGGCCATGCTCTTTATCTCGTTGGGATCAACCCCCGGAGAATTAAAGAATGGAGCAGCCAGAACCATTTCCCAGGGACCGCCAAAGAACATTTCGGTGGGATGCCAGGCGGAATGCACTCCCTGCCCGTCGTTCAATCGAAGCAACCGGTAGCCATCTTTTTCCTGCACCTGGATGTAGTTGTAGGTGGATTCGGCTTCGTAGATCAAGCCCGGGGTGCTTTTATCAAAACCGCGTACTCCTAGGATCAGTAGGATCACCAGCAGGATGGGCATCCAGATGTAGATCAGGGCGGTCCTTTTTCCCTCCGTGCGCCATAAACCAAAGATCGAAAGCAGGACCAACATCAAGCTGAAGACCAGGAAGGTACGGTATGTGCCGATGGTAGGGATGAGCACCAGAACGGGCAGGAAGGTCCCGATGAAAGCTCCGAGTGTAGAGGTGGCATAGATCCTACCGGAGAGCCCGCCGGCTTCCGAGGCGTCCTTGATCCCAAGGCGAATTGCGAACGGAGAAGCAGTTCCAAGCAGCGTCACCGGGATACTGAACAGGATCATCACCCCCACGAAGGAACCCACCAGAACCCCGAACTGGAGGTTTTCGAAGGCGTCGGCTGAGAACCGAAGGATGGGCCGTGCGATGAGAGGAATCAACCCGACACTGAAACCAGACCAGACCAAAATAGAAAAGAATGTTTTAAATTTTGGGGAACGGTCAGCCCAGGCGCCGCCGATGAAATACCCCAAGGTAAGGTAAATGAGTATCAGGCCAATGATACTAGCCCAGACAAGGTTGCTGGTGCCGAAGTAATTCCCAAGCAGACGGGATGCGCAGAATTCCACCGCCAGGCTGGTCATACCGGCAAAAAAAACCGCGGTGTAGAGCAGTTTTTTCATCCGGTCATTATACCAGCGCGAAAATCCTGAGGTTATAATTTGACCGGGAAATCCTATACGGTTGAGGCAAATATGAAACTTGTCACTTTGGAACAAATGCGCACGATTGAACTAGAAGCGGTTAAGTCCGGAACCAGCGTGGAAAAATTGATGGACAGGGCTGGCAAAGGCATCGCCGAGTTTATTCAATTCGCTTTTTCGGATGGTGAAGAAGTCATCGCCGCCCTGGTGGGTATGGGCAATAATGGCGGTGATGCGCTGGTGGCCCTGACTGAGCTGGCCGGGAACGGGTGGAAAACCCATGCGATCCTTGCGCGGCCGAGGGCGGAAAATGATCCCCTGGTCAAACGCCTGCAGGAAAAAGGGGGTGATATTCACACATACGATCCCAGGCAGGCCGGGCAGCTTTTTGAAATCCTGGCTGATTGCGATCTTCTGCTGGATGGCGTGCTTGGGGCAGGGATCAAACTGCCGCTTAAGGGCGAAACCGCTGAATTTCTGGCTGCGATCAAACCCGTGGCGGAGATGATGCCTGTCATCGCTGTGGATTGCCCTTCCGGCGTGGATATGGAAACCGGTGAAGCAGCGCCGGAGACGATCCCGGCAGATATCACCCTGTGCATGGGCGCGGTAAAAGAAGGACTCTTGCGGTTTCCAGCGTTTTCGCTGGCAGGGGATTTGGAAGTAGTCGACCTGAAATTCTCCAATCGGCAACAGACGTGGAACTCGTTACAGACGGAAGTTGTGGACGCCGAAATGGTGAGCGGGATGCTCCCGAGGCGGGACCCGCAGGCGCACAAGGGAACCTTTGGGACCGCGATGATCGTGGCAGGTTCGATCAATTTCACCGGCGCAGCGCTGCTGGCAGCCAGGGCTGCTTACCAGGTGGGCACTGGCCTTGTGCGTCTGGCAATTCCCGGACCTCTTTACCAGGTACTTGCCGGGCAACTTCCCGAGGTAACCTGGTTGATGCTCCCGCACGAACAGGGTGTGATCCACAGCGGCGCAGCGGGTGTTGTTCGTGATAACCTGGCAAAAGTGACCTCGCTGCTCCTCGGTCCGGGCTGGGGGCGTGAGGAGACCACTGGAGAATTCCTGCGTGAATTGGCACTTACAAAAGTCGATTCCGGCAGAAAGGGCAAAATTGGGTTCCTCGAGGCAGATGGCAACGGAACAGCCGCATCTGCAGCATTGCCGCAGTTGGTGATCGATGCCGATGGGTTGAACCTATTATCCAAAGCGGATGGGTGGGAAAAAGACCTTCCCGCTGGTTGCATCCTGACGCCACATCCCGGGGAGATGTCCATGCTCACAGGGCTCAGTGTGGATGCGATTCAATCCAACCGCAGCGAAACCGTCAGAAAATTCGCCAAAGCGTGGAACCAGGTGATTGTGCTCAAAGGCGCGCAAACGTTGATTGCGGATCCAACGGGCAGGATATTTATCATCCCGGTTGCGACATCTGCTTTGGCAAAGGCTGGCAGCGGGGATGTGCTTTCCGGGATGATCACCGGACTGCGGGCGCAGGGGTTGGGCGCCACGGAGGCAGCCCTTTGCGGTGCCTGGCTTCACGCTCAGGCAGGCCTGGCTGCCGTGGAGGTGGCGGGCGATGAAGCCGCAGTTATGGCAACCGATGTGATTAATTGCATCGGGGAAGTCCTGGCAAATATTCGTTAACGGAAAAGAGCTGGCAGAGGATGCCAGCTCTTTTACTAAGAAAATTTTGCTTAGGATTTCGCCGCAGGTTTCGGAGCTTTTTTGGGCTCCGATTCGATGACGACGGTATCCGAGCTTTTTAGTTGGGCGGCGGTAGCTTTTGCCTGCTTCAAAAGGGCATCGGCTCGTTTGACGGCTTCATCAGCAGCAGCTTCCGCACGAGCGCTCACATCCTCGTAGGTTTCCACGGTCTTATCACGCAGTTCGATCGCGCGATCTTTGATCATAGCCCGGGTTTCCTCTCCGGATTGGGGGGCAAGCAGGAGCGCTGTAACAGCACCAGCAACACCACCAACTACAAAACCAATCAAAAACGCACCAAAATCATCACGGTCAGACATTTTAATTCTCCTTTCGGTTGATATTGATACCCCGCCAGGATCATTTCCTGAACGGGCGAAGGATATCCATAAGCCTTTTCAAGCCGGCCAGATACTCGTTTAACTTAATGACCGGTTCCACCAGGTTCTCACTGAGAAAGGCGGTTGTGCCTTTCAGATCATTGACTGAGTCGATCAGGTTGGCCAGAACGGGTCGGATCTCATTGTTGAGCAGATTCACCAGCAATGACACCTGGATTAGCAGAATCACCAGGGAGACACTCACAATGAAAGATACGAGTACCATCATAATGAGAAAGAAATCCCTGACCCTGCCGGAATCTACATTTGGTTGTGAAACCACCACCGCTGAGATGATGGAAAGCACAATTAACCCGGCAAAAATCCCGATTATCCAGTAAATTGTCTTATTGGTCCAGCGTTTTTCTGGAGATTGCTCTGTAACCGCTGTTTCCAAACCTGCTTCCGGCAAAGCATTTTGATCGGTCATAGAAAAAATTATAACACCAAACGTCAAGGGCAGTTTCGCGATATTCAATACTGTATAAGGAGTTCAACAAACTGATATATCAAACAAGTTTACGAACTTAGAGGGAATGAAAAAATGAATATAATTGCACCTTTTTCCGGCATATGTTAAACTTATCGGTTGCCATGGCTTTGAAACCCCTGCAAGCGCTTCTTTTAATGATGTTTATTCCTGCAGTGCATTTCATTCAGGCTGCGGCCTCCGGTCCGCGCATCGACGTACCTCTGGCAGGGGATACCGTCCGAGGGGTGGTCGGCATCGCAGGATCCACGGAGGTTGAAGGCTTCGATTATTCCGAGGTTTTTTTCGGATTCAACTCGAATGACGCCTGGTTCTCGCTGGGCAGGCAGAACCAACCCGTGAATAATCAGATCATCGTCAATTGGGATACCACCATTATTCCGGATGGCACCTATCGGATCCGGGTGGTCGTTCAAAGAAAAGATGGCAGCCAGGTGGAGACGGGGGTGGACGATATCCAGGTGCGCAATTATTCGCCTGCAGGGCAAAACAATCCTTCGGCGAGCGCTTCCATCGCCCCGCCATCGGGCAATTACGACCCGGTGCTGGAGCGAACATCCACACCGCTACCCCGGAACCCAGCTGCTGTGAATAGACAGGACCTGTTTGCCAGCCTGCGGGCAGGTTTGGTTGGAACCGCGGGCTTATTTCTTATTCTCGGACTTTATCTTGGATTGCGCTGGTTGAATAAACGAAGGTGAATTTCATGGATACCAATAACGTTCTGCCCGAGCCCATTTTGCCAGAAGAGAAAAAGATCTGGGAGGGTCCCTTCCTGATCGCCGGGTTGGGTAACCCTGGCAGGGATTATCGCCACAATCGTCACAATATTGGATTTATGGCAGTGGATCAGTTGGCAGAGCATTTCAAGATTCCTATGACAAAGGTACAGGCTAAGGCGATCATCGGCAGCGGACTTGTAGAAAGCCGGCGGGTGATCCTGGCTAAACCGCAGACTTACATGAATTTATCAGGAACCGCGGTTTCCTCCCTGCTCCGGTATTACAAAGTGGAAATCGATCACCTGCTGGTGATCCACGATGATATTGATTTGCCACTGGGCACGCTGCGCATCCGCGCGCGGGGCAGCGCCGGGGGTCAGAAGGGCATGGTTTCCATCATTGAAAGGTTGGAGACAAATCAATTCCCCCGCGCCAGGCTGGGGGTTGGTCGCCCGCCGGGCAGGATGCCAACCGCGGATTATGTCCTGGAGGATTTTTTCCCGGAAGAGCAGGTGTTACTCTCCCGTGTCTTTGAGCGTTTGTTGGATGCAGTCCGTGCGTTTACCCTGGAGGGTATTGAAGGCGCCATGACGAAGTTCAATGGATTGGTTGAAAAAGGCTGACCATGCTGGCGGGGATTAAGGCTCATCCGGGGTATCTCGACCTGCGCGATTCGCTGGAAAACAAGCGCTCTCCTGATCCGCTGAATCTGACGCGTTCAGCGCGGTATCCGTTACTAGCAGCCCTTGCGCAGGACCTGTGCAAACCGATCGTGTTTGTCCTTCCCAGAGCGGATCTATTGAATATTGCCCTGGACGAACTGGGCTTCTGGTGGCCGCAGGGAAATTTACTCACCTTTCCCGAGCCGACACCCCTCTTCTATGAGCGAGCTGCGTGGGGCAGCACCACCCGGCGGGAGAGACTCCGCGCGCTGGCTGGTTTGGCTGGCTTCCATTTGCCGGGTAGAGAATCCGAAAAGGCAGCGCCGATCATTCTCACCACCGTACGGGGATTGATGACCCGCACGCTGCCAAGAAGGGATTTTCTGACCAGTACGCGCACGATAAAAACTGGTCAAGTGACCCAGCCGGAGGCGTTAATCCAGCAGTGGGTTGAACTGGGGTATGAACCTTCAGAAGTGGTGGTCGAATCCGGACAGTTTTCACGACGGGGCGGTATCCTGGATATTTGGACACCGGCTGCTGATGCGCCCTGCCGGTTGGAATTCTTCGGAAACGAAGTCGATACCCTGCGGAAATTTGATCCTTCCAGCCAGCGCACCATCGAACCCCTCTTATCCCTGCAGATAACCCCGGCTAGAGAAGTGCTGCCTGGGAGGAGAAATCCAGATGCAGAATTACCCCCAGAGACGAATGAATTCTATCTGCCGGTGATCCATCCGATTCAGGCAAGTCTGCTGGATTATCTCCCTTCTAATGGACTGATCGTCTTTTTCGATCGCGAATTGGCGAAAAGCGCCGCCGGCGAGATCGAAGAGCAAGCAGTTCACCTGCGCGAGGAGTCGATCCAGGAAGGATTGTTGGATACGGATTTTCCTGTACCCTATCTTTCCTGGTCTGAGATGGAGGAGAACTTTCATCACCGAACCTGCCTGGATCTGGGGTTTTCTGCCGAAACAGAGCCTTCCCCGCTTTCGCAGGCGTTCAGCCTTCCCCCGCGCTTTGCCGGGCGTCTGAAGCACCTGGTGGAGCACCTGGATGAGATCACCGGTCAAGGGGATCGTTTTACTGTCGTTTCCCGGCAGGTGGCCAGACTGAGAGAACTCTGGCTGGAAAAAAACGCAGTTGAAGGATCCGCAGAAATCACGGATTTCATTGAAGGCAGCCTTACCGAGGGTTGGATCTTCTCCGGCGATGATGGAAAACGCGATCATCTTTTCACGGATTCCGAGATCTTTGGATGGGAACGACCGCAGCCCAGGGCGAAGACAACCCAAGCTGCCGCAACCCCCGAGGATGGCTACTCCGATCTTAAACCCGGGGATTGGGTCGTGCACGTGGATAATGGCATCGGAAGGTTCACTGGCCTTGTACGGCGTAATTTGGAGGGCTCTGAACGCGAGTTCCTGTGCGTGGAATTTGACGGCGGGGATCAGCTCTTCGTGCCCATCTACCAGGCCGACCGGTTAAACCGCTACATCGGACCGGACGAGGGTCCACCCCAGCCAACGCGTCTAGGTACCGCGGAGTGGGGTGGGGCCAAAGAGCGCGTCACCGAGGCAGTGAAGCAGGTGGCCGCGGAGCTGCTTGCGCTCTATGCCCAGCGTCAGGTGGCACGCGGGTTCGCGTTTTCACCGGATAATACCTGGCAGGCGGATCTGGAAACGAGTTTTCCCTATATAGAAACAGTGGATCAAAAGCGGGCCATTGATGAAGTAAAAATTGACATGGAAAGCACCCGCCCAATGGATCGGCTGCTTTGTGGAGACGTAGGCTACGGCAAAACCGAAGTGGCGCTGCGAGCGGCTTTCAAGGCGGTGAACGATGGCAAACAGGTTGCCATGCTTGTTCCCACCACGGTCCTGGCGCAGCAGCACTTCGACACTTTCAAGGAACGCCTGGCGCCTTTCCCTGTGAACGTGGAAATGCTCTCCAGGTTCCGCACCCCGCGCGAGCAGGAGGAGATCATCATCAGCCTGGCGTTGGGGGATGTGGATATTGTGGTGGGCACCCACCGTCTGCTCCAGGCGGATATCCAATTCAAAGACCTGGGTTTGATCATCATCGACGAGGAACAGCGCTTTGGGGTAACCCACAAGGAATTCTTCAAGCGCATGCGCAACGAGGTGGATGTGCTCACGCTTACCGCCACACCCATCCCGCGTACGCTTTACCAGGCGCTGACCGGTGTGCGCGATATTTCGGTGATAAACACGCCACCAGCTGAACGACTGCCCATCATCACCCACATTGGCCCCTATTCCCCCAAACTTGTGCGCCAGGCGGTGCTGCGGGAATTGGAACGGGGGGGGCAGGTATTTTTTGTACACAACCGGGTGCAGTCCATTGAGGCGATGTGTGCGCACCTGAACCACCTGGTGCCCGAGGCGCGCATAGGAATTGCCCACGGACAAATGAATGAACACGAGCTCTCCACGGTAATGCACGAATTCACACACGGGCAGGTGGATATCCTTTTGTGCACCTCCATCATTGAATCCGGTCTGGATATCCCCAACGCGAACACACTTATCGTCGATCGCGGCGATACTTTCGGACTGGCGCAACTCTACCAGCTCCGCGGCAGGGTGGGGCGGGGCGCGCAGCGGGCATATGCCTATTTCTTCCGCCATAAACGCAAAATGCCCACCAACGAAGGACAGGAACGCCTGGAAGTGATCGCAGAGAATACCCAGCTCGGGGCAGGATATTCCATTGCCATGCGCGACCTGGAAATGCGCGGGGCAGGTGACCTGCTTGGCACCCGCCAGAGCGGATTCATCGCCGCTGTTGGTTTCCATCTCTATACCCGAATGCTGGCACAGTCAGTCCGCCAATTGCGTGGCGCAGTCGCCCTTCCCGGGCTGATCGAGAGAACCTCCGCCTTTCGGGAGATACGCAGCTTCACCAGCGTGGACCTGCCGCTTTCGATTGGAATCCCGATGGAATACATCTCCGACCAGAACTTGCGCCTGCGCATCTACCGCAGAATCGCCGATACGCTCAGCAGCGAGGAAGTGGACTCCCTGGAGGAAGAATTCCTGGATCGATTCGGGCCGCTGCCGGTTGAAGTGGGCAACCTTCTGTATTACATGCGCGTGAAAGCCAAAGCGGAGTCCGCCGGACTTGCCACGGTGACCACGGAGGGCGACCAGGTGGTATTCCGATATCAACAGCAAGCGGAAGGAAAAGTTGAGAACGTACTTCCGGCATTGGATGGCTTGCGATCAGGGAAGAATTCATACTGGCTTTCGCTGAAAGGCCGCGAAGCCGACTGGCAGGAACTGGTGATGAATTCGCTGGAGAAGATCTCCGGCATACGAATCTGAGAGTCAAACCCGGAAACGGTTTGAAAAGGTATCAGGGTTGTGATATGATCAGGCGAATAGAACAAAGGTTCAATTATGGATTTCAAACTTGTAGCGCCATACCAACCGACCGGCGACCAGCCCGAAGCTATTGAGAAACTGATCTCCGGCATCCAAAAGGGGTACCGCAACCAGGTGCTCCTGGGCGCCACTGCCACGGGCAAGACCTTTGCCATGGCAAATATCATCGAGCGGATGAACCGCCCGGCGCTGGTGATGGCCCACAACAAGACCCTGGCGGCGCAACTCTACGCTGAATTCAAAGAATTCTTCCCCGAAAACGCGGTGGAATATTTTGTATCTTATTACGACTATTACCAGCCGGAAGCCTATGTACCCCGGCATGATCTGTATATCGAGAAAGAAACCGAGACCAACGAGGAGATTGAACGTCTGCGCCTGGCTGCGACAACCGCGCTCATGTCGCGTAGGGATGTGATCATTGTGGCTTCAGTCTCCTGCATCTATGGACTGGGAAACCCGGAGGAGTACAACCGTGGCCTGGTGGTGCTGGAGAAAAACCAGATCTACCGCCGAAATGCGCTGCTGCGTCAACTGGTGGAAAGCCAGTATCAGCGGAATGATATGGAACTTCGCCCGGGCGTGTTCCGTGTCCGCGGCGACACGCTGGAGGTGCACCCCGCTTATGAGGATAAAAAGGCCATTCGGGTGGTATTCTTCGGCGATGAGGTGGAACGGTTGATGGTGTTCAACCCGGTGACCGGTGAAATACTGGAAGAACCCGAGCGGGTTGAAATTTACCCGGCCAAGCACTATATCACCCAGGAGCAAAAACTAAAGCAGTCAATCACCGATATCGAGACCGAACTAAATGACCGGTTGGCATATTTCCGCGCCAACGACCGTCTGTTGGAAGCGCAGCGCCTGGAGCAGCGTACGCTTTTTGATCTGGAAATGATGCGCGAGGTGGGGTATTGCTCTGGGATCGAGAACTACTCGCGGCACATCGACCAGCGCCCGGCCGGCTCGCCGCCCTGGACATTGATGGATTACCTGCCCCATGATTACCTGCTATTTTTGGATGAATCGCACATGTCCGTCCCGCAGGTACGTGGGATGTACAACGGGGATCAATCCCGCAAGGGGGTGCTGGTGGAATATGGCTTCCGGCTGCCCTCCGCGCTGGATAACCGCCCGCTGACGTTCGACGAATTTGAGAAACACATGGGCTTTACCATCTATACCTCCGCCACTCCGGGTCCGTACGAAACAAAACGGGCAGACCAGGTGGTGGAGCAGATCATCCGCCCCACCGGGCTGGTTGATCCAGAGGTGATCGTGCGGCCATCCGCGGGTCAGGTGGATGACCTGATCGGCGAGATCAAAGCCAGGGTCAATGCTGGGGAGCGTGTGCTGGTCACAACGCTCACCAAACGCATGGCTGAGGACCTGGCGGATTACCTGCTGGAGATGGGCATCAAGGTTCAATACCTGCATTCCGAGGTGGAAACCCTGGAACGGATCGGCATCCTGCGCGACCTGCGCCTGGGAGTATTCGACGTTATCGTGGGCATCAACCTGCTGAGAGAGGGGCTTGATCTGCCGGAGGTTTCACTGGTGGCGATCCTGGATGCGGATAAGGAAGGTTTCCTGCGGTCGGATACAGCATTGATCCAAACCATCGGCAGGGCGGCAAGGCACGTGCACGGGAAAGTGATCATGTACGCTGATAAGATCACCGACTCGATGAGGCGGGCGATCGACGAGACGAACCGCCGGCGTAAAAAGCAGGAGGATTACAACCGGGAGCACAACATTGAACCGGTAGGGATCATTAAAGGGGTGTACGACCTGACTGCCAGGTTGACTGCCAGTGCTGATAAAGCGGGAGGGAAACATGGCCAGGATACCACCCGCTCGGCTGCCAGCCTGCCCAAGAAGGAATTGGAACGGGTGATCTCTGAGCTCGAAAATCAAATGAAAGCTTCTGCAAAAGACCTGGAATTTGAACGGGCAGCCGTCCTGCGTGACCAGGTTTACCAATTGCGTGTAATCCTGGCGGAGGAATCCGACTTGCCAGGATGGAAAAAAGCGCAGATCCTTGCCGGAGAAAAATAAAGAAAAGGAAGATCTACCGAACCCGGAATTGGGTGAACTCGCCTGTGGCGGGACCCCATTCGGGAATCACTTGATCCACATGCGCCATCGAAGGGCCGCGTCTTAGGGTTTCAAGCATGCCTTCCAGGTTCGCACGGCTGCCTTCGGCAAGCACTTCCACCTTGTCCCAGTTCACATTTCGGCACCAGCCTTTGAGACCGAAGGCAGACGCTTCCTGCAGCACAAAGGCGCGGAAGCCCACCCCCTGAACCCGCCCGCGGATGATCACATGCAGACGCTCCTGACCGGTTTGCTCAGCCAATCGAATTAATCCTGGGAATCCCGGCCGTCATCATCCTTGGGGATGTCTGATTCGATGTCCATCAGATCCGCCAATTCGAAATCTTCATAGAATGCAAGATTTGTGAGGGCTTCCTCGATATACTCTGCTTCCTCGTCGTCCTCGCATTCCGCCAGGGCTTCCTGAATCGCCTCCTGAACGCCATCGCCACCGATCTGGGATAACGACCAGATAACTGCCAGACGGTTATCCCCATCCTCTTCACCAGCTTCCAGTGAATCCAGCAGCGGTTGGCGGGCTGCTGCCAGTTCCAGCTCGCCCGCGGCACGGATAGCCTCAAAACGGATATCGTCATCGGGATTGCCCATGTACTTGAGTATCTCCTTTTCCCACTTTGGGTTGAAGGAGCGGCTGATGGCAAAGAGCCCGCTGGCAATCCATCCGTGCTCACCCGAATCCAGGGCTTTCTCGATCAGCACAGGTACTTCCGGCCGCGAGGAAAAGCCGAGCGATTCCAGCGCCCGGCGCCGGACGAGGGGCGTATCACTGCCGGTGCAGACCAGCAGAAGGCTATCCTCGATATGCTGTCGTTCCTCGGTTGAAAGCTCTTCAATCTCGCCCATATAAATGTATCGGCCAAGCGCCGTGGCGCCAGCCGCACGGGCATCGGCATCCACATCCTTTTCCATCATGGATAGGAAAATGGGAACCAGGGTTCCATCCTCCGATTCCCACAAGAGGGGGGCTGATAGGGCGCGGACCTGCGGGGAGGGGTCTTCCAGGCCGATTTTGGCGACTTCGTCGAAGCAGACCAGGGTTTCCGAATCGGAGAGATCTTCCAGGTCCTGCAGCAGGTTCAATTTCCTGGTCGGGGCGACCGTTGGCCAGGTTTTCTTCAACGAAGCCAGATCGGCTCGATCGAGATCTGAAAAGCGGTGCAGATACCTGGGAGGGAAGGGTTTGGAATCATCCGTCAGGTCCACCAAGATTTGCGAAAAGGGGACTTTCTTCTCTTTTTCGACCATTGGGTACTCCTTCTCTATTTCGGCAGAACCACGGGGTTAATGAAATCCTGCAGGAAAAGAAACGCCATCAATGCGAGCAGGAAAGTAAATCCGATCATATGAACCGCGTTTTCGTACTTTGCAGGCACGCGCTTTCGGGCGATCAATTCAGGGATCACAAAGAGTATCCTGCCGCCATCCAGGGCTGGAATGGGCAGCAGGTTGGTGAGACCGAGGGCGACTGAAATAATACCGAAGAACCAGAGGATGTTGAGCACGGCGAGTCCGGGGGTGGCGGATTCAGCAGAAGATTGCTGGGTGCGTACCTGCGAATAAATATCGAAGAGACCTTTGGGGCTCACCAGGCGGGCCTGTTCGGAGGTCACCTGCCCCTGGATGAGCTTGAAGGGCAGGGTAAATAATTGTTTAGCCTGGTCCAGCGTGGTGGAAGCTGCCAGTGGAATGGCCTGGAGGAAACCGGGTTTGATGACCGGGTTACCCATTACAACCCCTAAAGGACCTTGCCCCTCGGGTGGGTTCTTTCGCGGGGTGATCATGATTGTGGTATCCCCGCCATCCCGTTGAACGACGATGGCGATTTCCTCTCCCAGATGGAGTTTCACTATATCGGAAACCGTCGTCATCGAGTTTACCTTTTCCCCTGCCACCGATAGGATCAGGTCACCTGGCAGCAACCCACTTTGCTCGGCAGGAGAAGCAGGACTGATCCCGGAAATTTGAATGCGCGAGGTATCCGGTGCGCCAGCCTGGGAGAAGACAAAGGCAAAGATGATGATCCCGAAGAGGATATTTGCGAAAGGTCCTCCCAGGAGCATCCCCAGCCTGCGCCACGGACTGGCAGCCGCCAGGCCGCCGGGAACTTCCGGGTCGTTCTCTCCCTTGGGGCGCACGAAGGCACCGAAAGGGATCCAGTTGAGCGAAAAAAGCGTTTCGCGGAACTTGAACATCTTAACGGCGCGCGGGGGGAAACCGAGCCCGAATTCCTCCACCTCGATTTTGCTAGCTTTGGCCATCAAGTAGTGACCCGTTTCATGAACGATTGCGATCACGCTGAAGGCGACAATGAATTGGATCAAGGTCAGAAAAAATGAAGAATTCATCCTAATATCCGTTGAAAAGATTAAAGCTTTAAGATTATACCGAAAAGGGATAATTGGTGCGATTAGGGTTTTTTAATCAACGAGCAGCCTGGCTGCGCCGCCCACACCGGAAACAAGCACGGATTCCACCCCGGGGATCTCACGAAGATGGTTTTCAACCCGGGCAGCGGCATCCTGCGGGCAGATCACATGGACGTTGGGACCGGCGTCAATGGTGAAGGCACAGGGTATACCCTGTTCGCGCCACCCGCGGACGGAGTTCATGACCTCCATCGTCGCGCCGCGCCAGTAATAGAGTGCAGGGTGGGAGGTCAACATTATCGCGTGCAGCAAGTTGGAGTCCTGCTCGATCACAGAAGCGAGGCGTTCAAAATCCTTCGCGAAAATCGCTTGCCTGCATATATCGAGCCGTCGGGGGGCATCCGCGACCCTCGCAGCCTGGATCGGGCTGGTGGCAGCGATATGGTGGCCCTCGGTGGAACCGGCCTTTTTCACCCCGGAATGGATCACCGCGATCACATCCATCAGTTGCCAATGATCCGCGGGTGCTATTGAGGTGGCGAAGGAATCCTGGTCGGATGTCCCGGCTTGCCACTCGGTGAACCCGGCGGGCACGGAGCGGCAGGCGGAGCCTGATCCACGCCTGGCCAGCCGGGAAAGATCTTTCTCGGAAAGCTCCAAACCGTAGGCGGCGGAGGCGGCGAGTGCCAGCGCGGCAAACGCGGAAGCCGAGGAGGCGATCCCGGCTCCGGTGGGGAAATCGTTGCGGCTTTTAATATGCGCATAACTACGAGAACCTGCCATGTCACGAACCACATCCAGGAATGTGCTGACTCTGGTTAAGGCAACACCTTGTTCAAGCTGCCCGTTCAACACAAGTTTATCGCGTTGAAGGTCAGGATCGAGGGAAACGGTGGTTTGGGTTGTTAGTCCCGCCAGGTTCATGGAGATCGAACCGTTGGCGGGAAGGCGCAAGTCATCATCCCGGTTACCCCAGTATTTGATGTGAGCGATGTTGGGGTGGGCAATGGCAGTAAAAGAAGATACCGATGCTTTCTGAGACATGAAATTAGTGTATCACGACAAAGATATTCGCAGACTCAATTCAATAGTTCTTCATGATATTACAGAAGGCCAATCCTCTTAGAAAAATAGATCAACCCAGCAGCACCGACTCTTCCGGGTAATCCACCAGGTTCTGGCGTGGTTCTTTATCCAAAAGGGCCATCATGATGGTGAAAGCCCCCAGCCGGCCAAAAAACATCACAATGATCAAGATCACTTGACCAAACTGGTTCAAACTGGAGGTTATGCCCAATGAGAGCCCGGTTGTGGAAAAGGCTGAGACAACTTCAAACAATACGTCTTCCATCGAGAAGGAATTTGTAAGCAGGATCAACCAGGTGGTTAAAACGACCAGGGTGATACTGACCGAAAAGATCACTCCGGCCCTACCAAGCTGTCTGAAGGGAATTGTCCTTTTCCCGGCGCGAATTTTATCAAGGCCACGCGCATAACTAAAAAAAGCCAGGCAGATCACCGAGAAAGTCCCGGTGGTGATCCCGCCCCCGGCTGACGCCGGACCAGTGCCGATAAACATGAGGAAAGTTAACAGCAGGACGCTGCTCTGTTTGATATCGGTAAAGAAAGTGAATCCCTGGAATCCGGCAGTGCGGGCGGAAACAGATTGGAACCAGGCCTGGACGACGCGGGGTATAAAATCAATCCCTGTTAAAACTCCTCCCAGCCGGTACTCTGCAAGAAGAAATCCCACCCAGCCCAGGAGGATCAAAATAAGGGAGGTCACAAGCGTGATCCGGGAATGCAGCGATAACCCCCTGCGTCCATATTGATGCAATAGATCAAAATAAACCGGAATACCCAGACCGCCAGCGATGATCAGGATACCCATGATGATGAGGGTTATTGAATCAAGCGGGATTCCGGTGGGATATTGAGGCAGACCTGTAAAAAGGTCGAACCCAGCGTTGCAAAAAGAAACCACGGCGTGGAAGATCGAATACATCACAATGCTGTCCGCTGGGACTATACCTGCTGCCAGCCAGTGGATGCCCAGCGCCAGCGCTCCAAGTAATTCAAACAACAGCATGCCAATTACTGTACGGACTACGATCGATATGATCTTATCCGGCGAATCGAGGCGCAATGCGCTTGTCACTGCAAGGCGGTCCATTAAACCGATCTGCCTGCCCAGAATACGAAAGAAGAACATGACCGAAACGATCAATCCTACCCCGCCTATCTGGACCAAGAAAAGGATCACAATTTGTCCGGGAAATGTGAAGGTGGTGGCAGGAACGACGATATTCAAACCGGTAACCGTCGCTGCTGAGGTGGCGGTGAAAAGAGCGGTGAAGAAATTTATTGGCTCATAGGTCATACCAGGGACCAGAAGTAACCCGGTTCCGACCAATATTAGTAAAAATAGACCGGTTACAAGCTGGAGCGAAATGGGTACCCGCCTGGGTGTTATCCTAAGCCTGGAACTTACAAGATGAATTACCCTGCGAGCCTTAAATTTTGAGTCGGGGGGAAAAGAAGAAGACATCAGATCAGGCTGAAATTTACTAGGTTTTTTTGCTGACCAACGACTACCAAAATATCATCCTTTTCAAGGGTGATGGTTTCATCGGGGGAGACTATTAAATTGCCTCCCCGAATTATCAAAAGCAGGGAGACCTCGAACTGGGAACTCCGATTGAATGGTTTATCCACCAAACCGGCAGGAGTTTTTATTTCGATCAATCGATAGTTCGGGTCAAGGTTCAGGATTTCCAGAATACCAGGTGCAGATAGTTCTTCAGCCAGCTGATTGGCAGCTTCCTCCTGGGGAAGGATCACCCGATCGGCGCCTATCACTGTAAGAATTTCGCGGTGACGCTGGGAATCCGCGACACTGATCACATGCTCGATCCCCATTTTCTTCAACGAAGCCGTTACCAGCGCGTTGTATTCAAAATCGTGGGTGATGGCAACGATGACTGTTTTGAAGGAGGTGATCCCAACCATTTGCAGCGCATTTTCATCCTGGGCGTCCAGGATGACTGCCTCTGCGATTTCATTTACCATTGCTTTGACAATATCTGGATCCCGATCACACCCCAGGACATGTTTCCCAAGCCCAGTCAGCCGCAGCGCAAGCGAAGCCCCGAATCGGCCCAGACCAATCACAGCAATATCCCCAATTACTTGTTTTCGCGGCATTTTTATCTCCTGCGTTGTTATTTTACGGAATGAATAATAAGACCGTTTGAATTATAGATGAATTAAGAATAAACGGACCTGTTTTCAGATATTTACAGGTCCGTTATATTTCAGGTTGCTGAATCTTGAAAGATTAATACCCGGGGATTTCTTTTCTTTTCCAACCACCGGTCGAGTAAGAAGCGATATCCGCAACCACTCCCAGTCCAACCCAAATCCAGTCAAAGCCGACCATGCCATTAGCGCCGCAAACCAGGACATACATCAACGTGGTCCATGGCATGAAGACCAGCCCGACGATCGGCCAGAACCAGTTCTGGAAGGCAAAATGCATCATCGTCTGGCCATAAGGGAAAAGCCAAAACACGAGAAGACCGATACGAGGACCAAGAAACATCAGGACGAGAAAGAAACAACACATGGCGACACTCTCCTTTTCCGTGAATGGGTTTATTGAATTTTATAAAAACCCTTGAACATTATAGTATCAGATTTTCGATTCAAAGACAATTAAAAAAATGGCAATTTTCGATTCTTAGCGAATTTATGAATATAATTCTCCACATAAGTAACTGTTTTTTTTATTCGGAGGGAAGAATGATCAACTGGGTTGCCGCGCTTTCGATCGTCGCGGGATTGTTATTGTTGTTTGCTGGCAGGAAATTCTTTTGGCTTGCTGCGGGTTTAGCAGCGTTTATCTTTGGGATGAACTTATTCCAGGCGTTATTTAAAGATGTTGGTGTGATCGGGTTGGTCCTTTCCGCGATTGGTGGTGTAGTTCTTGGCTGGCTTGCGGTCAAGTTTATCAAGCTGGTGGGGTATATCGTGGGTGCATTGGCGGGCGCAGCAGCTCTTCCATTACTGCTGTCGCTATTTGGGATCTCTTGGAACTGGTTGTTGATGGCATTGATCGGGGCAGTGATCGGATTTCTCTTGGTGCGTGTTTTCTTCGATTGGGGTTTAATTATTATGACCGCTTGGATTGGAGCGAATTCTGTAATCTCAAGTCTGAACGGGATGGTTAAGCTGGGTTCTTTTATTACTTCGATCGGTTTTCTAATCCTGATAATCGCAGGAATCCTAACCCAGAGAGCAATGTTGAAAAAATCGAAATGATGGCTCTTTAATCCCGCAATTTACCTCTTGATATTTCCGGAAAAATATGTATAATCTCAATAACAAACCGACGGTCGGTTTATTATTGTGTCATTATGCCAAGAATCAGTAAAGAGCAGGACTACTTCGAACGCCAAAATGAGATCCTGGATACCGCCCAGACCCTGATCTATTCCAAGGGGTATGAGTCCATGACCATCCAGGATATCCTGGATAATTTGGGTATCTCAAAAGGTGCTTTTTACCATTATTTTTCCTCCAAACATGCCCTCCTGGAAGGATTGATCGATCGTTCCATGACCCAGGCGACCAAATTGGTTCACCCGATCCTGGAAGATCCTGATCTCACCAGCTTGGAAAAACTGACGCGATATTTCGATGCTGTATCTAACTGGAAGGTCGCCCAGAAGGAATATATGATCCAGCTTTTAAAAGTCTGGTATAAGGATGAGAATTCCATTTTTCGTCAGAAGATGATGGCAGCCGGGGTGGAGTTTCTCTCCCCGATCCTGGTGAAATTGATCTCGCAGGGTGTGGAAGAGGGTGTGATGATCGTGGATGATCCGAAAATGACCGCAAAAGTGGTTTACTCATTGATGATCAACCTGGGTGAGGAACTTGGGGGGTTGATCCTTACCAGGGATCAGCCTGAGAATCAACTTAGCCGGAAGGATTGTATCCGCCTGATGAATCAAACCAATTCCGCTTTTACCCAGGCGTTGGAAAGGGTCCTGGGTATTCGGCCAGGTTCAATCGTGCTGGTTTCGGCTCGGGTTTTGGAAGAGTGGATCCCGTAAATCTTCGATAGAGGTAGAAATCAAAGAAGGTATTGGAGGAAGGAAATGAGACTTTATTTGAGGTTAGCCTGGCGCAATATCTGGCGCCATAAACGCAGGACAATCATCATTGTTGTTGCCCTGGCGATGTGCATGTGGCTGATGATGTTCTACGATGGTCTGCTGGCAGGGTTTACGGACTCCATCTACGGGAACGCGGTCAAGATCCTGGGAGGCAACATTCAGGTTCATGAAGCCGGGTATTCAGAAAACAGCGTAACCAACCCTATCATGCCGCTCAGTAATGATCAACAGATCGCTGCGTATGCTTTGACCCTGCCGAACGTGGTTGGCGCTTCCCGACGGATCGAAACCGACGGGCTGGCGACCAGCCGGGAGGGATCTTTCGGGGTGAGCATTATTGGCATTGAGCCGGAGCTTGAAGCTCCCCTGAGCGTTTTATCCAAGAATGTGGTTTCGGGTAAATACCTTGAATCCGGTGAAGGTGACTCTGTTTTTATCGGAAAAGGCCTTGCTGATGCGCTGAACGTTCAGGTGGGGGAAAAATTCACCTTGATCGGGCGGGACGCGCATAACCAGGTCCGCAAACGGACGATGACAGTGGGGGGGATCTATGACGTGAATATGCCGGAGCTCGAGAAGGGAATGATCTATATGTCCCTTTCCGAGGCACAGCAGTTGTATGATCTAAATGGAAAATCTACCATGGTAATGGTGACACTGGCTAATATTGGCAGGGAAAAACAAGTTATTGCAGGGATCACGAAACAATTCCCCGGATCGGATATTGGCTCCTGGCAAACGAAATATCCCGAGCTTACCTCTGCAATCACCACCAAAAGCGGGGCGATGAATGTTTTTAGCTTTGTGATCATTCTTATCGCAGGGATCGGCATACTTAATATGCTTCTGATGGCTGTCTATGAGCGAACCCGTGAGATAGGTTTTCTGGGAGCAATGGGCATCCGGCCGGGCGGGATCAACCTTCTGTTCCTTCTGGAAGGTGCACTTATCGGTCTGGTTGGCATCGCTGCTGGGATCTTGCTTGGGCTCGTGTTCAATTTCCTGTTTCAACAGGTCGGGATGGATTTTTCAAAATTCTCGAATATCACCGCTTACGCCGCCTTGATCAGCGGACGAGTTTATCCTTCCCTGGGGCTTGAAAAGATCGTTGGCCGCGTGCTGGTTATGCTGATCGTTTCGATCGCCGCAGCTTTTTATCCAGCGTGGGAGGCATCCCACCGGGAACCAGCCGAAGCGCTGCATTACGTGTGAGGTTTGAAATGAAACAATTATTTAAAATGGCTTTTCGCGATATTTTGCGCCATAAACGCCGCTCCATTTTTTCTGCCGTAGCCATGGGATTGGGACTGACACTGCTGCTCATGTTCACTTCATTTATTGAAGGCGAAATGAGGGGCAGCATGGCCACCTCTATAAAATTGGATACCGGTCACATCCAGATCCAGGCGCAAAATTATGACAAGAATAAGAACAGCCTGCTTTGGCAGGATTTGATCCCCAACCCCGGGCAGATCGCCGACCAGGTCTCCAGTACTTTACCAGTGATCGCTGCAACTCCAAAGTTATTCGCCAGCGGGGTTATCACTCTGGGGAACGCTTCCAGCGGCGTCAGGGTTGTCGGGATTGATCCGTCTTCTCCGGCATATGAGCCTTACAAGACCGGGCTGGTGGCGGGAGAATTCCTGCAGGGGGATGATAATTCTGGAATTTTGATCGGAAAACCGCTGGCGAATCAATACAAGCTAGAACCAGGTGATTCGATCAATTTGCTGGTAAATACTGCCAATGGGGACGTCGATCAACAGCAATTCACCGTTCGTGGCATCTATTCCACTGAATCTTCTTCGTTGGATAAGGCGGTCGTTTTCCTGGCCTTGCCAAAAGCCCAGGCGATCACCCAGGCAGGCGATCATGCCAGTATTATCTTCATCCTGTTGAAAGATCAAAGACAGACCGAAGCTGTGGTCACCGCCATCCATGCAACGGGTTTGAAGGTCGTTTCCTGGAAGGTGTTGAATAGTTTTATTATGGATTTCCAACAATATGCCGATTCTTTTATGTCCCTGTTTTACCTGATCATCCTGGCGATCACAGCCACGGTGATCATCAATACCCTGATCATGGCGGTGTATGAACGAACCCGCGAGATCGGAATTCTCTCCGCCATTGGCATGCGTAGCCGGAGCATCATGGGAGTATTTTTCATCGAATCTGCTATCATCGCCGTTGGAGGGATCATCATCGGCTGGATCCTGGGTGGGATGGTTGTTGCCTATCTAACAAAATTCGGGTTCTATATTGGGAACTTCGGGCTAACCGGTTTCACAACCTCCGATACAATCCATGCTTATCTAACGGTAGCCAAAGGGATCAGTATGACAACATTAACTTTTATCGTTGCCCTGTTGGCAGCGATCTACCCAGCCTGGCTTGCAGCACGGATGGAGCCAGTGGAAGCATTACGCAGCGCTCAATAGGAACAAGGAGAAAGAAATGAAAGTAACGAATGTCGAAAATGTAACCCGAGTTTATAAAATCGGCGAGGTGGAGACCCAGGCGTTGCGTGGGGTGACCATGGGGATCGAGGCTGGCGAATTCACCGCGCTGGTGGGTCCTTCCGGATCGGGAAAAACCACATTGCTGCAACTTATGGGCTGTCTGGATCAACCCACCTCTGGCAAGGTGTTCGTAAATGGCAAAGATGTTTCCACATTGAAAAGAAGCGAGCGGGCTGATGTTCGCAGGGGAACGATTGGGTTTATCTTCCAGTTCTTTGCCCTGATCCCGACCCTGACTGCCTACGAGAATGTGGAGATGCCCCTGCTGCTCAACGGATTGAAATCCGACGAGCGCAAGACCCGCGTGATGGAGCTGCTACAGGCAGTTGGCCTTTCAGAGCGGGCTCACCATAAACCGGACCAGCTCAGCGGTGGCGAGCAGCAGCGCGTGGCCATCGCCCGCGCGCTGGCTCCAAAACCCACCATGATCCTGGCGGATGAACCGACAGCCAACCTGGATACCACCAATGGGGAACAGGTGATGGAGATCATGTCCAAATTGAATGAAGAGACCGGCGTCACCTTTATTTTCGCATCGCACGACCCACGCGTGATCAAATTTGGGCGCAGGGTTGTACAACTTCAGGACGGACTGATCGTACAGGATACAATAGCAAAGACAAACAAAAAAGGAAAATAATATGATCAGAAAAACCTTATTCATATTTACTGCAATCCTCTTGCTAACCGCTTGTAGCGCCGGCCAGGGTAGTAAGACCATCCCAACGGTTGTGCTGGACGGGAAAAGTTCATCCGGCACTCCCATGCCAGGCGCAGCTTCTTCAACAGGAATTTCAGCTTCCGGGATTGTGACCCCTGAAAGAAAAGCCCGCCTGGCATTTCTCCAGGGTGGAAAAGTTAAGGCGGTGAATGCGGCTATTGGCGACAAAGTCACCAAAGGTGAAATCCTTGTGGAACTCGAAAATACGGTCGCTCAGGCGCAATATGACCAGGTAGAACGAACCTTAAAAGAATTGACCTCCGATGCAGCCATTGCGGCTGCTGAAAATGCATTGGTAGTTTCTCAGAAGGAGGAAAAAGACGCCAAAAACAGGGTTTTAACCTGGGTCACCCGCCGCGGGTCGGATGATATGGTTGATAAAGCGGATTCCAACCTAACAATTGCGAGCGGGAACCTTGATAATGCTGAGACATTCTTCAATAATTTCAAGAATCTAGCCAAGGATAATCCGAATTACATTGCTGCGCTAACACGCCTTACCGCCGCCCGGACCGCCTATGACCAGGCAAAGACCAACCTGGATTACCTGCAGGCAAAACCGACTCCCCTCGAAGTGCAGAAGAATGACACTTTATTGGCAATTGCATCCGCTGCGGTTAAGGAAAATCAATGGTATTTCTCTGCCCTCAAAGGCGAACCTATTCCTGAAGAGGCTACCGGGATCCAATTGACCAATCTCCAAAATGCGAAGGATAATTTTAGTGTTGCCAAATCAGCGCTTGATAACACACGTTTGATAAGCCCCCTCGATGGCGTCCTCACCGATATCAATTTGCACGAAGGCGATTTTGCCGCACCGGGTGTTGTTGCCGCAGCTGTAATTGACCCAACCAGTTATTATGTAGAAACAACTGATCTAAGTGAACTAGACGTACCTAAAGTTGAAATTGGACAACCCGTGAGTATCACCATAAAAGCGTTGGGTGAGACTATAACGGGCAAGGTAAAGGCGATCGCCTCAGATGCGACCTCGCTGGGTGGAGATATGGTTTATAAAACCATCATCCTCCTCGACAAAATCCCGGAAGGCTTAAGATCTGGAATGAGCGTCGATGTGGAATTCTTATCCAAATAGACTTTTTGATTATGCTCTTTACCCCCTCCAGAATGACGATGGAGGGGTTTTTTTATTCCCCGATGATTTTGATCAGAACTCGTTTGGATCGCCTGCCATCGAACTCGCCATAAAAGATCTGCTCCCAGGTGCCGAAATCAAGTTTCCCTTCGGTGACCGCCACAACCACCTCGCGCCCCATCACCTGGCGTTTCATGTGCGCATCGGCGTTATCCTCGCCTGTCCGGTTGTGTTGGTAGAAGGCGACCGGTTCGTGAGGAGCAACCTTTTCCAGCCATGCGTCGTAATCGGCATGCAAGCCGGATTCATCGTCGTTTATGAACACGGAGGAAGTGATGTGCATGGGGTTCACCAGACACAGTCCTTCGCGAATTCCGCTTTCACTTAAGGCTTCCTGCACCTGCGGGGTTATGTTCACAAAACCGCGGCGGCTGGGCACCTGAAGGACTATTTCTTTTCGGAAGGATTTCATTCCAGAATCAACCCTGGTTTTGTGCGTACATCTCAATGATTTTTAGCACAACCTGTACGGATTTTTCCAAAGATTCGACAGGAATATACTCGTAGCGGCTGTGGAAATTGTGACCCCCAGTGAAAAGATTGGGGGTGGGCAGTCCCATGAAAGAAAGACGTGACCCATCTGTCCCGCCCCGCACCGGCACGATACGCGGGGTGAGACCCACTTCCCGGATGGCTTTTTCGGCGGTCTCGACGATATGAAACACCGGCTCGATCTTTTCCCGCAGGTTGTAGTAGGAGTCGGTAATCTCCACCGAGACAGTGCCTTCTCCATATTTTTCATTCAGGTAATCCGAGGCTTTTTCGAACAAGGTCTTCATGTGCTCAAATTTCGGTCGTTCGTAATCTCGGATGAGGTAGGTCATGGTTGTCTGGTCCACACCCCCGCGCATGTCCATCAGGTGATAGAAACCTTCCCAACCGGAGGTATATGCGGGGCGCTCGTGTTCTGGCAGCATCGCCTGCAGCTCCATACCGATCAGGATGGCATTCTTCATAATGTTTTTGGCATACCCAGGATGAACGATCTTACCCTGAATGGTCACTTTGGCTGAGGCAGCATTGAATGTGTTGTATTCCAGTTCTCCAAGCTCGCCGCCATCCAAAGTGTAGGCGAATTCCGCGCCAAACTTTTCCACGTCAAAGCGGTCCACGCCACGACCGATCTCCTCATCCGGCGTAAAACCTATCTTGATCATCCCGTGTTTAATTTCCGGGTGGTTCACCAGATATTCCACCGCCGACATGATGATGGCCGCCCCGGCTTTATCATCTGCGCCGAGGAGAGTATTTCCATCGGACGTGATAAGAGTCTGTCCTTTATACCGGCTCAGCTCCGGAAATGCCCTTGGGCTGAGGATCACATTCTTATCTTTGTTTAAAATAATTTCTCCACCGTCGTAATGTTCCCAGACCTTCGGGTTGACGCCTGTCCCGCTCATGTCCGGGCTGGTATCCATGTGGGCGATGAAACCGATCACTGGCACAATACCCCCCTGGTTGGCAGGCAGGGTGGCCATCACATAGCAATTTTCATCCACATGCGCATCTTTCAGGCCTAATGCGAGAAGTTCATCCACCAGCACCCTGGCAAGGTCGAATTGTTTGGCTGTGCTTGGGTAGGTTGGCGAAGCCTCATCCGACTGGGTATCGATACGGGTGTATTTCAAAAAGCGATCTGAGACTGATGTCATTTTTCATCCTAATTAAATTAATGTGTGGCGCAGGCGATACAGGGATCGAAAGCCCTCACCACCCGCCCAACTGCTTTTTCAAGCTCAAGGTTGATCTGATCATTCCCGACATATCTGTTCGCAGCCACCTTCAAAGCCCGGCTGATAGCCTGCATGTTATGTACCGTGGGGATTATGAATTTGGCGCTCTTAATGAGACCGTTTTCCACCGAATAGTGGTGGATGAGAGGCCCGCGGGGGGCTTCCACCAGGCCAAACCCCTCTCCATCGCGCGGGGTATACGGGATGCTGGTTTCCTCACCATCGAGCGGTTCAGATAGGATCTCGATCGCTCGTTCCAGGGCATAGACTAGCTCAATCCCACGACTGAGATCAAAAAGCATGATCGCATGGGCTGGTTTGCCGAATGTTGTCTGAAAACGATCCAGGTATTGGTCCGCCAGGGGTGTACCCATGCGGAGGCTCATATTGATCCGAGCCAGGCTGTTGGCCCGCATGATCTCGCCTTTGTAGAGGGTCTCATCCGAGTAACTGTACGTACTTTCGATGAAGGTTAGCTTCTGTTGGAATTCCGCCGGTGAGAAACAATCCACCTGTTTACCGTTCTCATCCAGCATGCAGATGGTGTCGCTGTCCAAATTCATACAGGACTTGCCTGTGGAGGCGATATAGTGGGAAGGCTGGTCATCACCCCAGGTGCCGATCCTTTCAGCCATTTCCAGGCTGGATTGCCAGTAATGATCAAAGAGCTCACAGGCGACCGGGAGAATGGCGTTGAGTTTCGTGCGCATTTCATCAGTGGCTTGATTCGAGATTCCTCCCGTCACTCCTCCAACAACCGCCTTGACGGGGTGAATGAACTGTCCCCCTGCCAGGGAGATCAGGTCGGTTCCAGCCTTGCGGACCTGCAAGGATTGAACGGCGATTCCCGGTCGGGAGGCAGACGCTGAGACTTCGGGCTCAAAGATGCTATCGGTGCCCATCCTATCCGGCATGGTGAAAATAAAAAGCGAGGTCGCCTGGTTTTGGATCAATTGCCCCAGCAGGAGCAGCTCGCGAATGCGCCTGGCAAGAGGCGGGGGGGTGACCCCGTAAAGGGATTCTAGTGCTTTGACGGAACAAACATGATGCGCCGTGGAGCAGACTCCGCAAATACGGGGCACAATCACCGGCATTTGCTCCGCGGGGATACCTTGAACGAAATAATCGAATCCCCGGAACTCGGTTGCCTGGAAATGCGCCGAAACGACCTCGTCGCCGTGTGTATCGATCACAACCTGGGCATGACCTTCGATGCGGCTTATGGGAAAGATCAGGGTTGGCATCTCAGAGAACCTTTTCCTTATGTCGCAATGGGCGGTTCCCGCCGGCATAATCCGAGAACTGGAAGAGGAAGAGGGCGAACTGGGGAGAAACGAGTGCCTGGGCGATCTCGTCCCTGGGAATATCTGTCATGGTTTCAAATACTTTCTGGATACTGCCCAGCCACTCTTTGGATTCTTTTTCGATAAAGAAATCCGAGGGACCCCGGCAACCCACGCAGGGATGACCAGCCCGGGTACAAGGGGCGCGGCAGCCTCCGCGGGTGGATGAACCTACACAGAGATAACCCTGGTTGATCAGACACAGTCCTTCCTGAACCTTGCCCTGTTGGAAACCGACCAGTTTATCCGGGCGGATGGATTTATCCTTTAAGCGTCCGCATTCCTGACAGACTGAGCGGCTCGCTTGAAATCCCTCCGGATCGAAGAGGGCGGCCATGAAGAGTTCCGAAGTGGGAGGGCAGCCAGGGAGATAAAGATCGATATCGACGACAGCATCCACCGGCTGGCAGCGCGGCAGCAGACGTGGAACATGCCGCCGGCTGGACTGGGAGAGAAAAAGATCGCGGACTTCGTCCCGGTCGCCCAGGTTGGCAACTCCGCCGCTGATGGCGCAGGTCCCCACCGCCACAACCTTGCCAGCTTTTTTTACCGCGGTACGAAGATGATGCAAATCCTGGTCGGTGCGGACGCCTCCGCTCACCAGCAGAATATCGACCTCTGGAACATCATATGCCGAGACAACAAGTGGCATATACATTAACCGGTACTGATCGATCCACTCGGAGGCGTTGAGCAGCGAGACCTCGCATCCGGCGCATCCGGAGAGCTGTAGGACGGCAAACCGGCTGGCGCTCATTCTGTCACCACCTTTTTCAGATGATTCATGCGGGCAGGCACCCAGCCGTCCAACGCTGTTTTCAGACTGGCAAAATCGGGGAAAAGCCCCATGTCGAGCCGCGGAAGGCATTCCAGGTGGTCTTTATGCTGCGAAAAAATATTCGCCAGGCGGGTGGTAACACCGGTCTTGAATGCAGCCTCTCTCACCAGGTTGAACTCACGGATGCCAGCAGCGTTTGGACCCCCATAGGGAAAGGCAAAGTGAACAACCGGCTTGCGTATTTTTTCACCCAATCTGTCCCGGCCATTGAATATCTCCTTACGGGCAGTATCCAGGGGTAATTCTTTGAGCAGCAGGTGATTCACAGTGTGGGCTCCGATGGTTACCAGCGGATCTGCCGCGAGCTGCTTTATTTGGTCCCAGCTCAGACTCACTTCACTCACTTTTTGAATCGGGTCGATACCTTGCTTGACGAAAATTTCTGAAATTAATAAATTCAGATCCTCTGCCGAGGCGGTTTTCATCAAGCTGCGGGCTGTGCGACCGAAATTCACCTTTTCTTCCGGCATCGATGTATCGAATCGATATGCCCGCCCTTGAAATTCGAACTCAATCTGACGATCCTCGTTCAGCATGTCCTCGAGGATGTACCACCAGACGACCGCATTGTGATCTGGAAATGCCGTGGTCACATAGATTGTAAATGGAATCCTGCGCTCTTTGAGGATGGGGTAAGCAGTGGTGAAATTATCTATATAGCCATCGTCGAAAGTGACATTGATGAAATTCTTTGTCTTTTGACCCGAAGTGAGGATCTCGACGCACTGATCCATGGAGACAAAGGCGTAATCAGCGTTCAAGAGGTCATCCAGAAGATGCGCGAACGTGTCCGGTGGATATTCGATATTTGCCGCGCCAGGCACCCGGGTTCTGGTGGAGGTATCGATGATGCGGTGGAACATCAGGGTATGCCCGACACCGCCATAAAACGGACGGGCGAGGGGAGAAAGGATTCGGTCAAGCCTGGTTGTTGTCATGATCTACACCGGTTTTAGTCCCAGGACTTGAATTTCGGAATATAAGGTGTCCACATCCTCCGGGGATACAACCCGGGATTTGAATAATAACGCATGTCTGCGTTTGATCCGCAATGCCAGCGGCAGGGATTTTCTCCCCAGACTGTGTTCCCCGACCATAAGCCCATAAATATGCAACTGTCGGCAAAGGTGTAATGCAATTTGTTGGATATTCCTGAGAAAATAACCGGGATCACTGAAATAATTCACAAACATGACAGGCAGGTTACGTTTTATTGCTGGATTGAGGACCAGATAACAATGCCCAGCGGAGGATTCCAGCAGGACGTGCCGGCAGTGCAGGGGGAGATGATCCTGGAAAATCGAGGCTTCCAACCCGGAAAGCCTTGGACGAATTTGCTCCGGATCTGAGGTGATCGTAATATTTCCTCTTGCCACAGGCAGCGGCAGGATCATGCGGTAATGATCTTCAAGGGATTGAAAACCCAATCGAAGCAAAACCTCGATCACCCGGTTGGATGCAGTGAAATTTGTGAGGGTGAGATCTTTGCCGCCCATCAACGGAAAAAGAAGAGAGAGGCTTTCGGAGCGGTAATCCTGTCTGACGATCCAGGAGGTCAAGTTGCAGAATTCCCGTTTTTCGCCCTGGATCATACGCAGAGAGTATAGAGTCCCCAGGAATCCGACGGCTTCATTGCCATCCTCCAAAACGTAACCGAATTGCTCCCGCTGGCCGGACCAGGGCGGGGAAAAGATTTTTTTCCAATCCTGCGGGTTTACCTGGGTATGGGTCGCGAAACCCTGAAAGAGGGGAAAAATATGGTCGAAATCCTCTTTGGTCGCTTTACGAACACTTGTCATATATTACTCAAAACCGCTCAGCGAGGGCGCATTTTTTTGAACCGTTCGCTGTGCTGTTCATCCTGGGTGAAGGTGATGCGCACGGGAACCTTGAAACGTGGCAGACTTGCAGCGCAGACCTGTTTGATGCGCAGCTTGACCTGTTGCTCATCTTCTGCTTCCCGCAATTTGACCAAAGCGCAAACCATGCTGCCAGTGATGGGGTTCTTCTCCCCATAAACCGAAACTTCCGCCACATTGGGGATGGCCTGGATGACGCTTTCCACTTCAGCGGGGTAGACTTTTTCGCCACCCACGTTGATGAGCTCACTTCGCCGGCCGAGAATGCGCATATATTCGCCATCCACCTCCACTTCATCGCCGGTGATGAACCAGCCATCCTCGGTGAATGGGCTGGGAGCATTGAGATATCCCAGCATGGCGGACTGGGCTTTGATCTGCAGGATGTTATCCACCACCCGGGTTTCGAATCCCTCCCCGCCAATCTTCACCCATAGTGATTCTGAGTCACGGGATTTTGATCTCAATATTCCGACCTCGGAGAGCCCGTAGGTCTGCTGCAGCTTGATCTCCGGGAATAGCTCATGGAAGCGCTTCAAAGTACTTTCCGGCATGGGCTCAGTACCGTATGTAACGGTTTTAAGCGTGGAAATATCATGACGCTTGTACGCTTCGCTGAGGAGGATTAAGTTAATGAATGTTGGTGAGGTGGGTAGCAGCTCAGCCTGGTATTTTTCCACAGCAGCCAGCACCGCATCCGGACTGCGGTCCTGCACGGTAATGAGGGTGCCGCCGTTGGAGAGGATGTGCAGCATGGTATTGACCCCACCGATGTGGTCGTATAGCAGAAAGCTGATCGAACGCTGCGCAAAACGACGTGTCTTGAATTTTTCAAGCAGAAAGGTCAGGTCGTGCAGGGCAGCTTTGCTCTTGCCGGTGGAGCCAGAGGAAAACAGGATCAGCCCGGGGTGATCGAGGGATCGGATTCTTTCATAAAGCGTGTACGTGGCTTTGTTTTCCAGTACCGAGATGGTGGTGACGTCGAAATCGTCAATGGAGAATTTGATCTCGCCTTGCGCGATCTCGATGAACTCTTTCTTTTTCATCTCCACCGAACGGGTGAGCGGCACCAGGATGCAGCGGGCTTCGATGAGCGCCAGGAAAAGGGCGACCGCGTTGGGCGAGAAATCCGCCTCCAGGATGACCACCGAGCCATGCGGGATCTCGCGGGTGCGAATCTGTTCCTGCCAATAAAGGATGCGTTCTCGCAACCAGGCGTACGGAAAAACCTGGTCTTTCCAGATGATCGCTTCCTTCTCGCCGGATTCCTGAAAAACATCCAGAAGGAATTCGATCACGAAACCCCTCCCAGGTAGATCACCTGCCCGGTGATGAAATCGCTCTCGGGTTTGACCAGGAAATCGATGAGGTTGAAGATATCCTCGAATTTCCCTGGACGTTTGATCGCCTGGCGGTTGATCAATGCCTGGATTTTTTCCTGCGGTACGCCACGAATCAAATCGGTATTGATGGGTGTGGGCCCGATGGCATTGACGGTAATTCCAAGTTCCGCGAACTCACGGGCTAAAATCCGGGTCAGCTCCTCCACAGCGGCCTTCGAAGCCGCATAGACGGCTTCGCCTTCCAAATGGAAGGGAACCGCGACGGTGGAAAAATTGATGATGCGCCCGAACTTCCGTTTTTGCATCAATTTGGCTGCTTCCCGTGAAAGCAGAAAAGTACCGGTGAAATTGGTATCCATTACATTGCGGGAGGTTGATAAGGGCATGAGCAGGGAATGGTTCATCGCGGCGATGCCTGCGTTATTGACCAAAACATCCAGGCGGCCGAATTCCTTTCGAATCAGAGAAAACATCTCACGGACGGCTACTTCATCCGTAATGTCCACCGAATAATGGTGTTGGTTTTTCGCGCTCTCGTCAATTTCCGACCGGCTGCAACCAATCACTTGCCAACCAGCCGCTAGATAATGCTCGTAAATCGCGCGACCGATACCCTTGCTTGCACCGGTGATGAGGATCACTGGTTGTTCAGGCATTTAGACTTCCTTGAGGAGACCGAAAAGGTATTCAGAGAGGGTGCGGACAGTGCGGAAGGGGCTGCTTTTTTGCGACATAGCCCGCTCATCGGCGATGGTCACTGATTTCCCGAACGTATCTGCGGCTTTTTCCTCCACCAGAACGATCAGATTGACCAGCCCGAGAGAATCGAGCCTGGAGCCGCGACCGAAGAGCTGGGTATCGGGGGTAAGCTCGAGCTGCTGGGAGGCATCCAACTGCAGGTTCAATTCCGCAACGGATTCCAGCACAACCTTCATTACGTCATCAAAAATCATTTTTGAAACTCCAAGATTTCAGGTTCGGTAAGTATAACATGATGATAAATTTGCCCTTTTTTTGACATGGCGGAAGGGAATCATGTGGAAGACTATAATCAATCCAAGAGTGCCATGCGCAAGATCATACATATCGACCTGGATGCGTTCTTCTGTTCGGTGGAAGAGCTGCGTGATCCTTCCCTGGGCGGTAAGGCGTTTGCGGTGGGGGGAAACCCTGGTCAACGAGGGGTGATTGCCTCCTGCTCTTATGCTGCCCGGCAATTTGGTGTGCGTTCGGCCATGCCCACGGGCACTGCGCTGCGACTCTGCCCACAATTGATCCTGGTTGGCAGCAGCCACGCGCATTATGGGGATTACTCCAAACGGGTGATGGCCATCCTGGAACGCTGGTCGGGCTTGATCGAACAGGTTTCCATCGATGAAGCCTTCCTGGATGTGAGCGACTTGCCTGAATCCGGTCGGGAGATTGCCCAGAAAATCCAGGCGAGCGTTAAAGACGATGTGGGTCTGCCTTGTTCGCTGGGGATTGCCAGCTCCAAGCTGGTGGCAAAGATCGCTACAGATTTTGGAAAAGCGCAGCACCGCACCAATATGCCACCCTGCGCCATCACGGAAGTGCCGCCTGGAAACGAAGCAGATTTTCTTGCGCCATTGCCGGTGGATGCGCTCTGGGGTGTAGGACCCAAGACAAAGGCATTGCTGGGCGAGTGGGGGATCACAACGATCGGGGACCTGGCAGGTCAGAACGAGGCAGAGTTCTCCCGCAGGTTCGGAAATTACGGCAGTGAGCTGATCCTGCGCGCTCGGGGAGTGGATGCCAGCCCGGTTTCACCAACCCGGGAAATGAAGTCGGTCAGCCAGGAAACAACTTTTGAAAAAGACACCAGCGATAGGCACCTTCTTGTGGATACGCTGAGGCATCTTTCGCAAACTGTTGGGCGCAGGCTGCGTGCGGACGATAAGCGCGGGAAGACGGTTAAGATCAAGCTGCGTTGGCCGGATTTCACCACCATCACCCGACAGGTTTCGCTTGAGCAACCTGTTGACCAGGATCTGATGATCTTTGAAGCTGCGCAGGAATTATTCGAGAAGGAATGGTCCACCGGGAAAAAAGTACGCCTGATTGGGGTGGGGGTCAGCGGTTTTTACGGGACCGAGCGTCAATTACCCCTTTGGGACAACCGTGGTGAAAAAGAACGAAGGCTGATGGCTGCGATGGACGAGATCCACGAAAAATTCGGGCGGGATGCTGTCCACCGCGGGCTTGAAGATTAAACTCAGCATCGAACGCGGGTTATTTTTCCGAGAGCACCGAGTCATAAAGTTTTGATACTTTGCGGGCGATCACCGACCAGTCATAAGAGCGCGCATAATCCACAGCCTGGTCGCACATCTGTTCACGCAGGGCAGGGGCTTCGATAAGTTTCTTCAACGCTTGTTTTAAGGCTTCCGGATTGCCTTCAGGAACAACGTACCCAGTTTTTCCATCCCGCACCAAGTAGGCCAGCCCGCCGACCTGCGAGGCGATCACGGGCGTCCCGCAGGCCATGGCTTCCAATGCGACCATACCAAAGGACTCATAATACGAGGGCACCACTACGACCTGGGCAGCAGAGTAATAATATGGGAGGGTATCCTGCGAGCGCTTGCCAAGGAAGATGACCACATCGTGGATTCCCAGCTCCCGGCTGAGGTTCTGCAGTCGGCCCATTTCTGAATCCGGCTCCTCCCCGTTGCCATCCGGTTCCCCACCGATGATGGCCAGGTAATAATTGCACTCGTTGATCTCTTCGGTCTGCAGCAGCAAAGCAATTGCGCGCAGGAGAGTTTCAATTCCCTTTAGCGGTTCGATCCTGCCAACAAAAAGGATCATGCAGTTTCCCGAGGGTACTCCAATGACGGAACGGGCTTCATCCTCGGGGATCGGATAGAAGTGGGTGGTATCCACCCCCGGGGGGATCACGGCAAACTTGTGTTCATCTGCTCCGTAGAGCGAGATGAGCTGCTCCTTCTCGGCTGGGGTGGCGATCACGATCCTCTTTGCAAGCGATACGAGCCTCTTTTCGCTCTCGATCCGCAGCGGAGGTTCCATTTCCGATTCGCTGCGGGCGATGCGGTTCTTCATCAATCCCAGGGTGTGGAACATTTGCACCATCGGCACATTCCAGGTGGATTGAAGCGACTCGGCTGCCAGACCTGACATCCAGTAATGGCTGTGGATCAAGTCGTAATGGATATCCTTGCTACGGGCAAATTGAAGGATTCCTTCGGTAAATTCGGGAATATAGCGCGGTAGATCGTTTTTCGATGTGGGAGATTCCGGCCCGGCAGGGATGTGCACCACACGGTTGCCGCAACCCAGATCATGGAGGACGTGTGGGACATGCTCATCCTGCGAGCGGGTGAATACATCCACGTGAACCCCCAGGGCTCCCAGGTGCTTGGTGAGTTCGCGTACATAGACGTTCATCCCGCCTGTGTGCTTGCCGCCCAGGGTGGCCAGGGGGCAGGTATGATAGGAGAGCATGGCGATGTTCATGGTTTCTTGCCGATTTTGAAACCTTCCGGGTATAATCCCAGCCACGCCACCGTAGCTCAGCTGGTAGAGCAGACGTTTCGTAAACGCCAGGTCGCGGGTTCGAATCCCACCGGTGGCTCTGTTGATTCTACTATGAGATTGCGGGGAACCGAATTATAATTTTTCCATGTCCCCTCGAAATCCCCCCCTCGTCATTGCCATCGCCGGCGGCTCCGGCTCCGGAAAGACCACGGTCGCGAATGTGATCCTGGATAAAGTCGGCGCGCACCGCATCGCCTATCTGCCCCATGACGCCTATTATCGGGATCTGACCAACCTGCCGCCCACCCAGCGCGCGGAGGTGAATTTCGATCATCCTGAATCCCTGGAGACTGAACTCCTTATTGAGCATGTTAATATGCTCAAATCCTGGCGACCGATCGACCTGCCGGTTTACGATTTCACCCATCATTCGCGCACCGCGGAAACCATACAGGTGAACCCACAGCGGGTGATCATCGTTGAAGGCATTCTGATCTTTGTGGAACCCCGGCTGCGTGAGTTATTTGACATCAAAATATTCGTGGATACCGACCCTGATATCCGCTTTATCCGAAGGCTGACACGCGATATTCAGGAGCGGGGGCGTTCCACCGAGATGGTCGTGCATCAGTACCTTAATACGGTTCGGCCGATGCACCTGGAATTCGTGGAGCCCTCCAAACGGTACGCGGATATCATCATCCCTGAGGGTGGGTTCAATTCGGTAGCATTGGATATCGTCAGCGCCCGGGTGGAGGCATTGCTCAAACACGAAGACGGGGATTCTTGAACAAGGGAAGCAGCCGCAAGACAACCATCCTGCGGATCCTTTCCCTGGTTCTTGTTCTGATTATTTCCGTTTTCTTATTTCTCAACCGCGATCAACTCAAATCCATCCAGGTTTATGGTTACCCTGGCATTGTGGTGCTTTCATTCCTGGCCAACGCGACCCTGATCCTGCCCGTTCCTGGCATCCTGATCACCTCACTGATGGGGACGGTCTTCAATCCCTTTTGGGTGGGGGTGGCCGCCGGGACGGGGGCGGCGCTGGGTGAGATCACCGGGTATATGGCTGGTTTCAGCGGCCAGGCGGTGATCGAAAACCGTGTTTGGTACGACCGGATCACACTCTGGATGAAAAAGTATGGGGAAATTACGATCTTCTTTCTTGCCCTCATCCCCAACCCATTTTTTGATGCAGGCGGTATCATCGCTGGTGCGCTGCGTATGCCGGTGTGGCGATTTCTGCTTTGGTGTTGGCTTGGGAAAGTGATAAAAATGATCGTATTCGCACTGGCAGGTGCCGAGGTTGTTAAGTGGATTTCGATGTAGGGAAAGAAGAACAGTAATCCCCCAGGCCAGACGATAAGCCGCATTCTGTTCCCATCCAGGGTATCCCAAAGGACGACTGGATGGGCGGGATCATCTCTCTTGGCTGACTGTTGCCATTCAGCTCGTGCGGTCCACCCGGGGCATTGACCAGCGAGCAGCTGAATGCCCCTGCTTGACCTTGCTCCTCCCGGGGGTTACCTGGCCGGCGCATCGCTGCGTTCGCCGGTGGTCTCTTACACCACCATTTCAACCTTACCCCTTGCGGGGCGGTATGTTTCTGTGGCCCTGTCCGGTGGATTGCTCCATCCTGGATGTTATCCAGCGGGATGCTCTGTGGAGTGCGGACTTTCCTCGACACACAGTTGCGTGCCGCGATCCCCTGTCTGACCTGGGGTAAAAACATCATACCTTCTTCAGGGATGAGTGTCAATTATCACGCGGGTTGGTCAAACCCAGCCGGGAGAAAAATACGCTATAATTTTGAAAAGCTAATCCAATCTTTGGGACAACTCTTTTAATGTCAGATATTCTCCGATCCATCCTGCTCAAACCCATCGAGATTACCTACGCAATTTGCGCAGTTTCTCTGTTCTTGATCGGTACCAACTTCCTTGTCAGCACCATCATTTACATGAAGAACTGGCGAAAAGCATGGGGATTGCAGACGCCGGAACCCCCTGCCGAGTGGCCGCATGTTACCGTGCAGCTTCCGATCTACAATGAGCGCTACCTGGCGGAAAGGATCCTGAAAGCGGTAACGCAATTTGATTATCCTCCAGGATAAACTTGAAATCCAGGTTCTGGATGATTCCACTGATTGGACCACGAACCTGCTCATCGGCCTGGTGGAAAAATACCGCCGCCAGGGGGTGGATATCATATATCTGCACCGGGAGGATCGCTTTGGTTTCAAAGCCGGGAACCTCTCTTTCGGGCTGAAATACGCCAAGGGTGAATTTACCGCCATTTTTGACGCCGATTTCATCCCCCCGCGCAATTGGTTGAAGCGCACTGTGCCATTTTTCGATAATCCCAAAGTGGGTTTTGTTCAAACCCGCTGGGACCATATAAATTTTGCCCACAATATGATCTCACGCATGGCTGGGCTGACCCTGGATGGGCACTTTGTGGTGGAACAATCCGCCAGGTCGACGGCAGGGTTGATCATGGGATTCAATGGATCTGGCGGGATCTGGCGGGTGGCGGCAATCGAATCAGTGGGCGGGTGGCAGTGGGACACAATGACGGAAGATGTGGATATGACTTTCCGCTCGCAATTCAAGGGCTGGGAAGGGCGTTACCTTGTAAATCTACGTTCTCCCGCCGAGGTACCCCAGGAACTGGATGATTTCAAGCTCCAGCAATACCGCTGGTGCAAGGGAACAGCCCAGGTGGCGCTAAAACTGATGGGTCAGCTTCCCAAATCTGACATGCCGTTTAAGAAGAAATACTTCGGCATGATCCACCTGCTTTCCTACCTGACTTTTCCGCTGGGTATTTTATTGCTTCTCCTGGTCTTACCCATCAGCTTGTGGAGCCAGCCATTTCTGCAAATCTTCTGGTGGGCAGGTTTGGCAAGCATCGGACCCATCCTGCTTTTTATGCTGGCAAAAACCGAACATGCGCCCAGACTGATCGACCGGTTGAAAGTTATGCCCTCCGAATTCCTGATCGGTGTGGGGATATCCCTGATTTGTGCCCTTTCTGTGATCTCCGGCGGTGTGCACCGCGGGAAGGGGGGCACCTTCATCCGCACCACCAGGGTGGACCCGCGCATCGGCAAGGCATACGATAAAAGCAAGCGGCGTGTCCTGGATCTCTTCATCCTGGGGGAATACACGATGGGAACCTACCTTCTCCTGTCGGTTATCATCCTCTGGCCGACTTCGGGTAAGTACCTTCTCCCGTGGCTGGGGGGCAGCGCACTCGGATTTTATTTTGTCGCTTCGGTCAGCCTCTGGGATCGAATTCGAAAAAAGTTAAAACCGCAGACCACACAGGAAGAGAGCACCAGTGCGGTTTAAAAAGGTAAAATACTCACTTCAGAGGATTGAATGCCTTTTGTAGTAAATGCATACGTGGGGCCATATTTACTGATTGAACAACAGGGCCAGGGGGGCATGGCCACAGTGTTCAAGGCATATCATGCAGCTTTGGATCGCTACGTGGCGTTGAAGGTGATGCATACCGCGTTCACTGAGGACCCCACCTTTTTGGAGCGTTTCCAACGCGAGGCATTGGTGGTGGCCAAGCTGGATCACCCGCACATCGTCCCTATTTTCGATTATTCCAATGAAGAAGGTCGCCCCTATTTGGTTATGAAGTATATCGAAGGTGTGACCCTCAAGGAAAAACTAAAGAAATTCAGACCCACCTACCGCGAGATGCTGCCAATAATCGAAGACGTGGGTTCCGCGCTGGCCTATGCCCATGAGCTGGGAATCGTCCACCGGGATGTGAAACCTTCAAATGTGCTCATCTCCAAGGAGGGCAAGGTCTATCTGACCGACTTCGGACTTGCCCGCATGGCTCAAGTGAGCACCACCACCCTTACTAGCGACCAGATGATCGGGACGCCGCAATATATATCGCCTGAGCAGGCGACCTCAAGCCCAAACCTGGATTACCGAACCGATATTTATTCCTTCGGCGTGCTGATCTATGAAATGGTGGTCGGGCAGGTGCCTTTCAATGCCGATACCCCGTTCGCGATCATTCACGATCATATTTATACGCCTCTGCCGCTGCCGTCGATCTTGAATCCAAACTGCCCGGAATCGATCGAACGCGTGCTGCTCAAGGCACTGGCAAAAGATCCTGGTGAACGATACAAGGATGTGAACACGATGGTTCGCGCATTCCGGGCGGCCATACGTCAATTGGACGGCACCCAGGTGGCGGAACAACCGATCCCAGACGAGAAGGTGGCAAAAAGCGGTAGCTCTCCTGCATATCTAAGCAGTCTGCCTGTTATTGAGAGCCTTGAGCCGGTGGGAAAAGAAAAATCTTTTAATCCCAAATCGAAAAATTATCCGCCGAAACAGAAGCGGAAACTTGTCGTTCCTCGCAAGTGGCTTCTAATTGGAGGCGGTATCCTTGCCGGTGCCGCCATTCTTGCTGTGCTGGGAGTTCTTGCTTCCAGCTTCAAACCCGCACCGGCACCCACCCTGCAGGCTACCACCGAGTCACCTGAAGCGGTTGTTGCGGCGATCACGCTGGAAGCGCCTGGTGACGCGCGAAAAGCACAGGCAGCCTGGGTGAAAGCGATGCTCTATTGGCAGCATGACGACCCGGCCTCCATGCAGGCGCTTCTAAATGACAGTATGGTTTTTGCGAAAATGGATGCTGAGATCCTGGACCCTGCCGTCAATTATTTTTATGCGCACGATGCCTGGCTGCCAGCGGCGTACATTCTTTGGAAGACAGCCCAAGCTGGTGGCTTGGATCTGACTGGAAATTCCCGTTTTCATGAGTTGCTCTTCCGAGTTGGGGAAGACCAGAATGCGGGGAATTTCCTGGTCGAGAATTCCGGCGAACCGCTTTTCCGGATCGGAACAACCCGTTATGAATTAAAATTCGGCGATGTTCAACGCGCCGGTGATGAGATCAAAAGTCTTCGCCAGGATGCGCAGATTCTGGAGAAATTTCCTGAATTCAATCTGCTGCATGCAGAATATCTGTTAAAGATCAAGTCGAAAGCGGACGCCAGGAATATCATCGAACCCATGCTTGATGACCCGGCTTTCCCCGATTGGGTGCGATTGATCGCAAAACAAATATATCCTTTTACACGAATATTAATAATCCATGGAGGATTCAATGCGCAAGCCGTTTGTTGCTGGAAATTGGAAGATGAACAAAACCGCAGAAGAGGCACGCTCGCTGGTTGTGGAGATGCTTCCGGAATTGCAGAAGCTGGAAAGCGTGGAGAGGGTGATCTGCCCGCCCTTCACCGCCATCATGCCCGTTTCGGCCGTGCTGGCAGGAACAGGGATCGGACTAGGCGCCCAAAACCTGCATTGGGAAGCCTCAGGGGCTTACACTGGCGAGATCTCCGCAGCGATGGTCAAGGAGTTCTGCAAATATGTGATCCTCGGTCACTCGGAACGGCGGGCAATGTTTGGAGAGACCGATATCACTGTAAATAAAAAGGTCAAAACCGCTCTCAGCAATATGCTGGTACCGATCGTATGCGTGGGCGAGACCTTGGCGGAGTTTGAAGCCCAAAAGACAACCGAGGTGGTAACCCGCCAGGTACTGGAAGGGCTGCAGGGGCTCACACCGGAGGAAGGTGCCCGCATCGTCATTGCCTATGAACCGGTCTGGGCGATCGGCACCGGCAAGGCTGCCTCAGGGGAAGGTGCAAACCGGGTAATATCAGAATCTATCCGCCAACCGCTGGAAAAACTCTTCAACCAAGCTGTGGCGCAGGGTGTGCGCGTCCTCTATGGCGGTTCGGTTAACGCAGCCAATGCCGCTGAATTTTTCGGTCAGACCGAGATCGATGGCGCGCTGGTAGGCGGGGCGAGCCTGAAGGTTGCAGATTTTCTAACCATCGTTAAAGCCGCAGTCAAGTGACCCCTACGGGTTTAAAAGAACTGGGGTGGCTGCTCCTTTGCATGCTGCCCTTTTTCTTTGTCCAGGCTAAGTTGCACCGGGAGCTTAAACTGCTCTTCTACTTGATCCTGCGCAGGGATACTTCTGCCGATCTGCTTTTCTATATCCTTTTCTTTCCAGGCATCCTCCTCCATGAAACCAGCCATTGGCTTATGGCTAAGTTCATGAGGGTGCCCACGGGAAGATTCTCGGTTATCCCCCACCACCTGCCAAATGGAAAACTGCGGCTCGGATATGTGGAAACCCAAAAGACGGACTGGTTCCGGGATGCTCTGATCGGGGCAGCGCCCCTCATTACCGGGTGCCTGATCACCGGTGGACTGGCGGCCAACTTATGGCATCCCCAGGGGTTGTTAGTGGTATTAGGGAATGGTGATTTGGAATCTTTTTGGAATGGGGTTGTGGGAATTTATAGGGGAGCTGATTTCTGGATATGGTTTTACTTGATCTTTACGATCAGCAGTATGATGCTGCCCTCCGAATCGGACCGCAGTTCCTGGCTTCCGGTGATCCTGATCTTCCTGGGAGTGATGGCGATTCTGCTGGTGGCGGGGGCAGGCGGATGGATGCAATCCAATCTTCTGCCGTTCGTAAATCCTTTCATCATTGACCTTATTTTGGTCTTTTCTGTTAGTCTTATTGTCCATGTTTTTCTGCTTCTGCCGGTGTGGGTTCTCCGGGCGGGGCTTGAACGGTTTGTAGGCTATCCATAAATCAGATAAAAAGAGTCTGATTCATTGAGGTATAATCCGATTTCAGGTTTATTATGTTAGTTGACCGCTGCAACCGAAAAATCACGTATCTGCGTGTCTCAGTTACCGACCGCTGCAATTTGCGCTGCGTGTATTGCATGCCGCCAGAGGGGGTTAGTTGGCAGCCGCATGAATCCATCATGCGTTATGAGGAGATCACCCAGATCGTCCAGGTGGCAGCTGAGGAAGGAATCCGCGAAGTGCGGCTCACTGGCGGTGAACCCCTGGTACGAAAGAACCTGGCGGAACTGGTGGGTATGATCGCCGCAATCCCTGGCATTGAGGATATCAGCTTGACGACCAACGGCATCCTCCTGGCAGACAAGGCGAAAGCGCTAAAAATAGCAGGTTTGAAGCGCATCAACGTCAGCCTGGATACGATGGAAGCTGATAAATATGCCAGGATCACCCGCGGGGGTAATATTCAGCGTGTTTTCGAAGGCTTGGAAAAAGCCGAGGAATGCGGATTGGATCCCATCAAGCTAAATATGGTGCTTCTGAAGGGGGTGAATGACGGGGATATCCGCCAATTAGCGGAATTAAGCCGTGACCACCGTTGGGAAATTCGATTTATTGAATTGATGCCGGTGAAGAACCAACAGAAGTGGGGAGAGGGTTTCCCCGACCCGCAGGAGATGTTCCTGCCGGTCAGCCAGGTGAAAACACTGCTGGAACCGGCAGGATTGCAGCGTTTGGAGGTGAAAACCGGGTTGGGTCCGGCGGAAATCTACGCCTTTCCGAACGCGAAGGGCAGGATCGGGTTTATCAATCCCTTGAGCGAGAGTTTCTGTGAAAACTGCAATCGCCTGCGCCTGACCGCAGATGGAAACCTGCGACCGTGTCTGCTGAGCGATGTGGAAGTACCCCTGCTGCCCACGCTGCGCGCCGGCGGAGATATTCGCCCGCTATTATATAAATCCATGGAAATCAAACCTGAAAATCACGAACTGGACCGGAATATCACCCCGGTTGCCCGCTGCATGATGCAGATCGGCGGGTAGATTTAACCTGTACCGAACTGCCTATCGCCGGCATCTCCCAGCCCAGGGACGATATATCCCCGTTCATTGAGGCGTTCATCCACCGCTGCCAAATGGATGGGTATATCGGGATGATTTTTCTGCAGGAGGGCAATGCCTTCCGGCGCGCCGATGATGCCGACGAACTTGATCTTTTTCACCCCCCATTGTTTGAGCAGGTCTGCACAGGCGGTGGCGGAACCGCCCGTGGCCAGCATCGGGTCCAGGATCAGACAAACCGAAACGGTTGGTTCCAACGGCAATTTGTTGTAGTATTGCACGGGTTTAAGCGTTTTTTCATCACGGTAAAGACCAATGTGCCAAACTTCGGCATTTGGTATCAATTCCCAAACCCCCTCCACCATCCCCAATCCGGCGCGCAGGATGGGCACAAGACCGATCTTATCTTTCAGGCTGGCGCCTTCCATCGATCTGAGAGGAGTCTCCACATTCACCGGCACCAAAGCCAAATCTGTCGTGGCTTCGTAAGTCAGCAGGGCGCCAATCTCCTGAACAAGTTCGCGGAATTTTTTCGGCTCGGTATTTTTGTCTCGCAGCTTGGCCAGTTTGTGTGCTACCAGGGGATGCGAGGACACCATCAAATTGCTCATTTTCACCGCCTTGATTGCCATAAATTATAGCATCGGATAATAACCGGCGGGCAGAAAAATGGGTGAAATCACCCCTGAGGTATAATATTTTGCATGGAAGAAAAAGACGAGCGCATGGTCGACCCATCGCCGCGGCAGGATGACCGGTTGGACACAGCGCTGCGTCCTTCCAGCCTGGCGGAAGTGATCGGCCAGGAGCAGATCAAGGAAAACCTGGCGATCCTGATCGCAGCTGCCCGGCAGCGAAACGACCCCCTCGATCATGTCCTTTTCTACGGGCCACCCGGTTTGGGCAAGACCACTCTTGCGCATGTGCTGGCGCACGAGATGGGCGTGAGCATTAAGATCACCGCCGGACCGGCGATTGAAAGAGCCGGCGACCTGGCAGCCATCCTCACCAACCTCCGCAAGGGCGATATTTTATTTATCGATGAGATCCACCGGCTGGGGAAGATCGTTGAAGAAGTACTTTACCCGGCGATGGAGGATTATTCTCTGGATATCATAATTGGCAAAGGACCCAGCGCTCGTTCGGTGCGGCTGCGATTGCCGCGCTTTACTGTGATTGGCGCCACCACGCGCCTGGCATTGATCAGCTCCCCCCTGCGCGCGCGATTTGGAGCGGTTTACCGCCTGGATTATTACGACCAGCAGGCCCTGGAACAGATCGTCCGCCGCGGTTCTGAACTTCTTTCGTTCGAGGCGGATGAAGGCGGCATCCACGAGGTTGCCCTGCGCGCCCGGGGCACCCCGCGTGTGGCGCTGCGACTTCTGCGGCGGGTTAGGGATTACGCCCAGGTGCGTGGCAGCGGCGTGCTCACCCGCGAGACGGCGGTGGAGGCGTTGAAACTTCTTGTGATTGATAATCTAGGACTGGATGATGTGGACCGCAGGGTGCTCTTGACAATCATTACCAAGTATGACGGCGGACCGGTTGGACTTTCTACCATCGCCGCCTCGGTGAGCGAGGAACCGGACACGATCATGGACGTTGTGGAGCCATACTTGCTCCAATTGGGATTCCTGGGGCGCACCCCTCAGGGGCGGATCGCCACCCGATTGGCCTATGACCACCTCGGCTACGCCTGGAAAGGGGATTCAAGCCAGATGCCGCTTTTCAACCCCGCGCCTGGAAGTTAAAGTAACACCCGATGCGGACATCCGATTTCGATTATGAGTTGCCTGTGGAACGGATCGCCCAGGTGCCGGTGGAGCCGCGTCACAGCTCCCGTCTTTTGGTCTATTCCCGAAAAACGAAGGAAATCGAACATTCCGTCTTCTGGCATCTAGAGCGATTCTTAAATCCAGGAGATTTGCTGGTTGTTAATCAAACCCGGGTCATTCCAGCAAGAATCCACGCTATTAAGCCTACTGGAGGGCAGGTGGAGATCCTTCTGCTTAAGAAGAGGGATGATCTATCCTGGGAGACGCTGGTAGGGGGAAAGCGAATTCAGGCGGGGATGACTTTAACCCTGGACGGAGGTCCGGATGCGGAGATTGTGGAGGCGCTTGCGGGTTCACGCCGGATCATCCGCTTCACCGAACCCATCGAACCGTACCTGGAATATCGGGGGGAAATGCCGCTTCCGCCGTATATCCATACCCAGCTCGAAAATCCCGACCGGTATCAGACAGTCTACGCCCGGATAAGCGGATCGGCTGCCGCGCCAACCGCAGGATTACACTTCACCCCGGAATTGATGGCAGCCCTGCTGCAAAAGGGTTTCGATTTCGCTGAAGTCACTTTACACGTGGGGCTGGATACCTTCGCTCCAGTGAATGAGGATGATCCGCAAACCCACGCGATCCACACGGAATGGTGTGAAGTCAACCGAAAAGCGGTCACAAAGATCAACACTGCCAAAAAAAACGGGGGCAGGATCGTTGCTGTGGGAACCACCACGGTACGCACTTTGGAAAGCGCAGCCAGGGCTGCAAGCGGAAATGACCTGATCGGTGAATTCAGCCGACCTACGGGGTTATTCATACTTCCGGGGTTCGAATTCAAGGCCGTGGACGCAATGATCACCAATTTCCACCTGCCAAAATCCACACTGCTGATGCTGGTGAGCGCCTTCGCCGGGCGGGAGGAAATGCTGCGGGTCTACCAGGAGGCCATCCAGGAGAAATATCGCTTTTATTCCTTCGGCGATGCAATGCTGATCCTATGATCACGCCAACGATCGAAGGGTGGGGTGATCTTGAAAAAGAGATCATAAATTGCCGCAAATGCCCGCGCCTGGTGGCGTGGCGGGAGAAGGTGGCATTGGAGAAGAAACACGCATATCGGGATTGGGAATACTGGGGGAAAGGTGTGCCCGGATTTGGCGATAAAACCGCGCGGGTTTTGGTGCTGGGACTTGCACCTGGCGCGCACGGCTCCAATCGAACCGGCAGGATGTTCACAGGCGATTCTTCAGGGGATTTTCTCTACCCTGCACTCTATCGCGCGGGATTTTCCAATCGGGAATACACCAAAAGCCGCGAGGATGACCTGAAGCTTAACGATCTCTTTATAACGGCGGTGTGCCGCTGTGCGCCGCCGGCGAACAAACCCGCGCCGCAGGAGATTCGAAATTGCCGGGGGTTTTTGAAACAAGAAATGACGCTTCTGACCAGAATGGAAGGGATTGTGGCACTGGGGCAAATCGCTTTCCATGAGGCGTTAATTCTACTGGGGGAGCGCGGTGTGGATAATTCCGGGATGGTCTTTGGGCATGGAGCGTTTTTTGAACCAGGGGGAAATTCCCCATGGCTTTTAGCGTCGTATCATCCAAGCCGGCAAAACACACAGACCGGTCGCCTGTCCAGGGAGATGTTCGATCGCATCTGGCAGCAGTGCCGCAGCTTGCTTAATGACACTCCGTAGGATGGGATTTCCGGGCGATAAACCAAACCCGGCCGGAATCCACTTTGGGGGGAGTGCCGCTCTCGATACTCCCCAGGATATCCACTACCTCAAAACCGGTTTCCTCCAGCAGATACTTGATCGACTCAATCGGGTACCCTTTCTCCTGATGGATTTCATCGATACGCTCCCAATATTTATTCTGGCGAATAAACCCGGTGATGTGCATGGTGGCGAGCTGTTTCTCAAAATCGAATATCGGGCGATGAAAGGCGATCAGGTCTTCTGTATCGATGGGCACGCTATTGCTTTGAGCGCTCCAGCGGTTGGAGAGCCCATAAATCGTGTTCATATCAAAAATGAACCAGCCATTCGGCTTCAAAGCGCGGTTGACGCCGGAAAAAGTAAGTTTAAGGTCAATTTCCTCCAGCATGTAATTCACCGCGTCGAACAGGCATGTGGATAGGTCGAATTCATCGCAGCGGTCGAGTTCGCGCATATCGATCTTCTCGAATTTCGTCGACACGCCTGCCTGGGTGGATTGCTGCCTGGCCAGGTTGAGCATTTCTTCAGATTGGTCCATACCCACAACTGACCAACCCAGGAGTGCGGCCTGGATGGCAAAGGTGCCTTCCCCGCAGGCCACATCCAGCAGTTTTCCTTTTTCAGGAATGCCATATTTCTGGCAGATGTTGGGAAGGAGGCTGCTGAAATGTAGGGAGAAATCCGGGTACTGCCCTTTGGCGTAAATCTGCGCAAACTTTTGGTAGAGAGACAAGGCTGATCCTTTCTCGTGCGATAAGTATGTAGAAGGTTCCACTTGCAGGGTGTTTCTCATTTCGATAGAATGAATAGATTATAACGGTGAGGTGGTTAATATGAAATTGATATGGAAGGTTCTAATTGGTATTGGCGCGGTCATCCTGCTAATAACGGCAGGTTTTACCATCTGGGCATATACCCCGGCAGCTCCCATGCCGGAAGCCCTGGCGGCGATGGAGAGCAACTCTTCTGTAAATGTGACCCATGACGGCTGGGTGACCTTTTCTCCGACCAGCGGAAGCCCCACGACTGGCGTGATCTTTTATCCCGGCGGGCGGGTGAATTACAAGGCGTACGCACCGTTATTGAATAATTTGGCGGCGCAAGGATACCTGGTCACCCTTGTACCCATGCCCTTTAACCTGGCGGTTTTTGGAAGTGGGCGAGCCAGCCAGGTGATCGCTGCCCACCCGGAGATTGACCAATGGGTGCTCGGCGGTCATTCCCTGGGGGGAGCAATGGCAGCTTCGTATGTGTATTCAAATCCAGGTGCGATGGATGGGTTGTTCTTTCTGGCGGCCTACCCGGCCGGCAATCAAAGCCTGGCTGAATCAGGGATGAATGTTTTATCCATATCCGGAACCAAGGATGGCCTGGCGACCCCGGAAAAGATCGCAGCCAGCATCCCATTATTACCCAAGGACACGATCTTTTTCCCGATAGAGGGGGGCAACCATGCCCAGTTCGGCTGGTACGGTCCCCAATCGGGGGATAACCCCGCCACGATCAGCCGGGAAGAGCAGCAGAAACTGGTATTACAAAAACTGGCAGCATTTATTGAAACCATCAAGCAATGAAAAGAATATTCAAATTGCTCGGTATTGCCCTGGGGGTGCTGCTTCTCCTAGTTATCATATTACCGCTGGTCATTCCCGTTCCGACTCTAAATACCAAACCTGCAATTGATATGGCAGACCCAGACAGTCTATTTATGGATATCAACGGTATCCAGGTGCATTATAAAGAAAAAGGCAGCGGAGATCCGGCGATCATTCTCCTGCACGGCTTTGGAGCGAGTTTGTTTTCCTGGCGGGAAGTGATGGATCCCCTCTCCTCGCTAGGTACGGTTTATGCCTATGATCGCCCAGGATTTGGACTCACAAGCCGCCCTCTGAATGGAGCATGGACAGGATCCAATCCGTATAGTATGCGCGGACAGACTCAGATGCTTGAGGATTTCATGGACCAAAAAGGGATCGATCAGGCGATACTGGTTGGTAATTCCGCAGGTGGCTCGGTAGCGACGCTGTTCTCTCTGGAGCACCCTGACCGGGTTGCAGCCCTGGTGGAGGTGGATGCCGCTGTGATGGGGATGGGAGGGAATGGGACTCCTGGTTGGCAAAGATACCTGTTGAATACACCCCAGGCGCAAAAGTTGGTACCGCTATTAATGCGTTCGATCCGCAACTGGGGGACTGAGATGATTAAAACCGCGTGGCATGATCCCGGGAAGATCTCTGTAGGCGTGGTTGAAGGTTACCAAAAACCTTTGCAAGTAGATGATTGGGATAAGGGGCTTTATGAGGTGCTCAAAGCCCGCGAATCGATCGATCTTGAATCAAAGCTTAAGGATTTGAAACTCCCTGTTTTGGTAATCACTGGAGATGATGACCGGATCGTTCCCACCGCTGACTCTATCCAACTTGCGGATGCCATACCCGGGGCGAAGCTGGTTATCCTTTCCAAATGTGGGCATGTTCCCCAGGAGGAATGCCCGGCAGATTTCCTGCAGGCAATAGAACCTTTCATCATTGATCAAAAGAAATAGGAGGGAATATGAATTCCAAAAACGAAATTACACAGGCAATCGATTTTACTCTTAAGGATACTCAGGATCGGGAGATCCACTTGGCTGATTTCTGGGGTAAGAAGGCGGTCCTGCTCGTGCTGATGCGCGGGTTTGCCTGACCATACTGCCAAGCTCATCTGGCGCAGTTGCGTCAGGATTACCCCGAATTCGTCAGTCGCAATATTGAGATTATTGCCCTGGGTCCGGATGGACCGAATGCGTTCAAACGCTACTGGGAGAATGAAAAGCTGCCATTTATCGGGTGCCCAGATCTTAAATCCCAGGTCGCCGCGCAGTACCACCAGGAGATTAACTGGATAAAACTCGGGCGAATGCCGGCAGTTCTTCTAATTGACCAACAGGGAGAAATCATTTTTCGTCAATACGGCGATTCCATGTCGGATATCCCTTCAAACGGGGAAGTATTATCGGTCTTCGATAAGCAGAACAGAACTTAGACACAACCCGTTATTTTAGGGCTTCCATCATCCTTTCGATCTGGAACTTCGACTTTTTGAGAGCATTCTTTAATTGGCGGTCGAGGGCGGAAAGTTTTATTGTCATTTCCAGGATCTCGGTGGAGGTTACCCCGGGTTCTCCGCTTGTGGAGATCAAAGCGAGGGTGTACATCCACCACAGGAATTCCTCAAAGGCTTCCTCGTTGAACCAGAGAACTTCCTGATATCGATTGACCCCCAGGAACTGGCGAATCTCGGGGACTGCCAACCAGGATTGCATCAGGATGCGCAGGGGGGGCAGGGGCTGGTTAAACCAGTTTTGCTGCAAGATCAAGATGCGGGTGAGAAGCAGAATTCGGTTCACCTGGTAGGCATCCCGGCCCAGACTTTCTGTTGCTTGCTGCAACCTGTGGGAAAGCTGCCACTCGTCCATCCAGGCTAACACTTGCTCCGGGGCTTTCCCATTATCTGCCAACAACCCAAGGGGCGTGAGAAAAGACCAGGCGAATAGTGAAAGCCAGGTGTTTTCATCCTCGAGCAGGGGAGATGCAAAGACGGAAAACGATTTTTGGTAGCGGGCTCCAGGCGGGAGTGGGAAGCGGCTATCAATCACAAGTAGAGATAAGACCGTTTCCAATTGCTTATTCGCAGCGCCCAAGGCATTCTGGTTAAAACCTGTTCCGTTATTTATCTCTGCCGCGCCTGCAAGCAGCCGTTGCATTTTCTCCTGGAATTCCTGCACCAGGGAGGGTTTGATTCTCCTGTTGTCTTTTGTAAGACGGTTGGCGATGAGATATTCAAAGTAGCCCTTGTTTGCCAGCTCCTGGAATGGCAGGAGGACTGCCTGGAAGTTCATTTCCTTTAACGCCAGGTCAATATCCGGCACACCGCGCCCTCCCAGGGTCTGGCAAAGCTGCGAATAGGATCTCCAGGGATCATCCTGCACCTGGCGGAAATCCAGCAACACCTGGCATTCATAAGCATTCAGGTTCACATTCAGTCCGTTTTCATAGAGCTCAGCCGATGAACGGATGAATTGCAGCCCGCTCGTTTGATCCCGGAAAATGGTGAAGGCATTGGCTGTAGGGGTGATCCCGAGGGCTTCGGCCAGGTTTCTTTGGGTAAGTGGGCGTTTATCTCCAGCCGTCCGGATGGCTTTGGCGCAGGAGGTTTTCAACCAGCCGGAAGTATGGGCAAATTTATTGTGATAGATCACCAGAGCAGATCTGCCCTGGAAGCGGTTGCTGAAGGCGAAAACGTTTTCATCCACCGAGCCACTTGAGGTAAATAGGTCGAAGAGCTGGAAATGCTCCACCCCGGCAAAAAGCTCGCGCTGGTGAAGCAATGGGAAGATAAGGCGCTTGTGTCGCTCGATAAGATCGAGATCCTCAAATTCTTCCCAAAGCGGTTTGGTAAACTCCATCCCATACTTTTCAGCAAACCCCTCCACCTGGCCGTGGCCAAACATGGGCAACCCGGGCAGCGTGGCCATCAGGGTGCAGATACCGAAGTACTTATCGCCTTTTCCGAATTGATCCACTGCAGTGCGCTCATCCGGATTATTCATGAAGTTCACATATCGCTTGAGGATCTCGGGATCGAACTCGAGCGTATTCTTGATCAATTGACGGTATCCAGCATTATCCTCGTTGCGCAACATGTGCATGAAAGCGGAGTTGTACACTCTGTGCATGCCCAGGGTGCGGACGAAATAGCCTTCCATCAGCCAAAAGGCTTCTGCCAGAAGAAGGGTATCGGGAGCTTCCGCTGCGGCGCGGTCCACCACCTCGCGCCAGAATTCCACCGGCATGTGCTCATTGAATTGGTCTTTGGTCATACTGAAATCCGCGCGGGTGGGGATGGCTCCGCCGGTGCCTGGTTCGGGGAACCAAAGGCGCTGGAAGTGTTTTTTTGCCAGGGTCATGGCAGCGTCGAAACGAATGATGGGGAACCTACGGGCAACAGCCAGAATGGTCTGGATCACAGCCTCGCGGACTGCCGGGTTGAGGTAATCTAGCTGGGCGGTGTCGTTCCAGGGCATGGAGGTGCCATCGTTGCCATGATAGATATAGCGGGTATCGCCGCTTGGGAAATCTACGCGTTTGAATTCAACCGCAGCATCCGTGCGGTCGAAATAATGATCCTCCAGGTAAATGCCGACGGAAGGATTCGAGGAGAGATTGGCGCCGTTGAAGGAATGGGATGGAAAGGGAAGGTAGTTCAGTGAAAGAAACCAGTCGGGATGATCCATGACCCAGGGGGAATCGATTCCCATATGGTTGGGGACCATATCCGATGCCAGGCGGATGCCGCGCGAGGAAGCGCGCTGTTTGAGATTCTCGAAGGCGTCTTCACCGCCGAGCGGGTCCGCGATACGGTAATCGAACAGCGAATAGGCAGAGGCGATCGCGTCCGGGTTACCGCACATCTGTTTGATCCTGGCGGAGGCATGGCTGCGTTCCCACAAGCCGATCAGCCATAGACCGGTAAAACCGCTGGCTGCCATGCGGTCCAATTCCTCATCGGGAATTTGATCCAGACGCGTGATCTCCCTCTGGTATTTTCGGCTGAGCTGGTGCAGCCAAACGTATGTATTCTTTGCCAGCAGCACCAGGCGTGGCATCCACTCCCGGTCAGCACTGAATCGCTCCTCCTCGGATTCCAATCCGGCTAAATGCTTCAGCGGGTAGACCGGAATTTGAACTGGCCCGGGACCAAAGGCGGCCATTTTATGTTCTTCCTTGATCAAATCCAGGCTGCTGAGCAAGCGGAAGAGATATTCGCCCAGAAGCGCTGCCCAGCGGATGCGGATGAATTCAAGCTGGTCTTCCAGGGAGTTGGGGTTTGCTTTTGCAGGAGCGCGGAGCATCTCCAGCAGGGTCTGATTATCCGGACCAAAACGAGGCTGGACCTCGAAGAATTGCTCCAATTCCCGGATTGCGGGCAGGTAGACAGGATCGGCTGCCAGATTTTTATCACTAAACAATTCATCGTAAGGCAGCAGTGCGGGGTTTTCATTGTTCACCTTCAGGAGGATCATTTCCTCCAAAACGGATTCCCGGTTGGGAACTCCCTGGGTCGATCCCTTGAGATACTGCCGGGCTGTGGTCTCGTTTCGATACACCGCCAGCGGCGGAAATTCCTGTATGAACTGCAGCAGCATTGAATCCACCCGGCTATGGGTGAATTTGGTGTCCAACCGTTTGAGGGCTAGTTTGAGGATCTCGGGATTCCGTTCCCGGCGATAGAGCTCAATCACGTGGTGCAGAATTTCGTCGATCAACCCCATGGCATTGATCTGGCCAGCCTGCACGGAGGATTCGGGGAAGGCGACCAGGTCGCGATGTTCATTGATCTTCCTGGCGAAAACGCGCGCGGCGTGGAAGTTGGCAAGGATCGCATTTCCGTTATAAGAAAACAATCCCAGATCGAACTGATATCGATCGCGACTGATGCGGGAAATATGAAATTCCATAAAAAACACACCTCGCGGGGCAGGCTTGTATGAAGTAATTATACAGGTTTCAGAGCGGGGAAAGAATTCTTTGATTACCCGACCAGCGACCTCAATCCCAGGTACGGTTCGCGGTTGCCTTCAAGCTCGGTCTCCACCAGGGGTCCACCCTCCGCAACTGCTTCCCTGATGGTCTTCTCCAATACGGGTTGCGGCCATCCAAAAAGCTTGCGAACAGTGGAGATGGCTGTTGCGCCTACCGAGTCAAAATAGGTGAGAATGAGTTTATTCCTTGCCGCACGTTCGCTGATGGGTCGCGCCTGTGCAGGCAGTTCTGGAAAGTGACGGTGGGTGAGGTCGTAGAGGTAAGCGTATTTCCAGGCGCCAACCTCTGCGATGCCCACCGGAAGGATTTTAAGCTCTCCCTGTAGTTGATCCAGGGCTTTGGCAAAGCGTCCTTCACTGCCTGTACTGGAAAGGTGTGCGGCTTTTTTCAGGCTGATCGTATCCAAAGGTCCCTGTTTCAGAAGTGCTTCAAAAACCTGCTTGCATTCGCTGGTAAGGGTGCCTTCCTGGTATTGCAGCAGATAATCTTCTTCGGGCTGCCCGTAGTTGGGGGAGAGGGCGTAGAAATGGGGGATCAATTCGAGGGAAATAAACGTACCCTTATGACGCAGCACCTTGGCGTAATACCACCAGCGCTTTCCCAGTCCGTCGTCCTTCCAGCCCCAGGTTTTGTGCCCGGGGTCATCATGTTCGTCCGGAACTGGACGGTCACCAGCGGCTGCCACCCACAGACTGGGGAGGTCGATACCTTTCACCGGCCAGAAGAAAATGAAACCACGCTCGTTGATGAATTGTCTGGCTTCCTCCGATGAATGCAGTATTCCGCGGGCAGAAATTCGAAAAGTTTGCTGGTGGTATTCCTGCAATCGTTTTTTTGAGAGCGGCTGCATTACTCGGATTTTAAGATATGGGTGATGATATTTGAGCCGCTGCCGCCGATATTCTGCGCCATACCGACGCGGGCATTCTCAACCTGGGTTTCGCCACGCTTCTCCGCGCAGCTGCTGCACAACTTCCACGAGCTGGTACATCCCGGTGGCGCCAACGGGATGCCCGCGTGCTTTCAAACCACCGCTGGTGGAGATAGGGATTTTTCCACTGGGTCGAATTTCACCCTCCAGCGCCAGGCGGGGCGCCTGACCGCGCTCGGCGAAACCGCAGGCTTCAAGCGAGAGGGCTGCCATGATGGAGAAGGCATCGTGTAATTCGAAAAAATCGATTTCGGTTTGGGTGAGACCAGCCTGTGCATATGCCTGCCGGCTGGATTGCTCGGCTGCTTTAAGCCAGGTGGCTTCTGTGCGGCTGTGGGCGGCGATTGTATCCGTGGCTGCTGCCGAAGCGGCAACCTTTACTTTTTTCTGGTCGGGTTTCCGGAATGGTGAATCACAAGCGAGCAGAACGATCGCCGCAGCCCCATCACCCATCGGCGAGGCATCCATGAGGTTGATCGGATCGGCGATCATACCGGCTTTTAAGTAATCGGCTTCGCTGATCGGGGATTGAAAGCGGGCATTCGGGTTGTGTGCGCCATTGGCATGAGCGTTGACCGAGAACGGCGCGAAGTCTTTCTTCTCCCAGCCATATTCGAACATATACCGGCGCATGATCAGGGCGTTGAGGGCGACGAAGGTAATTCCCTGTTCCACTTCCCAGTCTGCATCAGCCGCGGTGGCGAGGGCGGCGGTGATTTCATCACCTGGGGAATCGGTCATCTTCTCCACCCCGACAACCAGTACGGATTCCAGTTCTCCGGAGGCGATAGCCATCACCCCGGCACGGAATGCGGCTGCCCCCGAGCTGCAAGCAGCTTCAAACCTCAAGGCTTCGGAGTAACGCATTCCGATCCAGTCCGCGATATATGGCCCCAGGTGCTGTTGGTTATTCGCTGAACTGGACATCATATTGCCCACATAAACCGCGTCCACCCTTCTGATCTCGGAGGCTTCGAGCGCGCACAGCGCCGCTTCACCCGCCAGCTCACGCAGGGATTTCTCCCAATGCTCTTCGATTTTGGTCTGACCTATTCCAGCGATAGCTACTTCCTGCATGATTTCACCTGTGAAAGAGTTCTGATTGAATTATAGGGCTGGAGGCTATCAAAGGCTATCAAAATTGAAAAAGTAGGAAGGGTATAATTGCGGTGGTTTGGAACCCCCTGTCATGAATTTTCGTTTCGGGAAACAACTTGCGGTATTTCCGATATTATTTCTCGGAATGATTCTATTGGTGGTAAATGGGTGTCAGGCAGACAGCCAGAACGGGCAGGATTCGGTAGCTTTTCAGACAGCAGCCCCCACCAAAGTTCAAATTGCGACGTCCACGCCCTATCCTATGGATCAAGTCCGAATTTTCTTCGCTGAAGAAGTTCCAGCCGGGTTAAAACAGGTAATGATCCTGCCAAGTGGGGTTCGGGTAGTAAACCAACCAGGGGATGCCAATGTGGTTTTCGGAAGGGCATCTGATGTTGGGGATGCTCCCTCGCTGGTGACCACATGGCATTATGTAATCGCGGCACCCTTCCCCCGCGGGTCGGTTGATCCAACAGCGCCTTGTACCAACTTGCTCGCCTCCCCAGAAACGATGGCAGCCCTGGAAGGTAGCCCCGCATCTGTTTATCAGTGCGATTCATGGAAAACAGCGCCCGCTGCGGACATACTCCAAATCGCAGGACAGGATGAAAATACCTTCGCTTTGTTGCCTTTCGAAGAGCTTTCCAAATCCTGGCAGCCCAGACCGGATATGGGTTATTTGGGTGGGGGGGAGATAGTTCGGTTTACGCTCAGAGGGGACCCGGAGGCGATTGCTGCATTAGAACAGCACGAGGATTTTCAAATCCCAGCCACAAACTTCGAGCGTAAAAATCTTGCCTCGGTGATCCTGACCGGTACGACTGCGCTGACCCGCGGAACGGGCATACTAATGGATGAAAAGGGCAGCCTTTATCCGGCGGCGAAAATCGGCGACCTTCTTAAATCCGCGGATATTACCCACATTAGTAATGAAATCGCGTTTGATCCTGATTGTGAGTTGGAGGGATCGGGCACCAAATTTTGCAGCAAGCCGCAATACTTTGATCTGCTGAAAGCGATTGGTACCGATGTCATCGAATTAACTGGAAACCATGAATTGGATTATGGCACCCAGCCATTTCTTTACAGCCTTGACCTCTACACAAAGAATGGGATCCCATATTACGGCGGTGGTCGGGACCCCGCTGAAGCAGATCAGCCACTTAAAGTTGAGATCAATGGAAATCGAATCGCGTTTCTGGGCTGCAACGCCGTTGGACCGGACGAGGATCTGGCCCAGGAGGGCTCGCCTGGATCCAACCCGTGCGACACAGAACTGCTTCGGAAATCGATCCAGGAATTACGCAATGAGGGCTATAACCCGATCGTGACCTTCCAGCATATGGAAGTCTGCCAGGCTGAACCGGTGGGTCCGCAGCGGGGGGACTTCCAGCGAGCGGCAGATGCCGGAGCGGTGATCGTCAGCGGCAGCCAGGGGCATTGCCCGCAGGTTATGGAGTTTTACAGGGACGTTGTCATTCATTATGGTCTGGGAAACTTGTTTTTCGACCAGATGGACAAAATCGAGCGTATGGCTTTTGTAGATCGTTACTGGTTTTATGATAACCGCCTGATCGGGGTGGAACCCATCCCGATCATTCGCGATGACGCCGCACAACCCAGGCAGATGACCGTGGAAGAAGCACGATGGTTCTTAAAGAGATATCTGCCCTCGCTGGGGGGAACCAAATGAAAAACTTATGCATTGGTCTCCTTCTCATCACGATCGCGGCGGGGTGCAGTGTGCCTACCATTTTTCAGCCGACTCCGACACCCACCCTCACTCCGGCGCCCACTCTGACGCCCACCCCCCAGCCTGCCAGGATTTGGATATCCCCGGCAACCCCAAAGACTCTCCAAGGGGGCATAAAGTTCGAAGGTCGGTATGAGGTTGTGGATTCAGAGAGCAAAGCAGACCTGGTTGTAAAACCCACTGGGGAAACCCGCGGGGAGAGCAGCTGGATCTTCTCGCTGGTAGTGCCTTTCAATACAGTGGCGGATGGGATCGCCTTGGAGGAGGTCAAGCGCATCTGGCAGGGAGACCAGGGGCAGACCTTTCCTGGTGCGCCAATTTTGCTTTCACCAGATACGCTGGCAGCTTTTGAATCCCTTTGGGGAACGGCTGCACCGGACAGGGTTAAGGTGGTCAACCCGGATGAAATCACCGATGCGCTTTGGCAGGAACGGGGGTTTGGATTGATCCCCTTCGAGCAGGTCAATCCACGTCTCAAAGTGCTGAATGTGGACGGGAAATCTCCGCTGCTGACAGGATTTGATCCATCCAGCTATCCGCTCCGGGTGGATTTCACTGTCACCCCTATAACCAATGGAAGTGATAACCCCGTTGCGACAGTTACCCTTCCTCAAGGGAATTTTGATCCTGCGCTGCTGACTTCGGTGCTGATGACCGGAACCACGGCCCTGGTGCGCAGCACCGCAGAGCGCATGGAAACCAAGGGGATCGATTACCCAGGTCTGATGATCGGGTCAATCCTAAATGACGCGGATTTCACCCACATCAGCAACGAAGTCTCCTTTACCCCCAATTGCCCCAAACCCGATCCATGGTTCGTCAATCTGAGGTTTTGTTCAAATCCAGCCTATTTCCCGCTTCTGGAAAAAATGGGCGTGGATATCGTAGAGCTAACCGGCAACCATCTGTTGGATTACAACCCGGACGCATTTCTTTACACCCTGGACCTCTACCAAAAGCAAGGGATAAAGACTTTCGGCGGGGGGGTGGATTTGCTGGCAGCCCGTGAGCCATTAATCATCGAGCACAATGGCAACCGCATCGCCTTCATCGGTTGCAACCCGGTCGGGCCGGATTACGTCTGGGCTACTGACACTTCTCCCGGGGCAGCACCTTGTGATTTTGAAGCCATGCAGGCGAAAATCAAGGAATTAAGTTCAAACGGTGTGCTGGTGATCGCCACCCTGCAGGACGAGGAGAATTACGAGCCCATGCCCCTGGCACAGGTCAGACAGCATCTGGACGCGCTTTCGGATGCCGGCGCGGTGGTCGTCAGTGGCAGCCAGGCACATTTTCCACAGGGTTTTTCCTTCCGGGATAATGGATTCGTTCATTACGGTTTGGGAAATTTATTCTTCGATCAGATGGATTATCCTGTAGTAGGCACGCGGCGGGAGTTTTATGACAAGCACTTCTTTTATAATGGGAGATATATCAACTCGCAGTTGCTGACTGGGTTGCTTGAGGATTATGCCCAGCCGCGCCCGATGACTGCTGAGGAACGGGCACAATTTCTATCTGATATGTTTGCTGCCAGTGGCTTGTGATCTTTTAAACAAATAGAATTGGGAGGAAAAATGAAAATCCACGATATTACCCTGACGATCACCCCGAAGATCCCGGTCTGGCCGGGTGATATGAAGGTAACTCTTGAGAGGGTCAAAAAGATCGAGAACGGGGAAACTGATAATCTTTCCCAGATTCACATGGGCGTTCACACCGGTACGCATATGGACGCCCCATTTCATTTTGTCCAGGACGGCAAAAAAATTGACGAGATCCCGCTGGAAACCTTTGTGGGAGCTTGCCAGGTAATTCAGGTGGATGATTCTGTAAATTTAGTCACCGCGAAGGAGATCAAGGAAGCGCGGTTGGATACTGCCATCCCCCGCGTGCTGGTTAAAACGCGAAACGCAAAGGAATGGCTGAACCCGGAGCCCCTATTCAACAAGGACTTTGTAGGCATCAGCGCGGATGGTGCGGCAGCGCTTGTGGAATTGGGAATGCGCCTGGTGGGATTGGATTATCTTTCCGTTGCCCCCTTTAATTTTGGAAAACCTGTACACGATGTGTTCCTGCAAGCCGGGTTGGTTCTTCTGGAAGGAGTCGACCTTTCGAAAGTCGAACCTGGCCGGTATCAACTCATCGCTCTGCCACTTAAGCTGGGGAATACAGAGGGCGCACCGGTGCGGGCTGTATTAATTGAGGATTGAACCATGATCGAACTGGACGATTCTGAAATATTACCGTTATCGATCGAGCACAACTTCTGGACCTGGTCAGCGCAGAAGAAGGTACAGCCGATCCCTGTTACCCGCTCTAAAGGCGTCTTCTTCTGGGATGAAAAGGGGAAACGGTATTTGGATTTCAACTCGACGGTTATGAACGTCAACATCGGTCATAGCGACGAGCGGGTCATTCAAGCGATGACCGATCAACTGCGCGAGCTGCCCTTTGCCGGGCCTGGCATGGCCACCAAACCCCGCGCGATGCTCGGAAAGAAGTTGGCCGCGATCACTCCATCGGGGCTAACAAAATTCCTGTATACCCTTGGCGGCGCGGACGCGAACGAGAACGCCATCAAGCTGGCGCGGGCCAGAACGGGCAGGTTCAAGATCCTGGCGCGCTACCGCTCATATCACGGCGCTTCGCACGGCGCGGCAGCAGTTACCGGCGATCCGCGCCGGACTGCCTGGGAGCCGATGGTCATGCCAGGCGTGGTGCACTTCCTCGACCCCTATCGCTATCGATCCACCTTTCATGCGGGCAAGGGGGAGATCTCCGATGAAGAATTCACCCGGGACTATTTGCATCATCTGGAGGAGATCATCCTTTTCGAGGACCCAGCCACGATCGCGGCAGTGATGGTCGAGACGGTGACCGGCACGAACGGGGTGCTGGTCCCGCCTGAGGGATACCTGACCGGTGTGCGGGCGATTTGTGATAAATTTGGGATCCTGCTGATCTGCGACGAAGTGATGAGCGGCTTCGGTCGCACAGGGGAATGGTTCGCGGTGAACCATTGGGATGTGAAACCGGATATCATGACCATGGCGAAAGGTCTTACTTCCGGTTACGCCCCGCTGGGGGCTGTAGCCATGACAGAAGATATGGCAGCAACTTTTAATGAAAAAGTGTACGAAGGCGGATTGACCTACAACGGCCATCCGGTGAGTTTAGCGGCTGCAATTGCTGTGATCGAAGTGATGGAGCAGGATGGGTTGGTCGCTCGTGCGAAGCACATGGGAGAAACCCTGGGCGAGATGCTGACAGAACTAGCTGATAGGCATCCATCGATCGGTGACGTACGCTCGATCGGGCTTTTTGCTGCCCTTGAATTGGTCAAAGATCGAAAAACCCGCGAACCTGTTTCCCCCTATGGAAAAACGAGCCCGGTGATGGCTGCCTTCCGCCAGAAATGCCTGGAGCAAGGATTGTTTTTGTATACACACTGGCAGAACGTGTTGATCCTTCCACCGCTCATAATCACTGAGGAAGAGCTGGGGGAGGGATTGCGGATTTTGGATTCAGCGCTCAACATCGTTGATCAAGAGACAGGGATGTAACAATCTCCGGCTAATTTGCATCTTATTAATAAATCGATTGAGGAGCGAAAATTGAATTTGTCGTTCACACCTAAATCCGGTAACACAACCGGTTCAAAACCGGAAAAGGTTAAGGTATTGATCTTGGGTTCCGGTCCTGCAGGTTTTTCTGCAGCTCTTTACGCAGCGCGGGCGGAATTAGCCCCTGTGGTGGTTACAGGCACAACGCTGGGCGGGCAAGCCGCGCTGACGTATACGATCGAGAATTACCCCGGTTTTCCAGAAGGCATCGGAGGCTCTCAGCTTGGCGATCTTTTTCAGAAACAAGCGGAGAAATTTGGCGCGCGGGTGGTTTTCGGTACGGCAACCACGGTGGATCTCTCCAAGCGACCATTCGTTGTTAAAACCGATGGTGGTGATTTTGAAGCTGATACTTTGATCCTTGCCACTGGCGCCAGCCCAAACAAATTAGGAATCCCTGGGGAGGATCTCTACACCGGAAAGGGTGTCTCCTATTGTGCCACGTGTGATGGATTCTTCTTCAAAGAGAAAAAAGTGGCGGTCATTGGTGGCGGGGATAGCGCGCTTGAAGAGGCGATATTCCTCACCCGTTTTGCCTCCAGCGTCACGATCATCCACCGCCGGGATGAATTTCGTGCGGGTGCCATCCTACAAAACCGGGTCCGGCAGGAACCAAAGATCCGGCTGGAAATGAATACCATACCCCTTGCGATACTTGGAACAGATAAAGTGGAAGGGCTGATGGTTAAAAATGTGAAGTCCGGGGTGGAAAGCAAAATGGATTTGGACGGGGTGTTTGTCTTCATTGGCCACACCCCGAATGTGGAACTTTTTTCAGGGCAATTGGCTCTGGATGATCACGGGTATTTGAAGGTTGATGCGAGAATGCAGACCAATGTGCCTGGCGTTTTTGCCGCCGGAGAGGTGGCTGATCCATATAACCGCCAGGTGGTCACCTCCGCAGGGATGGGCGCAGCGGCAGCCATCCAGGCCACTCACTTTCTGCAGGATCAGTAAACCAAAAAGGTAGAAAAAGAGCCTTCGTAATTTGAAGGCTCTTTTTCTGTTATTTGACCGGGGTTGGACTGGAGATTCCCAGACCTGACCAGCTGAATACCATGGGTGTGCCCAGCGCACCGGCGATCTGCCAGATGGGCTTGCCCTCCGCGTCGGTGCCGGTCTGGCGCACGGGCTGGATATTCCAGCGGATCACGTGCGGCATGGAATCAGTGGGGCGGAAGGTGACCGGTATGATATAGCGGGTGTCGGTGACGTAATCCACCAAACGGCGGCCCGAGCCTTCGGTTAAATCCTCAATGATCACGTTATAAGCTTCATTGGGACGGAGTACTCCCACCGAGGCCCACTGCAGCGTGACCAAATCATTGGCAGCCGTGAAGGCAGAGCCATCCTGCGGCAGAAGCAGATTGGCTGCCGGATAGGGGGGTGGAGTGGTGGGAGTGGGGGTGGGACCTGGGGTTGGCAGGCGTGCGCATAGAGGGATGATCAAATTTGCCCCGGCGAAGAGATTATCGCTGGGCAGACCATTCCAACTACGCAGGGCTTCGATATCCACGTTGTAATTGGCTGCCACACCGGCAAGCGTATCCCCGGATTGCACTGTGTAGCTGAGCGTTTGGCAGGCGGATTGGGTGGCCTGCGATGAGGACAGCGTGGAGGATGGGATTGGTGAGGGGGTTGGGGTGGGTTGGGGGATGAGGATTCGCTGCCCCACGCTCAATACGCCGCAATCCGGTGGCAGGCGGTTGAGGTCTGCAATACTCCCGACTGATATTTTATAAACTGCTGCGAGCAACAGACAGCTATCACCGGCTTTGATGCTGTATTCAATAGGTGGCAACAGGGTGGGGGTGGGCTGAGGGGTGAAAGTGGGCGTTTCGGTGGGAACGTTGGTGGAAGTGGGCGTGATGGTGCTTGTTGGGGCTTCCGTAGGCTGTGCCACAGACCCGGTGGCTTTCAGCGCGAAGAAGGTGATGATGGCGCCAACCGCCAATACCAGGATCAGAATTCCCAATGCGATGGGCAGGTTGAGGGTGATCTCCGGCAGACGGGGTTCATTGACGCCGGCGGATTTGGTTTTTGCAGCGGGAACAGGTTGAGTCAGGTTCCGGCCGCATACCGGGCACTTCAGAGCGGTATCACTAACCCGCGATCCGCAAGTTGGGCACAATTTTTGAGGGGCAGTTTTATTATTTTCGTCCATGTTTTATTCCAGTAGAGAATGCAAGGCAAAAATTATACCATGCAGGATTTTCCTCCTTTTTCGTTTCTAACCCTTGATTTAATATACTCCTATCCAGTGTAATTGAATCATGGTATAAGCAAAATTGCCCTGCTGTGTACGTGATGCAGCATCATCGGTTTTGAGCCAACACTTATTAAAATGGGGCTTGCATTTACGGAAACCACACGTTAGGCTTCGGCCAAGGTGTGTACCCCGGGGTAGGCCCCGTCCTGCGCAAGCAGGTTCAAAACTACGCTGCACACGGCATGGTGGGGACTTTTTTCTCATTGACACGCCATTGGTTCTTGGCTAAACTATTATCATTACCGCAGATAACAGGAGGAAAATATGGCAACCAATTTTCGCCTGGTCATCCGCTCAGGGGTGGATGTAGGCAAGGAATATATTCTCGATAAGAATGAGTTCATCGTCGGGCGCGAGCAGACGGCGGATATCATCGTCAGTGACCCGGAGATCTCCCGGCGTCACGCGAGGATCTTTTTCCAAAACAACGGGTATATCATAGAGGACCTGGGTTCCACAAACGGCACCTTTGTGAACGGTCAGAAAATCTCAGGGCCTTACCTGCTGCGTCCGGGCGAGGTGGTCAATTTTGGCGAGCATGTGAGCGCGCTGTTCGAATCGGTTCAGGTGGACCCCAACGCCACCGTAGTGGCGAGTGCTGCGGCGCCCAAGGCGCCCATTGCAGGTGCCCCGGCAAAAGCGCCTCTGTATACCCCACCCCCGGCGCCCAAACCACCTACCGGAGGATTACCGACACCTTCGGCATCCCCCGCCCAGCAACCTTTCTCCGCGCCAATGCCATCGGCATCCCCCGCCAAGAAGAAGGAAAAGTCGGCAGGGGGTTCAAAAATGCCAGGCTGGTTGAAGGTGCTGATCATCGTCGCGCTGGTCATTTTGGTACTTTGTATCTGTCCGGTGGTGATTATCGATAGCCTGAACATGTGGTGCAAACTATTCGGCGGCATCTTCAATTCGATAACCCCGGGGGCCTGTTTCTAGCTGGTTTGTTCAAGCATCCTATTTCGGAAGTATGAGAACGGACGGCATCAAAAACCGTCCGTTTTGCTTGAAGGGATGAATATAGAAACGCGATATTGTCAATTCCTATTGATTTCTTGGTTGCAATTCCCTTCACAAGCGGCTAGAATTTATCTGGACAATGTATTTCAGGATGACTCTTAATACCACACCCTCGCCTTCCTGGAGCCGGACGACAAAACTGATTGTCGCCGTTACGATCCTATTCCTGCTGGGAGTGATGTTGGTGCGCTTTCAGTATTTGGTAGGCCCGGTTGTCATCGCCTTCATCGTAGCATATTTACTTCATCCGGTTTCCTCATTATTACACACGCGGCTCCACTTCCACTGGCGGATCGCGGTGGCATTGGTTTACCTGGTTGTTTTTCTAGTGTTGATTTCATTATTGGCCTGGGGTGGTTTCAATCTGGTGGGGCAGGTTCAGAACCTCATAAAGTTTATCCAGGATGCGATCGTGAATTTACCTCAATTCCTTAACGATCTGGAGAGTCAGCCAATCACAATTGGACCATTTGTAATTTCAGCACCGAAAACAGATGTTACTGCCATAGTCAATGATATTGTGTCTTTGATTCAACCCATGCTAAACCGGATCGGCGGACTGATCACTACCCTGGCTTCTGGGGCCATCAATTTAGTCACCTGGACATTTTTCTCCATGTTGATCTCGTTCTTCGTCCTTTCCGAGACTGGCGGTCAAAGATCCCGAATGATCCAGGTGAATATCCCCGGTTTTGAAGAGGATTTCAATCGAATTCGCTTTGAACTGGGGCACATCTGGAACGCCTTTCTGCGTGGTCAACTTCTGATCGTTTTCCTCGCATTTTTTATCTACCTGATCCTGCTGGGCGGATTGGGGATCAACTTCTTCTTTGGGTTGGCCTTGATGGCAGCCCTTGCACGGTTCATCCCCTGGGTGGGGCCATGGATCTTTTACACAACTGCGGCACTGGTTGCATATTTTCAGCCGGTAAACCCATTCAGCTTGCCTCCCGTGATGTATGCTGTTTTTGTGATCCTGGCGGCAGTTATCATAGATCAAATTATTGACCAGCTCATTCAACCCCGTTTTATGGCGGATGCGTTGAAGCTGCATCCAGCAGCTATTTTGGTTGCTGCCTTGATCGGGCTGAATCTTTTCGGTTTCATCGGTCTCTTGCTGGCAGCCCCGATCCTGGCGACGTTGAAACTCACCTGGGATTACATCGTGAAGAAAATGGTGGATGAAGACCCCTGGATGGGTTTCGAAACGCTGCATCCCCCGCGGATGAATTCGCCGATCATCAATAGCATTAAAAAGGCGGGCGAGAAGGTAAAAGCAGTATTTATCCGTCTTTTTCGTCGGTCAAAGATGTAAACGAAAATGCTCGATCTGAAAACTTTACCTAAATAATTGAGGAGGCAAAATGGCTGATCAGAAGGACCTGAAAACGCAGGATATCGCACAAACCGAGAATTTTCTCGCCTGGCGGGTGGAGGAACCGGATGGGGAGACCACTTTCCATCTGGATATCAATAACGTAACGGTTCATTTTTTCAAAGAAGAATGGGAAGAGTTCCTTGAGTTGATGAAACCATTGATCCAAAAATCTAAATAAGACGAGCTTAAATCAAAACCTCATTTCTGAGTAAAAATGAGGTTTTGACGACCCGGCCGGAGCCCCTAGATGTTCCATGCCGTGGGATATTATCCAAAGTCTATTCTACTGAACAGAACTGACATATTACTGACAGTGAGTTTCTGAATTCAGATACAGATTATTCTTAAACGGTCAACGGGAAGCGATTTCGGCGGCGAGCTCCCGCAGGTCCGGGCGTGGTTTAATCCCCAGCTCTTTTTCAAGCGTGATTCGGAAATCCTCATAATAAATCAATGCCCGAGGAGTGTTTTTTAACCCCAGGAAAGCCTGCATACCCATCAGAACGGCATCCTCATTCCAGGGATCAATTTTCAGGATCTTTCGACTTATCTCCAGCTCCTGATAATAATCCTGATCGATCAAGTGGAGCATACCCAGGGAGTGCAATCCCTGAAGGTAAAGGTTCTCAACCTGATTCCTGCGCTCCAGGATCCAATCCGAATATCTCTCCATGGGGAAGAGCTCGCCTTCGTGGAGGGCGAGGAGGGTTTGCAGCTCCTCCACTTTCCGGTTGCGGATGGCAACGGGAAGTTCATTTTCAAAATGATCAAAATCCGAATAAGAGCCCGGTGGAAGCACCAAGCTGATCCTTTCCCCTTCGATGATTAAATACCTCGAGGGGAATTTTTCAGGCAAGTCGGGCTCCAGGATTCGGCGTAGCGTCGATGTGGCCTGGTAAAGGATATCCAGCCCGTTGTCAGGCTCCAACTCCGGCCAAAGCGTCTCCAGGATCTGCTCACGGGAAGCGGATCGTTTGGGCTGGAGCAATAGATAGCGGATCAGTGATCCAGCCTTGCGTCTTGTCCAGGGTTGCTCCGGGAGGAGATGCTGCCCCTGCCAAACCTGGAATTGCCCCAAGCCAAGGATCTTGAGGGGGATCGTTGGAGTTTGAACGACCAGGTCGAGCAAAGCGTTGGCTTTTTCCCCACTTTCCGACTTGGTATTTTTTAAGTAATAAGCGATCAAGGGATAGACGATTTTTCGATCCCGGTAAAGAATCGAGGTATACCCATTTTTAATGATTTCATCGGTTGCATGAACGAAATATTTCTCCGCGCCATCGTTCTTCAATTCACGGTAAAGGGCAGCCAGCAGAAATTCCGCCCGGGTCGTATCCAGGGAGGAGTGGGATTTACGCAAATAGGCAACCGCTGTGGTGAATTGTTTTTCTGCCGATTTGAAATCACCCGTAGTCCAGGCCACCTGACCCATTTCCATCAGCGCATGCCCCTGCAGGTAGGAGGATTTGACTCGTTTGCTTGTGTTAACTGCATCCGAAGCCCAATTCATGGCCACCGAGATTTGCCCGCGAAAACGGAAGTAGCGGCTCTTTTCATTACGGATGAAGACACTCAGGTCAGGCAGATCCAACTGATTGGCGATGCGGAAGGATAAACGCAAGTATTCGTCTGCTTTTTGGTACTCGTTATCGTCGAGGCAGACTTTTGCCCAGGTCAGAAAATAAACACCGGCAGCGTAAGAGCCAGGTGTCACTTGCAGGATAAGATCATCGAGCGCTTTGATCAGTCTCGGTCGGTCACCGAAAGCGTCGTAGATATATGCGTTCAGGAGAGGGTATCCCCAGGCAGATGCACCTGCCTTCACCAGGTGGAAGTTGGATTCCTCCAGGATGGACATGGCCAAATCCACCTGACCCTGAGTGAAATAAACCAGGGAGGCAAGGTTCTGCAGGCTGATCCCCAAACCTTTATCATTTTCCAGTGTACGGCAGATGGAGGCAGCTTTGAAGAAATTACTTTCCGCTTCCTCGAAGGCATAAACCTCTGTGTACAGGTTGGCAATGAGGACGAATGCGTCTGCGGAAATCAGGGTGCCGTTTTCACGGGCGATAACTGCCTCTGCCAAACATCTGGCGGAAGCGATATCCCCGCGCCGCGCCTTGACCCAGGCATTCTGTAATAATTGACTTGTTGAAATCCCCCCAACCGTATCAGAACCTAACCTGGTGCAATCCCCATCTAAAGGGGGTGCAGCCTGAATTTCAAAAGAAGGCCGCTCGTAACCGAATATGGAGCACTCGTAACCGGATAACATTTTCTCCCTACTTGGTACCTGAATCTAATATTACTTGAAAAAAAACAGCAGAACAAGTTCACTTGACCATCTTCCATCTCCAGGTAAGGTATACTCCTACAGGTTTTTATCAACAAATCTTGGAGTGAAACATGGATTTGGACGATCTGCAGGGGATCAAGCACTTGGATGGAAGCAATTATTACGAAGAAATATTCAATTTTCCACGCCATTTTGCTGAAGGTTGGAAAATTGGCAAATCGTACACGGGGGAAATTCAGCGCAATGGGATTGACCGGGTGATCATCTGTGGAATGGGCGGATCGGCCATTGGCGCAGACCTGGCAGCTGCCTTCGCCAGAGATCAAAGCTCCGTGCCTATCGTGGTGAATCGTGAATATGATCTTCCTGCATGGGCTGCTGGTCAGAACTCGCTGGTGATCGCTTCCTCTCATTCGGGCAACACAGAGGAAACACTGAGTTGTTTCCGGCAGGCAAAGGATCTCAAGTGCAAGCTCCTGGCGATCAGCACCGGAGGCGAGTTGGAAAAGATCGCATTGAACGCTGGCGCTATTCACTGGAAATTCCAACACGCCGGCCAACCCCGGGCAGCGGTTGGATTTTCACTTGGATTGATCCTGGCCGCGTTTTTCCGATTTGGATTGATCACGGATGTCGAATCCGAATTAACCGCTGGTCTGGAGCTGCTGAACCAGGAATCTCAAAAATTTGCTGTAGAAGTGCCGGTTGCGAAGAACCCGGCCAAACGCCTGGCAGGGCAGTTGGTAGGCCGCATACCGGTCGTAATCGCGAGCGACGTGCTCTCTCCAGTCTCGAGGCGGTTTAAGACACAGGTGAACGAGCTGGCAAAAAGCTGGGCGGAATTCGACCTCCTTCCAGAAGCGGACCATAACACCGCGGCGGGGATCGAAAATCCGGAGATGATCCGCCAGGGACTCGCTGGGTTATTTCTGGAATCAGCTTCCGACCACCCAAGGAACCGGTTGCGGTCAGAGGTTACCCGGCAGAATTTCCTCCTGGAGGGAATCGCCTGCGATAATTACCTGGTGCCTGGAAGGACCAGGCTGGAAAATATCCTGGCCGGGATTCAATTCTGCGATTACGTTTCTTTTTATCTGGCAATCGCCTATGATGTGGATCCAACGCCTATCCCAGGAATTGTGGCAATAAAGCAATCCATGTCCGCGAGGGGATGATGACTTCACAAGAACCTAAAGAACAGAAAACCCGCATTCGAGACTTACCCCGCAATATCTGGGCGGTCAGCCTGACCAGCTTCTTTATGGATATTTCCAGCGAGATGGTGATCAATATCCTGCCGCTCTTCCTGGTGAACGTGCTGGGGGTCAAAACAAATATCGTGGGTCTGATCGAAGGAGTGGCCGAAGCGACTTCCAGCCTGGTGAAATTATTCTCGGGGTGGCTTTCTGACAGACTGCATTCGCGCAAATGGCTGGCGGTGGTTGGGTACGGATTATCGGCGATTTCCAAACCGTTTTTCCTGGTTGCAAACACCTGGGAGACGGTGGCTGTGGTTCGATGGCTGGACCGGGTAGGCAAAGGGATCCGCACAGCGCCGCGTGACGCCCTGGTGGCGGATTCGATCGCTGAGAAAGACCGCGGGCTGGCATTCGGGTTTCACCGCGCAGCAGATACTGCTGGCGCGCTGGTAGGCATCCTCATCGCAGCCGGACTGATCTGGTTTGCACAGGCTAACAGTCAGTATCTTTCGGAAAATACCTTTCATATTGTTGTTTGGGTCAGCCTTCTGCCTGCATTCCTAGCCGTTCTGACGCTTGCGTTTGGTGCGAAAGAGGTGCCAATCGCTGGCAAGCGTGATTTGCCGAAATTTTTGTTTCGGAGCCTGGGGCGTCCATTCAAGGTTTTCATGGTGATCGCCGGTATTTTTACCCTGGGCAACTCATCGGATGCGTTTCTGATCCTGCGGGCGCAGACCAGTGGTATGTCCGTTGTGCTGATCCTGGTGATGATGGCGGTATTTAACCTGATCTACTCCCTGATCTCCACCCCGGCAGGCAGGCTTTCAGACAGGATTGGCAGGCGCAGGATGATCATTGCTGGTTGGCTGGTTTATGCCATTATCTATTTTGGATTTGCATTGGCGCAAGGTAGCTGGCAGATCTTCGCGCTTTATATCACCTATGGATTTTATTATGGTCTGACCTACGGAACGATCAATGCCCTGTTGGCTGATCTCGTTCCGGCTGAGCTGCGCGGGACAGCCTATGGATCCTACAACGCAATGGTGGGGATCATCGCCTTCCCGGCATCGTTGATCGCTGGTATTCTGTGGCAGGGGATGGGGTCCTGGAACGGGCTCGGGCAATCTGCTCCCTTCCTTTTTGGAGGAAGTATGGCGCTGCTGGCAGCGATCCTGATGCTCACCTGGTTTCCAAAAACCTCTGTTAAATAATTTACTATAAATCCTGGGGGATGCGAACCTGGATGGCAGCCTGACCGACCACCGGGCATTTGTTCTCGCAAATACCACAGCCGATACACAATTCACGGTTCACAACGGGAACCAGCACAGCAGAAGCTTGCTTGCCGTTTCCTCGCTTCTGGAGCCTGATCGCTTTTTCGGGCAGGGGACACATCTCCTCGCAGACGATACAATCCCGGTCATCTGCCCAGGCGATACAGAGATTCTGATTGATGTAGGCAGACCCAATTTTTGCCAGCCGTTTCTCATCCAGAGAAAGTGGGGGGATAGCCTGGACTGGGCAGATCTGCCCGCAGGCATTACAGGCATAGTCGCAATAACCTATGCGGGGAACGAGGAATGGGGTCCAAAAGCCGGATATTCCACCCTCAAAGAGAGAGGGCTGCAGCGCGTTGGTCGGGCAGATCCGGTAACAATCCCCGCAGCGCGCGCACCGGCTGAGGAAATCCGCTTCTGTCACCCCTGGGGGCCGGATCAGAAAAGTCAACCCAGCCTGGTGGGGCGCATGCGTGTTGGCAACCGCTACCCCGGCAGTCACAGCCCCGATGGTGAGGAGCGCTTTTCTGCGGGAGGGATCATAAGGCATGCTTGAACCGGGCTGAATTTTTGCCACAAAGCGATTCGAGTTATTCGGGCAGGCGGTAATGCAATCCATGCAAAGGGTGCATTCGGCCGGGTCGCTGCGGTAACCGTATTTATCATCCACGGTGCCTGTCTGACAGACCCGTGCACATTTCCCGCAGGTGATGCAATCCGAGGTCACTTCGCGCTTTAACAGGGCGATGCGGCTGATCCACCCGAGCAATCCACCCAGCGGGCACAGATAACGGCACCAGAATCGTTCTGAAAAATAATTTAAGAATATCAGGGCGAGGAAAATTGCAAAGAAAAGTATGGATTGAGAAAAAACAAATTGGTTGAGGGGGAATATCGAAGGACGGATAAAGCCGTCGAACCAACTTATGAATGACTGAAGAAAGCTGAAGGAGTAAAGGCTTGTTTCCAGAGCTTGAAGCAGGAAGCTTAACGCAGGCCAAACGACAAAGGTAAAGGTTCGGTAAAAGATGGTGAGGGGATCAAGGACGATGAAGACCAAACTGCCGAGCGCGGCAGCAGTGACAAACGCAACAAGAAGAATATATTTTCCCTTACGCCAGGTTTCAGGCACATACCCTGGTTCGTTTTCTTCGAATCGGGAAGACTTCGAGCACACTTCCCAGGGGGCACATCCATCCGCACCAGGCACGTCCAAAAACGAGAGAAAACAGGAGAAAAACCACTGCCAACGCCAACCCCGGGATGACCACCCTGCTTGCCAGGCTGCTGCCGAGCATCACCAACGGACTCAGTTTGAAGGGAATGGATAATACCGGGGTACCAATTTTGTTTTGCGGGATGAGGATGAAGATCGCCAGGAAGAAAAGGAAAGAGATAATCTGGGTAGCGATACGCAGCCTGCGCCAGGATATGGAGCGTTTATTGGGTGAATTTACACCGGCTGCCATGGGAGGATCAACCCGCATTGATTTCCTGGATCTTCAGGTTCTCCAGGTCCATTCTGCCGATCCCTCTCTTGCTGGCTTCCACCAGGTATCCCAGTTCGGATGGCTTGACCCCAAACAAACCGGCTGCAAAGCTATCCGCAGCGACGATATCCGCGCTGGCAATGACAGTGTTGGTCTGCTTGACATCATCCAGGTTCCCGCCGGTGGGTCCGTTGGCCATTAATATTCTGACCGCGTCGATGATGGTCAATTGCGGTTTAAGGATCGTGTTCAAGTCGGTCAGGCTTTCGGCCATGTAACTGTGAAGCCTTTCCCGGTGCTTGATGGCGCCCATCAGGTTTTTCATCCCGAGCGTCAGTTGGGCAAGGCTGTGATCCTTGGCGATGGGTACATTGATGAGCACATCCGCATTGTAGATCAGGTCGTTGATCGATACGGTTTTCAAATTCGCCGCCCCAGGGATCTCGTGCTCCTGGAATTGCATGTCCTTCATCACTACCATCTCGCCACCGGCAGCTTTTACCTGCTCTCCAATTCCAGTGAATTCATAAGCCTGGTCTGCCGTGCCTCCGAAGGGCGAATCCATCACCTGCACGCTCTTTGCGCCAGCTTCCAATGCCATCTTCACGATTGCAGCGACCACCCAGGGATTGGTCGTGGCTGCATATTCATAGGAATGATAGGCGACACAGATATTGGGTTTCACCACCACCTTCGAGCCCTTGGGAACGAACTTTTCCATGCCACCCAGGGCGGCCACCGCCCGGCGGGTCATGACCTCGGGATCCCCATTACGCGCTACAGCCAAATAGGATAGGGTTTCAGGGGCGGCAGTGGGGGAGGCTTCCGTAGGGGTCGGATCTAACGGGTTGACCGCGGTACTGCTGGCTGTCGGCTGAGCGTTGCCAGGGGATACGCAAGCAGTTAATAGCTTCTCGGCCGCCAGCAGGGTGGCCGTAGTGGATGCTGCCTGCAGGAATTTTCTTCGATTTATCGGGTCCAAATGTAGTCCTTTATGGATATTACTTGCTGGATACGATATTACAGGGGGTTTCCAGGGGGTGCTCGCCAAACCATACCCAGGAAGACGACAATTTTTCCCGATCCATGTCTGTTTGGAACTCAGGCGAAATGGTCGCCCAAGTTTCGCTCAATGCGATTTCCTTTTTTTCTGATTTCAACAGGGAACAATAAGCTTTGATATATTTCGCCACAGCCGCCTGGAAATCTGCGGGTTTTTTCAGATCGGGAGGCTGAGAAAACAATTTGGGGGCTTTTTTCCCGGTGATCGATTCGATCATCAGCGCGGCGGATGCGTTATCGAGAAGAAGATATTGATCCCAATGCAGATCATACGCGTTATTAATGGAATCCCAGAATTCAGATGAAATCTTACCCAGAAAGCCATATTTAAACCCTGCCTGGATATCCGGGTGGGAGGTCTGATCCCTGAGCGAATATACGGGCAGAAAAACCAGGTAGGGTTGCGATTCTGGATAGGTGTAAATCATCCAGATCGATTCAACCACCGGTTCGGTTGTTTTCAGGTCATCCACGAGCACCACCAGGACTTTCTGTTGCTGCTCTGCATCTGTGTTCTTCATGAAAGGCAGCCTGGCAGGGAAGGGGGGCAGATGGCCAGACGCGGACGCAAGGAAATATCCCGCGAGTGCGGCAGCCAGGAATATGCCAAATCCGATCAGAACCACTTTTTTCATTTTTTACGAACCGGTCGATGATTAAATTCTACCAGAATACGGCATAACTCCCCCATGGATGCCGGGTTGACATTCTTCTAAACTGAATGGGTGATAATGTATGCTGCGGTGCCAAAAACCAAGCCACCGATCGCTACGAAAATATAAAACAATTTCGCGTTCGTGGCAGGGTCTGCAGGTTTCGGGTGATAGATGCTCTGGACGAGTGATTGGAGCTTCGGATTTTCCGTAAGCTCGGGTATGGCATGATCCCAAAAGAGAAGTTCTGTTTTACGAAGCAGCTTCGATGTCATTATTGAACCTTATCGGGATGTGGTCACCTTTTTGATCTTTCCGGTCTCATCGGTCACCACACGGACAGTCCGTTCGATCTTTTTTCCCCCGCCCATGTTGGCTGAACCAGAAAATACCAAAAGGGTATTGCTCCCCTGGGGTTTGATCGAAGGTTTCACCCCATTCACTTCCGGGAACTGGCGGTAGATCTGCTTGCAGATCGCGGCAACTGTATCTTTGTCCATGTTCCTCCTTACTAAGGACGAATGCGGCGGCGCAGGAAAGCCGGGATATCAATATTGGAGGGCAAAACAGGAGATTCAGGTGTCGGCAGCGGCGCAACTGTCTGCTCATCGGTGAAGTTAAAGACATCCACGCTTCTAAGCGGTTGATCGACGATGAAGGGTGGTTTAACCTCCTGCACAATCTCTGGCTTCCTGGAAAATTGAGCGGCGTCAACCGGCGTTGCGCCGATACCCGTGACAATCAAAATAACCTGTGCGCGATCCCCGAGCCGTTCATCGTTGATGACACCCGGGATGATCTCCGCGCTGCTATTCGTTTGTTCCTGCAGGTAATTTAGCGCGTCGGTTACCTCAAAGAAGGTCAGGTTATGCCCCCCGGTGAAATTGGCGATAATTCCGGTCGCGTTTTCCAGATTGATGGATTCCAGCAGGGGATGACGGATGGCATTTTCCACCGCCGCCAGGGCTTTATCCTCGCCCTGACCAACCCCGATCGAAAGGACAGCCCCGCCGCCATTCTGCATCATGTGGCGAATGTGGGCGAAATCGACGTTGATCATGCCAGGTTGGGTGATCAACTCGGCGATTCCCTGGATGCCCTGGCGCAGAACATCATCAGCCAGGCGGAAAGCCATTTCAAGGGAAAGGTCGCGGGAGGCGATCTGCAACAGGCGGTCATTCGGAACGGTGATCAGGGTGTCCGCAAACGGCTGCAATTTTGCCAGCCCTTCGCGAGCATTAAGCTGACGGCGGCCAACTTCAAATGAAAATGGAGTGGTGACGATCGCCACAACCACTGCCCCGGTAGCGCGCGCCACCCGGGCTGCCACCGGAATCGAACCGGTGCCAGTGCCCCCGCCCATGCCAGCCGTGAGAAAGATCATATCCGCACCGACCAGGGCTTCATTCAGCGCACTGTAACTTTCTTCTGCCGCAGCCTCTCCCATCTGCGGGCTGCCCCCGGCACCCAGCCCGCGGGTTGATTTTGGACCCAGGTGGATTTTGGTGGTAGCAAGTGTGGCATTCAGTGCCTGGCAGTCAGTATTGGCAGCGATGAAATCCACCCCGCTTATGCCCAGCTCTATCATGCGGTTGATCGCATTGCATCCGCCTCCACCAAGGCCGATGACTTTGAGCACAGGCATTCTTGCCGCGATGGGGGTGCGAAGGACGGGACGGGGAAGGACGGAAATTGTCATGGTTTCTACCTCTCTGCCAATTGTGTTGCAATACTGGTGCCATCGCCATTGATGCGTTCCACCCGGCATCCGCTGCGGCGAAGCATTTCCAAGTCGGATTCAGCGAAAACCTGGGTGTTACCGATCACCGTCACCTGGCGGGCAAGGGATGCATCTTTTATAGAAAAGCCGATGGTGGGCTGGTATTTCTTTACGAATGGTCTGATCACATCCAGGTGCCAATCCGCCACACCCCATTCGTAAGTGGGGAGGAGCAGATAATGCTCCAGTTGTTGCTCGCCAGGGTTCGGCGTTGGCATCGATTTCGGTTCCGCCGGGAGACTGTTCCGGAGCGCAAATTCCTTCAGAGCAGGTACCACAGGCCAGGACCCACCCTGCTCGTCGTACCAGGCGAACTCTTTGAAACGGCTTTCCACCTCCGATGCCAACAGCCAGAAGCAGGCGGCAGTGACGGCAGGATTAATGGGCAGGATGGTATCGCCGGGGTGGTATTGCTTCTGCGAATTTTGATCGGCGAATGAGGAGACGATCTCAAGAATAAATGACGAATAGATTTCGGGGGTGAAGGTTTCTCCCTGGGGTGCCATCGGGTTGGCCTGCAGCCCAACGCCGAAAAGGAAAATGGGCAGATCCTGGCCAAGAACGGTTTTGGCAATTGCCGAATACCAATCCGCAATGCGAAAACCGAGCTGATCCTCGCTGCCATCCGGAGTGAAATAAGGCCGCACATCCCCCCAGCGCTCCGGTCCGCCAGCGCCCCAATCCAGCGGTTTGGAGAAGGTATAGGCGTAAGCGGATAGGGCCATTTTTCGACTTATCTCAGTTTGTTTCCGGCGTTCCATCGATTCAAGCGCTGATTTCAGAAACGCTGTGTCCCAGTAATTGCCGCCGGGCTCCAGTGCCGGGAATACCGGGGTCATGCCCAGGCTGCAGATGGTTTCCGCAAAGGGAAGAAAACGGTCAAGGAAGCGCTCCACCAGGTCTTCCTGGAACCAGGCAGCCGAGGACCAACTGGAGGTTAAATTGGGCCGGTCGAACATCTGGATATACCGGACACCCCAATTTGCATACGATTCCAGCACAACCTTCAGGCTGGATTGATCAGGCGGATTGGGAAGCGCGACCTGGATCTGAATGATGGGTTCAATTCCAGCCTGGATCAATCCCTGAAGAAAGGCTTCGGGGATGGCGCGGTCAGGCTCGGACTGGATTACCAGCCAGGCTGCCCCAAGGGATTCCAACTCGGGCAGCCAGCGGGAGAGGTCTTTATCCGAATAGTGGACCGTGTCCTGATAGTAATGAAAGCCCATTAGGGCAATGTTTTTCCGGGCAGAGGTTGAGTTATCTTCCATGGCGGACCTTTTTCTCTACTTAAATCAATGCATCAGGCTCAATGTTACAAGAAGCATGCCAGCGGAGGTTGGGAGGGCGGCTCTGCTATAATTCGAGCCATGATCCTGGTTACCGGGGCAACAGGTTTTGTCGGATCAGCTTTGATCCGCAGCCTGAACCTGCTTGGCAAGCCCATCCGTCTATTGCTGCGACCATCCCCCAATTCTCCGCGGATTCCCCGCGGGGTGAAGGTGGAGGTGGCAGTGTGCAGCCTGAACGATGATCGTGGTTTGATGGCGGCCATGCGCGATGTGGATGTCATCTACCACCTGGCAGGCACTGAACGCGCTGGCAGCCAGGCGGATCTGAACGGGGTGGATATCGATGGTACGGCGATCCTTGCAGATGCTGCCGCTCAATCAGGCGTAGAGCGCTTTTTTTTCCTCAGTCATATCGGTGCGGATCGAGCCTCGGCATTCCCGGTGATGAAGGCCAAAGGAATCGCCGAAGGATTGATCAAAAAGAGTGGCGTCACATACACCATCTTCAAATCCTCTGCGGTGTTCGGCCCGGGGGATCAATTTACTACTGTGATCGATCAGTTAATGAGAGCATTTCCCTTCTTTTTCTTCATGCCCGGAGATGGACTGGTAAATCTCCAACCGCTTTGGATAGAAGATCTGGTGACCTGCCTGACCTGGGCGCTGGAGGAGCCAAAAACGAGGAATCAAACAATCCCCATCGGGGGTTGTGAATATCTTACCTTCCGGCAGATTGTCGAGATCATCATGGCAGCCACCCACAGAAAAAAAACTATAATAAATTCCTCGCCGGTTTTCCTGCGCTCCATGAACCTCTTTGCTGAACAAGTCCTCAAGCGTTCGCCGGTTTCAGTTTACTGGCTGGATTACCTGGCCGTGGATCATACGACTGCATTGGATACACTTCCACGTCTTTTTGGACTTATGCCCGCGAGATTGAGCCTGATGATCGATTATCTGAAACCGGATTAATATGAGCGGGAATTTCTTTTGCGTCCACGGACATTTCTACCAGCCACCCCGTGAGGATCCTCTCACCGGTGTCATCCCCATTGAGCCTGGAGCGGCTCCCTTTTCCAACTGGAATGAACGAATCGTGGAAGATTGTTATCGACCAAATGCTGAAGCAGGGAATTTCGGGAGCCTCAGCTTCAACTTCGGGCCGACGCTTTCCGAATGGCTGGATGAAAATCATCCTGCCATTATCCGGCGGGCTTCAGCGGATGATCATTACAACCTGCAAAAATACGCTGCGGGAAATGCCATGGCGCAACCGTATCATCATTCGATCCTGCCGCTGGCCTCCCGACGAGATAAACTCACCCAGGTCCGCTGGGGAATTGAGGACTTTTCGAGAACATACGGAAGACCGCCGCAGGGCATGTGGCTGCCGGAGACCGCTGTGGATATGGAGACGCTTGAGGTCCTATCGGAACTGGGAATCCGCTTTACCATCCTGGCGCCCTGGCAGGCGTCAGAAAATATTGATTCGCGGCAGCCATACCTGGTCGAATTGGATCAGAACCGCTCCATGGTCGTATTCTTCTACGACCAGGAATTAAGTTCGGGGATCAGCTTCAATAAAGACGTTACCTCAAATGCCGATGATTTCACAAGAAGGTTTCTTCTGCCCAAGTATTCATCCGGTCAAAATGATCAGCTTGTTCTGGTCGCGACCGATGGGGAACTTTACGGACATCACCAGGAGTTCCGTTATGAGTTCCTGAAGCGGCTTTTTTCCTCTTCCCTTGCCTCAGCCGATATCCAACCGGTTTTCCCCGAGCTCTGGCTGCGTGAGCATTTGCCAGAAGCGCGGGTTGCGATTCGAGAGAAGACCTCCTGGAGCTGTATGCACGAACTGCGGCGCTGGTCTGGCGCTTGCGATTGCACGCCGCACCCGGAATGGAAAGCCCCGCTGCGTGAAGCGCTGAATGCGACCGCGGAGGTAATTGATCAGGTGTTCCTGGATGAAACCCAGCATTTGGTTAAGGACCCCTGGCAGTTGCGAGATTTGGCGGTTCAAACGCGGGATCCTAATTTTATTCTTTCACCCAGTCTTGCCGGATTCGGCGGCCTTGAAATATCGACAGACGAAATAAAAAGATTGAATTTATTGCTGAGAGCGCAGTTTGAGCGGCAGCGCATGTTTGCATCCTGCGCCTGGTTCTTTGAGGATTTTGACCGCATCGAGCCGCAGAACGCGGTGCGCTACGCTGCCAGCGCAGTATCCCTGACGCAGAAAGCTACTGGTTCGCGCCTGGCAAACGATCTGCTGCCGGCTTTTGAAAAAGTGAGCAGCGGGCGGGTGAAGCTGAATGCCGCCCAGGTTTTCCGTGATTTTTTGGACCGAGTTACCTAATAAAAAACCGGCTTGTCGATTTTTCTCGACAAGCCGGTTTTATACTATCTGTAATTAGGCTTTGTGCTTCAAAGCACCCCAGCCGGCATAGTGAGCGGTATCGCCCAGTTCGGATTCGATGCGCAGGAGTTGGTTGTATTTTGCCACCCGGTCGGAACGGGCGGGAGCGCCGGTCTTGATCTGACCCATGTTGAGCGCAACCGCCAGGTCTGCGATCGTGGAATCCTCAGTCTCGCCGGAGCGATGCGAGGTGACCGCCCGCCATCCATTGCGATGGCAGGTTTCCACTGCTTCGATGGTTTCCGTCAGAGTGCCGATCTGGTTCAATTTGACCAGCAGCGCGTTACAGGCTTTTTCCTTGATCGCGCGGCGGACACGCTCGGGGTTGGTGACGAGCAGGTCGTCGCCAACGATCTGAAGGCGGTCGCCGACTTCGGCTGTGAACATCTTCCAACCGTCCCAGTCATCCTGGGCGAAGCCGTCTTCGATTGAAACGATCGGAAACTGGTCGATCCAATTCTTCCAGAAGGCAACCATCTGCTCGGGGGTCAGCTTCTTGCCTTCTTTCCGCAGGTTGTAGGTTTTGGTTTCTTCGTCAAAAAGCTCTGAGGCAGCCGGGTCGAGCGCGATGGCTACCTGTTCCCCAGCTTTATAGCCGGCCTTTTCGATCGCCTCGAGGATAACCTCGACGGCTTCGACATTGGCTTTTAGAGCTGGCGCGTAGCCGCCTTCATCTCCGACCAGGGTGGCATAACCGCGGGCTTTCAGCACCGATTTGAGCGCGTGGTAGATCTCGGCTCCCCAGCGCAGACCTTCAGCGAAGGAGGGAGCTCCCAACGGCATCACCATAAATTCCTGTGCATCGGTGGACTGCCAGGCAGTGTGGGCACCGCCATTAAGGATGTTCATCATTGGGACGGGCAGCACATGGGCATACACCCCGCCGATGTAGCGGTAGAGCGGAAGCCCGAAGGCATTGGCTGCAGCTTTGGCCACGGCGATGCTGGTGCCCAGCATGGCATTAGCACCCAGGCTGGATTTATTGGGGGTGGCATCCAGCTCGATCATGGCGGTATCCACAGCCTTCTGCTCGGCAGCGTCCCAGCCCACCAGCAGTTCGGCGATCTTTTCGTTCACATTCTCCACTGCTTTGAGAACACCCTTGCCGTTGTAGCGCGTTTTATCCCCGTCCCGCATTTCCAGGGCTTCATGGATGCCGGTGGAGGCGCCGGATGGAACGGCTGCCCTTCCCCAGGAACCGTCCACAAGCACCACTTCCACTTCCACTGTTGGGTTGCCGCGGGAATCCAGGATCTCCTGTGCGAGGATTGATTCGATCGTTGTTTCCATGTTCACCTCAAAAATAATTGAAATAGTTAGGCTTAGTATATCCCAAAACAATCTTGTACTGTTATTTATCGCCTGAAGACCGAGTTAAATGGTCAAACGCCGGCATGTTTTTTGACGGCTGCGATGAAGGCGAGAAAGAGCGGATGGGGCGCGTTTGGGCGTGAAAGAAATTCCGGGTGGAACTGGGTGCCCAGCATGAAAGGGTGATCTTTGAGCTCGGCGATTTCCACCAGAGTGCCATCCGGGGATAGCCCCGAAAAGACCAGCCCCTTTTTCTCCAGCCGGTCGCGGAACAGATTGTTGAATTCAAAGCGATGGCGGTGCCGTTCCTGCACTAACTCTGTTGGATACGCGCCGGCAGCAATGGTTCCTAGCTTCAATTGGCAAGGATATAGACCGAGGCGCATGGTGCCGCCTTTTTCGGTGATGTGCTGCTGATCTGGCATCAGGTCTATCACGGGGTTGGGTGTGGCAGGGTCAAACTCGGCTGAATTGACATCCTCGGTCCCGAGGGCTGCACGGGCAAAATCGATCGTCATCACCTGCATGCCCAGACACAACCCCAGGTAAGGGATGCGATTCTCTCGGGCGTACTCTGCGGCTTTGATCTTGCCCTCGATACCGCGGCTGCCAAAACCGCCGGGCACTACGATGCCGTGGACCCCCTTAAGCTGCTCGAGTCCTTTTTCCTTTTCCAGGTTCACCGCGTGAACCCATTCGATCTGAACATCGACACCCTGGCGGGTGGCGGCGTGAAAGAGCGCTTCACGGACACTGATATACGCGTCATGCAGCTCCACGTATTTCCCAACCAACGCGATGCGGATGCCAGGTTTGGGCCGGCGGATATCCTCCACCAGCTTTTGCCAGGGTTCCCAATCAGGAGTGGTGAGGGCTCGGATGTTGAATTTCCGCAGGATGAATTCTGCCACGCCAGCCTTCTCCAGCTCGAGGGGAATCTCGTAAAGCACCGGCGCGGTCTGCATGGGGATGACGGCATCCTTTTCCACATCGCAGAAAAGCGCGATCTTTTCCAACAGGTTCTCCTCCACGGGTTGGTCACTGCGGGCGACGATCATATCCGGCTGGATTCCGATGGAGCGCAGCTCCCGTACGGAGTGCTGCGTGGGTTTGGTCTTCAACTCTGAGGTTGCCTGGATATAAGGCAGCCAGGTGACATGGATGGAGAGCGTATTTTCCCGCCCCAACTCCTTGCGGAGCTGGCGCAGCGCCTCCAGGAAGGGTTGGCTTTCGATATCGCCCACGGTGCCGCCCACCTCAACCAGGATGATCTCTGCCCCGGTCACTTTGGCAACCATCAGAATGCGGTGCTTGATCTCGTTGGTGATATGAGGGATGACCTGGATGGTGCCCCCCAGGAAATCTCCGCGGCGTTCCTTGCCGATCACCTCGGCGTAGACCTGACCGGTGGTGGTGTTGCAGGCGCGGTTCAAGCGGATATCGATGAAGCGTTCGTAATGCCCCAGGTCCAGGTCGGTTTCGGCGCCATCATCCAGAACATACACTTCGCCGTGTTGATAAGGGCTCATCGTGCCAGGATCAACATTTATATAGGGATCCAGCTTTTGTACCATCACTTTGAATCCGCGCTCTTTCAATAATCTGCCGATCGCTGCGGCTGTGACGCCTTTGCCAACCGAACTGACCACTCCGCCGGTGAAAAAAATATATTTTGGATCCATTGGACCTCCCGATGTGAACTCAACATAAAAAGAAGGACCCCCGTTGGAGGCGGGGGTCCTGAAGTTTCATTTTGTCTGAACTTTTTGTTCGAGTGTTCGTGTCAGGAGGTCTTCCTGATCCTTCAAGCCTTGTTTTTCTTTCTTGTTATGGCTCGCGTCCTGATTTTTGGATTTTTCCTTGGTCATCGCTTCGCGGTATGCCAGTTCCATGGCTGTGGGATCGGGTTCAGCCTGGGTTTCCGTTTCCCCTGTAGACTCGGATTTGGACTTTTTTGAACCTTTTTTACCCCTGGTGGGTTTGGCAGCCTCAACATTTTCCTCTTCTTTGACCGGTTCGGCTTCGAGGGCTTTCATGCTCAATTTGATCTGTTTCTTCTTGCGATCGACTTCGATAACCTTGACTTCGATCTCCTCGCCTTCTTTGAGGAGGTCGGTGGGATTGCGGACGTACCCGTGAGAAAGCTCGCTTACGTGAAGAAGACCGGATTTTTCGGCACCGATATCCACGAAAGCGCCGAAGGTCTCCAGCCGGATGACCTTGCCTTTAACGATCATATCCGGTTTCAGGTCGCGCCAATCATAAAGCAGCGGCTCGAACATGGTCAATTCAACGCGGTCCTTGCGAACCCGTTTGACCCAGACTTCGATGGAATCACCAGGTTTGAGGACGTCGCTCACGCGTTTGATCGGTTGACCATCCGTGGTTTTGATCTGAGAAATATGGATCAGACCGGTGAGCCCATCGCCGAGATCTACCTTTGCCCCAGCCAGGCTGACCAGGGTCACCTTGCCGGTAAAATGTGTTTTTGTGGTCATCTCGCCGTTTTGCTCGAGGTTTGGAGCAGTATTTTCTTCCATAATTTCTCCGTTCAACGTTTTAACAAACGGCGATTATACCTTGCACAAACCAGGATGTCAATTAATTTCCTGTCAGGATATATTGGATCGCCCGTTCGAGCTGGGGATCCCTTTTCGCATCGATATCTTCCTGGGTAAGTTTCACCTCGATATCGGGTGGAAGGCCGATCTTGTTGATCTGGCGGCCGTTGGGGGTCAGCCAGCGGGCTATGGTCACGCGGATCGCACCGGCATCGTTGGGCAGGGTCGACCACTGCTGGACCGAACCTTTGCCATAGGTCTTTTCGCCGATCAATATACCCCGCTTGTAATCCTGAATAGCGCCTGCAGTGATCTCCGATGCGGATGCCGTGCCGCCATTCACCAGAACCACGAGTGGGATATCGGTGGCTAAACCACCAGGCTTCACTTCGTATTTATGCTGGCTTTTGTCACCATATTCCTCGATGAGCACGGTACCACTTTTCAGGAATTCGGAAACCACCTGTTGGGCTGTATCCAGGTAACCGCCGCCGTCGTTGCGCAGGTCAAGGATGATGCCCTTGGGGTTTTTCGCCATGAGTTCCTGCAGGTCCTGGCGCAGCTTGGGACCCGTATCCGCGGCAAAAGAGGAGAGATTGATATAAGCGATATTGTTATCCAACATCTTGGATGACACACTCGGGATGAGGATCTTTTCCCGGACGATCTTGACGGTGAAATCCTCCACATCCTTACGATGCAACTTGAGTTCAACCTCGGAGCCAGCTGGTCCAAGAACCTTGCGCAGGACGAGATTCGGATCGATACCGGTCATATCCTCGCCATTAATGGCGATGATTGCATCTCCAGATTTCACGCCAGCTTTTTCAGCAGGGGAGCCAGGCATGGGACTGATGATGGTCAGGAATTCCGCGGTGGTATCCACATATGCCCCAATACCTTCATATTCCCCTTCCAGAGGTGCGTTTGCCTGCTGGAATTCCATCGGATCCATATAGGCGGTGTGCGGGTCACCCAGGCTGGAGAGCATCCCGCGAATGGCGCCTTCCATCAATTTGACGTCATCCACCGGTTGATCCACATATTCGCTATGGACAGTATCCCAGGCCTGCCAAAAGGGAACAAACAAGGTATTGCGGTCGACCGGCGTGGCTGTCGTCTGTGTCTGCGCCGATGGGGAGGCTGCCGAGGGTAGCTGAAGGACGGTATTGCGGTTGATTCCGCCGCGGGTGAACATGGAACCAGTCCAGAGACCAGCGGAGAAGATAAAGGCGATCAGCAGCAAACCGATAAAAACAAATAGAAGGATCTTGCCAGTATTGGATTTCATGCTTTCACTCTCCAAGGATATGAATAATGAAATTTAACACAGTTTGATTAATTCTGGGTGAAAAACTGCTCAAGGCTCTTTAATGATTGCCATCTGGCAGAACCGAGGGAAAATCGTGAATCCTTAATATGCGGGTTTGAATTCCAGGGGAAAGGGGTTTTTCTCCAACCAGCACGGTTTGAAACCCAAGCGTGGAGGCGGTGACCAGGTTGGCCGGCGTATCATCAAACAAGATCACACAGTTTGGTTGAAGTCCACCGGCTAGAGCAAGCGCTTTTCGGTACGCTTCGGGCTGCGGCTTGCAGGATGGCCAAATATCGACAATATCGATCATTTGACTAAAACAATCCACAAGCCCGAGAGTCTGGATAATCCTGCTGGCGTAGGCTTTATCCGCATTGGTGAAAATTACCTTTTTCTCTGGTTGTTGTAAGAGCGAATCCCGCAATCGCAGATCTGGTTGAAGAATGCTTTCCACAGGGACATCGTGGACGAAAGCCAGATAATCCCGCCGGTCGATACCGAACTCCTCCACCAACCCGCGCAGAGTCGTCCCATAGGTGGTGAACAGCCGTTTGCGGAGCCCGGCAGTATCACTGGGATCCATATTCAGGCGGGTTTGGATGAAGAGATCGATGCGGTCCCCAATCAGATCCCAAATGCCGGTCGAGGGCGGGTAAAGGGTATCATCCACATCGAAAAAGAGAGTGAACTCAGGCATTCGCCGAGTATAACCGGAATCAACCCGGGCTGAAGACAGCGAAGACTCAACGGTTATAATCATCCTGCAATTGCCATGGGAATCGCGATCCTCTCAGAAAAGACCGCTTCACAGATCGCCGCCGGCGAGGTGGTGGAGCGCCCCGTATCGGTAGTCAAGGAATTGATCGAGAATTCACTGGATGCCACCTGCACGGAGATCACCATCCGGGTTTTGGGCAGTGGGCAGCGCCTGGTAGAGGTCTCGGACAATGGTGCGGGTATCCCGGCTGAGGAATTACCCCTGGCCGTGGCGAGGCACGCCACAAGCAAACTGAGGGATGCCGAGGAACTCAGCCGGATCCAAACCCTGGGCTTTCGCGGAGAAGCGCTGGCCTCCATCGCGTCCGTCTCGCATTTTTCCCTTGTATCGAGAACCAAAGAATCATTGATGGGAGCTCATCTGGAAGTGGATGGAGCCCGCATGGTCGGGATCGAACCCATTGCCTCGCCAACGGGAACAACCGTGCGGGTGGAGGATCTGTTTTTCAACACCCCCGCGCGCTTGAAATTCCAGAAGCAGGAGCGTACCGAACGGCAGGCGATCGAAAACCTGGTGGTGAGATATGCGGCAGCGTATCCACAAGTAAAATTCCAGCTTTTTCTGGATGGGAAACTGCAAGTGAACACCGAGGGCAGAGGGGACCGCGATGCGGTGATGCGGGTGATGTTCGACCTGCAAACCGCGCGGCAGTTGATCCGGATCGATCTGGAGGAGGATGGCTTCGAGATCAGCGGATTTGTCAGCCCTATTTCGCTCACCCGCTCCAATCGCAAGGAGATCACATTTTTTATCAATGGACGCTGGGTGGTGGATGCCACCCTTAACACAGCCCTGGTGCAAGCCTATCACACCTACCTGATGGTGGGCCGCTATCCTTTGGCTGCTCTTTTCCTGGAACTTCCCCCTGAGGAGCTGGACGTCAATGTGCATCCAGCTAAAGCCGAGGTGCGATTTCGCTCCCCGGATAGAATTTTCAGCCTGGTGCAACGCTCGATCCGCAGAGCGCTGCTTGCGGAATCGCCGGTACCGCAGTTCACTGGGCGAACGTGGCAGCCATTCGTTCCCGTCCAAACCGAATCCAAGGATCTTGAATCCGGTGCAGCGTTTTCTCAACCTGAACCGGGCGAAGCGCAGACAGGAACGGGCACACTTCAAGGACTTTCAACACCCAACCAAGCCCCTTTTGCATTTGGTGGGCTGCCGCTGCTGCGTCTGGTGGGGCAGATCGGCGCAGCCTACCTGGTGGCTGAGGGACCGGACGGACTCTACCTTATCGACCAGCATGCAGCGCACGAGCGGGTGCTCTTCGAGAGGTTCCGTGGGCAGCATCAGCAAGGTCAGCCAGCCCAGTCCTTACTCGAGCCGATGATTTTTGAAATTCCCCCGGGAAAAACCAAAATTTTCCTGGAGCAACTGGAAACACTGCGGCATATTGGTTTTGAAATCGAGCCGTTCGGAACAGAATCCTTCCGCATTCGTTCTGTACCCGTGATCGTGGCAAGCATGCCGCCTCAGGAGGCCTTAAGAGTTGCCATTGAGGATTTTGAGGAGGATGAAACACCGCTTCAGGGAGAGATCGAGGCGAGATTGATCGCACGCATTTGCAAACGGGCCGCGGTGAAAGCGGGCAAAGTGCTCTCCAGATCTGAGCAGGAAAAACTTCTCCAGGACCTGGAGGGCTGCGAATCACCCCGGACCTGCCCGCACGGACGACCGACCATGATCCATCTTTCGGTGGATTTGCTGGAACGGCAGTTTGGCCGTCGGGGAAGCAGGTAGCACTACCCCATTGAAATTGACTTTATCTATGGCCTAAATGGGAGAGCTTACGATCCCATGAACTCCTGGGGAAGTTTGATCACGAAGGTGCTGCCCACGTTGAGGGTGCTCTGCGCTTCGATCGAGCCTCCGTGGCTCTCGACGATCTTTTTACAAATTGAGAGCCCCAGCCCGGTTCCCTGGGTGGACTTCTCAGTTCCCTTGGAGCGATAGAATTTTTCGAAAATGTGTCCCAGTTCGCTTTCTGGAATTCCTGCCCCGCTATCACGGATGCTGATGCAGATAAAGTGATCCGCGTTCCAGGCACGGATTTCGATAGTGCCGTTATCGCGGTTATATTTAACCGCGTTGCTGAGCAGGTTGAGGAGCACTTGTTTTATCTTATCCCGGTCAGCTTCCAGGGTGGGCAGGATATCATGGGGGATTTCGATGTGGAATTTGATACCCCGCTCAGCAGCTTTGGGTTCAATGACGTTGACGCACTCCTGCAGGATCTGGGGGACACTGATGGCTTCAGGGTTAAAGACCATGCTGCCGGATTCCAGTCTGGCTAGATCGAGGAAAGAGGTGGCCATGTCATTCAGCCGCATGGTTTCCTCAGAGATGGTCTTTGCCAACCCCACCCGCTGTTCTTCGGTCAACTCGGAGCGTTCCAGCAGGTAGGCGATGGTTGTGATCGAGGTTAGCGGTGTGCGAATCTCATGCACCAGTTCCGAGATCAGGTCAGATTGTTTAAAAAGGCGTGCGTTTTCAATGGCGATGGACGCCTGCGCACCCAGCGCCAGCAGAACACCTTCATCCTCTTTGTTGAATCCTTCATCCTTTTTATTGAAGACTTCCAACACGCCGATGCATTTTTCCCTGGTGATCAGCGGGATGGCGATCAGGGATTTCACTGGGTACCCAATATTTTTAATAAAGGGAGAAGGAAAGCGCGAATCGTTTTCCGCGTCCGAAATATACACCGGCTCCCGATGGGTGGCTACATAGCCAGCAACGCTTTCTTCAGGAACAATAAAATTGGAGGATTTCTCCTGCCCGCCAATCGAGATCTTTTTAAAATAGAGCTCGCAGTGGACTTCATCGTAAAGCAGAAGGGACGCGCCTTCGGCTTTAACAAGGTCTTCAGCCACCCGGACGATTTTCAAAAGGAGACTATCCAGGTCCGTGACAGTGGCCAAGTCGCGGGCAATATCGATCAGCGTCTGGTAACGACGCAGGGCAAGGGTAAATGTGATTTCACTCATAATCTATATAAATAACGATAAAAATACCAACGCTCCTTCTTTTCGGTCCCCCCTGAATGAAGGGAAATTATTTTTGTATATGGCTCATGATATCTTCAGCCAGCTTGGCGAATTGCTGGGTTAATAATCCTTCAGGCTGCACATCAATTAAGGGGATGTTCCGCAGGCTGGCCTGGTAAGCCAACTCCGGGACGGGAGGAATCATCTGCAGGACTGGTGTGTGCAGCGCATCCTGCACCTGAGAAATTGAATACTGCACATCTGTTCGCACCCTATTGATCAACACCAGCGATAGCAGTTTGGATTTTCCGAATCCCCTCAGTTTCAATTCCTCAAGGAGCGTTCGTGTTCGCTGAATCGTCACCGGTTGTGGTTCTGTAACAAGGACCATCTCATCGCACATATCCAGGACGTCATCCAACCCTGGCAAGTAATTTGTACCAATATCCAGCAAAAGGATTTTCCCAAGGGCACCCAAATGTTGCAAAATTGTCTTCATCTGTTCTTGGGCTTCGAAGGGGTTGGTATCACGGGTGTAATTTGAAGCCATCAGCATGTGAAGTCCATTGGTCATCTTAACCAACTCGCCTTCAACCCTGGCTTTGGTGATCTCCGGTGGTTTGAGCTTGAGCAGTTTGTTCAACCCGTCGGTTTCGGGAAAGGCTAGTTCCACCCCCCAGGTCCCCTGGCCAGGCCGCAGCTCGGCGGCGATCACCTCAGTTTTGCTGCGTTGGCGCATCGTGATGGCCAGGTTGAGTGCCAGGCTGGAAACGCCAAGCCCGCCCTTGGTAGCAATGAAACCTATGGAATAGCCCTTCTCCTGTGGAGCAGCAGCACGGTTTTTTCCACGCGCCAGAAGCGCCTTAATATGCGCAACCAACTCAGCAGGGTGGACCGGTTTGGTCAGGTAATCATCCGCGCCGACTTCGTAGCCGGTGACCTTGTCATCGACCTGGCTCTTGGCGGTAAAGAGGATGATGGGGATATCAAGCGTTTCTTTATCCTGACGGAGCTGGCGGGTGACCTCGTAGCCGTCCATATCAGGCATCATCACATCCAGCACGATCAGATCAGGTTTTTCATTGCGGGTGAGACCCAGCGCCTGCGTTCCGTTGCTGGCGGCAACGATCTGGTACCCCTGCCGCTGCAGCATGAGACCCACAAGACGCAGCGTCTCCATATCGTCATCAACAATCAGGATTTTCTCTGCCATGACAACCCCGCGTTTGTTAACAAATTTTAATTTAGTCTAGCACAAACTAGCTTTGAGGGCAAGCAGATTTCCGGTAATTTCCGGATGCTATAATCCCAGCATGGATTTGCTCAAGTTTCAATCCGTGTTGACCAGGGATTTGAAATTGACTCGCGAAAACCCCATTCTGACCGGGGTTTCCGGTGGTGCGGATAGCTTATGCCTGGCGGAAACTCTGATTCAGTGCGGATTTCCGCTGGTCGTTGCTCATTTTGACCACCAACTGCGGACAAAATCCGACCAGGACGCGAGATTGGTCGAAGAGTATGCCAACTCCCGGAAAACCCCGTTTATTTTGGGTAGCGGGGATGTGCGGGGATATTGCCAGGAACACTCGCTTTCAATCGAAGAAGGCGCCAGGGAGCTGCGTTACCGCTTTCTCTTCGAGCAAGCGCGCCAGGTGGGAGCGCAGGCGGTGGCTACCGGGCACACGGAGGACGACCAGGCTGAAACGGTGCTGATGCACTTTCTGCGCGGCAGCGGTGTGAGCGGGCTTAAGGGGATGAAACCGCGAACGATCCTTTCCCGGTTTGATACCGAGATCCCACTCGTTCGCCCGCTGCTACGTACCAAACGGCAGGAGACCGAGCAGTTTTGCGAGCAAAATGCGATTACATACATTCACGATGAGACCAACACCGACATCAGTTATTTCCGCAACCGGCTGCGTTTGGAGGCGATGCCACTCCTGGAAACATATCAGTCTGGGATCCGCGATCGACTGGGGAGGACGTCCCAGGTGATGGCTGAGGTGGAGGATTTGTTAACAAATCTCGCTGAGGACGCCTTAGATCGCGTAATCATTGATAAAGGGCTGGGCTATTTCACTTTATCGCTAACCGCAATGCAAGCGGAACACCTTGCCATCCAGCGTGAACTTCTGCGCAAAGTGATACACAAACTGAGAGAGGATAACCGCGACGTGGATTTTGGCGCAATCGAGAGGATCCTTTCGCTCATCCATGATTCCCCATCCGGTAAAAAAGTAGACCTTCTGGACGGGCTTGAGGCGGTGCTCTCCCGGGGAAAATTGATCCTCAAGGAAAAGGCGATCGAGGTCATTCAGCCGGATCAACTGTGGGTGCCGTCCGGGAGTTCACAAATTGTGCAGAAAGATGATCATGGTTTTAGTATTGGAAATATTCAAATTGAATTTCAAAACCGGTTGAATAATAAAGAATCGACACTATCCTTGGATCTGATGGATCCATACCTGGCGGTTCTTGATCTGGATACCTTGAAATTCCCTTTGATCCTGCGTACCCGGGAAGAAGGCGATCGGATCCAACCGTACGGATTGAATGGTCGGTCTCAGAAACTCTCGGATTTCTGGATCAACGAGGGATTACCACAGGAAGCCAGGAAGAACTGGCCTTTGTTTTGCGATCAGACCGGCATCTTCTGGATTCCGGGTTTCCGAATCATGCACCCATATCGTGTGACAGACACAACCAGGAATATTCTGGAAATCAGGGTGATAAAAACTAGACGTTGATCTGTTTTTCCGCAAGCTGACGCAATTTCAGACTGATCTCGCGCCATTGGATCTTAGAGATACCCATTTTTTGGCGGATCTTTTCGGATTCGATGTCATTCCGCCAATCCTGGAGGGCGGAGCTCCAGCGGCACATATCGAAAGAAAGGTGTTTTTGTAGTCCAGCTTCCACCCCGAGATCCTCCAGAAGGTATTCCAACCGGCGCTGGGACCAGGGGAAGACCTTGTCGGCAGGCTGGTACTGGGCGCAATACTCCTTGAAAACGGCAAGGAAGGCCTGACTGAGATCTATCTTGCGTTCCTTATACCGATTGGAAGGATTGGCGTAGCGCACAAAAACATACGGATGCATATCATCCGTTGTGTCGATATGGTTCATGCTGAGGGCGAGACATTCGCCTTTTTTGATCCCGGTCTCGATGAGCAAGCCAAACAAGGCTGCCGGGCGGCTATCGGGGATCTTTCCCATGCGGGCGGTATCAGCGACAAACCTGACTTTTTCGATCTCTTCCGGGGTTAAGACTTCAGGAAGAGGGCTGATCACTGTTTTCTGGAGCACCTTTTCGGCAGGATCTGAATTGATCCGCCCGTTTTGAAAAAGCCAGCGGAAGAAGGCTTTTATGGAAGTAACCCGCCGGGCAAGTGATTTTGGACTGCAGGAAACGCCGCGGCCGCTTTCCAGCCAACCTAAAAAGGAATTGATATTCTCGGTTGTGATGGCGGCAATGGTCTGATTGGGAGGAAAAAAGCCAGCGAATAAACGCAAATCCGCCAGGAACGCCTTGACCGTGTGAGGCGATTTTCCCTGGTCCTGAAGGTAAATCCCCCAGGATTCGATGACCGGGGCAAGCACACTCTCCCCGCTGATGTGGATGATGGGATTATTCATGAGCGATATGTCTCCCAAGATTGCGCATAGATTTCTACTAATTTAGTATATCCCCTCAGCACTTGGGCGTCAATTTGACGATACCGCTCATTTCCCTCCGGCCTGGTCGAGCAAGCTTTGGATCGCTTCCATGTTGGGCAGGAGTACGTTGGCCCCGGTGGAGGGGATGATGTATCCGAAGGCTTCGGCAGGACCGATAAAAAACTGGCGTATTCGGGCGGGATCCGCGGCGGTTTGGGCAGCCAGGGGGAGAAAGGGCAGGATCTGCGCGGGAGTCATGTCCGTCTCCACGGTTCCGGAAAGGCTGGAGAAAAGCTGGGAGGTCTTATTGACCGCGTCCAGACTTATCAGCTTTTCGAACAAGGCTTTCAGCACTTCCTGAGCGCGGCGGGTGCGGTCGAAATCGCTGGTGGTACCCCGCGAGCGGACGTACCAAAGAGCGGTTGCGCCATCCATCGGATTGAGACCCGGTGCGATGTAGCAATAGCCGCCTGAAGCCTGTGGCAGACTGCAGGTATCATAAAGTTCAATGCCTGCCATTACGTTGATCCCACCCAGGCTGTCCACAAGGTTCACAAAACCCTGAAAGTTGGTGATTATGTAATGATCGATCTTGATCCCAAAATTATCGAAGAACATCCCCTGCGCGAGAGGGAATCCCCCGAATTCCATTGCGGTATTGATACGCTCCTCGCCCATACCCGGCAGACGCACCCACAAGTCTCGCGGGAAGGAAACAATACTGACATCTCCGTGGATCTTATCCAGTGAAACCAGCAGGATCACGTCCGTGCGATACCCGGAATTGGGGCGCCAATCCGAGCCTAGCACAAGGATATTCGTACGGTGGGCAATATGCCGGGTTTAACGTGATTTGGGAAGAATCGCCTGGAAGCGAGGTAGCGGATTTGTTAGATCCCGAAGGTGTTTGAAGCAGGAGCCCAGGTTGAAATGGCGTTCGGCTGGGAGCGATCTCCGGGTTGGGTGTCAGCAGCAATTCCGCTGGTGCATAATCCAATTTCGCCCCGCCTGCGGAAGAGCACCCGGAAAGCGCCAGGACGGTCAGGAACATCGCGGCAAGGATTGCAAACCAATAACGCATTTAATTCCAGGGAAAAATGGTCAGTTGGGGGAGACGGATTTGAATTCCAAAAGGACTGTCTCTTCGTTTGACGATTCCAATTGGACAATGATTTCACCCTCAATCGCAGCCATTTGAGTTGTCATTAAATCCCAGGCTTCCTGCGAAACCGCGGCCCACCGACTGGAAGTTTCGGAGCTTTCTGGGAGATTGACTTCAGGCGCGACCACGGGTTCCACCGGATGAGTCATTCGCAGGGCGACGAAATTTGCCTCAGGCGAGGCATCCATGTGGATCGAGCTACCCGGAGGGGTGGATTTGATTAGATTGCCAAGCACACAGGATATTACCCGCCCGGTCAGGCTGGGGAGCGCCTGAAGCGCGGGGAGATCGGATGGAATATCATTCAGGAGAACAATGTTTTGCCGGGCAAGCACCTCCCGGTTCGCCATCACAGCTGCATCCAGCAGCGAGGTGAACTCAGACGGCTGCATAACCCCCTGGGGTGAGTTTGCCAGGAAGATCAAGTCGTCCGCGACCTGGAGTTTCTCCTCAATACTGGATTTGGACTCCCCGCGCTCTACAGCGGTACGAACGCCAACCAGCAATGCCTGGACGGCTACCAGATTGGAGGCGGATGCAACCCCCAGAAGGGATTCCTGGGATGCTGGCGGGGACGATTCAGGGGATACCTCCGAACCAGCCTGGGTAGCCCGCAGGCGGGAAACTTCTTCAAGGGTGATGCGCAGCTCCGTACGTAGGTTTTCCTCTTCTTCAAAGCTCAATCTGTTCTGGTTCCCATTCGCGGAGGCGGTTACGGCTGGCAGGGCGATCACGGCAGGGGTTTCCAACTGTGGCGCTGCGGGCTCGGGCGGCAGCTCGGGATTTTTTTGAAGGATGTCTATTTCGGTAACGAGAGCGATATTCTCCTGTTTCAATAAGCTGTATTTCTGCCGGATGGATTCCTCGTCCATATTTGCCAGGTCGTCGCGCTCCAGTTCTTCTTCGCGTTTCGAGACCTCAGCAAGGAGCGCTCCAACCCGGTTGGTGACACTGTAGAGATAGGATTCGTCAGTGATATCCCAAACCCGGGTGGAATAGGGCGCGCAGAGCAGCATCCCGGCGATGGGTTCCTGGTGATATAAGATGGGGATGAACATGGAATTGGAAGGGGCTTTCAGGTTGAGAACATCGCGTAAGGTTTTTAAATCTTTGCTCACCTGCCCGCCGGTTTGCATGATCAGCGGGAGGTTCTGGCTGAAGGCGTGGACGATCTCAGGAATATTCTCACCCTTGATTGATCCTTGCCCCAGCGATTCCTGGCGAATGAGGTCGTACCCGGCAAGCACGCGAACCTGGTTCTGTGCATCTGGCGTGGTTACAAGCAGGCAAATATCAGCAACCATCGTCTGGGCGATTGCCTTTACCAGAAGTCTCTGAAAGGGTTCCGAGCGTTCCTGCGCGGAAAGCTGCAGCCAGGTATCGATGGTGCGCGATTCGGCTGTAAAGCGCGTGCGCTCGGGCGGGCCGGAAGGTATCTGGATTGGCACTGCAGCCGGGGTGGGTGCGAGGGGAGGAGAAAACCGACGGGTGAGGACAGGCAGTAAGGGATATGTGAATACCTGCACCAAACGGACGATTCCCACGTAATCTCCAGGCTGCATGGGGTAAACAAGGTGTGCTGTAAGTCCCGTGAGGTTGATGGCCAGGAACCCGACGCCCACGCCCCAGCCATCCGGTTTTTTGATGATCAATCCGATCAACCCGGCCACAATCGCGACCACCATCAGATCTGCCCAAAGGAGATCCTGCCAGGTGGAGTTGAAATCCAATCCTGAGCCCTGCACGAACCAGGTCACCCCGGTCACTACAAAAGACAAACCGATGAAAATATTCACGCCGATAAGTGAGAAATCCGCAACTTTCCAGGGTGAAGGAGCAACCCACAACCAGATGATCCAGACCATGCATAGCGAATTGACTGTGCGGTCTAAAATGGGGAGCAGTAGGTGGGTATCAAAATACCCGCGCCAACCGAAGGTCGTTATGAGGAAGAGTAATAGCTGCCCTCCCAGAACAACGATGATCCCCAGTAGAAAGCGGCGGTAGATGGTGGATTTTGTGTCCTGATGACTGGAGAGCGCCAAGAGGAGCGCAGCCAGCGCGGAGAAGATCTGCACGAGGTGGAAAATGAGATCTCCCGAGGGTTCGGTTAGGATCGAAAGCACCTGGAGAAGCAATTGGCTCATGGATTTACCTCTAAAAGATTATAGCATGACCAAAAAGAGGCATATCGCGATAGAAGGGTTCAACGCTGAATGGTAGGCCAGACCTCGATCATCATAATGTAACAGAACACGATTCTAAATTCATCCATCCACCTATCCATTTAATCCTGGTTTTCGCCGGGTGTCTGCGCATACCGTCCGTCAAGGTTGACAAAACAGGCAAGTTTGATAGAATTGCCCACTGAGCCGAAGTGGCGGAATTGGCAGACGCGCTACGTTCAGGGCGTAGTGGGCAAACGCTCGTGTGGGTTCAAATCCCACCTTCGGCACCTGAACTCTGCGATGGCAGAGTTTTTTATTGGCACTTTTCTTGTATCCTTTACCTTCCGAAATGAAGTTCATCCGCAATATCAAAATCGACAAGAACAAGGCGCTCTACACAGGCGGTCTGGTGATTTTGGTTTTCATCATGATGACTCTTTTCGGTCGGATTTCCGAACTGGCCCGCCTGGTGAATCAACGCAACGCGGTTAACACGGAGATCGCCAACCTTGAAAAAACACACGTGTACCTCCAGACGCAGATTGCGTATGCCACTTCGGTGAAAGCAGTGGAGGATTACGCCCGCGAGGAAGGGCATATGGCATTGCCCGGGGATAAGATCATCGTGCCGCTGCCCCCACCGGGGGAGACCCCTCAGCCCAAAACCGTACCGGTGCCCACATTGGAAAAACACCCAGCCTGGCAGATCTGGTGGGTGTTGTTTTTCGATCAATAATTATTTTGAGTGAAGGGGAGATTTGGAATTCTAAGGTTGATAGGTTGAATTGTTGGAGTGGATTTAAGTGGGGGTAACCAAAAATGGTAAATATAAAGCGGGTTTAACAGCCGGAATCACGATATTTAACCAGGGTCAGTGTGTTGCAACCAGGCGAGAATTCGAAGCTGACCTCATCCATGCATTTTCGCATCATATAAAGACCCAACCCGGAGGGTTTTCTACGGGAGAGCGGCGCGCTAATATCCGGGCTGGGGATTTTCTCAGGCTGGAAGGCGTCGCCCTGGTCGGTGATACGAATTTTAATGCCTTCCGAAATAAGCTCCACTTCAAGAACAATTTCACCCTTATCTTCCCCTTTATAGGCGTGTTCAATGATATTGGAGCAGGCTTCGTCCACCGCGGATTCCACCGCGTTGATTGAATCCCCCTGCAACCCGGCTTCCGCGGATTTTTCACGAACTACCGCAGCGATATCCGCTAGGCAGGCGTACCTGCCCTCAAAATGATACAAAGAAGAAGGCATGATCCTTAAAATGCAGCGACCGCGTCGACGACGGAAGGAAAGAATCGAAACAGGGCAGTAAATCCTGCCAGGTCGAGGGAGGAATAGATTTTCGGAGGGACTTCCGCCAGGAGCACTTCTCCGCGATTATAGCGCTTGCATTCTTTTTGAGTTACGATCAGGATGCGCAGCCCTGCGGAGGAAAGATATTCCACTTTGCTGAGGTCGAAGACAAGCTTGTATTTTCCGGATTGGGTGAGCTTTTGGGTCTCATCCTGAAATTGAGGGGCGGTGCCGCTATCCACCCGGCCTATAATGGAAAGGACATCGCAACGCTTATAATTGGTTATGTGAACTTCCACAGCTCCTCCTCGCGACGCTTAAAAATACGTGAGCAGATTATATCATTTGGAATTTGAAATGAAATATCGGATATGAATATTATGGGTAGAAAACAAATCCCTTGATTTTTCAGGTAGAATAAAAATTGCCCGGTGGAATTGGCCGGGAGAAAAGGAAAAAATATGAGCAACGAACCTTCTCCTCAATCCGTCATGGATAACTTCAACAAACGGCAGAGGATGCTGCCATTCCTGATCGGCGGACTGGCGGTTGTATTGGTTGTTTCGGGAATCATCATCCTGGTGACCTGGTTCGCCGGCCCAAATGCTCCAGCACTCTTTGCCACAAAAACTCCAACATCCACCTCTTCCCCCACAGCCACCGCAACAGTGCCCAGCCCCACGCCCAGTAACACCCCGCTGCCAACGGATACCCCGGAGCCGACGGCCACATCCACGCCTTCCGGCCCATTCGAGTACGAGATCAAATCCGGAGATACCTGTTGGGACCTGGCAAGCCGTTTCAACACGGATGTCGTCACCATCATTGCGATCAATAACTTCCCTGCAGGAACCTGCCCGCTGCAACCAGGCGCCAAGATCCTGATCCCTGCACCGGGGCAATCCCTGCCAACGCCCACGCCCATTCCCTCCGACCTGCCCCGTGGGACGCGAATCCAATACACCATTCAATCTGGGGATACGCTTGCCATCATCGCCTCCAAGTTCAACACGACCCGCGAGGATATCATCCGCTTGAACCCGGTGAAGCTGAAGGATCCCAACCGTATCCTGGTGGGAGATGTGATCACTGTGGCAGTCAATATTGTCACGCCTACCCCCACACGGGGAGCGACCAGCACGCCGCGGGGAACGCTCTCCCTCACCGCCACCGCCACACCATAAACTAATTGAACCTCCCCATCGTGGGAGGTTCTGATTTAATCTGAGCTATTCGGATTCGTGCGCCAAGCGGATTTTCTCCTTAGCCCATTTGGTCAGGTCAAGGATCGTTGGATTTTTTTCCAGCGATTCGATTTCCTTCAATACGGGTAAATAAACCATATCGAGTGAATTCCCCATCGCGATAACCCCATTGCGCAATAGTCCCAATCGCCCAGACCGAAGCAAGGGGCTGGATGCGAATCGGATCTTGAATTCCCGGTTAGTCATTTGGGCTAATAGAGAAAAACCCCCAGCGTCAATAATTTCCGGAGCCGGGATAATGAACATCAACCTTTTTTTATTCCAGGGACAAACTTGCTGGCAAATATCACATCCAAAAACCTTGTCCCCGATTAGCTCCCGGTAATCCTCGTTTACCGTACCTGTATTTTCGATGGTCAGGTAAGAGATGCACCGCACTGCATCGATCGTTCGGTTTGGAAGGATGCAATTGGTTGGGCAGCTCTGAATACATCGAGTGCAGTTACCACAGTGATCACTGGTGAAGGGTGGATCGGGTTTCAACTCGAGGGTGGTGAAAATCTCTGCCAGCAAAAATGCAGAACCTGCCGATGGAGAGATCAGGCAGGAATTCTTCCCAATCCAGCCAAGACCTGCCCGGGCTGCCAGCTCTCTTTCCAGAATGGGAGCGCTATCGGTAAAGATCCGGGTTCGATCCCCGCTGGTGGAATGCTGCGCCAACAACTTGAGGAGCGGGGAGAGCAACCGGGGAAGCAGTGTATGGTAATCCTCCATTCGAGCGAAGGAGGCGATATAAAAATCCTCCACTGCGTTCACAAGTGGATACGGAAACCCGAGGCAGATAATGGAGCGGCATCCAGGCAGGAGCAGGCGCGGATCCGCTCGCTTCTGCAACGTATCCTTCCGTATAAGATAATCCATCCCGCCGTATAAGCCGCTTTGAAGCCAGGATTGGAAAATACTTAGGTGTTCGGGCGGCTCAGATGTTGTTACACCGAAAAGCGAAAAACCGAGGCGGTCCGCCTCGGTTTTCAATTCCAATTTCAATTCGTTCTGATCCATTTTCCTTATGGAGTCTTAGTTGGCGTCACGGAGGGTACCAGGGTGATCGTGCCGTCGTTCACAATAATCAAGGCGTAAAGTGAATCGCCGAAGGCAGCTCCGGCAGGGTTAAGAAGACGCCACCAGATTTTATAGGTACCATTTTTGGAGGGTGCGACCATTTTGACGCTGACCTCGCCCTCAGCCCCGGGTTTAACCTCACTGCTAAGCTTTACCTGTTTGACAGGCAACACCTTCTCCACTTCTGTGATGGGCACGCCATCCCAATAAACCAGTTGATAGTTGGAATTCCAGGTTGTAGTGCCTGTATTCTTCATTCTCCAGGTTTTGGTGAATGCAGCAGAAGGAGAGAGCTGTGTGTTATCCGGGATAGTGACATCTGCGGAAAAGGCCATGGCATCCGGGCTCACTCCCGTGCCGCCGCCAGGAATTGTCGGCAAGGCCAGGGTGGAGATGCCGGGGGTTCCAACAACGAGGGGGGTGACTGCCAGTGTGGGGGTCTCGGTGGGCACCTGGGTGGGTTCCGGGGTTAGCGTTTCTGTCGGCTGGGCGGACGCCGTGAGCGCCAGATTGGCTTCGATGGTCTGCGCCACCTGGGTGATGATTAAATTCGGATCTGTGGTGGGTGTCGGCGGGGTGCCGGCGCCGCAAGCCGTCAGGATCAATCCACCGACCACGAACGCAACACTTGCAATTCTTATTTTATTGATTGACATTTTTTCCTCCAAACTACAAACAAAAAATACGACCTATCATTTTCATGGAGGAGAGGGGAACTGTCAAGGGTTATGGAGTTACTGGGGTTACAAGCCATTCCTCAGGTTCTGGCGTGGGGGGTGTATCTTCCTTGAAGCCAAGTTTCCCTCGGAAAGTGATATAGGAGACTGCGCCAGGATGGATGGTGAACCAGAAGTTATAAGGTTCATCGTCGTATTTAATATATATGCGGTAATCACCCGCGGGCAGGTCGCTGAGAACCAAATTCTCACGGTAATTATCGTCAGAATTGACACCCAGGGTCGCATAGGTATAGACTTCCCAGGTGTGACCTTTGCGGTTAGTGACGGCCATGATCTGTTTATCGATCAACGAGCCGTTTGAATTCATTATCCGGCCGACGAGCACACCGTTTCCCTCGGGAGGCACAAGCCAGAGCTCTGGATTGCGAGAGGCAAAAAAGTCAGTTTTCTCCAAACGAACTTCGAAATGGACGTGCGGTCCTGTGGTATTGCCGGTGGTGCCGATATAGCCAATCACATCTCCCTGGTTGACGTACATCCCCTGGCGAACTGCGACCTCGGACATGTGGGCGTAAACCGTTGTCAACCGGCGACCTCCCCATCCGAAATCATGACGAATTGTCACCGCCAAGCCGTAAGGGTCTTTCTTATTTGCAGTTGAACTCATCAATCCATACCCGGCAAATGTAACGGTTCCCGAGGCTGCAGCATAGATCGGGGTCCCGTAAGGCGCGTCAATATCCACACCAGTATGCACCTGGCCATTCTCGGAAAACTCATACCCGTAGCGATAATCGGGCAGCGGCCAGTTTATCTGATCCGCCTGGATCGGGCGGGTGAAGTAGAAGTGATCCAGCGGACCGAGTGCCCAGGGGATCTGGTAGAGCGGGGAGCGCCAATCGGTCACAGGTGCTTCGGCAGGGGTGGGGAATTCGATCACCAGCGGTTCATCGTTACCAGCGGGATTGATCGAGATCGGTTTTGTTGGGATCAATGTGGGCAGCACCCGCGGCGCATTGGCAACAAGGGGTGAGCTCGTGGGCTGTTCTGGCGATATTGTGGCGGGTTCGATGCTTGCAGATTGGGCAGTCAAACTGCTGCACCCACCCAGCCAGAACGCTGCCAGGACCAATGAAATGAAATGCTGAACGCGGTTGGTCATATCAATTCTTGGTGGTCGCGGAAGGCGTGGGGGTCCGTGTGGGTGTGCGAGTGCGGGTGGATGTTCGGGTGGGTGCCTTCCAGGGAGTGCGGGTGGGCGTCTGAGTGATGGTGGGGATGGGGGTGTATGTGGCAATCGCTTCCGGCGGATAGAGTTCTTCCATGGAACGCTGCCAATCCGTCTTGCCATCAAAGATGAATTGATTAAATCGGGTACCCTGGTAATACGTGCGCCAGTTGGACATCCCCGGCAAACGACCCCAGCCGTAACGCTGGGCAAGTTCGGTGAAGTCCACCCACCAGCCGCTTGGAGGATCTACTTCCTTGCCGCCCATTTCATAGGCAAGAGGGTCACCCTGGAAACGGGGATTAAAATCCCAGATCATCCTGGTTATGGGTGCTCCTTGCGATCCATCCTGTTTCAATGCCTTCAAATACAGCCGCCAGTAGGGAAGTCCGTTGAACTCCTCTTTGGCGACCACCATCCAGCCGGCCTGGATGGGAAGGGTATTCACCGCAATTCCCCTGCCGGTGAAAAGCCAGTTCTCGGCTCCTCCGGGTTCCGGGGGTTCCGTCAGCGGGAGATAGGCATTTTCGAGCTGGGCCAGGAAATCCCAGCCTGTTTTCTTTCCAGTTTCCCGCCTGAGAGCGTCGTAGCTATCCAGGGCGATATCCTGCAAAAACGCATACGGCGCTTTCACGTTTTCCAGCGAAAGAATGCCTTTTCTGCCACCCGGCCCTGGAGTTTGGGTCGGTTTTTGGACATACAGAACGGAAGTGGGTGCCATGTTTGGTCCCGTGAGGTAGCGGGTGAGATTGGTCGCCTGGGCGCCTGGCAGCCAGGTGATGCCATTGATCGAGCCTGGCAGGTTGATCTGCGGCGTGACCAGGCGGCCATCGCCAGTGTTGAAAATCGCCAGGTCCGTCTGGTTGGAGTTGGAGATGACGGATGCAATCACCTGCCCGGTTGAATCCCAGGTAGGCCAGCTTCCAGGTAGACTCTCGATGGGCGAAGCTCCGCGATCAGAAACCTGCCAGGTGAAAATTACATCCCGGTTGCCATCATTGGAAGACCAAGCCAACCTGGTGCCATCCGGGGACCAGACCGGATGGTTCTCATCAGTATCTGAATTTCGGCTCAAATTGGTGAAGCGATCCTCCACCTGGTCGAGATTGGCCAGCCAGACTTCAGGATCACCCGAGCGGGTGGAAATGAAGGCAATTTCCCGGCCGCCTGGCGACCACGAAGGTGAGTAATTCAATCCCTCTCCCTGGGTGAGGCGGGTGGGTTCCTGGTTAGGATCCGCCAGGGAGAGCAAGAATATGTCCATCAGATCCTTGCCGGTGCTTTCATAAGCCAGCCATTGACCATCAGAGGACCAGGTTGGGGAGCCTTCGAATTCGGGGGTGTTTGTCACCTGGGTGATTTGACCAGACTCAAATTCGAGGATGTAAATATCCCAATAGCCACCAGCGCGGGAAACGAATGCCACCCGGCTGCCATCCGGACTGATCACGGGATCAATATCGTCCCAATTCCCGTTGGTTAGACGGGTGAGTGGCAGGTATTGGGGATGGTAGGCGTATAGATGGAAATATTCGCCATCGCTCATGGAAAGCACAACTGCGCCGATTTGAGCAATGCCCTGCGCGGAAATGGGTATGGAGGTGGGGGTTTGAAGGGTGCGCGGGGTGGCGCTGGGCTCGAGTAATTCGGTAGGTGCAGCCGTCATTGCCTGGGTTTGAACTGTGGCAGGCGGCCTGGTGGCTTTGAATACCAGGTAAAGCGCCAGGATCGCATTCACACCGATTAAAACGATCATGGCAATGGCTAAATTTCGTTCTGTCAACCATTTTTGCAAGTTCATAGCTTAATCAGAATCTTTTGTGCAAGAATCAAGCCTGAAAAAAGCGATGCTATCAAAAAACTTCTGTTTAGGCGTGGGTGAGTGGATGAGGTCAATTGGGAGATGATTGAAACAGAACTATGGCAGGGTCCATTAATTCGAAGAGGTTGCTGATGCGCCAGACGCAATAATTGTGTGCACTTTCCAAGGTTGTGCCCTCCACCCGGTGGACGATATCCCCGAAGACAGCATTCGCTGGTCCGACACGAGTCTCAATATGTAAATGTGGATCGGAAGACCAGCCAGTGTTTCCCACCTTGCCCAGAACCTGGCAATCACTCACAACATCTCCGATTATTAAAGTTGGTGCTTCAAGCAAGTGCGCATAAAGGATATAGAGCGAGCGTTTCCCAGATGTGTCATAGGTTGGCATCTCACCTTCCGGTGGACAGATCAGACGGGCATCACTCGTGACGGTGGGGGCGACAGTGGGGAAGGGGATCGAATCCTGAAAGGTCAGGGGAATATTTTCCAGAGGGGTTTCAACCATGATCATATTCCCATAATATCCCTTATTGTTTAGTATAGCTGCTACTCTACCCGGCAGGATGGATCGAACGGGAAGGCCGAGGATCTGCGGCCGGATGCCTTCGGAAAAGAAGGCGATATCCAGCCCGTGATGACCGTTATCCAGACGCGGGGTGGGGGGGATGAAAGGTTGGGTAATGAACTGTTGTAAATCTGCTAGAGCAAACCCTTCTATCGGAGAGCAGAGCGTAAATACAGGTGTGGGGGTCAGGGTGGGCAGGGACGTGGCGGTGATGGCTGGCGTCGGCGAAGGCGTGACCGTGGGCTCAGGAGATGCGGTGGGTATGGGCGAAGGCTGGCTGAATCCACAGCCCGAGAGCAGAAAAATGTAAGAAAGTCCAATAATTAAACCAAACCGGTTCTTATTCAACAATTTTCCTGCATTCCATATAGAATCTTTTTTCCCTGGCTTCACCCATCGAAAATGTCTTGCGCGGCAAAGCACCATCCAGAATGACCGTCTTGAAGAGATCCGTCTTGCGCATGGGAGGCAAGATAAACCCGAGGTTGCCCGGAATCTTCCCCAGTCGGGTGACCGAGTCCCAGCCATGCACGTAATCGATCTTTTCAAACCCGCCTGTTTTTCCCCAATCATCCAGGAAAGATTGCAATGTGCCAACCGCCAGGTTGGAGGCAGGAGCGGAAAACTTGATCACCTTCCAGCCTGAGGAATCCACGCAGCCCACTTTTTGGATCCCAGGCGGCGTGGCTAGAATTTCCCGCTGAACCTTATCAGGATCGTCACATGCTTCCAGGCTCACATTTATTCCCAATACCTTGCCCATTTGCTGCGCCAGATCGGTTTTTACGTTAAAAAGCACCCGGTGAATCGGTTCGAATTCCAGCCCCTGATCGTGGACATTCACGACCTCCACCAGCGCATAACGCGCCGGGTGATCGGAGGGAACGGTGCCTTTCATTTTTTCCCAGATTGCCTTGGCTGTGGCGAAGGAATGATTCCCATCCCCCATGGCGAAGAGCAGAACTGCCTTTCCTACAGGGAGGTCATAACGAGTTTGAAACACGTGCGGATCAGCCAGTTTTTCCAGGTTGCGTATAAAATCCTGCTCCAGGTCACGGCGATTCAGGTGGAATCCCCTCAGATGCCCGCTGCCGAGCATGAGGTCGAAATCATACAGGCAGGGGAGGTCAGATACGTTTCGAAAAAGCGGTTCGATCGTGGTGCAGTCTGGATCATCGATGAGCACCAGGATGTGCGGAAGCTCCAGCGAAGCGTCTTCACGGATTCGGATTCTGGGCGGCAGACGATCGAGGATGGTGCCCTCGGTGGCGCGGACCAGGGTCTGCGAGCCTTTGTTATAGTCATATTGCTCGAGATCGAGCGCCAGCATCACCCCGCGGCGGGTTTTCCCCAGGGCTTGACGCTCCACAAGTACCAGCCCTTCCGCTTGCTGGAAAATTCCCGCGTCGAGATATTGCCGCATGGCAGCTTGCGTGGATTGGATGCGGGGAGGTTCTGCGGACGTGCCCAGCAAAACTTCGGGCAGGATCATCTCGTAGGTGGATGGCTGCCCGGCGACGATCTTTTTCACCTCATCCCAATACTCGGGTTCGGAGGAGAACTGGTCGCAGGCAATGACCGCCCATTTATTCAGATCTGTCCCTGGTTTGGGAAGCAGAATATTGGGAACCTGGAGGCCGACGCTTGGATAATTTCGCATGTTACCCTCGAAAGAATGGTTGCTGTTATTTTACCAAACCAGATCCGGTAAAAAAATAGCGGACCCGCGCAAGGGTCCGCTTCGTTCCCAAAAGATCGGTGGTTATTTCACATGCCTGCAAGGAAGCAGATCCCGGAAGTCCCTGGCCCCAAATGCGTTCCGATGACCGGGCTGACCTGAGTAATCAGAAGTTCCGAGACACCCTCTGAACCGAATTTAACTTTGGCGCGGTCAGCCAATACCTGGGCGTACTCGATATCATCCGTATAAAGCGTTGCCAGACGCACCGGAAGGCTGTATTGCTCGGCGTGTTTCTGGAATAGCTCCAGCATGCGGTCCACCGCTTTTGAGAAAGTGCGTACCTTTTCCACAGCTTCGATGCGGCCGTCAACGACCGTAAGGATGGGTTTCAGATCCAGCACCGAACCGAGGAATGCGGATGCCCCACCGATGCGGCCGCCGCGGTGCAAGTACTCGAGCGTGGCTGGAACGAAGTAGAGACCGCTTTGGCTGCGGGCTTTCTCCAGGACGTGCAGGCAATCCTCCAGGCTGGCTCCCTGCGCAGCAACGCGGGCTGCGGCAAGTACCTGAAAACCAAGCGCCATGCCGGAGGTCAGGGAATCAAATAGCTCGATCCTGGCACCTTCGAAATGCGTCTTAGCCTGGATTGCTGAATCCAATGTGCCGGATAATTTGGAGGAAATGTGGACGCTGAGGATATCGTAACCCTCGTTGAGCAAACGCTGGTAGACCTCCATGAAAGCAGCCGGGGTGACCTGCGAGGTGGAGGGCATGGTCTTGGATTCTTTTAACCGCGCGTAAAACTCAGCCGGCATAATATCCACACCATCCCGAAGGGATTGATCATCCCAGATCACCAGAAGGGGGGCGACAAAAATCGGATACCCCGAAAGTATGGTATCCGGAATATAAGCAGTACTATCCGTTACGATTGCCACTTTTGACATGGTTGTCTCCTATCGTCCAATAAAATGAATAACCCCAAGAAAGGGTTTCGGATTCGGGACCCCGAATCTCAAGACTGCACGACTATAAAATAATCCAAAAATAAACCAGATGAACTTGACCACCATCTATCCAAAGGATAGAATTCCGTTTGGTAATTTATTTTAACATGGATAAGGTAGTCCTCAGTTCAAATGTTTGAATCCCTATCACAACGGCTGGACCAGGTTTTTCAAAAGCTGCGCAAGCGCGGCAAATTATCTACAGAAGATGTCGATTCCGCCCTGCGCGAAGTGCGGCTGGCGCTGCTGGAAGCCGATGTGCATTTTTCGGTAGTCAAAGATTTCATCGCGCGAGTTCGAACTCGGGCGATCGGTGCTGAAGTCTCGGAAGCGCTCAACCCTGCCCAGCAAGTGATCAAGATCGTCAACGAGGAACTGATCCAAACCCTGGGGCAGGCCGAGAGGCTGAATCTTACCGGGGATAAACCGAGAGTCGTTTTCATGGCAGGCTTGCAGGGTTCGGGCAAGACCACCGCCAGCGCAAAACTTGCCCGGCTGCTAAAAGGACAAGGCGAACGGGTGCTGCTGATTGCTGCGGATCCCTACCGTCCTGCAGCCATTAAACAACTGCAGACACTTGGCGATCAGACCGGGGTGGATGTTTTTTCACTTCCGAATGCCAAACCACCGGAAATCGTGCGCAAAGGTTTCGACCAGGCGAAAAAAGGCGGCTATTCGGTGGCTATCGTGGATACCGCGGGACGTTCCCAATTGGATGAAGCCCTGATGGACGAGCTGCGCGCCATCCGTAAAAATGTGACCCCCTGCGAGACTCTGCTGGTGGTGGATGCCATGACCGGGCAGGAAGCGCTGCACATTGCCGAGGGTTTCCATAAAGTCGTGGCCATCACCGGTTTGATCTTCACCAAAATGGACGGCGATGCGCGCGGTGGGGCGGCGATCTCTGTCCGCAGTGTAACCGGCGTGCCGATCAAATTCCTGGGGGTTGGGGAAGCGGTGGATGCCCTGGAGGTCTTCGACCCCAAACGCATGTCCGCGCGCATTCTGGGCATGGGCGACATGCTCGGGCTGATCGAAAAAGCCGAGCAAGCCTACGATGAAAAGACCGCTGCCGCACAGGCTGAAAAAATGCTCAAGGGCAGTTTCACGCTCGAGGATTTCGCCGATCAGATCAAGCAGGTGCGAAAAATGGGTCCCCTGAGCCAGCTTCTGGATATGATGCCCGGTTCGATGGGAGCAGCAGCCCGCTCTATCGATCCCAAAGATGCCGATAAACAGATGCGCAAAACGGAAGCCATAATTAGCTCCATGACAATTGAAGAGAAACGCTACCCGGATATACTGAATGCCAGCCGGCGCAGGAGGATCGCGCGCGGGTCAGGTTTGGATGTGCAGGACGTGAACCGACTGCTCAAGCAATTCAGGGATGTACAGCGCCTGATGAAAACAATGCAGAAAACCGGAGGACGAAATCTGCCCAAAATGTTTGGGTAGGCGGGGATTAGTTTGAGAATTCCAGGGAATTGACATCACCAAGTTGAAAACCTTGTGATAAAATAGTCCAGTTAAATCACGAAATGAAAGAGGAGTACTCACTATATGGTTCGTATTCGTTTGCGCCGCACAGGTCTGAAACATCAAACCACTTACCGGATCATGGCTGCCGATAAAGAAAGCCCCCGCGACGGCCGTTTTCTGGAGATTTTAGGTTCCTATAATCCGCGCACCAACCCCTCCACTGTGGAGATCAATGAGGCGCGCGTGTACGACTGGATGAACCAGGGCGCCCAGCCTTCGGATTCCGTGATCATGGTTTTCAAGAGCGTCGGCCTGCTGGATCGCTACGCCCGTCTCAAAGCCGGTGAATCCAGGGAAGCGCTTTTGGAAGAATCGAAAACCGCCTACGAAAAACATGCCGCCGGAAGTAAGACCGGCGCTATGCCGACTGAGGTGAAAAAGGCTGCCCCAAAGAAAGCTACCAAGGAAACACCCGCCGCAGCCCCCAAAGCTGAACCCGCGGCAGCTGCTGTGCCCGCTCCTGAGGTGGTTGTGCCAGCTCCCGAGGTTGTTGCTGAAACCGCCGCTGAAGCAGCCGCTGAGGTTGCCCCAGTAGTTGAAGCCGCCGCCGAACCCGTCGTTGAAGCCGCGGCCGAACCCGTCGTTGAAGCTGCCCCCGAAGCAGTCGCTGAAGCGTCCCCAGAACCAGTCGCTGAAGCCGCTCCGGTTATTGAAGCTGCCGCCGAACCCACCGTTGAAGCTGCGGCTGAAACCCCGGCGGAAACCAAGCCTGAGTAATTTTCATTTACCTATAAAAGGTCCATTTTCTCAATCCTGAGAATCGGGTAACGATATGAAAGAATTGATCGAATTCATCGCACGTTCCCTCGTGGATGACCCCACCAAGGTGGAGGTGCGCCAGGATAAATCCGGGGGTCACGTTCACCTGGAATTACGGGTGGCACGCGAGGATATGGGTCGCGTGATCGGTAAAAGCGGCAAGGTTGCCAACTCCATGCGCACCCTGCTCAAAGTGGCCGCCTCCCGAGAAGGTAAGCAGGTCACACTGGATGTGATCGAACCCAGATGAGCCCAAGCAAGAAACCAACGATTTCTTCCGACCAACCCAAAAAAGGCTCGCCCACGCCGGGCGAGCCTTTGTACATCCCTATCGGCAGGTTCGGGCGGCCATTCAGTTATAAAGGGGCGCTGATCTTCTACCCTGATGAGGATTACGGTTCTATCTTAAAGGATGGAATCACCATCTTCATGGGAGCAGATAAATCACCTCAAAAAATTGTAACGAGCAAACCTCATGGCAAAGGGTTGCTTGTTCACATCGAAGGCTGCCAGGCGGATACCGATGCTGCCAGGTTGACCAACCAGCTTGCTTATCTGTTAAAAGAAGAATTGCCCAAAGCGCAGGAGGGGAAGTATTATCATCACCAACTGCTGGGAATGGAGGTCGTGGAAGTATCCGGGACCACCCTTGGCAGGCTGGATGAAGTCCTTGTAACCGGCGCAAATGATGTTTTCGTGGTCAAGACTGTCGACGGGGGAGAAGAATTGCTTCCGGTGATCGAAACGGTTGTAAAAAAAGTGGATCTCGAAAATGGGATCATTACCGTCGAACGCCCGGAGTGGGACTAGTCCATGATCGATCCAAAAGCGTACTGGGTGGGGTTCAACCTGGTGAAAGGTATTGGCTCTGCAAGGACCAGAGCGCTTTTGGAGCATTTCGACTCTCTCCAGGATGCCTGGAATGCAGACCGCGGCAAGCTGCTGGAAGCTGGGATGGGGGAGAAAGCTGCCGATAATCTGATCCAGGTACGCCGGCAGGTGGATCTGGAGCGGATCTGGGCAAGTATCCTCCAAAAAGGCATCCAGGTGATCACCTTCCAGGAAGATGGTTACCCGCGCAGATTGAAGGAAGTGGATCTGCCCCCACCAGTGCTTTTTATCCGTGGGGAACTGCATGCCGATGAGGACTGGGCTGTGGCAGTGGTGGGTACCCGCCGAATGACTGCCTATGGGCGGCAGGTGACCGAGGAATTGGGCGAGCATCTGGGCCGTCATGGCGTGGCGGTGGTCAGCGGACTGGCACGCGGGGTGGATGCGATCGCGCATCAGAGTTCCCTCAGGGCCGGCGGGCGCACTTACGCTGTGCTGGGATGCGGGGTGGATGTGGTCTACCCGCCAGAGCACCGAAAGCTCTCGGAGGAGATCATCCAGAACGGCGCTTTGATCAGTGAGTACCCGGTGGGAACTCAGCCGGATAGCAGCAACTTTCCGCCTCGCAACCGGATCATCTCCGGGCTATCGCAGGCGGTGGTGGTGGTGGAGGCTGGAGAGACCAGCGGGGCGCTGATCACCGCCGCGTTTGCGGCCGACCAGGGGCGTGAGGTCTTTGCCGTGCCGGGGTATATCCACGCGGCGCAGAGCAAGGGCACCAACCGGTTGATCCGGGATGGCGCCCGCCCGCTTCTAAATGTGGAGGATGTTCTGCAATCGCTGAACCTGGAACAGGTCCAGGAATACCGCCAAAACAGGCTGCAGTTTCCACTCGATGAAACCGAAAAGAAGGTTGTGGATGTGCTGGGGGATGAAACCCTGCACCTGGATGAAATCCAAGTAAAATCAGGCATGAGCATCGATACGGTATCCTCCACCCTGGTGATGATGGAATTAAAAGGAATGGTTCGCCAGGCGGGCGGGATGAAATATACTCTCGTGAGAGAACGCATCGCTCCGTATAAGGCGAAGAATGGGACTTGAACATTTTTACGCAGTGATCATGGCTGGGGGCGGGGGAACCCGCCTGTGGCCGCTTTCCCGGTCCAACCACCCCAAACAAATGCTGAAGATAGGCAGCCAGCGCACTCTCTTTCAACAAGCTGTTGAGCGAATCCGCGGCGTTTTTCCACCGGAACGCATCCTGGTGGTGACTGTTCAATCCCAGGCGGAAGGGTTGATGGAGGAAGCTCCGGAAATTCCGCAGGAAAACTTCCTGCTCGAACCCTCTCCGCGCGGGACTGCTTCGGTGGTGGGGCTGGCTGCTTGTGTGTTGGCATTACGCGATAAAGACGCGGTGATGGCGATCCTGACCGCCGATCATATTATTGGCGATACTGCGCTATTCAGCGACTTACTTAAAGCCAGTTATGATGCCGCTGAAACGGGGAAGCTGGTCACGCTGGGTGTCCCGCCGGAATACCCCAGCAGCGGTTATGGCTACCTGCAGCGCGGCAGGGCGGCAGGCGTTTTTCAGGGTTTCTCAGCCTTTGAGGTGCTGAAATTCAAGGAAAAACCGGATACAGCGACCGCGCAGAAATATCTGGCTTCCGGGGATCACGAATGGAATTCGGGCATGTTCTTCTGGAGGGTGGATAGGATTCTTGTAGAATTCCAACGCCTGATGCCCGAACTCTATTCAGCGCTTGAGGAAATCAAGGCTGCATGGAACACAAACCAACAAAAGAATGTTCTGGCTGCCGAATGGGGTAAGATTCAGCCGCAAACCATCGATTTTGGGATCATGGAAAACGCTAGGAATGTGGTCGTCATCCCTGCGCCTGACCTGCGATGGAGCGATGTGGGCAGCTGGGATTCCCTTTTCGGGGTGATCGAACCGGATGTAAATGGGAACATCATTCTTAATCATTCCCAAATTGTGGGCAATTTATCGGATTCCCTCCTTCATGAATCCGATCCAGAAAAGATATTCGCCTCGATCGGGCTTAAGGATATGATCATCATCGATACACCTGACGCACTGATGATCTGCCCCCGGGGAGATTCGGAACGAATCCGTGAACTTGTGATTAAATTAAAGGAAGCAGGCGACCAACGCTATTTGTAGGAGACCAACATGGTAGAAGGTTATTGTGTCAAATGCAGGACCAAACGGGAAATCCAGGACGCCAGCGCTGAATTCAATGCCGCTGGCGCGCCCATCACCAAGGGGAAATGCCCGGTATGTGGCACCTCCATTTACCGGATAGGCAAGACCGATGCGCATGCCTCGCTCACCCCACCGGCGCGCGATCCGATGCGGGGCAGGGAGGGCAAGCTGGTCATCGTGGAATCTCCCGCCAAAGCCAAGACTGTGGGACGCTTCCTCGGCAAAGGCTACACCGTGCGGGCTTCGGTCGGGCACGTGCGCGACCTGCTGCGTTCTGACCTATCTGTGGACGTGGAAAACGACTTCACCCCCAAGTACCGTGTTCCCAACGAAAAACGCCCGGTGGTGAAAGAATTGAAGGCGCTGGCAAAGAAAGCGGAGGAGATCTACCTGGCGACAGACCCTGACCGCGAAGGGGAAGCAATCGCCTGGCACCTGATGGAAGCCGCCGGGATCGAACAGAAATTATCCAAGCGGGTGGTTTTTCACGAGATCACCGACACGGCCATAAACGAAGCCTTTGCCAATCCCCGCAAGATCGATATGGACCTGGTGGATGCGCAGCAAGCCCGCCGCATCCTGGACCGCCTGGTGGGGTATAACCTCAGCCCGCTTCTCTGGGAAAAAGTACGCAGCCGGCTTTCGGCCGGACGGGTGCAATCGGTGGCGCTGCGGTTGATCGTGGAACGCGAGCGCGAGATCGAAGCCTTCAACCCGGTGGAATACTGGAGCATCGGCGCGGAGTTCAAACCCCAGGGGATCAAGCAAACTTTCCAGGCGAAACTGGCCAAGGTGGACGATAAGGAACCGGTCCTGGGGAAAAAAGAAGATGTTGACCCGATGCTGGATGAACTGGAAAAAGCCGGGTATATCGTCAGCAAGGTCAAGCGGGGGGAGCGCCGGCGGAGACCCTCCGCGCCGTTCATCACCAGCACCCTCCAGCAGGAAGCATCCCGCAAGCTGGGCTACACCGCCCGGCGAACGATGATCCTTGCCCAGCAGCTATACGAAGGGCTGGACGTGGGCGAGGGCGGCACGACCGGTTTGATCACCTACATGCGCACCGATTCGACGAATGTGGCGGAAGTTGCCCAGGCGGAAGCCCGTAAATACATCGAGGACCGGTTGGGCAAGGATTACCTGCCTCCCGAGCCGCCCAAATATACCACCCGCGCGGTTTCCGCCCAGGAAGCGCACGAAGCCATCCGACCCACCTCGGTGATGCGCACGCCGGAGGCGATGAAGGCTTTCCTTGCGCCGGACCAGTTCAAGGTCTATAACCTGATCTGGCAGCGCTTCATGGCATCCCAGATGGAGGCAGCGGTTTTCGATACGCTTTCGATCGAGATCTCGGCGCTGAACACCATTCGCAAATATCTTTTCCGCGCAAGCGGTTCATCCATAAAATTCCCCGGTTACCTGGTCATTTACGAAGAAGCCAAGGACGAGGATCAAAAGACGGAGGATGAGGATGTGCGCATCCCGGCGGGGATCACGGAAGGGCAGGCGCAGGAGCTGATTCGCCTGATCCCGGAACAGCATTTCACCCAACCGCCCCCGCGTTATACAGAAGCCTCGCTCGTCCAGGTGCTGGAGGAATACGGTATCGGGCGACCTTCCACCTACGCGCCCATTCTTTCCACCATCCAGGCACGGGGTTACGTGCTGCGGGAAGCCAAACGGCTTACCCCCACCGAAACGGGCATCCTGGTGAACGACCTGATCGTCGATTACTTCAGCGATGTGATCAACACCGGGTTCACCGCCCACATGGAGGAGGATCTGGATAAGATCGCCGAAGGGAAGATCGACTGGGTGAAGGTGATGCGCGAGTTTTACGATAAATTCGAGCCCGAGCTGGAAATTGCCCGCAAAGAGATGCCTGAGACCAAGATGGAGCTGGAAAAGATCGGGCGTGACTGCCCGGACTGCGGCAAGGAGCTGGTGATCCGCTGGGGGCGCTACGGAAAATTCATTTCCTGCAGCGGTTTCCCGGAGTGCCGCCATACGGAAGCCTGGTTGGAAAAGATCGGTGTTGCCTGCCCGAAGGATGGCGGCGACGTGGTGGAACGCAAAACCCGCAAGAACCGAGTTTTCTACGCCTGCTCCAACTACCCGAACTGCGATTTCACCTCCTGGAAGAAGCCCATTGCCAATCCCTGCCCCAAATGCGGCGGCTTGCTGGTGATCGCCAACAAACGCGAGGTGCAGTGCATGAACTGTGAAGAGACCTTCCTTACGGATCAGCTTCCGGAGATCACATCCGAGACGGCATAATCCTTGCAACGTGCTGGAATGACAAAATCATGCATCCCGGCAACGGGCTGACAAGGATCCGCTATGCTTGAAAAAATGAAACTCTGGCTGACAAAACCCCTCCATGCTGCGATCGCGGCATTTATCGCGGGGCTTTTCATCGGATTGGTGATCCTGGGCTGGTGGCTGTGGCCGGTGCAATGGTACGATGCCTCACCCTCCGACCTGCGACCGGATGCCCAGCAGGATTACGTCTGTATGATGATCGATTCCTACAGCGTGAACCAGAACGGCAGCCTGGCCGTGCGGCGCTATGCCGAATTGGGAGATGATGGACCAGCGCTGGTTGCAGGGACCACCCCGACGAACTGCCCCGGTGTTTCGCAGGAAGCGATCAGCAGCTTCCAGGCCAGTGCTGAAGGTTCCGGCAAGCTCAAGTGGATCCAGCCGCGCCTGCGGCGGTTCCTACCGTTGGCCCTGGCCAAACGGCTGCGCCAGCTACCGGTCAGACCCCGGCGGCTCAGCCAACCAAAGGCTACCCTCCACAAGCGGATCCAAACCAGCTCTTCGTTCCTGCTTCTGGGGCTGCTCTGCCTGGTCACGCTCGGGGTGGGGGCGGCGGCTTTTTACCTCTTTGTACTGAAACCGCGCAAGGATTCAGGCAGCTCCTACAGCGGGAAATCCTCCCCACGGGTGGAGGCGGTGCTGCTCCGGCAGGGACTATCTCCCCCAGCGAGGAACCAACCGCCCAGTTCATCACCACCTACATGATCGGCGATGATCTTTACGATGATTCCTTCAGCATCGACGCGCCTTCCGGGGAATTCCTGGGTGAATGCGGAGTGGGCATCTCCGAAGCGCTGGCTCCTGGCGAACCCAAACGGGTGACCGCCTTCGAGGTCTGGCTCTTCGATAAGAACGATATCCAGACCGTGACGAAGATGCTGATGAGCAAATATGCCTTCAACGACCCGGCCATCCGCCAGCGGCTGCTGCCCAAGGGCGAATTGCTCTCGGTGGTTGCCGGTCAGCGGGTGGTGCTGGAGACGGCCTCCCTGCGGCTGGAAGCCCACGTGGTGGATACGAACTACACGCAAGGGACAAGCCCCTCCGAGGCAGCCTTCGACCGGCTGACGCTGGAACTGAGCGTCTGGCAGAAGAAATAAATCAATTAAAAAAAACCCGGTTCGCCGGGTTTTTATTTTCAGGTAGCCAAATTACTCGATTTTGAGAATCTTTAGAACAAGCTTTCCCGCCGGGGTGACCACTTCCACCAAATCCCCCACCCGATGATCCAGCAGCGCCCGCCCAATGGGTGACTCATTCGAGATCATCCCTTTCGAGGGCTGAGCTTCCTTGGCGCCCACCAGGAAATAGGTATCGGGCGGAAAACCCTCCTCCTCCACGGTGACCCGCGCGCCGACCGCCACAACATCCTTCACGCTGGCTGTCTCGTCGATGATGACCACATCCCGCAGCACCTGTTCCAGCTCCAGGATGCGCCCTTCCAGGAAGGCCTGTTCCTCCTTGGCCTGGATGTAATCCGCGTTCTCGGAAAGATCCCCCTGCTGGATGGCGGTGCGCAGGCGTTTGGCAAGCGCCTCGCGCCGGGGTCCTTTAAGCTCGGCCAGCTCCGCGCGCAGGCGGGTCTCTCCATCTTTTGTCAGGTACGAAATCTCAGTCATCAGCAACCTCGATCAAGGGAGTACGCCAGGCTCAAACAGGCGTTTATGTTCTTCCACCGCAAATCGATCCGTCATCCCGGCGATGTAATCGCAGATCGTGCGGGCTTCGCCAAAGCGGGTGAAATTTCCGCGGATATGATCCGGCAGGATCGTTGGTTCACCCAGGTAGGCGGTGAATAGATCAGTGAGTACCCTTTCCGCCTTGGCTGCCATGCGCACCACGCGGTAATGCCGGTACATCTTCGCGAAGAGAAAATCCTTCAACTGCCGGTTCTGCCCCGCAAGGCTCTTCGAGAAGGATACGACATTATACGGCAGGCGCTGCAACTCTTCAACCGAAGCGATCCCCTCTTTTTGAATATTTTGATCGGATGTGTCGATGATATCGGTCACCTCCAGCCCGATCAACCTGCGGATGATCCGGTGGCGGGTTTTTTCCTCCAGGTCGTGGCAGGGGATCTCCAGGTCCGCGGTCAGACTTTTCCAGATCTCGATCTCTCCCAGGTCCTCGAGGGTGATGATCCCGGAGTGCAGGCCGTCATCCAGATCGTGGGCGGTGTAGGCCAGCTCGTCGGCCACGTTGGTGATCTGCGCTTCGATGTGACCTCGCAACTGCGGATTGAATTTATCCGCGTCCGTCTGGTCATACTCGGATTCATGTTTGACGATCCCTTCGCGCACCTCCCAGGTGAGGTTGAGCCCGTGGAAATTCGGAAAGCGGTCCTCCAGCTCATCGACGATGCGCAGGGATTGCTTGTTGTGGTCGAAACCGCCATCATCCTTCATCAGTTGGGCAAGGGTCACCTCGCCGGAATGCCCGAAGGGCGAATGACCCAGGTCGTGCGCCAGGCAGATGGCTTCCACCAGGTCCTCGTTGGCGCCCAGCGCGCGGGCGATGGTGCGGCCGATCTGCGCCACCTCCAGGGTGTGGGTCAGGCGGGTGCGGTAGTAATCCGCCTCGGTGGTGATGAACACCTGGGTCTTGTGCTCCAGGCGGCGGAAGGCGGTGGTATGTAAAATTCGGTCGCGGTCGCGCTGGAAGCAGGTGCGGTAGGCGGGCTCGCTTTCGGGGTGGGTGCGGCCTTTGGAGTGGCTGCTCTGCATCCCGTAGGGGGCGAGGGAATGGCTTCTCCAATAATTCGAGTGATTTCCGATCGATCTTCATTTTATTTTTCCTTCGGTTCATCCGCGCGAATGGTGGTCCCGGGCGCGGAACCTGCCAGCGCATTCATGAGCATCCCGGGCTGACGGCCGGAAAAGATGGATACGGTCAGGGCGGGATTGGCTTCAACCAGGGCAGCCATCATCTCCACTTTTTGCCGCATACCACCGGTCACATCAACATATTCCGATGACTCCGGCTGTTGATCCATTTTTTTCAAGGAAGACGGGGTGACGACCTGAACCAGGTATTTCTTTTGCGGAAAATCCGCCCAGACTCCCTTTTCCTGCCCGGCGAGAAGGATGCGCGCGGGGTGCAGGCGGGGGGCGAGGTGGACGAAGAGGTCCTCGGTGGATAGGATCGTCCCGCCCAGAGTTTGGTCGAAGACCGCGTCACCGAAGACAACCGGCAGGATTCCCGGGACAGGGCAGCCTGGATGGGGGAGATATCCCAGGTGAGGATCTCGCGGTTGCGGGAAACGATGGCAGAGGATGGGGATACCGCCATGGCTGGCAGCCCGGCGATAGCGAGTTCGCTCATCACAATATGATTCAGCGCGTGCGCCGCCTGCCAGACCTCGCTGAATCCCTGCCATTCTTCCGGGGTATGCACTCCCTGGAGGGTGCCGAATTTGCTGGCGGGGACGTGCCCGAAGGAACCCGAGCCATGACCGAGCAGGATCTGCAGGTCCGGGTTTGCATCCATGCTCGCGCGGATCTCGCCGAACAAACGCCGCATCAGCCGCCGCCTGGGCTGCTGAACCCCGGCCTTGTTGGTGATGAGCGAACCGCCAAGTTTAAGAAAAACGAGCATGCGGCTTATCCTTTTCCGGCTTTCACGCGGGTGTGGATGACCTCCACCGCCCCGGCTGCCCGCAGGGCCGCATCCACCGCATCGCTCCGGTCTGGGTTCACCAGCGCGATCATGTTCCCGCCGCCGCCAGCGCCGGAGAGCTTGGCGCCCAGGGCTCCGGCAGAAACCGCAGTTTCAGTGAGCTGATCGAGCATCGGGTGGGAGACCCCGAGATCCTGCAGCAGGCGGTGATTCTGGTTCATCAGATCGCCCAGCGTCCCGAGATTGCCCTCTTCTATGGAAGCGCGGGCCTGAACCACGATACTTTCAATCCCTTCAAATATCTTTTCGTATTTGGCATTATCCTGCTGCCACCTCTCCCGCAGACCGAGCACCATCTTGCGGGTGGAGCTGCGGACGCCAGTATCCGCGATCAGGAAATCCAACGGGCTCGCCGGAGTGAGCAGGGTGAAGGGCTTATCCTTGACGAAGTACACGGGTTGACCGAAGGCGATGACGGTATTATCGATCCCGGAGGGGGTGCCGTGATAGACCTTATCGACCTCGAAGGCGATGGCGCTCACCTGCTCATCCGAAAGGGGGTGACCGAGGAACAGGGAAAACGCGCGGGCGAGCGAGACCGCGATGGACGCGCCGGATCCCAAGCCCGCTGGCGATGGGGATGGTGGAAACGACGCGAATCTGGCAGGCCGGGATCGAGGCGGCTCCAACAGCCTGCTGGGTGCGGGAGATGGCGATGCGGAAAGGGTGGGAGGGATCGAGCGCGCCAAGGCTGGAATTCAGCTCGATATCCGGCGCTTCGATGGTCACCTCACCGGTTTGCCCTCTGGGATTCGCAAGGATATAGGTGGTGGACCGCCTTTCGAACACCGGGATCGCGATCGCCGGGTCGGCCGTAGACGACGGCATGTTCGCCGAAAAGGATCGATTTGGCAGGCGCGTGGGCGGTAACCGCGGGCATTGGGTCAGGTAAGTGTAAAAGATAAGCGAGCACCGATAAGCCCCCAGAGCAGGATGGTGACCTGAAGCGGTCGGTCGGTGAAAACCAGCTCTTCGGGAGCCCCGCCGGCATGCTTGACGCTGATCAGCCACAGGTAGCGGAAGATCCCGTAAAGAATGAAGGGGATGGTCAGCATCATGGCATGGTTTGGCGGGGACGTTGGGAGCGGTGAAGGTATAGAGACTGTATGCCACAACCGTTGTGCCGGAGACGATGGTGATCAACTGGTCGAGAAGGGGGATGTTATAACCATCCAGTACCCGGCGATGGGATTTCGCTTCTCCTTCCAAAAGCGAAAGCTCCGCGCGGCGTTTGCCGAACCCAATGAAGAGCGCGAAAAGGGTTGTAACAATATACAGCCAGGGGGAGAAGCGCTGCACGGTGATGAGCACCACGCCAGCGGCAACCCGCAGGACGTAGCAGGCGGCGATGATCAGCACATCGATCAGGGGGATGTGTTTGAGCCAGATGGAATAAGCCAGGTTGATCCCGAAATAGATCAGTGCGATGATCCCATAAGCCGGGGAAAGCCAGAATGATAACGGGATGGTGATAAGGAGCAGAACCGCGACCAGGAGATAGGCACCCTTGATGGGAAGTGCTCCGGAGGCGATGGGGCGGTTTTTTTTATCAGGGTGGACGCGGTCCGATTCCACATCCATGATGTCGTTGAGCACATACACACAGCTCGAGATCAGGCAGAAGAGCAGCATGCCCGCCACCGAGCGTGCCAGTGCCGTCGGATTGGTCAATTGGCGGTCAAAAACCAGCGGAGCCAGCACGAAGACGTTCTTGGTCCACTGGCGGGGACGCATGGATTTAATTATGGCTTTGATCATGAATTAAATAATATCATAACTCGCCACAGCAGAATCAAAGGTGGATTCTCCGCAATCGCAAGTAAAATTCAAGCATGCCAAAATCCAGGCTTGATCTCGAAATGGTGGAGCGGGGGTTAGCCGAAAGCCGCAGCCTGGCGCAAAAACTGATCATGGCCGGGCAGGTCTCGGTTAATGGTCAATTAGCATTGAAAGCTTCCGACCCTGTTACCAGCGGGGATGTGATCATGATCGACCTCGGGCCGAGATACGTCTCGCGCGGCGGGGAAAAACTGGAAGCAGCCCTGGAGAAATTCAACCTGACCGATCTCTGCGGGATTTGTTTGCGCCGACCTGGGCGCGTCCACCGGCGGTTTCACCGATTGTCTCCTGCAGCATGGCGCTGCCAGGGTATACGCCGTGGATGTTGGGCAGGGGATCCTGCACTGGAAGCTCCGGAACGACCCACAGGGTGGTGGTGATGGAAAAAACCAATGCCCGCAACCTGAAGGGGTTGCCCGAAAAAATGGATCTCGTCACCGTGGATGTTTCCTTTATTTCTGTCAGAGTGATCCTGCCGGTGATGGGCAACCTCCTTAAAGAAGGGTCAGGAAAGGTGGTCATACTTGTCAAACCGCAGTTCGAAGCCGGTCGGGAGGCGGCTGCGAAAGGGAAAGGGGTGATCCGGGACGCGGAGATCCACCGCCAGGTGCTAAAGAATGTAGTAGAAAGTGCACGCAATACGGGTTTTTCCATCCAGGGGCTGATCCCTTCGCCGTTGCTGGGTCCCAAGGGAAACCGGGAATTCCTGCTTTATATATGGAATCACGGTTCGGACAAGGCTGTTGATGCGGATTTGATCGCCAAAGCGCTCGAAAATGCCCGCGAAATAAAATAAGGTATACTAGCCAGCGTCATGACGACCGACCATATCCGGAATTTTTCCATCATCGCGCACGTCGACCACGGGAAATCCACCCTGGCCGACCGGCTCCTTCAAATCACCGGCACGGTTTCGGATAGGCAGATGGTCGAGCAGGTGCTTGATTCCATGGACCTGGAGCGCGAAAAAGGGGTGACGATCAAAGCCTCCGCGGTGCGGATGAATTACCAGGCAAAAAATGGGCAGTCGTATGAACTGAACTTGATCGATACCCCCGGGCACGTGGATTTCAATTATGAAGTGAACCGCGCCCTGGCTGCCTGTGAAGGCGCGCTGCTGGTGGTGGATGCCACCCAGGGGATCGAAGCGCAGACCCTCGCAAACCTTTATTTGGCGCTCGACGCCGACCTGACCATACTTCCCGTAATCAATAAAATTGACCTCATCTCCGCCCAGCCGGATGTCATCGCTGAGGATCTATCCGCGCTCCTGGGAATCCCAGCCAATTCCATTCTACGAATTTCCGCGAAGGAAGGCACCAACGTTGCGCAAGTGCTGGAAGAGATCGTGGAAAAAGTGCCCTTTCCCATCGGGCACAACGAAAACCCGCTGCAGGCGTTGATCTTTGATTCCCACTATGATTCCTATAAGGGCGTTATCGCCTACATCCGCGTGGTGCAGGGGATCATACATTCAACTGATATCCTGCGTTTGATGATCACCGCCACGGAGATCAAACCGGTGGAGATCGGGATATTCGGTCCCGATATGCGCCCGATCAACATCCTGGAGGCTGGCGACGTGGGGTATATCGCCACTGGGTTAAAAACCGTGCGCGAGTGCCGGGTTGGGGATACCATCACCCAGGCGAATGCCCCGGCAAATACACCCCTGCCCGGGTATCACCACCCCAAGGCGATGGTTTTCGCAGGCATCTACCCAGTGGAGGGCGAGGATTACGAGAATCTTAAGGAAGCGCTCGGAAAAGCTTCAATTGAACGACGCCTCGCTGGATTACCAACCCGAGACCTCGCAGGCGTTGAATTTTGGTTTCCGCTGTGGTTTTCTGGGTCTTTTCCATATGGAGATCATCCAGGAGCGGCTGGAACGCGAATACGATATGGATATCGTCGTCACCGCGCCTTCTGTGGAATACCAGGTGACCTTGTTGAGCGGGGAGATGATCACAATCGATTCCCCCGCCAAGCTGCCCGACCCAGCGCTTTTCACTGAAATCGGTGAGCCGTGGATGAAGCTGCAGATCATCACGCCCACCGAGTTCTACGGACCGATCATGGAGTTGACCACCAAAAAGCATGGAATCTACACCAGCCAGGATTACCCTGCGCCCAACCGGGTACAGCTCAATTTTGAGATCCCGCTGTCCGAGATCATTGTGGATTATTTTGATGAGCTGAAATCCCGCACGCGCGGGTATGCCTCGATGGATTATATTTTTATCGGATATCGCCCCGGTGACCTGACCCGGCTGGAAGTGCTGGTGGGCGGCGAACCTGTGGACGCCCTGGCGGCTATTGTCCACCGCGATCAGGCATATCACAAGGGTCAACGTTTGGTGACGAAACTTAAAGAACTGATCCCCAGGCAGCTTTACGATGTTGCCATTCAGGCATCGGCTGATGGGCGCATCATCTCCCGGGCGAACGTAAAAGCTTTGCGGAAGGATGTTCTGGCCAAATGCTACGGGGGAGATATCACCCGTAAGAAAAAATTGCTGGAAAAACAGAAAAAAGGCAAGAAACGCATGAAAATGGTCGGGAATGTGGAGATCCCCCAGGAAGCGTTCATGGCTGTGCTGCGCCTGGAGGATGAGTGAGTTTTAAATCAAGGATGGCATCGTTGAAGATCCAACGCTGGCTGCCGGGTTTGATCCTGAGCGCCGGCGCGATTTATTTCATATTAAAAATTATCAATATGGAGGGTCTGCAACTGGCATTGCAGAAGATCCAGCCCAAAATCCTGCTTCTGGGAGTAATCCTTTACCTTATCTCCCTGGTTGCGCGGGCTGCCGCGTGGCGGATATTGCTGGATCGGAAAGGCGACCATCTGGCAGGCGTTCATCGCGATGAACGAAGGCTACCTGATCAACAATTTCCTGCCCTTCCGACTTGGTGAATTGGGCCGGGCGCTGCTTCTGGGAGGTGAGACCGGACTTGGGCGCGGTGCGGGTGCTTTCGACGATCATCATCGAACGATCCTTCGATCTTGCCATTGCTGCCGGGTTGATCATATCGCTACTGCCTTTCGCCCTGGGCGTTACCTGGGCGAAACCGGTGGCGATCGCCACGTTGAGCGTTGTTTCCCTTGGATTCGTGGTGCTCTTTTTGCTGGCCAGAAACCGCGCACCAGTTGAGAGTTGGATCGAGAAAAAAGCGTCGGGGAATGAGAATGGATCCGTAAGCACGTCCTGCCCCAGGTGGATGCATTCTTCCTGGGTCTGAGCGCGCTGCGTAACCCGCTGCAATTCATCTCCAGCCTGGGGCTAATGCTGCTCTCGTGGGGTATTGCAATAACCGAGACATACGTTATTCTGAGCCAATTTGTGCCGGACGTGCAGCTCTGGTGGTGTGCCCTGGGGTTGGGAATCATCGCCCTTGGGATCGCCATTCCCTCCGCACCTGCCTCGATAGGCATTTGGGAAGCGTCTTCCATTGCGGCTTTCTCGTTATTCAATGTGGATGCTTCCAGCGCCCTGGCGTATGGGATCACCACGCATTTGTTAAATATCACGATCAACGGAGCCTTTGGTCTTATACGGGTTGGCAAATTCCGGAAAATCCATATCCAGCTTGATGCACGATCTGGGGCTGCGGCAAACCCCGGAGGATGCAGTCATGGAGCAAAAAAATGCCTAAGAATTACCTGATCACTGGGGGCGCCGGATTTATCGGTTGCAACTATGCCGCCCGCCTGATCAAACGAAATGAGAGAGTTACGATATTTGATAACCTTTCCCGGTCCGGCTCGCGGCTCAACCTCCAATGGCTGCGGGAGACTTTCGGCGATAATGCCTTCAAGCTTATCCAGGGGGATGTGCGCGAGGCGGCGGCGATCACCGATGCCGCGCGGGAAGCGGATATCATTCTTCACTTCGCCGCCCAGGTGGCAGTGACCACCTCTGTGATCAAACCGCGTGAAGATTTTGAGATCAATGCGCTGGGCACCTTCAACACACTTGAAGCTGCCCGGGCGTCCCGCAGGAATCCGATTTTCCTCTACGCATCCACCAACAAGGTCTATGGGGAAATGCTGGACGTGGTGGTGGTGGAGGATGCAACCCGCTACCGATATCGTGACTTCCCCGAAGGAATGGATGAGCAGCAACCGCTTGACTTCCATTCCCCATACGGCTGCTCCAAGGGCAGCGGGGATCAATACGTGCGGGATTACGCCCGGATCTACGGCCTGCCTACGGTGGTGTTTCGTCAGAGCTGCATTTTCGGAACCCGCCAGTTTGGGATCGAGGACCAGGGTTGGGTGGCCTGGTTCGTGATCGCTTCGGTGCTGGGCCGGCCGCTTTCCATCTATGGGGACGGGAAGCAGATCCGCGACCTGCTTTTTGTGGAAGACCTGTTGGACGCCTATGATGCGGCGATTGTCAGGAAGGATAAGTCGGCTGGCAATGTGTTCAACATCGGCGGCGGTTCCAAGAATGTGATCTCGGTTTGGACGGAATTCGCTCCGATCCTGGAAAAACTGCTGGGGCATCCGATCCAGGCAAAGTGGGGCGACTGGCGACCCGGGGACCAGAAGGTTTTCGTTTCCGATATCCAAAAGGCGAAACGGGTGCTTGGCTGGGAACCCAAGGTGGGTGTCGAGGAAGGCATCCGAAGGTTGTTTGACTGGGTGGTTGCAAACAAGAATCTATTCTGATCTTCATCGCTGAATGAAACTACTGATCGTCCTTACGTATTACCGGCCGCACACCAGCGGATTGACCATCTATGCCGAACGCCTTGCCCGGGCCATGGTCAGGCGAGGCCATCAGGTGACCATCCTGACCTCGCAATACGACAGTGCGCTTCCAGAAGAGGAAACTCAGGATGGCGTGCGAATCCTGCGGGTTCCAGTTGCCTTTCGGTTGAGCAAGGGCGTGGTGATGCCTTCATTTGGTTTGCGCGCCAGCAGGCTGGTACGCGAGAATGATGCCATCCAGCTTCATCTGCCGCAATTCGATGCTGCCGGAATTGCCTTACGCGGAAAATTGTATCGGAAACCCACTGTCATCACCTATCACTGCGATCTGCTCATGCCACCGGGTCCAATTCCCCAATTGGCTAACCTGGCCGTGAAAGTAGCCAACAACCTGGCTGCACTCTGGACACACCGGATCGTCACCTATACCCGCGATTACGCAGAACATTCCAGTTACCTCAGGCGCTACCTGGATAAATTGCAGGTGATCCAACCGCCGGTGGAATTACCCGATGTAACCACCGAAGAGATCAAGAAATTTGCCAGCGTACATAATCCACTCAAACAACGACCGGTGATCGGGATGGCTGCCCGGTTCGCCACAGAAAAAGGAGTGGAAGTGCTGCTGGATGCCATGCCGACCATCTTGGAAAAATACCCCAAAGCGCTATTTCAATTTGCGGGTCCTTATCAGAATATCATCGGTGAGGAAGCGTATTTTGAAAGGTTGAAGCCTCGCATCGACAACTTCATTAAAAATGGAAACTGGCGGTTTCTGGGAGTTCTGAATCCGCTGGAAATGGCAAAGTTTTACCCGAATATTGACCTGCTGGTGCTGCCCAGTTTGAACTCCACCGAGGCATTTGGATTGGTTCAAATAGAAGCGATGATGAACGGGGTCCCCTGCGTGGCTTCCAACCTGCCGGGTGTTCGGCAGCCTGTTTTGACCCATCACATGGGCAGAGTCATCCCGATAGGCGATTCCAAAGCGCTTGCCGAAGCCGTTCTGGCGATCCTCGCGGATAAGAATCTAACGGTTGTCCCTGAAAAAGAGTTGAAGGAGTTCTACAGCCCGGATTCAATAGCGGCGGAATATGAAGCGCTGTTTGAGAAAATCACCGAGGAGATCCATCGAAAATGAATTCTGGCGGTAAGGATTACCTTTGGTTAAATATTTCGAGTCTGCCCTATTTCCGCGGGTTACTGCGGGCGGTGGAAGCGAGAGTTTATGAGAATATCGAGCTACCATCACCAAGCCTTGGATCTGGGCTGCGGGGACGGTCACTTTTCCCGGATCGCTTTTAACGAAGAGGTGAGCGTTGGGCTGGATCCGTGGACAGGACCAGTGAGGCAGGCGGGCAGGGAGGGGAAATATCGCCACGTCGTACAGGGGAATGGAGATCAAATCCCTTTTGAGGACGAATATTTTTCCTCCGCAGTGAGCAATTCGGTTTTAGAGCATATCCCGGAGCTCGACCCGGTACTCGAGGAATTATCCCGAGTGCTCAAACCAGACGCGCCATTTATTTTCTGCGTGCCCAACGAGAATTTCCTCGCGACGCTTTCCATCTCAAACTGGTTGGATCGGGTAGGACTTCACGCTCTTGCTCAGGGGTACAGAGGCTTTTTCAATCGCATTTCACGCCATCAACATTGCGATTCGAGAGCCGTTTGGCAGGAGCGCCTGGCGAAGCATGGATTCATTATCGAAGATCAATGGGATTATTTTTCCCCGCGCAGCCTGGCGATCCTGGAATGGGGGCATTACCTGGGGTTGCCCTCTCTTGTATGTCATTTTCTATTTCGAAGGTGGATACTCCTTCCCCGGCGATGGAACCTGTGGCTGACCTTAAGAATCGTTCAACGGTCATTTGATGAGCCACCGAGACAGTCGAAAGGGTCCTATGCTTTTTATTTGACCCGAAAAGCGAAGTAAAAGGCGGTTAGATTTTTAAGGTATCATCAGGAAAGACTAAACCGGGACAATGCACAGCCATGAAAGAACCAAGCCTCCTCGATCTGCTGAAAGAACAAATTCAATTCTGGAAGAAAAAACCTGAGCGGCAACTGCACCAGGAGGAGACGGATACTTCTCTCACGGAAAAGCCTGAAGAACCCAGCCTTCCACCAGCAGCACCGCTTGAATCTCAGGGGAGAAAATCAACAGGTTTCCGGATTGGACCCTGGAAAACTTTCGGTGCACTTGTATTTGCCCTGATCGCTCAAGCTTTGATGGAACCCCCGAATCCCAGCATTAAAGGAGCGGTAGGGTTATACGCTTTCGCGGCGTTCCTGGCGGTGGCAGCAATATTAACCAAAGAATGGGAGCTGCCTTTAAACCGGCCGGAAGTGAACCGTGCTTTTCACACTGGCTACCGCAGGATCCCTTTCCTTGTAAGCGTCCTCCTTCTGATGCTGTCCTTCTTTGCGTTCGGCGGGAACCGCTTTACCGCGTTGAATTTGATCTTATGGATTTCGGGGTTGGGTTTCCTGCTGTATTCCTTGTGGGTGCCGGGTGAAGGGGATCCCTGGTGGAAGCGTCTGGCAAAGGGGGATGGGAAGGCGATTTTCAAGATCAAGGTCAGTGCATGGACGATCCTGGTCGTCCTCTCACTTCTGGTGATCGCCTTCTACCGTTTTTATCGCTTGAACCAGGTGCCGGGGGAGATGTTCAGCGACCACGCCGAAAAGTTAATGGATGTAGGTGATATTTTGAACGGGCAGTATTCTGTCTTCTTCCCGCGCAACACCGGACGGGAATTCGTTCAGATGTACCTGACAGCCATCATCGCTTCATGGCTGAAGCTGGGACTCACCTTCCTAAGCCTGAAGCTGGGAACAGCGTTGTTGGGCTTCTTTACCCTGCCATTCATTTATCTGTTTGGGAAAGAGGTCGCCAACCGAAAAGTGGGATTGGCAGCCATGTTCCTGGCGGGGATCGCCTATTGGCCAAACGTGATCTCGCGTATCGGGCTTCGTTTTCCGCTCTACGCGTTCTTCGCCGCCCCGGCGCTGTATTTCTTGATCCGCGGTATTCGCAAACAGGACCGCAATCTGATCCTGCTCTCCGGGTTGGCTGTCGGGTTCGGTCTGCATGGGTACAGCCCGGCCCGATTTATTCCATTCGTCATACTGACGGCTTTTGGGCTATTTTTACTTCACCCCATTTCCAGGGGAAAGCGTAAGCAGGCAATGACCACCCTGGTTGTGCTGGGAGGAGTTGCTTTCGCAGTTTTCATTCCGCTGTTCAGATATGCCATCGAGGATCCCACAGGATTCAGCGTGCGGGCGTTCAGCCGGCTGGCGGGCACCGAATCCCCATTGCCGGGGCCAGCCTGGCAGATCTTTTTCTCGAACACATGGAAAGCGCTGATCATGTTTTTCTATGATAACGGCGAGATCTGGGTGCATTCCATTCCCCACCGACCGGCGCTGGATTACGTTACAGGGGCGTTATTCTTCCTTGGACTGATCGTCGTCATCCTGCGTTATATTAAGAAACGGAACTGGATCGATCTGTTCCTGTTGATCTCCATCCCGCTGCTGATGATGCCATCCATCCTCTCGCTGGCTTTTCCGGCAGAGAACCCATCCCTAAACCGGACTGGCGCTGCGATTGTCCCGGTATTTGTTATCGCAGCCATGGGGGGCATGAGCGCACTGGAGAGCATGTGGAAGCGGATGAATGGGAAATTCGGACGCACGATGATCGTTTTGCTCAGCGTGATCCTGTTAATTTGGACGGCAGTGTTGAATTTCCGCCTGGTATTTAAAACTTTCGATGAGCAGTTCATGGCAGGTGCCTGGAACACCTCCGAGATCGGCCAGGTCATTCGCGGGTTTACTGAATCAATCGGGACCGAAGATACAGCTTTTGTGGTTCCCTTCCCCTACTGGGTGGATACCCGCCTGGTGGGCATCAATGCGGGTTTCCCCCAAAAGGATTATGCCCTCTGGCCGGATAAGTTCCAGGAAACCCTGACGGAAACACGGGCGAAGCTGTTTATTCTTAAAGCGGAGGATACCGCAGACCTGGCCAAGCTGCAGGAACTCTATCCTTCCGGCACCACAACCACCCACACCAACCCGCGCGAGGGTAAAGATTTCTTTATATTTTTTGTTCCCGCGGTTTCACCAAACTGAGCGAATTTATGCAATCATCGAACAAATCAAACCGATTATTCAAAAACTGGTGGGTGGACCTGGTTTTGGTCATCATTCTGCTCGCCGGTGCCTATTTACGCGTGACCGGAATCAAATGGGACGAGACCTTTCATCTTCATCCTGATGAGCGATTTTTGACCATGGTGGAGACCGGCATCTCGCCGGTGGGCAGCATTGGCGAATACTTCAACACCGATACATCCAGCCTGAATCCGCAAAACCGCGGGTATGGGTTCTTCGTCTATGGTACCTTTCCAATTTTTCTCGTACGCTACCTGGCGGAGTGGACCGGACAGACCGGCTACGATCAGGTGACCATTCTTGGCAGGGCATTTTCCGCCACGGTCGACCTTCTGACCGTTTTCATGTGTTTCATGATCGGACTAAGGCTTTTCCGCAGCCGGGCGATAGCGCTGCTTGGGGCGGCATTTTATGCCTTCGCCGTTCTGCCAATACAACTCTCCCACTATTGGACGGTGGATACCTCCACAACATTTTTTGGGATGCTGACTTTTTATATCGCTGTCCTGGTTCAGACAACACCTCAGGAATCACTTCCGGAGGTTGATCCCTCTCAGAAATGGTTCTGGCTCAAGCGAGGCTGGAGGCATTTCGTCCTCTACGCGCTCTTTGGAATCGCGCTAGGGATGGCCGCAGCCTCGAAGGTTAATGCGGGGTTGCTGGCGATCCTCCTCCCAGGGGGAGCGATGATTTTCTTCAGCAACCTGGATGCAGACCATCAAAATCAGCAAAAATGGTTGATCCTGCGGAATGTTCTCCTGGCGGGCGCGATCAGTGTGTTGACCTTCCGGGTTCTACAACCTTATGCCTTTAGCGCACCGGGGTTCTTGACGCAAAGTCCACTGGTTGCGCTGCAGGGCGGACCCTCTGGATTACTGCGCTATATAGGCTGGGAGCCGAACCCGAAATGGCTGGGTAACCTGCGCGAGTTGAGCGCACTGAGCGCGGGGGATTCCACATTCCCGCCGGGGATCCAATGGGCGCGCAGGCCGCTCACATTCGCCTGGCAAAACCTAACCTTCTGGGGACTTGGATTGCCCTTGGGGATTCTGGCATGGTTTGGTTTTCTCTGGATGGGTATCCGGATTCTGAAGGGAAAGTGGAAACCTTATCTGCTCCTGTGGGGTTGGACGCTTATTTATTTTCTGTGGCAATCGATCAACTTCACCCGCAGCATGCGCTACCAAATGCTGGTATATCCCACCCTGGCGATCCTGGCTGCCTGGGCAGTCGTTTCAATATGGCAGGCAGGCACGGAAAAAAGCGAAACTGGAAAAACCAGATCAGGAAAATGGCTGAAAGCAATATCCATCGTTGTTGGGAGCGTGGTTCTCATTTCCACGATCCTGTGGGCATACGCATTCTCCCGTATCTACACTCGTCCGATCACGCGTCTGGCGGCAAGTGAATGGATCTACCAAAACGTGCCCGGACCCATCGATATCCATATCCAGAATGATGGCGGTTCATACAAGCAGCCATTGGGTTACCCGCTGGGAACCGAGTTGCGGTTTGACCAGCCTGTCCGTATGGTCATAAACAATACCGGGAGTGGGATGTGGAGCGGATTGGATTTCTCCCATATCGTCGATTCATCCGGCAACCCTGCAGAGAAAACCATGATGGTAACTGCCGCGGACTTAAACGCTGAAGTGCCGGCAGTGGCGGCAGGGACAGTTCGGAATATCTTCAGCAGCAGTGATGATCCACGTGGTAACGCATACCAGGTGGACTTTGACCAGCCGCTGGAAATAATTCCCGGACACACCTATTCGATCGAGTATCGCGTCCTGGAACCAGATTCATCCCTGACCATCGCCGGACCGACCGCCATGCGCCTGACCAACGAAGGGGGAATTTCCACCCAGGCACTACCTGAACCAGCCAAATTGCTGCATCCGGGTGAAACGTATTCCCTGGTCTTCAATCCGCAGGTATCCGGCAGCTTGAGCGAATTGACCCTGGGCAGGATCGTGGACTGGGAAGCCTCCGCGGGGTTGAAGCGATTGGACCTCAAGATAGAGCAAGGTTCACCTGATGGCAGTTTCGCGACGATTGGCAGCGGCTCGGTTGAATCCGATTTCCTGGCCCAAAATAATCCACGCGGAGAGATGGCGACCATCCCGCTGGATCAACCCGTGCCCGTTGAAAAAGGTCAGCCGTACCGCCTGACATTGTCATTTTCCTCCGGGGAGGGGGCGCTGGCAATCACCGGAAGCCGGCAGATCAACGAGTCCTCCTGGGATGATCCGTTGCCATACCCGATGGATGGCTATTCTCCATTTGATTACAACAACGGGATCTACCGCACTGATCTGAACATGGAACTTTACTGGGACGATAACGCCGACAAGCTCCAGAGGATCACCTCCGCGCTGGATCAGGGAGATTACATCTTCATCAGCTCAAATCGGCAGTGGGGCAGCCTGACCCGCATACCGGAGCGGTACCCGCTGGTAAGCGCGTATTATCGCGCCCTCATGGGCTGTCCAAACGAGAAAACGATCTTTAAGTGTTATGCAGACGCCAAGTCTGGGGATTTTCAGGGGCAACTTGGTTACGAGTTGGTTCAAACTTTCGATTCCAATCCCCGGCTGGGTCCGCTGGAATTCAATACCCAATACGCCGAGGAAGCGTTTACCGTTTACGATCATCCCAAGGTGCTGATCTTCCGTAAAACGGCGGATTACGACCCGCTCAAAGTACGTGAAATCCTGGGGCAGGTGGATCTGACCAAAGTGATAGACCTGACCCCGAAAACCGCCAGTGCCTATAAGGGAAACCTGACCTTGCCACCTGAGGCGCTTGCGACCCAGCAGGCTGGGGGAACCTGGTCGGATTATTTCTCCTACGAGAACCCGATCAATAAATATCCGTTTCTCGCAGTGGTAGTGTGGTACCTGGTGCTGACCCTTCTGGGTTGGGTGATGTACCCCACGGTGCGGATCGCCTTTGGCGGATTGCTCGATAAAGGTTATCCAATCGCCAAATTGGCCGGAATGCTCCTGCTGGCATTCCTGGTTTGGATCGCAGGTTCCTATGGGATCGCTTTTTCCCGCCCGACAATTGCCGGGGTGTTGATTTTGATCCTGGGATGGAACCTGTTTCTCTTTCTTAGAGACAAGAAGATTTTGATCCAGGAAGTCAAAGATCATTGGCGGCAATTCCTGGTGGTGGAAGCTTTCGGACTGGTTTTCTTCACTGCATTCCTGTTCGTCCGGTTGGGAAACCCTGACCTCTGGCACCCATCCAAAGGCGGCGAAAAGCCGATGGACTTTTCGTACTTCAACGCGATCTTGAAGAGCACAACCTTTCCGCCTTATGACCCCTGGTTCGCCAGCGGATATATTAATTATTACTATTACGGTTTCGTCCTGGTGGGAGTTCTGGTCAAGCTGCTCGGGATCGTACCCGCCATCGCCTATAACATCATTCTGCCAACCCTGTTCAGCCTGGTGGCATTGGGCGCGTTTTGCGTTGGTTCAAACCTTACCGCTGGTTTGCGAAAAAAGGATGCGGATCCAGGGATTTCTTCGGGGTGGCGGAAATTCCTCAGCAGCCGGTTCTTCCTGGGGGGAACCGCCGCAGCGGTGTTTATGCTTGTGCTCGGCAACCTGGGTACGGTGCGGTTGATCTGGCAGGGGTTGCAAAAGATCGGCTCAGCCGGCATCCCCATTGAAGGGGCGAATTTCCTGCAGAAATGGTTATGGACATTCGAGGGCATTGGCGGGCTCTTTAGTGGACTCAAGCTGCCCGATCGGACCAGGCGACTGGTATTGGATCCCAAGCCGGGTCTATCCCGGGGAACCCATCACAGAGTTTCCCATGTTCACTTTTCTCTATGCCGATCTGCACGCCCACATGATCGCGCTGCCCTCTTACTTTGCTGGTCATTGCCTGGGGGGTGGGGATCATTTTAGGGATGTGGAAGTGGGCAGAGCGGGCGGGGAAATTCTCCTGGTTGAATTTCTTGATCGTTTTAGGCTTTGGCGCCCTGGCGGCTGGCGCGCTGCGTCCGACCAATACCTGGGACCTGCCCACATATTTACTGTTGGCGTGCCTCGCGGTAGTCTATTCAGGTGTCAGGTACGCGCCTGCACCTTCGGGATTTCTGCCGGGATTGTCGGATTCCACCAAACGCTGGGTTATTGCAGTTGCGTCGGCCATCCTGGTAGCAGGTGCTGCATTTATTCTCTATGAGCCTTTCGGACGTTGGTTTGGGCAGGCGTATAACAGCATCGAAATATGGCACGGCGATCGATCCCCCATCTGGTCCTACCTTACGCACTGGGGAGTCTTTCTTTTCATCATCGCCTCCTGGCTGATCCATGAAACATTGGATTGGCTGGCATCCACGCCTGCCTCGGCGCTGGGTAGGATCAAGCCCTATCGCTGGCTGATCTATGTTGGCTTGATGATCATCGTAGGCGTTGTGGTGATCCTGCTGCTGGATAAAATCCAGATCGCCTGGCTGGTGGCGCTGTTGGCACTCACTGCACTCGCGCTCATCTTCCGTCCCGGTCAGGATGATCTGAAACGGGTGGTGCTTTTCATGATCGGGTCTGGGTTCGCGCTCACGCTCGCAGTCGAGTTGATCGTCCTGAAGGGGGATATTGGCAGGATGAACACGGTCTTCAAGTTCTATCTGCAATCCTGGACGCTCTTCAGCCTGAGCGCTGCTGCAGCCCTGATGTGGTTATGGGACGCCATGCCGGGTGTTTGGCCGGAAAAACTTCGCAAAGTCTGGGAGGTGGTCCTCTTCCTTCTTATCGGGGGAGCACTGCTTTTCCCTCTGACCGCCGGTATGGACAAAATGAGCGACCGGATGAGCCCAACCGCGCCGAACACGCTGGACGGAATGACGTATATGCAAACCGCCCACTACAGTGATTTTGATAAGGATATGGACCTCAGCCAGGATTACCGCGCCATTCGCTGGATGCAGGATAACGTCAGTGGGTCGCCCGTGATCGTGGAGGCGAATATCCCCGAATACCGCTGGGGAACTCGATTCACCATTAATACCGGGCTGCCAGGCGTTGTGGGGTGGAACTGGCACCAGCGCCAGCAGCGGGCTGTGGTGAATTCGGACTGGGTGCAGCAGCGCGTGGATGAGGTGGGGAGGTTCTACAGCAGCATGACCCAGGAAGAGGTGAAGGATTTCCTGCGCAGGTACAATATTAAATACATCATCGTCGGTCAATTGGAGCACGCTGCCTACCCGGCGGATGGAATCGCCAAATTTGAAGCTTTAAATGGTCTCCTCTGGGATGAAGTTAACCGCGATGGTGAAACGGTTATTTACAAGGTCAGAGAGGGGTTTTAAGGGAGTAATATGGTGGATTTCCTAAAATGGTATGCGGTGATCTCGATCCTGGGATGGCTGACCTTCCCGATCAGCTTTCATTTTTTCCCGTATTTGAAGGACCGGGGTTTTACATTCTCGCGCGCGCTCGGATTGCTACTTTGGGGCTACACCTTTTGGCTGCTCGGATCCTACCGGGTACTCCAAAATGGCCTGGCGGGACAAGTGATTGCCCTGGTTATTTTGGGCGCGATCAGTTTCTACTTTGCAAAGAAGAACTGGTCTGATCTCAAGGAGTGGATTCGCAACAATATTCGCCTGATCCTGATGGCCGAAATTGTGTTTCTGGCGCTCTTCGCTGCCTGGACCTGGGTGCGGGCGGCCAACCCGGCTGTAGCTGGCACGGAAAAACCCATGGAATTGGCTTTCATTAACGCCATTTTACGCTCGCCTTCGTTTCCACCCAATGACCCCTGGCTTTCGGGGTATGCCATCTCCTACTACTATTTTGGGTATGTGATCATTGCCATGCTCACCCGGATGACCGCGGTATCCGCCGGGGTTGCGTTCAACCTGGCTGCAGCCAGTTGGTTTGCTCTCACCGGACTGGGAGCGTTTGGTTTGATTTTCAACCTAATCTCCCACTGGCAGCCAGTCACAGCAGCGAAAAAGGCTTCCAATTATTTTTGGGCATTATTGGGTCCGTTTTATCTGTTGATCATCAGCAATGCCGAGGGGGTGTTTGAATACCTGCATGCCAGGGGTATTTTCTGGACCCGGTTGAGTGATGGCTCGTTTCAATCCAATTTCTGGCGCTGGCTGGATCTGCAGGAATTAACCAATCCACCTGCGCTCCCCCTCTCGTGGGTGCCCAACCGCCCGGCCGGCATCCTTTGGTGGCGCGCCTCGCGGGTGCTATCTGATTACGATCTGACCCGCAATTGGAAGGAAATCATTGATGAATTTCCTTTCTTCTCCTATATCCTGGCCGACCTGCATCCGCATGTCCTTACCATGCCCTTTGTGCTGCTCGTCCTGGCGATTGGCTTCAACTTCTTCCTTTCGCCGTTTGCCTCGGAGACGGGTGGATTTGCCTGGAAGGTTTGGCTGCGACGGTTGGACTTCTGGCTGATGGCTCTTGCTGCGGGTTCGCTCGCGTTTTTCAACACCTGGGATTTCCCCATATACGTTGCTTTGTTATGTTGCGTCTACCTGCTGGCGCTGGCAAAAAAAACCGGGTGGCACAAGCGGATTTGGATGGATTTCTTAGGTTTTGGACTGCTGCTTGGCTTGACCGGGATTGTTCTATTCCTCCCGTTCTATACCGGCTTCAAATCGCAGGCAGGCGGCATCATCCCCAGCCTTGAATACTTCACCCGGGGTGTGCATTTCTGGATCATGTTTGCCCCGCTCCTGGTTCCCATCATTGCCTGTTTGATCTGGTTGTTTCTCCAGGGAAACAACAGAAAACATTGGCGCAAAGCTGTCTGGATATCCGCCCTGGTTGTTTTCGGCCTTTGGGTACTTTCCTACCTGCTGGGTGGTTTGATGGGGGTGGTTCCTGCCATAGGCAATCTGGTGGGGGGAGCCGTTGGGGAAAAATTAAGCTATCTGGGGAATCAATTCTTCAATCTGCATGGCAGTGCCAGCCTGGGCGGCATCCTGGGTGAGTCTCTCAAGTTGCGCATTCTGGCCCCGGGCACATGGCTGACGCTCTATGGGATGCTCTTTCTGGCAATTTGCGTCATTATCAGCATTCGTACCGAAGGGGAAACGCCGGATGAAAAATCTCAAAACCCGGCTGAAAAAAGCTCGGTGCAATTTACGCTGTTGCTGGTGCTGACCGGGATCGCGCTCACGCTGGTGCCTGAGTTCTTCTATTTGATCGATCAATTCGGCTGGCGGATGAACACGATTTTCAAGTTCTATTTCGAAGCCTGGATCGTGTGGTCGATGGCAGCCGCATTTGGCTCGATCCTGCTATGGAAAAGCATCCGAAGCCGGGCAGGCAGGCTGACGTTTGGACTGATCTGGTTTGTTTCAATCGCAGCGGGGTTGGCTTACCCGACATTTGCCCTGCCGGAAACGACCAATAACTTCAAGCCGAATCGGCTCAACTTGAACGGGCTGGATTTCTTTTCTTATTCACAGAGCGGAGAAGCTGCAGCCATTGACTGGCTGCGGTCAGCTCCTTACGGGACGATAGTTGAAGCTGTGGGGGGGAGTTACTCCGAATTTGAGAGAGTTTCCGCGCAGACCGGTTTGCCGACAGTCTTGGGATGGCCTGGGCATGAAAGCCAATGGCGCGGAGGAGCTGCAGAAATGGGCTCGCGGGAAGCGGATATCCAAGCACTTTACCGAACCAATGCCTGGGAGGAAGCCAGAGAAATTCTGAGGAAATACGGCATCCGCTACATTTACATCGGTTCGCTGGAACGCGCCACTCTGCGGGTTTCCGAAGAGAAATTCGCAGCGCATTTGCCAGTTGTATTTCAAAACGACTCGGTGACGATCTTCGCTGTACCGGATTCCATTTTCGATAATTACCTCAACCAGGGAAGTTAAATTGTGAAAAGAAATAATTTGGATGACCTTTATTACATTCTTGCTTTGATCCTGGCCGCAGCGCTGCGGTTCATCCAGCTTGGGGTCACGCCGCTGACCAACCTGGAAGCCTCGCAAGCTCTGCAATCCCTGCATTTTTTCAATTCCCCCAGCGTGTTGGTCACCGCAGCACCCATCTCCACCGGTCTAACCGCTATCCTCTTCTCCATTTTTGGCAGCTCGAACCTGGCAGCCAGGCTTCTACCGGCTCTTACTGGAGTGCTTTTTGTGCTGGTACCGCTTTTTTTCCGGGAACGACTCGGAAGACTTACAACCATCCTGCTGATGTTCTTCATCGCATTTGACCCATTCCTGATCTTCCTGAGCCGGGAAGCTGGCGGTGGAATGGTTGCGATCGCGGTGGTGATCTGTTTCTTTGCTGCTTTAGAGAAACGGAATTCGGTGTGGATGGGTATTCTGGGAGCCTCGGCGATACTTAGCGGGCCGTTCATTTTCACCGGGTTGGCAGCCATTGGTGGAGCTACTGCCTGGATGAGGGGTCGTATTTTTGACCCGTCTGATGATCGTGAAATTAATGACCATAATGCCATCCAATGGTGGAAAGTAATTTTTAGCGCGGGGTTAACCCTTCTGACCATCGGATTGGTTATTGCAAAATATCCCTGGCTGATCAATGGATTTGGGGCAGGCATCCTAACTGCCGCGCGGGGTTGGTTGCCTTCCGCTGATATGCAATCCCAGGGAATGTTCACCCGTTTGCTGCTGGTTCTGCTGGTCATGATGCCGCTGACTTTTATGCTTGGCAGCGTGGGCGTGATTCGCGGTTTGATGCAAAAGAATCGTTTATCCGGGTTCCTGGCGCGCTGGATTTTGATCGCTGCTTTGCTCATCTTTATTTACCCGCAGCACAGGGTAACCGACCTTGCCTGGGTGTCGCTGCCGCTATGTGTCGCCGGGGCAGTGGAAATACAAAAATGGGTGCATCGTCCTGAAGCGTACCCCTTGGTTTCCTATATTTACGCTGCTGCCTGCAGTTTGTTGTTGATATTTTGCAGCCTTAAAATTGCCAATTTGCTGGTTTATGAACCAGGTTCAGCCGACTTTCAGCTGGCGGTGGCGGGGATCGCGCTCACCGCTTTGATGCTGGCAATCTCGGCCTTTTTGATCGGCTGGGGTTGGTCGTGGAAGGTATCCTTTTTCGGGCTTGGCATTGGTACTGTTGTAGTTTTGCTGGTTTTCGGTGCAAGCATGAGCCGCCGCGCCGCGGGATTGGGAGGTGCGCAGTCTGCCAATATCCTTGCGCCTGAACCCATCCCGGCTGAAGCTGGATTATTGATCCGTACGATCGATGACATCTCCCGCCAAAAACAAGGCGTTCCCGGCGGGCTGGGTGTGACCAGTCTCAATGTTGAAGATGCTTCCCTTCAATGGGTATTGCGTTATTACCGGGATGCCAGGTTCGTGACTGCACTCGCCCCGAACGAAACCCCCGATATTCTGATCACAACTGCCAGTGAAAACCCGCAATTACCCGCTTCCTACCGGGGTCAGGATTTCACCCGGAATGAAAGCGTCCCCTGGACGCTGATGACAGGGAAGGAATGGCTGAATTGGATCATTTACGGGAACACGCCTGTTCAGCAGGATTTTCTCATTTTGTGGGTACGTAACGATCTCTTCCCGGATGGCGGAACGGGTACGAATGAGTGAATTCGCGAAAACTCAGCCGAAGATGAATTGTATTGCGATCGATGGACCGGCTGCTTCGGGTAAATCCACGCTTGGAAAGCTCGTGGCGGATCACCTCGGTTACCTGTTCTTTGATACAGGCGTAATGTACCGCGCAGCCACCCTGGCAGCCATGCAGCACAATCTTGACCTTGGAAATGAAGCGCAGGTAAGCCGTATGGTGCATCAGATACAGATCGATGTTCAACCACCTTCAAACCAGGACGGGCGCACCAATGACATCCTTCTAGATGGTGTGGATGTCACCTGGGCGATCCGGGATAAGTCCGTTGAAGAGAATGTTTCCCGGGTATCAGCGTATCCCGAAGTTCGCCGTGAGTTGACCGCGCAGCAGCAAAGGATCGGAACCCGCGGGAATGTGGTGATGATTGGACGGGATATCGGCACCGTGGTCATGCCAAGTGCACGAAATAAATTATTCCTGGAGGCATCCGCGGAGGAACGTGCCCGGCGGCGGATGAAGGAGCTTACAGACCGGGGAGAGCTAGCCGATTTCGCAGAGCTCCTGGCGGCGATGATTAAAAGGGATAAGATCGATTCATCAAGGGCAACTGCCCCACTCAAACCTGCCGCGGACGCCGTGATCATAAACACGGATGGTAAAACGCTTGAGCAGGTTTTCGATGAAGTGATGATGATCATAAAGAAGGATTAATGCCATGTGCGATACATTCGTTGCACTCCCCAACGCCACTGTCAATGGCAACCTGCTTTTTGCCAAGAACTCTGACCGCGACCCCAACGAAGCCCAGGAATTGGTGCTGATCGAAGGCAAGACTCATCCTGCCGGAAGCATGGTTCGCTGCACCTATATCGAAATCCCACAGGTGAAAAAGACGTACTCCGTCCTGCTTTCCAAACCCTTTTGGATCTGGGGCGCAGAGATCGGTGCGAACGAGAATGGGGTGGTGATCGGGAACGAGGCGGTTTTCACCCGGTATACGGATAACAAAAAGCCAGGGTTGATCGGAATGGATTTTCTGCGCCTGGCACTCGAGCGCTCCACTAGCGCCTTTGAAGCGCTGGAAGTGATAACCAGCCTGCTTAAGGAATATGGCCAATCCGGGAATTGCGGATTTTCCCACGCTTTTTATTACGATAACAGCTACCTGATCGCCGACCGCAAGGAGGCGTGGGTGCTGGAGACCGCCGGCAGGCAATGGGCTGCCGAAAAGGTTAAAGATATCCGCTCGATCTCAAATATCCTGACGATTGAAAGCAAGTGGGATGTTGCATCAAAAGATCTGGTGGATGAGGCGGTAAAACGGGGCTGGTGCAAAAAGCGCGAAGAATTTAATTTTCGAAAATGCTATTCGGATTTGATCATCACGACCTTTGGAGCTGGACAATCCAGGCAAACCTGCAGCACGGATATGCTGCGCGCGAAACTTGGATCGCTTGAAATCCTTGATATGATCCGGATTTTACGAAATCACCGCGAAGACGGGAATCCCAACTGGAATCCGGGCGATGCGATCCTCGGGGCGGATATTTGCATGCACGCCGGCTGGGGTCCGGTGCGGGGGAGCCAAACTGCGGGTTCGATGGTCGCGGAGCTCAACGATTCCAGGGATTCCTTCTGGATGTCGGGTACCGCGGCTCCCTGTCTATCCATCTTTAAACCCCTCTGGTTGGATTCCGGTCTGCCGGACTGGGAAAAATTTCCGGAAGGCAAATTTGATCCATCCACTGTTTGGTGGCGGGGTGAGGAACTGCACCGACTTGTCATGGCCAATTACGCGGAGCGCGCGCCAATCATAAAAGGGGACCGCGACCGGCTGGAGGCAGCATTGCAGGAGGAATCGGCGAAGCACGTCCACTCCTCCGCTGCGCATCGCCGGGAGTTCACCTTGAAGGCGTTCGAAACTGCCGACCAGTCCACCCAGCAATGGTTGGATACCATCCGGGCAGGGGACACGAAAAAATCAACCCCGTTCTATTACCGGAGTTTTCGCAAAACGGTGGATAAACAGGCAGATTTTCCGAATTAATACTAAAATCAAGCTGTTATGCGGTTCATACCAACCCTGTTCCCTTACCCCATGTTCATCAAAGGACCTGGCGATCTGGCCGGCTGGCTGGGTTGGTTCTTGCTGCTCTTTTTCATCCTTTGGCTGACCAACCGCTGGAAGGACCGGGTTTTCGATAGGATTCCCAACCGTCGGAGCCTATTTATATTCCTGTTGATCTGCGTTCCGCTGACCAGTCTACTATTTGGCTTACAGGGCCGGGGGGATTCCACACTCGTCGGTGCATCCCATCAGGGGCAGCAGGGGGTGCTTTTTATTTTTGCAGCGTTACCCTGGGTGCTGGCAGCCGGTATGATCGGCATCCTACCGGCGATGGTGATCGCCGGATTCAGCGGGTTGATTCAGAGTGTGTACGTGACCCACACGCTATTCACCCCGCTCGCTATGATCCTGCTTGCGATGATATTTGGATATTTGCTGCACCAGAATTTTCGGACCCGGGTGTTTGGTTGGCTAAGGCATCCACTCCCGGCAGCCGCATTCTGTGTGATCTTATTCTTTCCTGCTGCAATCCTGATCGCGTTCATATCCACCACTGGCCAGCTTTCGACCCGGCTGGATTTTAGTCTGACGCAGGCCTGGCAGGGGTATTTGCTTCTGGGAATTGAATTGCTTATCGCCGGGGCAGCCGCTGAGATCATCCATCATCGCAGGAAAGACCTTTGGTTCGAAACGCAGGATTTGATCCCTTCACCGATCGAAAAAAGCTTAAAGCTTCAATTTTTGATCGCTACCCTTCCTTTCCTTATCGCCATCCTGGTGAGCCTGGCGATATCCATTTGGGTGATGGCCAGGAACGTTTCACTTCAGATCATTCGCGAAGACCTGATCAACAAGGCGGCTTTGGTTAGCGGAGATATTGGCAGCCTGGTTGAAAGAGGTCAATCGACCATCCAGGGGTTGGGTTCGCCGGATTTACTTTCACTTTCCCCAGAGGAATTTGCGAGGGTCATTAAAAAGAACGAACGAGCGGTTGGGTTCTTTTCGGAAGCGATCCTCCTGGATGACAAGCTCAACGTGTTGGGCACTTACCCTGCGGATGAGAAGAATGGCGAGAATCTGACCGGCGAAGAATTGGACAATATTCATCGGGTGCTGGATGGGTTGAAGGCAGAGGTGAGCATGGCACCCCGGACAGATGGGGATGTTCAGGTGACCTTCATGCGGCCCATCGAAAAACCCGATGGCGGTTTGGAAGGAGTCCTGCTTGGCAGAACCCAATTTGCTCTCAACCAGGATGAGAAAAAGCTGTTCGCCGCGCTGAACACCTTTGAGCGTAGCGCGGGAAACGCAATCTTATTCAACGGGGGGATGCTCTCCCTTGAAGATGTTCGCCCGGATATGAGCATCACAAATTATATAAGCTGGTCCTCTGACGGCACCGGTTATTTTGATTGGACCACCCCATCGGGGATCGATTCGATCAATTATTTTCAACCTATCCCGGAGAGTGACTGGAGTTTGATCCTCAACGTCCCATATTCGGTGGTCGCCCAACGTACGTTTTCGATCGCCTTTCCTTTGCTTTTCATCACCTCCGTGTTGATTCTGGGGGCAATTGCTGGATTGATGATCAGTCTTAATCGGGTTTCTGAGTCGCTGAAATCCCTGAATACCGAGACAACCCGAATGGCGAAGGGTGACCTGACCCAGGCAGCGGCTGCCAAGGGCGAGGATGAAGTGGGTAGGCTGGGGCAATCCTTCGATGAAATGCGCGCCAGCCTGCGCACGCGGCTGGATGAATTGGATCACCTTGTGAAGGTGAGCAAGAGCGTAGCCTCCAGCCTGGATATCGAAACATCAATGCAAGGGGTTCTGACAGCAGCCCTGGGAACCAGGGGTTCTTCGGCAAGGATCATCCTTGTGCCGGAGGTAACCCTCAAAACTTACCCTGACGGCTTCTTTATCATGAAGACCGGCACGCTCACCGATGTATATGGTTATTTCGACCGGCCGCTCTTTGAATTCATGAAACACCAGGAATTGCTGGTCCTTCCCAAACCCTCCCGGATGCGCCGGCTGGAGATCCCGGAGGACCGCCCCACTCCCACGGCGTTGATAGCGCGTTCGCTCCACTATGAGGATAAATATTACGGCGTCCTTTGGGTGGGGTATGAACAGAGCCGGGAGTTCACCGAAGAAGAAGTTCAATTCATCAATATGCTGGGCGATCAAGCCTCCCTGGCAGCCTCCAATGCGGCGCTGTATTGTTCCACCGAGATCTCCCGGCAGCGGCTGGAGGCGGTGCTGGCTTCCTCACCGGAACCCATCCTTGTATTTGATGAGCGGAATCAATTGCTCATGTTGAATCCGGCAGCCCAGGACCTGCATGAGCTGGTGAGGGATACTTCCAAAGGGAGCAGCCTGGAAGAGACTCTTGCGGACCGGGAGCTCATCCAACTTCTACGCAGCCAGGAAGGTTTTTCACCTGCGCAGCGGGAAATCACGCTGCGGAACAAACGTATTTTCATGGCAGATATCTCGCCAGTCTATGCCCAGGGAAGCATGATCGGCAAAATTTGTACCCTGCGTGAGATCACAGCCTTTAAAAAGCTGGATAAGGAAAAAACTGAATTTGTCGAGACGGTCAGCCACGACCTGCGATCCCCGCTTTCGATCCTGAAGGGTTACACGACCATGCTGCCCATGGTGGGTGAGCTCAATGAGCAGCAGCAGGACTATTTGAAGAAAATTAATTCCGGGATCGACGGGATGACCCACCTGGTGAGCAATCTTCTGGACCTGGGCAGGTTGGAATCCGGGGAAGGGATCAAGCAGGAAATAATTCCAGCGACAGTTATTGTCGAGCGGGTGGTAAAAGCGTTGCTGCCGGAAGCAAATCATAAATCGATCATCCTGGAGTCGGTACTGCCGGAGCCTGGCGGTGATAAAATAACTGCCGACCCAGCTTTGCTGCAGCAGGCGCTCTTTAACCTGGTGGAAAACGCAATCCATTTCACGAATGTCGGTGGCAGGGTGGATGTGGGCTATCTCACGAGTGGTGAAAAAATCACTTACTTTGTAAAGGATACCGGCATCGGGATTTCCCCCATCGACCTGCCAGGGATATTTAATCCCCAGCCTCCCACATTAGTGGAGCGAGTGCGAACAAACGGGAGCGGCGGGGCGGTTAAACTTGGCCTTAAAATTGTGAAGACGATTGCAGAAAAACATCACGGAACCGTACACGTGGAAAGCGTTCTTGGGAAGGGAAGCACCTTTTACCTGGAAATCCCCAACGTTTTCACAAGTCAACCGCAGGGATAAAACCTTCCCTATTGACAAACTGTGATATAATTACAGTTTGCATGTGCATTTCCCAATAAAAACCCTAACTTCAATGCGCAAAAGTGAATGATTTTGCGTAAAGTCTTTTTTTAACCAGGTTCAATTAAGGAGGCATCCTCGTGGAAACTAAAAGCCTTGTTGCGTTGCGAATCAGTCTGGCATCGCCCGAAACGATTAAAAGCTGGTCTTATGGTGAGGTGCTAAAGCCAGAGACGATCAATTATCGCCGGCTGCGTCCGGAAAAAGATGGTCTGTTCTGCGAAGCGATTTTCGGACCCACCCGCGATTACCAATGCTATTGCGGCAAGTATAAGAATCCACGCTACAAGGGTATCATCTGCGATAAATGCGGCGTGGAGGTGACCCGTTCCTCTGTGCGCCGCGAACGAATGGGGCATATTGAGCTGGCTACTCCCGTTGCTCACATTTGGTACACCCGCCGCATCCCTTCCTATCTTGGCCTGCTGCTGGATATCTCCCGGCGAAACCTCGACCGTGTTCTTTATTTTGCACAATATATTGTCACTTTTGTGGATGAAGAAGCACGCACCAAGGCAATTAAACGCATTGACGATGAGCTTTCCAGTATCAACGACGAAAAAGCAGGTAAGATCAACACCCAAATCCTGGAGGTGAAGAAAAACCGGGATCACAAACTGGCTGAGTTGAACCAGAACAAGAAAGAGCTGGAAACCAACTCGGAAGAGCTGATCGCCAAGAAGCTTGAGCCGGAGATTCAGGCCGGTCAATCGCTGGAGAAAACACTGCAAGAAAAGATGGGTACGGTCAGCCGAAAAGCGCTTCTCTTTGAATCGACCAAGGAAGTGGTTGTCGAGGCTGGCGAAACGATTGATCAGAAACATATCTCCAAGGTGCAGCAGATCGTAAAAGCCCACCTGGATGATATTGAAAAAATGGAGAATGAACGGCTCAACCGCGACCTTGAACAGATCAAGATGGATATGGCCAAGGTAAAAGCTGAAGCTGACGAGAAAATGCAGTCTTTACGCAATGAGCTGGAGGATCAGGCCAATGCTTCCAGTGACCAGACTGTGCATCAGAAGGATGAAATTCTGACCCTGAAACCGTTCAGTTTCCTGAGCGAATCCAAATACCGCGAGTTGAAGTCCAAGTATGGGCAGGTGTTCCGGGCTGATATGGGCGCGGAAGCTTTCTACGATATCCTGCATCGCCTGGACCTGGAGCGACTTTCCGAGGATCTCTGGAAAGAGGTACGTACATCCAAGAGCAAGCAGAAACGCAAGAAAGCCACCACCCGGTTGAAGGTAGTGGAAGCCTTCCGGCGTTCGGGGAATAAACCGGAATGGATGATCCTGACCATGCTGCCAGTGATCCCTCCTGACCTGCGCCCGATGGTGCAATTGGACGGGGGACGCTTTGCAACCTCAGATCTCAACGATCTTTACCGCAGGGTGATCAACCGCAACAACCGCCTGAAAAGACTGCTGGAGTTGGGCGCCCCGGATGTGATCGTGCGCAACGAGAAACGCATGCTCCAGGAAGCAGTCGATTCCCTGGTGGATAATTCCCAGCGCGGTAAGGCGCTTTCACGTCGCGGCCGCCGCGAGTTGAAATCGCTGAGTGACATGCTCAAGGGCAAGAAGGGGCGTTTCCGCCGCAACCTGCTTGGCAAACGCGTGGACTACTCTGGCCGGTCAGTGATTGTGGTCGGTCCAAACCTCAAATTGAACCAGTGCGGTCTGCCCAAGACCATGGCTCTGGAGCTTTTCCGGCCGTTCGTCATCTCACGGTTGGTGAATCACAACTACACAGGCAATGTCAAAGGTGCCCGCCGGTTGATCGAACGCAACAAACCCGAAATCTGGGAAGTCCTGGATGAGGTCATCAAAGAACGCCCAGTTCTGCTCAACCGTGCTCCCACGCTGCACCGCCTGGGTATCCAGGCTTTCGAGCCAATCCTGATCGAGGGCAGCGCCATTCAATTACATCCTCTGGTGACCACCGCCTTCAACGCAGACTTCGACGGTGACCAGATGGCCGTGCACGTGCCGCTCTCCGAGAAGGCGGTTCTGGAAGCCCGCACATTGATGCTGGCCTCCCGGAATTTGCTGAAACCAGCTGATGGTGAGCCAATCATCAGCCCCTCCAAGGATATGGTGTTGGGGGTATATTACTTGACCCACATGGATAACCGCAAGCACCGCGGGGATGGCCAGATCTTCTCAGATATGGACGAAGTCGAGCTCGCCCTGCAGCTCGACATGGTTGATATTCAAACCGCCGTAAAAATTCGGGTGAACACCTGGGTGGACGCGCAGAACGACCGACTGCCTGAAGCGGACACCCGCCTGGTGGATACCACTGTTGGCCGCGTGATCTTCAACCGCATCCTGCCTCCGGAAGTTCAGTTTGTGAACGAAGAGCTGGATAAAGGCGGGGTGAAGGACCTTATCGCGCAGGTGTATGAAATCTGCGGACCCGATGTGACCACCGATATTGCCGACCGAATTAAGGATATTGGCTTCGAGTACGCTATGAAATCCGGCGCGACCATCGCGGTAGACGATATCACCGTTCCAGCAGAAAAGGAAAAAATTCTAGCAGATGCCCAGTCTGAGGTGGAAGTCCTTCAGAAAGATTACCGCCGCGGGCTGCTGACCGAACAAGAACGCAATGAGCGGATCATCGAGATCTGGCAAAATACCACCAAGGTGGTTTCGGACGCGGTCAAAAAATCCATGGATCCTGATGGAAACCTGGCAGTGATGGCTAATTCTGGCGCCACCAAGGGTGGTTTCGGACCCATCTCGCAGCTGGCTGGTATGCGCGGCCTGATGGCTGACCCGGCTGGGCGTATCATCCGCCTGCCGATCCAATCCAACTTCCGCGAAGGTCTGACCGCGCTCGAGTACTTTATCTCCACGCACGGAGCCCGGAAGGGTTTGGCCGATACGGCGCTTCGTACTGCGGACGCGGGTTACCTCACGCGCCGCCTGGTGGATATTGCCCAGGACTTGATCATCAACGAGCTGGATTGTGGAACGAAAGAAGGTGTGTATCTCCGGCGTGAGGACGATGTGGCCGGGCAATCCTTCCGCGAGCGACTCTACGGGCGCACGCTGTGCGAACGTGCGGTGGATCCGGGCACTGGCGAGATTCTGGTTGAGGCAGATGAACTTCTGGATAATTACCACATCCGCAAGATAGAAGAAGCCAAGGTCAACATCGTTAAGGTGCGTTCAACCCTCGCTTGTGAGTTGATCCATGGTGTCTGCGCTATGTGCTATGGCATGGATCTGGGACGCGGAAAATTGGTGGAGTTAGGTGCGGCAGTCGGCACTGTGGCGGCAGAGTCCATTGGCGAACCTGGCACGCAGCTCACGCTGCGCACATTCCACACCGGCGGTGTGGCGGCTGGGGGAGATATCACCACCGGTCTTCCACGCGTGGAAGAGCTATTTGAAGCTCGCAGGATGCCGAAAGGCGAGTCAGTCATCAGTGAGATCAATGGAACTGCCAAGATCATTACTTCAGAACGCGGCAACGAAATGCGCTCAGTGCTTGTGGAGCACAGTCAGATGGTCAGCGATGAGTACGAAGTTCCTGATGAGTGGACTATTCTAGCTAGCGATGAAACCGCAGTGAATGTAGGCGAGAAATTAGCGGAGATGGGTGAAGCCACCATCACTGCGCAGCACTCCGGCCGTGTTCGCATTGAAGGACGCAAGGTAATCGTTTCCTACGAGCTCAAGGAGTCGGAAGAATACGTAATTCCCACCACATCCCGCCTTATCATCCGCGACGGGCAGGAATTGGAAGCCGGTCAGCAGATTACCGAAGGATCGATCAATCCCCACCAGATCCTCAAGATCAAAGGTCGCGAGGAATGTCAGAAATACCTGATGACTGAGATCCAGAAGGTATACCGCGCCCAGGGTCAAAATATCAATGACAAGCACTTTGAGGTTATCATCCGCAAGATGCTCGGCAAAGTTCAGGTCATTCGGCCGGGGGATTCAAAATACCTCCCCAGCGACGTTCTGGACCGGCTTGAGATCAGAAGAGTGAATGAGCAATTAACTGCCGAAGGCAAACAACCTGCGCGTTTCGCAGAGCTGCTTCTGGGTGTCACTAAAGCGTCCTTGAGCACCGACTCATTCCTCTCTGCTTCCTCCTTCCAGCATACGATTAAGGTGCTGGCGGGGGCAGCCATTGCCTCCAATCAGGATCCGCTATACGGTCTTAAGGAGAACGTCATTATTGGCAAGTTGATCCCGGCGGGTACAGGTTTTGTTCACGGTCGATTCTCCGAGCCGGAAGCAGTTGCCACCGAAGCCGTGGAAGCAGCGGAACCAGTGGAAGCAGTGGAAGCCGTGGAACCGGCAGCGGAAGGGGCAACCGAACCCAAGCCCGATATGGCGGCTGAATAACGATCCTCAAGATAGTTCAGGAGGGCTTTGAAAAAAGCCCTCCTATTTTTTAAGTTGACGGGGTTTGGATTTATCCGTAAGATTGAAAGGTTGTCAGAAGAAGATCAGGAGAAATAAATGGACATGGGTATGATCCGCAAAGTGGATATCGATAAGGAGATGCAGCAATCCTACCTGGATTACGCCATGAGCGTGATCGTTTCCAGGGCGCTGCCGGATGCCCGTGACGGGTTGAAACCAGTCCAACGCAGGATCCTCTATTCCATGTACGATATGGGCATCCGGGCGGATACCGGATTCAAGAAATCCGCCCGCATTGTAGGCGAAGTGCTCGGGAAATATCATCCCCACGGGGATATGGCAGTGTATGAAGCCATGGCCAGGCTGGCGCAGGATTTCACCATGCGGGCGATACTTGTGGACGGCCAGGGCAACTTTGGCAGCGTGGATGGCGACCCACCCGCGGCGATGCGCTATACAGAAGCGCGTTTGAGTCCTCTCGCGATCGAACTCCTGGCACAACTCGACCGAGACACTGTGGATTTCAGCCGCAATTTTGACGATACATTGGATGAGCCCACTGTTTTACCAGCCGCAGCACCGAACCTGCTGGTAAATGGGGCCAGCGGCATCGCAGTGGGTATGGCCACCAATATTCCACCCCACAACTTGGGCGAGGTGGTGGATGCCCTGATACACATGCTGCACTCGTGGGATTCCCTGGATAACGTGCATATCGAAACCCTGATGAAGTACATCAAGGGGCCGGATTTTCCGACCGGCGGTATTATCATCCTGGAGGGAGAGGAAAACCAGCTCCAGGCTGCCTATGCCACAGGAAAGGGCCGGGTGGTGCTGCGAGGCAGCGTCCACAAGGAAGAGATGACCCGCGGACGCTTCCGGGTGATCATCACCGAGCTGCCCTACACGGTCAATAAATCCACATTGATCGAAAGGATCGCCGAGCTTGTGAGGGAAGGGAGACTGGAGGGCATCGCGGATCTTCGCGATGAATCCGACAGGCACGGCATGCGGGTGGTGATAGAACTGAAACTCGGCGCGGATTTTGAAAAAATTCTACGTGACCTTTATAAGCACACCCCCATGCAGATCACGATCGGGATAAATCTGCTTGCTTTGGTCAACGGCGAGCCCAGGCTGCTGGCCCTCAAACAGGCGTTGCGGGTGTTTCTGGAGCACCGCTTGCAGGTGGTGCGCCGGCGCAGTGAATTTGACCTCAAACAAGCCCAGGCGCGGCTGCACATCCTGGAAGGGCTGCGAATCGCGCTCAAATATCTGGATGAGATCATCGCGCTCATTCGCGGGTCTGCAGATACAGAGCAGGCACGGATAAAGCTGATGAAGAAAATTAAGCTTAGCGAGATCCAGGCCAATGCCATACTGGATATGCCGCTTAAACGTCTCGCTGCGTTGGAACGTAAAAAGATCGAGGATGAGTTCAAAGCGCTGGCGGCGAAGATCAAAGAACTGGAAGGGCTGCTGCGCTCCGCCCGGAAACTCCGCGATGTTGTGGCGGAGGAATTACTGGAGGTCAAGAATCAATTCAACGACCGCCGGCGCACCCAGATCGTATCGCTGAAAAAAGGCGAGACGAATCACCAAAGACTGACCCTGGCGGACCTTACCGAGGCAGCGGAGACATGGGTGCAGATAACTGGTGATGGGTTGATATCCCGGAAAAATATTTCTACAACGCCAAAGTTTTCTGGAAAGTTGGCGCCTTCACTTGTTGTGAAGGCCGATACTCACCAAACCCTGTACCTGGTTGGCAAGGACGGAATGGCTGCGGCTTTCGCCATCCATACTCTCCCGGAGGCGGATCAGCCAGGGGGGGGTACGCTTCTGGAAAAAGCCACGCCTTTCAGCGATCCTGGAAAATTGACGACTGGGTTTGTAATTCCAAGGGAGGAAGCCGGTCTTCCTCCCCAGTACCTGATCACCGTTACTCGCCAAGGGTTGGTCAAGAAAAGCCTCGTGAGCGACCTGCCAGGTCCTTCCTCTCAAATGTTCCCCCTAGTGAAAATAAATCCTGGTGATGAATTGCAGTCTGCCTTTTTCACCACGGGCGAGGATGATTTGATCCTGATTACGCGAGATGCGGCAGCGATCCGTTTTTCTGAAAATGAAGTCCGCTCGATGGGCCTGGTGTCCGCCGGCGTGAATGGGATCAAACTGCAAGGGGAGGATTACGTCGCGGGGTCCGGGGTTATACGCCCTGGCAGCCAGGTGATCGTATTGGATTCCACTGGTAAAGGTTGGCGGCTGCCAGCCGAAGAGTATCCGCGGCAGGGCCGTTATGGGAGGGGGGTATCCGCAGTGAAGGTGACTGGAGAGGCAAAAATCATTAACAGTTTCAGCGATCATCGCAACCGTTCGGTTATGGTTATGCTGCGGAAATCTGTATTGCAATCCTTCCGAATGGATGAGATCGAACTGGGGAAACGAACCCGGATTGGTTTGGAAATTATAAGATTGAAGCCCGGGGACGAAGTTGAAAGGATCATCACCCTTGCTACCGATCGGAAACTTGCCAGCGGCACCAGCGCAGGTCCCAAAAATAAGGGTAAGAAATTGGTAAAACCCAGGGCTGGCAGCAAAAAGGCAAAACCTGCATCCGAAAAACTGAAGAATCCTCCACGTCAGAAGAAGGTTGTCACAAAGACCAGATCCAAAAGAAAACCTTCCGTATCTGATAAATAGAGTCAGATCGAGAAGGTGAAAACTTACTTAATATTCTGGCGGAACTCTCCTAGATGGGTGATCCATCCGGGTTGAGATTACCCGCCAACCCGAGTTCAGAGGCGATGGGGCGCATCGCTATTATCATATTATCCACGTGAGACCATAGCTCCACGCCAAATTCCTGTGCGCCAAGTTCCATCTCCTGCCGGTTGGCGCCGGCAGCGAAGGCTTTATCCTTCCACTTCTTTTTGACGGATGAAGCCTCCAGATCGTACAAGGACCTTGACGGACGGACGAGCGACACGGCGGTAATCAGTCCGGTGATTTCGTCGCAAGCAAACAGAGCTTTCTCGAGCAGGGACTGACGTGGATATTCGGCTAAGTCGGAATGGCTGAGGATCGCCCGCACGACCTCCTCTGGAACGCCTCTTTCTCGCAGGATGGGTGCGCCTTTGAGCGGGTGATCGGGCAGGGTGGGGTGGATTTCCCAGTCGAAATCGTGCAGCAACCCCGTGACCCGCCATTTCTCCTCATCCTGACCGAGTTCCCTGGCATAGTAAGCCAGCCCAGCCTCCACGGACAGCATATGGTTGACCAGATTCTGATTCTTGACAAATTCATTCACCATGGCGAGCGCTTCAGTCCGATTCATTTTGTATCCTTTATTTGAAAATTGGTTCCGCGTTTCCCAGGATGGGCTGTGGTTTGCTGATATAAAGCTCCCAAAAAGCGACCAGGGTCGCAGGCAGCTCGCGCAGGTTCCAGTAACCCAGAGATACCTTTCGGTAGGGGTAATTATCGGCGTAAACGCCAGTGCTTTTCAGCCCCAGCATGTTGCAGGTGAAAACCGCGCGTGGCAGATGATAGGGCTGGGTGACCAGCAGCGCGCGCTCAAGTCCAAAAATCGCCTTTGCCCGGTAGCAGGTATCGTAAGTGCGTCTGCCGGCAAAATCCAGGACGATATCCTGCTCGGGGACTCCGAGCTGGAGGGCATATTCCTTCATGGAGCCGGGTTCGTTGTAATCCAGAAAACTGTTATCTCCGCTGAAGAGCAGTTTTTCCACTTTACCCTGTTTATAGAGCGCAGCAGCAGTTTCCACCCGGTCACGCAGGATGGTGGTGGGTGTGCCATCCCTGCGAAGACCGGCCCCGAATACAATCGCAACTCTTTCAGGGCTGGCATTTGAAACCGAATTGATCCTGGGATTGGAATAAATGCCAGTGATGAAACGTGGGATAGCAAGCAATAGCACTCCCAGCACAAGTAGAATGAGCAGAATTAAGAAGAACATTCGCAATATTTTACGCAAAAATCGCCTTTAAGTACGCAGGAATTTCACCAGCCAACCAGGGATTGAAGATCGGCACCGGAAGCTTTAAGCAATTCACGCAAGCGGTCGTAGACAGAATCATCGACCTTTTGTAGGTCCTGAATTTCGTAATCGAGGGCGGTGGAAAGTGCCCCACGGTCAATGTCGTTGCGAATGGCTGCGAGGAAAAATCCATCCAGGCTCTGACGCAATTCCGTAGGAACATTGTAAGAATATGCCAACCCCAGGTTGGGGATGACGCCATCCGTCCTGTAGATCACGGGTATTTGATCCAGCGCGTCGGTCAGATCATTTTGAACAGTCGAAGCGGTACGGGGGTCGCCCAGCAGGGCAAAGGTTACCCCAAAATCACAGATCCCGCGAATATAGAGCGCCCTCACCACCGCGGGGTGGTTCTGCAAAAAAGCGCCTGGCAGAACAGGTATCTTGTTCTCATTGAGCAATCCCAGGGGAACATAGTACCCCGATAACGAATCAGTTCCCACCCAACAGGGTCGCTTATCCTTTAACTGCGCCAGGGATTGCTCAGCGGTTATGTTGTTCTTCCCGCTTACAGGATCGAAAGCGCGCGTAAATTCACTGGCCTGATTTGCCAGGAATTGGGATCCGTAATAATAGACTCCAAAATGATTGGAAAGCAGGCTGATAGACGCCAGACCTCTATCGTGAGCCCCCAAATATGTAGCGGGTGGCAGCCAGAGGATATGAACTTTTCCCAGGGCAAGATCGTCCATCATTGCCGAATAATCGGGATAAACAATTACATTTGTTGATAGCAGCGTATAAGCTGCGAGTTTTTCTCTCAAACCCTGGGCAGCGGATTCGATGGACGGATCATTCGCGGGGTTCACAATCCCCAGGATAAGCGGGTTGTCAGTGGTGCCGAGCGGACCGGGGGTAGGTGTGGAAAAAACAGGGACAGGGATGGTCGGAGTCGGCTTGACCAATTTCTCCTGCAACCCGCACCCGGATAAAACGAAAATTTGCAGGCAAGAGAAAAAGAAAATTAATTTCAAAGAATTTCCACAAGTTACAGGCAGGTGTTTTTGCATATTGGGGTTTTCCAGGAAGAATTTACCTGCGTTTGTTCCAGTCCGGGTTGCCGTATTTTTCAGAGATCAAGCGGTCAACTTTTACCAGTTCAAATTCCGATAGGTTGGTCTCTGTAAATTCTATGCCCAAGGCGGTCCGAAATCCATCAACAAACGCAGCGGCGGCCTGCGGCCAGGGGACAGAGTGCCCGAGAACGGTTTCCAGGGTGGTGGCATGTTCGAGCAGCCTAAATTTTGCATCCTGTTTTTCCGATTCCGAGTTGTAGCGGATCGCATCATTGATCCGATCCAGCCTGCCAAATAACGGCAGCGATCCGTGCTGCAGAAAACCCCCTCGCCGCCGGGACTGCGCACTTCCGATCAATTTCTTCCCATCGTAGGTGATCTCATAGTTTGATGCGACCTCAAAGCATACTGCATCGGAAATGCTGTTTTGAAGGGTGCCTTCTTTCAATTCTTTCATATCTGCCTGAACACCAAGATTCGAGAGTGCAGCCACCAGGCCGGTGGCAAGGCGCCGGTAACTATCCAGGATCGACCCGCTGAAAAAGGGATCATCCAGACGACCCGTGATTGAATACGTGATCTCATCCGTGTGGAGGATGGCTCGACCACCGGTGGGGCGCCGAACAAGCGTCCAGCCGTGATTCTGAAGCGAGACTTCATCCACCTCGGAAAAGCTTTGAGCATATCCAAGGCTTAAACAAGCGGGCTCCCAGGAATACAGGCGCAGCGTTGGGGTAGACATGTTCTCGACGGCAGACTCCATCAAGGCTTCGTCCGCTGCCATATTCAGGTTGCCTGGGCCAGGTGGCGAGAAAATCAGACGCCAGGTATCACCTGGTTCCTTATAATAATTATTATTTTCCGGCATTGAACAAATTATAGCTTGCAATATTTTGAAAACCCGACGAAATTCGATGAAGATGATCAAATCCTTATACAACTCACATACTAATCCTAGAAATAACATGTTACATTTGTTATAATAAAAATATGATATACATCATGCTTGGAATTTCGAACGAAAAGGGAAATTCCAATGTTTCTTCTAGAGAATATTTGGGGGAGAAGGATGAGGTGGTCAACTAGAATATCTTGGTATTCACCTTCATCGTGATTTCATTGCGTTAGCTGATTGAGAATAAATCTAGAGGAGAATTCGAAATGCAAAAGAAGTTGTTACCAGTATTTAGTATTTTAATGATAGCCGCTTTTGTCCTGGCGGCTTGCGCCACACCGACCGCGGTTGCGACTGAAGCCGCACCCGCTGCCACTACTGCTCCCGCTATGGCGGCAACAGAAGTCCCACCTGCAGCACCTGCCACCGGTGAAGTTTATTACTTGAATTTCAAACCCGAAGTTGCAGAAGTGTATGCGAAAATCGCGGATGCATATAAAGCTGAAACGGGTAATACTCTTAAAGTGGTCACGGCTGCGGCTGGAACCTATGAGCAGACCTTAAAATCAGAAATCGCGAAATCTGACGCACCAGTCTTATTCCAGATCAATGGCCCCATCGGATACCAGGCTTGGAAAGATTACACAGCAGATTTGAAAGATACCGAACTTTACAAACATCTTGCCGACAAGAACCTGGCGGTGACGGATAACGGTGGTGTTTATGGTATCCCGTATGTTGTTGAAGGTTATGGGATCATCCTGAATAAAGCCATATTCGATAAATACTTTGCAATGGATGGCGCCAAGGTTAAATCCCTGGATGAGATCAATAACTTTGCCACCCTCAAAGCAGTTGTTGAAGATATGACCGCGAAAAAAGATGCAATTGGGGATCAAGGGTGTGTTTTGTTCAACATCCCTCAAACCAGGCGAGGATTGGCGCTGGCAGACCCACTTGATGGATGTCCCAGTTTTCTATGAATGGAGGGACAATAAAATTGATCTCGCCAGCGATGCCACTAAGAATTTCCACATTCCAGTACTCCGATAACTACAAGAACATCTTCGATCTTTACATCAACAATTCAACCACTTCACCTAAACTCCTTGGCAGCAAGAGCGTAGATGATTCGATGGCGGAGTTTGCACTTGGGCAATGTGCCATGGTTCAAAATGGCAACTGGGCTTGGGGTCAAATCTCAGGCGTTCAGGGTAACACCGTGAAACCGGAAGATGTAAAATTCCTGCCGATCTATACTGGCATGCCCGGTGAGGAAAAACAATCCATCAATGTTGGTACCGAGAACTTCTTCGCGATCAACAAGCAGGCTTCCCCGGAAAAACAAAAACTGGCTGCCGATTTCATCTATTGGCTGTATAGCAGCCCGACTGGGAAGAAATTTGTCACCAATGATCTGAAGTTCATTGCTCCGTTTGATACGTTCGCTGAGAATGAAAAACCAACAGATCCGCTGGCCAAGGAAGTGATCCGGTATGTCAGCAACCCGGATCTCTTCAATGTTGTCTGGGATTTTGTGAAATTCCCGAACCAGACATTCAAGAATGATTTTGGCGCTGCTCTTTTGAAATATGCCCAGGGAAATATGACCTGGGATGATGTCAAAAAGCTGGTCGTCACCGAGTGGGCTTCTGAATACGGTAAATAAAGCCTAAACCCATTTTCATGTGGTCACCCCGTACTGTATTAAGTGCGGGGTGACTTATAATATATTTTAGGAATCATTCCACACCGAGGAGGGATTTCATGCAAAAAATGGCAAAAAGGTATTATGCCTTTTTTACGGTGCCCACTCTAATCGCGTTTGCGGTTGCTTTTTTTATTCCCTTTCTATTGGGAATTTATCTTTCCTTTACAACTTTCACAACGGTGACCAATTCGCGCTGGGCGGGTATTAGCAATTATGTTCGCGCGTTTTCAGAAGATAATAACTTTATAAATGCCACGATATTTACAGTCAAATTCGCAATTGTTTCAGTAATTTTAATAAATGTATTTGCTTTTGGATTGGCATTGCTGTTAACGAGAAGAATGAGGGGTGAAAATGGATTTCGCACAGTATTTTTTATGCCAAACCTTATCGGCGGAATAGTTCTTGGCTATATCTGGTTATTGATCATCAATGGGATACTCATTAATTTCGGTGTGGATATCACCTATAGTGCGACGTATGGATTTTGGGGATTAGTTGTTTTGATGAATTGGCAAATGGTTGGTTATATGATGATCATTTATATCGCGGGTATATTAGCCATCCCCACCGAGATCGTTGAAGCAGCCAAAATCGATGGCGCGAGCGGATGGCAAACCTTGAAAAGCATAACCTTTCCTCTTGTAATGCCTGCGATAACGATATGTACTTTCCTCACATTAGCCAATTCGTTTAAACTCTTTGATCAAAACCTTTCTCTTACTGCCGGAGCACCAGGTAGAGAATCATCCATGCTTGCTTTGGATATTTTTAATACTTTTTATGGACGCAATGGATACGAAGGTATTGGTCAGGCAAAGGCGTTTATTTTCTTCCTATTTGTGGCTGTAATCGTTCTTCTACAATTGCGATTCTCTCGAAAAAGTGAATTGGAGAATTGATGAATACGAATAACCGTGTAAAGAATAATATTGTTTTTCTTCTGGTATTCATTTTAGCTATTCTTTTCCTCTCCCCAATTTTCATCGTGCTGATGAACTCGTTCAAGGGAAGATTCTTTATTTCTGATACGCCTTTTGCCTTGCCGAACGCCCAAACTTTTGTTGGTTTGGAAAACTACACTTCAGGGATTATTAAAACGGGATTTATTCCAGCGCTGGGGTATTCCCTTTTTATTACAGTTTTTTCGGTTGGAGCAATTGTGTTATTTACCTCGATGACTGCATGGTGCATCACCCGGGTAAAATCAAAATTAAGCACTTTTATTTATTACCTTCTCGTTTTTTCAATGATTGTTCCTTTCCAGATGGTCATGTTTACGATGTCGAAAATGGCAAACATCCTTCATCTCGATAATCCCGTCGGGATCATTGTTTTGTACCTCGGATTTGGAGCCGGATTATCTGTATTCATTTTTAGCGGGTTTATTAAAACCATCCCGCATGAAATTGAAGAAGCCGCCACGATCGATGGATGCAACCCTATACAGACATTCTTCTTAATTGTATTTCCGATCCTCAGGCCAATCGCCATCACAGTGGCGATTTTAAACACCATGTGGATTTGGAATGATTACCTATTGCCTTATCTTACTATCGGAAGTAACTATAAAACTATTCCTATTGCAGTACAGTATTTGCAGGGGGGATATGGCAGCAAGGACATGGGTGCCATGATGGCGCTCCTTGTACTCGCGATAATTCCGATCATAATTTTCTACTTGACCTCTCAAAAGCATATTATCAAAGGTGTGGCTGCAGGAGCCGTCAAGGGATAGCATTTTCCATCAAAAGTATCCTTAAACTAATTAACAATCTGCATGCCTCTTGCAGATTGTTAATTAAATTTCCAGTTACAATCCTATAGAAATTTATCTTTATGTATTTTATTAACCCAAAGAGAAATGATTAATAAAACCCTTAGGAATCTCGTCATCGTTATTTTACTCATTGCATCTTTTGGGTGTAAATCACAAAGTGATCAAATACCAGCCCACCTTTTGCTCTGGCACTCCTTCGAAACGGGTTCTGCCGAAGAAATGATCCTTTCGACCTTGGTGGGGAATGCCAATGAAAATCATCCCAATTGGGAAATAGAAATTGCAAGTATCCCGTATGACCAAATCAATCAAAAGTACCAGGCTGCAGTAAAGGCGGGCGGGGGACCTGACCTTTACCTGGATCGAAATGACCAGCTGGGTGAGATGGTTTCAAACCATGTAATCGCTGATCTTACAAATTTCCTGGATGGAAAATTATCTCAGGTCACTGAGAATGGAGTGAAAGGAATGACTGTAGACGGAAAAATCTATGGTATTCCATTATCTTCAATGACTGATGTGCTTTTTTATAATAAAACCTATGTACCGGAACCACCCAGGACGACAGACGATTTACTGGAAATGGTGAATTCCGGACTGAAGGTCATCCTTTCTCCAACGGCATATCATTTATTTGCCTGGCATGGTGCGTTTGGTGGCGCCTGGTTGGATGATTCCGGGAAATGCATTCCTGATGAGGGTGGTTGGATGAAGGTTTCAAATTTTCTGCTTGCCTTGAAGGATGCTGGCGCCGTTTATTCCAAGGATTTTGCCTCTGCTGAGGCAGCATTTACAAATGGGCAAACAGCTTTCTTGATAAACGGTCCATGGGCCCTCCGATCTTACAGAACTTCCCTCGGTCAGAATCTTGGTGCGGTTCCGATTCCCTCTGGTACCTTATCATCGCAACCGTTTATGGGGCTTGAAGGATTCTATGTAAATCCAAACACAAAGAATCCGGAGGCTGCAATAGAGCTTGGATTAATATTATCCAATAAAGAATCCCAAAAATTATTGATGGATTATGCTGGCTATATCCCTGTTCGAACTGATGTGCAGATTACTGATCCGCTTATTCAGGCGTTCGTTATTGCCGATCGCACGGCAATATTAATTCCACAAAATGCCGGGTTCAAAAAGTTTTGGTCTCCATTTAATTTAATGTGGCAGAAGATCCTATTTGAAAATGCGGATTTTTCTGATGCTTATAAGGAAGCTTGTCTACAAATGAATAATGAGAATAATTAATAGACTCAGCAATCACTGGATGGTATCAGTGAATGACAAATAATAGATAAGAACGGCGATGAGGAAATTATGTTCACCCAAACCAGCGAAATTCAGCAAACCGAACCCCGAAAAACGGTAGAGATACATCTCCCGGATGGGCGGGTGTTTTCCGGTCCCAGGGGAACCGCTGTGGGATTGTTTCTGAAGGTGCTGCCGGAAGCCAATACCCCCCCCATCATGGGCGCCATCATCAACAGCGAGCTTCGGGAATTAACATATCCCATCGAAATGGATAGCAACGTCCGCCCGGTTACCATGGCGGATGAAGACGGGGCGCGCATCTATCGCCGTTCGATCACCTTCCTGCTGGAGGCAGCTTTCGACGAGCTCTTCCCGAATGCCACCCTGACTGTCGATCATTCCGTTTCATCAGGCGGGTTTTTCTGCGAGGTGACAGGACGCGAACAATTATCAACAGGTGAACTTAAGGAGCTGGAGGACCGCATGCAAGCGATGGTCCGCGAGGACCTGCCGTTTGAGCGAAAGGTCATTCCACTTCATGAAGCGATCGATTATTTTCAGAAATCCGGGCAGACAGAGAAAGTGCGCCTGTTGAAGTATCGCCAAAAGGAATTCCTGGTTCTTTACCGCCTTGGGAATCACTTTGATTACCATCATGGGTACATGCTGCCCTCCACGGGATATTTGCGTTGGTTCAACATCTCTAAAATGGGCGATGGGTATGTGCTTCGTTTCCCGCGGAGGCAGGCTCCAGACCGGCTCCTGCCCATGCCAAGTTACCCGAAATTACTGGCGACCTTTCGTCAGTATGGGGACTGGCTGGAAAAGTTGGGGATCGAGAGTGTTGGAGCGCTTAATGACGCCATACATGAGGGACGGTCGCAGGAAGTGATCCTGGTATCCGAAGCGCTGCATGACCAGAATATCACGGCCATTGCCAAGGAAATTGCCGAGAAATCCGGGAAGATCCGGATTATTCTAATTTCCGGTCCGTCATCTTCGGGGAAAACCACTTTTTCACGCCGTTTGGCCATCCAGATCCTGGCTCTGGGGATCTCTCCCTACGCGTTGGAAATGGACAATTATTTCATCGACCGCGAGAAAACCCCGGTGGATGAAACTGGAGCGAAGGATTTTGAAGCTCTGGGAGCAGTGAATACAGCCCGGCTTGGTCGCGACCTGGAGAAGTTGATCAGAGGGGAAGAGGTTCAACTACCGCATTACAATTTTAAGGAAGGTTGCAGCGAGGAAGGCGAGGTTATTTCATTAAAAGGGGATCAAATCATCATTCTGGAAGGCATTCATGGGTTGAATCCGGATCTGTTGCCGGGAATCGATCCTGAGACCACCCACAGAGTATACGTCTCCTGCCTGACGCAGCTGAACCTGGACCGGCATAATCGTATCTCCACCACCGATACTCGGCTTATCCGGCGCATCGTCCGGGATGCCACCACACGCGGTTACAGCGCCCAGCAGACCATCTCCCGCTGGGATTCGGTGCAGCGCGGGGAGAAACATAACATATTTCCTTATCAGGAAAATGCCGACAACCTGTTCAATTCCGCCCTGGTTTATGAGCTTTCCGCATTGAAGCCCTTGGTGGAGCCGCTCCTCAGGCAAGTACCCTTTGGCACCAATGAATACATCGAGGCAAAACGCTTGTTGGCTCTGTTGGAATGGTTCCTTCCGGTTGGCGCGGAGATCATTCCGGATAACTCAATCCTGCGCGAGTTTGTAGGCGGGTCAAACCTGGGCGGATTCAGGGGCTGGCAGGAATCCAGGTATTTATAAGAATTCCAGATTCTTATTTTGCCGGGGTGAACCTCAATTTAGTCTGTGCTTGATCACTCTGCCCAGCCTGGCAATGCCTTCATTGATCTGATCCGGTTTTGAATAGGAAAAATTCAACCGCATGGTATTCGTCCCGCCCCCGCAGGGGTGGAAGGATCCGCCGGGCACAAATGCAACTTTTTCCTTGATTGCTTCTGCCAGGAGATCCGTAGTATCGATATCCTCAGGCAAAGTAGCCCAGAGGAAAAGCCCCCCCTGCGGGTGGGTCCAACGGACACCATCCGGCATGTGCTCAGTGAGCGCATCCAGCATCACGTTGCGGCGCTCGAGGTAGACCTGGCGAATGGTCACGACGTGCTTATCCAGAAAACCTTTGTGGGCTACTTCATATGCCAACATTTGATTGAATGTTGAGGTATGCAGATCAGCTCCCTGCTTGGCTTGCACCAGTTTGGAGATCACTTCAGGCGGGGCGATCACCCAGGCCAGTCGCAGCCCGGGAGCCAGCAACTTGGAAAAGGTCGAAAGATAGATCACGTTCCCGCTGTACCAACCGTTGGCAGCCCGAATGCGGCTATCCAGCACTTCGACTGCTGGCAGGTGTTCACCTTCAAAACGCAATTGCCCATAGGGGTCATCTTCGATGATGGGAACGCCGTACCGGTCTGCAAGCTCCACCAGCTTCTTACGGCGGTCAAGTGACATGGTTGCCCCGGTAGGGTTCTGGAAGTTGGGAAGGACGTAAATAAACTTGGGTCCGCAACGCAGTGATTTTTCCAGCTCGTCCGTGATCATGCCATTCTCGTCAGAGGGGATGGCGATGTATTCTGCGCCATAGGCATTCCAGGCTTGAAGCGCGCCAAGGTAGGTGGGGGATTCCACCAAGATCCGGTCACCGCGGTTTATGAAAATGCGACCGATCAGATCCAGCGCCTGCTGTGATCCGGAAGTGATCATCACGTTCTCAGGGGAGACCTGGATGCTGTAACGCTGGGTGTGGCGGGTGATCATTTCGCGCAGCGGACCGACACCCTCGGTCGCCCCATATTGCAGGGCGAGGGTGCTGGAGTGATCCAGGACGTTATTGCAGGCTTCCTTGAATTCATGGACTGGGAAAACATCCGGTGCGGGAAGACCGCCCGCGAAGGAGATCAAATCTGCCTGTTCGGTCATTTTTAACAGCTCGCGGATGGCGGAGCTTTTCATCCGCTGTGTTCGTTGGGCGTACCGGTGATCCCATTGGGTTTGCATGAACTCTCCTTAAGATTAAAATATTGGGCCCGATGTAAAAATATTTAGAGCTTCGGAAATCGGGAAACGATCACGGCAGGCGTTGGCAGCGAGACGCGATCACCCGGGTGAAGATCGGCAGGTGCTGGTGAGGGAGTTTTGGCGGCGCTCTGAAATACTGAGATTAGGGTACCCTCGACCGCAGATTTGACTTCGATGAAGGCCTGACCAGTCAGGTAACCTTCTGAATCGACTGCGCAGCTTGTAACCCAGCCGATCACCCGGCCTTTGGCATCCAGCACTGGGTCGCTGTTGTGAGCCATGCGTACCGCTTTTTCGGTAAAACGAAAACGGGCCACCACTTTGCTTCGCTGAGATTCCTTTTCGATGAAGGTTTTCCGGCCGATAAACCAGGGTTTATAGGTTTTTACATACGAGCTAAAACCTCCCTCAGCCACGCCTAATGAGCCTTCCTCCGTAAATTCGTGCCCGTAGAGGGGCAGGCCAGCTTCCGTACGCAGGGAATCACGCGCGCCCAACCCGCAGGGCTTTAAACCCAGCGGGGAACCGGCAGCAAGGAGCGCGTCCCACAGCGCAACGGCTTTTTCAGGGTGGACGAACAACTCGAAAGCCATTTTTTCACCGGTGTATCCGGTGCGTGAAACGACCATGTCGAAATTTCCAATGACAGCCTCACACAGCTCGGTACGTTTCAATGTCATCACTTTTTTTCGATCCGTTGGAGTGCAGCCAAGGGAGAGAAGGATCTCTCGGGATTTCGGTCCCTGCAGGGCGATATCCACGCGCATATCGATTCCCTCGCGCGGGTCGCGCAGGTTGCGCAGCACCACCTGCCTGCCAAACACGGCAGCGCCGGGAATATCCGGATCCACGCAGACTACACCTGCTTGAACAGCCTTCAACCAAGCCCAATCCTTATCGTTATTGGAAGCGTTGACCACGATAAGGTATTTTTCCGGGCTGCGGCGATAGACCAGGCAATCGTCGATCACGGCAGCCTTGGGATCAAGAAAATGCGTGTAGCAGGATTCGCCCACCTGGAGGGCGAGGATGTCATTCCCACAGACCGAATCCAGGAAAATGCCCGCCCAGATACCTTCCGCCTGGAAAACACCCATATGAGAAACATCAAACAAACCGGCTGACCGGCGGGTGGCAAGGTGTTCCTCAACGACCGAGGTATACCAGACAGGCATCTCCCAGCCAGCGAAAGGTACCATCTTTGCGCCCATACGGACGTGGGTCTCAAATAGCGGTGTCTTTTTGGGCTCGTCCGATTCATTGACGACCCATTTGAAAAGTGGCTGGGACCGGAAAGATGATTTTACCAACCCCAAGTAATAAGGTTTGCGGTTTTCAGGATTCTGCGGTTTATTTTCTTCCGCAGGAGACGGGGAGGCTTCCAGCACACTGATCGGTCCGGGTAATCTGCGGGTGATATCTTCGTCGAAGGCGGTGTATCCATCGGAAAGATCGCGGAGCCATGCGGCTGCCAGAGACGCATCATTCTGTGCATAAGTAACCTGGTAAAGGTCTGGAGAGACACAGGCAAGCACACAATCGACCTTGCCTTTTGGCGTCCACATCGATGTAAATTGTGATTTCCCTGCGGCGAGCGGTTCGATATCTTCAGAGAAGACAAAATTCAGGAATTGGGTAAGCCCCTTACCGGAGAGGTTAAAGGATACTTTGCCACCGATTCCTGAAAATTTATCCTGCAAGGAGAACTGATGCGGGTAGGGCAGGTTGGAGGAATCATTTTCGCCACACACGGATTCAACCAGGGAAGCGACCTTCGCTTTTGCCATTTCGAGGATCTCGAAGTCTATTTTCGCCCGGATAGCAGGTCCCTGGCGGGTTTCGATCGAATAGGGTTTCATCGCACCCAGCACGTCCGCAATAATCTCTGCGACCTGGATAACATCATCTTCCTTGAAACCAAGCTGGGTGATCCAGGGGGTGCCCAGGCGGATACCCGAAGCGAAAAGGGCGGTCTTATCACCCGGGATGGTGTTGCGGTTGCAGACGATCCCTGCCAGGTCCAGAACCCGCGCGGCCATATCGCCGGAGAGCGGTGTGCCATCACTACCGATAATTGTTTTACAGTCCACATTGGTGAGGTGGGTGTTCGTTCCCCCAAAGGGGATGCGGAACCCTCTTTCCTGCAGGCGATTGGTGAGGACCACACAGTTCTTCACGATCTGGCGCTGCAGCTCGCGGAATTTCTCGGTGCGGGCAAATTTGAAAGAAGTTGCCAGGGCGGCAAAGACATTCACATGCGGACCGCCCTGTTCACCGGGGAAGACTGCCCGATCGATCTTTTTGGCAAGGGCTGCATCTGTGGTTAGGATGCAGGCTCCCCGTGGACCGCACAGGGTTTTATGGGTGGTGAATGAGATCACTTGGGCATACCCAACCGGGGAGGCAATAACACCTGCGGCGGTCATACCGGCGATATGGGAAATATCTGCCAGCAGGATGGCACCCACAGAATCGGCGATCTGGCGAAAGCGGGCGTAATCCGGTACCCAGGGATAGGAGGAATACCCGGCGATGATGATCCTGGGGGAATTTTCACGAGCTAGTTTTTCCACCGCGTCGTAATCGATCTGCTCGGTGGAAGCATCGACATTATAGTGAATGACCTTGAACAATTTCCCCGAGCGGTTCACCGACGAACCGTGGGAGAGATGCCCGCCATGCAGCAGGTTCATTCCCAGAATCGTATCGCCCGGGTTGACAAGGGCAGTATAGACCGCGTTGTTGGCCGGCGCGCCAGAGAGCGGCTGGATATTGGCGAAGATGCTATCGGCTGGGTAGGCATCGGTGGCGAAGGCTTCTGCGCAGCGCCGGCGGGCGAGGGATTCCACGATATCAGCGTACTCAACGCCTTTATAGTAACGGGGATCGGCATAGCGTCGGTAATGATTCAGCCGGGCTGTGTAATCCAGGATCTCACTCTCATCCATCCAGCGGGTTTCTTCATCCGGGTATCCCTCGGCATAGATGTTTTGAAAAACCGATCCCAAAGCTTCGAGCACCGCATCCGGCGCCTGGCTCTCGGAGGGGATCATGATCAATTTACGCTGTTGACGGGCTTTCTCAAAACCAATCAGACCCTCCACATCGGGGTCGAGTTCGGATAATTTACCATTAAAGAGAAAATCACTCATGAAAACGCCTCCAGGCGGATGAAATTAAAAAAATCACTTATCAGACCTACGGAACCAAGGCTGGATAAGCGATGTTGTACGTGGGTACCGTACCGTTTTTTCAGGATTGGCATTCTTGCCTGCGGTATTCCCACTGAGATTGTAGCCCACGGCTAGAAATCGGTCAAGGACGAGTATTTTTGAATGGTTTAACAATACGGGTGGTAATAAATGGCTAATGATTTATTGGATGACTTTCTGGATTAATTCCCCGTTTTTGGTATAGTTAGCTTCGAATCCCCCAGGATCGTGATACTTTAAAGGCATCTTAGTGTTAATACAGGTGAACAACTAATGGAAGGTCGGTTGGAATTCTCCGCGGAACAGGAAGAACTGATCCTGCAGGATGCAATTTCAGGCGACAAGGAAGCCTTCAGCCAGTTGTATCAATTACACGTTACGAGGATCTATAACTACGTGTATTACCGCACGGGAAATTCCTCAGATGCAGAAGACCTGACTGCCAGGATCTTTTACCGCGCGATGGGTTCCATCCAGAGATACGAGCAAAAGGGAGTTCCCTTTTCCGCATGGCTGTACCGGATCGCGCACAACATGGTGGCCAACTGGCACAGGGATAACTCCAGGAGAAAAGAAGTACCGCTTGAGGATCACATTGATCTGCCTTATAAGGGCGAACAACCGGAATCAGCGCTGCTGCGGAACCAGGAATCGGAACACCTGATCCTTCTCATCCGCGGTCTACCAGCGGAGAGGCAGCATCTCATCATATTAAAATTCGTTGAAGGATTACCCAACGCGGAAATCGCCTTGATCATGAACCGCAGCGAAGGAGCGATCAAGAGTCTTTATCACCGGACTTTGGAAAACCTCCGCCTAAAAATCGACCAGAATGAGAGGTAGCTATGCTGAAAATTGTGACTGACGGTGCAATTGATATGCCCCAGGAGTGGTTTCAGAAATACAGTATCGAGCTAATCCCTCTCATGGTTCGGTTTGGCGAGGAAGTTTTCACACAGGGGGTGAATATCGATTTGAATAATTTTTACAATTTAGTGAAGGAAAAGAACATCATCCCCAAGTCTTCTCTGCCTTCGCCCGCCCAGGTCGTTGAGTTTTATCGGAAAATTGCCACCCGAACCGACAAGATCATTTCCATCCATGTTTCCAGTAAAATGTCCGGAACTTTTGACGTTATTCAAATGGCAGCCAAGGAGTTGAAGGGAGAGTTGGATATTCTGCCCTTCGATTCCGGGGCTGGGTCTGCAGCGATGGGATTCATGTGCCGTGAGGTGCGGGAGCTGGACATGGGGGGGAAATCTCTTAAGGAAATAATCGACCGGCTTGAGGAAATGCGGAAAAACCTAACCGTGATCTTCACCATCGATAACCTCGAGTTTGCGCGCATGAACGGGCGGGTTAACGCGCTCACCAGTTTGATGTCGGCGTTGATAAAAATCAAGCCGATAATCGTTCTGAAGGATGGACTGCTACAAATTAGTGACAAGGTGCGGACCAGGCAAAAATCTCTGGATCGCATCCTGGAGACTGTAAAAGAGCGGGTCGGGAGAGAAAAAGTGGACCTGGCAATTGTCCACGCGGATGATCTTCCCACATCTCAGGCGCTGTTGGAGAAGGCCAGAAATTTGTTCAACCACCGAGATATCATCATTACCGACCTTAGCATACCGGTAGCTGCCAACCTGGGGCCGCAGACGATTGGGATTGTGGCTGTGCCAGTTAAACCTACAAGTTAAGAATTTGGGGTGGAGTATGGAGTATTCAGATTTTGAGTTGAATTTGAAACGAAATATAGTGCCGGTGAAGCCGGACCCTGATTTTGTGGAAAGGCTGAATCAACGCCTGCGTACCCAAAAGAGGGTGATCCTTGAACAAAAAGGGGATTCAATCGCACCGGTATTGGTCACTGCCGGTCTCCTTCTTGGGATCGGGTTGGTTTTTTTAATAACCGGTCGGTATAGGAGAAAATAATTTCTTTACCGATGGATTCTCTATTCCACATTTAATCGGGATTTCAATTCAGTATCCGAAGGCTCGGTCAGGCAGGATCCATCCGGAAACACGATCGTGGGAACGCTGCGATATCCCCGATTGAGCTCCATTACCTTTTGTGCACCTTCCTCATTTTCGTCAATATCGATCCATTCGTACTCAATATTATTCTTGTCAAATATCCCGCGTGCGCGTTTTGAAGACCAGCACCATGAAGTCCCATAGATGATGATTTTTGAATCCATCCCTGCTCCTTGTGAGAAGAATCTCAGAGGATTGTATCGCGGAAATATAAATCCGCGCTGGTTTGTAGAGACTTCGATATTGAATTATTTTCCGAGCGGAAGTGACTTGATCATCAGGGTTTATCGTTCACCCGATGTGTTAAAATCCCAAGCATGTCTGAGCGTATTGTGTTCATGGGGTCGCCGGATTTTGCCGTGCCGACACTTCAATATCTGGCAGAAAACTTTCATGTAATGGGAGTGATCACTCAACCCGATCGGCCTTCCGGGAGAGGGAATTTAATGTCACCGCCTGCAGTGAAGGTGGCTGCCAGGGAATACGGGTTGGATATTATGCAACCAAACCGCCTGAAAGATGAAGGCGTTATCGACCGTTTGAAGGCGTGGAATCCGGATGCAATCGTGGTGGCTGCCTTCGGGATGATACTTCGTCAAAACATACTGGATTTGCCAAAATTCGGATGTATAAACGTACACGCGTCCCTGCTCCCACGCTGGCGGGGTGCGGCTCCCATTCAGGCTGCCATCCTGGCGGGTGATACTTTCAGCGGAATTACCATCATGAAGATGGATGCTGGGATCGATACGGGAGGGATCTATAAACAACGCGAGATCCTGATTGAAGCGCAAGACACAACCGAGTCCTTCAGCACCCGGCTGGCAGAGGCAGGTGCAGCGCTCCTGGGGGAGTGCCTGCCAGAGGTTTTTGCAGGCAGGATCACACTCCACCCCCAGGATGAGACCAGGGCAACTTACGCACCGAAAATCGAAAAGCAGAGCAGCGGATTGGTTTTCAATGAACCGGCTGAACAACTGGCAAGGCGGGTTCGGGCGTACTTCCCCTGGCCAGGCAGCCGGATCATGATCGGTGACCTGGAGATGAAAATTCTTCAAGCCCGAGCGATCCCTTCAGGAATCCTGGCCCAGGGTAGGCGGGGAATTGTTCAGGGGTTTCCGGCAATCGGTACAAGCGAGGGAGATTTACTGATAGAAGAACTTCAGCCAGCAGGAAAAAAGCCAATGAATGGAAAAGTATTCTTAAACGGATTCCGGCATTGGGTCGAATAGAAGTTGGGTATTCTCAAAGAATTTATTGGTTGAGGAAAAATACATGAAAATTGTCATTTTTGGCGCAGGCGCAATCGGATCCTATTTCGGCGCCAGCTTGATCCTTTCGGGAAACCAGGTCGTATTTTTGGAACGGGAATCCACCGCGGATTCCTTATTGAGGACAGGGATTTCTCTTTATCGGAAGGAGATCGTACAGAAGGTAAGCGGATTGAGAGTATGCACCTCCATCTCAAGTGCTGTAATCGAAGGACCTTTCGATTTTGGAATACTGGCAGTCAAATCCTACGATACCCAAACCTTCCTTCATTCTATACAAAGTGAGGCAGCCGCTCTTCCTCCGATCGTCTGCCTGCAAAATGGCGTTGAGAATGAGGGCTTGCTGGCGAAGGTTTTCAGCCAGGAAAGGGTGATCGCCGGATCAGTGACCACCGCCATTGGCAGGGAAACGCCCGGGATCATCACCGTGGAGAAATTGCGCGGGGTGGGTATCGCGGGAAATTCTCCTCTTGTCGCACAGGTTGTGGATGCATTTACAAAGGCTGGATTGAAGGCAAAACGGTTCAAAAGCATTGCAAATATGAAATGGTCCAAGCTGCTAACCAACCTGCCTGCCAACGCATCCGCAGCGATCCTGAATATGACCCCTGCCGAGATATTCAAAGACAAGCGTCTTTTTAGCCTTGAAATGGAGCAGTTGAGGGAGACGCGAGCTGTGATGCGCGCCATGGGGATCAAGGTTGAGAACCTCCCCGGAACACTGGTCAAACTGCTTGCACTGGGAAGCCGCATTTCAGGGCCGCTTGGGCAGGAGCTTTTTGGAGGCATCCTTGCCGGGGGGAGGGGAAACAAGAAACCCTCATTTCTCATCGAGATTCAGTCAGGCTCTAAAAACTCGGAGGTGGATTATTTAAATGGGGTGGTTGCCCGAAAAGGGAAGGAAAATGGAATCCTAACGCCGGTTAACACAATATTCACCAGAACCTTAAAGGAAATCATCAACGGCGAACGGAAATGGAAGGACTTCGACCATCAGCCAGAATCATTGATCGCCCTCGTGGAAAAGGAACGGGAACGGGAATGAGCTTGCCGAATTGGATCAATAGCGCGGTTTTTTATCAGATCTTTCCCGACCGGTTTGCAAATGGTAACCCGGCAAATGATCCAGTGAACGTCAGACCCTGGGGATCACCGCCAACCCTGCACGGGTTCCAGGGTGGCGATCTACGCGGCATCCAGAACCACCTGGACTACCTTACCGATCTTGGAATCAATGCCATTTATCTCAACCCAATCTTTCTCTCCCCTTCCACCCATCGGTATGACACGGTGGATTACTTGCAGATCGATCCGCGCCTGGGAGATGAGAAGGAATTTCTTGGGTTACTCAATGCCGCTCATTCCCGGAATATCCGAATTATTTTGGACGGGGTTTTTAATCATTGCGGACGAGGCTTTTTTGCCTTTTCCGATATTTTGGAAAACGGGGATCAATCACCATACCGGAACTGGTTTCACATCAAGAAATTTCCGGTCAATGCCTATGGTCCGGGGGACGCGGTGGATTACCAAGCCTGGTGGAATTTCAAGAACCTGCCCAAATTTAACACCTCGAACCCCGAGACCCGGGCATATATTTGGCGGGTGGTCCGATATTGGACAGAGCGGGGGATTGACGGCTGGCGGCTGGATGTCCCCAATGAGATCAACGATGATGCCTTCTGGGCTGAATTTACTGACCTGGTGAAGGGCATCAACCCCGAGGCTTACACAGTTGGGGAGATATGGGATCTGCAGCCGCGCTGGGTTGGGGATCACCATTTCGACGGAGTGATGCATTATCCCCTGCGGGGTGCGCTTATCGACCTGTTGAATCATAAGATCAAAGCAAATGAATTTGGAGGAAGAGTTGAACACTTTCTCCAGGTTTACCCTCAGATGAATATTCCAGGATTGTATTTGTTGCTGGGAAGCCATGACACCGAACGGATCATGACGGTCATGGGTGGCTCATTGGACAAGGTGAAACTTGCTTTTTTGTTCCTGATGACATACCCAGGTGTGCCAGCGATCTATTATGGTGACGAAATCGGATTGGAAGGTGGGAAAGACCCGGATTGCCGCAGGGCATTCCCCTGGGATGAATCTCACTGGAATGCCGACCTGCGGACCTGGGTCCGCAAGCTTGTCTCGCTTCGCAAGGGTCAGCCCGCATTGAAAGAAGGCAGTTACCGGATATTACACGCTGGCAATAACGCTGCCATTTTTTCCGCGATCAGAGAGCACGGCGGGGAATCCATTTTGATCCTGATGAATTTAAATTCCAACGAATGGCGGGGGGAGATCCCGCTCAGTGACCTGGGTTGGTCGAGCGGAGTTTCAACCGAGAATCTTACCGGGCAGGGAACTTTCCGGATGGACGGAGACAACCTTCATGTCCAAGTGCCCGCCTGGGACGGATTATTACTAAAAGGCATAAAAATGAGGCACGAAAATGGGTAAGATTTCTCCAGCCCGACGGATATTTTCAATATTTTTTGGCGTCCTATTCTGTTTGGTGCTGATCCTCAGTATTTTCTGGATCCCGGTTCAGAAGGTGCTTCTCCAGCCGGATGTTTACAAACAGGCGCTCCAGGATCAAGGGTTCTACCGGGTATATCCGGAGATGGTGACAGGTTTACTCTTTGGAGAAACTTCATCGAGCATGCTTGGGAACAGCCTGAACCAGATAACTTCGCGGCTTGACCAGGAAAAGGTAGATCAGTTCATTTTCAGCATGATCCCACCAACCTGGTTCCAGGACCAGTTGAATGCCAACCTGGACCGCGTGTTCGCGTTTCTGAACGGATCCGGTGAAACACTCTCGCTTGGGGTCGATCTGGGTGGAATAAAGACCAATCTGGCGGAGGAAGGGAACATACGGGGGCTAATCCAGTTATTGCCGGAGTGCACGGCTTCCGATTTGACCAGCCTTTTATCCCTGCTGGGGGGAGAGAAGAATATCCCCTTCTGCCGTTTCCCGGATAGTGTGATGGGTGTGGTGTATCCCATAATCCAGCCAATCGTTATGAATATGATCGCTCAAATCCCGGATAGCATCCCGCTGACGAGCGTTTCGCTTGAATCCAACGGATCGCCAACCGCGCTGGTCACTTTCGTTCAGATCGCGCGAAATGCCAGCACGATTGGCACAACCCTCGCCATCTTAGGCATCCTCTTCCTCGTCGCAATGATCCTGATCTCGGGACCGGGTTGGAAGGCGAAAATTCAGACAACCGGCATCGTGCTTTTGTCTGCGGGTTCTGCGGGTCTGGTCATGCTTCTCATTCTGTGGTTGGGGTTGAATTCAAGTGCGGCGGCAATAGTCCACGCCGCGGTTTCTTCCCTTCCGGGTGAGGTTGGGGGGGTGATAACAGGGGTTTATTTGCAGGTGGCCAATAATTATGTGATGGTGGCAGCCCTAATTGGTTTTGGGATCCTGGTGCTCGGGGTGGTGCTTTATGTGGTCTCCCGCACGTTGTTTAAAGATCATTCAGTCGCAGGACCCTCTGGGGATTTATAACGCTGCTGCCACTCATAGAGATGGTTTAGCGCCTCAATAGGCGAAAGTACATTCAGATCCAACCTGTTGAGATCTTCCAGCAACGGATTTGATTCGGGAAACAGCGCCATTTGTTGGGAGATATCGATTACCTCACGAGAGGTGGACCCGGAGGAGGATTCCAGCTCTTTGAGGATCTCTGACGCGCGCTGGATGGCTGGAGCAGGCAGGCCCGCCAATTGTGCCACATGGATGCCGTAAGACCGATCGCTACCTCCAGGAACGATCTTGTGGAGAAATACAACCGTACCGCCAGATTCTGTAACCGCCACGTTGTAATTGCGAATGCCGGGCAGCAGTTCAGCCAGCTTGGTTAATTCATGAAAATGAGTGGCAAAAAGGGTTCGGGAGCGGATCGAGGGGTGATTGTGGATGTATTCCACAACTGCCCAGGCTATGGATAGCCCGTCATAGGTGCTCGTTCCGCGTCCAATTTCATCCAGAATGAGCAGAGAGCGCGGTGTGGCATGATTGAGGATATTGGCGGTTTCGGTCATTTCCACCATGAAGGTAGATTGACCGGCGAAGATCTCATCCTGGGCGCCAATGCGTGTGAAAATGCGGTCCACCAACCCGATCCTCGCGCTCGCTGCCGGCACGAAGCTGCCAATCTGCGCCATCAGCGCGATCAGTGCAGTCTGGCGGAGGAAAGTGCTCTTCCCGCTCATATTGGGTCCGGTGATGATGCGCACGATCTCGCCAGGTTCGAAGACCGCATCATTTGGGACAAATTTACCAGTCGAAAGCGCCCATTCCACCACCGGATGGCGTCCATCGCGGATCTCCATCACCGGTTCCGAAAGGACTTCCGGGCGGACATAGTTCCCGATGGAGGCAGCTTCCGCAAGGGAGGCGAAAGAATCCAGTTCGGCCAGGACATGGCTGGTGGTCAGCAATTCCTCGCGTTTGGCAGCGATGCGGGTACAAACTTCCTTGTAGAGACGATTTTCAACTTCATGAATGCGGCTCTCGGCATTTAGGACGAGGGTTTCGTACTCTTTCATTTCCGGGGTGATATACCGCTCTGCATTGACCAGGGTTTGTTTGCGGATATATTCCGCAGGCACGGTGCCTGTGTTGGCATGGGTTACTTCAATGTAATAACCAAATACTTTGTTGTAACCAACTTTGAGGGTCTTGATGCCTGTGCGATCCCGTTCGATGCTTTCCAGGTCGGCGATCCACTCCCGTGCATGGCGGGAGGCTTCTACGATTCCATCCAATTCGGCTGAAAAACCGGTACGGATCACGCCAATATTCTGCAGGGTGGCGGGAGGGTCTTCATTCAGCGATTCCTGAAGCAAAACCAGCAGGTCGTTATGAGCGTCAATTTTTTGCGCAAGCACCGCCAGTTGAGTGTGATCGGCTTCAAACAAGCGTTTGATTGCGGGCAGCATGGCCAGGGATTGCCTGAGCGCGACCAATTCACGAGGCAGAGCCACCCCGGCAGCAATTCGGTTGATCACCCGTTCCAGGTCGACCAGGGGACGCAAAGCTGCCCTGAATTCAGCACGCAGCAGGCTGTATTCCAAAAATGAATCTACACAGGACTGGCGCTCCTGAATGGTGGCGATATCCAGCAAAGGGCTGCTTACCCATTTCCTGAGGAGCCGCTTGCCCATCTGCGAGACGGTGTGATCGAGAACGCTTAACAGGGAACCCTTTTCATCCGCGGAGCGGATGGTCTCGGTTATCTCAAGATTGCGGCGGGTAACCGAATCAAGAGTCATATAATTATGTAGTTGATAAGTATTTAATGAAGTAAGCTGGTCAAGAGAATTCGGCTGAGTGGACTGCAGGTACTGCAGGATCGCGCCGCAGGCGGCGGCAGCCAGGGGCCAGGCACGCAGACCGAAACCATCCAGGGAAGCCACCTTGAAATGCCGGAGGAGAGTCTGTTCTGCGCGGGCGGGTTCGAACTTCCAATCCTCCACCCGGGTGATGGATCTGCCTTGAATAAGCTCGTTCTCCTGAAAGGATTCCGAAACGATTATCTCGGCAGGAGCAAGACGGGATATCTCGCCGCGGATGGCACCGAGGATGTCTCCTTCGGTGATCTCGGTGACCTGAAATTCACCGGTGGTTATATCCGTAAACGCCAGTGCTGCTTTTTGCTTGGAGGTGACCAGGCTGCACAGGTAATTGTTCACCCCGGCGCTCAGCATGCCGGGTTCCACTACGGTGCCGGGGGTTACAACCCGGATCACCTCGCGCGGAAAAAGACCACGGGCAGGCTGGTCGCCAACTTGCTCGCAAATGGCGACGTGATATCCTTTTTTTATCAGCCGGGAAAGGTAACTTTCGACTGCATGATAAGGGATACCTGCCATGGGAACGCGGAGACCTTTAGCCACATTACGGGAGGTAAGTACGATCTCCAATTCGCGGGAGGCGGTGCGGGCGTCCTCATCAAAGGTCTCGTAAAAATCCCCCAAACGAAAGAAGAGCAGCGAATCGGGATATTTCTTTTTAATATCCAGATATTGCTGACGGATGGGGGTCACATCTTCAGGTGACATCAGGATTTCTTATGCCAACTTAGAAATATTGGGTGAACCCATACTGGATTAAGTAGTTGCATTAATTTCATTCGTCAAATTCAAGCTGCCCGGCATTTTGGTCGCTCCATTCAGACAATGATTGCAGCTCGATATCTCCAAATGGGGTTTCCTGGCGGGCTTCCACCACATGGGTTTTGATCAGCTCAAGCAGCGCAAGGAAAGTGACAACGATTTCAATCCGTGCGCGCTCAGGCGAAAGGACGGATCGAAAGGTGGTGATGCCATCTCGGCGCAAAGTATCCATGATGACGTGAATTCGCTCGCGGATGGTGATACGCGGACGGGAAACCACCTCACCAAGCGGCCGGGCATCCTGGCGTAGGTAAAAGATCTCCCTGGCAGCCTGAGTGATATCCAGGAGGCTGAAACCGGCAAGGTCAAGCTTGCCCTGCACTTTAGGCGCGGACGCAATCCTTAAATAAGTGTGTAAGCCAGCTTCATCACGCGTATTCAGCCAGACGGCGATCTCCTTGAATCGCTTGTAGAGTTTGAGCTGCAAAGCCAGCAGTTCACCGCTATCCACCTCCTCGCCGGTCACCAAATCAATGGATGGCCGGGGAAGAAGCGCGGCAGATTTTATCTGCAGGAGTTTCGCTGCGATCACAAGGAAGGCGGAGACCTCAGCGGCATGCCTTTCAGTCAATTGCTGCAGATACGCCAGATATTGATCGGTTACCTGTGCCAGTGCCAACTGGGTGATATCCAATTCCGCCCGTTCGATCAGATCGAGAAGGAGGTCCAGCGGACCTTCGTAAACTTCGGTAAAGATCTGATATCCGTCTGTTTGGTAGCCAGCGGTGAATAAACCCATGGCCGCAATTATAGCAGACCGTGTTTTAACCGGTGCCAATTCAATCCGGTTATAATGGGCGCATGCAAGAATCGGAACTGAGCCACTTGGACCCGAATGGGCGGGTGCAGATGGTGGATATTGGCAGCAAGACCGAAACGGAACGGATTGCGGTCAGCAGGGGTGAAATCCACCTTAACCCCAACACAGTTGATCTCATCCGCAAGAATTTAATAAAAAAAGGCGATGTGCTTACTGTTGCGCAAATAGCGGGCATCCAGGCGGCCAAAAAGACCAGCGAGTTGATCCCGCTCTGTCATTCGATCCAGGTAGATCAAATTTCAGTCGATCTGAGAATATCCGAAGCTTTCACTGGGATCGAGATCGAAGCCAGGGTGAAAACGATTGGCAAAACTGGCGCAGAAATGGAATCCTTGGTGGCTGTTTCCACAGCCGCGCTCACAGTCTACGATATGATCAAAGCTGTGGAAAAAACCGCCCGTATTCAAAATATCCGCCTGGTAGAAAAACACGGGGGCAAGAGCGGGGATATCGTCAATGAGTGAAACACCGCGCAAGATCAGGGTTTTGTTTTTCGCTCACTTAAGAGAGCTCACTGGTACACGGCAACTGGAATTGGAAATCCAGGACGGCTGGACGGTTGCGGACCTGAAACGCGAGATGATAAATCGGTTCCCCCAACTGGAGAAAGCGATGGATCATCTGATTGCCGCGGTTAATCAGAATTTCGCACCGGATGAGACTGCAATCCCGGATGAGGCGGAAGTGGCTTTTTTCCCGCCGGTGAGCGGCGGGTCGGAGGAAAAAACGATCATCGGGATAACCGAGGATGAACTCGAGATCGAAAAGATCCAGCGAGAGATCACATCAGAATCCACAGGTGGGATCTGCACTTTCACCGGGGTTGTGCGCGGCTTCAGCCCGGAAGCCAGGTTCAGTCGAACCGAAGAATTGGAATATGAAGCCTACAAACCGATGGCCGAGAAAAAAATGAAGGAAATCGCTGACGAGATCCGTGCCCGTTGGGAGAAGGTGGAGGGTATTGCGATTGTCCAACGGATCGGCGTGGCGCGAGCGGGAACTTCGGTTGTGATCGTTTCCTGTTCTGGCGGGCACAGGGATGAAGGCATTTTTGAGGCGGCTCGTTACGGCATCGACCGGTTGAAGGAAGTGGTGCCGGTCTGGAAAAAGGAAATCGGACCAAACGGCGAGGAGTGGATCGAAGGGACGTACGACCCGATGCAACCCGGCGGAGGATGATAATCTTGAGAAGAAATACCTAAAAATTGGAACACGCGGACCGCAAACCACTTGACTTAATTAGTGAGGTGTTTGGCGCCCCCCATGTTCCAGGGAGGAATCCTTGGAAACTGCAGAAAACAACAAAATAATTGAGGAATCCCCGGAGCAACTCGCCCGGAGACTTGGCCTGCCGTTCAAAAACATGATGCTCCTGCGGCGGTCGCTTACACACCGGTCGTATATAAACGAGCACCCGGAGTCGATTGAAGATAACGAGCGACTGGAATTCCTGGGGGACGCGATCTTGGATTTCCTGGTCGGGGAGTGGTTGTATCACCGATTCCCGGAGATGCCGGAAGGAGACCTGACCCGCATGCGCTCCGCGCTGGTACACACCGAACAACTGGCCGAGTTTGCCAGGCAGCTCGAACTGGGAAGAGGCCTGAGACTTGGCCGGGGAGAAGTCCTTAGTGGTGGGCGCGCGCGAGATGCGCTGCTTTGTGATGAGTTTGAGGCATTGATCGGCGCCCTGTACTTGGACGCGGGATTGATCTCGGTTGAAAAATTTGTTTATCCTCTTTTGGAAGAGGCTGCCGATGATATCATCCGCAATCACAAAACCGAGGATCCCAAGAGCATGCTGCAGGAATGGGCGCAGGCGCAGGGGTACGATACGCCGGCTTATATCACCTGCAGCGTGGAAGGACCTGATCACTCGCGGGAGTTTGAGGTAAAGGTAATTGTGAACGAGAACATCACGGCCACAGGGCGGGGGCGCAGCAAGCAGGCTGCCGAGAAGAGCGCTGCCCATGAATTATTGAATATGATCAACATTCTCGATTAATTGGATTCAAGGAACCTGAATGCGACCTAAACTGCGATCTCTGGAATTACACGGTTATAAAACTTTCGCCAGCCGGACGATCTTCGAATTCCCTGGCGCCATCACAGCCATCGTCGGTCCGAACGGATCAGGCAAGTCTAACATCGCCGATGCCATCCGCTGGGTTCTGGGAGAACAGGCTTACAGTTTGCTACGTGCGAAAAAAACCGACGATATGATCTATTTGGGATCCGAATTTCGCCCACGCTCCAGCATGGCACTGGCGAGCGTCGTTTTTGATAACGAGGATTCCTGGCTGCCGATTGACTTTTCGGAGGTGGCGCTTTCCCGCCGGGCTTACCGGGACGGAGATAACGAATATCTCCTTAATGGCCAGCGCATCCGCCTTAAAGAGATCACCGAACTGCTCTCTCAATCCGGGTTGGCTGAACGAACCTACACAATAATCGGACAAGGGTCGGTTGATGCAGCGCTTTCCCTGAAACCCGAAGAGCGTCGGAAGTTCTTCGAGGAAGCCGCCGGGATTGGGCTTTATCGCGCCCGCCGCGAGGAATCTCTGAACCGGCTGGAAACCACCCGCCGAAACCTGGAGCGCGTTCGGGATATTCTAGGCGAATTGGAACCACGGTTGAATGGACTTGAGAAACAAGCCCGCAAAGCCCAGGAATATGAACGCATTAAAGCTGACCTGCGGCTACTGCTGCGGGATTGGTACGGGTACCATTGGCACAAAAGCCAGAATGAACTGACGCATACGAAGGAAGTAGTTCGGGTTCAGGAAGCGCAGTTAAATTCCGCACGCGAACATCAGGCAGAGATCGATCGTCAGGTCAATGATATCCGGATCCGAATCCAGCAGATCCGCGAAGAATTAAACACCTGGCATCAGGAATCATCGGAACTGCATAAGAATTGGGAAGAATTGAACAAGAATTTAGCCGTGCTGGAGGAAAGGCAAAAAGCCTCGGTGCAGCAGACCGAATCCTCACAAGCCGATCTAGTGCATCTCGAAGAGGAGGAAAATTCCTTATTGATTCAAATCAAATCTTTAAGGAATGAATTGGATGCGAATCAGCTTAATCTCAACGAAGCCAGAGAGCAGGAAGCTTCTGCACGGTCTGCGTACGAATCCGCTCGGAAGAGCCGCAACGAGAGGGAAAGAGACCTGGAACAAGCCCGTAAGTTCATGCTTGAAGCAGAAACCCGTCAAATCCAAATTCGTTCCAGGTCTGAAGATCTCGATCACCGCCTGGAAACACTTCAAAACAGCCTCGCATCCAGCACCAGTCAGGAACAGATCTGTCAGCAGGAAGTTGAAGCAGCCGAGAACGAGTACCTGAGTCTTACCGAGCTCCTCGAAGGCAAACAAAAAAGGCAGCAGACCCGTCTTGCGGAAAAAGAGAAACTCCTCGCTGAAAAAGCGCAGATTGATCTTGATATTCGCTCCCTGCGGGAAAGGGAGATCAGCCTGGAAGGACAGGCAGCCAAGTTACGTGCCCAAATTGAAGTACACACTCAATCCGAACGAAACCTGGCTGGTTTCACCGAAGGCTCCAAGGCGATCCTGGAAGCCGCAAGGAAAGGATCACTCCCCGGCACGCTTAGCCCGCTATCTGCCAAAATGCAGGTAAAACAGGAATTCGAAATTGCCATGGCGGCTGTGCTGGGCGACCTTTTGGAAGGTATCCTGCTGGCGGATTCCTCGAATTTAGACCGCATCCTCGCATTGCTGGAGGATGGAGAAAAGGGTAAAGCCATATTGATCCCGCAGGATTCCGCCAAAAATAGCGGGGGAAGTAAGGAGACCACACCATCTGGAATTCTATGCTCCGCACTGGATGCGGTTATCGCCGATGTTGAAACGCATTCGATCCTGAAAATTTTGCTGGATCAGGTTTTCATCGTGAGCTCTCGGCACGATGCCCAATCGGTCATGGAGAAAATTCCTGCATGGGGCAGGGTGGTCACACTGCAAGGAGAAGTATTTTTTGGAAATGGCACTGTATCCGCCGGAAGAGAGAGCCGTGTCAATTTGTTGAGCCGACCCAGGGAAAAACACACTCTGGAGACCGATCTTGGCTTATTGCTGGAGACCCATGGCAAACTCGCCAGCGAATTGAAGGTCTTGGGTGAAAAGTTGAATGAAGTACAAAATGGGATCGATCTCCTGGAGAAGGAAACCCGGGAGAGCGAAAAGGAAATCGAAACACAGAAAACCGAATGGCAACAGGCCTCGTTGAGAAAAGAACAAGCATCCCAGAAGATATCTTGGATTCAGGATCAAGCCAGAACCTACCAAAAGGAGATGCAGCAGATCAACGATGAGATCAATCTCCAGAAGGAAAAGATCGGTAAGAACGATCTGGAACTGAAGCAATTTCACGAAGAAACTGCTGCCACCCTGGAACTTGTGAAGGCGATCACCCTCGAGGACCTGCAGCTTCAATTGACTCATTGGACCACCCAGACAGCGGTGATCGAGCAGGGGTATTTGCAGACCAAAAAACGTCTGGATGAAAAGGAACAGACAATTCAATCTCTTCAAAGCCGAAAGGCAGGAATATCCAGCCGCCTTGGTGAGCTTACACGTGGACAGGAAACCACGCGGGTGGAGATGGACAATCTGCACATCCGCAATCGGGATTTATCCGGTCGCACTGTTGAATTAAACCGGATCATTGAGCCGTTGGAAAAGGAGATGTCGGAGAAAGAAACCGAATTCAACGCCTTGCAGGAAACCCAGAATGCATCCCGGACAGCAGTGCAAATCGCAGATCGTCACACTGCCCAGGCGCAGCTCGATTTGAGCCGGCAGAAGGACGCCCTGGAATCCCTGCGGAATAAGGTGGAGGAGGATTTCGGACTGGTCGCCTTCGATTACGTCCCAGAGGTCCACGGTCCGGATCCCCTGCCGCTTGAAGGAATGGTGGAGCATCTACCTTCTGTGAAAGAACTCCCTGCTGGATATGAAGAGAACATCATTCGTCAAAAAACGCAGCTGCGGCGGATGGGACCAGTGAACCTGGAAGCCCAGCGTGAATTCCTGGAGGTCTCCGAACGCTATACCTTCCTCACTGGCCAGGTGGAAGATCTGGTTAAAGCGGATGCTGACTTGCGCCAGGTGATCTCGGAGTTGGATGAGCTGATGAAACGCGAGTTTCGCAAGACGTTTGATGCCGTGGCGGTTGAATTCCGGCAAATGTTCACGCAGTTGTTCAACGGCGGGCAAGCCCGGCTGGAGCTGATCGATGAGGATGATCCCAAGGCTGCCGGGGTGGATATTGAGGCGAAACTGCCTGGCAGACGCGAACAGGGACTGAATTTACTTTCCGGCGGGGAGCGCAGTTTGACTGCGGTGGCATTGATCTTTGCTCTCTTGAAGATTTCACCTACACCATTCTGCATCCTGGATGAAGTGGACGCAATGCTGGATGAGGCGAATGTGGGGCGGTTCTGCGACCTGCTTAAAGAATTGAGTCTGAATACTCAGTTCATTATAATCACCCACAACCGCAATACCGTTCAGGTGGCGGATGTGATCTATGGTGTGACCATGGCAAAGGATTCCACATCGCAGGTGATCAGCCTGCGCATGGACGAGATCACAGACGATATGGTGCGTTGAAAGAGGAACAAAAAAACGCTGCGAAACTTTCGCAGCGTTTTTTGATTTTTTATTTACTGACTGGGCATCTGAACGGTGGGCTCGGTGGGAACGTAATTCTTCCAGATATCGTTGATGGTGATGGTTTCCTGAGCGCGGAGATTGTCGATCCAGGCTGAATAGACTTTTTGTTTGGTCTGACTTAAATAATTCGCAGCCAGCGGGTGTTCCTCGTGACCGAGAACCTGGATGACATGGTATCCCATGGAAGTCTTGACCGGGGTGCTGATTTCTCCAAGAGTCTGGGTGAAGGCTGCATTTTCAAATTCGGCAACCATCACACCCTTGGGAAACCATCCCAAGTCACCGCCGATTGATTTGGTTCCGGTATCGATGGAAACTTCAGCAGCCAGGGTTTGCCAATCCTCGCCAGCCTTCAGTTTACCGATCACCTGCTTCGCTTCTTCTTCAGAAGCTACCAGAATATGGCGTGCCCACACCTGGTCGGCGACCGCGGGCACCCCCGCTGTGACAGCATCATACACGCGCTGGCGCAGAAGTTGGGTCTTCCAGTATTCCCGGAGATCAGCTTCGGTTAAGTCATATTTCTTAAGCTGGGCGAGATAATCCTGGAAATTTGCCTGGTATCCTTCCTGGGTGTAGGGGGTGGATGTTCCAGATGGTCCGAGCGTAACTGCCGGGGTGGCGGTGGCAGATTGATTGGATGTGGGCTGTTGTGTTGCGCTTTCCGTTGGGACGGGGGTAGCTTCCTGCGTGGGAGTAATTATGCTGGTGACAGTGGGACCCAGGATCGCGAGCAGCGTTTTTGAATACGTGGGTGTCACCCACGTGGTGGCTGTTGGAGCCGCGGTCGGCGTGCCATTTGGATAAAAACTAAAGAGTTTCTGCAGAGATTCCGTTACATCGGCATCGGATACAGTTACTGGCGGGGATAATTTGGGAGCTTCCCTGCGCAGGATTACATCAGAAACCAATGAATCCAGATAGGAGGAGGCAAATGTGTTCGCATCCGACATTTGGGATTGAATGCTCTGCATGTTGTACATGGCTTGTAAATAGGTGTTGAAATCACTCAATTGAAGGGCATATTGAGCAATCGCCTGGTTGTAATTAAACTGCTGCGTATTAGCAAGCCGTGCAAGTTGGGTTTGATTTCGAAAATCGGTCACGGTGACCTTCTCGGAACCAACGTTGGCGACCGCGCGCTGCCCCTTCAAATAGGTTTGATCGATCACACCATACCCAAGGACCAGGAAAATGAGAACGGCTACGGCGCTGATCCCAATAATGATCCAGCGCTGCTGCCGTTGGGCCCGCTCAGAATGGGCGATATGTTTTTTGGAAAGCTCTTTTTGGCTGTTTTGTTTTGCCATAATGCTGCCTATATTTAAGAATCACCTGGGAGGCGAACCTCCCAGGGTTGTTAGCGGTACTCTCCCCAGCGTTCGCCCGTGAAGGGCAGTAGTGCGATCTGGCGCGCGCGCTTGATCTCGCGAGCCAATGCTCGCTGGTGGCGGGCACAGGTACCTGTCTGCCGGCGGGGGCGAATCTTGCCTTCTTCAGTAACGAACCGGCGCATAAGATCGATATTCTTGTAATCCATTTCGATATTCTTATCGGCACAGAATTGACAGATCTTCGGGCGGGCCATGTAGCGCCGCTCGCGCATCGGTTGTTCCTGTTCGTTAATATTCTCTTCGGACATACTTACTCCAATCTGATTTAACCTTTTTCAGTACGGGAAAACCCGCGCTGAAACCAATTACCGTTATTTTTCAATAACGGCGATCATGTAACGCATCACTGGTTCCTGGAAACGCAGGTTGCGGTCCAGTTCATTGGTGAAAGCGGGCAACATCTGAGCTTTAACCAGCACATAAATGCCATCAAGCTGCTTGCGAATGGGGTAAGCCAGCCGGCGTTTACCCCACAGATCCACTTTCTCGATGGCACCGCCAGCGTCCGTTATCCAGGTTTTGATCTTTTCGATATTGGCATTCAAAGATGCCTCGTCCAGATCTGGCTGGAAAATAGCGACGATCTCGTAATCACGCATTATGGAATCCTCCTTTCCACGGGTTTGCCCCCAGACATCACCGTGGGTGCGCCGGGAGCGGAAAGTTGGCAATGAATTGCCAATGTTTCAAATAGAGCCGAATTTTACCATTTTCAAAGACAATCCGGAAGGGCGAATATGAGCAAAAAATCTATATAATTAGGGAAAGGAAACACAAAATGTCAACCGTGGTGAAATGTCCAAATTGTGGTGCCCAGGTAACCACTGATTCTGATGCCGATCTTTCGAAAGCGATTTGTTCTTTCTGTGGAGGTTCGCTTGGAGGACTAACTTCTCCAACAGGAACTCGAGGCGAAACGAACGATTTGGGGTATACGCCAGATCCACCCCCAGCCTTTGACGAAAAACCGAAATCTGAGACGGAGGAAAAGAAGGAAGTTAGCAAGCCGATCGTTATAAATGGCACTCCGATGGAAATACCCCCGGATGTGATCCCGACCGTGATCCAAACTGGCAGGAATATTAAACGCTATGCCATTGTGGTGATCGCCGCGCTCCTGGCGTTATGCTCTCTGTGTTTGATCATATCGGTTTATCGAAATTGACCGACTTGATCCAAGCCTGTGGGGTGGTGGAAACAATCAGCGATTATTGAACTCAGCCATGTGATCCTTCATCTGATCGCCAGCCAGGCGGATGATGCTTTCCTGGATGGTACCCTCCATCTTTTGTAATGTTGTGTAACTGACTGGGACACCATATGTGATGCAGGGGGTCGATTTGATGCTCCAGGGGATGAAGAACTGGTTCAGAACCTGGATGAATTCAGCCATGCGGCGTTTTGCGTGGGTTGAATGCTGCGTCTTGATCAGCGGATGACTCACCCATTTTGGCTGCAGGATATGGCTAACCGTGGTGATCACTAATTGGGTATCGGGTGCCCTGCGGAGGAAGAGTTCCACGCTGTTGGACCAATTCTGAAGTTCTTCTAAGACATGATCCATGAAGGAAGGATCCGGATCAATCAAACCGGTTGGGAAGATCAGAAAAGCGCCCCCATTTTGCAGCCGTTTAATGGCATCCCGGATCGCAACCATCCGGACATCCACATCTGCGTTGGTATAAATTAAACGCGGTCCTACATGAGGCAGCGCCATGCAGAAAGGGATATCGGAGATGATGGCGCTCATATCCTCTCTTCCCAGTGTGGCAAGAATGCAAAATGAGTCATACGCGCCAGGGTGGTTCGAGACGATCATTATCGGCCCGGTGGCAGGGATATTCTCAGCTCCCCGCACATGAATATCATTTACAAAGCGGTTGCAAAGCCATCTACCCGCTGCCGAGAATCCATCCTTCTGGGTAATTTCATCAAAATTTACGAAAAAATTTGCAAAATACCGAACAGGCAGGAAAAAGATAATTTCGAAGCATCTCTTAACGAAACCTGAAGATTCTAATGTGCCTAGAATCTCATGAACACTGTGCATCAGCAAGTGATGGATGGTTTTTACGAATTGTTGTCGATCTGGATACGATGGTTGACCGGACATTTAATCCCTGTTTCAAGTAACTCAAAAATCTATTTAATCAAAAACCGCTCGAAAGCGGTTTTTATTGTATACCATTATTAACCCAGTCTACCCGCCGAGATACGCCTTTAAAACCATCGGATCATGCATAAGTTTATCCGCTTCACCCTGAACAACGATCCTGCCGGTTTCGAGCACGTAAGCGCGATTGGCAATGGCTAGCGCCATTTGGGCGTTTTGTTCAACCAGCAAAATACTTACTCCCTGAAGGTTGATTTCCTGGATGATCTCAAAAATCTGTTCAACCAGGATCGGAGATAAACCCATGGATGGCTCATCCAGCAAGAGTAGGGATGGATGTGCCATTAATCCACGACCTATGGCGAGCATTTGTTGTTCACCACCAGAAAGGGTTCCACCGGCCTGGTTTTTTCTTTCCGCCAGGCGCGGAAAACGAGTCATGATGGATTCAATATCTTTCTGCCGGGTGGCTTTATCCATTTCCAGGAATCCGCCCATTTCCAGGTTTTCTAATACTGTCATGGAAGGAAAAATTTTCCGTCCTTCCGGCACCTGGATCACACCCTTTGATACGATTTCAAACGAAGGTGCTGTTGTAATTTCCTGCCCCTGGAATTTTATTGAGCCTTTTATTGGGCGGTATAAACCGGAGATCGTATTTAAGGTGGTGGATTTACCCGCGCCGTTTCCACCGATGAGGCCGATGATCTCGCCTTCATTAACCGTCAGGCTGATTCCCTGGAGGGCTTTGATCGCCCCATACGATACATGTAAGTTATCAATTTCAAGAAGCATTGTTTTTATTCCGTTTGAATTTTTCGACGAGATGCTGGGTGCCTGCTCCCAGGTAGGCCTCAATGACCCGCGGGTTTGAGCGGATCTCTTCCGGCAAACCTTCGGCGATTTTCACACCGTGGTCGAGCACGCTGATCTGTTCGGAAATGCCCATTACGACGCTCATATCATGCTCAATTAAAACAATTGTGAGGTTGAACTCATCCCGTAAGGTGGCGATGAACTTGGCCATCGATTCGGTTTCCTGCGGATTCATACCAGCGGTTGGTTCATCCAATAGCAGCAGGGTGGGGCGGTTCGCCAGTGCGCGGGCGATCTCCAGGCGGCGTTGGGCGCCATAGGGCAGATTGACAGCCAGAGTATCCCCAAATTCCTTCAGACCAACATGCTCAAGTAACTGAACTGCTTCTCTCAGCGCGTCATATTCCTCGCGCTTGAATTTACGGGTGCGGATGATGGCATCAAACCAACCGGTGGTCAGGTGCGGCTGGGCGCCAACCAGGATATTTTCCAGGGCGGTCAGCTGCTTGAACAGGCGGATGTTCTGATAGGTGCGTGCAATTCCCAGATCGGCAATTTCATAGGTCGCAAGACCCTGGATGGGCTGACCGTCGAACAAGATCTTGCCTTCCTCTGGGCAATAATATCCGGAGATGCAGTTGAAAAGGGTGGTCTTACCCGCTCCATTCGGACCGATGATGCTGGTTATGGAGTTCTGGCGGACATCGATATCCACCTTATCCACCGCTGTTAGCCCGCCAAACTGTTTGGTGACGTGCTGAACTTGAAGCGTGTCAGTCATGGCGAACCTCCTTGGCAGATTCCGTCGTTATGGGTGGCGGTTCATCTCCAGGTTTGATCCGTTTGGAAAGGGCTGGGCGTTTGGCAGGCCAGAATCCCTGGGGGCGCCAGATCATCATTGCCACCAGCAGCGCACCAAAAGCGAGCATGCGGTAACTTTCAAACTCCCTCAGCAGTTCGGGCAGCCCTTTCAGAGCGAAAGCACCCAGAATGATCCCTGGGATGCTGCCCATGCCGCCCACGATCACAATTGCCAGTGCGTTGATCGAAACCATTAATGTGTGATCTTCGGGACCGGTAAACTGATTCCTGGTGGCAAAGATCGTCCCGGCCAACCCGGCGAAAGCAGCCCCGAGAACAAGCGCAAGCATCTTATATTTCATGGGGTTGACACCACTGGCTGACGCGACAGTTTCATCTTCGCGCATCGAAATCCATGCTCGCCCAACACGCGAATCCTGTAAACGGATAGTAATGAAAACGGCTAGAGCAACCGCGATCAAGATCAAATACATAAAGTCCATGTCTGTGTTGAATGCAGCGCCAAATATCACCGGGCCTTTAATATCCTGGATACCTCGCGGACCACCGGTGAAACTGGTAAGGAGATCGCTTTTGAGCATAATGCGCATGATCTCGCCAAATCCAAGAGTAACAATGGCAAGGTAATCTCCTCGCAGCTTCATTATGGGAAGTCCGATCAATGCACCGGCGAAAGCGGCGATGATGATCCCCAAGATGAATGCGATCCAGGATCCCCACATTAAGTTATGCGGTTCAGGGGCGTTAAGCAAAGCGGCAGTATATGCGCCGACCGCGATAAAAGCAGCGAAACCGAGCACAAGCTGACCGGAAAGACCAACAATTAAATTCAAACCCAGACCCATTAATACATAGATACCGACGGTACCAATGACGTAATTCCAATAAGAACCCCACAGGCGGGGAAGGATTACTGCAGCGGCTATTCCCAGAATCAGAAGGAATATCCGGAATATCCGGTTATGCCATGTTTTTTGGATTGCAGGTTTCTGAAAGAATGCTTTTACTGCTGAAGTTGGTCTGCTGAAAATCCTGCCAAAGGGGATTAGTTTCAACAATCCACCGAAAAATGCGAAAACGACAAATGTAAGGGTGGTTACCAGAAACCCCATTATTGGTGGCAGTCCATAAAGAACATAGTTGACGTTTATGGGAGACAGAGCTGTCAGGTAGGAACGGAAATCCGCACCATTGACATAAACGATCCCAAGAAATAAACAAAATGCGCCAACAATAGCCCCCGCCAGGGCACCAGAAACGCTACTGGCAAGTACCCCGCGCAAGTTCCGGGTTTGATTTACCCGCCAACCCACCCATAAACCCATCATACCGTTGAAAAAGATCTGGTAATAAGGGTTGGAGAGTTGCCCGCTGATGACGTTCTGTCCAAACGCTTTTGAGACAATTGAAGCAAAAACAATGTTGAACCCAATTAATATTAGGAATATCGTGACGATGGAAACAATGACAGCGGGATTAACAATTTTATTGGAAGAGAAAAAGGTTTTCATAGTTTCTCCTCTTTAATTGTCGTGCCCAGAAGACCCGTAGGTCTATATAAGAAAATTAAAATTAGAATCATGAAAGCGATCACATCTTTAAGTTGGAAATCAACTCCAAATGCAGCAGGCGCAACAGATTCGATCACTCCCAGAAGCAATCCGCCAACCATGGCGCCAGGGATATTTCCAATTCCACCGAGGACTGCAGCGGTGAAGGCTTTGATGCCAGGCAGGAAGCCCATGAAGTAATTGATCAAACCCATTTGAAGCCCCCACATCACCCCGGCAGCGCCAGCCAGGAGACCGCTGATGATGAAAGTTCGACTAATCACGCTATCAACATTAACCCCCATCAATGCAGCAGTCTTCTTGTCCTGCGCGATCGCCCGCATGGATCTTCCAAGTCTGGTTCGTTGAACGACATAATACAAGAGACCCATTAGGGAGAGTGAAAGAACAAATGACAGGATACCGGTATAAGTCAACATAACCGTGCTTCCGTTAATTTTCAAACCAATCCCGGTACCTCGAGCAAGAAGGTCCGGGTTTGTGTAATCACGAAGTTGAGGGCTGAATAACAGCTGAACAGCGTTTTGAAGGAAAATCGATGCACCGATTGCACTGATAAGGGGAACAAGACGAGGTGCATTGCGAAGAGGACGGTAAGCAATTTTTTCGAGGAAATATCCAGTGGTTGCAGCAATGATCATTCCAACAGCAAATGCAAGGATGATCGAGAACCAGGGATACGCGTTTAAAAATGTTAATTGCGGATTATTTGCAGTCGGTGTGGGCCATGCTTTCAACGCTTGCAGGAAGAAATACCCGGCGAAGGATCCGACCATCATGACTTCACCATGGGCAAAATTGATCATTCCCAGAATACCGTAAACCAGCGAGTACCCGATTGCCACCAGAGCATACATGCCCCCGATGACAAGACCAGCAAATGCCAACCGAAGCCATGTTTCGGGACCGAATTTCGAATCCACAAAGAAAACGAGGTACATGCGCCACACTGCCCAGGCGACCACAAGGATACCAATAATGGGACGGATGACCCTGCCCAACTTTTTCCAAAAATCTTTCATCCTGCTCGGTCTCTCATTCTGCATAGAGGATCCTTGATGTGGAATTATTAAAATAAAATAAATTATAACGTGTAACAAGAACCTGCCCGGCCAATCTGACCGGGCAGGTCGAACAAGATCCTACAAACAGATTACTGTGCAGGAACCCAGGCTCCGTCCTTGATCACAACAAAGAGCGGACCATTGGAATTGCATTCACCGACTTCACTGCAGGTATAGGTTCCAGCAACACCTTTGAAATCTTTCAAGGTGCGGACAGCATTTACCAGCGCACCCGTGGGACATAAAGCGAGCCATCGTCACCTTTGACGGCTACGGATTTCACCATTGCGATTAACGCAGCGGTTGAATCATAACCGTTCCATGAGAACGGAGAAAGCACGCCAGGAGCCTGACCGAAAGCTGCTTCGTATGCAGCATCGAATTTCGCCTTTTCGGGGGAATCAGGCGGGGTGAGGGAAACTGCAAAGGCACCTTCACCATTCTTTCCTGTGCGATCGAGGAAGTCCTTACCGAATGTACCATCACAACCGAAGAACACAGCATTTTCGAGGCCTGTGGTCTTCATCTGGTTAGCCAGCACAGAGGCATCGGCGGTGTAGCCACCGAAATATACTGCTTCGGGGTTACTGGCAGCAACGGTTGAGAGAACTGCAGTGTAATCCGTCTCTTTGGTGGTGATAGCCTGGAAATCGGTTACTGTTCCACCGAGTGAAACGAAATTGTCACGAACTCCTTCAGCCAAACCTTTTCCGTAATCAGAACCATCATGAAGAACTGCGATCTTCTTGAAACCAAGATTTTCAAAAAGGAATTTTGCAGCAAACTTCGCCTGGATTACATCAGTAAAGGCGATCCGATTGAAGACCTTGGAGCCTTTTTCGGTCAGTGCGGGGTTGGTGGCCGAGGGGGAGAGCATAGGGAGGCCGGCTTTTTCATAGATAGGCATGGCAGCTGCGGTTGCACCGGAAAAAATATGTCCAGCAATGGCCACTACGGACGGATCAGCAACCAACTTACGAGCCACTGCGGCGCCACCTTCAGCATTGCCACCATCATCCTGAGCTACGAGTTCGAAGGAAAAACCATCAAGTTGGCCAGCATCTTTGACTGCAACTTGAGCTCCCTGGGAGATGTCGATCCCAAAGCTGGCATCGCCACCGGTCATGGGAGCGCCCATACCGACTTTGACAGTAGTGCCGGGGTCGATCTTGGCGCAGCCGAAGGGATCGCTGGCGCAGACTTGGGGCGCTCCACCAGCGGCTGGGCGCTTCTGGCTGCTGCGGGAGCTTCAGTTGCAGCAGGGGCAGCAGGGGTCTCGCAACTGGCGCACAAGCAGCCAGGACGAGTGCGAGGACAACAACAAACACAAACACAAAACGCTTAGACATCATTCTTCTCCTTAAAAATTTTTGGCGATTTATCAAGACCAGTCCTACTAACGAGTGCGATAACGTAATCACCTCCTTGGTTTGACCAAAAAAAAGAAACCGCCTCTCTTTCGGGCGGCTTCCTCTTGGTTTTGTTTTACTTCTTCCTAATCTTGTTCTCTTACTACCTGGTTGCCGTCCAAATGTTTGATGATGTACATGAGCCAAATAATCATGTACATAAGGACGGTAATAATGGTGGCAAACAAGAAGAAATTCAAATTGTCCTCAATAATTAATTGTTAATATGATAGCGGATATTTTCGAAATGTCAATAGGGGAAATATTAAGAGTTGTGCGGGGGTCAGCACATAGTATACAGTTTCTAAACAGGAAGTAGGAGATGGCATATCTCTTGCATAAATATCCAAATCATATTAATTTTCTTGTCGGATGCCTGGGAATATGGAATTGAGTAGAACGAAAATTATAGAAGAATCTGGAATTGTGCGAAAAATGGCTCACCTTTTTTTCAGAATACCGGATAAGTAAATTCTTTTTGGAGGTGTGTGGGTGAATGGAATTTGGATAGCGAGAAATGTTAAGATCCAAAACCCCCAGAAACTCTGGGATAGGCGGGTTCGCTATGTTTATACCGATTTGACGAACAATAGCTGCCTGAGTAACAACGCAAATACTTGTGCCATGTACGGTTTCAAAATGGGTCTCTACCATCGCTTGAGGTATCCGCCGGAATTGGGATCTGCTGATTCCCAGGCCCAGGAGACTTCGAGTGCATTTATAAATTTCACAACGCAACACAAAGACGTAAATCTATTGCCATTCGTTTTGGTTTTAGAGAAAGCCACAAATCCGGACGCTCCGGTCCTGCCAGATACGAATTTTTACCGGGATAGTGTAAATATATTCTTGCGTCATTACGTGGAATATGGCGGCCTGAAAGGTACTATCGTTCGGATGGCGCGCAACATTATGGATTGGATCACACCAATCCCAACAATGGCGAATCTGCTTTGGCTGCATGAACCGACCACGAAGGTCAATTTTTCTCCGTTTCAAAGTTATGTCTACCGCTCCTACGCTTCCAGAGATATTGATGGCAATCTGGCAGAATGGGTGGATGAATGGGCTGATCGACAACCTGTTACTGATCCGGTGACCCCACCTGTGCCCCCGGGTTTGACAGATGCGCAAAAACTGGCGTTGATTAAAACCAAGATATTAGCCATTGAGGCTATCCAGGCGGAAATCAAGGCACTGCTACCCTGAAGAAATCTTTGGCTATGGTTCATCTTTTGCGCACTCGGATTTCAAAGTAAATAAACGCTCTAAAATACGAAAAGGTCACCGGTTGAGGATTTTGAATACCCCAAACAGGTGACCTTTTGAAATTAAACCCAGGATGGATAATTTTACGTAGTCGGGGCGAGAGGATTTGAACCTCCGACCTCTTGCACCCCATGCAAGCGCGCTAGCCGGACTGCGCCACGCCCCGAACAACGGCTGGTATTATATTCTGATTGCATGCTTTTGGCAATGAGAGATTTACACCTCATTTCTTAAGAGTATAATTGCGCTTCATTTCAACTTCATCGAGGGCATGTGAGCAAGATCATTAATACCGAAAGTGCGGGAAAGAATCGAAATTTGTTGGTGAAATCGGTAGTTGTTGCACTCCGGGCACTCTTGCAGCAAAACGATACAGGGGATGAAACCCGCGATATCACCGCGTATATTTCCATCGCTTTGAAATCAATTTCCAATACAGTTGATGAATCAGTGGCAGCCTGGGAAAAAAGAGGTTACTGGGTCAAAGCCGAACGATTCCGCATGGATTGGGAATGGACGGGAAATTATTCGAAAAGCTATCAAGATGCGCTATTTAAAGAAGATTGGGGTGCGGTGGCATCCCTGGCTGCGCGCACAGGGCAGAAATTTGGTACCGTGAAGGTGGCTGAGAAAAACCGGATCGGCACCCCCTGGAAGGGTGCATACCAACACCTGCGCAACTCCTAAAAAGACAGCTTCCTGGTTAGGAAGCTGTTTTTGGTTTGGTTATTCCTTAGGTTTCAGGATCACCCGCGCATCCGCGACTTTCAAGCCCTTGCCTTCCTCATATACCAGCAGCGGGTTGGCGTCGGTCTCCGAGATCTCATCTTTGAGGTCAAGGATCATATTCGAGAATTTGCAAATCGTTTCAACCAATGCGACCTGATCGCGGGGAGGCTCACCACGCGCGCCTTTAAGGATCGGCGCACCACGAATCTCGGATAACATGCGGCGGGCTTGACCCTGCGTAACAGGTGTAACCCGGAAAGTGACATCCTTAAGCACCTCTACGAAAATGCCGCCCAGTCCGAACATGATGGTTGGGCCGAACGAAGCGTCATTAATGGATCCCAGGATGACTTCGGTGCCCCAGGGTGCCATTTCCTGGATGGCGATCCCATGGATATCGGCTTCCGGTTTGTAAGCTTTAACATTCGCCATGATCGTTTTCCAGGTATCGCGGACACCTGCTTCATCTTTGACATTAACCTTAACCCCTCCGGCGTCAGATTTGTGAAGAATATCTGGGGAGACGATCTTCATCACCACCGGGAAGCCTGTTTTTGATGCCAACTCCACAGCTTCATCCTCTGTTTTAGCGAGGGCAATTTTGGTTACCGGAAGATCGTAAGCGGCGAAAACCTGCTTGGCTTCGATCTCGGTAAGAGAATCCCGACCTTCCTTGCGGGCGGCTTCGATCACAGCCAGGGCTTTGGTTTTATCTTGATTATCACATCGATTATCGGGTTCAGCAGCAATTTCTTTGAAGCGGGCATATTCCCGCAGGCAGGCCATGGCATTCACGGCCAGATCCGGGGCGCCATAGGCGGGGATACCGTTTTCCACCAGCCAGCGCATGGCGTTATCGGATCGTTCACCACCGACGAAGGAAACAGTAACAGGTTTATCTTTAATGCCTGTCGCATCGATCCCAGCTTTGATGCTTTCAGCTATACCCTGCGGATCTGTCATGGCTGTTTCACAATAAAGAACACATAAACCATCCACCCAGGGATGCGCGAAGGAGTATTGGGTTGTTTCCCGATACCATTCATTTCCTGCCATACCGGTCATATCCACCGGGTTTTTGGCAGAACCGAAATCTGGCATGTGTTTTCGTAATTCTTCTTGAACATCATCCGGGGCGAACATCAGGGGCAGGCCGTATTTCTCGGCGGCATCTGTGGCCAGCACGCCAACCCCGCCGCCATTGGTGAGCACCAACAGCTTCTCACCTTTCATGGGAGGCTGAAGTGAAAGCACCTGGGTGCGGTTGAATAGATCGTTCAGGTCCTGCGCCTGGATTACGCCTGCCTGCTGAAAGGCTGCGCTGTAAATCTTGGCAGCCCCGGCCAGTGAGCCGGTGTGCGAGGCAGCAGCGGCAGCGCCATGAGAAGAAACACCGGATTTCAGGGCAATGATCGGTTTTTTGGCCTTTTTACCGGCTTCGATAAAGTCCCGTCCGTCTTTGAGCCCTTCAATATAGAGGGAAATGCAGAAGGTGGCCGGGTCGTCATTCAACCAGGTGACCAGGTCAGCAAAACCAACGTCACTCACATTGCCGATGGAGATCAATTTTTCAAAACCCACCCGGCGGGTAAAGGAGGCAGCATCAATGGCGATAAGCAGAGCGCCGGATTGGGTGACCAGGGAGGATTTTCCTGGCAGGGGCAGGAAGGGGGCGAAGGAACCGTTGAATTTATCCGCATTGGAGAGCGTGCCAACGATGTTGGGTCCCAGCACGCACATCCCGTACTGGTGGGCTTTCTGGACCATCTCTTCCTCAAGGTCCTTGCGCCCAACCTCGGAAAACCCGGAGGTGATCACGATCAAACCCTTTACACCCTTCACACCGCACTCATCGATGACCGGTGAAACATATTTTGCGGGGATCGTGATAATGGCTGCATCCACCGGTCCGGGGATATCTTTAACAGACTTATAAACTTTCTTTCCCAGGATTTCCTCGGAATCGGGATTGACCGGGTAGATACCCCCCTTGTAACCACCTTCGATCAGATTCTTGACAACTGTATGACCAATCTTCCCGGGTGTGGCTGAAGCGCCAATAATGGCAACATTTTGGGGACGGATCAAACCATTGAGAACATCTTGATTCACTTTAATTCCTCCTGGATTGAGTTATAGATTGAAACACCATTGAGATGTTTGAGTAATTTCACGAGTTTATTTTAGACTACAATCCGAATATATCTGAGTTATTTTAAGCCCATGTCTAAAAACAAATGTACTGATTTTTGCAGTTTTCCGTCAGGATATTTGATCCGTGAAATTCGATATCAAAAACAACCTGTTGAATAGTAAGAACGAGAAAACCTTGCTTCAAGATCCTCTCAGCTGCTCTTCAAGCTGCTGATCCGTGCAAGGCAGTGAGCTCGGTTCTTGATTTTAATGGAAAAAATTTACGCGTTTCGGGGTTGGAAAAGAAATTTCCGGTAAATACAAGAGTGCATCTGATTGGTGCAGGTAAGGCGTCCATTCCGATGGCATGCGGTGTTGCAGATGTGCTTGGTGAAAATATATGAGTGGATTAATCATCACAAAGAGCAATCCTGAGCAACCCACCAGGGGCTTGCCAAAGCAAATTGAGATCGTCAAGGGAAACCATCCCATCCCTGGAGAAGATTCCCTGCGTTCCACCGAAAAGCTGATCGATTCCTGCCGGGGTTTGAGCCCAGAGGACCTGGTCATTTGCCTGATTTCTGGAGGTGGATCAGCGTTGATGACGCTGCCTTATGATGGTGTCCGGCTTGAGGATATTCAAGTTCTCACCCGGGAGTTGTTGAAGTGCGGGGCGACGATTGGCGAGATCAACACGATCCGAAAACATCTTGACCGTGTAAAAGGTGGCGGACTTGCCAGGATCTGCTCGCCAGCAGCTGTGCTTACGCTCGCGATCTCGGATGTGATTGGGAGTCCGCCGGCTGTGATTGCCTCAGGACCGACAGTTGCGGATGAGAGCACTTATGAAGATGCTTTCCAAATTATCCAAAAATATCAGCTTCAAAATGCTCTACCAATTTCCATCATTGAGACACTTCAGGCAGGATTGGCTGCACAAATACCGGAAACGCTTAAACCAGGAGATCCGGTTTTTGATCATTGCCTCTATAAACTGGTTGCGAGCAATGAAATTTCCGTCGAGGCTGCCTTGAACGCTGCCGCCGGTGAAGGTTTTCAGACGGTCAACCTGGGTTCTCAAATCCAGGGTGAAGCGAATGTAATTGGGAAGGAAATGGCGGAAAAGCTGATCGCTGCCTCGCAATCCAACCAGCGCTTGCAAAAGCCTCTGTGCCTCATCGGGGGTGGGGAGACCACTGTCCGGATGAAGGGGGATGGGCTGGGCGGCCGCAACTTGGAATTAGCGCTCGCCGCGGTGAGGCCTCTTGCAGGGATCAGGAACATTTGCCTGGTTACCCTGGCTACAGACGGGGAGGACGGACCAACCGATGCTGCGGGAGCAATCGTTACCGGCGAAACCTATCAAAAAGGAATGGCGATCGGATGCGACCCTGAGAGGTTCCTGGCTGGAAATGATTCCTATCACTACTTTGACCAGGTAGGGGGCATGATCCGAACCGGATCCACCGGTACAAATGTGATGGATATGATCTTCCTTTTCTCGTTTTGAGCTTCAGGTTCAGTTATCCCGATTGCACCACATCACCGCAGCCTGGCGGATCAGTGCATAGGGCACCTTCATGGTTCCAAGCGAAGGTATCGGGCGGCAGGTGATGCTGAGATCATACAATGTGGAGAATTCCTCCCGGGTGACATCGATGTAGCTGTTCAAGTTGGAAATTGATGAAATCCGAATATAACCTTCAAAAATAAAACCGCCGACGATCAACCCAGCTTTTTCAAGACGGCGATTGGGCTCGGTGGGGTCGTAATCCAGGGGGTCCGAATTCGGCGGCATGATGTGGAAGGCGAGCACCTTTGGGGCGGGGATGTGCATCACCGGGTAGACGACCGGTTTCTGGGTAGTGCCGCCGTAGGTGAGCAGGAAATTCGCCTGGTACAGGGTCAGAAAATCCGGCGCAGCAGAAGTACGCAGCCAGGTGCTCACCCGGATCTGGGATTTCGAGATCACATTTCCCCAGACGATACCCTGGTCGAGATAGATCATAACCAGGTGATTTTTTCGTCATCTGCAATCGGAGGAAGTCCATTTACGCTGTTCTCTGTCATTTGGTTCTCCTAACTCAAATATCAATAATCAGTCTTGGTTTTGGTGATAATACTCTTTGATCGCCGGGATCAGATATTCGCTGAAAGCACGCTCCTGGCCATAATCTGGCGACCAGCCCCAATCTTTTCTGGCTGCGGAATCATCCACATCTTGTGGCCAGCTATCCACGATTGATTGGCGGCTGGCGTGAGGTTCAAAGGTAATTTTGGCATCCGGGAATTCCTTTAGGATCACCCGGTGGAAATCCTCTGCCGTAGGGCTGAAGCTGGTGATGTTATAGACCAATTGTGACAGGTTTTCAACCGGGGCAGATTCGAGCTGGATCAATGCTTTAATCGCGTCCGGCATGACCATAAACGGCAGACGGGTGTCCGGACGAACAAAACAGGCGTAAGGAGCGCCTTTGGCCGCATGATGCAGCATCTCCGGTCCGTAATCACTGGTTCCGCCCGTGGGGATGGTTGTGGCGCTGATCAACCCTGGGAAGCGAATGCAGCGAAAGTCCACCGGGTGCAGAGGGCGGTCAGCCGCCAACCTGCGGTAGTAGCGTGAGTAATAACTGCCCAGGTATTCACAATAGAGCTTATTGCAGCCATACATGGTCGTCGGTTGACAGTGGTCGCACTCTTTTACCTTTGGGGTGGCGTTTTTGGTTTTCAGATCTGGCAGCCCATAAGCGGCGATGGAGCTGGGGTAGAGGAACCGCACAGGGCGGCCTTGCCAGGAAGATTGTTCAACAGCCAGTCGCAGCAGGTTAATCGTACCTTCAACATTAATCCTGTGAGCGGTTTCCGGGTTGTATTCCGCTTTTGTGGAAAGGATGGAAGCCAGGTGAAAAATGGTGCGGATCTCATATTCGGCGACCAGCCTGCCCAGGAGCATATTATCCAGGATATCCCCCAGGATAAATCTTTCCACCTTGCCCGAAAGAGATTCATCCAGTGGTTGGACATCCAGGGCGATAACGAAGGCATCCTTTTTGGCTGTAAGAAAATCGATCAGCCCATGCCCGATTTCCCCGTTCGCTCCTGTGATCAGAATCACTTCTTTTCGCATGAAAACTCCTAAAGTTCGTTCCTGGTAATCATTTTATACCTGAAAACCGCCCAAAATCAAAATGGTAAATAAAAAGGCTCTGAAAATTTCCAGAACCTTTTTAGTCAACCTGTATTTGTTAAGGCGTGGCAGTGGGGGCAGGCTTTTTACCTTTAAACCAGGTCCGCCATTCCCGGTTCTCCCAAACAACCAGAATTGGGGAGGCGTCGAAAATGGAGGAATATGCGCCGCTGAGGATACCCACGAAAAGGATGATCACGAAATGCCGGATGGTGACCCCGCCGAACAGCGCGAGAATGAAGAGCACCAGGAGGACGGTGAAGGTGGTCATGATCGAGCGATCCAGGGTCTGAACGATGGAGTGATTTACCACTGTTTCGTAGGGAACCCGGCGGTAGATCATTGAATTTTCACGCAGCCGGTCAAAGACCACGATGGTATCGTGCACCGAAAAGCCGATAACGGTTAGAAGCGCGGTCAGGAAAAGGGAATCGACCTCCCAGCCGAGGAAATGCGAGAGGAACACCTGCACACTAATCACAACCAGGATGTCGTGGATCATGGCGATAATGGCGGCGACTCCATATCGGAACGCGTGATTTACCTTACGGAAGGCGAAGGTAATATAGGCGAGGATCCCTAACGCCGCGAGCGCAACTGCAAAAAAGGCTCGCTGGGTCACTTGAGCGCCGATCGTTGGACCGACAGTGTCGAACCGATCCACTGTCACAGTGCTATTGAAGCGGGTCTGCATCTCATCGACGATCGCCTGTTTGGTAGTTTGAGGCATGTCTTTGGAACGGATGATGAGCCTGTCGTTTTCCGCTGTTTGCACACGCGGGCTGTCAAAGCCATATTCGGCATACAAGGCAACCACCTGGGCGGGCTGGGGAGCTTTGCCTGTTTCGAAGCGAACCTCCAATAGTGATCCGCTGGTGAAATCGATCGAAAGCGGCAGACCCCACAGCGCGTACCCGATGATCCCGGGGATGATGATGATCAGCGAGAAAAGAAAGTACCAGTAGCGATATTTAATGATATTGATCTTCATTTCGGATAACTCCTACAAACCAAACCACTTGGGGTGATCAGCGAATTTGATCCGATCAAGCGAGAGATGCAGGAATGACCGGGTAACAACCACTGCGGTGAACATACTCACTAGAACACCCAGTGCAAGCGTGAGCGCAAACCCTTTGACGATGCTGGCGCCGAATTGACTTCCGTACCAGAACAGGATCACGCACGTGATCAGGGTGGAGACATTGGAATCGCGGATGGATAACCAGGCGCGTTTCCAGCCGAGTTCGATGGCCTGGTTGAGCATTCGCCCACCGCGCAATTCTTCTTTGAGGCGCTCAAAAATTAGCACATTCGCATCCACAGCCATGCCGATACTCAAAACAAACCCGGCGATGCCCGGCAAGGTGAGCGTGACCGGTACCAGCTTAAAGATAGCGAAACTGATCGCGATGTAGATCATCAATGCCACGGTGGCGATCAAGCCTGGGAAGCGGTAATAGAGGAGCATCAATAAAGCGATGGCGATGAAGGCCAGGATGCCGGCTGTGATACTTTTATTTAGCGAGTCCTGCCCGAGGGAAGGACCGATAAGTGTGCTTTGGGCGACTTCCAGGGGAACAGGAAGGCTGCCGAAGCGCAGCACGGTGGCGAGCTGATTTGCGGAATCCACCGTGTAATTTCCCTGAATGATCCCTTTTCCATCAGTAATGGCGTTCTGGATCACTGGCGTTGAAACGACTTTTTTATCCAGAACAATGGCCAGGTATTTCCCCACGTTTTGAGTGGTGAAATCTTTAAAAACCGCGGCGCCACTATCAGTGAGGGTGAAGGCAATATAGGGGTTTGGGTCGGTGGAACCGGAGGTAACATTCACGGTCTTCAGATCAGCACCAGTCATAACGGTGTGGTAGACCTTGGTCTCTGTTGGGGCGGCTTCGGGGGTCGCGCTGCTGGAGGCAGAAGCAGTGGGTTGAACGGAGGGTTGCTGAGACCCGCTGCTGGCAACATCAGTGACCACCACTGTGCCTGGTTCCAAGTATGTGGAGCCAGCATCGATGAATTCCAGCAAACCTGTTTGCTGCAGGATGCTAACGACCTGGTCGGTGTTTGTTTTTCCGGGGAATTCACCCAGGATGTACTGCGACCCGATCACCTGGAATACCTGCTCGGAGACACCCAGAGCATTGCTGCGGTTTTCAAGGATTTTGCTTGCATCCTGAAGGTTCTGACTCGAAGCCTCAAAACCAGCCGATGGTTGAAGAAGGACCTGGACGCCTCCACGGAGATCCAAACCAAGCGCTGGCTGCACGTCCCTGCCCATGAGCGAATTGATCGCCTGTGGGGGGTTGGGGAGATCCACCAGTACGGCGATCACCACAAGGAGGACAATTAAAAGAAGATAGATGTACTTGCGTTGCATGCAGAAAAGACCTCCAATCAAGCAAATACCAGCCTATGGCTGGATTTAACATTGCGATTATACCCTTGATGGAAATGGGTGAGTAGGGAACTCACCTGCCATTTTCGCCAGATGATTGACGTAAAAAGCGGATGGCACAATCCGCGATTTGTTCCGGGGTCAGTTCATCTGTCGGGATCACCAGATCGGCATTTTCTCGGGCGTTTTGCAACCTGCGGAGTTGTTCGGTGAATTCCGCTTGGCTCCAATTTAATTTCCGCCGGGATGTGGCAATTTCAAAACTTACTTCCAGAAAAATGAGGACATCCGGGTGAACGATCCGAAGCCACATATCAGGGACGTACGAGTGCTCCTGGGCGATGTGGCGAATATCAAAGTCCTGACCATTCAATCGTAACTGGTTTATGAGCGTGGTTTTTCCGGAGCCGCAAGGACCAACTATACCTACACGGAGCATCCTGACCTTTTTAGATTTCGATAAATTTCTTGGGTTTTCAAAAGGGCATAACTTCCCGGAGTAGGAAAATCACCAGGTTTGCGTATTGCGCAGGGGTGGAACTGGAAGGGTAAGGGTCATCCGGCGGATCTGCTCGGACTCCGTGGCCGAAACCCGTAACACAACCACGCTCATGTCATCGTTTGGCCGGTTCTGATCCAGCCGCAGCGCCTGATGAAGCAGTGAATCCGCCAGGTATTGCGCACTTGGATTTTCCTCCTCCAGCATGCCCTGGATGGCGCTGCAGATATCCATTTTTTGCCCGGTACGGTCGCCGGCGAAAAAGATACCATCGGTGAACATGATGATCGTTAGGTTGGGAGACAAGGGAATTTCGGTGATTTCGGGTTTGATATTTCGCGAGGTACCAATGGGAAGGCTTGACTGGTCGATACACTTCAACTCGTCGCCATTGGCAATGAAAATGGGGCTGGGGTTGTTCCGTGAAAGGACAACAGTCTGACTTTGGAGATCCACCGAAAGAATATTGAGACAGGCGATCACTTTGCCATTTTTTTCGGTAAAGAGGGCATCGGATGCTGCCCGGGCGGCAGCTCCATCCCGTACGCCCTCGGCGAGCAGGGAAATAACTTTGCGTACTACCAGAGTCGATACGGCTTTTGCGCCGCGACCGCTGGATTGCCCATCTGCCAGCACGACGGACACGCCACCGTTCGGACGTTCCACCATTTCAAGTGTATCCCCGCTCTCCGGGGTGGCATATTTATTTGTTTTCGCAGCCGCGATTTGAATATCCATGAAAATGATTGTAATCCAATCCAATATCCTTTTTCAAGTTGGTAGAATGAGAGCCCATTTTTCCTTGACCGATGGGGTTGGACTATGTATAATTCGTGGCTTGTGCAATTCGGAAAGTTCGTAATAATCAGGAGTAATTAGAATGGGTCCACTTCCAAAGAGAAAATTATCCAAAGGCCGGCGTGACCGCCGCCGTTCGCATGATGCGCTGACAGGCACCAGTTTAGTGCAGTGCAGCAACTGTGGTGAAATGCGCCTTCCCCACACGGTTTGCCCCAAATGCGGGCATTACCAGGGTAAGGAAGTTGTTGCCGTCGATAAAGACAAGAAAAAGAAGTCCTGACCAAACAAAAAGAGCGATTAAAATCGCTCTTTTTTTATTTAATCCGGGGTGGGTGAATCCTTGCTTGGTTTGTGAATGAAAGGCTGGAATTGGGCGAACAACCTGCCCGGCAGGGAACCATGTATGGTCACCCCGCCGCGGGTGTGATCCAGTTTGTCGATACGCCCCTGGTCGTGAAAAAGAGAAATCAATTGACCCTGCTGGTAAGGCAGGTGGACGACGATCGGTTCGAAAGATTCAAAAAGGATACTCTCGATGGAAGCCAGCATCTCCGGCAAACCGGCTCTGTTTCTGGCAGAGATCGCGTATGAGCGCGGGAAACCTTCCAGTCTGCTGAGCGCATTTTCCGGATCAGGTAGCAAATCGATCTTGTTCAGGACGGTGATCGAAGGGATTTCATCCGCCTGTATCTCTTGCAGAGTCTGATGGACGGATTTGGATTGTGCAACCGCATTGGGATGAGTGATATCCACCACATGAAGCACGAGATCCGCTTCAGTGATCTCTTCCAGGGTGGCACGGAATGCGGCTATCAATTGGGTGGGCAATTTTTGAATGAATCCAACTGTATCGGTGAAAAGGACCGTATGCCCTTGAGGCAGATTGACCCGCCGGGTGGTGGGATCGAGAGTTGCGAATAACTGATCTGCCACGAACACATCCGTTTTGGCAAGAACGTTGAGAAGGGTGGATTTCCCAGCGTTGGTATATCCGACGATGGCGACAACGGGGATTTGGGAGCGTTTTCGCTGAACGCGGTGGCGGGCGCGATGCGCACGCACCTTTTCGATCTCAGCCTTAAGGCTGGAGATGCGCTTACGAATTTCGCGCCGATCCACCTCCAACTGCGTTTCGCCCGGACCGCGCAAACCCACGCCGCCCACGCTGCCAGTCCGGCCAGCGCCGCCGCCTGCCTGGCGGGCAAGATGGGTCCAGGCACGGGTGAGGCGGGGCAACCTGTATTCGAGTTGGGCAAGTTCCACCTGCAGGATCCCCTCGCGGGTGTCGGCGTGCTGGGCGAAAATATCCAGGATCAACGCGGTGCGATCAATGACCTTTACTGGCGGGCCGATCAATTCCTCCAGCTCGCGCTGGTGGCGGGGGGAGAGCTCAGTGTCGAATAGGACCACATCCGCAAGGGAATCCTCTACGAGCATTTTTATTTCTTCAAGTTTGCCGGAACCAACCAGGGTGGCGGGGTGGGGGTGATCCAAACGTTGCGTCGTTTCACCGATCACCTCCAACCCTGCGGTATCCGCCAGCAGCTCGAGCTCAGCCAGTGAATCAGACAGGCTCAGCAATGACGGATCGCTGCGAATCTCGACACCAACCATGAAGGCTCGTTCGCGCGGAGAAGCTGTGTTAATCGGGTTTTTTGGGGACATTTTTTTAGGGTATCATCCCACCCATTTTGCCAGGCGATCCATGGCCTCAGCCATACGTTCCGTCTCGGTCACCAGGGAGATACGGGCAAACCCTTCACCGTGATCGCCATAAACAGAACCGGGGGTGATGCTCACACCCGTTTCCGATAGCAGCGCATCGCAAAATGCCTCGCTGGAAGCAAAACGGTTGGGGGTTTCGAACCAAACGTATAAACCAGCAGTAGGGGGATCTACCTCAAGACCGGATTTTTTCAGGCGATCCACCACAATATCCCGCCTTGTCCGGTAAATCTCATTGCGGTTGGAGATCCACTCCTGGTCCCCGGTGAGGGCGGTGATACCAGCCTCGATCACAGGCATAAATTGAGACGAATCCACCTGGCTTTTATAGGTGTGAATTAATTGAATTACATCAGGATGTCCGCATGCCGTTCCCAGGCGCCAACCGGCCATGTTGTAGGTTTTGGAAAGCGAGTTGAATTCTACACAAACCTCTTTTGCTCCCGGCACCTGCAGAATGCTTGGCGCAACGGAGTTTGTAAAGGTGATTTCCATATAGGGGGCATCGTGGGCGATGAGGATATCAAATTCCCGGGCGAATTTGACTGCATCCTTGAAGAAGCCAAGGGAGGCAGAAGCCCCAGTGGGATTGTTGGGATAATTCAACCAGAGAATTTTGGCCTGCCTGGCGATTTTTTCAGGAATATCTTCAAATTTGGGTAAAAATCCATTTTGCCTCAGCAACGGAAAAAAATAAGGCAATGCGCCGGCAATTTTAGTGCTGCCCTGGTAGACGGGGTACCCGGGGTCCGGGATCAGGGCAATGTCCCCTGGATTTAAAATAACCTGACTTAGGTTAAAAAGCCCTTCTTTGGAGCCGATCAGCATCAGCACCTCAGATCTGGGATCCAGTACGACGCCATAACGCCTCAGATAGTAGTCTGCGGCAGCCTGCCGGAAAGCGGGTGTGCCACCCATGGCGGAATAGCCGTGCTTATCCCGCCTGCGGGCGGAGTCGACCAGGCTCTCAATGATGAATTCTTCGGGGGGCAGATCGGGCGAGCCCATGTCCAGCCGGATGACATCCACACCGTCCTTTTGAAGTGCTGCGATCCGGGTATTCAATTGGGCGAAAAAATAGGGTTTGAAGTCCGCGATCCGGTCTGAGGGTATTATTTTCACTAATGAACTCCGTGTAGTTTCTCTGGGTATTGTATTCCCAAGCAGGTCGTTTGGCAATTTTCCGAGATGGGGTCGCAAAGATCATTCAACCATCTTCATCCATAATTGCTTGGTATGATTCTTGCATTGGCACATAACTTGCAACATAGTGTGATATCCTTATAATTGTTCGAAGAGAGGGCTTCACCATGCTAACTCATGTACAAATCACTTCCACCCGTCCGGTAACCACAGCGCATTTAGCGCAGACGATGACCTTGCTTAGTTTGCCGATCGACGAACTGGCCGAGCAAATCGAGACAGAATTATCCAACAATCCCGCCCTGGAAATGCTGGAGGAACGGCGCTGCCCGACCTGTCACCGTCCGTTGCCGGATAAAGGCGTGTGCCCCATTTGCAGCCGGCCGACCAATGTCAACCCGGAAGAGCCGGTGGTTTTTATCTCAACCCGCGAAGATTTCTTCCCGCAGGGCGAGACTTCTGCGGAGGATTATCCGGATGAGCCGATATCACCCTCTGTGGAAGATTTGCCGACCTTCGTTATGCGGCAGATCGCGACAGAACTGGCGGATAACGACCGCGGGGTCGCAGCCTATTTGCTGACCCATTTGAATGAGGATGGTTTTTTAACGACCACACTCCTGGAGGCGGCCACATATTTACACGTACTTCTCAGCCGGGTGCAGGAAGTACAGGATATCATCAAACGCGCTGAACCGATCGGGGTTGGCTCCCTCAGCCCACAGGAAGCCCTGCTGGTTCAGTTGGAGGTCCTGGCTGAAACGGAACTCATCCCGGAACTTGCTGCCCCGATCATCCGCGACCATTTTGACCTGCTCACTCGGCATCACTTTGCCGACCTTGCGAAAATATATGAAACCACCCAGCGCCAGATCCAGAAGGTGGCTACATTCATCAGTGAAAACCTCAATCCTTTCCCAGCCCGGTCGCATTGGGGCAATATCCGCCAGCCAGGTCTTTCTAACGAGCAGGTTTACCGGCAGCCGGACATCATTATCAATCACATGAACGAGGACCCTGAGCAACGGCTGATGGTGGAGATCATCATTCCGCTGCGGGGCACCCTGCGGGTGAACCCGCTCTTCAAAGCTGCAATATCGGAGACGGCAGAACAGACCAAAGAAGATATGAAGACCGATTTGGATCGTGCGTCGCTCTTCGTAAAATGCCTGCAGCAGCGCAATCACACCATGCTGCGCCTGATGCAACGAGTTGTTTCCTTGCAAAAGGGATTCATCCTGATGGGTGACAAGAACCTTAAACCCGTGACGCGGGTACAATTATCCAAGGAGCTGGATGTACACGAATCCACCATCTCGCGGGCCGTGGCCAATAAATCCGTCCAATTACCCAACCGACGGATCATCCCGCTCTCATCCTTTTTTGACCGCAGTCTAAATGTGCGCACAGTCATTAAGGAAATGATAACGAACGAGAAGCGCCCACTCAGCGATTCTGATATTGTAGAGTTGCTTTCCCGCCAAGGTTTCTGCGTTGCCCGCCGAACGGTGGCCAAATACCGAGCCATGGAAGGCATCCTGCCGGCGCACCTGCGGCATTTGAATTGATGAATACCGCGCCATCCCGCGCGATCTTCGACAGTATTTTTCGTGGCAAAGCACCAGGTTTAAGCGAATTTGGTGCTTTGCTTCAATACATTTCCACACCGGCAGTTTTGATCTCCACCCAAAAAGAGGTGATCGCCGCGGTCAATTCGGGGGTGATGAAATTAACAGCTTTTTCGCAAGCGGAACTGCTGGGAAAGCCTTATGAAGTTCTTTTCAACAAACCGATAAACCGGGTTTTCAGCGTCGGCGGTGACCATTTCATCACTGTGAATCGCAGCAAACGACCTGCGGTGACCATTAAAACCAGGGTGGTATTGCTGGAGGGTGGGAATGGTTGGGTACTGGTGTTGCTTTCTCCCGGGGATGAATCCGAAGATATGGTTTTCGGCGAGTCCGAGATGATCCTGCAGGCTGCGGCTGAATTGATGGCTTCTGACCGCCTTGAAAGCATCGACCTGAACCTGGAACGAAAATTACAGCTCCTGGAGAATGTACTGCGAACGAATGTGGTTTGCCTTTACCAGGCCGGCACCGGATCCCCGGAATTGATCAAGATCAAGACCCGCGAGAGTCGAGAAATCTTTCCGGAACGGCTTCCGTCCACCGATTTGGTCCGGTTGAACGAGCCATTCATATGGTCACCAGCAAAAAAAGTGCTGACAGAGCTGCACCAAAAAGGACGCGCTGAAAGCCTGCTTTATATCGCCTCCGTTCCCATCGGGGATAAAGGCGCTTTATCAGGGTTGGTGGTCGCGGGTGATTACGTCCGGGAGCCAATCGGTTACCTGATTCCCATCTTGAAATTACTGGCAAATTCAATCGGATCGGGAATTCAGCAATATCTGAAAGCCAAGAACTTCCAGGAGACTGTAAACCGCCAGCAAAAGCTGATGGATATTTATAGCCTGGGGATCGAGCACGCCAGGGAGGGGATCGTGGTTCTTAAACCAGATCTCTCCGTTCTGCAAATCAATCCTTCTGCTGAATGGATGCTCGGCTACTCGAATTCAGAAGTTCAGGGTCAACCAGTCGATAATATCCTGATCGGTTCCGAGCGGCTGATCCCAGCTTTTGAATCCTCGCTGCAAAATATCCCCACGCTTAACATGGGCAGCATCACCCTCAACCGCCGAAACGGGCAATCCTTTCCCGCGTCCATGCAGATCATCCCGGTTCAGAAGAATGACGCGCTCTCCGCGGTTTTGGTTTTTCTTTCAGACGTGAGCGAGCATGAGTTGATCCAGGCGAGAACGCAGCAGCTTGAACACCGGGCGTTGCTTGGAGATTTCACCAATGTCTTCGCTCATGAGGTACGAAACCCGATCAATAATATTTCGACGGGGATTCAACTGATTGCCTCCCGTATCGATGAAAATGATCCCAATAAGGAAGTGATCGACCGGATCCAAAATGATTGTTTGCGCTTGAACTCGCTCATGGAATCGGTACTTGCATTTTCCCGCCCGGTACCACGGCACCTGGCTGCGGTTGACCTGAACTTGATGCTCTCGCAGATGATCGGGCGTTGGTATCCGAGAATGGCAAAGGTCAACGTCACCTCTTACTTTCAGCCCAACCCGGAGATCCCGAAAGTGGAAGGCGACTGGAGATCGCTTGAACAAGTTTTCACCAACCTGATCAGTAATGCGGTGGAAGCGATGGAAAAAACGGGGGGCACACTTGCGATAAAATTGGATGAGACCCGAATCCCGGGCGGCGAAGGGATGGTGGAGATTAAAATAAGTGATACAGGTCCGGGGATCCCCGCCGAGATCCGGGCGAAGATCTTTGAGCCATTTGTTACAACTAAACAAAATGGCACCGGTTTGGGTTTGGCGATTATCAAAAGGATCGTGATCGCGCACCGCGGAAATATCGATGTGGAATCTTTCCCGGGTGGAACCGTCTTTCGGGTGACATTACCAGTTTACAACGGAGAGAATGCATGAGCTACAGCGTACTGATCGTGGATGACGAGGAAAACGCACGTAAAAATATTGGCGATTTCCTCACCTCCAAGAAATATGAAGTGATCGAAGCCGAAAATTTAAAGAAAGCCCGGGAAGCGATCCAAAAAGGTACCGGGGACGTGATCCTGCTGGATGTGCAGCTGCCAGACGGGTATGGTCCTAACCTGCTGCAGGAAACCGCCAACCTGGCGGTGCGGCCGCCTGTCATCATCATTACCGCCTACGGGGATATCCAGATGGCGGTTGAAGCGATGCGCAACGGCGCGCATGATTTCCTCACCAAGCCGGTGGATCTGACGAACCTGGAGCAATCGCTTCAGCGGGCTTGTGAATCGGTGGCGCTGCGGCGCGAGCTTGCCCACCTTAGAAAATCGCAAACTGAAAATCTTGGATTTGTGCTTGGACACAACCCGCTAATGCAGGGTGTGATCGAGCAGGCCAAACGGGCAGCGGATGCATCCGTCTCGGTGCTGATCACCGGCGAGACTGGCACGGGCAAAGAGGTGCTGGCACGGTTCATCCACTCCTCCGGTCCCCGATCGGGTAAGCCCTTCATTGCCTTGAATTGTGCTGCCATCCAAAATACCATGCTGGAATCAGAACTTTTTGGGTACGAGGCAGGTGCTTTTACAGGGGCGGAGAAAAGAAAACCCGGTTTGATGGAGGTTGCGGACGGGGGAATTCTCTTCCTGGACGAGATTTCATCGATGCCGCTGGACACGCAGGCCAAACTTCTGCGAGTGATCGAAGAAAATGCTTTCAGGAGGGTGGGGGGCACCACGCTGATCCGGGTGGATGTGGAGGTGCTGGCCGCCTCGAACCGTGACCTGAAGCATATGATGAAAGAGGCACTATTTCCGAGAGGATCTGTATTATCGTCTTAAAGGTGGTCGACCTGAACTTGCCTGCCTTGCGGGAACGGAAAGAGGATATTCCTGACCTGGTTGGCTTTTTCATCCGTAATTTCAACATGAAGCTGGGCAAGAATATCCTTGGGATCTCCCCCAAAGCTTTGCAGGCGCTTAAAACCTATAATTGGCCGGGAAACATCCGGGAATTAAGTAACTCTCTTGAAAGGGCATCCCTTTTTTGTGATACGGAAATGATCGAGGTCGGAGACCTTCCGATGGATATCGCCAAAGTGTAAGCAAAACAAATCAGCTGGCACAATCCTTGCAACATACCTCCTGAGACTGACCTCCGGAGGTTTTTTTATGTTCGAAATGACTGTAAATGACTTCTTTTTGACCATGGCAGCCGTGCTAATGCTGCTGGGTGTGATCACCTTCGGGATCGGGGTGTATATCATTGTCGCCAAGGTGGTCTCCGGAGATGTTCGCTCGCTGGCAACGCAGACAGCTAAATTGGCGCAAAAGGGGATCACAGATGATGTTTCTGGATTGGTTGGAAATGCATCATCCTTGATCGACAGCCTTAACGGTCTCACAAAAACCTCCGCGGGATTGGGGATGTTCCTGATTTTTGTTGGTCTTGCGCTTTTTGGTGCAGCATATGCCTTGATCACCAAAATCAATTTGCCTTGAAATCCTTATTCGGCTTAATTCAGGAGCCCAAATGCTTGCAGCCGATTTGATCACAACTCTCAGGGGGGCATTACCTTCGGAGGACTCCAGCAACCTGATCGCTGCCCTGCGGCAAGATCCGCTTGTCTGGCAATCCTTGCATGATGATGCATTCCTTGCGAAAGTCCTGAATAAGGCCAAGGCCGATCCTTCCATCTGGTGCCCTGCGAACCTGGCAATTTTGGCGCTGGGGGTGGATATCTCATCGACCATTTTGCAGACAATCTTGAAGCCGATCCCTGATAACGCACTTAGTATTCTGGCTGTGTCCAAATACGAAGAAACCATTGTTTCGCGGCAGATCCCAGCTACGCTTTCACAAGCGGGACTGATCGCATTGGGGATGCGCGAAAAAGCAGCCGCCTCCGGTTCAATTGACACCATTATAGAAAGCATTCTTCCTCCTACATCCGGGGAATACAAGAACACCTATCAGGTCTGGCGGACCCCTTTGACCGCTCTTTTCGGTATGCTGCCCGATCCCGGGGAGCTGCTGCTCACCCTTCTGCCGAAACAGGGATCCAAGATCCGTATCGAGTGGATCTCGCACATCGTACTCTCTGATCCTGCGCCGCAGGAAACGCAGATACACACGCTATATGATTTGATCTCGCGTGTCTCCCTGGGCATTCAGGTGGGTTGGCTGATCGACCTGAATCGGATGGGGAAGAGTGCCATCGTAGTTGAATTGGCTAAACGGATCCTGGACGACCGTAAACAAGCATCTTCGCGAGATCAGAAGCCGACCGATACCGCCATTTTCAAAGGCGATCAATACGCGAATCGCGTGATGGAAACTCAATATCTGGCTGAGCTGGAGCAGTTGGCAGAAAATACCGATGAAGCCCGCCAATTGCTGGATACTGCCAGTGAAGGACTGAAATCCTGGATCCGCGATCTGGACCAGCAGCGCGATTGGATCGACCCCGAAACCTCTGGGGATAACATGTATCCATCGCAGACACTGGATGAAGAAAACCCAGTCGCGCAAATTATGAAGACCGGTGCGTTGAAAGAGGAATCCGAAAAGAGAATAGAGATCGTCAAAGCGGCAGCCATCCGGCTGGTGGAGATAATCCATACCGACCCGGATTCCATCTTTCCCCGTTATGCGCTTGGATGGCAGCCAATCGAGATCATTCGGAAACTTTCCGACCTGGCGCTCTACCGCGAGGCGTTTGCCTGTGCGGAAGGATTTATCATCCTACGTCCAGCCGATACTGGATTGATCTCCATCACCAGTGAACTGGCTGGAAAAATGGGTGACCCGCACAAAGCGGTGGAATACGCCGGGTTGCTGGTTTTGTTTGATCCCGAGAATATCAAATGGCGGCGTAATCTGGCGGAGAAATACCAGGCTGCAGGCGATTTAAATCATGCCCTGGAAGAACGTCAGAAGCTGCTTACAATGAGCGACCAGCCGGAGATCAAGGACTGGCTGGCTATGGCAGAAACTGCCCTGCAAGCTGGGAGCGTTGAAAAAGCTTTAGATGCCTGCAATGCGGTGCTGGCTGCCCAACCCAATAACGACCTCGCCCTGGCATACCTGGGAAAGGCGCTTTACGAAAATGGTGAACTGGATGATGCCATTCAAACCCTGGGAAAATCCACTCAATTGGAACCCGGGCGGGCGAAATCGTGGTTGTGGCTGGCAGATGCGTTGAAGAAAAAGGGAGAGAATGAGAAAGCCCTGGAGACCCTCCGTTCGGCGGTGATCGCAGCACCCAACTCGGTGGAAACCAACTACGCGATGGCTCAGGCCTATATCGATGCCGGGTACCAAACTGAAGCCCTGCCTTATCTTTAAGAAAGCTGCGAAGCACGCCCCTGATACCCTTCCGGTCATGATCGGTCTGGTGGAAACGCTGGACGGGCTCGGTCACAGTGTAGATGCGCGGAGTGTCGTGGAATCTGCCCGAGCCAAGTGGCCGGGTGACCACCAACTGGCTTATTTACATGCCAAACTCCTGGCTGAATCCGGAGAGACAGAAAAATCCCTGCAGGTGTTCGAAATCGCTCTGCAGATCGAACCAGCAAATCCCGAATGGTTCATCGATTACGCTTTGATCGCATTCGGGGAGGAAGGCGGATTCATTTTAGGGCAGAGGGAAGCACCGGAAGCAGAAAAAGTAGACCAAATCATTGCCGTGCTTTCGAAGAACGCTGCAGCAATAGACGCGGACTTTCGTTGCAAGATCCTGCTGGCTGAAGCGTACCTTGCCAATGGGGAAAACCAGAATGCCCTAAACCTCTACCAGGAAACAATCAATGACCCAGCCCTGAAGAAAGAAGGTTGGCTGTGGCGGAACCGGGTTGGTTTGGCGAATTCAGCCCTGGCGCTGGAAAAGACCGACATGGCGCTGACCGCCTTGCGAGAAGCATCTGTTTTGAAACCGGATTCTGACCTGATCCTGAGGAACCTTTCGGATGCCTATGCCGCAGCTCACCTGATTCAGGATTCAAATGCGGTTGCCCGGCAGGTTCTGCATCTCAAACCTGAAAATGCGGATACCTTGAACTGGTATGCGGACCAGATGCAGAAAAATGGGAACTTCCGTGAAGCGCTTGAGTCCTTGTCGATTTCGAAGACGCTGGATTCAGAAAATACCAATCTATTACTCAAGATCGCAGGGATCGAATTTACGATGGGCGATCCTGAAAAGAGCCGGGCGGAACTGAACACGATTTTGGATCTGGGTTGCTCGAATTCCTGCGAGTTGCTCGAAGGCGCCAAGATCGCCTTGAAGCTGGAGGATCCAAACCTGGCTCAAGCCTTCCTGGAACGCAGCATCGCATTGGACCCAAAAAAGACGCTGGAAATGCGGCCGGTTCTGGCAGGCATCTACCGGACGCTTGGAAACCCCCAGCCAGGGCTTGAACACATCCAAATCTCCATCCAGGCCCATCCGGACGATCCATGCCTGTATGTATACCAGGCGGATCTATTAAATGACATATCAAAACCAGAAGCGGCAATCGCCAGCTTGGGACAGGCAAGGAGTTTTCTCTCAAAAAGTGAAGCTGGCTGCTTCCCGTATGATCCTGAGGTACAGGTTTTATTGCCGGCTGCCTGGCGTAAAGTCCTTTCCGGAACTGCGATCGCGAAGCGTTTGATGCAATATTACCGGGATTGCGGGGATTATCCTGCGGCGATCACCTCAGCAGAAGAGGCCATCGCGCAGGATGCAGGCGATGTTGAATTGCGGTTCCAATCCATTCTGCTGAGCTTTAGCGCCCTTTGGGATGAAAAAGTTTTGGAGCTTTCCCGCGATGAAACGATAAAAACCAATGGTGACCACAAAACCGGGTTGGCACTGGCTGACCTGAATGCCATTTATGCCTCCGTGATCGCGACGAAAGCCAACCTGATGATGGATCGTGACCAGGTGAAGGATGCTGGGAACCTGATAACCAAATCGCTGGAACAAATCCCTTCAGCACAAGTTCTGCGTTATTCCAGAGCAAGATACCTGAGGCTGATCGGGCATTATGGCGAAGCCCAGGAGGTGTTCGAGGAAGCTTTGAGTAGGGATGTTGACCATCCGGACTCGATCACAACCAAACAGCTACGCCTGGATCCCAGTTGGGAGTTGGATGGTTTCTGGAAAGCAGTGGCGGCCTTATCCCTGGGTCAGTGGGATAGGGCGGGGCGGTACTTTCAGGAATACCAGGAGCGGTTCCCCCGCTCGCCGCGGGCTCATTTGGGCAGGGCCATTTTCCTGGTGGTTGCTGCGGAAAACCAGAAATTCTACCAACAGGTCGGCGCTCTTGTGCATGCGCCTGGGGATTGGTACCTGGGCCGATCCGCATTTGACGAGTTCGAACGAGAAATGGTGAACTGCTCCCGGAATACCAATCCTGCCCTTATCAAGAGGTGGGAAACCAGGGGAAACGCAGTATACAAACCGGATTTAGGTGTGGTGAAGGCATTGGCGATGCTGCCAAAGAATTCCAATGATGCCAGCGCATTTATTTCGGTTCTGAAGGACTTAAAAAATGTGAACGCGATGCTTCAGGTGGCGCAAAAATTCCCGGATGATCCCCAGGTTCTTGCCAATTTGGCGTTGAACCTGATGGAAACGAATCCGGAGAGCAGCTACAAGGCAGCCGAACGGGCGCACGACCTGGACCCGGAGAACCCGGTATTAACCGCGCTGGCATCCAGGTGTTCAGAAACCTGTGCTGATCTTCCACGGGCTATCGATTTTATGGATATCAGCTTGAAATCCTGGTCCGAAGAGCCCGATTGGCAAATCCGGGCAGCGCGGATGAATGAAAGTGCCGGTGATTTTCAGGCAGCCATATCACATTGGGAACAGGTGAATGTCCTTAAGTCCGGTACCCTGGAGCCATTGGTCGCGTTGGGCAAGGATTACCTTGCGATCAACGAAACAGAGAAAGCTGTTGAGGCGCTCGAGAACGCTCGAAAACTTGACCCGAACTCAGTGGAAATTTACATGATCCTGGCGAAAGCATTCGAGAGCGCAGGCAACCTGCCCACCGCTCTGGATAATGCTGCTTACGCCGCCCAATTGGAGGGCAAGAATTCGGAGCCCTTGATTTTGTGCGGTGAACTGGCGTTGGGCATGGGAGATCTGCAGCGGGCACAGGAATTTGCCAGTTCCGCACTGGCGCGCACACCAGAAAATGTGAAGGCAATTTTGTTCGCCTCGCGGGTTGCAAATCGCCGAAAGGGACCGGTGGCAAGTCTGGATGTGATCGATCACGCCATTGCCAACGGGAGTAATTCTGTACCGGTTTTGCTGGAAAAGGCTGCGTTATTGCAGAAGCTGGGGAAAAAGACCGAAGCCCACGACTCGCTTCAGGCGTTAGCCAGCCGCGTGCCGGATAACCCCGATGTGTTGAGTGCGCTGGCTGAATCGCAGCTATCCCTCGGAAAGGGTTTGGAGGCTGTTGATTCCGCCCACCAAGCCTTGAAATTGGATCCCGAACTTTCTGATATGCACCTTCTGATCGGAATTTACCAGGGCAAAAACGGGCAGTTGGATCTGGCGGTGGATCACTTGAGCGAAGCTGTCCGAATCGATCCTGGAAATGTGGATGCGTATTTGTCATTGGCGAACATCCTCAAGGAACGACGCGATTTCGCTGAAGCGAGAAAAGCCTACGAGGAAGCGATCAAGAATTGCCCGGATGAAGCCATTCCATATTATCAACTGGCTATGATGTTAAAGGAATCCAAAGATTATTCCGGCACCGAGGCGTTGCTCCGAAAAGCGGCCGCGCTGGCACCGGATGATGTCAATATTAAACGACAGCTCGGGGCTGTGATCGCGCTGAACCTTGTTCACAATGCCCAGGAGGTAACCCGGTCCCTATGATCCACACAACTGTTGATGGCAAAGCGATTTATTCCCGGGATGATTTCATCCAAATCTTGCATAGCGCACTCGTATGCGGCTCTTTCCGTTTCCTGCGGCAGGCTTCGATGGCATGGTTATCGGTTTATCCGGGCGATCTTGAAATTCGCCTGGTTTACGCCACAGGATTGATCGCCGAAGGAAAAGGCGATGACGGTGTTGAGCTACTTGAGGGAGTTGTGCGGGCTGATCCGGAATTCGAAGATGCCTGGCAGGCATTGGAATATGCGCTCCCCGAAACTGACACTCAAAAACGGGCTATTTGCGGGGAAAACCTTGAAATTCTGAGAGGGAAAATCCCTGTTGAAGTTGATGGGAATTCCGAAAGCGAATCATTTGAGCCACAAACCGCCCTGATCGCGATCCGGCGACTACAGGAAATATTGAAATCCGGTGAGAATGTAGCGGCAGCTCAGTTCACAGGGGATTTTGCAAGTAAATGGCCTGAGTGTCTTCATTTTCAGCTCTGGCAGGCGCAAGCCTTCTTTCAAAAAGGAGAGGATGCCAGGGCAGTAGCCCTTCTGCACACCTGTGCCAGCCGAGATGCTACCGGGCAGGTGGCGCGCAGGATCTGGGGTGAAAATCACCCCTATATACCCCTCTGGCCAGCAAGTTTTGAAATCGAGCTGGATATCGCTCTGCCTGCGGACGTGGCTTCCTACCTCGGGCTTAACGTTTTGGGAGCGGCGGGTCCAGCAACGGATGAGGCAGAGTATGAAATTGAGGAAGCCAAAGAATCCAACGAAACTGGATTCGGGGAAGAGGAGATCACCTACGATAACGCCAGAGTAGATGAGCCCCCAAGCGGCGAAGAACCTCTGAGTGATCTTAGTCTGGATGAAGAAGACCAAAAAGCACCTGTGATCGTCAAGCTTCCAGCGGACGAGCAGGTCGAAAAAGAACAAAAGACTGAGGAAGTGATCAAAGTTGCGGCAGAACTGGAAATGCTCTCCCGAAAATTACGCAAACCCTCTGCGCCGCGAACAGATGGGAGATTCCCCCTCTATGTCATTTTCTCTGTCCATGGTAATTTGAAAAAGCAATACGGGGTTGCCACCACGGAAGTGATCGAAAAAGAAATGGCGAAGATCGCTGCACAATTCCAGAAACGCAGCGGATGGGGGTCGCTGGTTTTCATCCCCGACGATCCCAAAATCATGGCTGCTTTGGGAATCCCGGTGATCGAATCCATTGATCCCTGGAAATTAAAGCTTGTGCTGACCGATCTGGATAAAACCCTGGCCAAAAAGGGCCAGATGATCGGCGCGCTTCTAATCGTGGGCGGAAATGAGATCGTTCCGTTCCATTCGCTGCCTAACCCCACAGATGATTCTGACCGCGAAGTGCTTTCAGATAATCCATACTCCTCCACCGACACGAATTATTTTATTCCCGAGTGGCCGGTGGGGAGACTCCCAGGGGAACAGGGTATGGACGCGGGGTTGCTGCTTGAGCAGATCAGGCAATCCGTTTCCTTCCACGAACAGGTGAACGATAACAGCAGCTGGACGCGGCGGTTCACCAACTGGCTGCGGGATTTCGGGCAAAACCCTGTGCAGATGCTCACCCCTCAGCGCAAACCGCACAATTTCGGGTTCACAGCAGCCATTTGGAGGCGGTCTTCTCTGGCGGCGTTCAAACCGATCGGTGAAGGAAAGAACCTGATGGTATCGCCCCCGGAGTTTTCCGGAAGCATTTCCGCGGAAAAGATCTCCACAGCTACATTCGGGTATTTCAACTTGCATGGTCTGGCGGATGCTGCCGAGTGGTTTGGGCAGAAAGATCCAGCAGAAGTGAAAGCCGGACCGGATTACCCGATAGCACTCAGTCATAAGGATGTTACCCGCAATGCACGAAGCCCGCAGGTAGTCTATTCCGAAGCGTGTTATGGTGCATTCATCAACGGAAAGACAACCCAGGATTCGCTCGCCCTGCGCTTTTTGGATGTCAACACGCACGCTTTTGTGGGTTCAACCTGCATTTCTTATGGGTCGGTCACCACTCCGCTCATCGGGGCGGATCTGCTTGGCAATTATTTCTGGCGTTTCATCCAGGAAGGCATCACCACTGGCGAGGCTTTGATGCAGGCCAAGATCGAGCTGGTGCGGGAGATGAACAAGCGCCAGGGGTACCTGGACGGCGAAGATCAAAAAACCCTGATTTCCTTTGTCCATTACGGCGATCCTTTTGTCCGGAAGGAAGGGGAAGTATCACAGCAAAAAGTTGTCACCCGTTCCCTGGAACAGCCAGAAGTAACGCTGGTTTGCGACCTGAACGAGGAAAGGCTGGATTCCGGCCTGCATGTATCCGATGAAGTCCTCGCCCAGGTAAAGGATATTGTGGAGCCTTATCTTCCAGGGATCGATAAAGCTCAGGTGAGGATCTGCCAGCAGCAGGCTGCCTGCGAGGGGGAAGAGCACCGCTGCACGGTCTCGGAGCTGGGGCAAAAGGTTCACCATCTGGAGAAATCCGACAATGTGGTTGTAACCATCAGCAAGGAAGTGCAGATGGCGGAACACAGCCATAAGCATTTTGCCCGTATCACTCTGGATGCCCAGGGGAAAATGGTCAAAATGGCCGTATCTAGATAATTTGAATGCAAGGGGTTGCATTCGAAAAGCTCAGCCTAACCGGTTGAGCCTTTTTCTTTGAAGGATCCGGTCGGTTATAATCTACGCATTAAACCGCTTGATGGAGAAATAGAGATAATGCGCACCGGTTCCCAGATCCGACAGGAATTCATCGACTTTTTTGTTTCGAAGGGACATACGGTTGTTCCTTCCGCTTCGCTTGTGCCGGGCGGGGACCAGACCCTGCTCTTTACCAATGCGGGTATGGTGCAATTCAAAGATGTATTCCTGGGCACCGATCACCGGCCTTATTCCCGTGCTGTCGATTCCCAAAAATGCATGCGTGTAGCTGGCAAGCAGAATGATCTGGACGATGTCGGCAGGGATGACACACACCATACCTTTTTCGAGATGTTAGGTAACTGGTCCTTCGGTGATTATTACAAAAAAGAAGCCATCGGATGGGCATGGGAGCTTTTCACCGAAGTATGGGGCTTGGAAAAAGACCGACTTTGGGCAACCTGCTTCAAGGACGATAAGGGCGATATTCCTACTGATGAAGAAGCGGCTGTGTACTGGCGTGAGCAGCCTGGGATTGACCCAAGCCATGTGCTCTATTTTGGCCGGAAGGATAACTTCTGGGAAATGGCAGATACTGGACCTTGCGGTCCGTGCAGCGAGATCCACCTGGACAGGGGCGAAGATTTTTGCAATAAAAAAGGTGTGGCCGGGCATATCTGCCAGGTAAATGGCGATTGCACCCGTTTTTTGGAGCTCTGGAACCTGGTTTTTATTCAATACAACCGGGTGAGCCCCACACAGCTTGATCAACTGCCAGCCTGCCATGTCGATACCGGGATGGGCCTGGAGCGGATCGTCTCGGTCATGCAGAATGTGCGCTCTAACTATATGACCGACTTGCTTATGCCCATGATGGAAGCAGTGCGGGCGATGACTGGCCAAACCACTGAAGAGCGGGACGCGCAATTAACCCCCTACCGCGTGATCGCGGATCACGCACGCTCAGCTACCTTTTTAATCGCTGATGGGGTGGTACCAGGAAACACCGGAAGGAATTACGTCTGCCGCATGATCATACGACGCGCCGCCCGGTTTGCAACCAAGCTGGGTTTGAACGAACCTTTCCTGGCCGGGGTAGCGGAAAAAGTAATCGACACGTACGGCCAGGCTTACCATGAACTGGTGAAAAACAAGAATGCCATTCTGGATAACCTGACCCGCGAGGAGAAGCGTTTTAGCCGTACGGTGGAAGCCGGGTTGAGCGAGCTGGAGGACAAACTGACTGCGCTCACTGCGGAGGGGAAGAAGACCCTTCCCGGTGCAGTGGCTTTTGATCTGTACGCCACCCACGGCCTGCCGTTTGAGATCACCAAGGATATCGCCAGTGAGCAGGGTTTTGAATCTGATGAGGCTGGATTCAAGTCTGCGATGGAACAGCATCGCAAAGATTCCGGCGGCGATCAGGCATTCGGAAAATTGGGAGGAGAGGATGCCGAGCTCTTCAAGCGAATTCTAGATGATCTGATCACCGGAAATAAACTGAGCAAGGGGGGCGTCAAATATGACCCTTATTCAGTTGAAGATCTGGATGGTGAAGTCCTCGCAATCGTACAAGAAGGGGAACAGATAGAATCTGCAATCGAGGGTGAGGAAGTCGGGATCGTTCTGCCACGTACCAATTTTTACATTGAGAGCGGCGGCCAGGTATCGGATCAAGGATTCATCGATGCGTTCGATGGCGCCTGGCAAATAAAGGTTCTCGGAATGCGGAAACCCGCCGCCGGATTGATCGTGCATGAAGGTGTGGTCACTCGCGGGAAACCCAAAGTGGGGGATAAAGCGGTGGCGAAGGTGAACACCCAGCGCCGGCAGGATATTATGCGCAACCACACCGCCACACATTTATTACATGCTGTGCTTCACCAGGTCCTTGGCGAACATGCCCGCCAGGCAGGTTCTTTGGTGGCACCGGATAAGCTGCGCTTCGATTTCACCCATCCAGACGCGATCCCCGCGGAAAAACTTGAAGAAGTGGAAGCGCGAGTAAATGAGGTCATCCTGAACGATCTTCCGCTGCACAAGGTGGAAAAATCGCTGGAACAGGCTAAAGCCGAGGGAGCGATGGCGCTTTTCGGTGAAAAATATGGCGAAACGGTGCGAACGATCACCATCGGCGAAGGGAAGCCTTTTTCCTATGAATTGTGCGGTGGGACGCATGTGGATGAGACCGGGGATATTGGGGTCTTTTTGATCACCTCCGAAGGCAGTGCCGCGGCAAGCATCCGCCGCATCGAAGCGGTCACTGGGCGGGAAGCCTATAGGGTCATTCAGAAACGCTCCAAAGCCCTGAAACAGATTGGCAAGATCACAGGCAGCGCTTCGGATGCAGTCGTCGAACGCGTAACCGCCATTGTCGATGGCGCCGAAACGCTGGAGAAAACCAATGCAACCTATAAGGCAGCAACTGGCTGTTTCCGAGTTTCTTGGGAAGCTGGCTCACACGCCTGAGGTTTCAGGGATACCAGTCCTCACGGCTGAGATCGACAATGCGGATGCAGACACCTTGCGTCTGCTCACAGATCGATTTCGTGATAAGTATCCAAGCGGTCTGGTTGTTTTGGGTTCGGTTATCGATGACCGCCCCCTGATCGTGGCTGCCTGTACGGAGGATTTGGTCAAACGCGGGCTGCATGCAGGCAACCTGGTGAAAGAAATCTCGCAGCTCATCGGTGGGAGCGGGGGAGGTCGGCCGAACCTGGCCCAGGCAGGCGGTAAGGATCCGGGTGGGTTACCAGCCGCATTGGGCGCAGTGGCTGATTATGTAAAAATGAATATCAAGTAGGTAAATATTAAGGATGGATTGTTACGTTCCGTCTACTAAATTTGGAGAATAATCAGTGTTTATTCAACTCCATTTATTTATAATAATAATGGAGTTGATGTTATTTGTGGAAATAATGGTTTTCATATATTATCAAGACAAATCTCTCGAGATTCTTTCAATTTTAAAAGGGAACAGAGATGACGGATTATTCAGCGAACTTCGAACACCTTTCGCCTGTTTGGACACATTACACAGATATTATTGTCGACCGCGCTGAGGGAAGTTATATTTACGCCACAGACGGGCGTAGGATCCTTGATTTCTCCTGCGGAATTGGAGTAACCAACACAGGTCACTGCCATCCCAAAGTTGTGGAAGCGATCCGGCAGCAAGCCGGTTTGCTGCTGCACGGGCAGGCCAACCTGGTGACCCATAAACCGATGCTGGAGCTGGTGGAAGAATTGCGTACCGTGGTTCCACCCAGCCTGGATGGATTCTTTTTCAGCAATTCCGGGGCGGAGGCGTTGGAAGGCGCATTGAAACTTGCCAGGCACGCCACCGGGAAACCGAATGTGATTGTTTTTCAGGGAAGTTTCCATGGGCGCACGGTCGCGACGATGTCGATGACCACATCCAAAACGATTTATCGCAACGGTTACCAACCGCTGATGCCCGGGGTTTTCGTTGCACCTTATCCCTATGCGGTGAAATATGGCTGGAACGAGGAAAAGACCAGTCAATGGTGCCTCGAGGAGTTGGAGCTTCTCCTCCAATCACAGACAGCCCCCGCTGAAACTGCTGCGATTTTCATCGAACCGGTTTTGGGCGAAGGCGGTTACGTGGTACCACCCAAATCCTTCATGCAGGCTTTACGCAAGCTTTGTGATCAGACAGGTATTCTTCTCGTTGCCGATGAGGTTCAATCAGGTTTTGGACGCACCGGAAAATGGTTTGGGCACGAGCATTTTGAAATCGTCCCGGATATCATGACCATTGCGAAGGGATTGGCTTCGGGAATGCCTATCTCCGGGGTGGTGAGCAGGATGGAACTGATGAAGAAATGGATCCCGGGGTCGCATGGAGGCACGTACGGGGGTAATGCGGTTGCCGCCGCGGCAGGCGTAGCCACGATCAAAGCGATCAAAGAGGATCACATGATCGAAAACGCGGTTGAACGCGGCGCTCAACTTATGGCAGGGCTGGGTCATCTTCAGGAAAAATACCCGCAACTTGTGGATGTGCGCGGATTGGGGCTGATGGTGGGCACTGAATTCCGGGATGAAAAAGGAAAACCGGATAAAGCCACGACGAAGGCGATCCAGCATGAATGCCTGGAGCGTGATCTAATGCTCCTAACAGCTGGGACATGGGACAATACGATCCGCTGGATCCCGCCTTTGAACGTAACATCTGATCAGGTTAATGACGCACTGGATATCTTCACATCATCCATCCAGGCCGTTTTGGAGTAATTGATTTAACACTTTAAGGTATGGAGGAATATTAAATGACGGAAAACCTGCAGGAAATGCTGGAACGAGCACGAGAAGCACAAAAAGTGGTCGAGTTTTGGCCGCAGGAAAAAGTGGATGAGATGGTTCTGGCTGCCGGTTGGGAAGCCTACAAGCGGGAAACCGCTGAAAAATGCGCCCGGCTGGCAGTGGATGAAACCGGGTTGGGGGTTTATGAGGATAAGCTGATCAAACACCAAAAAAAGACACTGGGGGTCGTCCGCGATCTGCAAGGGGTGAAAACCGTCGGTGTTATTGAAGAGGATAAGGCGAAGGGGCTGGTCAAGATCGCCAAACCCGTAGGTGTGATTGGCGCGATCACACCCATGACGAATTCATCATCCACCATGCCCTGCAATGGTCTTCCGATCCTAAAAACACGGAATGCAGTAATTTTCGCACCGCATCCAAAAGCAAAGAATACCTGCGATTACATTTGCACAGAAATGCGCAAAGGACTTGAAAAAGGTAGGCGCACCTGAAGATCTGATCCAGAACATCAAAGAGCCGACCATGGAACTCTCCCAGGAACTGATGTCGATGGTAGACCTGGTGCTGGCAACCGGTGGCGCTGGGGTTGTGAAGGTGGCCTACAGCAGCGGTAAACCAGCTTACGGCGTGGGAGCCGGGAACGCAACGATCATCGTTGATGAAAGCGCAGATTTGAACGATGCGGCGGTGAAAATATTCAAAGGTAAAACCTTTGATAATGCCACCTCGTGTTCAGCGGAAAATAACGTGATCATCCACGAATCCATTTTTAGCACCATGCTCGATAACCTGAAGAAACAGGGTGGTTACCTGGTAACCGGTGAGGACCGTGCGAAATTGAAAGCAGCCATGTGGCCGGATGGAAGCCATTTGAGCGGGAAGATCGTTGCCAAGAGTGTTAAAGTGATCGCAGCCGAAGCCGGGATTACAATTCCTGAGGGGACCACATTCCTGATGGTGATGGGCGAGCACATCGGAGCGGAGGATATGTTCTCTGCCGAAAAGCTATCCCCTGTAGTCACGATCTGGAAATATTCGGATTTCGACAAAGCCATTCAGATGGTGATCGACATTACCGCCTTCAGCGGATATGGGCATTCCTGCGGGATACATTCCACGAACGATGAACACATCCTGGAGCTGGCGACGAAAGCCAAGGTGAGCCGTATGATGGTGCGCCAGCCGCAGAGTTATGGAAACAGCGGAGATTGGACGAATGGGATGGCCTTTACCATGACCTTGGGTTGCGGTACCTGGGGTGGGAACATCACCACGGAGAATGTGGGTTGGAAACACTTTTTGAATACGACCTGGGTTTCCTTCCCAATTCCGGCGGTTATTCCAGATCCTGAAGTTCTTTTTGCTCCGCATTTTAAGAAATACGGTAAGTAAACGAATTCTTTAGTGAATAAACGATCGCCGCGGATTGATTTTTATCCAAAATCCGCGGCGATTTATTTCTGAGATTCAATTTATAAAATTAGTTACATTGATTTATTGATTTCCACGAGAGTGTCCTCAAGCTTGTTTAATACGGTATCGATCTGTTCGTACGTAATAACTATCGGGGGTTCGATTCGGATCGTATGCGCACTGGTGAGAGTGCCAGCAACCAGCACGCCACGCTTGAATAAACCAGCGGCAACTTTATACCCGACATGCGAATCCTTGAAATGTTGCCCGATCAATAAACCCCTCCCGCATACGAAATCATAAATGTTGTCAAACCGTTGAGCCAGCTCCTGTAGTTTGGGCATGATGTATGCGCCTTTTTCAGCTGCTTGTTTCGGGAAATCATCACGCAGGATTACATTAATAGAGGCGATAGCTGCCGAGCATGCCAGCGCACCACCTCCTGTAGTGGTAGTATGGATAAATGGATTTGGATACATCATGCACTGCCAAATCTCTTCGGTCGAACAGAAAGCACTGATGGGCATGACACCGCCACCAAGGGATTTCGCCACAGCCAGAATATCCGGTTTCACTCCCCAATGATCCACCCCCCATAATTTTCCAGTTCTGCCCAAACCTGTCTGGACTTCATCCGCGATGAGGAGAACGCCATATTTCTTCGTAGACTCGCGAATCCGTGGCCAGAAATCATCCGGCGGGACGATGGCGCCTGCCTCGCCTTGGATCGGCTCCATCAACACGCCGGCGATCCCGATTCCAACCGTCTCACAGATTTCAAGCTGTTTTTCAACTGCATCAGCGTCACCGAAGGGTACGTGATAAACCGGTCCGCCATATAAAATCCCCGGGGGTTCACGATAATCTGATTTACCCATCATGGAAAGCGACCCCATGGTTTTTCCATGGAAAGCTTTTGTGGCGACGATGAATCCAGATTTTTTGGAATACATTTTCGCAAGTTTTATCGCTCCTTCGATCGCCTCGGTTCCGCTGGCGCAGAAGAAGGAATACTGAATATCTCCGGGGGTGATTTCAGCCATTAACCGCGCCAAGACTCCACGGAGTGGGTCGATCAACTCCTGGCTGGGCATGGGGGTGCGTTGCAGTTGGGCTGCAACCGCCGCCACCACTTCCGGATGACTCCAACCATGATCCATCATTCCATAACCACCAAGGCAGTCTATGTACTCCCTGCCCAACACATCCTGAAAAACCGCTCCCCGACCCGTCCATTCAGTGCACGCCCAGTCGCCAGCTTCTGTTACGGATTTGCGATAATCCAGCCAATTCTTATTGAAATAATCCGCAAAATTCTGTTTACACTCTTCAATAATTTCTTTTCCTTCTTCGTGGCTAACCTCCTTTTTTTCAATAATCTTCAACCACTTTTGCGAATATGCTATGGCATCCTGAAGATTCTGAGGCATGTCTTCCTCCTAATTGATTTGGGATTAGCATTACCTATTGTAAGAACTGTCACAGATTATTCTTGATCGATAAAATCCTGTTGGGAAAAAGGAGACCAGCATCTGCGATTAATCTTTAAATTGATGAATAAACTGGCATTTAATTACCTCTTCGATACGTGCAAACAAGGCTCTCATGAATCCTGAGAGCCTTGTTTGCAATTCATTATAAGCTTCTACCCCTGTTTAGGATTCATGATTCTTCAGGGGGAGCTTCGTAAGGGTTGACATCAGCTACGCCAGGTTTAATCCACTTCAGGAAAGGAAAGTACAGAATAATCCCGATAACTGCCAAACCTAAAGCCCAGCCAAGGGAAGAAAGACCTTCCTCCGCGAACTGGCTATACACTGCCAACCCGATGACAAGAAATGGTGCAAGCGTACACAAGATCAATCCGAACATTCCGCCAGGAATCCGGGTCCTGGGGAAATCCGGGTTCTTCTTCCGTAGCACCCAAAGCGCAATAAATTCCATAACGATCACAACAGATTGAAGAAATACATCGGCGACAACCAGGAAAGCAAATGCATTTGTGGCGAAAATGGTAAAGATAATCCCGACGAATATAATCGCGATCCAGGGAGTTCCGTATTTCGGATGTACCTTCACGAACCATTTCGGGAACATTCCATCTTCAGCCAGCGCAAAGGGAACTCGGGAACCCCCCAGACTGTTCCCGATAAATAAGCCGATCATAGAAAGGACGGCGGCGATCATCACAAAAAGCCCCAAACCGTTTGCCAAAGGGCTGTCCGGTCCAGCTACCTTTTCTCCGATCACTTTGGCGATATCAGGGAATTCCCATCCGGTCGAATACGTCGGATCAATTCCCCATTCGGCGATCTGCTCTTCCGTGATCCCATTGTCGGTAAGAACCACGCCAATCCCCTGTCCCTCCTCGTATTCTTCAATACCCCACATCGCGTACCGGCCATTATCCCCGGCGCCGCCATAAAGGCCTGCCATTGTGGGAAGGGTGTAGGTAAGAATGGCAGCAACAAGAACGAGAGCCATAGCCCGCGGATAGGTCTTTTTTGGGTTGACGATCTCATCCCCTGCAGCCGCGGGCAACTCCCAACCCATATAGTTCCACATTGCCACGAATATACCGGTACTGAGAGCGGCAATAACGGTAGAGTTAGGTGGGATGAATGGTAATGCGATGGTTGTTCCGCTTTTTATCCAGGAATAGATTCCCACTATTGACATGATGATAAGCGGGATGATCATGGCGATGCCGATCCAAGTGGAGGTTAGTGCGGTGAGCTTCGCCCCGCGGATCTGAAGGAGAGAAATAGCCCAGATTAAAAGGGCGGCAGTGAGAAACTGGAGGACGTTGGCTGATATATAGACCCCACCGACGGTCGTTCCTTCGTTCAGCGCCGGGAAAAGGAAAGTCAAATAGTAGGTCGCCCAGACAGGATATATGGAGACATCCAGCCAGGAGACAATCCACATCAACCAGCCGGACATAAAACCCGCGAAACGTCCCATACCTTGTTTGATCCAGTGGTAATAGCCTCCTTCGGCAGGCATCATGGACTGCAATTCCCGAACCATAAGCATGATCGGTATACTAAACATGATCGGGATCATGATTAAAAGTAACATCGCCATACCAGGGCCGGACCAACCGATGATCGGTTCAGCTCCAAATGCGCCACCGCAAACGGTGAAATAGATCAAACCGAACAGCGGCAGAAGCGTTAACTCTCTTTTTAGCTTTTTGGTTTCGGCTTTAATTTCCATTTGCTTACTTAAATCTGTAGCCATCTATTCCTCCTTTTATTTTGCGTCCATTTCTTTGATCCCGTATGGGAAACCGAAATCCTTCATCTTTTCCATGAAAGGCTCTGGCGGAAACGCTTCCGGTCCAAGAACACCAGTAGCTTTCCATTTCCCCTCTGCAAGCAAGTTCAAACCCGATGACTGCGTTGAAACCGGTCTGGGCGACCACCGATTGACACTGCCATTTCTTCATACAGTCTGCGTTATCGGCGACCTGGTAAATATAAACCTGGCGTGGTTTACCATCTTTCTTGCCCTTTACCCAGGTACCGGCGCAAGTCAATCCTTCCATCAAGTGACCCAAGTGCGCAGGATCGGGAAGGCAGGCAGCCACCACATCACGTGGGGCAACCATCACGTCTTTGACCTTGATCGGTTCTTTGTTGTCCAATCCAATCATGTGCAGGGTTCGCAGAACGCCGATGAATTGATCCCCAAGAGCGTATTTGAAAGTGACCCTCTTGCAGTTGATCCAGCGGGGAACAAGCAGAACCTCTTCATGTTCCACATTGATCACTTCCAGCTTGCCCGATCCCTTCGGGAAATTCGAAGATCTCGGGTTCGGAGAATGGAGCTGTGGTGAACCAGCCTTTCTCTTTTTCCCAGATGACCGGTGGATTGAGGCATTCTTCGATGGTGGTCCAGATGGAAAAGTTGGGGGCAAATTCGTAGCCTTTAACGATCAGATTTGCACCATCCCGCACACCAATCTCTTCGATCTCATCGAAAAGATGGTCCTGGGCATAGCGGGCAAAGACATCTGCCATGCCAGGTTCAACACCCAATCCCGACAAGAGCCAGGATCCCTTTTTCTTCCCACTTTTTCGCCCGTTCAAATTGGTAATCTCCCAAGTTTGATCCCGCAATGCGTGAATGGCTTTTCCGGATGCGGCTCGGAGAGGGTCATGGCCATATCCATGTAATTACACCCGTAATCGTACGCAGCATCGAATATCGGCACATTGAAAGAGGGGTCGCAGGCGTTCATGATCAGATCGACCTTGTACTTTTTCGCCAGGTCGACGATCATTTCCTTCTTATTGGCATCCACCCATTCCACCGGGAACTTTGCGTTATCACCCAGTTTCTTCTGAACTTCCAGGCAACGCTCTTTGTTGTAATCCGCCAGCACCATCAACTCCAACCAGGGACGAGGTTTGGAAATTGCGGCAATCGCCTCGCCAACTCCACCAACTCCGACAAGTAAAATCTTCATACTCTCCTCCGTTTAAATGATTTTGAAATTAATTAATTGTTCAGTAGGAACTAAAAATAAACTTCTTTTACGATTTTCAGGTGAATAAAAGTTTCTGTTTCCCGAATGCCATCAATTGGGGTTAATTTTTCTCCGAGAAATTTAAGGAGATTGTCCTGGTCTGTGCATATCACCTCCGCAAAAAGGTCATAAGCCCCGCTGGTTGCGATCAAATAGATCACTTCATCCAATTCAGCAATCATTTCAGCAACACGATTAAGCTTACTGCCTTCCACTTTTATCCCGATCATCGCCATGAATTTGTAGCCCATCTTCACGGGATTGGAGATAGCCAGCACTTTGAGGAATCCGGATTCAACCAGCCTGTTATAGCGCAGGCGGATCATCCCCGGAGAAAACCCCATCGTTTCCGCGATTTGGGAAAAAGCTGCCCGGCCGTCTTTTTGAAGTTCAGAAATGATCTGTAAATCGATGTCGTCCAGCACATTCCGCCCAGGATTGCTGATAACGCGATTCATGCCTATATAATATACCGAAAAAGGAAAAAGTCAACAGATAATTACATAAAAAGCAAAGAAAATGATGAATTAGTAATAATAATAAAACAGCAGCGGTATTCGCTGCTGTTTTATTTGCCAGGCTGGATCAGATCATCGGAATTACATCACTATAGAGCTTGCCAATGGCAGGTCCCATCAGGGCAAGGGCGGCAACAACCAGAATCGAAACAATAATAAGAATTAATGCATATTCAAGAAACCCCTGCCCTTTTTCCAGCTGATGGTAGTTCACATTCGACCACCTCCTTCCAAATACTATTATCCGCTTTTTAGCGGTTGAATACAACAGCACCCGGGAAATCGGCAATTACAAAAATGCAAACAAAAAAACCAGCCCGATCAATCTTCGCGGTCAGGAATCCAGCAGCACAGCACCAGGTCGCGGGCAGCCTTGACTTCATCCAGCCTGCCCACGGGGGTGACATGCGGGGCGGATTTGAGAAGGTCCGGGTTGGTTTTGGCTTCCGCAGCGATGGCGATGAGCGCATCTGCGAAGGCATCCAGGGTTTGCTTGTTTTCTGTTTCAGTCGGCTCAATCATCAGCGCATCATGCACGATGAGCGGAAAGTAATTCGTGGGCGGGTGAAACCCATAATCCATCAACCGCTTTGCGATATCCAGTGCAATAACCCCGGGAGCATCGTCCCAGCGGCCTTCGAGGACAAATTCGTGCATACAGACGCGGTCATACGCTAATTTGTACTCGTTTCGAATCCGCGATAGGAGGTAATTTGCATTAAGGACGGCATACTCTGAAATATTGCGGAGACCATCGCCGCCATACATACTGATGTAGGTGAATGCTCGCACCAGCATGCCAAAATGACCGTTGAAGGATTTAACCCGGCCGATCGAATGGCTTGGTGTGCGGAAACCGTAAAGCGGAGCCATATCCTCAGAGCCGTTTTCGATGATATCGATCACCGGTGTGGGCAAAAAATCCACCAAGTTTTCTGTAACTCCTACAGGACCTGAACCCGGACCACCCCCGCCATGAGGCGTAGAGAAGGTCTTATGCAGGTTGAAGTGCATGATATCGATACCCAAGTCGCCAGGGCGGACGATGCCAAGCAGGGCGTTCAAATTTGCGCCATCGCCATAAACCAGACCACCCGCTTCGTGGACGATGCGGATGACCTCAAGAACATGGGTTTCGAAAAGCCCCAGCGTGTTTGGATTGGTGAGCATCAGCCCAGCCGTGGTCTCATCACAGGCGGATGTGAGAGCCGCCAGATCGATGTTGCCGTCTTTATCTGTTGGGATCGGGACGATCTCGAAGCCCTTCATAGCCGAACTGGCCGGATTGGTGCCGTGTGCGGAATCGGGGATAAGGATCTTTGTACGTTTTTCATCCTTTCGGGAAAGGTGGTAGGCACGGATGATGGCCACACCGACAAACTCACCCTGCGCGCCGGCGGCCGGTTGCAAGGTGATCCCTTTAAAGCCGCTAATCTCCCCCAGGGTGAGCTGCAGGTTGTACATCAGCGCCAGGCAGCCCTGCACAGTTTCGACGGGCTGAAAGGGGTGCACGCCAGCGAATCCAGGCAGGCGGGCGGCTTTCTCATTTACCCGCGGGTTGTATTTCATGGTGCAGGATCCAAGCGGGTATAACCCGCCATCTACCGAGTAATTCAGTTTGGAAAGCCGCGTGTAGTGGCGGATGATATCCTGTTCGGAGAGTTCTGGAAGGGGAAGGTAATTCCGGATGAGGGCATCCGGCATTGTGGATTCTGGAACATCCGGCACGGGGTACCTCACGCCGATCCGGCCAGGTGAGGAAAGTTCAAAGACGGTTGGTTCAGCCATGATGTGCCTCCCCGAGGATCTCTGTGAGCAAATCGATATCCTCTTTATCCACCATTTCGGTCACTGCAATGAGCATGTGGTTCTTCAAGGTGGGATAATCGCAACCCAGGTCATATCCACCCAGGATGCCATGGTCCAGGAGATGCAAGTTGATCTCCTCCACCGAATCGGGGCAATGGACGATGAATTCGTGGAAGAAGGGTACATCATCCAGGACGGCAAAGCCGGGGACGCGGGCGATCTGTGAAGCAGCATAATGCGCCTTTTGATAGCACAGGTTCGCCACAGCCCGCATCCCATTTTTGCCAAGCGAACTCAGGTATACGGCTGAGGCTAGCGCCATCAAACCCTGGTTCGTGCAAATATTCGAGGTAGATTTCTCGCGGCGGATGTGCTGCTCGCGGGCGGTGAGGGTGAGCACATACCCCTTGCGACCCTGCTGATCGACCGATTCACCCACCAACCTGCCGGCCAGCTTTCGAACCAGCTCCTTGCGCGTGGCAAATATACCCAGGTATGGACCGCCGAAGGAGAGCGGGATGCCAAGTGACTGTCCTTCGCCCACCACGATATCCGCGCCAAATTCGCCAGGCGGTTTGAGCAGTCCCAGTGAAAGCGGGTTTACCGCCACACCCAGAAGAGCGCCTTTTTCATGGACAGATTCGGCGAGAGACGAAAGGTCGAAGATCCGGCCAAAGAAGTCCGGGTATTGCACTAAAACCAGCGAAGTGGATTCATCCACTTTTGAGACGAGTTGGTCCGGGTGGAGGAGTGGATTAACTCCAGATTCATCGCCGATGATATCCACATCCGCATACCCCTGCAGGTAAGTGCGCATCGTTTCCCGGTAATGGGGATGAAGGGAGGGGGAAATTACGATGCGAGGGCGTTTACCGAAAAAGTGATGGAACGCCAGCACTCCAGCCTCAGCACAGGCCGTCGCACCATCATAGTGGGAAGCATTGCTCACATCCATACCAGTGAGCGCTGCGATCAGGCTTTGATACTCGAAAACAGCCTGCAAAGTGCCCTGGGAAATCTCGGGTTGGTAGGGAGTGTAAGCGGTGAAGAACTCCCCGCGGGAGATAACGGCGTCCACCACGGCAGGGATGTAATGGTTATAGGCGCCGGCTCCAAGAAAACAGATCAGGTCCTGCGTGGATTCATTGGATTGTGAGATCGCCTGAACCATCGAAAAGGCTTCCATTTCTGAAAGCGCAGGGGGAAGATCAAGTTTTGGGAAACGGTACTTATCAGGAATATCCTCAAATAATTCGTCGATTGACTTCAGTCCCAGGGCTTTGAGCATCTCCCCGGTTTCTGATTCAGTGTGCGGAATGAACATTTAATGCCGGCCTTCGCAATATTTGATATAGGCGGCTGCGTCCATCAGATCGCCAAGCTCGGCTGCGTCCTTGATCTTGACTTTCACGATCCACGCCTTTCCGAAGGGATCTGTGTTCAGCAGCTCGGGCGTGGAACTCAGCGTTTCGTTGATTTCGGAGATCTCCCCGGAAACAGGGAAATTCACCTCGGCTGCGGCTTTGACCGATTCCACCGTGGCGCATTGTTTCCCCTTTGTTGCTGCATCACCGACCGCGAACGGCACTTCGACAAATACCACATCGGAGAGCTGCTCCTGGGCGTAATCGGTGATACCGATCACCGCGATGCTTCCATCCAATTTCACCCATTCATCAGTCTTTGAATATTTTAGATCAGAGGGGGTTTGCATGGTTTTCTCCTCGAAAAGTGAATTAGCGAATTAGTTTTCATTCTAAAAGCGAGATTATGAAAAGTCAAGAAGCAGAGGCAGGAATGGATTTTGTTGAACCCCCATTTTTTCGGGTGAAAAGGAAGAATCCGGCCAACTGGATGCAGCCGGCGATGATGAGCGCAACGCTCAGACCAAACATCTGTGCCAGCCAGGCGCTGACCAGTGGGGAGATCATGGTGGTAAGGTATTGCGATGTCTGCGCGAAGGCAACGAAGGACGGGCTTTGATCAACGGGGATATTGCGCATCAGTTCATCGAAGAAGACCAGGTCCAGCCCTGCGTTGAAAAAACCCGCGATACCCGCCAGCAGGATGATGACTGCGGATTTGGTTGTGAGCGCCACCAGGATGGGAAAAAGAGACAAGCCCAGGGTCGTCCAAAGCAGAATGGGCCTGGAACCCCTGGTGCGGGAGAACCTGAGCCAGATGAAGTAACCTGCAACCATCACAAGCGTCTGGGCTGTGGTGATGTAGGCAATGGATATATCGGGCAGGTCTGCCTGGCGGACGTAGTAAAGGGGGAATAGCGGAGCTGCGAAGGCAACTCCGGTGAGAAAAACAAACCTTTTAAAAGTAAATGAAAGAAATGATGGATACTTTCTGACGGAGGCGAAAATTTGCCTGAATCGGTCCAGGTATTTGATGCGCTGAGAGTGAGCCGGATTGTTGACCGGTATGACCAGGTGGCCTGTGTAAAAGAAACTAAAGATCGCGCCAATGGAACAGAGAAGAAAAACCAACTGGAAATTAATCGGAAAATTCCCGCGGGTGAGCAGTGCTCCAATACCCAGCGTGGTAATTGTGGTGATTATCCCAATTAATGCCCACCGGCGTGAAAGCAACTCAAACCGCCCCACTTCACCGGCAACTGCGCTAAGCACAACATTGAAAAGGATGGTGAGAATCGTCTGAGGGAGAGTGATTATCCCCCACACCAGGAGGATGGCCTGTATCCAGGCATTCTGGGGCAGGATGAATGGGATCAATCCGGTGAGGGCGATGCCCGATAGCTGAAGTAAACGGGTCCAACTGTACCAGGGGACCAGGTTTCGCTTTTGTTGCAACCAGCCTCCCAGTGGAATTGCCAGCAGCAGTCCTGTAAAAGCAGGCATGGAAGTAAGGAGACCAACTTCAAAATTGCTGGCACCCAGACGGGTGAGGAAAACGGCCAGGAAAGGGATGGCTGCAGAGGCGTAACCAACCGCCAGCCCGTCCTGGAGTACGAGTTTGAAATTTCGATGCTGCAGGGGGTTAACCACCTGCCTGGGGATAAATTTATCGAACATGGAAGATTTCGGTGATTATAGCATTCCGGTTTTATTACTTTTACATGGCAAGTTCAGAGGCTGGGTATAATTGGATCATCCCAAAGTTTGGAGGAATCCGATGACTTTAACTGTAACCATAGAGGAAGCCCGGAAAGCTCATAATTTACTGGCAGAATTGCGCTATGAAATAAAGCCAGTCGAAAAGGGATATGCGAACCGGACACTCTATATTGATCTCAGCCAGAATCGGGTGGAGATAAAAAAAGTAACAGACCAAATGAAGGAATTATTTACCGGAGGCCGCGGATTTTGCCTCTGGTTGTTGTGGAATGCGATCAAGGACGGGACAAAATGGAATGATCCCGAAAATGAATTGGTCATCGCCGGTGGCCCCATCGGCGGGATCACCGCCTACCCAGGAACAGGGAAATGCACGGTGGTGACAATTTCCCCAACCACTTTCAGTGTGATCGATTCCAACGCCGGGGGATATTTCGGACCGTATCTAAAGTTTGCCGGGTTTGATGCGCTGGAGATCCAGGGCAAGGCGGAAAAAGATGTGATCGTCGTTATCGATGGCGACGAAGGCGTCATTCGGATAGAAGAAGCACCTTTGGAATATGTTGATACTCACCTGGTGAACCGGCAATTAACCGAAATGTATGCCCGCGATGAGAAGGAAATGCGCGGCATTTCTGTGATCAGCGCGGGGCAGGCTGCGGATCACGCTGCCATCTGCGGATTGAATGTGAGTTACTACGACCCCAAGAAAAAGGAAGTTCGATATAAGCAGGCTGCCCGCGGCGGGGCGGGAAGGGTTCTGCGGGATAAAAAGATAAAAGGGATCGTGGTCAAATTTTCCAGGATGACCGGGAATAGCAATGGCTCTGCCGACCCGGAAATGGTGAATAAAGCCGGGCGCAGGATCAAAGCTGAGATTTCGGAATTTGACTCCGTGCAGAACGATATGGCTGGAACAGGAACACCATATTTGGTGGAGATCATGAGCAAGTTCGATCTGCTTCCGGTGGAAAACTTCCGCTATGGTGCAGATCAACGCGCGCCGCAGATCGGTGGAGCGCTGTGGAAGCAGCAGTACGACCGGCGGGGAGTGGATGGCTGCTGGTATGGCTGCACCCTGGCTTGTGCGCATGGGATCACGGATTTCGAGCTGGAAACCGGACCCTATAAAGGACAACGTGTCTTTGTGGACGGACCGGAATACGAGACCCTGGGGGCATTGGGGTCAAATTGCGGAATCTTCGATCCCCAGGCGGTGCTGGAGCTGAACTTCTATTGCGATACTTATGGTATTGATACCATTTCATGCGGAGATTCGATCGCATTTGCTATGGAATGCTATGAAACAGGTATTCTTAACCCGAAACGCACCAGCGGATTGGAGCTAACCTGGGGTAACAAGGATGCATCACTCGAGTTGCTGCATCAGATGGCCAGGGGGGAAGGATTCGGGGTTGTCGTTGGGCAGGGCATCCGCTCCATGAAAAAAGTCTTTGCCGATGAATACGGAGCTGATCCGGAATTCCTGACGGATATTGGCATGGAAGTGAAGGGCATGGAAATATCCGAGTACATGCCAAAAGAGTCCCTGGCGCAGCAGGGCGGATACGCGCTGGCTTCCAAAGGTCCCCAGCACGATGAAGCCTGGCTTATTTTCATGGACATGGTTCACAAACAGATCCCGACCTTCGAAGATAAAGCTGAAGCGCTGTTTTATTTTCCGGTGTGGCGGACCTGGTTCAGTTTGCATGGACTGTGCAAGCTGCCCTGGAATGACATCATCCCGGTTAGCAACAAGTCGTATTCAGGTGTGCAGGCAGCCAAAGTGCCGGAGCATGTGGAAAATTACTGCTGGCTGCACGAAGGGGTCACCGGGAAGAAGATCGATATCGAGGGAATTTTGGAGCAATCTGAGCGGGTGTATCAATTCCAACGGGTGTTCAACCTGCGCCTGGGATATGGCACCCGCGAATACGATATTCCCCCATACCGCGCCATGGGTCCAGCCACGGTGAGAGAATACGAATCCAGGGCAGAGCGGTACGACCAGCAACTAAAAACCGAAATCGGCAGGGATCCGAGCGGACTGACGACCGAAGAGAAATTGCAGATCGTTCGCGAGTACCGCGAGGATCGATACCAGAAGCTTATTGACGCGGTATACCTGCGCCGCGGTTGGACGACGCTTGGCGTGCCCAAACAGGAAACGCTGCAAAGATTGGGAATCGATTTTCCGGATGTGATGGCGCTGGTCTCAAAACACGGCGGCTAACGTTTCGGTTGGATCTCAACATCGGTGACCAGGATCGTATTGCAGCCCTTGTCCATCCAATAACCCAGGTATCCCCCTGCGGAATTGTAGGCGTCGATCTTATAGATCTCCACTCCGCTTATCCGAACAGTTTCTCCGTTCTGGATTTCCCGCAATTCCTCGAATGTTAGCCGGTCCTTGGCAACTGTGTGAAGCAGGTTGATTTGACCGCTCGGATCGAAATCACCAAGCGTGTGCCAGGCGAACATATGGTTTACCGTTGTGGTGCGCACACGGCCGGGATCGGCAAAATCTCCGGAAGCAACCAGAATATCGTAGGAGAGCATTGGCACCAGCGATTCTTCATCGGGGGAGATATGGCGGACAATCCCGGAAAAGGTGGACTGCGGTATCCCCTCATACGAAATTATCCAGGATTTTCCCTGAGGGTCGCTCATATTGGTCAGATCTTCTGAAAGTGAATAATCCGGGTATGACCGCGTCCAGACGTGGATGGGATCGATATTCCAGTATTTATAGGCCAGGAAGGAGGCGGCCAGAAGGAATCCAAGCAGGAAAAGAACCGGGATGAATGGCGCCTGCATCGCACATCCTAGCGGGAGGAAGAGTATCTCTTTAAGAGAATATTTTCTGGGTTGAGGATCCATTAATGCTGATTATATGAGATTGGAGGAATCATTCCAATCAAATAATCTGAATTTCCGAAATTGCATCAGGTATAATCGGGAAACACAGGGATGGATTACCTGGCCTGGAACGGAATAGCGCATGGCTCTGCGTTTGCCGCAGAGTGACGAGGATGAGGGTTCGCTGCCGCAAGGCAGCGCTAACCGGGGCGACCCGGGAAAATCGAAGGATCAGCGGAAGCCCTCCCGGAAACCAGCCGGAAAACCCCAGGCAAGAATTCATTCCATTTCACAATCCTCTAGCCATTGAATATGGTAGAGTTGCTATTTGCATGGAGGAATCATGTGCGGAATTGTAGGGTATCTGGGAAAGGGTGATGCCACACGGATCATCCTGAATGGTTTGAAAAAGCTTGAATACCGCGGGTATGACTCCGCCGGGATCGCGGTATTGGGAGCGGGTGAGATCCAGATCCGCCGCGAAGCAGGGAAGCTGGAAGTTCTGGAAGAATTGATCCGCAGAGATCCCATTCACGGTTCAGTAGGGATCGGGCACACACGCTGGGCGACTCATGGCGTACCCTCGGCAAAAAATGCCCATCCTCATGTGGGCAGCGCGGGGAAAGTGGTGGTAGTCCACAACGGGATTGTGGAGAATTATCTGGAATTGAAATCCGAGCTGCTGGCGGAGGGGATCGAATTTCACTCCGATACCGACACAGAGACCATTGTGCAAATGATCGAACGGCACCATACAACCGGCAGCGATTTGAAGACTGCGGTGATGCGGACCGTCGCCAGACTGAAAGGTGCGCACGGTTTGGTGGTGATGGCGCTGGATGAGCCCGACAAGATCATCGCGGTGCGGATCGGGAATGCCGGCGGGGTGGTGATCGGCTATGGGCAGGAGGAGATGTTAATCGCCTCGGACGTTCCCGCGTTGATCGAACATACCCGCAAGGTATCCTTTCTTGAATCCCGCCAAATGGCGGTTGTGCACACGGACGGGGTTGAATTCATGGATTTGCAGGGAAAAACGATCAACCTGCCCATCAGCCAAATTGCCTGGGACCCCGTAGCGGCTGAAAAAGGTGAATACCACCACTTTATGCAGAAAGAAATCCACGAGCAGGTGCGTTCTCTCACCGATACGGTTGCCGGCCGGGTGGACCTCGAAAAGGGCCGGATCATTCTCAATCAACTGAATTGTACGCCTGAGGAGCTGGCGAAAATCAAAAAGATCACCATCACCGCCTGTGGGACTGCCTCCCATGTGGGCATGGTTGGTAAGGTGATGATCGAGCGCATTGCCCGCATCCCGGTGGAGGTGGATATCGCCTCCGAATTTCGATATCGCGACCCGATCGTCGAACCAAATACCGTGGTGCTTGCAATCAGCCAATCTGGCGAAACCGCGGACACTCTGGCGGCGATGGAGGAAGCCCGGAAAAAAGGGGCGAAAGTATGGTCGATCGTCAATGCGATCGGCTCGCAAGCCATGCGGCTTAGCGACGGATTTATATCCATGCAATGCGGTCCTGAGATCGGTGTGGCGTCGACAAAGGCTTTTACCGCACCGCTGGTCGATCTCTATATGCTTGCCATTCTGTTGGCGGATAGCCGCGGGGTGTTAAGCGATACCGAACGAAAAAAACTGGTGCGGGATATCAGTGTCATTCCCGATTTGGTTGGAAAATGCCTGGACCGTGAGCCGGAGGTGGAGAAGATAGCGCGGGCACTGAAGGATACCCGGAGCGCCTTATATCTCGGGCGGGGGATCAATATGCCCATCGCGTACGAAGGCGCGTTGAAATTAAAAGAGATTTCGTATATCCACGCAGAAGCCTATCCTGCTGGGGAGATGAAGCATGGACCCATCGCGCTGGTGGATAAGCAGCTGCCGGTTGTTGCCATCATTCCGCAGGATCCCTGGCACGATAAGATGATCAGCCAGGTGGAACAGGTGAAGGCGCGCGGCGGGATGGTGGTTGTGGTGGCAACCGAAGGAGATCAGGCGACGGAAGCGCTGGCGGATTATGTTCTTGAGATCCCGCCGACGCCCTGGCTGCTCTCCCCGGTAACCACGGTGATCCCGCTGCAGATGCTGGCCTATCACATTGCCACCCTGCGCGGGCTGGATGTGGATCAACCCCGCAACCTGGCGAAATCCGTAACCGTCGAATAAGCGCAACAGCAGGGAGCCTGCCAACTGTGTTAAAATTCGGCAGACTGGTACCTGAATATGTACAACTCCGATACGGACTTTTTATATCCAACCCGTGTAACCCCGCTCTTGCGAGGCATCCGGGGTGGAGTTTGGGATAAGCTGGTAGATTTCATTTCAGGTACGCAATCTTCTGAATTTGAGAAAGCTGCCTTCTCACTGATGATGGTACGGCTGGGGAGGTGCGTGGATTGCGATTCCGATTCCTTCCGGGCTTCCCAGGGTTGTACTCAGTGTGCAAAATTGATGATCCATCGGTTCAAAGGCGAAGATACGGATTTGGAGAACCTTTATAAATCCGCCAGAAAAGATCTCGAAAAATACCAAAAATCAAGCGAGACCAACAGGTGATTTCCTGATGAGTGATAAAAACGAAACTAAACCACGTGTGATCGTTGGAGTACGGTTCTTAAAAGTAGGAAAGATCTACCACTTTGATGCCACCAAAATTGGGGAAGTGCTACCTGGCGATATGGTTGTTGTGGAAACCAGCCGTGGATGGCAACTTGGAGAAGTAACCGGGATCGTACAGGATACTTCAACCATGCCCGAGGGCGGGTGGAAGAGCATTGATCGGAAAGCGACACCGAAGGACCTTCTGCAGCGCCAGAATTGGCAGCAGAAGGAAGGCGATGCCGTAGCCGCTGCTCAGAAGCGATCCAAGGAGTTGGGTCTGCGCGGGGTCAAGTTCGTAAATGCGGAATACTCATTTGAGGGGAGCCGGCTATCGATCCACTTCTGCACCGAGACTGAGGAGAAGGTAGACCTCAAATCCATGCGCTCAGATATGCAGCGCATGTTTCAGCCATCCGCAGTAGATCTACGTCAGGTGGGGCCGCGGGATGTGGCCAAGTGTATGGGCGGGATGGGCGCGTGCGGGCTGGAAACGCGCTGCTGCACCAGATTCCTGACCGAATTCAGCTCCATTTCCATCCGCATGGCCAAAGAGCAATCTGTTTCTTTGACCCCGTCGGAGATCACAGGTATGTGCGGCCGCTTGCGCTGCTGCCTGATCTATGAATATCAGAATTATGTGGACGCGCGGGCTCAGCTTCCACGGCGGAATCGTATCGTGAACACTCCGCGCGGGATGGGCAAGGTGGTTGATGTGAACCCGCTGCAGGCGATGATCCTGGTGGAAATTCCCGAGGTCGGCGTGGTGCAATTTCCCAAGGATGAGATCGAGCTTATGGAAGAAGATAACAAGGAACGACCTGACAAAGACCGAAAGAAGGGTTAACGATCCGTGGATCCATTGCAGCCCGAAGGATGGGAGCAGACGAAAAATATCCTGGTGATGCTGGCACATCCGGATGACCCTGAATTTTTTTGTGGGGGAACGCTGGCGCGCTGGATCGAAAACGGTCACCATGTAACGTATTGCCTTTTTACACGCGGTGATAAGGGTGGAAATGAGGACCTGATGGACCCGGTATCCATATCCAACCACCGGGTTGTGGAACAGCGTTCAGCGGCAGATGTGCTTGGGGTGGGAGAGGTGCATTTCCTGAATTATCCGGATGGTTACCTGGAAGCCACCCTGGATACGAGGAAAACTGCCGTACGCGAAATTCGCTCGGTAAAACCAGATATCGTCGTAACCTGCGACCCGGGCAACATTTTCTTCCGTGGTAACCGGCTCAACCATCCCGACCACCTGGCTGCGGGCAGGATTGTTCTTGAAGCCATTTACCCGGCGGCAGGAAATCCACTCTATTTTCCAGAATTGATCAGCGGCGAAGGGCTGCAGCCTCACAGCATCGCAGAAGCCTGGGTATCGTCTGCCTAATGAGCCGAACACGATTATTGACGTCACCCCGCAGTGGGAAAAGAAAATTCTAGCACTCCACGAACACAAGAGCCAGATCGGCGCGCCAGATGAATTTGATGCGCGGATGCGCGAACGGCGGACAGAGGATAGCACTCCCGAGCATCCCCGTTATGAAGAAAAATTCAGACGCATCCTCTTAGGATAAAAATGAATTGGTTGGCGGAAGCACTCAAGTACAATGATAATCTGATTAAATTCCGCAGGGATTTCCACCAGAATCCCGAGCTGGGTTTTCAGGAATTTCGCTCCTCCGCGATCATCGAAAAGGAATTGATTGCTTTGAATATCCCGGTGAAAACGGGGATCGCCCAAACTGGTGTGGTTGGTTTGATTCAGGGCGGCAATGGGGGAAAAATCGTGCTTCTACGGTTTGACATGGACGCCCTGGCTTTGCAGGAAGAAACTGGCACGAAGTACCAGTCCATGACTCCTGGCAGAATGCATGCCTGCGGACATGACGGCCATATGGCCATCGGTTTGACGGTGGCCAGAATGCTGAGCAAATTACGCACTGAGCTGCCTGGGACGATCAAACTGGTCTTCCAGCCAGCTGAGGAAGGCGCTGGCGGCGCCGAAAGTATGATCGCTGAGGGCGTTCTGGAGAATCCCAAACCGGATTATGCCCTGGGGATGCACATCTGGAATGAGAAACCGCTCGGCTGGCTGGGGATCACACCCGGCGCGGTGATGGCTGGCGCGGATTTCTTTGAGATCCGCATCGAGGGCAGGGGAGGGCACGGGGCGATCCCTGAAAAAACCGCCGACCCAATCGTGGCCGCTGCACAGATCATAAATGCACTCCAAACTGTGGTCAGCAGGAACATTTCCCCCCGCGAGGCAGGAGTGGTTAGCATTACTCACCTCCACGGCGGCGAAACCTACAATGTGATCCCCGGGTCCGTCTTAATGAAGGGCACTATTCGCTCTTTCAAGAAAGATATACATGACCTTCTAGTGCAAAGGATTCACGAGATCGCTGAATCCACCGCCCGGGCGATGGCCTGCGTGGCGAAGGTCACCTGGATCATGTCCGATCCGCCGCTGGTGAACGATCCTATGGTCACGCAATCTGTCCTCACGTCGGCAGGAAAAGTACTGCCGGAGCATGAGACCGATCAAAATTACCAATCCATGGGTTCTGAGGATATGGCACTTATCCAGGAGCGGATCCCGGGGTGCTATGTGTACGTTGGCTCGGCTAACTCGGAAAAGGGCTTGGTCTTTGGGCACCATCATCCCAGGTTTGATTTTGACGAAGCCGTGCTTCCCCAGGCAGCCGCGCTGGTAGCCGCCAGTGCGGTGGACCTGTTGGCACATTCCTAATCCCCCTTCATTTTCATCAATAGAAATTCTTAGTTGACAAACCGCGAGCAGGTTGATATGATAATATTATCATAATAAACTGATTAATAAGATTATATACAATGAAGAGAACAAATTTACTTCACCTTTCTCCATTCCTTGAGTTTCTTGCAGAACGCAGTAAGGGTGAAGATGACCGACTGCCTCCCTTGAATGAGATCAGCAAGGAGCTTGGAATCAGCATTGCCAGCCTGCGGGAACAACTGGAGGTTGCCAGGGTGATGGGGTTGGTGGAGATCAAACCCAAAACCGGTCTGCGTCGATTGCCTTATTCCTTCCTTCCCGGTCTTCTCAATAACCTGGCATATGCCTTACGGATCGATGTTGATCATTTTTCAGAATACTCTGACCTGCGCAATCATATTGAAACTTCCTACTGGTACCAGGCGGTTACACTCTTGCAGCCTGAAGATCATGACCAATTGCGGGGGTTGGTCGCATTGGCGAAACAAAAACTGCAGGGCAACCCCATTCAGATCCCCCATCCGGAGCATCGTGAGCTTCACCTGTCCATTTACCGCCGACTAAACAATCCATTTGTGAGTGGAATCCTGGAAGCATACTGGGACATGTATGAAGCTGAGGGGCTGAGTTTGTATGCCGACCTGGACTACTTAAAGAGCGTTTGGGAATACCACGATCAGATGGTGGAAGAGATATGCTCTGGTGATTTCCAAAAGGGATACCAAGCATTGATCGATCATATGGACCTGATCGCCCACCGAACAATTCCTGCCAGTTCGGGTAAATTCGAATAATTTCACAGGAGCACACATGGGAACATCAGCCCAAAAGGGCACTGTCAACCGAATGATAATCGATCAAGATTATGTGAACTGTTTCAGCATCACGTTTTCTACAGTGAACGGATCGGGCAGCGCTACGGCTAACACTACCATCCTGCGCGCACTTTTCCGCATGGGCATCCCTGTTTCCGGTAAGAATATCTTTCCGTCGAACATCCAGGGATTGCCCACCTGGTACACCATCCGGGTTAGCAAACAGGGTTATACCGGCCGGATCGAACGGGATGATATCGTCGTTGCCATGAACCAGGCGTCGATCCTGGATGATATCCGCTACCTCAACCCGCAGGGAGTGCTTTTCTACGCGGATGATATTCATTTACCGGAGATCCCTGAAACGGTTGTAACCTACCCGATGCCCATCAAATCCATGGCCAAGGAGACAGAAGCGCCTGCTGGGTTGCGGGATTACATCTCAAATATGATCTATGTGGGAATCCTGGCGAAGATGCTGAATATCCAGATGGATAAGGTCCAACTGGCAATTGAGTACCACTTCCAGGGGAAAGAGAAAGCGATTTCCTCCAATATGGAGATTATTAATAAGGCTTTCACCTGGGCGGAATCCAACCTGATGAAACAGGATCCATATCGGGTGGAACCGATGGATCTAACCTCTAATTGTGTTATGGCGGATGGAAACACAGCTGCAGCCTTGGGGGCAATCTTTGGCGGGGTGCAGTTTTGCGCCTGGTACCCGATCACACCTGCCAGCACGTTGGCTGAATCGCTGAATGAATATCTGCCCCAATATCGCAAGGAACCGGAGACTGGCAAGGCCACATACGTGGTCGTCCAGGCGGAGGATGAGCTGGCTGCCATTGGCATGACCATCGGCGCCGGTTGGGCAGGCTTGCGCTCGATGACCTCGACATCCGGACCAGGTCTGAGCCTGATGGCGGAATACATGGGATTGGCATATTACGCTGAAGTGCCCGTAGTGGTGTGGGATGTGCAGCGGGTGGGTCCCAGTACCGGGTTGCCCACACGGACTGCCCAGAGTGACCTGACCTTCTCCTATTTCCTCGGGCATGGAGATACGCAATACATCATCCTGATCCCTGGATCGGTAGAGGAATGTTTCGATTTTGGCTGGAAGGCGTTCGATATTGCTGAACACTATCAGACCCCTGTGATCGTCCTGAGCGACCTGGACCTGGGGATGAACCAGTGGATGACTGAGAAATTCAAATACCCGGATGCGCCTATTGACCGTGGAAAGATACTCTGGGAGGAAGACCTGACTAAACATCTTGCTGCCCACGAGAACCGCTGGGGCAGATACCTGGATATTGATGGGGATGGCATTCCCTATCGGACGCTGCCCGGAAATCAGCACCCGCAAAGTGCGTATTTTGCCCGCGGCACGGGCCATGACGAGTACGCCCAGTACTCGGAGGATGCCAAGGAATGGGAGAATGGTTTAAATCGCATCAAGCGCAAGATCGACAATTCGCGCGAGAACCTGCCGCTTCCCGAGATCAGGTTGAATCCCAACGCGAAAATCGGGATCATTTCCAGCGGATCGGTAAATCCAGCTGCCGAAGAAGCGGTAGACCTGTTGCTTTTGGACGATTTGCCAGTGGATCATCTGCGGGTGCGGGCGATTCCATTTTCAAGCCAGGTGGGAAAATTCCTAAAGGATCACGATCGGGTGTATGTTGTCGAGATGAATCGCGATGGTCAACTTAGGCAGGTACTTACCCTGGAATTCCCCGGTGAAGCGGAGAAGTTGATCAAAGCTGCTCACACCGATGGGCTGCCTTTAACCGCGAAATGGATCAAGGATACAATCCTTTCCTACGAGGAGAGCAGAAAATGAGCGACGCAACAGTTTTACCAGCCCGGCAAGGAGCGAATGAAGTTGGGATGGCGCGAACAGATTATAAAGGCGCTCCAAGCACGCTCTGCCAGGGCTGTGGTCATAATTCAATCGCTGCCCAGATCGTGTCAGCCTGTTATGAAATGAATCTGATCCCTGAAAAAGTCATCAAATTCTCCGGGATCGGATGTTCCAGTAAAAGTCCCTTTTACTTCCTCAGCCGTTCTTTCGGTTTCAACGGGCTGCACGGCAGGATGCCCTCGCTCGCCCTCGGGGCGGCTTTCGGGGATACCAGCCTGCGGGTGATCGGCGTATCCGGGGACGGGGACTCCGCCAGCATCGGGATGGGGCAGTTCAAACACATGGTACGGCGCAATCTGCCCATGACCTATATCATCGAAAACAACGGAGTATATGGCCTGACCAAAGGTCAGTTCTCCGCCACAGCTGAAAAAGACCTGTTCCTTAAGAGGCAGGGTACTAACCCGTATCTGCCGATCGATATTTGTATGGAAGCCTTGGTTGCCAACGCCAGCTTTGTGGCGCGTTCCTTCGCTGGGGACCCGAAGCAAGTGAAAGAATTGATCAAAGCAGCCCTCAGCCACCGCGGGATCGCGGTACTGGATATCATCAGCCCTTGCGTTACATTTCACAATCAGGGCGGGTCAGTTCATTCATACGTTTCCGGCAAGGAAATGGAGCAGCCGCTGCACGATATTTCCTATATCCCTAAGCGGGATGAAATCATGCTTGGCGATTTCGAGGAAGGCACCACCCAGGAAGTGGAGTTATTTGATGGGTCAAAGATCGTTCTGAAAAAACTGGAAAGCGAGTACGACCCCTGTGACCGCTGGCAGGCTATGCACATGCTGGAAGAAGCCCATTTAAACAACTGGCTTGTTACGGGTTTGATCTATGTGGACCCAAGCCAACCAACCATGTATGATATCTACCACCTGTCCGATACAGCTCTAAACCGACTGCCGGCAGGGAAAATCCGTCCGCCGCGTGCAGAATTGGACCGTCTGAATTCAAGTTTATTTTAATTTGGTTGGTTTTTAGACCTGCCCAATTGTGTGGAGCAGGGTGAAATTGGCGACTTTCATGGCATTCACCGGAAGCCCGGAGATCACTGCCACCTGCTGACCGGGTTGAAATAGTTGCTTTTCCAGAATGCAATCTTCCAGGTGCTGAATCATCTCCTCAACCGAATTTGCCTGGGGAGCCAATTGCGGCGTAGTTCCCCAGCAGAGGTTCAACCGCTGAAATGTTCGCTCGTTGGGTGTGAAAGCCAGAATGGGCACCCTCGGACGGGTTTTCGACATTAAGATGGCTGTCTGGCCGCTGAGGGTGAAAACTGCAATCCCGGCGATTTCAGGATCTTTGGAAATTTCATGCACCGCGCGGGTGATGGCAATGGCGCTGTTGTGAGTGGGATCGAGAGGAACATCCTCGCCGAATCCCCACTCTCCAAAATGATCCTCAGCTGTCCGGATGATTTGATCCATCATCGCCACGCTTTCCACCGGATACTGTCCGCTGGCCGATTCCGCTGAGAGCATGACCGCATCGGAGCCATCGAAGATAGCATTCGCCACATCCGAGGCTTCCGCACGCGTTGGACGGGGATTGGAGACCATCGAATCCAACATCTGCGTGGCTGTGATCACCAATTTGGCGTGACGATTGGCTTCTTTAATGATCATTTTTTGCATAATTGGCACTTCGGAGGGGGAGGTTTCCACCCCCAGGTCGCCTCTTGCCACCATAACGCCATCCGTCACATGCAGGATCTCATGCAGGTTTTGAATCGCTTCGGGACGTTCCAGTTTGGCAATGATGGGAATATCTGGCATGGCCGGGTCGATCTCGTTTATGGATTCGCGCAGGAAAATAATATCGCGGGCTGCACGAACGAAAGAAAGCGCAACGTAATCGACTTTATTTTTCACGCCAAATTCCAGATCCTCGCGGTCTTTGGGCGTGAAAGATGCCAACCCGAGATCGGCTCCCGGCAAGTTCACTCCCTTGCGGGAGAGCAAGGTACCACCGATCACCACTTTGGCTTCAACTGCCTGATCGGTGACTTTGACAACCTGGAGTTCCAGCTTACCGTCATCAATTAAAACCCGGCAGCCACGGGTCATGCTCTTTTCAAATTCCGGGACTTCCATGGGGATGATCGTACCGTTTACTCCAGGCAGAGATGACGGTTGACTTGAAGTAAGGAAAACCGTCTCGCCGGCTGTCAGCGGGATCCCGGAATCCGGAAGGATACCCACCCGTAATTTTGGGCCCTGCAAATCCTGCAGTATTGATACTGGTTTACCAAGCTCTTTGGAAAGCTGGCGGATCAATGAAATGGACAGCTCATGATCGGCGTGGGTGCCATGAGAAAAATTCAACCTGGCAACATCCATCCCAGCCAGGAACAATTGCCTCAGAACCGCTTCGCTGCGGCTGGCAGGTCCTATGGTGGCGACGATCTTCGCTTTTCTTGTCATCCTGGTTTAAGGTAACTTTTCCCAGAGGAATAATCTCAGGGCATTTGCAGGGTTTCGCGGATGCGCGGGATGGCCCAATCGATATCCTGTTTGGTGATGATCAGAGGAGGCGCAAACCTGATCACCTTCTCGTGGGTTTCCTTGGCGAGGATACCTTTTTGCATCAGAGATTCGCAGAAGCGGCGGGCTCCCCCGGCTTCCGGTTTCAATTCCACTCCGATGAGCAATCCCCTCCCGCGAATCTCCTTGACGTGCTGGCTGGGGATCTCCATGAGCTGCGCCATGAAATACTCGCCCATCTCTGCGCTTTTTTCCACCAGTTTCTCTTCGCGGATCACCCGGATGGCTTCGCGTGCGACAGCAGCCCCCAGAGGATTCCCGCCAAAAGTGGAACCATGCTCGCCGGGGGTGAAGAGTCCCATAACGGGTTCATCTGCCAGAACCGCAGAAACCGGATAAAAACCGCCGCCCAGCGCCTTGCCAATGATGACCATATCCGGGCGGACGTTTTCGTATTCGCAGGCGAAGATTTTACCCGTTCTGCCCAGACCGGTTTGGATCTCATCCGCGATCATGAGGACATTATTCTTTGTACAGATCCTGCGTATCTCGCCTGAGGTACCCCTCGGATGGGATGAGCACGCCGCCCTCGCCCTGAATAGGTTCGATCATCACCGCCGCGGTGGTAGGTTTAATCGCTTTTTCTATGGCGGCAGCGTCCCCGTAGGGGACAATTGTGAAACCAGGGGTGAAGGGTCCGAAATCATCGCGGTAGAGCGGCTCGGTGGAGAAGGAAATGATGCTAACCGTGCGACCGTGGAAATTTCCAGCCGCAACGATGATATCCGCTTCATGACGGGAAACGCCTTTTTTCACATACGCCCATTTACGGGCCAGCTTAATGGCGGTTTCCACGGCTTCAGCGCCGGAATTCATCAGCAAGGACATTCCGTAACCGGTCCAATCCGACAGTTCTTTGAAGAGCAAGGGGAGCTGGTCGTTGCGAAATGCCCGGGAGGTGAGGGTTAATTTTCCTGCCTGATCGATCAGGGCTTTGAGGATGCGCGGGTGCACATGTCCCTGGTTCAAAGCTGAATAAGCGCTCAAACAATCCAGGTAGCGATTGCCATCCACATCCTCCACCCAGATTCCGTCCCCTTTTTCGATGACCACATCCAAGGGATGGTAGTTATGCGCGCCGTACTGATCTTCCAGGGCAATATAATCCTTTGTCTCCATAAGGTCCCTCATTTTTGGAATTTAAACGCAAATTACACGGTTGAAGTATATCATACCGGTATTTTGCATCCTGAAACGTGGCTGGTCACACAACAACCAGGTTATTTATTTTTAATTTGAACTTTTTTAGCAGCGGAACGGATCATGGAGTCCATAAGGGGATACAGTGCCCAGCCGACTGTGACGGAAAGGATATACGCCAGGGTGGGCTCAAAACCAGGGGTGATGATATAGCGTCCATTTTCGACGCCTTTGAGGATGGAATCCGCGACCTTTTCAGAAGGCAGCATCCCAGCCGACGCATTAATTTCTTTCATAATGTCGTTCTGCATTGAGCGCTCGTAGGAAAGCTGTGGGGTGTCGACGTCAGCTGGAAATACCACAGAAACCTTGATGCCGCGCGGTTTCAACTCGGCACGGATGACATCTGAAAAACCCCGGACAGCAAATTTGGTTGAGGAGTAAGCGGAATATCCATAGGAGGCGTAGAATCCGGCGAAGGAGCAAATATTGACAATGTGTCCATTCCCGCGCGCGAGCATGGCTGGCAGAAACGCCTTGGTGACCAGAACGGTACCGAAAAAGTTGGTTTCCATCTGGGAATGGAATTCCTGCAAGGGGATATTCTCAACCTGGCCTGGATAGACGATTCCGGCAGAATTGAAAATATAATCCGGCACACCTACTTTATTCACGAATCCTTCTAAAATTCGGACGGTACTTTTTTCGCGGGAGACATCAGCGGAGACGATCCCGGTGCGCTGCGCAGGGTGAATGCGGCTCTTCTTCAATTCCAACGAGGTCGCAGTCAGGTGCTCCAGCCGGCGGGCAAGGATGAACACGTCCGCACCCCGGGAAACAAGCTTCCGTGCAAGTGCCAGACCAATGCCGCTTGAACCGCCTGTGATCAATATCAGTTTTTGGTTGAATTTTTCCATGAAAGTTGATTCTCAAGACCTGCATGAGCCGCAAGAACCACCGCTGCAGCTGCCGCACCCACAGGAGCTGCTTGAAGAGGAAGAAGTGGATCTTTCCGTTCCGTGCGAAAAACAAACAGAAAGAGCTCGTTTGGTATCCAGGCTCTCGCATTTATCACACGGAATGGGGGTATCCGCTTCCTTCATGGGGCGGATGGTATCGAATTTGGTTCCGCAATCCTGGCAGACATATTCATAAATTGGCATGATTCCTCGAATGATGGACTATTCTAATCCAAATTGGCAAGTTATTCTGTAAGGATGGCACGATATAAAGTTAATGCATAGGCAGCGATACCGAAAGCGGTGGCCACATTCAACGACCGTTTCTGCCCAGCCATGGGGATGGAGACAATCCTGTCGCTCATCTTGAGGATCTCGGGGTCGACCCCGACTTTTTCATTTCCAATAACAAGCAAGATGGGAACATCCATGAATTTCAGGTCAGGTGAGAATAGGGAAACAGCCTCAGGGTTTCTTTCAAGTGACCAGATCTGAAACCCTTCGGATTTCTTATGGTTAACCAGATCCAACCCATTGCGGATGTGTTCCCATGGCACCGAAACTTCGGAACCGAGCCCGGTTTTCTTCAATTTTGGATGGTCCGGGGTGGAGGTGTATCCCCCCAAATAAAGGCGGGAAATGCCGGCACCATCACTGGTGCGGAATACCGATCCGACGTTATAGACACTGCGCAGGTTATCCAAAAGGACTTCCACACGACGAAAATTATGGGGTCGAAAAACGTTACTTTCTTCGGGCGATGGAAAGTCATATTCGGTTTTGACCCCATCCGAGCCACACAATGGGCAATGCTCAAGTGCGTGGTCTGTGGGTGACTGCGGGCAACGAAACATGCAATCGATGTTTGAACACTGGAAGATGGTGAAATTGGCGGACATTAATAATCAGAGAACAATGGGATATCAAAATTCAATTTCTCGCGGATATAGCGGAAGAAGAATGGTCCCAACCCCAGGGCAGCCACAACCTCCTCAGGACGGCCGGTTGCGCCTTCCCTGGCTGAAAGGGTCATTTCCAGAACCTGGGTCTCTCCATTTGAGGCAGCTAAAGCGAGCGAGTGAATTAGCGGTTTAAGGTCATATTCTTTTCCCCGACGGGAGCGAAGGATCAATTCTTCCTTTTGCAACCGATCTATTGAGGCGATTATTTGCTCCCGGTCTAACTCGGTCAGGGCTGTTGCTGAATAAATGGCAGATTGCAGGTGACTCTGGAGAATCGGTGCGGCGCTATCGATCTCTTCGAGATGCTGCAAATTAATCCCCGGATGTGTGTGATCCTGGATTTTGGCTGTAATTTCAGGGATGGAAATAACCCCGTCCAGCCAGAAATCCATGATCTCAAAGGTGGACAGAAATCCCAGCGGCAGCGGGGCGACCTGCTGAATACGAGGCTGGGGGTGAAACCCTTGGCTGTAGGCTAATTCCAATCCCGCCCGGCGGAAGAGTCGTTCCCAGATGTGCTGCATATCCAGCATCCCGGTATAACGAAGAGGCTCGGTCTTTGCGTAAAGGATACGGCAGCGGATCATAGGATGGGCTCGACGGATGCGATTTCCGGGCAACCCCAATGGCTGCCGGGATTCGCCCTGCGGATATTTTTGTAACCGGGGAGAATCCCACAGACGTAGCAGGACTCACGGCAATCCGGGCGCAGAATCCCTGCTCGGCTGTTTTCAGCTTCCTCCAGCAGGTATTTCCTGGTCACCCCGATCTGGATGTGGTCCCAGGGGAAAGGCTCCTCAGGGAGCCGTTCCCTGTGCGAATACGTAAAAGGATCGATACCGGCTTCCTCGAAGGCACGCTGCCAGATATTAAAATCGAACTGATCCTGCCAGGCGTCGAACCGTGCGTCAGCCTTCCAGGCACGGAAAATTGCGTCTGAAGTGCGTCGATCACCCCGGCTGAGCCATGCTTCCAGGAGGGAGGTTTGCGGATCCGCCCAGGTCATCTTTAAGCCTGGACCGCGCAGCTCCCTGCGCAGGAGGTTCAGTTTTTCCTGGATCGATTCCAGCGAGTCCATGGAGCGCCACTGAAAGGGAGTGTGCGGTTTGGGGATGAAAGTACTGATCCCGGCATGCAGGGTGGCTTTGAGCCCGTGGAATTTTCGACCCTCGATTACCACCCGTCTGCAAAGGTCAGCGATAGCGCGGACATCATCCAGCGTTTCTTCGGGGTGACCGATCATGAAATAACACTTGATCACCCGCCAGCCGTGCGAATAAATGAGGCGGGTGACATCCAACAAAGCTTCATCCGAGATCGGTTTGTTGATGATGTTGCGCAGGCGGTCGGTGGCAGCTTCAGGCGCCAGGGTGAAACTGGTCTGGCGCGAGCCGCTCAGCTTTTCGAGCAGATCCACCGAGAGGGATTCGATCCTTAAGGAAGGCAGGGAGATGGTCAGGTGTTTGCCGGCGAAGCGAGTTTGGATCGCCTGGACGATCCCGGCAATTTCCGAGTGATCTGAGGAGGAAAGTGATAGCAGGGCGATTTCTTCATACCCGGTTTTTTCAAGGGCCCTCTCGAGCGAGCTTAAAATCTGATCGAGCGAACGTTCCCGCAACGGGCGGGTGATCATACCTGCCTGGCAGAAACGGCAGCCACGGGTGCATCCGCGCATGATCTCAATGGCGATACGGTTTTGAACAACCTCGATGGAAGGGACAATAAAATCGATGACCGGATCTGGAAGGCGGCCAACGATCCTCTTCTGTACGCAATTAGGGACATCTTCACTTTCAGGTGTCAATCCCAAATATTGACCGGAAGTGGAATAACGGGCTGAATAGAAAGATGGGACATAGACTCCAGCGATCTTTGAAAGCGCAAAAAGTATTTCATCCCGAGGCAATTGCTGCGATTTTGTATTGGCTAATGTATCGAGGATTTCATGGATTACTTCCTCGCCTTCACCGATCACGATAGCATCCAGGAAGGACGCCATGGGTTCGGGGTTGAACATGGCATGTCCCCCGGCGATAACCAGGGGATGCTGGTCTGATCGGTCTATGGACAAAACGGGAATACCGCTTAGGTTAAGGAGATTAAGCGCATTCGTGTAAAGTGTCTCGTAGGGGAGGGTGATTCCGATCAGATCAAATTGAACAAGAGGGGTGCGGCTTTCCAGGGAAAACAAGTGGAATGGAATCCCGACGCATGAGATCTTCCATATCAACCCAGGGGAGATAGACTCTTTCTGCAAGCGCGTCCGAGCGTTTGTTGATCTGGTCATAAAGAACGGCAATACCCAGATTGGGCAGACCCAGGTCATAGATATCCGGGAATGCCAGCGCAACGCGGGTAATAACCGAGTTCCATTCCTTGCGGACCTGGTTCAGCTCGCCGCCTGTGTAGCGTCCCGGCTTCTGGACAGCCGGCAGGTTCAATTCCAGCCAGGTTTCCAGGGATGTATTTGATTGATTGTCCATATCGATCAAAGGGTGCCTTTATAAAAACCGCCGTCGACGGAGAGCATGACCCCGGTGATGTAAGACGCCGCAGGGGAGAGCAGAAAAACAGCCGCATTGGCAAATTCCTGTGGTGTGCCAAAACGACCCAGGGGGCATTCGCGGGTTAGTTTGGCGATCTCGTCATCAACGCTCGACTTATTTAATTTCGCTCTGGCTTGCATCAATTCCTGCACCCGTTCGGTTTCGGTCCAGGCTGGAAGGATGGAATTCACGCGGATCCCTTCCGGTCCGAGTTCTATTGCCAGACTTTTTGTTAAGCCAACTGTGGCGGAACGGATACTATTGGATAGGATCAGGTTCTGCAACGGCTGTTTCACCGAAAAGGAGGTTACCGTCAGAATGCTTGGGGATGAGGATCGCCTCAGAGAGGGAAGGGCTTCCCGGATCAGGCGCACGTGGGAGAGAAATGTGAGGTCGACAGCCTTTTCCCAATCCTGATCGGAAAAGGATTCGAATGCGCCGGGAGGCGGACCTCCGGCGTTGGTGAGGAGCAGGTCTACTCCGCCGAAATTCTCCCCGGCAGCTTTGACGAGCTTAGCTGGAGTATCAGGCAGGGTGATATCCCCGGCTACAGGGATGACCGCTGCATTTGATTGCGCCTGGATCGTGTTCGCGGCTTTCGTCAAAGCTGATTCATTCCGGGCATTCAGGATAATATCAACACCTTCGCCTGCCAGCGTAGCTGCCACGGCGTAACCCAACCCGCGGCTGGCACCAGTAACGATGGCGCGTTTTCCTCTTAGATTGAGATCCATTTATTCCTCAAAGTATTTCCATTTCGTTTCCAATAAGTTGGAATGAGCGGTGATTAATTTCGCAATATTCCGGAATCGCTTGCAGGGTTTTTTCCACCATCACCCGGTCACTGCCCGTCAGTGCGCAGCCAATCGCGGTTTCCTGCCGGGAATCCTGGTGATCCACCTCAGCAACGGAAATGTTGAAATTTTTATGTAGATCGTTGAGCAAGGGTTTAAGTAAACCCCGTTTCTCCTTCAACGATCTGCAACCGGGGATTCGAAAAACAAGTACCAAGACGCCTAGCGGGATCATAGCGTAGGTAAATTTAACCGAAACACAGGGATTGGTCAATGAACTACGGTTAATCCTTGTATTCAGGGTTTTGAAAGGGTACAATGCCAGACTAGTTTGGAAGAAAACTTCATGGATATGGAAAAGAAATACCAGGAAACCCTGGATTACCTATATGGTTTTGTTGATTACAGCCTCACGCGGAATTTTCGCAACGCTGCCGAGAAATTCGACCTGAACCGGATGCGGGAACTTCTCAGCCTTCTGGGGAATCCCCATCAAAAATATCCGATCGTCCATGTTGCTGGAACCAAGGGAAAAGGGTCCACCTCCGCGATGATCGCCAGTGTCTTGCAAGCAGGCGGGTATCGCACGGGATTGTATTCCTCCCCGCATTTGATCGACTTCACAGAACGTATTCAAATCGATCAGCTACCAATTTCTCCGGCTGAGTTGTGTGAGCTGGTGGATATGATCAAACCTGTTGTCTCGCGGATTGAAGGGATGACAACCTTCGAAATCACAACTGCGCTGGCATTTATGCATTTTGCCAGGATGGGGGTTGATTATGCTGTGATCGAGGTGGGGCTGGGTGGCAGGTTGGATGCGACCAATGTGGTTGATCCGCTTATATCGGTTATCACTTCCATATCATATGATCACACACAGGTGCTTGGCGACACACTTACCCAGATTGCCTCGGAAAAGGGGGGCATCATAAAGCCGGGCAAACCGGTGGTGATCGCACCACAATCCAGTGAAGCCAGGCTGGAGCTGGAAAGGATCGCGTCACTTAGAAATTCCCCTAAGATCCAGGTCGGAAAAGATTTTCTCTATGCTTCCCTGGCTCATTCTCTTTTCAACCAGACCATTCTGGTTTGGCCGGAAGCCGAACAGGATTTGGTGGACCATTTCATCGAAACGGGAGGTAGAACGGATTGGGAACCTGCCAGATTAGTAATCCCTCTTCTCGGATTCCACCAGGTGGAGAATGCTGCCACTGCGTACGCTTCCATCCAGACCCTGCGTGAGGCTGGATTGAAGATCGGCGAAGAGGAGATCAAAACTGGATTCTCTAACGTTCATTGGCCAGCCCGGTTTGAAGTGGTAATGAATGATCCATTGATCATCGTAGATTCTGCCCATAACCGGGATTCGGCATTAAAATTACGCCTGACCATTGATGATTACCTCGCCGGATTACCAGTGATCTTGCTTTTTGGCGCATCCGAGGATAAGGATATTGATGGCATGTTTACAGAACTGCTCCCCCGGGTGCGCGAAGTGGTGGCAACCGAATCCACTCATCCCAGGGCGTGCAAAGCCACAGAACTTATAGAACTGGCGCATGCACATGGCGTGAAGACGACCGCGGTCCTTCCCCTGGAAGCCGCTCTGGAAAGGGCAATCCAACTGGCGGATGGCGAGGCGGCGGTGATCGCAGCCGGCAGCGTTTTTATCGCCGCTGGCATCAAAGAATTTTTACAAAGAAAAGAGAATCAGGCACAGGATATTCAAAATCCTGATCCTGGAAAATCATGAAAGAAATACCCTGGCCCCAATTTAAAGACAATCAGGAAGACCTGCCCTCAGCGCTGTACCAGCGTACAGAGGAGCTTTATCAGATCCCGGATGCTGCCATCGGAAATGATGGTCTGATCGAGCTGCCAGCTTTGATCTTAAGGGATGTGGTCATCTTCCCTCACATGGTTGCCCCCATTTTCATTTCACAGGGGGTTAATCTGGCTGCGGTCAAAGCCGCTCAGGACGAATACACAACGTTGATCGGTTTGATGGTCCGCGAACAGGGGATCGATGATCCCAAATCCCGCGATTTTCTACCGATCGGGGTGGAAGTGGCGGTTGGCAGGCTGCTTAACCTATCTGAGGGTAACCATTCGGCTTTGATCCAGGGGCGGCACCGGATGCAGATCGTGGAATTTACCCAGACCGATCCGTATATCAAGGTCAAAGTCCGCCCGATCATCGAATCTGTAAAAACGGACAGACGGATCGAAGCGCTTATGCGAACGACACGCGACCTCTTCGAGCGCTGCGTGCGGTTGGATCGATCTCTGCCTGATGAAGCCCAACTCTTCTCGATGAATATCCAGGAACCCGGCTGGCTGGCTGATATGGTGGCTACCGCGATCACTTTTCCGTATGAAGAGCGGCACGCTTTGCTGACCATCCTCAACCCGGAAGAGAGGCTCAAAAAGCTGAACTGGTTGCTGGCCCAGGAACTGGATGTGCTCCAACTGGAAGATGAGATCCAGACCCGCGTGCAGAGCGAGGTGGACCGCACCCAGCGGGAGTTTTACCTGCGTGAGCAAATGCGGGCGATTCAAACTGAATTGGGCGAGGGGGATATCTGGACGCGGGAGATCAAGGAATTGAAGGAACGCGTGGAAAAGACGGAGCTTCCGGAGGATGTGCAAAAGGTGGCGCTCAAGGAAGTGGAGCGGCTGAGCCAGATGATGGCCATGTCGCCTGAGGTGAGCATCATTCGGAATTATGTGGATTGGATCCTCGATCTGCCCTGGAAGGAGCAGACTGAAGATAACCTGGATGTGATCCACGCCGGCGAAGTTCTGGAAAAATATCATTATGGCCTGGGCAAGGCCAAGGACCGCATCCTGGAATACATCGCAGTGCGCAGCCTTAAGCCAAAACGCCTGCGTCAGCCTATTTTATGTTTCGTAGGTCCCCCGGGAACAGGGAAAACCTCGCTCGGAAAGTCGATCGCTGAAGCCCTCGGGCGGAAATTCGTGCGCGTCTCATTGGGAGGAGTGCGGGACGAAGCCGAGATTCGTGGGCACCGCCGTACTTACATTGGTGCCATGCCCGGGCGAATTATTCAGACTATGCGTAAAGCGGGCACGATCAATCCGCTCTTCATGCTGGATGAAATCGATAAGCTGGGTACTGATTTCCGCGGAGACCCGTCCTCAGCGCTGCTCGAGGTGCTCGATCCCGAGCAAAACGCCAACTTTTCAGATCATTACCTGGAATTGTCTTATGATCTTTCGCAGGTCATGTTCATCACCACAGCCAACAGTTTGAATTCAATTCCATCCGCGCTTTTGGATAGAATGGAACTGCTGGAATTCCCTGGGTATATTGAAGAGGAAAAACTGGAGATCGCCAAGCGTTTTCTTCTCCCGAGGCAAATTGAAGAAAGCGGTTTGAAACGTAAGGAGACTGGTTTTTCAGAAACGGCGGTAAAGAAAACGATCCGCGAATTCACTTACGAGGCTGGTGTCCGCAACCTGGAAAGGGAACTGGGCAGGATCTGCCGAAAAGTTGCCCGTTTGAAATCTGAAGGGAAAACTTTTCCGAAAAAGATCAAACCGGCGGACGTGGAAACTTTCCTAGGACCTCCGCAATTCTATCTCACCGAGGCTGAACGTAAAGACGAGGTTGGGGTGGCAACGGCCATCGCCTGGACCGAAAGCGGTGGGGAGATCATGCCGGTTGAAGTGCTCATCCTGGAAGGAAAGGGCAGCTTGCAGATCACAGGTCAGATCGGCGATATCATGCAGGAATCTGCACAGGCAGCTCTTTCCTACGTGAAATCCCGCTCCAGGGTGTTCAATATTTCACCCGATCTTTATGAGCGGGTGGATGTTCACATTCATATCCCTGAAGGGGCCATTCCCAAGGATGGTCCCAGCGCGGGGATAACAATCGCTACCGCGCTGCTCTCTGCCTTCACAGGTCGGAAGATCTACAAGGATGTAGGTATGACCGGTGAGATCACCCTGCGGGGGCAAGTGCTGCCTATTGGCGGTGTACGGGAGAAGATCCTGGCTGCGCATCGCTCGGGGATAAAACGGGTGCTTCTGCCTGAAAAGAATATGAAAGACCTGGTGGATGTGCCCAAGAAGGTGCTGACCGATCTGGCAATAAAACCGGTTTGCCATATGGACGAAGTGATTGCCATCGCGCTACATCCAGCCACCGAAAAGCACACTCCTCCGCAGATTCCGGTCAGGGCTGAAAAAGGATAAAAAAAAAGCCCGAAAGGGCTTTTTTATTGTGGCGGAGGAACTGGCTTTTCAGCCGCGGGCGGGGGAGAGGGTTTTTTCTCAGATTGCAGCACCTGGATGCCATTGCGAACCTGGTTTAACGACCGGTCGATCTCCATTTCAAGACGGGTAAGGCTATCCAGGGAGTACATGTCCGCCTCCCGCCGAATATTCTCCGCCTCGTTGCGCGCCTGGGCGATGATCTGATCCGCGCGGGCCTGGGCAGCCAAAACAATGGCATCGTGCTGGACTAATTCGTCGCTCTTATCCTTGGACATGGATACGATATTGGTGGCTTCCTCCTTGGCTTTGGCGATGATGCGGTCGCTTTGGGCCAGGAGCTGCTGTGACTTTTTAATCTCCTCCGGAATGGATACCCGCATCTGGTCAATTAAATCCAGAATCTTGTCCTCATCGATCATCACGCTGTGGGTGAACCAAATCGGACGGCTTTCATCGAAAAGCTCTTCGAGCCGATCAACGAGATGCAAAATATCCATCGAAAACTCCTCAATATCGAACTTAAGGAACAAAGATGCAATTATTACGCCAAATTAATTATAGCGTATTAATCCCGCAAAGAAGTTATCGGCAGGTCGTTGCGGGATTCGCCAAATTCCGCGAATTTCTCCTTGAGGGCGGAATGGATGAATGGGGGGACCATGCTGCTGATATCCCCGCCCAGCGCGGCGATTTCCCTGACAGTGGTTGACGAGAGGAAAGAGTGTTCCTCACTGGTAATTAGTGCAATTACCTCGATGTCCGCCGCGAGCCTGTGATTGGCAAGTGCCATGCGGAATTCGTGTTCGAAATCGGAGAAAACCCGTAAACCTCGTACAATGACCTGCGCGTTGATCTTTTTGCAAAAATCCACCGTAAGACCGCTGTATCCCTGCACCTGGATTTTCGCGTTGCTTGAAAATGCTTTTTCCACCATGCGGATGCGTTCGTCTGGCATAAAAAGCAGGTTCTTTAGCGGGCGGTCATAGACCGCCACGATCACTTCGTCAAAAATTTGCGATGCCCGTGTGGCAATATCGATATGTCCGAAATGAATCGGGTCAAATGTGCCGGGAAAAACTGCTCTGACCATGTTTACTCCTAACTGATATCTGCTTTTCCGGGTGACCAGAATGATTGTACCTTCTGTTGTAACGGTTTTAATGTAGGTTCGGATAAATCGGGGTCATATTCAAAGATACTTTGTGCTTCTCTGCGAGCTTTTTCAATCAGCCCGACGTCGGTCAGGTTCGCCATGCGCAAAGGGGTGAAACCAGATTGCCGGGTTCCCAGGAATTCCCCCGGTCCACGCTGCTGGAGGTCTTTTTCCGCCAAAACGAATCCATCGTTGGTGGTTATCATCACAGCCAGTCGCTCATTTTCGATCTCATCCTCAGTATCGGGGATGAGCAGGCAGTAGGAATTCTCAGATCCCCGGCCCACCCGCCCGCGGAGTTGGTGCAGCTGCGCCAGGCCGAAACGATTGGCCCCTTCGATCATCATAATGGTGGCGTTGGGAATATCCACCCCAACCTCGATAACCGTTGTTGTCACCAGGATCCGGGTTTCATTTTCGCGGAAACTCGCCATTACCCGGTCTTTTTCCTCCGCTTTTAGCCGGCCATGCAACAAGCCCAATTTCAACTCCGGGAAGACTTCCTTCTGAAGCCGTTCATACTCATTTACTGCGGAGAGGAAAGCCTCGTTATCCCCCTGATCGATCAGGGGATAAACGATAAATGCCTGCCTGCCAGATTCCACCTGGGAGCGGATGAATGAATAAGCGCCTTCCCGTTCGAGAGGGTAAACAATGCGGGTCTCGATTGGTTTTCTGCCTACGGGCATTTCGTCGATGATGGATACATCCAAATCGCCATAGATGGTGAGCGCCAGGGAGCGGGGGATGGGGGTGGCGGTCATGACCAACAGGTGGGGGTTTTGTCCTTTGGCACGCAGGATAGCCCGCTGCTCCACACCAAAACGGTGTTGCTCGTCGATCACCGCCAGGTGAAGATTCTTGAAAACCACCGGCTCTTCCAGCACAGCATGTGTACCGATCAGAAGTTTGATCCTGCCTTCGGCTAATAAAGCTCGAATCTCCGCTTTTTCCACTTCGGGTGTATCCCCAACCAGAAGGCGGATCTCTTCCGGACGGAATGGAAATGCGGCGTTTTCACCCGAAGCTAGAAGGCGAGTGAGAGTATTGAAGTGCTGAACGGCTAAAATGCTGGTGGGAGCCAAGAGGGCAGTCTGGGCAGCGTGCTCGGCAAGGATGGCCGCGGCCAACCCGGCGACAATCGTTTTTCCGGAGCCGACATCCCCCTGCAGAAGTCTGTTCATGGGATGGGACATATTCAGGTCCAGGGCGATCTGATCCAAAACATTTTTCTGGGCGGAAGTGAGCTCAAAAGGCAGGGAGGAGATGATCTCCAGAATTCTTTCCTGGGGTATTGAAAACTGCTCGGAGGTGAGCGCTTGCCAGGTGCGTTTTTGCTGAAGTACGCCAATTTGCAACAGGAAAATCTCATCAAATGCGAGCCTATCACGGGCGACCTGCAGGGCGTCGTAATTATCAGGGAAATGAATTTGTTTCAGCGCAGCCGCAAGGTTGATCACTTTCGCCGAATCTTTAACACTGGCTGGAAGGTAATCCGAAACCCGAGGCGCCCAAAAGGCAACCGTGTCGAACATCATTCGCCGGATCGATTTTTGGGTCAAACCGGAGGTAAGCGGATAAACTGGAACGATCCGGTTGGTATGTAAATGTTCCTGTTCGATCTGTTCGATATCCGGGTTGGAAATTACGAAACGCCCGAGGAAGAGATCGACACGGCCGGCAATGACCACCTGCATACCTGGGCGGTAGGTGCGTAACGGCCAGGTTTGGTTCCACCAGATCAACCGTAACGGGCTGGTGCCATCGCTGACGATGATCTCGGTCATATCGCGCGGGGGCTTGCCCCGCTTGAAGGAAGCGCCGCTTTGGACTGTAGCGATGATGGTGACGTTTTCTTTTACAGTCAGCCGGTTGATAGGTTTAAGTTGGGAGTAATCGTCATAACGACGTGGGAAGAAATACAATAAATCTTCGAGTGTATTCAATCCCAGGGATTTGAACATGGAGGCTTTGGCTGGGCCTACCCCCTGAACAACAGTCAGGGGGGCATCCAGTCCGGCTGCATTCTGGGGGCTGGGGGAAGGAGGAGATTCGCGAAAAGAGGGTCGATTATCTTCTTTTTGGGCTGGAACTTCAACAACCTGCGGAAGATCGGATCTATCAATTTGCTTATCCACCATTTGCACCGGGTCGGTCTTTCCTGAAGGTGTACCAGTGTTCCTGTTGAGTAGGTCCAACATTTCTTGAATTGCCTGCGGGCGCCCTTCAACTGGCAAGCTGGAGTAAGTCAACAGCTTTTTGGAAATCGATTCCCGAAACTCGTCGGTGACGCCATAAAGATGGGCATCTTGCTGCCAGACAGGGTCGATCTTATCCAGTCCACCAACAATGGCACGGTTATCGTAATTTCGTTTGATCTCAAGGTTGAGGAACTTGCGCAGGTTTTCGATGGGGGCAGGCATGTTAGTATTTTACCGTAGGTGAATACCTGGTTTTATAAAGGAAAGTTCTATTCTGAAATAAACAAACCCATGAAACCAGGTCCGAAAATGGCTGCCAGATAGGCGTTTAAGGGATGCTCACTGAAGGGTACCCGAGGGAAGGACTCCTCGCAGAATTGCTTGAGAAGGCGGATCTCAGCCTGTGGGACTAATCCGCCGTGCACGAACGAGATGTGTTTCAATTTATCGAATTCATCCAGGAACTCCTGGAAGGATTCAATGGCAAGGTGATAATTGCGAACTTTGTTCAAGGGAGTAAATTTTCCATCCTCCAGAACAAACAGCGGGTATAAATTGTAAAATTCGCTGATCACTGCCTGAGGACGGTCAATAATCCCTGCATGAAATAGATAATTCAAAGAAGGGGTGCAGAGAATATTGTAGATATGCGGGATTGATTTTCGGATCTCCCGCTCCAAGTCCGCTGCGGATACCCCGGATTCAACTGCCCGGGAAGCTTTTTCCACTAGAAATCCTTGCCCTATGGAAATCGTCTGGGAATCGATAAGAAAAATTCGGGCGCTACCACTGAAACTGCGTATTGCTTTTTCGATTTCCTGAAATGTTGGATTCAATTGACTGGAAAGAGTCAAAATGAGAATTTCATTGTATTTTTTGTTTAATGAAGTTAATAAATTCTGGATATTTTCATGTGTAGGGGGAAGAATTCCTGGCGGGGGTTCATCCAGTAAAGAAGGAGGAGGTGCATTGACTTTCAGCTCGGGGGAATCGTCAAGGATCCGTCCGTTCGTTTGGATGGGCAGGTCCAAAAAATGGATGTTGTCTTTACCAGGGAAAACGGGATACGGGAATTGCGCAGTACTATCCGTGATGATGCAGATGGAATTCATCTATCATTCAACGGAAATAATGAATTGATAAAAAGGTTGACCGCCTTCGTGAATTTCCAGTTCCTGTTTTGGGTATTTACTTCGAATCAGGTCAGCGATCTCGTTCACTTTTGGGCGATCAATATTCGCCCCATAAAAAATTGTGATCCGTTCCCGTTCGGTTGTGCCCGCGCAACTCAGGAATTCGAAACAGGCATCTTCGAGGTTGGTGGTGGATTCAATAAGTTGACCGTTGTGCAATACGATAACTTCGCCTTCCTTAACATCCACATCGTTAATCTGCACAGTGCGGGTTGAAGTAGTGATTTCGCCGGTTTCAATATCGGTCAGGGATTCATCCATTTGATTTTCAATTGCATCAAGGTCACCATCCGGGTCGAGGCGGAGAATGGCAGATAAGCCCTGGGGGACATTCTTGCTGCGGATGACCCTAACAGACTTCACTGTCATCGAGGCTGCGGACTCCGCGGCGAGAATGATATTCTTATTATTAGGCAGGATAATGATCTTATCGGTGGGCAGATTCTCGAACGAGCGAAGGATCTCTTCAGTGCTTGGGTTCATTGTCTGACCGCCTTGAACGACGGCTGCTGCCCCAAGGCTGGCAAAAATCCGCGATATTCCATCACCAGGTGAAATTGCCACAACGGCGATCTGCCCAGGCTGGACATCGGCGACCTCGAGTCCTTTTCCATTTGCGCCGATCCCACCAGTTTGTTCGATCAGGTTTTCCATGGCAACTTTGGTGATGGTACCAAATTTCATGGTGTAGTCGATGGGGTCATAGCGGCGGTCGGTCTCGACATGGATGTGCATACGATACATCCCGTCACCTTCACCCACTTGAATGGAAGTGCCGATGTCGGTCAGCCCTTCGTAGAAATTGTGCAGGTCTAGGTTACCTTCGGGTTTAAAATCGACCACAACTTCGTAATCCTGCCCTTCTTCAACGCTTTCCTTGATGTTCTGCAAATTCATGCCTTCGATCGGTTGGACCATCACGAGAGGTGTCTCCAGCGAGAATCCCTTTGAGGAACGCAGCATTCCCTCCAGGATGATATAGAGTCCCTTACCGCCGGAATCTACAACGCCGGCCTGTTTTAGGATGGGCAGCAATTCCGGTGTACGCCGAACCGATTCGTTGGCAGCTTCGACGACGGTTTCCAGCACTTTCATGAGGTCATTCGATTCAAAAGCAGCTTCTTCAGCGGCGGCAGCCATATCTTTCGCCACTGTCAGGATGGTTCCCTCCACAGGTCGCACAACACCTTTGTAAGCAGTGTTTTTCGCTTCGACCAATCCTTTTACAAAAAGGTCAGCGTCCATGGTCTCGAGGTTGTCCATCGCGCGGGCGAATCCACGCCAGATTTGGGAAAGGATGACTCCTGAATTTCCGCGCGCTCCTAATAGAGCCCCCTGAGCCAGGTCGTGGGCGATCCGCCCGATCCGGGTTTCATCCGATTCAGCAATCTCGTTATAAGCGGATTGCATGGTGAGGAGCATGTTCGTACCCGTGTCGCCATCCGGTACCGGGAAGACATTCAAGGAATTGATCATCTGCTGGTTGGTACGCAGCCAGGTGAGGCTGGCTTGCACCAGGGATTTGAATTCCTGCCCATCAATCGAATGAATCACCTGGAAATGGATTTCCTGATTCTGGTCCTGCGGATTTTCTGCCATGTTCGAAAAACTCCTAAGGTAATTAATCGGTGTAGCTTATCCTCAAGCCGCGAACATGGACATTTACTTGTGACACCGTCAAACCGGTAGATTTTTCAACCTGGTATTTGATGTTCTCTGAAACGCTGTTGGCAACAGATTGGACACGAGTCCCATATTCGATGATCACGAAGATATCGATGATCAGATTTTCATTTTCAAATTCAATATTGATACCCAGGGTGGGGTCTTTGACTAAAACTTTGGCTATCCCATTGACGACATTTTTACCGCTGATCCCAACCACACCGTAGGATTCCAGAGCGGATTCGCTTGCGATGGTCGCGAGCGCATAGTGAGACATATATATATTTCCCAGGGATTTATTTAGCTCAGCCATTTTCCATCCTTCTTATTAAACGATATTCCTTGAAAATAGTTACGTTGTGTGGTAAACTTCTGCGCTGTTAAATCTAATTCAAAAGCGGTTAAGTTTAGTGCAAGAGAGGAAATTTTGCAATGGCAAAGTGCGAGAGTTGCGGAAAAACAACCACCTTTGGTCATAACCGGAGTTTTTCACTCCGTTCCACCAATCGAAAGTTCCGTCCCAATCTTCAGAAAGTCTCCATGATGGTGCAGGGTCGCAAGGTTCAGAAAACACTTTGCGCAAAGTGCATCCGCTCTCTTTCCAAGAGCGAATAATCCAGCCAGGAACAAAAAAAGCGGCCCAGCCGCTTTTTTTATTTAATCGCCTCTCTTAAATCCTTCACTCCAGCCAGGATACCCCCGGGATGGTTGAAAATAGAATTTCCGGCAACAAAATCCCTGGCGCCAGCTTGAAAACAGGCGGGCGCGGTCTGTGAGGAGATACCGCCATCCACCTGGATTAATTTCTTATCCCCACGCGATTCCAACTTTTCCCTTAGTGAAGAAATCTTCGGCAGGGTTTCATCCATGAAATTTTGCCCGCCAAATCCTGGATGTACTGTCATGAGAAGAAAGAAATCTGCAAAGGCGATACTGCCTTTGATGGCTTGAAGCGGAGTTTCAGGGTTGATCACAAGCCCGGCTGTGCACCCCATTTTCTGGATCCTTTGCAGCGTATCGTTGACGATGGGATTTTGTTCAATGTGGATACTGATCCGATTCGCGCCAGCTTCCTGAAAGACTTCTATATATTTTTCGGGGTTAATGATCATCAAGTGCACATCGAGAGGCAGATTCGTGATCTTGCGGCATGTTTCGACGATTAACGGTCCCATTGAGATATTTGGTACGAATACACCGTCCATGACATCGATATGAATATGATCAACTCCCGCGGATTCAGCCGCCAGGATATCCTTTTCCAGATGCCGGAAATCCGCAGCCAGGATGGAAGCCGAGATCAGGGAGATAGGTTGAGCTTCAATCATTGAAAAACGTTTCCGTAACGAAGGATAATGTAAATCCAAAACGGGATCAACCCTCCTACAAGGAAAAGGGCGGCGAATGCCAGTCCGATCGTGCGCCAATCCAATTGCCCGGTGGCCGCTGCACCCCATTCAGATTCGTTGGAGTTCGGTTCATAGAGGGAAAAAGGTGTGGGAATCTTCGCCTGATCGCAGAAAGACTGGAGTACTCTGCCGAATTGATCCCCATTTCGATACCGCGATGCGGGGTTTTTTGATAGCGCCCTCAGGATGATTTTCTGCAGCGCTTCGGGTATTTCGGGGTCGAGATATCTTGGGGGGAGGGGCGGAGCATCGCGGTGCATCACAGCCAGCTCGGAAACATCCTCTGAATAGAATGGGGTCTGACCGGTGAGGGCTTCATAAATGACAACACCGAGGGAGTAGACATCCGAAGCGGGCGAAGGTGCCAGCCCCGCGGCTTGCTCAGGCGAGAAATATAGTGGCGACCCCCAGACGATCTCGCTGGTTTCATCCGGGTTGATCGTCGATAAAAGGCGGGCGATACCAAAATCTGTGACCTTGACGCGTTTATCGCGAGTGACGATGAGGTTGTGCGGTTTGACATCACAGTGAACCAACCCAGCACGATGCGCGTAACCGATACCTGCGCAAGCCTGCAGGATAATCGGCAATGCCTCCCTGAGGGATAATTTCCTCTTTTCCAGAATGATGGATTTCAAGTCCTCACCCTGGATGTATTCCATTACCAGGTATGGGCTGCCATCATCGAAACCAAAATCGTGGACGGTGACGATATTCGCATGGGATAAATTGGCCGCGGCTTTCGCTTCAAAAATAAACCTGGATTTAAAAGATTCGTCGTAAGAATAGTCGTTCCCCAGAATCTTGACTGCAACTTGACGGTCCAGGGTCTCATCCCAGGCAAGGAAAATATCTGCCATGCCCCCATGTCCAATCAGATCAATTACCCGGTAACGACCGCCGATGATCTTCGCGTTATCATCATTGGGTGACATAAAAAAATTATAACATGGCCGTTTTTGCCGCTTTCAACCTATAATTACATTTTCTGGAGGTATGAATAAACAAACTTCTATCCATTTTGATTAGCATCCTGGTTGTTGCCGGTTTATTTATTGGGCTGGGTGTGTTGGTCCATTTGATATTTGCACCGGGCGTTGTGGTTCGCGCGCCAACCCCGGAGATGAATGTTATCCTGGCGCCTTCAGCAACTTCGGACGCTGAAAGCACCGGAATGACCAAAACTCCCTCGCCTGGCAATTCGGTGGAAATTAACGGGATCACGGTTGGGATTTATGTTCAGGTTACCGGTACAGGCGGGACCGGTCTGCGACTGCGGTCAGATCCGGGATCAAGCGCCCACACAGAAGCGGTCGCTACTGATAATGAAGTCTTTTTAGTGGTGGGCGGACCGCAGGAATTGGACGGGCACATTTGGTGGAGGCTGGAAGCTCCTTACGATTCGGCGCGGAGTGGCTGGGCAGCGGCTGATTATCTTTCTCCTGTCATCACCCCTACACCCGGCTGATGCAGAAAAATTGAATCCCGGAGAGCTTTCAAGACTGTAACTTGCCAAGCCTTGGGGGTTTGCATATAATCATTACATCAGGTCTTCCCTGAAGGCTTTCTTATATTAATATACCGGTAACTTTTGGAGGGAAACACTGGACCACAATCAAGGCACACAGAATTTCAGCGAGGCCACTCAGCCCATCCAGCAGCTTCAGGGCGGATATGTCCTGGTTGATCGTTATGCCATTCAGGAAGTAATCGGTGTTGGGGGGATGGGCTCGGTGTATCGCGCAAGGGATTTGCATTTTCCCAACGTGATCAAACTTGTGGCGGTGAAGGAGATGATCAACTCCGCACCCGACCCGTTGATCCGCAAGACGATCGTGCAGAACTTTGAGCGAGAAGCTAACATTCTTGTTACGCTTGCCCACCCTTCGATACCCAAGATTTTCGATTATTTCACATTTGATGATAAGTCCTATCTGGTTATCGAATATGTGCATGGTAAGGACCTGGAAGCCATGCTTTCGGAGATCACCGGTTTTATGCCTGAAGATCAGGTCATCGCCTGGGCGATCGAGCTATGCGACGTTGTTCAATACCTGCACAGCCACAAACCGGAACCGATCGTCTTTCGGGATATGAAACCTTCCAACATCATGGTGAACCAGCAAAACCATATCATGTTGGTCGACTTTGGGATCGCGAAGGTCTTCAAGCAGGGGCAAAAAGGCACCATGATTGGCACGGAAGGATATTCCCCCCCGGAGCAATATCGCGGAGAAGCCACTCCGATTGTGGATATTTACTCGCTTGGGGCCACACTGCATCATTTGTTGACGCATAGAGACCCGCGGCTGGAGGCGCCATTTACTTTCAACGAGCGTCCTATCCGAAAAACAAATCCGTCTGTCTCGCCGGAGCTGGAAGCCGTTGTAGAAACAGCGCTGCAATATAACCCCGAGGATCGTTTTCAATCCATGGAGGCAATGAAGGAAGCACTGATGGGTGCGGCGAAGAAAACCGGCGCGCTCACGCGTATCGCCATTGGCGCAACAACCCCGATCGTATCCGAACAGGCGGTCAAACCGCTGTGGACTTTCAAGACAGAGGATGAAATTCGAGGTTCACCCGCTTTCGATAACGGGAATGTGTATGTTGGCGCGTACGATAACAACCTTTACGCGATCAACGCATCCGAAGGCAAATTCCTGTGGAAATTTCCCTCCGAAGGCGGAATTGTGGGGAAACCGACTGTGAATGATGGCGTGGTTTATTTCGGTTCCGAAGATCAACGACTTTATGCTGTCTCGGCCCGAACCGGGAAACAAGCCTGGAGCTATTATACCGAGGCACCCATCCGATGTTCACCGAAAGTGGCAGAAGGGCATATCTTTGTAGGCTCCGATGACGGCTCGCTAACCGCCGTGAATATTCTCTCGAATCGGAAGACCTGGGCTTTGGATGCCGGCGGGCCGATCCGTTCCTCACCATATATCACGCAGGATTCGATCTATTTCGGTTGTGAGACTGGCGATTTTTTCTGTGTGGATTTTCACGGCCAGACCAAATGGCGATTCAAGGCCAAACGAGGAATAACTTCCTCCCCAATCATCAACCAGGGTCTAGTTTATTTTGCCTCGATTGATTCCTTGTTCTACGCGTTGGATGCCAAAGCCGGCTGGGTAATTTGGCGCTTCCGCATGGGCAAGGGTTCGGTTTCCTCTCCGTGTGTGGCTGACAACCTGGTTTTCATCGGTTCGGCTGATGGATTTATCTACTGTATGGATGGAACGAACGCCCGCGAGATTTGGCGCTTTAAAACCGAGCACCAGGTGAGCGGTTCTCCGGTTGTGTATAAAGATGCAATTTATTGTGGATCTGCGGATGGGAACCTCTATTGCATCGAATTCCGCACCGGGCGGCTGCGCTGGAAATTCGCCACCCAGGGACCTATCACCGGCACACCGGTGGTCTGTAATGATGTGATTTACATTGGCAGCGCAGATCATATCCTCTACGCGTTGATGACCTGAGAGGGAAGGAATGTGATGAATGGCTAAATCTTTCGAGGAACTCGTCAACAAGATTTTTGGCAAAAAGCGACAATTCCATTCCGATGTGCAAACTGCGCCGCTTTCGGAGGACCAGCTCAAAGCGGTGAGTTCTTCCTCGGTGACTCTGAAACCCATCCAACTGATGGTTGGCACTGCACAATCGGTGGGGAAGCAGCGCGAGCACAACGAGGATTCGATCTTTGCGCTCAATTCAATCCTGGCGGATGGAAACATCGAGCTGCCATTTGGAATCTTCATCGTAGCCGATGGTATGGGTGGCCATATGCATGGAGAGGTTGCCAGCGGGGTGGCGATCCGGGCATTCTCGCAATTTGTGCTTTCCAAGTTATATATGCCGTTTCTGGGTATTGTCCCGCAGTCTCCGTCGGAAAGCTTGCAGGAGATGATGGAGAAGGGGATGCAGGAAGCCCAGCAGGCTGTGGTCAAACGTGCCCCAGGCGGTGGTACCACCCTTACGGCGACACTGATTCTTGGTGAACAGGTTACCGTGGCGCATGTGGGGGATACCAGGGCGTACTTCCTCTATCCGGATGGCAGGATGCATGCGATCACACAGGATCATTCCCTGGTGCACCGCCTGGTGGAGCTGGGTCAAATCAACGAGGATGAAGCCTCCAACCATCCACAACGAAACGTTCTTTACCGGGCAATCGGGCAGGCCGAGCCATACCGCCCGGATATCGATACTTTCCAGATTCCGCATCCTGGGTCGCTTCTCATCTGCAGCGATGGGCTGTGGGGTGTAGTTCCAGAGGCCGATATCTTCAGGATCATTAAAAATTCACCCAACCCTTCGATCGCCTGCCATGAATTGACCAAAGCGGCCAATGCAGCTGGCGGGCCGGATAATATCAGTGCGGTGCTGGTTCAAATTTTGACTTAATGAAAAGGTAGAATGGGATCAGATTTTTACAGTGTATTAGGCTTGCCGCAGGATGCATCCGCCGAAGAAATCCGGACAGCATATTTTGAAGCTGCCCGTAAGTTGCATCCAGACGCGAACCCGGATCCAGGCGCGAAGGAACAATTTCTGCTGATCCAGGAAGCCTACGATACCCTCAGCAACGAAATAAAAAGGCAAAAATACGATTCAACCCTTCCGGCGCAGAAAATTGGTCCGGAAGTATCCATCAAGGCGAAATACAGCCGGAGCGCTATCCCGATGCTGGCTGAAAAGCAAATGCTGTACGTGCTCATGGATGTCAACTGCACTGCCAAATTTGACCCCACCCGCTATCCACCCATTAACATTTGCATCGTGATCGATAAATCTACTTCCATGGCTGGAACCCGGATGGATATCGTCAAGACCAACACAGTCAATCTGATCCGACAGCTCCGACCAGACGACCTGGTTTCGGTTGTGGCATTCAGCGATAAAGCCGAGACGGTGGTACAGCCAACCCATGCTTCCGATATAAATCGATGTGAAAGCAAGATACACGCCATTCGCTGCTCCGGCGCCACTGAGATCTTTCAGGGTTTGGAAGCCGGGATCAGCGCCCTCAAAAATGGATCTCTTTCTTCCTCCGTGAAGCAATTGGTCCTAATCACCGATGGGCAGACGTATGGTGATGAGCAAGCCTGTTATGATCTGGCAGCCAAGTGCGCGGAGGAGGGAATCACCATTCATGCGCTGGGGGTCGGTCATGAATGGAATGATGTCTTTCTTGATAAGCTGGCCAGTTCCAGCGGCGGGAACGCGAATTTCATCTCCAATCCGAAGGACCTTTCCAGGTTCTTCGATCAGCGGCTGAGTGCAATTGTGAGGGTTTACGCACACAATGTCACCTATGATTTTACTGGCGATGCAGAGGTGGAGTTGGTATACGCCTTTCGTCTTTCTCCGGATATAACGCCGCTTGACCCAGGGTCGCCCATAAATATGGGCAGCATTTGTTATGATAATAATCTTTCTGTTTTACTGGAATTTGCGATAAGCCCGTTATCCGTAAATAAGGAACAATTGACGCTTACCAAGGGTAAGGTCAAGATGGAAATCCCGACTAAAGCGGTGGGAATCGAGCGGCTGCCAATTGAACTAAAAAAAGAAGTTGTTCCAAATTTGGACAAAGAATCCCCACCTATTGCTATAATAGAAGCAATGGCCCGGTTAACACTTTACCGGATGCACGAAAATGCGCGTAAGGAAGTAGATGGGGGGGATATCGACAAAGCCACCCAACACCTCCATCATCTCGCCACGCACCTGCTTGCTGACGGTAACCGTGAACTGGCACACACTGTTCTTATGGAAGCTGAACATATTCACCAGAGCCACCGGTTCAGCGAGGAAGGCAACAAGCGAATTAAATACGGGACCAGAGCCCTATTGTTAAACCAAGGATCGGAGCATAATACGCCATGATCATTTGTCCCAATTGCCAGCATGAAGAACCCCCGGGCGCGCTCTTTTGCAGTGAATGCGGTGCCAGGCTGATCATTCAGGAAAACCTGACCACGCAGCAGATCAAAAAAACGCCTTCGGATATTCTGACCCAGCAACCGGTACTTCCCCCGCAACCCCCGATGGATATCAAGGCAGGGGAGGAGGGGGCGCTGGTTTCACTTCACCTTGTGGAGAGCGGTCAGGTGATCCATTTGAAAGGTCGGACAGAATTTACCCTGGGGAGGGTATCGGAGGGACAGCCTATCCTGCCAGATATTGATCTATCGGCATTCAATGCTTACGCCCAGGGAGTTTCTCGCCTGCATGTTGCCATCAAAATTGTGAACCAGGGGGTTGTGGTCACGGATCTGGGGTCCTCAAATGGGACGCGGGTTAATGGTCAAAAGATCGTCCCACATGTGGATTACCCGATCAATCATGGCGATATTCTTGCCGTCGGAAAGCTGAAGATCCAGGTTCTGATCCACAAGTAGGTCATTTATGGTCACAGTCATTATTCATGTATCAAACGAAGACCCGGTGTTGGGGGAATTGGATAATTTACCCTCCCCAATCGACAATCTCGTTGCCTTGAAAAACCCTCGCAAAAAGGATGGCAAGGATATCAAAACATTGGAATCCAATGTAAGCATTGTGATCTATCCCATCGCAAAAGTTAACTATATTGAAGTTGTATCATCTGAATCTGAAGAGCAAATTATCACCTTCGTCCGCGAGTAAAACATATGGTTGAGGATAATTTCAGGAACCGCATGGTCCTGGTTGTGGATGATGAAGAGAGGATGGTGCGGTTTATTCGGTTAAACCTGGAACACGACGGTTTCCAGGTCTTCGAAGCTGACAAAGGCATGAAGGCCGTGAATTTGATCCGGGAGAAGCTGCCGGATATTGTGTTGCTGGATGTTATGCTCCCGGATTTGGATGGCTATGAAGTGCTAAAGTTGATCCGTCAGCATAATTCCACGCCTGTGATCATGCTGACCGCCCGCGGCGAGGAAGATGACCGAATCAAAGGGCTGGAGTTGGGCGCGGATGATTACATCACCAAACCATTCAGTCCAAGGGAATTGGTCAGCCGAATCAAAGCTGTGCTACGGAGATCCGAATCCAGCGGGATCGCCTCCAAGGAAGTCATCCAGGTTGATGACCGATTGACCCTGGATTTTGGAAGGCATGAGGTTCTTCTGGAGGGAAAGCCAGTTCAATTGCGGCCGACGGAATACCGGCTGCTTTACCACCTGGTCATGAATGCAGGCTGGGTGCAAACTTATGATACACTACTGGCGAAAGTTTGGGGTTATGAGTACCAGGATGAACCCCATTATGTGCGGTTGTACGTGAATTACCTTAGGCAAAAGCTGGAAAAAGACCCTGCAAATCCTGTTTATATCCTGACAGAACGGGGAGTTGGATACCGGTTCGTGGATTACAGGAAAAATCAATCTGATTTAATAGTAGAGGAGAAATAATGACGAACGAACCCATCCATGTAACAGATGATTCCTTTGAAAATACAGTATTAAAATCCGCCATCCCGGTAATCGTGGATTTTTGGGCTCCCTGGTGCACCCCATGTAAAATGGTCGCCCCGACCCTCGAAAAACTGGCTACGGAATACGCAGGTAAATTATTGGTAGCAAAAGTGAATGTTGATAATGATCAAAAATATGCCCAGCAATATGGGGTTCAGGGAATTCCTACGATGTTGTTCATTTCCAATGGGAACATTGTCCATCAACAGGTGGGGGCATTGCCGGAGAATATGCTTCGGCAGGCTGTGACCACCTTTATGGAAGTCGCCGAAGGAAAATAAACTTACTTAATAGAATCACTCGGTGACTCTTTCAATAGTGGCACCGAGTGATTTTAATTTAACGTCCACTTTCTCGTAACCGCGGTCAATCTGCCCGATGTTGCGGATGACGGATTTGCCTGGTGCGGAGAGGGTGGCTAACAGCAAAGCCATGCCGGCGCGGATATCGGGACTTTCCATTTTTTCGCCGTAGAACCGGGAAGGTCCCTGAACGATGCAGCGATGCGGGTCACACAGAACGATCTGCGCGCCCATTCCCACAAGTTTATCTGTGAAGAACATCCGGCTGGGGTACATCCAGTCGTGGAAAAGAACCGTTCCTTTGGATTGCGTGGCGACCACGATCGCAATGCTCATTAAATCGGTTGGGAAGGCCGGCCAGGGCATGACGCTGATCTCTGGGATAGCGCCGCCAAGGTCGGGTTCGATCCTCAATTTCTGATTGGAGGGTACAACGATATCTTCGCCTTCCTGGTTCCAATGCACACCCAGGCGCTCAAAGACCAGCCGGATCATTGAAAGATATTCACAGCCGGCGTTTCGGATGCGGATGGAGCCGTGAGTGACGACTGCAGCGCCGATGAAACTGACCACCTCCAGGTAATCGGGTCCGATGGCGAATTCACCGCCGTGCAATTTTGGAACACCATTGATTTCAAGCGTGTTAGAGCCGATATTGCGGATATCCCCACCCAGGGTAGTTTAGAAAATGACACAGCTCTTGTATATGCGGTTCTGAGGCAGCATTGCGGATCATCGATCTGCCTTTGGCGGTGGTGCAAGCCATGATCGCGTTTTCGGTGGCGGTCACGCTGGCCTCGTCCAGAAGGATATCCGCGCCTTTCAAACCATGGGATTCAAACTGGAAATTACGATCATACTTTATTGACAGCGCCAAGTTTCTTGAGCGCGAGCAAATGAGTATCCACCCTGCGACGGCCGATAACATCCCCTCCGGGGGGCGGCAGGGTGAGCTGACCAGAGCGGGCAACCATAGGACCTGCCAGAAGGATGGAAGCTCGAATCTTGCGGGTCAGATCCGGGTCCAGGTCAGCCGGGCACACCTCGCGTGCGTGAATGCGCCAGCTGTGGTCACCAAGCGGTTCCACTTTGACACCCAGGCTGGCAAGCAGGGATTGCATGGTAACTACATCGGTGATGTTGGGAACATTATGGAGAACGATCTCTTCATCGGTGAGCAGGCAGGCAGCCAGGACAGGGAGCGCGGAGTTCTTATTTCCTGAGGGAGTGATAACGCCTTCCAATTTCTTTCCACCTTCAATTATGAATTTCTCCATTCGGTTCCTCCAGAAAAGACAAACAATTTAATAAGTCTCTGTAATTTTCGTCAAGCCGGCAGGTTGATCGAGGGGCAATCCCATTTCACGGGTGAGCTGCAAGGCAAAAAGCTGTCCTGGAATGACGTATGGAATCGGTGTAAGCCACTCGGGGATGCCTTTGGGGGTTTGAAACCTGACCCTTGCATATCCCAGGAGTTCAGAGGAATCGCTGATGACGATCAATTCCGCGCCTCTGGTATTGAGCTGATGTATTAGGCTTGAAATATCCTGTTTCAATTTCCCGGACGGAGCGACGACGATGACCGGAGATCCACGGCTAACCGTGGCAATGGGTCCATGCCGGAAATCCGCCGAGGAGTAGGATTCCGCGATCACGCCGGTTAATTCCTTGATCTTCAGGGCAATCTCGAAGGCTGTGGCGTAGTTGAACCCTCTGCCGAGCACCGAGCAGCGGTTGATATATCGGTATCGCTGGACCCGCTCGAGGTCCCGTCCGGCGAACTCGATTGTCTCCTCCATTGCCTGCGGCAGCAATTCAATCTGCTGCACGTGGTTTTTATCCCCTGCCAGCATTGAGGAGAACATCGCCATGGCAGCAAGTGAAGTTGAATAAGTTTTCGTTGCCGCCACTGCTTTTTCCACCCCGGTTCCCAGCGGAATAACATAATCGGAATTCAAGGCAAGCGGTGAGGTGGGATCATTCGTGATTGACAAGGGTGATGGATCCGCATTTACGGCCTGCTTCGATCACGGAAATGATATCCGGGGAGCGTCCGCTCTGGGAGATGCCGATCACCAGCGCATCCGAAAGATCGGGGTGGGTGTTATAGAAAGTGAATAACGATGGTGTGGCAAGCGCAACCTGCAGTCGATTGTGGGCGCCAAAGAGATATTGGGCATACCTGGCGGCATTATCAGAGGTTCCCCGGGCTGCAATGACAACGAATTTATATTTGGAACGAACCTGATCACAAATTGAGGCAATATTGGCTGATTGCCTGGCAAGAAAATTCTTGATGACAGTTGGCTGCTGCAGGATTTCCTTTTCCAAGTGGCTGGTTGTCATGCTTCCTCCGAATGGCTTAATTTTACCTTGATAAATGGGAGTATACTTTTTTGTAATTCAAATTAAACCGGGAGTTTGAAATGATCGAAACCATTAAAGTCGACGCAGGAAACAAGGGACAGGTTAAGGAATTTATTGATTTTCATTATGATCTCTATCAAGGCACCCCCCAATGGGTACCACCATTTTATTCGGACATGCGCCTGGTTTTTGACAAAAAGAAACACCCATTTTATGAGTTTAATTCAGCCGATTTTTTTATTGCAAAAAGGGATGGGAAAGTAGTTTCCCGGATTGTAGCAACAGAGAACAAGGTTTTCAACGACTACCACAATACGAAAAAGACACAATTCTATTATTTCGATTCAATTGATGATCAGGAAGCTGCGGATGCTGTTTTCTCTGCGGCATTTCAATGGGGCAGAGACCGCAAACTTGATACCATCGTTGGACCGAAAGGATTTGGCATCCTGGATGGTTACGGGGTCCAAATTGAAGGTAATGAGAACCGGGCTATGATGACGATGATGAATTATAACTTTCCTTATTACCGGAAATTGTTTGAAAAAGCAGGTTTCGAAAAAGAAGTTGATTTTGTTTCATGCTACCTGACACGTGAGCAATTTGTGCTTCCTGCCAAGATGCAGGAGGTAGCCCGCAGGGTGGAGGAACGAGGCTATTTCCATGTTAAGACTTTCCAGACCAAGAAGGAATTGCGGGATTGGTCCTGGCGGATCGGTCAAACTTACAATAAAACTTTTGTAAACAACTGGGAATATTATCCCCTTACAGAGAGGGAGATCCAGTTTTTGCTGGACAGCCTGCTGACCATTGCGGATCCAAAAATGATCAAAGTGATCATGCACAACGAAGATATCATAGGTTTTCTTTTCGGATTTCCGGATATTTCCGAAGTCGCTGCAGCGACAAAAAGGCAAAGTTGGCTTATCGCGTCCCTGGGGAATTATCGATATTCTCAGAGAATTCAAGAAGACGACATTCATTTCGTTGAATGGAGCTGGAGTGCTTCCGGAATTCCAGGGTCGCGGGGCGAACGCGCTACTCTATAATGAGATGGCGAAGTACCTTCAAGGTTCACAATTTGAGGCAGCAGAATTAACCCAGGTCGCAGAAACTGCTGTGCAGATGCGCAAGGACCTCAAGACCGTAGGCGGCAAGGAATATAAGAACCATCGGGTTTATAGAAAATCAATCTAATTTGATATTGGAAAAAATACCAGGCTGCCAAATTTATTCGGCAGCCTGGTGGTTATTAATCAGATCGACCAACTGGTGGATGGCAATTGCAATCCAAATCGTTGAGAATGGGATCAGGGGCAGGACATATCTCTGGAAGGGGATCGAAAAGGCCCACATAAGAAAGATGAATTGAAGGATGCTCCCGACCAATAAAATCAGATAATGGGATCTTCGGGTCGGATCTGCCTTCACAGCTTTGAGCCAGCCTACGATGTATCCCAGGATTGCCAGTATCAGTGTCAAGGTCCCCCAAACCATACCGCGAAAAAGATTATGATAAATGACTGCCAGATACCTGGTTTCAGTAACTTGGGTCTGCTGAATGTAATTCCCAACATCATGAAAAGCTGGTGGGGTAAGGTAAAGATTCGCGATCAGACTCGCCAGCCTTTTTCCCGGCGAGGTGGAAATCCAATTCTGGCTGATCAGTGCCGAGATCATGAATTTGCCGGGCGAGGAGGGTATTTCGAGCGATCACTGCGGCTGTCAAGCGCCTGATAAGGATCCTGCCAGAGGAAAGGATTCAAGAAAAGGGTAATCCCAACGAATATTAGAAAATAAACTGGAATCTGAAAAATCAGCCTTTTACGGAGACCGAGTCGGTTCCCAATTCTGGTAAACCAACGCGAACAACCCAATTGCAAACAGGGACAGCGCGGAGTATTTGGAATTGAAAGCCAGGGCTGCGGGGATGGCAGAGAGAAAAAGGTAACGGGGATTTTGTAAAAATGACCAAAGGGCAAGGATGGTGAAGAAAAGCAGGGGGCCCTCGGACATGGATCTTCTGGAATGAAGGAGGACGAGCGCATTCAGACAGAAGATAACAATCATCAACCATCCCAGCAGGTTGCCTGCAATTTACGACCAATGAGAAAAAGAAACACAAGATCGAGGGGGAAGAAAATTGCCGATGCAGCCCGGCTGACCAACAATTGCGCATTCGAAGGATAAGCACCAGCTTGAATGTTTTGGGTCCATGTTGCGGACCAATCCCAATCGGCGGGAAGTTTCGGGGTTGCGCTGATAACCCGAAATAACCCAATCCATGTCCGCGCGAAGGGGGCATCCAGCAGGCGGTATTCGGCGCGGGCATCTGGTGGTGTTTGACTTTGCCAGGCGAGGGAGAGTGGATCCTCCAGCCATAAATCCACATCAGAGCTCATGAAAATTTGGGTGGATTCATCGGGGTGAAAAGGCACCTGAAGCAAATTCCAAAAATAGCAGAGTGAGGCTAGAGCGATGAACCCTGCAACCAGTGCTGCCTGGAACCAGGATTTGTGTATGAGACTTCCTTCAATTCTGTTTTCGGATTCGCTACCCATATATAAATTTTACAGCCAAATGATTGTTCACAATCAGGAAGGAGGCTAGAATAATGCGATACAGTGAAAACGAGTCCACTTTCAAATCGAACGGTTATCTTGCTTCTTGGTCTGGGCGTTGGTATTGCTGTTGCCTGGAAGCTTGTCCTTTTATACCTGGGCGCCTTTCCTTTCAATGCAGACGAGGCCATTGTGGCACTCATGGCGCGTCATATCCTCGCGGGGGAAATGCCCATTTTCTTTTACGGGCAGGCCTACATGGGGAGCCTGGATGCGTTTCTGGTGGCAGCGCTATTTCGTATTGCGGGGGAAAGCGTGGCTGGGATCCGGTACACGCAGATCCTCCTATACTCCGGCATCCTGCTAACGACCTACTGGTTAGCGCAGCTTTTATTCCGGTCGAAAACAGCGGGGTTATTGGCAGTCGCGCTGCTTGCAATCCCAACCGTGAATATGACTGTTTACACAACGGTGAGCCTGGGAGGATACGGTGAAGCACTCCTCATTGGCAACCTGATCCTCTGCATCGGTTTCTGGATCACATCGATAAGGGAAGCCCCCCTAACCGTCCTCCCACAAATTCTAATTTTTTTCCTTTGGGGTTTCCTGGCTGGATTGGGGGTGTGGACGAACGGGCTGACCCTGGTCTATATCCTTCCCATGGGAATTTATCTCTTGGTTTGGTTGATCCGTTCGAAGAAGACGAGAAGGATCCTGGCTGGTTTATTGCCCCTGATCATTGGGGTTCTTCTGGGCGCAAGTCCCTGGATCGCGTATGCTATTCAGAATACGCCTCAGTATCTAATCCAGGAACTTTTCGGCAGTGCAGTTGCCGTTGAAAGCGGAAACTGGTTGAGCCAGGTGGGACTGCACGCCTTGAGTTTTATCCTTTTCGGAATTCCGGTGATCTTGGGTTTTCGGCCGCCCTGGGAAATCCGCTGGCTCGTCCTGCCTTTAATACCGTTCGTGGCTGCGTTTTGGTTTCTGGTGGTTCGATATGGAATTATGAATACCCGATCAGCAAACCTCCTGGAAAAATGGCGAAGGGCGATCCCTTTCATTGCGGTACTCTTGATAATCATTCTGTTTATATTCACCCATTTTGGAGCGGATCCATCCGGGCGTTATTTCTTGCCGATCAATATCATTCTGGCCGTTTTTGCGGGATTCTTTATCCAAGATGGGATTTCAAGGAAAAGCTTGAAAATAGGTTGTGTAACACTGGTTATTGTCTTCCAATTCCTGGGAACTCTGCAATGCGTGCAGCGGAATCCGCCCGGACTGACCACCCAGTTTGATACAACGACGGTGATCGATCACAGTTATGATGATGATCTGATCGCCTTTCTAAGGGAGAAAAAACAGACCCGGGGGTTCACCAACTATTGGGTTGCCTACCCGCTTGCGTTTTTATCCGGGGAAGAGCTGATCTTTACCCCCCGGCTGCCTTATCATCAGGACTTACGCTACACTCCGCGGGATGACCGCTTTGCACCATACGATCAAATGGTGGATGGGAGTCAAAGGACGGCTTTGATCACCACAAATAACCTGCCATTGAATGACTATTTAAGAAGGTTTTTGACCACAAAAGAAATCACCTGGCAAGAGAAACAGATCGGTGATTATCTCGTTTTTTATGATCTTTCCCGGCGAATCTTAGTTGAGGAGCTGGATTTTGCGAATCAACCATAGATATCTGAGCGGCGGTCCTGGAAAACCGAAATCGATTCGCGCGCTTTTAGAATTTCATTGAGGTCCAACCGGGCTGTGATCAGTGCTTCGGACTCCGAGTCAGCTTCGGCTAACGTTCTACCCCAGGAATCGATGATCGCGGAAGCTCCGCCCATCACATTTTTACCGGATTTCCCCACCGCGTTGCAGCCAATAACGACGAATTGATTTTCAATCGCCCTGGCACGGAGAAGTGTTTTCCAATGGTCGATTCTACTTAACGGCCATTCTGCGCTGATGAGGATAACTTTTACACCCGCTAAAGCATATTTGCGAAATAATTCTGGAAAGCGAAGATCATAACAAATAGCCAGGCCAGTATCGCCCCAGGGAGCTGTGAAAGATACCAATTTCTTCCCTTCAGAAAAATTTACTTTCTCCTGTAATGGTGAAAAAAGATGAATTTTTTCGTAAAATGTGATCTTTTCCGACGGTTCAATAAACACCATAGTGTTGCAGCATTCACCGTTATTTCGGAGGGGGTAGGTGCCGGCGATGGAGATTTTCAAGGACCGAGCCAGGGCTGCTATCCTGTGGATGTAATTCTCGGCCTCTCTTTGGTAGTGCTCGAAATGTTGATAATCATAGCCACCCAGCCAAAGTTCCGGAAGCAGGATAAGCTCACATTTCTTTTCCGAAGCCTGGCGGATGAACGCTTCGGCTTTTCCGAAATTCTCCTCATACGCGCCAGGAATAACCTGGAATTGACCTACTGAAATATTGAATTGCATGTCTGAATTATAATTTAACCACCTTTACCAGGAGCTCAATATTGAAAATTCAGAATAAGGCCATTTATTGGGTGGGTGCGGTTTTGCTCAGTATCGTATTTCTTGTTTTGTTAACCATCGCGAATTACCAGTATGCCCGCAATAATCCAGGAGGGACAGATTTTTTGGTGCATTGGTTAGGAACCCGCGCATATTTTACGGAAGGGATCAGTCCCTACTCAGACCAGGTGGCTGTACAAATCCAAAACATGGTCTATGGGCGGACAGCCCTCCCGGGAGAGCATGAGTTGAGGGTGGCTTACCCCTTTTACTCTGTGATCCTGTTTTTCCCATTGGCACTGATCCAGGATTTCACCGTAGCCCGCGCGGTGTGGATGACGATCCTGGAGATCGGGCTGATCGCGCTTACCCTGGTGTCCATCCAGTGTACCACCTGGCGACCGAAGAATTGGATGATGATCCTGTTATTGGTATTCTCTCTATTGTGGTATCACGGCTTGCGCTCATTGATCAATGGCAATGTGGTGATCCTGATCGCGCTGGGGGTAGCCGGCGCATTTTACGCGATCAAAAACAAGTATGATGAAATGGCTGGCGTGCTGCTGGCATTGACCACGATCAAACCACAGGTGGTACTGCTGGTGGTCCTTTATGTGCTTATCTGGGCAATCTTTCAGCGTCGTTACAGGATCATAGCCTGGTTTTTTATCACTATGGCATTAATGGTGGCATGTGCGACATTGCTCATCCCGGACTGGATCATGCAAAACCTGCGCGAGGTGATGCGCTACCCGGGCTACAATCCACCAGGTACACCCGCCTCCGCCCTCGCCACCTGGTTCCCGGCACTGGGACCAAGGATCGGAACCATCATTTCTCTGGCAGTGATCGTGATCATGATCGTGGAATGGTGGCTGGCAAGGCACCAGGAGTACCGTCATTTTCTATGGACCGGCTGCCTGACCCTGGCACTGAGCGCCTGGAGCGGTATCCAGACTGATCCTGGAAATTTCATCATGATGATGCCTGCGGTCATTCTTTTCTTTGCCATCCTCGCGGAGCGCTGGCCTGCCATCAGCAATGTCATCACTGCATCGGTAATCGGCGGGCTGCTGGTGTTGATCTGGGTAATTTTTATCGCTACACTCGAAAAATCCTACCAACCGATCCAGAGCCCGGTTCTCTTCTTTCCGCTCCCATTGATCCTTCTGATCATTCTCTATTGGATTCGCGGGTGGGCGATCCTACCCCCCAAACTTTATTTTGACACCTTCCTAAAGGACGAGACTTTGTCCCGGTTATGAATAAGAAACAGAAGTGGATCCTGTTTGGAATAATGCTTCTGGCTGTTATCCTTCGATGCATAGCCATCTCCAACCGGAATATTCAATATGATGATGCTTTCAGTTATTTTTTAGCCAGAGTATCTCTTGAAAATATCATCCACGGAACGGCGGCGGACACCATGCCGCCGCTGTATTATTTTTTACTCCATTTCTGGCAGCTAATTTCGACCGAAGTCTGGTTCCTGCGATTGCTGAGCGTGCTTCTCAGCCTTGGCGCGATGTTCTTCCTTTTCGCTTTCATGCGCAGGGCAATCTCCATCAATGGTGGGTTATGGGCTGCGTTATATGCGGCGATTTCCCCCTTGCAGATCTATCATGCCCAGGATATCCGCATGTACGCGTTACTGGTGTTTTGTTGTTGGGGGTATCTTTTCTTTTTTTATAAGGTTTGGGAAAACAACAACCTTAAACAGAGATCCACCGGTGCATGGATCGGGATGGTCGCATTTGGTGCAGGGGCGATGTATACCCACAACCTAGCCATATTCTGGATCGTTGCACCTGTTTTGTTTGTCGTCGTACGGAAAAGCTGGAAATTTCTGTGGAAATATTTGTTGGCCTTGTTTCTGATCGGTCTGACAGCGCTACCCTGGTTGGTGATGGTTCCGGGTCAGGTGCAGAAAATCCAAGGCGCGTTCTGGACACCGCGTCCAGGATTAGTGGAAATTTTCCAGTCCATCATGATGCTGACCTTCAATTTGCCAGAACCGAACCGAATATTATTTATATGCGGCGCCATTCTGGCGTTGTATATCTTCATCATGGTGATCTTTCGGGTTGTTAAAAACTGGGCCACAAACCCCAATTTAAGCTTGCTTGCTATCACTTGTTTCTTGCCGCCTGTGCTTTTATTCATAGTTTCTTATTTGATTCGTCCTGTGTTCGTGATTCGTGGATTTATCCCTTCGCAGATGGCATTTTTAGGTTTGGCAGCTGCTATAACATCCCTTGATTGGAAGAATCGTATTGGGAAATTACTGGCTGGATTAATTATCGCCAATGCGATCTTCTCATACCCAGCACTATATACTTATGCGGAATTTCCCCGTTCACCCTTTCACGAAGCCAGTGCAAAAATCAAGCAAGCCGTGGAGGATGGATATTTGGTCGTTCATGACAACAAGCTAAGTTTTTTCCCGGTAAATTTCTTCTTTTCGTCTCCAAACCAGCTCTTTTTGAAAGATCAACCCGGAAGTTCGAACGACACCTTTGCCCCGGCCAGCCAAAAGGCGATGGAACTACATCCATCAGAGAGTATCGAATTTGCATCCGCGGGAAAAAGCAGGCTGGTTTTTGTGGTTTTCCAGGAAGCAATTGATGAATATTCCGTCACCAAGACCATCCCACCGGCAGTCGACTGGCTGAAAAAGAATTACGCCCTGACCCGCCAGGAGAAAATCGGCGACGTGCTGCTGATGTTTTTTGAAAGCAGAGCGAAATGACCCGTAAGGATTTTGCGCTTCTATATATTATTTCCGTCTTGGTAATAGCCGCAGCGGGGTATTTACAGAAAAGCGCGGGATATATGGATGCGGAATATTACGCGGTTACTGGCAAAGCCTTAGTTTCCGGGCGGGGATTCACCCAGGACTTCTTATGGAACTACCTGGATGATCCAGCCAGTCTGCCGCACCCATCCAATACGTATTGGATGCCGATGGCAACCATTCTGTCCACGGGAAGTATTTCACTTCAACTGGGCAGCCAGAAATCGACCCTTTGGGTTCTTCAAATCCTTTTCTCCGCGCTCATCCCGGTGATCACGGCATGGATAGCCTTTTCGTTCACCGCGCGGAGGAGCGATGGATGGATGGCTGGGTTGCTCGGACTGTTCCCGGGCTTCTACCTTCTATATTATGCGGTTCCGGAAACATTCACGCCTGAGATGGTCTTCGGTGCAGTGCTGATCATCCTGCTGGCCCGAATGCTGGCAGCGAAGAGGGAGAAATTTCGGTTGTTGACCTGGGCCGGAATAGGTGCACTTTGCGGCTTGCTGCACATGACCCGTGCAGAAGGATTATTATGGCTGCTGATCGTACTGGGCTGTCTTGTGTTTTTAGGTTTCCGCACCCGTAATCTCAAGTACCTTTTAACAACATTTCTTGTTGTCATCTTTGGTTACGCAATTGTCAGCGGTGCATGGTACATGCGGAATGTGATCCTTTGGGGGCAGCTCTTTCCGCCAGGAACAAGTCGCACGCTTTGGCTGTCAAATTATGATCAAACCTTCCTATTTCCCCCAGATTCTCTTTCCTTAAAAAATTGGATCAATCTGGGAACTGGCCCAATCATGCGGGTGCGACTGGATGCGTTATGGATGAATATCAAAAGCGCCATTGCAGTGCAGGGAGGCATCCTACTGGTGCCTTTCATCATCGCTGGCTGCTGGTTGAGAAAAAAGGATAACCGGCTCATTCTGGCTGGGATTTATTATGCGACCATATTCTTATTGATGACCCTGGTTTTTCCCTTTGCAGGGATGCGAGGGGGATTCATACATGCGGCTGCTGGGGTGCAGATCTTTTTTTGGGCAGTTGTACCGGTGGGGTTGGATCGGTTTGTCCATTGGGGCGAGCAGAAACGAAATTGGCAGCTTGAACAGGCGCGTCGGGTTTTCCAGGTTGGGATCGTTGCTATCATGATCTTCTTGACCGGTTTGATTTTCTATCAAAGGGTCCTTTCGATGACCAGTGGGACTTCCAACTGGTTGGTGGATGAAAATAAGTACAATTTAATACAGGCGAAATTAATCCAAACCGGAAATCTAAATATAAATAATGTTGTAATGGTGAAAAATCCTCCCGGCTGGAACCTGGTGGCGGGAACGCCGGCAATTGTGATCCCTGATGGCGGTCTGGATGCAGTAAGGTCAGTAGCGGCGAAATTCGGTGCGAAAATCCTGATCATTGATAAGGACCATCCGCAGGGATTGGAGCTGTTTTATACAGGGTTGGAGGGTAATCCCGACTTTGAGCTAATCTTCAATATGGATGACTTAAAAGTTTTTCGTTTCACGTCCGAACCATGAAAAACCACTTATTTTTAAAGCAGATTCTCATTCTTGGTGTCACAGCTTTTTTTGTGATGGGGGTTTATATTATTTTCAGCAACCAAACATATCGGATCGGATATCCCCTGGATGACGCCTGGATCCACCAGACATTTGCGAGAAATCTTGTGCATTACCGTCAATTTGCGTACTCACAGGGAGTTCCTTCGGCCGGTTCTACGGCGCCGCTTTGGACATTTCTGTTGTCCCTTGGCTACCTGTTTACTGGAAATAATTACACTTGGACCATGATCCTCGGCTGGGCATCTCTGGTGACATTAGGCTGGTTGGGGGAGGGGATATTCGCACGGATCACTGACCGGTATGATTCCCGAATACCGTGGGTGGGTTTACTTTTAATGCTGGAATGGCATTTTGTATGGGCAGCAGCATCCGGGATGGAGACCCTGATCCTTGCGGATATTTCCCTGGGAATATTATTGATTCTCCTGGGTAAAAAAATTCGCTGGTTTGTTGTCGGTATATTGATCGGACTTGGAATCTGGATTCGGCCAGATGCTTTGATGCTGCTCGGACCAGTAATAGTGATCCTGATCATCACAATATCGCAAAGGAAAGCTGGTGGGAAGGATGCAGGGTGGTTGATCCTTGGGGCGATCCTTCTGTTTATACCGTACCTTCTATTCAACCATTCCATTTCAGGCAATTTTTGGCCAAACACCTTCTTCGCAAAACAACTAGAGTATCAAGAAATACTGCAACTACCTTTGCTTACAAGGGTTTGGACAGTATTCCAACAGCATATTGTGGGGATGGGGATCCTCCTGCTTCCTGGTTTGTTTTATCGGATTTGGGTTTCCTGCCGTAATAAAGAATGGAGACTGCTTACGTTTGTTATCTGGTGGGCGGGATTCCTGCTGGTTTATGCAATGCGGTTGCCGGTGGGTTACCAGCACGGTCGATATGAAATTCCGGTGATGCCATTCTTCCTAATCGTTTCGGGGTCGGGTGTTTACGCCATCTGGAGATTGTGCCAAAACAGGAGGATTCCCAGGATTCTATCGACTGCCTGGGTCCTGGCGATAATCATTGTTAACACCGCGTTTTACTGGCTTGGAGCCCGCACTTATGCCACCGATGTCGCAATCATCGAATCGGAGATGGTGGATACGGCTAAATGGATCAATGCGAACACACCACAGGAATCGGTCATCGCAGCGCATGATATCGGAGCACTGGGATTTTTCGGGGAAAGGCAGATCTTAGACCTGGCCGGGCTAATTTCACCTGTAGTTCTGCCAGTGATCCGGGATGAAACCGGTTTGCTAATCCTAATACAGAAATCCGATGTGGATTATCTTATGACATTTCCGTCGTGGTACCCTGCGATCACCTCAAAATTGACCGCTATCCATATCAGCGGAGGAGTCTTTTCGCCGAGTAACGGCGGTGATAACATGACTGTGTATAAAATTAATACGAAATGAACACGTGAAATGTACAAACAATGATAAGGTTATGCTATACTAGCAAAATTAATCGTTCAGAAGTCAGGGAGTAATCAATGGCACTTCAAGCCCTGGATACAAGCGAATTCACCGAAAGTTTCCTCGATACGCTGCAGATCGAACACAACCAGATCAAACAGCAGATTAAGGATAATTCCGTCATGTTGGAGCAAAGCCAGTTGGAATTAAACAGGTTAATCCAGCGCAATACAACCTTCACGGGTCAGCTCCAGCAGCTTCAAGGGTCAAGCGACACTATGAGTCGCGAAGAGATTAAAGCCATATATAACAACGCGATCGATGCACAGCAAAGACTGCTGGTGATGCGGGGTCAGATCGACAAGCTGCAGAACGAACAGAATCTTCTCGAACGGTATATCGGTATGCTTGAACAAGCCAGAAGCTACATTATGGAAAATGGCAGCGGCGGGAAGGCCGGCGGCAAGGGTGGGGATAACATGGCCAGCCTGGAGGAGTTGATCGGCACTGCGGAGGGAGAGCGCGGGAAGCTCGCCAAAGAAATGCACGACGGACCCGCCCAGGTGCTTTCCAATTTTGTACTCCAGGCAGAAATACTGGAAAAAACCATAGATGTGGACCCTGCCCGGGTGAAAGAAGAGCTTGCCAGTCTTAAGGCTGCCTCCATTGCCACTTTCCAAAACGTTCGGAACTTTGTGTTTGAATTGCAGCCGATGTCAATAGGTGACCTGGGGTTGGTTTCCACACTTAAAAAATATACTGAAAATTTTAAAGACCACAATAATGTGGAAGTGAATTTCCAGATGCGCGGATCGGAACGCCGGCTGCATAACTATCTGGAATTGATGATCTTCCGGGCTGTGCAGGAATTAATGACCAATGCGGTTGTACACAACCAGAAGCAGCTAAGTAAATTAAAAATCGACCTGACTCTCTCCATTGAGGATGATCGCACTAAAGTGACGATTGCCGATAACGGGTTGGGCTTTGACCCAACCACGGCCATAACCAAAGAGAACTCAGGTCTGAATATCATCCGAAAAAGAGCAGAAATGCTTGGCGGTCGCCTGGATATTGATTCGGTACCCGCAAAGGGTTCGATGATTACCCTCGAAATTCCCTGCGTTCCAATAACTGCACCAAACCAAGCTTAATTTTATTCATCCGAGGAGCAACATGTCGAAAGTAATTGGTATTTTAACCGGTGGGGGAGACGTCCCGGGGTTGAACCCTGCGATTAAATCTGTAGTTTTCAATGCATTGGAATCCGGGTATAAAGTGATCGGTATCCGAAAGGGGTGGGGGGGGTTGCTGCATTACAACCTGGATGAACCTTCCACGCGTGAATATTACATCAAAGAATTATCCCGGGATGATGTCCGCACGATCGACCGGACAGGTGGAACCTTCCTGCACACCTCACGGACGAATCCACAGAACGTAAGTGAAAAGAGAATTCCCGACTTTCTCAAAAATTCCAAATGGGGGAAAAAGGTGGAGGGAGCGGATGTAATGGATTACACCGATTACGTTCTGCATCTTCTAAACCATTTGGGCATTTCAGTGATGATCCCAATCGGTGGCGACGACACCCTAAGTTTTGGTGTGAGACTGCATAAAGAAGGGTTCCCGGTCGTAGCCATTCCCAAGACAATGGATAACGATGTTTTTGGCACAGATTATTGTATTGGTTTTTCGACTGCAGTGACCCGGTCTGTGGAATTTATCACCAACATGCGTACAACGGCTGGCTCACACGAACGCATCGCTGTTATGGAATTATTCGGTCGCAATTCCGGTGAAACCAGTCTCATCAGCGCTTATCTATCCTATGTGGACAGAGCGATCATATCTGAGGTTCCTTTTGAAATCCATAAACTGGTGGAATATCTGGTGGAGGATAAACGTAACAATCCTTCCAACTATGCAATTATGACCATTTCTGAAGGCGCAATCATGCAAGGCGGAGAAGTGGTGGAGAGCGGTGAAGCAGATATGTTCGGACACCGCAAACTTGGTGGTGTTGGCGAGGTTGTGGCGGAAGAGATCAAACGGATTTCCGGACAGGATATCATTTACCAGCAGCTCAGTTATTTGATGCGTTCCGGCGCGCCGGATTCCCTCGACCGAATGGTGGCCATGTCCTACGGAAACCTGGCAGTTCAATTGATTCGCAGGAATGAAACAGGCAAAATGGTCGCGCTGCACGGTGGCAAGTACACCACCGTTCCGGTCGATATGATCCTGGCTGGCAAGAAACGCGTGGATGTACCCAGTTATTATGATATTGAAAATTACCGGCCGAAGATTCGAGATTTCATGGGCGTACCCATGTTCTTAAGTTAAATCAAATTGGAGAAATGAATCATGGATAATAAACTTTTTCAAGAATTCGTAACTATGCTCGACGGCAGTGTCGAGATCACAGAGAACCAGGTGAAGGTTAAGGACGCGGCCAAACTTCGTAAAAACGCCCACAAACTGGCGGAAGCCTCTGCGCTGAGCACCGGCGCCAGGCAGGGTTACGCCCGATATCTCACCCGTCAAATTGGCCTCGAACTCGGGATTTACCCGGCATCGATCAATGATCTTTATGCTGCCCGTGGGAAAGGCAAAGTGCCATTCACTTTCTCTGTTCCCGCCATCAATTTACGAGTGCTATCGTTCGATTGTGCCAGAGCTGCCTTCCGCGCAATGCAAAAAATGGATGGTGCAGCGGTAATATTTGAAATAGCGCGCTCCGAAATGGGTTACACCGATCAGAAACCCTCTGAGTATGCAACTTCCATTTTGACAGCGGCTATAGCAGAAGGGTACAAGGGTCCGGTCTTCATTCAAGGGGACCATTTCCAGGTTTCTGCCAAGAAATATGCAGCCAATGGCGACGCTGAAATCACGGCGCTCAAATCCCTTATCGACGAGGCCATTGCCGCCGGGTTTTTCAATATTGATGTCGATACATCCACCCTGGTTGAGATCGACAAACCCACCATTGCCGAACAGCAGCTTATCAATACCAAGCTTTCAGCAGCCCTGACCGGTTACATCCGCTCCAAGGAACCCGCTGGGGTTTGTATATCTGTTGGCGGTGAAATTGGCGAAGTTGGCGGACACAATTCTACGGAAGAAGAACTGCGAGGTTATCTGGACGGATTCGCCAGTGAACTAAAGAAGCTCGATCCGAAGGCTTATGGACTGAGTAAGATCAGCATCCAAACGGGCACCTCGCACGGCGGAGTTGTCCTACCGGATGGATCGATCGCCAAAGTGAACGTTGATTTCAACATTTTGCGCGATCTCAGCCGGGTTGCCCGCAAGGATTATGGTCTGGGTGGAACCGTGCAACATGGGGCATCCACACTCCCGGAAGACGCATTTTCGAAGTTCGTTGAGTACGAAGCCACCGAGGTCCACCTGGCGACCAACTTCACCAACATGTTCTTCGATCTCATCCCAGCCGATTTCAAGAAAAAAATATATGCCTACCTGGATGAAAAGAGCGCTGCAGACCGTAAACCAGAAATGACGGACGAGCAGTTCTACTATAAGGTGCGCAAAAATGCCATCGGCCCCTTTAAAGCTGAGTCCTGGAGACTTCCGCTTACAGACCGGGAAAAAATCGGAAAGGCTTGGGAAGATCAGCTTACCAAGCTCTTTACCTCATTAGGTGTGCGGGGAACCGCTAAAACCGTGGCTGAATTCATCAAGCCAGTCATGATCAAACCGGATATTAAAAATTACCTTGCCGGCGGCGTGGAAATGGCCGACGTCAGCGACCTGGCCGACTAAAATTTAGATGGATTTACTGCCTGAAAACGAGTAAAAAAAGTTTTCAGGCAGTTTTTTATTATGAGCCCCGCAAACGAACAGATCAACCCCAAGGACCGGGAACGGTACAACGTAATTCCCCGAGTATTGATTTTCCTCTTTAACGAAGATTCCGTCCTGCTAATAAAAGGTGCTCCGGACAAGAAACTCTGGCCGGGAAAATATAATGGTTTGGGAGGACACATCGAAAAGGGCGAAGATACGCTGGGTGCCGCCAGGCGGGAACTTAAAGAAGAAAGCGGGTTACATTGCAACTCTCTGGAGCTGAGTGGAACCGTGCTCGTGGATACAGGCGGCAATCCGGGCGTAGCCATTTTCGTTTTCCGCGGGGAGTTTGAGGGCGGAAAGATAAGGTCCTCCAGGGAAGGTGATCTGGAATGGGTTAAGCTGACCCAGATTGACGACTTTCCGCTGGTGGAAGACCTGCATACGATCCTGCCATTGATCGCCAGGCGCGAACCAGGAAAACCGGCATTTTCCGGCCGGTATTATTACGATGCAGATGATCAAATGCAGATAGTGTTATCCGAATCTTAAACTCGATACCTGATGCTCGAAAAATACCAACTTCGTGCTGCCATAATCCCGCTGATCGAATTCCATAAAATTCTTTAGATCTAATTTCACGTATTCAATCGGGTGGATTTGAACAATCACCCATCCGTCTGGGCTTGACCAGTTATCCCGCTCATCGAGAATCTGGCAGGTTCTTTTCCAAATTTCTTTGTATTGTGGCGGGGCAACGTAAATATAATCGAAGGTTTGATCAGGCAGGTGTGCCAAAAACTTGTTTGCATCCTGTAGTTTTGCAGTTGCGTTTTTTTCAAAACCAGTCGCAGCAATGTTGGTTTTCAAAACCTGAACTGCACGTTCGTTGATGTCCAAAAATAGGCAGCGGGATGCCCCGCGGCTGAGGGCTTCCAAACCGACCGAGCCAGTCCCACCAAAAAGGTCCAGGAAGGAAGCGTCGATAATATCCCCACCGATGATGTTAAAAACAGCTTCCTTGACCCGGTCCGTGATCGGTCGGGTGGAATCGCCGGGGACCGATTTCAACCGCATCCCTTTGGCTTTTCCAGCGATGATTCTGGGATTACTCAATAAATGCCTGCCTTAACCTGGGATGACGGAATTACGGGCAGCGACAATATTGCCGAATGGGGCAGTGATAGGGACAACGCAGCCTGTGCCCAAAATAAATTTGGATCCTCCAGCATCCTGGATGGCTCGCTGGGCTTCCAAGCGGATTTGATCAGGATCGCCTAAAACAAGGGATTCCAACCTGCTCAAGCCCCCGCAAATGACCCCGTTGTAGGTCTTTCGCGCGGTCTGGATATCTGGCGAAGTGTGGCGATCGTGCCAGTTGAGGACTTGGGCTGGGTATTGGGACGCTTTGTCGAAATAAATACCTTCCCCGTGAATATGAACCATGTTCAGCCAAAGATCCTTCACTGCCGCCAGGACCTCCAGATCGTAAGGCTGACAGAAGGTTTCAAATTCCTTCTCCGAAAGCAGGCTGGATTGGGCGTGTTGTACGGCGAAGAAAATTCCGTCGATCCCAATTTCCTTGCAGGCGAGGATAAATTGGACAGTGGTTCGAGTGATGATTTTCAAGCCTTCGCGCAAAAGTTCTGGATAGGAGCGCATCATCTTCAATAAATTCTCCTGACCCGCCAGGTTTTTTGCCTGAGCCATTGGATTGAAAATAGTCTGCAGGATTGGAGTATGTGGGTATAAATGGGGTTTCAATAAACGAAGCACCTGCAATTGCGCACTTAGAAAACCATCCAAGGGGTTTAGTACGGGCAGATTTGGCCAATCCTGGGGTTCATGGATCACATGGTTTGTATAGGCACGTGTCCCTTCCGAATCACCCTGCCAGATATCCCGGACGCCCCAATCGCGAAGGCAAAATGAAGAGGCTGGTGTCACCTTTACCAGGTCGAAATCAAACGTGGATTGATAATTCAGAAGGGCAGCCGCCAAACAGTCTGGGGATTGATCATCGACCGGGAAATGGCGCCACAATGCGACTGGTGGAACGGTCATGGGTTTGCCAGAAAGGCAATCTTCCAACCTGGTTCTATGACTTTGATCGAATCTCTTGAGTGAGGTCATTTATTCCTGGCTTTCATGGGTGCGAGTTTTCTGGAAATTTGATCCTCTTCCACTTGTTGGTGTTCAAAGTATTTATCCATGAACTCAGACGTTCGCAGGCGAAGCGCCATGGGCGCGATGTGGAAGAGATCTTCTTTCTTGACCTCCTTCCTGCCATCCGCGGCTGCATAAGCGCGTGAGGCTTCAAAGAGGGTGATCTCAGCCCGGAGCGAATCGATCCTCAGCCGCTGTACCAGGCGAATACCTTCCCGCGCAACGGCATCGGAGATGGTCACCAAGGGCAGCAGATCCCTTGCGGTTTGAATTTCCCGGCTAGCCAGGGCGGTATCCCGTTGAAACTGGTTGATAATGGCGTAAGGATTTTTCTGGTAGGAAAAAACCCTGCGATAAACCTCGAGCCGTTCATCAGGTTTTCCCAGTCCACGAACCAGAACTCTTAAACCGAACCGATCCAGGATCTGGGGTCGGAGGATGCCTTCCTCTGGATTCATGGACCCGATGAGAGTAAATCGTGAACGAAAAACTGCGGAAACAGGTCCCCGGCGAACCGTGAAAGAACCTTGAGCGGCGGCATCCAGGATGGAATCTATGATCTCCCTATTAAGGAGATTTACTTCATCGATATAGAGGATGTTCTGATCTGCCTGCGCCAACACACCTCGTTTGATTTTGGAGATCTGGGCAGAACCTGGGTGTTCATCAATGAACCCGATCACATCATCCAGGGTGGAGCTCAGCGGTAATTCCACGAGGCGGGCTTTATCTTTTTTGGTTAACGAAATGCCTTGAGCATATTTTTTTGCACACTCCGGGCAAACCGCATCCATTCCCCCTGTTTCAATGTCATCCGGCATGCAACCATAGAAACAGGCGCTTCGTTCGATGACCGGGAGTAAATCCACCATGGAGCGCACTGCGGTAGTTTTACCGGTTCCCCTTGGGCCAACCAGCAACACACCACCGATGGAAGAATTGACCAGGGAGAGCAGTAGTGCCAACTTTAATTCTGATTGACCGACCAGGGCGAGGAAGGGAAATGGCAACCGATCTGCCAGGGTGGAATCTTCCGGTGGAATCTCTTTTTGGAAGGTTGCGCCGGTGGCTATTTCCATCAATTGTCTCAGAGATTTAACCTCGAAAGGTTCCTGGTTGAAATTGTCTAATTGTGAATGCGGGATCTTATCTTCCATGATCCACCTTTTAATTTGAGTCTTTAAAGGTCCAGAATCGGTTGGCTATAAAATTCCAGATCAGCACGACCACAATGGCGCAAGCCAGCGCAAGATTGTGGGCAAGAACAACCGGCGAAAGAAAGAATCCTGGCAGAAATTTCTCTGCCAGATTGGTGAAGACCTTCTCAAGAGTGGCGAAGATGGGGGTACGAATGATCAAGCCAATTACACTCACCAGAGTGAATTGAGCCATTTGCACGGGAAGCGGTCTTACAATGGAATCTTTGAAGGTCCAGGAACGGTTGAGAAAAAAATTGTTTACAACTGCGCATGAAAATGAGATCACACTGGCTGCCACTGCGGTGAGCGGTGTGAGCTGGGTGAGCAAATTGAAAATACCGAAATCGATCACCGTGCCGATTCCACCAACCGCCGCAAATTTTAGGATGCGTTTTTGTTCGCTGCGATTATTTATCATTGTGGTCATGCGCCCAACTGTTTGAAGAAGTCAATGGTAAAACGCAAGCCCTCATCCAGCCTAACTTTGGGCGTCCAGTTCAGTATCTCTTTGGCACGGGTGATATCCGGCTGCCGCAACTGGGGATCGTGACCGACAAACATATTTTCTTTGAATTCCAAACCGGCCGAATTTTGGAGTAGCGAATTTATTTTCGTCGCAAATTGGAGAATGCTGATTTCCTCGGAGTTGCCCAGATTCACAGGCAGGTGTTCATCGGATAACATCAAGCGATAAATGCCATCGATAAGGTCGCTGACATAGCAAAAGCTGCGAGTTTGGCTGCCATCGCCATAGATGGTAAGCGGTTCGTTTTTCAATGCCTGATTTATGAAATTGGGCACAACCCTGCCGTCATCCAGGCGCATTCTGGGCCCATAGGTATTGAATATTCTCACGATACGCGTATCGATATTATGCGCCCGGTGATATGCCATGGTGAGTGCTTCTGCAAAGCGTTTAGCTTCATCGTAAACCGCGCGCCGCCCGACTGGATCCACATTGCCCCAGTAGCTTTCTTTTTGTGGATGCTCGAGAGGATCGCCGTAGATCTCGCTGGTGGACGCCAGCAGGAATTTGGCATTATATGCCCGGGCTACCCCCAAAGAATTGTGCGTACCCAGCGCTCCAGCTTTCATGGTCTGTATCGGCAGGTTAGGGTAACCGAATTGGGAAGTGGGGTTTGGACTTGCAGGTGAGGCGAAGTGCAGGACATAATCCACCTTGCCCGGAACAAAAATAAATTCAGAAACATCATGTTTAATGAATTGGAAATTGGAATTTCCTGCGAGGTGGGCGAGATTCATTGGTGTCCCGGTGATGAAGTTGTCCATGCCCACGATCTCATGACCTTTTTCCAGCAGATAATCGCAGAGATGGGACCCGAGGAAACCTGCCGCGCCTGTGATTAATATTCTCATCAAATCATCTCCAATCCATTCGTGAAATCAATCCATCCCCGGTCACCTGGTGTGTAACCAGGTCGGGAAGGTCGAGAAACCAGATGTTACCCTGGTAGAGGAAGGCGAGCCTGTTGGTAACTTCATTTTCATCCGGAGGTGACCATAAAACACGCTGGGGTTCGATCCCGGCCGATCCTTCGGGTGGGAAAACCGTGGCTTTGTTGGATCCATCCCGATCCATCAGGACGATCTTATACCGGCTCGTATCGCTTCGAGATGGGAAGATCGCTTGCAGGTAACTTAACTGATAGCGCCCATCCGGTTGCAGCGTAGAAGCTGCTGGATATGCAAACATGCCGGTGAGCGGGACTATGGTCACAGGAGAATTGGATTGAAGGAAATCCGCCTCAAGGTTGAAATCGGGAGATGAGCCTGGCTGGGAATCCGCAGCTCCGGCACTGTGATCCGGATAAAAGAAAACGCGGGAATCCGGAGACCACTCCAAAGGCGGGATCCAAGCCCAGTCACTTTGACTGTTGTAAGGGATCAAGTTCTGCAAGAGGACGAAGGTGCCTTCTTTTTGGTCCACCAGACCGATTTGATCCGGGCGGGCGTAGGCAAGGTGATTCCCATCCGGAGACCAGGTGAATTCTGTTCCCCACCAGCCATAGGTTCCCCCGCTGTTAGGTTCTATGATCTTGTCATTGCGGATCACACTCCCGCTGCTAGTGAAGGTCATCATCCAAAGGTCATTGTTCGATTGCCAGCCAGGTGGGGCGTCGCGTGGCTCTACTGTCGAATAAGTGAAGGTATTTTCCTGATTCGGCACCCAGGCGGCATGGTGAATCACATTGTTGAGCCCAAGATCGATTGGCGCTTGACCTTCATGCGCGATATCAATGGCGAAAAGCGAATTGATATTTTTGCTATCTGCAGGCGCTTTCCGGGAATAGAGAAGCCAGCGGCCATCATTTGAAAGCGTGAAGATCTGCCCGTCGAGATCACCCGTTGTTACCATCGGCCTGCGTGTCCCGGTGGAGCCTTCCATTACCCAGGCGTTGCCCGCGATCAGATATGCAATCCTGCCAGGGATGGGAAGAGGGGTGAAAGGTGTTTGCACGCCCACCATGGTGATCTCAGGCACAGGATCTTTTACTACAGATACCTGGAAGACCGATCGAGATTTTTGAACGCCGTCTTCCATCACCCTGCGGTAAGTGATCTGCTGGCTGCCATTCGCGCCCGGCTGGATCAGAAGCGTCTGCCCCTTGGGCAGTGATTCATTCTGAACCGTTTGGTGCTCAAAAGGAATGACCTGCTCCTCCACATCGAATTCCTCCGAGACGCGGATAACCTGGATGTTGGTCGGAGCGGTGATGAGTTTGAATGACTCAGGCTCCACCCGGTCCAGGTTCTTTAATTCAATCCCGGCCTTTTCAAGCGCCTGGGCGACGGACGTTTTGGCGGAGACTTCGAGCGGAATCTGTTTGCCATCGGCATCGATGGCTACCTGGATCATCTCTCCGGGAGTGGAATTCGAGTTGCAGGAGACGAGAAGGATAATGACTAGCAGTGCTGAGCAAAAGTGGGTGATTTTGGTCATTTGTACGATGGAAAAGGTATAATCAACAATCTTAATTTAGCAATTTTTGATTATAGCATGAGTGAAAATCCTCCCTCCCCTTTGCCTATTCACGCGATGATCGAAGCGATGCTTTTTGCAGCACCAACTGCGGTTTCTGTTGCGCAATTGGCCGAGGCTTCCGAGATGAAAATCGCTGAAGTTGATGAGGTGTTGAAAATCCTCGAAACGCGCTACTCTGAAGATGGCGGTTTACGTTTGAAATGGCATAAAGGAAAGGTGGAATTAACCACCGACCCGGAATTTGCCCCGCAGGTGGAGAAACTTCTAGGTTTGGAAGCCAGTTCCCGCTTAAGCCGCGCGGGAGTGGAGACCCTTTCGATCGTTGCCTACAAGCAGCCCATTACGAGACCGGGAATCGATGCAATTCGAGGTGTCAACAGCGACGGAGTCATAAAAAGCCTTCTGCAAAAAGGAATGATCGAGGAATCTGGACGTGCGGATGGACCAGGCAGGCCGATCCTCTATTCCACCACCAGTGCATTCCTGCAGCAATTCGGTTTGGGGGCTATCCAGGAATTACCGCCCTTTGATTACGAGACTTTGGCGGAAGATGCTGTGGAAGAAAACCCCTTGTTGAAGGACTAGCCAATGACTGAAGAGCGATTGCAAAAAATCCTTTCCCAGGCTGGCTATGGATCACGAAGATCCTGTGAGGAATTAATTGAATTACAACGGGTAACAGTCAATGGCGTGACTGCAAAGCTGGGATCAAAGGCAGATATTGCAACCGATCGTATCAAGGTGGACGGGAAGCAGCTTTCCCTAATTGAACGAAAGAAAACCTATATCATTTTCAACAAAACGGTTGGAGTGAGATCTGACACAGACCCTGCTGATCCACGACCTTCCGTGCGGGATCAGATACCAGTTGAGGGTCATCTTTACCCGGTGGGGCGGCTGGATATCGATGCAGAAGGGTTGATCCTAATGACCGATGATGGCGATCTGGCCAACCGGTTAACTCACCCCCGTTATGGCCATGAGAAAGAATACCAGGTGTTAGTGGATGGCAGACCTGACGAAAAACAACTGGCTGCCTGGCGCAGGGGGGTTGTTTTGGAAGAAGGCGAGAAAACATTACCCGCAAAGGTTTACATACAAAAACAAAAAGAGAATACGACCTGGCTTAAGATCATCATGCGGGAGGGGCGCAAGCGGCAGATTAAGGAAGTGGGGAAAACACTCGGTTTACCGGTTAAGAAGATCATCCGCACCAGGCTGGCGACTTTGGAATTGGGGAGCCTGAAAGCCGGAAGTTGGCGTTATCTGAGCACAGAGGAAATCCAAAAATTAAAGGCAAGTGTTCCTGACAAGGGAAAGCCCAAGCGAGATTAGAATTCAGGATTCGATTTCGTATAATTTGAAATCTACTTATTCCGATATCTGTTTGATCAGCTCTTTGATAGCTGATTTTTGATCATCTGGCAGATCAGGATTCTTGCGAACAAAGCCTTTCAATTTATCCAGACTAATGGCGGGAAAAGGTGCATCCTCGGTTTCCAGGGTGACTTCCTTGCTGATGAACAGCGCGAGGGGAGTGGGATCTGGGAGTGCTGGTATCGGGTTGAGTCTCCCGATCAATTTTTGAAAATCGTGCTGAGTTGCTTCAGCCTCAAGCGTCGGGTTCCCGATACTTTCAGTTCCAAAAATCTTTGAGAAAAAACGGCCGGATTTAACCAATTTCCAACGTTTTTTCTCAACGAAATAGTTCACTTTTCCCTGAACCATATATGTGTTGATTAGCCAAATACCCGATGGACCAACCAGTAGATGGGGGACGGCGGTAGTGTAGTGGAAAAGGGAAAAGGAGTTATCCAACCCTTTGAGGGAAGCACTGATCATTTCATCCGGGCGAGGTGAAACGCCGAATCGGGCTGACAGGGGAATGTTGACCGTGGCGAGGATGATTCCGATTGCGCCGGAGATGAGGGAAGGGATAAAGAGACGGGAAGTCGTATCCGTATTGAGCAGGGTAAAAAATGCAAAGCCCATAAAACCCAAGCCCAGGATCAAGGTCATCCGGCTGAGGAGCTTGTTACGTTTGATCAATTTATCGTTGGAGTAAATCTTCATATTGGGATCAACCTGCCGCAGGCTTTGAGCCGACACGTTCCTGGATCTCAGACCTGATCGATTCCAGGATTTTCGAATCCACCGCTCGTTGAGCCAGCGCAAGTCCGTTGGAAAGCGCCCTGGCATCTGAACGTCCGTGACCAATGAAAACGTAACCGTCCACACCCAAGAGGAAAGCCGCCCCGATCTCGCCTGGATCGAGCATTTTCTTGAGCGCGACGAAGGCAGGTTTGACCAGCAGGTATCCCATCTTTCGGATGAATGACGCGGAGATTTGTTCCCGCAGGTTATCGGTGATCACTTTGGCAACCGCTTCACTGGACTTGATGAACACGTTACCGGTGAAACCATCCGTAACAAGCACATCGACTTTTCCGGAATAGAAATCTTTCGGTTCGATATTGCCCACGAAATTCAGTCCTGAACCCTGAAGGAGGGGATAAGCGGCTTTAACAAGCTCATTGCCTTTCCCGGCTTCCTCACCATTGGCAAGAATTCCCACGCGCGGTTTAGGGTGGTTTAGCAACTTCTCGGCGTAGATGGATCCCATGATGGCAAATTCCAGCAAGAATTCCGGGCGGCAATCCGCGTTTGCGCCAGTGTCCATAAAGAGCGCATGACCGTTCCTGACTGGCAGGACAGCCGATAATGCCGGGCGGGAAACGCCCCGGATTCGGCGCAATGTGGTCACAGCCGTGAAATACGCAGCCCCGGTATTGCCTGCGGTGACAAAAGCACGGGCTTCGCCGGTTTTCACAAGGTTCATGCCAACCGCCATTGAGTTCTGCGGTTTCTGGCGGGCGGCTTCCACCGCATGTTCATCCATTTTCAAAATATCCGGGGCATGCACAATCCGAACCTTAGCCTGGATTTGGTTGGCTGCCTTCAATTTTGGACTGAGAAGGTTCTCATCTCCGACTAGAATAATCTCCTCATTTAGTTTTATCGATGATTCAATTGCTGCCTGAATCTCAGGATCAGGATAATTGTCACTACCCATGCCATCCAGTACGATTGCCATTTTGCCTCCAGAGAAATATTTCTTGACACATCCTTCAAGCCAGTTATAATAGCGTTGCTTTTGCGCTGGTGCTGGAATTGGCAGACAGGCATGGTTGAGGGCCATGTGCCGCAAGGCGTGTGGGTTCAACTCCCACCCAGCGCATTCAGCAGCCGTGAAAACGGCTTTTTCTTTTTAACTGGTAATCACATATCGCGGTCAACGATGAATCGAGCGATTTTGATCAACGACTCATGAGCATCCGATTTCGGAAAGGACGCGATGGCCTGGATACCCCGTTCAGAAAATTCACGAGCGACCTGGAAGGACTCCTGGATCGCTTCGGTAGCTGTCAGGTCGGCGATCAGCATTTGTATGGAATCACGATCGTCCAGGCAATTACCTGTGAGAATTTCCTGAATGTAGGGTCGTTCCGGATATCTCTCTGCATATATCTGCAGCGGCAGGGTAAGTAACCCTTGATGCAGGTCGCTCCCGATTGGTTTTCCGAGCGTGACCTGATCACCTGTGTAATCCAGTATATCATCCACGATCTGAAAGGCCATTCCGATTTCCCTGCCAAAAATACGGAAAGCTTCCTGGATGGAAGGATCCTCTGTGCAGAGCAGTGCAGAACAAAACGCACAGGTTTCGAATAAAGAAGCTGTTTTTGCGTAAATACGCTGGTAATAATCCTGACGGTCCAACCTGCATGGACCGCTGAAGAGTTGGGTGATCTCCCCGTTCACAATGATTGAGAGCGTCTCGGCGAACCTGCCGACCACTTTTGTGGATTCTGTTTCCGCTGCCAGGCGAGCTGCGCAGGAAAAAAGATAATCTCCAGAAAGGACGGTAGCACCCGCTGACCATTTGGCATTCAGGGTTTGCATCCCGCGGCGGATCAATGAATTATCGATAAGATCATCATGAACCAATGTAGCTGAATGGAGTACCTCCACAGAGGCTGCAAGAAGATGGATCCTTTCTGCAGGACCATCCAGCATTTTACCGGTGAGGAGTGAAATGGCAGGTCGGATCCTTTTTCCACCAGCAGAAAGGATCTGCTCAAGCGCAGCGGCGAGGTAAGGATTTGGACTTTGCACCGAGGCGCGCATGATCTCTTCGACCTTAGCCAAATCTTCCTGGACCGGCAGAAAAATCTCATTCAGATTGCTCAAATTAACTCCAAGGAAAAAATCTTTTTCGCAGTGTTAGTACTTATTTTACATAATTCTGTAGAATTCATACCTGTTTTTTGAGCAATACATTGGACAGTTTCTGCCAGAAAAGCAGGTTCGTTGCGTTTCCCGCGCCAGGGAACAGGTGTGAGATAGGGGGAATCCGTTTCAAAAACGAAGGAGGTGAAAGGTATTTTGGTGATTATGCTTTGATCCACGCGGGAAGGATCATATGTCCAGGCTCCACCAAGACCAATCGCGAAACCCATTTCACGAAACTTTTCCGCTTCTTCAAGCGACCCCTCAAACGCGTGCATTACCCCAGGAGCATCCGCCAATTTGTCGTGTGACTCATTTAGCGATAAGAACCAGGTTTTCAGGATTTTGAGCAGTTCACCAACTGCGGACCGGCTGTGGATGATAAGCGGAAGATTTTTCTCTTTCGCAATATAAAGCATTTGCGAGAGCAGGTCGCTCTGTACATTCAAAGGGGCATAATCCCGGTAAAGATCCAACCCGATCTCCCCAATGGCTACCACCTTGGGTTCTGCAGCCAGGGATTTTATCTGGGTAATATCCTGGGGTTTCGCTGAAGCAGCATAGTTCGGGTGAATCCCCACAGCCGCAAAACAACAATCGTACCTTCTGCTAAGTTCGATCGCCCTTTTGCTGGTTTCCAGGTCGACGCCCGGCACGATAATCTTCGAGATGCCCGCATCGAGAGAACGGCGGATGACTTCTTCCAAATCCCCGGTGAAAACTTCCAAATTGAGATGGCAGTGGGTATCGACTAGCAATTAATTCAAACCTGCGATCCGTAATCCGTCCATCAGGATACCCTTAACTTTATCCCCATGCGTGGTCTCACAATATACGCGCATGATGGGTTCGGTTCCAGAAAACCGGATCAGGCACCAGCCTCCATCCTCCAGGATAAATTTGAACCCATCCGTGGTGTTTAAACCCGTGCAGCGCAACCCACCGATGAACTCCGGTTTGGCGTCCAGGATTTTCTGCTCGCGATCAGCCCGGTTCCCGGTGAATGCACGATCCACGCGGTCATAATAATGCGGACCGATCTTGGAAAAGAGAATATCTATCAAACCGGAGGGTTTCTGCTTTAATTTGATCATCATATCGAGTATATACAGACCAGCCAGGATGCCATCCCGCTCGGGGACATTTCCCCGGAAGGCGTATCCTCCGGATTCCTCCCCACCGAGCATAGCGTTCGTTTCCAGCATCTTGGGAGCAACGTATTTGAAACCAACTCCGGTCTCATAAACAGGAACGTTATAAAGCTTGCCAAGCTTTTCAAGCATACTGGTTGAGGAAAGCGTCTTGACGATTGGGCCGCGCTCCCCGCGAACCTCCAGGAAATAATACGCCAGGAGCGCGTAAACACGGAGCTGATTCACGAACTCGCCGTGTTCATCACCCACACCCACCCGGTCGGCGTCGCCATCTGTTATCAGCAGCACATCCGCTTTTGTATCCAGAGTTTTTGCCAGCCCAACATTGATGTTAGGGGGTATGGGTTCCGGGCGTTTCATCTCCGGAAAGGATGGATTTCTTTCATTATGAATTTCCAGAATCTCGATATTACCCCCTGATAGCAATCTTGGAAACCAGCCTGAGCCGTTTCCCCACATGCAATCCACTACCACTTTCAAGGATGCGGAACGTATGCTTTCAAGATCAATGAGGTCTTTCAGGTGTTCAATATACGCAGGAGCGGGATCAAAGACCTGGATCATGCCTTGTTCTTCGGCTTCCTTAAGGGCGACTCGTTTGACGTCCTTCAGATCATCCGGGATCAGGCTTTCGATGCGGGTTAACCCATCGGGGGCAATTGCCCCGCCATGTTCGTCACGGACTTTGAAACCATTATCGGTGGGAGGGTTATGCGAAGCTGTGATATTGATTGCGCCGGAGGCTTTTTTATCGACCACCGCATAAGCTATCACCGGGGTGGGGGTGGCGTCACAGGTGAGGTGGGCTTTGAGACCATTGCCCGCTAACACTTCTGCGGCAGCCTGGGCAAAATACTCGGAGTCGAAGCGTTTATCGTACCCAACGACGAACCAGTGACCGCTTTTTCCATTTTCCAGCATATAACTGGCAAATCCCTGGGCTGCACGGCGAACGTTGTCGAACGTGTAATCCTCAGCAATCACACCTCTCCAACCATCCGTACCAAATTTTATTTTGTCCGCCATTTCTTTCCTCCTGCAGCAAACTCAGATGCTTTCAATTATAACAAGGGTCGATGGGGGCGGAGAACACCCATGCGTTCCGTTATAATGCTCTCCTGCGGAAAAGGATTTAGATAATGAATAACATTTATCTCGATTATGCAGCTACAACACCGCTGGATCTCGAAGTATTCCTGAAAATGTCCCCATTTTTTACGGAAGATTTCGGCAATCCGTCATCCATACATTCCTGGGGACAGAAGGCGGAAGCCGCCCTGGAAAACGCACGGGATTCAGTTGCGGACTCACTAAATTGCGACGCTGGGGAGATCGTCTTTACCAGCGGGGGTTCCGAATCCGATAACCTGGCACTGAGGGGAACCGCATTTGCCAGACGTGAGCTGACTGGAGCGAACCAGATTCTTATTAGCCCGGTGGAACACCCGGCAGTGCACGAAACCGCTCGGCAACTCCAGGAAAATTTTGGATTTCAGCTGGATATGATCCCAGTGGATGAGTGTGGGAGAGTGATCCCTGTTGAGCTTGAGCGAATAGTGGATGAGAAAACTGCGGTAGTTTCCATTATCTACGGCAATAATGAGATAGGCACGATCAATCCGGTGAACGAACTGGCGGCAATTTGCCATCAAGTGGGGGTGCCATTTCATACAGACGCAGTCCAAGCTGCCGCGCATTTAGACTTGAATATGAAGAATAGTTCAATTGACTTAATGTCAATTGGAGCGCATAAATTTTATGGTCCAAAAGGTGTTGGTGCACTTTTTCTCCGGAAGGGAACCAGATTGTCTCCAAGTCAGACTGGGGGAAAACAGGAAAGTGGATTACGGGCAGGCACCCAAAATATCCCCTATATTGTCGGATTGGCAGAGGCGCTGAGGATCACCAAACGGGACCTTGCCCGAAATGCAGAGAAAATGAGCAGATTACGCGACAAATTGATCAATGGAGTCCTGGTTGGCGTTCCGGACTCGAAATTGACAGGGCATCCAACGGAACGCCTTCCAAACCATGCCAGTTTCATCTTCAAGCATGTGAGCGGGAATGACCTATTAATGATCCTCGATCAGCGGGGGTTCGCCTGCTCCTCTGGCTCGGCTTGTAAAGTGGGAGAACCAAAACCCTCGGATGTTCTGATCAACCTGGGCTTATCTCCAGAATGGGCATCCGGTTCGCTGCGGGTGACGCTGGGACGGAAGACAGAAGAAGAGAGCATCATGCAATTCCTGAAGATTTTGCCTGAAATTGTGGCGTCGCTGCGCAGATAGGGTCTTTGACAGATGGAATCGCAGCGAAAAAAGGTGGCAGTTGGCATGAGCGGCGGAGTGGATAGCTCCGTTGCGGCAGCCCTGTTACTTGAAGAGGGATACGATGTCACCGGGTTGATGCTGCGGCTTTGGGTGGATGAAGAAACCGGGGAAGAAAACCGTTGCTGTTCGCTCGATTCCATCGACCTGGCGAGATCCGTTGCCAGGAAATTAGGGATCCCTTTCTTCGTCATCGATGCGAGACAGGAATTCCGCAATAGAGTTGTGGATTATTTTCTTGAAAGCTATAAAAAGGGAGAAACACCCAATCCCTGCGTGGTTTGCAACAAATGGATGCGTTGGGGCTTTCTGCGGAGAAAAGCAGAAATGATGGGGCTGGAATATCTGGCCACCGGTCATTACGCCCGGGTCGAGAAGATTGGGAGTGAATTTTCTCTAAAAAAAGGGCTGGACCCAACCAAGGATCAATCCTATGTACTTTCCCGCTTGAGCCAGGATGATCTTGCCAAAACCATTCTTCCCCTCGGTGGTTGGAACAAAATCGAAACCCGGAAAAAGGCGGAAAGCCTTGGACTGCTGGTGAGCCAGAAACCCGATAGTCAGGACCTCTGTTTCACGCAAATGGGAGTGACTGGATTTCTAAAGAAATACGCTCCCGAGCTTTTCTTTGAGGGAGAGATCGTAGATTTGGAAGGCAACATTATTGGCAGCCATCAAGGGGTGGCAGGCTTTACGATCGGGCAGCGGAAGGGGATCAAAATTGCAGCTAGCCACCCGCTGTATGTTGTGGAAAAAGACATTGAGAAAAATCAACTCGTTGTTTCCCGATCAGGAGCCGTTGATCACACTGAGTTTCGAATCAGAGATATTAATTGGTTACATCACCCTGCAGGGGATGAGATTGATGGAGATGTGATGGTCAGGTATAGATCCAATAGTTTCCCGGCCAGAATCGTAATTATTGATAAAGAAAAAACCGCCGCGATTATCTCCAACGGATCAATTCGCAACATCACCCCAGGACAATTAGCGGTAATATATCAGGGTGAAGATGTACTTGGGAGCGGATTTATAACGAATGAGGTAAAGGGATGAAGAGATGACCATTCCGGCTTTTCTGTTCGGTTGTTTTTTTGCCACCTTATATGGAGCTGCCTTTCACCTTTGGCGTGGGGGGAACCTGGGCAGGTTCTTTTTCTATCTGGCGTTCAGCTGGATCGGTTTCTGGCTGGGTCAGTATATTGCAGACAGGATGGATTGGACGTTTCTCAGTGTGGGTCCGCTCCATTTGGCAGTCGCGAGCTTGTTCAGCTTCCTCTTTCTCGGACTAGGTTATTGGCTCAGCCTGATCAATACAGACAAAAAGTAAGGAGAGAATATGTATAAAATCGAGTCGATCCTATCGGCAAGATTGTTCCTTCAACCACAATTACAAGGCAAGTGGATTTATTTTCAATCCAATCTGAGTGGGCACATTAGCCTGTACCGGATGAAAATCGGCGGAAGCGTACCCCAGCCCTTGATCCCGCCTGAAATCGCCATGCATAACCCTCATCTGATCGACGGGTATCCGTTTGTGGTGCTTCCAAAGCTCAAGAAGATCCTGGTGATGGTTGACAACGATGGAGATGAAAAATATCAACCTCATCTTATACCGATGAAAGGTGGGTATCCTGAACCTCTGCTGGAAGGAATATTTAGTGATTACCGCTGTCATCTGGCAGGATATGACCCTAACAAGAACGTCCTTTACTTTGCGAATGAGTCATTGGAATCTTCGGAAACAGCCGCTTTCCAGGTGGATCTGGAGGCAAAAAAGGTTCTTGAACTTTTCCGATCCAGCGGATTCGCTCTTCCCATTTGTCACACCAAACGCCATGACCAGGTGGTGATCGGGGAGGGTTTCAGTATGGGGGATACCGTCCTGCACATCTGGCATGCGGAAAAAGGACGAACACAAGTTCTGCTTGGGACTCCGATAGATAAACGGGTGGACGGCAGCCAGGGTGAACTCACAGGCATCAATGGCGTGGCGTTCACCAGGGATGAGAAGGGGTTGCTTATTTCATCTGCGATCTTCTCTGATAGGTACAGCGTGGGTTATCTGCCGCTGAAAACTGGGGAGAAAATGCAGGAGGTCAAGATAAAAGGAACCGTCCATAAAGGTATTGGAGAAATGGAGGGAATCTCCAGTTTGACAGAAGACCTGTTCTCTTTGATCTACAACATTGACGGTAGCACCTGGCTTTATGAGGCGGAGTGGCAACCGAAGAAAAATACGCTTTCGGTGCGTCGAACCTTGTGCGGGAAAAAACCGCTCAATGATGGCACGTTGGAATCATTCTCTTACGACGAAAAGAGCGATCGATATATTCTCAGCTTCGCTACGGCAAAAAATCCAACCCAAATTTACTTGATCAATGGAAAAGAAAAAGACGGAATGGAGCGGCAGACAGACGAGCGGGTGCTGGGTATTCCGGAGGAGTTATTGGCTGCTGGGGAGGACGCCTCCTTTGAAACCTTTGATAAGAAAAGGATCTCCGCACGGTTGTACCTTCCCGCTCCCGAATTGGGATTCAACGGTCCTCGACCGCTCATTTACTATATCCACGGAGGACCCCAGGGGCAGGAGCGCCCGGACTTCGCCTGGTTTTCCATGCCATTGATCCAATTCCTGACCCTGAAAGGGTTTGCTGTTTTTGTCCCAAACGTTCGAGGCAGCACCGGGTATGGATTGAGCTATACCAAACTGGTCGATAAGGATTGGGGCGGTGATGATCGATTGGACCATGTCCATGCCATGAAAGTGTTGGCACAAGACCCGCGGATCGACACGAAACGGGCGGGGGTCGTGGGGCGATCCTATGGCGGTTACATGACCCTGACCCTTGCGGGGAGACATCCGAAGTTGTGGAAAGCTGCCGTGGACATGTTTGGACCATATGACCTGTTGACTTTTCTTGATCGCATCCCAGAATCCTGGAAACCTGTAATGAAGGTCAGCCTGGGTGATCCCGCGATGGATAAAGAATTCCTGATCGACCGCTCCCCAAAAACGCATTTAGGGCAGATGACCTGTCCTTTGCTAGTAATCCAGGGCCGGCATGACCCAAGGGTGGTTGCCCAGGAGTCGATCGATCTGGTTGAAGCACTCAAAGGCCAAGGCAAGGACGTGGAGATCATTCTCTTTGAGGATGAAGGACACGACGTGCTTAAATTCCCCAACCGGGTGCGTTGTTATGAAGCGATCACAAACTTTTTCATCGATAAACTGAAACCAGGAAAATAATGACTATTTGGAATAATGAAAACAGCGAAGCAAGAGAAGGTGACCTGGTTGAGTTGGTGGGTGTGGGGTACAAACACATCATCCTTCAACTGGAGAAGGATGGTGTGCTGCACACGCACAGAGGCGTGGTCCAGCACAATGGCCTGATCGGCAAACCCTGGGGTACAAAGACAACAAGCCATACTGGAAATCCTTTTTTCCTGCTGCAACCTTCCCTGGCGGATCTGATCCGGGGCATTCCCCGTTCCACACAGATCATGTATCCGAAGGATATCGGTTTCATCCTGCTCACCTTGGGAGTGGGTCCCGGCACGAAAGTACTTGAAGCCGGTACCGGCTCAGGAGGGCTGACCACAGCACTGACATATTCTGTTGGAAATGATGGGCATGTGTTTTCGTACGACAAACGGGAAGAGCAGCAGAAGACAGCGATCAAGAATATTGAAAAATTCGGTCTGGCAAAAAGAGTGACATTCAAAATTCGCGATATCGCAGATGGCTTCGACGAAGTGGGAGTGGACGCGCTTTTCCTGGATGTGCCGAATCCTTATGATTACCTGGTTCAGGTGAAAAATGCTCTGAAGCCCGGCGGATTTTTTGGAACAATCCTCCCCACCACGAACCAGGTCATCCGCCTGCTGCCTGAATTGCGCCGAAACTATTTTTCTTTTATAGAGGTGGTCGAAACCTCAATCCGTTATTACAAACCGGAATCGGAACGGTTCCGACCGGTGGACCGGATGGTGGCGCACACAGGGTACTTGATCTTCGCCCGACCTTTTCTCACACCATTGGAGGATTCATTGGAGTCAGAAGCTGGCGATCCAGATGAAAATAGCGGAAAAAATCAATAACCTTCCCTTAACAACCATACATGGATATCAATACTTCCAGAATCATTGAAAGGCTCTCCAACTCGGACCACAGGGGTATTTTTATCGACGAGCATCGGATTAAAGCAGCGGTATTAATCCCGCTCTTTAAGCAGGAGGGTATTTGGCGCGTTCTTTTTACCAGGCGAAGTCAGAATGTGCAGGACCATAAAGGTCAGGTTTCTTTCCCAGGCGGAGCATTTGAATGGCTGGATGAAAACCTGGAAGCCACTGCGCTGCGAGAGACTGAAGAAGAGATTGGGATACCAAGGGAGAAGATCACGGTCCTTGGCCGGATGGAACCGTTTGCTTCCATCAGCAACTTCCTGATCACACCGGTTGTGGGTGTCTTGGAGTATCCTTTCGATGTGAGGATCGCTGTGGAGGAGGTGGATAAGGTTTTCTCGATCGAACTAGCTTGGCTTACCGATAAAGACAACCGCGAGGTAAGGGATTACACCCGATCGAACGGCTCAGTTGAAAAAGTTCTTTTCTTTCGCGAATATGAGGGAGAACTGGTGTGGGGAATTACTGCCAGAATATTGTCCCAATTTTTGGAATTAATCGCTTCTTGAATTCTCACTGGGTCTGGAAAAAGTAGCCATCATTTCAAATAGGAATAAAACAGGGCTGCCGTTTGAGCGGCAGCCCTGATCTTTCCGGACAGAAATTAATCCTACTCTTCCGGGACTTCTTCTTCCTTCTTGCCTTTTTCGATCACTTCGGGTTCTTCCAGCCCAGGTGCGGCTTCTTCAACCACAACCTCATCCACCACGGGATGAGTGACGTGAACGATCATCTCTTGACCTTCCTGATGGAGCGTTACTTTGTCTGAGAGAACGATATCTTTCACGTAATAAGCATCACCGATCTTCGCCAGGACGGAAAGATCAACAACGATTCGGTCGGGCAGGTCCTGGGGAAAACATTCGACTTCGATCTCATTGAGTCCGGTGACAAGAACACCATTGTAATCTTTGACGGCCGGGGCGACGCCAGTCAATTCGATGGCGACATTTGTGCGGATCTTCTCGGTGAGGGAAACGACCTGGAAATCGACATGTTTCAACAAACCACGGATGTAGTCCTTCTGTTTTTCGCGGACTAGGGTGGCGTGCTCTTTCCCTTCCAGTGAGATGGTAATTATGCTGCTGCCGGTAACAGAGTTGAGGATTTTTGTGGTCTCTTTCAAGTCCAGCGTGATGGGAGTGGAATCAAAATGATGCCCGTACATCACAGCCGGGAGCTTGCCTTCCCTGCGCATTACTCCAACCTGTTTTCCCCGAATCGTGCGGGGAACTGCATTAATAACAACTTTTTCCATATTTCCTTCTTTCGAGCGCCTCTCACCCCGACGGGGTTACCTTCACTCTACGAAATGCGGTAAAACCGCTTGAATAAAATCGTGCCCGCGGCACGAGGGTTGATTTTATTACCAGGGGTAATTTATGTCAAGAAAACCCGAAAGGTGACATGGATCAAACCCAATCCAGAGTACGGGTCACCGCCTTCTTCCAGGCCTGAAAGAGCCTTCCGCGAGTTTCAGTGTCCATCCTTGGCTGCCATTCGGTGGATTTCGACCAGTTTTCGCGAAGTTGATCGAGGTTCTGCCAATAATCAACTGCCAAACCGGCTGCGTAGGCAGCGCCTAGGGCGGTAGTCTCCATGATGCGGGGACGAACCACGGGCACGTTTAAAATATCCGATTGGAATTGCATCAACAACTCGTTACCGACCATACCCCCATCCACTTTGAGTGAAGTCAGGGTCACTCCAGAGTCAGCTTCCATGGCATCCAGAACTTCCCGGGTCTGATAGGCTGTCGCTTCCAGAACTGCCCGCGCTATATGACCCCGGTGGATATAGCGTGTCATCCCAACAATGGCGCCGCGGGCGTCGCTGCGCCAGTAAGGCGCGAATAAACCGGAAAAAGCGGGAACAAAATATATCCCGCCATTATCATCGACAGAGCGCGCCAGGGGTTCAATATCGCCGGATTTCTCGATGATCCCCAGGTTATCCCTCAGCCATTGAACCAGAGCTCCCGCGATGGCAATGGATCCTTCCAGGCAGAAAACGGGATTTTCAGAGCCTAGTTTATATCCAACGGTTGTGAGCAGGCCATTGTGGCTTTGAACTGGGGAGGTTCCGGTATTCATCAGCATAAAGCAGCCGGTTCCATAAGTATTTTTGGCGTCACCGGGATTGAAGCAGGCTTGCCCAAAGAGAGCAGCCTGTTGATCACCCAGGTCGCCAGCGATGGGGATATCCACACCGTCAATATGCGCATAGCCATACACTTCAGAAGAGGACTTAATAGCCGGCAGTAAATTAATTGGGATATTCATATCCTGCAGGATTTCTCGATCCCAGGCTAAATTCACAAGGTTCATAAGGAGGGTGCGAGAAGCATTGGTAACATCTGTAACATGTATTCCACCCCGATTTCCACCAGTTAAATTCCATATCAACCAGGAATCCACATTTCCAAATGCCAGGGCGCCGGATTTCAACGCAGTCTGAATTTCAGGATCGTTATCAATCGCCCAGGTGATTTTTGGTCCAGAAAAATAGGTAGCCAGGGGAAGACCGGCTTTCTCCCGGTAGCGGTCCAAACCTCCGTTGACGGATAATTCCTGGCAAATCTTATCCGTGCGGGTATCCTGCCAAACAATGGCATTTCCGATAGGCTCCCCAGTGTATCTATCCCAAAATATCGAAGTTTCACGCTGATTTGTGATGCCAAATGCAGCAAGGTCGGTGAGAGCGAGACCGGATTTGCGAAGCGCGTTACGGATGACGGTAAGCGTGTTTTCATAAATCTCATTGGGGTCATGCTCAACCCAACCAGGTTTGGGAAAAAACTGGCGGTGTTCCTTCTGGTCGACGGCGATTATCTTTCCGGCTGAATCAAAAACAATAAAACGGGTGGAGGTGGTTCCCTGGTCGATCGCGCCGATGTATTTGGTCATGGATTATCCTCTGTTATTTATGAATTCAGCTAAGAATTTTCTTGATGGCTGGAATGGCTTTGTAAGCTGCAGATTTACCAGCGTCAAGGATCAAACGAGCATCGCGAAAACCAAAAAGCGAGTCAATTTCATCTGGGATCTCGGGTTGGATCAAGATATCAGGTGGATAATTCCGAAGCTTTAAAGTTGTTAATTGGCTGGATTGGATCATTTCAGCCCGGTACATACTTATCAAAGAGTCAGGAATCAATCGTTTTGATGCATGGGAGAAATCCCAGGGTTTCCCGGGTCCAACACTCGGCTGGACGTTGACAGCGATAACCTTATCTGCACCAGTTGCGCGGGCATAGTCGACCGGAAGGTTGTTTAATACCCCACCATCTACGAGCAGCCGACCCTGATACTCCACGGGATTGAAAATTCCTGGGATGGCGATGGTAGCGAAAACGGCCGTTAGGAGATCTCCCGAACCAAGGAGAATCTCATCACCTGTCGATAAATCTACAGCGACCATGGTCAAGGGAAAACGCAAGGATTCAAATTGGTGGTTCCCCCCCAGTAGTTTTTGAATATATGCCTTAACGCGGTTGCCTTCCAAGAATCCTCGCCGCAATGGGTTGGGATCCAAAAGTCGGATAAACTCGCTTGTCCGCGAAATACGAATCGCTTCTTTTTCCAGGTCTGCCGCGGTCAATCCCACGGCCAGAGCAGCCCCCACAAAACCACCGAAGCTCGTACCGCAGATGTAGTCAAAATTAATGCCAGCATCATCCAGGACTTTTAAAAAACCGATATGCGCGATGCCGCGTGCTCCCCCACCACTCAACGTCAAAGCCAAAGACTTTCTGTGCATATCATTAATATTATATCCAGTGATACAAGGGGTAACCCTGTTCAGGGCACCGAGTGTCTGGTAAGATAGTACAACGACCTCGACTGAAGTCCCGGGGTCGTTGATTGTTGTTATATCATAGGCAGGTGCAGGCAATGTTAGTGAAACGAATCGATCTCAGAAATATCGCCATCATCGCGCATGTCGACCATGGAAAAACAACCCTGGTGGATGGCATGCTCAAGCAAGCCAAAGTTTTCCGGGTGAACCAACAAGTGGCTGTGCGGGTGATGGACTCGAATGACCTGGAACGTGAGCGGGGAATTACCATTCTGGCAAAAAATACCGCCATCACCATCCCAGATCGTGAAGGCAATCTTGTAAAAATTAATATAGTAGATACTCCAGGGCACGCAGATTTTGGCGGTGAAGTGGAACGGGTGATGAACATGGTGGATGGGGTGCTCCTATTGGTGGATGCAGCCGAAGGACCCATGGCGCAAACCCGATTTGTCCTGAAAAAAGCCCTGGCAATGGGTCACAAGGCAATCGTTGTAATCAACAAAATGGATCGAAAGGATGCTGAACCTGATCGATCTGTAAATTCAACTTTCGATCTATTTGTCGAACTGGGAGCCAGCGATCACCAGGCGGATTTTCCCATCATCTACGCCAATGCGATCACAGGTCAGGCTGGTACAGCACAGGAACTGGGTCCGAATCTGCAGCCGCTATTCGATGCCATTCTGGATAACATACCTGCCCCGGAAGTGGATCCGGATGCTCCCTTGCAGATGTTGGTTACCAATTTAGGGTACGATGATTACCGCGGCGTCACGGCTGTGGGTAGGATTTTTAGAGGAAGGATCACTGCTGGACAGGATCTGGCTCGCATCACTGTAGAAGGACAAGTATTAAAAGAAAGAGCGAGATATTTATACGTCCATCAGGGGCTGGTTAAAGTTGAAGTGGAATCAGCGGAAGCGGGGGAGATCATTGCGCTGGCTGGTTTGGAAGGGATTGCCATCGGGGAAACGCTGGCTGACCCGGAAAACCCGGTATCACTGCCTCCCATTACTGTTGAAGAGCCAACTGTAAAAATGACCTTTGGGGTGAACACCTCTCCATTTACCGGGAGGGAAGGGAAGTGGGGGACTTCCCGTAAACTGCGTGAAAGATTGTTTGATGAACTTAAGAACAATGTAGCCCTCAGAGTCGAGGAAACCGAAAGGCCGGATACTTTTATCGTCTCCGGGAGGGGGGAACTTCATCTGGCAATATTAATTGAGACCATGCGACGGGAAGGTTATGAATTCGAGGTTTCCCGTCCTGAGGCTATTTTCCACATCAGTGAAACCGGGGAAACACTGGAACCTTATGAGGAATTGCAGATCGAGACAAGTGCGGAGACTGTCGGCACGGTTGTAGAAATGCTTGGCTCGCGTCGTGGAAAAATGCTGGATATGCTCAATATGCCGGATAACACGGTTCATATACGTTACCTGATCCCCACAAGAGGAATTCTGGGTTTTCGATACCAGTTCCTGACCGCAACCCATGGAACCGGGGTGATGAATACAATCTTCGATTCTTATGGGCCTATGGCTGGACCGATCGTTTCACGCACAACCAGCTCTGTTGTAGCCTGGGAATCCGGGACGACTTTTACCTTCGGATTGAAAAACGCGGAAGAGAGAGCAACTCTTTTTATTGGTGCTGGGGTCGAAGTCTACGAGGGGATGGTTGTAGGTGAGACTCCCCGTCCAACGGATTTGATTGTAAATGTGTGTAAGAAAAAACACCTCACCAACATGCGATCTTCCAACAAAGATATTGAAATTCGGTTGGTGCCGCCCCGGCAGATGAGCCTGGATGAAGCCATAGAATATCTGGCGGATGACGAATTGCTGGAAGTTACCCCTCTAAACATCCGCATCCGCAAGCGGATACTAAATACGGAAGAGCGCGGAAAACAAACCAAAAAGACAAAAGAATTAATGCTTGAAAAAGAATAAATAAACCTGGAGGCAAATTCCGGCTTAACCCCCTCCAATAACCGCGTGTAGTTCGATGCGATCCCCTGGTTGGATAATCTCATCCTTGTTTTTCGGTTTCTGATCCATAAACGCTATGGCGACCAGGTCGGGGGGAATTCCGCAAACGGATAAAGCTTCTCTGAGAGGGATTCCACTGGGAACTTCAACACACTCCCTGCCATCCACGTATTGTTTCAACATACCTTTTGGGCGTAATTCAGCGGTTTGCATTAAATTAAATTAGGTCGACAACGCGAATTCGTCCAATTTCATTCTTTTCAATGTTTCTGGTTTTGGGATACCATTTGAATCCCATCCTCTTTGTTCGTAATACATATCCAGTAATTTTTGAACATCCTCATATTTTGTGATCTGGCCAGCAGTCGGACCATCCGGGGGTGGATCGGTGTAGAAACGAGGGGAGGGGAGGTCCCATTCACGGCTAAATTCCGGATTTTCCCTAATCCAGAATAAACGGGTGAGATTCCAGATCTTTTCTCCGACCCTTTCCAGATCTTCCCAAGTTCGAGAGACTCCAGTGATGGATTCAAGTGCAGGGATATAGAGATCCCGTTCAATCGAAAGCTCCACCCATTGCAACCGGCAGGAACCGAGCACATCGAACATGGGGCGGAAGTTTTGCAGCCAAATGATCCGGGCGACTTTTTCAGGGACAACAAGATCGCGTCCAACCTGTAGGTCATAAGTTATTGCCCAGGAACGATTGTGATGTGCTCCGACATCGCAAGTCATGTATGCCAGGAGCATGGCTGTGGCATTATGGGTCGCATAAGCGGATTGCTCCATCCCCTTCACGTGGACTGCGAATTTCTCGCTTCCGTTTCCAATGATACCGGATGCTTTTTTTACTCCCTGGGAAAGAAGGTTCCCAAATCCCTGTTTGTTCGCGATCCTGCGAATCAATTCAAAAACGGTCACAGTATTACCGAAATTCAAAACCAATCCATCAGTATCCGCAGATGTGAGGATGCCTTTTTGATAACATTCCATTGCCCAGCCTATGACCCCGCCGGTGCTGATCGTGTCAATTCCCAGGTCATCACATAAACGGTTGGCTTCGGCAACGTCTTCAATATCCGAAATTCCTAAATTCGAACCAAGCAGACCAATCGTTTCGTATTCAGGACCTTCCACATTGGACTGATATTTTTTTGTACGGCTGTATTTTCCACAAGGCGAAGGGCATCCAAAGCAGCCCTTATCGGTGACGACGATCTTTTCCCGCATGACCGGGCCATAGAGTTCTTTTCCTTCTGTAAAATACCCGGAGGTGAAATTTCTGGTCGGTAAAGCGCCAACCTCATTGCACCAACTGGTGACAATGGTTGTTCCGTATTGCTGCCAGGGAACCAAACCATCAGCCTGTTTGCAGGCTTTGAATAAATCCAGTCCGGCTTTCCTGTACCCTTCAGGATCTGCAACCGGGATGGCTTTGGTTCCATGTACAACGATCGCTTTGAGTTTCTTGGAACCCATAACGGCACCAACACCGCCGCGACCTGCCTGTCGGCCATAATCATGGTTGATGGAAGCGAATGGAACAAGGTTTTCACCACCCGGTCCGATGACAGCTACCTGGTAGTCCTCGCCATATTTATCCTTAATGGATTTCTCAACTGAAATGGTACCGTGCCCCCAATATTCGGTGGCATCAAGAAGTTGAATCCTGTCATCTTCGATCAACAAGTAAACAGGATTGGGGCTGATCCCTTCAAAAATGACCGAGTCGATCCCCGCATATTTCAATTCAGCGGTCAGCATCCCGCCAAGGGAGGAGCTGGCATACCCGTTGGTGAGAGGGGATTTCGTGGTGAAATCCATTTTTCCCGCCCCCGGGATCATTAACCCCGATAGCGGACCTGTGGAAAGGATCAGTTTATTTTCCGGTCCAAGGGGATCCGCGAATTTGGGGACTTCGCTAAAAAGAAGATAGGCTCCAAAACCACGACCACCAATATATTCTTTTGCCAGGTCACGGGGTGTGGGAGATTTATTGATTTCGCCTGAGGAAAGATCTACTCGCAGGATGGAACCACCATAACCATTCATAAATCACTCCCTAGTTCGGTAGCTGATCTGAAATTGAAAGGGCGCTGGTTCCACAAACAGCCACGCAATCGCCACAAAGGTCGCATTTCCAGGCTGTCTGTGCCAGGTGATTATCCAGGTACATCACCCCCTCGGGACAAACCGGGACGCAGGCTTCGCACATGATGCACTCTGCGAATTCCACAAAATATGCACCATTTGCATTCTGTTTAATGGCATCCGTAGGGCAAACAGCGGCGCATTCACCGCACTGGGTGCAGACCATCATACTGAACTTACCCGGGTCGGGAAAGAGGGGTAGTAGCGTAAGAGCCGCTTTCTTGGGATTGTTTTCTCCGAAGAGGTTCATGGAACAAGCAACCAGGCAAGCTCTACAACCGGAGCACTTCTCATTTTCAACAAAAAGCCGCATGGGATCCTCCAAGTTGGGGATTTCAACAATATTTATAGCAGATTTTCACGCTAATTCAAAACAGTAGTTCAAAAACCTAATTAGACCAATTATTACCCAAATACTATGACAAGTGTTTATCAAGTGAGGGTATTTATGCAGTTATTTTGAAATTGGAAAACTGGTAGAATTATCCAGGCTATGAATATCGAAGTGGAATTCATCGGTGTTTCGCGCGTCCTTTCAGGGGTTTCAAAGGCGAATATCATCATCCCGGCAGGTGGAAGTTATCGAGACATAATTCATGAGTTATCTGAAGAATATCCAGCTTTCAATGGTCAATTAATCGATACTGAAAATAATTCATTTATTGGTTCGAGTATGTTCAACCTGGATGGTAAACGAATGGTCAAGCCTGGTGAATTGGATAACACGCCAGACGAAGGCGGGCACCTAATCCTTATGTCCGTTCTTGCTGGCGGTTAAAGAATTATTACAAGTTACAGGAGGCAGAACCACATGTTTGGTTACAGCGGCAGAATCTTACACATCGACCTCAGCAGCCGAAAACATTGGGTGGAGGAAAAAGCGGAAGATTGGTATAAAACCTATATCGGTGGTGTTTCCATGGCCACCCGATTATGCTGGGAGAATATCAAACCTGGTTGTGATCCGCTATCTCCCGATAATCCCATTTGCATTGCCAATGGGATTTTCACTGGCACGCCAGTTCCTGTGGGTGGTAAGTTCGGAATGGCTTCCAAATCACCATTGACTGGATTTATTGGAGACAGCCTTTCTGGCAGCTGGTTTGCCATCGCGCTTAAACGAGCCCAGTGGGATGGACTGGTAGTTCATGGAGCAAGCGAACAGTGGGTGAATCTTTTTATTGATGACGATCGGGTCGAATTCCGAGATGCGGCCAAACTGCTTGGCAAGAATACTTTCGAAACAGAGGAAGCGATTCGGGAAGCTCTTGCGGATGATCAGGTGCGGTCCTGCACCATCGGCCCTTCTGGAGAAAACCTGGTTCGCTTTGCCAATGTGACCAATGATGGCAGGCAGGCTGGCCGAACCGGTCACGGTATGGTTTGGGGTTCGAAGAAATTAAAGGCTCTTTCCGTACGGGGAACCAAAGGAATAAAAGTTGCTGATCCGGCTACCCTGATGAAGATGTCCTTTGATATCAGCGACCAGGCACAGGGACCTCATACGGTGAAATATCGCGTGTTGGGAACTGTAACGAATGTCCTCAATATGAATAAATTGGGATTGCTTCCAACCCGCAATTACCAGGAAGGCACGTTCGAGTATGCCGAACAGATCTCCGGTGAGGAACTTTCTGAGCACTACAAAGTAAAGACCGTCGCATGCGCGCAATGTCCCATCGCATGCGAGCAAATGTCCCTGGTTAGGGAAGGACCATATGCCGGCGCGATAACCGGCATTGAATATGAATCTCTTTATGCCACTGGTTCGAACTGCGGAATCAGCGATATGAAGGCGATCATCAAAATGGTGGATGTATGTGATGAATCTGGCATGGACTCGATGAGTGGGGGGGTGACGGTTTCCTGGGTTATGGAGACCTTTGAAAAAGGGATCTTCAAAAAGGAAGACTTCAAGTGTAAAAAGTACCCGGAAGGATTTGAGCCCATCTTTGGGAATGGCGAAGCCGGAGTTACCTTGCTGGAGATGATCCGCGACCGGGAAGGGATAGGAAACCTTCTTGCCGAAGGGACCAGGATCGCCGCCGCAACCATTGATAAAGAGCGGAAAACAGAAACTTACAAATGGGCGATGAATGCCAAGGGATTGGAATGCCCGGGGTATGATGCTCGTGGTCTGAAGACTTTCGCGGTTGGCGCCGCAGTGGGGACCCGGGGTGGCTGTCACAACCGCTCGGCTGCCTATGATGTGGACATCACCGGGGTGACAGATCGCTTCAATATCGATGATAAGCATGGGGAATACGCCCGCGAAGCCGAAGAGTACGCAGCGGTCTATGATACGCTGCCGATGTGCAAATTCATCCGCCGCTGTTTCACCGGGAAAGCGGACCGATCTGGAGCATGGCCTTCCATCGCCGCATTGATCAACGCCACCACCGGGTGGGATTTTAAATATGAAGACATCGACCTTATCGGTGAACGCGCTCACACAATAAAAAAGGCGTTCAATATCCGGGAGGGCTGGTCGCGAAAAGACGACACCCTGCCTTACCGTTGGCATCATGATCCCATGACCAAGGGTGCTTCCGCAGGACATGTAGTTTCGATGGAAGAACTTGAAACCATGAAGGATCAATATTACAAAGCCAAAGGTTGGAATAACGACGGAATGATCCCCAAAACGAAACTGGTTGATCTGGGCATGCTGGACGTCGCGGAACAAATCGGGGTTTAAATTACAGGTAAAAGGAGAATTAGACATGACCACAACTGCTTCAAGGTTCAAATATATTGCCTGTGATTATGAAAAATGTATTGGCTGTCAGCTTTGTGAGTATATTTGCTCATATACCAAAACAGGCGAATTCAACACATACCGAAGCCGTATCCGCGTAGTACGGGCAGAGGAAATACTAATAACCGCTGTAGCATGCCGCACCTGTGAGGATGCCCCCTGTGTGGTGGCTTGTACGAGGGATGCCTTGATCCAGGATCCAGCGACAGGGATCATCCAGGTGGATGTGAACAATTGCGATGCCTGCGCCTGGTGCATCGAAGCCTGTGATTTTGGCGCCATCTCCATCAACCCGGAAACCAAGCTGGCTGAGATATGCGACCAATGCGAGGATGTGGATGGTGGACCCCAATGCGTGCTCTGGTGTCCGAAGGATGCGTTGGAACTTGTCAATCCTGATCAGCGTGCACAGAAAGCACGAAAACGCCTGGCAACCGAAGCCGCGATCGGTCCACGTTCATAATTACATTTCTCAAATTATTATTACATTGTCCAGGAGCTCCATGACGAACACAGACGGAAAGGAAGATCTCCGCATTGGCGTTTATATATGTCATTGCGGATCAAACATTGCAGGGGTCATTCCTCCGGCGGATGTTGCAGCGTATGCGGCCGGACTGCCAGGAGTGGTCAGAGCCACCGATACCCATTATGCCTGCGCAGATTCGGGTCAATCCTTGATAAAAGACGATATCAAGAAATACAACCTGAACCGGGTGGTTGTTTCTGCCTGTTCTGTGAGGATGCATGAACCCACCTTTCGGGCTGCGGTTCAGGAAGCCGGGTTGAATCCATTCCTGATGGAGATGGCCAATATCCGCGAGCAATGTACCTGGGCGCATGGGCATGATAAAGCTGGAGCGTTGGAAAAGGCGAAAGATCTAACGGCTGCGGCGATCGCCAAAGCCAGTTTCCTGACGCCGCTGGATATGATCTCCGTTCCGGTTACCAAGAAAGCCGTTGTGATCGGCGCGGGGGTAGCTGGCATCAGCTGCGCGCTTGACCTGGCTGAACAGGGGATCAAAACGATACTTGTGGAAAAGCAGGAAACGATTGGAGGGGTCATGGCACAACTGAACAAGACCTTTCCAACCATGGACTGTAGTATATGAATTCTTGCACCCAAGATGGTTGACGCGGCGCGCCAACCCAACATAACGGTCAAAGCTTATACGGAAGTTGAACGGGTCGAAGGATTTGTAGGAAATTTTAAAGTCCAATTACGGGAAAAGTCCAAACGGGTCATTTCTTCCCGCTGCAACGGCTGCGGGGATTGCTCCAAGGTCTGCCCCATCGAAGTTCCGAATTCTTTTGAAATGAACCTTGCCCCCCGCAAGGCGATTTATGTTCCCATGAGTCAATCCGTACCACTCAAATACACAGTGGATATGGATGCCTGCATCCATTGCTACAAATGCGTGGAAGCCTGCGGGAAATTGAATGCCATTGATTTCAGTATGGAGGATAAAGTCACCTGGGAGGATGCCGGCGCGATTGTTGTGGCGACCGGATATGATCATTTTGATCCCAGTGTGATGAGCGAATATGGGTATGGGCGGTTTCCGAATGTGATCACCTCCATGGAGATGGAGCGTTTGAATAATTCAGCCGGCCCCACCGCAGGCGACCTGATCCGGCCAAGTGACTTGAAGAATCCGAAGCGCCTTGCGTTTATTAACTGCGTTGGCTCCAGGGATAAACGCTACAACCCTTATTGCTCAAATTTCTGCTGCATGTACTCGATAAAGAACGCAGTATTGCTTAAGCAGATGGACCCGGATTTGGATATTTCTATTTATTACATGGATATTCGAACGCCTTCCAAAGGATACGAGGAGTTCTATGACCGGGCGAGGGAACTGGGTATTCATTTTATCCAGGGAAGACCCAGCCTGATAACCGAGGATCCAGGTTCGAAGAATCTGTTCGTCCATTCAGAAGATGTTTCGCTGGGAAAGGTCATCGAGCGAGAGTATGACATGGTCATGCTCAACCAGGCTGGCATTCCCCAGCCCGACCAGGCAACCATGAGCTCAGTGCTGAATATTGTTCAGAGCCCGGGCGGATTCTTCATGGAATATCACCCCAAATTGCGGCCGATGGATACACCCACAGATGGCGTTTTCCTCGCGGGTGCTTGCCAGGGGTTGAAAGATATTCCTTCCAGTGTGGCGCAGGGGATAGCGGCGGCATCCCGGGCGGGTCGGATCCTGCACTCGGATAAGTGGGAGATCGAGCCTACTGTCGCATCTGTTTGGGAGGACCGCTGCATCAGCGCGCAAGGAAAACAATGCGGTCTTTGCGCCAAGGCATGCCCCTATGGATCGATAAATTACGAGGTAGGGAAGGCAGCCGAAGTGGTAACCGCCAAATGCCACGGCTGCGGGGGCTGCGTTGCAGAATGCCCGCACAATGCCATCACTCAGCTGCACTATACCGACGCACAGCTTCTGGCCCAACTTCAGGCAGTGCTGGCAAACGAACCTGAGAAGAAAATTCTGGCATTTCGGTGCCATTGGTGCTCCTATGGCGGTGCGGATCTGGCCGGCACAAGCCATTTCGAGTACTCTGCCAAGGAGCGCGGCCTTCGGGTGATGTGCTCGGCACGTATGGACTCCGATTTTGTGTATGAAGCCTTTCGTCTTGGGGCAGGCGCGGTCCTTTATTCCGGCTGCCACCGCCAGGATTGCCACTATATCACCGGTCAGATCGTCGGTGCCACCAGGGCGGAGCGACTGACTAAAACTTTCGATAAGATGGGCATGACTCCTGGACGCTTCCGCGTGGAGTGGATCTCTGCAGCCGAAGGTGATAAATATGCCCGGGTGATCAACGAATTACAGAAGGTGATCGATGGGATACCACCTGAAAAATTGAAAGAGGAGATCGAAACCTTGCGACCGCAGATGGAGCAGCGTGCCCGCAGGATGAAGGAAGCTCCCCGGGTTGAAGAAGCCATCGAGTTTTCCAAAAAAATGGTTGCCTCCATGCACGGGGAGGAGGTGGCAAATTGAGCCATTCAACGACGGTAACATTTGCAGATAAGGTTCGCGCTATTCCAGGCGGTGAACACCTGGAAATGTGCTATTCCTGCGGTACATGTGTTTCCAAGTGTATGATCCAGCAGAAAGTGGAGCCCGATTACAATCCCAGGAGATTGATCCGGCGGGTGCTCCTGGACCAGGTTGAAGATGCGTTTACGGATCCTACAACCTGGATGTGCTCTGCATGTGATCTTTGCTTCCCGGCCTGCCCACAGAAAATACATATTTCCGGAGTGATCGGAGCTGTCAAGCAGCTTGCGGTAGCGGAAGGATATAAATCCCCGCTTGTAACGGTCAAAGTTGACGATAAGCTCTGTTCAGGATGCGGAGTTTGCGTCATGGTCTGCCCTTACGAAGCTCCTCATTTGGTCGAGAAAAAGGTCAATGGCCAAATGGACCGGGTTTCCCTTGTGGATAAGAATCGCTGCATGCGCTGCGGAACCTGCGTGGCGGCCTGTCCGCTGGGAGCGATCTCGCGGAAAGGTGTGGCAAATCCGGATATCGTTAAACAGATAAAGATCAAAACTGATAGGACAACATCCCCGAAGCTGCTAATTTTCATTTGTGATTGGTCCCTGAGGGTGGATGATGACCTGCGTATCCTGGAATCCTATCCATCGAATGTTCGAGTGATTCACATTCCCTGCTCCGGGCGGATCGATCCGCAGATGGCAATGCTGGCATTGCGCTCTGGTATTGATGGAGTATTGGTGTGCGGGTGCGCACCGGGGGAATGCCACTTCAAGCGTGGAACGTATGTTGGATCATGCAAAATCTCATTGCTGGGGCAGATGTTTGACCAGATGGATCCCGAAAGGGGAGGGAGGGTCCGTTTTATTCAAATTGGCACCCAGGATCGCGGGCGGATCAGAAATGAGATCGATGGCATGCTGGAATCTCTTGAATTGATGAAAGCGAGATAACATGAGCCAAAGACCAAAACTCGCCTTCTATTGGGCAGCCAGTTGCGGAGGCTGCGAAATTACCATTGTTGAATTGGGCATGCGCCTGGTCGAAGTCAGCGAAAAGGTGGATATTGTTTTCTGGCCATGCGCGATGGACTTCAAATATGACGATGTCCGGGCCATGCAGGATAAAGAAATCGACGTCTGCTTTTTCAACGGCGGAATTCGCAACGACGAAAATGAACATATCGCCGCATTGCTGAGGAGAAAATCCAAGATCCTGGTAGCCTTCGGAGCCTGCGCCCACATGGGCGGCATTCCTTCGCTTGCCAACCAGTATGACAAGGAAAGCATGTTATACCGGGTCTTTGACGAGATCCCTTCGAATGATGATTCCCGGGGAACTCGTCCACAGCCGACCACCCATATGAAAGAAGGGGATATCGAAATTCCTATTCTTTATGATCGGGTGAAAACACTTGCCCAAACCGTGGAAGTGGATTATTCCATGCCAGGCTGTCCGCCGGTAGCCGACCAGGTCTGGAACGTGTTTCAAGCCCTGCTTGCCGGCAATATCCCGGGAAAAGGATCGAAGATCGGTGTTGATCCCAAATCCAACTGCGATGCCTGCGCGCGGCAGAAGGGAAAAAGCAGCCAGCGCATCTCGGAATTCAAACGTCCACATGAAGTTCAACTGGATCAGGAATCTTGTTTTCTGACCCAGGGTGTTGTCTGCTACGGCGCTGCAACCCAGGCAGGTTGCGGATTGCCGTGTGTCAAGGCGAATTTCCCCTGCCGCGGCTGTTATGGTCCCCCTGATGGGGTAACTGATCAAGGAGCCAAGCTGATCAGTGAGATCGGTGCATTAATTGATACCAGCAAACCGGAGGAGCTCAACAAGATTATGGAGGGCTTTGTTGATCCGGTGGGCACTGCTTACAGATTTGGCCTGGCAGATTCAATCCTCAATGAATTGAAATATAAATAGGGTAAACAGATGAATCAAAAGATCAGTATTGACCCTATTACCAGGCTGGAAGGACACGGCCGGATTGACCTCTTTTTGAATGAAGAGGGAAGCCTCGAAAACGCATATATGATCATTCCCGAGCTGCGCGGATTTGAAAAATTCTGCGAGGGTCGACCGGTGGAGGAAATGCCTCAGATAACGCAACGGATCTGCGGAGTTTGCCCCACGGCTCACCACATCGCTGCAGCGAAAGCTGGTGATGCTGTCTATAAGGTGGAAGTACCGCTAGCCGGCCGAATGATCCGGGAAGTGTTGAATGACGCATTCTTTGTAGGGGATCATGGAACTCACTTTTTTGTGCTTGGCGGACCTGATTTTATCGTCGGACCTGGAGCGCCGAAAGCACAGCGCAATGTGCTGGGAGTGGTCCAAAAGGTGGGCAGGGAGGTGGGGGGCAGGGCGATCCAGCTCCTGCAGGATAACCACGAGATCTGCTCCATCATCGGAGGGCGATTTATCCACCCGGTGGCAGCAATCGTCGGGGGGGTAACCAAACCAATGACGGTTGAGGATCAGCAAAAGATCCTGAACCTGGCGAGACGCTCCCTGGAAACTGCCAAATTCACTTTGGAACTTTTCGATTCCCTGGTCTTGAAGAACAAGGAATATGTTGACCTCATCCTGAGTGATATGTATGCGCATCAGACCTATTACATGGGTTTGGTGGATGAAAACAATAAGGTGAATTTCTACGATGGCAAGGTCCGGGTCGTAACCCCATCGGGCAAAGAATTCGTCAAGTATTCACCTGAAGAATATCTGGATAATATCGCCGAGCATATCGAGCCATGGACATACCTGAAGTTCCCTTATTTGAAAAAAGTGGGTTGGAAGGGGTTCATTGACGGAGAGGGAAGCGGGGTCTACCGTGCATCACCCTTAGCTCGCCTGAATGCTTCGGATGGAATGGCAACCCCGCTTGCCCAGGCGGAATACGAGAAATTCTACGCAACTCTGGGGGGTAAACCTGTTCACGCCACCCTGGCTACCCACTGGGCACGGTTGATCGAGCTGCTTTTCGCTGTGGAACAGATCATCCAATTAACCACCGATGATAGAATTCTAGACCCGAACGTGCATGCCATTCCTACCGAGATTCCTTCTGAGGGAGTTGCGATCATCGAAGCTCCAAGGGGAACCCTGACGCATCATTACCAAACCGATGAGCGGGGATTGCTTAAAAAGGTGAATTTGATCGTAGGAACCACAAATAATTATGCAGCCATTGATATGTCCATCCACAAGGCCGCCCAGGGATTGATCCATAAGGGAAGGGCAGTCAGCGATGAGATCATGAATAAAATCGAAATGGCATTCCGGGCCTATGACCCCTGTTTCGGTTGCGCTACACATGCCCTTCCCGGGGATTCGCCTATGATCGTCCGGATTTACGACCATGACCGGCAGATGGTCCAGGAACTTCGAAGGGATTAATGAGGAACGGATGAGCAAACGAGGACTGACCCAAAAGACCATCAACGAGCACCACATAGTTTTGGAGCGGCCAATGGTCACCCGCCACTACCAGATGGAATGGGACCTGGATAAATGCATCGGTTGCCAGATCGGACCTTTATGCTGTCCGAAGGACGCCATCCATCATGTGGAAGCCGTGCTGGAGAATGGCCGGATCATCCAAAAGCCTTCTGTAGACATCGATCCCGATGCTTGTGTTTTCTGCGGCATCTGCGAGATCATGTGCCCCAAAAACGCGATTGAGATGACGATCAATGGCAAACACGAGAACCCGGTGATCAGCAAGGAAGCATTTGCGGTACCGATCGAATCAACCTTTTTTGATAAAACGGCATTTGATTGGAGCCGCGAGGATTTTGTGGTCACCAATTGCCCGACGAATGTGATCAATTTCGATTTCAGCCAGGATACCCTTGTTGTGGATGATGGGAATTGTATTCGCTGCAGGCAGTGCGAAATTGCCAGCAACGGGGCTTTCAAAGTCACCCAGCCGTGGCAGGGAAGCGTGCGATTGAAAAGAGAATTATGCGTTGAAGGGTGCCTGGCATGCGCAGATATTTGCCCAACGCGGGCATTGAGCATTGACGATTCTGGAGCGTTAATCCTTGCGGATTACTACTGTATCAAATGCGGTGCCTGTATGATGGTATGCCCGGTCAAATCAGAAACAGAGGAATACACCATCTCCACGGTGGCCTATGGTGTTTCAAAAGAGATAAAACATCAACGGATATCAAATATCGATCAATTGCCCATCTGGGTTGAACGCTGGCGTTTCCGCCATAAAGAAGTGGAGAGTGGAACCTGGATCGAGGCGATTCAGAAATTGGCGGATGAAAAAGCTGGCATGCTGGAGATCGATACAAAACGTGCTTTAAAACGACGTGATCTGTTGACCGCACTTGTCGGTTCAAAGAACCTTCTCAAATAATTCAATATCCATCCAAAAATAGCCTGTGAAGTTAAATTTATTCCGCAGGCTATTTTTTATTCCTCCTTGTTGTAACCTTCCTCAAAGATCTTATAGTACCCTTTGTCCAATTCGTCATTTGACAGGTGGGCATACCGCTGCGTGACTGCAATATTCTTGTGCCGAGCCAATTCCTGGGCTAACTTTAAATTCCCGGATGATTTGAGCACCCTGGTGACAAAATAATGCCGGAAGGAGTGGGGGGTGATGGTGCCGACTGCTTCCTTGCCTAAAATCTCTTCTACACGGGCAGTAACGATATTTCTGCCGGTCGTGGTGGTGATAGGTTTGACCTTGCTTCCAGCACCTTTGTCGTGCCTGGCGAAAAGGGGCAGGGAGGGCAGGGGGCGGTTTGATATCCCGTCCAGGCTGCTGCGGGAAGTCAAATAATCCCGAAGAGTCTTGATCGATCTTTGTGAAAAACGAACGACATCCTGGCGATTTCCTTTGCCGATGATCAAGGCATGCCCTTCATTCCAATCGATATCCCCCCGGTGTAAATTGCAGGCTTCATGGACCCGCAGACCTGTATCCGCCAGGGTGACTAGAAACGCCCTGTCGCGAAAATCGATCATTCTGTCCTGGTCATCCTGGGAAGGATTAATGCTCAGATTAATCATAGCGTTAATAATGATATCGATGGATTGCTCTGGGAATTGCGGAAGACGCTGGCCGGGCCGGCGGGCACGCTGGCGGATGAGGATGTGCACGCGAGGGAGATTGATCTCGGCCAGGTTTTCGGCAGAGATGAATTCAAAGAACCCGGAGATGGCTGTCAAATATAGACGTTCCGTAGCGGTCGAGAATACCTTCAGGTCATTGGCGAACCAGATGAGTGTATCTTCATTGAGCTTTGTAACCGGGGTGACCTGGATATCGATGTTGTGAACTTCAAGTACTCGGATATAGAAATTTATTGCGTGTCGATAGGTCAGCGCGGTATTGATCGATCTGGAAAGCTTGACGCTATCCAGGTATGCTTCGGCAGCTACTTTGATAGTTTTCATGAGGATATCCCAATTTTGTTCTCATAATTGAAGGTTATGATAATCGCACTTATCGAAACCATAATGATGGATTATACGCTCTCCTGCCCTGCGGGTCAAATGTTGATATATGGGAATTTTGAAAATGTGGGGATTGCAAATTTCAATTTATAATTATGCAACCTTGGGTTGGACTATCGCTTCTACTCCTCCCCTTTCAAAGGAATCAAGATGGAAATCTATCCCAACATACTTATGATCAAAGGGCTTGCCTCGCAGCAATACCTGCTCAAAGACAGGAACGAGCTGATACTGATAGATGCAGGTCTGCGCATGGACGCAAATAAGATAAATGAAGAGATAGAAACGTATGTTTCACCCACCTTCAACTTGAAACAAATCCTGATCACCCATGCAGATGGCGATCATTACGGGGGCGTGAATTCAATCCTTAAAATTTCATCCCACAACAATTGTCAGATCTTCGGAGTTGGAATGTCAGGCAATTAGCAATGGGACTTCATCCAGACAAATTGCAGGAACTGGATGTCTGGGGGTGGTCTTCAAATTGGGGTCTGGACTATTCCGGTCAGGTCCAACCCCATGCGTGGGTGATCTTGTACCGGGGATGGAATTACCCATTCTGGGTGGCTTGCAAGTACTGGATACCAGCGGACACACCCCCGGGCACATCTCATTTTTCCTTGTGAAACATAGGATCCTATTTGCAGGAGATTCCATCCTGGTTCATGGGGATGAACTCGTGCCTTCAACTGGTGCGAACACCTGGGACCTGGAAAAGGCAAAAAAAGCTTTTGATGATCAAATGGCACTCGATCCGGAGATCATAGCTGGTGGCCATGGTTGGTTAAAAAGAAAATGAGCAAGTATTCATTGGCTTACGGAAATAGTTCTATCGAATTCGATATTCCGGATTCAATTCATACCGAGGAAATCTCGCCAGAGCTGGTAAAACCATCTGCCGACCCCTCTGAGCTTGTTAGACAAGCCATCGCTTCCCCCATCGGCGTTTTGGATAACAAGGGATTTCCACTCGACCAACGATTGACAGCCGCAATAGCGATCAACGATAAGACCCGGCCGGTGCCGCATGCGTACCTTCTGCCCCCATTGTTGGATTATTTACAGAATTCGCTGGGAATCAAGAAGACGAATATTTACTTCATTATCGCTTCCGGCACCCATTCACCAATGCGCCCGGAAGAGTTCCAATATTCGCTCCCAGAAAAGATTATTGCAGAATACCAAGTCATGGTCCACGACTGCGACGACCAGGATTTATTGATTCCTATCGGTAGAACCTCGCGAAATACTCCTATACGCATTAATCAATATTTTATGAATGCTGACCTTAAAATTGTAGTTGGAGACATCGAACCGCACCATTTTGCCGGGTTTTCCGGCGGGGTGAAGACTGCCGCGATTGGATTGACGTCCAGGGAGACGATCCGTGCAAACCACGCCCATCTATTGGATGACCAGGCAGCCATCGGTAGCTACGACCACAATCCCCTGCGCCAGGATATTGAAGAGATTGGGCAGATCATCGGCGTGGATCTTGCGCTGAACGCTGTCTTGAACTCCGAGCATGAAATCATCCAGGTATTCTTTGGTGAACCACACGAAGTATTCCTGCGGGGAATGGCTTTATCCCGGTTGGTATGCCAGACGCCTGTCCGCCAAAAATTTGATCTGGTGATCGCTTCCGGTGGAGGTTACCCCAAGGACATAAACTTCTATCAGGCTCAAAAGGCGATTTCGCATGGGTGTCTATTGCTGAAAGATGGTGGTACTTTGATACTTGCCGCCGAATGCCGGGAGGGTATTGGTAGCCCTGGTTGGTGCCGTTTTATGGATGGCATAAGCTCCCTGGATGATATCCCGTTGAAATTTCAAACTGAAGGGTTCAACGTGGGTCCGCATAAAGCCTTGCTAATGTATCGTCAATTAAAAAATGCAAAAATCATCCTTGTATCAGATTTGGACGCAGACCTGGTTAGAAAATTCTTCCTTCAGCCTGCATGGTCCATCGATTCTGCATTGGCTCGGACCCTGCCTGCGTTGCGCGCTGGCGCACACATAGCGATACTCCCCCACGCCATAAACACCATCCCATATCTTGAATAGGTTTATAATACTTGTCTCAATTATTGTGCCATCCTGAAAGGGAGAGAATCAATGACCACAGCCGTAGAAATGACCGGTAAGACAACCATATCGCCAGAAGTATTGGTTTCCATCGCACGTTTGACCACGCTGGATGTTGCCGGAGTCAGCCACCTTACCACCCCGCCGGGAAATATCGGCAGGTTATTCAGGCAGCCATCTTCCGATGGTGTTAAATTGCTGGTGGAGGATGAGACCGTATATCTTGATCTCTTTGTTGTGCTAAATCGGGATACGAATATTCGTGATGTCTGCCACACCATACAGAACCGGGTTACCCGCGCCATTCACGAAATGGTCGGCATGGAAGTGGGCCGCGTGAATGTGCATGTTGAGGATATCGATTACAAAAACGCCTGAAATCCGGATCTATGAAATCACGGACAAAATCACGCTGCCTAGCATTACAGATTCTATTTGAACATGATGTAACTGGTCACCCCCTGGATGTGGTCATCAGTGACCGTTGGGAACAGGAATTCCAAAGTCCGGAATTTCAGGACTTTCTAGAAAAAGAGCTGCGTAAAGGGAAATCCCCAGAGGATGAGATCGTCTCGAATATCAAGGATTTCTCCCTGGCTATCGTTTCAGGGGTCATGCCCATTCAACAAAAACTGGACGAGGTCATCTCCAAACACGCCCCCGAATGGCCAATCGACCAGGTGGCGGTTATCGACCGCAATATCCTGCGAATGGCGTTATGGGAGTTCGCTATAGAAGAATGCACACCAGTAAAAGTGGCGATCAATGAAGCCGTGGAACTGGCCAAATTGTACGGTTCGGAAAGCACGCCGCGATTCGTCAATGGCGTGTTGGGCAGCCTGGCGGAGCAAATCACCGAAATTCATCAAATTTTCCGTTCTTAACTTCAATATTTTCATACCAGGGACAACGAGGAAATGAAAAGAACCGGCAGCATTTGGGTAATCCCGCTGACAGTCTTTCTGCTTTCCGCCTGCATATTTTCTCCAACCGAGTCATCCAAAACCACACCTGAAGTCGCCAAAAAAGCCGAAGTGGTCTTTCAGGTGAACGTGCCGGCACAATCAGACGGCATTCCCGAGTATATGGTTGAAGTGTTGGATGAAGTCACGGGGCTGCCTTTCAACCCCGTACGATATGCGCTTTCCCCTATTGATTCCAGCCATTATTTTGGGAGAGTCCCCTTCACCCTCGGTTCAATTATCAAGTACCGTTATGTGCGAATGGATGGGATTCCAAAGGTGGAATTCAATGCGAAAAACGAGCAGGTTCGCTACCGCATGCATCAGGTTACCGGTCCAGCCATTCTCGAGGACACGATCGCCGGTTGGGAAGGTCTCTCCTATTCCGGTTCCACAGGAAATCTTACAGGAATCATAACAACGCTGGAAAATGTCCCGATCCCGAATGCGATGGTGGTTGCAGGCGGGGAGAGGACATTCACCAACTCGGAAGGTCATTTTGATCTGAAAGGTTTACCCACGGGGTTGCAGAACCTATCCGTGCTAAGCCTGGATGGAGCTCAATCATTCTTTGAACAAGGTGCCAGGGTTTCCGAGAATGCAGTTACTCCGGCCAGGATTTACGTTACCACCCAACCTAATATCATTATCACTTTTGAAGTAACCCCACCTGCGGGTATGGATACAACCGCACCGCTGCGGTTGATTGGTGATCTTTATCAGCTCGGAAATACCTTCGCTGACCTGGAAGGCGGGATGAGCACAATTGCTTCCCGAGCACCTACCCTACAGTTCGATGCTGGGAAAAACCTATATCGCGGGGTAATTTCACTACCGGCAGGCGCTTATTTTCAGTATAAATATTCTCTTGGAGACGGGTTCTGGAATGCGGAAACTGATGAGAGTGGTCAGTTCATCCTGCGGGAAATGGTTGTTCCCGCCCAGGATGCGACCATCCATGATTCTCCAAATTCTTTCGTATCATCTGGATTCAGCCCGGTGAATTTCCAGATCACGACGCCTGCGAATACGCCTTCGGGCGAAGCAGTTTCTGTGCAATTCAATCCATTTTCATGGATGGGATCAATCTCTGCCTGGCAGACAGGGCCAAATCAATGGAAATTCAGCCTTTCCAGCCCGATGAACATGATTCCCCAGACAAGTTTCCGGGTCTGCCGTAACGATCAATGCGGTGAAACAGACGCGGACATGAGCGGGATACAAACGGCTTTCTCCCCCTCCTCCACCCCCCAGACTGTCCTGGTGAATATCCCATCCTGGCTGTGGATGAACGACCAGGGTGTTACGCCGATCCTGCCCGGACAGGTACCAGCCAAGGGAGTCGACTTTATCCGCGGGGTGGAATTGGATCGTAACTACCAACCACGCTGGCAGCCTTTCATGGATTTTGCCTTCCAAAATTTACAGGATATTCATGCAAATTGGGTTTTTATCACCCCCACATGGTCACTTGAGGCAGGATTTCCCTTTTCAATAGGGATCATTCCGGAGAAAAACCCCTTCTGGATGGATACCTCAATACAAATCCATGAAGCCAGATCTCATCAATTGCTTACGGCTGTATATCCATCATTAATTTCATTTTCTTCTGAAAATTCAGCCGAAATTCAACCGCAATCGCAGGCGGAGTGGGAGGAATGGTTTGTCAACTATCGTTCTTTCCTGCTTTTTTACGCTGATCTTGCTGCGGTGAATCAAGCGGATGCACTCGTTCTTGGAGGACCAGGAGCATCAATATCCCTGCCTGATCAGATCGCAGTAACTGACCTGCCCACTGCAGAGTCTTCCGACTTTTCAGCCAGCCACTGGCAATCCCTGGTTGCGGATATTCGTTCTCATTATGGGGGCAAGATCCTTTGGGCTCAAAGAACCCCATTGAACGGGAACCCTCCCCCTGCCTTTGCACAGCAATTGGATGGACTTTACCTATTGTGGGATGGGCTTGCGCAATACAATCCCGAATAGTTCACCAGAAGTTATCAAAGCTCAGATAGCCAGCCAGTTTTCAGAGGCCGATATCCAAAATCTTTCTGTTTCGGGAAAACCCATTATCGTTGGCCTGTGGGTGAATTCCACCGCGGAAGAGACCCAGAACTGTCCAGCAGGCAGTATGCAGTGCCTGGATGAAAGTGACAGCTCCCCTTGCTTCCGCTAATCCCGGCCAGCTCGATCTCCAGCAGCAGGTGAATATTTACGCTGCGGCGCTGGATTATTTTTCCGGTCAGAACTGGGTGAACGGAGTTGTTTCCCGCGGGTATTATCCACCCGCAGAGCTGCTCGATCAATCTGCCTCTGTGCATGGTAAGCCGGCACGCAGTACACTGGCAGCCTGGTTTTCCGGCCTATCCGGTTCGACCATTCCATAAAAGGCGCAAATGACTTTGTCCCAGGGTGAACCGATTCTGAGGATCCTTAATGGTAAAGGTTGCCAGATAATCAAAGATTCGTCTCGTGAGGAACTGGTCGGTTTAGTCCGTTCCCGAAAAGAAGGCGATATCACCTCATCCGGTGCTGTTTTGGTGAAAACCGGTGAATTCACTGGTAGAACACCTGGTGATAAATATATCGTCAAAACTAAAGAAACGGACACCCGGGTGTGGTGGGGACCAATCAATCAGGCGATTTCCGAAGATCAGTTTAATGGCATCCTAAAAAGCCAACTCGATTACCTTCAGAGAAAAGCAATATTTGTCCAGAAATTAAGTGCAGGCGGCGAAGGGTACGACAGCTTGCCGCTTCAGATAATCACTGAAACCGCCTGGCATAGTCTTTTCTGTCTCAACCTTTTCAAACCTTGCCCGGAGAATCAATTTAAAAGGGTTTTGTCTCCACTCACGATCATCCACACACCCAACTTCAGACTCAGTCCCTCCAGCGCCGGAACTCATTCCGGCGTTTTTATCATCCTCCACCTGGAGCGAATGCTAGTGCTGATCGGAGGAACTAGTTACGCCGGGGAAATCAAAAAAGCGGTTTTTTCGGTCATGAATTATCTATTTCCTTTGCAAGGAACGCTCACAATGCACTGCTCGGCGAATTTGGGCCGAGATGGCGGTACCGCGCTCTTTTTTGGCCTTTCGGGCACTGGAAAAACGACACTTTCATCTTCTCCGGATCGAGAATTGATCGGGGATGATGAACACGGATGGAACGACGTGGGTCTGTTTAATCTTGAGGGGGGATGCTATGCAAAAACAATCCGTTTGGATGAACGAAAGGAACCCATAATCTGGCGGGCATCCCAGGCTGCCGGAAGCGTGTTGGAAAACGTGGTTTACGATCCTGGAGCTGGCCTCATCGACTTTTCCTCGGCAGAAATCACTGAAAATACGCGGGCAGCCTATCCTCTCTCATCTGTCACCAGGCTTGAATCTGGCAGGATTCAAGCCCCGCCGAGAACGATCTTTTTACTGACCGCAGATGCCTTCGGGGTTCTGCCGCCGATCGCAAAATTGGATCACGAACAGGCTGTATATTATTTCCTTTCAGGATATACCTCAAAAATCGCTGCCACCGAGCAGGGCTTGGAGTCAGAACCCTGCGCTACTTTTTCCACCTGCTTTGCTGAACCTTTCCTGCCCCTACCCCCCTCGATCTACACAGACCTGTTTAAAGACCGCATCCATCAATTTCAACCAGAGATATGGCTGGTGAATACTGGCTGGATTGGAGGACCTTTCGGGATTGGTCACCGGATCGAGCTCGCCACAACCCGTGCCATTATTGCTGAGGCTATTCGGGGTGAAATCCCGCTGGGTAGGAGCTGGACTGATCCTGTTTTTGGTTTTCAAATCCCCGATCTTGTTCCAGGCGTTGCGCCGGAAGTATTAAATCCTCGCGCGATGTGGGCGGATAAGAAGAAATATGATCACTACGCTTTCGAGTTGCGTGAAAAATTCGAACATAACTTTTACCGGGTTAAAATGTGACGGCCTAATGACAAATAAATAAACTATGCGAATAGCCCGCTTATTTCAGCATATAGAGCAAGATCGACCCGGATAGGATCAGAAATGGCGCGTAAGGAATGGCAGTAAAGGGCTTATAGTCCTTCCGGAGAAGCATCCAGACCACAAGGCCTGCGCTGATCAACCCACCAATCAGGATGGCGAACAAAAGGCAGGCAATGACCACCGGCCAACCCAGCATTAACCCCAGTATCCCACCCAGGTTCACATCCCCAAAACCCAGGGCTACTTCACTGCTGTCCAACCCGCGCCTCCTGGCCATATAGCGGGCGAAAAGTTCACCCAGCAGATACAATCCAAGCATGATCAAAAAGCCGGCTCCCGCCACCGATCAGTGTTGTGGTCAGGCCGTTGATCGAATATCCGACGATGAAACCGAGAACAGCCCCAAAGAGGGACATCTCATTCAGGATCACACGATGTTCTAAATCGATAATGGTGATGCCACCGAGGAAGACCACACACACATAGGCAATCCAGATATTGAGGTTATGCGGGGGAAAAACCCAAAGAAACACAACCAGGATCGGTACCACGATCATCACAACCTTTGACCGGTTCGAGACAGCGGTTCCGCAATTCGAACAATTCCGTAATAGAAAGAACCCCACGCCACCCAGCTCTTTTTCACAATGAGCACAGACCGGTTTGGAAAAGCCCCTGGTTCGGGGCAGGACATCACTCAGATAATTTATCAAATAAGCAAGAACAATTCCCAACAGCAGTATTGGCAGTAGTATTAAATATTGCATTTCATCGCTTCTTCTGCATGAATTTTTCCACATCCTCGCAGCGGATCACCTGCCCGATGCCACCAGGCGCTGCAGTGGAAAGACCTCCAACGATATTTCCCCATTTCATCGCCTCCTCCTGGGAGCCGCCAGATAGCCAGATTTTCAGGAACCCGGCGTTGAAACAATCCCCTGCCCCTGTCGTATCCACGGATTTGATCTTGATGGCGGACGTGTGGGTTAGTTTACCCGCCTTCCAGCCCAGGGAACCTTGCGCCCCATTCTTGATGATCACTTCAGGAACATAGGTCCCCAGGGAAACTATTGCGGATTCCAAATCCTCTTTGCCTGTCATCCAGCGCGCTTCGCGGGCGTTGCAGAGAAACAAATCCAGGGATTTCAACACCCGAACAACCTGTTTTTCCTCCAGGGTGTGCGCCTCGTTCGTATTCCCATCCATGATCAATTTCCAATTTTTGGCTTTGATCAGCGGGAGTAGGAGATCGAACTCCTTGCCAAGATAAAACCCAGGAGAATAAAGTGACTTACCGGAAGCACGAGGAAGGTTACGAACTTCAGATCTTATCAATGGATCCGGATCATAATAAGCGATGAAGGCGCGTTCCTTGGGATAGGATAGCGATACCGTTACCTGCCGATGCGGCTTGTTGTGGAATAAAAAATAATCCTCCGCAATACCTTCTTTGCGGATCTCGTCCAAAATGAACTGACTGTATGAATCTGTGCCGAAGTTGGTCAACCAGCCGACCTTCAGACCCAGCCGGTGCATGGCGATCACACTGTTGCAAGCCCCGCCTGGCGTCTGAATAAAACCTGTGCCCACAATCTCCTTGCCAAGCTCCGGCATGGAAGGCAGCCCGGTAAAGACAAAATCCAGGCAATAACCTCCCACAACCAGGATATCGAACTTTTCCATGGATCAGTTCAGCTTGGGGAAATTGACCCCGTGTGCTCGGATATACTCGTTGAGTATTTTTTCGGCAAGCGTCTCATCAGCGACGAGGGGATGAATGGTGAGCGCGTGCAGCGCTTTTTCATAGCTGCCTTCAACGGCCGCCTGGATGGTTAATTGCTCGTAGCTTTTGACCTGTTTCATCAATCCCAGGCACTCATCCGGGATCGTGCCAACATTAAACGGGCGGATCATACCTGCATCGACATAGACAGGTATCTCAACGGAAGCATCTTCGGGGATACCTTCGATCGCTCCCCGGTTGAGAACATTGAGGATCAGAATCTGGCTGCGTGTTCCGAGAAGGCCTTCGATCAAGTCCAAGGCAACGCCAGCGTAACCTTCCTCTGCCAGAGTGTTCACTTCTTCTGCGGTGGCTTTCAATTCCTCTTTCTGCCCGCCTGTTTCGGTCTTCATGTAGGTCGCCCAACGCTCTTTTAGATATTCCTGATAGCGGCTGGTAAGGGCTGCCTCGTCATCTTTGATTTTACGTAAGTCGTTGAAAAACAAGTGATTCATCTCCGCGATCTGCTCCCCCCTGCTCTTTTCTGCCCGCTGGATAAGATTGACAGATTTTTTGGATGAGTAAAAATAATAGTTGTATTCATTGGGGATCATCTTCAACGACCGGAATGTATGAATACTGAAGGGCAATTCCTCGGGGATATCCCCGTTTTCCATTTGACTCAGGAAGACTGGTAATACATCCATCCCATTGAAGAGTATCTTGCGAATCCAGCCAAGATGATTGAGTCCGAAATAATCCAGATAGATGTTGTTTACATCCGCATGAAGCATCTTAGCCGCGGCGTGCCGCATGGAGGAAGGTCCATCACAGATACCTACCGCGCGATCCCAGCCTGCCACTTTCAGGACCGATTCTGCCAGCATCCCGGAGGGGTTGGCGAAATTGAGCAACCAGGCATCCGGGCAATGCTCCTGCATCAAACGAACATAGTCCATAAGGACTGGAATGGTGCGCATCGCCATGGCGAAACCACCCGGACCGGTCGTTTCCTGCCCCAATACTCCATTTTGGAGGGCTACCCGCTCATCGATCACCCGGCTGTCGATTCCCCCAACCCGGAACGTGGTAATGACAAAATCAGCGTCGGTGAGCGCCTGTTTTGCATCCGTCGTACGCGTGATTCTTATCTTATTCTGGCTGGTTTTTTCAAGGCTGGATGTCAATCTGGAGATCAACGACAATCTTTCCGCATCGATATCCATCAAACAAAGCTCGTCACATCCGATCTTCTCCTGGCGTCTGATAAAGGAATCAATGATTCCAGGGGTTCGCACGCCAGCCGCACCGATAATGGTCACTTTCATGGACTTCCCTCCAGGTGGTGATTTCGAAATTATACTCGAGGAGAAGGAAGCAGGCTTGCATGAAACGGTTGCACAGGTTTACAATTATAGAAAACAATTTCTAAAAGTGTGACGAGATGATGACCCAAGCGGACTTTTTTACCTGGTGGCCGAAATCTGAGCCAATACGCCCAAATATTACCTTCGTCAAGGAATATGAATTAACCGAAGGTGAATTCAGACCTTATCCGGAGTATATTGCCCCCCAGTTGTGTACAGTTCTTCAATCCAGCGGGATTCCTTTGTTGTATTCTCACCAGGTGGAATGCCTGCAATACGCCAAAAGCGGGCAAAATGTGGTGGTGACCACCGGCACCTCTTCCGGTAAAACACTTTGTTATAATCTGGCGATTTTGGACCAGATGCTTCAAAATACCCGCGGAACTGCACTATATGTTTTCCCAACCAAAGCGCTTGCACACGACCAACTGCAGAACCTGCAATCGTTGATCCGAGACTTAAATCAACTTTGCCCAGAGACAAGCGAAAAGATCACCCCGGATCGGGTGACAGTTTATGACGGGGATACACCTGGTCATTCCCGTGCTGCGATCCGGACAAAGGCGCGCATCCTGGTGACCAATCCGGATATGATCCACCTGGGCATCCTCCCCCACCATACTCTCTGGCAGGATTTTATTTCCCAGCTTGAATTCATCGTTTTGGATGAAATTCACCTGTACCGCGGGGTGTTCGGATCACATGTTGCCAATACCATCCGGCGATTGAAACGGATCGTTAAGTTCTACGGCCATGAACCGCAGTTTTTCCTGACATCTGCCACGATCTCGAACGCAGCTGATCACGCAGCAAAACTGATCGAAGAGAAGGTCGCCGCGGTGACATTGGATGGCAGCCCGCATGGAAAACGGACTTTCATTCTATACAATCCACCTATCGTGAACCCTGATCTGGGAATCCGCCGCAGCGTGATCACCGAAACCAATCTGATCGGCATGGACTTGTTCCTGAGCAAAATCCAAACGATCATCTTCTCCCGTTCCCGCCGCGAAGTCGAGGTGATCCTCCGCAACTTGTTGGACTTAATTCCGCCTTCCGAACGGCATAAGATCAGAGGTTACCGGGCCGGGTATTTACCCAAGGAGCGCCGGGAGATCGAAGCGGGCTTGCGAAGCGGCGAAATCACGCTTACGATTTCCACCAATGCGCTGGAGCTGGGAATCGATATCGGCGGGATGGACGCAATCGTTCTGGTGGGATACCCGGGTTCCATCGCTTCTGTGCGGCAGCAAGCCGGACGCGCAGGCCGGCGCCAGGGATCGGCGCTGGCAGTATTCCTGGCTTCTTTCTCCCCGCTGGATCAGTATTTGGTGAACCATCCTGAATATCTATTCGAACGTTCACCGGAACAGGCGCTTATTGACCCGAATAATCTGCTAATCCTGCTTTCCCATCTGAAAGCGGCTGCCTTCGAACTGCCAATTCAAAATGGGGAGGCATTTGGCAGCCTTTCATGGGAGAAAACAGCAGAATTTTTGGATTATTTGGTGGATGAAGGGATCCTGGTGAATCGCGGCAACCGCTATTTCTGGATGGCAGACGAATATCCCGCAGCTCAAGTCTCTCTGCGGAATGCGGCACCCTCGCAGATCACGCTGCGAGCCCAAACGGGTGAAAGATTGGATACGATCGGCATCGTGGATTATTCAAGTGCGCTTTGGATGGTACATCCCGAGGCAATTTACCTGCAGGAGGGTCAACAATTCCGGGTGGAATCGCTTGATCTTGAGATAGGAGAAGCGGTCCTGAAACCGGGAAGTTTCGATTACTACACCCTACCCCAGCGGGATATGCAGATAACTGTGAATTCCATTCTCAGGCAGGAAGAAATTCCTGGTGGGCGGAAAAATTATGGTGAGATGATGGTGCGGGAGCAGGTAACCGGGTATAAGAAAATTCGCTGGGAGAATCAGGAGGTGCTTGGTGTTCTCCCCTTGGAAGGTCTGCCACCGACTGACCTGCAGACCACTGGGTACTGGTTTCAATTTGATGATCAGAGCGTGGAATCCTTAAAATCTCTGGGCATGTGGAGCAGCGAACCCAACCGATACGGAAAAGATTGGGAAAGAATCCGCCAAGCCGTGCGAACACGGGATGAATTTACCTGCCAGGTCTGCGGAAAGGTCGAAACCACCCAGGAATTTCACGTCCACCACCGTGTGCCATTCAAACAGTTCACCTACCCTGCGGAAGCCAATCGTCTGGATAATTTGATCACCCTCTGCCCAATTTGTCATCTGAAAGCCGAAGCAGTGCTGCGCATCCGCAGTGGACTCAGCGGCTGCCGGTACGCGCTTTCCAATCTGGCACCTCTATTCCTGATGTGCGATCTGAGCGATCTTGGTTCTACAGCCGATCCGGTATGCAAATTTACCGATGGTCAGCCCGCAGTAATCTTTTACGATCAGGTTCCAGGTGGGATCGGGCTTTCGGAGCATTTATTCAAAAACCATACCCAGATCATCCATGCGGTGCGTGAAATGGTGAGCGAGTGCGCCTGCAAGGATGGCTGCCCGGCCTGCGTGGGAGCCTCCGGAGCTCAAGCCGAGGGTGGAAAAGCCGAAACACTATCTCTCCTTAATTGCCTGCTGGAATAAGCCATGCCTGAGTCATTACGCGATCGGTTAAAAGCACTGGGAGTAAAAACAAAGATCTCTTCCACCGACCCTATAAAAGTGGAGAGAAAATTCCCGATTGGTGAGGTTTTATCAGGGGATGAGATCCATAATTCATTTGGAACGACTTTCCAACATAAAGATTACTATCCCCTCGGTTACCTTCATGGCAATACGACTTTGGATCAACCCATTGGGCTGGAGATCATCGCCCGTTGGGCTAGAACACTGAATTTGGAAAATCTTCAATCCGACTCATTATTATTCCTGGATACAGAAACAACCGGTTTAAACGGTGGTACTGGAACGTATGTATTTCTGGCGGGGATAGGTTACCAAACCAGCCAGGGTTTCACTGTAAAACAGTTCTTCCTGCAGGATCCCGCGGAGGAAGCCGCCTTCCTTACTTCCTTGAGCGAGGCGATCTCAGACTTTAAAGGGATCGTAACTTACAATGGCAAAAGTTTTGATATACCAATTTTAAAGACACGCTTTATTTTGAATGGATTAACTCCGCCATTTTCCCCACTGGGGCATATCGATCTGCTGCATCTGGCCCGCAGGTTGTGGAAATACCGGCTGGCGCAGCGAAATCTTGGCATCCTGGAAACAGAAATCCTGGAAATGGCGCGGTCGAGCGATGAGATTCCGGGATGGATGATCCCGGAGATGTACATCGACTATATTCGCAGTGGTGATGCACGACCCTTGAAAGGTGTTTTCTACCACAACGCAATGGATATTGTTTCCCTGGCAGCGGTTATGGTTCGAATTTCGCGTATGATCTCAGATGTCGACCACAGCGATGAGTTCGAGGGGTCTGAAATCATGGCTGCCGGCGAACTACACCAAACTCTGGGTCGGAACACCGAAGCTGAGTCCTTTTTCATCACCGCAGCAGAAAAACCCATGGAGAAGTATCATTTGCTTCTGAACCGCAGGAAAATGGCGGTAATGTATCGAAAATCCGCAAATTGGGAAAAAGCCATTCCAATCCTGGTTGAACTGGCAGAAAATGGCCTATGGGAAGCCTGCTGCGACCTGGCCAAATACTACGAGCACACGGCTAGGGATTTTGACCAGGCTTTGCGATATTCCCAGATGGGAATTGTGATCGTCCAAAGGACTGAAATAACCAGCCAAATCCTTGAAGCAGCCCAAACTGATTTCAACCGAAGGATGGAACGCTTGGCGAAAAAAGCGAATCGGAATGCCAAAAGCTGACGCAGTCCGCTGGAATTTGCGATATTTCGAGCGGAGGCAGCAACAAATGCCTTATCCGCGCGAGTTATTGGTAAGGTTTCACCAATTGATTCCGCCTGGAGGTCTGGTTCTGGACATGGCAATGGGATTGGGTTCTTCTGCCTGCTTTCTGGCTGAAAAAAGGCTCCGGGTGATTGGAATGGATATCTCCGCGGAAGCTGTACACCTGGTAAAAAACCATTCCCCCTCATCAATGGCCTTGATAGCGGATTCCCAATACATCAGCTTTCCAACTGCCACCTTTGACGCCATTTTGAATTTTTACTATTTGGACCGAAATCTTTTTGGGTTGTATAACAGAATTCTCAAGAACAATGGAGTCCTTTTTTTCGAAACACCCGCTGAAGGAACGGATACCAATGAGGATTCTTTTCCACCCGAATACCTGCTGGGAAGGAATGAACTGCTCCAAACTTATCCAACCTGGGATATACTCTACAGGGACAGGGTGCAAATTCAAAGCAAGACCCACCGTTTGAAGGTCATTGAAAAAATCATTCTAAGGAAGGCATGAATGTTTTCTGACGATTACAAACCCGTTTATTTATCCACCAGTCCGCTGGAGGCTGAGTCCATCCGCATTTTGCTGGAATCCTTCGGGATCCAGGCCGAGCTATCCCAGGAGAGCGCCGGCTCCGCGATTGGCCTGACAATTGGCCCATTGGGAGAAACAATTGTGCTGGTTAAAGAAACCGACGAGGCCGCTGCCAGGGAGATCCTGAAATCGATGGATGATGGAACGCTCGAAGCGCAGGATCCCACCCCGCCGGAATAATAATCATTCCTCTTCTTTCAACAATCTTTGGTAATCCTCGGGGGTGTCCAAATCCGACAGGATACCGGGATCATCCACCAGGGTGTAGTGGATATCATTTTCATGGTTTTTCAGGAAATCTCTTAAGGTTTCTGGTTCCTTCAATGCCAGGATCTCGTTTTTCAGAGCGTATTTGATCAGCCAGGGGTGCCCCCTGCGCATGTGGTAACTTGGGATGATTAACTTAGCCTGTTGTTCTCTATAATCTGCGGCAAGTTTCCCGATCGTCTCATTTGAAAGGTGAGGCTGGTCTCCAAGAATGATCATGAATCCATCCGGGTTGTTTGATATGGCCAGCAGCCCGGTTTGCAGAGAATTGAGCATGGATCCGTTCGCGAAAACCGGATTGTAAATCGCGCGTATGGGAAAATCCTTCGCAATATCGAGGATCTCCTCCCGAAACGCTCCGTATACTAGAATCACTTCGTCAAAGAGACTTTGTGTCACAGTGGTGAGCACGATTTCCAGCACGGTGCTATTCTTCCATTTCAAAAGCATCTTTGGCGAGCCCATCCGCGTGGATAAGCCAGCTGCAACGACAATTGCAGAAATCTTTGGGTCAGTGTTTTCCATTGGATAATTTGAGGAGATCATCCGGAACGTCAATATCCATGAAGATGCTGGCATCCGGCCAGGAAATCAATTCCGGTGAAAATTCACTGAAGATAGCTCTGCCACCCACATCACCCTTCAATCGGTGCAATGCTGAAAAAACCGATCGATCAAATAGCACCGGGTTACCCCTTTTCCCCGCGAATTCCGGCGCGATCACTGCCCCAAGGCTCAGGCTGTGCTCGGAAATGAGCGCGTTTATCAGCTCGCTCTGCACCTGGGGTTGATCGCCGAGTAAAAATATCGATGCCCCTGTTTCAGGACCATTAAGCTTCAAACCAGCTTGAATTGAGGATGCCTGACCGCTAGCCCAGTCCGGATTATTTACGAACTTTACTGGCAGATCTTCAAGAAGCTTCCGAACTTCCAAATCTACAGCCCCGATGACTACGATCACCTTGGATAGCCGCGAGGTAACCGCGGCTTCCGCGACCCAGCGGATTAGCGGTTTACCATTCCATTCAGCAAGCTGCTTGGGCGTACCAAACCGATCCGAACCACCTGCGGCCAGGATTATTCCCGAGATTTGTTCGCTTGCTTGAAAAATCTTCTCATCTTTCAATTCAGCAATTATTACTGAATCATATTTGATATTAAGGGCTTTCACGAAGGGATCCCAGCAGGATGGATCAAAATTATCTCCAGCCTGATTAAGAAGAACTGTTCTCCTGGCACGGACTGGAATATTTTTTAGCCCGCCATCTGGAGAAAACAATACTTTTTCGAGATCTTCAACCGTGACTTTTTCGCCCAATGGACGGCCACTGAGCGCGGAAAAAACTTCCGCGCGGTGGACATTTTTGGGATCAAGGGTTTTGCCAATTCCGTAAAGCCCTGCAACCACCACCACATGGGTGCAGCCCGCCGGTATGGCGGGTTCGTGCGCAGCTGGTGCTTTAAGCGGCAAACACCTCGAGCCATCCGATTCTATAAGGAGCGGAACATTCCTTTGCGAGGCAAGATCGATCAAGTCTTCAATTGTTCTTGCTGAAAGCCCTTTCCACCTGGCGTCCTCCATCAATTTGCCGGTCAGGAGGGTCAAACCCGCCTCAGTGAAATTTAAATCCAGGCACTTGGATGATGCCTCGTCAATAATGATGTGCTGATCAGCCAGTTTGGATTGATCCACGCCCAAATGAGTTGTGCAGGTGACCACTACGGGTGGCTCAAGCTGCCTGGCCAGTTGGAACATGGCAGTAGTTTTCCCCCCCGCCCCAACAAAGGAAATGATCGAGTTTCGCTCTGCCCGGAGTGTCTGGCGGAGGTTCAAGCGTCCGTTCATCCTGTGAGCTTCGACCGAAAAGCGTGTTGTGTCAGGATCGCTTCAAATACCCCGCCACCCACCGCCAGGGCTTTATCCGAGACCAATTGGTATAGCTTGGGATCTTTCCGCGGATCGATGTCCCCTATCTTAATTCCCGTTTTCACTTCCAGCCCATCGTGCAACAACCCGCGAATCATACCGCTGAAAGGCGCTCTTATAATTTCCTGACCCACCCTGGCGATTTCCTCCCCTTCCGCCACCAGATCGCCTATTTCTGATTTGGTTCGGAAAATGCCTTCCGCGGGAGAGCGCAAAACGCGTTCATTTTGGAAATTTGCGACCCTTTCCGGAATACCGGTATCAGGTTCCGCGGGACCGTTAAAAATTACGCGTCCCATAAAATGACCTCGCTGAGTTTCGATCACGGCATCGCAATTCACACCGGCATTAAACCCCGGGCCCAAACCAACGGTGTAAATCCGCGGATAAAACGGGGAAACCAGGGTCTGCTTTATCATCCGTGCATCCACAATAACATCCGGTTGGAATACTTCAACTGTTTTCATCTCCGGATCTATCAAAATCGGGATGTCATCGCCCCAGCGGATACTTTGGAAATCTGGGTAAAGACGCCCCACTACGCCTTCGATCACCACCTGGTTTTCAAAGACCGCTTGCGCAAAGCTGACGGATCGCCTAACGGCGTACGGTTGCCGCATTTCGGTGACGATCATCCGGCAGCCGATATTATGCAGCCTTAAAGCAACCCCGCTGGCGAGATCACCTCCCCCGAGGACGATGATTTTCAATGTCATTTTTGGACTCAGATTTTACCCAATCCCTTTAGTACAGTCTCCGGGACGAGTGGAAATTCGTTGAACCAATGACCTGTGGCTTCGTGGACAGCAGAAGTGATGGCTGGTACCAGGCACAAATAAGGCATCTCCCCCATCCCCTTTGCACCCCAGGGACCGTTTGCATCCGGCACTTCGAGAATGACAGAAATGATTTCGTCCGGGATATCCAGGATTGTTGGGATGAGGTATGTGGAAAGCGTTTTTGTCTTCACCCCTGAGGGATCCTGGATGAATTTTTCCTGCAGCGCGTATCCGGCCGCTTGAACAACGGCGCCTTCGATCTGCCCTTTGATCTGCAGCGGATTGACCGCCTGTCCCACATCATCCACGCAGATCACCTTCCTTAGGGCAATTTTGCCGGATTCAGTATCCACCTCCGCTTTCACCGCGATGGCGACGTAACCATAGGCAAAATTGGGCTCGCTTTTACCCGTTTCCGGGTCAAAGGGGGTTGTGGCCGGGGGTCGGTATTCAAAAGTGGCGATGGCCGGGCGTTCCTCCGCCTTCCATTTCCGCAAAGCTTCTTCTGCAGCTCCTTTGGTCGCATTCCCACCCATGAAAGTCATTCGGGAGGCAGAAACCGAACCGGAGTTATCAGTTAAAGCCGTATCCGAAGCGATCAGTTCGATCTTTTCGGGGGAAACATTAATACTTCCGCAGCAGCCTGAACCATCACGGTATGAGCACCCTGCCCCACCTCCGCGGCAGCGTGATGAAGAATGACCTTCTCAATCTCACTTTTACCGTATAGTTCGATAGTCGCTGAGCATTTTTCCGGGGCGCCAAAGGAGAACCCAATGTTCTTATATCCACTGGCGATACCCCAGGCGGTTTTCTTTCTTGCCGAATCGTTGGCAGGGTGTGACTGCCTCCGGCTTTTTCCACGTCACACCGCTATTTTCCCAGCCGGCTTCCTTTGCACAGCGTTCCAGAACCTCCCCGATGGCAACACCGGGAGGCAGCGGGGTCTGCACGGAAAGCAGATCGCCTTCCCGAAGGCAGTTTTTTAACCGCAGATCCACCGGGTCCATTCCGAGTTTTTCTGCCAGCTTGTTCACCTGGGATTCAGCCTGGAAGAGCCCCTGCGGACCGCCAAATCCCCGGAATGCACCCGTGGGAAGATTGTTGGTGTAGACCGCGTAGGCATCCACAGAAACATTGGGAATTCGGTAAGGGCCAGAGGCGAGTAAAGTTGCATTACCCAGAACTTTTGTGGATGTGTAAATGTACCCCCCGCCGTCGGCTATCAATTCCACGCGCGCAGCAGTGATGGTGCCATCTTTCTTGGCGCCCCATTTGGCATGAATGTAATAGGGGTGGCGCTTGTGATGACCGACGATCGATTCCTCCCGCGACCAGATGATTTTGATCGGGCGGGAAATCCCAGACTGGTGCAACTTCCAGGCGGCCAAAGCAAGGACGATTTGAACCGACATATCCTCACGACCGCCGAAAGCCCCCCCGATCGCGGGGTAGATCACCCTTACTTTATCTGTGGGAAGGTTGAGGGCATGCGCGATCTGTTCCTGGTCCTCGTGAACCCACTGCCCTGCGACATTGACAGTAACCCTGCCCTCCTCGTCAATATATCCCAGACCAGCTTCCGGCTGAAGGTAGGCGTGTTCCTGGGCTGGAGTCTGGTAATCAGATTCAACAATCACATCTGCATCGGCGAAAGCCTGTTCCACGTCTCCCTTACGAATTCGGTAATGACAAAAGGTGTTGGAATCCCGCTCCGGATGGAGCAGCGGATCATTGGATAGCATGGCTGCGCGGGGATCAAATACCGATTTCAGATCTTCGTACTCCACCTTGATCAAACCCCTAGCCTGGGCGGCGATCTCTTCAGTTTCAGCGATCACCAGCGCAATCTGGTCGGCAAGGCAGCGCACCCTGTCTGCAAAGGGCTTGTTGGATCCAGGTCCGCAAAGTACAGGTTGATCTGGGACGATCAAACCATATTCGTTGTTAGGAACATCCCTGGCGGTGAAGACCGCGATCACCCCCGGCAATGCACGGGCAGTAGAAGTATCAATACTCTTGATGATGGCATGTGTCCTCTGGGAAAAGAGGATCTTCATCCAGGCTTGACCGGGAAGGTTGATATCCCCGGGATAATCCGCTTTTCCGGTAACCTTAGCCAACGAATCCACGCGGGGGATTGAATGACCGATATATTTTCCCATTCTCTAACTCACCTTTTGTATTTCTTAAAGCGTCCAGCCACGTTGGGAACATCAGTGGGGCCATATCTCGATGGACCAAAAATCCCATAAAGAATTTGGAAGATCAAAGTCAAGATAATGGCAAAACCAGCCATCAGGATCAGCGTTAGAACAACCTTAATGAGCAACATGGGGTCCTGGTTGCGGACCAGCAGATCGCGGGGGATCATGATCCAATGCTCGCTGTTATTCATGCCGATCAGGATCAGCGCGGTAGCATAGGAAATGATGGGTAATATAACCATCAACCCGAACCCCACCCCGCGCCAGATGGGGTGTGCCTGCTTCTGGTCGTTGCGGATTTTCGGTTTATTCGAGTATCTATCCATATTCGACATATCAACCCATCCTTCGGCTCGCGTTTTCGACCGCATTGATAATTTGGTAATACCCGGTGCAGCGGCATAAATTGCCTGTCAAAGCCAGCCTGATTTCATCCTTGTTCGGTTTCGGTCGCTCTTCCAGGAGTTTTGCCGCGCTCATTATGAACCCCGGTGTGCAATAGCCGCATTGAACCGCGCCTTCTTCAATAAATGCTTGCTGGACAGGATGCAGTGTTTTCTCTGTAGGTGATAGGGACTCGATGGTTTCAATCTTTGCCTGGTCCGCACGGAAAACTGGCACCAGGCAGCCCATCACTGCCATTCCGTCCAGATAGATCGTACATGCGCCGCATTCACCTTCCGCGCAGCCCTCCTTGGAACCGGTCAGCCCGGCTTCATCCCGAAGGAAACGCAGCAGGTTGGGATGATTGCCGGCATTGCCGGTGAAGGGTTTTCCATTGACCAGTGGTTTCACTGCACTGCTCGTTTCGTACTCGTACGTTTTATCGAGCGGTGTAACATGAAAGGGATCCCTACCCTGCAGGAAAATCGGCTGAGCCGGCAGCGCATCCGATTGTCTATTTTCCATGATCAGGGTCAACCCATCCTTGACCGATGTCCTGACTGCTGCTTTCCGGTAAATATCCGAGCCGCGCAGGTCGGAGATTGGTTTGGCATCTTGAGCGGCAAATTCCGCAGCAGATTCGATGACAGCATCGCTCAACGGTTTTCCAATTAGGTAGTCTTCTGCGGAGGTAGAACGGATAATGGTAGGCGCCACCGATCCCAGGGTCAACCGGGCAGATTTGATGGTTTTATTTTCCATTTCCAAAACAACTGCAAAATTCACAACCGAAATCGCCTGCGCGTTACGGAGTGCGGATTTGAAGAAGACCCCTTTTTGCTTAGCAGTCATCGCAGGGAAACATATTTCTTCCAGCAGCTCATCCTCAACCATTGCCGTTTTTCGGACGCCAAGGTAAAAGTCTTTGAGTGCAATAACTCTTTTACCGCGTATCGAAGCAAGGATCACTGATGCTCCCAATGCCATCAGCGCAGGAATGGTGTCGTTTGCCGGAGACCCGGTGATCAAGTTACCCGCGATGGTGCCCCGGTTGCGGATCTGCGGGCTGCCCACCGACCAGCAGGCGAGTGCGAGCGGTAATCCGAACTCGCGGATCAGACTGGAACCTGCTGCCTGGTTGTGCGTGACCATCGGTCCGATATGGATATTTCGTTCTTCATCAATGGAGATTTGATTGCAGTCTTTTGCCCGAGAGATATCGACCAGGGTTTGAATCCCCTTTCGACCTCCCCGCTCCATTTCAAGCATCAAATCCGTTGCCCCGGCAATTATCCTAGCAGAATCTTTTGCCCGGGCAAGGATTTCTACTGCATCGTTCAAGTTGGCTGCATTTACATAATTCTGGTGCATAGGTTACCTTAATTGTATTTCATACTCTTGCCGCTGCCGTTTTTCTGAACCATAATCACCTCCGCCATGATGCTGATGGCGATCTCCTCAGGGGTTTCTGCGTTCAGTTCCAGTCCGAGCGGTGAATGGATGCCTGCGATAGATGTCTCTGGGATGCCTAGTGCGAGTAAACCTTTGCGGGTCACGATCCATCTTCGCTTCGAGCCTATCACTCCAATGTAGGCCGGGTTTTTTTCCAGGAGAGAAGGAATCCCTTTGATATCCACATCATATCCACGGGTGGTGAGTACCAGATAGGAATTTCGATCGATCTGCATGTTGTTGGCCAGCTCTTCCATGGGTCCAGCGAAGAACACATCCGCATTCGGATTCAATTCTGGTGTGCAAAATTCAGGCCGGTCATCGCTAAGCGCGGTTTTATAACCCAACCATTTGGCCAGGTGCAGAACCGCTTTTCCTACATGTCCTCCCCCGATAACGACCAGCAATGGCTTTTGCCCGATAGGTTCTATATATACCTCCACATGGCCTCCGCAAATACCTACATCCCCTTTGGAAGGATCAACCAGGTCATAAGACCTTTTTCTGGATTTCCCATCCTGGAGTGATTTGAGCGCTTCTTCGATCACCTGGTTCTCGATCAAGCCACCACCCACAGATCCGGAGATCCTGCCATCAGGATACACGACCATTTTGCTACCGGTATGGCGGGGTACGGAACCTGTGCTTTGGACTATGGTGCATAATGCAGCCGGGATCCCCTTCTCTTCGAGTTCGCCAGCTTCTTTCAGAATGGACATCAGTCCTCCAGTAAACCCAGCACCACCGGTAAAAGCTGCTTTTTCCGCGAAACGACGCCTTCAGCAAGGTAAGTGCCATCGGGTAAGGGATTATACGGCAATTCGCCCAGCTCGCCGGGTGGATCCACCAGGATGATCCGGCTGGCTCCCTGGACGACATCGGTAACCATCAGCATCGCAAAATCCAATCCTTCCTTGGTCTTTAAGTGTTTCAACGCATCTTGCAGGATGGAAACATTCTCACCGATCTCATACATATCGTTGACTTCGATCTGTGAAATTGCGAACCGGAGTCGTTCACTGGAGTAAATCTTCATGTCCTGGATGACCAATTCGCCAGCCGGTCGCGCACCCAGCCCAGCGCTGGCAGCCAGGATCTTTTGCCCATACGATTCCACAGTTTCCACCGCGAGGATCGACCCACGGATGAACGCCCAGCGGGATAACCGCTCAGCAGCTTTTCGATCCCGCGCAGTGGTGGTTGGCGAAGTAAGAATGAGCGTATCGGAAAGCAAACCCGCCATCAGCACCCCAGCCAGAGCCGGCGGCAGGCTTAGGCCAGCTTCCTCGGTGAGCTCGGAGATCAATGTGCTGGTGGAGCCAACCGTATCCACAGTGAAGCGGATGGGCGTGTGCGTGGGAGGATTACCCAGACGATGATGATCAAGGATTTCGATCAATTCTGCCTCATCCAGGGAAGCCACTGATTGCTGGGCTTCGTTATGATCCACCAGGACGATCTTCAATCTGGGCGGTTCCAGCAGGTCCTTTTGCCGGCAAATACCAGCATATTTGTGGTCCTCATCCAGTACCCAGAATTCATCCCCTTCTGCTCTGAGCACCCTGTTAAGAACGTCACGGATGCGGGTGGAAGCCTGAAATTGACTCACATTGCGATCAGCTGCCTCGGAACAGGGCAGCTCCAAAATGTCGGTAACCTTCAAATCGTTGAGTTGGGGGTTTGGACCCACTTGCTGGCTGAGGAATCCGAAAAGACTGCGGCCTGTGATGAGCCCAAAAGGACTCCGATCCGGATTGAGCACGGGCGCAATTCCCCCGGTGCGGTTTGCGATCAACCAAGCCTCGCGGAGAGGTTTATCGGGGGTGGTGGAATCCATACGCCGCATGACTGATTCAAAACGGGGAGAAGCGTCGGTCAGAAGCACAGGCGGGTCAACCTGCAGATGCTTTAAAACCCAGGCGGTCTGGGGGTTGATCGCGCCAGCCCTGGCTGCAATGGTATGCAGTCCATCCCGCTCTTTTAGAAGCCAGGCGTAACCAAGCGCGGCTGCGATCGAATCCGTATCCGGGTTGACATGCCCAATCACATAAACGCTGGCGGGGGCATCAATCACTTTGACTCCGAATGGAGCGATCCCCAGATTTTCTCGGGCGTGATGGGAATACTGTGGATTTCGGCTCCGCAGGCATTGCGGACTGCGTTCCCGACCGCCGGCGCCACCCCATCCAGCGGAATTTCCGCGACGGCTTTTACGCCAAAGGGATGACTGGGCTCGAAGGTCTCGATGAACATGACCTCCATTTGAGGCATTTCATCCGCCCGGAAGATGTGGTATTGATCCAAGTCCTGCTCGCGGACTTGCCCATTATCGTCGAAGGTCATTTCCTCGCATACTGCGTACCCAAGCGCCTGCGACATCCCCCCCTCGATCTGCCCGGACGCGGTGAGGGGATTGATGATGATCCCTGAATCCACCGCCATCAGCAGCCGATCCACACGCAGCTCGCCTGTTTTCGTATCGACTGTTACCTCGGCAAACTGCGCTGCGAAAGGCGGCGGAGAAACCGGGGACATGTACGAGGCAACCGCCATGATCTGCTCCTGGTTATTGTGATGCAGCGCATCCAGGGCGATCTCTGAAAAACTTACAGAGCTGCCATCCGGCAGACTGGCGCATTCATCCCTCAGGGTAATTAAGGTTGGATCACCCGATAGCAAGGCTGCAGCGCGGATGCGAATCCGCTCCGCCACCTGCTCGGCGGCTTTGCAGACCGCTGTGCCGGAAATATACGTCGTCGAAGAGGCATACGCGCCTTTATCGAAGGGCGTGAAATCAGTATCCGAGGAATAAACGATGATGTTCTCGGTGGGCACTCCCAGGATCTCCGCTGCCATCTGCGCCAGCACTGTATCGGACCCGGTTCCCAGGTCGGTGGCGCCGATCAACAGATTAAAAGACCCATCATCGTTCATCTTGAGGCTCGCGCCGCCCATATCCAGGTATGGGATCGCAGTACCCTGCATCACCGCAGCCATCCCGATCCCGCGTTTCTGGTCAGGATAGCCTGGGACAGATTTCCACTCCGGGTTTCCATATTTTTGTCCCCAGCCGATCTGTTCCATCCCTATACGGATACAGTCCTCCAAGCCCACGGTGTGTACGATCTCGGGCTGTGGTTCGCGTCCCTCGCTCCAAGCAGTGCTGAAGGGGTGCAATTCACCAGGGCGGAGCGTGTTTTTCAAGCGGAATTCGATCGGATCCAAATCAAGCGCTGCGGCGATGGTCTCCATGTGCCTTTCCACCGCCCAGTAACCCTGCGGGACGCCATATCCGCGGAAGGCTCCCGCGGGAGGTGTATTCGTGTAGACCACATCTGCGTAAAAACGAATATTGGGAGATTTTCGATAGGCTCCATCCCCAACATAGAGTGCCATGGATTTATGCCCGGTGTTGCCGGTAACCGTCAGTGCATGGCAGCCGAAGGCCCCGGTGTCGCTCAACACTGTCATCTCATTGGCTGTGATGGTGCCGTCTTTTTTCACCCCGGTTTTCATATGAATTCGCATCGGGTGCCGTGAACGTGCTGAGGTAAATTCCTCCGCGCGAGTATATTCATATTTCACCGGCCGTCCGGTGGCGATGGTGAGATGGGCTGCCACATCTTCCATCAGGATTTCCTGCTTACCGCCAAAACCACCGCCGATTCGAGGCTTGATCACCCGGATACGCTTAACGGGCAGGTTCAATACTGGCGCAAGAATGCGGCGGACGTGAAATGGCACCTGGGTGCTGGTTCGGATCACCAAACGATCGTCTTCATCCCAATACGTGATGGCAACGTGTGGCTCAATGTGAGCTTGCTGAACCTTGGAGACTTCGTAATCGGCTTCGAAAACCTGATCGGCTTGCGTGAAACCTGTCTCCACATCCCCAATATCGATACGAATCTTGGCAGCCAGGTTCTGGCTCGCGTCTGAATCCGCGAAGGGCACAAGCTCGGGTTCATCATGGATTTTGATAGCTTCCGATTTCATGGAATCGCGGGAATCCAGGATCATCGGGAGAACCTCATACTCCACCTCGATAAGTTCCAGCGCTTTTTCAGCGATCTGCTCTGTTTCTGCAGCCACGAAGGCAACCCGGTCTCCCACAAACCGGACTTTATTATCCAGCGAGAAAGTATCCAAGGGTCCGGGCAGTGGATCAGACTGTCCGGCGGTCGAATAGACCACCCGGGGAATATCCTGCCAGGTGAGAACCGCAGCCACCCCCGGCAGAGCTTTGGCTTTCACCGTCCGGATGGATTTGATGCGCGCATGAGCATGCGGACTGTGCAGCACTTTGGCGTAGAGCATCCCACGCATTTCGATATCTGCAGTGAATGCTGGTTTTCCCTGTGCTAATTTGACTGCATCTACTTTCGGCTCCGGCTTGCCTATCGCTTGAAAGGCTGTCTTTTCTGCGGGAAGGTGAATTTTTGGAAGGACTTTTCGCTGGGTCAAAAGATCACCAAACAGCGCGTCATTATCTTTCCGTAAATCGCCGACACGGTCGGGATCATCGGGCATCGATGGGAGGGGGAATGACTCACCATGGGCTACCTCACCCCGCAACATGCTGGCTGCCAGGAGAGCCGCCTGCACCGGTTTTTGGTAACCCGTGCACCGGCAGAGGATCCCGGAGAGGTATTTCCGAACCTCTTCTTCACTGGGATTATCATTTTCGGTCAGCAATGACCGGATGGCTAGGATCATCGCCGGGGTGCAATACCCGCATTGGATCGCGCCAGTTTGAATGAATGCCTGCTGGATCAGATCCAACCCGGGTGTCTTTTTCCAACCCTGCTGGGGGTGATCCCCAAGACCCTCTATGGTTACAATCGTGTGACCTGCAGCCTGCATGGCGAGCAACCTGCAGGAATTCACCGGTTTGCCATCCAGCAGAATGGCGCATGCTCCACATTCGCCATGGCTGCAACCTCCAAATTTCACACCGAAAAACCCATTCCGGCGCAGGACCTCTAGAAGGGTTTCCGAGGGCAGGCAATCAACGGCGATGTTTTTATGATTGATATTCAACTCGATCGTTGCCATTCTTTATCCCTCCTTCCGTAATGTGGAAATCACACGGTCTATCAGAACCGGTAGTATGGAAGCGGTATAGGAATCCACTTTCGGATGCTGGTTGCACCATAGCGAGGCGATTTGCCTGGATTCAAGCTGGTCTGATTTGAGATTTCCTTCAAATAATGTGTCTGCCAGATTGGATGAAGGATTCAACATCATCATTCGGATGGTATTTTGTTGTAGGAGAGCGCCGCTAACGCAAAGAATGGATTGGCTTAGCGGTGTTCGGCTAACCTTCTCGAGGGAGGTTCGTATTTGAAGCGGGATTCGAACTTGTGAAATAAATCCCTGCTTTTTTTGGCGAAAATCCTGGACAAACCGGGGGTAAGTGATGACTTCATTCCCTGGCTGCCAAATTATTTCAAAATCCACTGCCTGCAGCATCATATTGATGGCTGAACCGCTTCCAGACGCAACCGAGCCGCCGACCGTTGCTGCCTGGCGAAGGTTAAAATTGCCTTCCATCTCCAGGGCGGCCCTGAATGCAAATGGCAGCAGCGGATGATCGTGCAGTTGCTGCAGTGTCACGTTCGCGCTGATTTCCAGAATACCATCTCTTTCTATGATCTCCCGCATCCCCAGGGCTTGCAGGTCGATAACGGCGAAATCAGTCTTACCTCTGCTCTGCGCCAGGCTGGTTCCGCCTCCAAGCGGGACGGATTTGGGATTCTGCCGCTGTAGCAATCTGAGCGCTTCTTCCATCGTTTCCGGACGGGAATATTCGATGATCATTTCTCTTCCTTGTCTGGAATCATTACCCATTTCCGAGTATCCAAGTTCATTTTATTTACCACAGTATCCGAGGCTTGCACCAAGGTCGAAAGAGCTTCAGCCAGGACATTTCCATTGGCATCCCGAAGCTCCCCCCTGGCGGTGGCAATTCGCCCATTTAATTCCCCCGGCATACCAACGATCTCGATAGGTTCGCCAACCGGGACTGGTTTGCGGTAGCGAATCTCCAGCTTTCCGGTCATCATCAATTTATTTTCTGTCGAATCATTCATGTATACCCGGGCTGTGACCTCATCCAAAAGCGTGGCAATGATCCCGCCATGAGCCACCCCGGGCCAGCCCTGGAATTCCGACCGGATAGTGAGGTTCGAGCGTACGCTGCCATCGGGATGTTCATAAAAGGCTAAATTAAGCCCCAAGGGATTCGCGATCCCGCAGACGAAACAATCCTCTGAATTGGCTTGTTTTCTCATTTCTGAGCGAATGTGTCGATAAGGAGTTTCACGTCCCCGCCAACCGGATACATAATTGGGCAGGTGCAGCCATTCTTGCGATATTCCTCCACCTTACGACGGGCTTCCTCGGGGGTTCCTGAAGCGGTAATGCGCACGATCAGATCCTCCGGCACAAGGTGTTTGGCTTTCTGAATCTGTTCATGCGTGGCAGGCCAGCCCAGGATGGATTGGATTTGCGTAACGATCTCCTGCGAAACTCCCGAAGCCTTGGCGATGTGCGGCTGCTGAGCCAAGTATTGGGTGAGAAGCTCGCGGGTTGTATCGATGGCTCTGTCGTGATCCAGATCCACCGAGCAAACCACTAATTGCGGGCGATCGATGGAATCGAAATTGCGTCCTGCTTTTTTGGCGCCGGCTGCCAGGAGTTCCAGGGCTTTGATGTTGTATTCAGGCGGAACACAATAATTCATCACCACCCCATCTGCGAGCTCGCCGGTCATTTCCATCATCTGGTCGCCGGTTGCGCCGATCATGATGGGCACGTTTCGAGGCTCCCGCCGGCCATGAACAACATCCAACTCAATTCCATTCACATGGATGAATTCTCCATCAAAAGTGACCCTTTCCATATTCAGGAGACGTCTCATTACGGTGATGGTTTCCTTCATGGCGGTCAGTGGTTTGGTTCGATTGATGCCCACATTCTTGGCTAACGGATCCCACCAGGCGCCAATACCACAAATGATGCGGTTGGGAGCAAGATCATCAAGGGTTAGAAAAGTCGAGGCGAGCAGACCGATGTTGCGTGTCCAATTATTGATCACGCCTGAACCGACTTTGAGCGTTTCGGTCACAGCCGCATAAGCTGCCATGGGTACGATTGCATCGCGCACCAGGCGGCTCTCTGCCTGCCATACAGCCTCGAATCCATGGGCCTCCGCGTAGCGGACGTAATCCAATCCATCTCGAAGATCGTGCGCGTCCTGAAGGTACAAAGCAACTCTTTCGGGCATTTCGTCATCCTCCGTTTTGAATATTGTTTGTCAGGATAAGTTCCTGGTAAAGGTCCCAATCCTCCGGAAAATCGAGGTCCAACTCCATCTCGGGATCAAGATTAATTGCAATCCGATAATTCCTGGCAATCGCATTTTGTTGATGGATCACAAAGGAATTTTGCCCAAACTGGAAATTGAATCCGTTGAGCGGATTGATAAGCAGCGAGTTGGTGCCTTCCTTCCTGCGGTCTGGGGTGATCACCACCACTGGGGGTTCCGTATTGTTTTGGAGAATGGATTGGAGCGCTTTTTTATTGATCAATGGCAAGTCCGCGGGCAGGATTAAAACCTCGGTCGCTCCCTTTTCATAACATTTCCTGCATGCGGAAGAAACCGCATTGTTCAAAGAAAACGGAGCATGTTCTTGAAGAAACTCGAAACCGAAGGATACCGTAAGTTCGCGGACAGCCTCATCATGGCTTGTGACCATCACCCCGGAAAATTCATGCCAATCACGCAGGGTTTCAAGCAGGTTGGTCAGCATGGAAAAATTCAATTTTTCCCGCTGCTCGCTCGAGAGGACGCCAGCCAGCCGGGATTTACCGTTGTGAATGGATTTTACAGGGATGATGACCCAAAGTGCCATGGCTTACCCTGAGAGCTCATTTTGGATAAATTCGATAACCTTCCTGGCGAGAATCACCCGATCCGAGGGTGATTTCATCAGTGTGTCGGTTAACAATGTGATTATATCCCACTGATCTACTTGCGCAGAAAGATCCCGGTCGATGGAATCCATGACGTACCCCTGGATCAACCCCCGATATCCTTCCGCAACGGTTGCTGCGGAAGGCAAGTTTCCCAGCTCCTTGTACATTTTGGCCAAGGGACCCTTTACGGTTTTCCCCCCAATTATCGGCGATACAGCGACCACTCTTTTTTCAAGTAATGCTTTACGAATGCCAGCGACGCCCAGGATTGGTTCGATGCTAACCAACGGATTCGAAGGTCCGATGATCACAACGTCAGCCTCATTTATCGCATCGATCAACCCGACCGCAGGTTTTGCATCGGATATTCCCTGATATTGAAAACCACGAACTTTTGGTTCGCAGCCTTTTTCCACGAAATATTCCTGGAAAGGGATCAATCCGAATTCTTCAGTGTCCACCAAAGTGCGAACAATCTGGTCACTCATCGGCAGAACCTTCGCCTGGATCCCGTAACGGGAGCAAATGCGGGCAGTGATTTCAGTGAGCGTATATCCTTCGCCCTGCAACCGGGTTCGTTCAAGATGGGTCGCCAGGTCCTTATCGCCCAGTTTGAACCAGACCGGACCTCCCAGGTCGGAGATCGCATTTAAAACCGACCAGGTTTCCCCCGCCTGTCCCCAACCCGTATCGGGGTTTTCGCGGCCTGCCAGCGCGTAGCATACTGTATCGAGATCTGGTGAGATATTCAAACCAAAGAGGTTGAAATCATCCCCTGTATTGACGCAGACGGTCAGGTTTCCCTTGGGGAGAAGGCGGTAAAGGCCATCTGCGAATTTAGCTCCCCCAACCCCACCCGATAAAACGACAACGGTTGGCTCAGAATTCATTTTTTGAATGGGATTTCAAAGAGAATCTGCGCAGTATCCCCGGTATAGCGACCCAAGGCAAGATTATTGATTTCCACCTCAAAATCCACCCTGGTTTCCGAAAGCACCTGAATGGCTTTCGGAATAGATTGTTGCTCATTTTCATCAGAAATTATCGTGATGTGAGGTATCCAAATCTCGGGCTGAAAGAATCTGGAGGCTTCCTTGCTGATTGCTTTCGCGTGGGAAATGATCTGTTTCTGCATATGAACCAATGCAGGAGTTTTGATCACCGGCAAGTACAGGACCTGGACTTTTCCGGTGAACATACCGATCCCAGTTACGCGCACCCGGGTTTTTTCCCAAGTGGAAGCCAGTTCCAACAAAGATTTTTCCAGTTCCGGGATGGCATATCCTTCTGCAGAGTGCCAGGTGATGTGCGGGTACTGCCAAATTAATGGGGCTTGATCTGCCAACAGCGGACGCACGATTTCCATGATCCTGTGGATCTCGCTGGTTTCGGACTTCTCGATCTGAGAGAAGATGGATAACATTTTATCGGAAGAGGTCCTGGTCGGATGGTCTGATCAGTTCGCGGAAGGATGATTCCCGCAGGGGGTAAGGGAATCCCCGCGCTAGGACTACCGGCAAGGATTCATCCGCCTGACCCATCAATAATGAGGCGGATGCAGCCAATTCATCGGCGGCCGCGATCTGGGTCACCTTGAGTTCATAACCGAAAAGGTCCTTATGCCCACGCATATCCACCAGTCCGGGCACGCCTGAGTAACCGATGGCCACGCCTACGATCCCCATTCGCCAGGAGCGGCCATGGGAATCTATGATCATCACCCCAACTTCGCAGCCGGTTTCTTTTTCGAGGCGTTCACGGATCTTGGCAGCGGAAAGATCAGGATCTTCCGGAAGCATCAACATCCAATCCTCGGTATTGTTACCCAAACCATCCACATTGGAATGATCGATACCAGCATTTGCGCACACGAAACCCAGGCGATGCTCCACGATCAGAGTATTTGTTTTCGCGCGTAATACCGATCGGCTTTCCTGAAGCACAAGTTCGACAAAACGAGGGTCTTTGCCGGTGATGCGGCTGAGTTTTTCCGCATTATCAGAGGGGATCACCTTACTTAAATCCCTATAGCGGTTTTCTGCTTTTGAAACAACTTTCTGAGCGATAACCAGGATATCGTCACTTTGAATCTGCAGGTTGTTTTCGGTGAGAGACTGCCAGATCAAATCCGGAAGATTGTCGCCGGGTTTGACGAGGGGGAATGCTTCCAGTGCGGAAAGGTGGAGACTTTTCAATTCATTGCCTGGTTATTGAGGAATCCCGGTAATGCGGATCCCGGAAGCCTCCACGCCATGTTTTTTATTCAAGTAGATCAAAATGGAGGTTAATCCCTCGGCTACGATGGAATTCTCAATCGGGCCGGCATCCCAGCCTTTCATACCCGCATCTTGAACGAGACCAATGACCGCCTCCCGTGTTTCCTTGTCTGTACCCGTCACCAGCACGTCACAATCGATCTCCTGGTTGTTGAGCAGCCTCTCGTAGGATATATTCTGAAACGCGGAGGCGACCTTCACGTCCTCCCCCAGGAACTTAACTGCTTCCAGGGCAGCACTCCCTGCCGCGGGAATTTGCACGCGGGTGACCTTGGGTGGAACCAGGGGAACGGTTACATCGATGAATATTTTGCCTTGAACGTGCGGCTTGATTGCCTCAAGCATGGATTGATGGACCGCATAGGGGACGGTGAGAACGATGATCTCCTGGGATTGCGCTGCTTCTTCGTTCAGGGCCGCTCCGATTTTTTTGCCTTCAGGGAGCAAAGACGCCAATTCTTCAACGGCAGCCTGGGCTTTTTCCAGCAGACGCGAACCGATCACTACCTGATGTCCGGCAAGCGCCCAGCGATAAGCGAGTCCTTTGCCTTCCTTGCCGGTTCCGCCAAGAATGGCGATTTTGTATTTACTTAAATTATCCATTTTCAATTCATCCTTGAAGAACCCGTTGATAGTTGGACCAGACCGTTGGCGCGTAAGCCAGCGCTTCAGCAGTGACCTTCTCCTCATCCATGGTTAATAATTCCCGGTTGCGCATCAGGAATTGGCCATCGACCATCGTGGAAGTGATCATGCCCTCATCGAATCCGAAGACAATATGCCAGGGGAAATTGCCCTCGGTGAGAGGCGTGTATGGATGGTAATCCACGAATATAAGATCTGCCCTCCCGCCAGGCTGTATTGCGCCAATCGGAACCCCGAATGCCTGAGATGCCAGGGCAGCGTTGTTGATCACAGCCATCTGGTAAATCAAGTCGGCAGGCATCCGGCGAGGATCACGGTGCCAGAGCTTATGAGCAAGATAGGCCGCCTTCCATTCCTCCCACATCTGATTCGAAAATCCATCGTTTCCCAGCCCCACCCGAATACCACCAGCCAGCATTTCCTCGACCCGCGCCATACCCACCCCGTTATTCATATTTGAGCGAGGCTGATGTGTGACCCAGCACCCGGAGTCCGCGAGGATTTTGATCTCTTCATCGCTGAGGTGGACCCCGTGCACGATGATCGAATTCTCTCTCAGGATGTCAAATTTTGATAATCTTTCAACTACGCGCATACCGTATCGATTTGTGGAGTTTTCCTGATCTGAGCTGTGTTCGGCGACATGGATGTGGAAACCTGCGGTTTGGGGAGCTGCAATTCTTGCCTTTTCAAGGGTCTGATCCGAGAGCGTCAAACCTGCATGCAGACCAAAGTAAGCTGCCAGCCGATGTTTTATGGTGTTGTTTGAATTATTGACCGATTGGAAAAATCGGATATTTTCGGCGATACCATCATCCGCCTTTGTTTCCCCATCCCGGTCGGTCACTTCATAACACAGCGCACCGCGAACCCCACTGGCGATAATCTCCTCCGCGATCGTATCCAAAGACCCATGAATGAAATTCTGGGAGGCATGGTGATCGAAAAGTGTGGTCGTGCCGTGTTTTATGGCATCGATCAGACATACCTGAGCGGAATACCGGATGGAATTTTCATCCAGTGCTTTATCCAACGGCCACCACAGTTTTTGCAGAATTTCGGGGAAATCTTTTGCCGGACTGCCTGGAATGGACATCCCCCGGGCATAAGCGCCATAAAAATGCGTATGAGCGCAGATCGATCCGGGGAGTATGTATTGTCCCTGCGCATCTATGATTTCAATTCCATTGGCAGCCGGCGGGTAGTCCGCATCCGGGAGTATGGATTTGATCGATTCTTTTTCGATCTCGATCGTGTACCCATCCAGAATCTGATTTTTATCTGTGCCTGTAACGATTTTTGCGTTTCGGATTCTCATTCCATTCACCTGTGCTGAAATTCTAACATAAACGCTTTTTGAATAAAAATAACCTGTCCGTTATAATGTGGCAATCAACTACACGAGGATTTCCCATGTCATCAACTTTGGAAAAGCAAATTTCTTTCGCCCACACCCATCACGTTGATACCTTAAATGATCTGATGGAATTGGTGCGAATTCCGTCCATTTCCACAGCACCGGAACACGATGCAGATATTCAAAAAGCGGCTGCATGGATTGCGGAATATCTGCGGAAGATGGACGTTCAAAACGTGCAGATCTTGCCAACAGGCGGGCATCCCGTTGTTTTTGGTGAACTGAAAGCTGCTAAACCCACCGAGCAAACAGTGCTTATTTACGGTCACTACGACGTTCAGCCGCCCGAACCCCTGGAGTTGTGGGAATCCGACCCTTTTGAGCCTGTCATTCGGGATGGTAGGTTATACGGCAGAGGCACGTCGGATATGAAAGGACAATCGCTGGCTTGCCTGGCTGCTGTTAAAGCGCTGCAGTCAACCGGAGAATTGCCAGTGAATCTGAAGTTTCTATTCGAGGGAGAAGAAGAGATCGGCTCCCCCAACCTGGCAAAATTCTTAAAAGCGAATAAGGAACTCTTTCAAAGCGATTTTGCATTGAACCCAGACGCGGGAATGATCTCTGTTGATTGTCCTAATATCGTTTATGGTCTGCGTGGGTTGGCTTATTTTGAGCTGCGGGTTTACGGTCCCTCGCACGATCTTCATTCAGGCACCTTTGGCGGTTCGGTGCTGAACCCGGCAAATGCCCTCAGCGAGTTAATTGCAGGGATGCACGATGAAAATTACCGGGTAACCCTGCCCGGGTTTTACGACAAAGTCCGGTTGATCACACCCAAAGAACATGCCGAATTTGCGACCTTGCCGATGGACGAAGGCTATTATTTGGAACAAACCGGGGTCAATGAACTATGGGGAGAGAAGGGTTTTCTACCCGCAGAGCGGGTTGGCGCCCGACCCACTTTGGATGTTAATGGTTTGTTGGCCGGATTTACCGGAAAGGGATCCAAAACCGTCATCCCGGCCTGGGCAATGGCGAAGATCTCCATGCGCCTGGTGCCGGATCAGGACGCGGGAGAGGTCAAAAAGCAACTGGAAGCTTATCTCAATGCAAAGGCTCCCAAAGCGATCCACTGGGAGCTGGATCAGATGGCCTCCGGGCCTGCATGTGCCACGGATCCTTTTTCCAAAGCTTCGAACACGCTTTACAAGGCCTTGGAAGAAACCTGGGGAACCAAACCTGCCTACAAACGCGAAGGGGGCAGTGTACCCATCGTCGGCGAGATGCAGGAAATCCTTGGATTTGATTCTGTCCTGACTGGTTTTGGCCTGCCTGATGATAATGTGCACTCACCCAACGAGCGCCTCCACCTGGATACATTTTATAAAGGAATCGATGCGTTAATTCGGTTTTTTAACTATCTGGGGAAAGAGGAATAATGGCAAGTGATCCATTGCGGATGCCCAATTACGGCGGGCAAGCGCTTATTGAGGGTATTCTTATGCGCGGTAAGAAAACCCTTGCCGCTGCATTCAGAACCCCGGAAGGAAAGATCGTCGTTAAAACAGAAGAATTGGCGTCGATGTATTCCAAACCCTATTTTCAATGGCCGTTTATAAGAGGTTTATTGCTTCTATGGGATGCAATGGTCCTGGGCTTTCGTTACCTGACCATCTCCGCTAATTTCCAGACTGAGGAAGATGAGAAGATCGAAGGTCCATTATTCTATGCCACCATCGTCTTTTCCCTTGGATTGGCTGTGCTCTTCTTTTTTGTGCTGCCGGCTTTGCTTGGAAAATTGCTGGCGAGTCTTCTTGGTTGGGATGCATCTCTTGTTAACCTGATTGAAGGATTTATCCGAATCGGGCTTGTGATATTTTATCTATGGATCATCGGACGGTCGAAAGAAATTCGCCGGGTATTCATGTACCATGGGGCTGAACACAAGACCATCAATGCCTTTGAAGCCCGCAAACCGTTGGAAATAAGTTCAGTTCAGCAATGCTCAATGCAGCATCCACGCTGCGGAACTTCATTTATTCTGACGGTTATGATCGTCTCGCTATTTGTGTTCTTCTTCATTGGCAATCTTTCCCTTCCGATGATGATTCTCACCCGCCTGGTACTGCTAATCCCGATTGTGATGATATCGTATGAGTATATTCGCTGGACGAGCAGCCATCTGGATAATGCTTTCGTCCGCTGGCTGGCCACCCCGAACCTTGCGCTTCAAAAATTGACCACCAGTCCCCCCACTGATGAAATGGTGGAAGTGGCGCTGGCAGCCTTTAAGAAAATGCTTGAAATTGAAACCGCATCCACAGTTGGGGCTTGAGGTAATTTGAAAACCTGGCAATCCATATTTCTTGGTGTCACTCTGGGTTTGCTTTTTTCGGCGAGCATCTATATTATCCTCAAACCCAGGTACCCCCAAACTCCCATTATCCTTCCCACCAAAACTGCAGAAAAATTGACGGTTCATATTTCCGGGGAAGTTCAAAACCCTGGTGTTTATGAGCTTGGAATCAATACCAGGGTAATGGACGCTGTAAATGCAGCCGGAGGTTTTACCTCCCTGGCAAATCAGGCGGCAGTCAACCTGGCAGCGCTGCTTGAAGATGGCGATCGCATCGTTATACCAGGTGAAAATTCTCAAACCGATCAAACACAAAACAATGTGCAAGGAACGCTGATCAATATTAATACCGCCAGTGCTCAAGAATTGGATCAGCTTCCCGGCGTCGGGATGGTGAAAGCCCAGGCGATCGTGGATTACCGCGAGAAGAATGGCTATTTTCTATCAATCACAGACCTGATGAACGTGCCGGGTATCGGTCCAGAGCTTTTTGATCAAATTCAAATTCGGGTCACTGTCAATCCGTAATATTGGAGGTTGGAATGTTAAAAAACGATCTCGATCTTGCCATGAAAGCAGCCATGAAATCTGGCGACACGATCCGCCGGGATATCCTGCGGGTGGTGCTCACCAACATCAAACTCGCCGAGGTGGAAAAAGGCGCGGCTTTGGATGATGCCGCCGTAATTTCTTTGCTCCAAAAGGAAGTAAAAACGCATAAGGAGTCAATTGAAGGTGCTCAAAAAGCCAACCGCCAGGACCTGGTGGATCAATACACAACCGAAATGCATATTCTGGAAGAGTATCTTCCTGCGCAGATGAATGAAACGGAATTACGAGAAATCGTTAAAGCAGCCATTGCTGAATCTGGTGCAACCTCCGCAGCAGATATGGGCAAGGTCATGAAGACCGTGCTGCCTAAAGTGGAAGGAAAAGCCTCTAACAGCGATGTTTCCCGCATCGTCCGGGAAATGCTCGTGTAGCAGGACCTCAATGAGTTAACCTACTTAATCAGAATAAATGAGCGCAATAAACTTCATTAAAAAAGGGGCTGAACCTTCCAGCAAGGAATACTCACGTTTGCGAAGGATTATCGGGGCAACCTTGAAAAACGAGGGATTGGATCCTAAAAGATGTGAGCTCACTATCGTGTTTTCAACAGACGAGGAATTGCAGCAGCTCAACGAAACCTACCGGCATATCTCCGGAGCGACGGATGTGCTTTCCTTTCCGGCTGATGATCTTGACCCGGAATCCGGCCGAAAATACCTGGGGGATATTGTGATCTCCATGGACCAGGTAAATAAACAACATCAGAAATATGGTGACCAGAAAATTGAGATTGTTAGTCTTCTCATCGTCCACGGCATTCTGCATCTTCTGGGGTTGGACCATGCCACAAGCGCTGAAAAAAAAATCATGTGGCGAAAACAGGCTCAGATCCTGGAGCAATTTGGGGTCGTTGTTCACATTGATGATGATTGAAGGATCGAAGGAGGAAGGATGCGCTTCGGAACTGTAGGATCTCCCAAAAGCACCCCGGCGAAACCTGGGGGAAGCGTTGGTGCGGTACGGCAGATCGCGGAATTGGGGTTGGACGCCCTAGAATTGGGTTGGGTTCAATCGGTGCGGGTCTCAGAAGAAACCTGTTCAACGATCAAACAAACTTCGCAAGAAACCGGCGTCGCCATCAGCGTCCACGCTCCATATTTCATAAATCTTAATGCGGATGAAACCGAGTGGCCTAAGAGCCGAAAGCGTCTGTGGGATGCGGCCTTCTACGGAAACCTGGCAGGCGCAACAGATATTGTATTTCACCCCGGTTCGTATTTCACGTGCCCACCTGAGGAAGTATTAACTGGTGGCTATCCCAAGACTGAAGGATCTTCAGACAGAATTGCTCGGCAACGAAATCAGGGTGAATCTCCGCCCCGAGACAATGGGGAAACAGGCCATGCTGGGGTCGTTGGCAGATACGCTGGAAATGAGCAAATCCATCGCGGGTGTTTTTCCCTGTGTGGATTTTGCTCACTTGTATGCCCGTTCGGGAGATGGAAAACCAAATGACCAAAAATCCTGGGAATACCTTCTAAAGGATTATCAGAATGCCCTCGGGAAGGATTCTTTGAACCATCTGCACATTCACCTATCAGGAATCGAATTCGGCCCAAAGGGCGAAAAGAACCACCTCGCCGCACGGGAATCCGGGTTGAATTTTGAAGCCTTGTTCAAAGCGCTCAGGAAATATAACTGTGACGGGCGGATCATGTGTGAAAGCCCCATCCTGGAAGAGGACGCGCTCTATTTCAAAGAACTCTGGAATTCTCTTTAACGCTCATTATCAAGTATATTCTCTCAGATTGTGTTGAACGGCATACGCTGCTGCCTCGGCCCGGTTGCTGACGCCCAGTTTGGAAAGAATGCTGCTGACGTAGTTGCGGACGGTGCCTTCCCCCAGAAACAGGATCTTGGCGATCTCACGGTTGGTTTTCCCCTCGGAAACCAACAATAATACATGCCGCTCCTGCTGGCTGAGGCTCGCAAAAGCTGACGCCTCCTCTTCTTTTACAGCGCGGCGCACTTCCTGAAACACACGCTGGGTGACAGCCGGGTCGAGCAGGGCTTCGCCCTTGCCGACGCTTTCGATGGCTTTGACCAGATCTTCCGATCCGATTTGTTTTAGGACATAACCTGAAGCCCCCGCGCGGATGGCTGAAAACAGCATTTCATCCTCCGCGTATGAGGTAAGCATGATCACTTTGATGTTGTTATCGGCGGCGATAATCTGCTCACAGGCTTCGATACCTGATGTGCCTGGCAGGCGGATATCCATCAGGACGATATCCGGGTGGAGGCGAAGTGCCTGGTCCAGGGCTTCCTTTGCGCTGCCTGCTTCCCCAACAACCTCAAAACGCTCATAATGGGAGAGGAGGGATTTCAATCCGATCCTCACAACCTCGTGATCATCCACAATCATTACTCTAAGTTTTGCCATTCATATTTCTCCTGGATCAATCCTGAATTTGAAGAAGCACAGGACAATGATCCGAACCTTCAACGTCGCTTAGGATATCGACTTCGACGATCTTTGACACCAAACCCTGGCTGATCATGAAATAATCGATCCGCCAGCCAATATTCCGTGCCCGGGCGCCAACCCGGTACGTCCACCAGGTGTAACGGGTGTCATCGGGACGGACCTGTCGATGGATATCCACCAACCCAGCCGCGATGTATTCATCGATCTTAACCCGTTCCTCCGGGAGGAAACCCGAGTTTATTTCGTTCTCCCGTGGGTTGGCCAGGTCGATGTCGCGATGAGCGGTATTGAAATCGCCGCCTAGGACCACCTGCCTGCCCTGCTGTATGAGATCCAGCGCAGTTTGAAGGACGCGGTCGTAGAAGACTAGTTTAAAATCCACCCGGTCCTGTCCGCGCTGACCGTTGGGAAAATAAATATTAAAAATCGACAGATCGCCAAAATCGGTGCGGATAACCCTGCCCTCACGGTCGAATTCCTCATGGTCCAAACCGATCTTGACTTCCTGTGGAGGAATTCGGGTATAGGTGAGCACACCGCTGTAGCCAGGTCTTTCGGCGGGGTTCCAAAACGCCGAGAAGCTCGGGATTTCCCGTTCTTCATAGGGGATCTGATCCGGCCTGGATTTGACTTCCTGCAGGCATATAACATCCGGCTGCCAATCCAACAGGCGGAATAACGCATTTTTTCTAAGGACCGCGCGCATCCCGTTCACATTCCATGAAATGATCTTCATGGGCAGGATTTTATCATGTGGTAAACTTATGCGTTACCCAATTTCAAGGATTCGTACTCCGTGACATGCTTTGATGTTGTCAATAAAACCAGAGGATTGCAATCCCCTCTTAAACTAAAAGTTTGTTCCCGCTTTTTCCAAAAATTCCGAGGATTAATGTTCCAAAAGACGCTTAACCCTGATGAGGGAATTATCCTTGTCGAACAAACCGATAGTGTGATCTCCAGCAGTATCCATATGTTTTTCATGAATTTCGATCTGGGTATTCTTTGGGTCAACGAAAAAATGCAAGTGGTCGACCGGTGCGTTGCCACCCGCTGGCATCCTTATTATGCCTCCCAAACCCCTGCCCGATATACGCTTGAAATCCACCCCTCGCGTTTGGGTGAGTTTGAGCATGGTGATCGCCTTGAATTTCACAATGAAAAGTAGATTCCTTTTATTCATCGTCGTTGCTGCGCTGATCTTCCTACCCATCCAGAGGGTTCAAGCCCAGTCTGGAGGTCCAGTCTATATTGTTCAGCCAGGCGATACGCTGAACTCTATTGCCGAGCGCTTTGGAATCGGCATTAACGATCTTCTCGAGTCAAATAACCTTGTCGATCCCAACATGATCTCCGCCGGGACTCAACTGGTCATTCCCAGCTTGCCGGATATCTCAGGTGTGCTGGATACAGAGGTGGTCCCATTCGGAGAGACCATTCGCAGCCTGGCTAAACGCTATCAGGTCACCCCCGAGCTGCTTAATAAACTTAACCGGATCACCTCCCCATCCGAGGTCTATGCCGGATCATCTTTGATCCTGTTACAGCAGGATAACCAGGTGAAGTTGGATAGTGCCCGATCGCTGAATTCTGGCAGCACCATGTTCGACCTGGCAATCGAGCAAAACGAAAATCCCTGGAAATTGGTGCTTCAGAATGGGGAAACATCAACCTGGGCCCATAATCCGTCGGAAGTGGTTTATCTTTCCAGCTCGGGGGGTGAAAATGTTTTTAGCCCGATTTCACCCAAGATCAAATCTGTAAATATCTCCCCCCTGCCCATTGCCCAGGGAGACACGGTGGAAGTGACGATTGAAACGAATGAGCCGCTCGAGTTTATTGGATCTTTAGGCGACTACAACCTTAATTTTGAAACCTTATCCGAGAATAAATATATTGCCCTCCAGGGAATTCATGCCATGGCTCAGGTGGGGCTTATCCCATTGAGTTTCTCTTTCACGGATGCTGGGGGAAATAAATCCTCCTTTCAACAAAGCCTATTATTGAAAGACGGCGGTTTTGGGCAGGATCCTCCACTTACAGTCGATACCGAAACCATTGATCCCGCCGTGACCAAACCAGAAGAGAATCAGATCAAGGCGATAACAAAGAATTTCACCCCAGAAAAATATTGGGAAGGGATGTGGAAACCCCCAACAACCAATCCCGATTGTGTTAAATCCAGATATGGTAACCGCCGGTCTTATAATGGAAGTGATTTTATTTATTTCCATCAAGGGGTGGATTATGGAGTCTGCGTGGACCCCTCGCTGGCGATCTACGCTCCAGCGCCTGGAAAGGTCGTTTTCACGGGTCCACTCACGGTTCGTGGGAATACCACGATCATTGACCACGGGTGGGGTATTTTCACCGCTTATTTCCACCAGGCAGAGATCAAAGTGAATGTAGGCGATTTGGTCACAATCGGTCAGGATATCGGAACCATCGGCGCGACTGGCAGGGTGACGGGGCCGCACCTCCACTGGGAAGTGTGGGTTAATGGTGTTCAGGTTCAGCCGCTGGAATGGCTTGCGAATACATACCCGTAAAAACAATATGGATAAGGTATAATTTTTCACATTGGACGAAACGATAGATGAGTGAACTGCAGCAAATACTCCCGTCAACCTATTGGAATGAATTTCAAATTTCCCAGCAAGACCTGGAATTTCTTTTTAACCGTTTAATGGAGTTGGAAGAACCTCAAACGATTGACCAACTTCTCGAACCACTTGTCCTCCAGCGAATCCAAACCGAAAAGAAGGCGTTCCTCCGCAAGCAAAACCAGGAAGCAGTGGTTTTCAAACCCAGGGATACTTATAAGGCTGGTCAGATTCTAAATTTCCCTGCCCTTCGGTGGTCCCGGGGTACTGTGATCTCATCGCGACCAGGTTACAACCCGCAAATCGGAGATTTCACTGTAATAGCAGTTGATTTTGGCGGAAATAATGTCCGCCAATTCGCCAGCCAACTTGAGATCCATAAATTGAACGAGCAGGTGGAATCTCAGGAAGCAGACGATGCCTCGGATTTGGAGTTTGTGTTTGATGGTTTTGGCGCATTGATCAGAGAAAAATTAACTGAATCCCTGGAAACCGATCCTGATCTGGTGCGGATCGCGGGATGCTATTTCCCAAGATCGTTATTGATCGATATCAACCAGGGACATTTGAACCTGTGCGAGGCGATCCTGGAAGAGGTCGAAGGTGGACCGATCCCGACCCAGAAGTTGATCGATCAGGTTGGAATTCCGCCTGACGTAAATAAACGTTTGGTTGAATTTTCCATGGATTACGCCCTCCAGGAGGATGACCGCTTTGATGAGGTGGGACCAACTGGAGAGACACTTTGGTTCCTGCGTCGATTGGAACCGGAGTGGGTCCAGAATCCGCCCACTTATTTGATTGCCGGCCGGCAGGATTTCGACCCGGAGACCTGTCAACCAGCGCTTGGGGAGCTGGAGAACCTGGTTGAAGACGAACTCGCCGAAAGTTCGCCTGATTCGCTGCCCCAGGAAGAGATCGAAATCAGCCTGATTTACCCGCACTGGCGTTCGGGAACCCTTCCGATCAGCCGCAAAGTCGCTTCCTTTTTTCCCACAGCAGATGAAGCCCCAAGGATTCAATTCACTTTTGTCGATGTCGAATCTAGCGAGAAGTTTTCAGGCTGGGTGGTGCGACCGTCCAAATACGTGTTCGGATTAAAGGATTGGTACGAGCGGCATGGCTTGATCCCTGGCAGCCAGGTGAGATTGATCCGCGGCTCAAATCCAGGGGAAATCAGGATCCACGTTGAAAAACGAAGGCAGAACCGTGAATGGGTGCGCACGGCATTAATCGGTGCTGATGGCGGTATTGTCTTTGCGATGCTCAAACAGATCGTTACTGCTACTTTTGATGAGCGCATGGCGATTGCGATCCCGGATGTGGAACCTTTGGATGCGTTATGGAAATCCGGCAAACAACGCGGGAATCTCGAATCTGGACTGGATATGATGGCGCAGGAGTTGGCCAAATTGAACCCCCAGGGACATATCCACGCCCAGGAACTCTATGCGTGCATGAATTTGCTGCGCCGGTGCTCGCCCGGATTGATCCTCCAGGTACTACTGATAAGCAAAAAATATCAATCTCTTGGGAACCTCTATTTCAAATATGCTGAATCCGCTGGAGAATCTTCCCATGACTGAAGCGAGGAAATTCAGCATCATCAAACCGACGCTTGAGTCACCTTTTCACATCGATTTCGACTGGTGGAAGGCGAACGACAACGATTGGCGGGTTTTTCTGATTGATTACCTTTGCCCTGAGCACAGGCTCGTGTTTCAGGATGCCGATACCGATAAATTGATCGATTGGGTGGATAAAGAAACAGCAGAGGTGCATTCGTTGGACGGCATCCAGCATACTTTGATCGCCCACTGCGCGAAGGAACCAGGATTTGTATCCACAAAAACTGCTATTGTGGATGCAGTTTTCCGCACGTTTCTAGCCAATGAAAACAAGCCTCTGTCTCCGAACGAGCTATCAGAGAGGATCCAGCAGCCAGCCAGCAAGATTTTGCTCACATTTGGCGGATTCCAGGTTTATAAGGGCATTCGCCCTTACCAGGAATAGCGGGGTCAGGCTAACTAGCCCTTGCAGTTATTTTCGTAATTCTGCCTGGCTTCATCATATTTCTTTTTCGCTGCTGCCAAGCGATCTTCAATATCCTGATCTGCTGGTGATGGGGGGTTGGTTTCGGCATCACCCGACTTCCCCTTACCGGAAAACACGCCAAAAATTCCTTTTTTTGCGGAATTCTCCTTGGCTTCGATTTGAACCATCACAAGTTGGGTATAAGCATCATCTCGAAGTTGTTTAAGCTTTTCGCAATCCACAGTATTCATGTAATCCTCCTTGCCTTCAAAGTGTGGGAAAAACTGTTGGATAGAATGCTTACTATTTTACGGCAAATATTAACAAGGGGGGAAAATGTTATGGTTTAAGATTCTGATCCCAAGAATTCGGTTTGAGCGGTTTTTTGGGTCATGTTAGAATAAACCGATTTTCGAGCGCGGTCAATTAATGTGACCGATATTCGGAGCGGACAAAATCTGAATATGCCCCTGTAGCTCAATTGGACAGAGCACCGGACTTCTAATCCGATGGTTGTGAGTTCAAGTCTCACCAGGGGCGCCTGTTGGGATGAATTTTCTGAGTATCTGGAAAGCTATGAAACACCTAATTAAATTTTGGGAATATGCGATTTAGACTTCCGGTGATTCGTATAGGGGTGGGAAGATAATGAGGAATAATAAGGTTCTATTATTGGAAGATGACCGGACCATGCTGCCCTTATTGGGAAAGGTGCTGGTTTTGGAAGGTTATCAACCAGTTTTTCCCATTGATCTTAAAAAAAGTTCGATAATTGACACCATTCTCCAGGAAAAACCTGCGGCAATTTTCATGGATGTGCATTTGGGTGAACTTAATGGCTTGGAATTTCTGGCAGAGTTACGGCTTCAGGCGGTGCAAGGGTCTGTTAAGATCTTGATGACTTCCGGTTTGGAATTACGCCAGGAATGTCTGGCTGCTGGCGCGGATGGATTCCTGATGAAGCCTTTTATGCCAAAGGAATTGATCGATTGGTTAAATAACGCTATAGGTCCGGAGGAAAAATGATCAATTTTGCCGTCATTACGGTTTCTGATGGGGTTTTCAACGGGAAGCGGGAGGATCTTTCCGGTCCCGCGTTGGAGACTATGATCCTTGAAAGCGGTTGGATGGTGAATCGGATGGTCGTAGTTCCTGATGAAAAAGCCCTGATCCAGGAACAGTTACGGGAGATGGCGCTTGATCCTGCGGTAGACATGATCCTAACCACCGGGGGAACCGGTTTTACTGCACGGGATGTCACACCAGAGGCGACGAAAGAGATCTTGGATAAGGAAGCCGCCCCGCTGGCTCAGATCATGCTGATGGAAAGTTATAAAATCAATCCAAAATCTGTACTTTCGCGTGGAACCGCGGGAATATTAAATCAAAAATTGATCATTAATCTACCAGGCAACCCGAAAGGCGCTGTCGAGAACCTCAAAGTGATCATTCCCCTGCTTCCCCACGCGCTTGAATTACTACGGGGAAATCCAACAAGTCACTAAAACCTACCCCTTTAATTCAAATCGCTTCAGCCAGCTCTCTGCCAAGGTCATCCCCGTATCTAATTACAAGGGTTGGTATCCCTGGGTCTGTTTGGGATTTTACTTGAGGATTGCCACCAGAAATTCCTGAAAAAGAATGGGGATCTACATAAACCAGGAGAATGTTCACCCCTTTTTGGTGCAGCATACCGAAAGAATTTAGCAGTTCCTCCTCCAACAGGGAGGTTATGATTATTACTGCGTTACCTTTGTTAATCCTGGCCGATTGGGACTGGATCACGGTCGATAAAGGAGCGTGAGGAACCACTTTAACGTACGTGAGCGCTTCAAATAATACCGTTCGTTGACGGTTCCCTTTTTCAGGAAAGATCGATACCAATTTTTCACCTGAGACTAATAATCCCACTCCCCTGCTGATCGATGTGAAATACTCAATCAACGAAGCCGCCGCACTCACAGCATATTCAAAATTATCCCGCGGTAAAATTTGCTGGGCTTGGTAATGGCGGATATCGCGGGGTAATAGCAGATCAGATTCTTCCTTGGTTTCGTACGAAAAATATCCAGAAGCGTTGCAGTCCAGGATGAGCCAGATGTTGGCAAGTGGTTCTCGTTCGAACTCCTTCACCATCCATTTTTGAGCCCGGACACTCGATTTCCAATGGATTTTATTCAGGGCATCCCCGGGTTGGTATTCCCTCACTGCTGTTGCGTTTTGCGAAGAGAGCGATTTTTGCTCTCGATGGGCTTTCCCGCCAGACAAATCCCCTTTGGGATTCCAATCCCTTTCCAAAGGAAAAATGAGCGGAAGTACAAGGATGGAGGATTTGGGCTCCATTGCCAGTGATCGGTGGAAAAAACCGAAAGGATCGCCGGAATGAAGGATGGTGGGTCCCAGCGCGAATTCACCACGTTTGGAAAGGACCACTAATGATTGAAAGTAAAGGGAGGTATGCGCCCGGATCTGGGATATTGTTCTCCCAGCAGGTTTGGAGGGAAGATCACTTCCATCTTCCACCTGGATCCAAAGCTTCGGCAGGAAGTAATCATTCCTGATCTCGTAATCTTCCTCGAACACCTCTCCGCATTCAAACCTGGAAAAACGGGACTTTCTAATAAATAGAATTCCTCTGAGTGAAAATGCTGCCCAGAAATACCCGACCACCAGGATCAATCCCAACAGAACGGCGATCCTTTGCAGGATCAATTGGTGGAAAAATACGTCAATTCCGATACAAACCAGTAAACCAGCTAATGCATACCAGAACCTGGACTGAATTTTCATTCAATCGCTTCAATCGGCTTTGACCGGAACCTCGACGGAGTTCAAGGTCTCCTTGATAATATCCACGGAAGTCAGGTTGTGAACTCTGGCGGCGGATTTGATGACAATCCGGTGCGATAACACCGGAATGGCGATCTTTTTAATATCATCCGGTAGGACATAATCTCTTCCCTGGATGGCAGCCAGGGCTTGCCCGGCTTTATACAAACCGATGCTTCCCCGCGGGCTTGCACCAAGATACACAGATTCATGGTGCCGGGTCGCCCGCACAAGGAGCACAATATATTTTTCGACCGATTTGGAAACATGCACTTTTTTCACCGCATCACATGCTGCGAGGATCTGTTTGGGTGAAGTTACTGGTTTTAAAGAATTAATTGGATGTTGAAGTTGCTGGTTGGAGAGAATCGTCATCTCATCCAGCAATAGCGGATAGCCAAGATCTATTTTCATAAAAAATCGATCCATTTGCGCTTCGGGCAACGGATAAGTTCCCTCATATTCTATTGGGTTTTGAGTAGCCAGAACCATAAACGGCCGGGATAATGGATGTGTCGATCGGTCCACGGTGACCTGTTTTTCCTCCATGGCTTCCAGCAGCGCTGATTGCGTTTTGGGTGAAGCGCGGTTGATCTCATCCGCCAAAATGATGTTGGAAATGATCGGCCCCGGACGGAATTCAAAGCTCTGGGTCTTTTGATTAAAGATGGAAACCCCGGTGATATCCCCTGGGAGCATATCCGGCGTGAATTGGATGCGGTTGAAGTCCACCCCCAGCGAAGCGGCCAGGCTGCGTGCCAGCATGGTTTTCCCGACTCCGGGGATATCCTCGATCAGGAGGTGTCCTTCGCAAAGCAATGCGATCAGTGCGAACTCGAGCTTATCCCGCTTTCCAACGATCACTTTTTCGAGGTTATCGAGCACTGTACTGGAAAATTCAGGGATGGAAATTAATGGGTTATTCTTTTTCATGTTGCACTTTCTTTCGTTGCCGTACGATCACAATCGCCGTAAAAATGAAAAGGAGAAAAATGGTTGCTATGGAGATCGTCAACCCAATTTTATAGGATTCGGGATCATATCTCAGGACGAGATGATGATCTCCTGCAGGGGCCTGCAGTCCGATGAGAATTCCATTGACCTTATAAATATCGATACTGATTTCATCCAGGGTGGCCTTCCAACCTGGATACCAGATCAATGCCAGTTCTATCCAGACGGGCTTTGAACTGGAAAGATCAATCTCGATTGAACTTGATCCGCTGCTATGAAGCTCCGTGCTTATCTCATCGAGGGTTCTACAATTGTCAGCGACCCCCTGATTTGTTGAAGGGTCGATGAAGATCGGGTGTTCAGGATCAACCTTGCCATTGACTATTAAAACTCCATTCGATTCGTTGCATTGAAATGCATTCAAAAAACGGCTATCCGCAACGCCCCGCATTTTTATACCCAAAGGCGTTTCGATATCGATTTGCTCGAACGAACGGACATTGAGGTGCCTGAGCCATTGGAGGAGTGCGGCATTATCCGTCGATTCTAGCTGCTTGATCAATGCCTGATAAGAAGCAGGTACCATCGGATCGAAATTGTTCACAAACGCGGTATTGGAAAGGATATTGGAATTTGGCAGGTTAACAGCCCGCAAATTCTCCCAATTCTCGATGGGGCGAAAATCATGGGTGCGGAAGAACCTGGCGAACTTGAGGTCATATTCGTCATCTGGCTGGATATACACTCTCGGCTCCAGCAGCGAGGAGTCCTCTGTTTTTACCTCTGACTGATATAGTTTTAGATCTGTAAATGGAATTAATGGCGAGGCGATCGTCAATAGATCAAGCGCGGTGATGAGAAGAATTCCAGCTGCCAATAAGTGCATTTTTTCCGAACCAGCAAATTTTGGGATAAAGAAAATGATAAGCAAAGTGCAAACACCGATCACCCCTGCCCTGATCAAAGAAATCGGCATCGTACGGGGAATCCCGGGCAGGAGGACCAATGCCACACAACCCGCCACGATCACCCCAGCAGCGAGGACGATGAACAGGATGATTGATTTTTGTTTTCTTTTACTGGGACCAATTAGTATCTCAAAACCTATGGCAGCGAGCACCGTTAACGAAAAACACACCAGAATTACCCATCGCGCTGGCGCTTGAAACATGTTGAAGGTGGGAATGTTATTGAAAAGAAATCCAAAAATGGGGGTATTTTTCCCTAAAGCCAAAAGGATTGAAATCGCTGCTGCTACTCCAAAATAAGTCAACGCGATTATGTGGAGGGGTTTATCTGCGATCCGTTTGCGGCGAAAGATCGCATAAACTGCGAGAACGACCGGTATCAAACCGATATAGCAGGCATCCTCCCAGTAATTTCCATAACCCCAGAAAGTGCCCATCCCCGGATTACCGAAGAAATCTGGCAGGAAAAATGTGATCAAGCGCCATGGCCAAAAGGAGTAAGTCATCGCATAATCAAAGGCGACAGAACCCGCCCGTTGGGATTGCTGCAAATATTCCCATGTGGGGATGAGTTGTACGGCGGTAATCATGGCCGCGATGATTCCCCCGGCGAAAAATACGCCTATGGATTTCAAAACGCCCAACCATTTTTTTAGGTAAAAACCGTACGCAACCCCCCAACCTGCAGTGATCAATATACTGTACCAGGCGGTTTGAGCGTGACCGGCAAGGAGCAGCAGCGAAAAAATACCAATAAAACCAAGAAATTTCCACAAAATCTGCCTTCGATTCAACGGACTTTCCATCAATGAAAATATCAAAACGGTAAATGTGAACATCATCCAGGGCAGCCAGGTCAACGTCCAGATAATGCTGAAGAAAGAAGTACGCGCGATGAGATAGCTGCAAAGCGAAAAAGTCAGAGCGCCAAATCCGCTGGCAATTGGGTTTAATTTGATCTTCCTAAGGAACAGAATCATCCCACCTGCAGCCAGGGATAAATGCAGCGGGACGAGCAGGTTGTAACTCACAGCAAGTCCCGGGTTGCCCCAGGCGGCGTAGATCGGGAGTTGTAGCCAATTGAAGGGATAGAACAAAGCCAATTGGTAATTGGCTAGAAGAGGTGAACCTAATCCGTTGTAAGGATTTATAAATGGGATTTGACCGTGGAGTATCGAATCCATTGCAAGCCCACGCCAGGGAATAAATTGAAGCGAAGAGACACCCCAAAAAAGGGACTTTCCCTGGATCGAGGGTAAAAGAAAGAGCGAGAAAGGAAGAATAATTACCAGAAGATACACCATCCGGGAAAAATTGTTTCCTTTCATAAGATATAAATCATCTTCCGTTTACCTTAAAGATCTCATAAACACCATTAGCAAATATTCTGGTTAAAAAGGGTCTGGTTTCGCCCTCCCAGAGTCCGAGTTTCTGCTCCTCCGGCCCATAAATTACGTAATCAATCCCATATTTATCCAAAAATGCTGCTTCCTCAACCTTGGTCATCCGATTTTGAAAAAATCGATCAATCTGTGGAGAAATATCTTTCAAATTTGTGCTTTCTGGTCCCAAACCAGTTAGCAGAAATACTGGTGCCCAGGCAGCAAGGCGGTTGGATTCGTCGAAAGAGGCCAGGACGTGATTATCTATAAATTCCGGTGATTGAATTACCTGAATAGCCTCAAGTTCCTTGCTGGAAATGAACCTGGGTGATTCCGGAGTAAAAACGCTCTGCATCGAGCCAAGCAGGATTATTAGGCTGGTGAGGATGCCAAGCGATAGAATTCCTACGGAGGCGACCTTCATCCGCCTGCCCATGATCGAAATTGCCAACATCGAAGGCACGAGCATGAAGATCCAGATCCCTTCAGGTAACCGCCGCTGGATGGAAAACGGTAGATAAGCAAGAACCGGGAACAGGCAGATGGCAACGAGAAAGAAAAGGAAGTGCTTGCGATTTCTGCCCCAAAGAATCACCAAACCATAACCTGCGAAAGGCAGGATCAGTGAGAAAGCCAGAAGATAATCCTGGATCGGCGGTGAGGTCAATATATTTTGACTCAGCCACGAGGCGAGCACCGGATCGATACGGAATGCCACGAAGTTATAGATCAGAATGGGAAAAGTGACCGCAGCAACCCAGAGGGCGTTGATCCAATACCGGTGGAATTCGGCTGAGTCATCCATATAAAGGTATTTACGAAATACGGTGAGAATCAAAAGAAAACCTGCCAGGATCGCCCAAGCGGTGAGCAGCGATATTGGCTGAAATAATCCTATCAGCAGCCATGGAGCCAGAAATTTCAATGATTGGATAATGTTTCCCCGAATTACCCTTGAAAATAAAAATTCTTCAAAACCCATAAACAGTAATGCCCGCGCGAAAAGCAAGTGGGGAATACCCAAAATTGATAAAAAGCCAAAAGATTCCGGCGAGTACAACTCCACCGGCAGGCGCCCCTGCCAGATTGAATTTAGACCAATGACCGATAGCCATCCCAAACCGCCACCGAAAATCGCGAGAATCAATCCAAACCGGCGAAGGGATACATTATCTATGAAGCGGGAGAAAAATCGGTAGATTGCCCAACAGAGCAGAGCGATCCCTGTGACGCGAAACAATTGAAACAGAACGATCAACTGATCGTACTGCCCGGGTAAGGCGCTGAGCTTGCCCAGGACCAGGTAGGGCAAAAATGCCAACACTCCCTTCTGTAGAAAAGTTGTATAGGGTGTGCGAAATAACCAGTCGCCGGCAGCGCCGCGAAGCATCTTGGCCAGGTAGGAATTGCTGTCCGTAAGGCTGAAAAACAACCCAGAAAATCGCCAATCGGGGGTTTGGCGGAGGTGTCCGATAAAGTAAGGCAACGTGGTAATAAGGATAACTACGAGGATGAATCCCAGCAGCCAGCGGCGCTCATGCTGATTTATCATGCATACTCCGTAAGGAGACCAGCCCATATATGATGAGTCCGATTGCTGTCAATGCAGTGATGGTTAAGCCGAGCCATAAAATATCCGGCTGGAACCTGAAGATCACTTCATGTTCACCTTCGGGGACCTCAATACTTCGTAATATACCTGCCTGCGGTTTGAGTGTGACACGTTGCCCGTCGATCCAGGCTTTCCAGCCAGGGTACATTATTTCGGAAAGGATCAATGAACCGCCCTGTTTTGTTGTCAGGGAAATTTGATTCGCGTTCTTGTGAACCACAGGAACCTCGAGTATTTCAGTACCAGGAGGTGAAGCCGCGTTCTGTACCCACCCACGCGGAAGAAAATCCAAGTTTTCGTAAATATATCCTTCCTTGTCCACCCCAACAAGTTCTAATCTCTCATTTTCGACGGGGAACGCAGAAAGAACGTATTTAACATTCAGTAATCCAAGCTTCTGGGTATCCAATAATATATCTCGATTGTCGGATTCCGGGGTCCCGGTGCGGAAGGGAGGAAAGGTGATACTGTATCCGTTTGATTTATCTGATCCGGGAATATTGAACAGGGAAAAATCTTGCAGGGTGATCAACTGTATGGGATCGATCCCGTTCGCCATCTCCACCCCCGCCTGGCTCGCGGTTTGCTGCGGCAGGCTGTTCGAGGGGGTAAATATTCTGAAGGGTTCACCCTTTTGAGAGGATAAGAACTTCAGGAAGGAACTCCCGCTCGAAAACGCAGTTGTATTTTCCACAAATTGGATCGATCGGAAATTATACGCAGTGAAATCTAGAAGTAAAACCCCCGTGATTAACCAAACCCACGAGGCAGAAAAATTACGGTTGTGAAGAACGAAAAGTATGATCGCAAAAATAAAAATCGATGCCGCACCCTGAATCGCACCGATCAATGTTGCGGGAGTACCAGCAGCCAAACTTGCTACGAGGATCAATCCACCGAAAGCGGCACATGCAGCCAGGATCAAATTTGTAGTTTTTCTCGAACCAGATTTATTAACTACTGACTTTACGGCAAGGGGGATCAAAAAACAGACCGCGAATCCGCACATAAATAAGGCTCTTGAGGGAACCCTGATCAAGCTCAGCCCGGGGATCCGCCACACCTGTGAAAACAACGGGTTCGAAGCGGAGATAGCAATAAGGATCCCAAAAAGAAATACCGACAGCCAGACGAATGACCTCGATCGAGCTTCAGGATTAGCCAGAATCAGCAATATCGCGATGAAGCCCAGCCCGCCCAGGTAGAATACCCATTCGGCTGTGATGCCCGGAGACGGAAAAAGGGCGAGTAGCAACTTGGATAAGGGCAGAGAAAATGACAGGTTATCCTGCAATTTCATCAGGCTTCGGGTCGAAAGCTGGGTGTATTGGATCATAGGCAGGATCAGAATGGCGGACATCAGTGTCCCCAATCCAAGGTGGATTAAATAAAATCTACCCCAATACCATTTATTTTCCCGTAAAAGAGACCTCTCACTGCGGAACACGTGCACAATGATTGCGAACCATAGAATCAAAGCATATGGCAGCCAGCGTGGATCAGCCAGGATGATCGCAGCGATCAGGAAAGCAGGCAGAAAGCGATAATAATTCCCCGGTTTGGATAGAATTGCCCGGCGGGTGATCAACAACAACCAGGGGGTCAGGCAAACTGCATACACAAGGCTGATGTGTCCCTGGGCAAAATGCGCCCATAATTTAGGCATAAGTTCAAAAGCCAAAGCTCCCAAAATTGCGTATTCAACGAGATAGTCCTCATCACGGAGGAGAAGATAAATTCCCAGCCCGCCAACAAAAATGTGCGCCAGGAACAATCCGTTGAACGCAGTTGAGGTTGGGAAGAGGTTCGCCATCCACCCTGGTAAATACCACAGCCCGGCCAAGGGGTTTGCAAAAAATGGGTAACCCGCCAAGATTGAATCATTCCATAGAGGGATTTGGAATTGAGAGAATACCGATTGATGAATGAAGTTGGCATTTGGCCAATGCGTGATGAGCAAATCTGAATACTGGGAAAGAAGAGGGAATGCAAACCGATTCAGGTTTGGGAGATACAACCCGATGGGGATTAATAGAACAAGCCAGGCCCATTTCTTCATGGCAATTGGTAGATCTCTGTAAATATCTTGTCATCCCCCGCACGAAATACCAGTTTGGTGTTTCTTGCGATCTTTGGATAACACGACTGGAAATCCAAGTTGGAATTAAAAATGAAATCCACCTGGTTTTTTGCCAGGTAATCCTGAGCCTCGTCAAAGGTCATCGTGCAAGCAAAGAACGTATCCACGGATTTCTTTCTATCCTCAGAGTTGACGGTTTCAAAGGGATGTCCATAAATCACTCTCGAACTGGTGAAAGCTGGCAAAAACATGCCCATACGCGCATCTGCGAGGGTTACCTCCCCTGCCCTTGAATTATTGTCCAACCAGCGCATGGCTTCAGCTTCCGGAAGGGAAAGGAAGATCAACGGATTTTTCCCTGCGATCGCGGAAAACGCTGCCAGTAAAACCAATAAGAGAGAGAATGCTGTGGAAGCCAACAAGGCTGTAAAACCAAGCACACGGGTCTTCCGGTTGGAAAATGACAGGATGAAGGTGGAGGCAAGGATTGAAACCGGCAGGAAATACCCGACCATGAATCTGCGCTGGATTCCGATCGGCAGATAGATGATAACAGCGCCCAATACCAGCCAGGTGAATAGCGCATAATACAAATCATCGCTGGCGGTTTGCGATCGTTGCTTCCATGATAACCCAGCCAGGATCAAAGCCGGGCAAAATGCGATGAGAAAATCCCAAACCGGGGGTGATGGGGTGAGATTCTGAGCATTCCAAATGGTTAACTCGGGACTGGAATTGACAACGGTATATTGATACAAAATTAAGGGGAATGTACTTAACCCCAGGGAGATCACCCTGGCTGGGTAAACCTTTTTCTTTTGTATAAAAGCAAGGATTTGTTCGCCCAAGATGACAATGCCGATAACCACTGCTCCGAATGGCAAAATGATCGCCAGCGCCAGGCCCAGCAAGAATAAGATAAAAACAACATAACGCTGGTTTTCCCGGTGGAAAAGCAAAAGAATCAACAACATCAACCCCAGTCCGAAGGGAAAGTGGGGATTTTGGAAGGAAGAAAGAAAGGGGTATGCTTCAGCAACCCATAGATCCGAGGTTTTGATCCCGAAGGGAATCAACAACCACCCCAGGCCGGAACCCAGCATTACGATCATGAAAGTCAGACTGATCTTCTCCTGATCACTCCTGAAATATTCGCGGAGAAAATAGTAAACAACCAGGATAAGAAAAATGAAACCGAAGATGCGGCCTAGATGAAAGGTAAGAATCAGGGGTAAACCCGTGACCCGGGCGAAATGCCCAAGAAAGAGGTAGAAAATAAATAAAAATGCGCCCGAGCCTGGATCCTTTGAATACGGGAGGGTGAAGGACCACGCGCCTTGAAACCCCTCGCGCATTTTGGCTAGGTAAGAATTTCCATCGTACGGATTGACCAGAAAACCGCTGAATACATGCTCCGACCCCGCGCTGATCGAGGCTGCAATGAATGGCAGGGTGATCAGGAGGAATACAATCCCGATGACTATGATCGTTCTGCGGTTCGGCATGGCTGCGTGATTGCGTTTCAGTATACAGTACTTTTTCACAAGGGAACTTGCTCATCTGTCTGCTTGCGTATTCGATATTTCAAATCTATAATCTTTTTTATGAGCCAAAGTTTCAATCTTTATCAACTTCAGCGAATTGATACAAAAATGGATCAGTTGCGCCAGCGGGTTGAAAAAGCCAACGTAGCAATAAAAGACCATAAAGAAATAGACACCCTGCAAGAAAATCTCCATTCTATCGAAAAAACACGCGATGAATTATTGGATCATATCGGCTCCATTGACGCGGAAATTCAAAGCAAGAAGATAAAAATCAACCAAAGTGAATCCTCCCTCTATGGGGGAAAGGTTCAAAACCCAAAGGAACTCCAGGCGCTTCAAGCTGAGATCGCTTCTCTGACGAATTTTGTAACCGCCAAAGAAAAAGAATTATCCGCGATGATGCAGGAATTTGAGACCCTGGAATTCCAGGTCGAAAAAGCAAGAACCACGCTTGAAGAAGGGGTTGCATTAAAACAAAAAAACGACCAGAAACTTTCCGAGGAGAACCATGCCAACTTGAAGGATCTGGAGAAACTCGATTCAGAACGGCAGCTCGCAGTCTCGCAGATCAAACCACAGCATTTGGTGACCTACGAGGAGATCAGAAAAAAGAAAAAGAATATTGCCGTCACCATTGTTGAGGATAACACCTGTTCAGCGTGTGGGTCCTCCATCACTCCCTCGGATTGGCAGGCAGCCAGATCCCCCGACCAAATCATTTTTTGTCCATCCTGTTCACGCATCCTATATGCAGGTTAACTATGTTTCGATTTCCTCCAATCCGTTTTGATAATTTCTCATTTTTGTTTGGGATCCTATTTGCGGTGTTGCTTTGGTGGGCTTTCACCAAATTGCGCGCGCTAATAAAAAATCAAAGAGAAGAAAAAGAAAATCCGGTTGCACCCTTACCCGAAACTTCAACAGCGCCCAAACCTGTAAATATAGACCAAAACCTCTCCTCCCAGAAACTACAGAACAATATCGCGGAAATCTATCGCCGGGAGCTATTTTTCTTCGCGCAGAAACAACACCTTGCAGCAAAATATTGTCCTTTGCAGGAAGTCCTGATCGAACCCAACCTGGTAGCAGCCCCATATGAAGTTGATCCCCTGCTGCCCTACCCACCCGAGACGCTCACCAGCCAGATCGTTCCATACCTGCCTGATTTCCCCGAGTTTATCTCCCAATATCCGATCCCCAAGATTTCGGCGTACGACGCACTCCGCAACGGAGTCAATATTGTCATCTACGGAGAGGCTGGTTCTGGAAAAAGCGTAGTTTTAGCGAACCTGATTTCCCGGATTTGCTCGGATTCTTCCGGCCTTGATGAGGTCAAATCGCGAATTCCTATATACCTGCATTGGCTCGACCTGAGATATTCACCCCAAATGGACTCGGATCCGTTTGATATTCTTATTGATGCGGTAAACACGCAGAATTTCCTCAAATCCAAAAACAACTGCCTGGCTTATTTAAAACAATCCCTCACAACGGAAAAGTATTTACTGGTTCTGGATGGTTTGGATGAATTGCATCCGGATGAGTTTGGGATTGCGGTAAAGTTTTTGGAGATCCTGGTCCGAAAATATCCCAGTATTCAGGTGATCACCACCGCTTCTGAAGATTATCTGGACGGCTTTCACCGACTTGAGAGCCGGGCTTTCTGTGTGGCTTCCTGGTCCAAATTGGATCGTAAGGCATTTCTGGAAAAGTGGATCGATATTTGGAGCAGGTATGTAACCAACAGTCGTTCAGAGCGGAGTGACGAAACGAACCGGCTGTTGGAAAATTGGTTGGAGGAGGATAATCGCATCCTCAGCCCGTTTGAGTGGACGCTGCGATTGTGGGCGTTATTCTCAGGTCGGTTGAAGGGACTTTCCACTCCTCAGATCATCGACGCTTACCTGGAGTCTATTTCAGGAAATTCGTTCAATGCCCAGAACCTGGCGCTTTACTCAAGGGAACTAATTTTTCAGAAAAAGTCGGCACTGCCTACTTCTGCATCCGAGAAAATTCTTTCAAAAAATCCAAAATCTGAGGAATCCCCCCAACCTGAATCAACTACTGATTCCAAGAAGGAGAAAAATAAAAAGATCATCTCCTCTGGTGAATTGATCATCCGCAGTCTGGTGGACAATTTTGCGGGGACGTATCACGGCAGAGATATCTTTGCAATAAATCATCCTCTCATCGTAGCATACTGTGCTGGATTGTTGGATTCGCCCGAGGCGCAGATTCCATCCTTCCCATATTGGAGCCTAGAATTTCAACGCGTGAGGTTTATTGCTGCACGTGTGGTTGAACCGACGGAGGTCGGAGCGATCCTCGAAAATGAAGACCTTCCCATTCACAGGAATCTTCTCATCGTCTCGCGCTTCCTGAAGGATTCTCCGCTCGAAAGCCGTTGGCGGGTCAATTTGATGCGGCGGTTGGTGTATTTGATCAAGCAGGATACGCTCCCGCTGGGGTTAAGGATGAGTTTCATGGCGGTGGTGGTGGCTTCCAGAGATTCATCCCTTTCTGTATTGTTTAAACAGCTATTCGCATCACCTTCCCCGGAAATTCGTCGAATTTCCGCGCTCGGAGCCGGAGTTGCCCGGGACAGGAATGTCACGCAGGAGCTCATTCACATGATGGGTGATCAATCCCTGGAGGTTCGCTGCTCGGCGTGCCTGGCTTTAGGGAATATTCCCGGTTCGACATCCTGGCAAGCGATCCTTGATGCTCTCATCAAAGGCGAGGAACATCTGCAGCAAATTGCGGCAGAGACCTTGGCTGCCAGCGGTGAAAGGGGTCATGATGTGCTCCGCAACGCGGTTACTTTTGATAACCTACTCGTCCGGCGAGCAGCCGTTATCGGGTTCAGCCAGGTCCGTGAAAAATGGTGCGTTTCCCTTTTAGAGAAGATTGCAGTGGAAGATGGTCAATGGGTGGTGAGGAATGCTGCCTCGCAGGCATTGGAAATGATCCATCAGAAAAATATATATATTCCCAGGCACATCCCCAACCCGGACTCAGCTGCCTGGCTTGTTCAGTTCGCGGCCAGGCAAGGCACCACATTGACCGAGGGGGAATTCCCCAAGGCCATGCTCACGCAAGCGCTTGCAAACGGGAACCAGGAGGAAAAACTGGCTGCTTTAAATTATTTACGGTTTGCGGCTGACGAAAATTCGCTCAAATCGTTTTACGATATCTTTTATGCCGCTCAGACTCCCCAACGTGATAGTGTCTTTCAATATCTGTGGTGGATGATGATGTGCGGCGTACGGCTGCCATCCCCCATACAATACGGATTCAAATAAAAGAAAATATCTTTCCGATCAGGAGAGGTGCTGGAGGACTTTCGCCTGGACCTCTTTAGAGGTCATCCCCTCCACCGCGACGATCTTATCCCGGCCTGTTTGCCCTGCCACGATCTCCAACCTGGTTTTCGCCACCCCCAGTACCGAAGAAAGAAATTCTATCAGCGCGGTGTTAGCCTGCCCGTCGACAGGGGCGGCTGTGATGCGGATCTTCACTGTGCCATCGTCAAGGATCTCGCGAATTTCGTTACGGCTGGCGCGCGGGGTGATGCGAACAGCCAATGCCGAGCCGGATTTACCGTCATGAAATTGATAACTTCTGTTCACGAATTTGTTCCTCAACTAATTGTATAACAATTAGGGTGAACTTCGCAATCACATTACTGAAAGTCTATCTTGGTCCGAAAATGGCTTCGCCGATCCGCACCATGGTCGAACCTTCTTCGATCGCGATCTCGTAATCGAAACTGGTGCCCATCGAAAGGGCGTGCCAGTTTTGAGTTGGAAACCGAACAGAAAATAATCCCTGAATGCGTTTTAATTCCTGGTAAATTGAACGGCTGTCCTCGGGATTATCCGACAATCGCGGCATGGTCATAAGACCGATAATCTTTATTTGGTTAAACGATCCGATCTGCTCGATATCCAGAAGGGTCTGGTTCTGCACAGCCTTATCCCAGGCGGGGAAACCAGTTTTGGAGTTCTCACCAGAGAGGTTCAACTCGATCAGGCCGTTTATTGTTTTGTTCACACCAGCCAGCTCGCGGGAAAGGACTTCTGCTGCATGAATGCTATCAATCGAATGAATGCAGGAAAAATACCTGGCTACAATACGTGCTTTTCTGGATTGCATGTGCCCGATCATGTGCCAGTGGATGGGTTTTCCCAAGTTCGGCATTTCTTCGATTTTCCGCTGGGTTTCCTCAGGGTAATTTTCACCAAAATCATATTGACCACATTCCAGCGCAGCACGGATATATTCTACAGGTTGCAGCTTTGTGACCGCTATAAGTTGTATATCATCCAATGATCTGCCTGCCCGGGATGCAGCTGCTTGGATCCGAGATTTTATATGCTCGATATTCCGAGAGATGTGAGCAGTTTCTATTTGCATTTACTTTAAAGCCAGCAGAACACCAAACCTGCCTGTTCTTGCCCCTTCCGCTCGATGTGAAAACCAATCTTCCAGATGGCAGGCTGTACAAATACCCGCTGTTTCAATTTGCTGGACCCCTGCCTCCACCAGGCTGAGTTGATTCGCCTTCCATAGGTCAAAATAGGCTATGCTTTCATGTTCATTGAGCAATTGTTTCCATTCAGAAGGATAAGATCCTCTCACTTGAGAGATCACATCTTCTCTTATTGAGTAATGATCCGGCCCAATGGAAGGGCCGATCCCTGCCAGAATTGATTTCGGCTTACTCCCATAATCCTGAACCATTCTTGCCACAGCGATTTTCGCGATGTGATTCACAGTCCCAAGCCAACCAGCGTGAACGATGGAGATCACTTTATTATGGGGATCATACAACAATATCGGAACGCAATCCGCGAAGCGCATAAAAAGGGTCACCCCCGGGGTGCCAGTTGTGATCCCGTCTGCTTTTTCGTGAGGGTGATCCAAATTCCTGGGACTATCAGAAGATAAGATTCTTGAGCCGTGTACTTGCCACACATCGTAAATCGATTCAACTGTCAGTCCAACCGAACCGAAAGCCAATCGGCGATTTTCGACCACATGCGCACGATCATCACCAGTTGTACCACCCTGGTTGAGAGAATCCCAGGGTGAAGGACTAACCCCTCCCTGCCGGGTGAATAAAGCATGGATAACCTGATCTTCGGGAAAACTCTCGAATTGAAGGTATTTGATTCCGTCCTTGTGGATGGTTCGCATTTATGGTTCGGATTCAGCAGCTTCAACAGCCGCCTTTTTGCGGAAAAGGATCTGCCTGGTTTCATTCATTGATTCTTCGATCAACGGGAAAACCACCATACCGGTAAGGGTACCAAAAAGGATACCGGTAATCGTCCTCAAAAGTGGGGTGCTTTCCCTGGCTGGAAGGAAGGTGAAAATGGAATTCATGAATTGTGATCCCCCATCCAGCAATATGGGGATCACTCCCAGGAGGAGCCAATAGCGCAACGGAATTCTCTTCAACTTGCGGCCGGTGAGCGAAAAAACGACTCCGGTGATCAGCAAGGATCCCCATAAAGCCACATCCCGTTCGCAAAGTGCCACTTTATAACCGACAACGGCATCTCCAAGAAAATTTCGGGCTTGAAGTGGATCCAACGGAGCGCCGTTGAGCAGGGTTTCATATTTGATTGGGTACGAAACAGGCGCCAGAGTAAGTGGGTAAGCTGGCTGCTCACCGAATAAAAACCAGGACCGGAAGGCAAATTGGTGGCATAGGGGTTTATAAACCAGGTAAATCCCTTTCGCAGCCGGTTCCCAGCCGATTTTCATGAAAACCGGAGCTAGAAATGGCAAAGCCACGTATAAAAATAGGAGGGTATTGATCAGGAACATGTAATGCCGGGTTATCCACAATGTGGATCGATCCGCTTGCGAAAAGTTTTTTCCTCTTTCCTTGCGCCGGATAAAATCCTCATTCCTGCTTTCCAGCATTTGTTTCTGCCGGTCCACCGATGCGCGCATGGCTATTTCAAGATTTTCCCGTTTAAATGGCGTCCGCAGTTGATAGGGACCGACCAGGACATAGGGAAACGATTCCTGGAATTTTCCCCCATCGGCGGTTTTCTCCGGATAAATCTCAACGATTTTATAATCTCCCTGAGAATTTAACTCGCCAGCCCATTCCTTCACTTGCTCGCTTCCAGGATCGTTCTCCTTCAGATACAGCGTTACGATGATTCGTTCATTTGGGTTCATTAAATACCTGTAATTTTGAGTTGACTTATTATGGAAACGATTCAGACTCTTTTCACTTCGACGATCGTACCGCCGGGCATCCCCACGGTCACGTCACCTGGATCGTAGGGAACCACGGGTTGGGTCCAGCGAAACACCCACTTGGCATCCTCTGCCCTGGCGTTTACACAACCGTGCGAGACAGGAACCCCGAAGTTATTATGCCAAAATGTGGAATGGATGGCCACACCGCCCTGGGCGAAAAAGCAAGTCCATCCGATCCCAGATGTATCCCAGCCTGCACCGGAGGCATCGCCGCTCATGTGGATCGAGACCAGCTTGCGGAAGATGGGATGCGGTCCTGGGGGTGTAGACCAATTCTCCACCTGTTCACCTGCCGCGTTGAATTCTGCCCCGGATGAGATCCGGCAGAAGAAAACTTCACTATTCCCCTCATAACACGAAAGGGTCTGGTAATTGGTATCCACGACTACCTTCTTATCCGTCACGTCTGGGGTGATAGGAGAGATTTCCTCAGGTGGGATATAGCGAAAAGCGTCCGCGGCTGCCCAAAGAATATCCCCTGGGTTGCCGTATTTTTCATTGATCCGGTAATAGATCTTCCCATCAGAATCCTTGCGGATCTCATCCACCCAGGTGACCTGGCTGTAATACAACCGCGGGTGCTCAACCGCACTGAGCCAGGGCGACCTGGCAGGAGGGTTTGCCATTACCAGGTCGACAAACGGAATGGTAACTTCAGCCCACATGCCTTTCCCGGAAGGATTATCCGGCAAAGAGTCCAAGGGGACATTCGGATTGTTGACCACAGGTTGAACGGATGGCGCGTAAAGGTATCCACCTGGAGTTTGAACCCATCTACGGCTGACCAATCCTGGCGGCGCTGCACCGATAACCTCCCTTTCCCAAGGAACGACAGTGTCTTCGAAAATTTCCTGAATGATCTCGCTATCCACCGTTGGCCGCGACCGGAGATTGATTTTCCCGGAAGTGCAATTCCTGCCAAGGGGAACACCATTTGGCCAATCCTGAGCCCCTTCGTCTCTGAAGATCCGCGGCCGGATTATCGATGCGCCTAGCAGCATGGCAGAATTTTGTAAAAAAGTTCGTCTGGTAAATTTCATATATTCAACCTGGTTATTTTAAATAATCACGCAATTGGTCTTGAAATTCATTCTGCCTGAGAATCGTCTTTATCTTCAGGATATCTTCCTGCCAGAGATGGTCAGTTGGAATGAAATTTAGTTGATCCCTGATAATGCGATAAAAATTCCCGGTTCCTTTACCGAGCATGCGGTTACCAAGAAGCGTCTCGCGAATGGTTATCGCCTGGCAGGCAGTCAATATTTCAATCGCCAGGACGTGGAATGTATTCTCGATCACATCTCGGGCATGCCTGGCAGCCGTGAGCGAGTTTGCATTGTGATCTTCCTGGGAGGCTGAGGCTGGCAGGGAGCGGGTCGAATCCGGGTTTGCCAGCGCCTGGCTCTCCAGGGTGAGCGAGACTGCGGTGTAATGCGGCATCATCAATCCCGAATTCAACCCGGGCTTCTGATCCAGGCTGACAAGCATGGCGGGCAAACCAGCATTCAAATTTGAGTCGAGTAATCGGTAAATGCGGCGTTCGCTGACCGCGCTTAATTCCGAAATGGCGATCTTAAGGTAGTCCATCACCAGACCAGTGGGTTCGCCGTGGAAATTACCCCCTGAAATGGCATCCCCGGGGTCAAAAATCAAGGGGTTATCTGTTGCCGCGTTGAGCTCCCGGGTTAATATATCCTTTCCAAAAATGTATGTATCCACTACTGCACCACACACCTGGGGGGCGCACCGCAACGAATACGCATCCTGAACCCGATTCGTGATGTCAATCCAATGGCTGCCGGCGATCATATTTCTGATCCAACCTGCATACAATTCCTGTCCGGCCATACCTCGGGCTTGATGAATGCGTGAATCGAATGCATTGGAACATCCCAGCAACGCCTCAAGTGTGAGCGACAAAGCCAGAACGGACAAATCAAGCAGATTTCCGGCATCCACCAGGCTGAGCGCCCCGATCGCAGCCGAAAAAGTCGCGCCATTATTCAACGCCAAACCCTCTTTGGCTTCCAGGATGATGCGTTGAATACCAGCCTTTTTCATGGCTATTTTTCCCGGAAGGAGCTCGTCGGAAAATTCAGCCATCCCGGATTCGTTTACAAGATCGTTTGCATCGGTGGAAAGGACCAACGCCAAATGAGAAAGCTGGCAAAGATCCCCGGATGACCCCAATGAACCCTGGGAAGGGATGACCGGGGTTACACCCCTATTGATCATCTCCACCAGGGTACCGATCACCTCCGGGCGAACTCCGGAAAATCCTTTAGAAAGTGTATTCGCTCGGATCAACATAGCATTCCGAACAATATCCTTATCCAACGCTTCACCCGTCCCGACGGCATGACTGAGAATCAAATTACGGTTCAGAATGCGTATATCCTCAGGCGGGATGGATTGATCGGAGAATACACCAAAACCGGTGTTTATCCCATAAATTGGTCTACCCGACCGGATAAGCTTTTGAAGGTTGTCGTGCGATACTTCGATCTGTTTAATCGCATTTGGACTGAGTGCGATGGATTCATTTCTACGCGCGACCCGCTCGCAATTTTCCAGAGTGAGGTTTTTTCCGTCGATATTGATCATCGATTGGCCTAGAATAAGAAATAACCCGCGATCATTACTGCAGCCGGGATCGTCAGGTTATCGATATCCCGGAAAGGCAAACTTTCAACTACAGTTGCGATAAGTACCAGAAACGTAACCGGTGCGATCATGACTGAAAACGAGTAAGTAAATACACCTGCGGAGATGAAAATAAAAAGCATGAGAAGCGTGAAAACCCAGCCGCCCAGGAACATTGCTGCTGTTCCCGCCAGGGTTTTTTCTTTGGCCCAGGGTAAATGCGGCGATTTCACTTTTGACCCGACGATATCGGCCAGGCCGTCTCCACCACAAATAAGCATCAAGGCGATGATCCCAATTGGAGAATCGGTCCAATAAATAATTGTTAGAGCTACGAAAACGACGCCGTAAAAGAGCGGCCCAAGGAGCATCTCACGAGGATTACCTGTCCGGCAAATAGCATCCACTGTGGCCTGGTCTTTGATAACGCCGGTCCCAATTAAAGCGAACTGAACTGTAAAAAGCAAAGGAATGATCGCCGCCAGGTAACGGGAAGCCTGAACATCCGGGAAGAGCAGCCAGCACAGGACGAAGAAGGGACCTGTCCCCACATGAATGATTTTTCGGCTCAACCGGTTGTCGACATATCCTTTTTGTGCCACCCAATCCATGAACCGCAGCCAGCCGAGAGCGATCAGAAACGTGAGAACTTCAGCCCAAAATAGTGGCAGCATGATTATTTTTGTCTCATTTCCCGCATGGTATCGCGTTGTTCATCCCGTTTGGCAATTTCGTGCCTTTTGTCATACAGCTTTTTCCCCTTGGCAGTGGCAATATCCAATTTGGCGATTCCTTCTTTTAGATACATCTTCACCGGAACGATCGTCATTCCCTTTTGTTTGGTCGCAATAGCCAGCTCGCGGATCTCGGATCGATGCAGCAACAATTTCCGCATCCGTTTGGGGTCGTGGTTAAAATAACTGGCGGTCTCGAACGGCGCAATATGAGCTTCTACCAGAAATGCCTGACCGTTCTCTATTTGAACAAATGCCTCCGCCAGACTGACATGATTTGCTCGTATAGATTTTATTTCCGAACCACGTAATTCAAGACCAGCTTCGTAATGTTCGATCAAAAAATATTCAAAAAGAGCTTTGCGGTTGGTTGCGACCACCTTGATTCCCATCCCGCCATTTTAACATACATAGGCATTGGGCGACCCTGAATTGAACCGGTCGGATGATACAATGATTAGATGCGCAGGGATTTGCGACGTTACGCAGAAACAACCACTTTCCGCCTTATTATCGGTGGTGTATTACTGACCTTCACCATCGGGATAATCCTTATTGGAATTTTTTATGGTATTAATTCCGCGATCTTTGGATTGATCTGCCTTGCTTCTGCTTTCATACCTATCGGGTTAATTATTCTGGCTATTTTCGTAATCGGTCGGTATGTGGAGGATCAACGGAAGAAGCAGGAATAATTGGGGTGAACTTGCGCCTTAGCGCTGTTGAATCACTGCCCAGACACCTACCGTAATGCCCAAACCGGCGATTGCCAGAATTACCAATCCTATAGGCACCCCACCTGGAATCAGATTCGCGGATTCATCGGTGTAGGTAGGAATAGTCACAGGCGGTGCAGGCGTGAACGTATCCATCCGGGTTGGATTGGGGGTGATCACAAATTGAGCAGCCAGGGTGGCATTGATTGTCTGTGTTACGAGTGGTGTGGGAGTGGGCGGAGGTTCGATAACTGGAATTTCACCTGGAGTGAGTTGAACATAGGGAGAATAGACCCACCCCTCTCCCCCGGTTACACCAGGGTAAACGATCAGGATCCAATCTCCGCCAGCGGATTTCCCTTTCACAGGTACTTGCTGCCCTGGCAATAGAACACCGATTTTCGGATAAAAGCGTCCTGGACCGGAACGCACATTAGGGATTTCCTGCTGGTCGATCCGGACGGTGGCTACTACGCCAGAGGGTGTACCGGTAACAGTAGGCGCGGTTGAGCCTCCTTGCTCGGCGGAAACAACCCACGGGGAGGCAAGAATTAACAGAAAGGAAATCAGCAGAAAAACACTGAAGGCCTTTTTTGATACTTTAATTCGGTTCAATCGTATACTCCAATAGCAAAAATCGCTTTGTGATTATAATCTACCCATGCAGCAACGCATTTATCATGGCACATTTTCTCCAGAAGCTCTTAGCCAGGCGCTGGTCACCCATTTCTCCAATGGCAACCTGGAAGTTCAACAATTAGAACAGAATGGTCTGGTCACTGTTCAAATAGCCTCACCGCGGTTTGTCTCCGCTGGCGGGCGAACCGCGCTTACGGTTATCCTTCAACCTGTAGAAGATGGGGTTTCTGTTTCCCTGGGTGAACAATCATGGCTGGGAATTGCTGGGGACCTGGGGGTGACGTTGCTTTCGGTCCTGACCAACCCTTTCAACTTGATCCACCGTCTGGACGATCTTGCTCAGGATGCTCAAAACCTGCAATTGGTGGATGAAGTCTGGAAAGTGATCGGGGATACAGCCCATTCTCTGGGAACTGGGTTTGAACTATCTGAAAAGTTGAAGCGATATACCTGCGGGTACTGCAATACCGCCAACCCACCGGGTGAACCACGCTGTATCGCCTGTGGTGCGCCGCTTGGAGATATTCAACCATTTACTTGCCCAAGTTGCGGGTATTTATTGAATAAAACTGATACGGTTTGCCCAAATTGCAAGAAACCTGTTTAATTATCACCATGCTTACGAATTCTATTGTTGATATCAAAGGGGTCAAGGTAGGCCAGATTCAGGACGAAAAAGCACATACTGGCTGCACAGTGATCTTGTGTGAAAAAGGCGCCATCGCCGGGGTGGATCAGCGCGGTGGCGCGCCAGGCACCCGTGAGACTGATCTGCTTCACCCGATGCATTTGGTGGAACATATCCATGCCGTTGTGCTCTCCGGCGGCAGCGCTTTTGGATTGGATGCAGCATCGGGGGTCATGCGATACCTTGAGGAAAGAAAAGTCGGTTTTAACGCCGGTGTTGCACAGGTCCCGATCGTCCCTTCAGCGGTGATATTTGATCTTGCTGTTGGTGATTCTAAAGTGCGTCCGGACGCTGCGATGGGTTACGCTGCCTGCCTACTTGCATCGAGTGAGCGGCCGCAAGAAGGGAATTTTGGCGCAGGTGCTGGCGCCACGGTGGGTAAAATCTTCGGATCAAACTCCGCAATGAAATCCGGTGTGGGAACAGCCAGTATTTCCATAGGCAATGGCGTGATCGTGTCAGCATTAATGATCGTGAATGCCTTTGGCGATGTCTGGGATCCTGAATCCCGCCAGATAATAGCCGGGGCGAGGAAGATGGGCAGCAATGCGAAAACTTTCTCACGCGCGGATACCCTTGAAACGATGAGAAGCTTGCTTGGACGTACGACGGTTTCCTTCGCCGCCGGGCAGAACACGGTAATTGGTGTGGTCGCCACCAACTCACGGTTGACTAAGGATGAAGCGAATAAGGTTGCGCAAATGGCACACAATGGAATTGCGACCACGGTACGGCCGGCTCACACCATGTTTGATGGGGATACAATTTTCGCGATCTCCCTGGGTTCACGCGATGCAGATGTATCCATCGTGGGAGCCTATGGCGCCATTGCTGTTGAGAAAGCCATTTTATCCGGTACGAGAGCCGCCCGGGCGATCGAGAAAATCCCCTCCGCGTTCGATTTTGCAGAAAAATCCTAATTGAGGAGACGAATCATGATCCAAATAATCGCAGACACACTCTCATGTATTTCTCCGGATGAAGCAAAAAAAATGGGGATACCATTGCTCCCCCAGATCGTCATTTTTGGTGAGAAAAGCTACCGCGACGATTCAGAGATCAACGCGATTCAATTTTTGGAAAAAGCCAGGGTTTCTCGGGAATTTCCATCAACAGCTGCCCCAGCCCCTGCCCTATACAATCCAATTTTCAAAAATATTGCGGAAAAGAAAGATACAGCCCTGGTGATCTGTCCATCAGCCAAGGTGAGCGGCACATTTCAGTCCGTGGAGAAAGCTGCAAATGAATTCCCTGGGGCTGATATTCGGATCGTCGATACCCAGCTTCTGGCAGCGGGGTTGGGAACGGTTGTTGAACACGCGCTCCAATGTGTTGAGGGCGGTATGACTGCAGATGAAACCATCGCCGAGGTTCTGAAATTAAGCCAGAAAAATCGTACTCTGGTGCTTGTCGATACGCTCGAATTCCTGAAACGAGGCGGCAGGATCGGAGCCGCATCTGCATTCATAGGCGGATTGTTGGATATGAAACCGATCCTGGCTTTTCGCAATGGTCAAATCGAGCCTGTGGAAAAGCAGCGGACGAAGAAAAAAGCATTATTAAGAATTAAGGAAATGATCACCGCGGATTGCGCCAGGGATGATTCTGCCCACCTGATCATCATGCATGGCGATGCAATTCAGGAGGCTGAAAAGCTTGCCTCTGAATTGAAATCCGAATTGGGTATTAAGAATGTAAAGATCATTTTTCCTCCACCGGCGATTCTTACGCACAGCGGTCCAGGTGTTCTGGCAATTTCTTATTTCACCAATTGATCGGGTTTAATAAGAAAGCTGAAGAATTTCTTTCAATTCCGATAAATCCAGGGTAATGGGATTCCCTTTCATACTGCTGGATGCAGCAGATTTTTCACAAATCTCATCGAACTCATTCCTCTTAACCCCCAGGTCGGATAATTTCGGGATACCGAATTCTTCACATTTTCCACGCGCCCAGCTGACAGATTCAGATAACTCGGCATGATCTGTGTTTAATAGAATTCCCGCCAATTCGCTGAATTTCTGCCTTACAGGATTGTTGGGTTGCCTGGCAATTAGCGCTTTATTGTTGGTCTGCAACACTGCTGCCAGCAGCGCAGCGCATACTGTTCCGTGAGGGATGGCATACATGCCTCCGATCACACCCGCGAATCCATGAACAGCTCCCAGTCCTGCGTTGGCCAGTGCCAATCCTCCGCAAAGGCTCCCAAAACTCATCGCGACACGCGCATTTAGATCAGTCGGGATCATGAAAAGCTATATGGATAGATCCAGAAGCTGCCTTCAAACCCTGTCTGCATATGGCATCCGTAAAACTATTGGATTTGATCGACACGAATGGCTCGATCAATTGTACGATTGCATCCATCCCGGTGGAGGCGGTCACGGCAGCGGGCATGGAAACAGCCAATTCGGGATCGATCAGCGCTACCCGCGGGATCATCATCGGGCTTCGCAGGCTCACTTTGATACGAACGCCTGGCACTCCCAGCACAGCATTTTTTGTAACCTCGCTTCCTGTGCCTGATGTGGTGGGTACAGCGATAAAGGGAGTAGGAGAGTTACGTAGCGGAAGACCTTTACCAACGATTTCGAGATAATCCATCAAGTCCCCAGGGTTAGTGAGAAGCGCAGACAGCGCTTTGCCCGTATCGACGACGCTCCCTCCCCCGATAGCGAGTACACAATCAATTCGGGCTCCAAAGATTGCAGTCAGCAATTCCGAAATGACCTTTGTTGTCGGTTCTCCTGAAACCCCAAAGGGAATAATCTCAATTCCAGTCGATCCAAGACATTCTAAAATTCCGGGGACCAAAGGATGCGTTTTACTATGAACGATTAACGCCCTGTTCCCGAAGGAATTAATGATTCCGGGAAGCTGTGATCTCGAACCGCATTCAAAGATCACTTTGGCGGGGAGATTGAGCTCAAATTTTGAACCGATGATCATTCCACCACTCGTGAATACCAGACACCCTTGCGGGGCTCAGCCATCATATCCATCACCGCTTCTCGCCAAACCCGGTAATGCCGGGTGTCCTTGTGCTGATTGGCTGAGGCTTTATCGGTGTATTCTTCAAAAATGATAAATTTAGTCCTGTCTTCCTCATCTTGGATGAGGTCAAAAGCCTTTACTCCGGATTCTTGCCGGCTGTTCCTGGCGTTTTCGAGCGTGGCGGCGATAAACTCCGTCACTTTCTCCGGTTTTACAGTGACATATACAAGTACTACACTCATGGAAAAGACCTCCTGATTCAAACACGAACGGATTAGTAATTATATTCAGTTATCGATGATCTAATAACATTAGTAATGTATTAGAAATGAGGATATATATTGACTATGTAGTTATCCATTTGTATAGTGATATTCGCAATATTTAAAATTCGCTTAGCAGGGTTTGGAAATAAGAATGTCCACAAAAAATAAGTCGCTCAGAATAGGTTTGATCATCCTGGCCGGGTTTGTCTTCGTTGCCATATTTACCACAATGGTCTTTGTTTATAACCTTAAGGACGGATTATTTTACAAACCACAACACATTGTGGAGCCCACGGCAGATCAACGAACCAATTTCGATCCGGGTTCTGTTGTTGAGCTTGTGTTTCAATTCAATAAAAATCAGAACAAACTGCACCTTACCAGGGGTGCTGATCAGGCTTGGGATTTTTCAGACCTGCCTCAAGCAGACCTACCCCAGGAAGAGATTGAAAGCGCCATCCAGCTATCCACTACCCTGAGTGCCCTGGCAGAGGTTGTATCGCCCTATGATGAAGCCGAGCTAGGTTTTAAACCTCCAATTGCAAAGTTGATCCTGACCATGAGCGATGGCACCACCAGGTTGATCGAGATCGGAAAAGTAAACCAGGATCAAGGGCTTTACAACGTTCGTGTTGATTCAGGCAAGCCCTTCCTGGCGAATTTCCAAACCGTTTATTCGATTTTGAAGATTTTTTATCTGAAAGTCCTGCCGGTGGCCATGAACGATGGCACTCCAGTTGCGCCAATGTTGACTCCGGGAAAGTAGCAAATCTTTGGTATAATTTTTCGGTTTTGGATTGAATTGCCTGTTGCTATTGATTTTTGCATTAAAAAAGTGTATTCTCAATTGCAATACTTGCCACAAATTTTGGTCACGCGATAAAAGAAAGAAGATTTATATAAATGGAGAATCCCTTAATCCATATCGTCGATGACGATGATGAAGAATTTCCCGCTATAGCTCGATTGATCGAAGTTGGGCGACAGAAGTCTTACGTCACAATTGATGATATTTTGCATTTCTTCCCGGATGCTGAACAGGACGTCGGGCAATTGGAGGAAGCATTTGCCGCTTTAATGAGCGCGGGCATCCCCTATGTGGAAGATGAAGTCGTTCTTGAGGAGCCTTCCGAGGAAGAACTGACGGTTGAAGCTGAGAAAACCAGCCCTGAACAAGCCGCTCGTGATGTATCAGTGGACGACTTAGAAAATATCGACACTGACGACACCATCGGGTTATATCTTAAAGAGGTAAGCCGGGTTCCTCTTTTGACCGCAGAAGAGGAGGTTGAACTTGCCCAGCGCATCGAACGCGGCAGAATGGCCCGTGAGGAGCTGGCAAGAGGGAATGTTTCCTCTCGAAGGAGGCAGGAGTTGCGTCGGTTGATCGAGGATGGTTGGGCGGCCCGCGAGCACTTGATTACCGCTAACTCCAGGCTGGTGATCAGCGTAGCAAAAAAGTATATGGGCAGAGGCGTGCCGTTCCTGGATTTAATCCAGGAAGGCAACATTGGGTTGATCCGGGCTACCAAGAAGTTTGATTATCGCCGGGGGCATAAATTCAGCACATACGCCACCTGGTGGATCCGCCAGGCAGTCACCAGGGCAATTGCGGACCAGGGACGGACGATCCGTGTTCCGGTTCACATGGGAGACCAAATAAATAAATTATTGCGGGTTCAACACCAGCTCACTCAAAGACTGGGACGCGAACCGACTGTGGAAGAGCTGGCTGTCGCTTTGGATGTTCCTCCCAAAAAGGTGGAGAACATGATCCAGGTGGCAAGGCGCCCACTCTCTCTTGAAACACCGACCGATGATGAGGAAGATTCAGTTCTGGGCGATTTTATTGAAGACGATGAAGCCCCCGCGCCCGATGAAACCGCCACCTATAATCTTCTGCGCGAACATCTTGAAGAGGTGTTGAATTCTCTTCCTCCGCGGGAAGTGCGGATACTACAGCTACGTTACGGTCTGCTGGATGGGCAGGCATATACACTTGAGGAAGTTGGTCGTAAGATGGGCGTCACCCGTGAGCGGGTGCGGCAAATTGAGGCTCAGGCGCTCAGCAGGCTGCGTCATCCAACCACCCGCCGAAAACTGCGCGATTATTTGGGTGATTGAAAAATCACCTGGCAACAAATGTGCAACTAGGGAAATGGGTTGCACATTTGTTTATTTAATATGGAAAGTATATATAATAATAAATGGGAATTGATGGTCGCAATAATTCCGGATCCTGTGGGAGGGTAGTTTCATGGCTCAGATAGGCTTGCGTGTTTATGATCGCGAAATTGAGAGCATGATCGATAGAGGTCAAATCGATGAGGCTATCGGTCACAGCAAACATATCCTGAAAGAATTTCCCAAACATATCGAGACCTATCGCTTGCTTGGGAAATGTTACCTGGAAAGCCAGCGCTACATTGAAGCAGCGGATATTTTACAAAGGGTCCTTTCAGTTTATCCGGATGACTTTATCTCCCATATTGGTATGTCGATCATCTGCGAGGATGAAAATAATCTGGAAAAAGCGATCTGGCACATGGATCGTGCGCTGGAAGTACAGCCTTCTAATTCGGCGGTTAATAGCGAACTGCGTCGATTGATGACATTGCGAGACGGAACTGAACCATCCAAAGTTCATCTTTCCCAGGGCGCTTATATCCGTATGTGTGTGAAAAGCGGATTGCACGAACAGGCAATTGCTGAAGCAAAATCTGCCCTTTCGAAGGAACCACAAAGAATTGACCTTGATCTGATTCTGGCCAGGATGTATTCAGAAACGGGTCAGAAATCCAGTGCATTGGATCAGCTCACCATCATTTTGAACAAACTTCCCTATTGTTATGATGCTAATTTGCTAATGATGCAGATCTTGATCTCCACCAACCGTTCCGCTGAATCAAAGACGTACAAGGATCGTTTGATCTCAATCGATCCCTATTTTGCCTTCGTTAATTCCGAATCCCCCTCCCCCGATCTGGTTGCGGATGATACGGTCTCGTTGGAAAAGAACGAATGGCAATACGCGGATGATGATACCCAACGCCACACTAAGATCCTTGGAACTGATTGGCAGGATGCCAAGGGTCCCCTGGCAACTTCGGGGGTGACCACCAAGAGCTTCAATCAAGATTCCCTTCCTACAGAGCTGCCGGACGAAAACATGATCCCCTCGGTGGAGGGAATTGTGATGGCTGGAATCGCGGAGCAGGTTATCGAATCACAACCTGCGGAGTACGCCGAGGAAAAGACTCAGGAGATCAAAGAACTTCGACAAGAGCTCGAAGCGGAACCAGAACAAAACGTAAGTAATTTCACAGAACAGAACCAAACTTCCCTGGAGGTTACTGAGGAAGTAAAAGCAGAGATTCCAACTGAGGGTGAACCAAACCCTCAATTGCCTGATTGGATGAAAGCTGCTGGCTGGGTGCAATCCGATGGACAGGTGGAGGAAGCTCCGGTTGTGGAAAGCGCCGCTTCAGAACCGGTTCCTTCAAGCGATATCCCGGATTGGATCAAGACGATGGCCCCGGCAGAGTCAGAACTCTCCGTGGAGGAGATTGCAGCCGAAACAGAGAAGATGGAGCTTCTGGAAAAGATCCTGCCTGAAAGCATCGCAAATCCGATTGAGGAAACTGCTCAATCTGTACCCCTTGAGGTCTCCAGCATACCGGTATTCGACGCTGAACAGCCGACCGGTGGAGAAGAGATATCTTTTGAATCTCTGGGGTTAGCTACTCCGATCGAACAGCCCGAGATCCAACAACCGCAAGAAGAATTAGCCTCACCAGAACAAGAATTACCTGATTGGATGAATATGGCCCAACCTGAGCCTGCTGCTCAATCTGCGCGAGAAGCCGAACCTGAACCTGAAACAGAATCAAGCCTTCCTGTTTGGATGGCTGTGGAGGAACAGGTGGAAGAAGAAAAACTTGAATTCCCCGATCAGAAATCCCTGGCTTCCCAGGCGGAACAATCCAGTACCGCCTACCAATCCCCAGCTGGGGAGGGTTTACCGGATTGGTTGAGCACAGAGCAAGCACAGGGGAGTGAATCCATGGAATCTTTCACTCCTCCGGCATATCCATCCGTCGAACCGGTGGAATCTGTCGAAAAACCGGATGTTTTTGCTACCAGCGTATCTCCAGATGAATCTCTGCCGGCTTGGATGACACCTGCCGATGACAAAGATGGATTTTCCCCACAATTTACAGAAGAAGAAATACCTGAATGGCTTCGCGATGAGGAACCAGCTTCGAAGGGTATTACTCAACCTGCTGATGAAACATTGATCTCTGCGCCTATTTCTATGATGCCAGAAAAAGTTGAAGAAACGAACGCTGTCAGTTCCCAGGATTTATCCGAGATTCCGGATTGGTTAAAAGAAGTGAATACCGATCAAAATCCGGTGCTATCCATCCCGGATGACGATATTCTGCCCGATTGGGCAAAACCTGCTGTGCCCCAAATTCAGGAAAATACGATTGAACCAGAAGAAGCACTGGAGTCCTTTATCCAGAGTACCATGGCACCTACGTTTGGAGTGACACAAGCGGAACCACCGGTTCAACCCGGCGTAGAGATAGGTGATTTTGCATCTTTCACCGAGCCCTCCGCTCCTGTTCCAGAACCAGCCCAGGGATTGGATCTGTTGTTGGATCAGCTCTCGCAATCAGGGGTAATTACCCCTGAGAAAGCACCAGAAGAGATCTCTCCTGTAATTCCACCTGCTTCATTTGCAGCAGCGGTGTTCGCCGCGGAACCCGAACCGGCTGCTCAGGAAGAATCTCCTTTTATTGACCAGGATCGTCTTGAGGAAAACGAACCACGTGTTGATGAAACCCTGGTGAGCAAACCTTTCCTTGAATACGAAAATCAGGTAGAAAATCAAACTCCTCAAGAAGAACCATTGGATATTCGATCAGAATTGATCGAGCCTGCCAAATCTGATATCCCTGCTCCTTCCATAGACGTTGAATCCCCTGTCCCCGAAATTGATTTTGGTATGGAGCAGCCGACAATGCAACCAATAGAGCAGCCCGTGTTGGAGAGTACCAGTCTGGATCAACCAATCCCGGATGATACTCTCGATATGACTGCGGATATTGATATCGAATCCTGGCTGAATTCAATCCAGGAAGGAAGCCCTGTACCTGACATCGAAATCACCGGTACCCAAGCCGAAGGAGTTGTGGATATACAGGAGCTGGTGTTCCAGGAATTATCCACGCCTATCCCTCCTGAGGTGGCAGCACCTCCCATCGATTTACAAAGAGCGGAGACAGCTCCCCTTGTGGGCTTTGAAGAGGAAGAACAACCCAGGAATCTTTCTCCTCTGGATGAATTGGAAGAGGCTGGGCATTTTCAAAGCGCTCCGGCTTTGGATAATTTACTCGACCGCTTGAGCACTGAGCCAGTCGAACAAATTGTGGCGAACGAAGTTCAGGAGATCCAGGCTACCCAGGAAACCGTTATTGAAGCCGAACCGGTGGAGATGGTGGTTGAACCTCCAAAAACTCCCCAATCCTTTGACGAATGGCTGGATTATGCGAATTCATCCATCACCGAGGGCAACCTGGACGACGCGATAACGACATTCACCCGCCTAATCAAAAAGGGAGATAATCTCGATCAAACTATCCAGAGCCTTCGTTCTGCTGTCTACCGTTTCCCCTCCGAAGTGACCGTGTGGCAAGCGTTGGGGGATGGATATGCTAAAAGCAACCGCCTCCAGGAAGCATTGGATGCGTACACAAAAGCTGAAGAATTAATTCGCTAATTTCTAGGAGGAAATCATTGGAACAAACCCTGGTTTTGATCAAGCCAGATGCAGTACAGCGCGGTTTCACTGGTGAGATCATTTCCCGCCTTGAGCGTCGTGGAATTCGAATCGTTGCTTGCAAATTTGTGCTTGTGGATAAAGCCTTGGCTGAAAAACACTACGCAGCGCATGTGGGTAAGCCATTTTATTTAGGTTTGGTTAAGTATATTTGTTCTTCCCCTCTGATGGCTATGGTTTGGGAAGGAGAAAACTGCGTGGCTGCCATCCGGCAGACCATGGGTGCCACCAATCCTGTGGAATCGCTGCCAGGCACCATCAGACACGATCTGGCGTTGATCACAAGCCGGAATTTAACGCACGCTTCCGATTCACCAGAATCAGCAGAGAAGGAAATAGCGCTCTGGTTCCATCCAGCGGAAATCTTCAGTTGGCAGCGGGATGGAGAACTCTGGATAACTGGGAAGAATTGAGCCACGATTCTTGACGCTCCACCCCACTCATGATAATATTGGCACCGTCCGGGGGCGTGGTGTAGTGGCTTAACATGCGGCCCTGTCAAGGCCGAGACCGCGGGTTCAAATCCCGTCGCTCCCGCTAAAACCTGCATAACCATTGCAGGTTTTTTCTTTATAATCAGTCGCATGCCTTTTTCAATTGGTACTATTCAAGTTAAGGGTGATAGGATCCTCGCTCCGATGGATGGCTACTCCAGCCAGCCATACCGGGTTTTCTCCCGGCGTTTGGGTTCGGCTGCTTCCTATTCTGAGTTTATCGGAGCGATAGAAGTGACCCAGGGGCATCCGAAATTGGAGGAGAAGTTAGGATTCCTGGAAGAGGAAAGACCATTTGCATTTCAAATCTTTGATAATAATCCCGAAAGGATTCTTCGGGCAGCAGAGATACTTCGCCTGCGAAATCCCGACTTTATTGATATCAATTTGGGTTGCTCAGCAAAACAGGTCTCAGCGCGCGGTGCTGGAGCTGGTTTGCTTAAAGATCCTGAAAAGATCACTCGAATTTTGGAACTTTTGGTAAAAAACCTGGATATCCCCATTACTGCCAAGATCCGCCTGGGATGGGATGAACATACGCTGAATTATTTAGAGGTTAGCCGCCGAATTGAACAAGCTGGCTGTTGTGCACTGGCTGTGCATGCAAGAACGAAAACCCAGGGCTATAAGGGCAGCGCAGATTGGAATGCGATCAAAGAGATCAAACGAAATATTTCCATCCCTGTTATCGGAAATGGGGATGTAAAAACTTTCTCCGATATTTCCAGAATGCTTGAGCAAACCGGCTGCGACGCGGTGATGATCGGCAGGGCTGCGTTATCGAATCCGTGGATATTTTCCGGTATCAACCGTGAGGAACTGCAAGAACAGAAATTTCTCGCTGACCTTACATCCCTGATTGATTTAATGCAGCAATATTACAACCCTGAGCGCGGGATTGTCTTATCCCGTAAATTTATCGCCAGGTATTTACAGCCTTATTCGCTGGACCCTATCCTCCGACATGAAGTGATGACAACAACCGATAGGGAGAAATTATTGGGAATGATTTCGCAAATTGTCCGCTCGAATGTATCAAACCCCAATTGAAGTTCCGATAAGCTTACCAATTGTATAGGTAACCAGGGCCGCTGCCATTCCAAAAGCGACCATACGCAGACCAGACAGAAGAACTTTTCGCCCGGTGAAAAGCGTTATCACGGCACCAAGTATAAAAAGCCCCACGATGCTGGATAAAATGCTTACAATTACAGCAGTTGTGCCGGTCAGAAAAAAGTACGGAAAGAGCGGCACGATCGCACCGAGCACAAAGAGAAAAAATGAAGTTATAGCTGCTTCCCAGGCTGAGCCGCCGAGTTCTTCGGGATTGATCCCCAATTCATCGCGGGCAAGCGTATCGACAGCGTACTCATGGTTGGAAATGATCTGTTTCGCCATCGCCTCGGCATGGCTTTTTTGCAATCCACGCGATTGATAGATGAGCGATAATTCTTCGGCTTCTTCCTCTGGCGCTTGCTCTATCTCTGCCTTCTCGATCTTGATCTGATTGGCATACAATTCCCTTGAACTCTGAACACTTAACCATTCTCCCAATGCCATGGAAATAGCGCCTGCCAATAGCCCGGCAAAACCGGCAACCAGGATTGCCTTGCTGTTCATCGAAACTCCGGCCACTCCCATGACAAGACATAAATTGGAGACCATACCATCATTGGCACCCAAAACTGCGGCACGCAGCGCATTTCCACCCGTCATACGATGGCGCCCCTCCAGTTGAGCCAGGGAATCTCCGCTGATGCCACCCCGCGTTACGGCGGATAACTGCGAGATGATACGGGAGTGTGATTGTTCGTCGGTGGCAAAACCTGAATTGCCATCTTTTAGATAAGCAGAAGTTCCCTGTTGTTCTTTGGCCTGCAAACCAGGCAGGATCGCTGAGGCTCCGAATTTTCTTGATAGACGAACCAGGATACGGGTTCGGTAGCTTGGGGAGAATTCGGGGACCACATCCCCGGATGCGATGATCTTCTCCTGGAAATGAGTGGCATGATTCTCCTCGATGGAAGCCATGCGGATATATACAGTTGCAAGGTGTTCATCCTTCTCGTTTTCCGCCAGGGATCGGTAAATGTACGCCGTGTTCTTTTCCTCCAGCCAACTTTCTTTCAGCGCTTTCCGCTTTTCCATTGGAACCTCCAGGTTGATACTTTCTTCGATTATAGCGGTCTCATGGTAAAATCTGAATCGTTATTTTTTGTCCCTGTAGCTCAATGGATAGAGCATTGGCCTCCGGAGCCAGGGGTGAGAGTTCGAGTCTCTCCAGGGACACTCGCTTTCTGATAAAGTATTAATCCAATCTTTGTTTCCATTGAGGTAGAATTTGCAATAATCTTTTGGAGGACGAATGTATCCATTTATGTACGGTTTCAACATGACTTACCTGCTTTTCAGCCTTCCTGCCCTTCTTTTTGGTTTTTGGGCGCAGGCGAAGGTAAAAAGCGCTTTCAACAAATATTCCAAGGTCCGGGCGTATACAGGGGCGACCGGCGGACAAGTTGCCCGGCATATACTGGATGATAACGGGCTCTCGGAAGTGCGTGTGGAGCCAACCAACGGCTTTCTCAGCGATAATTACGATCCCAGATCCCGCACATTGCGACTGAGCCCTGATGTATATCAGGGAAATTCCATCGCGGCTGCAGGGGTTGCAGCCCATGAAGCCGGGCATGCATTGCAGCATCAAGCAAACTACGGTCCGCTTCGGATGCGTTCGTTGATGGTTCCCAGCGTGATGGTCGGCAGTTGGGTTGGTCCCCTTATCTTCATGCTGGGATTATTTATGTCCTCAAGTACAGGAGATACCATTGCCTGGATTGGATTGGCGATTTTCGGCGCGACAGCGATATTTGCGATCGTCACTCTCCCGGTGGAATTGGATGCCAGCAAGCGGGCAAAAGCATGGTTGGTTCAATCTGGTTCGCTGCTGGAAAGTGAGCTGCCTGGGGCTTCTGCGGTACTGGATGCAGCTGCCTGGACGTACGTCGCAGCCGCCATCCAGGCGATTACAACGATTCTTTATTATGTGTTTCTTTTAACCGGTCGAAGGTCGCGAAATTAGGTAAATCGATCGGGAATTGCAGCTTGGATTAACCTATACGCAAGTCTTTGGAATACTTTATAAACCCTGTTTTAATGCAATTAATATGCGGTTGGAAGACTTCTTTTTAGAATATTCCGCATCCCAATGGCTTTGCTCGCCCCTTCCGTGGTGCAAGTAATAGGATTATCCACAAGATACGCAGGGATTCCCAGCGATTTGGTAAGAAATTTGTCAATTCCACGCAGTTGAGATCCACCACCGCAGATGGCAACACCACGATCAATGATATCTGAGATCAATTCAGGCGGTGTTTTTTCTAGAACCCTTCTTGCCAGACCAGCCAGGTCATTCAAAGGCTCCTGCAGGGCTTCAATAATGTCATCCGATGAAACGATCACGGGTCTGGGTAACGCGGAAACCTGATCCTGCCCCTGTACCTCAACCGTTTGTGGCTCCATCTCAGGCAGCGCGGCGCCAATTTTGATCTTCAATTGTTCAGCGGTCGGTTGCGCAATAATGATTCCAAACTTCTTCCGAATATAACTAATGATGGCTTCATCAAATTGCGTACCGCCGGTTCGGGCTGTTTCGGCTGTGATGATGTCGTTTAATGCTAGAACGGCCACCTGGTTGACACCCCCCCCGAGGCTGATGATCATATTGCCGGACGGTGTGGAGATCGGCAGATCAACACCAATGGCTGCTGCCAATGGCTGGGGGATAAGATACACCTCCCGGCTTCCGGCTCCAAGACCAGCTTCGTGAACTGCGCGCCGCTCTATGCTTGTGATCCCAAATGGGATGGTGATCATGAGCCGGGGCCGAAAGACCCACATGCGGCCGCAAATCTTCTTAATAATATAAGCCAGGAGCGTTTCGGTGATCTCATATTCGGCGATCACGCCGTGGGTCATGGGCCGGATAACGCTGATGCTTTCCGGGACGCGCCCCACCATATCCTTGGCATTCTGTCCCCATTCAACTAGTTTCGCTTCGTCATTTACGATCGCTACGATCGTCGGTTCCTGAAGAAGGATCTGATCTCCTTCAGAGATGACGATGTTATTGGTTCCAAGATCAATCCCTAATTCCCTTGTAGCTCCGGGCATTTTATTCAAGTCCTGTAATTAATGGTCCAAATTTCGAGATTTCCGGTAGCGCCTTGCCGCATCGATCCGTAGATTCGAGCGTTTTAGGGCGGCTTTCAGGCTTTCATATCGCTCTGCGTCCATTTGAGGTGTGGTTTTCATCAACTCTTCAGCCCGGGCTTGGGCAGCCTGCGCCCGGGAAATATCGATATCATCAACATTTTCCGCTGAATCTGCCAGGACATTGATCTCGTCTGGCTGTACTTCAACCACCCCACCTGCAACAGTGAAATGCAGATTTCCATTGATGGTTTGCACATTTATCACGCCAAATTGTAATAGCGTCAATAAAGGGGCGTGGTTGGGGAGGATGCCCATCTCACCATCAGCTCCGGGAAGATCCACCCTCAGGGCATCACCCTGATAAACGATCCGATCCTGAGAGATAATATTGCACCTGATCGTCATATAAATTATGCCAGGGTTTTCGCTTTTTCAACCGCTTCATCGATATTCCCAACCATGTAGAAAGCCTGCTCAGGTAGGGAATCGTACTTTCCTGAGAGCAATCCTTTAAACCCTTCGATGGTCTCGGAAAGGGTAACGTATCTTCCCGGTGTACCATTGAATACTTCAGCCACGTACTGTGGTTGGGAGAAGAATTTCTCGATCTTTCGGGCGCGCATCACCAGGATTTTATCATCCTCGCTTAGCTCATCGATACCCAGAATGGCAATGATATCCTGCAAATCTTTATATCGCTGAAGCACTCTTTGTACCTCTCGGGCTGTATCGCAATGCTCCTCCCCCAGGATCAACGGGTCGAGGATGCGGGAGGTGGAATTCAGCGGATCAACAGCCGGGTAAATCCCTTTTTCTGCAATCGACCGTTCTAGCGAGATGGTGGCATCCAGATGTGCGAAGGTGGTGACAGGTGCGGGGTCGGAATAATCATCTGCCGGTACATAAACCGCCTGAAGAGAAGTGATCGATCCCTTCAGGGTGGACGTGATTCTCTCCTGCAACTCACCCATTTCAGATGAAAGATTGGGCTGGTAACCCACCGCCGAGGGCAAATGACCGAGTAGCGCTGAAACCTCCGTTCCGGACATCATGAACCGGAAGATATTATCTATAAAAAGAAGCACATCCAACCCCTGGTCGCGGAAGTACTCTGCCATGGTCAACCCGGTGAGCGCAACCCTCAACCTAACGCCAGGTGGTTCATTCATTTGCCCATAAACGAGCACCGTATCGTTAATGACTCCAGATTCCATCATCTCCCGGACAAGCCCTGTTCCTTCCCTTGTTCGCTCTCCTACTCCGGCGAAAACAGACTTACCTTTGTGGACAGCAGCCATGTTGCGGATCATTTCCATCAGTACAACGGTTTTTCCCACACCTGCTCCCCCAAAAATACCAGTCTTCCCTCCTTTGGTAAAAGGAGCGATCAGGTCGATCACTTTAAGACCGGTCTCGAACATCTCGGTTTTTGTCGATTGCTCGGTAAATTCGGGTGCCGGGCGATGAATGGAATATTTTTGAGAGGAGAGAACTTCTCCCCTGCCGTCGATCGGCTGACCGAGAACATTGAAAATTCGACCCAGGCACTCATCACCAACCGGGACCTTAATGGGTGCGAACGTCCTGTTTACTGGAAGATCCCTCTGTAAACCATCTGTGGTTCCCATGGCGATGCAGCGAACAATATTGTTTTCTCTTTGCTCCTGAACTTCAAAAACCAGTTTATCATCCCCTGAAACGACTACCTCCAGCGCTTCAAAGATCGATGGAATGTTCTTTTCATCAAATGTGATATCGACAACACTTCCAAATATTTGGTGTATGGTTCCCTGGTTTAGTTCTCGTCCCATTATTTCCTATCCTGGTGTGATAATGTCTGCGAAAAAGGAAAAGTATAAAAATGATCTAACAGTAAAGGTAATTATATCGAACGAAGCGATTATACCTTATAGAGAATTTGTCTTTCCATTTCTCAAAGATTATAAATATTCTTCCTCAAAGAGTAATAGATATTCAGTTCTCCGAGGTAATTACTCCCCGGAGAACTGAAATCATTTTAAATTATTCGATTTATTTACGAAAACTGCACTACTTGGTTAGCCTTACGGTTGCTTCTTCTTCGCAAAAAAACTTTGATCAATTCATCAAAAAGAAGAAGACCAAATGCGAATCCTATGCAGATCCACCATTCACTTCTTTGAAGAGATGTCAGACCTAACATTTTTTGCAGGAATCCTAACTCCGTTGATAGGTAAGTCACACCGATAGCAATTCCATAATATAAAAGTTGGTTTCTATCGTTGAAGATATCTCGATTGAAAGCCGTTTTTGATTCACTACGGGCACTCAAACCCATTGAAACGCTCATCAAACCGAAAACGACAAAACCCATGGTTGCTGCAAGGACATGGTCTATTCCTTGATATACATATTCCACGTAGACAACCGCTATTGCAGTTAGCAATCCGATTAATCCTATCCGTATCCATTGAGATGTTTTGAGAATCGGTTGCTTCAAAGGTCGAGGAGTATGTTCCATCAAGTCTGGGGCAGGTTTATCAAAACCGAGCGCAACGGCTACAGGCACTGTGATCAGGAAGTTCAGGAAAATGACCACAAAGGGAGTGAAGGGTTGACCACCGAGAACAACAAAGTAGGCAGCCAGAAGATAACTGATAATAAAGGCTGATAGCTGAGCCATTTGGTATCGGACGTAATTGAACAGATTGTTATAGATGTGGCGTCCATACTCCACGGCTTTCACGATCGTCGCAAAATTATCATCCGTCAGGATCATTACTGCAGCACCTTTGGAAACTTCGGTACCTGTAATGCCCATCGCCACGCCAATATCGGCCTTTTTCAACGCAGGAGCGTCATTAACACCGTCTCCTGTCATGGCAACGATATTCTCTTTTCGCTGTAATAGATTCACCAGCCTAATTTTGTCCTCAGGCGCAACCCGGGCAACAACACCAATTTCATCTAACTGTTGCATTAATTCATCATCCGGAATGGCTGCGAATTCTGCCCCGGTCATTGCTCTCCCAACGATTCCCAGCTCCTGGCCAATCGCAGCCGCGGTAACAGCATGGTCGCCGGTGATCATTCGAACCTGTATGCCGGCGCTGTGGCATTTGGCAATAGCGTCCTTTGCTTCCGCTCTCGGAGGGTCAACGATACCAACCATCGCAAGTATGGTCAGGTCCTTTACCAGGTCAATTAATTTTGCTTTTGGATCGAAGCTGGAAGGTTCAAAATCACGGCGCGCAACAACCATAACACGTTCACCGGATTTTGCGATTTTTTCGTTGACTATCCAATCCAATTTGCTTATTACCTTCTACGAGAGGTTTGACTTCTCCGCCTGGCAGCCAATAGGATCCGGTTCTAGCGATCAATACATCAGGAGCACCTTTAACAAAACATCGAATAACAGGTTTTCCTTTAGCATTGGTCATATTATGGAATGTGGCCATAAATTTATATTCACTATCAAATGGCACTTCCGCAACACGAGGATATTGTTTCTTGGCGCCTTCGAGGTCAATGCCTCCTTTGGCAGCGAGAACGATTAAAGCACCTTCAGTTGGATCGCCAATAAGAGCTTCCCCATCCAATCTAGCATCCGTGCAAAGTGCCATTGGGAGCATGATCTCATCAAGATCGATCTTTGCTCCCCCATCATGAAGTAATTGACCTTTAATACTGTAGCCCTCTCCAGTAACCTTGTAATGATTCTGGCCGGGAATATAGAACTCCCTAGCGGTCATTTTATTTAAAGTCAGCGTTCCAGTTTTATCTGAACATATAGCTGAAACAGAACCCAATGTTTCTACAGAGGGTAGCCTTTTCACAATCGCGTTCTGTTCCGCTAGCGCTCTTGTTCCCATTGAGTACATTGTGGTTACGACTGCAGGAAGACCAGTAGGAATAGCTGATACAGCAAGTGCGATACCGGCGATAAATATCGTGTCAAATGATTGGCCATTCTGTAGGCCAAGGACGATCATGATCACGAACGCGATTCCTGCCAGGCCTGCGATAATGATGGTCAACCGGTCTAATTGTTTTTGCAGAGGAGTTTTATCCGCTTCGGTTTTGTTCAGCAGATCCGCAATATGACCCATTTCGGTGTTCATGCCGGTGGTCGTAACGATCATTTCACCGCGACCTCTGGTTACCGAAGTGTTCATGAAAGCCATATTGATCCGGTCTCCCAGAGGAACTTCAGGTTTAGCAATTGCGCCTGTGTCCTTTAAAGTGGCTACACTTTCACCGGTGAGAGCAGCTTCCTCGATCTCCATTGTGGCAGCAACAAATAGGCGGCCGTCAGCTGGAACCATATTGCCAGCTTCCATTAGGACAATATCACCGGGAACGATAGTTTCGGCTTCCACCTCCTTTGCTTCTCCATCCCGTCTCACTCGGGTAATACTCTTCATCGTCTTTGCTAATGCTGTTAGGCTCGCTTCTGCTTTGGATTCTCCCCGCAACCCTAATATTGCATTAAAAATGGTTAGAAGCACGAGCATCACTGTAGTATTGGTTGCACCGGTGAAGATTTGATTTACAATAGCCGCACCCAATAAAAGGATCTGCATGAAATCCCTATACTGGCGCAGAAATGCTTGCCAGCCTGGTTCCTTCTTCTTTTCTGCAAGTTGATTTGGGCCGTATGTTTTCAACCTGGCTTCAGCTTCCGCGCTGCTAAGACCCATCTTTGGATCGACTTTAAGATTCGCCGCAACTTCTTCAGCGGTCAAGCCGTACCATTTTTGTTGTTCATTATTTTCAGCCATAATCTCTCCTTTCTTTTTAATATTTCGCGGGTACCCGTTTATATGGGTAATCCGGTTCTACATATTTACCTTTGGATTGCTTTTTCGGGAACTTGATCTTTTCGTGGGGTACTTCTTCATAGGGAATCAGGCTGAGAAGATGCGCAATGCAATTAAGGCGGCCTCTTCGCTGGTCATTCGAATCAACCACGTACCAGGGATTTTCTGGGGTATCCGTGGCTGCGAACATGGCATCCCTGGCTCTTGAATAATCATACCAGCGGGCTTGAGCCTCCAGATCCATTGGACTGAGTTTCCAAATCTTCTTGTAATCCTCATTGCGTTCTGCAAATCGTTTCGCTTGCTCTTCCATGCTCACTTCCAACCAATACTTGATAAGGATGATCCCGGATTCGCTGATGATCCGCTCCGCCGGAGGGGTATATTTCAAGAATCTTTCGACCTGATCTTTGGGGGTAAAACCCATCACGCGCTCCACACCAGCGCGGTTGTACCAACTCCGGTCAAAAAGGACAACCTCACCTGCTGCAGGCAGGTGCACCATATACCGTTGGAAATACATCTGCGATTTCTCTCGTTCCGTGGGTGCGGTCAGGGCGACCACCCTGAAAACACGAGGGCTAACCCTCTCCGTGATAGACCGAATGACACCCCCTTTGCCTGCAGTATCCCGGCCTTCGAATATCACGCAGATCTTGGCACCAGTGGCTTTTACCCACTCCTGAAGCTTAACCAGTTCAACCTGAAGTGGTTCTAGTTCTTTTTCAAAATCTTTCTTCTTCATTTTTTGCAGCGGCTCACTGGGGATGTTTCCTTCTGATAAACTGGAAACATCAATTTGCGCCGCATCCAACTTCTTTTCTTTTCCGTTCTTTTTCTTCTTTTTATCTTTAGCCATAGGTGCCTCGATCCTTGATAAACGAACAAATCTTGATCACGAATAGGAATCAATTTTCCCTATTTTTTCTTCTTATCTTTTTTCTCCTTCTTATCTTTCTTCTTTGATTTCTTATCTTTATCTTTGGACATGACAGCCTCCTTTCCAGTGTTCATTTCTCATTTTCAATCGCCTATATGAGGGATCATTATTATGTTTTTTTTTGATAAATATACCTATTGAGCGATTGATAAAACCGCCGCCAGCAGGAATCCCATCACGGTGAAAAGACCGGTGAACATGCCTCCATGCTCAAATGCTTCCGGTATCATTGCATCCGTAAGCATGGTTAACATCGCGCCTGCTGCAAACGCCTGGGCATATTTTCCATCTGCCCCTGGTGCATTGTTGATCAAGTAGTACCCTAACCCGGCACAAAAAGCTGAAGATATCACCAGGATCATCCACATCCAGAAGATTCGTTTTTGTGAATACCCGGCTGATTTCAGATTAATGGTACCCGCTGCTCCTTCCGGTAAATTGGATATAAAGACGGCTGACAGGATGGCAATATTGATCACACCACCGAGAGCAACACTCATTCCTAAGATGATGGATTCAGGAATGGCATCCAGAAGGGTACCAATGAAAATAGCTGCTCCAGAACCAGAATCCTTGCTGACAGAAATTCCCTTCCGGTTTGCGCCGCCTCTTCGATCGATCAGCCAATCCCCAAAGAAAAAAGTCAGTGCGCCCAGAGCGAACACCAATCCCATGCCCCATTTATCGAGCGCCGTTTCGGGAACCAGCTCATAAGCAATGGCACTAATTAACGCTCCTGCACCGATTCCCATGATCAAACCTGTGACCATTTTAGGCAACCCGCGTCTCGCCATGAAGTAACCTGCAATTAAGGCGCTAGCAGCCAGCCCACCCCACAATACAGCGTAAATCAATTAGGTTCTCCAAAAAAATTATGTCGTACAGGCTGTACCTTTGGTGTGAGTTTTGCTTGGATACTCACACCAAAGGAAAGTAACCTATTAATATATTTTACCGATAAAGAATTATCTAATTTACAAGCCATCTCTTTCAATTGGACAGGTCATGCAGTGGCCACCGCCTCGACCTTTTCCGAGTTCAAAGCCAGCGATCGTCACGACTTCCACACCGGCTTCGCGCATTTTCGCTATGGTGTAGGTGTTTCGCTCGTAGGAGACGACAACACCTGGCTCTAAAGCAACTGTATTGTTGGCATCGTCCCATTGTTCGCGCTGGGCCTGATAATCGTCACCGCCAGTTTCTACGATTGTGAGTTTCTTGAGCTTCAATGCATCTGTCACAGCATCTATGAAACTTCTTTCCTTCGTGACCACGAAGTCACCCGGTTTCTTCCCGGGTCGCAGGCTGACTGCCTGGATATTGTTCACCACCTTCGGATACGCGGTTGCTTTATCTCGATCGAGCAATGTGAAAACTGTATCCAGGTGCATGTGAGCGCGGTCTTTCGTCATCATGGCTACAATTACCCGTTCTGCGCCTCCCTTTTCAAACAACGCTTTGGCAACAAGCTCGATCATTCTTCCCTGGGTCCGCTCGCTCATCCCGATTGCAACTGTCCCGTAACCTATCGGTTGCACATCGCCACCTTCGAGGGATGCCTTCCCAAAATCTCCGGCAGTCGTAAAACTGCCATCGTAATTTTGTTCCGGGTACCAGAATTCAAACCCGGCATCCTGAAACATGGGGTGATACCGGTATATGGTCAGCATGTTTAAAGCTTCTCTGCGCCTGGCTGGCCAGTACATGGGATTGACTGTGACGCCGTTGTAGATCCAGCAAGAGGGATCCCGTTGGAATAAGGAATTGGGTACTGGAGGAATCACAAAGTAACCCAGATCTTCCTGGGCGGCGGCAGCCCCTAACGAGATCTTACTGAATGCTGCCAGGTCAAATCCCTTTTCCACCATTTCGCCAACCGTCAATCCGCCAACAAGATGTTTGGCAAGCACATCCGGGGAAAGTTTGCCTAGGAAATCGCGAACTTCATCCACCAAAGACCAACCGACGGTATATTCCGATGCGACCATCGAAATTACATCTTTGCGTGCCTGCTCGCTGGCTGCCAGAGCTTCTCCCAGCAGGTCCAGGTGGTAAAAAACTTTGATTCCACGATCGCGCATGGCCTTTACGAATTGATCGTGTTCCCATTGGGCACGTTCCACCCACAGCACGTCATCGAAAAGCAGTTCGTCATGGTTTGAAGGGGTCAGGCGCATCAAGCTGAGATCAGGTCGATGAACAATGACTTTCTTTAACTTTCCAACTTCGGAATTAACACCAAATGTTTCCATCAAATTATTCCTTTCCAAAAGCTCATGAATCCTTTGTTAGATTGATCACGAATTCGATCAATCCCCGAGGGTCGCCACCATGATGGCTTTTATAGTATGCATGCGGTTTTCCGCCTGGGCGAATACAATGGAATACTCGGATTCGAAGACTTCCTCGGTAACTTCCAATCCATCCATGCCGCTCTTCTGGAAGATATCCTCGCCCACCTTGGTTTGACGGTTGTGAAAGGCCGGAAGGCAGTGCATGAATTTGACCCTGGGATTACCGGTTTTCTTGATCACATCCATGTTGATCTGGTAGGCCTTGAGTAATTTGATCCGTTCGTCCCAGACTTCCTTAGCCTCACCCATGGAAACCCACACGTCGGTATACAGGTAATCAACGCCCTTTACGCCTTCTTCAACGTTTTCAGTCAGGGTCAACCGTGGCACCCGTTTCAGCCGCAATTTTCTTGCAGGTTTTAACCAGCTCTTCTTCCGGCCAGAGGGCTTTTGGAGAGCATAATCGAACATCCATGCCCAGTTTGCAGCCGGTTACCATCAGCGAATTACCCATGTTGTTGCGCGCGTCACCCAGGTAGCAATAGGAGATCTCATTGAGATGCTTATCACAATGCTCCATCATGGTCAGGATGTCGCAGATCATTTGTGTGGGGTGAAATTGGTCTGTCAAACCGTTCCAAACCGGCACGCCGGCATATTTTCCGAGAATTTCCACCGTATCCTGGGCAAAACCCCGGTACTCAATGCCATCATACATCCGTCCAAGCACCCGGGCGGTATCCTTCATGGATTCCTTATGCCCGATCTGGGAACCATCCGGGCCCAGGTAAGTAACATGCGCGCCTTGATCATAAGCGGCAACTTCAAAAGCACAGCGGGTGCGGGTGGAAGATTTTTCAAAGATCAGGGCGATATTCTTGCCCTTTAATTTCTGCTGCTCATACCCACCGTACTTGGCAGCTTTCAAATCTGCCGAAAGTTTCAGCAGGAATTTCAACTCCTCAGTCGTAAAATCCAGTTCTTTCAAAAAACTTCGATTTCGCAAGTTGTAAGCCATTTTATCCATCTCCTTTTATCGAAAATGTTGAATTTTTGATGATCTCTAAATTAAGAATATTATGCGCCTACTAGAACACCAATGGAAAGCACAACCATAGCCAGCAAAGCCAGCAGCAGAACCAGAACCGCCACAAATTTCCACCAGACAGCAAAGCTGATACGGCCCATCGCCAACCCGCCTGTCACCACGGCAAAGGTTGGGGTTACAAGAGCCACAAGACCGGAAGCGGATGTATAAGCCGTTACGATCAGATGTTCAGGGATCCCGGCAAAACTCCCGAGTGGAGCCATGATCGGCATGGTAACTGTTGCCAGACCGGAGGATGAAGGAATCAGGAACGACAGGGGAATATACAGGAGGAAAATGGAATTTATAAAAGCCACCGATGTTAATCCTGTTAGCGCTTTTTCGCACCAGTATAAAACCGTATCTATGATCATCCCGTTGGACATCACCACCGAAATTCCTCGCGCTACAGCGACCACAAGCGCTACCCCAAGCATGTCGCGGGCGCCATCAATGAAGGCATCTACGGTTCCTTTTTCACCGAGTCCGCCGACGATTCCAATGACTATCCCCATAACCATGAAGAGGGCTCCCAGCTCGCCGAACCACCACCAGCGGGTTGCGATGCGGGTGATTCCGAGGTCTGACCATGGGATAACACCTATGACCATCACAACGAATGAAAGCATAAATAGCGTCAGAATAAGTTTTCGGCGAGGCGTCAATTCCGGTGCGTCGCCTGGGTCCTTACTCTTCAGGAAGAATTTTTCATTTGCTTCTTTCATATCCGCTACTTTGGATTTGGACGGATCTTTTTGTACGCTGGTGGCATATCTACGTACGAAAATTATCCCAATGATTGATCCAGCAACCAGCAGAACGATCCGATAGATAATACCGTCCGCTAGTGGTATCCCCGCGATTCCCGAAGCGATTCCCACGGAAAATGGGTTGATGGTCGATCCATATACACCGATACCCGCACCCAGCATGATCAAAGCAACAGCCGAGAGAGCGTCATACCCCAGGGCGATCATTGCAGCCAATATCAAGGGGTAGAAAGCCAGGGACTCCTCTGCCATACCGTAGCTTGTTCCACCGGCGGCAAAGATGATCATCATCACAGTGATCAGAAGCTTTCCTCGCGACCCCAGTTTCTTCACCACCGAGTTGATACCTGCGTCGATGGCCCCGGTCTTCATACTGACACCCAGAAAACCACCGATCAGCAGGATAAATAATGCTACATCGATGGCGCCATAAAGATCACCGCTGTTGTATATACTGATGTTCCCTGTGGAACCCTGGATCCCATACATGCCATTGATCGGCGCCATGATGGCATCCTTCAACCGCTGCGGATTCGGCGGTACAGTGTGGTAAGTACCAGGAATTGGCTGACCTTCCGCATTGTAATCATATTGACCTGCCGGGATGATGAAGGTCAGCAGGGCGAATACGATGATCAACCCCAACAGGATCGTAAATGCGGTCGGAAAACTAAACTTCTTTTTTGGTTTCACAGTGGCTTCCATTTTTACCTCCAAAATAATATATTTTCAAAAGCAATCTCAATCCAGGTGAAAAGATCACAAATGTTTTCAACCCTTCCGGGGACCTATAATATTTTTTCAGGGAGTACATTCAGTCTCCTACTATCCGAAAGATATACGAAAGTATAAATATGATAAATGTGACCTGGAAAAATGGAAACCACCAACAGGTGTATTAAAGGTGTAGGTGATAATTGTGTGCTGAAAATCAAACAACGTGAAATTAATCCACTCATTTTCTTGCTTGCGAATCGGACTGGATTTCCACAAAACGCCGGTGAAAAAATTCACTTTTTGAATTATTGATGTGCGCGTAAAGCTTCCGCGCCACCTGCGATATCCAGAAGTTCACTTGTGATGCTTTGCTGGCGCATTTTGTTCATTTCCATCTGCAGCGAAACTGCCAGAGAATCTGCATTTTCAGTTGCATTCATCATCGCGATCATTCGGGCGGTCTGTTCGCTTGCCGAAGCGGATAGGATCGCCTGGTAGATTTGCAGGGATACGAATTTGGGAATGATCTCGTCCAGCAAGGCGGTTTCATCCGGCTCATAAATATACACAGCTTCAGCAGTCTTTGACGGCGCAATTGTTTTTTCAGCGGAATCAGGGATGGTCAAAGGGAGGATTTTATCGATCACGATCTTTTGCTCAGCCTTGCTGACAAATTTCGTATAGATCATGAAAACCCGGTCAACTTCTTTTTCCAGGTACTGTTCGACTGCCAGATATCCAATAGAGGAAAGATCAGAGAATCTTGGAGAGATTGGGATATCGCTGAATTCAGCCAAAATATATTTGCCCCTGCGGCGGAGCATTTCCCGCCCTTTTTTGCCTATTGTTAGATAGTAGATTGGTTGGTCAAGTTGTGCTTCAAATGCCAGTGTTTCACGAATGATGTTGACGTCATACGATCCAGCCAATCCGCGGTCGCTGCACACAACAATTACCAGGGCTTTATTTGCGACCTTTGTTTCAACCAGCAGCGGATGAAGGTTATCGTGGGCTGGCTGCTTTCCAAGATGGGTTAATAATTCCCAGGCTTTTTCCGCATATGGCTGGGTGGCATGCACCGATTGGATGGCCTTGCGAACCTTGCTGGCACTGATCGTTTCCAGCGCATGGGTCACTTGGGATAGATTGCGGATGCTCTTGATCCGCATGCGCATTTCCCTGGAATTACTCATGATGGATGGTGAACCCTCTAATTCCCAGCCTGGGAATACTGTGTCATTATCTGTTTCAGCTTGGAATCCAACTCGGGGCTGATTTTCTTGTTGGTTATTATTTCATCCCGATATTCCGGGTGGATATCCTTTATATATTTCAAAAGTCCTGCCTCCCAGCCATTGACCTCCGGGATCGAAACCGCATCCGTGAACCCATTGGTGGCAGCGAAAAGAAGGATAACCTGATCACACATGGGAATGGGTCGGTATTGCAGCTGCTTGAGGACTTCCTGCAGGCGAAGCCCCCGATTTAATTGCGCCTGGGTAGCTTTATCGAGAGCTGAATCAAATTTGGCAAATGCTGCCAATTCACGGAAGTTTGCCATATCCAGGCGCAACCTTCCAGCTACCTGCTTCATTGCCTTCGTTTGGGCTGAGGACCCAACGCGGGAGACAGAAATGCCAATATTGATCGCCGGGCGGATTCCCGCGTTGAATAAACCATTTTCCAGGTAGATCTGACCATCCGTGATCGATATGATATTTGTAGGGATATAGGCTGAAACATCTCCCAAAAGGGTTTCGACAATGGGCAGAGCTGTCAGTGAGCCTCCGGTGGTTTGTATCTTCCGAATCTCAAATTTTCCTGGATCAGGCAATGATATGAGCGCTTTTTCGGCATCATCGCGGGACCTTGGACCGGTGAATTTCACGCCCTCAAGTGCTTCAGGTTTCCTGGTTGCTTTTTCATCCAAAGGTTCAATTGTGTATTGATAGCACAACCGCGAAGCGCGCTCAAGAAGGCGAGAATGTAAGTAAAAAATATCCCCGGGGTAGGCTTCACGCCCAGGCGGCCGGCGAAGAAGCAGAGAGATCTCGCGGTAAGCCCAGGCATGCTTCGAAAGGTCATCATAGATGATCAGGGCATCCTGACCGTTCTCCATAAATTCTTCACCAATGGCGCAACCGGCATAAGGAGCGATATATTGCATGGAGGCACTTTGATCGGCTGTCGCAGAAACGACAACGGTGTATTTCATTGCCCCGTATTTTTCCAAAATAGCTACAGTTCGAGCTACAGTAGATTTCTTTTGCCCGATCGCTACATAAATACAAATCAGGTTTTCATTCTTTTGGTTGAGGATCGTATCCAGGGCAATGGCTGTCTTTCCGGTTTGGCGGTCGCCGATGATCAATTCCCGTTGCCCGCGGCCTATGGGGATCATGGCATCGATCGCAATGATCCCGGTTTGCACAGGAGTATCAACATCCTGTCTTTCCAAAACACCCGGGGCGATCCTTTCGATAGGCCTGGATAGATTGGACTCGATAGGCCCCTTTCCATCGATAGGTTCACCCAACGCATTAACGATCCGACCAAGCATGCCTGGTCCGACGGGCACTGAAATTAATTTCCCGGTGGATTTAACATGAGAATTCACCGAAATGCTGGTGTAATCTCCCAATATGATCACACCCACCCGGTCTTCTTCCAGGTTGAACACGATCCCTTTTTGGCCGTTTTCAAATTCTATCAATTCCTGGGACCGGGCATTTCTGATCCCTGTAACATGCGCAATCCCATCCCCTAATTCGATGACCTTGCCAACCTCATATGAATCCACTTTGGGGGAGTAGGCATTGATTTTTTCCTGAAGGTCTCCCACCATTATATTTACTGAGTCGGGCATCAAACCTCCTAAACTTGCTGGGTCAGAAATTGAAGTTTCAAATTATAACCTTCAAGTGGAAAAATACTGAAGGGCTAATCTCAATCTTGTCTCCAGATCATCAGGGGTATCCCGGGGTATGGATTGGAGTGCTGCCTGGGCTTCGATAACAGAGTAGCCTAAACCAGTCAGAGCTTCGATCACCTCGGAATCCACATCTTTAAAGGCCATGGTTTCTTTCAGCCCGGCATCCATACGGATTTTTCCCTGCAGGTACAGGATGATCTTCTGCGCAGTCTTATTCCCAACCCCCGGCACTCTGCTCAATAGTGCCGGTTGTTCACTGAGAACAGCCTTTCGCACCGTATCCACAGAAAGGCTGGAGAGGATCCCAAGCGCAATTCTGGGTCCCACGCCGTTAACTCCAAGGAGCTGGATGAAAATCTCACGCTCATCTTCGGATTCAAATCCATATAATGCGAGCAGATCTTCCCGCACGATCAGGTGGGTAAACAGAAAAATATTGTCCCCGGTTTTGGATTTAATCTTGGTCGATTCAGGAACCAAAACCTTAAAACCAATGCCCCCAATGTTTAGAACTAATCCCTCAGAATCGATATTGAGGATTTCACCATGGATGGAAGAAATCATACCCGTCCTCCCTCAGCAGATTTTTCATTTTGATCCATGATCTCATAGAGAATAATCCCGGTCGCAACTGCCAGGTTAAGAGAATCCGAGCTGCCCCGCATGGGGATCGCCACAATTTTTGAGCAGATATCGGTTAGCGCTGGATTTAGGCCTTTTTGTTCGCTTCCCATAAGAAGGATCATATCCTGCGCATAGGAGCTTAACCGATAATGAATCCTACCTTTATCCGAACTGCCAATAAGAAGGTATTGGAATTCGCGTTGCCAATCAAGAAATGAATCGATATCCGCATGAATCAAATCGATCGAAAAAATCGCCCCCATACTCGCGCGGACGGCGTCAGGTGAAAACGGATCGACACAATTGCCGAGGAGAACGACCCCCCTTCCGCCAGCAGAATCTACGGTCCGCATGATCGTTCCCAGGTTTCCCGCGTCTTGCACGGTGTCCAATCCAACCCAAACGCCGCCTTTTGAGGCTATCTTTTCGAGCGCGGAATGTTCTAAATGGACTATCGCCCCGATCCCTTGAGGACCATCTTTGTCCGAAATAGATTGAAAAACGTCCTTGGATACCTCCACGACTTCCACACGGGCTGATCTTGCTTTTTCGATCGTCTCGATACCATAAGTGCTGCGCAATAATTCTGGCGAGAATATGATGGATTCAATTTTCCATTTAGACGAGAACGAATCCCCGACCAGTTTAATGCCTTCAACAAAGAAAAGACCGTTTTCCGTTCGCTTGCGGGGGTCCCGGAGATCACGAATTAGCTTTACTTTGGGATTTGATTTGCTGGTGATCATTTCTCGTCCAGACCACCCAGTTTACGGCTGTTAAGGTGGCAAATAGCCACTGCGAGGGCGTCCGCAGCATCGTCCGGTTCCGGTATTTCTTCCAATTCCAATAATATTTTGACCATCTGCTGGATCTGCGCTTTACCTGCGCCGCCGTAACCACACACAGCTTGTTTCACCTGCATGGGAGTGTATTCGAAAGTGGGAACTTTATTCTCCGATAATGCCAGCAGCGCTACGCCGCGAGCCTGGCCAACAGAAAGCGCGGTGGTCACATTTCTCTGAAAAAAAAGCTTCTCCACCGCGCCACTTTCGGGGCGATGGAGATCGATGATTTCCTTCAACCGGGCATATAAAACAGATAGTCTTTCCCCGGCAGTTTCGTTTTTTTGAGTGCGGATGACCCCGTACGCTACCGCTTCTAATTTTCCATCCTTTGTCTCAGATACCAGCCCGTAACCGGTAATCGCGGTTCCAGGGTCCACCCCGATGGCGAGCATGGTTTATTCCGCATCCAGCGCTGCCATCGCCTCGTCGCTGATCTTGAGATTGGAAAAGACATTCTGAACGTCGTCCAGCTCTTCAAGCGAATCGATGGTTCGCATCACTTGAAGCGTGTCTTCAACACTAAGCTCCATTTCCTGGTTCGGAAGCATGCGCAGTTCCGCGTCTTCAGGTTGAATTTTATTGTGCTGCAGGCTATCACTCAGGATCTTGAAGTTTTCAACCGAGGCCAATATTTCGATTGTGTCCTCATCCGAGGAACAATCCTCGGCGTTGCCTTCGATTGCGACTTCAAAAACCTTGTCAAAATCGTATTTCTTTACGGGAATGGCGAAATACGCCATGCGTTTGAATTGCCAGCCGACCGAACCTGTTTCGCCAAGGTTCCCACCAGCCCTGGTCAAGATATGACGAACCTCTGCCACAGTTCGATTCTTGTTTTCGGTAACACACTCGATCATCATGGCCACACCGTTAGGACCATAACCTTCGTAGGTGATTTGCTCAAAGACTTCGCCGTCCTTGCTGTCGCCTGTCCCACGTTTGATGGCCCGCTCGATATTATCTTTGGGCATATTTTCGGCACGGGCTTTTTCAACCGCGATCCTCAACCGAAAATTACTGTCAGTATCTCCTCCGCCTTCCCTGGCTGCCATCACGATTTCGCGGGTGAGACGGGTAAAGGCTTGTCCCCGTTTGGCATCCGCTGCCCCTTTTTTTCGTTTGATAGTCGCCCACTTGGAATGTCCTGACATTTGGGATCCTCACAGAAGATATGATTTCGATTGCGAAATTAAATTATACCATGTGGAATTTTCTTAACTTTCGAAGGCTGTCACCAGGTTCGTCATGGCTCCGATGCCTTCCACGCTCACTTCAACTTTATCTCCTGGTTTTAAAGGTCCCGATCCTGCCGGTGTACCTGTGAGGATGATATCGCCTGGTTCTAATGTCATTATTGATGATATGTAGGCCACCAATTGAGGGATGGAAAAAACCATCTCCCTGGTTGAAGCCATCTGCCGCAACTCTCCATTTACCCGGCAAGTGACCATAGCATCCGCTGCATCCAGGTCGGTTTCGATCCACGGACCCAGGCAGCAGAATGTATCAAATCCTTTGGCCCGCGACCACTGACCATCCCTTCGCTGAAGATCTCTGGCGGTAACATCATTACCAAGCGTGAAACCAAAAATGGCGCCAAATGCATCCTCCGAATGAATCCAGCGTGCTTTCTTGCCCATCACCACCGCCAACTCCGCCTCATGAACAACTTCTTTGGATTGGGGAGGTATCTGGATCATCCCTTCGGGGCCGATCACACTGGAAGGCGGTTTCAGGAAGATCAATGGGATTTCAGGCACTTCCACGCCCTGCTCAGCCGCATGTTCGCGGTAATTCCGCCCAACGCCGATTATCTTCCCCGGGGTGACCGGCGGAAGTAAAGTAGCTTGATTTAAGGGTGAATAAGATTCCACCCGACGATAGTCTGCGAATATATCACCGGTGATTTGACCAATATCCTCTTCCCGGATCCAACCGTAGGAGTGCGGTATATTCTTGGCTTGATAGCGGACAAATCTCATTTGAAATCCTTTTTCGATCGATTTATTTCACCCATTTAGATGGGTTATAATAGTTGTCCCGGGCGGGTAGCTCAGTTGGTTAGAGCACTACTTTTACACAGTAGGGGTCGCAGGTTCGAGTCCTGTCCCGCCCATCCAACCAACTTGAAGTTTCTCCTATTATGGCATACAATCAAAATATCTGGGGATGACAGGCTTCGACGGAGGAGGCTGGTCCCGGATTGCGAGCCGAGAGGTGCCGAACTCGATAAATCCGCACAAAACATTAAGTGCCAACCGCACTCAATACGCTGCTCTTCCCCTGGCTGCATAAGCCGGATAGAGCGCAAATGATCTCCACGTGAGGTCACGTCCGCCTTTTCCGCTCCCGCGCCGGTAAAAGGGTCGGGCGTCAAAAAGCACGGGTGCCGCGCAGCCTGCCGTGTGCTGAGCGAAAGAGGGCTTTCGGGTCCAAACGGCTGGCTGGCTTCTTTTTCTGTGGATCATAGAGAAGCAGGCGAGAACTAAGATCAACTACGCTCGTAGATATCTGGAGATCTATTCTTTCGGACGCGGGTTCAATTCCCGCCATCTCCACTACCAAATTGCCAGGACAACCTGGCATTTTGCTATATTATGACCCTGCAGATTAATCCTTTGAGGTATTCCGCTTCAGGATAATTAAGCGGTACGGGATGGTCTATATCCTGCCTGAGTTTTTCGAGAATTTGGACTTCGCGTTTTGCGTCAAGCGCTGCTCCCTGGATGATCTTTTGAAACAAATCGGCTTCTATTCCGCCCGAGCAGGAAAAAGTGAAAAGAATGCCTCCGTTTCGAAGCAGTTTAAATGCCAGCAGGTTGATATCTTTGTATGCTCGTGCTGCCGCAGGGACGGAACGGGTGTTGGGGGCAAATTTTGGCGGATCAAGAATGATTAAATCGAATTTCTCATTCCGGTCGCGAAATTTCCGGAGTTCCTGAAACACATCTCCCTCTATCCAAATCCCACGAACATTAGGGAAGGAATTTAATTCCCAATTCTTAACCGCCAAACCGATCGCTTCAGCGGAGGAATCGATGGAGATTATCTCTGTAGCCCCGCCCTTGAACGCATTCAAGCTGAATCCACCGGTGTAACTGAAACAATTCAATACCCGTGCATTATTGGAAAACTCTTGCACCATTTTTCTGTTTTCGCGTTGATCCAAAAAGAAACCAGTCTTTTGGCCGTTTTCGATATCCACCAGATATCGAATTCCCCATTCATGGATTTCAAGGGGTGAATTCAATTTTGTCCCGAAAATCAATCCCTGGCTTGGGGAAAGCCCCTCCAGTTTACGGATTTCACTCTCCGATCTTTCATAGCAAACTGTCACACCAGGGACTTCACGGCAGATTCCGATAAGAGAATTCCGCCAGAATTCGGCTCCAGCGGAGGTGATCTGTAAAACGAGGCAGGAATCGTACCTATCAATAATGAGTCCTGGAATCCCATCGGATTCAGAATATACACATCGATAGGAATTAGTTACCCCATTGGAGATGTATGCCTTCCGGAAATTAATTGCAATTTGGAGCTTGCGTCGCAGGAATTCGCTATCGATGACGTCGCTTTCATCCCAGGTCCAAATTCTACAGAGGATCTGTGATTTCGGGCTGTATGCTCCCCAGGCTAGAAATTTCCCATCGCTGGCATAGACGGCGACGGTTTCTCCAGAGTTAGGGTTCCCAGTCACTTTCTCCACCGCTCCAGAATAGATCCAGGGATGGTGCTTTAGAATGGATTTTTCTCTATTTGGCTTCAGATGTAATGATGGAGAGGACATTTAGTGTTTTATTGAGATAATTGAATTAATTGATCAATGTTAATAATGGCTACACGCAATTCTTTAGCTTTTTCAAATTTGGAACCCGGGTTCTCTCCCAGAACCAGGTAGTTCGTTTTTGAGCTAATGCTTTCGCTGACCTTGCCGCCTTCTCGCTCGATCAATGCCTTCGCTTCATCCCGGGAGAATCCCTCCAGGGTTCCGGTGATCACAAAAGTCAGTCCAGAAAGCTTGTTGCCTCCTTCATTTTGACCAGGGTTTTGTTCATGCGGCCAGATACCGCTTGATTTGAACTTCGCAAGTAATAATTCATTCTTTTCAGCTTTGAACCACTCCACAATGGCGAATGCGATATTGGGACCAACGCCCTGGTTTTCCTGTAATTCCAGGATGGTTAAGCTCGCAATCCTGTCCACACTCCCGTATTTCCTGGCCAGATCAGAAGCCAAAACCTCTCCAACTCCTTTTATACCCAGCGCGAATAGAAATCGATGAAGATTTTGCGATTTTGAATTTTGAATCGCTGAAAGCAAATTCTCTGCCTTTTTTTCAGCGAACCCTTCCAGGGATAGGAGATCATCTTTTTGAATTCTGTAGAGATCAGCCGCATCTTTGATCAGCCCACTTTGAATTAATTGCTCCACAATTTTTATACCCAACCCATCGATATCCATGGCGCTGCGGGAAACGAAATGCTCGATATTACGGATCAATTGCGCCGGGCAGCCTGAATTAACACAATACCAGGCCACCTCTCCCTGAAAATGTTCCACAGGTTCACCACAATCGGGGCATTTCTTGGGGATGGTAAAAATGGACTCGTTGCCATCCCGTGCGTCGGTGATTGGACCAATAACATAAGGAATTACATCCCCTGCCCGTTTCAATAATATCCGATCCCCGATGCGAATGTCCTTTTCCTGAATGTAATCAAAGTTGTGCAGCGTTGCCTGTTTGACGATCACACCGCCCACCTCGACCGGTTCGAGGATGGCGTACGGTGTTAACACGCCTGTCCTTCCAATTTTTACACCAATATCGATGAGTTTGGTGGTAACCTCCCTTGCAGGGAATTTAAATGCAATCGCACCCCGCGGATCCTTTCCCACCACTCCCAGGGTTTCTGAAAGGAGAAGATCATCCAACTTAATTACCACACCATCCACCTCAAAAGGCAGGCTATCCCGTTTGATCGCCCAACTATCCAATGTACTAACGACATCCTGAATACTCTCTTTTCGTTCCGCGTTCTCCGGGATAGGAAAACCCAACTTCTTTAAAGTCGTCAACACGCCCCACTGGGTGTTAACTTCTTCGCTGCATTCAACGATCGAATAACAAAGAATTTTTAGTGGCCTTTCAGAGGTAAGCTGGGGATCCAATTGTCGCAACGATCCCGCCGCAGTATTCCTTGGGTTTTGATAAGTCCGCTCTCCGGCTTCCTGAAGCTGCTGGTTTAATTTTTCAAAATCCTTCTTTTCAATAAAAACTTCACCTCTCACTACCAATTTCTCGGGTGAATGAACAAGATTCTCCTCCACGGGTATTTTCAGGGGAATGGTTTTAACAGTGCGAAGGTTATTACTGATATCCTCGCCAATCAAACCATCACCCCTGGTTGCGCCTTTAATAAAAATGCCGTTTTGATAATGCAGAACTACCGTTAATCCATCAATTTTCGGTTCCAGAACGAATTTACTTGATCCAACTCGCGAATCCATTTTATTTATGCGATCGTACCAATCCAAAATATCCTTTTCTGAAAACGAATTAGCCAGGCTTAAAATGGGTCTCGGATGGTCAATTTTGGTAAATTTTTCCGAAATCTGACCGGAAAGTCGTTGTGTCGGTGAATCCAGGGTTATCAATTCCGGATGGCTTTTCTCAATCCTCTTTAATTCAGTCATAAGACGGTCGTATTCCTGGTCGCTAACCAAAGGGTCATCCAGTACGTAATACCGGTAATTATGCAAGTTGATCTGGTTCTTAAGATATGCAAGCTGTTGGATAATATCTGTAGTTTCCATAAAATAATTATAGTCAGAAACGTTCTCCATTTCTATTCGTAGATTAAAAGTCGATAGCATCATGGAAAATAATGCTAAACTATATGATGATCATCGAGGAGGATTTATGAAAACGATTGCTTATATTGGTGCAGCAATTCTGATATTCTTCGGCGTCCTTTTTATTTGGGGGGCCTTTGGCGGAGGAGCGCCTGTGGGTAACATCATCATTGGCGTGATCTCAGTTCTTATTGCTTTTGGTTTGATTTTTTGGGCATCCCGTAAGAAAGCCTCCGAACAACAGCAAAATATAACGCTGAACATTGATATGCCCGGAAATGTCTCCATGGATACGCTTAAATGCAAATCCTGCGGTGGGACCCTTGGCCCTAAAGACGTTCAATTGGTGGCAGGCGCGCCTGTGGTTACTTGCCCTTATTGCAATTCAACTTATCAACTGACCGAAGAACCCAAATGGTAAATAAACATTGAAAGGGAATCCCATGAGAAGGATCCGAATCGTTGGCTTCTTTGTACTTTTGATCTTCCTTGCAGTAATCGTCTCGCCTGTATACGCCCAGGATTACAGTTTCAATCTCCGCAGCGTGGATGTGATCGTCTCGGTCAACCAGGACGGTTCAGTCACCCTGGACTATACCTGGGATTTCCAAAACGATCCGGGTGCACATGAGATCGATTATGTCGATGTAGGTCTCCCGAACGAGAAATTCGAAATGGGTTCTGTTTCTGGTACCGTAAACGGCCAACCCGTGACAAGCATCGATTCGATGACCAATGGTGTCTCCCTCTACCTGGGTGCAAACGCTATCCAACCAGGGGAATCCGGCACGGTGACCATGCATGTGGATTCCATTCCCGGGATCCTGTTTAAGGCGACAACGCAGGAAAGTGAACCGTACGCAAGTTTCCAATTTTCTCCGAATTGGTTCGGCTCACAATATGTCCACGGGAACACCGATGCGACTGTAACCCTGGTTCTGCCCACTGGGTTGCAACCGAATGAGCCAAAATATTTTCAGGCAAAGAATTGGCCTGGAGCAGTTGATCCTGAATCCGGTTATACCCCGGATGGTAGAGTGTATTATCGATGGCAATCCCAGGTGGCAACCGGATCGGATCAATACACATTCGGAGCAGCGTTTCCCTCCAGGTTGGTACCCGCCGCAGCAATCACCACGCCTCCCATCATCGACTTTAATTTTTCGGACATTGTCCCTTGTTTGTGTCCGCTTTCCATTTTTGCGTTTTTTGTGATCATCACGATATTTGGTATCCGTAATGCACAAAAACGCAGACTTCAGTATCTGCCTCCCAAGATTTCCATCGAGGGTCACGGAATTAAAAGAGGGTTGACTGCAGTTGAAGCTGCAATCCTGATGGAAGAGCCGATGGATAAAATTCTAATGATGACATTGTTCTCATCCATTAAGAAGAACGCGACCAAGGTGATCGCCAAAGATCCTCTAAAGCTTGAGAATCAAATTCCACTTCCAGATGGACTCTATCCGTACGAAATTGATTTCTTAACTGCGATGGCAAAACCTGCAATTGGAGATCAAAAAGAAGGTCTGCAGGATATGATGATCAATCTAGTAAAAACGGTCTCGGAAAAGATGAAAGGGTTCAGCCGCAAGGAAACCGTCGATTTCTACAAGGATATTATCAATAAAGCCTGGGCTATGGTCGATGCCGCGGATACGCCGGAGGTTAATCCCAGCGTTTCGATGAGGTCATGGATTGGACCATGGCAGACAGGAATTACGAGAACCGTACCCAGGATGTCTTCCGCAATCAACCGGTTTTCGTTCCTCACTGGTGGGGTGGATACGATCCCTCATTCGGCTCCACAGTAGCCCGCGGGGGCAGCGGCGGCGGATCTGTTCCGTCCCTAAGCCAAGGCAGGGGTTCTGGTACTGTGAGTCTGCCCTCACTCCCTGGAGCAACCTTCGCTGCCTCAGTCACAAGCGGAGCACAAAACATGGCTTCCAGCGTGGTTGGGAATGTCAACAGTTTCACCAGTGGCATTACCAATAAAACCAACCCAGTTCCTGTTTCCACAAGTCATGGCAGCTCCGGTGGCGGAGGTGGTCATTCCTGCGCCTGCGCCTGTGCTTGCGCAGGCTGTGCCTGTGCTTGTGCCGGTGGCGGTCGATAAGCTGGAAATAATGTCAGCGATCGATCAATTACGAAAGTGGGTCACTCTCCGGGATGGACCATCCAACGACAAAATGGCTGGCCCATCCATTTACCACTTCAGCGTTCCAAACGAAGGGGGGAATTCACGCATCCATCTTCGAATTGATTCCGATGGCTCCGGTGTTTTATTTATCAATGCAAATACGATCTTTCACCTTAATCCCAGCGCAGCTCGGATGGCATATCTCTACCTGAATGGTGAGCCTGAAGGTAATGTGTTCCGAACAATGCGATCCGAGTTTTCAGTACCAATGACTCAAATCCGGGCGGATTATGCAGCCTTCACCGTAAAATTTCAGGGTTTGATCGATCCAGATGCAGGTTGCCCAATCTGTGATTTTGAGTTGGAAACAAATCCCCCATTTTCAAACACACCTTCTGCTCCATACCGGATGGACCTTGCGCTAACGTATCGCTGCAACAACGATTGTAGTCATTGTTATAACGAAACTCACCTTGAACGTGCGGAATTGAGCGGCGATGCCTGGAAGGAAATTCTCTCCCGCCTTTGGTCCATCGGTATCCCGCATATCGTTTTCACAGGCGGCGAGCCGACTCTGGTTCCAGTACTTCCCGCGTTGATTCGGCATGCTGAATCATTAGGACAGATCACTGGCCTCAATACCAACGGGAGAATATTAAAGGACCCCACTTATGTCTCAAATTTGGTAGCGGCGGGGTTGGACCATGTGCAGATAACATTTGAATCTCATTTGGAATCGATACATGACGGCATGGTAGCCCGAAGAGGTGCCTGGAAAGATACAATTCAGGGTATTCGCAATGCCCTTTCCCAGAATCTTTTTGTGATGACGAACAGCACCCTTCTGAAGGAGAATTCCCGGAATCTGAGAGAAACTCTGAATTACCTGGCAGATCTTGGCGTACCCACCGTTGGATTGAACGCATTAATTTATTCTGGAAAAGGAAAGAACGTCGGCACAGGTTTAGATGAAGTCGAACTGCCAGAACTCCTTGAAACAGCCAGGGAGATCACTTCGAAAAACCATCAGCGTTTGATCTGGTATACACCCACCCAATATTGCCGATTCGACCCGGTGCAAATGCAATTAGGTATCAAAGGATGCACTGCAGCACTTTACAACATGTGCATCGAACCCGATGGCGCAGTGATTCCGTGCCAGTCTTATTACCACCCTCTTGGGAATATGCTTGTCGATCCCTGGGATTCCATATGGAACAATCCTCTCGCTATTAAAATACGCAACCGCTCCCTGGCTCCTTCAAAATGCCTGGGTTGCTCTTTTTTCGTGGAATGCGGTGGTGGCTGCCCGCTTGAATCAGAGTTTAAGGTACCCGAACCAAACCAAATTCTATTGAACTCATTGACCTAGATCGGAGGTTTTTCATGAAAAGCAGGATTCAAATTTGGTCAGACAAGTTATTCAAACCAGTAAAACCTATTCCAGCAGGTATGTACCATTTTCAATCAACTGGCACTGCTTCTCCTCCGTATCGAATTCACTTGCGGGTTGAACCGGGCGGCGAGGGTTTATTGGTGGTCAATGCAGCCACTGTTTTACATTTAAACAATACCGCTGCGGAATACTCCTATTACTTCATTCAAAATAAATCACCATACGAAGTCGGCAGGTTGATGCAAAGCCGTTATAAGATCAAAGCAGAGCAAGCCACCGAGGACTTTAAGAATATCTCTGAACAGATTACGACTCTCCTTACCACACCTGACCTGGCTCCTGAATTGTTTATTGATCTTAACCGGTTAGATCCTTATTCCACCGAAATTTCTGCCCCCTATCGATTGGATTGCGCGTTGACTTACCGCTGCTCTTCCGGGAAACCAGCAAATCAAATCGCAAAACGGGTTGACCGGGAGTTGACCACCGACGAGTGGAAAATAATCCTGGATAAAACAGCCGATGCTGGAATACCTCATGTTATCTTCACGGGAGGCGAAGCCACTACTCGCCCGGACCTGGTGGAGTTGATTGCCTATACTGAAAAGTTGGAGCTGGTGTGTGGCCTAATTACCGATGGCAGCAGGCTTACCGATCCACCTTATCTGCACGGATTACTTAACGCGGGTCTCGACCATATAATACTGCTCTTTGAAGACCAGGATACCTTATCCTGGGAGGCTTTAACAGATTCCTTGATGGAAGATATATATATCACCGCGCATTTAACGGTCACAAAGAAAAATGCCGGGGATATCCGCCGAAACATCGATCAGCTGGCTAAATCGAACGTGCCATCGATCTCCTTAAGTATGGAATCCGATGACCTGTCTGGCGTATTGAGTTCTGCTCAGCAATATGTGCAGCAAAAAGGGATCAAGCTTGTGTGGGATCTACCGGTACCCTATTCCACCAGTCACCCACTCGCATTGGAACTCGCCGAATCGCAAGAATATATCAGTGGAGCAGGTAAAGCCTGGCTATATATCGAACCAGATGGGGACGTGCTTCTTGACCAGGACGGTACCCGCAAATTAGGGAATTTTCTTTCCGACAGTTGGGAGACGATCTGGAAAGCAAGGTGAATCCCCAGCTAACCGTTGCGGATTGGGATCGCAGATTTCGCGTCCAGTGCCGATGGTCCCGCGAAATTCGAAAATATTGCCAAACAAAATACCCTGTCTCCCCCTTTTCAAAGGTTTTAGAAATAGGATGCGGAACAGGCGCGGTTCTTTCTGAGTTGGATCCAATTCCAGGTGGTGTGGTTGTAGGCGTTGATCTGTTGTTTGACCGGCTGAAGTTCTTCAATAACAAAATAAAATCAGCGAGTCTCCTCGCCGGTGATGCTCTGAACCTTCCGTTTTGCTCAGGAACTTTCGAGCATGTGTTTTGCCACTATTTCCTCTTATGGATAAAAGAACCTAAATTCGCACTTCTGGAAATAAAAAGAGTTCTAGCCGATCATGGGATTTTCTTTATATTTTCCGAACCCGATTATGGCGGCTGTATCGATTACCCCACGGAATTATCTCGACTAAAAGAAATGCAAATTGACAGCTTGATCTCGCAGGGAGCGGACCCATTCCTGGGAAGAAGGATCACTTCCCTGCTCCAGGATGCTGGCTTCCGTTCCATTGAAACAGGTTTGATCCCCTGGGCTTCCCGGCGTAATCAATTGGATGATGAATTCAACTCTGAATGGGAGATGATCGAACAGGATAATGCCGGTCGATTATCACTTGATGAACTTCGTGATTTAAAATCCCTGGATCGATCTTCACGCGAGAACCATATCCGGGTGGAATACATCCCGGTTTTCTACGGGTGGGGAACAGCCTGAACACGCTCATTGACGGTCGTTTTGGTTCTGTTTATAATGCAATGTCTTTGGGGAAGTGCTGGAATTGGCAGACAGGCATGACTTAGGATCATGTGCCGCAAGGCGTGAGGGTTCAAGTCCCTCCTTCCCCATCGGAATAATAACGTAAAGGATCTAATCTTGAAAATCGATCAAAAACCCCGTGATGACCATCAGGTTGAAGTTATCGTTGAATTGCAGTAACGAAGAACTTGAACAATTTTCTAGTAAAAGCCGCCAAAAATATCTCACGCGAATCCAAAATTCCTGGATTCCGTCCGGGTAAAGCGCCAGTGTCTGTGGTTCGCAGAATGTATGGGGATGAATACATCCAGAACCGCGCAATTGAAATGATGGTGGATGATATTTACCCGAAAATGCTTGATGAAGCCAAAATTAAACCCTCTGGGCCTGGCTCACTGGAAAAAATCATCAGCACAAACCCGCCATCTTTTTCTTTCTTAATCCCTCTCGAACCCGAAGTGGATCTGAAAGACTATCATTCCATTCGCCAGGCATACACCCCTCCCGCGCTCGATGAAGCGGAAGTTCAGAAAACACTGGCAGAATTTCAGCGGATGCTTGCCGTAGCCGAGCCCGTCGATCGTCCAGCAGCCAGCGGAGACATGGTGTACCTCAATCTCACCGGCACAATTCAAAACCCCTCTGAAAATCAGGACCCTCAGATCGTGAAGCAAACAGATACCCAGGTATGGATTGGAGATACATCCAATGAGGAGCCTTTCCCTTACAAGGGTTTTGATCAAATCCTGGTCGGTCTGAATCCAGATGATGAGAAAACGGTGGAATATACCTATCCAACCGGGTATCTTTATCCTGATCTCGCTGAGAAGAATGTTCAATATCACCTGAAGGTGCAAAGCGTCAAATTCATGAAATTGCCTGAATTGAACGATGATTTTGCCAAATCTCTGGGTGATTTTGAAACCTACCAGGCTCTCCTGGATTCAATTCGCGCCCGCCTGACGGAACGCACCCAGGATGAATACGACCAGAAGTTTTTCGATGAGCTGCTGGAAACCATCACTGCTCAAAGTATTGTCAAATATCCTCCCCAAATGCTGGATGATGAAGTGGAGCATTTAATGGAACATTTCCAGGAGGATTTGGCTGCTCAAAAAATGGATCTGGATACCTACTTAAAGCTCAATAACAAGACGAAGGAAGCTTTTATCGACGAGGAGCTTAAGCCCTCCGGGAAAAAACGTCTCGAACGATCTCTCGTGCTAGAGCAGGTTGCCAAGAATGAGAATATTCAGCTCAGCCAGGATGAAATATCTCAGGAATTGAATGCTACGCTTTCCAGCATGCAGGGCTCCAAGGAATTTGAAAAACTGACACGAAAAACTGATTCAAAACAATTAATCAACGCAATGGCAGTGCAGGCTGCCAGCCGCGCTATGAACCGCAGGGTCTTATCGGTCCTGAAAACCATCGCAAATGGCGAATATCAGGAATCTGTCAAAACCGAAGGTGAATCTGTGGAAAAACCGAAAAAATCAAAAAAGAAGTCTGACGTTGACCCCAAACCCGCCGAATCAACCCCTGTAACTTCTGGGAAGAAAAAAGCATCAACAACTAAAAGTAATTCTTCTGAAAAAGGTAAGGTGAAAAATGAGTAAAAATACTTTCAATTCAGTTATTCCCATGGTCGTAGAATCATCCGGCCGTGGCGAGCGAGCCTACGATATTTATTCGCTCTTATTGAGGGAAAGGATCATATTCGTGGGTACAGCTATAGATGACCAAATTGCGAACGTCGTCGTGGCACAGCTTCTATACCTTAGCCACGAAGACCCGGATAAGATGATCCAGATGTATATCAATTCGCCTGGCGGTCAGATCTATTCCGGTCTTGCGATTTATGACACGATGAAGATGATCCCCAACAAGATCAGTACAGTAGCGGTGGGGGTTACGGCCTCCTTCGGGACTGTCTTGCTTGCTGCCGGCACCAAAGGTCAGCGTTATGCCCTCCCGCATGCAACCATCCACATGCACCAGCCGCTTGGTGGAGCGGAAGGTCAGGCATCAGATATCGAAATCCAGGCGAGAGAAATCCTCCGTCTCAAAGCCCGATTGAACCAGATCATGTCCGATTCGACTGGTCAGACTCTGGAAGTGATCGAACGGGATACCGATCGTAATTTCTACCTCGAAGCCGACCAGGCGGTGGAATACGGTCTCGTCGACCAGGTGCTAAAAACAGCTAAATGATTTCATTCCATTAACTTAACCCGAAAAATGCCGGTGAATATTCCGCCGGCATTTTTTCTAGGAAAACATGCTCAAACAAATTCTCCCCGATGTTAAGGCCATTCTTCTGGATATGGATGGAGTGCTTTGGCGCGACAACACCCCGCTAATTGACCTGCCAAAGGTTTTCGCAAGAATGGATGAATTGGGGTATAAAGTTCGCCTTCTGACCAACAATCAGATGAAAACGCCGAAGCAATTTTCAGAAAAACTGGCCAATTTTGGGGTTAATTTTCACCCTTCCAAAATAATCAATTCCTCTATGGGAGTGGTTTACCTTTTAAGAAAACGATTTCCGCAGCCTGGACCAGTATTTATTATCGGAGAAGCCGGTACATTTACCGCCTTGGAGGAAGCAGGATATTTCTATTCCGAAAAAGACCCTCTCGCAGTGGTAGTTGGTTTTGATCGCAATATCAACTATGAGAAATTTGTTAAGGCCAACAAATTTATCCGGGCAGGTGCGATCTTTTATGGCACAAACCCGGATTTCACCTTTCCCACCCCAGATGGTCTCATACCTGGCTCTGGTCCGTTTATCGCTTTCGTACAGGCTGCCTGCGATCAGGTGCCAATTATCGCCGGCAAACCTTCCCCCTACCTGTTTGATCTTTGTTTTGAAGAGCTTGGCTTGCAGCCAAACGAGATTATCGGGATTGGAGACCGCTTGGAAACCGACATCCTGGGTGCTCAGCGGTCTGGCTGTCATTCAGGTTTGGTTTTATCAGGTGTAGCCACACTGGAGGATGCAGGAAAATGGTCGCCTCCTCCCGATATCATCGCATCCGATCTGGTAGAACTGATTGGATAGTAGACTGTGGTTGCCCAAAACCATAAACCAAATTTCTTTGATCTAACCGGCGAGATGCTTACGGATTTCCTGCTGAAATCCGGTGAACCTAAATTTCGAAAAGACCAAATTTGGGAAGGCGTTTATCAGCATTTGTGGTCCAACCCGGATCATTTTTTCAATATTCCCAAAAATTTACGATCATCGCTATCTTCATCCTTTGATTTTGATAATTTAGAACCTGTAAAACTTCTGAAATCGTCGGATAAAAAGACTGAAAAAATGCTTTTCCAAACAAGGGGTGGAGCATATATTGAAACTGTATTAATGAATTATAGAGAACGCCATACAGTTTGTATTTCCTCACAATCTGGCTGTCCTGTTGGCTGTCTTTTCTGTGCCACTGGTCAGATGGGTTTTATCGCCAACCTCACCCAGGGGGAAATCATTGAGCAGGTCATCTTTTATGCCAGAAACCTGAAAGACCGATCAGATAGTTTAACGAATGTTGTCATCATGGGAATGGGAGAACCTTTCCTTAATTACGAAAATACTCTCGGAGCGATCCAGGTTCTTAATGATCCACTTGGTTTTGGGATGAGCGCGCGGCGTTTTACCATTTCGACAGTCGGGATCATTCCCGGGATTGAAAGGTTTACGAAAGAGAAATCGCAGGTTAATCTGGCTGTGAGCTTACATGCGCCAAATGACGATCTCCGCGATCAGCTTATACCCATCAATAAGAAATATCCGATCGCGGATTTACTCTTTGCCTGTCGGGAATACATCCAGAAGACTGGTCGAAGGATCACTTTTGAATATGCGCTTATTAATGGACTGAATGATTCGCCAGTTCTTGCCAGGGAGCTGGCGGTCCTTTTACGCGGAATCCTGTGCCATGTGAATTTGATCCAGTTGAACTCTTCCAAGAATTTTCTTAATCAAGGATCCGACCTCTCCCGCGCGAAGTCATTTTTGAGTGTTCTGCAAAAATCTGGAATTCCGACTACACTGCGAATGCGTATGGGTTTGGATATCAAAGCAGGCTGCGGTCAACTGGCTTTTGAGTCCAGCAATGACGTTCCCTAAAATCAGCATGATATAATCGCGGCGATGTCCGCTTTTTTTGATAAATGGAAATCAGGCCTCACCCGCACCCGTAATTCCGCTATCGGCCGCCTCGCATCCACCTTCGGAGCCTCAGAAATCACTCCAGATACATGGGATGAGCTTGAGTCTGTGTTCATCCAGGCGGATATGGGGATTGATACAACCCAGTCGATTCTGACCTCCCTTAAAAATAAGACAGTTGAATTAGGTGTCATCAAGACCAGGGATTTCTTCCCTTTGGTCCGGGAGGAACTCCTCTCCAGGCTGGATCGCCCAGTAGAGTTCAACCCTCAAGCGCACCACCCGGAAATCATCCTATTTGTCGGGGTTAATGGCTCCGGAAAAACTACAACAGCCGCAAAACTTGGTAGCTTATACCAAAAATCTGGAATCAAGGTTCTGCTAGCGGCAGCGGATACATATCGCGCTGCAGCCATCGATCAATTGGAGGAATGGGGAACCCGCCTCAATATTCCCGTGATCGCCGGGCAGCCCAACAGCGACCCGGGAGCAGTGGCTTACGATTCTGTTCAGGCAGCATTATCCCGAAATGTTGACCTGCTGATCATTGATACCGCTGGCCGGCTTCATACCCGTTACAACCTTATGGAGGAGATAAAGAAAGTCCATAGGGTCATCGGTAAATCTCTCGAAAACGCGCCACATGAAGTCTGGCTGGTGTTGGATGCGGCTACTGGTCAGAACGCTTTCCAGCAGGCGAAATATTTCAAAGAAGCGGTGAAAGTCACCGGGATCATTCTCACCAAAATGGATACATCCTCGCATGGCGGAATGGTTTTTGCGATTCAGGAAAAATTAGCCATCCCTGTCATCTATATTGGAATGGGCGAACAACCAGATGACCTCCTTCCTTTTGATCCCGAATCGTTTGTGGATGGTCTTTTGTCAGATTTGAAAGTAGAGGTCTAATGCAGGAACTTATTGCGAGACTTGAATCGTATCAGACCCGAATTCATGATCTCATGGAGTATCTTTGACTTTTCTAAAAAGGTGAACCGTCTTCAAGAATTGGTTACACAATCTGAAGATGTCTCCATCTGGTCAGACCCTACGCAAGCACAAGCGTTAATGAAGAAAATATCTGATCTTCGGTCTGAAGTGGACCAGTGGAACCAAATCAATCAAAAGACAGCAGATGTTCTGGAACTTGCTAAATCAGGAGATGAAGAGTTCGCTGCAGAAATCCAGGTTGAAACAGATTCCATCGGCAAATTGCTGGATTCTTTGGAAATTGAGACACTTTTATCAGGTCCCTACGACAAGGGCAATGCCTTTTTAAGTTTGAATTCCGGCGCTGGCGGAACCGAAGCATGCGATTGGGCTGCGATGCTGCTGCGCATGTATCTGCGCTGGGCTGAGACCAAGGGATTCAAGACCGAAATACTTGATCAAACCGAGGGGGAAGAAGCGGGTATTAAAAGCGTCACGGCTTCGATAATAGGGAAAAACGTCTATGGCTATCTCCGTCCTGAAAAAGGTGTCCACCGCCTGGTTCGGCTTTCCCCCTACGATGCAGCTCACCGCCGGCACACTTCCTTTGCCCAGGTCGAAGTTCTACCCGAGGCTTCCCAGGATGATCCCGTTATTCAGATCAATTCGGATGATTTGAAGATTGAATCTTACCGTTCCTCCGGTGCCGGCGGACAGAACGTGCAGAAGAATTCAACAGCCATTCGCATCACCCACCTCCCCTCAGGTATCGTAGTCTCCTGTCAAAACGAACGCTCGCAGTTGCAGAATCGTGAAAACGCGATGCGGGTTTTACGCGCCCGTTTGCTGGAAATGTACGAGAAAAAACAAGAAAAAGAGGTGGCCGAGCTAAAAGGTGAATATATGAAGACTGAATGGGGCAGCCAGATACGTTCTTACGTCCTCCATCCATATCAAATGGTCAAGGATCATCGTACAGAATATGAAACAGCCAATACCCAGGCAGTATTGGATGGGGAAATTGATCCTTTTATCGAATCATTTTTGAAACTTAAGAAATAGAGACGAAATAATTTAATCCAAGATCTTCGCGAGCAGGATCATTTCAGGGTCCAACTCTTTTTTCTTGGTGACTGCTTCTTCAAGAGGTGTGGGAACAATTTGGCCTTTTCGCTGACCGACCAGCATACCGAAATTATTCTTTGAAATCTCCTCCACGGCCGCTGCCCCGAGCCGGCTGGCGAGTATCCGGTCATACGCGCTGGGGTTTCCGCCACGCTGAACATGCCCAAGGATGGTGGCCCTCAGCTCAAACCCCAACCTCTCCCGGTGCTCACTAAAATAATTTTCCAACGCCATGGCATTATATTTTGCGCCTTCGGCAACTACGACAATCGCGTGCGATTTCCCTTTTTCGTAAGCCTCTCGGAAAACATCGGCAATATGCTCCGGGTCCGTTTCAACTTCCGGAATAACCACCATCTCAGCTCCGCCTGCGATCCCGGACATCAGGGCCAGGTAGCCACAATTTCGGCCCATCACTTCCAGTAAAAAGGCGCGTTGGTGGGATGAAGCTGTTGTTTTTAGCCGGTCAATGGCTTCGATCGCGATGTTTAAGGCTGTGTCCACGCCGATGGTAATATCCGAACCGTATAGATCATTATCAATGGTTGACGCTACCCCTACCACCGGAAAACCAAGCCGATGCAGCGCAAGGCTGCCGGTTTGTGACCCGTTTCCCCCGATCACAACAAGGGCGTCAATCCCAGCTTCATTGAGCGAACGAATCGCCATGCGCTGCCCTGCTTCTGTTTTAAATTCCGGGCACCGGGCGCTCCCCAAAACTGTACCACCTCGTTGGATAATTCCGCCAACATCTCTTTTCCCCATCGGAAATATCTTTCCAGAGATCAATCCCTCATATCCGAGCTTCACCCCGTAGGTCTCCCAACCTTTAGCTGAGCCTGATCGGATCACTGCTCGAATAGCCGCGTTCATCCCGGGTGCATCCCCGCCACTGGTTAATACTGCAATTCTTCTGATCATCAAATTACTCCAGGAAAAAATTCAAAGAATTGTATCACGTGAATTCATGCTGGTTTTCATTAATTGTTCTGCTGGCAAAACAGTTTGGTAAAATCAGTAGACGTTGCAATTTTTCATTCCCATAACCTAATCATGTCTTCCAACCGTATTGAGCGACACCCCATACTTTCTCCCCTCCCTTCCCCAAGTATTGAATTTTTCTGGGAGAAACGCTCCTTTATGGCACGTGAAAATGAGACGATCGCCTCAGCCCTGATTGCAAATGGAGTTCTAACATTCGGTCATCATCCAAAAGATGGATCCCCTCAGGGAATTTTTTGTGCAAATGGGCAATGCTCGCAGTGCATGGTGATCGCCGATGGAATTCCTGTTAAATCCTGCATGGAAACCGTTCGGCCCGGATCGCAGATATTGCCACTCGACCACCTTCCAGTTCTTCCTGAGAATCACCCGCTAGGTTCTTCTTCCCCAATCCCTTCTCTTGATACCGAGGTTCTGATCATTGGTGGCGGACCGGCTGGTCTCTCTGCAGCAATCGAACTGGGGAAATTGGGAATCGCGGCACTGCTGGTTGACGATAAACAGAACCTGGGAGGAAAACTGGTATTACAAACCCACCGGTTTTTCGGATCTGTGGAGACTGTCTATGCAGGCACCCGCGGGATTGAGATTGCCCAAAAGCTGGAGAAGGAATTGGCTGGGTTTCCATCCATAACAATTTGGAGGAATTCGGTTGCGCTGGCTGTCTACAGCGATAAATTCGTTGGAATCTTGAAAGATGCTAACGAATACATTCTTGTCAAACCCAAGGTTCTTCTTTCAACAACCGGCGCAAGGGAAAAATCCCTGGCGTTCAAGGGCAATACCCTTCCTGGAGTGATGGGTGCTGGCGCCTTTCAGACAATCGTGAATCGCGACCAGGTAAAAATAGCCAATCGGCTTTTCATCGTTGGCGGAGGAAATGTCGGATTGATCGCCGGATACCATGCATTACAGGCTGGCATCCAGGTTGCGGGCCTGGTGGAAGCCTTGCCGGAATGCGGTGGCTATCAAGTACATAAAGATAAGCTGGCTCGTCTTGGCATCCCTATTTTCACTTCTCACACCATCCTTTCCGCAAATGGGAGCGATCGGGTGGATTCTGTAACCATTGCTGAGGTAGACCGGAATTTTTTACCTTTGCCTGGAACCGAACGAACGATCCAATGCGATGCGGTCCTCATTGCCGTTGGTTTGGACCCGGTGAGCGAATTCCACCAGAAAGCCCTTGAATTTGGGTTACCTGAATTTACCGCCGGTGACGCGGAGGAAATCGCCGAAGCCTCAGCGGCTATGATTACCGGTAAGATCCGCGGGAGAGAAATTGCCCTTTATTTGGGCATGAAATCAGTCGAAATCCCTGCAGATTGGTTGAAAACTGCGGATATTCTGAAATCCAAACCCGGGCTGAACTTGGAAGAAGACCATCCAGAGGTATCCTCCGGTGTTGTTCCCGTTATCCACTGTAGCCAGGAAATCCCTTGCGACCCATGTTCGCGCCTGTGCGAGCAGGAACTAATTCGCATTGCCGTAGAGGATATTCGGGATATCCCCCGGTTCATAGGTGGAGAAGGATCCTGTAAAGGGTGTTTTAAATGCCTTATTGGCTGTCCGGGTTTGGCAATCACGCTCGTGGATTATCGTAAGAATCCCGATTTTCCAGTAGTATCAATCCCGTTGGAGTTTGGTGGAGATTTTCTGAAACCGGGCGACTTTATCCAGCTTGTGGATACCCATGGGGATTTCCTTGGCGAGTTTTCAGCGATGGCTATTCGCGGAGGTAAAGCGGCAAAGGGAACCTGGATCCTGCAGGCAGTCAGTACCAAAAACAATCGCGCGATCTGTCGCCGGGGTTATGGTCCAGGGGCGATTATCCAACCAACCTTTAGATTTGTATGTAAACCAGGTTGAGAATGAAACGATCATTTGCAGGTGTGAGCGTGTCACTGCTGGTGAAATTCGAAGTCTTATTCAGTCCGGTAAGACGGATGTAAATGAGATCAAAGCACTTTGCAGGGCTGGTATGGGTGCATGCGGGGGAAAAACATGCTTCTCGTTGATCAACCGTATTTTCAGGGAAGAAGGCGTCCCGGTCGAAAAGACAACCACCTCAACCAATCGTCCTATTTTTATGGAAGTATCCCTCTCCAAATTAGCCGGAATGAAAGATGACTGATTATCAATCAGAAGGAAACAAGTTCGATGTGATCATCCTCGGCGCAGGGTCCACCGGGGTTCCGGCGGCCTATGCATTTTCCAAGTCTGGTTTTAAAACCCTTGTCATCGATGAAGAGGCTTCTCCAGGACAGGGTTCAAATAAACGCGCCATCGGCGGTATCCGCGCCACGCACTCTGACCCGGCAAAAATCGCTCTTTGCCAGCGCAGTATCCAGGTATTTTCCACCTGGCGGGAATTGACCGGTGACGATATCGAATGGGTCAGAGGTGGCTATTGCTTCGTGGCGTATCGCGAGGAAGAACAAAATAGCCTAAAAGACCTTCTCCGATTACAAAAAGAACTGGGATTAAATATTGATTGGCATGACACAAGCCAGCTTCTCGAAATCGTACCCGAGTTGAATCCTGATGGATTGCTTGGGGGAACCTTCAGCCCGGAGGATGGAAATGCATCTCCCCTCCTGGCATTGCTCTCTTTTTATCGTCAATCCTTGAAGTGCGGAGCTACTTACAAATTTCACGAAAAGGTAATTCAATTCATCACATCCGGTGAAAAGATCATCGGCGTAAAAACATCGTCCAATCAATACTACGCTCCCGTCACGATCCTGGCTGCAGGTGGCACCTCCCGGGAGTTGGGTACTTTGGTCGATCTGGATATCCCGGTTTACCCGGATTCCCACGAAGCTGCCATCACTGAACCAGTTGAGCGTTTTCTGAACCCCATGATCGTTGATATTCGACCGACGGATGATTCGTCAAATTTCTACTTTTATCAGCATTTCACCGGGCAGATCGTTTTTTGCATCACCCCAAAACCCAATATTTGGGGAACTGACATTCGCGAAACCAGCGCATTTCTTCCCATGGCGTCTCAACGTCTGTTGGATTTAATGCCCCGCCTCCATCATCTGCGGGTACGCCGGACTTGGAGAGGTCTTTACCCGATGACACCGGATGGGTTCCCCCTCGTCGGCCTGGTTCCGGAAAAACCTGGCTTGATCCTGGCAACCGGAATGTGCGGACAGGGTTTTATGCTTGGTCCGGGCCTCGCAGAGCTTCTTGTACGCCTTGTTGATGGCAGTCTTCGAGAAGATGATTTACAAATCCTGGAAAGACTGAATCCTAAGCGGCAATTTCAGGCCCAAGAAATATTAAAGTGAAAATCCGCATTACTCTATGAATTCTATAAAAGGATTGATTTTCGATTTTGATGGTTTGATCCTGGATACCGAGCTGCCCAATCTTCAATCCTGGCAGGAGGTATACCGTGCATATGGACAGGAATTACCTTTTGAAAAATATATCTTAACCGTGGGCACGGATGAACACACATTTAATCCCTTAGCCTATCTTCGACAACATGCAGGAAATGGTTTCGATTCTCACGAAGCCTCTTCTTTACATGAAAAATTACTGCTTGAGTATCTCTCGTTTTGCGACTTAATGCCCGGTGTAAGGCAATATTTGCAGGATGCCAAAGATGCGGAAATCAAGGTTGCCATTGCTTCAAGTTCCACTCATAAGTGGGTTCTGGGTCATCTTGAGCGGCTGAACTGCCGGGATTACTTTGAAGCGATTGTCACCGCAGATTCGATTTATCCAGCCAAACCAGATCCCACTGTGTACTGGGTGGCTCTCGATCTACTGAGTATATTTCCCAAAGAGGCCGTCGCTTTTGAAGATTCGGTCAATGGAGTTCGAGCAGCCCGTCAGGCAGAGATTTTTTGCGTTGCTGTCCCCAATTCCGTTACATTGAACATGGACTTTTTTGAATCCGATCTTCAAGTTCCTTCACTCTTGACCGTAGGTCTGAAAGAGATCATCAAAATCGCTGAATCCAGGTGAAGAATGGATTCAGGTTGCATCTTTCCAATTAAACGCTATACTTGCACCAATTTTCAGCAAGAAATCAATGACAATTCAAAATCTAATTAAATCCCTGCCAGATTCCTATTCCGCTCCGGATAAAGATCGAATCCAGAAGGCGTACGAATTTGCTGAGAAAGCACATTCCGGTCAGAAGCGGATTTCTGGAGAACCATACATAACCCACTGTCTCGCAGTGGCATCCATCCTCGCAGAGATGCACGTACCGCCAGCAGTGATTGTCGCTGGATTGCTCCATGACACGGTGGAAGATACATCTGTATCGTTGGATGACTTGAAAAGTGAATTTGGAGAGGAGGTTGCAAAGCTTGTGGATGGCGTCACCAAGCTCACCAACCTTCCCATGGTTTCCCGTGATGATCAACTAGCAAGTGGTGCGGAAGGTCTGAACCCTCTTTCCGGAACGGATATTGAAGTTGAAGCCAGCGAAATCAACATTCGCAGCCGTAAAAGGGATCTGGCGACTGAAACGCTTCGGAAAACTTTTCTCGCCATGGGGGATGATATCCGTGTCGTGATAATCAAACTCGCCGATCGTCTGCATAATATGCGTACGCTCGGAGCGATGCCGGAAGCCAAACGAAAGAGGATTGCGCGGGAAACTCTGGAGATTTTCGCTCCGCTTGCAAACCGTCTGGGCATCTGGCAGATGAAATCTGAATTGGAAGATCTTGCCTTTCGCTATGTTGATCCTGTCAAATTTCAGGAAATCGCCGATAAGATCAATCAGGAAAAACATGACCGCGAGATTGAAATTCAAAGCATAGAGGATCGTCTCCAAAAAGTTCTGGAAAACGCTGGTATCACTGCAGATATCTCGGGTAGGCGTAAACACATATATTCCATTTATCGCAAGATGGTGGAAAAAGGTCGGGCTTATGAAAATGTGATGGATCTTCGAGGCGTCCGGCTGATTGTGGCAGATATTCCCACCTGTTATTCTGCATTAGGGATCATTCACACCCATTGGCGACCAATTCCTCAGGAGTTTGATGACTACATCGCAGCTCCCAAGGATAATTTCTACCAGTCGCTCCACACAGCCGTGATCTACGATGATGGTAAACCGTTGGAAGTGCAAATCCGCACTCCTGAGATGCATCAGAATTCAGAACTGGGTATTGCCGCCCACTGGCGATATAAGGAAAAAGGGGCAAAATCCGATCAGTTTGATCAACGTGTTTCCTGGCTGCGAAAAATGATGGAATGGCGGCAGGAAGTGGAAGACGCCCAGGAATTTGTTGATGGTATGAAGACGGATGTCTTCGAAGATCGGGTTTTTATTTTCACTCCCCACGGAGATATCATCGACATGCCTGCGGAATCTACCCCAATCGATTTCGCCTATCATGTTCACACCGAGATTGGCAATCGCTGCCGTGGCGCCAAAGTCAACGGCAAATTGGTTACCCTGGATTACACCCTAAAGACTGGTGACCGTGTGGAGATCCTCACTGCCAAACAAGGCGGTCCCAGCCGTGATTGGCTGAACCCAAGCCTCGGACTTGTTCGAACCCAGCGTGCGCGATCCAAGATCAAAGCCTGGTTCAAAAAGCAGGATCGCGATATCAACCTGACCCAGGGGAAACAATTATTCGAGCGGGAGATTCACCGGCTTGGGATCACGAGTCTTTCCCTTGATGAGCTTGTAAATACGCTCGAATATAAAACAATAGATGATTTCTATGAAGCCCTGGGAAACGGTGACCTTACCATCGGGCGGGTGGTTAATAAGATCAGCGAGATCCAGAAGGAAAAAGAGCCGCTTCTGGAAATTCGCACAACCGATGCTAAACCTGCCATCACCACCGAAGTATCGGTTCTGGGGTTGAAAGGCTTACTGACCACTTTTGCAAAATGCTGCAATCCTGCTCCCGGTGATGATATCGTAGGTTACATAACCCGCGGACGTGGGGCAACCATCCACCGCCGGGATTGTCCTAATATTCTCCGCATGAACGACCATGAGCGGATCGTGAAAGTAGTGTGGGGAGAGGCGCAAAAAACATTTCCGATCAATATCGAGATAAAAGCTTATGACCGACAGGGATTGATGGGAGATATTTCCACCATCCTAAGTCTGGAAAGCATCAATGTGATGGATATCCACCTGAAGGTAACCCACAATCTTGCGACCATTACTTTGATCTTGGAAATCCGGGATATTGCCCAATTAAGCCGCGTTCTCACCCGGATTGAAAACCTTCCTAACGTCATGGAAGCTCATCGAATTAAACCTGGGTAGCCGATGGAGGCATTTTGACTGACCTCATTTCCGTAGATGATGCCATTAATCGAATCCTAAATTCAATTTCATCCAAAGGCGAAGAACTCTCTGTATTAATGGATTCTTATGGAAGATACCTGAGCCGGGATGTACGTGCACTTACCGATCTCCCCCCTTCACCAACTCCAGCATGGATGGCTTTGCTGTTATCGCTTCTGAAATAAAAACAGCTTCTCCTTCTTTACCGGTGGAACTGATCGCGGATTTTGATATTCCTGCTGGTTCCCATCCCACCCAAACCATTTATCCTGGACATGCAGCCAGAATAATGACTGGTGCTCCCCTCCCCCCCGGAGCGGATGCGGTCATCCCTGTGGAGAATACTGATAGCATCCGCCATGAAGAAAATAAATCATTCCCATTTCCGGTGAAGGTATTTTCATGTGTATCAACAGGTGAAAATATCCGTCCCAAGGGAATGGATATCAAAAATGGGGAAATACTGATCCGGAAATCCACCCGACTTCGGCCGCAGGAAATCAGCGCGCTGGCTGCGCTGGGGATCACCCAAGTGCCTGTCGTCCAACGTCCCAAAGTGGCAATTCTGAGCACAGGTGATGAATTGATCACACCTGAGGTAACCCTCGAGCCCGGCAAGATCCACGAATCCAACTCTTATTCTCTGATCGGTCTCGCCAAAGAGTTGGGCTGCGAGGTTCGGAATCTGGGCATTGCACCAGACGACCGAGAAGAAATTAAAAAACGCCTTGATCAATGCGTTTCGCAGAAAATTGATCTGATCATCACCTCCGCCGGTGTCAGCGTGGGAGCATATGATTATATTAAGGAAGTGATCGAAGCTTCCGGAAGAATCGATTTTTGGCGGGTAAATATCCGTCCTGGCAAACCTGTTGCTTTTGGAAATTACCATTCCATCCCGCTGGTCGGACTGGCGGGTAATCCTGTTTCAGCATTTGTTGGTTTTTTGATCTTCATCCGCCCGATAATATTAAAAATGTTCGGGGTCGCCTATCTGGAGCCGGATTTGATCCCCATGCGGATCGATGCAGCCATCGAATCAGATGGCCGTCAGAGTTATTTACGGGCGAACGCGTATTTCAAAGGTGGTGAATGGATTGCCCATCCCGCCAGTCACCAGGGTTCGGGAAATGTGCTCTCCATGGTCAATTCAAATGCTTTACTGATTATTCCACCTGGGGTAAAATCGCTGCCTGCAGATAGCAAAGTACATACATGGCTGCTGGCTTGATTAACAAGTGTATCCTTTGAAAAAACCTGTATATTATTCATTATTGGCTCTTGCGGTCGTAGGGTTCCTGGATTCCCTGTATTTGTATTATGTTAAGCTTACCTCCACTCCTGTGGCATGCTTTCAGGGTTCTACAGGCTGCGAAACGGTTGCCAACTCAAAATATGCTTCGATTTATGGCATTCCAAATGGCCTTGTAGGAATGCTTGGTTATGCTGCGATCCTGCTCCTTTTAGTTGTGATCCGGTTTCGCCCGCAGTATATAAATCAAGTTCGATATGCTCTCTTCGGATTATCATTTATCGGTTTTTTGTATTCCGTCTATCTCACATCGATCAGCTTTTTCATCTTGAAAGCTGAGTGTCCTTTTTGTATACTATCTGCGATTATGATGACAGGTATTTTCGTAATCTCAATTTTTGAATTGAGAAATATCCACTAAGGAGGAGGAAATTCATGCCCCGTATTCGTTGCCATTATACCGATTGCAGCTTCCTGGACGACGGTTTTTGCAGCGCCGCACAGGTGGAGCTTGACCCTGACACCGGCTGTAATACTTTCTCTCCCAACACAGAAGCAACTGCCAATGGTGAGTGGGAAGATGAAGAGGAAGAAGAATGGGAAGAAGTGTCCGAGGAAGATGAAGAAGATGATGAAATGTGGCTGGATGAGGATGAAACCGAAGAATATTGATTCAATTCGTCTCCCAATATGTTGATTTCATTAGACCCCGAGCCTCGGGGTCTTTTATAATATACGGGTGGAAATAGATCGAGGCGTTCTGGTAAATTTAAAACATAATATTCTTGTCAATGTGCTGGATGGGGCATTTTTTGGGCTTGGGTTTGGGTTTGCATCATTTTCTACCATCCTGCCACTTTTTGTTTCTCAAATGACCAATTCCGCAGTGTTGATCGGATTGGTGCCCGCCATTCACAGCATGTTCTGGCAAATTCCGCAGCTTTTCATGGCAAAAAAGGTGTCTTCCCTCCCGCGGATAAAACCACACGTTTTGTTAATGACCCTAAATGAGCGTCTGCCATACATTGGTTTTTTTCTTATTGCCTGGTTCCTTCCCGTGATGAATAAAAACCTGGCACTGGTCCTGTTCTTCTTTCTTTTGATCTGGCAGGGACTGGGTGCCGGGCTGACAGCCAATGGCTGGCAATCAATGCTCGCCAAAGTGATCCCATCAAAAACCAGGGCAAAGTTTTTTGGGATTCAAAGCGCCGCATCAAATCTCCTTGCCAGCCTTGGTGCTTTGCTAGCCGGGTTACTCCTGCAAAAGGCGACCCCACACATCGGGTATGCCTTATGTTTTCTGATTGCGTTTTTCTTCATCATGATTTCCATGATCTTCCTGGCGCTCACCAGAGAACCCCGGGTGGAACTGCCGAAAACAAATACAAGTTCCTCACCTCTGTTGCAATCGGTGAAGACAATTCTTGCGCAGGATAAAGTCTTTCTGGGGTTCCTCATCAGCCGCACATTATTCCAATTCGGCATGATGGCGTTTGCATTCTACATTGTTTATGGCGTCCGCTTTCTGGGAATGAGTACGGCTTATGCAGGTGTTGCTAACCAGCCTTGCCCTGATCACCCAGGTAGTTTCAAACCCCCTTTTAGGCTGGGTGGCAGATCGCTGGGGGCACCGACCGGTGCTGATCTTCGGAGCATTTTCAGCCATGCTCAGTGCGTTCTTTGCCTGGTTGGCAACCTCGCTATTTCTTTTTCCCCTGGTGATGATCCTCGCTGGTATCGCGAATACAGCTTTTTGGACGATAGGAATAGCATACACCCTTGAATTCGGTACTGATCAAACCCGACCCACCTATGTCGGTGTTCTAAATACGCTGGGTGCTCCAGCCGCCATTCTGGCTCCTTTGTTTGGCGGCTGGCTCGCGGATACTTATTCCTATTCTGTTACATTCATTTTTTCAGCAGGCCTGTCCTTAATCACTGCGGTTATACTTATTTTGATGGGTCGATCCATGAAGTCCAATCAAACCGCAATTACTCCTGTAATAAGTCAATGATCTCTTGGAGGTAAAATGAAAAAAGTTAAGTACCTTATCATTGGTGGTGGAATGTCTGCCGATTCAGCCGTTCGGGGAATCCGCTCTGTGGATCCGGATGGTTCGATCTGCCTCGTATCCAATGAAAATGTAGGACCTTACAACCGTCCGCCCCTTTCTAAAGGTCTTTGGAAAGGGAAATCAATTGATAAAATCTGGCGCAAAACCGAAAAACAAAACATCGATCTAAACCTCTCCACGCAGGCAACCCGACTGGATCCTGGAAATAAATCTGTCTTATTAAACTCTGGCGAGGAATTAACTTTCGATAAGGCACTTTTAGCGACCGGCGCAACGCCGAGGAAATTCCCCTTTGCGGAGAACCACGTAAATTATTTTCGATTTTTTTCCGATTATGAGAATCTGCGAAGCTTAACGAACTCTAAACAGGATTTTGTGATCATCGGAGGCGGATTCATCGGGTCAGAACTGGCCGCTTCCCTCGCTGGCTTGGGGAAAAATGTCACCATCATATTCCCCGAAAAATGGCTTTGCCAGCGTATCTTTCCTGCTGAGATTGGGTCATATTTTCGTGATGTTTTCCAGGAGAATGGAATTAGGATCATTTCTGAAATTTCTATTGAGGGGATTGACTTAATTTCCTCAAAGAGTATTGTCCATATAAAAAATGGGCAAGGAGAGATAAGTGATCTTTCCACTGATGGGTTGATCGCTGGTTTGGGAGTGGTCCCAAATATATCGCTCGCGCAGGATGCAGGGCTATCGACGGAAAATGGAATCAAAGTTGATCCACACTTCCGCACTGATCATGTAGATATTTTCGCCAGCGGAGATGTCGCAAATTATTTTGATCCCATCCTGAAGAAAAATCGTCGTGTTGAACACGAGGACCATGCTAATGCAACCGGAATGCTTGCTGGCAGGAATATGGCCGGCTCAGACGAATCCTATGTATATTTGCCATATTTCTATTCTGACCTGTTTGATATTGGCTATGAGGCTGTAGGTGATTTGGATGCTTCACTTGAGGTCACCATCGACTGGCAGGAACCCTACAAAAAGGGTGTCTTTTATTACCAGCGTGATTCCCACGTGGTTGGGATATTGTTATGGAATTTCTGGGGTCAGTTGGAAAAAGCTCGGACAATCATCGCAGAGGGTCAGGAACTGACAAAAAATGAACTGCCAGGATTGATATCGTAAGTTAAAACCAAAAAGCACTTGATCGGTGCTTTTATAGCTGGGGGCAAAGGATTCGAACCTCTACAAGCAGATCCAGAGTCTGCTGTCCTACCATTAGACGAGCCCCCACCAATAACGTCCGGCATTTTACCATCTCCCGGACGCTTTGGCAAGCATTACTATTTTTCCGGGATTTCCAGTAGGTCTATCGCTGCCCTAAGTCTTTTTAGGACTACATCTTTTCCAATAATCTCCATGCTTTCAAACAATGGCGGACTCACTGGTTGACCTGTGATCGCTGCCCGCATGACCCCGAATACCTGACCGGGGGTGAAACCCTTTTCTTCTACATATTCGCGCATCTTGGTTTCTGTTTCATTTGATCGAAAATATTCTAAAGGTTCCAAAATCCCGAGCGTATCAATAATTACTTCCAATGTTTGTGCCGAGGATAATCCCTTAACCTCAAGGGAATCTCTGGATGGAAACACATCCTCCCGAAAGAAAAATCCTGCCATTTCGACTGCGTCGTCCAGCGTTACGATCCGGTTTTGAATGATTGGCGTGATTTTTTGTAGTTTATTATTGTCTACGCGCAACCCTGCATTTTCGAAAAATGGACGGATTCTTTTCGTGAGATCTTCGATTTCCAAATTTCGAATATGCAGACCATTGAAATAATCCAGTTTTGTAAAATTGATGGCTGCTGGGGATGGATTCAACCCAGACATGTTAAATTTCTCCACCAGGGTTTGAAGTGTAAAAAACTCCGTTTTCCCGTCCAGGCTCCAACCCATCAGCGCGATCCAATTTACAACAGCCTCTGGGAGATAGCCCAGATCCTGCAAGTCTTTAATGAAAATGGAATACCCATCTTTCATAAGATCTGCAGCTTCCCGCTTACTCATTTTTCCTTTTCCGCTTGGTTTCAGAAAAACAGAAAGATGAACCCAAACCGGTTCCTCCCAAGCCATGGCACGTAAAATGAGGGCATGCAAAGGAAAAGTCGGCAACCATTCTGATCCGCGAATGACATGCGTTATTTTCATCTCATGATCGTCCACCATAGCCGCTAGGTGGTATAACGCCCAACCGTCAGATTTAACCAGGATGTGATCATCAATGGTTTGATTATCAACAGTAATTTCTCCGCGCAAAAGATCGGTGACCGTAGTTGTACCGATAAGCGGAGATTTGAATCGGATCACATGCCGCTCGCCACCGGCAATCCTTTTATCCGCTTCCTCAAGGCTAATCCCTCTGCAAGTCCCATCATACCGGGGGTTTTTCTTGGCAGCGATCTGTGCCTGACGTTTTTGCTCCAGCTCTTGTGGTGTGCAAAAGCAATAAAACGCTTTGTCCTTTTCCACCATTTCGCGAGCGTATTTTTGGTAAATCTCTTTTCGTTCGGATTGCCGGTATGGTCCAAATCTCCCTTGCTTATCAGGGCCTTCGTCCCAATCGATCCTAAGCCAGGCGAGTCCATCCAGCAATTCCTGTTCAGCGCCTTCCACATATCGCTTTCGGTCGGTATCTTCTATCCGTACAACAAATTCTCCTTCAGTCTGCTTTGCAATTAAATAATCATAAAGCGCTGTCCGAGCGCTCCCCAAATGCATATGTCCAGTTGGAGACGGAGCGAACCGTACCCGAGCATGTTTCTTTTCAGTCATGTACTCAGCCTTGAAATTTGAATTAAGTTCAGACCATTATAATTCAGGTGGTTAAAGTTGGGTTTTACCCCTGGCAATCACGCTTTCCACCAACCCGATGCCGAATAATAGCGATAGCAATGAACTGCCCCCATAGCTAATAAATGGCAAGGTCAATCCAGTGACGGGGATCAAATTCAAATTCACTCCGATGTTTACTGCCATTTGGAAAAATATCAGGGTTCCAAAACCATAGGCAAGCAGTGACCCGAATACGTCGTTGGACAATCTCGCAGCGCGGTAGCATCGCCAAACAACAAAACACATCAGTCCAACCACCAGCACGGTGCCGACGAAACCGAATTCCTCGGCCATGACCGAAAAGATAAAGTCAGTATGCCGCACTTTCAGAAACCTTAGTTGCACCTGTGAGCCATGCCCGTAACCCATGCCCAGCAGTCCGCCGGACCCGATCGTGATTCTGGCTTGATCCACATTATAAGTATTGCCATACCGGGCATTTGGATCAGGAAAAATAAAAGTCAGGATTCGACCCTGTTGGTACGGTTGTAAAAATGGGAAAATCACAACAGCCAGCAGGATCGCCCCCCCCGCCAAGATGAGGAGGTATTTCGTGGGGACTCCGCTGATCCAGAGCATTGCAAACCAGATCACAAAGATCACGATCGATGTGCTCAAATTCGGTTGAAGCAGGATCCAAACCACCATCCCAGCAGTTAGCGCGAAACTATAGAAAATCCACCGTAAATTCTTTTCTGAAGCCTGGGTTCGTGCAAAAAAATCAGCCAGGACAATTACCATCACTAATTTCGCGATCTCTGCCGGCTGGATCAGAATAAAACCGGTCTCGATCCACCTGGCTGCCCCAAACCGAGCCTGAGCAGTTGCAAATGTGAAAATCAGGAAAATGAGGACGATCACATACAAGTAACGGGATAACGCTGCCCAATAATGGTAATCCAGGATGGCCGTTCCAAATAACACCACCATCCCTATGGCAAAATAGATCGTTTGTCGATTGGGATAACCAGCAAGTTCAGCGTTACCAGCTATGGCTGAACGGATCACGATGATCCCAAAGATGGAAAGGAAAACGACAGCTCCAAATAGCAGGTAGTCGAAATTCCGCCAAATGCTGCGATTACTCATCAGATTGGCCTGATCTCGCTTTACGGATTCGTCGTTCCGGCCTTGCCGCTATCGATATCCTTCAGCTCAAAATACGCTTCAAGGACCTTACGCACGATCGGTGCAGCAACAGTCGAACCTTCCTTGCCGTTGTATACAAAAGCGACCACGATTATCTCTGGGTCATCATAAGGGGCATACCCTACAAACCAGGCATGCGCAGGCCAATTGCCCGGATTGCATAGGTTCTTTTCCCGGGCGATATTATCGCAATATTCTGCTGTCCCGGTTTTTCCAGCTGCCGGGATGGTCATGCCCTCGAATTCCTTCACAGCGGTTCCACTGGTAACCACTAATCGTAAACCCTGTTTTAAATAATCAATGATCCAGGGTTCAACCGATTTCATTTCTCCTGTTGGAATATTATTTTCATCAAAAACATTAATCAGCTTGTCCTTGGTGATATCCTGCTTCAGAATCGGAGAAAAATCTTGAACCACATCCCCAGTGGAGTTAGTGATCTTGTGGATCAATGTCGGTTTCATCATCTTGCCATCATCGGCTACGGTTGCATACGCTTGCAGCACCTGTAAGGCCGTGGAAAGTACATATCCCTGTCCAATCGTTGAAATATACGTGTCGCCAGTGGACCAGTTTTCCGTCTGCACTTGGCGTTTCCAGGTTGGGTTTGGGATCAATCCCGATGCTTCTCCAGGCAGCTCGATGCCTGTTTCCTTGCCCCAGCCCAGCGCCTTGGCGTATTCCCCAAGTCTCCAAATACCCAGACCGCCATCCGGGACTTCGTCTTTATAACCTCCGCCGATTTTGTAAAAATATACATCGCAGGAATTCATAACCCCTTTTAGAAAATCCTGTAAGCCATGCCCTGTTCTTTCCCAGCAAACATAATCTCTTGGGGTTCCAACGTCATTTTCAGAAAATTTTTGGGTGATCGTGATTTTCCCCGGATCTTCAAGTTCCTGCTGGGGTGTAACCACTTTTTCGTTTAGCGCACCGATGGCTGCTGCGATTTTGAATACTGAACCAGGTGGATGCTCCGCGGAAATGGCATGATTGAAGAGCGGTCGATCGGGATCTTCGACAAGCTGTGTATAGTAATCTCCTGGAATTTCTTTGGCCATCCGGTTGTTTTCAAAGGTTGGGTAGGAAACCAGTGAGAGTATCTCGCCAGTCTTTGGATTCATGGCAATCACAACGCCATTGGTGGAAAGCGTCCGGTTCAAATAAGTATTCCAGAAGTCAATCTCACCTTTTAGCGCTGCTTTGGCTGCCGCTTGCAATCTTGTGTCGATTGTCAACTCGAGGTTATTGCCCGGGACTGGTTCAACTGGATCTTCCAGATCACGGATTGTCTTACCGGCGACATCCACTTCCACCAGCCGTTCCCCATTCTTACCGCCCAGGATATCCTGCTGGCTGTTTTCTATTCCAGCGTAACCAACTTTATCCCGGCCGGGTACGAAGCCCTGATCAGTATACGTTTCTTCGAGCGCAGCGGGGATAGGGCCGAGAAAGCCGATTACCTCCGAAGTTAATCCACCCGTCGGGTAATCACGGATTGGTTCAACCTCAATCCCAGCCCCAGGCCAATCACTGGCATTTTGCTCGATCATCATCGCGATTTTTTCATCCACGTTGCACTTGATGCGTACAGGTTTATAAGGTGCAAGTGAATCGGCGATCGAAACGATTTCGGTAATTCCAAAGGTCGTCTTGCAAGGAGAAAATAATTTCACCGTCTCGTCTGTCAATTCCCCATTCGTAACTGGCACATCAATAAGCTCGCTCAGCTTTCGAAACACTTCCTGCTGGCTACCTGGATCAGTAGGCAGATCAGCTGGGGTGATGACCACATTATACGAAGCAACATTGCGAGCCAGAACGTATCCATTTCGATCAGTGATCGTTCCCCGCTGGGTTGGAAGGCTGATCTTGGAAATCCGGTTCTCATCCGCTTGCTCCAGATTATCCGCACCCTGGATTACCTGTATAGAGAAAAGCTTAAAGATGAAAACGAGTAGAACGCCCACCATTATGAAGATAATGATGCGAAATCTCCACGGGTTTTTTGATTTGAACGAAAGATCAAATAAATTCATGATGTATTCTTGGTCCGATATATCAACCTGGCTGTTTCCCGCATTCCCCAAAAAACAGGAAAAGCCAGTAACAGGTTCAGTAACATACTAGGCAGAATAGTTCTTGTCAAGCTTTCCTTAAAACTGAGATTAATTCCGGAAAGTCGAAGGAATGTGAATTCCACCCCAAGGATCATGAATGTTCCAATGGTGGTGATGATCATCATCGCCAGGATCGGATTTTGCCAAATTCGTGAACGAAAACGGGTAGTAATTGCGATCAGGATCAAGTAACAGATCGGGAAAATGAACCAGGGTGCAGCCGAACCAAACCCGATTGCCAGTCCGCCCAATATTGCCCACATCCAGGCATTTTTGGATTCCTCTTGTAATCCCCAGGCGATCAGGATAAGCATCATCAAATCTGCCATACCATTTAATAATGTTAAACGCGCAATAATCGTGGTTTGGAAGATAAATGCAAGAATCAGTACGGGGAATGCGATCAGTAATTCCACGGTTTTTAGGGTAAGGGAGTGGGAACCAACGGGGCGATTTCAACTGGTCGGAAGTTGGTGATGACTAGCACGGCATTCAAATTTGCAAAGTCGACCACCGGTTGCACTACGGCAGATTGAAACAGATCTGTTTGCCGCTTGATCACACTGATCACCTGACCGATCAGGAGATCGGAAGGATAAGCACCCCCCAAACCGGACGACAATACTATTTCACCAGGTTTTAATTCCAGATCCTGGGGCACCATTTGAAGATTGATCTCGCCTGTTAAGGAACCAGCGATCTGTGCCTCGACTCCTAATGATTCCAACTTGACATTAATGACGGATCCCGGGTCCGTGATCAATTCCACCCTGGCAGCTTTTGCAGTTACGGCATCCACCCTCCCCACCAAACCTTGATCGGTAACAACGGGCATCCCGTGTCGAATTCCGCTATCCGTACCGTGATCGATGATGACATAGTGCATGAAAGGGCTGGGATCCCGACCGATGACTGCAGCAGCGACATACTGATTTTCAGGGTTGTCCCTGGCGAAATTCAATAAAGCGTAGAGCACATCCGTTTCAACCAGTTGCTGCTTAAGTTGGATCACTTGCGATTGGAGCTGAGAGATTTCACTCTCCAGTTCCGCGTTGCGCGAGCGTAGACTGGCCAGGTCGCGTGGAACAGTAAAGAAATCCACAATCGCTTGAACACGGGTGGAAACATAACTCTGCAATTGAATAACGGGATTGGTTGCAGTACCAATAATTGGTTGGATGAATCCAGCCAGAGATAGTAATACAACACCTGCAGCGATCAGCAGGAATATGATGATTTGAACATTTCTTTGGGAAAATTGCTTCATACTTGGTTTTCCCTTTCAGGGATAAACCGTTACCGGATACTGGAATGATCCAAATCCACCAGGTACTTTGAGAAAATCTCCAGGTTTTCCAACACCATACCAGCCCCTCGGGCCACACAGGTCATGGGATCTTCAGCAGACCAAACCCGGATTTTTAATTCGTCAGCGATCCGTTCATCCAAACCTTTAAGCTGCGAGGACCCGCCTGCCAGACAGATACCCGAATCGATTAAATCCGAAAGGATTTCCGGCGGGGCTTCGTCCAGGGCGTCTTTGATCGTATCCACGATCACCTGCACCGAACTGGATACCGCTTCTCGAATTTCCACAGAGGAAACCTCCACAGCATCTGGTAAACCTGTGATCAGATTCCTACCCCGAACCGTGATCGTGTTTTCAGTTTGCAGTGGAAAAGCGGAGCCGATGGAAATCTTCGCCTGCTCAGCCATGCGCTCGCCTATCAGCAAGTGATATTTATTACGGACATATTGAACGATATCTGCATCAAGCTCATCTCCGGCCACCCTCAGGGATCGACTTACGACAATGCCCTGCATGGACATGATAGCCAGTTCGGTTGTTCCACCCCCGATATCCACGATCATCGAACCATGTACCTCATTGACAGGTAATCCAGCCCCCAGGGCAGCTGCTCTCGGTTCCTCGATAAGATATGTCTCTCGGGCTCCAGCGGACATGGCTGCGTCATACACTGCTCTTTTTTCCACCTCGGTCGCACCAGAAGGAATTCCGATTACCACACGCGGACGCGGCATGGGAACCACGGTTTGTTGATGCACCCGCATGATGAAGTATTTCAACATTGCAGCGGTGATTTCAAATTCAGAGATGACCCCGTCCTTCAAGGGTCGGATAACAATTACGTTCGCGGGAGTTCGCCCAACCATTTCCTTGGCTTGAGCCCCAATGGCCAGTGGTACCCTGGTTTTCTTGTCGATCGCAACCCAGGATGGTTCCTGAATTACGATGCCTTTATTGCGCACATGAACCAGTGTGTTCGCTGTCCCCAGATCAATTCCGATATCCAGGGAAAACAATCCCATGATCCAGTTGAAGGGATTGGTCGCCAAATTCATCTCCTCGTCATGAATATTTTAACAAATGAAAAATCATTATACCATGCGATATTTTCAGACACTTTTTGTCGTTAAAATAGGTTTTCTTGACAGGCCGCACCCTTCACAATATAATCTTTTTCGCGCGGGTGTGGCCAAGTGGTAAGGCATCACCTTCCCAAGGTGATATTCGTGGGTTCGAATCCCATCACCCGCTCCTGAACCTTCCAGAAATGGAAGGTCTTTTTGTTATCAATTATGTAAGCATACCCACAGTTCAATTATGCTAAAATGAATTCAGGTCTTATTATTTAAGAAACCCGGAAATCGCCATGCCTGATGGCAAAATAACTATCCTACACGTTGAAGATAACTTCGAAAACCTCGTTCTGATCCGCAGGCTACTTCAATTCCAAGGGTATGAAGTCCTCGAGGCAGATTCAGTTGCGAAGGCTGTGTCGATCCTGAAAATCCAAAAACCCGATTTGATCCTTATGGACGTCAATCTCCCCGAGATCGATGGGAATACACTCACGTCCAAATTGAAATCCATTCCATATTACCGGGATATTCCGGTGGTGGCGATCACGGCCAATGCGCTCAAAGGCGACCGGGAAAAATCGATGCTGGCTGGATATGATGGGTATATTGAAAAACCCATTGATGTAGATCTCTTTCCAGACCAGATCGAACAATTCTTGCAACCCAATGGAAATAAATCACTTTAATTAGGGAATACATGACCCCAGAATCAGACTTCGAATTCTTCAAAAACAAGGTTGCGTTAGTCGTCGAGGATAATGCCGCCAACTTTATGCTCCTTGCCAGGTTGCTCAATGCATTGGGAATTCAATGTGAATGGAAATCATCAGGTTTTGAAGTTGTTGAATTTTCAAAAACCCTGACACGTTTGGATATTATCCTCCTTGATATTCACCTGCCCTACGAGGATGGTTATAGCGCCCTGAGTAAGATCCGGTCCGCAGAAAATTTGAAAAGTATTCCAGTGGTTGCGGTGACGGCTGATGTGAGCACAGATTCCATGGCAAAGGCACAAAAAGCAGGTTTCAACGGCTTCCTGGGTAAACCGATTGACCCCGACCGATTTCCTGATCAATTAAGACGCATCTTGACCGGTGACACTGTCTGGGAGATGTATTAGGATAATCCATGACTGATAACGAGCTTACTTTTTCCAATAACGCAAATCAAGAAGAAACTCCAGGAATTGACCATTCCGCTCTTGACCTCGGTCAATTGCTCGGTGCGCTGCTTCGATTCCGGGATTCTACGACGGACTCCTTGTCATTTGCCAAGAGTTTTCTCGAATATCTCACTCGCCTGCCATATGTCTCACAGGCCGGATTTTATATTATTGATCAAAAAACCAGGGATATCGGGCTAAAGCTGCTTTATACCGCACCGGCAGAAGAGAAAGATCCAGCCGGTTTATCCATTCCGTCCCGTTCAACAGAAACGCTTGCGCGCGTGGCTTTCAATGCTCAGGAATTTTATATTGCAGATTTGGAAACTGAACTTGTGACATATCAAAATGCCGTCTTGGATTCGAAATCCCGGTCATTATTTATTTCTCCAATTCTAAAATCCAACCTGGTAACATCGCTGCTCGATATTCAATTCACCAAGCCGCAAGGGATCAACCGCGAAGACCTACCCGGGTTGGCTGTTGCAGTTCAGCTCTTTGGTGAATTTCTGGAGGAAAAAACCACCCAGGATGATGCCGGGGTATCCTTTCCAGCACTCGTCACATATTCGCGAGTTTCCCGTGAATTGATCTCTTCGCCAGAACCCAAATCATTAAATAAAATTCTACTCAGCTCGTTTCATGGCTCTGATTATGTCTCCTTCATTTTCAAGGTTGGTAATAACGATCTGATCCTGGAGGATTTATTCGACGCGAAGGGTACCGGGTTCGATGCCTCACTGATCGGGTTGAAGGTTGAAACTACGAGTTTTGAGGAAATAATTCAGAAAAAGGAAATCCAGTTCTTCAACGATCTTCCTTCTAATGCTGAATTGGGTGATCTGTTCTCCTTCTTTATTCGTCGCGAATGCAGTTCCCTGGCAATCCTGCCATTGATTTTGGATGGAGAAATTTATGAATTGATTGTTATCGGGTCCCGCGATCTTGAACCGATTAATTTTCAAAAGATTACAGTCTATCAAAAGATCCTTGAGAATTTGCAGGATAGACTCTCTTTTGAGTCTCGCGCTCAACAGACTACCCACCTTGAAGAGGACTTGCAATTCCTCTTACAAACTTCAAGCTCGGTTCAACTCCCAGTCGATCAGGAGGATTTTTTCAAATCGCTTCTTCAATTAGTCAATTCAGTTTATAACGATCAGATTCTTTTATCGGTAGCGGAATTAAACGAAGCCAAAGACCAACTCCATATATCTCAATTTTCTCCAGGTGCTGAACCAATTGTTTTTCAACAACCAATCTCCACTGATGAACGATCTGATATTGAATCCTTGACAGAACCGATAAACGCGAAAGAAGTAACGCCTTCGATACCGCCGATTTTCTCCTCTCTCAACCTTCACTCTGAATCGCTTTTCATTCCGTTTGAATCTGCGAACGAGAATAACGGTTTGCTCTTGTTGGATAATCCACTTGGGGATAAGAAATTATCAACGATCTCCCCAGCATCTCTAAAAGTTTTAGGCGGGATGGTTTCGTACTTCTTTAAGCTGAGAACTCTCAGAGGAGCATTATCCACGCTTGATGAAACTGTTTCAAAAACTGTAAATCGCCAACAGATTCTCAATCAGATATCCATTCAGTCCAGCGCTGGACGATCCCTGGGTGAAATATTGAATTCCATTCCCAATCAATTCGTCGATTTTCACCTCTGTGATCAGGCTTGCATCCTCACACCTGCTGCAGGTGGCGAATACGAAATTCGCTACGCACGAGCGCTTTCGGACGAATTGCGCGGACAGATTCTTCAGCCCGGTGACCGGCTTGCCGGAAAGGCAGCCACCACCAATAAGGCGGTCATCTCGTCACCAAGTCAGGAGAAACGTGTTGGAGAGTTATTCGACTCTGCCAGCCAATCCGGATTGGCAGCGCCGATCTCGTTCGGTGATGAGATATTTGCGATCCTTGAGATGGAGCACTCCAAGGCGGATCAATACAATGAGTATGATCTGGAGCTGATCCAGATTTTCTGCTTGAGCATTGGTTCTCTCCTGGCGAACTTGAAATTGGTTGATCAGGTCAAAGCCCAGGTTGACCGTCAGGAAAAACTCTACGAGATCACCAACAAACTTCGACGGTCCCTGGATATGAGCACCATCCTCCAGATTTCTGCCAGCGAGATTGGCCGGATCGCGAATGCGCGCAAGGCATCCATTCAAATCACAATTGCTGAGCAGCCTGAGCCGGATCTGAATCCGGAAGCCTCAGGAGGTGAAGAATGAATCTTAGACGGAGAGTTTTCACGATCATTCTAATCGCATCCGGCGTGATGCTGGTTGTGCTCACTGGGCTTGTTGTGCTGTTAGTCTATACCAACAGTGCTTCCGTGGATAACACCCTGGCGATGGATAATTCCACCCGTGTCGACCGGGTGATTAATGATGAGTTAGCCAAACTCAAAGCGACGGGCGTCTCCTGGGGATATTGGTCATTGGCCAACAATTTCACCCTCACTCGGGATCAGGCCTTCATCGATGCCGAGTTGCAGGATGATGTGCTTGCCTCTGCCGGCATTCAGATCTTGATTTATCTTGACGCCAATCGAAATATTCTTTTTTCGCGATATATCGACCCTGAGACTGGGGAGAGCTTACCAGTCCCCCAGGGTTTGATTCAGTATATTTTCACCAATCCATCCCTGTTTGAGCAAAAAAACCTTACCGATCAGATTTCTGGTGTGGTTACACTTCAAGAAGGGCCATTTCTTGTTGCCTCTTTGAAGACATTGGAAAGTGAAGCCACTGGTCCCTCCAACGGGTTTGTGATTGTTTCCAAACCACTTGACGAACGAACTTTATCCGACATCGGCTTTATCACTGGATTGGATCTAAGTGAATTCCCGGTTTCATCAACCACAAACCCAGTGGAAGTGTCAGATGCCAAGCCAGCGCTTATCAATGGTCAACCCTTTGTGTTATCTCAATTAGGAAATGGCTTGGCCGCGGCATTTGTATTATTGAAAGATATCCAAAACCAACCGGCTTCTATTCTGCAAATTACATTCCCCTCCACGGTTTTCTCCCAGACCACCAATATTCTTCGTTTCCTCCTGCCTGCCCTACTGATCATTGCCGTGGGTTATGGTCTGACGATCAATCGCCTGATGAATCAATATGTGGTCAATCCTCTAACCACACTGGATACGGATCTGGAATCTGTGATCAGTACGAAAAGTAGTCAGTCCCGGGTAGTTGAAAGCGGTGATAAGGAAATTAAGAGCCTATCTGTTTCGATCAATAGTCTTCTGCAATCCAACGAAACCACCGAAACCGAATTGAAACGCTCGCTGGGTCAGCTTTTGGCGATTTCTGATATCAACCGCACAATTTCCGGGTTCTTGAATCCGGAAAACTTCCTGCCTGAAGTTGCCAACCTCATCCAAACCCGCCTTGGTCTTTATTATGTTGGTATTTTTCTCGTAGACGCTAACCGTGAGTATGCCGTCCTAAACGCTGGCACCGGCGAGGCTGGCGCTCAAATGATCGCCAACACGCATAAATTGGCTGTAGGCGGTGTTTCCATGATCGGCTGGTCTACTGCTACCCAAAAACCTCGCATTGCGCTTGATGTGGGTAAGGAAGCCATTCGCTTCAGTAACCCGATTGCTGCCCCTTACCCGTTCAGAGCTGGCTATGCCAATCGTCTCCCGGAGTATCACAATCGGCGCACTCACGCTGCAATCTGAAAAAGAGAGTGCATTCAACGAGAACGATGTTCTGGCATTCCAAAGCATTGCAGATGGCTTGGCGGTCGCTCTGGAAAATGCAAACCTCTTTCAGGAAGCCCGTTCGAACCTGGAGGAGATCCAGGATCTCAACCGTATATACTTGCAAAAATCCTGGGGACGCAAGGCGGAAACCCAATCAAATCTGGCCTACACATTTGAAGAGAAAAAGAAAAAAGCCGGATCTGATGGACTTGAAACCGTTACCTTTCCCCTGCTCTTACGCGATCAACCTCTGGGTGAAATCTCCCTGGAGGTGGATAAGGACTCATTGACCGTGGACGATCAATTTGTCATCACCTCCATCGCGGATCAAACCGCACAGGCTCTTGAAAATGTCCGCCTTCTTGAAGAAAGTCAGCAACGGGCTGCACGGGAGGAGAAAATTAACGACCTGGTGCTGAAATTCTCCGGTGCTGGAACTCTGGATGAAATATTACGAATCGCCCTTCAGGAAATTGGCACTCTCCCGGTCGTTTCTGAAGTGAATGTCCATCTTAATCCGGATATCGACAAAGAATCTGAAACGATTTATGAGGTCAATGGCAATCAGGAGCAACCGCTATGACCCAAATTCCCTCAAGTCAAATTCCTACGTCTCAAACCCGGCATTCAATTCGATTTCTAACCGACCCGGCTAAGCAATCCGTCCTCATTGCCAGCGCGCTCATTGGAATTGTCATTTACTTCCTTAGGATATCTCAGACCATTCCTGCTGGTAACTGGTTTTTGACCACTGTGTATTCTGTTACCTTCCTTGGAATAATCCTGCTCGCATTTATCCCAAGAATCCCGCTAGGTACACGCTACCCGATTTACCTCATATTACTTCTAATTTTGGGATCCATCGACCTTTTTTATGGAGGCTTGGTTGGTGATGGTATCTACTTCCTATTTCTTTTTACAATCCTGACAGCGTTGTTTTATAGAAACAGGGTCGGGTTGCTTGCGGCGACCATACCATTCGTTGAGTTGATTGTTGTCGCTTTTGCAATGACAAGCAAACTGATCACGCCGGATCCGATCTTCCTAGCCTCCCAGTCCAGCACAGTGATCGCCTGGATTTTGATCGCAGTCATCTTGCTCTTCGGAGTAATTACAAGCCAAAGTGGAATATATCAATTCATTCCCGGTCTAACAGCATCTTTCTTTTCCCAGCAAGACCGCACAGAACAGTTGATTGCTCAAAACGAAGTGCTGAATAAATCCATAGATGATGCTGCTTTGAATCTCCAAAGGAAGACCTCGGAATTGGCGATCGCATCCCAAATTGCGAGAAATATCGCGCTTCAGCAGGATCCGCTCAACCTGATGGACACCACATTGGGCACCATCCGGGATCAATTCGGTTTTTATCATGCTGGTTTGTTCTTGATCGATGACACGCGTGAGTATGCGATTCTCAAAGCTGCTACCGGAGAAGCCGGCAGGGAAATGCTGGCGCAGGATCATAAACTAAAGGTCGGCGCACAGGGTATTGTGGGTTTCGTGGCTGATCAAGGGGTAGCCCGCATCGCGGCCGATGTTGGCCAGGATTCAGTCCACTTCCTAAACCCATTGCTTCCTAACACCCACTCTGAAATGGCCCTTACCACTCCGCCTGGGTGACCGCATCATTGGCGTTTTGGATGTCCAAAGTGAGCAACAGGCAGCCTTCACCCAGCAGGACGTGAATATTATCCAAACTATTGCCGACCAGTTGGCAATCTCGATCGATCACTCCCGTATCGTGGCCGAATTGCAAAGTAACCTGGAAGAATATAAATCCCGCACCCAATCCACAACGCAACGGGATTGGGCAAACTACCTTCTTGGGATCCGCTCCCCCAAATCACTGCGGTACACCAGTAAAGGAATTCAAAAAGCCTCCCTTGAATCAGCACTCGCGAAAGATGCCTTTCTCACAGGGAAAACACAAATCAAAACAAGGAAGGCAAAATCGGGGAAAATTGCCATCATCGCTGTTCCGCTCCAGTTGCGCGGTGCAAATATCGGAGTGATCGAATTAAAGATCGCGGATCCAACCGAAGTGCCCGATTTCCAATCCCTGATTGAATCCATCGCGAGCCGCCTGGTACTATCCCTTGAGAATGCCCGTCTGATCGAAGAAATGCAGATCAGGATGGAGCAGGATAAGATGGTCTCAGATATCACCTCAAAGGTCCGTTCTTCAACAGTGATCAACGACATTCTCCGGGAAACCGCCGTTGAACTGGGAAAATCCCTTGGACTTTCCGATGTCCGAGTGCAGCTCCGGACAAAAACCAACCTGGAGCAAGCTGTTGATCTTCAGAAGGAGCAGGCATGACCAACGTCACGACCGGAAGCCTACCCCTACCTGCTGAACAACGCCGTCAGACTTTTTCGAATCGGTTTATCGTAATCCAATCCATCATTGCAGCGATTCTGAGCGGAGTATTTCTGATTTGGGCAATTATCAACAGTCAGAATTCACTCTTCCTGCTCTCCGGGTCTCTTGCGTTCGTTGCCATCGTTGGGATCATTCTCCGTTATCAATTTGGAAATCTGAATGTCAATATCCGGTTGTTGATCGCCAGCACTTTGCTGCTGCTTTGTTTGATCCTGGTATCAGCAAGCTTCAGTGATGTTCTTATTCCTGTCGCGGTATTTTGTTTCCTGTATTCCTTCCTTTTGGCATCGGGATTAATGACAGGGATCTATTCAGACACAGCCTTCATTATTGGACTTCTCAGTGCGGTAGGTGCCATTCTGGCAGGGCTTTATTCACCCCTTCCTCAGGTCCAATCACTTGGAGTCTGGTTGGGCATGATCTCGTTGATCGTGATCCAGTTGATTACGATCATTGTCTTTTTCATTACCCGGATAATCGACTTCACTATTCGCGTCCGTCTGATCACAGTATTTTTACTTGTTGGTCTTATCCCGTTGATCAGTCTTTCATACATCCAGACCACCTTCCTGGAGAATGTACTTCTAAGCCAGGCGCGAACTTCATTAACTACCGCCGCCAATCAGGTAGCAATTGGTGTGGATAACTTCATCCTGGAAAACCTCGACCTGGTTGGCCGGCAAGCCGCTCTGCCCATTTTCTCCGAATATTTATATCTTCCTTCCATCGCGCGGGCTGGATCTGAAGAAGAAGCGGAGATGAAATCGATTATTAATACGCTGGAATTATCCTCAGGTACTTACGCGCCTTCGATTTCTCTCGCGAATTTGTTTGGTATCAAATTTTACGATTCTAATCCCCAGGAAATTGGAAAACAGATTGACCAGGAAAAATATTTTCAGCAGCCACTCCTTACCAACCGCCCTTATCTTTCGCCGGTCTTATTTGATCCAAAAACCGGTGCAGCTTCAATTGTATTCAGTGCTCCTATAAAAGATATTACTCAAAAGAATGCTGGTGTCCTGATGGTTCGTTATAACGCCCTAATTCTTCAAAATCTATTGCAAGGATATTCCGATATAGTGGGTAAAAGGTCATATCCTGTTTTGATCGATGAGAACTCTGTACGCCTTGCAGATGCAATCACCCCTGGTCTCTTGTATAAATCGCTGACCCCTTTATCCGATGAGAAAATTACAGCGCTGCAGGCTCAGAATCTCTTACCACAGCTTCCACCGAATCAACTTTCCACCAACCTCCCTACCTTCGCCAGCGCTGTGAAAAACCCAGACACACAGGGATTTTTCACCGCGGAAGTTCATCCTGGTGATCCCGGTCATGAAGAAATTGGATCAACAAGCACATTATCATCGAAATCCTGGCAAATCGTTTACCTTGAGGAGACAGCCAACTTAAATGCGTTACGCCTCCAGCAAAACCGGCTCTCCATCCTCTTCGCTGCCATTTTCGCGGCACTTGTCGGGTTGATCGGTGTGATCGTTTCAAGATTTCTTTCCAACCCGATCGTCCAACTCACTGGTACGGCCAATCGCATTGCGGATGGAGACCTCACTGCGAAAGCTATCGTACGCAGCCGTGATGAACTAGGCACCCTGGCAGATACATTTAATTCCATGACCTCCCAACTTCGAACCCTCATCGCCGAATTGGAGGAGCGTGTTCGTGCCCGTACCCAGGAATTGGCAAACCGCAATGAATCGCTTGTTCTTCGCGGCCGTCAATTGACCACGGTCGCGGATGTTGCCCGCGAGATCACGCGTGCGCAGGACCTGGAAACACTCCTGGATACGCTTGTGCGGCTTGTGAGTGAACGGTTCAACTTCTATCATGTGGGTATTTTCCTTTTGGATGATGATCAGGAATACGCTGTGCTGCGCGCATCCAATTCTGAAGGCGGCCAAAGGATGCTTGCCCGCGGACACCGATTGAAAGTTGGCGAGGTCGGTATCGTTGGGTATGTGACCGGAACGGGAAAACCCAGGATCGCTACAGATGTTGGAATCGATGCGGTCTATTTCCAGAACCCCGATCTTCCCCTCACCCGTTCTGAGATGGCTCTTCCGCTGATCATCGGTGATCGAATCATTGGTGCGTTTGACGTGCAATCTACCGAGGCGAATATTTTCTCCCAGGAAGATGTCGAATTGTTCACCATTCTGGCGGACCAGGTTGCGATCGCTATTGAAAACAACCTTCTGCTGCAGGAAACCGTTCGCGCTCTTGAGGATTCACAATCTCTTCACCGACAGTACCTGCTTCAGGAATGGGGTCGCGAGGTGGAAGAACGGGATTTGGCAGGCTTTGAATATACGCCTGGCGGGGTCAAAACCATAGAACGTGAGGATTCACTTCTCTTCCAAAAAGTACTTGATGCCGGTGAACCGGTTTTGGTTCCCATGATCGATCAGCCTTCCGGAAAACCAATGGTATCCCTGGCCGTTCCCATTATTCTTCGTGGAGAAACGATTGGCGTGATCAACATCGAAGAACCCCGCAAGGAGAAAAAGGATTGGCAGCCTGAAGAGATCCGCGCAGTTCAATCCGTCGCAACCCAGGTCGCGCTCGCGTTGGAAAATGCCCGCCTGTTCGAGCAAACAGTCCGCCGGGCGGAGAGGGACCGAAAAGTGCTCGAGATCACAGGTAAGATTCGCTCTACAACCAATCCGCAGGAAATGGTGCAAATCGCGATCGGAGAGCTTCAGCGCGTGTTGAAAGCATCCAGGGCGCAAATTTTAATTCAGGACACAACGCCTCCGGAAGGGACGAATCCTCCAACTGGGGCACCAGACTTTAAAACCGATAATTACAATGATCTAAACCGGATAGATCCTAAATTGGATCAGGAGTAACTCGGATATGCCGCGAAGAAAAATCACAAGTCAATTAGACCCCCTGTATGCCTCCCGTGGCAGCGCCAGGCTGAATCCAGAGGTGGATTTCATCCCAAACGGTTGGGCCTGGACGTTGGATGATAAGGGAAACTACCTATCCGTCAGCCCGCAGGTAACGGATTTCCTGGGGTTCACTGCCGAACATTTTCTTGGTCAGCCAGTTTTCACATGCCAGGTTAAGTCAGAAGATCATGAGGCTATTTCCGACCGCATTGAACAATCTAATAATTGCACCATCCGGGTAACAATGGTTGCGGAGTCGGGAATTGAGCTGCCTGTGGAATTGGAACTCCGACCGGTGAAAGATTCCAGTGGAATCATCATGAGTTGGGATGGAAAATCCTTGGTTATTTCGGAAGGTATTTTCGCCCGTCGTTCCATGGATGTGGATTACGTCCGGCCTGGCGGTACGTCATCTCTGGTCGATCTTGGAATGGATAATTTCACCATTGGAATCGCCATGAAAGAAGGGGAAATTTCCCCGGCAAATCGCATCCTCACCAAGGCTGGCCGGCAATCCATATCTCAAAAGAAAACTACCATCCAGGAATCAATTGGAACCACGCCGACAGCAATCGCCACCCCACTTCAAATCCGGCAGCAAACTTCAGGCGTAATCGAGATCATCGACGATCGCAGTGATCGGGTTTGGAAGGAAGATGAGCGCTTGATCGTGCAGGAAGTTGCCCAGCAGCTTGGGCTGGCCTTGGAAAATGCGCAATTGTACCAGGCTGCCCAAAAGCAGCTTGAGGAGAGGATCAAGGCTGAATCAGAGACCCTTCAACGTAATGAACAGCTCGCTGCGCTGAACCGCGCGGGTCAACAGCTTAGCAAGCTGGCCAGCCGGGAGGAGATCTTCTTGCAGCTTTATGAAACTGCTGGAGACATCGTCGATAACCGTAATTTAACCATCGCGATATCGAACGAGAATCATACTTATCTATCCTTCCCGGTTTTTGCCCACGATGGTGTTCTGGAAGAAAAAGCGGAAGCTCCGTTCGGAAAAGGGGTAATCGAGTTTTCAATCCATGCCAATCAGTCCGTTCTATTTCCAACCGGTGTTGAAAAGGAACTGATCGATCGAAATATTGATGTTCCTCACCCGGTTCCCAGTAGTCTTCTTTGTGTTCCCATCGTAACTACGAACAAGGCTATCGGGGCAATTTATATTGAGTTGTTCGAAGAAGGGTCACAATTCTCGCAGGTTTCTCTGGAATTGGTTTCGACGCTGGCTTTCCAGGCTTCCACTGCTTTGGAAAATGCCAACCTGTTCAAAGAAGTGAACGACGCCCTCCAAATCATTGAAAAGCGTGAGAGATACCAAGCAAGTTCAGCCTCTGCGGTTGCACTGCTGTCCGAACAGGGCACTGCCGCGCTGCCGTCTGTGTTTGAAACACTATCGAATGTAACCGAGAGTGACCGCATCTATTTTGCGAAGCTGATGGACGACGAAAAGGAACTTTACTGGAAATGCCAGGCGCTCTGGGTCAAGCCCGGGTTGGATCCTTCACTTTCGGGAAGCGAGTTGAACCACATCCCGGTGGGTAACTTTCCCAATTGGACTCGTGAATTCGTCGAGCAGGGTTGGGCGATCACAGATGAAAACACTCGTCAAACCCCGGAATTTCTCTTTATCAACCGCCTCAATATAAACTCGATTTTTCTGCTTTCAGTCTCCGGCAAGAACGCTTTTCCGAGCTTCATCGCGTTCGAGCAATTACGGCAGGGTCGAATTTGGCTCAATGAAGAGATCAATACACTCCAAGTTGTGGGGGACGCACTCGCCAACACGATCGCCCGCGAGGACCTCCTCGCTCAGTTGCAGAATTCGCTGACTGAAACTGAAACCCTTTACGAATCCAGCCATCAGCTCGCCCTCGCCAATGAGTACACTGCAATGATCTCGGCAGTTACCACCGGGATCAAGATTCCGGATATCAACCGTGGCATCCTGGTGCTGTTTGATAACAATTCTGAGGGAAATATCAACCGGATGTATGTGGCAGCCAATTGGTACAGTGGTAATGGAACTCCTCCCCCACCGGTTGGGTCTGAATACCTCACAATCGCCTACCAAATGTTGTTCGAACGGTCAGCGCCTTTATTCATTTATGATATCAGCGAAGCGCCAATCGACACGCCGCTTCAAAAGGTCATTAAAGATCAGCAGGTCGTTTCCATGGCGGTTCTGCCTTTAACGACCGCCCAAAAACAGATCGGCGTTCTCCTTCTTCAATCCGAAGTACATCATCGCTTCACTCAGCAGGAGCGCAGAGCGTACCCGCCCCTGCTGGACCAGATGACAACCGCAGTTGAGAACTTGCGTCTCTACGCGCAAACCCAGGACTCCCTTGCTGAAACCGAGTTGCTCTACAAAATGACCAACGAGATTTCACAGGCAGTGGATGCGCAGGACCTCGTCCGCATCATTGTCCAGAGCGTGCTGCCTAAATCCGCCACACGCGCTTCCCTATATTCAGTAGTTCAATCTGGGGATGAAGAACCGACCGAACTTGAGCTGACCGGTTTTTACGACTTGCGGGGTCAATTCATTCGCCTTGGTTCGCGGTTCTCTTTGGCGTCTCTCCCCATCCTTAACCAGCTCTTTCTTGAGCCTCTAACAGTCAAAGAAACTTCAGCAGAAGATCCGCTGGATGAGCTTTCTCGTAAAACTCTCATTGACATGGAAATGCAAAGCTGCGTGATCGTCCCGCTCCGCAGTGTCGGTAAATTGATCGGTTTGCTTGTTGTTTCGGCTTCCTCCCCGGCTGATTACCTTCCTGAAGAAGTTCGTCTTCTCCGGGTGGTTGGTAACCAGATTTCAGTGACCCTGGAAAAACAGCGTCTGCTGCGGGAAGCGCAGCGCCGTGCTCTGGAGTTGCGTACCGCGGCAGAAATTGCCCGCGATACTGTCAGCACTCTATCTCTCGAAATCCTGCTTAAACGGATCGTGAACCAGATCTACGACCGTTTCGGTTTCTACCAGGTTTCCCTCTTCCTCCTGGATCCAACCGGCGAAACCGCCATCATTCAAGAAGCAACCGGTTCTGCAGGTGATGGTTTCAAATCCACTGGTTTTCAGGTGCAGGTTGGATCGACGAATATTGTTGGCCAGGTATGCGCCACTGGCGAGCCAATCATCATCAACGATATAACCAACAGCGAGCTATATTTAGCGCATCCCGAATTGCCCAATACGCGCTCGGAAATCGGTATCCCCCTTACCATCGGTGAACGGATCATCGGTTCGCTAGATATTCATGCTGATAGTGAAAACGCCTTCACGCCGGATGATGTTACCGTTCTGCGGATTCTGGCTGACCAGATTGCTGTGGCAATCGAGAATGCGCGCGCATTTGAGCTTTCTCAAAAAGCAGTGGATGAGCTGCATGAGTTGGACCGTATTAAAAACCAGTTTCTGGCCAACATGTCTCACGAGCTGCGTACCCCGCTCAATTCCATCATCGGCTTTTCACGCGTAATTCTTAAAGGGATCGATGGACCCATCAATGATACACAGGCGCAGGACCTTTCCGCCATTTATAACTCTGGACAGCACCTGTTGAGCCTGATCAATAACATTCTCGACCTCTCCAAGATCGATTCAGGCAAAATGGAGATGAAGCTCTCCGAGATCAACATCAGCGATATTATCAATTCGGCAATGACAACTGCCACGGGTTTGGCCAAGGATAAGCCGATCAAGTTTAAACAGATCGTGCCGCCAGATCTTCCGAAGGTGCTCGTGGACCCCACTCGTATTCGCCAGGTACTGATCAATTTCCTTTCAAATGCATGTAAATTCACCGAGGAAGGGTTGATCACCATCGAAGCATCACCGGTTAGCAGTCCCGAAGGTAACCCCGAGATCATGATAACGGTCACTGATACCGGTCATGGAATTGATGCCAAGGATCGCAACAAATTATTCCAGCCCTTCTCCCAGGTGGACGACTCCCCCACCCGGCGGGCAGGTGGAACCGGTCTTGGGCTTTCCATCAGCCGGTCATTGATCGACCTGCACGGCGGCCGAATTGGCTTGCTCAGTAGCGAGGTTGGCAAAGGCTCCACTTTCTTCTTCACTCTGCCTGTTCCCCAACCCGATAAAAAACGGATCGTCACCGGGATGCTTCGCGAATCCGCTTTCGGCAAACTCCAGTCTGATGGGGAACCTGTTTCAAAACCTGAAACTGTTTCTCCTGAAGCACAATTGGAAACCTTGGAGCAAGTTGTATCCGAGACTGTTTCAGAATCCACACCCGGAACAATACCCCCTCCCATTCTCGAGGAGCCAGCACCAGAAGTTGTACTCCAGAAGGTAGCCCTGGTATCTTCGCAATCGACACTCCTCCCCAGGTTGGATAAAAACATCTCACCGATGAAATACACCACCACCATATTCACCGAATTGGATGGACTGGATGAAAGTATCAAGAGTTTTAACCCCTATTTGGTCGTGGTCGATCTGAATTCCAGCCAATTTGAACCCTGGGATGCGATACGGAAATTGAAAACCGCTAAATCCACGAAATATATTCCCATGGTCTTGCTTGGCATGCTGGAACGTCGGGAAAAAGGGCTGCGGGTGGGTTCTGAGGACTTTATCGTTAAACCCATCGTACAGGAAGAAATGGAGGAAACGGTCGGGCGGATTACCGAATCGGAGCGCGCCATGAACCTCCTCCTACTGGATAACAATCCTGAAACGGTTCGAAAGTTCCATAATCTTGTGAAGGATAATAAAAAGATCCAGCTATTGACTGCAAAAACAGCCGAAGAAGGCTTGAAACTGATAGCTACATTGCAACCGGATCGGGTAATCTTCAACCCGCAGTTTTCAGATACAGATATTTTTACTGTCCTAAAGACGATGCTGACCGATTTCCGCCTGCGGCAAATCGACGTTACCATATTGGCCGGCGCTGATATCACCGAAAGACAGGCAGCTGCGCTCTCTGAATTCAACAACGTAGTATTTAGCAAAGTCAAGCTTGAGGAAGTACCTTTCTTTAAATCTCTTCAGAATTCTTTGAGGAAATAACGAAACTTCATTAAAGTTCTTTGATCATGGCATCCCACTTCATTATCGAATGCATGGATTGCGGGCATAAAACGCCTTTTATCGCCAGCACTTCGGATTGCCCCAACTGTCACAGCACCTGGCGCGAAGCGATCTACGATTACAACCGCTTATCCAAATCCCTTTTGTTGCAGGTATCCGGCCGTTCGTTTGACCTTTGGCGGTATAAGGAACTGCTTCCTGTCCGCAGCATAGAACCGGCTGTTTCACTTGGAGAAGGCGGTACACCGCTTCTGCGTGCCACCAACCTGGGGGGTATGCTTGGTTGCCCTAACATCTTCATAAAGGACGAACGCCAAGGACCTACGGGCTCTTTTAAAGACCGCCAGGCCGCCGTCACGATCGCAGCCTTGAAGGAAGCCGGTATCAACGAGCTGGTTGTTGCCTCCACTGGTAATGTCGCCATTGCCTATTCCGCCTACGCTGCCCGCGCCGGTATTCGGCTTTGGGCTTTCCTTACCAGCCTGGTTCCCGCTGAAAAAATGCGCGAAGTTGCACTCTATGGCACCCAGGTGATCAAGGTAACCGGATCCTACGATGAGGCCAAACAGGTGGCGGCTGAATTCGCGCGGCAGCGCGGGATCTTCTATGACTTGGGAACCCGCACCATTTCATGCGTAGAATCTATGAAAACGCTGAGCTTCGAAGTAGTCGAACAGCTCACCGCACTTCTCGGACCGCCTCCCAGTTCCGATAAAACCAAACCCGGGGTCACCTTTTTCGCCCCGGATTGGTACATCCAGAGCGTCAGCGGCGGGTTGGGACCTGTCGGGGTCCATAAAGGTTTTCAAGAATTCAAGAAAATGGGGTTTATTGATCGCATCCCCAAACTGGGCATCATTCAAACCGAAGGGTGCGCCCCCATGGTTCACGCATGGAAGCAAAACCAGGATGTTGCCATCCCTGTCCAGACCCCGAAGACGCTGATCGCAACGCTCGCCACGGGAGATCCAGGACGCACCTATACTGTTTTACGCCAAAAGATGCTCAGTACCTCGGGCGGTGCGTTCGAAAGTGTTCAGGACGAAGAAGCCTTCCGTGCCATGCATTACCTGGCAAAAATGGAGGGAATCTCCGTTGAGCCGGCTGCGGCGGTTGCTTTCGCCGGAATGATCAAGCTGATCCGGGCTGGGGTGATCAAATCTGATGAGGTGGTGGTGATCAACTGTTCCGGGCACACCATGCCCATCGAACAAAAGATCATCGGCGAAGGCTGGTCCAGGGATGTTAAACCTTCCACCAAGGATTTGGAAAGTGGTTCTGAGGAGGGGTTGCTCTCCGCCCTCACCCGTGAATCTATTCAGGGCTTTCCACGCATCGCGATCGTCGATGATGAGCCCGACGCGCGCAGGCTTATCCGCCGGATTCTGCAATCCCAGGGAAATTACACCATTTTCGAAGCCACCAATGGCAAGGAAGCCGTGGATGTCATCAATCGCGAGATTCCCAACCTGGTCATTCTGGACCTGATGATGCCTGAAATGGACGGCTTTTCGGTGATGGACGCCCTTCGCAAGAAACCGGAAACAGCCGAGATTCCAATCATCGTACTGACCGCCAAGGAGCTGACCCAGAGCGAAAAGGTCCGCCTGCAGGGGCAGATCCAAAAATTGATGCAAAAAGGGGATTTCCTCACCGACGATCTTCTCGATGAAGTGAAATCATTGCTGCGGTAATAAGAATGCAGAAACAGGGGAAGACAATCGGGATTATTGCCGCGGCGAGTTCGGCCATTCTCCTCGGCTTGACCCCAATTCTTGGAAAAATCTCACTCCAACTTGGATTTTCGCCCTTATTTATCGTTACATTCCGTTCGATCCTGGCAACCGTTCTTGTTTTCCTTTTCCTTATCATTTTTAACCGTTCGTTCCTTAGGATCTATTCTCTGGGGCTCATCGGATGCATTCTGGCTGGCGCAGTAAATGGATTGGGCTCCATTTTGTTTTATTCCGCTTTGTCGCTATTGGATGCCAGCATCGGGCAACTTTTATATTCCTTCTATCCCCTCATGGTGGCGTTTTGGCTACTGCTCGACCGTCAGACCCTTACCCGCCTGACAATTGTTCGCTTGAGTATCTCAATTTTTGGAGCGGTTCTGTTGATTGGCGCCTCCGCCAAGGGAGTGAGTATCCAGGGTGCGGTGATGATGCTTGGTGCTGCAGCACTCTACGGGCTGCACTTGATCATCAACCAGAAAGTGCTGTATGAAGCGCCAACCCCAACGGTCACCTTCTATACGCTTTTATCCATGGCGGTCACAGTTAGTATCTTTTATTTGGTTTTCGACCGGAAAATTCCCCCGTCCACGGCCAATTTGCAACCTGTGATCATTTTGGGCGTAATTACTGCCCTATCCAGGGTGCTGCTCTTTTTGGGAGTAAAGAAAATTGGCGGCATGGAAACCGCCCTGCTCGGGTTGGGAGAGCTCCTGGTAACAGTTCTGGCCGCCCAGATTTTCCTGGGGGAAACACTTACCGGCATACAATGGCTTGGGGCAGGATTGTTGTTGTTGAGCCTGATCCTGGTTGGGTTTGACCGTCTACCGCCCCAAAAGCGCAGGTTGAAGGGTTTGCTATCCTGGCTTACCCCAACCGAAGTGAAACCTACGGATCTGCAGTAATAAAAAAACCGGCTTGTGCCGGTTTTAGGGGTGGCTGATGGGGGTTGAACCCACAACATCTTGATCCACAGTCAAGGGGTGGCTGATGGGGGTTGAACCCACAACATCTTGATCCACAGTCAAGCGCTCTGCCATTGAGCTACAGCCACCATGGACTCAGAATTTTATCACGCGTGCCTGTGCTAGGCAAGAAGCCGGTTAATTTCGCTCTGCAGGTTTTCTCTCCGGGCAGAAATTTGCTCAGTTGTCTTGAGATCTTTGATAATCACATTTCCTGTTTGGATCTCATCTGGACCCAGGATCACAGCCAACCGGATGCCCATTTTATCCGCAAATTTCAACTGCTTGGGCAGCTTGGCTGGCTCCGGGTAACAGATCACGCGCGTCCCGGCTCTTGCGCAGCTCATCTGCAATTCTAATGGATTCATATTGAGTTTCTGGGTTGAACACAGTCACCAGCACATCCGCGGCAGGTGGAATCTCCTGCGGCAGCAATCCGTATTTTTCGAGCACAATCGGGAACATCACATCACCCATTGCGAAGCCAACCCCTGGCAAGGATTCTCCGCCTACGTCCGCAACCAGGTTTCCGTAATGCCCGCCGCCAAGGATCGCACGACCCCCATCCACGTCAAAGGCTTCAAAGACAATCCCGGTGTAATAATCCAATCCGCGGGTCACCTTGGGATCGAACTGAGTAAATCCACGCACACCCATCACTTCCAGAGCGGCAAAGCAGCGTATCAAACGCTCGGAGTCTTTCCAAAGATCATAATTCTCAAGCATAGTATTAAGAGCTGAAAGCATTCCAACTTCGAATCCCAGCTCCCTGCCATATTGGATCCAGGCTTCAGGAGCCAGTTTATCCTTGCGGTCGATCAATCGCAGAACCTCGATCACCTGGTTCTCATTTACCCCAATTTCCAGCAACTTTTTGTACATCAACTTGCGATCATTGATTCGGATCATCACCTGATTCGGAGACAAACCGACGATTTTGAATAAATTGGCTGCAACAGCGATCAATTCGGCGTCTGCTTCGGGAGAATCGGCGCCGATCATGTCGATATTCCACTGGAAAAACTCACGGGATCTACCCTTAGCCGGGCGTTCATATCTCCAGATGGGACCGAACGCCCACCACCGGAGCGGATAGCCTAACTCACCCTGCTTCTGTGCCACCATCCTCGCAAGTGAGGGGGTTAATTCCGGGCGGAGCGTTATTTCTTCGCCATCTCGGTCCTGGAAGACAAATGCCTGTTTTTTGACCAGTTCCTCCCCGGATTTTGCCGCAAATAGTTCCAGCCGTTCCAAATAAGGAACCTCGTATTCCTGGTATCCGAAGGATTCCGAAATTGCTCGAATTTTCTCAAGCAGCCAGTTTTGCTTGAATTTATCTTCGGGGTAAAAATCACGTGTACCTCTAAGGGCGGAAATGATCTTCTTCATACGGACCCTCCATGGATGGGCAGAATTTTAACATACAAGATGGGGTAAAATTGTCCGAACGCTTATCGGTCAGAAGGGCTGCATGAATATCGAAGAATTGATCACAATTGTTGACGGCACACTGCACACACCCGGGGCGGATCTATCCCGCGAGGTCAAGGGCGGCTGCGGAGCTGATTTAATGTCTGATGTACTTGCCTCCATCCAACCTGAGGCCGTGCTTCTTACCGGTCTGTGCAATCCCCAGGTTATTCGCACGGCACAGATGGCCGATGTTGCCGCTGTGGTGTTCGTGCGCGGAAAGCAACCCCCTAAAGAGACCATTGACCTTGCCATCGAGGAGCGGATTCCCCTTATTACTTCCCCCTTTGGCATGTTCGAGCTCTGCGGCCGGCTGCGCCAGCGGGGGTTGCCCAGCCTGGAGATGCCCGTGGATAAAGATCCCTGTTGTGACTAAAGGATTCATCTGGCATGACTGATCAAACCAGGTTCAAAGGACAGATCATTTCCGATCAGTTGGCTGGGGCGATCACCCGCACTGAAGAACTTGCGTATGAGTTAAAAGTATCTGAGGTCATGACTCGCGAGCCATTTACCACCTCCACCTTAATGACTATGGAGGAAGCGCTCGATATCTTCAACAAGAATCGCATTTCAGGCGCCCCAGTGCTGGAAAATGGCGCTCTCGTTGGGGTCATAAGCATTGAGGACCTGATCCGCGCCTTGCGAAAGAATGATCTCTCCGCTCCAGTTCAAAATTACATGACCACAAACCTCGTCACTATCCGTGACACGGATACGGTGATCGAAGCATTAAAACTTTTCGTCAATACCAAGTTGGGCAGGCTTATTGTCATCGATTCTGAAAATCAGATGGCGGGGATCATTACCAAGGGTGATGTTACTCGCGGAATCCTCAAAGCTCTTGATCAGGATTACCAGGAAGAGGAAGTCCGCATTTACCGGGCCAGCCATCTCTTCGAAGATATTTCCTCCGATCGCAGCACGCTTGTGCTGCGGTACAACATAAAAGTAGGTGATTTCACCCACGGCGGCTCGGCTTCGAGCAATATCAAACGCGCACTGCTGCGCATGGGTGCCAATCCCCAGCTAGCCCGCCGCTGCGGCATCGCAGTCTACGAAGCTGAAATGAATCTGATCATTCACACGACAAATGGCGGGGTACTTCGGGTGGAAATTGAACCTCATCAGATCACAATGCAAGCCACGGATGAAGGACCTGGGATCGAAGACATCGATCTGGCCATGAAGCCGGGATATTCCACCGCCACCCAGGAAGTCCGTGAGCTGGGGTTTGGCGCAGGTATGGGGCTTGTAAATATCAAGCGTTGTGTAGATTGGATGCAATTGGAATCTACACCCGGAATTGGTTCCAAACTTCGTTTCAAGATTTTCTTGAAGGAAGAAGATACAGTCGGAGAAGGTTATCCCTCATCAGCCAAGGAGTCAACCAAGGATGAATCTTCAGGAAGTCATCGATCATTTGGGGCTTGAGATCCTCACGAACAAAGAGAATGATTTTTCTACTATCGAGCCTAAATCGGGATATATTTCGGATTTATTGAGCTGCGTTATGGCCGGGGCAAATCCGCAGAGCATCTGGGTTACCCTCCAGGCGCATATTAATATCGTAGCAGTTGGCGCTCTCAAAGATGTTGCGGCGATCATCATCACAGAAGGCGCAACGCCCGAGGAAGCTACCATTCAGAAGGCTGAAACGGAAGGTATCACCCTGCTTTCAACACCGCAATCCTCTTTTTTCGTGGTAGGTAAATTGTGGGAAATGGGGTTGACGGACGTTTCCTGAGTCAACCCTCGTGAAAACCGATCCTCCCCGCCTCATCTTTCGGTCGGAGTTACATACCCATACCGTCCTCTCGCCGTGCGCAGAGCTTGAGATGATCCCGCCTTTGATCGTACAGACTGCGCTTGAAAAAGGGATCCAGATTATTGCCATCACCGACCACAACGCCTCTGGAAATGTGGAATCGGTCATCCAGGCGGCGGAGGGAACTGACCTGCTCGTGCTGCCGGGGGTCGAAGTTCAGACGCTCGAAGATGTGCATACCATCTGCCTTTTCGACACGCTCGAACAGCTATACGCATTGCAGGATATTATCGATAAGAACCTCCCGGACCTCCCCAATCAGGAGGATCACCTCGGTGCGCAAATCCTGGTTGATAAAGATGGAGATTTTATCGCTTTTGAAGAAAGGTTGTTGCTCACTTCCACACATTTTTCTCTTTCGGATCTCTTTCAACATGTTCAGGATTTGGAGGGCTTGTTCATCCCAGCCCATATTGACCGGGAAGCCTTTGGACTGATCCGAACATTGGGATTCATCCCAACCGATATTAATATCGAAACCTTGGAAATCTCCCGAAACATTTCTGTTGATGAAGCCCGAGAACGGTACCCTCAGTCCAGGGATTATCCCTTGATTCAGAGTGGAGATGCTCACCGGCTGAATGAAATTCTGGGTTTGAACCTCCTCCCATTAAAGAACCGGGATATTGCTGAGATCCGAAAAACCCTGATTTCCAAACAAAATGAGTTTCTGGAGGGTCCAATATTTCGGTAAAACCTTCGGAACAACTGCTTGCTGAGAATATGACATTTGTTTATTGACGGAGGCAAGGTTGCATATTAAACTCATCTGGATATTCTTCTATTAATTCTATGTTGTCCAAACATTCTTCGGAGCCGGTATGGCACAGACTCAAACTCAGATAATGAATCAAATAGATCCCGCAGTAAAGAAAATGATCGATGAAATACTTTCCGCCAACCGGGAAAAGCCTGGGGCGACCATGGTGATCCTAAACGAGGTCCAGGGTAAGGTTGGCTATATTTCAGCTCCCCTCCAGAATTACATTGCGGAGCAGCTCAAAGTCCCGGTTAGTAAAATCCACGGCGTTGTTTCCTTCTACTCCTTCTTTACCACAACGCCCCGCGGGAAGCATACTGTCAAATTCTGCATGGGTACTGCCTGCTATGTGGGTGGAGTGGAGCAGCTTTTGGACAAAGCCAATCAGGCGTTGGGTATCAAAGCGGGTGAAACCACCCCTGATGGCTTGGTCACACTCGAGATCTGCCGCTGTGTGGGAGCCTGCTCCCAAGCTCCAGTGATCGTTGTGGATGAAAACGTTCAGGGTCGGGTTAAACCCAACAAGATCCCGCAGATACTGCGCGCGCTCCAGGGGGAAGAACAAAAATCTTGAGAGAGCTCTCGCTGCACCTATTAGATATCGCGGAAAACAGCATTGCAGCCGGCGCAACGGTCATCAGGATTTTTGTGGACGAAAGTTCGATCAAGGATAAGCTTACCTTGATCGTGGAGGATAACGGGAAGGGTATGGATGCCGAAATGCTGGCTCAGGTTACAGATCCCTTCGTCACCTCCCGCACAACCCGCAAAGTGGGTTTAGGGATTCCGCTCCTCAAAGAAGCCGCAGAAGCGTGTAATGGCTCCTTACAAATTTGGTCACAACCCGGCATTGGTACTCGGATCGAGATCATTTTCCAACGCTCGCACATCGACCGGATGCCGCTCGGAAATTTGGCAGATACCTTCCGTATGTTGGTCGTTTCGGAACCCGAAATCGACTGGGAGCTTGGGTACCGCCTGGACGATTACGAATTCAGTTATGACCAGAAACAAGTCCGTGAAACCCTCGGGGACGTTCCCTTTTCAGACCCGTTGGTTTTGAGTTTTGTCCGATTGACGATGGAAGAGGGTTTGAATACACAAAAGCCAGTCAGTTCAATCCTGTCAAAATAAGGAGAAATTATGCCTACAATAAAAAGCCTTGATGATCTGAAAAAAGTCCGCGAGGAAGCCCTTCAAAAAAAGAAGATCCAGACCGAATCTGGCAAAGCCCGGGTGATCGTCGGAATGGGTACATGTGGTATCGCTGCCGGTGCACGGGATGCAATGAAAGCGATCCTTGATACGATCGAAAAAGATAACATCCAGGATGTGGTCATCACTCAAACGGGTTGCATTGGTATGTGCGAGAAAGAACCCATAGTTCAGGTTGAAATTGGTGATCAACCCAAGGTTACTTATGGAAAGGTTTCACCCGAAGTGGCTCGGAACATCATCAAGGAGCATGTTGTTGGCGGCAAAGTCGTTACGAACCACGTCATTCCACTGTAAATTTAGTGATTGACCTGTAGGAAAGAAGTGATCTGGAAAGCATAATGAAATATTACCGTTCTCATGTACTCGTCTGTCAGGATCCGGATTGTGTTCATCGTGGTTCCAAGGAAATCCTGGCAGCTTTGAATTCTGAACTGCAAGCCCAGGGTCTCTCAGGCGAGGTCCAGGTTTTGGAAACTTCCCGTATTGGTGATTGCGACCAGGGACCTGAGATCATGGTCTATCCGGAAGGAGCGCACTACGGCAACCTTACGGCGGATGATGTTCCTTATATCGTTGAAGAACACCTGCTTAAAGGTCGCATCGCCCAGAAATTTCTGCTCAAAGAAGATACATTCATCGACGAGGAATTACGGGCTCCCTCCGCCAAGGAAATCCGGGTAGTCCTGAGGAACTGCGGCAAGATTGATCCTGAAAATATCGAGGATTACATCGCTGAAGATGGCTATATGGCCTTGGCGAAAGTCCTCACCGAGATGAACCCGGATGAGGTGATCGATACCATCAGCAAATCCGGTCTGCGCGGGCGCGGCGGGGCAGGATTCCCGACCGCGAAAAAATGGGGCATGGTTAAATCCAAAACGGATCCGGTGAAATTCATCACCTGCAACGCCGACGAAGGCGACCCGGGTGCGTTCATGAACCGGCGCGTCCTGGAAGGCGATCCCCATTCAGTCATTGAAGGTATGATCATCGGCGCCTATGCGATCGATGCCAGTTACGGGTATATCTATTGCCGGGCGGAGTATCCCATCGCGGTCAAGATGCTGAATATCGGTATCCAGCAAGCGCGAGCGCTGGGACTGCTTGGCGAAAATATCATGGGTACTGATTTTTCGTTCGATATGGAAGTTCGTATGGGCGCTGGGGCGTTTGTCTGTGGTGAGGAAACAGCCCTGATTGCCTCAATTGAAGGCAAACGAGGCGAGCCGCGTCCCCGCCCTCCCTTCCCTGCAGATAAAGGCCTTTGGGGTCACCCGACCAACAATAATAATGTTGAGACTTACGCCAACGTACCGCAGATCATCCTCAAAGGCGCGGATTGGTTTTCGTCGATGGGTACTGAAAAGAGCAAAGGCACCAAGACTTTCGCCCTCGCTAGTGATGTGAAAAACACCGGGTTGATCGAAGTTCCCCTTGGGATCACCTTGCGCGAGCTTGTATATGAAGTCGGAGGGGGGATAAAAGGCGATAAACAGTTCAAAGCAGCCCAGATAGGCGGCCCGGCTGGTGGCATGCTATCCAAGGATCATCTTGACCTGAAGGTGGACTATGAGTCTCTGGTCGGTGCCGGTGCCATGATGGGTTCCGGTGGCCTTGTGATCATGGATGAGGATACCTGTATGGTGGATATGGCCCGCTTCTTCATGGACTTTATCCAGGATGAATCCTGCGGAAAGTGTACCCCCTGCCGCGTGGGCACCCGCCGTATGCTTGAAATCCTCACCCGTATCTGCGAAGGCAAGGGTCAGGATGGCGATATTGAAACACTGGAAATGCTCTGTGATCAGGTACGTTCCACCAGCCTGTGCGGTCTGGGTCAGGGAGCACCCAACCCGGTTGCCAGCACCCTCAAGCTCTTCCGCGAAGAATATCTCGCCCATATTTATGAAAAGCGCTGCCCTGCCAAAGTCTGCCGCGGATTGATCTCTTTCAATATCCTGGATGGACCTTGCACAGGTTGTACTGTCTGCGCCAGGAATTGCCCGGTCAATGCGATCACAGGTGAGCGCAAGCAGACCCATGTGATCGACCCCGATCTCTGCATCCGCTGCGGTATCTGCAAGCAGGTCTGTAATTTTGACGCTGTGGTCATTAATTAACATTTGGAGTTTCATCCGGTAAACCGGAGACTTATCGAAACCATCGTGAACGGAGGACGTAGCACAATGCCTGTTGAAACAAAAGAAACACAAGCTGCGGTGCAAGCGGTAAAGATGGCGATTGAGAAGTATGGACCCAATCGGGAGGAATTGATCCCCATCCTGAATCATATCAATCAGGATATCGGTTACCTACCGCAGGAATCCCTGGATGAGATCAGCGTTCTTCTGAAAGTACCGAAATCCCAATTGATCTCGGTTGCGAGCTTTTACCAGATGCTATCCACCAAGAAACGCGGGAAGCATGTGATCAAATTCTGTGAATCCGCTCCCTGCCATGTTGTTGGCGGTCGCGAGATCATTCAGACCCTCAAGAACGAGTTGAACCTGGTGACCTGTGGCACAACCTCTGATGAAAAATGGACGCTTGAAATGACAAGCTGCCTGGGAGTGTGCGCGGTCGGACCTGTCTTTATGGTGGATGATGATATTTATGGAAATGTCACCACCGAGCAGGTTCCCCAGATTTTATCCCGGTACAGTTAAAGGAGACGGAACAATGAATACTATCCGATCAATGGTCCTTGTCTCCAGCGACGCTATGAGTATGGATGCCGGCGCGCAGGAAGTATTTACCCGCCTGCAAAATGAGATTCATTCCTTCAATCTCGAAAAAGAAGTGTCGGTTTCGATGGTCAGCGATATCGGCCGCCATGACTCCGTTCCCATGGTGATCGTTTATCCTGAAGCTACGCTTTATGGGCCTGTGCGTCCTGATGATGTTCACTTTCTGGTGGAAGAACATCTTTATAAGGGAAGAATCGCGGCTGGCTTGCAAGCTCCTGTAAAAGAATTGACCGGCAAGATCGCCTGGCTTTCCTCCCGAAAAGGCACCCTTCCCGCTGAGCAGCGCATCGTACTTGAACGAGCTGGCGTTATCGACCCCACCAGCCTGGATGATTACATCCTTCATGATGGCTACCAGGCCCTTGGAACGGTCCTCACCAGCATGTCTGCCCAGGATGTTATTGCTGTGCTGGAGAAATCCGGTCTGCGCGGGCGCGGGGGGGCTGGTTTCCCCACCGGTACCAAATGGAAATTCGTTTCCCGTACCGCAGGTCCAAAGAAGTACGTGGTTTGTAATGCGGATGAAAGTGAACCGGGAACCTTCAAGGATCGCTTGATCCTGGAAGGCGATCCGCATTCATTGATCGAAGCCATGACCATTGCCGCCTATACTGTTGGCGCCGATGAAGGATATATCTATATCCGCGGTGAATACGTCCTCGCCCAGGAGCGTCTGAAAACAGCCATCGCACAGGCCAAAGAGATGGGATTCCTCGGTAAAGGAATCTTTGGCACCGATTTCAACTTTGACCTGCATATCCATGCCGGAGCGGGCGCCTATATCTGCGGCGAAGAAACGGCGTTGATCGAGTCCATTGAGGGCAAACGTGGCGAACCTCGCGCTCGCCCGCCCTACCCGACCACCAATGGTCTCTGGGACCGCCCTACCCTGGTCAACAATGTCGAAACCCTGGCTAATGTTCCCCCAATCATTCGCAATGGGGCGGATTGGTTCCGCTCGTTTGGAACCCCCTCCAGCCCAGGAACCAAGGTCTACACCATTTTGGGGAATGTGAATGTCACTGGGCTGGTCGAAGTTCCGATGGGTATCACCCTTCGCGAAGTGATCAGCATCTACGCTAAGGGGATGAAAAACGGCGGTACCTTCAAACTTGCGCAGACTGGTGGGTCAAGCGGCTCTATCATCCCCTCCACACTTCAAGATACCCCCATGGATTTTGACTCCTTCAATAAGACGGGAGTATCACTCGGTTCCGGTGCGCTTCTCATCTGCAACGAGGAGACCTGTGTTGTGGATCTCGCCAAGGTGCTGGTTAACTTTTTTGTAAATGAGGGTTGTGGTAAGTGCAATCCCTGCCGTATTGGTGGCAACCGCTCCCTGAATATTCTCACAAATATTTCTGAAGGCGTTGGAACCCTTGACGATCTGAATACACTGATCGAACTCAGTGAAAACCTTTACCAGCTCTCGAATTGCGGGCTGGGACAGACTGCCGGTGTTCCCCAGCGGGATATTTTGAAGTATTTCCGTTCTGAGGTGGAAGCCCACATTCAGTTGAAAGTTTGCCCCGCCGGGGTTTGCGCGATGAGCGGGCAGCGAGTTTATTAGAAAATCAAGAGTGATATCTCTAGAGAGGCCTGACCATGACTAAATTGACCATCAATAATAAACCTGTGGATGTTGCGGAGGGCACAACCGTCCTGAATGCTGCCAGATCAGCGGGAATCGAGATCCCCACCCTGTGCGAACACCCTCACCTCACGCCCTACGGAGGCTGTCGGCTATGCCTGGTGGATGTGGAAGGCGCCCGCACTCTGCAGCCTTCCTGCACCCTGCCTGTAACTGAAGGGATGGTGGTGAAAACGGATACGGATAAGGTGTTGGCAGCCCGCAAATTTGTCCTCACCCTTATCTTCAGTGAACGTAACCACTTCTGCCCGTTCTGCCAGGTCAGCGGTGGGGATTGCGAGCTTCAAAATGCCGCTTACCGCGAAGGCATGACCCACTGGCCGCTCCAGCCTAACTGGCAGCCTTTCCCGGTGGATGCCTCCCACCCATATATCGTGATGGAGAACAATCGCTGCATCCTCTGCCGGCGCTGTGTCCGCGCCTGCGGGGAGTTGATCGGAAATTTCACCCTCGGCTTTGAGGAGCGCGGAGCTCGTAGTCTGCTGGTTGCGGATCTCGGCGTTCCGCTCGGCTCCTCTTCATGCATTTCCTGCGGGTCTTGCGTGCAAGTTTGCCCAACCGGAGCGCTCATCGACCGTTGGAGCGCTTATCGTGGCAAAGAGACCCAGGTGGAAAAGACCCAGTCGGTCTGCACCGGTTGCAGTATCGGTTGCGGGATCGATGTACTCGTCCGCGATAACAACTTGGTGCGTATTGAAGGCAATTGGGATGCAGAATTGAACGAGGGCGTTATTTGCAAAGTTGGCCGTTTTGAGCCTCTGGCTGAAGACCGTAACCGCTTGCTCACCCCGCAAGTTCGCAAGGACGGCAAATTGAAAGCCGCCACTTGGGAGGAAGCCTTTGAGACGATTCAAACCAAGTTCTCCCCACTCGTCGGAAAGAAGGATGATGGCGTGGCTGCCTTGGTTTCCAGCGGATTGCCGCTTGAATCTCTCTACGCCTTCAAGAAACTCTATTCCGATTATTTCCAGAGTGGCCTGGTTACTACTACCGAGGAAGGGGAATACACCGCAGCTGCGTCCGCTCTAGCCCGAAGCACCGGGAAATCCTTCGAAGGCTCTTTGGCAGATGTGCAAAAGGCCGATCTCGCCATCATCTTTGGTGTCGATCTGGTCAAGGAGCATGAGGTCATTGGATTCTTCATCAAACGGAATATCCCCAATGGCACGAAACTCGTCGTAGTCGATCCTACAACAAACACACTCGATATGCTCGCCGAAGTGACTCTCAAATCGGGAAAGTCCGTGGGAGCGAACCTTGTTCATGGCATTACCGCCGCCGTCATAAGTGCCGGGGCTGCAAAAAACACGGATATTCGGGTTTCGGAGGCTCATTTGAAAACCGCGATCCTCGAATCCGGCGTATCAAATAATGAATTAACAAAAGTTGTAGACCTTATCAAGTCTGCTGATAATTGCATCCTTGTGTATGGAAAAGGCATTTCGGATGAGGCCCTGAAGCAAATTGTTCACCTGGCGGAAGTAACCCAGGCGAAAGTGATCGGCACCCGTGGCGGTGCCAACAGCCTGGCTGCCTCCCAGCTTGGGTTGGATTCGCGCATAAAATTAAACGGGCATCAGGCCGTCTTTGCTGCATTTGGCAACGAGGATCCCTCGCAATATCTTATCCAACAGCTTGAAAAAGCCCCCTTCCTGGTAGTGCAGGCTGCGTACGGGTCTGCCCTCACCGCCCGCGCAGATGTGGTCCTGCCTTCATTCACCTGGCTGGAGCAGGATGGAACCTTCGTGAATTTTGAAGGAAAAATTCAGCAGAACAAAAAATCAATGACTGCACCGGAAGGGACAAAATCCGATCATGAGATTCTGACCTCCCTGGCGGGATTATTTGGACAAAAATTCGATACGGACTGGAAAAAATCGATCACTGCCAACCCAGCTCCCGTGACGATCCAAGGTTAATGGTATAAAGGAGCCCACTATGGCAAAACCAAAAGTCTCTTCGGATTGGATGGCAGGCTGCTCCGGCTGTCACATGTCCTTTTTGGATATTGATGAGCGAATCGCCACCATTTTGGATCTTATTGACTTGCGCTCATCTCCAATAACAGATCTAAAACACCCGGATGAATCCGGTGTGGATGTAGGGATTCTTGAGGGCGGCATTAATAACACATCGAACGAGGAAGTAGCCCATCGGATGCGTCAACGCTCCAAAATCCTGGTCGCGCTTGGGGATTGCGCGGTCTTCGGTGGTGTTCCCGCCATGCGTAATTTCTTCACCATTGAAGAATCGCTGCGCAGGGCGTATATCGAGACCGAGAGCACCGATTCCTCCGGCAAGATTCCCGACGATCCCGAATTGTGTGTTCCCACCCGCGTGCGGGCGCTGCAGGAAGTTGTTCCAGTGGATGTCTTTGTTCCCGGCTGTCCGCCTGATGCGGATACCATCTTTTTTGCGCTAAGCGAATTGGCTCAGGGACGCATCCCCGTACTCAAAGATAAAAACCTGAGTTGGCAGTAATAGAGGTAATAAAATGGTCGCTCAAAAAATCACAATTGAACCTGTAACCCGTATCGAAGGTCACGCCAAAGTGACGATTCGGATGACAGAAGCCGGTACTGTGGATCATGCTTATCTGCACATCAATGAATTTCGAGGATTCGAGAAATTCTGCGAAGGCCGGATGGTTTTTGAAATGCCGCTGATCACCCCCCGTATCTGCGGAATCTGCCCGGTTAGCCACCACCTCGCCTCAGCAAAGGCCGGAGATGAGGTTATGGGCTGCCCTCCACCACGGACAGCCAGTCTGTTGCGTGAACTAATGCACATGGGCCAGGTGATCCAGAGCCACGGGATGCATTTCTTCGAGCTCGCCGGTCCTGACCTGCTGCTCGGTTTCGATGCCGATCCCGCCATTCGCAACGTTGCCGGCTTGCTGGCTGCCGATCCTGCCCTCACGGTTAAAGCAGTCAACCTGCGGAAATTCGGCCAGGAGATCATTCACACCCTCGGCGGCCGCAGGATTCACCCGGTTTTTGCCGTTCCAGGTGGTGTCAATAAATCGCTGCACGCTGACGAACGGGATTCCATTCTGAAAGACCTGGATGAATCCATCCGCACGATCGAAGCCGGACTTGCCATCATGAAAGGATGGGCTGAGAAGAACGCGGAAGATATTAACAAGTTCGGCGTCTTCGACACTGGTTATTTCGGCATGGTTACCCCGGATAACGGACTGGAACTTTATGACGGCAACATCCGCCTGATCGACCGCGAGGGAAGACAGCTTGAATGTTTCGATCCGCGCAATTACCTGGATTACATTGCCGAGCATGTGGAATCCTGGTCCTACCTGAAATTCCCATATTACAAGAAACTCGGTTATCCCCAGGGCGTCTACCGGGTTGGTCCACTGGGCCGCTTGAACATCGCCGAAAAGATCGACACCCCGAAGGCGAACGCGGAATTGAAGATTTTCAAATCCATCGGAAATGGTCGACCGGTAAATCAAACCCTCTATTATCACTATGCCCGACTCATTGAAACACTTTTCGCCGCAGAACACGTCGCGGTTTTGCTGGATGACCCTGACATCTTGAGTAATGAGACCTTGAACACCAAACATGATTTCAAGGGACATGGCGTGGGTGTCATCGAAGCCCCGCGCGGCACGCTGATCCACGATTACCACTGCAAACCAAATGGTCAGGTCGAAACTGTCAACTTGATCGTGTCCACCGGTCATAACAACTGGGCCATGAGCGAGGCTGTCGATTCGGTCGCAAAAACTTATATCAAAGGTCCGGAAGTAAAGGAAGGCATGCTCAATCGGGTGGAAGCCGCAATCCGTGCACATGATCCCTGCCTCTCCTGCTCCACCCATGCCGTTGGGGAGATGCCCCTGTTGGTGGAAATGGTCGATCCCGAGGGAAATGTGATCCGGACGATCACACGTTAATTAAATGATCTCAGAAAGGTCAGGGCGATTCCGGTTTTATTACCTGATCGCCCTGATTTTTTTCCAATGAAAAAGAAGATCCTGTTATTAGGCTACGGAAATCCGAACCGCGAGGACGACGGTGTGGCCTGGCATGTCCTCAAGGGTGTCGCTGCGGGTCTTGGGTTGCCTGTTCCGGAATCGCCTGATGCTCCCATCGGGAAATTTGAAGATCGAATTGAACTGCTTTTCGTCCTGCAATTGGTTCCTGAGATATCAGAGATCATCTCCCAATTCGATGAGGTCTGCTTCATCGATGCACATACAGGGGAGATCAATTCGGGCGTCCGTGCCATCGAGATCGGACCCAAATTCCAGAACTCCCCCTTCACCCACCACCTCACCCCCCAATCCTGCCTGGAGTTGGCGAACTCGATCTACAACCGGACTCCGCACGGATTTCTTGTCTCGATCCGCGGATTTAGCTTTCAATTCGAAGAATCGCTTTCTGCAGAAACGGACCGGCTGTCCAAAAGCGCGGTGGACCTGATCCTCAAATGGATTCGCTCAGGCAAGTTTGTTGAAACAGTGATCTCGTAATTCCCACCATATTTATCCTAATTGGATTATAATTTTTCCATGCACGAGCTTTCGGTTACCGAGAATATTCTAAAAACTTCGCTTGAATACGCGACCCGGGAGCATGCAGTAAAGGTGACCGCGATAAATCTAAATATTGGCCAACTCTCATCGATCATAGATGATTCTGTACAGTTTTACTGGGAATTTGTCGCCAGAGATACAATTTGCGAGCAGGCTCGGCTGAATTTCAACCGTATCGCTGCTGAAATGCACTGCCAGGATTGTCAAAGTCACTATCGACTGGGAACTGAGCCCGGCCCATGCCCATCCTGTGGAAGTTATAACGTCAGGATCCTTTCCGGGGATGAATTTCAGTTGGAAAGCATTGAAATCGAGAAATGAGTATGTCAAATCAAAAAGTCACCATCCTTGAGAACATTCTCTCTGCCAACGACCAGCTCGCTGAGAAAAACCGCTTTCTTTTGGATAAATTCAATATATTTTCACTAAATATCATGGCCTCGCCCGGTGCAGGAAAGACCAGCGTGATCCTGAAGACGATTGAAACGCTGAAAGCAACCACACGCATCGGTGTGATCGAGGGAGACACAGCAGCGGTTACGATCGACGCTGATAAAGTAACCGCAGGCGGGGCTTTTGCTGTTCAGATCAATACCGGGGGTAACTGCCACCTGGACTCCTCAATGATTGAAGCCGGGTTGAATCAGCTACCATTGGAGAGTTTGGATCTGGTCATAATCGAAAATGTCGGTAACCTGGTCTGTCCAGCGGCCTTTGAACTGGGCACAAACGCACGGGTCTTGATTGCCAGTATCCCCGAAGGCGACGATAAACCTTACAAATATCCGGGAATGTATCGTGGTGTGGACGTTTTAATTCTGAATAAAACTGACCTTAAACCGTATGTCCCATTCGATGAGGATTATTTCCGAAAAGGCGTCACGTTACTGAATCCCGGGGTAAAGATTTTCCCACTTTCCTGTATAACAGGGGAAGGTTTTAAACCCTGGATCGAATGGATCAAAATCCACTTGAAAAAATGATCGTTACAACAAAACAGTGAATCTTTCCAAAACCGTCACGAAAAAGCTTTACATTCGAGGGATCGTCCAGGGGGTTGGATTCCGTCCAACGGTGTATTCATACGCGCATAAATACGGCGTGGAAGGTTGGGTTCGGAATACTTCCAACGGGGTGGAAATCCTCGCGAGCGGATCGGAGTCTGCTGTCGATGGGTTTATTCAACACTTGCGTGATACTCCCCCTCGCCTCGCCAAGGTCGATTCTTTTCTGGTCGAGCAAGCTGAGCAGGGAATGCACTCCGGATTCGCGATCCTCGATAGCCAGCCGATGGAAGGTGAATTCCTGCCCATTTCTCCCGATTTATCCATCTGCCCGGATTGTCTGCGAGAGTTGTACGATCCAACAGACCGGCGTTTTCACTACCCATTTATCAATTGCACAAATTGCGGCCCGCGCTTCACGATTATCAATGATATTCCCTACGACCGCCCAAAGACGACCATGGCGGGTTTTCAAATGTGCCCGGATTGCGAAAGAGAGTACAACGACCCGCTTGACCGCCGGTTTCATGCCCAGCCAGTCGCTTGTCCGGTGTGCGGACCTCAGATCTGGTTTGAAACTGGGGGGACCATTACCAGCCGGGGTGAAGATGCCATCCAGGAATCTCGCGCTGCGATCCAAAACGGAAAGATCATCGCGGTCAAAGGGCTTGGTGGGTACCTTCTCGCCTGCGATGCCGCAAATGGAGCCACTGTAGAAACGCTACGAGCACGGAAACAACGCAGTCAAAAACCTTTTGCACTCATGGCAAGTTCACTGGAAGTAATTACCCGACATTGCTTTGTTTCAAATGAGGAAAAACTCGCCTTACTTTCTCCGGAAGCTCCCATAGTTCTCCTGCAAAAAAAACCAGGTTGTGCCCTTCCGGGTGGGATCGCCCCCGGGCAGCAATCTCTGGGGTTCATGCTGCCCTATACACCCCTGCACCATTTATTATTGGAAAAGCGGACAGGTTTTCCGGAAATCCTGGTAATGACCAGCGGAAACAGAAGCGAAGAGCCCATCGCCTATACCGATGACGAAGCCAGGCAAAACCTCGAAACCCTCGCCGATGGTTTTCTCATGCATAACCGCGAGATCAACATCCGAACCGATGATTCTGTCGTACGATTTTTCCGAGGGGATTTATATCCAATTCGCAGGGCGCGAGGTTTCGTCCCCTCGCCAGTTCGGCTTCCTTTTTCAGTCGCTCCCATCTTGGGGGTTGGGGCTGAGATGAAGAACACCATTACCGTTGCGAGGGAAGATTACGCGTTCATCAGCCACCATATCGGCGATCTGGAGAACCTGGAGACCAGCGAATCGTTCACCCAGGCAATCCCGCATTTTGAACAGCTCTTTCGGGTACACCCCAAATTAATCTCCTGCGATCTGCACCCGGATTACCGCTCCAGCCGCTATGCCGAAGAACGGGCCTGTGCGGAGAATATCCCGCTTGTAAAAGTCCAACACCACCATGCCCACCTGGCCGCCTGCCTGGCAGATAACAAATGGGATTCGGAAGAACCAGTGATTGGGGTTTGTTTCGATGGCACCGGGCTGGGAACAGATGGAGCGATTTGGGGCGGGGAATTTCTGCTTGGCGGGTATGCCAGCTTCACTCGCGAATATCATCTGGCATATACCCCTCTCCCTGGAGGTGATGCAGCAATTTCCAAACCCTCCCGCTCCGCACTTGCTCACCTCTGGAAAGCAGGTATTTCCTGGGATGAAGATTTGGCGCCAGTCCAGGCAACATCCGTTCAGGAGAAAACTTTGATCCTCCAGCAGTTGCAGAAGGGGATCAATGCGCCTCCCACATCTTCGATTGGCCGGTTGTTCGACGCAGTTTCCTCTCTTCTGGGAATTTGTCATCTTACTACGTATGAGGGACAAGCGGCTATAGATTTGGAAAATGCAATCAGTCTGGTTAACGACCGTGAAGGGTATGGTTTCGATTTCCACGCGGATCAGATTGACGTCTCACAAATGCTGCGCGAAATTGTTGCTGATATCCGTAAAGACGTCCAAGTATCCCGCATATCCTGTAAATTTCATCACACGCTGGCTCGCGTGGTTCTCACAGCCGCTCAAAAGATCAAATCTAAGACTGGTATTTCCACAGTTGCCCTCAGCGGCGGCGTTTGGCAAAACATGCACCTTTTGGAAGGTACAATTAATCTTCTTGAATCGAATGGGTTCGAAGTTCTTTGGCACCATCAGGTGCCAGCCAATGATGGTTCAATCTCGCTGGGTCAAATCATGGTTGCCTCAGCAATTACACAAAAAGGATAGATTATGTGTCTGGCGATACCTGGAAAAATTACTGAAATTCATACAGCCAATGGCATGCGTATGGCTAAGGTGGATTTCGGTGGCGTGCTTCGGGAAACCTGTCTGGAGGCCTTGCCTGAAGCAAAATTAGGGGATTATGTCATTGTGCATGCTGGTTTTGCGCTGAATACGTTGAGTGAAAAGGAAGCACTCGAAACCCTGGAAATATTTCGCGAGATGGACGCGCTTGCGGACGCGGAATCGGAGTTGAATGAGCTTTCCTCTTGAGGATTTTCGGGACGCCCGGCTGGTCCACGCTGCCCTCGAAGATCTTAATAAAGTTACCACGCAACCATGGGTAATCATGGAGATTTGCGGTGGTCAGACGCATGCCATAATGCAATATGGTCTCGACCAGCTCCTTCCGCCTGGATTGGAGTTGGTTCATGGTCCAGGCTGCCCAGTCTGTGTCACCCCCTTGGAGTTGGTCGATAAAGCCATCGCGATCGCTTCTCGACCCGAGGTTATTTTTTGCTCCTTCGGGGATATGCTGCGTGTGCCTGGCTCCAATGAGGACCTTTTCTCTGTACGCGCCGGTGGAGGCAGTGTCCGCGTTGTCTATTCACCCCTCGATGCGGTCAAGATCGCCCAGGAAAATCCCGAAAAACAGGTTGTTTTTTTTGCCATCGGTTTTGAAACAACCGCGCCGGTAAATGCAGCCTCCGTCCTGCAAGCCAATAATCTAGGTTTGAAGAATTACTCAATCCTGGTATCCCAGGTGTGTGTTCCGCCTGCCATGCAAGCCCTTCTCTCATCGCCGGATAATCGTGTCCAGGGATTCCTGGCTGCAGGGCACGTCTGTTCAGTGATGGGGTATTGGGAATACCTCCCGCTCGCCGCGCAGTACCGCATCCCAATTGTGGTCACCGGATTTGAGCCGCTCGACCTGGTCAGGGGTATCACCCAATGCGTAAAGCAGTTGGAGAAACATACATTCACAGTTGAAAATGCCTATGAACGCGCGGTGACCGAGAAAGGGAATCAATCTGCACAACGGATGATAAGCCAGGTGTATATCCCCGTCGACCGAAATTGGCGTGGGATTGGGATGATCCCTCAAAGTGGTTGGGGTTTGCATCCAGATTTTGCGCGCTTTGACGCTGAAAACCGGTTCGACACTTCTGCCATCGTTGCTCATGAATCAGAGGTGTGTATCGCCGGCGAGATCCTCCGCGGAACAAAAAAACCCAATCAATGCCCCGCTTTTCGGGTCCTGTGCAATCCTTCCAAGCCACTTGGCGCGCCAATGGTATCCTCGGAAGGCGCATGTTCAGCCTATTACCGCTATTCTTCGGACGCTGTTTGAGCTACCATGCCAAATATTTCAGATGCTCCCTCTTTCGCAAACGCCTCCTGCCCTATGCCCCTGCCGCATGGCGCCCAGGTCGTAATGGGTCACGGCAGCGGCGGTCGCATGACCCGCGATTTGATCCAACAGGTTTTCGAACCCCTATTTTCCAATCCATCCCTGGATGCTGGTAACGATTTTGCTGCCCTGCCCTCCCTGCCAGGTGACCTGATCCTTACCACCGACAGCCATGTTGTCTCGCCATTATTTTTTCCCGGGGGTGATATCGGCCGCCTGGCCGTCTGTGGCACGGTCAACGATATCGCCGTCTCGGGTGCCAGACCGGATTATCTAACAGCCGGATTCATTCTGGAAGAAGGTTTACCCGTTGAAACGTTGATCCGGGTAGCCGAATCCATGAAAACAGCTTGCGAGGAAGCTGGAGTATTAATTGTCGCCGGCGATACCAAGGTGGTGGAAAAAGGTCGCTGTGACGGGTTGTATATCAATACAACTGGGATCGGTTGGAAATCCGCCTCACTTTCCATAAATGGTGCCAATGCCAAACCCGGTGACGTAATCCTTGTCACTGGAACAATGGCTGATCATGGCATGGCTGTCATCTCTGCCCGCGGCGAGCTCGCGATCGAATCGGAGATCCAATCCGATGTGGCACCTTTGAACAACCTGATAACAGAGCTTCTTAAAGCCGTTCCGGATGTACACGTCCTTCGCGACCCCACCCGCGGCGGACTGGCAACCACATTGAATGAGATCGCCTCCCAAAGCAACTGCGAGATCCTCCTGAATGAAAAAGCCATTCCCGTCGCCAAACCGGTCAGAACATGCTGTGAAATGCTGGGGTTTGATCCCCTTTATGTGGCCAACGAAGGGAAATTGGTCATCATTCTTCCAGAAGAGCAATCATCAGCTGCCCTGGCGGCGCTTCATAGCCACAAATACGGTCGAAACTCCGCCGTAATTGGGCATATCACCGATTTCAGGAAACCCCGGGTTCTTCTCAAAACGCTTATCGGTGGAACCCGCATTCTGGATATGCTCTCCGGTGAAATGCTCCCCCGTATTTGTTGAGTAATTAGAGCAGCGGCGTTCTCCTTGACATTCGGGCTTAAGCCAATATACTTGCTAAAAAATACATCAGAGGAATAATGAAAATCAATTACCAGGAAACAACCAGTGATCTCGCCACCCGCATAGATATTCACTCCAAATACGGCGGCCGGGATATCGACAGCTGGATGATCGACCTCATCAAACTGCAACCCGGAATGAAGATCCTGGATGTTGGCTGTGGGGCGGGTAAACAATGTTTTTCCTACCATCAATATTTGAAGGGAAATGCCGATATCACTGGCGGGGATGTCAGCCAGGATCTGTTAAACCAGGCCCGCGAAAAGAATGATTCTCAAAACACAGGCATCAAATTCCTCGAGTTGAACTTCAATAAGAAATTTGAATTTCCAACAGCAACGTTCGATTTCGTATCCTGCTGCTTTGCAATATATTACGCCCTGGATGTGCCCTTCACCATCGGTGAGATGCACCGCGTGCTTCGCGCGGGTGGCAGGCTCTTCACCACCGGACCCATGCCGGAAAATAAGAAATTGTTCTATGAGATCATTAAAGAAGCGACGGGAAAACCCATCCCCCCCATGCCTGGCAGTTCCCGCTATAGCACCGAATTCCTGGGTACCATTCGATCCCTATTTTCAAAAGTGGATGTCCATATTTTTGAAAACCCACTTACATTTGAAACAGTTGATCCCTTCCTCGCGTATACCCGAGCATCTCTTTCAGAGGATAGAAAACTCTGGGGGGATTTGTTCAGCGGCGAGAACTCCTTCGAAATCGTTATGTCACAAATCAAAGACGTTGCCGAAAAGCGGCTTAAGCAAGATGGCAAATTGGTGATGACCAAGGTGGTTGGCGGCTTTCTGGCCACAAAATAACCATCATGAATACGGACATGCTGTTTTACGGTCGTAAGGTTTGCTTCATCGGGGCGCACCCGGATGATATCGAAATCGGCGCTGGTGCCTTGATCGCGCACATTTCACCCCGCACTGAAGTTTTCTGCCTCACACTGTCCGACAATCAGAAGAATCCAGACCTTAAAAACGTGAAGACGGAATGCCGGCGAAGCATGAAAGTGCTCGGCGTGGCTGATGACCATGCGATTATTGGTACATTCGAAACCCGTCGCTTTCCGGAACAGCGCCAGGAGATACTGGAATACCTCATTCAATTCAATCAAACGCAAAAACCGGACATCGTTTTCACCCACACAAGAGCAGATATCCATCAGGATCATGCCGCTGTGACCGAGGAAGTGCTGCGGGCATTCAGGGGAACTTCCGTTTTTGGTTTCGATGTGATCCGATCCAGTTACGGATTTTTCCCAAATTTCCTGGTTGAAGTTTGCCAGGAGGATGTCGATCTGAAACTCAAAGCTCTAGCGGAATACGAAACATACCAGAATAAGTATTACTTTGATCCGGAAGCGACCAAAGCGATTCTCCTTCGGAACGGGATCATCGCCCAACGCCCCTTCGCCGAAGGGTTTGAGACACTTCGGATCATCGGCTCATTTGATTCAATGTCGAATTAGGAAAAACGAAAACCGGATCTAATTGGCTTTCGGTAAACCGATCACGATCTCGTCCCCGTGCAGTTCAACCGGATAGGAATTGATCTCCTGGTAAGCCGGCAGTGCCAACACACTGCCATCGCGGATATCAAACCGGCCGCCATGCCTTGGGCAGGTCAGCTCAAAACCATCCAGCGATCCCTCTGCCAAATCTTCCTCATCATGGCTGCAAATGCCATCGATGGCATAATATCTATCATCCACGTTGAAAATAACGATCGGATTTCCCTCCACCTCAATCACGAGCCGTTCCCCTCTTCCTAATTCCGCTTTCGAAGCTACGGGGATGAAATCCACTTCATTTTCTGTCATTCATTTCCCTCCACAAGATCGTCATTTGATTTGCTCAATCCATAAACTCCAGCTTTGAGTGCTTTCAAAGATAAAAGCGCGCATTTTAGCCGCACGGCCCCCAACTCTATCCCCAGATTATCAAGAATATCCTTTTTGGTTAATGATTTGATCGATTCCAGATCCTTGCCAATGATGGATTCCATCAGCAAATCTGCGGATGCCTGCGAAATTGCACATCCATGACCATCGAAAGCAGCTTCCGTGATCCGGTTCTCTGCATCCACCCGCAAATCTACCCGGATAACATCCCCGCACAAGGGATTTTCATCTTCGAAAGAGATATCATTCGGATCCAATTTGCCTTTATAAATTGGATTCGCGCTGCGATCGATGATCACTTCCCGGTAAAGATCGTCCATAAGTTCACACTCTAAAAACCTTTTTAACTTTTTCCAACCCATCCACTAATTTATCAACCTCTTCGAGAGTGTTGTAGATATAAAAACTGGCTCTCGTCGTTGCATCAAGGTGAAAGCGTTCGTGCAGTGGCATGGCACAGTGGTGACCGGCACGAACAGCAATCCCTTCGGAATCCAGGATTTGCGCGACATCGTGCGGATGAACCCCAGCCAAACTAAAGGAAGCTACCGCCCCTTTTTGTTGCGCATCAGGACCATAAACTTTTACGCCCACTACCGCTGATAATTTTCTAAGCGCATAATTAATGATCTCGTGTTCGTACTTTTGAATCGCATCCATGCCAAACCGGTTTAGATAATCTATCGCAGCACCGAGACCAATAACTTCCGCGATGGCTGGAGTGCCGGCTTCGAACTTGTGGGGTAAATCGTTCGGGACGAAGGAACGCAGATGAACCTTTTTGATCATGTCCCCGCCCCCCTGGAACGGAGGCATCTCATCCAGGATGGACTCCCTGCCATATAGGACGCCAACCCCGGTTGGTCCGCACATCTTGTGTGCGGAAAACACCAGGAAATCCGCATCAATCTCCCGAATATTCAGAGGAAAATGCGGCACCGACTGCGCCCCGTCAATAAGCACAAGCGCGCCAGCATCATGTGCTGCTTTTGTTATCTCTTTGGCCGGCGTGATTGTTCCCAACACATTGGACATGTGGGTGAATGCAACCAACTTTGGTGAAAGATCCAGCAATCGAGGGTATTCTTCCAGATCAAGCAAGCCATTATCAGTTACCGGGATAAACTCCAGTCGAATTTCTTTTTCAGCGGCAAGCATCTGCCAAGGGACCAAATTAGCGTGGTGCTCCATTTCGGTCAGGATCACCAAATCCCCCTGGTTCAGATTTGCTCTTCCCCATGAATAAGCCACCAGATTGATCGATTCGGTGGCATTGCGGGTGAAGATCACTTCCCGGCTCTTTCGCGCGCCAATAAAATTGGCAACTTTTTCCCTCGCTCCTTCGTAGAGAGCAGTTGCCTCTTCAGCGATGGTATAGACGCCGCGGTGAATATTTGCATTGGATTTTCGGTAATAATCATCCATGCTATCAAGTACAGAGACAGGTTTTTGTGTCGTTGCAGTTGAATCCAGGTAAACCAGAGGTTTGCCTGGATGCACTTCCTGATGCAGAATTGGAAAATCCTTACGGATTTCTATCGGATTAAGCGAAGTCATAAATTGTGGAATTTGAGATCAGACCTAGGCGCCTTTTGGCATCGAGGAATGCGGATTTTTAACTTGCGGAAACCGAATATGCTGGGAATTCAAAGGAAACCAGAGAATATGATCTGGAACCATCCAGCCATCGGTTAAATATACATTCGTGCGAAATTGCACCGCGACCATTTTGTAGTCTACCTGCACAACAATCCCCTTCAGCCAACCGCGAGTTCTGAGACTGCTTTTCTCGTGGTCACAGTAAACCTCCACAGTATCACCCACCTCGAAAGTGGTTTCGGGTCCCGGTGCTTTCATAAACGAAACGTCTGCCATAAATTTCTCCGATCAAATCAACGAGTTTTCTATATCATTCTAGCATGGCCATCCATGGATACCAAATGACCCTTTGCTTTTATTCACTCATTTTCCGTTTGATAGCATCCCGGAATCTATCCCGAATTGATTCCAAGGGAATGCGATCTAGAACAGACTCAAAGAAACCCTCCACGACCAGTTTCTCTGCCTCCACTCGCGGGATACCCCGGCTTTCAAGGTAAAAAACCTGCTCCTGGTCGATGCGTCCTACCGTCGCCCCATGCGTGCAACGGACGTCATCGGTAAGGATTTCGAGCCCCGGGATGGAATCGGCTTTGGCCTTGTCGCTTAGGATCAGGTTCCGGTTAGCTTGATATCCATCGGTTTTACTGGCCTGCGGAGCCACGTAAATCATCCCACGCCAAACAGCCTGGCTCTCGTCTTTCAGGGCGCCTTTGAAAAGCAGATCGCTGGTTGTATGGGGAGCCAGGTGATCCTGTTCCGTTTCGTGATCAATTAACTGATTTTTATCCGAGAAATAAAAACCTGATATCCGTGAATGACTGCCTTCTCCGGTCAATTTCAAACTGGAAAAGTTCTTGGTAAACCTTGCCCCGGTGGTACCAACCGTCCAATCCAAAGCTGCATCTTTGGAAAGGATTGCCCGGGTGTATCCAAAGTTCCAGGAGGTCTGTCCCATGGATTGCAGTTCGACAAAATTGAGTTGCGCACCTTCTTCGATCTTTATTTCTACCAAACCAGAGTGAAAACAAACACCAGGATCTCTTGCATCCTCGCTATTTTCCAGAATGATCGTTGCCTGGCTGCCTGGCTGCAGATGGATGAGATGATGGGAGAAAAAGGCTTTCCCCTCACCTGCAATATTTAAGTTAATATTCAGAGGTTTTTCAAGCACCAAACCTTCAGGGATACAGATCACGCTTCCATACCGGGCAAACGCGCCGGCAGCAGCGGTAAAAATATTCTGTGATGGATCGATTATCGTTCCGATAACGTCATCCAACTCGGGTGATTTCAGAACCTCAGCATCGTATAAGCCAAGAAAGACAACCCCTTTTTCAACAGCTTTCTCGTCGATCTGACGCGAAAAGTTTTTTTCTCCAAGTTCCAGCCTGCCTGTAACTTCGCCAAGGAATTCCGGCTTTTTTTCCGTGCCTTCAATCCGTTTATCAAATTCTGAGATCACCTTGTAAAAATCAGGATGAAAATCTTTCAAATTACTGCGGCGCCAGGATTCGGATTTCGGGTCGGGCAAACCTAAACTGCAAAAAGCCTCCCAGGCTTTTTGCCGGTATGTTCGTACCTTTTGGGAAAAACCATCTTTCCGGACCTGGTCTACTCCAAACCGGAACTTTTTATCACCGACACCTTCTTCTTTTGTTCGGCGAATGATCACCCGTGGTTTATCAGCCATTCTTTCCCCTGCCCTTACCCAACGGAACCGGCCATTTGTAGTTGGATCAGACGGTTCATTTCTACTGCATATTCCATCGGCAGTTCTTTAACCAGAGGCTCGATAAAACCGGAAACGACCATGGTGGTGGCATCCGCTTCGGAGAGTCCCCGGCTCATCAAGTAAAAGAGCTGCTCTTCTCCCACCCGTGAAACAGTTGCCTCGTGGCCGATGGTTACATCCTGTTCATCCACCTCGATTGTGGGATAAGTATCCGACCTGGAACCAGGATCAAGCAGAAGAGCGTCGCACACCACACTGGAAGAGCTGCCCTTCGCGCCAGGATACACTTTTAACAATCCCCGATAAGAAGCTCTGCCCCCATCCTTACTGATCGATTTTGAGGTGATCTTGCTGCTCGTGTGTGGAGCAAAATGAATCACCTTGCCGCCGGCATCCTGCACCTGCCCTCCGCCGGCAAAAGCCATGGAAAGGATCTCTCCATGCGCTCCGGGTTCCAGCAGATAGCAGGAGGGATATTTCATTGTGACCTTTGAGCCCAGGTTGGAATCCACCCATTCCATGGAGCCATCCTGATATACTTTGGCGCGTTGGGTCACCAGGTTGTATACATTGGTGGACCAATTCTGAATGGTCGTGTAGCGCACCCGTGCACCCCTTTTTACGATGATCTCGATCACTCCGGAATGGAACGAATTGGTTGTGTATTTTGGCGCCGTGCAACCTTCCACATAATGCACTTGTGCGCCTTCATCAGCAATGATCAATGAACGCTCAAACTGACCAATATTAGCCACATTCAAACGAAAATACGCCTGCAGGGGCAAATCAACTTTGACACCTTTGGGGATAAATACAAAAGAGCCGCCAGACCACACAGCACTGTTCAAAGCAGCAAATTTATTATCTTCGATCGGAATGACGGTTCCAAAATACTCTCGGAATAAGTCCGGGTATTGGCGTAGACCTTCCTCAATACTTAGGAAGATCACCCCCTGTTTTTCCAGGTGCTCCAGAACGCTGTGATATACCATTTCGGATTCGTACTGCGCACCCACCCCTGCCAGGAATTTTCGCTCGGCTTCTGGGATGCCTAATTTATCGAAGGTGTTTTTTATTGTTTCAGGAACATCCTCCCAGGATTGGCTCTGATCCTGGGTGGGTTTCACATAGTAATAAATGTCATTCAGGTCAAGGTTGGATAAATCCGCTCCCCAAGTAGGCATGGGCCGTTGGTCAAAATGCGCCAACGCCTTCAATCGGAAGTTCAGCATCCATTCCGGTTCATCTTTCATGGAGGAAATTTGCCGTACAATTTCCGCATCCAATCCTTTGCGGGATTTAAAAACATAATTCTCCGGATCTTTGAATCCGTATTTGTAATCCCCCAATTGGTCTAGAAATTCAGAGCTGTCGTTACCTGGCATGAGATATGTCTTATTGTCCGTTTTCTAATTTCTCGCGAACCCATTCGTATCCGTGTTCTTCCAGGTGAAGCGCCAGCTCGGGACCGCCAGTCTCCACCACCCGGCCATCCATCATCACGTGGACAACATCCGGCTGTATGTAGTTTAAGATCCGCTGATAATGCGTGATCACCAGCACGCCCATGGATGGATTCTTCAAAGAATTGACCCCCTCAGAAACGATCCGTAGCGCATCAATATCCAACCCCGAATCAGTCTCGTCCAGGATTGCGATCTCTGGCTTGAGCATTGCCATTTGCAGCACTTCTGCTCGCTTTTTTTCGCCACCTGAAAATCCTTCGTTCAAGTAGCGTCCGGCGAAGGATGAATCCATTTTCAAAGCATCCATCTGTTCTTTAAGCATTTTCCGGAATTCCGGAATCGGAATACCTTTATCCTGTGGGTTTACAGCCCGTCGCCTTGAATTTAATGCAGTCCGCAGGAAATTCGCCACCGTAACGCCTGGAATCGATTGCGGGTATTGAAACGCAAGGAATAGCCCAAAACGCGAGCGTTCATCCGGGGAAAGATCAAGCAAATCCTGCCCCTTGAAACAAATCTCACCCTCAGTAACCTCATAAGATGGGTGTCCCATCAATGTGTAGGCGAGGGTCGATTTTCCAGTTCCATTTGGACCCATGACGGCGTGCACCTGACCCTGCGGAAGCACAAGATTCAATCCTTTTAGGATCTCTTTGCCTTCAATGGAGACATGCAGATTGTGAATTTCAAGCTGGCTCATCCTGCGCAATCCTTGCTGTGTTAAGAATTAAAGTTGAAACGCTAAATTATACCATGCAGGTATTTGACTGTCAATATTTATTATATTTATCATAATTATTGACCTTTCTTATGGGGTCATGGTATACTTTTCCTTGAAAAGGAAATTCTACTGAATGTCCAGTACTAGAGACCGAATACTACAAACTTTACGCAGCCATCCCCGCTCCACTGTACCCGAGCTTGCTGAAGCGGTTGGAATAAATACGATTTCAGTCCGTCACCATATCGCCAGTCTGCAGGCTGAAGGCTTGCTGGGTGTGGAAGAAGTCCGACACGGTGTTGGGCGTCCTCGTCTCGTCTATTACCTCACTGAAAAAGGCCTGGAGAAATTCCCCAGCCGGTATTTACGGCTTACGAATCGTCTTCTTGACCAAATAAAAGATACGATGCCTGAAAATCAGGTCAATCAGCTTTTCACCCGCATGGCAGAAGATATGGCTGATGAATACTCGCCCCAGGCAAAAGGAAAAAATACAGAGGAGAGGCTGGGTTTGCTCCAGTCGCTACTTGCGGAGGAAGGCTTCACCATGAATTGGGAGACCCGTGGTCAGCAAATCCATATACATGAGATCACCTGTCCCTATTACCAGATCGGCAAAGCCCACCCCGAGGTTTGTTCGGTAGATCAAACCCTCATTTCCAGCCTGTTGGATATCCCCATTGAAAAAGTCAAATGCATTCTTTCCGGCGATAACCGTTGCACATACGTCTTACCAGTACTTGATACCGGGAGGTGAAAATAATGAGTGAAAATCCTGCGGTCAATCGTTTGATATGGGATGCACAATCCGAGTATCCAGAGCTTTGCGATCGCCTTCGCGATGCGATGCGGGAAGTGAAAGACCCAGAGCTTGGGTACGATATTATTCAATTAGGCCTGATTCGCAACGTGCTTATCACCGAGGAAAATGCCGTCCTGAAAATGATCCTCACCACCCCATTTTGTCCTTATGGTCCCGAGATGCTGGAAGAGACTCGTTTGAAAGCAGAGGAGATCCTTCAGCGGGAAACGCACATGGATCTATCCTTTGATCCCTGGGACTTTTCCATGATGGAAGATGGCGCACCACCTGAGTGGGGTTTATACGGCTAGATTAATCATAGATTTATCGATTAGAGAACGTTATCGAATTTCACCAGCTCGCTTTTCTTTCAGGCTGGTGATTTTTTCTTGGGAAATATTCAAAATCATGATATTCTATTTCATCACATTCACAATTTTTGAGGACCTATGGAACATTTTGGCGCTGTTGAAGCTGGCGGGACAAAATTCATCTGCGGAATAGGTGACGCAGCCGGAAATCTGATCGCCGAACAACGTATAGAAACTCTTTTTCCAACCGAGACTCTTCCAAAAGTCGTGCAATTTTTTCAGGAAAAATCAAAAGAATTAAAGCTTACGATAAAAAGTATCGGGATCGGAAGTTTTGGTCCGCTTGATCTTAACCCTTTATCCCCAGCTTATGGACATATCACTTCAACGCCAAAAACTGGCTGGCCGAATACTGACATACCCGGATTTCTGCGAGACCAATTGAATTGCGCCTGCACCATCGATACAGACGTTAACGCGGCGGCTTATGGAGAATATCTCTGGGGAGCGGGTCGGAACCTAGGTTCTTTGGTATATTTCACCATCGGTACAGGGATTGGTGGAGGAGCTATTATCAATGGATTGCCCATCCATGGGTTGGTTCATCCGGAAATGGGTCATTGTATTGTCGATCATGATGAGAAAGAGGATCCTTTCTCCGGAGTTTGCCCATATCATTCGGATTGTTTTGAAGGTTTGGCAAATGGTCCTTCAATTCAAGCCCGTTGGGGGATTAAACCCGAAGAATTGCCTTCCAGTCACCCTGCCTGGGATCTGGAAGCCAGATATATCGCCAGGGCGTTGCATTCCATCATCACAATCCTCAGTCCTCAGCGAATCATCCTGGGGGGTGGTGTCATGCAGCAACTCTCGCTTCTGCCAAAGATTCGCTTGCTTGTGAAAGAATCGCTGAATGGTTATGTGGTCTCAGACGCAATTACATCTGGAATCGATGGTTATATTGTTGCCCCGGTCCTGCGAAAGCAAGCAGGCGTACTCGGATCGCTCGCGCTTGCGATCCACCCCCCTGAACTGTGATCTAATTATCTTTGGTTTTCACTCTTTCCCGGATAATATCCAGGGATTCTACTGCATGGCGCAAATGCGGTATCACAATGCTGCCACCGACTACCAGACTCACGTTGAAAGCTTCGACTATCTCGGCATCGCTCCAGCCAGCTTCCACGCATTGAAGGATGTGGTAATCGATGCAATCATTGCAACGCAGCACCATGGATGCCACCAAACCGAGCAATTCTTTGGTCTTCGCAGGCAGGGCACTGTCCTGGTAAGCTGCCTGATCGAGGTTGAAATATCGGTTAATACCCAAGTGATGCAGATCTTTTATCCGCGAATTCAGCCGTATGCGGTCTGAGACAAATTCTTCAATCCTATCCCTCATAAAAGGTCCTTCAACTTATTTGAGGATATTTGGATTTGAAGGACTTTTCTCCCCTTCTCTTTAAGCGCTTCATAATCTCCCAATGCCTGAGCACTTTCGAGTACTCCAAAGGATATCCCTTCTCCAGGCACTTCGATATCGTCGTCAATCGGTCTTGTAAAAACAAGAAAATATCCTGAATTCGGACCCCCTTTGTGAAATTGTCCAGTGGAATGCAGGAATCGCGGCCCGAAACCCAAGGTTACTGCCAATCCGGTTTTTTCCAATACCTTTTTTCGAAAAGACTGAAACTCATCCAACATTCTATCGTCTCGCGGGAAAAATGCATTTATCGAGACGTAACTTCCCTTTTTGGCCCCGGAAAGAAAATCCCAAATAACCTCTTGCAGGTTCTTCCCATGTATCGTAGTCCCTTTTCCGTGAACCTCGATGCCAAGCGATTGCCAGATCGCACTTTCTCGGGGTAAAGATCCAGTTTCTTTATATTCTTTGATCATTCGTTTTGTAATGAGCTTGGATTCCTGCACATCCGGCTGATCAAAGGGGTTTATTTCGAGCACAGCACAGGCGATCGTAGTCGCCACTTCCCAGCGATACATTTCAGCACCCACGGATTGAATTCCTTCCATGGGAATAGTGACACATGGATGCCCCGCGCTCACCAGATCCTCCACCCTATGATCTTTTCTGCCATTCAAACGGATATATACAAAAAGGCGGTCATTTCCATATTTAAGTGGATGTATCTCCGGTTCAAGGTCGATGGGTAGAATACCTTTCCCCATTTTTCCCGTACTCTCAGCCAGAAGTTGTTCCAGCCAGGAGCCGAGACTTTCGATCTCGGTATCCAAGATCAGGGTCAACTTGTCCCTGCCCGCGCTGGCTGCAGTTCCGATCAAAGTTCCAAGCGCAAGACCGGGATTTTTCTCGCCGCCTTGTCCAGGGCTACAGGTTTCCATCATTGCGGACGCCTGGGTAAGCATCTCAGAAACATCCCAGCCCATAAGCGCTGCTGGTACCAGTCCAAATGCGGTTAGAGCAGAAAATCTTCCTCCCACCGTGGGATCGCCGTGGAAAATATGGCTGAATTTTCTTTGCCGCGCCAAATCTTCCAACGCGGTTCCAGGATCCGTGATGGCCGCAAACCGGCTGCCAGCCTTTTCACCGAAGGCTTCTTCAGCTTTTTTCCAAAAATATTGAAAATTTGCGTTGATCTCGGCTGTAGAACCGGATTTACTGGAGATAATGTAGAGTGTTTTCTTGACCGGATATTCCTTGGTTGCTTTTTGAACGGACTCGGGATCCGTGGAATCCAAAATTCCCAGAGATAATCCTTCCCGCTTTTCCCCGTTCATGTGATGTTGTAACATACTGAATACTTCGGGCGCCAATGAGGAACCACCCATACCGATAACCAGTACTTTTTGAAATCCACCTTTTAATAATTCTTCAAGATATTCAGCGTATTCTTTGAGAAGTCGATGGCTATTTTCAGGTGCTTTCAACCAACCCGTACGATTCCTGAACTCATCCTTTCCAGAGTCTTCCTTTACCCAGGGATCCGGATCGCTTGAATACAGGCTTTCAATGATCTTTCGATCCAGCATCCTCCCAAGGGATGCCTGATAGAGTTTCTCGAGCGACCGTATCCCTTTTTGGTAATCCAGAACCCTCGCCTGGATGCTTCCGATGAGCTCTTTGTAGGCATCTGAAAATGCCTGTACGCCTTCCACTTCCAACTGGCTGGTTACCACGCTCATTTCGATGCCGATCTCGGCCAGATCCCCAATGACTTCCTCAGCCTTGTGAAGGTCCGTATCAATTCGCTTTTCCACCTTGCCATGGTCACGAAATGCTGCCAAAGTAGCGGGAGGAATGGTATTGACAGAATCTTTTCCAATCAACTCCTCGATATAAACCACATCGGTGTAATTGGGATTCTTGGTGCCGGTGGATGCCCATAATGGTCGCTGCGTTCTTCCACCTTTTTGTTGCAATGCTTTGAACCTGGATGATTGCAGTGTGTCTGAGAATAGCTGGTAAGCAAGCCGGGCGTTAGCCACTGCGGCTTTTCCCTGTAGTTTCTTGGCATCCCCCGCTTCTATCTCACCGGCATTCACCATGCGCTGCAGAAAACCGTCAATTTTTGTATCCACGCGCGATACAAAAAATGATGCCACCGAGGAAATTTCGTCGATGCTCTCGCCTTCTTTTAACCGGTCTTCCAGACCGCCCAGATAAGCGTCGATCACCTCTGCGTAGCGGTCGAGTGAAAAGATCAGCGTCGCGTTCACATTGATCCCGGCAGCGGTGGCTTTCCGTATCGCTGCCACCCCCTCTTTTGTAGCTGGGATCTTAATCATCAAGTTCGGTGCAGAAACCCTTTTCCAGAGCGTTTTAGCATCGGCAAGCGTCTTTTCGCTGTCATAAGCCAGCAGCGGGTTTACTTCCAGGCTGACGTATCCATCGGTTTTTTCGGTTTCCAGATATACGACATCGAAAAGCTGAGCCACCGATTTGATATCATCTACAGCCATTTGCCAGAAAATCGCTTCCGGCGTCCAGCCTGCCCAGGCAAGCGGCTGCAGACTGGCATCGTAATCCGCGGATTTGCTAATCGCTGCATTGAAAATCGAGGGATTGGAAGTGATTCCTCGAATTTCCCCCTTCTCGATCATTTCCGCCAATTCTCCAGAGCGGATCAATTTTCGCTGGATATTGTCATACCAGACGGATTGGCCAAATTTATTGAGCTTCTGAAGGGGGTTCATAACTTTATCCGATTTCTTCCAACCTTTTGATTTTTTTGGTTCTTCGAACGAACCGATCATCATCGATGAATTCTGCCTTTATGAAAGCTTCCACAATCTCCACCGCGAGTTCCTCGCCAATCACTCGCGCACCGAGGCATAGCGTATTCATCTTGTCGTGCTCAACCCCCTGGTGCGCAGAATAGGTATCATGACACAATCCAGCGTACACCATTTTAAGTTTGTTAGTCGCGATGGATGCCCCCACCCCTGAACCACAAACAACAATAGCCCGATCCGCCTCACCAGATTGAATCGCACGTCCAGCTTTCTCGGCAAAATCCGGGAAATCAACCGGAAGCTGGCTGTCAGTGCCCAGGTCAATGACTACCTGGTTCATTTCCATTAACTTTTCCACGATCCTTTTCTTCAAAGGATACCCTGCATGATCACAAGCTATTGCTACGCGCATAGTTTCGCCTATCTATTTTGAAAGGATTTCCCTGGCATTTAGGACAATGTTCTCAACAGTAAAGCCAAATCGGTTGAATAGCTGCTGAAATGGGGCGGATGCACCAAATCCATGCATACATAAAATTCTTCCTGAATCGCCGGTATATTTTTCCCAACCCTGGGCGACTCCGGCTTCCACAGCCAGGCGGGCTTTCAGGTTTTTTGGGAAAACAGATTCCTGATAATCAGATCCCGTTTTTTCAAATAGATCCCAACTTGGGAAGGAAACAATTCGGGTTGAAATACCCTGTTCGGAAAGGTATCTGCCAGCGGCCATGACCAATCCAACCTCGGATCCGGAAGCCATGAAAATGATTTCGGGTTCTTGCGGTCCCAGATCTGCCAGGACGTAGGCGCCTTTTGCTAATAGCGAGGCGCCCGAAAATTGCGTCCGGTCGAATATCGGGCAAGCTTGCCGCGTAAGCAATAAAGCAGTGGGATTCTTCCGATTCAGAATCGCAAACCGCCAGGCCTCCGCTGTTTCATTCGCGTCACAGGGGCGAATCACGGTCAGGTTAGGTATAGCCCGAAGTGCTGCCAGGTGTTCCACCGGCTGGTGGGTTGGACCGTCTTCCCCCAATCCGATACTATCATGGGTAAACACCCATATGCTGGGGATGTGCGATAAAGCCGATAAGCGTATCGCACCCCGCATGTAATCCGAAAAAACCAGGAAGGTTGCTCCATAGGGGATCAACCCGCCGTGCACCGCCATTCCATTCACGATCGCGCCCATCCCGTGCTCCCGCACCCCGAAATGGAAGTTACGACCTGATTCGGCGTCTTTCTGAAACGCAGGGCTATCCTGGATCCAGGTATTGTTGGAAGGCGCGAGATCTGCTGATCCGCCCGTCAATTCCGAAAGGACCTTAGCCAGCGCATTTATGCTCTTGCCGGAGGCAACCCGGGTAGCTATTCCCTTTTCATCCGCAGGAAAACTGGGCAACGATTGATCCCAATTTAGAGGCAGCGATCCTGAAATCCGGCGCTCAAACTCGGCAGCTTCTGTGGGAAATTTTTTAGTATATGTTGCTTTTAGTTTTTCCCAGGTATCTTCAAGCTTTAGACCCTTCTCTTTATATGTCTCGTAGAATTTCCGCACATCCTCAGGAATAAAAAATTTCGGCTCGAGCGGCCAACCTAACTTTTCTTTTGCCCCGTTCAGCTCGTCTTCGCCAGGTGGTTCGCCATGAGCTTTGGCAGTATCCTGGCGGGTGGGAAGTCCGTATCCAATATGGGTCCTGCACAGGATCAAGGAAGGTCGGGGATCGTTTTTAGCGTCATTAATGGCTGCGTCAATGGCTACCACATCATTGCCATCGGCCAAAACCAGGGTATGCCATCCATACGCGTCGAATCGGGCTTTTCGGTCTTCGGTGAATGCCAGGTCGGTGGAGCCATCAATTGAAATCCGATTATCGTCGTAAAGGTATATCAGTTTTCCCAATTTTTGGTGTCCGGCGAAAGATGCCGCCTCGGATGCCACACCTTCCATCAAGTCCCCATCCGTCACGATCGCAAAAACATAGTGATCCACAAGGTTGTATTCAGGGCGGTTATATTGGGCTGCCAGTTGTGCTTCCGCAACAGCCATCCCAACCCCGCTGGCAAAGCCCTGCCCCAGGGGACCTGTGGTAATCTCGACCCCGGGGGTCAGCCCATATTCTGGATGTCCGGGGGTGATGCTATCCAATTGCCGAAATCGCATTAGATCATCAATGGATACTTCATATCCGAATAAGTGTAGGAGGCTGTAAAGAAGCATGGAGCCATGCCCCCCGGAAAGGACGAATCGATCCCGGTTGAACCATTTTGGGTTATTAGGATTGAAATGCAGGTGTCGGGTCCAGATGGTGTATGCCATCGCCGCCGCGCCCATGGGTAGCCCGGGATGACCTGAATTCGCGCGTTGGACGCCATCCGCAGCTAGGAATCGAATGGTATTGATGGCCTTATCCTGCAATGTATCCATGTTTGCCTCGAGAATTTGTGATGAATTATTTTACCATGTTGGTTTTTTACAAAATAAAAGCCACTCGTGGTGGCTTTGATATTTGACACAATTCTTTATAACTTCATTTTTCGAAGCCGAAGACTGTTCGATACCACGAACACACTACTGAAGGCCATTGCAGCGGCTGCAAGCATGGGGTTCAATCGCCCCATTGCTGCCACTGGGATTAAAATAATATTATAGACAAACGCCCAGAAGAGGTTTTCTTTGATCACCCGCAGCGTCATTCTTGAAAGCTTCACTGCCCGGGCTACGCTTTTCAGGCTGCCACTAATAAGTGTGATCCCGGCTGAAGCAATCGCAACCTCAGTGCCTGTCCCGATCGCCATTCCCACATCCGCCTGAGCCAGTGCCGGGGCGTCATTTATACCATCCCCGACCATGATCACATGACGATCCTGTTGCTGGATTTTCTTGATCTCTTCATTTTTACCTTCCGGCAGCACGTCAGAGATCACCTCTATGATATTCACCTTCCGGGCAATTTCCAAAGCGGTAGCTTTGTTATCGCCTGTCAACATGGCAACCGCCAGATTCATTTTTTGAAGCTCTGAAACCGCCTCGTGGGAATCCGGTTTGACCTCATCCGCGATACCGATCACGCCAACCAACGCTCCATCAATAGCAACCAATACCGTGGTTTTCGCTTCCGATCGCAACCTTTGGATTACATCCCCGGATTCAGCGTCCTTCGCAATGTACTCTTCGAGAAACTTACTGTTTCCCACCATCACAGCATGTCCGTCAATCTCTGCGCTTACTCCCATACCAGCGATGTTCTTGAATCCATCAGGTGCGCTCAATCGAAGATTTCGATTTCCCGCTTCTGCGACCAGCGCTTCCCCCAATGGGTGTTCGCTTCCCTTCTCCACACTGGCTGCGAATCGTAAGACATCTACAGGATCATATTTCTTTTGCAAGATCACAATATCCGTTACGCTTGGCTGTCCGCGTGTGATCGTGCCGGTTTTATCCAGAACCACAGTATCCGCAGAGCCTGCCACCTGCAGGGCTTCCCCGGAACGGATGAGAATGCCCATCTCAGCGCCACGCCCTGTACCGACCATAATGGCAGTGGGAGTGGCCAAACCCATGGCACATGGACAGGCGATGACCAGCACTGCAACCATATTTATGATCGCATTCGTGAACGTGGAATTTTCCATACCTGCCATACCAGCGGGCTTCAGGAAAAACCAATAAAGGAATGTTCCCAGCGCAATGAGGATTACTGCCGGAACAAAATATTCGGAGACCCGGTCAGCCAGTTTTTGAATGGGAGCTTTACTCCCCTGGGCTTCCTCAACCAATTTCACGATTTGTGAAAGGGTGGTATCTTTCCCAACCTTCGTCGCTTCAAATTGAATGAAACCGGATTTGTTTAGGGTGGACCCAATTACCTGGTCGCCCTGGCCTTTTTCGACCGGTATGGATTCTCCGGTGAGCATGGATTCATCCAAACTGGTTCTTCCGCTGAGAATTACACCATCCACAGGCACTTTTTCACCTGGTTTTACCAGGACGGTATCGCCAATAAGGACCTCTTCGGTTTTTATCTCAACTTCCTGACCGTCACGCAAAACACGTGCGTTTCTTGCTTGTAGACTTACCAATTTTTGAACTGCTTCGCTGGTGCGGCCTTTAGCCTTGGCCTCCAGGTATTTGCCCAGTCGGATCAAAGTGATGATCATGGCCGAAGTTTCAAAGTAAACATGGCTGTTTAATAATCCAAGGGTTACTACAACTGAATAAAAATAAGCGACAGAGGATCCGAGGGCAATGAGCACGTCCATATTGGCGGATCGATTGCGTAACGCCTTATAAGCGCCAACGTAATAATCCTTACCCACGTAAAACTGCACTGGGGTCGCCAGGGCAAGCATTACCCAATTCAACCAGCCGGCGTGCTGAACAGTTGGAGGCAGCAAGCCGAGGTCATTTGCCATGGAGAGAAGGAATAGCGGTACCGTGAAAATGATACCGGTGATAAGCAGTTTTCGCTGATGAGCAATATCACGGTCATGTGCCAGTGCTTCCGCATCCACGTCAGTGCCGACCTGCTCCATCACCGAAAAGCCTACTTCGGCTAGTTTCCGTCGAATTTCCGCCTGGTTCACCAGCGTGGGGATATAGCTTATCGTCACCTTGCTGTTTGCGAGATTGACGCTGGTGTTACGGATCCCTTCCCACCCACCCAGTGACCGCTCGATGACCCGGGCATCATTAAAATCGACCGGCCGCGTTATGATCAACTCGGCTTCCCCCTCGGCAACGCCATACCCGGCTTTTTGAACCCTGTTTACCACTTCGGTCAAGCCCACCTGTTCCGGGTGATATTCGACCGTCGCCCTTTCGGACGATAAGTTGACAGATACCTGCTCCACGCCTGGCAGCTTCTTAATATTGCGCTCCACAGTCGCAACGCAATTAGCGCAGGTCATCCCTGTGATGGGAAGGATAATTTGCCTGGTTTCAGCCATTTTTTTCCTTAAACGGGTTCATTGAAATCCGAACTCTTCTTAATATCCGTTATTCAATTGGATTGATAAGGGTTTAAGCGGCAACCGGATAATTGATTTCAGCTAACAGCGATTTGATTTTTTCAGCGGTCGCCGGCGGATCAAACTCAACCGTAACCACTTTTGTGGCCGCATCTGCTGTAACCTTTTTTACACCATCAACCTCTTCCAATTCGGTTGTGATCGTGTGCACGCAATGCATGCAATTTATCCCAGGTACGTTATAAGTGATTTTTTCCATTTTTTCTCCTTATCGTTTTTGTGAAGCGTTGAATACGTCCGTGATTTCTTTCAGAACCCTTTCCCGTTCTTTGGGGTCGTCGCCCCGGATCGCTGTGATCAAACAGCTATTCAGATGATTTTCCAGAATCATGCCGTTCACTTTATTGAGTGCAGCCTGGACTGCCTGAATTTGCTGAATGACATCAATACAATACGCATCCTCCTGAATCATCTTTTGGATGCCGCGGATATGCCCTTCAATATTCTGGAGTCGAACGACAGTTTCCTCAGACTTCATATCAATCCATTTCTTCCCCACCCTACCGGGGGGGGTATGCTTAATATAACAATATTTATCTGTTTTGTCAAACTCTAAGGGAGATTTTGAAATGACGCAACAAGCTCTTCTTTGTTGGGAGGACCGATCCAATCCTTGATCACCTTACCGCTTCCGTCCAGAAGAACAACCTCAGGCACAACCCGCAATCTGGATAGTTTATCCAGGTTTTCCGCGTTTAGGGGATCATCCACATCCAGATAAATAAAATTGATCTTATCCCCCCATACGCTTTCAAGGGACTTCAGGATTGGGTTTAGATCGCGGCACTCCGCGCACCAAAATGCCATTTTTTCAACAAGTTGATATTTTCCAGAATCCATTTTGAAGCTCACCGGATCAGTTGCCGCCATATGCACCCACTCCGGATTTTGAGCAATTTCAGTTTGCTGCTTTTCCAGCTCCAGGTCGCGAGTCATCGTCGGTAAAGGTGTTGCTTGTGCTTGCTTTGTCAAATAGGTATCGATTTCCTCTGCTCTTGGAGTCGAATTAACCGATGGAATTGATTCGTTCAATTTCTCAGCCTGGCAACCTGTAATAAGGACTGCGATACAACCGAAAAATAATCCGAATTTGAGTGCTAATTTCAAGGCAATTTTCCTTGATGCAAGTTTATCCCATTCCAACATCGCCGACCTAAAGATTATAAAATCCTAATTCAGTTGATTGACAGGCGTTTTACTTTCCACTATTATCCATTTATCAAAGGTTGAAAATGACAAAGACAGTACTTATTACAGGAGCAGCAAAAAGAATTGGCAGGCAGCTGGGGTTATGCCTGGCTGCAGCTGGTTACGATGTGGTCATTCACCACGGGCATTCGGATACAGAAGCTCCGCTAGTGTTGAGTCAAATTGAGAAATTGGGCAGGAATGCATATATTATCAAATCTGATCTCTCCAAACCGGAGAACCTTTTAGCAGATTTAGGGAACCTGCCTTCGGGTTTGGAAATCACATGCCTGATCAATAACGCCGCGATTTTTGAAACCCTTTCATTCCAGGATTCCAGCCTGGATGATTGGAACCGCCACATGGCGGTCAACTTGACTGCACCGTTCCTCCTTTCGAAGTGGTTTGCTGAACGGCTGAAACCGGGTGCCCACGGGCAAATAATAAATATCCTCGATTGGCGCGCACTCAGACCCGGCATGGATCACTTTCCCTATACGATCAGCAAAGCCGCCCTGGCTGCCATGACCCAGGCCATGGCAGTCTCGCTGGCTCCCAACATAACAGTAAATGGAATTGCTTTTGGGGCGATCCTGCCCCCCAGCGACGGGTCTTCAACCGAAAAAATGCTTGAATCAGTCCCCCTGGGACGCACCGCGGAAATGGATGAGGTCTGCCAGACTGTCCAATTCCTGATACAAGGACCGCAATACATCACCGGTGAGATCATCCATCTGGATGGCGGTCGACATTTGATCTGAGAGGTAAACATGGACCAGGTATTTATTTCCGATTTGCTCATCCGGGGCATCATTGGCATCACCGACCGGGAACGTTCTCAACCCCAGGATATCTTGATCAATATCGTAATTTTTACAGATATTCGGGTCGCTTCGAAAAGCGATTCCATCGACGATTGTGTAAATTATCGCAGTTTGGCGAAAAAGGTGATCGCCTATGCCGAAAAAGCCGATCGGTATACTGTGGAAGCCCTGGCTGGAGATATTGCCAATTTGCTGCTTGAAGAGAAGGGTGTTGAAAAAGTCCGGGTTCGCGTAGAAAAACCCGGTGCTGTCCGCTTTTCTCGTTCAGTCGGAGTTGAGATCGAACGCCCTTAGTGTTCTATGGCATTTTCAATATATATTTCGCTTGGCTCGAACATCCATCCGGAAGAAAACCTCACCCGCGCCATCGGGGAGATCCGCCAGAATTTTGGCTTGGTGGTTTGCTCTTCTGTAATCGAAACGTCCGCCGAAGGTTCGACAGGTCCAAATTTCCTAAACGCTGCAGCGAATTTTCAAACATCCTTTTCAACCGACGAGCTTAAATATGGCTTCCTCAGGAACCTCGAAGCGTCCCTTGGCCGCATCCGAACTGCAGATAAAAACGCGCCCAGAACCATTGATTTGGATATTTCCATAGTGGATCAAACCCCTCGCGATATGAATATCTGGAACCGGATCTACCTGGCAGTTCCCCTTGCCGAATTGATCCCGGAAATTATCGATCCTGAAAGTGGAAAAACGCTTGCTTCACTAGCAACGGAAATGCAAAAATGCGCCTTTTGGAAGGCGCGTCCGGATGTCAATTTGAACTTGACCTTTTAAAAGTGCAGTGGTTCGGCGCTGCGCGAGATATTATCCAGAAATTCCATTCTCTGCGCCATATCTGTTCTAAATGTACCCAGCATGGCGGAGGTCGTCATCCGGGAATCATGCTTTTTCACACCGCGAATGATCGAGCACAGGTGCAGCGCTTCCAGCACAACGGCCACGCCGGATGGTTGCAGTAGTTCATGGAGAAAATTCGCGATTTGCGTTGTCATCCGTTCCTGTACCTGTAACCGGCGGGCGAACATATCCACAACCCGGGGAATCTTCGAAAGTCCGATCACCCTGCCCTTCGGCATATACGCAACATGCGCCCTGCCCACAAACGGGAGCATATGATGTTCGCAAAGGCTATAAAACTCAATATCTCGTACGATCACCATTTCATCATATTGAATTTCGAAAAGCGCGTCATTTAACATCTCAAAAGGATCTGTCCGGTAGCCAGCCAGTAATTCGGTATACATTTTTGAAACCCTATCGGGGGTTCTCAACAAGCCTTCCCTATCAGGATCCTCCCCGAAGGAGACTAGGATCTTCCTCGTGGATTCTTCGATCGTTTTGAGATCAATATCCTTTCCTTCAAGTAGGCCGGCTGCGCGATAAACAGATTCTTTTTCACCATTCTGGATTGGCATTGGGTTCTCTCGCTTTAATATCGTTGCGTTAATTTTGCCGGATGCTCCCAATCAGGGATTTGAATATCTGCATCGCAGGATTTTCAATATTAATTTTCTGAAGTTCAGATTCTGCTTCATCCAATAGTTGGGTTTGATATGCGATAGTATATTCGCTGGCACCCGTGGATGCAATTCTTTGTATCTCCTCATCAATGTTCTTCTCAAATAATTTCGCCTGAAATAAATGATGAAGTTCAGGTTGTTTTTGAATTGCAAATAGAATTGGCAGTGTCTTCTTGCCGGTGATCAGGTCGTTTCCCGCCTTCTTTCCGGTTTTAACCGGATCACCCCAGAGGCCTAGCCAGTCATCACGGATCTGAAATGCCAACCCTAAGCGGTTGCCCATCACGGATAACGCTGCTTGTTGCTCCTTCGTCCCGCCCCCGATGAGCGCTCCCATTTCGCAACATGCTTCGAAAAGCGAAGCTGTTTTTCCGCGCACCATGGTCATATACGCATCAATTGAAATATCTTGCCTCGTTTCAAACTCGAGGTCCATATCCTGTCCGCCGGTAAGCATCGCACAGGTGGAGCTCAGGATCCGAATCAATTCAAGAATCTCTTCTCCTGCACCTTTTTGCTGTGCCAGACATAAAAAGGCCAGTGAAAAGAGCGCGTCTCCGGCGTTGATAGCTTTCTCCACGCCGAATTTCTTCCAGGCGGTCTCCTGGCCGTGTCGAAATTCATCGCGATCTTCAATATCATCATGGATGAGCGAAAAATTATGTATGAATTCAACTGCAGCAGCCGCAGGTAGAGCTCTTTCCGATTCACCGCCCACACACTCCGCAGCGAGTATCAAGATCAAAGGACGCAAACGCTTTCCGCCTTTGTGATTCCTTTTTTCCCCATCCCCCCAATTAAAATGATAATTTATGATCTTTTTCTGTCCAAGATATTCATTAGGCAGCAATTCCTGGAAATAACCAAACATTGTCCCATTTACGCGCGGGATCATTCTTGCCTGATATTGAACGAAAGAATCCACTATAGTCCCTGGCAATCTTGCCCGATCAAGGGCAGTTTTCGAAGTTCTTCAATATTTCTCGCACCGGTTGCGAACATGGTTACTCGAAGCTGCCGATGGAGGATCTCAGTAAATTCGTAAGCATCTTCTTGGGACCCTGCTGCTGCTTTTAGAAAACCACCTGCAATTCCGCACATATTCGCACCCAGCGCCAGGCATTTCGCGATATCCAACCCGGTTTTTATTCCCCCGGATGCGACCAGAGGGATTTTGTCATTCTGCTTCCGAATTGCCGTGAGTGAGTCCACCAATGGGATGCCCCAATCTTTGAAGATAGCTGCTGTCTGCGATTGGATATTATCAACCGCGCGATATTTTTCCACCTCTGACCAGGAAGTTCCGCCCGCGCCGGCGGTGTCCAACCCGGCCACACCTGCTTCGATCAACTTCTTTGCAACGGAGGCTGAAAGACCCCACCCGATTTCTTTTACGATTACCGGTACAGATAATTTTCGGCACACCTTTTCGATTTTTCCCAGCAAGCCTGAAAAATCGGTATTCCCTTCGGGTTGCAGCGCCTCCTGAAGACAATTCAGATGCAGGATTAACCCGTTGGCATCCACTGCATCAACCGCTCGCTGGCAATGCTCAACCGTAAACCCGTAATTTAGCTGGACGGCACCCAAATTGGAGAATAGAAGAATATTGGGAGCGTATTTTCGGACTTTGAAGGTTTCCAATTTTTCCGGATTTTCCAGGGCGATGCGCATTGAACCAAGACCCATTGCCAATCCGTATTTTTCTGCAGTGCTTGCAAGGATTTTATTGATTCTTCCGCCGTCATTCGTACCGCCGGTCATGGAGGAAATCATCACCGGTAGAGATGCCTTATACCCCATGAAAGTACTGCTGCAATCCACGTCTTGAAATGCTATTTCTGGAAGTGCATTGTGAACAAACCGCAACGCGTCCAGCCCGGTTTTCCGGCTGCTCCGCACGTCTTTTTGCAGATTGATTTGAATGTGATCGTTCTTACGTTCTTCCATCGACATGCAACTTAACCTATTTAATGGTGTTGTTAATCCAGTAAGTAAAAGTATAACTTAATGCCATCAATAATTTAACATCCTCATTATCCCATTCTTGACATGTGGATATTGATGGTTACAATTATTGAAAATCATCAGGAGGATCAATCCATGGCCAGCACTTTGGAAGAAGTGAAAGCAGTTATTGCGGATGTATTAAAGGTCGATACCAGTGAAATCACTCCAGAAACACGCTTTGTGGAAGATTTGAAAGCAGATTCCATGGATCAGTTCTTCCTGATCGACGGTTTTTGCGAGAAATTCTCTCTTACGATCAATGATGAAGATGCCCGCCAAATTAAGACGGTCTCAGACGCGGTGAAATATATCGATACACACAAGAAATAATCCCAGATCTCATGACTCTCGAAAAAGACAATTATTCATTGGACAATTGTCTTTTTTTATTTCTGAATCAGGCTAATCACCTCTCCCGGGCTGGCAGCAACTTTGACTCCAGCCTGCTGAAGAGCCTCCACCTTTTCCTCGGCTCCTCCGCTTCCACCTTCCACAATCGCCCCAGCGTGACCCATCCGCTTGCCAGCCGGTGCGGATAACCCTGCAATAAATCCATACACCGGTTTTGAGAATTTTGCTGCGATCATCTCGGCGGCGCGTTCTTCGTCCATACCGCCAATCTCACCGATCAGCACTACAGATTTTGTGTGAGGGTCATCTTCAAAGAACTCGAGCAGATCTACGAAGTCGCACCCTTTGATCGCGTCTCCCCCTATGCCAACACACGTGCTTACACCCAATCCTGCTTGTTTGAGCCCGTGCAGCACCTCGTAGGTCAGGGTGCCAGATCGTGAGATGATACCGATATCCCCCGGAATGGCAATACTTGCCGGAATGATCCCCACCAACGATTCACCTGGAGAGATGATCCCCGGGCAATTCGGTCCGATCAAGCGCGATTGTGTCTTTTTCAATCCGGCACAGGTTTGGATCATATCCTTCACCGGGATGCCTTCTGTGATACAAACGATCAATTCCAAACCAGCATCAGCTTCTTCCAGAATTGCATCTGCTGCCGCGCTGGCAGGCACAAAGATCACGCCGGCATTCACCTCCGTAACACCCACTGCCTGTTTGACAGTATCGAAAACCGGCACTTTTCCATCCAGCACCCATTCTCCCCCTCTGCCAGGGGTCACCCCCGCGACAACTTCAGTGCCAGCTGCGATCATCTGAGCCGTATGGAATGACCCTTCGTGCCCGGTGATTCCCTGCACCAGGACGCGGGTCTGCTTATTGACTAAAATGCTCATTTCATCTCCCTGGCAGCAATTTCCACGGCTTTTCTTGCAGCATCTTCAAGGCTGGAGGCAGTTTTCATATCAGTATCTGCCAGCAATTTCAACCCTTTCTCTGCGTTTGTTCCAGCCAGGCGAACCACCAGTGGAATAGACCTATTGACCTCATTCCGCGCCGCTAGGATACCACGGGCAACTTCGTCGCAGCGGGTGATCCCGCCGAAAATATTGACTAGGATAACTTTTACAGCAGGATCTGCACAAATGATCCGCAACGCAGTGGATACTTTATCCGCGCTGGCTCCCCCACCAATATCCAAAAAATTGGATGGATTCCCACCGCTCTGTTTGATGATATCCAGGGTTGCCATCGCCAGACCGGCGCCGTTCACCATACAACCGATATTTCCATCCAGTCGAATATAGGAAAGACCATATTTTCGGGCTTCCACCTCCACTGGTTCTTCTGCATCCAAGTCGCGGATCTCCACCAGCTCGGGATGCCGGAAAAGCGAGTTGTCATCGACGATTAGTTTTCCATCAAGCGCGATCAGGCTTCCAGATTGAGTTACAACCAGGGGATTGATCTCTGCGATGGCGGCATCATTTTCTTTAAACGCCTTCCAAAGACCTTTCGCTATCCCATTAAATGATTTCCACAATTCACGGGGAAGATCAATCCCAATCGCCAACTCGCGAGTTTGAAAATCGTGTAGACCAAATGGCGCATCCAGATACACCTTTATGATCCGCTCGGGGGTTTCCCGGGCCACTTGTTCGATATCGATCCCTCCCGCGCCTGAGGCAATGATGACAGGTTTACGCTCAGTGCGGTCATTCGTAATCCCCAAGTAGATCTCTTTGGAAAAACTAACGATTTCATCCACCAACACGCGTCGGACTGCGAGCCCTCGTAAATCCATGGAAAGGATCTGCGTTGCAATCTCCTCTGCTTCCTGCACCGATTTTGCAAGCCGGATACCACCTGCTTTTCCGCGGCTGCCCACCAACACCTGGGCTTTAATAACAACGCGACCGCCGAGTTCCTCAGCGATCTGTTTTACCTCACCTGCTGTATTTGCTACTCTACCTTTGGGGATTGGAATACCGTGCTGTGCAAAAATGCTTTTCGATTGGTATTCGTGTAATCTCATCCGGTCCGCCTTTTTAGGAGATGACCTTCAATGTAAAAATTATAACATGACGAAAAAAATCCCCCCACTCTTACTGAATGGGGGGAGAATAATTTTTGAGGGGTCAGCTTTTCAAGAATTCTTCCAGCGATTCTTTGCTGATCCGGTAAGCAGTACCCATTTGTTTGGCTTTCAATTGTCCACCTTTAATGGCAGCCATGACGTCCTCTTCAGAAACTTTCAAAACCGTAGCGGCCTCAGAAGGGGTCATAACAGCCGGGATGACTGCTGCATTTTGTCCATTGGCACCGGGAGTTTGATTCTGTGCGCCAACACCCTGCAGGGAATTGGCCAGGACGTTCCCGATACCCATACCGGCGCCAATACCGGCAGTCAGACCGGCACCACCGGAGGGATTGGATGCTGCTTCCCGCATGGCATCCGCCGCCTGTAATTGGGTATAGGTATTCAAATCAAGGACGCCCATCGCGCGCAGCTCTTCTGCGGATTTATCCGATGGTTTCAGGTTGCCGATATAGAAGGATTTTAGGGTCAATCCAATGGCTTTGAAATCATCCTGGGCCTTGGCGCGCACGCCGGCACCGATCTCTTCCGTTAGAGCGATGATATTGACCAGCGATTTGGTCTTGGCGGTTTCAGCCAGGATATCCTGAAGTTTGGAGATGAGCATCAGCCGCAATCGGTCTTCGATCTCCGTGGTCCTGTATGTTCCTTGCACACCTACGATCTGGGTTACAAATTGCTGCGGATCAGCCACCTGAAAGCTATAGGTCCCAAAACCCTGCAGCAACGCTACCCCCAGCCCCATGCCAGGATTGCTCACCAGGATAGGCTGCGGAGTTCCCCACTTTTGATCGGCGAATTCTTTCATCGCGATGAAATATACTTCCGCAGTGAAGGGAGAGCGGTCATTGAACGCCTTGCCGATCAGGTTGATCAACAAGGGTATATTTGCCGTGGTGATCGTGTGCCTTCCCGGACCAAAAGTATCCAGCGATAACCCATCGCGGAAAAACACTGCCCTTTGTGGTTCACGGACGATCACTTGTGAACCGATATGAAAAGCGCCATACCCTTCCTCAGGAAAACGATGAACGATTTCATCCTTCATCTCATCAGGGTACTCGATGACTTCAAAAATATTAGCCATGGTTTATCTCCTGTCCTCCGGATCTATTTATTGAACCTGGGTAAGCGCAACATCCCCGCCGGAAACCCCAGTTTTGATGACTTCCACTCTTTTGTTGAATGTGTCCACGCATTGCTGCGAAATATTGACTAAATTCTTAATGGCGGCTTTTAATCCATCGCTGCCCAGGGAAGCTTCCACATTATCTATTCCTCTGGAAGCTTCATCTGCCAGATTAAACATGGCAAGATCGTATCGATACAGCTCACTCAATTCCTCGCTGTCAATTTTTATTGCATCGAAAAGCCCTGCATAACCGTAGGAAGCCGTGCGTACCCGGTCGATGAATTGCCTGACCTTGATAGAGGCGCCTTCCATATCATCTACAAACTCGATCATGCCCTCGTTTACCATATCCTTCTGGATTGAGGATATACGCTGCCAGAGGGCTTCAAAGCGGTCGGCGAGGCTCTCGCGAATGAGTTTATCTGAGGAACGCCGGGTCTCTCTATCAACGTATCCTTTGAAACCTGGGACTTTACTGAGAAGTTTCTTAAATATATCTTGTTCGTCGGTCACCCTTTGAAACATGTCAGCCATTTTATCCTCCTTGAAAGAACATGATCATCGATTATTCTTCAAATTGATTATAGCCATTTTTGGCCAATTTCGCTCATTTTTTCCACGACTATCTACGAATTATTGCTAAATAAGTTTCAGTACGGTCAAAATTTCGTCTGGCATAATTATTGCAGCCTTACAATTCTATAAGGTCTTTTTCCGTTGACAATTGCCGTATAATGAGTTTAAATTTAACCTAAGATTTATGCATCAATAAGGAGGTGGACATGGCTGCAGGTGGAAGAAGAAGAGGCATGACGATAATTCTTATCGCTGTTTTGTTAATCGTCATTGTGGGGGCGATTTATGGTTACCTGACGTTCTTTAATAAACCAGCCGGGGTTGCTCAACCCCTTTCCCAGCCCACCCCCTCAGGGGAACTGGTGGATATTGTATTAACCACCCAGGCCATAGCCAAGGGCACTCAGTTCACGGAGAGTGTTTTAACTTACGTCAAATATCCACGGACTGAACTGGTTTCTGGAACTTTCATCACCGATATGAACGAGGTCTTGGGCAAACGGGCAAAATTTGATCTTGAAGCCCGCATGCCGCTTACCCAGGGTATGGTTGTAGATCAACCCACCGGTTCGCTGGCTTCCTTCCAAATTCCCACAGGGATGACCGCATTTTCAGTTCCTGTCACCCGTGAAACCTTCGTATCCTACGCTCCGCAAATGGGTGATCACGTGATGATGGTTGGCTGCATGCTCCTGACTGACCTGGATACGAATTTTCAGTCGAAGCTGCCAAATTACACATCCATTGTCAAAGCCCCAGGCGCTAACTGCACGGATGAAAACTGTACCGGCGTTACGGTATCAGCCAATATCAATACATCCGGCGATCCATCCAAGATGGGTTATGCGGCTATCGATCCTAACCTGAACATGGTCACCTACTCCGTTCCCAGTGAATCACAGCGTCCCCGCTTGGTTTGCCAGACGGTCATCCAGGATGCCACCATCCTGCGTGTGGGTGATTTCTCCGCCGAGCTTCTTCCAAAGGCGGGAGAAAATGCAACCCCCGACCAAGCCACACAAAATGCGCAAAGTGCGGCTGCCATTGCCGCCGCGAACCCGGATATTGTTTCTCTGATCGTAACTCCGCAGGATGTAGTCCTCCTCAACTATTTGCTGTCAAACAAGGTTCAATTGACCATGGCACTTCGCTCGGCTGGTGATCTACAGATCCTCTCCACCCAGCCTGTGACCCTTCAGTTTGTCATGGACCAGAAAAATATTCAGCTGCCTGCCAAACTTCCATATGGTGTTGAACCCAGAACAGAAGCGCTCAATATTCCATATCCTAACTGGCCTTCAACAAACAATACCCCCGCACCCGCGACCCAATAATCGGAGTTTTTATGGCTGGTCCAGAGAAGATTCGGGTACTCATCGTTGACGATATCGCCGAAACCAGGGATAACCTGAAACGCATGCTTTCCTTCGACCAGGGGATCGAAGTGGTGGAAAGCGGCCGAACAGGCAAGGAAGCGGTCGAGTTATCTCAAAAATTGAATCCTGATGTAGTTATCATGGATATCAATATGCCGGATATGGATGGATTGAACGCCACTGAGGTTCTCCATCGAAAAATGCCGGCAATCCAGGTGGTCATGCTTTCCGTGCAAAATGATACGGAATACATGCGAAAAGCCATGAAAGCCGGCGCCTACGATTTTCTCCCCAAACCGCTTGTACTGGATGACCTTACTAACGCAGTCCGAAGTGCCGGGGAAAAAGCACGTGAAGAAAAAAGCAAGATGTCCGTCGCTTATCCCGCTGGGGGAGCACCATCTGGTGGGACCATGTCTGGTGGTTATGGGGAGCCAGGCAGAATCATTGTGGTATTCAGCCCTAAAGGCGGTGTCGGCACCACAACCGTTGCCACAAATCTGGCATTAGCCCTCAACACTCCAGAAAGAAAATCCATCCTTGTGGATGGAAACCTTCAATTTGGAGATGTAGCCATTTTCTTAAACGAACAAAGCAAAACCAACATCACCGATCTAACCAGCAGGGTGGATGATCTGGATTCAGATGTGGTTAAAGATGTAGTTGTAACGCACGCCGCCTCGGGAATGCACCTCCTCCCCGCCCCGCCTCGGCCAGAACATGCAGATGCAGTAAAGGGCGATGAATTCGGAAAACTTTTATCCTATCTCAAGAAGATCTATCCTTACGTTATCGTCGATTCTGCGTCAGCTTTGACAGAATATGTTTTAAGCGCCATGGATGTTATGGACGCCATGGTATTGGTCACATCTCAGGAAATTCCCTCCATCAAGAATTGCAATTTATTCCTCAACCTGGCAGATCAGGTACGGATACCCCGTGACCATATCATCTTTGTCTTGAATCGCTTTAATCCCCAGATCGGGATCACCGCCGACAAGATCAAAGAAAGTCTCCACCAGGAAGTATCCATCACCATACCAGAGGATGACAAGATTGTTCAGAACTCGGTGAACCGCGGGGTTCCTTTTGTTCTTGAATTCAAAACCTCTCCGGTAGGTCGCAAACTTTACGAGCTGGCCGCGATCGTTACTGAGAAAATGGCCAAGATCGAACCAGAAGCACCGGTCAAGAAGTAACTGTTTTATGGAGTTATCTGAATGTCAATTTTAAAAAGGATTCAACCCGGTGAAAGCTCCTCCACCGGTTTTGGAACCAGCCCCCTCTCCAACAGCTCGGCCAACACTGCTGCTCAACCGTTGAAACCACGCACTGGTCCCATTATGGGCGCCAATCAGGATACCTATCAGGATCTGAAAAATCGCGTACAAACCAAGCTGCTTGCTGAGTTGGATCCGAACATGGATGTAAGTAAGACTGCCCAGGTACGTCAGGTGATCCAGCAACTTTTTGAGCAGATTTTAACTGAGGAAGGCATTGTCCTTTCCCGCCCGGAACGCTCCCGACTGTTCGATCAAATAACCGCTGAGATCCTCGGATTTGGTCCACTTCAACAGCTTCTGGAGGAAGACTCCGTAACAGAAATCATGGTCAACGGCGCCACCCACATTTATGTGGAGCGTGCGGGGCGTATCTATCGGGTGCAGAACTCCTTTGAAAGCAATGAGCATGTGATGCGCATCATTGAGAGGATCGTTTCCCCTCTCGGTCGTCGCATCGACGAATCCAGCCCATACGTGGATGCGCGTCTGCCGGATGGCTCCCGCGTAAATGCGGTCATTCCGCCCATTTCATTGGTCGGCCCGGTACTGACCATCCGTAAGTTTTCAAAAAACCCGATCACCGTTGAACAAATGGTACAGTACGGTTCACTGACGCCAGAGTCGGTTCAATTCCTGGCCGCCTGCGTGAAAGCGCGGGTCAATATTGTCATCTCCGGCGGTACTGGTTCTGGAAAAACCACACTTCTGAATGTTCTTTCCACCTATATCCCAGCCGAGGAACGCATCATTACGATCGAAAATGCTGCCGAACTTCAGCTCCGCCAGGAACACGTTGTGACGTTGGAATCTCGCCCTGCCAACATCGAAGGTCGCGGTGAGATCACCATCCGCGAGTTGGTGGTTAACGCCCTCCGAATGAGGCCGGACCGCATCATAGTTGGTGAGATCCGCGATTCAGCAGCCATTGACATGCTTCAGGCCATGAATACCGGTCATGATGGCTCCATGACCACCTGCCACTCCAACAGCCCGCGGGATACCCTCTCCCGTATCGAAACCATGGCACTGATGGCCGGTATGGATTTGCCCATGCGCGCGATTCGCGAGCAAATTGCTTCCGCCATCGAGTTGATCATCCACCAGGAGCGTATGCGCGATGGCACCCGTAAGGTGGTCAATATCACCGGTGTTGTTGGTATGGAAGGCGATGTTATCACCATGGAGGATATCTTTATTTTTGAACAGGTTGGTTATGAAAATAACAAGGTGATCGGCCGCCTGCACCCTACTGGAATCCGTCCGAAATTCGAGGAAAAGATCCAATTCGCGGGTATCCGTTTGCCACCCAATATCTATTCACCCGGGGAACAACGCCGGTACTAAAGGTGTTTCCATGAATCCAATATATATTCTTGTTCTCGGTGGCACCGCTGCATTCATTTTGCTGATCATTGGCGTCGTAGTTTCCATTCGGTCTGAACGATCCCTCGTGGATGAGCGTCTCGGCAGCCTAGGGAAAGTGGATGAACCCAAAGTTAAATCTGGCGGCAAGAAGACCAGCCCACTTACAGAATGGTTAAACCGGCGGGTCGAACGGTCAACTTTCGGTGAACGCATCGCAAAAATGCTCGCCCGCGCTGATCTCAAACTTAAGGGTGGCGAGTTTATGGCGATCATGGTGATCGCATCCATATTCCTGGGTGGACTACTCTTTTATCTTACAAAAAGTAATATTTTATTCGCTGCCGTCGGAGCGGTAGTAGGTGCCATTATTCCGCTTGTGTATGTTCAGAATCAGCAAGGCAAGCGTCTGATTCGCTTCAACGAACAGCTTCCCGATATGCTGAACTTGATGGTGAATGGTCTCCGTGCAGGTTATTCCACGCTGCAATCCATGGAAGCCATCAGCAAGGAACTCCCCCCACCCATCAGCGAGGAATTTCGACGAGTGGTTCAGGAACAAGCTTTGGGTATTGATGTGGGCCTGGCGCTGGAAAATTTGGTTCGCCGCATCCCCAGTGATGATCTTGACCTGGTAATCACCGCAATGAAAGTTCAGCGTGAGGTCGGCGGTAATCTGGCAGAAATTCTGGATACCATTTCATATACGATCCGCGAACGTGTCCGTATCAAAGGTGAGATTCGCACACTGACTGCCCAGCAGAAATATTCAGGTCGTTTTCTGGCCCTCATGCCCATCATTGTTGTTGGGATCCTGTATCTTCTGAACCCATCCTACATGCAAGAGTTCATCCTTCCAAGTTCCCAACCTTGTGGATATATCTCGCTGGCAGTTGTTGTCCTGCTGATCACTTCGGGGTATTTTGCGATGAACAAGCTCTCGGATATCGAGATCTGATCGCCAGAGGAGGCGAAAATGTTACTTATTATTGCGATTGCGATGTTCATTTTACTGGGTGTCGTGGGACTTGTGATCATTGGGCTTCGCAACCCGCAAATCGCTGATCAGCGCGAGATCAACGCCCGTCTCGAGGAATTCAACCAGCGTGGTGAAAAGGTTAATCTGGAAAAGATCGAGCTTTCTCAGCCTTTCATGGAACGCATCATCTATCCTCTCGCCCGCACCTTTGGAACCCTGGCGATCCGCTTCACCCCTCAAAACGCCCTGCAATCCACCTCCCGGAAATTGGAGCTTGCAGGTGCACCTTCCCAACTTGATCCCACCATGTTTTTAGCTGCCCAGGGTTTGAGCGCAATCGTCTTTGGTGTCCTGGTTTTAGTCCTTTTTTCCAGAATCGGCAGTGAATGGCCGATGGGACGCAAGCTTCTGGTGATCGTTGCGTCCTTTGTCATTGGTTTTTTCATTCCACAGATTTTCTTGGGCAGTGCCATAACACGCCGCCAGAAAAATATCCGCCGCGCGTTGCCAGATGCCTTGGATCTCCTGACCATATGCGTAGAGGCAGGTCTCGGTTTTGATGCTGCCATGTCCAAAGTTAGCGAGAAGTGGAATTCTGAACTTTCGCTCGCTTTTGCCCGGGTGATCCAGGAAATTCAGTTGGGGAAACTCCGTCGTGAAGCATTGCGTGACATGGCGGATCGGATTGGTTTACCCGAATTGACCAGCTTCGTCGCCGCGGTTATCCAATCCGAGTTGCTGGGTGTCAGCATGGCCAAGGTATTGCGTATCCAGTCTGATCAAATGCGTATCAAACGTCGCCAGCATGCTGAAGAGGAAGCCCATAAAGCGCCCATTAAAATGCTCATCCCGATGGGTCTCCTGATTTTTCCCAGTCTGATGATTGTGCTTCTCACACCGGCTGCTTTAAAATTGATGCATTCTTCTCTCGGCAATTTATTTCAATAACTCCAGGGGCAAACGATGTTATCGGCTGACTTCTCACGGAGCGCAGCCTTTTCTGCTTATAAGAGTGTTTGGAGTGCAGCAGATTGGGTTTTTCCCCCCTCATGCGCTGGTTGCGGGAAAAATGGTTTTTGCTGGTGCCCGGAATGCAAATCAAAAATATCGCCGATGCCATCACCCGTATGTAAAAGATGTGGCCTCCCTGTCAAATATCAATCTTCATGTGACCGATGCATAAACGAAAATCCTCCTTACGATTTCCTCCGTTCATATTCGGAATATACAGAACCGCTGCGAAGTGCTATTATAAGGATGAAAGAATATCCTGATTACGGTCTGGGTCTTGCTTTGTCAGAATATTTACAAGTGCTTTTTTCGCAGTTGCCCTGGCAGGTCGACCTGATCGTCCCCGTACCGATCAATCACCAGCATTCCCGCCAGAGAGGTTACAACCAAACGGATTTGTTTGCGTTTCCACTGGCGCTTGCGAATAATATTCCCTACTCCAGTAAGGCGGTCAAACGGATTCGAGAAACACGCAGCCAGGTAGGTCTATCCGCTGCTGAAAGAGCGACCAACGTTAACGGTGCTTTTCAGGCGGACCCCGCATTGGTCTATGGTAAATCAATTCTCGTTGTCGATGATGTCGCCACCACAGGCTCTTCGATTTCAGCCTGTGCTTCAGCCCTTAAAGTGGCAGGCTCTTTGAAGGTGTGCGGCATCACTCTCTCCAGACCCATATTCAAAGATCTGATTCATATTCCCGCTGATATTTAAGCGGAATTCTTAAAACAGGAGGCAACAAATGACTATCGCAACGAAAGTTTCCTTTAAGAACCTTGAGTCTACCGACAAGCTCAAGGAGTATGTAGAAAAAAAGATGATAAAAATCGAGCGCCTGCTCCCCAATATTCAGGAGGTTGATGTCGATCTATCCTTTTCAAAGACTGCCAGAAATATTGAGGATCGCTACGTGGCTCAAATCACAATCCACGCGAAATCATGCATCCTTCGGACAGAGGAACGCTCCAATGAGATCATGACCTCCATCGATTCTGCGCTGGAAAAAATGCATCATCAAATCGAAAGATATAAAAGCCGAAAACAACGCAGCCACAAAGAGAGTGTCGCTGAAGCTATAGCTGCAGAAGAAGCATCACTTCACATCGAATCAGAAAACCGACCGGTAATCGCCAGAAGAAAATCTTTCACCCTGGTACCGATGGATGAGCTGGAAGCCATCGAACAGATGCGCCTCCTTGAGCATGAGAATTTCTTCATTTTCTACAACGCCAATACCAGTTCTATAAATGTCCTTTACCGCCGCCGCGATGGTGATTACGGTCTGATCGAACCAAACTTAGGTTAAACCATTTTCGTTACTTTGGCCTGGCCTGAAGCGCCAGGCCATTTTCATTTCCTTGCCGACTTGCGAGGCAAAGGATATAATCCTTTCGTTAACTTTAAGATTTGAAAGGATCGTCATGATTGATGTAAATGATCTTCGCAAGGGTGTGATCTTTGAGTTTGACAACAATTTGTTTCGCGTTCTGGAATACAGTTTTAGTAAACCCGGCCGTGGTAATGCCACCATCCGCATCAAAGCCCGCAATCTGAAAACTGGCTCCACTATTGAAAAGACTTTCTCCTCCGGAGACCGTGTCCAGGATGTGCGCCTGGATGCCCACAACGTCCAATATCTCTACAACGATGGTGATATTTATCATTTCATGGACACCGAGACCTTTGATCAGATTGCCGTCGAAAAAGATAACCTGGGCGATTCTACAGGTTATTTAAAAGAGAGCATGGAATGCAAGCTCGTTTTTTATAAAAATGAACCGCTCGATATAGAGCTTCCCACATCCGTCGATTTTGAAGTCACTCGCGCCGAAATGGCCGTGAAAGGCGACACTGCGACCGGTGTCACCAAGAAGGTCACCATAGAGACAGGCATCCAGGTGGATGTGCCCTACTTCATCAAGGAAGGCGATAAAATACGCGTGGATACCCGCACGGGTAACTATGTAACCCGTGTTCAGGATTAACCTTCAAAGAAACCGCCTATTTCATGAAAACGCCTTATGGTTTCGAGTGCAAATATTTTTACGGAGATTATTTCCGGGGAAAGAATATTGAAGAGTGTCGGTTATTAAATCTGGCATCAAACCAGGGTGGTTGGTCCTCAAAATTGTGTAAAACCTGTCCCTCCCCCGCCATTCAACGGGCCAACGGCTGTCAATTCATGATCCAGCAGGGGAAAATTTCAGGCGGTTTTCTGGGGCTTTCCCCGCATGTTGATGTGACTGCATTCTGCCAGAAGAATCAGGTGATCGTTAAAGAACCTTCTATCGGATGCGGTTCCTGTCACGAGTTTCCTACCTTAGAGATCAAAGATCAATAAGCAGAGCCTGAGTGCCCAATTTATCAAAATCCCCTCAGTCACTGATTACCGAGGGGATTTTCTATATGAATAATATTAATATTTCCATTTCACCTCATACATATTAGAGATTTTATCGACAGGAAGGTATAATAAAGATAAATTTGGTCTGAAATTGCAGAGGAGGAACGAGTGGGTTCCCGAAATCAATCATACATAGTTTATATAATTCTACTGGTTTCTATTTTTATTCTTGTCTTCTACAGCTTTAATAACAAATCGGATCAGAAATCCCTGACTATAAATCAGTTGGCTAATGATGTTAATAGCGGCCTGGTTGCCAAGATCCAATCGAGCGAGAACAACCGGATCCATGTGGTTTATAACGACGGAACTGAAAAAGACACGGTAAAAGAGACGGAATCCACCCTTGTTCAACAGTTGCTCGATTACGGAGTAACGTCTGAAGGGTTGATCTCAACCAAAATTACTGTCGAAGTGATCCCACCCAGCTTCATGTCCATGGTGCTGAGTTCACTCCCCTATATCATCCCAATGCTTGCGCTGGGTTTTCTGGTTTTTCTGATCTTTCGCCAGGCGCAGGGCAGCAACAACGCCGCCATGTCCTTTGGCAAATCCAAAGCCCGCATGTTTTCCGGCGAAAATCCGACGGTAACCTTTCAGGATGTCGCTGGTGTTGAAGAATCCAAAGAAGAACTTGAGGAGATCGTTGAGTTCCTGCGCGAACCCCAAAAGTTCATCCAAATAGGCGCCCGTATTCCCAAGGGTGTTCTTCTGGTAGGTCCTCCCGGAACAGGCAAGACCCTCATGGCCAAGGCAGTCTCCGGCGAGGCGGGGGTTCCTTTCTTCTCGATTTCTGGTTCTGAATTTGTTGAAATGTTTGTTGGTGTGGGTGCCTCCCGCGTCCGGGATCTTTTCGAACAGGCGAAAAGGCATTCTCCTGCTATTGTTTTCGTGGATGAGATCGACGCGGTCGGCCGTCAGCGAGGTGCTGGACTGGGTGGCAGTCATGACGAGCGAGAACAAACCCTAAATCAACTCCTCGTCGAAATGGACGGCTTCGATACGGATACAAATGTCATTATCATCGCTGCCACAAACCGCCCTGATATCCTTGACCCTGCCTTGCTGCGGCCTGGGCGCTTTGACCGCCGGGTGGTGCTGGATCGGCCAGATGTAAAAGGCCGCGAGGCGATTCTAAAAGTGCATGTTAAGGGCAAACCGCTAGCTCCAGATGTAGATCTGAGCGCACTCGCTCGTGCCACGCCGGGTTTCGTTGGCGCAGATATCGAAAACCTGGTCAATGAAGCCGCCATTCTCTCCGCCCGCCGCGACAAGAAGATCATCGGTCAGGCAGAGCTGGAGGAATCCATTGAACGTGTCATCGCCGGTCCGGAACGCAAGAGCAGGCTGATCAGCCCTGAGGAAAAGAAAATCATCGCTTATCACGAAGCCGGTCACGCGGTGATCATGAATGCTTTACCAGAACACGACCCCGTTCATAAGATCACGATCATTGGACGCGGAATGGCCGGGGGTTACACAATGCCCCTTCCGGAAGAGGATCGCATCCTCATGCCGCGTAAAAAACTACTTGCCGAGTTGGTTGCATTGCTTGGCGGACGCGCAGCGGAGGAGATTGTCTTCGACGATATCACTTCTGGCGCATCCAACGATATCGAACGGGTGACCAAACTTGCCCGCACGATGGTCACCCGGCTGGGAATGAGTGCCAGCATGGGACCTATGGTCTATGGTCAGAAGGAAGAGTTGATCTTCCTGGGTAGGGAAATATCCGAACAGCGGGATTATTCCGAGGCTGTCGCTGAGGAAATCGATTCCGAGGTTCGCACCATTGTCAACACAGCTTACAAGGATGCGCGCAAGATCCTCATCAAATATCGAAAACAGCTGGATGCGGTCGCGCAGAAACTTCTGGAAGTTGAAACGCTTTCCAAGGATGATTTTCAGAAGATTTTCCCAACACCGGTCAAGAAAGACAGCGGTACTCCCGCATTTTCGACAGGATAATTCGCTCAAAAAAACATCCCGGGGTCACCCGGGATGTTTTTTCTCATTATTCCGACGAACGAGTTCTCTACGGAGTACCTTACCGATATTGCTGCGAGGGAATTCCCGCACCATTTCAAACTCTCGCGGAATCTTGTAATCAGCCAGGTAATCCTTACAAAACTTTTTCAATGTGTTTATATCAAACACAACATCCCCGACTGGAATGACCCAGGCTTTCGGGCGTTCCCCGGTTTCTGCGTCCGGAATTCCCGCCACCACAACATCGCTTATCCCGGGGAAAAGCCTGATCACATTTTCCACCTCCCCTGGCCATACCTGCAAACCGTTAACTTTGATCAATTCCTTCTTTCGACCAGTTATGTAGAAATATCCGTCTGGATCCATTCTGGCGATATCGCCTGTGAATAACCAGCCATTTCGAATGACTTCACAAGTTTCCTCATTTCGATTGTGATAACCACGCATCACCTGTGGACCATTCAGGATTAATTCGCCGGTCTCACCGATTGGAAGAATTTGATCCCCATTATCCATATCCACTATTTTGCACTCCACATCAGGCAGTGGTAATCCAATGGAACCAGTCTTTCTTTGTCCGCTCAAAGGATTGCAGTGCGTTGCAGTAGGTGCTTCTGATAAGCCATATCCCTCCAGAATTGTCGCTCCTGTCCTGGCTTCAAATTCATTTTTCAGCGAATCCTCCAGGGGAGCTGATCCCGAAATACAAATCTTCAACGCACCATAATGAAGCTCCCCAAAATGTGGATCTTTGATCAATGATCGAAACATAGTCGGAACAAGAGGAGATACATCCGGCTGGTATTGATTGATCAAAGCGATGGTTGAATACATTTCGTGAAATTTATCCTGCGCGATCAAGGTGGTCTTCATGTAAATCGGCAGGCACATTGCCAACACCATTCCATAAACATGATAAAAAGGAATGGCGCTGAAAAATACCGGGTTGGGATTCGGAAGATTCTTTAGCCATTCACTAAATTGAATAACATTTGCAACCAGATTCCAATGCGACCCGATGGCAGCTTTGGGCGTCCCTGTCGTCCCCCCGCTATATTGGAAGATGGCCGGATCATCTGGGGTAATGATCGGATAATTTATATCGAAATCTCTATTTTCAATATAGTTTTGCTTTTCACTATTTATTTCTTTATTAAAATCGCTCCCTGTCGGTGAGTCGAGTCCAGGGAAGTGATCAGGGATAACCAGTACTTTTTTACCAGTTGCTTGCCTAATTTCCTTCGCGAGATCGTCGTGAGAAGGATCTGTAATTAAAATAGAAACATCTGAATCATTTAATACATACACAATCTCCGGTAACTTATGATGTGGATTAATCGCCACGACCACTCCACCGGCTTTTAGAATTGCAAAAAATGCCTGCAAAAAAGCTGGGGTGTTCCCTAGTAAAACACCCACTCTGTCGCCTTTTGATAAGCCCTGTGCGATAAGGTTACCTGCTAGAGACGTACTGGAATTGTGAATATCCTTATAAGAGATCTTCCGTGAGCCATAAATAATACAATCCTGATCTGGTTTCGACTCTGCTGCCATCCCTAAAATCCCAACCAGTGTCAGTTTTGGATAATTCAGGTGAGAGGAAACACCTGGGTCATAATGTTCTACCCAAGGAGAACCATTGATCATTTCCATTAAGGCCTCATGCTCCAGGATGCATCATTTGAAAGCAAGTTCTCGACACTTTGGAGAATTTCACGATCTGCATCAAACCAGTGAATCCCTGTGTCGTCTGGTTTGAACCAGGCCGACTGTCTTCGAATAAAAATACGCGTGCGTCTTTTCATCAACACGATAGCCTCTGGTTCGGAAATCTCGCCTCGGATCATCATGCCCATTTCCTTATACCCAATGGCAGACATCGAGGGCAGATCCCAGTTGTATCCCTTTTCCACCAAACTCCGGGTTTCGCTTTCCAACCCAGCCTTAACCATTTGCTCAATCCGGGCGTCCACCCTGGCATACAAAACATCTCTTGGCAAGGTGAGTCCAATCACTAAATTTGAGTACGTACTGCCTGTTCGCGTTTTCTGCTCAGAAAACTTGCGCCCGGTGGTAAAAATCACCTCCATCGCTCGCACCACCCGGCGCTGATTCTTTGGGTCTATGGTCAGCGCAGCATCTTTATCCAGAACGGCTAGTTGTTCGTGAAATCGGCTTTCACCTTCTGCCTTCCCCAGGCTTTCGAGAACCAACCGCAACGTTTTGTCAGGCTCACCCTCCGGAATCTGCCAACCATCTAGGATGGATCGCATATATTGACCGGTTCCTCCGACGAGAATTGGTATTTTTCCTCGTGAATGAACTCCCTTAATTGTGGAATGCACGAGTTTTAGGAAAAGGTTTAAGCTAATGGTTTCATCCGGCTCGGCGATATTGACAAGATGGTGCGGCACACGTGCTTGTTCTTCCTTTGTTGGTTTAGCCGTCCCGATGTCCATCCCCCGATAGAAAGATCTTGAATCCGCTGAAATGATCTCGCCATTGATCTCCTGAGCAAGTGTAATCGCAAACCGGGTTTTCCCCACTGCCGTTGGTCCAACGATTAGAATTAATCCATTCGCGGGGTATTCAGGCAACATTTTCAAACCATTCATATTCGGGTGCGGCGCCTTTGGGATTGATCATGACGGCCAATACGTCAATTTGCCAAGATTCAGTATCCACGTTCTCGGCAGCCATATAATATTCGGCGGCTGCCGTCAGGTGCTCCAACTTGCCAGAATCCACAGCTGTTTCGCCATATCCGTATTCCAATCCAGTCCGGGTTTTTACCTCTATGAAGATGATCATCTTTTCTTTTTCGATAACCAGGTCTATTTCTCCATAGGCGGTATGATAGTTTCGGGCAAGAATCTCAAACCCAAGATTGCGAAAATACTCCTCTGCCAGATCTTCTCCGCGTCTCCCAATTTCCTGATTCCAGTTTTTCTTTTTTGTCATCCGATTTGTATTTCACTTAAGTTTGTTGTATGATTTCTAGGAGTGACTAATTCCATATTGGAAGGAAATTATGACCAAGTATAACAATTTCCTGATAGAGACTGATCTATTCTATAACCTTAACCCCAGCCAGGTGAAATTGATCGAGAACCTCTGCGAGGAGTTGGTTTTTCAAGAGGGAGAGGTTATCTTTTCGGAAAACACACGCGAAGGTGAGCTTTATTTGGTGGAACAGGGACTTGTGGAGATCCTGGTCAATCCCGACCTGGTAGCACCTTCCCACCGAAAGTCGAACCAACCTTCCGCCATCGCGCTTCTTCGCAAAGGTCAGAGTTTTGGAGAGATCGCCCTGGTCGATGAAGGTATCCGCTCTGCAAGCGCCATAGCCCGCGAAAATAACACCAGATTGCTTAAAATCACAAGGGCTAGGTTCCTCGAGCTGTGCAAATCAAACCCGGAGCTTGGTTACATTGTGATGTACAACCTCTCGGTGGACCTTGCCAGAAAGATCCGCAATGCTGACCTGCAGATCCGTGAAGCGCTCCTTTACCAGCAGCAGGGATCTTCTTACTGATCCAAAATATTGCCATAATTTCGTTATCAGTCTTACAATATTTACCTGCCAGCCAATACGAAACATCAATTTTTTGGTTCAGGGGTATTATTTACCCCTTCTTTATCTACAACTTAACATGACCAGCATTCACCCTGATAAAATAATAAAATGACTACTGCTGAAATCATCGCAATCGGCACGGAATTGCTGCTTGGTGATAATGTTGATACCAACACCGCATATATTGCCCGGCATCTGCGAGAATTGGGAATCGACCTTTTTCGCACCTCGATCGTTGGGGATAACCAGGAACGTATCGCGGTGATGATCCGCGAATCGCTGCAACGTGCGCAAATCGTCATCACAACTGGCGGTCTGGGCCCCACAGTGGATGATCCCACCCGGGCGGCTGTGGCATCCGCTTTTTACCGAGAACTTGTTTTCCATGACGTTCTTTGGGAATCGATTCAGGCACGTTTTCAGCTTCTGAATCGCCCTGCCACAGATAATAACCGTGTTCAGGCATTCATTCCAGAAGGGGCAATTGCTGTTCAAAACCCTGTCGGGACTGCGCCTGCATTCATCGTAGAGTTGGACGATCGAATGGTCACCTCGCTGCCTGGAGTTCCAGGTGAAATGGAGATCATTTTGCTGGAGAGCATTCTCCCTTTCATTCAGAAAAAATATCAAATCCATTCGGTAATTATGTCAACCATCCTGCATTGCTCAGGTATCGGTGAATCCATGGTGGATGAGCAGATCGCCGATCTTGAAAGATCCCGGAACCCAACAGTCGGCCTGCTCGCACATCCAGGTTTGGTGGATATCCGCATCACGGCCAGAGCTGATAACACGAAAGCTGCAGCCGAGCTCATCGATCCTTTTCGCGCCCAGATCACAGCCCGGCTTACAGATCACATATTTGGAGAGGGTTCCCAAAGCCTTTCGTCGGTTGTGTCAGATCGATTTAAGGAAATGAAAATAAACCTTCGGGTTATTACAACCGGGCTGGACCATGAAGAGCTCCAAAAAATAATCCCAGGAGATTTCCTGCCGTACATGAATTTCACCAAACCTCAAGCAGATTATCCGAAATCTGCAGAGATGAAAAATGGCTTTATCTCACCGGATGAATGTTTTGATCCGTGCCTCGAAATTCATTTCTTTGATGAATCTTCTCGGTCTGGCATGGCACTTTCCTGGTCATGGAGTGACAAGCAAGCTAATTCATCCCGGTTCTTTGCCGGTCCTAACGGTGCTCTGAACACCTGGCGCAGGAATATGATTTTGGATTTCATTCGCAGGAATCTGGGTTAAAATCACCTGAAGGCAGGAATAAATGGAACAAGCTGATCTCATTCTCGTAAACGCTTTCATTTTGACAATGGATTCGACCCTTTCTCAATTTTCTAACGGAGCCATTGCCATCCAGGGTCAAAAAATCCTTGCAGTAGGTCCAGAAGCGGACATTCGGTCGCGATACACGGCTTCGAATGTTATCGATTGTCATGGCAAGGTTTTAATGCCTGGTCTTGTAAACGCCCACACACACGTCCCCATGACGCTTTTAAGGGGTCTCGCCGATGACCTCCGTTTGGACGTCTGGCTGATGGGATATATGATGCCGGTGGAACGGGAATTCGTCTCCCCCCAATTCGTCAATCTGGGTACCCGTCTGGCCTGTGCCGAGTTGATCCGCAGCGGTGTTACAGCTTTTGCAGACATGTATTATTTCGAGGATGATGTTGCCACCGCCACCGCTGAAGTGGGCATGCGCGGGGTGTGCGGTGAAAGCGTAATGAAGTTCCCCACCCCCGATGCGAAATTCTTCGAGGAATCACTTGAATATTCCCGCGAGTTTATTAAGAAATGGAAGAACCATTCTTTAATCGTACCTTCGGTTGCTCCGCACGCGCCATACACCTGCACCCCTGAGATCTTGCGTGCTTCAGCGGACCTGGCAATGGAATTCGATATCCCGCTGCAGATCCACATTTCAGAAACCCAGCTTGAAGTGGAGAACATGCGGCGCGACCAGGGTATGCCAGTTGTGCCCTGGGTCAAAAAGCAGGGCTTGTTGGAAGCGAAAGTCCTGGCTGCGCATTGTGTGTGGATCGATGATGGAGAAATGCGTACCCTGCTCCATGCCCACGCCGGCGTTGCCCATAACCCCTCTTCAAACTTGAAGCTCGCCTCCGGCGCAGCTCCAGTGAAACGCATGCTAGATGCTGGTCTGCAGGTTGGCATCGGTACAGATGGCCCGGCGTCAAATAATGATCTGGATATGTTCGAAGAAGTTCGCCTGGCTGCGTTCCTTGCCAAAACCACTAGCAATGATCCCACTGCCCTGCCAGCCCAGCAGGCACTTCAAATGTCTACTTCCATGGGAGCTAAAGCCCTGCATATTGGCGATATCACTGGATCGCTCGAGCCGGGTAAACGTGCTGATTTGATTCTGATCGACCTTTCCCGTCTGCACAGCTCTCCGCGCTTCCAGCGTGATCCGAATGCAGCCTATGCGCAAATAGTCTATTCCGCCAAATCCAGCGATGTCACCGATGTGATGGTCGATGGCAAATGGTTGATGCAGGATAAAGTCCTGCTCACTATTAATGAGGATGAGATCCTTAGGGAAGCCCAGGATTACGCCCGGCGGATAGATACCTTCCTGATCCAGCGCGAGGAATCTGTTCTTTCCAAGTTGATCGCGGTCGGCGGGCTAACCGAGGAGGAGAGTTTCGAAGTGCAAGCCAAGACGGCCATCCCGGATCCAGAGCAGGTGATCGCTGCGCTTGAATCCTCCGGGATCGAGATCATCCGTCGGCGTCATTACCACGAATATGATACCTATTTCATTTTCGATGATGAAAATCAGGGGTTCCTGCGCTACCGCGAGGACCATTTTATCGACGATCGCGGCCAGGTGACCACTGTGCGCTCCCGGCTCACCCTGATCGGAAAAGCGGTGGAATTCCGTTTCCCGCAGGATGTTCTGCTTTCACGCTCCAGGTATCTTGCCCCTGCGACCCAAAGCCTGCGCTTCTATCGGGAGTATTTCAAACCGGTGAAAGAGGTTGAAATTGAGAAGGATCGCCGTCGATTCCTGGTGAATTTCAAGGGGGAGGAATTCTTTATCAATATCGACAAAATGATTTCTCCATCCATTGGAAATTTCTTCGAGATAAAGAGCCGCACCTGGTCCAGGCAGGATGCTGACCTTAAATCGAAACTTTCGATCGAATTGATCAAAACGCTTTACCAGGGTCCGGTGGAAATGGTTTCAAAGGACTATTTCGAGGTCTCGAAATAACCAGGCAAACAATTGAAGGGCTCCCTAACCGAAATCAAAGTCTTTTTCCTCGCCGCTGAGGCTGTACCTTTCATTAAAGTTGGCGGTCTGGGGGATGTGGCTGGCGCCTTGCCTTTAGCACTAAGGCAGATCCACCACCTGGATGATAAACCCGTGAAGTTGGATATCCGCGTTGCGATCCCTTATCATCCTCAAATTGATCAAAGCTATAAAAATACCCCTCCCACTGCCACTTTTTTCATAAAATCCTTGAATTCGAATTACCGGGTGAGGGTCTATTCTGCGGATGTTGGTGGTGTAGTCTTCTATCTTATTGATGCCGCAATAATTGACAACGCCCCGGTTGTTTACAGCCAGGTGACATCGGAGGATGGGATCAAATTCACGCTATTTTCCCTTGCAGCCCTTAAACTCATAGAAACAATTACCTGGAAACCGAACATCCTGCATGTGAATGACTGGCATACCGCCCTGGCCGCTTACCTTAATGTCCAGCCTGGCAGTAACCGAATCCCTCATTCGATACTTACCCTCCACAATCTGCCTTTCATGGGTGCAGGCACGGAGAGTTCCCTGGCTGAATTTCAGATCCCCCCCGCCACCACGGAGGATCTACCCATTTGGGGTCGGAGCCATCCTCTGCCCATGGGACTTTCCACAGTCGATCGAATCATTCCGGTTTCTCTGCAATACGCCCAGGAGATTCAGACAACGAAATTCGGCTGCGGTTTGAATCGTTTTCTCAAAAAGAATAGGCATAAAATAACCGGCATTTTGAATGGGATAGATACCCAAGTTTGGGATCCGCTAACTGATCCGTTAATTTCAACGAATTTCGGTCCGGTTACGCTTATCGCTAAACAAAAGAACAAGATCGCCCTCCAAAATGAACTGAACCTCCCAGAAGATGCGGATATGCCATTACTGGTTCTGATCAGTCGCATGGATATTCAAAAAGGGATAGATATCGCTCTCCAGACGCTCCGCGGACTTGCCAGTACCCGCTGGCAGACGGTTATATTGGGCAGCGGCGATCCTCGGCTCGAAAAAGAATGCCTCGCACTTGAAAAGAAATATAAAAAACGGGTTCGCTCGATCCTAAAATTCGACTCCGATCTCTCCCATCGGATGTACGCTGGCGGGGATATTCTCCTGATGCCCTCCCGTTACGAACCCTGTGGCCTCTCGCAGCTGATAGCCATGCGGTATGGTTGCATCCCCGTCGCCACGGCAACCGGCGGTCTAAAAGACACCATCACCAATGCCCCTCGGAAAAGGAAAACTGGCTACCTGGTTCGCCATCCAAACGTGGATCTGTTTAGCACAGGTTTATCTGCCGCTATCCAGGATTTTTCGGATATTAAATATTGGTCTGAAATTCGGGTAAATGCGATGAAAGCCGATTTCTCCTGGGGAAAATCTGCCTTGAAGTATGCGCGAGTTTACTCGGAGCTTGTTCAAACAAAAGCGGATGAAAAATGAAATATTCACGAAGCGCAGGGATTATCCTGCATCCCACCAGCCTTCCCGGACCGGATGGCATCGGAGATCTTGGACCCGAAGCCTACCGCTGGGTGGAATTCCTGGCCGATTCGGGCTGTTCTCTCTGGCAGGTATTGCCGCTGGGTCAAACAGGGTACGGTGATTCTCCCTACCAGTGTTTCTCGGCTTTTGCAGGAAACCCATATTTGATCTCACCCTCACTCCTTTTGGATGATGGCCTGCTCCGACTCGATGATTTTTCCACACGTCCTGCCTTAAACCGGGAAGCTGTCGATTTCCCGGCAATGATGGACTGGAAGGATAAACTTCTCGCAATTGCATATAAACGATTTCAGAAAACCAAACGTCATCAGCTCCTGGATAATTATCGTGATTTCCTCAAGGATCAAGAATTCTGGATTACCGATTTCGCGCTCTTTATGGCGATCAAACGCACTTTCGGTGGTGTTGGTTGGCAGGATTGGCCAGAGGAATTCCGCTTTCGCGATCCCCGTGTATTAGAAGAGTTCGTGAGAAACAATTCAAATGCAATCACTTATCAATATTTCCTGCAATTCTTCTTTTTCCGCCAGTGGTCCACGCTGAAGAATTTTGCGAATTCAAAGGGTCTGAGAATCATCGGGGATATCCCTATCTTCATCTCAGCCGATAGTGCGGATGCCTGGTCGCATCCAGAAATGTTTTTTTTCAATAAAAAGCGCCTTCCCACGGTGGTTGCCGGCGTTCCGCCAGATTATTTTTCTCCTACCGGTCAGCTTTGGGGAAATCCGCTTTACCGCTGGAATGTGCATAAAAGAGATGGCTACAGTTGGTGGATCAAGCGCGTAGGCGCCAACCTGCGTCAATTTGATCTGCTCCGCCTGGATCACTTCCGCGGCTTCGCTGCTTATTGGGAGATCCCTGCGGGGAACCCCACCGCGGAAATCGGTCGATGGGTGAAAGGCCCCGGAGATTCCTTTCTAAATGCGCTCCAGACTTCGCTAGTCGATCTACCCATCATTGCCGAAGACTTGGGCGAGATCACCCCGGATGTTTTTGCCCTTCGGGATCAATTCGCTCTGCCTGGAATGAAGATCCTCCAATTCGCGTTTGCCTCAGATCCCGAGGATCCCTTCCTGCCCCATAATTACCCGGTGAATTGCGTTGCTTATACCGGCACCCACGATAACGACACTGTCCGCGGTTGGTACGAAACTGCTCCAGAGAAGGAGCGCGATCTTTGCCGGCGGTATCTAGCTCGCTCCGGTTCTGATATTTCCTGGGATATGATCCGAGCGGTTTGGTCTTCGGTTGCGGTGATGGCGCTCGCGCCTATGCAGGATTTTCTCAGCTTGGGCCCGGAAGCCAGAATGAATTTCCCTGGCAAGCTGGGTGGGAACTGGTCCTGGAGGATGGATGCAAGCGCATTGGATGAAGCATTGCGGTTGCGAATACAGGAAATGAATTTTCTCTACGCTCGTTCCAAACCTGAAAACTCTTGATCAGCTGCTATTCGTCTCCGCTCGTTCTGGAGACGAGATAAATTCCAGAAAGAATAATGATGCCACCTACGATCTCCGGCATGGAAGGTGTTTCCTTCAATAAGAAGAACGCCAGGATCACAGTTCCCACCGGTTCACCCAGCAGCGCAACCGAAACCAGCGCTGAGGATTTATACCGCAGGGCATAATTGAACGAGGAGTGCCCTAATATCTGGGGAATTACGGCCAGCGCGAAAAATAGGAGGTAAGCCGTCCAAGGATACCCCGTGAATGGAGTCCGCCGAATCACCATCAATCCCGCCATACACACCGCTGCCACCGCATAAACAGTAAAAGTATAAGGAAGCAAACCGGTCGTTTTTCGTAATTTCCTTCCAGCCATCAGATACCCGGCTGATAAAAATGCGCCGAGTAAGGCCAAAAAGTCACCAAATAGCGATCGGCTATCCCCCGTTGTCCCCAGACTGGAGCATGAATTTTGGTTGCTGGAAAATTGACACAGATTGCTGGATGTGACGATCAAACTCCCCAACAACGCAACGATGATGCCGATCATCGTCAAACGCGTAATCTTCTCCTTCAAGAAGATCGGTGAGAATATTGCTACCCAGAGGGGAGCGGTCGTTACCAGGACAACTGAGCTGGCCACAGTTGTGTATTCCAGCGAGGTGATCCAGGCTGCAAAATGCAGCGCCAGGAAACCCCCTGCCAGAATGATCAACCCCCATTTTTTTCGGTCAAATTCCCGTATTTCAGGCGCATTTTTAGAAAATGCAAATGGCGCGAGGATGGCAGCGGCAATGAGCAGGCGAAAAGCGCCGATAGCAAGTGAGGGTGCCATCTGCTGGGCATATCGTATAAAAATGGAAGCTGTGGAGACTGCCAGGATCCCAAACCCCAATACCAGATAAGGTGAAACAACTTTTTCTTCGCCAGAGGATTTCATGATAGCGGCAAATTATAAACGCCAATTTATAATTTTGTTGAATTTGACAAACCGCACCCAAAGAATTACAATTTTTTCCGTCAGAACAATCAATCAATAAATCAATTGGAGGATAAAATGCCTTTCGAATTACCGCAGTTAAGATATGCAAATTCTGCCCTGGAACCCGTGATCGATGCGATGACCGTGGAGATCCATCATTCCAAACATCAAGCAACGTACACAAAAAACCTGAACACAACCCTCGAGAATTATCCCGAGATCGCGTCCAAATCAATCGTTGAAATTCTCAAAGACCTTTCGAAAATTCCGGAAGAAATTCGAACTGCTGTCAAGAATAACGGTGGCGGATTCTACAACCACGCTCTTTACTGGGAGAATCTCACCCCCAATGGCAGCGGACAGCCCTCCGGGAAACTTGCCGAAGCGATTGATAAGGCTTTTGGCGGGTTTACCCCTTTCAAAGAGCAGATGGAAAAAGCCGGTCTCACCCGCTTTGGTTCAGGTTGGGCGTGGCTTAGCAAAAAAGGAGATGGATCCCTCCTGATCCATTCGACCGCGAACCAGGATTGCCCACTTTCAGAAGGGCTGACTCCATTGCTCGCAGTTGATGTGTGGGAGCATGCCTATTACCTGAAATACCAGAACCGCCGCGCAGATTATCTCTCCGCGATATGGGCGATCATAGATTGGAAAGATGTTGAAGGCAAATTCCTCGCCTGAAGGAAAACTTCATGACATTCATAATCACCAGTTTATGCGTTCGGGACGGCGGATGCGTTACAGTCTGCCCGGTGGAATGTATTGTCCCGGGTAAACCCCAGGGTCAATACCCGCTTTATTACATCGATCCGGAAACCTGCATCGATTGCGGCGCATGCGTGCGCGAGTGCCCCGTCCTGGCGATTTATCCAGAAGACGAAGTTCCCACCGCATTCAAGGCTAAAGGCGGGGAGCGAATTTCCATGCCTAATGGAACCCCAGGCTTTGAAGAACCCTATGACCTGCTGGATTTCAACAGCCAACCGATACATCTGACCAATACACGGGAATTAAAGGGTGGCGAGTTGGTCGATCTTACCCCGGATATAAAGTGCAACTATGACTTCTTTTCCAGTGGGCCTGGATATGAAGCTATCAATACTCCCTGACCTTGCTGATAATTAATAGATGAATCCCCGGCATGTCCGGGGATTCTCTATTTATCTGTCATAGAATTAATTCAATTTCTCTTTGGATGCAGCATAAAGTGCCGAACCGATGATACCAGCCTGGTTTTGAAATTCGGCTGGCACGATCTCTGCCCGGGTCTTCAACCGTGGCAGAAATTTCTCTGCGTCCTTACTCACCCCGCCTCCAACGATGAATAGGTTGGGTGAAAAAAGATGTTCCAGGTAATCAAAGTAGATCTGCAACCGGTGGGACCATTTCTTCCAGCTTAATTTTTGGGTTTCCTTCACTGCCGCGGAGGTCCATTTTTCAGCGTCCTTGCCTTTGATCTGAAGATGACCCAGTTCGGTATTCGGTACCAGAATTCCGTCTATGAATATGGCTGATCCGATCCCTGTGCCCAGGGTCAGCATCATTACAACCCCGTGTTTGCGGTCCTTGCCAGCGCCAAAGTCCATTTCCGCCACTCCGGCGGCATCTGCATCATTGACGGTGTAGACCTTGCATTGCGTACCCTTTCCCAGCAGATCGTTAACATTCAATCCGATCCACTCTTCAGAGATATTCGCTGCGCTGAATGCTTCCCCGTCCAGGATTACTGCTGGAAACCCAACTCCAACCGCCCCTTCCCAGGAAAAAGCCTCATACATTTTGTGGATTATCTTCGAAATCTCCTTGGGATCCCCGTCCGGAGGAGTATCCTCTCGAATGCGCTGGGAGATCATTTTCCCGCTCTCCACGTCCACAAGACCTGCCTTGATGCCAGATCCACCTATATCGATTCCCAAAACAGAACTCATTCGTTACCTCCGGATTTAATTGCATGAATTCGATACATGTTCTTCATAAGTAACCGCGAAATTATGATAACCTGAACCATCACATTTCGCCTGAAAGAAAATGAAATTTGTTTGTTCCGGAAATGCCACGGAAGAAAGCGTTTCCTGGCTTGGGCTACTGATTGGTGATGGCGGCAGCCCACCGAACAGGTAGGTATTATAAGGCGAATTCACTTGTAAGTCATCCCGGCTGAGGGGATTTTTCCACCAGGTCCCGCCCTCGGTGTCGTAACCGAGCGCGTATTGCACAGTTGGATCGCTTTCCAATTTCATCCCCTGATTCAGCCGGTTTAAAAAGACCGACGCGATCGTGCCCATCTCGCTTTCTTGAACTGCTTCCCGCTGGACAATGGAGGCGAGTATGACCGCCTGATACTCTGTCAAACCATGTGCATTAAATGCCTGACCCATCTCAGGGGTGATCATCCCGGCGGATTTTTCAAGGATTGCCTTTATAAAATCTCTTAACCCAATATTCTTATTTATGTACGTGATCCCAGGCGGAATCATCCCCTCCAGGGTAACTGCCCCTACAAGAGGTGGATTAATTCCAATTGAAGTTGGATTCTCCGCTGCAGCCAGAAAATCTGCTCCGGAAAACGGGAAATTGTAGGTTTTAACAGAGTCTGCGATTTCTTCCAGCCGCCAACCGGGGAGTACCGAAAACGGGATCAGCACCGCTGTTGGATCAGCAAGCATCACAGCTACCTCCACCGGACTTTTCGCCTTGGAGATTTTAAACCTGCCGGATTGTATCGACGTATCCAGTCCGGTATAGATAAGCAAATGGCCGAACAGCGCCGCGTCTGGTATCAAGGTCATTTCTTCGAGTCTCGCGCTTATGCTGGAGACAGGTTCACCCGATGCAATATCAAAATCCAATGGTTCGCTCTCTGTTCCACCGGTAGGCGTGAACAACTCCTGCTTATGGAGAAAAAGCTCGATCGGGTAACGGAGTCGTTGAGTTGGGCTCAGAGCGGGATTTGGTGAACCAAAGGTCTCAGTTACCCTTGTGGGAATATAGGATAAAACGATATAAGCAACTCCAAAACAAGCCGTGATGACCATGGCAAGCAGCGTGATCGATAGGCAGCTTTTTTTCATTTCGTTTTTTCTGCTTTTGATTCAGGATGGTCAAGACAATCCAGGTAATCCTGTAAAATAACAGCCGCCGCAGCCGCGTCCTGGTGCCCGGAACGCCCCTTCTTCGATATACCTGCCTGCATCATCGTCTCCTTCACGCTTCTCGTGCTTCCGCTTTCATCCCAGAGGATCACAGGAAACGGACTTTGTGACTTAATCTCATCCGCCAAACGCTCAGCTTTTCTGCTCGCCGGGGTGGGTTCACTGTCTCCTCCCAGTGCGGTTCCAACGATGATCTTCGAAACCCCATTTTGAGCAGCGAGAGAGATGATCCTGGCGGCATCCTCCCGCCGGGACTTGTGTAGGATCACCGAAAGCGGCCTGGCAATAACTCCACTTTCATCGCTAACGGAGACTCCTATCCGTTTGTCCCCCGGGTCAATTCCAAGGGATCTTCCTGATGATTCAGAGATATTCATTGCAGTGAGCTCACTTGGATGCGCATTGCGAGGAAGGGCAATCTTCCCAGGAAAAATGGTTTAAATTCGATCTTAGGCTCGCCATCCACGGAAGTATAAAGGGACAACAATTTTATAAATTCTGGAATAGTCTTACCAGCAGCTAGCTGCGCGATCTGGCTGGGGTTGTACTCCGCATATATTTCGCGTTCTGCTTGAATGGGTACAGACGCTTCTTTTCCATCAACCGGGAATTTATTAATGTTCACTTCTCCACTGGTTGCCTGATATCCTCGCGGGAGATTGGCGTCAAGAATCAATCTCGCCGCGTCCTGAATATCCTCTGCTGCAATGTACGCTCCTGAATAATCAGCACTGATATCCAGGGAAATGTTATCCGAAGGCGCGCCAATCTCCGGATCCTGAATCCGTGAAACGATTTTCTCAAGTTTCAGGCTCGCTGGAATAATTATGCTCCCCTCTCCAGCAATATTCTGCAATTGAAGTTTCGCAGCATCTTCCAAAGCCAGGTTTGTAAGATTCTCCAATGTTTGCAGATCCTGTTCTGTTGGTGAAGCATTCTTCCGGATGGTTCCATTTTGAAGGCCTGCGGGGTTAATGACTGAAATTTTTATTCCGATCGGTCCCTCCACTACCTGAATCCTACCCTTTTCCACATTCCCGTCAGTTCCCGGAAGTTGCGCTTTGATGGGAACAGCTACCGAAGCGCCGATCTTCCCTTCCAACTTTACCGGCTGCGTGGATAGAAATCGCTGGATGGGTTCCGTCATGGTGATAAAAACTGTTCCCTCAGGGATGGTTAACGGCGAGTCTGTCAGGTTGGTCGCCACCACATCACCACTTGCAGAATTTTCTCCCACTTCAACTGACCCGCTGCTCTGCCAGCTCCGTTTTTCCTTAACCGAAATAGTGGTAGTGTGGATCGGCACCAGACCAGAAACGCTGACCTGGTTAATATTTTCCTCGCCCCGCAGGACGAATTGCATTCTTTGCTGCTTTTTCACAGGAGTTATTTGAATTTCAGCTTCGGGTAGCAGCACAACCAGGAGACTTAAAATGGCAAGCACTGCAGCGCTAAAAACGATTACCCGCAGCCAGGTGGGTTCGCGATCGAACCACCAGGTTCTCTGCGCTGTCAGGTTCTGAGGGTCAACCGGTTGTTTCCGAATAGGTCGTCGTTGGATCCATGCCTTGCGCCGGGAAGATTTCCAGGATTTTTGCTGGGCCTCCTTGATCGTTTCGAAAACAGGGATTTTTAGATCCTCCGCATTTCCAATAACCACTTCGTCATCGGTCACCAACGCCAGTTGCGCCCCCAGGGAAGCTGCCTGTCTCTCCAAAAGGACCAAATCCAGCTCAGTCCGAAGGATCCTCTCCTTTCGAGGTAATACCAGCAATATCCTGGGAGTTTTCGCCCAGGTCATTTGATCCCGGGCTGAGTGGTAATCATCATGGGCTGCCAGGTGAATTACGTGTGTTTTCATCGCAGTGGGTGTAAAGATTATACTTTAATCCCTTTTCGAAAGACCTGAAAGGCAATCTAAACGATCGCGCCCGTTATCGTATAATTCAAGTATGAAAAAGCGTTTGTTCCCCCTTCTCATGATCTTTTGGCTGGTGATCGCGTGTAACTTCCCTTTCAGTAAAAGTGGTTATTCACCTGCTCAGGTCAATACCCAGGTTGCGGAGGCGCGTACAGCCACAAAGAATTCTTCCACTGAAGCAATCGCGCCAACTGTAGATGTACCTACAACAACACCGGCGCCGACATTGACTCCTCCACCAACGCCCACAATTCCACCTGAACCAATGCTAACATCTACCCCGCTGGATTTTTCGGTTCAATTAGGTGCACCAACTTATTCCAACCCCATGGACTCCGGGAAGGCATTCGGAATCGACGCTTCGGGGTATGACGACGGGTACACGCGCATCACCATGGAAAATGGGGCAATGGTGATGAAATCTTATTCAGCCAATGGTTGGAGGAGCTGGCGCCTGAGTGATCGAGGTATGACCAACTTCTATCTGGAAGGGACATTCACCACTCATACGTGCGCTGGAAGGGATCAATACGGGTTGATCTTTCGCTCGCCCGATTACGCCACCGGGGAAGGTTTTTACTTTGGGGTTTCCTGTGAGGGTAAGTATGCGTTGCTGCTATCCGATGGCACGCATATGCAAACACTGATCGATTGGACTACCAGCGATAAGATCAAAAGCGGTTCCAACCAGTCAAACCGTCTGGGGGTGTTGGCAGAAGGCTCCAACTTAACACTTTTTATTAATGGTGAAAAGATCAACGAAACAACCAATTCCACCTACCTTACAGCGACGAAGGTCGGAGTGTATTTCCTGGCGTTGAACACGCCCGGTTTCACGGTTGAACTCGATCAATTCAATATGTGGCAGCGGTGAACACCTGAACGCAAATCCCAGTTCTCCCCATGTGCGATTGGCTGCCATCCGAACTGCCAAAGAGATCCTCGCCCGGGAGCCAATTTATCTGGATACTGAAACGACCGGGTTGGATTCAAAAGCGGAGATCATTGAGATCGCTGTTTTAGACTCGAATGCACATCCTCTGATCAACACCCTGGTCCGACCACGAAATCCGATCCCACAGGATGCTACCCGCATTCACGGGATAACGAACCAGATGACCGCAATTGCCCCAACCTGGGCAGCGCTCTGGCAGGAGATTCGAGGTGTGTTCTTCGGAAGGCAGCTTGCTATCTATAATGCGGATTTCGATTTGCGCCTGATCGACCAGACGAATAGGGTTTATGGTCTCCCCCACTGGCAGCCAGGCTTTATACCCCTGGATATTATGATTTTATTTGCAGATTTTCGGTCAGTGTGGGATCCATATCGAAATCAGAATCGTTATTTCCGGCTGGAAGAAGCGGGCAGCTATTTGGGAATCAAATTGCCCAATTCCCACCGCGCGTTGGATGATACCCTCCTAGCCAGAGAAGTATTGATCCAGATTGCCGGTGCTGGTGAGTGAATCATTGACCGTGGCATTGAGCTTTTGAATTCTTTAGGGGTAAATTCATTGTCACCGCAACCACTATCATCCCTTTCAGTAGACCAGCGATCGCTATCTGTTCTCAGCCTGCAAGGGTCGATCTTCCTGGAAGGTGCTGCGGGAAGCGGAAAAACGACAGGGGCAATTTCCCGGATGATCTCCCTTGCCGCAGAAAAGTCCAATCGTGGATCGATCCTCATTTTGGTACCCCAGCGCAGCCTGGCTGCGGCATATTATCATGCGATCAATTCGCCGGATTTTCCTGATGGCGCTCTGCCAACCATTCTCACCATCGGGGGTCTGGCAATGCGCATGGTGGATTTGTTTTGGCCTTTAATTGCTGGAACCGCGGGGTTTCATGGCATCCAAACCCAGCCAAAATTCCTCACCCTTGAGACCGCGCAATATTTCATGGCAAAGATCGTCAATCCAATGATTGCTGCTGGTGATTTTCAGGGTTTGTCATTGGAACCAAATCGTCTTTTCAGCCAAATTCTCGATAATCTAAATAAAGCTGCGATTGTTGGTTTTCCCTTTGAGCAAATTGGGGAACGCCTGAGCGCTGCATGGATGGGTGATCCCGGTCAATCCCACATCTTCTCCAGCGCGCAGATCGCTGCAACCCGTTTTCGTGAATTCTGCCTTGAAAATAGCCTCCTCGATTTCTCCCTACAAATAGAAACTTTTGTTAAGCACCTGTGGGTTTCCCCGCTGGTCAGAAATTATCTCAATTCACAATTCAGCCACTTGATCTTTGACAATGTTGAAGAAGATGCTCCGGTGACGCACGATCTGATCCAGCAATGGCTGCCTGAGTTTGAATCCGCTTTGCTTATCTACAACCGCGGAGGAGGCTATCGCACCTTTCTTGGAGCAGATCCAGCTTCCGGTTTTGCGCTCAAAGAAGATTGTACAACCCGGATGGAATTCTCCGAGGTTTTTCAAAGCAGCCCGGACGTGCAGAAATTATCCTCCGCGCTCACCAGGATCATTCGTCAGGAGAATCAGCCCCAAATTTATTCGCTTAACCGCGGATGTTTCGAGATTTGCCAATCCCGCTTCGCTACCGAGATGATCTCCCAGGTGGGGGAAAAAATTGATCGATTGGTTCACCTTGAAAATATCCCGCCAGGCGAGATCGTTGTCATCTCCCCGTTTATGAGCGATGCGCTGTTGTTTTCTTTGCAGCGGAACCTCACCAGTATGGGAATTCCCAATCGTTCCTCGCGTCCCTCCCGCAGCCTGGGGAACGAGCCTGCGGTTCGCACGCTGCTTACGCTTGCAAAAATGGCATACCCTGCCTGGCAGATGTCGATTTCTCCTTTCGCAATGCGCGCGGCTTTTGCCCAGTCCTTTATGGACGGGGATTTGAACCGAGCTGACCTGCTGGTGAAAATTGTCGCACCTCACTATAAACGGACTGGTCAGTTGGTAAATTTCGAAACCATCCTTCCAGAAACACAATCCAGGATCACTTATTTATTTGGCGAACGATACCAATCTTTTCACGGGTGGCTTGATGAATTCATTCCACAACAAGATATCGAATTGGATATATTCCTCGCCAGGATATTTGGTGAAGTTCTCTCCCAAAAAGGATACGGATTTCACGAAGATAACGACGCGGCGTATCTGACCGAACAATTGATCGTTTCAGTGCAGAAATTCCGGCGTCTCCATGCAGGAAAGGATCATTTAACCGTGGGTGAAATAGGGAAAGAATATATCCAAATGCTTGAGACGGGTGTCCTTGCAGCTCAATATTTCTCCCCCACGGACGAAAAAACGGAAGATTCCGTCCTTCTTTCACCTGCGTATTCATTTCTCATGTCTGATCGCGCTGTGCGTTTCCAATTCTGGCTGGACGCAGGCAGCCATGGTTGGTGGGAGCGTCTTTTCCAACCCCTCACCCAGCCTTATGTTCTGAGCCGCAATTGGCAGCGGGATCGAAAATGGACCGACGCTGATGAAATTGCGGTCAATCAGGAAACGATGACCCGATTGGTGCAGGGGTTGTTGGATCGTTGCACTGAAAAGGTCACTTTCTCTTTGACCGGGTTGAACGAAAGCGGAGTGGAAGAAAAAGGGCGTCTATTACAAGCCTTGTTCTCCCTAACCAAGCGACTTTCTCCCCAGGAAGAAAACCATGTTTAATCCCCGTCCGGGACAGGCGGAGGTATTGACCTACACTGCCGGGCGGATGGGGATTTCCGCGGTGCCGGGCAGTGGAAAAACCCATACACTCTCCTGCCTGGCTGCGCAGCTTGTGGCGGATCCACGCCTGGAGGAAGATCAGGAAGTGCTCATCGTTACCCTGGTCAACTCTGCCGTACTTAATTTTTCCTCCCGAATCGCATTATTCATCCAGGAAAAAGGATTGCTGCCGAATTACGGATACCGTGTACGCACCCTGCATGGATTGGCGCACGATATCGTCCGCGAACGCCCCAGTCTTGTGGGACTTTCCGACAAGTTCTCCATTATCGAAGAACGCGAATCCAGCGCCATCCTTCGCTCGATCATCGCCAACCTGCTACCGGCCAGTACGGGTCTATTGGAGCGCTACATTCAAGATGCAAACGACCTTGAACGTTACGACGTGCAAAAGAAATGGGTTGAGGCAGTAGAAACCCTGTGTGCCAATTCGATCCGAATTGCCAAGGACCGGCAGGTTTCCGCCCAACAGATGGATCGTCTCATCGCAACCATCGGGATGGAGGATCCGCTGGTCCTGCTCGTACGCGATGCGTATCATGAATACGAACGTGCGTTGAATTTACGCTCCTCCGTCGACTTCGACGACCTTATCTCGCTGGCGCTTAAAGCATTGAGCCTTGATACGGATTACCTCAAACGTCTCCGTCGAAAATGGCCATTCATCCTTGAGGACGAAGCCCAGGATTCCAGCCGCCTGCAGGAGGATATCCTCAATTTGCTATGCGGGGATATGGGAAATTGGGTACGCGTGGGTGATCCCAACCAGGCGATTTTCGAGACCTTTACCACCGCCAGCCCGTTGTATCTTCGTCGCTTCCTTGAAGCTCCCGGAGTCATCCGGCGCAATCTCAGTCATTCGGGAAGATCAACAAAGAGCATTATCTTCCTCGCCAATGAACTTATCCGCTGGTCTAAAAATCTTACCGAGCAAAAATTGAGTGAATCCCTGGTTGAACCCCTGATCTACCCGGTGCCCCCCGGAGATCCTCAACCCAACCCGGAGGATAATCCCGCGGGGATCTTCCTGAAAAAAGAAGGTTATTCGCCAGATGAAGAATTAAATGTGGTTTTCCGTTCGATCAAGAACTGGCTGCCTGAACATCCGGATGCCACGTGTGCCGTACTGGTGCCACGAAACGACCGTGGTGAGGAACTTGCAGATAGGCTCAAAGCAGCCAATATTCCAATTTTTGAAATGCTGCGCAGCAGTAACAGCACTCGCACGGTAGCAGACTCCCTGGCTTCCATCCTCAACTGCCTGGCAGATCCCAACCACCAGGGCAAGCTGGCCAGAGCCTTTGAAAAACTGCCCCGTACGTCATCGGAAGAGGAAAACCCGTCCACCGGAAATTCGGAGCTGGTGTCCCTGCTAAAAAAATGCAGTCGCTCGGAAGAATTCATCCACCCCACACCAGGTAAAGATTGGCTTTTACTTGTTGAACTTGATGAAAATGAGAGGAATATCCTGGATTCATTCCGAAAGAATATTCACCGCTGGCAATTGGCAGCTTCGCTACCTATTGATCAACTTCTTTTGATTATCGGTCAGGATATTTTCACAAATTCCGGCGACCTGGCATTAACGCACAAACTGGCTCTCTCTCTGGAGCGCTCTGCCTCCCAGGAATCCACATGGCAGCTTCCAGATTTTGCCGATGAGTTGACCAAAATTGCCACGAACCAGCGAAAATTCCTTGGGTTCGACGAAGATGACACCGGTTTTGACCCTGAAAAGCATAAAGGCGAGGTTGTGATCTCCACGATTCATAAAGCCAAGGGGCTTGAATGGGATCGTGTCTATTTGTTATCCGCGAATAATTATGATTTCCCTTTCGCTCAAGCCTATGATACCTATATCAGTGAAAAGTGGTTTATCCGCGATCATCTCAATTTGGAAGCCGAAACGATTGGGAAAATCGATGCATTGATCAAAGGCGATCAGGCTGGCCCTTTTCTGCCTGAGGGGATGGCCACAGCCCAATCCAGGCTGGATTATGCGTCCGAGCGCATTCGGCTTTTCTACGTCGGTATAACGCGGGCCCGCAGGGAACTTTGCATCACCTGGAACACTGGCCGCCGAGGAGATGCCAAACAATCCATCCCCTTTGAAGCCATCCGCTCCGCTTGGGAGGAACACAATGTTGCTGCCATCTGATTTTTCCTTCTCCCAGCACAACCTCCAGGATTTTGTGGATTGTTCTTACAGATTTCTTCTCAAATATATTAAAAAGGTCGCCTGGCCTGCCATCCAAAGTGAACCCGTCCTTGAGATGGAAAAACAGATCGAGCTTGGTTTAGCCTTCCACCGCATCATCCATCAATTCTACCTGGGCATCGATCCGGCTGACTTGGAAGCCCAGTGCGGGGATGTGGAGCTGGCGATCTGGCTGCGGAATTTTTTAGCTGATCCTAAACTTCGGGATTTTAAATTCACTTTCCCCGAAACTGCATTAACTACATCTCTTTTGAATTTCAGAATGATCGCGAAGTTTGATTTGATTTCAGTCACCCGCGCTGGTGATATTCAAATCCTGGATTGGAAAACATCGCGCAGAAAACCTTCCCGCTTAGCCCTGCAACAGAGGCTTCAGACCCGGCTGTATCCATTTGTTCTCTGCAATTCGCTCGCCAAATTGCTTCCGGATTTGGCTTTCAACCCATCAGAACTCACCATGATCTACTGGTTCTCAGATTTCCCATCTGAGGCGGAGCAATTCAAATATGGAGAAGAACGCCTGGAGGAGGATAAGCAATACCTGCAGTCCCTGTTATCGAAAATATCCTCATTCACAGAGGAGGATTTTTTAAAAACACCGAATGAGAAAATGTGCCGCTTCTGTGTTTATCGTTCTTATTGCGAACGTGGCAAAGAGGCTGGGAATTGGGATGACCAGGATTCGCAGGAATCAAGCGATGACCTCGCCAGCTTCTCGTTTTTGGATGCCGGGGAGATCTCGTTTTGAGATCCGTCCAACGATCCTGGCTGGAACCTGAACCCCTGCGCATCCCGCCCGGCATCCTGGAGGTTGCCGGGGGCAACGACCTGATCGCAGCAGCGCTTGTACGAAGAGGGGTTCGATCTGTTTCGGAAGCCAGAGAATTTATCCACCCCACCGAACCAGGGCTGAACCAACCCTTTCGTTTGCCGGGAATGCAAGCTGCAGTGGATCTTATCCTCAAGGCGATCCAGTCTACGGAAAAGATCGGCATTTGGGGGGATTTTGACACCGATGGACAGACCTCGGCTGCCGTTCTGGTTCACGCTCTGCGTTCGTTGGATGCAGATGTTGCGTATCACCTCCCCATCCGCGGTCCGGAAAGTCACGGGATCACGCTCCCCTACCTGAAGAAATTTCTTTCAGATGGCATACGCTTGTTAATAACATGCGATACCGGCATCTCGGAAGTTGAAGCTGCTCGTTATTGCCGGCAGGCTGGTGTGGATATGATCATCACTGACCATCACGTCCTGCCTCTGGAGCTCCCGGATGCCAGTGTTCTAATCAATCCGCACTTCCTTCCTGGAGAGGATTTACTGGCGCCTTTGTGCGGAGTGGGTACAGCATTCCAATTGGCGAAAGCATTGCTGTCCCGGAGCGGCGATACCCACACACTCGAACAATATTATGATCTGGTCGCGCTGGGTACACTGGCGGATGTAGCCAGGTTAACGGGAGAAAACCGTTTCCTGGTGAAACGCGGCTTGGAAGATCTCAAGCTATCGAGAAGATTGGCTATACGCACTATTTTGAATAATGCCAAAGTCGATCCTTTATCGATGAACGAAGACCTTGTCACTTTCTACCTGGCGCCTCGTTTTAATGCCGTCGGCCGCCTTTCAGACCCGAATCCTGTGGTGGAATTCCTGCTCTCGGACGATGCGCAGTTTGTGAATACTTACGCGCTGCAGATCGAAGGTCTGAATGGTCAGCGCCGCATCCTTCTCCAGAATGTCGAATCTGCCGCGCTGCGTCAACTTGAACAGGATCCTTCCCTCCTGGATGGGCAGGCAATTTTCCTCACTCACCCGCTCTGGCCGGGTGGTGTGCTTGGTCTCCTTGCCGGCAAACTGGCCGAACTCTTTCAACGTCCTGCCTTTGTACTTCGTCTTGGGGAGGATGGCATCGCTCGTGGGTCGGTTCGCTCCGTGGAGGGCGTGGATATCATCCAGGCGATCACCCGCTGCGGTGAGCTTCTGCTGAGTTCCGGCGGTCACCCAAAAGCAGCCGGTCTTTCCCTGCGCGTTGAGGATCTGCCCCGCTTCCAAACTCGCATCGATCAGGAAATTCTCGCCAGTCATCCAGATGGCATCTCCATCCCGTCCCTTGAGATCGAAGCCTATCTGGGTTTCGCGCAGATCGATTCCGCTATGGTGGATCAGATCAACCAGCTTTCTCCGTTCGGGGAAGGAAATCCTGAGATCATTCTGGCTACCCACAGCGCCGAGATTCTGGAAGTGAAACCGCTTGGGAAGGATCAGGAGCACGCCAAACTCCTCATCCGGGATGGTTCGGGCGAGATCCGGGAGGTGCTGCACTGGCAGTCGCGCGGGCTGGAATACCCTGAGGGCAAGTTCGACCTGGCTTTCACGTTGAAAAAAGGCAGTTTTCGCGGGAAACCGCAGGTGAACTGTGAATGGGTCGGTTTCCGCCAGGATCAAACCAACCCGCTTGTGCTGAGATCCAAACCACTGCTGAATATCCTTGATCGTCGCCTGGTCAACACCACATTCGCCGAGATCAATGACCTGGCAGATCATCCTGGCATTGTCATCTTCCGGGAGGGCGCACTCATTACGCAAATTCCCAGGGGCTATGATCGTCTTACCGGTATGCGAAGCAGAGGAGCTCGTCATAACCGCGCCCCCGCCGAACTGGGAAATCCTTTCGCAAGTCATGACCGCTGTCAAACCCAAGAAAGTTCTGGTTTTTGACCTTGTCAACGCCACAGGAACCCTTCACGATGAGTTGAACCGGTTATCAGGATTGGTGAAGTTTGTATTAAACAAAAAGGGCGGACAAAGTTCTATTTCAGAACTGGCGATTCTTTGCGGTCAAACAGATAATTTCATCCGCCTCGGGTTGGACTTTCTTGCCGCACGGGGGGATATCCATATTCAAGGTGGGGAAGAAAAAACCATCCGAATCCAGGCCCCCGGTCATCCCGCAGAACCAGAACGAACTCTGGAAATCGAAAACGCCCTACTCCAGGTTTATCAGGAGACCAGGGCGTTTCGGGATTATTTATCGGACTGCAGAGCTGAACGATTTCTTCTTCGGTTTCTGATACAGATTCTCAATCCGATCAGTCTAGTTTCCATCCTTTTTCTTTGGCGATCTTTTCCAGGCGGTCGATCCGTTCTTCCAGTGTAAGCGGAACCGGTTCTACTGTTGTTTCAGTCTCGCTCACCGGCAACTTCCTGCCAGCAAATTTGTACAAAGCAGCCAAATCTCCATTGAATAGATTGAGATCGATGGAAGAATCCACTCCTGGCAGGATGTATTTTCCCCCCGTGAACTGCCAGAAGATCCATTTTGAGCAATTCCGCGGCAATTTTGGATCCCCGCTGCCAGGCACTTCCAGATTGAATTTTTCCCAAGTATAGGCAGCTTTGGAAGCATCTCTCTTCACTGTGTGCGTGTAATGCGCCAGCCAAAGGGGATACTTAGGCAACCAGGCGGAAGCCGGAGCCGCATAATAATCTATGAAGGTCGCCCGGGTATAGATGATAATAGGTGCTTTCACCTTGCCGTTCCAGTACTCGACCACCTTTTTGGCGTTGTCGCTCACCCGCTGTGCGGGAATGATCTTGGTGATTTTCTTGTTACGCCACTCATTCCAATCGGTCCAATGTTGTTCCACATCGGCGACGATGAAGCACAAATCGAGTTCTTTGATGGCCTGCAAAAAGAATTTCGCCTGTAGATCATCCTTAGACATGGGATCACACCAATGATATGCGCCAACGAGCATGCCTGCGTCTCGGGCATTCTTGTAGTGCTGCTTTAACATCGGATCAGCAAGGTAATCACCCTGTGTGGCTTTTATAATGGCGAATTCCACCCCCTTGGATTTAAGCAGGGCCCAGTCCACCTTCTGCTGCCATCGGCTGACATCAATTCCCATGACCATCGGATTATCCATTGATTCTCTCCTCGCCCATCAGCTATCTGAAATTATAGAGGAAACCCCCGATGAAGTAAAGTAATATTCATCATTAGTACATATATTCTAATTCTTAATGCAATTATTACCAATTTCCTCCGATTCATTGTTATAATTTTCACTCATGCAAACGGATGTGAACCGCCGCGATTTTCTTAAATTATCGGCCTCCCTTGCCTTAAGCGCGGGGGTGGTTCCGCTTGCCCGCACCTCCGTGAAATCCCCCTCCGACCAGGTTGTGCGGGTCGCTATTGATTCAGTTAGTGTTTACAGCCAGCCAAACGACGAAAGCCGCATTCAGTATCAACATTTCCGGGATGACCTGGTCAATTATTATTACGAAGAAAATTCGGAATACGGACCGGACTACAATCCCCGTTGGTACCGGGTTTGGGGTGGATACATGCACTCTGCCCACCTCCAAAAGGTTTCCACAATACTCAATCCGATCATGGATTCCGTTCCGGAAGCCGGTATTTTGGCTGAAGTCACTGTTCCTTTCACCCAGGTGATGTGGTTGAAGGGGAAAAAGTATTGGGAGCCTCTTTACCGGCTTTACTACCGTTCACTCCATTGGGTGGATGGAAAAGCGGAAGGACCCGATGGTGAAGTGTGGTACAGAATTCACGATGAGCTGCTCGATAACATCCGCTATTATGTTCGTGCGGAACATCTGCGCCAGGTGCCTTACCAGATGTATACTCCCATCGACGCCGATTTCCCAGACGCAAAAAAACGGATTGAAGTGATTCTGGCTACCCAGACACTGACGGCTTACCGCGGCGATGAGATCGCGCTGCAGACAAAAATCTCCTCCGGGCTACCGGACTACTCCCCCACCCCTGGTGCAATATCTACCAACACCCCGCCCGGCGATTACCACGTCTATTCCAAGATGCCCTCCAAACACATGGGGGATGGTAAACTCACCTCAGACTTGGACGCTTACGAGTTGCCTGGCGTGCCCTGGTCTACCTTCTTCGCCCCCAACGGAATCGCCTTCCACGGCACCTACTGGCATGATAACTATGGTGTACCTATGAGCCACGGCTGTATAAATATGAAGCCAGAGGAAGCTAATTGGGTATTTCGCTGGACCATGCCGCGCGCCATTGGCGATAAGATCGAACAGGTGGGCAACGGCACGCACGTGATCGTTATTTAGATTCCGGATCCCCCACAAAACTCATAAAAACCCTGTTTCCCAGCAATCTGCCCCGCCGGGTGAGCCGGATGGTTTTTCGATCGTCATTCAAGGTCTCTAAAAGTCCTTCGTTCTCAAGCTTTGCCAATTCCGGACCAAAAATCACCCTCATATCCTCACGATACCGCCTGGCGAATTCGACCTCGCTCACGCCTTCCTCCGTAAGGCGTAAACCCAGCATCATGGTCTCCTGCATCCGTTCAAATTTATCGATAGCCTGCCATTCTGAAGATGCAAAGCCAAGCGGATAAGGTTTCTTCTCTCCCGATGCTGCCCTTTGGAGATAATCCTCAATTTGGGTCGTATTCGCAGTTCGGACTCCTCCCGCGCTGCCATGCGCCCCGGTTCCAAAACCGAGGTAGGGCAAATTCCGCCAGTATTGCAAATTGTGCAGTGAGGGATGGATGGAACCATCCGGTTTTCTGCTAGCCCAGTTGGAAATTTCGTATTGTTCAAAACTTTGTTCAGCCAATTTATCGGTAGCATATTCATACATGTCTGCCATCAAATCCCCATCCGGAAGTTCCAGGGCTTCCTCAGCCACCATTCGGCCAAAAGGAGTCTCTTCCTCGATATTCAAGCTGTAAAGTGAAAGGTGCGAGGGTTCCAATTCCAGGCATTTTTGCAAAGTGACCGACCAGCTGTCTAATGTTTGTCCTGGGATACCGTAGATCAAATCCACGCTGATATTCTCGAACCCGAGCTTTCTTGCCGAGGCGAAGGTCTCCAGGAATTGGTTGAAATTATGGATACGTCCAAGGCTTCGCAGTTCAGAATCTATCGCTGATTGCAACCCGATGCTAAGCCTGTTCACACCGGTTTCCCGCAATCCCTCCAGAAACCCGAGCTGCAAAGTGCCTGGATTCATTTCCAGAGTGATTTCCATTTCTTCCTGCACAGGAAATAATGACTTAATCTGATCTAAAAGCTTTACGGTAAGGTTTGCGGGCAATAACGAAGGTGTGCCACCGCCGAAGTAGATCGTATGTACCCTGGCATATGAGGGCAACGCTGAAGCGGCTTCCTGGATCTCCTTCTCAAGGGCATCCAAATATGTAGGGATCAGATGATTCTTGCCTGACACCGTGACGAAATCGCAATAGAGGCAACGTCGTTTACAGAAGGGGATATGCAGATACAGGCTCACATCCCTTTCGTACTCCTCTTCAAAATAACCCGCCAGGTTGCTATCGCTGCTTGACATCAAATTTAGGCATCATTATACTGTCCCGATGGAAGATACCGTCCGTGCTTTTATCGCCATCGAATTAGATGCAGTCATTCAGGCGCAATTGGGAGGTGTGATCAGAGATTTAATAAACTGTGCTCCTCCCAAAGTCAAATGGAGTCCGGAAAAAAACATGCACTTGACCCTCAAGTTCCTGGGGGATGTGCAGACCTGGGAAGTCATCACCCTTCAGCAGATGATCCGGAATTGCGCCAATCAATCCAAATCATTCAGAACCAATCTAACCCGGCTTGGGGCTTTCCCATCGGTCAATAATCCCCGTGTCGTTTGGGTGGGGCTTTCCGACAACGGAGATCTTACCCGGCTGGCTCGCACGATCGAGGAGGGATCCCGGAAAATCGGTTTCGACGCCGAGGAAAAAGGCTTCACTCCCCACCTCACCTTGGGCAGGGTGAAACCTGATATCACACCCCAGGAACGATCGAATTTATCCGTCTGTATCAATTCCACCCCTCTGCCATCGTTTTCCCCCATCCTGATCCAATCCATCACCCTATTTCAAAGTATCCTCAAACCTGGCGGAGCCGAATACACTGCTTTATCCACAAGCAGGTTTAATCACTAACCAATGAATATGATAGAATCTCTCCTATTCTTATACAGGAGTGAACACTGAACAATCTGCAAATTGCGAACGGAATCGCATCCGCTTTGGAAGAAAAAAAGGGGGAGGAGATCACCATTCTGGATATCAGTCAGGTGTCCTCTTTCTCGGATTTTTTTATTCTCTGCAATGGAACAAGCGACCGCATGCTCCACAGCCTGGCTGAAACCGTCATCGAAACCTCAAAAAAGGAATTTTCTATGAATTCCCGTGTTGAGGGCCGCCCCATGGATGGGTGGGTTTTGGTGGACCTGGGCGACGTGATCGTTCATCTCTTCTCCCCCGATCAACGTGACTTCTACCAGCTTGAAAAACTGTGGTCAAATGCCAAAGTAGTTCTAAAACTGAAATAATGATGGTCTCCGAACAAGAACCCCGAGATGACAAAATCTCGGGGTTCTTTCATCCTTATAGTATCAATTTGAAAAATTTAATCCATTACGGCTGCCAATACTTCTTTGGCGTGCTCGGATGGCTTCACGTTTTCAAACACTTGCTTGATTTTTCCTGCCTTATCAATCACAAAAGTGGTTCGGAATACCCCATCGTATTCCTTGCCCATCATTTTCTTTCGACCCCAAACACCATATAACTCACATACTTTGTGGTCCGCATCCGCAAGAAGCGGAAACGGCAGATTGTATTTTTCTTTAAATTTCTTATGGGACTTTGGTGTATCCGGACTGATCCCCAATACGACGACCTTGTTCTTTACGAAATCAGAGTAATCATCCCGAAAGCTGCAGGCTTCCGTGGTACATCCGGGAGTATCGTCTTTGGGATAAAAATACAGGACAACCGGTTGTCCAAGAAAATCGGAAAGGCAACGTTTGGCTTCAGATTCATCCAGCAATTCAAACTCAGGTGCTTTTTGATTCGCTTTAGTAACCATTTTTCTTCCTCCTTTTACCCTATTCGAACACGCCAACCAGCCTACCCATTGAGGATACATCATAACCTGGCAAACTGGCAATGGTTTGTACAAACTGCTTGTCCTGCATTACCGAGAATATCGGCGCCAATAATTCACTTTCCGCATACTCCATGGGGATGATCAGGTCATACCGCTCGATGAATAGCGGGATGAAATCCAGGTCTAGCGCTTTCGCAGCCGCCGCAACGCCCAGTCCACAATCTGCCCTGCCTGAGAGTACTGTCACTGCCACCCCCAGATGGGTATATTCGTCCTGGGAATAACCCCTAATAAATGCAGTTTCGATCCCCATTTTTTGCAGGTTGAAATCCAAAAGAACCCGGGTACCAGAACCGCGTTGCCGGTTGACGAAAACAATATCCTCCCTCGTAAGGTCAGTTAAACTCAAAATGTGTTTTGGGTTTCCCTTTTTTACCAGCAGCCCCTGCGCCCGTCCTGCCCAGGTGATCAATTTAACTTTTACCCCCGGCAGGTATTCCTTCAAATAGCTGATATTGAATTCGTTCGTCGTTGTGTCCAGAAGGTGTGAACCTCCCAGGTGGGCTTCACCTCGCCGGAGCGCGACCATCCCGCCCAGGCTTCCGACGTTCGTTGATACAAGTCTTCGCTGGTACTTATTCAAAGCCTGTGCAAGCAGATCCAGGGTCATGTCGTGCGAGCCGATCATGAAGATGGTACGTTCAAGCTCGCTCCGGGAACGGTATAGGTTGATTCGGACCGTTTCTCCCGCCTCGATGCCCTGAATTCCGCTGGGGATTTTTAGTAAACCATCCGCTCTTGATAGGGAGGAAATCACCCCCGCGCCGCGCGGCAGTGGTGCAGCCAGCATTTTTTCACCCACCCTGCCCGCCACCACCCGCACATAATCGTCATCGCCGGCCGGTGAGGTAACCTTCCGGGTTAAGGTTGCTTCAATTTGATCCACCTCGCGGGGATTTCTCCCCAGCCAGGATGCGATAAGCGGCTCAATGATCAACTCGCCTGTCAGTGCGGCGGAAACAGGGTACCCGGGGACACCCACGACGGGAATATCTTTCTGCTTATTATCCGGTGTCTTGTGTGATCTATGGATCATACCCAGGATCACTGGATGACCAGGACGGATCGCGATTCCGTGGACGAGTACCGAACCCAACCGGGCGATCACCTGGCTCGAGAAATCCTCAGCGCCAGCAGAGGACCCGGCATTGAGCAGCACCAGATCGTTTTCGTCCGCCATTTGCTGAACCGCTAGACATAGGCTCTCCAGGTCATCGCGCGCGATCGGATATCGGTGGGATTCCCCACCCCAGGCGTTCACCTGCGCGGCGAGAACCACTGAATTGAATTCGATGATCTCCCCCTTGCCTGCCTGGCTGGTCGGCGGTACCAATTCGGAACCAGTTGGAAGGATGCCAACCCGGGGTTTACGAACAACCGCCACTTCTGGGTTCCCGCTGGCGGCGAGCGCTCCGAGATCATACGGGTTGAGAACCTGCCCTCCAGCCAGGACAAGCTGGGTGGCAACCATATCCTCGCCCATTGGACGGATATGTGCCCAGGGCGCAACAGAAGCCCTCAATCTGATCCTAACTGGCTTCCGGGGATCCTCCGCGGGTTCATCACTCGCGCCCACCGCATCCACCTCCTCGATGGGGACCACCGCATCCGCCCAATCAGGGACCGGGTCACCCGTATCCACATATTGAACACCATCGCCATAAATCAAGGTGACCGGGTTTGAAGGTGACGCCGAAATGACAGAAACTGAGGAAATTGCAAACCCATCCATCGCAGAGGCGTGGTAATGCGGCGAGGAGATCTTAGCCCAGCAGGATTCAGCCAGCGTCCGACCGGCAGCTGATTCGTCAACTGGGATGATCTCCGTTTCGACCGGAATTCCCCATCCAGACCTCGCGATTCTATCGCGGAAAACTTTCAGCGCGGTCTCAAAAGGAATGTCGTGTAAATAAATATCCATAAATTCTTATCTCAGGGGAATGAATTCGATCATCGAACCAGCCGCCATGCCGTTGGCATCCGCTGGAACTACAGCCAGAGCATCTGCTTTAACCAGGGTGAAGATCAGATTGCTTTTATAAAAGATCGGATCAGCTGTCCAGCCGCTCCCGGTCTTCTCCAAACGCACCGGCCAATAGTCTTCACGGCCGGCAACCGAGGGAAGATTAATTTTCAGTTTCGCGATCCCAACCCTTGCATCCGAATGTTTAATTTGTCCGGAGATCCTTCGCAGCATAGGGAGCACGAAAATATTGGCGATAACAAAAGCGCTCACCGGGTTCCCCGGCAGCCCGATCACTGGTTTTCCGGCGCAAACAGCCAGAATTGTTGGCTTCCCCGGCTTGATATTGACTCCGTGCACGATCACACCAGGCTGCCCCAGTTCCTGTACGATCTGCGCGGTAAAATCCCGCGTACTGGCCGAGGAGCCGGCAGTGATAACAAGAGCATCACACTCTGAAAATCCCCGGGTTGTTATCTCCCGCATCTTACGTGGATCATCAGGCATTAACTCGTAGGTTTTTGCTATTCCACCATTTTCTTCGATCAGAACTGCGAGCATCGATGAGTTGATATCTCGTATTTGACCAGGTTGAGGAGAGGTTCCAGGTTCCACAAGCTCGTCTCCGCTGGAAAGCACCCCGATGACCGGTTTTCGAAACACGTTTATCTCGGTCAACCCCACAGCTAACAATCCACCGATTTCCACCACTCGAATAAGGGTTCCTGCTTCCAGGATCTCTTCACCTGTTTCCAGATCTTCGCCAGCCAGGATGACGTTTTCCCCCGGGCTGACAGCCTTGGAAACCTCAATCTGATCCTCCCTCGCCTTTTGAGTCTGCTCGACCATGATAACGGCGTCGCAGCCCTCCGGCAGCATACCCCCTGTGTGAACAACCACAGCCTCACCTCCCCCAACCTTCAGCACTGTCTCTTTCCCCATCACAACTTCGCCGACGATCTTGAAAAATGCTGGAATCCCATCGCTTGCGCCAAAGGAGTCGTTGGCATGCACGGCATAGCCATCCACGGTGCTGCGGTTGAACGCCGGTGATGGTTCAGGAGAAAGAATTGCTTCCACTGAGACCCTTCCAGCTGCCAGTCTTGTGGGGATGGTTTCAGAAGCACCGCGTGTCTGGGGAATTTGGTCCAGAAAGGACCTCAGCGCATCCGAAGGTTTTTCAAGTTTCAGAAACTCACCCATTTCAACTAGTCCAAAAGAGAATGGAGATGAAATAAGCCGGGAAGATCACTAACGCGATAGCGCTGATCTCCAGGGCTTTCCAATTGGGCTTGGCTCCTCCCCGCACTCGGTGAAGCTGCCACACCAGGAATATTCCGATTGGAAGCGATATTAGCATCCGCCAGAGCACTTGAAAGGAAAATCCGAAAACACCTTCGATGGCGGCGAGGATATACCCAGCCAATACCAGATAAATGATCAAGCTCAAGCCTCTTTCAGACCCAATCCTTCCGACCAGGGTGCTCTGCCTGTACCGGGTAGGATTCATTGAAAATGGACGCAGGGATCGAGTCAATTCCATCGCCAAATAGAAAATGGTGAGCGGTAGCGTAGTAAAAACAAGCAGTCGATTCAGCTCTCCGGATTGAAGCAAAAATGCAACCACAGGAAATAGAAATGCGCCTGTTACCGCCAAAACAAATTCACCCATTCCTCTTTCCAGCAATTTAATGGGATGAATGCCGTATAAAATGTTTAGTACTATGGCTATGGCAATAAAAATGTATACAAGTGGATTTAGGCTACTAAAACGGGATAATTGAAAGGTCAGTATCAAGGCGATCCCGAACCCGCCCACGACCAAAGCAAGACAATTTACCAACTTTCTCCGCTCTGTTGTCTGCTGAGTTCCAGGTAAAGTATTGCTGAAGGTTCTTTTAAGGGAGGTTCCTGCACCCATTTGCTTATAGCATCCAGCCAAGGCTGATCCGCCGATTAATATTGCAGTCATCAATATGAAACCCAGCCAAAGGACCTGCCAATTAGAACCCAAGGCCAGGTAGTTAGCCAGTCCCGCACCCATAAAATACAAAACGAGGTTGGCCAGGTTCTCCCAGGGTCGGAGAATTGCGATGAAGAAATTAGACTCGTCACTTGTAGCCATATCGACCGGAATTCTAACATACCCCTTTGTTAAGTCGTTCCAGAAATAATGTTAAAATCAATTTCATGATGATTGATAAATCGCTTTTCCATATTAATTCTGAAGTTGAAGATGCAATTACGAAAAATGCGCCTGTGCTCGCGCTGGAATCCGCAGTGATCACCCACGGTTTGCCCCGCCCCATGAATTGGGAGCTGGCCCGGGAGTTGGAATCCATCGCCAGGTCCCAGGATGTGATGCCCGCCACCATAGCATTTCTCCACGGTCAAATTCAGGTTGGCCTGGATGAAGGTCAACTGCATTCACTCGCCTTTGAAGAAGGTATGCGAAAGATCTCCCGGCGGGACCTGGCAATCGCGAGTTCATCCCGAGTCTCAGGGGGTACAACGGTTGCCGCAACTCTTTTTGCAGCCCATGCTGCTGGCATTCAAGTGTTCGCCACAGGTGGCATCGGCGGTGTGCATCGCGATGCGATTTTCGACATGTCGGCTGACTTGCCGGAGCTGGCCCGCACCCCTTTAGTCGTAGTCTGTTCAGGGGCAAAGGCAATTCTGGATCTACCAGCAACTCGGGAGACATTGGAAACGATGGGCATACCGGTCATCGGCTTCAGAACCGACGAATTCCCGGCATTTTATTCTCCTTCAAGTGGTTTGCCGGTCGACTATCGGGCAGAATCAGTTGAAGAAATCACCGAAATATTCGTAGCTCACCGTCGTTTGAAACTGGATTCCGCAATTCTGGTGGTGAATCCCCCCCCATCTGAATTTGCAGTACCAGGTGATCAATTGGAACATGTTATTCAGGATGCTGTCAGAGAGTCGATGGAATTGAATATTCGTGGGGCCGCCCTCACACCATTTTTATTACGCAGGGTGAGCGAGTTGACTGGCGGAGAAAGTCTTCAGGCAAATCTGGAGTTACTAAAACAGAATGTGAAGATAGCCTGTCAGATTACGGTGTGCCTGGCGAAAATTCCCCGAATTCAATAAGGCTATTTCTTCGTCGAGGTAGGTTTCAGGGTGGCAGAATTGCTCGGTGTTGGGGTGATCGTGCGGGTGGCGGTGGGGGTTCGTGTTGGAGTAAAAGTTGGCGGCTGCCCGGTCATTGTGAAATAGCCAGAGGATACCCACTCGGTGCCCACGAAGAGTTGCACCTGATAGTCTCCAGGCAACCATGGAGAGAGAATCGGCTTGCATTCTGAATATCCATAACCACCTGTATTTCCATCCCAGGGTTTTGTTTCGGAGCAGACTATTGAGTCATCCTCCATCCGCACCCAAAGGGCGGACCACTGCGACCCAGGCACCATCTTATCGTAACTGAACGTGCCAAACAGACCTTTGACCGGATTTTTAATATTCGCTGTCGGACGAATGGGTTGAAAATCGGCATCGATAGCCTGGGCGATCTGCACCGGGCTGAAAACAGCATTCGGGTTCACATCCTCCGTGGCTGAAAATTGCGCCACAATCTCCATAGGAAGGGTTGGATTTGGAGTGATCGACGGGGTCTCCGTGATCGTGGGGGTGAGGGTGATTGTAGGCGTTAGGGTGATCGTTGGGGTCAGGGTGATCGTGGGCGTTAACGTCACCGTAGGCGAGGGAGGAAAATAATGATATGCCACAGGTTCGGCAAAGTACTTGAGCATCCCTGCAAATGCAACGAATAATACCGCCGCGCCGATCCACTTCCAGCCGCCCGAAATTAGATCTTTGCGCTTACGGTAGTAAAAGAGTTTATTCCCTTCGCGGATGCGGTTATATCCGATAAAGAAGCTCAACACCACTGCGATGATCGCCAACCAAAATGCAGTCACCGCAGCTGAATGGATATCCAAATTCATGGGCTTTTCCCGCCATGATTATAGCATGCAGAAATTCTGAGTCGGATTGCGGAATAAGTCCATAAAATGTAGAATTCCATTTGAGGAATTCCATGCCACTGCAACCCGGGGAAATTGTTCACAACCGTTACAAGATCGAAAGCACCATCGCCCAGGGTGGTATGGGTGCAGTTTATCTCGCCCGGGATCTTTCCCTGGATATTTCCGTCGCTGTTAAAGAAAACCTTGGGGGTACGGATAGTTTCGCCCGCCAATTCCGCCGGGAAGGAACCGTGCTGGCTGGGCTCGTACACCCCAATCTTCCCCGTGTAACCGATCACTTTGTGTCCGAAACCGGTTCCCAATATCTGGTGATGGATTTCATATCCGGGGAAGACCTTCGTGAGATGATCAAGCGGATGGGTCCTCTCCCCGAAGACCTGGTCTTGAGGGTCGGGATCACCATCTGCAGCGCCCTCACCTATCTGCATACCCACCAGCCTCCCATTCTGCACCGCGATATTAAACCTGGCAATATCAAGATCACCCCCGGTGGCGAGATCTTCCTGGTCGATTTCGGTTTGGTTAAAGTAGTTCAGGGCAGCGGGGCAACTACTACCGGAGCCCAGTCCCTCACCCCTGGGTACGCTCCCCCGGAGCAATATGGCGGAGGTACCGATCAACGTTCCGATGTTTATTCCCTGGGTGCCACGCTTTACGCAGCTCTCACCGGTAAAATTCCGGAGGATGGCATCTCCCGCGCCATGGGAAACTCCCGGCTCACACCGATTTCAAACCATAGGTCTTCAGTTGATCCGCGTATTTCAGCAGCGATTGAAAAAGCGCTATCCATTGAACCCGAAAAACGGTTCCAAACAGCTGTAGAATTTCAGGAAGTCCTCTTTTCTCTTTTACCTCCCTCGGAACAAACCCAAGAACTTGCTGGCATCGAACCCACCATTTCCGACCAGGGAAAAGGATCGGTTCCAACTGCCCAAACACATAAGAATTCCCCATGGAGAATAATTGGGATCGCCTCGGCTGTGATAATCTTCATTGCCCTGGTTGCCTCCGCGGAATCTATTGTCCGGATGATGATCCCTTCCAGAAGTACAGCGCCAACTAACCTGCCAGCTATCATCAACACAAAAACTGTTATCGTCATCCCTTCTCCCACTAATACCACATCACCTGCAGCGTCAACACTCACCAACCAGGTGCTTTTACTTCTCCCCGAGACGCCAACACCCACTCAGGTTTCTGATACCGCCCCGGGGGGAATGATTGCGTTTGCATCCGACCGGGAAGGTGTTCCACAGGTTTTTTTACTCAACCTTTCAGATGGATCTGATCAGAAAGTCACCAACCTCGCCCAGGGCGCATGTCAGCCGGCGTGGTCGCCAAGGGGTGACCGCCTTGTGGTCATCTCACCTTGCTCTGGGGATACCACACCTCACAAAAAGGCATCTCTTTACCTTATAAACCCGGATGGCAGTGGGTTAACCAGCCTTATCACCATGCCTGGCGGGGATTTTGACCCCGACTGGTCCCCGGACGGTAATAAAATCGCCTTCACTTCATTGCGGGATAGTACCGAAAAGACGGTGAAGTTATTTATCTATGTTTACGACCTTGTGAATGGAAAATCGACACGGATATTGAAAACAACGCCGAATCAACAGAATCCCCAATACTCACCTGACGGCAGCCGGATCGCTTTCGAAATGTTCCCAACGAATGAATCCCAGATCTATGTAATGCAAGCTGATGGAAGCAATCCATCCCAGGTCACCACATTAACAGAGGGAGCAGCGCGCTTCCCAGCCTGGTTTGCAGATGGGTTGAACCTGATGTTCACCCGGGTCGCCAAATCAGGTACGTTATGGGAAAAAGGTATCGATGGGTCAGGTTCAAAAATGCAGCCCATGCTTGGAATCACCCGACCAGTGAAAAATGCATCCTTTTCTCCGGATGGAATGTGGCTGATTTATGAATATGAAGGTGACATCTGGCGGCTGCCTGCCGCTGGCGGCCCAGCTGAAAACCTCACACAGTCAGAATCGAAGGATTTTGACCCTGCCTGGAGGCCCTGACCGTCGTCAGAACAACGAAGCGTATTTTTCAGAGAAAATTGCGGGCATTCCCCCAGTGTGCCAGAATAAAATATTCCCTTTTGGGTCGAAAAATCCTTTTCTTATGAGATCGATCATCCCAGCTGCCGCCCTGGCGGTATACACTGGATCCAGAAGAATTCCCTCCAATCTAGCAAATAATCGCAGCGCTTCCAGGTCTTTTTCGGTAGGGTTCCCGTACCCCGCCTGGCAGTAATCTCCATTCAGGGTTATCTCCTCGCGGTTGACCTTTCTCGACTCGCCAATCCGTTCAGAAGCCTGGGCGCAAAGGTCCGCTATCCTGGCTTGAAGATCGATCTCCTCCGAACCAACGTTGATTCCCAGAATTCTGCCATCCCAATCGGATATAAGCCGGCCCAATTCCAATCCAGCTTGTGTGCCGCCAGATGAGGATGCCAGTACGACCCATTTCGCTGGTGTTTTTTGCGCCATGAATTCTTCAAAGGCGGAATAATATCCCAGGGTACCTACCGGGGTGGATCCACCCATCGGGATGAGATAGGGGCGCCCCCCATTTTTCCAACACGCCTGAAAAACCGACTGCAAAGTATTCTGCCGTTCGGATTTTTCGCACCAAATAATTTCCGCGCCGAAGATCTCATTCAGCAAGAGGTTGCCGCCTTCTGCGCCTTCCATTTCCCGTGAGAGCACCAGAATGCATCCAAAACCCAGTCTGGCGGCCAAAGCAGCCGTCTGTCGGGCGTGGTTGGATTGGGCAGCCCCGGTGGTAATCAGCGTCTTTGCCCCGTTTGCCTGCGCTTCGGCTAGAAGATATTCCAGCTTTCTAACCTTATTCCCGCCAAGACCTGCACCAGTGAGATCATCTCTTTTGATCAAGATCTTGGGTCCACCCAATTCAGCGCTCAACCGGGGAAGAATCTCGATCGGGGTCGGTAACTGTGCCAGATGAAGGCGCGGGTTCATCCGCCCGCCTCACGCTCGGTCGATTGACGCCCCCGTCTGCGCGTCACTGCAAGAATCCTTGGGAGGATACGCGTATAAAGTGCATATTCAGTTCGTCTGGCAGGAAAATCCCATGCGCCAAGAGTGCGCACCACCTCGCCTCCCAGGCCCATTTTGAAGCGAAACACGCCAGCCATCCGATCGTCGCCATCAAAGTGATCCGGTGCTCCCCAAAGATCGTAGGTTTCGCAGCCCAATTCGATGGATAACCGTATAGCCTGCCATTGAAGTCCGTAATTGGGCATCAGGTCGCGGTGTTCGTCCGAAGACATGCCATATAAATACCAGGATTTTTTTCCAAAATGGAAAAGGAACAAACCGGCCAAAATCACCCCATCATATTCCGCGATAAGCGGAATCGACATGCCGGCGTCCAGAAAAGTTGACCACACATCCAGGTAGTACCCGCGATCCCGGATCGTAAAATCATCCCGCAGGCTGGTTTGGGCGTAGAGTTGAAAGAGCTTTTCGAAATCCTCTTTTCCCCCCTTGCGGATAACCACGCCTTTTTTTGAACAAAGCTTGATGTTGTAGCGTGTTTTTTGTTTCATTCCCGCCAGGATGGCTTCTTCTCCCGGCCGAAGGTCGATCCAAACCGAATTGCGGAATTGGATCTGATCCTGCGAGAAAACCCAACCTCTGGAGATCAACATTCGCTGGAGGTCTTTGCCAATCTCAAAATCGGTAGATCCATCCTCGCCTGGAATCCCTCTCCCCAGCAGGATTTCCGGGTCAATCTTGATAAAAATTGCCCTTCGCTCGCGGGCGTGCCGCTCTACCGAATCGAGTAAGTCCGGAATTCCCTGCAAATTACCCCAATCAGCCAAAGGGCCGCGGGGAACATAAAGAACTCGAGAAGGCGGCATGAAGGGTAATAGGTTATGGCTTCTTTCCAATACCAAGGCTATCGCTTTTAAGCCGTCTCCAAATGGAATCTCCAACCGGGAAGCCTGCCATCCATACTTCGACTTGATATTCGCCCATTCGTCAGTCTGGAATAAATGATAAAGAGGATATTTCCACAGGGATGCATTCCAATCCAAATAGGTCACTTCGGCCATGCTAACCAATCAACTTTCCGGGTAGTATCTTGAAAATCCTGTATAGAGAGGGATTAATGACAAAATCCATAGCTTGAACCGAACGTCGAATTTCCCCGCCAAACCCCCGTTTGAAACGATAGACCCCCCATAATCCGTCTGAACGGGTTTCAAATTGCGATTCAAGGGTATCCTGATCCTCATCCGGAATACCCCAAAGATCGTACGTTTCGCACCCCTTACTGGCTGCCCAGCGCATGGCTTCCCACTGCAGGAGGTAAGTTGGCATTCGGTTTCGTTCCTGGTCGTTCGAAGCGCCATAAACGTACCAAGCCCGCTTGCCTATTGCGAGTGCCAGGATGGCGCCGAGTGGCTGCTCTGCATAGGTTGCCAGCAACACCGCACACTCACCCCGGGGGTAAAAGCAATCGAATACTTTTTGGTAATATGCGCGGGTGTGAATGCCAAATCCATCCCTGGCGCCGGTTGTGTGCATGAGTTCAAAAAACAAACTTATATCGTCAGTTTGGGTAATTTTTACTTCTTTTTTCTCGGCCAGTCTGATGTTGTAGCGCGTTTTCTGTTTCATGCGGCTCAACCAATCTTCCTCGCTTCCAGCGAGTGACACAAGAATGGTTCTACGAGGTTGAACGTTTCGTCCTGGCTCATTCGTAAATCCGCTGGGGATTACCTCTTGTAATCCCTCCCAGGAATCCTTTTCCAGGGTAACTGCAAAGCAGTTATACACCTTGGCTATGCGCAACAGTTCGGATATAAACTGCCCATCCATTTTTCCAAGGGGACCTTTTGGGACATACCCCAGCTTCACCCCCAAGGGTCCGGCTTTGATCAACATTTGTGCCCCGGAATCACCCTGCCGGATACGAACGACCCCCCAGCCAAACGTTTCCTTCACTTCCCCCCATGCGGCCGATTGTAAAAAACTCGCATCGGGATGCGAGCGATAAAACGTGTCCCATTCAGAAAGGTTAATTTCTGGCATCAGTCGATGGAAGTATAGGCAGGAGGTTCCTGACTGCCAATGGTCGCGCCAGGGAGAATTTCATCCATATACCGGATCAACCCGTTTGAATCTCCATCGATGCTCATATCCCGTAATTTTGAGATGGCCGATTTCAATTCCCGACCCGAAAGCTGTTGATCATGGCCATTTACCCTGAAAATATCCGGGTGCCGGGTCTGCATGAATTCGTGACCCTCATCCCAGAGATCCTCGCTCAACTTTTCCCCAGGACGGATCCCGGTAAAAACGATCTCGATGTCTTTACCAGGTTCCAGACCGGATAAGCGGATCAGATCCTCTGCCAGGTCCACGATCTTTACCTGTTCACCCATATTCAATAAAAAGGCTTCGCCACCCTCACCCAGGGTTGCAGCTTGGAGCACCAGATAGACCGCTTCCGGAATGGTCATGAAGTACCGCTTCATTTCCGGGTGAGTCACAGTCACCGGCCCCCCGGCAGCGATTTGCCGCTTAAACAACGGCACCACGCTCCCCCGGCTGCCCAGCACATTGCCGAACCTCACCACGGAATATGATTTGCCGCTCCGTTTGGCTGCGTTGAGCACGATCATTTCAGCCACCCGTTTGGTGCCCCCCATCACATTCGCGGGACGAATGGCCTTGTCAGTGGAAATCATCACAAATCGGCTCACACCTGCATTGACCGCGCCTTCGACAACCGAAAGCGTACCCAGGATATTATTTGAAACCGCTTCAGGAACATTCACTTCCATGAGAGGCACGTGTTTGTGCGCAGCGGCGTGAAAGACAACCCCCGGCGTGTATTCCAGCATCAATTCCCCGATCCGCTTATCATCGCGGATATCCGCGATCAATGGTTTGATTGTAAGATCCGGGAAACTTTCCTGCAATTCAAGGTAACTCTCAAAAATGCTATTTTCGCCGTGCCCGAGCAACAACAATTGGCGGGGTTTCCAGCGTGAGATTTGCCGGCACAATTCGCGACCGATGGAACCCCCAGCGCCGGTAACCAGGACGGTCTCGTCCCCCAGAATGTTGCCGATCTCCTCATCCAGCATCTGGGTCGGCTGCCTGCGTAGGAGATCGGAGATCTCAATTTCTCGCAGCCGGCTGATATTTATTTTCCCACCCAGTAACTCATACAGCCCCGGCATAGTGCGGAAAGGTATGCTCTTCTTCTGGCAAACCTGGGCTACGCGCCGCACCACATTGCCTGGTGCGCTGGGAATGGCAATGATCACTTCGTCCACATGTTTTTGATCAAGCACCCTGGGCATATCGTCAATGGTGCCGATTACCGGCACTCCTAAAAGCTGCTGCTTTTGTTTTTCAGGGCTATCGTCCAGAAATCCAACCGGCTTCATATTCAGATACTTGCTCTTTTGCATTTCCCGCAATACCAGCGCCCCTGCATCGCCAGCGCCAATGATCAGAATATGTTTTTGGTGTACAGGTTCCCGATCCGCTTCGGCAAAAAATCGACTCTCTGCCAGAACGCGCAGCGCGAAACGCAACCCACCGACAGCCAACATGCTTAATACCCCATAGATGATCAGCACCGAGCGCGGAAAACCTTGAAATGCTCCAAAGGTGAAAAGAAGGATCATCACTGCCGCAATAGCAGCAGACGCGGTGACCACCGATGTGAAGATCACTTTTAGATCCTGGATCGAAGCATAGATCCACATACGGCGGTAAAGGCCAAACGCGCGGTAGATTAACGGTGCGATGATCACTGCGACAACCACCATGTAGTATGCAGATGGCAGATAATAGGTAAATATTGGTCCGAGCTCCAACCGCAAGGCATAGCTGGCAAGCACGCATATGACGGTCAGGATAATATCGCCGATCAAAACGTAGCGGTTGCGAATGTGGAGCCTGCTGCGCATCAAATCCCTTTCAACCCAAATACCTGCCCAACCGTCCGCAGGAGAATGTAAAAATCAAGCAGCAAGTTTTGGTTTTTTATGTAATAAAGATCGTATTCCAGCTTAACCCCTGTCTCCTCAACTGTTGCCGCATATCGTTGATTCACTTGAGCCCATCCGGTTAATCCAGGTTTCACAAATAGCCTTGCCCGATAAAAAGGAATCCGCTTCTGCAGGTGATCCACAAATTCCGGCCGTTCTGCGCGCGGCCCCACCAGACTCATCTCACCTTTTAGCACATTGAGGAACTGGGGCAGCTCATCCAGATGGCTTTTTCGCAGCAGCTTTCCCAACCTGGTCACCCTTTCGTCATTTTCCTGGGCCATCCTGGCTTTACCATCACCTTCTGCATTCTTGATCATAGTTCGAAACTTGGTAATGGTGTATTCGCGGCCATTCTTCCCCAACCGGGTTTGTTTGAAAAATACCGGTCTTCCACTTTCCATAATGATTGCCAGATAAATAAATGGCAGCCCTATGAGTAGAATCAATGAACCGATCAACGCACCCAGAATATCCACCAGCCGCTTGCCCACCTCGTAAAATCCGCTGGTGTGATATTGATCGACAAAAGAACGCACCAGCCAATCAGATTGCAGCAGGAAGATCGGTATCCGATTCAAATGTTCTTCATACACATTTTGATACGTCGAGACTTCGATCCCGCGCTCCTCCGCGACTAGAAGCGATTGAAGCATACCCGGATTGATCTCCACCGTAATAGCAAAAATCAGTTCGTTGATTTTCTGGTCCTCAACGGTCCTAATTAGATCCTCGCTGCGGCAAAGAACACGGTAACCACCAATTACTTTATCCTGTTTTTCGGGGTCATCATCCACAAATCCAACAATTTGAAACGGTGAAGGATGGATCTCCTGTAATGCTTTGGTAAGCGTACTCCCCGCCAGCCCTGCTCCGATGATCAACACTCTACGCAGAAAAATTGGCGCAGTAAATATTTGTATGTAGATCAGACGCCATACAATGGTGAAAATTGACGTGAACAGTATAAAGAAAGCGATTCCACGCCTGGGCAGGGAAGTCGGTTCAGACGTGAAGTAAACGATCAGATATAGCAGCACGTAAATGAGCGCAGCAGCCCCGATTCCCTGCAGGGTTTCCCGTCGTCTACCTGCCCGGCGGATGTCGTACAAATCCACCATCAGAACCACCCACAAGAAGGGGAGCATATAAAACCAGGCCGGCGGTCGGCTCCTCAGGAACTCCATGGAAAAATGGAACCAGGCATCTTTCTGAGCCCAAAAATACAGAGCAACAAACATCCCTAGATATGCAGAAAGCAGATCCCCAAGGATCAGGACCACCCTGCGCTCTCCGGCGCTCAGCCTCCAGCCAGTTCTTTGAGAAGTTTTGCCGGAGGTCATGGTTTACCTCCGCTTTTAGGATTGACCACAAAACTGGCCAGAAAACCAGCGCCCCAGGCGAAATGCATGGTGGCAATTGAAATCGGAATTCCCAGAATCAAACGCATGTCTTTTTTACTGGCAGCGGAACGGATGCTCGCCACGAAAAGGCAGAGGACGTAAAACCCGCAAACCAGCGCCAAGGTTATCCGTGCATATTCTGAACCAATTGAAAGGACAAGCAATATGCACAAGAAGATCAGGAAATATTGGCGGTAAAGCCTGCCGCCAACGCAAGGTTTCCGGGTGTATCCGAAGCATGCGGTTCTTCCAGAACCCATACCGCCAGTATTGTTGCCCAAGCTCACGCCAGTTGCGCCGGGCAATATATTCCGACTGGATTGCTGGATCCAGCCACACCACGCCTCCCGCTTTCCGAATGCGCGCATTGAATTCATAATCTTCATTTGTTAAAAGCGTTTCGTTAAAACCGCCAACCTTCAGAACGGTTCGCTGGTAGAAAGCTCCAAAGGGAACCGTATCCACCGGCCCCTCTTCCCTTCCTACGCGGTAGAGGGCATCCCCTACTCCCAGTCGGTTGGAGGCTGCAAGTGCGATCGACCGGGCAACCCAGCCTTCGTTCCCGGGTTTTATTCTCCAGACCCCACCGACATTATCCCCCTTGCCTGCTTCTAGGTCCTCCACCGATCTTTCAACATAAGTCGAATTTGGGATAGAATGTGCGTCCAGCCGCAGGATGATTTCACAAGCGGCTGCGGAGACACCAACATTTAGCGCCGAGGGGATGGTTTGCCGGGGGTTATCGATGACTTTTACCGGAAATTTGACACTGCCGGACACAAACTCCTGAATTTTTTCCCGAGTGCCATCCGTTGAAAGCCCATCTACAATGAGGACTTCAATATTCTCAGATGGATAGCTTTGCTGAGATATTGCCTGTAGAACTTGTACGATAGTTGCCTGTTCGTTCCGACAGGGAATGATCACAGAGACCAAAGGTCTCTTATTCAAGGGAAATTTCACATTTTCCTGAATTATTAGGGTTTTTAACCAAGACAAGTGCTACGAGCCGCACCCGCAGGGATGTTCTTCTTTCAGCGCGATTACCTCGATCTCCACTGAAGCGCCTTTCGGTAGGCCGCTCACTTCAACCGTGGAACGGGCAGGTGGGTTTTCATCAAAATACTCAGCATAAATTGCATTCATGCGGGCAAAATCAGCCATATTCTTAAGAAACACCGTGGTTTTCACAACAGATTTAAAGCTGGAACCACTATCGCAAAGAACACTGCGCAAGTTTTCCAATGTCTGGCGGGTTTCAGTCTCGATCCCGCCTTCAACCAGGTTACCTGTCTTGGGATCCAGTCCTGCCTGACCCGCCGTAAAAATAAATGGACCTGCCCCAATGGCAACAGAATAGGGTCCAACTGGCTTTGGTGCGTTTGCGCTTTGCATGACATGCTTTTCGTGGGGACTCATATATTTACCTCCAAAATTTTTCTTAATAATGCAGGGACTCATTTTCGCCGGTCACTTTCTTACGCAGCAACCAGTAACTCCAGGATTGATAGATCAACACGACCGGCACAAAAATCACCGCGACAACCGTCATGATCTGCAAGGTAGTAACACCCGATGATGCGTTCCAGATCGTTAGGTTATTTTCCACCCCGAGACTGGAGATCATCACATTCGGGAAAAGCCAACCGAAGATACCGAAAGTGAACAGTAAGATGCAGATGGACATCCATATAAATGCCCACCCCGATCTGCCTTTTTTCGTTGAAATTCCCGAAACCAGCGCTGCAACCGCGCTGATGATGAAAAATATCATCGCGAACCAGCCCAGGAAACCGCTGTTACCGCCAAAAAGCCATACGCAGGCACCATATACCAGGATCATCAGCGTGACCGGCAGCCATAGCTGCCCAGCCAGTTTCCGCGCTGCACTTTCGACCGGGTCTCCGGTGCGGATAACCAGATAGCAGGCACCGATCAGGATGAAAAGCAAGGTAAACATCAAACCGCCATAAATGGCGAAAGGATTTAATAGATTGAAGAATCCACCCACATATTGCATATTGGCGTCTATCGGCACACCACGCAGAATATTCGTAAATGCCACCCCGAAGAGGAACGAAGCCACCAGGCTTCCCAGAAAAGCCGACCAATCCCAGAATGATTTCCACCTGGGATTGTCATCCTTTCCGCGAAATTCGAACGCAACACCGCGAAAGATCAAAGCCACAAGTAAAAGAAAAAACGGCAGATAAAAACCGCTAAATAGGGTGGCATACCATTGCGGAAACGCCGCAAAGGTGGCGCCGCCGGCAACGATCAACCACACTTCATTCCCATCCCAGTGGGGTCCAATAGCATTCACCATCATCCTGCGGGTCTGTTCATTCTTGCCTATAAATGGAAGCAAGATCCCAACCCCCAAATCAAAACCATCCAGGACGAAGAAACCTGAGTATAAGATCGTGATCAGAATAAACCAGATTACCGGGTAGGGTGTCATTTTGTCACCTCCGATACAGCCTGATCACCTTCAGGCGCATTATCCAAAGTTGAGTTCTCAGATGGAATTTTTCTGGAATATTTCGCAATCAAGAAAACGTCAATAACGATCAGAATTGCATAAACTAATAAAAAGCCTATGATTGTGGAAATCACCATCCAGGGTCTGACATTCAACATCGGGGTACCGGCATTTTTTGTGAGCATTTCGCCAAAAACCACCCACGGTTGCCTGCCTGTCTCGGTCATCAGCCACCCTGCTGTGTTAGCAATATAAGGAAAAGCAATAACTGGTACGAATAACCAGAATAACTTTGTTTTCTCAAACGCTTTTCGCTTGTAGGCAAGAAAGATGGCAATAATCGAAAGAAGAATCATCAAAAATCCCAACCCGACCATGATGCGGAACGACCAGAACATCAATGGAATATTTGGGATGTAGTAACCCTGTCCAAACCGTTGTTCGTTTTCTTTTTGAAGGTCCTTCAACCCAATGATCTTTGAATCAAGTTTATTGGTAGCGAGGATACTGAGCATATAGGGAATCCGTATCGCCAGGGGGTTCTCTTCCTTATCCTGGTCGATCAACGCTACCAGGGAGAATGATGCCCCTTCTTCCGTCTCCCATAGCCCTTCAAAGGCAGCCAGTTTCATCGGCTGCATGGTGACCATACCCTTCCCCTGTCGGTCGCCCATCGCAACCACCCCAAGAACTGCGATAAGGCTAAAAATGGAGGCGATTTTAAATGATCTCTGAAATACTTCCGATTTGTTCTTCTTAGCTAAATGGTATGCGCTAATTCCAAGCACAAAAAAACCTGCCGTCGTAAAACCCGCCAAAACCGTGTGCGGAAATTGATTCATCAGGTACGGATTAGTGATCAACGCGGAAAAACTGGTGAGAACCAGCTTATCCCCTACCCGTTCGAAACCAACCGGGTGCTGCATGAAAGAATTAGCCGCCAGGATCCAGAAAGCAGAAACATTCACACCGATCGCAACCAGCCAAATCGTCGCCAGGTGCAGCCCTTTATTAAGACGTTCCCAACCAAAAATCCATAACCCAATAAATACAGATTCAAGGAAAAAGGCCATTAAGCCTTCCATCGCCAAAGGTGCGCCAAAAATATCCCCCACGAAACGCGAATACTCCGACCAGTTCATTCCGAATTGGAATTCCAACACTATCCCAGTTACGACGCCGACGGCGAAATTAATTAAGAACAGCGTCCCCCAAAATTTGGTCATCAATTTGTAGACCGGCTTCTTTTTGACCACATACAGGGTTTCCATGATCGCGACAATTACTGCCAACCCTATTGTCAGTGGTACAAAAAAGAAATGGTAGATTGTGGTTATCGCAAACTGAAGTTGGGATAAATTGGTTCCGCTCATTGCGCCTCCGTCCGCATCTATCTCAAGTACTTCCAGAAATAGCCGCACTCAATTATAGCGGAAAGCAGCAATTCCGGTTACGCGATTTATTCCACCTCAATACCGGCTGGTATAATCATGCCGTTACTTCATCAACCTTCCTGGATTGGAATCTATATGCTTGAAAATCTGGCTTCCATCGAAGCCCGTTATTCTGAACTGAACATGCTTCTGGAGCAAAACGCGGCTGATTACCAAAAAGTGGCGGAATATGCCAAGGAACGCTCATCGCTTGAACAGATCGTTCTAAAGGCGGAGGATTACCGGCGGGTCTTGAACAACGTTGATGAAGCCCGGCAGCTTCTTTCCAGCGATGATCCCGAAATTCGGGAATTGGCTCAGACGGATATTACTGAGCTTGAGCCTAGAATTGCCTCCCTTGAGAAAGAACTAAAGAATCTTCTCCTTCCGAAAGATCCGCGTGATTCGCATAATGTGATCGTTGAGATCCGCGCGGGCACCGGCGGTGATGAAGCCGCGCTCTTTGCTGCAGAATTGTTGCGCATGTACACCCATTACGCTGAATCCAGGAAGTGGTCGGTGGAGGTCCTTTCCTCCAGTGAGATCGGCATTGGTGGTTTCAAAGAGGTCATTTTCACCGTCAAAGGAGATGGCGCTTATTCCCGCCTAAAATATGAATCCGGTGTGCATCGCGTTCAGCGCATCCCGGTCACGGAATCCTCGGGGCGTATCCACACCTCCACCGTCACCGTGGCAGTTCTAGCCGAAGTAGAGGAAGTGGATATACAAATCCCGGAATCTGATCTGAACATTGATGTGTTTCGTTCCAGCGGTGCAGGCGGCCAGAACGTCCAAAAAAATTCCACAGCCGTCAGGTTAACCCATCTCCCCACAGGGATGGTTGTCGCCTGTCAGGATGAGCGCTCCCAGTTGCAGAATAAGCTGCGCGCACTCAGCATTCTCCGCGCCCGTCTATTTGAGATCGAACAACAAAAACGCCAGGATGCACGCGACGCGGACCGTCGCTCCCAGGTTGGCAGCGGCGAACGGTCCGAGAAGATCCGCACCTACAATTTTCCCCAGTCACGGGTTACTGATCATCGCATCAACTTCTCCAACTTCAATATTAACGGTGTGATGAATGGTGATCTTGATCCGTTCATCGATGAGCTCTCGATGCGGGATGAGACCGATCGGCTTTCCGCTACAGGCTACGAGGATCCCAACGATCAGGATCATTGAGTGGATCACCCGCGCCCGGTATCAATTAGCCGGAATTAGTGAAACACCCGGATTAGATTCTGAGCTGTTGGTGGCGAAAGTTAAGAACCGCGATAGAACCTGGGTGCTTTCCCACCCGGAACACTGGATCGAACCTGGCGAAGAAAAAACCCTCCAGATTATTCTGGATCGTAGATTATCTGGAGAACCGATCCCGTATATCCTGGAAGAATGGGAATTCTACGGGCGGAAATTTCGCTTGAATTCATCGGTATTGATCCCTCGCCCGGAAACTGAGATTCTGGTGGAAGCAGCCCTTGCCTGGCTTCATGATCATTTTGACTGCCGCCAGGCTCTGGATGTTGGGACAGGGTCAGGGGTGATCGCGATTTCACTCGCAAGCGAAATCACGGATTTGGAGATGACCGCAACCGATATTTCACCGCGAGCCCTGGAGATGGCTGAAACGAATGCGAGCAATTATTACTTGTCCACCCGAATCCGCTTTTGTAAATCCGATTTGCTGACTGATGTTCCGGGAAACTTCCACCTGGTTTGCGCCAACCTCCCTTATATTCCTACCGACCAGCTCAACAACAGCCCAAATCTGCGCTTCGAACCTGTTACTGCGTTGGATGGAGGCGCTGACGGTTTGGATGTGATCAAACGGCTTCTGGAAGAGCTTCCAGAAAAACTCTACCATCCTGCTCTTGCCCTGCTTGAAATACAGTACGATCAGGGCGAGGCCTTGAAACCAATTGCAGGAGCGATCTTTCCTGCAGCCAAAGTTGATATCCTCCCTGATCTATCCGGGCTGCCGCGAACGCTCCGAATTGAGTGTGATTAATAGGTTCAAAATGAAGATGGTCACAATTGATGCTCATGACACGAACGCGATCCAATCCGCCCGCGCGGTGATTCTCGCTGGAGGACTGATCGCCTTCCCGACCGATACGGTTTACGGGTTATCTGCAAGCCCTTTTCAGGCAGCCGCGATCGAAAGGATCTTTGCCGCGAAAGGCCGCGATTTTAACAAGGCGATCGCCATTCTTGTGGGTAACATGGATCAGCTCCCGCTGGTAACCACAGGATTTAATGAATCCGCCAAAGTGCTGGTCCGGAGATTCTGGCCTGGAGCCCTTACGCTGGTGGTACCGATCGCCCCAACCTTGCCAGGCATCATTTCCCCCCACCCCACCATCGGGATCCGCATGCCGGATCATCCCTTCGCGCTCTCCCTTCTTCGGGCTCTTGGACCGCTCGCCACAACTTCGGCAAATTTGTCCGGTCAGCCGGATGCCACTACAGCCGCGCAGGTTCTCGGGCAGTTGGATGGCAGGGTCGATTTGATCCTGGATGGGGGGACTTCTCCCGGGGGCGTTCCTTCCACCGTGGTGGATTGCTGCCAGCCGCAGATCCGCATCCTCCGTCAGGGTACCATTAGCCAGGCTGATATTGAAAAAGAATTAGGATTGGAAATCGACAAAGCCGGTTAATCCAGCCAACTGTTCTGGATTTCGTAATATTCGGCAAATCTTCCCCCCAGGGCAAGTAATTGGGTCTGGGTTCCACGCTCCAGGATCTTGCCATGTTCGAGGAAGATGATCTCGTCCACCTGCTCCAGGTTCACAAGTCGGTGCGTTACCCAGATTATTGACCCTCCGTGTTCCCTTTTCATCACCAGATCAAATATTTGCTTTTCGGTTATCGCATCCAGTTTTGCGGTGGGTTCATCATAGATATGAACTGGTACATTGCGCAGGTCCAAGCGTGCGATTGCCAGCCTCTGCCGCTCTCCTCCGCTCATCTTCACTCCCCGGTCTCCCAGCCAGGTATCCAACCCCTGGGGCAGTGTTTTATACCACGCCCCAAGTTCCACATTCTCGAGCGATCTCAATAAATCGCCATCTTTCGCATCCGGATCACCGATCTGCAAATTCCGCCGAAGGTTATCCGTCAGGATGACCGTGGATTGCGCCAGAATGCCAATCCGCGAGTAAACATCTTTCGAATCGAGGGTTTTCAATTCGATACCGCCAAAGGTGATTGAACCCTCGGAATAATCCCAACTGCGTGTCAGTACATTGACAAGTGTACTTTTTCCACTTCCGCTGGGTCCAACAATGGCGATCTTTTTCCCTTGGGGAAGTGAAAGCTCGACCCGATTGAGTACAAATTCAGGGCTATCTGGGTATCGAAAGGATAATCCATTGATCTCAATACCAGACGCAACCGGTAGTATTGCAGGGTGCGCGGGTTCTTTTACCTGTGGTGCGGCATCAGCGATGGCGAACATCCTTCGCCCCGCGGTCAGCACCGGAGTGAGGAACTGGGTTGTCAGCGTCAGTGGCAAAATGGCTTCGAAGCTTGCGGCTGTCATCAATGTCACCACAGCCAACAGTACACCACTCATCGATCCCTCACGCACCAGCGGGATTGATGCGGCCAGCACCCCAAGGACTGTCAGGTTCACGGTCCAGGTCATTGCCCCACTTCCAAAACCGTTCGCCCTGGCAAGCGCCATTTGCGCATTTCCGAACCCGCTTGAGATCGATGATATCCGTTCCATCTGGGGTTCCTGATTGCCGAAGAGAAGGATCTCCCCCGTGGATTGGATGGTGGTTACAAGCCGGCTGGTCAACTCCGCGCGGGCGTGGATATACTCCCTACCCGCCCGCCGGCTGGTAACATAGGTCCCTGCGGGTAAAATCACGCCTCCAATAAATGCTCCTATCAGGTAGATCCAGGCTGGATTATTGCCCAGCGGCCACAGGAAAAAGAACATCCCCATCGTAACGAGGAATGCGGTGATCGGCGGTGAAATGATCCGCACGAACAGATTTTCCAGTGTGTCAATATCCGCTGTGAGCAGCGATAGAAGGTCTCCCCCGCGCCGTTCCTGGACTATGGCGGGTACCAGGCGCTCCAATTTGCGGTAGAGCCAGATGCGGAATTCCGCTAGAAGCCGCAGGTTCACCGAATGAGAGGCGAGCCTTTCCAGGTACCGGAACACACCCCGGCTGATCCCGAAAAACCTCACTCCCACGATGGCGACTTGCAGATAAGCAATCGAAGGCTGCAACGCTGCATAGGAAATAAGATACGCGGAAGTGCCCATCAACCCGACTGCGCAAGCGACGGTGATCACCGAAAGAAGCAGGGCGAGCAGCATTTCTTTCCATAACGGAAGGGTGAAATGGATCAACCGGAACAACGTTTTCATGCAGTGACCCCTGCGCTCTTCACCGGTCTGCTTAACCTTCTTTGTTCCTGGATGTATTGTTCAGACGATATTGTTTCCTTGACAGTTCTATCCTGCAATACGATCACCTGGTTGGCCAGGCGGATCGCATTCAGGCTGTGCGCAATAAGGATCACCGTCCTTTCGCTGCCCAGCCCTCGGATGACCTCCTGAAGCGTACGTTCCAGCTCCACATCCAGGTTGGCCGTCGGTTCGTCCAGTACCACCACAGGGGATTCACGCAGGAGCGCCCGGGCGAATGCCAGCCTGGTCCTTTCCCCCCCGGAAAACCGCGCTCCCCCCTCTCCTACCCGGGTTAGATAGCCATCCGGCAGGTTAGAGATCAGGTCATGCATGCCCGCTCTTCGGGCAGCCTCCTCCACTTGCTTTTCGGAGGCATTCCCCCTGGCAGCCAGGAGGTTAGCCAGAACTGTATCCTCAAAAAGACTTGCCTGTTGTGGCACCCATGAGATCTGCCTGCGCCAGGATTCAACTTGTACTTTGGATAACGGGCTCCCATTAAGTAATATCTCCCCCGTTTTGGGAATGAGAAAACCCATCAGGAGCTGGGTCAGGGTCGTCTTGCCCGCGCCGCTCAACCCTGCCAGCGCTGTCACCTGGTTGGCAGGAAATCGGCAATTGATATTTTCCAACACCTGTTCATTCCTATCGCCCCGTTCATAACTTACATTACGGAATTCAATACAAATCTTTGGGTCAGGAATTTTTTCTCGCCCGTCCAGAAGCTCATTCGTGGAACCTGAAGAAGTGTGTCCCATTTCTGGGATCGCCAGGATGGAGAAAATCCGTCCCGCAGCCCCCACCCCGTTCATCGCGGCATGATACCGCAAGCCAAGGTTCCGCAGAGGAAGGTAGAATTCGGGCGTGATGACCAGGATAAATAATGCCTGCTCATAGGGTATCCCGCCGTGCAGCAGACGCAGCCCGATCTGTACCGCCACCAAAGCGGTACTGAGCGTACCCAGCATCTCCAAGGCAAGCGATGAGAGAAACGTGATCTTCAGGACTTCCATCGTCGCTGTTCGATAATCCTGGTTGACTTTGGATACTTCGCTTAAACGGTCCTGGCTTCTTCCAAATTGTTTAAGGGTGGAAAGCGCCTGAAGAGTATCCAGGAAAAATGCACTCATCCGGCTGAGCGCGGTGAATTGCCGACCTGTCACCCGCTCGGTCGCCCTGCCAACAAGGTAAAGAAAGAACGGGATCAGCGGTGCCGTGAGCAGAAGGATCAACCCGGAGATCCAATCCATCGGTAAAACAATAAACAGGATCATCAAAGGGGCTACCCCTGCCAGAATCACCTGCGGAATAAATTGGGAAAAATAGGCATCGATGGATTCGATACCCTGGGTGACGCTGCTGGTCAACTCGCCGCTCGCTTCGCCTTCCAGGTAGGCCGGGCCAAGGCGGAATAATTTCTTAAGGGTCAAATCACGCAGATTTTTTTTTACCTTTACAGCCAGTGAAGCCGAGGATACTTCTCCGCCCCACACAACCGCTCCACGCAGGATGATCACTCCCGCGAGCATGACTAGAATCGGTTTGACATCTCCAAGATCCGCTCCACCCAGGAAAACATCTGCGATCACCCTGGAAATCCCGCCCGCTTGAACGATCATTAATACAACGCCAGCCAGGCTGAGTAAAAGTGTAATGACCAGACTCGATCTTTCCTTTTCGGATTGCCGGATCAACTCGCGGTGCGCGTTCATCCACCCATTGTCATGGAATCGCACGGAAAAGTCAATTAAACGAAAAGGAGCCTTTCGGCTCCGTTGCAGGAAGTGTTTTTCAATTATTCGAACTTCAATGCGTCCAAAACATCATTCACTGCCGCTGCGAGGATCTCATCCATAATGGAATCCTCCACCTGGTAAGGTCCACCGAAAGAACCGTCGCCGCAGGCTTTCTGCTCGGTCTGGGCATTATGGATTCCGCCCGGGTTCACGATCGGTTTGCTTTCCTTGGGCAGCTCAGCGACCCTTGTAAATGGGAAAGCCTCCATCCAGTTGGCATGCTCAGTGGGCAGGCTGTGGGCAGCCGCGATCTTTTTGGTCGATTCTGTGGTCCACCAGGAATACCAACCGAATTTTGACCCGGTCAGCTCATTGGCAAGTTCATAAAGGGCACTGCTGGCGGGAGTGTTTCCACCGTGACCATTGACCACCAGGAAACGCCGGAATCCCTGACCAAAATAGCTGCGGACAATGTCCTTGATGAATTCCACATAGACCGAAACCCGAATGCTGGTTGTTCCCGGGTAGGTTAGGAAATACGGAGAAATGCCGAAATTCAATGCTGGCGCAACCAGCACTCCACTTCTTTGGCTGGCTGCATCTGCGATCGCCAAGGGGATGCGCGAATCAGTAGCCAAACTTAAATAGCCGTGCTGTTCCGTCTGTCCCAGCACCAGCATGATGCGGGCTTCGCTTTCCAGGTACTTTTCCACATCCATCCAATTACAGTCTTCTAAGCGCATGTTTCCCTTTCTATTCTCTTTCAACCATATAACAATTCAACCAATCAATCGTTTTTTGTTATCCTACGATATTCACCAATCGTCCTTTAACGTAGATCACCTGCCGCGGCTTCCGCCCCTCCAGCGCTTTTTCAGCACCGGCGCTGGCTACAGCCAGCGATTTTGCCTCATCATCGCTTATGGAAGCGGGGACGGTCAACCGGTCGCGTACTTTGCCGTTGACCTGCACCACCAGGGTGATCTCCTCATCCCGGGCAGCTTCTTCATCCACCGCCGGCCAGGGTTGGGTATGGATCGAAAAAGGTCTCCCTTGCATCGCCCAGATCTCTTCGCTCATGTGTGGAGCGACCGGGGCGAACATCTTCAAGTAGATCTCCACAGCTTCATTCCAGACCGGCGAACCCCACAGCCCCAGTTGCTTAACCCGCTGCATCTCATTCAGCAGCTCCATCAAGGAGGAAATGATCGTGTTGAATTCCACCTGCTCGTAATCGCGGGTAACAGAACGCAGCGTCTGGTGCACCTTGCGGCGCAGATCGCGGCTGGCAGCCGGATCATCATTTCCAACAGGACCTGGCTCCAAAAGGGTGTTCCAGACCCGTTTCATCCAGCGGCTGGTGCCCTCGATCCCGGAATAGCTCCACGGTCCGCCCTGGTCCCAGCGGGAGAAGAACATCAAATACGCCCGCACGGTATCCGCGCCGTATTTTTCCACCAATTCATCCGGCGGGACGGTGTTCCCACTCCGTTTGGACATTTTTTCATGATCCTCGCCCAGCACCATGCCCTGGTTTCGCAGCATCAACATGGGTTCGTTACCTTCGGTAATACCCATATCCCGCAGCGCCTTGTGGAAAAAGCGCGTATAGAGCAGGTGCATGGTGGCATGCTCGATCCCACCTGTATAAATATCCACCGGCATCCAATAGTTGTATTCGGCTGGGTCGAAGGGACCCTGACCGTAATGTGAACTCAAATAACGCAGGTGATACCAGGAGGAGCACATGAAGGTATCCATGGTATCGGTTTCCCGCTCGGCAACCCCACCGCAGTTCGGGCAGGTCGTTTTCCGCCAGGTGGGGTGAAGCTTTAGCGGGCTTTCCCCGGTGGGCTTCCATTCGATGTCGTCTGGCAGTAACACGGGGAGTTGATCCTCGGGAACCGGAACTTCCCCGCAGCTGGGGCAGTAAATGATCGGTATGGGCGCGCCCCAATAACGTTGCCGTGAGATAAGCCAGTCGCGCAGCCGGTAGTTCGAGGTGGCTTTTCCAACGCTTTTCATTTCCACTAACTCAATTGCATTTCGAAAGGCTGCATCCCCGGGTGTTCCACTCAATTCACCCGAATTGACCATCCTGCCCATTGCTGGCAGTGCGGCGGTCATTTCATCCTCAGTTATCGCCTCCTCATCCCCGCGGATGACGATCTTCACCGGCAAATCAAATTTGCGGGCAAACTCGAAATCGCGCTGGTCATGCGCCGGGACAGCCATGATCGCCCCGGTACCGTAGGTCATCAATACGTAATCCGCGATCCAGATCGGGATGCGCTCACCATTAACCGGGTTTACCGCGAAAGATCCTGTGAAAACGCCGGATTTTTCCTTTTCGGCGGATTCACGCTGGATATCGGATTGGCGCAGAGTTTCCTTCTGATATGTCTCCACGTCAGCTTTTTGGGCGGGTGTGGTCAGTTTGGAAACCAGGGGATGTTCAGGCGCCAGAACCATGAAGGTCACCCCCCAGAGCGTATCCGGCCGGGTGGTGAAGACTTCCAACGCGTCCCCTTGCTCGGTGGTGAACTTCACCAGCGCACCCTCGGATTTCCCGATCCAGTTGGTCTGAAGCACGCGCACCCGCTCCGGCCAGTCGATCCCGTCGTATTTCAATAGCTCATCGGCGTACTTCGTGATCCGGAAGAACCACTGCTCCAGGTATTTCTTGATCACCGGAGTGCCATCGCGCTCGCAGTGGCGGTCATCCCCCCAGACCTGCTCCCGTGCCAGGGTGGTGTTGCAGGTGGGGCACCAATCCACCGCGGCTGCCTTGCGGTACGCCAGACCATGCTTGTAGAGCTGAACGAAGAACCACTGTGTCCAGCGGTAATACTCCGGATCGGAGGAGACCATTTCCCGGCGCCAATCAAACATGGCGCCCATCGTTCGCAGCTGCCGGCGCATGTTGTCGATGTTGCGGTAGGTCCATTCCCTTGGATGAATATTGCGCTGGATGGCGGCGTTTTCCGCCGGCAGGCCGAAGGCGTCAAAACCGATAGGGAACATAACGTTGTAGCCCTGCATACGTTTGAAGCGTGCGCGTGCATCCGAAGGCGCGATGGCATACCAGTGACCAATGTGCAGGTCACCCGAGGGATAGGGCAGCATTGTCAGGGCATAATACTTCGGCCTGGAAGGGTCGATATTGGAATCGTAGAGTTTTTCCGACTCCCAACGCTTCTGCCACTGCTTTTCGATCGTGGTGGGATCATATGCCTGGGTGTTTTTGTCAGCCATTGCCATGCCTCCTGAAGGTTAAAAGAAAATACCGCCCCGCACAGGGACGGATTTCTGATCCGCGGTGCCACCCTGTTTGCCCGGCGAACCGGACCACTCAGGTCAGCGATAACGGGCTTTCCCGGCGCTGGTTACTCTTCCTTCACCAGCGCAGCTTGCCTCTTAAGGGCTGCCAGGCGAGTTCGGTCTGTTGCGCTCCGTTTGCGCCTGCCCGGTTCTCAACCCTGCGCCGGGCTTTCTGACGGATGACCTACTACTCCTGATCTGCTTTTCGTAGTGGACCCAGGGAGGTTCGAACTCCCGGCCTCCTCAATGCCATTGAGGCGCGCTCCCAACTGCGCTATGGGCCCATAATTTTGGACCTGTTCCAGTGGACCTGGGGGGAGTCGAACCCCCGGCCTCTTCAGTGCGATTGAAGCGCGCTCCCAACTGCGCTACAGGCCCGGTTGCAATTACGTCCCGATTTTACCCGATGGAAAAAGGGATGTCAAGGAGGGTAAAATTTGTCTTCCCCTTATTACTTAAATACATCGCTTCATTCAACAGCTTATACTTCTTGACAATTATAATTGATAGCTGTATATTTATTTCGTTTTCTATCTATTTAGTTATACGGAGCATAAAATGGAATCAATCAACCAAACCGAAACCCTGTTGACCTTCTTCAAAGCCCTGGCCGATGCCAACCGCCTGAAGATCATCGGCCTGCTGGCCAACCATTCCTCAACGGTGGAGCAGCTTGCCAGCCAGCTCGGGCTCTCCTCCCCCACCGTCTCCCATCACCTCTCAAGGCTTGCCGAAGCCGGGCTGGTCTCTGCCCGCGCGGAGAGTTATTACAGTATCTATTCGCTTGAAACTGCCACCCTCGAAGAGATGTCCCGCATGCTGCTGGCTCGGGAAAACCTCCCTGCTCTGGCAACAGATGTGGATGTTGACGCTTACGATCGTAAGGTGATCAACGAATTTGTCACTCCTGATGGCAGGGTCAAAGCCTTCCCGGTTCAGCGCAAGAAGATGGACGTGCTGCTCACGTATGTGATCAAATCCTTCGAGATGGAAATCCGGTACACGGAAAAACAGGTAAATGAGATCCTTAAAATCCTACAACGAGGACTTCGCCACCCTGCGCCGCGAGCTCATTGATGTCAAATACCTGGCCCGCGACCACGGCGAATACTGGCTGACCGAGCTCGGGTATAATTCCGCGCGGAGATACAAATGACCCAATCCCGCCTGGATCACCTGCAGAAAATACTCGCTGAAGCCAAAATGGACGCCCTGGTGCTCAACCCGGGCGCCAGCCTTTTTTACCTGACCGGTTTGCACTTCCATTTGATGGAACGGCCAACAGTGCTGATCATCCCTGCAACCGGCACGCCTGCCCTGGTGCTTCCGGCTTTGGAAATGCTTAAGGTCCCCCAATTGCCGATCCGGGTGGAGGCAGTACCTTATGGAGATAATCCCGCCCTTTGGCCCCAGGCCTTTGAAAAAGCTTCCGCCCTGCTCGGTACTGGGAAAAAGGTGATCGGTATCGAACCTACCTGCCTGCGTGCCTTGGAATTGGGTTACCTGCAGCAGGCGTTCAAAGGATCGGAATTCCGTGATGCCTCTTCCACGTTGAGCCAATCCCGCGCCTGCAAGGATCCTGGCGAGATCTCGCGTATCCGCTATGCCGTGCAAATTGCCGAAACCGCGTTGGATGGCACCCTGCCCATCGTTCACGCCGGGGTCAGCGAACGGGAGATTTCCACCGAGCTCACCCTGCAGCTCATCCGCGCTGGCTCAGACCCGCACCTGGCATTTGAACCCATCGTTTCCGGCGGACCCAATGCAGCCAACCCGCATGCAGAGCCATCCGACCGTAAACTTCAGGTCGGTGACCTGCTGGTCATAGATTGGGGCGCCGTGTACCAGGGTTATGTTTCCGATCTCACCCGCACATTCGCCATCGGTAAGGTGGACCCGGAATTCGAGAAAATCGTTGAGGTCACCGCCCGGGCGAACGAGGCTGGACGAAATGCGAGCCGACCCGGCATTCCTGCCGGAGAGATCGACCGTGCCACCCGCAAGGTCATTGTGGAGGCTGGGTATGGGGAATATTTCACCCACCGCACCGGGCACGGGATCGGGTTGGAAGGTCACGAACCGCCGTATATTTACGCGGAAAACGAGCTGATCCTGCAATCCGGCATGGTCTTCACCGTGGAGCCGGGAATTTACCTTCCCGGCAGGAATGGCGTACGCATCGAAGATAACGTCCTCATAACCGCAGAAGGTGCTGAGACTCTTAGCAATCTACCCCGTGAGCTGCGCGTCCTCGAGTAAAAGGAATTCCCATGTCCCAAAACATCATTCTTCCCGGCGCCGAGCCTTTCTCTTTTTCCGGAGGCAGGATCGGTTGCCTGCTCGTCCACGGTTTCACTGGCACGCCAAAGGAAATGCGGCCAATGGGTGATCACCTTAAGCAGCAAGGCTATACCGTTCTGGGTATCCGCCTGGCCGGGCATGCCACCACCTGGCAGGATTTGGCGCGCACCCGCTGGTGGGATTGGCTCGCCTCGGTGGAGGATGGATTGAACCTGCTCAAAGGCTGCACGGAGGAGCAATACCTGATGGGGCTATCACTGGGAGGTGTACTCAGTCTTCTGGCTGCCACGCGCTATCAGGTGCGGGGCGTGGTGGCAATGTCCACCCCCTTCGGGCTGCCTAATGATCCTCGCATCCACGTAATGAACATCCTCACCATGTTACAACCGAAAATGAAAAAGGGCGAAGATGTTTTCTTCAACGAGCAGGCCAAGGCCACTCATGTTGCCTTGCCATTCACCCCCTCGCGAGCCATGATGGAGGTGGTCAAAGCCATCAAAGAATTGCAGCGCGCTCTGCCTGATGTGAAGGTTCCCGCGCTTCTGATCCAATCGCGGCTGGATACGGTCGTTCCCGCGGGCAGTCTGGATGAGATCTACGCAAATATCGGTTCAACGGACAAAACCCGCCTCTGGGTGGAGAATAGTGGTCATGTGATCACCGAAGAACCGGATCGGGAATTGGTTTTCTCCACTGCCGTCGATTTCATTAAACGAATATCCAACTAAAATGACCCGCGACCTGGCTCTCGTTGCCGCGTCCCTGTTCTTTTGGGGATTCGGAGAAGGGATGTTTTTCTACTTCATTCCGCTCTCGCTCCAGAACCTGGGCGCGAATCCGCTCATGATCGGAGGGGTCTACGGCGGGATCGGACTGGCTGCAGCACTTATGCAAATCCCCGCCGGCATTCTAACAGACCGCATCGGACCGCGAACTATTATGTGGATTTCATGGGGAATTGGCGCGCTTGCGTGTTGGATCCTGGCGAGTGCTCAAACCCTGACCGTTTTCGTGATCGGAATCTGGCTTTACTACATGACTTCATTCGGTGTTGTGCCTTTGAACAGCTATGTGACAGGTGTACGGGGGAAATTCAGCCCACAGAGGGCACTATCCATCACCGGTGGCTTATTCAGTACAGGCATGATCATCGGTCCAATCCTGGGGGGATTCGTCGGTGAGAATTTTGGGCTGCAAAGGATCTATTCCTTCTCGGCGGTGATTTTTATCATCGCGACTGTGATCATCCTCCTGATCAAACCATTGCGGATGGAGCTTCATCCCCATGAGATACACCCAGGCAAAATCTGGAAGAATTCCCGTTTTCTTGGATTCCTTGCGCTCGTTTTCACAACCGTTTTCGTGCTTTATCTTCCACAACCGCTGACGCCGAATTTCCTACAGAATCAGCAAGGCCTTTCCACATTACAGATTGGCTTATTGGGAACTATCGGTGGAGTCGGCAACGCGCTCACCCTTCTGGTGTTGGGCAGTTTGAAAGCTTACACCGGCGTGTTGATTGGCCAGGCGATGGTCTTTTTATTCGCCCTTTCTATGTTGAAGGGTTCCGGGATGGGTTGGTTCGGTTTCGGATATTTCATGCTGGCTGGTTACCGCTTATCCCGGACAATGCTGGTAGGCTTATCTCGTCCGCTTATTCACTCTGAGGTGGTTGGAATTGCTTTTGGATTAATGGAGACTTCCGCCAGTATCGCGGTCATCCTATCCCCGCTTTTAGCGGGTTATCTTTATGAAATTCAGCCATCGATCATTTACGCAGTGTGCCTGGTCCTCGTTTTGATTTCCATTGGTCTGAATTCCTTCCTCCTACCCCGTTTACAGAAAAAAGGATTCATTCAAAATGGCTGATCCTAACATTCGATCTTTCGTATTAGGCCCGCTTGAAAATAATTCTTACCTGGTCTGGGATGGCGGGTCGTTGGAGGCGGCTGTGATCGATCCATCATTTCAGCCCGCTCCAATTCAACAGGAAATTGATGAAAATGGGTTGAATCTCAGATATATACTTCTCACCCACGCTCATTTCGACCACATTGCCGGGGTAAAAGAATTGTTTATTTCCGCCTCTCCAAACCCGCAGATCTGTATCAATACACTTGAAATACCGCTTTGGCAGCGCAGCGGCGCCGCAGGCGAATTTGGTTTCTCTCTCCCTCCCCTGCCTGAGCCTGATAGGTTTCTTGAGGATGGGGATACCATCGCGCTTGGGTTCTTGCAAATGAGGGTGCTTTACACCCCTGGGCACACTCCCGGTCACCTGGTCTACCACCTGCCCGATAGCGGTGTCGTCTTTACCGGTGATTTGATCTTCTTTCGCGGTGTTGGCCGGACGGATATGCTAGGCGGTAATACAGCCGATCTCTTCCGTAGTATCGATGAAAAGATCCTCACCCTACCCCCGGCAACCCGTCTGCTCAGCGGTCACGGACCGGAAACCACCGTGGCGGATGAGATCGCCAACAACCCGTTTATCTAAAACAAAAAGAGGACCCTTTCGGATCCTCTTTTGATCTCCAAGTTCTATTTCGCGAATTCCACTGCCCTTGTTTCGCGGATCACAGTTACCTTTATCTGACCGGGGTACTGCATGGTTTCTTCGATCTTTTTGGCGATATCGCGCGAGAGCCGTGCGGAAGCCAGGTCGTCGATCTCCTCAGGCTTGACGATGATACGTACTTCACGCCCTGCCTGGATGGCATAGGTCTGGCTGACGCCTTTGAATGAATTGGCGATATCTTCCAGTGCGCGCAGCCGTTTGATATATTGCTCCAGGTCCTCGCGGCGTGCACCGGGTCGGGCGCCGGAAATGGCGTCAGCGGATTCCACGATGATGGCTTCCACGCTCTCCTGTTCGGTCTCGTGATGGTGCGAGGAGATACAGTTCACCACCTGGGCGTTCACCCCGTGGCGTTTGGCAAATTCTGCACCAATCGAGGCATGCGTTCCTTCTGTATTGAAGTCCATCGCCTTGCCCAGGTCGTGCAGCAGGCCGCCGGCTTTTGCAACTTCCACGTTGGCCCCTAGTTCAGCAGCCAGAACCGCGGAAAGCCGTGAGCATTCCACGGCATGCGCCAACTGGTTCTGCCCGTAACTGGTGCGGTATTTCAATCTGCCCATGGTCTTTAATATTTCGGGGTGAAGCCCTGTCACACCAGCTTCGAAGGCAGCCTGTTCGCCCGCCTCTACAATATCGCGTTCCACATTGCGGGTTTCTTCCGCCAGGATCTTCTCGATGTGCGCGGGGTGAATGCGTCCGTCCTGGATCAAGCGCTCCAACGAACGGCGTGCGATTTCGCGCCGGACAGGATCAAAACAGGAAACGGTAACGGCTTCGGGGGTATCATCCACGATCACGTCCACCCCGGCCGCCTGCTCGAAGGCGCGTATGTTGCGCCCATTGCGTCCAACGATCCGACCCTTCATTTCTTCATTCGGCAGCACTACGACAGAGGTGGTCACCTCTGCTACATGATCCGAAGCTACCCGTTGGATGGCTTCCGCGATCAACTCCCTGGCGCGTTTTTCACCTTCCTGGCGGGCTTCAGACTCGATCTGGCGGATGATGCGCGCCATGTCCGCGCGGGCTTCCTTTTCGGTTTCCGCAAGCAGGATCCCGCGGGCCTCCTCAGTGGTCATCTGGCCAATGCGCTGCAGCTCCGTGATCTGCTGACCGTAGAGTTCCTCCACCTCATTCGCTCTTTTATCTATGGTACTCTGGCGTTTATTCAGAGTTTGTTCGCGCTGCTCCAAACGCTCCACGCGCATATCCAGGTCAGTTCTGCGCTTCTGAAGGCGCTCGTCTTCACGGGCAAGCTCCTCGCGTCGTCTGGTAGCCTCGGTTTCCGATTCCTTTTGTATTCGGTAACCCTTATCACGCGCCTCCATTTCTATGGTTCGGGCTTTTTCGTTAGCCTGATTGGCACGTTCGTCCAATTTTGCTTGTTCGGCTTTTATCATCCGATCTGTAAAAACCCGACCCAACACCCACCCCAGCACGATTGCCACCACTGCCGCGATAATAATGATCAACACCGTATTATTCATCTGAGTTTGCTCCCATACTTGCTCCATTTTTCGATTTTAATTTCGTTCCAGATCATCGGGAGGACTTCCTGGATGACCCCATAGGAAAACCCCTTACGAGCCAGGAACCCGAGCATCTTCTTCTTGAATTCAGCTTCTTCGAAATCTTCCATCCGACGAGCGTACTTTTTCCCTGCCTCGAGTGCCAGTTTTCGATCTTCCGGTAAATCAACCAATGCTTCCTCGATCTGGTCACTCTCCACACCCTTAAGTTTCAACTCCATTGCCATCAGACGGTGACTGCGCGGGTGTGAATTCGCCCGGTTTTCAAGCCACATCCGTGAAAATTGGGCGTCTCCCAGCATATTTGAGGCAATCAATTTGGCCATCGTCTTAGCAATCACTTCGGAGTCAAACCCGGCTTTCTCCAATCTGGCTTTTACTTCAAATTCGGATCTTGGCCGGTAACCAATATATGCCAGGGCTTTTTGAAAAGCCTTCTCTTCGGAGTCATCTTTTAAGAGCAGCTCGATTCGGCTGTCATCGATCACTTGCTCTTTTCGCAACCAGGCTGCGACGATGGTCGCCAAACTGAAGGCATAATCTCCATCCAGAAATACATTCACCCGGTTCCGGTTCCGCTTTTGAGCCGTGATCGAGGTTATTCTGTGTTCCATAATCAAAAACAGTCCTGCCAGCAAATGGCCGAACTGTTCATAGACCAAACCTCTGATTATTCCGCGGAATTCCTGGGTAAATCCAGCTTGTCGTAACCTACATCAATTTGTTAATACAGGTATCTCATTAATTCGTGATTCAAATTGTTGTAACCGACTAGCTGCGTACAATTTTCCCTGGTTATAAAGACCCAACACTCCCGAAGGAGGCCGACCTTTTCAGATGTTCAATCTTGAACAGCATCCATTTGACCATTGATGCTGATCGTTCCAATTAATTATACATTAACATTTCCAAAACTCCCATAGCGAAAATCAAAATTGCGAAAAGTCCGCAATCCGGCTATACTCAAATCCGGATGGAGAACCCTGCCTGATGGAGAATATTCTGGTGACTGGCGGTGCCGGTTTCATCGGTGCCAATTTCATCCATTTTGAACTGCAAAAATATCCCGAAGTCCATATCGTGAATCTGGACGCCCTGACCTACGCTGGCAGCCCCCGCAATCTGGATGCATTGCCAAACTCCAATAATTATCAATTCGTCCATGGCGATATTCGCAACACTGCGCTGGTTCGCCAGTTATTAATAAATCATCAAATCGACACTATTGTTCATTTTGCCGCAGAAACCCATGTGGACCGTTCCATAAACAATGCACAGCCATTCATAGATACAAATATTCAGGGAACCTTTTCCCTTTTGGAAGCAGCCCGGGAATTCTTCACGGGTAGTAAAAGGAGCACCGATTTTCGATTTCACCATATCTCCACTGATGAAGTCTTTGGCTCGTTGAAGCCGGATGCGTTGCCGTTTACTGAATTCTCCCCATATGCTCCCAATTCCCCCTATGCAGCTTCGAAGGCTTCCAGCGATCATCTCGTGCGCGCTTTTCATCATACATATGCGCTGCCGGTAACAATATCCAATTGTTCCAATAATTATGGTCCCTTTCAATTCCCCGAAAAATTGATCCCCCTGGTGATCAGCAATGCGCTTGCGGGAAAAGAATTACCTGTTTACGGCGACGGAAAACAGGTTCGGGACTGGTTATATGTCGAGGATCATTGTCAGGCGATCGACCTGATTCTCCGCAAAGGACACCCCGGCGAAACGTATAATATCGGTGGCAACAATCAGCCCGCCAATATTGAAATCGTCGTAATGATTTGCCAGCTATTGGATAAATTGATTCCCGTGCAAGGCGGGTACGAGCGTTTGATCAAATACGTCAACGACCGTCCCGGTCATGACCGCCGGTATGCGATGAATATAGACAAAATCCGAAGCGAGCTTGGGTTGGACACCGCGTGAATCCCTGGCATCAGGACTGGAAAAGACCGTTGGCTGGTATTTGCATAATCAGGATTGGGTGAAATCTATTCAAAACAGGTCAGATTATCAGAACTGGATGGAAAATAATTACTCCTCCCGGAAAGGCGCGCAATGAAGGGAATCATCCTTGCCGGTGGTTTGGGGACGCGGCTTTACCCGCTCACGATGGGTGTCAGCAAACAGATCCTGCCGGTTTTCGATAAACCCATGATCTATTATCCTCTCTCCACCCTTATGCTGGCCGGTATCCGGGAGATTCTGATCATCAGTAATCCAGAAAATATGCCCTCCTTCCAGCGCCTCCTGGGTGATGGAGGCCAGCTTGGCATGCGCTTCTCTTATGCATCTCAAGCCCAGCCGCGCGGTTTGGCGGATGCCTTGATAATCGGGGAGGAATTTTCCGGTGGAAAACCGATCGCGCTCATCCTTGGTGATAACATATTCTACGGCAGCGGCTTGGTGGAAAAGCTTCAGGAAGCCGCCAGGATTCAATCTGGCGCGGTGATTTTCGCCTACCCAGTTCGCGATCCGGATCGATTTGGTGTGGTCACATTGGATGCTAACGATCAACCAATTTCCATAGAAGAAAAACCGTCCTCACCGGTTTCAAATTACGCCATCCCGGGGATTTATTTTTACGGATCAGATGCCCCCCAGATCGCTGCATCACTTAAGCCCTCTCATCGAGGTGAACTGGAGATCACCGACCTGAACCGGGTCTACCTGGAGCGGAAAGAGCTGCAAGTGAAGATCCTGGGGCGCGGAATTGCCTGGCTGGATGCCGGCACCCCGGAAGCGCTGTTGCAGGCTGCGAATTTTGTCCAGGCCGTGGAAGACCGCCAGGGATTGATGATCTCCTGCCCTGAAGAAATCGCCTACCGAATGAATTTCATCAATTTGAATCAGCTTAAGGAACTTGCGGACCAGTATTCAAAGAACGAGTATGGTAATTACTTGAACAGGATCATCCGCGAGGAGAGTATGGTTAAAGGGGGAGCGAATTGAAAGAAAAGCCATCCTTATCCGTGGTGATACCGGTGTATCGGGGTGAAAGTACACTCGAACCGCTGGTAAACGATCTTATCAAACTGCTGCCAAAAATCACCACTAAGTATGAAATCATTTTGGTTAATGATGACAGCCCTGACGGTAGTTGGTCGATTATCACCAGACTAGCTGACCAACACAAAGCGGTCAGAGGCTTACGCCTGATGCGCAATTACGGGCAGCACAATGCCACCCTCTGCGGTGTCCGCGAAGCGGTTTATCCCATCTGCGTGACCATGGATGACGATCTTCAACACCCCCCAACTGAGATACCGCGCCTCCTTGAAAAGTTGGCACAAGGATACGACGTCATCTACGGCACACCCATCAAACAACCCCAAGGGATTCTTCGCAACCTGCTAACCTCCCTCACCCGGCGTACCCTGTCCTTCGTCATGGGCATCCCTGCCCTGCGTGATTTTTCCGCCTTCCGCTGTTTTCGGACGGATTTACGAAAAGCTTTTGAGAGTTTTCAAAGTTCAACCGTCACCCTGGACGTGCTACTTTCCTGGGCTACCACTCGCTTCGCTGCCATTCCGGTTGATATTCAACCTCCCCCGGAAAAAAGATCCAATTACACCTACCGTCGGCTCATCGGTTACACGATCCTGGTGCTCACAGGCTATAGCACCGCTCCATTGCGATTCGCGAGCATCATGGGCTTCATTATGACCCTGGTCGGCATCGCGATTCTACTCTATGTCCTTTATATCTTTATTTTTGCAGGCAGCGTCCCCGGGTTCCCCTTCTTGGTATCCGTCATCGCCATTTTCGGCGGTACTCAGCTCTTTGCGCTGGGCATTTTTGGCGAATACCTGGCACGGATATTCACCCGCAGCATGGATAAGCCAACATACGTAATTTCCGAGAAATCCACGAGCGCCAGTAAATCCATCAAATGATCGTTACCATCCTCCAGCCTTCCTACATTCCCTGGCGTGGATATTTCCACCAAATTGCCCGATCCGATCTATTCATCTTTTATGATGACGTTCAATACGATAAACATGGCTGGCGGAACCGGAACCGGATAAAAACACCATCCGGCGCCCGCTGGTTGACCATTCCCGTTCATTCCGCCGGCAATGTGGTGCAGGAAATTCCCGATAAACCAAATTCAAGTGGACTGGAGAAAGAACTGGCCAGAGTCGCATTTTCAATTGATCGCTGAATCCTACAAAGATGCGCCATTCTTTAAAAAGTATAGGGATCTCATCAAATGCTTTTACAGTGAAAAACCTGTTTTGCTGGCAGAATTCACAATCCAGACAACCATTTCGCTGGCAAGGGAACTCGGAATCACGCACACCGCTTTCATGCGCTCATCGGCGATTCCCGGCCTCACGGGTAAAAAGACAGATCGGCTGATCCAGATCCTCAACCACGTGCATGCCACCCACTATATCAGCGGTCCCTCCGCCCAAAGTTATATCGAAGAGGAGAAGTTTTCGGAAGCAGGCATCACCATCGAGTACATGACCTATAACTACCGCGAATACCCCCAGTTTTACCCCCCATTTGATCCCCAGGTGAGCATTCTGGATTTGATGTTCATGACCGGCGATCAGGCATTGTCGTATATTCTTCCCTAAGATTTAAATTCGAATGAGGTTAATAAACAAAAAATGGAATATCGGGTAGATTTCAATAGTCCAACCGTTACCGGCAACGAATTCACTTATATGGCGGAGGCAGTTCAGAATCATCACATCTCCGGCGATGGGATTTTTACCCGGAAATCCAGTGAACTTCTTGAAAATGTGCTGGGGGTACCCAAAGTTCTGCTCACCACCTCCTGCACGCACGCTTTGGAAATGAGCGCGCATTTGCTGGATATTCAACCCGGGGATGAGGTTATCATCCCTTCGTTCACGTTCGTTTCCACGGTAAATGCCTTCGTTTTGCGCGGAGCCAAACCGGTTTTCATTGACATCCGCCCCGATACACTCAACCTTGATGAAAACCTTCTGGAGCAGATGATCACGCCTCGAACCCGCGCAGTTGTACCTGTGCATTATGCCGGCGTGGGATGCGAGATGGATCGCATTCTTTCCATCTGTGAAAAACACAATTTAAGCGTGGTCGAGGATAACGCCCATGGTTTATTTGGAAAATACCGTGGGAAGAACCTTGGCACGTTCGGAAAATTAGCCACACAGAGCTTCCACGAGACGAAGAACATCACCTGCGGCGAAGGCGGCGCCCTGCTCATTAATGATCCGGAGCTGATCGAAAAAGCGGAGATCATTCGCGAAAAGGGTACTGATCGCAGCAAATTCTTCCGGGGTCAGGTGGATAAATACGGTTGGGTGGATGTCGGTTCAAGTTACCTACCTTCCGACATGCTGGCAGGTTTTCTTCTGGCGCAGCTTGAAAACCGGGAAATGGTCCAGGAAAAGCGCAAGAGTATTTGGAATTTCTACAATGTCAACCTCCGTGATTGGGCCGACCAATTTGGAATCCAACAGCCTTTCGTTCCGGATTATTGCGACCAGCCTTTCCATATGTATTACCTGCTCCTTCCCTCGCTTCAAGCCCGCCAGGAGTTCATTCAATCCTTGCGCTCAAAGGGGATAAACACGGTTTTTCATTACCTCCCCTTGAACACCTCCCGGATGGGGATGAAATTTGGCGGCAAAACCGGAGATTGCCCTGTAACTGAAAACATAAGCGACCGGCTGGTTCGCCTCCCCATGCACCTCAAGATTTCTGAAGATGACCTAGAATATGTTGTAGAGAAAGTAAATAAGTTTTCCTTTTAGAAAAAACTCATAATTCAGAAGGTTATCAATCATTCTTTAAAGTCTGGAATGTGCTAGAATAAATTAATGGAAACGAATAACCCTTTGGAACAAAGAATTAATCCAAGAACCACGATCTGGCTGCCACTTTGGGTAGCAGTTGCTCTTGTTGTTTTAACGATATTTTCTTTTATTGTTGCATATTTCACTGGTGGGGAAATTTCCAAGTGGGCAAGTGCTTTTACAACACTTGTAATCATAACAATTATCATCTCCAGTTTGGTGGTTTTTGCAACGCTCGCGTTTGCAATTGGTGGAATGAAAGAACTTTCGAAACATATGCCGGAATGGCTCATTAAGATTCAGGTTTATAGCGTAATTGGAAACGCGGGGAGCAAACGGTTAATGAACGGGCTCACCAGACCGGTGATCTTCGTCCGGCAGGGGATCGCGGGTATGCGGTCCACCTTCAGCCGAAAATAAAATTCCGTTTTAAGAGGTGAAAATGGAACCCTGGAAAACAAAAATATTTATCTCGGGCGGTTTGTTGGGTGCCTTCGCGGGTTTGGCAGCAGCCTTTTTAATGGTCAAACGAGCAGAGACAACGGATACCCGTCCTCAACTGACAACCTCGGATGGCGTGAAGATTGGGATCGGCGTGCTTGGGCTGATCAAGCTGATCTCGGATTTCGGCAGCCCAAAATAGCCTGCCGCTATTAGGACCAAACACCTGCCAGCGGTTTTGGCAGGTGTTTTTATTCAGCGATGCCAAAATCAGAAGCAGCCAACCAACCAGTTCAATTGGTCGTATTCGGTGATATCCAGCGGGATTTCATTATTTCTGTGGACGGGAAAACAGCCGCGGATATCCCTGGTGGCTCCGCGCTGTATTTCGCTATCGGCGCTGCGGTATGGAGAAAAGACCGCGTTGGAATTGTATCCCAGGTAGGGGATGATTTTCCCATTTCGAAATTGCATTTCCTCAAAAATCACGGAATCGACATTTCCGGAATCCAGGTTCTCCCGTACCCAGTCGATAACCGTGCGTTTCATTCCGGAATCCGAAACCAGCAGCAAGGACAGCTTCCAGGCAGGCATTACATCTCGGTCGAAAAAGATCTCCCCCGGGAACTCCTGGGTTACCACAAGCGCAAATTGGAATTCGCTGGAAGAAAAAGCGAGGCGGAATCAAGGCTCCCTCAAATGCCCGAAGAATATTTGAAATCGCATTTGACGCATTTCTGCTCTGTAAAAACTGATTACCAGCTCGCCCAGACCTCATTGATTCAATCGCACTATCCGGGTCGGATCAGTCTGTTCAACGCCGAAGTTCCGTCGGAACGTAAAAGCCGGGAGCAATTAGCAGCTTCGATGGATGGCGTTTTTTGTGTGACCATCAAGAAAAAAACCTTGCTGGAGATGTTCGCCTTGAATGGGGAGGATTATAAAGAGATCATAACCGGGGCGATGCGAATCAAATCAGATATTGTGATTGTATTATTAGGGGAACAGGGAAGATTATTGCTGGAACCCATGTCGGGGAAAAAGTGGTTTGTACCCTTGTATCCACTCAGAGCGGTCAATCCTACCGGAAAGAATCACGCTTTTTGTGGAGGGTTTGCGACCACGATTCGCTATCAGTACGATCCGCTGGAGGCTGTCCTGGCTGGCGCGGTGTCTTCATCCCTGACCGCCGAAGGGATCGGGATTAAATACCCGCTCGAAGCGCCACCGCAATTATTGGAGTCCCGGCTCAGACGCCTGCGCGGGCTTGTCCGCCGAATTTAATTCTCCGGTTTTTGCTACCCCGATGACTTCATACACTTTTATCGGGTCGCGTTTGCCTTTGGCTTGGATGGTATCCACCGGTCTGACTTTTAATATTTCCCCCGCCCGGTGGTAGACTTCCTCGCTGATCAGGATCGACCCAGGCTGGGATGCTTCCTGGATACGTTTTGCGATGTTTACTGTGTCGCCAATGGCAGTGTAATCCATCCTCGCCTCCATGCCGATCAAACCCAGAATTGCAGGACCGCAATGGATACCTATCCCGGAACGCAGACGGGTTTCAGGCGGCAAGCCCTTGTGGATATTTGTCTCGCCCATGTGAATGGCGATCGCTGAACGAATGGCTCGTAGAACATGGTCTGCCTGCCGAACAGGAGCATTGAACCAGGCCATTACAGCGTCACCCAGGAATTTATCAATGGTGCCGCTTTCGGATAAAATCGCTTCCGCGGCATTTGCCAGGTACCGATTGAGGATCGAGACCAGCTCTTCCGAATTGATCTCCTCGCTCAGGTTGGTAAATCCGCGCAGATCCGCAAACATCACCGTAATCTCAGATCTGCGTCCCCCCATCTGGAAGTTATTGGTTTCCAGTTGAGCAATGACCGCCGGCGAGACCATTTTCTCAAATAATCTGCGTTGCTCCTCGAGCCGCTTTTTATCCGTCAGGTCATCCATCACGATCACCACACCCTGCGTTTTATTCTGGCCATCTTTAAGCGGGGTGAGCTTGAGGTTCAGATCTACCTGACCTCGGACCGGCAACCGAAGGCTGGATTCAAGACTCTGGTTGGCTTGATCCGTTTGTAAGATCTGTGTGACTGCCGGTCGGATGGCTAGTGCCAGGGAGGGAATCTCATGCGCCAGGCTCTGCCCAAATAGTTCAACTGAGCTCTTCCCCAGGATGGTTTCCGCCGCCTTATTGCAGGTTAGGATCCGGCCATTGAGGTCAATTGTGAGCAGACCGGAAGCCACGGAAGTAAATACGTGATCCATCAGGTTTTTTAATCTGGATACCTCGTCCAGGGTGCGGCGGACAGAATCAAAAAGTCTGGCGTTATCGATCGCGAACGAGGCTTGGTTGGCAAACCCAACCAGCAGATCCAGATCCTTCGTACCAAACATGCCCGTCTTGATCCGGTTATCTGCATAGATCACTCCCGTGATCTCGTCTTTCGTCTTCATGGGCACGCACATGATCGATCGCAGATTGAAAGCGATCACGCTTTCCTGCCCCACAAACCGCGGATCCTGCTGGGCATTTGTGGTCAGTAAAGGTTTTCCATTGGAAATAACCGAATTCACGATTGTTGAACTGAAAGTCAGCTCGGTATCCGGCAGTGATTCCTGTTCCCAATTTCGAGCCACACGGGTGGTCAGCATGCCTGTGCTGTCCTTAAGCATCAAAAAGCCGCGCTCGGCATGTGTCAGGCGCACGATGGTATCCATAACGATCTGCAGCACGATATCCAGTTCCAGCGTGGAATTGACCACCTGTCCTATCTGGGCAAGAGCGCGCAGACTTCTGCGCTCCTCTTCCAGGCGCTTTGAAATTTTCCGCAACGTATCCACCTCGGTGCTCAGTTGAAGGATGCCCTCGGTAATTAAAGGAGGGTAACGTTGCTCCTCCCCTTCCAGTTTTGCCTGCATGCCATTGATCAGGGCCTTCATATATTCCAGCTTCTGATCCATATAAATGTTGGAGGCAGTCGAATTGTTATCTTCCATTTACTCCCCGCTTTTTGGCTGACCTGGATATATAAACAAGTGATTGATTTTCGATATGATCATTTTTCTTTGAATTACCCAACCCAAGGACCTCGCATCCTGGTCTTTAGTGATCTTCCCGCCAAACACACTATCCTGATATTCCGCTAGCAAGATTTCGGCCTCTGTCGCGATCTCCGGACAAATCTCTGCCAACGCATGAATGATCTCCGCCGGGGTTAGATTGCCGGAATCGATTCCGAATAAGATCTGGCCCAAATTTACAATATCATTATATACAAGTTCGATCGCTGGAGTTTGCCATCGTTGGATCAATTTCTCGGTCAATACAATGGAGCCCAAACCCATTTTTTTGAATCGGGAATTAATTCTTTGCAGGAATTCAATTTTTTTCTTTCGGTCCGCCCGCTCGAATATGAATGCCGAGGTCAGGACTGCAAGAGAGATCAGGAAAAGAATCGCAGGGAGGAAATCATATTTCCGCCCGGTTGGGAGGCTGCTGGCTTCAACCGCATCAGCCTCGGCCCGACTCGAATTCTCTGGTAGGGGCTGTTGACCAGGTTGGTTTTGATCATTTGGTATATTGTTCCTAACAACTCCCTCCAAACTGGTTTCGTTCTCCGTTTTGCTTGTTCCAAATTGTATCGCTGGCAAAGATGGGGTTGGTTCGAAGATCACCCAGCCAATTTCAGGGAAATACACTTCCGGCCAGGCGTGACGGTTTTTTTCTCGTATAGTCGATGCTAATCCATCTGCCGATACTTCGCCCTCTGAAAAACCAACCGCCAACCGCGCAGGTATTCCGATCGAACGGAGAAGAAGTACCTCGGCTGACGCGAAATAATTGCAGAACCCTTCCTTGCCCTCGAAGAGGAACCATTCGATACGGTCCTGAAAATCAGAGGGCGATTCCAAAATCTCACTATATTGGTATTTGGACCGAAGGTATTCTGTAACGGCAAGCGCTTTCTCAAAATCGGTATCCTCTACTTTGGTAATTTCCAATGCTAGCGGGTAAATAACAGGCCGGAGCTCGGCGGGCACTTGCAGATATCGTGACCTCACCCATTGTGGAAAGTCGCTTGTCGAAGAGGATAGTATCTCAGCTTGAGAAGATTCCAAAAAAACCTGCACGCGATAACCGTTTCCGGAGAGGACTGTATTTTCAGGTTCTACAGCGATGACATCCCTCCCGCCGTTTTCCATTGGACTGAATATGAGGTTGGCAGGGTTGTTGATCCGGCTCAGCGATCCCGGGATGAAATAATCCCCCAATGGCGATTCTGCTCTCACCCTGTAGGTTACAGCGAGTTCCGATGGATGAACTGATGGTTGGCGGATTTCCTCTCCTGGCTCCAGCAAAACCTGCTTCTGCACTCCTTCCTGCCAAATTCCATCGTTATAAACCTCATAAACCTTGCTGCGCCAATAGGCTCTTACTTCCGCTGGAAGAGGCTGGGAAGCCTCAGCGGTGAAGATCACGGTTTCTGCGCTGGCAGCTTTCGTTCCCAGCGATAAACTGGGACCGAAACCGACTGCTGCGGCATGCGAACTTCCCCGCAGTGACGCCGTCATCCGCGAAAAACTATCCCGCAGTTGATAGGAAAAATGAGTAAACCGTTGGGCTTCAGGAGCTCCAGGAGTGGCTGCCCGCACAACCAGCGGAAGGCTCCAGGCAATTATGATCAACACAAAAATTGAAAACAGTAATATCGGTTTAAAGATAAACCTGGGTGGTTCCTTCTCGATTCTCCCGAAATCGTTTTTGCCTTTGGGTGCACTCTGATTTGTGCGGTAAATATATAGGAGGACCGCCGTCAGGGCTGCCAGCCCAGTGATCCAAGTATTCCGCTCCGATTCCGGTAAAAAGAATTCAATCAGGATAAATAAGCATGCGATGATGAGCAGGATCGGAATAACGCTCTTGCGCCGGGTGGACGCATAAGCACTCATAGAGACTCACAACCCAAATTAGTGAAGTGAAACTCATCAGAAGGATGAGCGGAGAAGATACCTCGAGTCCGGATGAGAACTCATACACTGATGTTCCGGCTCCCAGCAGGATCCACAATAATTTGTCGGGCAAAGATGGCGTTCCAGTCAAGACCATCGATACCGCCAAAAAAATAAAAATGATCGTGAATGAGAGACTTATCCAAATTACTGAAACGCTGTCAAGCTTGCTTTTTCCTAACCCGAACCCCAGGCTGAAGCCTATAAACACCGCGAAGAATATCAAACCCAGATTCGCTGTCCAATTGGTGGTATATAAATATAAAGCAGCCAGGTATATCAATGCCAGGCTCAGTAAGAGCTCCAGATAATCAGTTTCCTGCTTTGATTCAGCCATTTTTTGAGTGTACAATAATCGATACATCCTCGTCAATGAGGCAGAAAAATGACATTTCTTTGGCCTTATGAAATTCCCATTCTGATCTGGATCCAGCACCTGGGTGCGTGGCTGATCCCGCCCATGAAATTTTTTTCCTTTCTGGGAACAGAAGAGTTTTTCCTCCTCATTCTATCCGCTCTTTATTGGTGTATTGATTCCCGCATTGGTTTGCGTGTTGCGATCACGCTATTGATCAGTAATACGGTTAACGATTCTTTAAAACTCCTTTTCCGGGGGGCACGACCCTATTGGGTCGATTCATCGATTAAGGGGATAAATCACGAAGCTTCTTTTGGTGTCCCATCCGGGCATGCACAAAACTCTATGGTGGTTTGGGGAACACTCGCTCTCGGGTTTCGAAAACGCTGGCTTACGGTACTCAGCTGTGTGGTCATCTTCCTGGTCGGTTTTTCGCGCATGGTATTAGGGGTTCACTGGATCAGCGATGTCATCGCCGGGTGGATAATCGGTCTGGTACTCCTTTGGCTTGTGGCACGGTTCGAAAAGCCTGTTGTGAAATGGTGGGTCAGCAAGCAAATTGGCATGCAAATCCTTTTCTCTGCTGTCATAGCAATTGTAATGATCGTCGTCGGGTATGCCTGGAAATCGGTTTTCGCCTCCTGGCAAGCCCCGGCGGAGTGGCTGACCAATATTGCATCCAATTTTCCAGGCGCCTCGCCTGATCCGGCATCCTTCTCCAATGCCTTCACACTGGCGGGATTGTGGTTTGGTATGCTGGCTGGCGCGAGCTTGATCCATGCCGCTGGTGACCACCACATCCCCAAAACCGCCGGGCAGAAAATCGCAGCTTACTTGATCGGCCTGCTTGGGGTGCTGATCCTCTGGTATGGTCTGAGGATAATTTTCCCCCGCAGCGAGGATATTCTTTCCTATTCCCTCAGGTTCATCCGTTATAGTCTTGTAGGGTTATGGATCGTATTCCTGGCACCCCTGGTATTCAAGAAAATCAAGCTATCTTTATAATTTTTTGGAGGTATGTATGAAAAAAATAACAGCCTATATCATTGGCGGATTTGCTGGCGCGGTTCTTATCAGCGGGCTGGTGCTGCTGCTGGCTCCCACTTCGGGGAAGGAACTTCGAGCAAGGATCCGTATGAAATACATGGAGATGGAGAGTGAGTTCAAGCAGGCTTCCCAGGAGCGGCGGGAGGAATTGGAAGCCCAGCTTGCCAGTTTGCGCAAAGGACTTCCTTCGGGGAATTAACCAAACGAACCTGCCGGATCTTAATAGCTATGAACGATGGTCAGGGAGTTGGCGCGAATCGAAACCGGTAATTTGCCGGAGTAGTGATATACCGGGTTGTGCCACTCACCACGAGTGTCACGTCTTCCCCTGGTTGGAATTTTATTCCGGTATTTAATGTTTGGCCTTCGATCAACGAAAACCTTTCAACCCTTGGGGAAACCCCATTGTGGATGATGGATACTTCAAAGGTTTGTGGCAGCTTATTTTGAATAACTGACCAACCCCTGGCATCCCACCCCCCATTGCCGCTTTCGAAGTCAGCTTGATATTCAATAGCAGGTATTGCGATATCATCAATGAGTATGCCCTGATTGTTCACGGCGCTGTCAGTGAGGGCAATAAATTGTAGAGTAATCTTTTTCCCAGCATACTCGCTGAGATCCACGCGTTCTTCCAGCCATCCTCCTGAGGAACCTGTATACCCGCATCCAAGGTTCGCGCCGACAGGGTCATCTGTAGAACAAGAGGGGGTATCCAGTATTTTCCAGTCGGAATCGTCCGTTTTGACCAACAGATACCCGTAATCAAATCCTTCTTCCAGGTCATACCAGACCCGGTAATCCAGCCAAATCGAATCCATGCCTGCAGGCAGGTCATACTCCCTGGTGATCGAAGTTTGGGATGAATCCGCCCGGTTAGACCAGAAAAAGTGATTTCCGTCCTCTTCCAATCCCTGGATGAGATTTACAGTGCTATCTCCCTGAAATTCCAGGGTCAGATCGCCATTGCAATTCAGCCGGATATAATCCGTGCCAAATTGATGGACCGTACGCGGCTGCCAATCCGCGGGGCAATCACTATTCTCTGTATCCGGAAAAGACGGAATCCTGTAATCCGTGGAGTATGCGTATCTCCCATTTTCTAAGTTTGTGACGTTGAAATAGTTGGCGACCACCCAATCTCCGAAAACTTGCTCAACCGATTCCAGAGAACTTTTTGATGATTCCGCTCTGTCCATCCTTGAAAGAACGGCTTGAATGCCTTCCAAACCGTTTTCAGGTGTGGTCATGATTTCCTGAATAAATTTCTCTCCGAATCGTGAATAAAGATATGTGGTGAATAGAAAAGAAGCGCCATAATGCGCGTCCTGTGCCTCACTTTCCTCCGGCCAGGTATTCAACTGAATGTCGGGGTCTTGTGAAAAAAGTCGGTCAAATCCACCCTCGTTATATCCCCCGATGAACAATGCCAGGTCTGCCAGTCCTTCCGCCACCCAGGTATCCTCATTCACGTCCTGATTCCACAAGATCATATGATTAAATTCGTGCGCCAGAACCCCAAATGTGTAAGCAGCTGAAAGATCTTGGTTTTCTGAGAGGTAAAACATCTCGTGTTCATTTGAATAGGAATTTACCGCTTTCAACAGAGAATCATCACTGGAAAAGAGCCCGGCGATTCCGTCCCCTACTCCATCTGTGTATAGGATGTAGATATGTTCGTCATTATCCACACCAGGTTCCCATTCTTTCCCAAAAATCTTTCTTATCGACGGATAAATTTGGTCTTCAAAAGTATCTACCAGTGTCTCGAGGTCCCGCGAATTATAGGCTTTCCCATCCTGAATCCAAAAATAAACATGCGGAGAAATCATCCTCAGCGTAGCATCTTTGGAAATTATTTCATTTGTTTCCTGGTTGAATACCCAGAATGTCTCCTTTTTACCTACCTGCAACGGAACTGGCGGGTCAGTCTTCCTCCGATCGAGGTTTGGCTTCCATCCAAGACGAAACGCGAGATCGGTCGGGTCAGCAGGCGGAATAAGGGCTGAAGTAAGGGCGTTATAAGTTCGGACCACTGCGTCGGCAGGCGCATCGTCAGGCTCAACGGTGGCAGTGATGACTGGTGCTTGCGTGTCTTCCGGTGCAAGCATTTCCTTCTGCCAATTGCCGTCGATAAAGCCTCGAACCCCAAAATAGGTGGTGAGGACCACGCAACAGCAACAAACTAAAACGATGGCAACGATCCCCAGGATCAGCCACTTCACCCAGGCGTTATTTGCCGATTTCATTCTTATCCGGAGATGCAGTTTGGCTTTTTAATATCGAAAATCCTGCCGTGACGATCCCGGCTGAAAACCACAAATACGGCATGGCAAATGAATCGATGCTGAAACCTTCGATCAAAAAACCGATCACCACCAGAATACCCATCAGACCCACAGCCTTGAATATGTTCCGCTTTTCAATAAATAGTCTGATCGAAGTCATTAAGACTACGAAAAGCCAGGTGAAAAATAAAGAGAAACCTACAATCCCGGTTTCGGCCAGCAGCCTGAACCAAAGACTCTTAATATTTAGCAGCCCGCTGCCATGAAATAATAACGTTTTCACCTCTACAAGTGACCAGCCATATGCCACAATTGAGCTTGGGATATAAAAACCTGCCAATCCAAGTCCCACCCCCAGCCAGGGGAAGCTGCCAAATATTTTCCAGGCTGCCAGCCAATAAACCAGCCGCTCCCCAAATTTCAAAGAGTTGGCATAACGTAAAACCGGGTCGCTGGTTTCCTGCGAAAATGTGAAAAGGGTTTTCATCCGTGGGTCAAAACGAATGAAAACCTGCACAATAAAAAACATGATTCCGGCATAAACAAGGATCAGCAGGAAAACCAATATCATTCGCAGGAAAATCCGCCTCCATCTGGATGTCCCATCCGAAGAGCGAATCACCCGTGCTTCAATTCTGCGGATAAGCTGAATATTTAACAGGATAAAAATAAAAGCCAGCATCAGTAAGAACGCCAGCAATCCTACCCTCGAGAAGGATGCCATCAGTGTGGCTGCCCCGAAAACCAGCAGAAGATCTTCGAATTGAAATTTCCAGATCTTGCGCTTATGAGCACTGAATCTCGTAAAAGAGCAAGCCAACCAGAATGGCAGATACAACATATTCAATTGATGCGCCAACCAGGAAGGCTCCAGGGCAAATCCGCTTGCCCTTGCCCGCACCAGGACCCCGGTGGAAATATATGACTGGAAAACATCCATCCATCGGAAATAATCTCCAGTCCCATAATTCACAGCCACTTGTCCAAGGCTCCACAGAATGATAAGAAGACCGCTCCAATTCACCAACTGCATGGTAACCCGGATCACTTGCTCGGTGTGAATATATGTACATGTCACCAGGTAAAATACCAACCCGATGAACAGTGTGCTCAGTCCCTTAATGATGCTTGAGAATGTTCCGATATCCTTGTAAGGAGGATTGTCTCTGAAAACAGCCGCCAGGGTTACCAGGACTGCCCAAAGACAAAATATCAAAATTGGAATTGATTGCGCTGGTAGTCTTCCACCCCGAAATATAAACGGGAGAAACCAGATCAGGAAGATGACCGCCAAGAATACTCCTGCCAGCGGCGCCACTGAACCGGTGCGCGCCAGTCGGGCAACCAATGGCTGGCTTGTTATGGGCAGGGTAAGCACCAGTAAAAGCCAGCACCAGCGCGATATTTGATTCAGGATCTTATTTGCCACGCAGGGAAGCCTTGAAAACCCTTTTCGGGATCCCGGCGATCACCAGGATCACCCCGGAGATAAATCCAATCATCGCGCCTGCCAGGACAAGCCCTGAGGTCTGATAGGTAACCGGATCACCGGATTTTTCGCCTGCCTGGGTGAGCGAAAACACGAGTGCGGGGATTATTCCGTTGCTGAGGTTTTGTTCTGCGCGATACTGCTCACCAAGATCAGTCAGGTTTTCTCGAAGTCGGGAGGAATCCGCCAACTCACAGGGAGCCGCTGAAGGCACCTGCGACACGCTCTGGGTAAAGCAGGTCTGCATCTCGGAAATTTGTCGATTAAGAATCAGAGCCAGGTTGGCATGATCCAGTGAGTCATTTAATGCAGCCAAGGCAGCTTCAGCCCAGGCCTCACTCACTTTAGTAGCCATCACCGCCGAAGGAGCCTGGACCCGCAGCGTCCAGCGGTAACCTTCTCGTTCGGCAAACAGGTGATCTCTCAAATCACCTCCAATGTTCATCAGGGTAGGCTCATCCAGCGTTGACTTCAAGGCTGTAAGCACTATATCGGAGTTGATCACGTCACCGATGGTCGACAATGCGTGGTCCTCTTCCAGATCGGTCATGTAGCCAGTTTCGGCATAATTGATCGCGGTGGTTATGGTGGATTTTGCCTCATAAATCGGGGCTTTCGCCTGATGTACCAGCCAGCCGATGCCAGCCCCCAACAGCATACATACAAAAATGACCCACCAGTGTTTGATATTTCGGTCAAAAAGGTCGGCAGCCGAAAATCCTTCATTCATGACAGGTATTATAACCTTGGGGAATTACGAAGGAATTCTCCAAATGAAAATCAGCGTTTCTCATTAGCGTAATGGATAAAAAGCGAGAGGACTGCCCCGCAGGCGGCTACCACCGCCCCAATGGTGAAAAGCACCTGGAAACCTTGTGCATCTGCAATTTTGCCGCCGAGGATCGCAGCTGCTGCTCCTGCGGCGAAATCATATCCAAGGATCAATCCCGACGCCAATCCTCCCCGGCTCGGGATCAATTTTTGCCCCTTCAGGATCAATGTGCTGAATGTCAGTCCCAGGAATAGCCCGGCGAAGAACATAATCACAAACCACCCGGTTCCATATGGGACATACGCTGCCAGGAGGAGCGGGAGAATGCTCAGCAGCATCCCGGTGCGGATGGTGCGCATGCCGCCCCAGTTATCTGCAAGGTATCCGCCCGTGAGTGTGCCAATTGTTGATCCGGCCATATATATCGCCGCGATTGCCCCATATACCTTTGCCGGCTCACCCAACCCCGCCACATATTTCGGCGCGTAGGTGATCACTGTCTGCTGCGACCAGGCTTGGGTGGCCAGTACGACAAATACCAGGATAGCGCCGATGACTCCCACCTTGGCAATTTCTCCCTGACTCTCCACCGGTGAGGCTACAGGATTATGCGTATGTTTGGGACCTTCTTTTAGAATATGGTTCGTCCAGAATAACACTGGTAGGGTAAAGACTAGGAACCAAAGATAACCGTTTTTACCGCTTGAATCCAGCAGCAATCCACCCAGCAACGGACCGATAAAAAATGCCAGCTGCCCGCCGAGAAAGAAAATCGAGGTTGCCAGAGCTTCCCGTTTTTGGGGGTCTTCCCTGCCGATCTGGATGGATTGGGCAGCCCCTGCAGGGTGAAAAGCGCCTGCCCCCAGGTTGGCTGCGATCAACATGGCAGGCGCGTATGCAAGGGGTAAGAACGCCATCACGGAAAAACAGAGGATGATCCATGCCAATCCCCCTACGATCAATATCCTGCCGCCGATTCGATCCGATAACCAACCAAAAAATGGCTGGGAAAGACCGCTGAAGAATATCGCCAGGGTGGTCATCAATCCCAGCCAGGCATTATCCTTGCCCAGGGTAACAGCAACAAAAGTCAGCAGGATGGAACGTTGGGATATAAAAATATCCACCGAGAGGTGGGTTAGGTCAATTGCAAGAAATCGTTTATTTTTAAGAAAATCCACCCGGTTTTCGAAATCCTCTCAGCTGAGATAGAGACCCATTTCCAGGATCTTCTGATACACCTTTTGGGGAAGATAATACTTATAGGCTTGATGTTGGTGAATCCGATCGCGGATCTGATGAGAGGAGATCTCCAACAAGGGAGCATCAATGAATTTGGTTTTTTTCGTCAGACCAGGGATAATTTTCTCCAATACGTCCATTTGGGTGATCCCACCAGGGCGGCGCATCACCCCCAATACGTCCACTTCCCGGATAAATTCTTGCGGCTCGTGCCATGCGGGCAAGTCCTGGAGCGAGTCTTCCCCGATCAGGTAATAAACCTCGCTGGCAGTATACCGGCGTCGAACTTCCCGTACGGTATTCAAAGCGAATTGCGGAGCTGGCAACTCCAGCTCGATCGTGGAAAGCTCAAATAGGATTTCGCCATCGATGGCTGCTCTTACCAGCTCCAACCGCATTTGAACTGGAGATATCTTTTGATCCAGTTTATGCGGCGGGACGGGGGTTAACATCCAGAGGATTTTATCCAGCTCCAACTGGCTGGCAGCTTCCATCGCTAGGATCAAATGCCCCAAATGCGGTGGATCAAATGTGCCGCCAAAAATGCCAAGCCGCATGCGCTATTCCCTTTTTCTCAATCTGTCCATTCAAGCTCATAATCGCGGATGAATACGGTATCGCCCTCCTCGATCCCCGCCTTCCGCAGTGCTGCATCCACACCCAGGCGTTCCATCAGCTTCTGGAACCTGCGTACTGAGCCATCATGCTCCCAGTAAGTCATTTCAGCAGATCGCTCGATGGCAGCCCCTGAAACACGGTACCCTTCTGGGATTTTCTCAATGGTGAACGCTTTTTCATCCAACGCTGGCCGATAAACCGGAATTTCCTCGCTCACGGGCAGCACGGGCGCCTTTTGCAGCAGCTCCACAACCTTCCACAGCATGGGCGTCAGTTCCTTGCGATCCAAGGCAGAGACCGCCATCGCCTGGTAGCCCCGCTTTTTCAGCTCCTTCTGGACCAGTTTCCAGCGATCCTGTACTTCGGGTAAGTCGATCTTATTCAGAACCACCAATTGCGGTTTCCTGGACAAGTTCGGATCAAATAGCGCCATCTCACTGTTGATCTGGGTGAAATCCGCCAGTGGATCCACCGACAAGCCATCCAGTAAATGAATGAGCACCCGGGTCCTCTGGATGTGGCGCAAAAAAGCGTCTCCCAACCCGGCACCCTGGTGCGCGCCTTCGATCAACCCGGGAATATCAGCCAGCACTAGGGAGGTATCCTGATCCAACTCGGCAACACCCAGATTCGGTTCCAGCGTGGTGAAAGGATAATCCCCGATCTTAGGTTTTGCATTCGTCACCGCGGCCAGCAGGCTGGATTTACCCGCATTGGGCACACCGATGATCCCAGCGTCGGCAATCAATTTCAGCTCAAGCTTGAGCGTGAAATTCTCCCCAGGCTCACCTTTTTCGCCAATGCGTGGTGCCTGGTTACGCGAAGTTGCAAAATGCTGGTTGCCTCGCCCACCGCGCCCCCCCTTGCAAATGGTCATCTCCTGCTCATTCTGCACCAGGTCTGCAATCACATTTCCAGTCAGGGCATCATGTACGATCGTTCCCGCCGGGACCAAAATCACCAGCGGCTCGGCGGCCTTCCCGCTCATGTTGTTCGATCCACCCCTGCGCCCATCATTGGCCATATACCTTGACCGGTGCCGGAAGGTAGCCAGCGTGTTTATGTGCTGCGTCACGCGGAAAATGACATCTCCCCCACGGCCGCCATCACCGCCATCAGGGCCGCCGCGGGGCATGTATTTTTCCCGGTGGAAGTGGACAGCGCCATCTCCCCCTTTTCCAGATTTTACGTAGATCTCGGCTTCATCGATCAGCATGGCACCGCCAGTATTCTTTTTTTAGTCTGCCTGTAGGAAACTACAGGCAGACTAAATCACTTTTTGTTATTTCTTGAATTTTGAGCCAAGAATAGTCTGCAGGGTCGGCTCACCGATCTCCTGCAGTTCGTATCGCACACGCTGCATGGGTTTGTTGACCTTGATAATGCGGGTCAGGTCGATCGGTGTGGCGGATATGACCATATCCACCTTGGCAGCGTTAATCGTCTTTTCCAGATCCTTCACCATTTCATCGCCGTAGCCCATCGCCGGCAGAATCGCTCCGGTTCCAGGATATTTCTTGTATGTCGCGTCGATGGCGCCAACCGCGAAGGGACGCGGATCGACAATCTCGGCCGCACCAAACCTTCGGGCAGCCACCCAGCCGGCTCCATAGGCCATCTCGCCGTGGGTCAGCGTGGGACCATCTTCGATGACGAGCACGCGTTTTCCGCGGATCGCTTCCGGGTTATCCACGAATAGGGGTGAAGCACCTTCAATGATGACCGCGCGTGGATTTAGTTTGCTGATGCTTTCACGCACCGCGATCACGTTTTCCGGAGCGGCGGTATCGACTTTATTGATCACGAAAACATCCGCCATGCGCACGTTGGTCTCGCCAGGATGGTATCTTGTCTCATGCCCGGGGCGGTGAGGATCAACCACCACGATCGCGAGGTCGGATACGTAGAAGGAGAAATCGTTGTTCCCGCCATCCCAGAGGACGATATCGACTTCACTTTCAGCCTGGCGCAGGATCGCTTCGTAATCCACGCCGGCATAAACGATGACGCCATTGTCCAGATGGGGTTCATATTCCTCACGTTCCTCGATGGTGCACTCATGCTTATCCAGGTCTGCATAGGTTGCAAAGCGCTGCACCTTCTGCTTGACCAGATCGCCATAGGGCATGGGATGTCGGATGGCTGCCACCTTGTACCCCATATCCCGCAGGATCAGAGAAACCCGCCGGGTGGTCTGGCTCTTGCCTGAACCTGTACGAACCGCACACACGGAAACCACCGGTTTGGTCGATTTGATCTGGGTAAAATGCGGACCCATCAGTTTAAAGTCAGCGCCAGCAGCCATCACCTGCGAAGCCTTATGCATGATGTATTCGTGAGAAACGTCGCTGTAAGCGAATACGACTTCATCGACTTTGAGGTCTTTGATCAGTGTATCCAATTCCTGCTCAGGGTAAATATTGATTCCCTTGGGGTACTGCTTTCCTGCCAGCTCTGCCGGGTATTTCCGGCCTTCGATGTTGGGGATCTGCGTGGCGGTGAATGCCACAACTTCATACCCGGGATTATCCCGGAAAAAAGTATTGAAGTTGTGAAAATCTCGTCCAGCTGCTCCCATGATTAGTGTTCGGATCGGGCTCATGTGTCTATCACTCCTTAAAAGATTTGATTTTTCACATCGCTTCTGGGGCTGTGATGCCCATCAAACCCAAACAATTGGAAAGCGTTTGCCGTGCCGCCAAGACCATTTGAAGCCGAAGATCCCGCGTGGGTGCTTCGGCTTGCAACACCCTGCACTTCATATAAAAGTCATGGAAGCATTTGGCTAGATCGTAAGCGTAGTTTGTGAGATCGAGCGGTTTGAATTGCTCCGCTGCAATTTTCACAATATCCGGAAATCTGGAAAGCAGATCGATCAATGCAATTTCTGGTTCGGAAAACTCATATCCAGTAATTTTTAGAGGTTCGAAACTGCTCTCTGCCTTTGCCAGGATGCTGCAAGCCCTCACATGTGCGTACTGAATGAAGGGCGCGGCCTGCCCGTTGAAATCCAGGGCGGCTTCCCAATCGAATGTTACCACTTTTGTGTTTTCCCGGGAAAGCATGGGGTATTTGATCGCCCCAAGCGCGATCGCTTTGGAAATGGATACTTTTTCCTCTTCGGATAAGGACGGATTCTTTTCGTTTACGATAACGCGAGCCCGACTTGTTGCCTCTTTGACTAAATCTTCCAGAAGAACTACGGTTCCCTCCCGGGAAGCCATGACCACATTACCCGGCAGGCTCACAAGTTCATACGGAATATGCTGGCATTGAGACGCCCACGGGAATCCAGCCAGTTCCAATGTCTTGAAAAGCTGGGTGAAGTGCAGGGATTGACGCACATCCACCACGTACAAAGACCGCTTAAGTTCTGGGTAATCGCTGAATTTCTTTATCGCCAGTGCCAGGTCCTCGGTGGCGTAGAGTGCAGTACTATCAGAGCGGAGGATGACGAACACGCGGTATTTTTCACCGGAGCTGCCCAGGAGTTCATCCAGCTTGACCACCACCGCCCCGCCAGTGTCTCTCTCATCTGTGGCGATCCCTTTTTGGATCAGCTCTTCCACCACCACCTGACCTGCTTTTTCCACCTCACTCGGGAAGTAGTAAATATCAAAGGGGATATCCAGCATGCCATAGATCTGGCGGAAGCCTTCCAGGGACCACTCCCGGGTTTCTTTCCAGAGCGCCACCACTTCTTCATCACGGCGGTCCCAGCGGGTATAGAGCTCGCGCACTTCCGCTTCCAGCTCGGGTTCCTTCTCCAGCCGGTCCACGGCTTCTTTGTAAAGGTCCCCCATCCAGCGCGTGATCTGCTCGGCAGGTTTTTCTCCCTGGTGATAATTCTTGTAATTCCAGAGCCATTTCATCACATGCAGGCCGATATCACCGGGATAATTTGCGCGGATGACATCATACCCGGCTGCATCCAGCAGACGGCTGACCACATCCCCCAGGATGGCACTGCGTAAATGGCCCACATGAAAGGCTTTGTGCGTGTTTGGCTGTGAAAATTCCACCATAACCTGCTCGTGCCGGGCAAGGCTGCGACCGTAAGTTTGCCTTCTCAGTCAGGATGGTATCAATCACCCGGAGAGCGAAATCGCTGGTGGAGAAATAGACGTTCAGGTATCCGCGAATCGCTTCGATGCGCTCAAAACCGGAAGGAAGAGTAGATATTATCCGCAATTGCGGAAGAGATCTCCTGCGCCCGCTCGGCGACGCTGCCGGATCGGGAGGGATCATTTTGGGCTGAGGCAGTCCGAAAGAGCGAAATGGAAATCCCCCAGTGACCCGCGAAGGGAATAGGTTTCCAGTTGAAATCTGGAACTGGCATACTGCGGGAATCACAAAATTCCCGGATGACCATCTCCAATTGAGCCTGTTCCTTTTCGAACATACGAATCTTTCTCTCGAACTTCTCTCGTTTTGCCTGTCAGGTTGCTTTCATTCTACCTGAAAATGAAAGCGGGAGAATTGAACTCCCGCTTATGGTTGCTAAAAAGGCCCCTCTTCGAGGGAGTGGACTGGGTTATTTTGCCATCCCGGCAAGGCGCTTCATCAGTCGGCTCTTCCGTCGGGCGGCATTGTTCTTGTGGATAACACCCTTCTGTGCGGCCCGATCCAAAAAGCGAATGGCCGTCAGGGTTGCTTCCTGGGCGACGTCCTTATCGCCTTTGATGATGGCGGTATTTGCTTTCGCCACCAGGGTGCGGGAACTGCCGCGGTAGACACGGTTGTGAACACGGCGCTTTTCATTCTGCCGGTTGCGTTTGATCTGTGATCGAATGTTTGCCAAAGTTACTCCTCCAGATTATCGTGCTGAAACAACGAGGGGAAATTTTACCTGAAGCTGCCGGTTATGTCTAGGGTGAGTTGAGCAATGTGAATTATTGATTGGTTGATTTGTTGATTGGTTTATCAGCACCCTGAATCACTTAGAATGAATCGCTACTTACAAAGTAAAGACGCAGCAAGCTGCGTCTCTATCCTTAAATTAATGTTTTCCTTTTCGTGTATTTTGCGTCGTTCGTGGTAAATTATTTTACTTATCCTGCAGCGCCGCGAGCCCGGGCAATTCCAATCCTTCCAGCATTTCCAACGAAGCCCCGCCGCCGGTGGAGATATGGGTGATCTTATCGGCTACCCCGGATTTCTGCACTGCGGAGACGGATTCTCCGCCGCCGATGACGCTTACCGCATTGCTGGCAGCAATTTCCTTGGCGATCGCAAATGTCCCTTCGGAGAACTTCGGGAATTCGAACACGCCCATTGGTCCATTCCACACAACTGTACCAGCGGACTTGATCACCTTTCCATAAGCTTCCACTGTATCGGGACCGATATCCAGAATGCGCCAGCCTTCAGGCACGGGACCGGCCTGGATGATCTTCTTCTGCGCTTCGGCATCAAACTTATCCCCGATGGCCACATCCACCGGCAGGCGCAGCTTTGTGCTTCCGGTTTTGAGCAGCTCGCGCGCAGTTTCGAGTGCTTCATCTTCCACGAGCGAGTCCGCCACAGGATAGCCCTGCGCCTTGAAGAAGGTGTTAGCCATACCCCCACCGATGAGGATCACATCCGCCTTGCTAAGCAGGTTCTTGATCACGCCGATCTTATCCGAGATCTTTGCCCCACCCAGGATGGCTACGAAAGGCCGCTTGGGGTTTGCCACAGCTTCGCCCAGATATTTGATCTCTTTTTCCATCAGGAAGCCAGCCACCCCGGGAAGAAAGTGCGCCACACCCTCGGTGGAGGAATGCGCGCGGTGGGCAGTTCCAAAGGCGTCATTCACGTAGATATCAGCCAGCGATGCCATCTTCTTTGCCAGCTCCATGTCGTTCTTTTCCTCTTCCGGATGGAAGCGGGTATTTTCCAGAACCAGGATCTCGCCGGCTTTCAGTTCCTTGGCTGCTTTCTCCGCAGCGGGACCCACGCAGTCCTCAGCGAATTTCACTTCTTTGCCCATCAGTTTGCCAAGATAATCGGCAACTGGTTTGAGCGTGAAAGCCATATCCGGTCCACCCTTGGGGCGCCCTAGGTGAGAGCACAGGATCACCGACGCGCCCTTATCCAGAAGGTATTGGATGGTGGGGATGGCCGCCCGGATGCGGGTATCATCCGAGATCACGCCGTCCTTCATCGGCACATTGAAATCTACACGCACCAGTGCTTTCTTGCCCTTGAAATCTACATCACGGATCGTTTTCTTGTTGAACATCGGTTCCTCCCATCAAAAATGAAGGATGCGCCGTCTGATCGAACTTTCATTCCTCAGAAAGCGCATCCATTGGTTCCGTAAATCCCGATTAGAGTTTCTTGGCCAGCAGCGCAGCCAGGTCGGCTGTGCGGCAGCTGTAACCCCATTCGTTATCGTACCAGGCCACCACTTTGACCAGTGTGCCACCCATCACCATGCTGGAGGGTAGATCGACGATCGAGGAGCGCGGATCGCGTTTGAAATCGGTCGAAACCAGCGGATCGCCATATTCACCGTGGGTCACACCCAGGATGCCCTTCAGGGCGCCCTTGGAAGCTTCCTCAAACACGGCGTTTAGTTCTTCCTTGCTGGTGGGTTTTTCGACTGTCGCGGTGAAATCCACGATCGAGACCGTGGGGGTGGGTACGCGCAGGGAATAACCGTCAAACTTACCTTTCAACTCGGGGATCACCAGGGCGATCGCTTTTGCGGCACCGGTGGTGGTGGGGATGATGTTCAATCCTGCGGAGCGGGAGCGGCGCATTTCCTTCTTGTGCCCCTGATCCAGGATCACCTGGTCATTGGTGTAGGAATGGATGGTGCACATCACTGCGTTCAGGATGTTGAATTTATCGTGGACAACCTTGGCAGCCGGCGCCAGGCAGTTGGTGGTGCAGGAGGCGTTGGAAAGCACGTGATGCTTGGCGGGATCGTATTTACCCTCATTCACGCCCAGCACGATGGTGATATCCTCGTTCTTGGCCGGAGCGGAAATGATGACCTTCTTGGCTCCGCCTTTAACAATATGTACATTCGCGCCAGCTTTACCCTTGGCCGGGTCGCCAATGGCGTCGGTGAAAACACCGGTGGATTCGATCACAATATCCACGCCCAGATCTCCCCATTTGAGAGCACCGGGATCTTTTTCGGCAAAGACTTTCACAGCCTTGCCATCCACCACGATATCCGTATCGGCAACCGAGACGTTCTTGTTCCAGGTTCCGTAGGTGGAATCGTACTTCAGCAGATGCGCGTTCTGCTTCGCGTCGAACAGATCATTGACCGCCACCACTTCCAGCTCATTGGGATAGAGTTCAGTGATCGTCTTGAAGACCAACCGGCCGATGCGGCCAAAACCATTGATACCAACTTTTACTTTACCCATTGTTCATACCTCCGAGATTTTGAGAAATTTTACCATGAGAGGTCATGGTGATTGCCAATTGATCAGACATCCTTCCCCAGAAGTGGACCTGTCTTTTCGAGATAGAGATCCATCACCGCGGATGTCAGCTTGCTCGAATCGTGCCGCCAAGGATGTTCCACGTCCAGTAGATCCGTGGCGTACACTTTGTAATCCTCCGCCAGCTCATTGTCGGATTTCACCCATTGTACCCCATGCGAAAGCCGCCCTTCAAATCGGTTATTGATGATCATCAGGTCGAATATGTTCACACCCAGGTGCTCCTCCAGTACCTGAATATGCTTCTTGGCGCTGAATTTGTCAGTCTCGCCTGCCTGGGTGGCAACGTTGCAGATATAGAATTTCAGCGCCCGGCTGGAAAGTAATGCTGCCTTGAGATCCGGCACCAACAGATTAGGCAGGATGCTCGTATACAGGCTGCCTGGTCCCACCAGGATGAGATCGGCGGATAAAATGGCCTGAATGGAGGGCGGGTATCCAGCCGGGTTATCCGGTTCCAGCCAAATTCGGCGGATGGTACCCCGTGCCTCTGGGATCTTGCTTTCACCCTTCACGCGTGTCTCCCGCGAATTTCCGGTTCCCTCCATATCTGCCACCAGGCGGACGTCATGGAGTGTGGAGGGCAGCACCTTGCCGCGAACCGCAAGCACCCTTCCGGATTCCGCTACAGCTTCCTCGAAGCTGCCCGTGATCTCTGTCAGCGCGGTGATCAATAGATTCCCCAGGGAGTGCCCGTTCAGCCCCATCTTCTCCCCAAAGCGATATTGAAAGACCTGCGAGAGCAGGGCTTCATCGTCTGAGAGGGCTGCCAGGCAGTTGCGGATATCTCCCGGTGGCAGGATGCCCAGGTTCTGGCGGATGGCACCTGAGGAGCCACCGTCATCTGCCACAGTAACAACCGCGGTAAGGTTGCTGGTTTGGGTCTTCATCCCGCGCAGCAGCGTGGAAAGCCCGTTACCGCCCCCAAGGGTCACCACCCGCGGTCCGCGCTCCCGTTTGCGGTAGCTGGAGATGGTATCCACCACCACCGTGCCGGAGGGGATAAAGGGTCGCATGAGCGAGCGGTTGAGCCCGGTGACGCCCCAGACCAAGAGCGTCACGCCCAGCCCGCCAAATACGATAGCGCGCAGGGTGCGGTCTAAAAATCGCAGGGATAAGAACGAAAACACCGGCAGCCACCAGGTCTCCGGCGCGGTGCGGTAGATATCCAGGATCAGTACCGCCAGACCCACCGCCAGAAGCGTGGTGCCGAAAAGGATCAGAAAGATCCATCGTTTGATACCGATACCGGGGGTCAGCCAGCGTAACTGGCGGGTGAAGAAGCGGGGAACTTCGTCGAAAAAACTGGTGTTTCTGGAGCGCATACCGGCTTCATCATAGCAGTGAAGTAAACAAGCGTCAACAATCCAGGCAGAAAATCAGACGATAAGAACCGGAATATATGTATCTTTTGCCACGATCTGACACTTGTGCCCATATTTGCTGGTGTATAATTTGTGTAGATTGACTGCTCCGCCTGCGTTTTAACAAATCACCGGTTTCCGAAGATTGTCTCACCACATTCAAAGGAGGTTATCCTATGGAACCGCTCAAGTTACCAGGGCCGAAAGCCAGGAAGATCATCGCGCGTGACCACGCGGTGGTTTCCCCTTCTTACCCGCGAGGCTATCCCTTCGTGATGGATCATGGAAAAGGCACCGAAGTGTGGGATGTTGATGGTAACCGTTTCCTCGATTTCGCCGCCGGGATCGCTGTAGTCTCCACCGGTCACAGCCACCCCCAGGTTGTACAAGCCATCCAAAAGCAAGCTGAAAAATTCATCCATATCTCCTCCGATTACTACCATCCCCTCTGGGTGGAATTATCCGAATACCTGGACCGCATCACCCCCTTTGATGACCCGGCGGTAACTTTTTTGACCAATTCCGGTACGGAGAGCGTGGAAACAGCCATCAAACTGGCCCGGCATGCCACCGGCAGATCCCAATTCATTGGTTTCACCGGTGGGTTTCATGGGCGGACGATGGGCGCAGTATCCTTCACTGCCAGCAAATCCGCCTATCACCGTGGTTTCTTCCCCCTTATGGGTGGCGTTACCCACGTCCCCTATCCCGATCCCTACCGCCCGGTTCTCCTTTCCAAACCGGGGGAGGATTATGGGCAGACCGTGGTGCGTTATCTCGAAGAGGAAGTTTTCCAACGCAATATCCCGCCAGAGGATGTGGCCGGTATCCTGGTTGAGCCCATCCAGGGAGAGGGTGGCTATATCGTCCCGCCCGCAGGGTTCTTCCCCGCCTTGCGTGCACTATGTGACAGGCACGGTATTTTGCTCATCGCTGATGAAGTCCAATCCGGAATGGGGCGCACGGGCAAATGGTGGGCCATCGAGAATTTCGGCGTCGAACCGGATATCCTCACCTCCGCAAAAGGTATTGCATCTGGCATTCCGCTCGGTGCTTGCATCGCCAAAAAGAAATACGTCACCTGGCCCAGGGGAGCGCATGGGAACACCTACGGTGGCAACCCAATCGCCTGTGCTGCGGCGCTAGCCACTCTGGACCTGATCGAAAACGAGTATATGGAAAACGCCGCGGAAACCGGACGCTACGCGCTGGAAATCCTGGGCAAAATGGCCAAGCGCCATCCATCCATTGGCTGTGTACGTGGTATTGGCCTGATGATCGGAGTTGAATTCGTCAAGGATTTCGAAAAACGCGAACCAGCCACCGGCCTGAGGGATAAAATTGTCGATCTGTGTTTCGAGCGTGGATTGCTCACCCTGGGCTGCGGACGAAGTGTCATTCGAATCTCCCCGCCCCTCAGTATCACCCGCGAAGAGATCGAGGAAGGGCTGGGCATTTTTGAAGACGCTCTGACCAAAGCCGAGAACGGAGTGTATCCGGTGATTGAGGAAGAGATCCCGATAGATAGCCTGGTCGATCTTTGATGCTGCCCGATTTCCGCGTTCGCCAACGCGATTACCTGCTTGAGATCACCCGCGCACTCACCCAGGATCTGGATCTCGACAGCCTTCTGGGGCGCATCCTAAGCATTTCCATAGAGATGCTTTCCGGCATGGGTGGGTTGATCGCACTGCGTGCGGCGGACGGCAAATGGCAGGTCCAGGTCTCACAAGGTCTGGCGCCCTCTTTTCTGGAATTCCTGACACCCTCCCTAGCCGAGATCCCCGCTGAAAACCTGGCTACTCCCAACGAGCTGCCCGAACTGGGAAGAAGGGTGAGCGAACTGGCCGGGGCAGCCAGCATGGGGCGCATCAGCAGCGTCGGCCTGGCACTGATGACCCACCAAAAGGTGTTGGGAGGCATCTTCATTTTTCGTAATATCCCCGGGTTATTTTCAGGAAATGACCGCGCGCTTCTGGCCAGTTTTGCTGACCAGGCCGCCATCGCCGTGCAGAATGCCCAACTTTATCAACAAAGCCTCAATGAAACGCGTCGCACAAAAGCGATGCTGGAAAACGCTGCGGATGGCATCCTGATCCTCGACCCAGACCTGACCATCACCCTGGCCAACGCTGCCCTCACTCGTATGTCGGGAAGCGACCAATCCGTTATCGGCAAAGCGCATGCCGATGTGATCCGCTGGGCCAGAAAACCAGATGCACTGCAACTGGAGGACGCCATCGCCGGCGGTTGGCCACTTACTCCCAATGCCACCCTTTATGTGGAAGGGGACCTGCTTCGTGATGGTCCAGATACTCCCCCCCTGCCTATCGGGGTTACATACGCACCGGTGCTCTCGCCCGAGGGCAGACTGCAGAGCATCATAGCCACCGTGCGGGATATCTCGCATTTTCGCGAAGCCGATGAATTAAAGAGCACTTTCATCTCCATCGTGAGCCACGAACTTAAAACGCCAGTGGCTCTGATCAAAGGGTACGTCAGCACCCTGCGAAGGGAGGATGCCAGTTGGGATCCGCGTGTGGTGGACGAAAGCTTGAAGGTGATCGAAGAGGAAGCAGACCATCTGGGCGAGCTGATCGAGGATCTGCTGGATGCCTCCCGTCTGCAGGCGAACAGTGTATCGCTCAAAAAGATCGAGGTCGATCTACCCGAATTGGTAATGCGGTTGGTGAAAAAATTCCAATCGCAGACGGAAGCGCACCTTCTTACTTGTGATTTCACCCCCTCTTTCCCCGTTGTGATTGCCGATGAGAACCGTATGGAACAGGTGCTCACCAATCTGATCTCCAACGCAATGAAATATTCTCCAACCGGAGAGATCACCGTCGAAGGTCACGTAAATAACCAGAACGCCATCGTTTGTGTCAAAGATGAAGGTCCGGGGATTAATCCCGAAGATCTACCGCACGTCTTTGACCGATTCTACCGGGGTTCCGACCAGGCTAGGAAGACCAAAGGGGCCGGATTGGGGCTTTACCTGGCGCGGGCCATCATAGAAGCCCACGGTGGCAAGATCTGGGTGGATAGTGGGCTGGAGCACGGAGCAAGAATTTGTTTTTCAATTCCCCTCACCACATCTGTATAAATCCCAGAGTATATTAAAAATCAGGATGGTATAATCGCGGGGTATTTCATCCTGATATAAAAGAGAATCGCATGGCAAGAATCCAGACCACCTGTCCGCGCTGCCGGCAGCCGATCATCGCTGATGTGGAGCAATTATTCGATCTAAACGTTGATCCCCAGGCAAAACAGAAATTGCTCACCGGCGCTGTCAATGTCGCCCGCTGCCAGAGCTGCGGTTACGAAGGACCGCTTTCCACTCCCATTGTCTATCACGATCCCGAAAAAGAGCTGCTGCTCACCTATTTCCCCAGCGAACTTGGTGTTCCTTTGAATGAACAGGAAAAAACCCTCGGACCGCTGGTGATGCAGGTGACAAACCGGCTGCCCAATGAAAAGAAAAAGGCATACCTGCTGCAGCCGAAATCAATGTTCACCTACCAGACCCTTATGGAAACCATTCTCGCCGCAGATGGGATCACCAAGGAAATGCTGGATGACCAGCAGAAGAAGATCAATTTACTTCAGCGTCTCATCACCACCAGCCCGGAAACACGTGTGGAGATCATTAAACAGGAATCCGCGCTGATCGATGAGTCCTTCTTCATGCTCCTGGCCAGATACCTGGAAGCCGCAGCCGCCCAGGGAAATAAAAAGCTGCTGGATACCCTTACCGAGGTTCAAAACGCCCTGGTCGAAAATACTGAGATTGGCCAGAAGATCAAACTGCAATCCGCAGAGATGGAAGCCGCGTTGAAGGATCTACAAGAAGCCAGCAAGGACGGGTTGACCCGCGAAAAGCTTCTGGACCTGCTGATCAATGCACCGACCGATATCCGCCTATCCACGATCGTCAGCTACACCCGCTCAGGGATGGATTACTCTTTCTTCCAGCTTCTAACCGATAAGATCGAACAATCTCAGGGGGATGAAAAGGAAGAACTGACCGAGCTGCGCAAGAAGCTGCTGGAAATGACTGAGGCGATCGATAAACGCCTGGATGAAGAGCTGATCCGCGCCCGCAAGCTTTTGGAAACCATCCTCAGTTCGGGGGACATTGAAAAAGCTATTGAAGAGAACCTGGATCAGATCGACGAGTTCTTCAACCAAGCATTGAAAACCGCGCTTGAAGATGCCCGCCAACGTGGCGACTTGGAGCGCTCAGCCAAGATCAACCAGGTGATCCTTGCTGTGGAAAAGGCCAGTGCGCCTCCACCAGAGGTGGCCTTAATCGAAAAATTCCTTGCCGCGAATGACGAAGCAGAATTAAATTCCCTGGTGGAAGCAAATGCCGCTGCAATCACACCCGAATTCCTGCAGATTCTGAATTCCATCGTCGCGCAAAGTGGCGAAGGCAGCAACCCGGAGATCACCCAGCGGTTGCAGAATGTCTACGCCGCGGTGATGAAAGCTTCGATGAAAGCAAAGGTCAAATAACCAACCAGACCCCTGTTCTTTCGACCAGGGGTTTTTCTTTTTAACGAATGGGATTATCCAGGCGCACGCCATGACCACGTACGGTGATGATATAGGTATGGTCGGGGTCTTTTTCCTCGATCCGGTAGCGCAGCCTGCGAATCAATGCATCCATGGCCTGGTCTGAAACACTTATGGCTTCTTCCTCGCCCCACACCGCCAGCATCAGGTCCTGACGCGAGACTACATCCCCAGCCTGGTTATAAAGCAAATTAAGAAGATTAAATTGCGGCACAGATAATGGGGGGATCAACTCCTCCTCGCCCACCCAAACCCGCCGGGAACGCGGGTCCAGCCGAAGCTTGCCTTTTCCGCTCGCGTTTAACCTGCTGCGCTGATCCATGGGCAGGGTGGAATCCGAGCTAAGGAAAACGAATTGCTGCACCAGAGCTATCTGGATCAAGTCGCCATCCTGCAGGAACGCCGGCTCATTCACCTGCGCGCCGTTAAGGCAGCTCCCGTTTTTGCTGCCCAAGTCCTCTAAAACCACCCCGTCTGGTGTGAGATTGATTCGGGCGTGAAAGCGAGAAACCTGCCTGTCCGAGATCACTACGTTGCATTCCGGGTCGCGCCCGATCAGGATGGTTCCCTCGAGCGGCCAGCAAACACCATTAAGGATTCCGGATTGACCGATCAGCACCGGTTTAGTGGTCTCGCTCCGGTCCATGCGGGATTTCTCTGCCATGTCGTAATTTTATCATCACCGCCGGATTTAGCCATCAGGTATAATACCCGTGGAGGCCTTCAAAACTCTTCGATGCGGAAAAACGCCGAAATTCAATTCCGCCTCGCGCAATGAAGGAATACAAGAATGCCAGTCCCGCTTAAAGCCGGCGAGGTGCTGCGCAGCCGCTACAAGATCAAGCGTATCATCGGTCAGGGTGGTGTGGGAAGCATCTACCTGGCGGAGGATTTGCGTTTGCAGGGGCGGCAGTGCGCGCTTAAGGAGGTGGAACACGACCGCTCGTTTGGACGGGAGATCTCCCGCCAGGCGCGCGAGCAATTCCTTCGTGAAGCCACCGTCCTTGCCCGGCTCGATCACCCGAACCTGCCAAAAGTCTCCGATTATTTCTCCGTGGGAGACCGGGACTACCTGGTCATGGATTACGTTCCGGGGAAGGACTTGCGCTCGCTTATGCTGGAAGCCAAACAAGCGAAATCCTTTTTACAGGAAAAAGATGTGCTGGAATGGGCCAACCAGTTAGCCGGCGCGCTCTCTTACCTGCATGGGCAGGAACCACCCATCCTCCATCGGGATATCAAACCATCAAATTTAAAACTCACTCCAGGTAAACTGGTGAAACTGGTAGATTTCGGTCTGGTCAAGATCCTCGCTCCTGGCGAGGTAACGGTCACCATCCTGCAGGGCCAGGGAACAGCGCTCTATACTCCCATTGAACAGTATGGCGGAGATTCCGGGCATACGGATGCGCGCTCTGATATTTTTTCTTTTGGCGCCACTCTCTACCACCTGCTTTCAAACCAACCGCCCGCCGAATCACGCGAGCGATTCATCCACCCTGAAGCGTTGATCCCGCTGAGGGCCATCAACCTTGCCGTCAGCCCGGGTGTGGAAAAAGCCATCCTGTGGGCAATGGAAATCCACCCTGATTCCCGCCCGCAGTCGGTGGAGGAATTCCGTCGCATGCTCATGGGAAGTTATCCATCCATCGTCCGCTCTGCCGAAAACCGCTATTCCATCATGGATTACTTGAAGCTGCCGTTGGAGCGGAGCCTGGTTTGGGTTGCAGCCGGACTGGTAATTTTCAGCCTTCTGCTTACCTTAATGTAAGGTCAATCTTGCCGCCTGGTCCACCTTGGCAGCATCACCCAGATAAATCCAATCCCCCAACCCGCTAATACACCCAGCAGGCTCACCCCCGCCAGACTGATGGTTCGCATGCCTGTTGCCCCAAGGATGGTTTCTTTCCAGCCAATCAGCGCCAGCGTGTAGAACAGAAGCCCGCCGATGGCTGAACAGGTTGCCCAGCGTACACCCCAACGTGAGGAAAACTTGATCTTCCCAAGCTGATAAATACCCAGCGATGCTGCACCGATGACCAGGACTGAGATCAGCCAGTCAGAAAACCGCAATGGCTGTGGCGTAGTGGGAGTTCCCTCCGGGGTTTGCTCTGCAGTAGGCGCAATTGCAGGTGTTGGACTGGCTACCGGCGTTGGCGCGATGGCGGTCACCTGGCTGCCCTCTCCCTCCTTCACCTCGAGCTGAAGCACCTGCGAACTGTTAGCCGGCTCGCTCACCACACGGATCTCCACCCGCCCCGGCTGGATGATGGGATAACTGGCTTTGGCAACCCCGTTCGAGGTAACAGTCTCGATTTGCTGGTTCGTGATCGTCTCGGTCCCTGTGGAGATGATAAACCGGGCGATTGTGCCATCGGGAACTGGATTTCCGTTGTGATCCAAGATTACACCGGTTGTGATCGGCAGTGTATCACCAATATTAAAAACTTGCGGAGCTGCAGTCCCGCTGGCATCCGGCGTCAACTCCAATCCGGCAGGCGATTCCACACCCAGCGGAATGATCTGGTCCGGGTTCGGGGATGTGGCTACAATGATCTCATACCCCACGCCAGGGATGCTCACCGGTGAGGCTCCGGCAGGAAACACTTCCTGAAACAGGATCCTGGCAGCAACATCAATGAAGGGGCTGATCTTGCTATAGAAGGCGTAATACGCGGTCAGTTTCGAGATGTCAGTCGCATCCAGATAATAGGGCGCGTTGAAGGCAAAAACCATGGTTTTCTTGTTGCGAATCAATTCGGGATGGTTATTTAACAGCGTGAAAAGAGCACCAGATTCCGGGTCGTCCTTCTGAATATCCAAAATGGAGAAAATCACCCAATCAGCTGCTTTCAAATTTACATCCAGCTCAGGGTCACCGCTTGGATCATTTAAATATGTATTTAATCTATTTAATGAGTAAGATGCCAGGTGACTCTGCATCACTTGTCCACTTCCGTGTGGACCGTAGAGGCGCAAAATCGCATTCTGCAGAGTATCCATACCAAGCTGTTCTTCATCCTGGCAATCGTTGCATTGGCGTGCTGTCATGATGTCGGTGAAAAAAACAATTCGATCCGTGTTTACCGGAGGGATCGGGAGGATATTCTTCAATTCTTCCTGATCCGGGGAAATTAGGGTCACTGCTTCCCGGGCGGTATCAAAACTGCCCTGCTGGGAGATCCCAAAATCTTTCCAATCAGAAGAGGCGGGTATGACCCCCTGCAGGGTTTGCACAGGGTAGATTTTTTGTTTGAGGGCGAGCACCCTCGCCACAGATTGATCCACCCGCTGGGCAAAGGCAGGATCTTCGTTGTATTTCTGGATGAAAAAATCCAGGGTGCGGTTAATGGTGGCATAGGAATCCGCATCACCCGTGGATATGAAATTCTGATCAAGTAGCAGGATATCGTTGCCAGCCAAAAAAGCATTTCGTGCCACCTGGCGGGCGTCAAACCCGGTATTTGAAGGGTCGAAGAATCGCCTTAATGACTGACTGCCCAGGCGGTCGCTGACGACAATTCCGCCATTCTGCCGCCAGCCATTCAATGGTTCAAGCCCAAGGATGGATTCTAATGCAGCGGAATCGAAGCTGACCGGTTTTGTGGTTTCCCGTATATTACCCTGAAATCCCTGGTAACGGATGTGCGAAACCAGCAGACCATCGGTCAACTCTTCCGGTGAACTGGTGCCTCCTGTGACGGCGAAAAAAGGCGCAAGTTCGATTTGTTTGAGCTGCTCCAATGATTTTCGAACAGTGGCGACTTCCTCTTCAGCGGGTCTGTCCGAGCTGCCTCGACCGGGAAAATTTTTGGAGATCACCGCTACCCGGTTTTCGCTGCCTTCGTGCAGTCCACGTATATACGCCTTTCCCAACAAACCCACCCAGTAGGGATCGCCCCCAAAGGTAGATGCGCCGAGGTCTTCTCCCGATTGAACATTATCCAGCACATCCAGCGAGGGACCCATGAACAAGTTGAATCCCAAAGCTGAAAGTTCCCTTCCCAGTACTTGCCCGGTGTTGTCTGCAAGTTCTGGGTTCCAGGTAGCGCCCAGGGCGAGCTGGTTCGGAAGCGGGGTCATCCCGCTGATGATCTGATCCAGAGGCGCTCGATCGCCATTTTGACTAACGGCAATGAATAATGGAATGAAGGAAGTATCGCCAGCGCCTGTTTTCGCGTCCCAGGCGACGGTTTGCAATCCGCTGGTCAAATCATAGGTGGATTGTAGAACGGTATCAGGTCCGACGAAATTGTTATTGGCCCTTTCGAGCAGCACCCCGCCGATATGGCGATTGACGATAAGGTCGTAGATGCGGGAGTCTTGCCCAAAATTGTTGCCTTCAAAAGTGACAAGGAACAACTGACCAATTTTTTCCTCAGTTGTGAGGCTGTTAATATCCACGTTGGCGCGATAAATTTTTTCGTGTCCGGCGATAACACCTTGTGCACCGGCAGGCAGGAACGACGCAGCCAGAGAACTAGCTGCGAGAATCGTAGTTAAGATTAATCTCACGAGCGGACGGATAGGCATTAAATCTAAAACCCCTCGCCAAGTATGGCTGAGAATACTTCCGGCTGAATATTACCACCGCTCAGGATCAGTACCGCGGGTTTTTCGATGGTTGGGTCAGTCAGTATAGCTGCCAGCGCGATGGCTGCTGAGCCCTCCACGCGCTGCCCATATTTCCACCACAATACTTGAATTGCCCGCCTTATGTCTTCTTCCTCAACGGTGATGGTTCGCGCGTCCAGCGTCTTGAGGATGGGAAAAGTGATCGCCTGCGGATCGATCGCTCCTGCCAACCCATCAGCCAGTGTTGGACGGTCTTCCACCCCAGTCTGGCTGCCATTCGTAAATTGCGAGTGAAAAAACTGTGATTCCACAGGATTCACTCCCACCAGATCGACTTTTAAACCAGCCTGCTGAAACGCCAGGCCAACCCCGGCAAGCAATCCCCCGCCCCCAACCGGGACGACGATGCTACGAAATGTTTTTTCTGCCAGTTGTTCGATAAGCTCGAACCCGACAGTCGCTTGTCCTGCGATTATCTGAGCGTCATTGTAAGGGGAGATGTAGGTTCCTCCCGATTTAACAGCGAACTCGATCGCCGCGGATTCAGCACCACCATAACCACCCTGAACTTCCCGTATCTCCCCGCCCGCCGTCCGGATCGCACTCACCTTTTCAGGAACCGCGTGATCGGAGACATAGATTATCGCTTTCCCACCAACCATCCGAACCGCCTGCGCCACCCCAAGTCCGTGGTTTCCCGCGGAGGCGGTCACAATCCGGTCTCTTTCCTCGCATGTCAGGGTAAGCACGCGGTTGAGCGCACCGCGTATTTTGAATGAGCCCGTGGTTTGCAGGTTTTCGAGCTTCAGGTAAATCCCTGCTTCTTCATCGCAAAGTAGGGGTGTCCGCAGAACCTTTCCCCCCAACCTTTCTTGTGCCTCAAACAACCATTCTGCCGGGATCATAACCCATCCCGAATACGCAGCGCCAGCAGAGGGTCATCGGTGATGATCCCATCCACCCCATCGAGCACCAGCCTGAAGATCTCGCGGGGATCATCCACCGTCCAGGTGTTCACCCTGCGGCCATCGCGGTGAGCTTTTTCAATCAATGCCTTTGTGGTTTTTGTGTAATGGGGATGGATAAGTTGGGGGGAAAGACGCCTGCCCAGGAAAGTGTTACCCCACGCCATCCAGCCCTCCCCGGTGAGCAATCCGGCTGGGACTTCTGGCATCAACTTACGGATGCGTCTTAAAACAGAGGGATGAAATGACGAGAAGATCACGCTCTTTTCCATTCCTGTTTCTTTCACCAGCTCTGCTGCCTTTTCTGGCAGGTCGTCGCCCGGGGATGCGTAACTGGTCAATTCGATATTGATAAGGGTTTTATCACCTAGTTCGGTCAGAACCTGTTCCAGCTTTGGTATTTTTTCACCAGCGTATTTTGGGGCAAACTGGACCCCGGCATCCATTTGTTGGAGTTCTTCAAAGGCAAGTTCAGCCACTTTGCCGGTCCCGTTGGTCGTCCGGTCCACTGTTGAATCGTGGATCACAACCACACTGCCATCCGCGCAAAGTTTGGCGTCCAGCTCGATCCCGTCCGCGCCTTGTTCAATTGCCAGCCGAAAGGCTGCCATGGTATTTTCGGGAGCATAACTGCAAGCTCCCCTGTGCGCCAATATCAGGGGTTTTCGGGTCTGATCCGCCATTGATTAAAGCTCGACGAAATAGGATTCTGCAGCGCGGTCGATCAGCTCTCGCGAAAGCGATGGTTCAATACCCAGGTAGCGGGCAATGTCCAGGATCTGGTCGCACAGGTCACGGGGATGCACTGCGCGCAATTTGCGGTTGGGTTTTACATACCACTCTTGGAGTAAGTAAGCCAGGCCCTGGTCGTTATAATTTACGCCTTTTGTGGCTGCCACGCGGTGGAAGATATCCCGGTATTCCTCATAGGAAGGATCGGTGATTTCTATCTTGTGTCGCAGACGGCGCAGAAAGGCTTCATCTACCAGGTCCTTGGGGGGCAAGTTCGTGGAAAAAATCACCAGCACGTCGAACGGGATCTCCAACTTGCGCCCGGTGTGCAGAGTGAGATAGTCAATGCGGTTCTCAAGCGGCACGATCCAGCGGTTGAGCAGGTCACGCGGACGTACTTGCTGACGCCCGAAGTCGTCGATCAGGAAGATACCGCCATTCGCCCGGAGCTGGAAAGGTGCTTCGTAAAACTTCATGACATCGTCAAACACGAGGTCAAGCCCGGTTAAAGTTAGTTCGCCGCCTGCCACAATAAATGGACGCTTGATCTTCACCCAGCGGGTATCCTTGCGCGGGCGAACTCCGCCGGTTGTTGGCGCGGCTTCCTCTTCCGGGGCAAGTTCATGATTGACGTTATCAAACAGTTTGATCACCTGCCCATCAACGTAAATGGCATAGGGGATATACATTTCCTGGGTGAGCACCAGGTTTCCAACAGCGCGGGCAACGCTGGTCTTGCCATTTCCCGGAGGTCCGTAAATGAAGATGGACATCCCGGAGTTGACTGCCGGTCCAAGCTTGTGAAAGGTTTTATCCGAGAGGGTCAGGTTTGAAAGAACCTGCTGCATCACGCGCGGGTTCACCTGCACCCGGCCGCGGCTTTGTTTGCGGATGGAATCATTATAATTCTGGAGCTGCACAGGTGCTGGACCAGCGTATTGGCTGCGCTCCAACGCTTCGCGGGCACGGTTGATCCCCGCCCCGGTGATGGCATAAAGATAAGCACCTTCTCCTAAACCCATTTGAGAGGATCGCACTTCCACAAGCTTATCCCGTTTAAGCGATTCGAGTAGCTGGTCCACCACATTGGCAAAGGGCAGCTCGATCTCTTCAGCGATCTTGAACCCCGTCAAGTACCCCTGGAAATACATTACCTTCAGGATCAGGTCCTGAAGCCAAAGCGCAGATAGCCCGGTGTCTTCAATCTTATTGATCGGAGGGGGTACAAATTGGGAGGGCGCGAGCGGCCCAACCGGCGCGGTATGACGAGAACTGGGAGGATTATTCATGGAACTGCCGCCTGATGAAAATGGATAATTGCAATGATAAATTATAGCAGAATTGCTCTTTAGATGTTTTGTGCAGAAATTCTTTTTGGCTTCTGAATTTGAACCAAAACCGCGCCGACTGCAGTCAGCACCAACCCTAGAACTTGCTGAGGGGTCAAACCTTCGCCGATGAAAAGATAGGCCAGGACCGCGACGTAGATCAGCATCGTATTGCTGATGATATTGGATTCCATTGCCGTAAGGGTTTGAAGGGAATAATTCCACAGCGGGAAAGCCACCGCCGTGTTCACAACCGCAAGCCAAACCAGCAACCCTGATCCCTCCCATTGAATTATGGGCATTCCATAAAAAACCAATCCCGCTATCAGCATGATAATGCCCCCCACCCCAATGCTCACCGTCGAAACGATGAAGGTGTTCATCCGCCCGCCCCGGTTGATCCGGCGTGAAAGCAAAGCTCCGGCAGTATTGAACATAAGGCAGATAAAGGCGATGATCAATCCTATCGGGTTACCATCCTGGCGCTGCACGGGAAAAAAATATAGGAAGATCCCGAACAAATTCACACCCAAACCAGCCCATTGCCAGGTTTGTGGTTTTTCATCCAGGAATCCGATTCCAAAGAAAGCCACAAAAAGCGGTGTACAGTTGACGATCAGGCTGGCTGTAGTTGCCGGCAGGAAGACCAGCGATAGAGCAAGCGTCCCCTGCGCCAGAGCGATAAAAACGATCCCAAGCAGAACAAGATCCTTCCAATCCCTGCGGGTCATCCTGGCAAAATGCCGCTTGATGGCTGGCAAGAATAGAAAAGGGAGCATCACCAGGAATGCCAGGGTATAGCGCATCCCATTGAGGGTCAAGGTGGGAATTCCCTGTATCCCGGATTTCAGCAGGATCCACGAGGTGGACCATATGACCACAACGAGGACAGCGAGCAGAATCGCTTTAATTCGGGAAGGTGGCATCCAGTAACGCCCCTATCCTGCCTGGCTCAGCCGAATATCAACCACATTCATCTGAAGGGAACGAAATCCGTTGTATTCATTTATTTCGAGGCGAAAAGCCAGGTCTACTGTCTTCGGATTTTTTTCAGCCCAATCCCCAAAGCCAAACGCTACCGCGTTCATTGTCGTGCCATCTTGTTTGACCCGAAGACGAAGGTGTTTTCCATCGGTGCCCATCTGGCGCATTTCCAGGATACTCAAATTGCTCGCTTGGAAAACAGCTCCGGGATTCTCCGCCCCGATTGGGTTCAGCTGATCAAGCCAGGGGATCAAATCCCACTTCATATCCTTGAGCCTGACCTCTGCGTCAATACTCACCTTTGGGAGTAGTTCCATCCCCCCGAGTTCCCTGTCCGCAATGGAAAATAACCTCTCCAAAAAGATATCCAGGTTATCCCGCCGAATCGTGAATCCGGCTGCCATCGCATGCCCTCCGTGCCTCAAGAGCAGATCCGCGCACTCGTCGAGAGCCTGGGTGATGTGAAACTCACGAATGGAGCGACAAGAGGCTCGGATGGTCTCCTCCTGGATCGTTCCAGCGATGGAAGGTCGGTAGTGCGCTTCGGTCAATTTTGAGGCAATCAACCCCACGATACCCTCGCTGAATTCCTTATCCGCAGCGAACAGAATCGCGCCATCATTGGATTGCATCAGGTTTTGTTCAGCTTTTATAACAGATTCCGCGGTCAGCCTTTGCCTTTGATAATTCAACGCATCCAGATTCCGCGCTTCATCTCCTGCCTCGGAGGCATCCGTAGAAATCAGCAGCTTGTAAGCTGATTCTGCGGTTTCCACCCGCCCGGATGCATTCAATCGTGGTCCCAGCTTGAAACCAATATCAGTGGCATTTACCTTCTGGATATCGATACTTGCGATGTTTGCCAGCAGGCGGATACCCAATCGGCTTCCAGAACGGATCACTTCCAACCCCCTGCGTACAAGCACCCGATTTTCGCCTGTCAGAGGGACCACATCCGCTACAGTACCAAGTGCCACCAGATCCAGCCATTCGGTAGCCAGAACTCCCTCCGTGGGAAGGGTTTCGATCAACGCCTCAGCGAGCTTGTATGCCAGCCCCACACCGCTGATATCCTTGTTTGGATATTCGTCGCCCTCCTGTTTGGGGCAGATCACCGCAAATGCCTCAGGGACATCCCCGCGGGGATGGTGGTGGTCGCTGATGATCAAGTCCATCCCGAGCTCGCGCGCCCGGTCAGCCTCCACAGGGCTTCGGATCCCGCAATCCACCGTGACGATCAGATTCACTCCCTGACCAGAAAGATTCTCCAGGGCATCGCAGTTCAACCCATATCCTTCCTCAAACCTGTCAGGGATGTAAGGTACAACTATCCCGCCCAGCCTTTGGATGACTTCCACCAGAAGCGCTGTGGCGGTCACCCCGTCCACATCGTAATCACCATAAACCGCGATGCGCTCCCCCATATGAATGGCATCAGCAAGTCTTTCAACTCCCGTATGCATCCCGGAAAGCAGAAACGGGGAATATGCTAGGGGATTCCGCCGCAAGGTAATCTGCAGCAGCTTCGGGCGTGGCATATCCCCGGTTGAATAAAATCTGCCGCATCGGTGTCGGATACCCACTGAGGGTACGGTCAATTTCCTCGGGAATCCGAGGCGCAAGGATCCATTTCTTTTCGGTTTTCATGAACGGTAAAACCTGGGGACCCGGTCTGCTAAACCGCACACCACCTCGTAATTGATCGTCTGCCAGCCTAGGGCGAGATCATCCGCCAGGATCTCTTTTTCCCCCTGCGCGCCGATTAGAACAACCTCGTCACCCACTTCAGCATCCGGGATTTCATCAAGGAGAACCATACACTGATCCATGCACACAGCCCCCACCACATCGGCTGTTTTTCCGCGGATAAGCACGTGATTACCCTCCACTCTGCGGAATCCGTCGGCATACCCAATGGCGATCACCCCGATTCGTTCTTCCTTCGGGGTGTAATAGTGAAAGCCATAGCTCACCCCATGACCTTTGGGTAAGGTCTTCACCGAGGTCAACCGGGTCTTCCACGAAAGCGCGCGTTGGAATCCAGTGGGTAAATGGGTCTGCGGGGAGGGATTCAGCCCATAGACTGCGATCCCACAGCGAATCAGGTCGAACCGTGCCGGGGGAAAATTGAGCCCCCCGGCTGAATTTGAGGCATGGATCAATGGCGGGCGAATTTTTTTCCTGGCGAGTGCATTCAGCAGAATCTGAAATCGTTCCAATTGTTCACTCGTCGTGGCTGCTTCTGGTTCATCCGCCCTGGCAAAGTGGGTAAAAAGACCTTCCACTTTTAGGTTCTTCATACTTACCAATTGTTCCATGAACCCTTCCGCTTCAGCGGTGGGGATCCCCAGCCTGCCCATGCCTGAATCAGTTTTCACATGTACCCGCAGGGGATTTCCCATCCCGTTTGCAGCTTCGTTGTACTGCGCTGCAACGCATGGGTCATAGAGCGTCACGGTCACATTGTTCTCGATCGCCTCCGGTATCCTCGGTGGAGAGGTATATCCCAGGATTAAAATGCTGCAGCGGATGCCGGCATTCCGAAGGGAGATAGCCTCCTCGATCCGGGAGACACCCAACCAGGTCACCCCCTCCTCCTCCGCTGCCCGGGAGACCTCCAATAATCCATGCCCGTATGCGTTGGCTTTGACCACGGGCATGATTTCCGTCTTTGATATGTCGCGCAATTGGCGGATATTGTTTTTTAAAGCAGCAAGATCGATCTCCAACCAGGTGGAGCAGGATTCAATATCGTTTGGGTGAGCAATTTCCATCCGCCAAGTATAAACGGCTCAATCCCCGGCGGCAAGCGCTTCCCCAGGCGCATAATCTTCCAAAGGTATAATAGCCTTCGTGACTCAGTATTTGTTTGATTATGAGATCGAAAAAACGGATGGGATGGCTCGAGCCGGTTCATTCAGCACTCCTCATGGAGTCATCCAGACTCCGGTCTTCGCTCCGGTCGGGACCCAGGCAACGGTAAAATCCGTTACCCCGGCACAGCTCCTGGAAATCGGCGCGAGCCTTGTTCTGGCAAACACATACCATTTATATCTCCGTCCAGGCCGGAATTTGGTTGCAGAAATGGGTGGTTTGCACAATTTCATGAACTGGAAGCGACCCATCCTAACCGATTCCGGTGGTTTCCAGGTGTTTTCGCTTGCGGATAACCGCAAAATAGATGAGGATGGCGTGGACTTTAAGAGCCATATTGACGGCTCTCTTCACCGGTTTACCCCTGAGAAATCCATCCAGATCCAGGAGAGCCTGGGAGCGGATATCATCATGGCCTTCGATGAGTGCGCAGAACCGCACGTAAGAGATTATTCGATCGATGCCATGAACCGCACGCATCGCTGGCTCGAGCGTTGTGTTCGCAGCAAGCAGCGACCAGACCAGGCCCTTTTTGGGATCGTTCAGGGAGGAATTTTCCCGGACTTACGCAAGCAATCTGCAGAATTTATCGCAAGCCAGGATCTACCCGGCAGCGCGATCGGCGGATTATCTGTAGGTGAATCCAAAACAGAAATGCACGCGATGATCGAGGTAGTCAACCAAGTTCTCCCCGCAGATAAGCCCCGGTATTTGATGGGAGTCGGGTCACCAGAGGATCTGATCAATGGCATCTGGCGCGGGGTGGATATATTCGATTGCGTACTGCCCACCCGCCTCGCTCGCCACCATGCTGCCTTCACTCGAACCGGAAGAATAAACCTGGCGAATGCGGCAAATGCGAGCGATAAAAGCCCCATTGATGAATCCTGCCTGTGTTATGCCTGTCAGAATTTCAGCAGGGCTTATATCCGCCATTTGATCCTTGCAAAAGAAATGCTAGCAGCCACATTGGTATCCATCCATAATTTATATTTTCTTCTGGCGCTTACCCGCCAGGCCAGGCAGGCCATTCTGGAAACCCGGTATGATGCATTTGCGCAGGATTTCCTCCTCCGATGGCACGAAAATGCATCAATTGATCAGAATAATATAAAGGATCAATAATGACCTTTTTTCAAGCAATCATTCTCGGTATCGTGCAGGGGCTGACGGAATTCCTACCGATTTCAAGCTCCGCCCACCTGGTGATCGTCCCTTATCTATTGGGGTGGCAAGTCCCGGTTTCTGAAGTCTTCGTTTTCGATGTATTGGTCCAGTTGGGCACTTTGGCCGCTGTGATCATTTTCTTTGCTCGAGATCTCTGGAATATCATTCGCGATTGGATATATGGAATTTTTCATCGCTCCCCATTCGGTACCTTCAATGCGCGTCTGGGTTGGTATCTCATCCTCGCCACAATTCCCGCCGGGCTCCTGGGCATCACCATTAAGAATCAGGTCGAGGCTGCCTTCAACAGCCCTCTGTTGACTGCTGTTCTGCTTTACGGAACTGCCATTCTCCTTCTGGTTGCGGAAAAAATTGGGAAACGCAGCCGTGTGTTGCAGTCATTGGGTTGGTTGGATGCCATCTGGATCGGCGTTTTTCAGGCAATTTCGATTTTCCCCGGCATTTCCCGCTCCGGCGCAACGATCTCCGGCGGGATGACCCGAAATCTGGACCGCCCAAGCGCGGCCCGTTTCAGCTTTCTCATGTCCATCCCGGTGATGCTGGCAGCCGGGTTGGTTGGTCTCCTCGACCTTCGAAAAATCCCAGGCATATCTTCCTTTCTCCCCGTGATGGCGGTTGGTTTCCTTACCGCTGGCGTTGTGGGATATTTCTGCATCCGCTGGCTGCTGAGTTATCTCTCCCGCCGCAGCCTTTATCCATTCATCATTTATTGCGCAGTCTTCGCCACTCTGGTAATCGTCTTCAGCCTGATGACCCAACCCAAAGAAAATGGAAATTCAAAGCAAACTTCTCCGGTCGTAAAAGTGGGCATCAATCCGGCGTTAACCTGGATGAGCCCGCTTTTGGAACTATGCGCCGCCAATCAGACCGGGCTGACCCTGTTCACTCAGGAAGAAACACAACCCTCAGACACCGGATCGGATTTCAGTTTCCAGGTCGCTGGAAGTTCAGCGCTCCCGGGTAAAGCCGTAATCCTCGGTGAGGATCACTTGAATTTTATAATTAATAAATCGAATCCGAATTCTTCCTTGGATTCATCCACTCTTGTATTACTCGTGGAAGGAAATAATCTTTATTGGCAGGATGGAACTCCGGTTCAACTCTATGTCTACCCTCCGGAAAATGGTTTTAATGAAGCAGTGACCAATAGCTTACATCTGCAAACCGGCTTTTCACCTTCCAGCCTGATCGCCTTTCAACCCCAGGATATCCTGCAGAATATACGTAATGATCCCTCCGGGTTGGGATTTGTCCCTTCCTCGCTTCTGGATGATTCCATTCGTTCGATAGAAATTTCCCAGCCTGAAGCGGCTGACATGGTTGTAAAGATCATTTCGGTTTTCGACCACGAACTTACTGATCCTGAAAAGACCTGGCTGGCTTGTATCAGTAATGGCCTAAAACCCCAATAAGAGATAACTATGGCATCGCAAAACCACTTCATGAATTTTTTCAATGGTTTTACAAAAGTGATTTTACGCTCCCGTTTTCACGGGATGATGAGCGACTCGATTTTACTGATTTCATTGACCGGCAGAAAAACCGGGAAAACGATCACCACCCCTGTGAATTATGTGCTTACGGGAAGAGAAGTTCTAATAACCAGTGACCTGGAGAAATCCTGGTGGTTGAATTTGCGCGTGAATAAATCGGTGGCTATTTTGTTGAAAAATCAAGAGATTCGCTGTGAAGCGAACCTGATCGAAAAAGGGGATCAATTAATCCCCTGGTTGAATAAATACTTTACCGGATTACCCACCGCTGGGAAATTTTTAAAAGTGGATCGTAATACCGATGGCACCTTTGATCCGCAATCGCTGCAAAGAGCAGCCATCGGCCGGGTTATGATAGTATGCACCCTGCCTGAATAAAATTCCTTATGATGTTAATGTAAGATCTTACTAAGGAAGAGCCTGGTCCGTTCTTCCTTCGGATGAGCAAAAAGAGCATCGGGGGTGGTATCCTCAATGATGCTGCCTTCATCCATAAATAGAATACGGTCAGCAGCGGCCCGCGCAAAACCCATCTCGTGGGAAACCACGATCATGGTCATTTCATGCGCCAGGCCTTTCATTACGTCCAGCACTTCTCCGATCATCTCAGGGTCAAGCGCGCTGGTGGGTTCGTCAAATAACATCAGGCTGGGTTTCATCGCCAATGCGCGGGCGATGGCGATACGCTGTTGCTGCCCGCCAGAAAGCTGGTTGGGGTAGCTATCACGCTTTTCGGTTAACCCGATTCGTGCAAGAAGCTGCATGGCTTCTTCCTCAGCATCTCCACGCTTGAGCTTCCTCACTTGCAAGGGCGCTTCGATAATATTTTGCAGCGCGGTTAGATGGGGAAATAAATTAAAGCGCTGGAAAACCATCCCAATCTCCATGCGCTGCCGGGCAATATTTTTCTCCGATTCTTCAACCAGCCTATGATCCTTTTCATAATAACCGACCATTCGACCATTGACATACAAATGCCCGCTGTCAACCTTTTCCAGATGGTTGATCGAGCGCAGGAGCGTACTTTTTCCCGAACCGCTGGGACCGATGATGACCAGAACCTGGTTCTTAAGGATCTCGAGATTAATATCATTCAAGACATGTAAATTCCCGAAGTATTTATTTACATTCTCGAATTTAACTACCGCAGAAGGGATAACCCCGGTGTTTGAGTGAATAGACATGTCCATTAGTGCCCCCTCACCAATCGGTCTAATGTACTCGGAGTCCGCAGTTTTTTAACATCCGGGTTTTCTACCGTAATAGCCCGCTTGGATGAATAGCCCCACTCGGTGGACCGCTCGATCCGTCTTTGGATCACGTCCCAAATGGAAGTGAGCGCCAGGTAATAAAGCGATGCCGCGATGAACAACTCAAACGGTTTGAATATCCTGGCGTTTATCTGGGTGAAAGCGAAGAAAAGCTCGCCTGCCGAGATCACCACCATGATGGATGTGGTTTTCATCATATTGTTGAATTCGTTGCCTGTCGGCGGGATGATCACTTTAATCGCCTGAGGCAGCACGATCCGGCGCATTGCCTGTCCGGGGGTCATCCCCAAAGATTTGGCTGCTTCCGTTTGCCCGGGATCAATGGATTCGATCCCAGCCCGGACGATCTCTGCCATATAAGCCCCTTCGTTAACCGCCAGGGCTAGGAACCCTGCCTGAATCGCCCCGGAGATGCTGATGAAGCCCATGTGAATATCTGGAAAATCATAAAAATTAATGGCTCCCAACCCAAAATAGAGAAGCATCATCTGCACCAACAACGGCGTCCCGCGGAAGAATAAAATATATGCGCCTGCAATCCCCCGCAAAATGCGAATTTTGGACATCTTCCCGAGGGCAGCCAACAATCCCAAAATCACTCCCGCCGCCTGTGCGAAGATGCTGACGAAGATCGTCACCATCAATCCATTTCTAAGAAGTGGATTCTGTAAGGCAGTGAACGGCCAGAGGTAATTCCAGAAAATCTGCCAGTCAAAGTTGTACATGATGAGGCTCCTCTGGCGGGCTTGAGGTAGTTACCGCAAGCCCGCCTATTTGAATTTACAACACCCTGATCGGGTTCATGGTACCTTTATGGGGTTACGCCGCTCGAGCCCAGGTTCCATTGGTCCAGGATCTTCTGATAAGTACCATCCTGAATCATGCTCATCAACGCAGCTTTCACTGCCGTTCCAACTGTGGATAATGGTGCACTCGTGCAGTCTTCCGCGTTACAGGGCATCGCGATCCCTTCCGGAACGGACTCAAATACTCCACCAGCAACCTCGAATTTATCTGGATTTTCTACGGTATAGTAAGCAGCCACGGGTGAATCGGTTGAGTATGCTGCTACCTTACCGGTCTGAAGTTGTTGAAGTGCATCCGAATCCTTCTGGGTGATTACCAGGTTGATGGCATCCTTCCCCGCAGCTTCGCATTGCTGCATCAGCCCCTTACCCTCATAATCGCCGCTGCCCTGAATGTAATCCACCTCGGTTGTGCCGCTTTCCGCAGCCACGGATTTCCCGCAGAGATCCATCACCCCGGTAATCTTTTCAGGATTGCCCTTCACAACCACCAGGGATTGCCCAGCCTCAAAATACGGGATCATGCTAACCTGTTTGTTGCGGTCGGTGGTGATATTCATCGCGGAAACGATAATGTCGCACTTGCCGCTGGTGACCGCCGCGATGATCGTGTCAAATACAGTATTAACGTATTGAACATTTAATCCCAAGCGGTTGCCTAACTCATTTGCCAGATCAATATCCACACCTTTTGGCTCCCCATTTTCATCGTAGAATTCCTGGGGAGGATAAGGGATATCCGAACAAACGGTCAGGTAATTTGCCCGGACCAAATTTTCCGCTGGGATCTGGGCAACTGGCGTTGGCTTTGAAGTGTCTGAACTTGTGGAGGAGGTTTCAACTCCACTACCGGTTGCTGATGCGCACGCAGCCAGCACAAAGACGACCAACAATCCTACAGAAACAATCAATCTTTTTTTCATCTTCTCACTCCTGTTTTTTATTTTGAACCTTGAGATCCGCTCAAGGGCTCAATCAAAAATAAAAAAGCCAATCAACCTCTGGTTGATTGGCTTTTTCTTCTACTTCAATTTCCCTATCTTTTACGAACTTGTCTTATTGAAGTTATACAGAACCAACCCGCCAGGGGATTCCGGAGAGTATGCGGATGCTTATGGTTCTGCTTGGGGGAAATGATTGGCAGCGTTTTTTCGCCACCGCGGCAAATAAATGCCGATGGTTCTTCAGTCAGGTCGTAGGAACAGAAATCGTAGTTTTTCATCTACTCACAGAAAATGTTGGGCGGATTTATACCCCAAAACTCAAGAATGTCAAGGTTATTGCCCAAATCTCGGGATAATCGGTTATTAAACGACCTCCAGGTATCGTTTGACTTCCCAATCCGTCACGCCAATGCGGTACTGGTCCCATTCTTCCAGTTTCGCCCGCCGGAAGGTTTCATAGGCAACCGGTCCAAGTGCAGCTTTCACCACTTCGTCACGGTCCAGTTCTTCCAGGGCTTCCTCCAATGAACCTGGCAATTCACTCACCCCCAACTTCTTGCGGTCTTCCTTATCCAGCTCGTAAACGTTAACATTATTCAGCGGTTTGGGCGGGTTCAACTTGCGGTCTATACCATCCAGCGCAGCAGCGAGCATAACAGTGAATGCCAGGTAGGGGCTGCAGGAGGGATCGGGGCAGCGCAGTTCGGCGCGGGTGGCTTTTTCCATCCCAGGCGTATAGCGCGGGATGCGGATCAGCGCGGAGCGATTGATCTGTGCCCAGCCAATATAAACGGGTGCTTCATACCCGGGAACCAATCGTTTATAGGAATTCACCGAGGGTGCCAGAACTGCCGACATCCCGCGGGCATGCTCAAGCTGCCCAGCAATGAATCCATGCGCAATTCCCGAAAGGTTGAACTCGTCGTCTTTATCGAAAAATACAGGGTTGGATTTCTTGTCGAACAGAGATTGATGGCAGTGCATCCCTGAGCCATTGATCCCAAAAATTGGCTTGGGCATGAAAGAAGCGATCAGGTCATGCTGCGCGGCGATAGCTTTAATAGTGTATTTCAAAGTTAACACGTTGTCAGCAGTCCTGAGAGCATCCGCAAAACGAAAATCGATCTCGTGCTGCCCAAGTGCCACTTCATGATGTCCAACTTCCACCTCCAACCCCATACGGTTCAGCGCTTCCATCAGTTCGGTGCGGACTCTTGCGGCCTCATCATTTGCGGAAAAATCGAAATACCCGCCCACATCGTGTGGCACGGGATGAACCCTCTCCTCGCCATTTCGCTTGAAGAGGAAGAATTCAGGTTCGGGTCCTACATTGAAAGTCCAACCCCGTTCCTCAATCCTTTTAAGCTGTTTTTTCAGAATTCCACGCGGGTCTCCCGCAAACGGGCTGCCATCCGGCATGTAAATATCGCAGAAAAATCGGGCTCGCTTGTAATCTGGTGCGGACCAGGGTAGAACGGCGTAGGTGTCCGGGTCGATCTTCAAAAGCATGTCGCTTTCCTGAATACGGGCGAACCCCTCCACTGAGGATCCATCGAACCAAACCCCGTTTTCAAGAGCACCCTGCAACTGGGAGACTGGTGCATCCACCGATTTGACCGCGCCGGTCACATCGCTGAATTGGTAGGATACGAACTTGATCCCATCCGCCTTAACCATATCGAGAACTGATTTGGTGTCCATAAGTGCTCCCATCCGTAAATGAATTAAATTCCGACGAGTTTACCACCAATACCGGTTTTGTCAATTAAGAATTCACGGGAATTTCGATCTACTAGTTTAGCACAAATGTACTATAATTATTGTAGGTAAGTCGATGCTGAAAATCAGTATATAATTTCATCAGACCAATAATCAGGAGTATGTGATGGCTCGAAAATCTAATTCCGATGATGATCTTCCCTCCCCGCAATCCTCTTCGATGAACGAAGCCCGCAAGGCTGTCCTCGATAAGGCCCTCTCGGATATCGTCAAGCGCTACGGTGAAGGTTCCATCATGCGCATGGGCGAAGCAACCCATTTGGCCGTGGAAGCCATCCCCACAGGTTCATTATCGCTCGACTTGGCCTTGGGTGTGGGCGGAATACCACGCGCGCGTGTGACCGAAATCTTTGGGCCGGAATCCTCTGGCAAGACCACGCTTTGTCTGCATATCACAGCCGAAGCCCAGAAGCTGGGTGGCACAGTAGCCTATGTAGATATGGAGCATGCACTCGACCCTGCCTATGCGGTCCGCCTGGGCGTGGATATCGAGAACCTGCTCGTCTCCCAACCTGATACCGGCGAGCAAGCTTTAGAGATCGTCGAAACCCTGGTTCGCTCGGGGGCTGTTGACCTGGTTGTTATCGATTCGGTGGCTGCGCTGGTTCCCCGCTCTGAGATCGAGGGGGATATGGGTGATGCCACCATGGGTATGCAGGCAAGGTTAATGTCGCAGGCACTGCGTAAACTTTCCGGTGCAATCAACCAAACTAAAACCGCGGTTGTTTTCACAAATCAGCTCCGCCAGAAGATCGGGGTTATGTTTGGCAACCCCGAGACCACCCCTGGTGGTCTCGCATTAAAATTCTATGCTTCTGTCCGTCTGGATGTTCGCCGCATTCAATCCATCAAAGTTGGAGCGGAAGTCACCGGGTCGCGGGTGCGTGTGCGGGTGGTGAAGAACAAGGTGGCTGCCCCCTTCCGAACCGCGGAATTTGACATTATGTATAACGAGGGCATCTCCAAAGCCGGGGATATCATCGATCTGGGTACTCAAATGGAGATCATCACCAAGCGTGGCGCATTCTTCTCTTATGGTGATCTGCGGCTCGGTCAGGGACGCGAAAACGCCAAGGAATACCTGCGCCAAAACCCGAACCTGGCAGAAGAGATTGAAATAGCAATTCGCCAGCGGGCAGTTGGCGGTGAGCTTCCCATGACCTTATCGAGCAGTGGAGAATCGGAGAGCTTCGGCGAAGAATGACCCGTTTTAATTCTCGGAAAGCCAAACAATTAGTGACCCTTGTATCCATCCTGGCAATCCTGGGATTAACACTTTCTGCCTGCATCTATCCGCGTCCCTCGCGGGCAGCACCTGGTTCCGACCAGACCCCCATGTTCATCCCACCCGAATTGAACCCGTCAACCCCCACACCGGATGCAGCCTCTGCTCCTAACGGGAATCAGCAGGCGACAGATTGTACGAACAACCTGAAATTCGTTTCTGATATCACCATCCCCGATGGAACCCCTGTAAAGATCGGCGAGGCGATGGAAAAGAAATGGGAAGTAGAGAACGCGGGAACGTGCAATTGGGTCGCAGGGTATACGCTGCGCTTACTGGCTGGCGGAAGCCTGGGAGCAAACCCTGAACAGGCGCTATTCCCTGCTCTGGCGGGTGCGAAGGCGACCATCCAAATGAACATCCTGGCTCCCACGGCTCCCGGAGATTATAAAAGCGCCTGGCAGGCATATTCTCTGGATGGGAAACCGTTTGGGGATGTTATCTACATTCAGATACAGGTGCAATAAGAATCCAGAACCTTAACCACTCAGAAGATTATGGATTCTGGCAGGTATCGATTCCCACACAAAAACCGCAGGCATCAAAGCAGGTAGCTACCATGCAGTAGCCATGCTCATTTTGGTGTATCTCGGTTTCGCACCAGTAATTTTTTCCTCGATCCGCACATGCCACCGGATTTACACACGGCGGTTCTGTTGCCTTCCCAAACTCATAATCAAAAGCCGGCAATGTATAGGCGATTTGATATAGTTTGCCACCAGTTGAAGGATCAAAGAATTCCATCGAAACATTTTTTCCCCAGGGTTGCATGGGACCTGCGCAGCTTAACCGATCTCCAAATTCTGGCAGGATCTGGCACTTAAAAGGTATGCCATCCACAGTCAGCATATAAACCTGGTCAAGCCCAGGGATATTAAAGTTTAAAAGATACATTCCATTGGAAGGACCCGCACCCAGCACGGATAGATCGGAGATATCCCGGGTGGGGTTCACTGTGACTGTTCGCGTAGGCGCAAAGGTGATTGTAGCCGTCGGGAAGATCGTTGGCAGTGGTGTGTTCGTCTCCACCGGTTTCTCTTCAATCGTAGGCGCTACGGTCGAAACCAATGTGGCAGTCGGGCTGCAAGCAGCTAACAAAATTAACGCGAAGAAAGAGATCTTTCCAAACCAAACCGACGATTTTGCCATAGTGAGTTACTTCCAAATATTTTTTATATATATTAATCTTTACCAAAGTGAATTACTGATTATCGCAAGTATCAATTCCCACACAGAACCCGCAAAGGTCAATACAAGTGCCGATAATGCAGATCTTGCCTTTCGAGTCTCTACGTTCCTCGGTCTCGCAGTGCATCATTTGTCCGCGCTCAGGGCAGGCGTTGGGAATCACGCAGTTATAGATCTGCTTATCTGCAAAACCCCAATCCCGGTCAGGTAGGACGTAATCCAGAGAATACACCGTTGCGCCGGTATCCGGATCGATGAAATTGAACACTACCTTGGCGCCCCAACTCAACATCGGTCCGTAACAAATCAAACGATCGGGGTAGGCTGCGTAGATCTTGCACGAGAAAGGGATGCCATTATCCGTTTGGACGATGTATTCCTTATCGATCCCTGGTTTATAAAAATTGAGCAAATAAAACCCATTTGATGGACCCGCACCAAGAACCTCAATGCCTGAAATATCCGGCGTCGGATTTAATGTAACGGTAGCCGTCGGAGCAATCGTGATAGTAGATGTCGGGAGCGCCGTGTTCGTAGAGGTGGGAATGACTTTTGTCTCGGTTGGCAGGGCAGTCTCAGTCGGAGCCGGTGTAGGTGCTGGCGCGCAGGAAGCCAGTAGAACGCCCACGACGATCAGGAGTGAGAAAATTAGCAGGAATCGAGTGGATTTCATGATGCCCTCCTCTGGGATTAAGTACCTTCCTCCCAGGAATTCAAATACTTTTGTTGCTCGGGGGTGAGTGTATCGATCTTCACACCCATGGCGTCCAGCTTGATCTTCGCAATTTGCTGGTCAATGGCATCCGGGACGCTATAGACCTTGCGTTCAAGCTGATCGTGATTCTTGACCATGTATTCACAACTGAGTGCCTGGTTGGCGAAGGACATGTCCATCACACTCGCGGGATGTCCCTCCGCGGACGCCAGGTTGATCAACCGGCCTTCACCCAGGATATAGATCCTGCGCCCGTCTTTCATCTGGTATTCATCCACAAAAGGCCGTACCAGTTTCTTTTCTGAGGATACAGCTTCCAGGGCAGGGATGTTGATCTCCACATTGAAATGCCCGGAGTTGGCAACAATGGCGCCATCTTTCATCACTTCAAAATGGGCGCGGTCGACAACGTTGAGATCGCCGGTAACCGTGCAGAAAATATCACCGATCTTCGCGGCTTCGATCATAGGCATCACCCGGAAGCCATCCATCACGGCTTCGAGCGCTTTGAGTGGGTCGATCTCGGTGACGACTACATTGGCGCCCATGCCTCTCGCCCGGCTGGCAAGTCCGCGACCGCACCAACCGTAACCGGCAACCACAAAGACTCGCCCTGCGAGCAGGATATTGGTCGCCCGGACGATACCATCGATGGTGGACTGCCCGGTTCCGTAGCGGTTGTCGAAAAAGTGCTTGGTCATGGCGTCGTTTACCGCGATGATCGGGTAACCCAAGGCGCCATCGGCAGCCATAGCCCGCAGACGGATGACGCCGGTGGTTGTTTCTTCAGTTCCACCCAGAACCTCCGAAATAAGCTCCTTGCGTTCTTTTTGCATGGTGCTCACCAGATCAGCGCCATCGTCCATCGTCAAATGAGGTTTGTGGTCCAAAGCAGCAAAAATATGCTTGTAATAGGTGGCATTGTTCTCACCTTTGATAGCAAAAGTGGGAATTTCCTCGTGGGTGACGAGTGAAGCTGCCACATCATCCTGCGTGGAAAGCGGGTTGGATGCGGTCAGTACAATATCCGCACCCCCTGCCTGCAGGGTTTTCATCAGGTTGGCTGTTTCAGTGGTCACGTGCAAACAGGCCGAAACCCGCAGCCCTTTCAGTGGTTTTTCCTTGGCAAATCGTTCTTTGATCATCCGCAGAACCGGCATCTCGCGCTCCGCCCAATCGATACGGCGGCGGCCGCCCTCTGCGAACGACAAATCTTTTACATCATAATTGCTCATTTTTCCTCCAATTCAAAGATTGAATTATAGCAGACGCTCTAACGCGCCCTGGTCATCGAAATGCTTTCGATATCTTTCCACAAATTCCTGAGGCGTATAACTATGGTTCTGGGTGCCGTGTTGCTCAAGGCAATAAGTGGCTGCCAGCACCCCCATCTGTCCGCAGGTTTGCCAGTTCAATCCCAGCCGATATCCTCGCAAAAACCCGCCCCGAAAGGCATCCCCCACGCCGGTGGGATCTACAATGCTATTGGAATGCACAACTGGAATCTTGTACTCTTTTCCTTCCGCATAAACCACTGCCCCTTCCTTGCCGCATGTCACTACAAGATATTTAACGACAGAAAGGATCTTTTCGGGAGTGAAACCGGTATGCTTCTGCAGCAACTCATATTCATACTCATTTACAAATAGGCTCTCGCATCCCAGCACACCCACCCGAATATCCTCCGGGTCCACCCGCACGATCTGCTGGCTGGGATCATAAAGATACGGAATCCCGAGATCCACACATTCTTCACAATATTGGCGCATTGCTTTGGGATCATTGGGAGAGATGGTTACCAGATCGATCTTTTTTCGCGGGATGTCCTTCATTGAAACACTGCCGGCATCTGCCATCGCGCCGGTGTAGAAACTGGCGATCTGAGCATTAGCCAAATCGGTATTTGCGAAAAACGATGCGGTAAATTTGCCCGGAATGGTGCGGATGAAGGATGTATCAACGCCGTGTTGGTCCAGGAATTTGCGGTAGTCCTCGAAATCCTCGCCCGCCGTCCCGGCCACCATGGTCGGCTCCCCCAGCAGTGCCAGCGTGTAAGCAATATTCGGGGCCGTTCCCCCGCGCTGTTTGACCATGGAATCCACGAGGAAAGAAAGGCTGATGGTATCCAGCCGATCCGGAAGGATGTGATCCCGGAAGTAGCCGGGAAAGGACATCAAATAGTCATAAGCAATGGAGCCTGTGCAAACGATGCTCATTTTGTAATTCCTTCCAAATTGCCCGGATTCTCAGGTGAATCCATATTGAACGGCGGATATATGATACCCCTGTCGGTTATCCAGGCGGTGATCAAATGATTTGGGGTAATATCGAACGCTGGATTCAAAGCATGCGCACCTTCCGGTGAAGTCTTTTTCCCCAGCAGTACAAGATCGAGTACTTCCTGTTCCCCTCGGAACTCGATTTCGATTTGCTCACCGTTAACACATGCGGGATCAATGCTGGAAATTGGGAAAACCGCATAAACCGGGATGGCGTTGGCTTTCGCAGCATTTGCGAGCATATAAGTGCCAATTTTGTTGGCTAAATCACCATTGGCAGCCACGCGGTCAGCGCCGAACAATACTTTCGTGGCTAGGCGCTTCTGTAAAAAATAACCTGCCGCGCCATCGCAGATGATCTCGAAGGGGATGCCAGCCTGTTGCAATTCCCAGGCGGTCAAACGTGCGCCTTGTAAAAGCGGGCGGGTTTCATCCACCAGCACCTTGAGCCGTTTCCCCTGTTTCCAGGCTGCCATGATCGCACCCAGTGCCGTGCCACCCTCCACAGTAGCAAGGGATCCGGTATTGCAGTGATGGATGATCACATCACCATCTTCAATAACTGTGCTCCCAAAGGCCGCCATCTGTTTGCTGGTCTGGATATCCTCCTCGGCAATGCGTTCGGCTTCTTCCAAGAGCAAATTACGCATTCCTTCCAGCGTGCCGTCGAAGGCAGTGAAAATACGATCCATGCGGGAAAGCGCCCAGCGCAGGTTCACCGCAGTCGGCCTGGCAGTCTGCAATGTTCGCCTCGAACCAGCCAACTCAGCTGCTAATTCCACAAGGGTGTTCGCATGGCTTTGGAAGGCATCCAGCACGATGCCATAAGCTCCCGCTGCGCCAATCACCGGCGCACCGCGAATGACCATCCCCTGGATCGCATCTGCAACTTCTTTTCCGGTTCTTAGGGAAACCCAAACCAGCTTCCCGGGGAGTTCCCGCTGATCAATTGTTTTTACCTGGTTATTGGCCGTATCCCAATAGATTGTTCGCATGGTCATTACATCAAATGACGCCCTCGGCTGAGAGCGTCAGGTTAAAGATTCATGAAGTTTAACATGGGTCTTTCGGTTTGTCAAAGCAGGAGATGAAAATCCATTAATGGCGCACTTGACACGATATATTTCATCCATTATAAGCCTCCCATGAGAATATTCGTTTTTACCGGACTCACAATCCTCATTTTATCCGCCTGTTCTGTCCGCCCGGACACTGGGAGTGGGCCAGCTCCCCTGGCAGAGGCAACTGCACTTCCCGCTGATCCCACACCGCTCCCCACCCCCACCCCGCTGCCAGCCATGCGGGTGACAGCTGCAGATGAGTCCTTCTTCGTGGGTTACTATGATGACGCACGGAGTGGTTACCAGCAAGCCCTCGCCGAAGCCGATGACGCAGAAACCCAATCCGCAGCCTTGCTTGGGTTGATCAAAACTGCTTATGAGGAGGGAAACAGTGAAGCCGTTATTCAATCCCACCAGCAGATCATCGCCCAGTTCCCGGGTACTCAACCGGCAGCGCTTTCGAATTTTTTCGCCGGAAAATGCTACGAATCGCGGCAGGATTATGCATCCGCAGCCGCAGCATATTCTTCGCTACAATCTGCCCGGCCTGGAATTATTGATGATTATCTTTTCGAGCTCATCGGAGATTCCTTCAGCAACGCTGGCGATAGTCTGAGCGCCATATCCGCATATCAATCCGCCATCGCTGCGAATCCCCCTGGCGATGCAAATAAGCTCGGGATCAAGATCGGCCAAAGGTACCAGGCACTTAAGAATGATACCGAAGCCATCCGGGTTCTTTCCGATCTGCTTAATTCCACCCAATCTGACTACACCCGCGCCTCAGCCAACTTGCTCATCGGAGACTCTTATTTAAGTCTCGGACTGCCTGAACAGGCGTACGCCCGGTTTCAAGATTCGGTAAATAATTACCCGCGTTCATTTGATACCTACACCGGCCTGGTGCAACTTGTGAATGACAATATTCCGGTGGATGAACTGAACCGGGGCATTGTGGATTACTACGCTGAGCAATATGGATATGCCCTGGATGCACTTAACCGTTATCTTACCGATAACCCCGCGCATGAGGCTGCCGGGCATTATTACAAAGCGCTTTCCTTGCGGGCGATGGAAAACAACGAAGGGGCGATCGACGAGCTGGATGCGCTTATCCGCGACCACAAAGGTGACCGGTTTTGGAACCTGGCTTGGGAAGAAAAATCCACCACGCAATGGGCATATCTGGATAAATATGCCGAAGGCGCTCAAACCTTGCTTGATTTCATAGCTGAAGTCCCGGATGCCACTGAGGCGCCCCAATTCCTCTTTGACGCCGGGCGTATTCAGGAGCGAGGCGGGCTGCTAACACAAGCGGCTGCCACCTGGTCTCGGTTGATCGACGAATACCCAGGATCCGAGATCAGCTTGCGGGCCCTCTTCCTCTCCGGGATCACCTATTACCGCCTTGGGAATTTCGACCAGGCACTTCTGGATTTTCAACGCACTGCCGTGCTCGGCACAGATGCGGAGACCCAATCTGAAGCCTATTTCTGGATCGGTAAAACCCAGGCTGCGAAAAACGATCTGGCATCCGCCCTTACCTCCTGGGAAACAGCCGCGCGGGTTGACCCCACCGGTTATTATGGCATCCGGTCCCGTCAAAAGATCCTGAATGAAGAGCCCTTTACTGTTTCAACCAATTACGACCTCGGCTTCGATCTTGTTAGCGAGCGTGCCCAGGCAAAAGAATGGATGACCTCCACTTTCAACCTTGATCCAGCGCTCGATGTGGATTCCCTTGACTCGATCGCAAGCGATCCCAATTATCAACGCGGAGTGTTCTTCTGGCAGCTGGGTGAATTCAATTTGGCAGCTGCGGAGTTCGAAACCTTGCGTCAGACCTACGCGACCGACCCGGTTGCGAACTTTCGTCTGATCCCGGAATTCATGAAATTGCGTATGTATCGCGATGCCATTTTCAGCGCCCGACAAATTCTCAACCTGGCCAACCTGAATGATGAGACTTCGCTCACTGCTCCCGCCTATTTCAGCCACGTCCGGTTCAGTCCATACTTCCGGGATTTGGTCACGCTCGCGGGCCAGAACGCCAATATCAATCCCCTGCTCCTTTTTAGTCTGATCCGTCAGGAAAGTATGTTTCAGAGCCGGGCTGGTTCATCCGCCGGAGCCATGGGCTTGATGCAGTTGATGCCGGCCACCGGGGAGGAAATGGCTGGCAACATCAACTGGCCGCCCGATTTCAAGGCAGCCGATCTCTATCGCCCGGATGTCAATATCACCCTTGGAACACGGTATCTGATGGTCCAGCGCGATTATTTGGACGGGAATCTAGGCGCGTCGCTGGCGGCTTATAACGCCGGCCCGGGGAATGCCCAGAAATGGCTGGAGCTCGCGGGCGGGGATAGCGATTTATTTCTGGAGATCATCCGTTACGATGAAACCCGTAATTACCTGTTGCAGATCGGGGAATTTCTGAATATTTACAATATGATCTATCAGCGCAATCCCTCCTAAAAAAACCATCCGGGGGACCGGATGGTTGGGTACGCTGCTTCCTCAAACGATCGTTAATAATCCCAACGGTGCAGAAAGGAATTCCCCTAGCCATTGCATGAACTGGGCGGCTTCCGCCCCATCCGTAACCCTGTGATCGGCGGAAATGGTAATTTTCATCATTTTGCACAGGATGATCTCGCCATCTTGAACAGCTGCCACTTCGCGGGCGGCACCCACCGCCAGGATGGCTGCTTCCGGTGGATTGATGATGGCAGCGAAGTTCTCGACGTCGTACATCCCCAGGTTGCTGATGGAAAATGTGGAACCTTCGATATCCTCTGGACGCACCTTGCCTTCACGAGCCCGGGCAGCCATTTCGCGGATTTCGCGTCCGATCGCTGGCAGCGATTTCTGGTCGGCGTCCTTGCATACGACCGTTAGCAACCCGCCTGGAACCGCGACAGCTACACCGATGTTCGCATGTCCATGTCGCAGGATCGCATCTCCCACCAGGGAAGCGTTGAGGTTCGGGAACTTGCGCAGGCTTAACGCAGCAGCTTTGACAATAAAGTCATTTATGGAAAGCCGGTTTTCCTCTCCCGCGATCTGATTCCATTGCTCGCGTAAATCCAGAAGATCGTCTACTTGGTAATCCCGGGTGATATAAAAATGCGGTACTTGTTGCTTGGATTCCCCCATCCGCCGCCCGATGGCCGCTCGCAGGCGGTTCAACTGGATCTTTTCGTCAGGGGGAATAGGTGCAGCCCGAAAATCCAGAATGGGGCTGGCTGCCGTAGTCTTGTGTGCCTGAGCAGTCTTTCCGGTTGCCAATGTGGGGGTTAGCTGCAAAGTTTTCAGGGCAGCTTCCACATCCCGGCGAACAATCCTTCCTTCGGGGCCGGAACCTGTCACCTGACCGAGGTCTACCTTTTGTTCACGGGCGATCTTTTTTGCCAATGGGGATGCTTTAATCGCTGACGGCTCGATCTGAGTTGATACTTGAGCTGCAGGTTCTTTTGAAATTACAGGCTCGGTTTCGGTTTTTTCCTGGGAAACCGACGCGGATGATTTTTCCGGCGCCATCGGTGCAGTCGATCCCTTGGATTGCCAGAAGGATGGTTCCACCTTTTCACCTTCCGCGGCGATCACAGCGATAGGCTTCCCCACTGGAACGATTGCTCCCTGTTCGACTAGATGCTTGAAAACCACCCCGCCGAATGAGCTTTCCACTTCAACAGTCGCTTTATCCGTTTCTATTTCCGCCAGCACCGCACCTTTTTGCACCGGTTGCCCTTCCGCGATCACCCAGCGCACCAGGGTGCCTTCAGCCATATCGAATCCAAGTTTTGGCATCGTCACCATCTCAGCCATCACAGCACCTCCCGGACCGCATTAACAATATCTTCCACTTGCGGCAGAGCCATTTGTTCAAGGGTGCGGTTATACGGCAAAGGCACTTCCTTTTGGGCAACCCGCTTCACCGGCGCATCCACATAATCGAAGGCAGTTTCATAGATCCTGGATGCCACCTCCGAGCCAACCCCGTAGGACATCCAGCCTTCCTCAACGATCACCGCCCGGTTGGTTTTCTTGAAGGATTCGATCACCGGACCCATATCCAGCGGTCGCAGCGAACGCAGATCGACGATCTCAACCTCAATGCCCTCCTGGGCAAGTATCTCCGCTGCCTTCATGGAGTTATCCACTTCTTTGCTGTAGGTGACGATCGTTGCATCTTTACCCGCCCGGGCGATGGTCGATTTACCGATCGGCATGGTGAAATCCCCATCCGGCACTTCTCCCCGCACCTGGTAAAGCGTAGCCTCTTCGATGAAAAGGATGGGGTCATCGGATCGAATGGCTTCTTTCAGTAAACCTTTGGCGTCTGCGGGGGTTCCGGGGGCAACCACCTTCAAGCCTGGGAAATGTGCAAAGATCGCGTCCGGCACCTGGCTGTGGGTGGCGCCTAATTGTCTGCCACCGCCGCCCACCGTGCGGATCACCAGGGGCAGCTTGAATTGCCCCCCGAACATATAATGCAGTTTGGCAGCCTCATTAACAATATGGTCCATGGCTACAAATGCGAAGTTGATGGTCATTAATTCCGCAACCGGGCGCAGACCAGTCATTGCGGAGCCAATTGCTGCCCCCACAATAGCCGCCTCGGAGATTGGGGTGTCCTTCACCCTATCGGCACCAAAATGATCATAAAACCCTTTCGTTACAGCATATGTTCCGCCCCAAACACCGACTTCCTCGCCCAGGATGAAAACCTTGGGGTCCCGCTCCATTTCCTCCCAGAGCGCCTGGGAGATTGCTTCCCGCATCGTTATCAGAGCCATATCTCACCCTCCCTGCGCGTAAATATCGGTGAATAATTCTTCGGCAGCAGGTTCCGGGCTTTCCTCGGCAAAGCGGACAGCGTCAGCCACTTCTGCTTCCACCTCCTGCTCGATCTTCTTCAAACCGGCTTCCGAGATTACCTTGTTCTTGACCAGGTGATCATTGAATATGCCGATGGGATCGTCCTTTTCCCACCTTTTGACCTCATCGCTCTTGCGGTACCTTTCGGGGTCGCCCATGGAATGCCCGCGAAAACGGTAAGTCATATACTCCAAAAACATGGGGCCTTCCCCGCCCCGGATTCGTTCGATCATCTCGTGGGCTTTTTCATATACTGCAAGCACGTCCATGCCGTTTTCCTGGTCTGCTTTCATGCCATACCCGCAGGCTTTCTGGACGATCTCAGAAACCGCCGAGGCGCGGTCGATCGCCGTACCCATTCCGTACTGGTTGTTCTCACATACCCACAGAACGGGTAATTTCCAAACCTTGGAAAGATTCAGCGCTTCATGGAAAAAACCAATATTACTTGCTCCATCCCCGAACATGCAGATGGTGACCCCATCTGTCTTTTGATACTGGTCGCCCAGGGCCAGCCCCGCTGCCAGGGGTAAGTGGGCGCCCACAATGGCGTGCCCCCCCCAGAAGTTACGGTTCACATCCGCCATGTGCATCGAGCCGCCCTTGCCCTTGGAGATCCCGGTTGCCTTGCCCAAAAGCTCCGCCACCACCTGGCGGGCGGGGATACCGCAGTTGATCGCCACCCCGTGGTCACGGTAGGCTGTGATCACCCGATCCTGAAGTTTGCGTGCCGCGATCAACCCTGTGCTGACAGCTTCCTGGCCAATATAAAGATGCAAAAAACCGCCAATTTTACCCTGCTGGTAAAGTTCAGCGGCCGATTCTTCCACGCGCCGTATCAGAACCATCTGATGGTAGAGGCCTAAAAGTTCTTTCTTCTCCATAGATTCCCTCCAAATGGGAGTATTACAGTCCGAATAGATTATACAATAATCAACCAAAACTTACTTGAATCGGATTATCTTCGCCTTTCCTGGTTTTGAATATCACTTCAACCAGTAGAATAAACCCGCCAGGCTGATCGCATACACCCGGTAAGGTTTCGGTCCCACGAGCGGTTTCCCGTTTATAAACACGGTGGGAGTACCAAAAATGCCAGTTTTAGTTATGTTTGCGATCTGATTTTTCACCTTGGCTTCAGTCGCTGGATCCTCAACACATTTTAGGAAGGTCGGAAGGTCAACTCCTAAATCAACAACCTTTTTCTGGATGAATGTCGGATCTGAAAGGTTCGTTTTTTCGGTTGAAAACAGGATATCGTTTAGTCTCCACAGCGCTTGTGGATCCTGCTGGGTAACACATTCGCCTGCCAGGCTGTTGTAGTCGCTGTTTTCCTTGATGGGGTAATGGGCAAAGACAAAGTTGACCGGGAAATTATCGATCAGTTTCATGATCACCGGGTAAGCTTTGCGTGAATAATCACAGGCATAGCATCCCAAGAAAACCACTGTATCCTCGGAATCATTATTGATTTGAGGAAACAGAGATAAATCCACATCCTTCAGGGTGAGGTCCGCCGCGGTAGGTGGATTTTCTTTACACTGCAGTGGGGCTGCCGAAACCGCGTTGTTCTGCCCTTTTGGATCAAAAGCGCAAAATCCTGTTTGATTCAAGCCGTTGCAGCTGCCGTAAACGTAATAGTAATAAATACCGCGCACAGCGAAGAAACTGCTCACCGCGAAAAAGATAATGAATATCCAGGAAAGTATCTCGAAATTTTTATTGATAAAAGACGCCGCGCTCTCGGACCGGGTGAGCACGCCGCCCACCAGTTTGGCTTTCATTTTCTGATCGAAACCGGTATTACAGGGTCGAAAGGTAACCCGCCGCAGGACACAATCCATCGCTTCGCGGGCAAGCTGCCGGTTGCTGGCGCTGAAAATTCCCAAAATGGAGAGAACCAGGAAGGATGCGATACAGAACATGCTTAAACCACCTTTATGATTTTCTGGAATGTTTCTAGGAAAATTTCCACTTCGGCGAGCGTGTTGTAAAAATAAAACGATGCCCGAACGGACCCCGCGATCCCGCGTGAATTGAACCAGGAGTGTACACAGTGTTGACCTGAGCGCACAGCGATATTCGCAACCTGATCCAGCATGATAGCCACGGTGTGGTGGTCCGCTTTTTCCACGGTGAAGTTCACAATCCCGCCCCGGAGCGCAGCGTCGGCAGGGCCGAATATCTTGACTCGCGGCATCTCAGCCAACCGGGATCCTAACGCGGAATTCAGCAGCTGCTCCTGCTTACGGATGGCATCAAACCCAACTCTCTGAAGGTAATCCACCGCAGCACCCAACCCGATGATCCCGGCATAATTCTGCAGCCCGGCTTCAAATTTCTCTGGCGGTGGCAAAAAATGGCAATCCGAATAAGTGGAATAGGCCACCGTCTCCCCGCCAACAAGGAAAGGTTCCATTTTTTCCAAATGTGCATATTTTCCGTATAGAACCCCTATCCCGGATGGACCCATCATTTTATGTCCGGAAAAAGCGAGGAAATCCACGTCCAATTGGCGCACGTCGATGGACAAGTGCGGCACTGATTGGGCAGCATCCAGCAACACCAGCGTACCGTTCTTGTGGGCTGCCTGGATGATTTCGCGCGAAGAGATGGTCACCCCATCCAGATTGGAGGTCATTCCCAGCGAAACCAGCTTGACTCTTGGATTAAGCATTTTTCGATATTCATCAAGATCCAACAGACCATCGCTTCCAGTCGGAATGATACCGATTTCAATTCCAACTCTTTTTGCAATCATCTGCCAGGGGATCAGGTTTGAATTGTGTTCCTTGTCGGAAATTAAAACCACATCCCCCTTCTTGAAATCAAACGAGTGTGCCACCAGGTTGATCCCCTCGGTGGTATTGCGAGTGAAAATGATCTCTTCTTTTTTGGAGACGTGCAGGAATTTGGCGAGTCGGGAACGGGACTCTTCACAGGCACGGGTTACTTCTTCAGCCAGTTTATGATTGCTTCTGCCAACGCAGGCGGATGAATGCCGGTAATAGCCATCCACTGCCTCGATCACCGAAGCCGGGCGCAGCGTTTGGCAGGCATTGTCAAAATAGACGATCGGCTTGCCTTTGCGTTCTTCCTGTAAAACCGGAAAATCGTCCCTGAAAGATTGATTATTCATAGTGGTTTCGTGTGGGGGAATGCGCCCCTTGCTTGGGTAAAGGCATTGCCTGCCCAATTATAGCTGGCTTTTAATCAGGTAAAAATAGAGGGGAGCTCCTGAAAGCTCCCCTCTCACCAAATCATTAATTAGTTACTTGTCTGTATTTTGCTTACCGGTCGAATACTTGATCGCAGCGTGCGCAGCTGCCAGGCGGGCGATTGGTACGCGGAAAGGCGAGCAGCTCACGTAGTTATTACCCACGCGGTGGCAGAAGTCAATCGATTCCGGATCGCCGCCGTGCTCACCGCAGATACCCACTTCCAGGGCAGGCCGGGTGGCGCGGCCGTCTTTGACTGCCATGTCCATCAGCTTGCCCACACCGCTTTGATCCAGCGTCTGGAAGGGATTCTTCTCCAGAATACCGCTCTCCACGTATTTGACCAGGAAGGAGCGCTCGGCGTCGTCACGGCTGTATCCAAAGGTCATTTGGGTCAGGTCGTTGGTTCCGAAGGAGAAGAATTCAGCCGGACCAGCGATTTCCGCAGCGGTTACTGCGGCACGCGGAATCTCGATCATCGTGCCGAACTTGTAATCCACTTTGACTTTCTTCTCAGCCATCACAGCTTTGGCAATCTCCACCAGACGCGGCTGGATGTGCTTAAGCTCATTCACGTGCCCCGTGAGCGGGATCATCACTTCCGGTTTGGGTTCCTTGCCAGCCAGTTTAACATCACAGGCGGCTTCAAAAATTGCGCGCACCTGCATTTCGACGATCTCGGGCATGACAATGCTGAGGCGGATTCCGCGCAGACCCATCATCGGGTTGCTCTCGTGCATTGTACGGACGGCTGCAAGCAATTCTTCCTTGGCGTCCAACCCCTTGGTCTGTCCTTTCACCTTCATGGTGATGACTTCTTCCAGGAGAGATTCCTCGGAGGGCAGGAACTCATGCAGAGGCGGGTCGATCAGGCGAATGATCACCGGCAGACCGGTCATCGCGGTGAACAGACCAGCGAAATCAGATCGCTGGAAGGGCAGCAGGGTATTGAGGGCTTTGGTTCGTTCTGCGCTGGTTTTAGCCAGGATCATCTTCTGTACGGTTGGCAGGCGGGATTGTTCAAAGAACATGTGCTCGGTGCGGCACAGTCCGATACCTTTGGCGCCATAAGAGCGGGCGCGCTCGGCATCCTTGGGGTAATCCGCGTTTGCCCAGACCTGAAGCCCGCGGGTGGGCCAACCTTTGGGGAAATTCCGAATCCCGGGTTTGGCGCAAATTTCATCCGCCCAGTTTAGCAGGGTGAGCAGTTCCTTCTGTTCTTCGATCTTGGGAACGGTCAGTTTCAACTGGCCCAGGAACACTTCACCTGATGTGCCATCCACGGAGATCCAATCACCTTCCTTAACCTTCACCCCGTTGCATTCCATAACCTTCTTTTCGACGTCGATCTTGATCGCAGAAGCGCCAACTACGCAGGGCACGCCGAATTGACGGGCGACCACCGCAGCATGGCTTGTGGCGCCGCCCTCGCTGGTGAGGATGCCTTTGGCAGCCAGCATTCCATGCACATCGTCCGGTTTGGTGAACGGGCGCACCATGATCACGTCCTGCTTCTCTTCCTTGTTTTTCTTTTCAGCAGTATCTGCATCGAAATAAACACGCCCTACCGCAGCGCCCGGGGAGGCATTCACGCCTGAACCATAATACTTGCCGTCCTTTTTGGCGGCTTTCTTGGTTTCTGGGTCAAACTGGGGATGGAGCAATGTATCCACCTGGTCGGGGGTGACACGCAGGATGGCTTCCTGTTTGGTGATCAACTTCTCGTTTGCCATTTCCACAGCCATACGCACAGCCGCGAGCGCGGTACGCTTTCCATTTCGCGTCTGGAGCATCCACAGTCGGCCGCGTTCCACGGTAAATTCCATATCCTGCATATCGTGGTAATGTTTTTCCAGGATCTTGGTGACCTTGACGAATTCCTTATAGGCTTTGGGTAAAGTCTCACCCATGGTCTGGACTTTTTCCGTATTGCGGATGCCAGCCACAACATCCTCGCCCTGGGCGTTTAATAAATAATCACCATAAAGGAGGTTTTCCCCGGTGGAGGGATTGCGGGTGAAGGCTACACCGGTGCCGGAATCCCAGCCCATGTTGCCAAACACCATTGTGACGATATTGACTGCAGTACCCAGGTCATCCGGGATATTAGTGGCGCGGCGGTAATCGATTGCGCGCTTGCCGTTCCAGGATCCGAATACGGCTTCGGTGGCAAGTTTCATCTGATCGAGGGGTTCCTGGGGGAATTCATGCTTGGTTTCCTTCTTGACGACCTTCTTGAACGCTTCCACAAGTGCCTTCAGCTGGTCTGCGGTCAGGTCAGTATCCTGCTTTGCGCCGGCTTTCTTCTTGTACTCTTCCAGCACATCTTCAAAAGCTTCGTCGCGGATACCCATGACAACCGAGCCAAACATCTGCACAAGCCGGCGGTAGGAATCATAAACAAACCGTTCATTATTGGTCAGTTTCACCATCCCCTTGGCGGTTTTATCGTTCAGGCCGATGTTGAGGACCGTATCCATCATGCCAGGCATGGAGAATTTGGCGCCGGACCGGCAGGAAACCAGGAGCGGGTTGCTGGGATCGCCAAATTTCTTGCCCGAATGTTCCTCCACCTTTTTGAGTCCGATCAACATCTGGTCCCACATTCCGGCGGGGAACTTGTTCCCCGCGGCCAGGTACGCGTTGCAAGCTTCCGTGGTGACCGTGAAGAACGGGGGCACGGGCAGCCCGATGCGGGTCATATCCGCCAGATTGGCGCCTTTCCCACCCAGCAGCCCGCGAACCTTGTCCCAATCGCCGCCCACATACTGTTCCGCAGCGCTTACTTCATCAAAAAGAAAAACCCATTTTTTTCCAGCCATTATGATCCTCCAGGAAGATTTTTAAAAAACCCCATGCGGGATTTAAATTCACACATTAAAGCTTGCATTTTACCATAAACGGCGCTTCGCCTCCTTTGTGAATGATGTTGTTCAGACCTTAAAGGATCTGCGTTCATTTCTGTAAAGCAACTGCAAGGTTCAAAATGTCATTGTTGCAGCATAATAAGGTAGAGAAATCCTGGAGGCGTTAATGAAGATTTTGGTGATCGATGATGACCGGGCAATGACGGACCTATTAAAAGTACTTCTCGAGCCAACCTCGGCTGAGATCCTTACTGCCAACTCCGGCAGGGACGGACTCGACCTTGTCTATCGGGAATGCCCGGATCTGATCATCCTGGATCTGATGATGCCCCAAATGAACGGCTGGGAAGTCTGCCGCGCCATTCGCGATTTTGGCGACATGCCTGTCCTGGTGCTTTCAGCGATGGATAACCCTGGTACTGTAGCGGCTGCCCTGGATGCCGGCGCAGACGATTACTTAATCAAACCCGCCCCCAACCACGTTCTGGTCGCCCACATCCGCAGCCTGATGAAGCGCAAGCGCCCGGATCTCAGGCTCGTAATGGCAATGACCTAAATTTATCAAAACCACCCGGAGATTTCCTCCGGGTTTTTTGTTAGAATATAAAGAAATTCACGAGGTTCCCCATGCAAACCTGTTCACGTTGCAACACTCCATCCCCGGACTATTCCGCCAAATGCTCCAACTGTGGCGCTTCCTTACCTGCGAATTCCACCGTCAGGGTTTCGTTGCAACGCATGCTGCAGAATCCGCGCGTCGTGAAAATTCAAGTTTCGGTCGCGGGTGACGCCTGCCCAAGCTGCCAAACCCTTCAGGGAACCTACTCAAAAGAAAATCCGCCCTTGCTCCCCCATCCAGGCTGCTCACACGGCAGCGGATGCCGTTGCTATTATGAGCCCATTCTGACCGAAATCTATCCCTGATCCTGCAACAGCCGGTCAGTAAATCAATCCGTCAAGATATAAATCTCCTGACAAATTCAATCGCATCCTCGCGGGTGCGTACCCTGCCTTCCACCTGTGCCTCGGTGATTGCCTCCAAGGCCCTCCCCACTTCGGGTCCGGGTGGGATGCCCAGGACCTCCATAAGATCATTCCCATCCAACAGCCTGGGAGGGGATATTTTTTCGTCGCGGTGGTTGTACCAGGCATCCAACAATTGTCTGTTGATCTCAAGCAAATCCAGCCATTCGCTTTGCTCGGGTGCTCCCGCTTGTTTGGCGAGCATATCCGCGAGTGAAAAAATGCAGATATCCACGCCTTCCTCACCGCAATCCCGGAAGTATCGATAAACCGCCTTCGGGGTGGCTATTTTTGAGGACTTCCGCTGCAGGTTCGGCCGCATGTGGTTTTTCACGATTTTTTCGAAAATATCCACTTCCCGGTTGCTGCAAGCCAACGCCTGGGCGCGGTGCACAGCCAGTTCTGCTCCGCTGGTCTCGTGCCCGTAGTTGTGAATTACACCCTCCGCATCTTTTTTCGCGGTAAGCGGCTTGCCAGTATCATGGAAAAGCGCCGCAAAATGGAAAACCGCCTGTCTGGATCTCTCTTCGGTTATCCTATCAAAATAGTGATCCCGCAGCTTTTCACGATAAAAGCCAACCAAAGAATAAACCTGGGCAGCGGTCAGGTTCGATAACGGCTCTGCTCCCGGCGGGCGAATGATTAAACTGAGGATTTCTTCAAGCCGTGAAATTGTTGCCAGACTGTGCTCGAAAACATCCATCGTGTGTGGTTTGGATTGCTCCACCCCTTTTTCCGAGGAAACCTCCGGCAGGATTTCCTGCAAAAGCCCGAATTGATCCAGCAGCCTGATGGCGGTGGAGACTCGCTGGCCTCCTAATAAACGAAAAAGCTCGTCCCGAATCCGTTCCGGGCTGATCCTTCTAATCTGTGATTCGGCTTCGCGAATTTCCCCAGCAGTCTGCTTTTCAATCTGCAGCTCGAGCTGCACCGCGATCCGCACAGCCCGCATAGCGCGGACCGGATCGTCCAAAATGGATCCCTGCCGGCAGCGCCGCAGCACCTTGTCCTTCAGGTCCTGCACTCCCATCAGCGGATCGATAACCTTGGCCGGATCAAGCAAATCGACCGCCATGGCGTTGATGGTGAAATCACGGTTTTGAAGATCTGCTTCCAGCGAACCACCCTGGAATGTTGCGAAATCCAGCGTGACCACATCGCGGGCATCCGGATACCACAATACCCGCATCATCCCCCTTTGCACATCCAGTGGATAGAAATCACCCCCCAGGAGATCGGAAACCTTACGGGCAACCTGCTTGGTCTGCTCCCCCATTGCGAAATCGTAATCCCTGCACTTCACCCCCAGGATCACATCCCGCACCGCTCCGCCGACCAGGTAGATCGAAGTATTCGCCTTGACCGATCCTAAAGCGTCCCGGACGGGCAAAGGTAGCCAGGTGAATCCTTGGTCCATCTTTTTCCAATCTTGAATTCAGGATGCGTCGTATTTTTTCAGATCCACGACGCCAATGAAGGGCAAATTGCGGTAATACTCGTCGATATCGAGCCCGTAACCGAAGACAAATTTATTGGGAATGGAAAACCCTACATACCGCAGGGGGACCTCCACTTCGCGTCGCGAGGATTTATCCAGCAGTGTGCACACACTCAGGCTTTTTGGCTCACGGGTGGTCAGCAGTTCCAGCACCGAAGCCAGGGTTCGTCCGCTGTCGACGATATCCTCGATCACCAGCACGTTCCGGTCGTGAATATCGCTGATCAGGTCCAGGGTGATGCGCACATGCCCGGTGGATTCGCGCTTTCCCGAGCCATAGGAGGAAACGGCCATGAACTCCACCGATAAAGGTACCTGGATGTGACGCATCAGATCGGTGAGGAAGAGCACGCCCCCGCGCAGGATACAGATCAACAACAGGTCATTATCCTCGCTGTAATCCCGGCTGATCTCCTCACCCAGATCGCGGATGCGGTTCTTTAGTTGGTCCTCGGTGACAAGAACCTCCCCTAAAAATTCGTGATAATCGCGCATGCTCATCGCGGAACCTCATGGTGTTTTCGGCAGCGGGCTTCGTACATTTCAGCCGCACCGACGATGATGACCGGGTCGTTGAACCTGGCGGGCCTGCCATCCACCAGGCGCTGGGTGCGGCTGGCCGGCTCACCGCAGACCATGCAGATCGCCTGCAGCTTTTCCACCTTCTCAGCCCGTGCCATAAGCTCAGGCATACTTCCAAAGGGTTCACCGCGGAAGTCCATATCCAGCCCGGCAATGATCACCCTAATGCCGCGCTCCGCCAGCTGTCTGACCACTTCCACAACGCCTGTGTCGAGGAAGTTCCCCTCGTCGATGCCAACCACAGTCGTATCCGGTTGGATGTTGATCAAAATCTCGCGGGAATCCCGAATGGGAAGCGCGTCAAAGTTCATACCGTCGTGCGAGGTAACCTTTTCGGCGTGGTAGCGGTCATCGATAGCCGGTTTGAAAACCTGTACCTTCTGGCGCGCGATCGCAGCACGCTTCAGCCTGCGGATCAGTTCTTCGGTTTTCCCGCTGAACATGGAACCGCAGACAACCTCCACCGAGCCTTCATGGTGCACCATACCCATCCTCCTCGCCCAAGTGTTTCAGGTATTTTACCTTAACTGGGTCGGCCCTCCCTTCGGCTATAATCGCTTGGAACGAAAATAATCCGATACTCATAATGGTTACAGCCCCCTCCCTCATCTCTCCACAAGCACGCCAAATCCTGGCCTCAACCCGGGTTTTTCTTCTGGATCTGGATGGCACACTTTACCTGGGCGAGAGGTGGCTTCCAGGCGCCAGGGAATTCCTCTCCTGGCTGCAGAGAAGCGGTCGCAAGTTACTGATTCTCACCAATAATTCCTCCAGGGACCCGGCAACATATCGAAAGAAGCTGGGATCTATGGGTGCCAAACTCCCCCTGGAATGCTTCTATACTTCAGGGGATGCCACGGTTCATGCTTTAAGCGCCAGGTACCCGCGATCCAGAGTATTCGTAGCCGGAACCGCCCAGCTCAAACAGCTTTTTCGTCAAGCGGGTTTCCGAGTGGTGACCCGCGATCCAGAAGTTGTCGTCCTTGGGTTTGATACTCGCATCACCTACGAAACCTTGCGCATCACCTGCGATCTTGTCCGTTCCGGTTTACCTTATTATGCCACCCACCCTGACCTCAACTGCCCGATTGAGTCCGGCACCATCCCCGATACGGGCGCGTTCATCGCCTTGATCGCAGCATCGACGGGAAGGCAGCCCGATGAAATCTGCGGGAAACCCTACCCCGCCCTGGTAGACGCCATCAGCCAGCGCCTCGGCTGCCCGCCTGAACAGATGACCATGGTCGGTGACCGCCTGAACACCGATATCGCGCTCGGATCAGCAGGAATACGCACCATCCTGGTGCTCACAGGGGAAACAAGCCTTGAGGATCTGAAGACTTCTCCCTGGCAGCCGGATATCATTTTTCAAAATATCGGCGAACTGCACCTGGTTTTGAATTCAGTTCAGGAATAAAAAAAGAACCAGGCTATTCGCCTGGTTCTCAAACTAACTTTGTGTTTTACTCAGCGGTTGCTTCTGCCACTTGTTCGGGGAGTTCATAACCCAAAGCGCGAAGTTTCTTCTTGATGTCGATCAGTGATTTCCGTCCGAATCCTTCGATGCCCAGCAGGGCAGCGTCGCCTTCGACCAGTTTGTCGATCACCTGACCCACATTGGTGATGCCAGCCTTTGCCAGCGCATCGGTCGGGCGAGTTCCCAGCTCCAGCTCAGCCACCGGACGAGTGGGAGAAGTCTTGGCGTCTTCTTTGGCCTGTTGCTGCTCGACGAAAGACTGGCGGGCCTGCAGCTTCTTGTAGAAGCGGTCCACCTGGCCTTCAATATCGATCAGGCGCTGCTGCTGCCCGGTGAAGAACGGGTGACATTTTGAGCAAACCTCGGTGCGGATCTCCTTGCGGGTGGATCCGGTCGTCCAGGTGTTGCCGCAGGCGCAGGTCACTTTTGCGTCCGGGTAATAGGTGGGATGAATACCTTGTTTCATGGAACTTACCTGTTATCCTTTCGTGAATCTGCTTCCGGTCGGATCCATTGATCTGCCGGTGCAAATCCCTTGTTCCTAGTTCTTTGAACCAGGTTGAATGCTTACCATCTTCTGACCGTTGGGCAGGGTTTCAAAAACAACGAAACCGTCGCTGGTGGCGAAGAGGGTGTAATCCTTGCCTGTGCCCACATTGGTGCCCGGTTTGATGCGGGTGCCATGTTGGCGCACAAGGATATTCCCTGAGAGAACAAATTGACCGGCGAAGCGTTTCACACCCAGACGCTGGGCGTTACTATCGCGGCCGTTGCGGACTGAGCCGCCACCTTTCTTATGGGCCATCTTTTACTCCATCTCGATTGAATCGACTGTCAACTGGGTGTAGATCTGGCGATGCCCGGTTTTCACGCGGATGCGTTTCTTTGGGCTGTATTTAAATATCGTCAGCTTGGGACCTTTATCGTGGCTGGCGATTGTGGTTTTTACCACTGCACCTTTTACCAGAGGTTTGCCAACTTCCACCTTTTCGTCGTTCACCATCAGCAACACAGATTTCAGTTCAACTTTTTGCCCGATTTCCACCGGCATGTAATCGACCTCGATCGTGTTCCCAACCACGGCTTTGTATTGCTTTCCGCCGCTTTCAACTATTGCGTATTGCATGGTTCACTCCAATCTTCACTTCGCCGCAGACCACGCGCCGCAATTCACGCCCGGCTGCGGGGAAGTTGGGGTTACATAATGATGCCCCAGCCTGCGTTCTCTGCTGGAGCAAAGCGAACGTGATTATACGAGAAAGCCCGCTTTAAGTCAAGAATTTATTCTTTCCACCACGGCGGATAAAATCAACCAATTTCTGACCAATATTCTGTTTTTCGTAACGTTCATCACGAACTTTTCCGCTGAAGCCGTTTACAAGGGTATGATATTGCTTGCTTTCGCTTTGGTAGAGAATACACCAAACCGGAAGCAGGATCAGGTCAAAGCTCGTGGCAGAAATCTTTGAAGAAATGACTTGCAGATTTTGCCCACCCCCCTCAAGATTGAGCTGAATCCGTGCCTTCATGTTTTCCAACGCTACCTGACGGGCATCAAGGGAAGCGTCTCCGACATTCACCTGGTAGTTTTCAGCCACCCAATCAGAAAGAATACCAGCATCAAAGGGTTTCACTTCTTGTGAATCATACCCGGATAATTCTGAGAGCCAGCCTGTAGGAGGATTTATCGTCGCGCAGACACGGATGCCCGTCTCCAGCATATAGTCCTCCCCCTCAATGGTCACCATCTTTTTATCCTTTTCCACCTGGTACCGGTAGGGAACCGGTCCCTCAATGGTGAACGACCAAACCGGCAAATACATCCCCACACCCGAAGTAACCCGGAAAGGAGGTTTGGGGGTGTGGACCGCGAACCAGCTGCGGAGGATCTCCTTTACTTTGTTTTCACTGATCGTGAAAGGGATGACCCCATTGGGTTGCACAGTGGTCTTTGGATCCCTGCACTTAGCTACGTAAGCAGATCCACAAAATGGACAGGTGATCGTCAAACGGGATGGCGGCAGAATGAACTGACTTCCACAGCCGTCGCAGTCAAAGGTGATCGTGTCCATTTGCTGCGAGTGTCCTTTTTTGGTGGCCATTGCCAGGAAGAAATCCTGCTCCCCTGCGATACCATTTTCGGCGTTCTTCCGCTCCTGGTTCGCGCAGAATTCGCAGATGATTTGACTGCCATCTGCAGAAAATACCATCCTGCCTCCGCACTTTGGGCAGATGAAACGGTCTGCCTCCCCTTCCACCACTATGCCGGCGGTTGGGGTGAGTGTGTCAGGGTTGATAACCTCTGTTTCCTGCAGTTTTCCATCCAGGATGGCCAGCTTTCGCCTCGCGCGGGCATCCGCAGGTTCGTTCGCCAGGATATTTTCCAGGTACTCCCGCTGCTGGGTTTTATCGCTGGTATTTTCACTTAAATACCACCAAGCGTCCAGGCGGTCCTGCAGGCTTGCATCCAGGTCTAACAAGCGTTCCAGGGTTTTCTGTCCGTTTTCCCTTTCACCGCTCTTGATCGCGGCGATCCCGCGGACTAGCAAGTCATGAATATAGTCATCCATCAGTCGAATCCAAGGCTCCGTTCTTTTAGAGATGTAAATGAGTTCGCGCCAATCACCAGGTGATCCACCAGGTCGATATCCAGAAGCCGCCCGGCTTGAACCAGGCTGCGCGTCATGGCAACGTCTTCAGGGCTGGGGTTCGGATCGCCGCTGGGGTGATTGTGCGCCAGGATGATCCCTGCTGCGTTTGCCAGGATGGCCGGCTTGAAGATCTCTGCTGTGCGGGCATAGGCCGAGTTCAAAGAGCCAATATAAACATGCTTGATCTCTTTCAATTTATTGCGGGTATCCAGCAACAGGATCCAGATCTCTTCGTGGTCAAGTCCACCCATCTCATACAGGATCTCCCTGGCGGCGTCTTCGGGGGAGTTCACCGTCGTCCGATCAGACGGTTTCTCCCTGGAAAGACGGTTGCCCAACTCGATGGCTGCCTGGATCTGAGCGGCTTTCGCAGGGCCGATCCCACGCTCTTTGGAAAGCTCCACAAAACTGGCAGATTGCAGCCCTCGCAAGCCTTGAAACCTATCAAGGATCCGCTGTGCAACCTCGAGTGCGTTCTCCCCCTTTACACCCACCCGCAGGAGAATCGCCAGCAGTTCTGCCTGTGTGAGCGCGGATGCTCCCTGCTTCTCCAACCGCTCGCGCGGACGCTCGGATGCCTGCAGATCGGTAATTCGATATTCGGTGAGCCCTTCTTTCAATCTTCCTCCTTGAAATTGGTAAAGCAGTGCTGTAATTATGGCGAAAACCTGGCTTTTCTGCAATCCCAATTCTTCCATGCTATAATTTTGCTGCGGAGCCTGGAATGAGCTTTGACCCCACTTTCTTAAGCAGCATGGTTTTGATCCTCACCGGTTTTGGTGCAGCCTTCGCCGCTGCTTTGTGGATCAGCCTGGTGATCTGGACCTATCGGGATGCGCGTAAACGTACCCGGGATCCTCTCATACGCATCCTGGCCACTCTTGTGGCAGCCATCCTCTTCCTCCCGGGTGTGCTGATCTACATCATTCTTCGCCCGCCGCTCACCCTGGAAGATGAATACCAGAAGACTCTGGAGGAAGAAGCCCTCCTGCAATCCATCGAGGATAACCCCCTTTGCCCAGGCTGCAGCCGAAAATTGGATCCGCAATGGATTGTTTGCCCAAACTGCCACACCCGCTTGAAGAAGCCCTGCACCCAATGCGGCAAGATGATGGACCTTGCCTGGAACCTCTGCCCCTATTGTGCCACCCCTGCGCCCGGGTCCCGTCTGGATAATGCCCCCATTGACCTGCCTCCTGTGGAAGAAACCATCAAGGATTTCTCCGTTGGTGACGATTATTCTCTCGATGAGAAGTGATCCTAATTGAAATTCAATCGCGATCATCCTCCAGTCGAACCTGTCGATTATCTGGCTATCGGGCATGTCAGCCAGGATATCACTTCGGGTGGTCTGAAACTTGGGGGCACAGTATCATTCTCCGGATTAACTGCCCTGGCATTCGGACTTAGGGTGGGGATTATCACAGCCGCTCCGGAAACCGTCGACCTGGCAGACCTTGAAGGAACAGATCTCTCGATCACCCATTCTCCAAAATCATCCACCTTTGAAAATATCCAAACTCCAAAGGGGCGGGTTCAAGTCCTCCACAGCCAGGCTAGTGAATTACACGCTGGTCACATCCCAAAAGCATGGCGAACGGCTGGCATTGTTCATCTGGCCCCGGTATGCGGCGAGTTGGACCCTGCGGTAATTCACGAATTTCCAAACGCTTTCATCGGCGTCACCCCGCAAGGTTGGATGCGCACATGGGATGAAACCGGACGTGTTGTGTATGGTGAATGGTCGAACCCCGATCCTATTCTGGAAAAAGCCTCGGCGGTAATTCTCAGCTTTGAGGATGTGCACAACGATGAAAACCGGATTGATGCGTTAATACCCAAAACCCGAGTTTTGGTGATTACAGAAGGCGCATCCGGAGCGAGGGTCTACTGGAACGGCGATGTTCGTCACATAAAGGCGCCAACCGTTCAGATGGTGGAGCCCACCGGCGCTGGTGATATCTTCGCTGCGGCTTTCTTTATCCGCCTCCACCAGACCCGTGATCCCTGGGCGGCTGCCCGCTTTGCTGTTCGAATCGCCTCCAACTCCGTCACCCGGGTCCGCCTTGCTGGTGTCCCCACCTCGGAAGAAATTCTTACAGCCATGTCTGAGATCATGCCGGATTAACTGCAGATGACCAGGATATACACCCTCGCCAATCAAAAAGGTGGAGTCGGCAAAACCACCTCTGCCATCAACCTGAGCGCCTATCTGGCGAATTTCGGTCAGCGGGTGCTGCTCGTAGATCTTGATCCACAAGCGAATGCCACATCGTCACTGGGAATTGATAAACAGAATGTTAAGAATGGGACGTACGAAGTCCTCATCGGCTCTGCCAATATTTCAACTCACCTGCTGCACAATCAGAAACTAAGAATATCCCTGCTACCCTCGTCTCCATCGTTGGCTGGTGCTGAAGTGGAACTCATCCCGATCAATAACCGCGAATTGCTGTTGCGCGAAGCCATCCAGGCTGTGCAGGATAATTTCGACTATATCCTGATCGACTGCCCGCCATCATTGAGCATTCTGACGGTAAACGGGTTAGTCGCCGCCCAGGATGGCGTGATCATCCCGGTGCAGTGTGAATACCTTGCCCTGGAAGGTCTGGGCGAACTTACGAAAACATTGACCCGGGTAAAAAATAATCTTTTCCCGGATCTCAAAACCCGCGGGATCCTATTAACCATGTATGATGGTAGAACCCGGTTGGCGCAGGATGTGGTCGAGGATGTGAAGAACCACTTTCCCAAACTTGTGTTCGACACAATTATCCCGCGAAGCATTTATCTGGCAGAAGCACCCTCAAGGGGCATTCCAATATCGGTGCACGCCCCTGATTCGCACGCCGGGCAATCCTACGAAGCTCTGGCGCGCGAGATCCTTGCCCAGGACGGGATATCGATTTCCGAAAATTGAAAAAGACAGGCAGGCAGTCATGGCAAGAAAAGGCGGTTTAGGTAAAGGTCTGGATGCACTGATCCCCGGCGGTGAAGTTATCGACCCCCAGGGGACCGCGTTCATTTCCATTGATAAGATCGTTCCCAATCCGTTTCAACCTCGGTTACAAATGGATCCTTCCGGGCTTGAGGAGCTGGCAGCCTCCATTCGCGAGCATGGCGTCCTCCAACCTCTTCTGGTCTCCCCCGGAAAAAACCCTGGCGAATATACGCTCATCGCTGGTGAGCGCAGATTGGTGGCCAGCCGCCTGGCCGGTTTGGATCAGGTTCCGGTGATCCTGCGCGAAGCGGATGACCGGGAGCATCTGGAGCTGGCACTGATCGAGAACATCCAACGCAGCGACCTTGGTCCACTCGAAACAGCAGAGGCTTATCACCAGTTGGCAGAGAATTTCGGTCTTTCCCATGAGGAAATCGCCAATCAGGTTGGCAAGAGCCGGGTCGCGGTGACCAATACCCTGCGGTTACTAAATCTTTCCGGGCAGGTTCGGGAGATGCTGGAAACCCGCAAGATCAGCGAAGGGCATGCCCGCGCTCTGCTTGGATTAAATACTCCGCAAGCACAGAATGCCGCTCTAACAACCATTCTTAAGGGCGACCTGAACGTCCGTCAGACGGAAGCCCTGGTGCGCAAGTTGGGCGGTGAGAAACCGGAACCATCCCCGCCCCAACCCACCTCTCCGGAGGTACGAGAACTGGAAGATGAGCTCCGCCGGCTGCTGGGCACCAAGGTCACACTTCATCACGGGAAAAAAGGTGGCACACTTACGATCCATTATTTCTCGGATGAAGAGCTTGAGAGCTTGATCCAGAAATTGAAGAAATAATAAATCGTCAATATCAGATCCAGTTCCTGTCTGAATTCTTTATTGCGTGCTTTCCGCCTCATGGATACAATAATATATCTACTTTCTGAGTAATATTTAAATGCAAATGCTCCCCTCTCTCACCCCCGAGATGCTAGTACCCAGGCTGGGAGAGTATTTGGTGGAAAATCGGTATCTCACACCCGAGCAACTCCAATTGGCGTTACATTCCCAGGCTGAACGTAAAAAGACGGGCGAATCCGTCTTATTGGGAAGGGTGATCCTTGACCTGGGCTATATCGATCAGAACCGGTTGGATCAAGCGATCACTGAACAGATCCTGCGGCTGAGGAATGCGCTGCAGGAATCGAATGCACAACTTGAGGAACGCGTACGGCAGCGCACCCTGGAACTGCAAAACGCGTTGGAAGAGCTCTCGCGGGTTAGCAAAGCCAAAACCGTTTTTATCTCGAATATCTCTCACGAACTTCGCACACCCCTTACCCACATCAAAGGCTATCTCCCCCTGATGCTGGAGGAATCCCTGGGGGATATCAGCGAGGATCAAAAATCTGCCCTGGTTGCGATGATGAACGCCTCCAACCGCCTGGAAAAACTGATCGACGATCTGATCCTCTTCGCCAATATGGACCGGGGGGTTACCTCCATTCTCATTAAAACCGTTAATGTCCGGGACCTATGCATCGACGCGCTCAGCCAAATGACTTCCAAGGCCAAGGAGAAGGATATTTCCATCACAGCCAAGTATCCGGATGACTCCATAATGATGTTTGCGGATTACCAGAAGATCTCCTGGGTGATTCGAGAACTGCTGGAGAATGCGATTAAATTCACCGATTCCGGCGGGAGAGTGGTGCTTGGTTTCATTCCCGAAGGAGGTCTTGTGCGGATATTTGTGCGAGATACAGGTATCGGCATTCCTCACGACCGGATTCACGAAGTCTTCGAACCATTCCATCAGCTGGATGGATCCACGACCCGAAAATTCAAGGGAGTTGGTCTGGGTCTTGCACTTGTAAAACAGATCATCGACGCGCATGAATCTGCCGTCGAAGTGGATTCTCTATTGGGCAAGGGCAGTACGTTTTCATTCTGCCTGAAAGCCGTTAACGCATGAATAACTTGAGGGGACCTTTGAATGAACCGCAAAACAGAACCTGAGCCTGGCAGTAAGCTGGATGCGCAAGCCTTCACCCGGCTGGCGATCCATTCTACGCGAATGAAAGAGGGGATGGAAGGGCTGGTTAGCGCGCTCCGCTCCTTTATGATCTTCGATAACCTGGTGGTCTATGCCATCGACTCCGACGCAGAAAACCTGGATGTGGTCTACGCCCGTGCGCTGGGACGTGGAAAATCCGCCGGGCCAGATGCAAGCTGGGGTGAGGATTTTGCAGGTCAGGTGATGCAGGCCCAGAAAACCCTTTTACGGGTTACTTCCGATGATCAAACCAACGACCGCCTCAAGCAGGTGCACTTGCTGGGGTTGCCGCTGCGTACACGGGAAGAGCTGGAAGGAGCGTTGATCTTTATTCGTTTTGGTGGACCCGAATACAAGGATAAAGATATCCAATTGGCTGAGTTTATGGCAACCCAGGTGGCAGCGCTCGTGAAGATCCATAAAATGGAGAGGCAAATCCAATCTCTGGAAGTACAAAACCAGGCTGCTCAGTTACAGGAAGATTTCATCAATACCATCACCCATGAGCTCCGTAGTCCCCTGGGTTTTATTAAAGGCTACACCACCACCCTGCTCAGAGCGGATACCGATTGGAACGATAAAACCCAGAAGGAGTTCCTTTCGATTATCGACCAGGAAACCGATAACCTTCAAGACCTGATCGGCAACCTGCTCGATTCTGCCCGCCTGCAATCCGGTCAGCTCCCCATGGATTTTCAAGCAGTCAGGCTGGATTCCATCATGAACGGTGTGGTGCAGCGCATCCGTTCCTACCATCCAGAGATGAAGATCCTCTTGGAGATCAACCCGGATACACCCAAGGTCCAGGGAGATTCGCGGCGGTTGGCCCAGGTTTTCGAAAACCTTCTGGGCAATGCTGTGAAATACGCGCCGGGTTCGGATGTGATCATCACCATCCGTCCGGAAAAGGCAGGCGCTGCAGTTTACTTGCGGGATTTCGGTCCGGGAATCGCCCCGGAATACCTTCCCCATCTATTCGAGCGATTCTTCCGAGTTCCATCCCATGCCCCCTCCGTACACGGGTCTGGTCTTGGCCTGTTCATTTGCAAACAGATCCTGGATGCGCACGGCGGGGCGATTTCAGCGGAATCCGAGTTGGGGCTGGGCACCACCTTCCGCGTCTGGCTGCCATCTCCGGCAGGTTTATGAACTTATTGATACCAAAATAAGGATGAATCGATGAAAATCCTTGCTGTTGACGACGAACCCCTCTATCTCCGCCTTCTTAAAGTGAACCTCGAACCGGAAGGATACGAAGTGATCACCGCAGCGGATGGCGAAACCGCGCTCGATCTCGTTGCAGCCAAACAACCCGATTTGGTGATCCTGGATGTTATGATGCCCAAGCTGGACGGTATCACAACCTGCGAGCGCATCCGTCAATTCTCCAACGTTCCTGTAATAATCCTCACGGCGCGCGGCGAGGAACAGGACCGTGTCCGCGGGTTGGATGTGGGTGCCGATGATTACGTGGTGAAACCCTTCTCGGTTACCGAGTTGGTCGCCCGGGTGCGGGCTGTCCTACGCCGGGCAAAGACCCAGGAGGATGAGATCACCCAAAGCCGGTATTTCACCCATGGCAATCTGCGGATCGATTTCGCGAGAGCCGAAGTCTATCGGGTTGAAAAACTGGACAACAAACAAGTTGAAAAGCAAGTATATTTATCCGCCACAGAGTATCGTCTTTTGATCCAATTTGCCCACAATATCGGGCAGGTGCTCACTGCGGAAGATCTGCTCATGGCAGTCTGGGGAAACCAATATAAGGACGATAAAGAGATCCTGTGGGTCAGCATCGCCCGCCTGCGCCAAAAACTGGAGGATAACCCGCATTCGCCCGAACACATTGTCACCCGCTCCGGGCTCGGATATCTGATGCCGCCCCTGGAAGAAATTAAACATGAAAAATAGGAAAATCCATGTTCACCCAATTCGACGATAAAGGCAAGATCTTCACCAAGGTTGTGAAAAAACAAAAGGTGCACGCCATCATTCAGACCAATCTTCAACGGATCGAAGGCTATGTATATATTGGTTTGGAGGACCGCCTGATCGACGAATTGGAGAAACATGCATCCTTTCTTCCGGTCACGGATGCTCAGATTTTCAATGAAAATGGCAAAAAAGTCCAGGAAGCCTCTTTCCTGGCTGTTCAGATCTCCCAGATCGTCTGGTTGATCCCACTGGAAGATGAAGTCCTAAAGGAACAATCATGAACGACCCCATGAGCCCTGCTCCTTCCCAGGTGGTTGATCCAGATAAGCTGAAAGCATATCTCAAATCCTATATAACCCGTGCGCTTGAATCCCAGCAGATCCCACCCGAGCAGCGTCGTGAAGTGGTCACGCAACTCCTTGAACAGGGATACCAGAGCACCCATTTGAATCTTTCACCAGGGCTGAGGGATACTGTTTTCAAGGTCGTCCTGGACGAATTGATCGGGTTCGGACCCATTCAGCCGCTCTTGGACGATCCATTTATCACCGAGGTCATGGTGAATGGCGCCAAGGAAGTCTATATTGAAAAAGCCGGCGTTCTGGTGAAATCGACAGTCGTGTTTGAAAATGACGATGAAGTCATGCGATTGATCGACCGCATCATCCTTCCGCTTGGCAGGCGCATCGATGCGGACAGCCCCATGGTGGATGCCCGCCTGCCCGATGGCTCACGGGTAAATGCCATTATCCCACCCGTGGCTATCGATGGTCCTGCGATCACCATCCGGAAATTCCTGAAAGAGAAGCTCTCGATGGAACAGCTTATCGAAGCTGGCAGCATGACCAAAAATATGGCTGAATTCCTCCGGGCTTGCGTTATTTCCAAATTGAATATCATCATCTCCGGGGGTACTGGCTCCGGAAAAACCACCCTGCTCAATGCACTCTCCGGTTTTATCCCCTCCAATGAGCGGATCGTCACGATCGAAGATGCCGCGGAGCTCAAACTGCAGCAGCCGCATGTCGTCCGCTGCGAAACGAAGGTAGCAGATACCGAAGGCCGCAATTCCGTCCCAACCCGCGATCTGGTAAAAAACTCCCTGCGCATGCGGCCGGACCGCATCGTCGTGGGTGAGTGCCGCGGACCTGAAGCGCTGGACATGCTCCAGGCTATGAACACCGGTCATGATGGCTCCCTCACCACCTTGCACGCCAACACCCCGCGCGACGCCACCTCCCGCCTGGAGACGATGTGCCTGATGGCCGGCATCGATTTCCCGCTGAAAGTAATCCGCGAGCAAATTGCCTCTGCCATTGATGTCATCATTCAGCAATCCCGTTTGAGGGATGGCAGCCGCAAGATCGTATCCATCACCGAGGTGAATGGGATGGAAGGTGACAAGATCGTCATGACCGAGATATTTACCTTCGCTCAAAGCGGAATGACTACTGATGGGAAGGTGATCGGTGAATTAAAAGCCACCGGCATCCGTCCCATGTTCACCACCCGTCTTCAGGTGGCTGGTTATAACCTGGGGTCGGAGATCTTTGGCGCGAATCCGCTCCAAAATCAAAGAGGTCGTTAGCCCTCTGCCAAGCCGAATGAAACCGGGTCGATGCTATAATATTTTCAAGGAAGGTTCCCATGAGCGTGAATCCTGAGCTATCTTCAATCCGGGCAAAAAAGATCGGTGTGCTGCTCTTTGACGGGCGGCAGGCTGCTGACAAGGAAGTGATCGATTGCGCCCGCGCCCTGGGAATTTCAACCAGCCGCTATCGCGCCTATGAAACCGGGCGTATCCCGCCCACCTTGAGCGAGTTGGAAGCCCTGGCGTACTTGTTCAATATCCCGGTGGAGCACTTCTGGAATCCATCCTCCTTGCTTTCACGCGATGCTGAAAACGATGCCAAAACGATCAGCCAATACTTGCAGGTACGCAACCGCGTGATCGCAGCGCAATTACGCTTGAATCGGGATAATCTGCACACCTCGTTGAAATCTCTGTCCGAGGTCACCAGCATCCCCTCCGCGAGGATCGGCCGCTATGAGCGCGGGGAGCTGCCTATTCCGATCACCGACCTCGAATTGCTGGCGGCAGCGCTTTCCCTCCCATTGGAGACATTTTTCGTCAGTCATGGGCGCTTTGGACATTGGCGCGAATCCAAGAGCATGGTGGATCAGTTCATGGAACTCCCGCTCGAAATACAACATTTCATCGTAAAACCGATCAACCTGCCCTACCTTGAATTGGCGATGAAGCTAAGCCAGACCAGCGTGGAAAAATTACGCGGTATCGCCGAGAACATTCTCGACATCACCTATTGATCCATGGCTGAAGTCTTAACCGCACAAGACCTCGTAAAAGAGGCAAAAAAATATTACGGCAGAAATAATTATCTGCAGGCTGCAGATCTCTATCGTAAAGCAGCGGAAACTTACAAAGCAAACTCCAATGAACTGAGTGCCGCGGAACAAATGAATAACTGCAGCGTTGCCTTTTTAAAAGCAGGCAACGCCCACTCCGCGCTGGATGCCGCCAGCGACACAGACCTGGTTTTTGAAAAAGATGGTGATAAAAAACGCCAGGCGATGGCACTGGCAAACCAGGCAGCCGCCTTGGAGGAGCTTCACCGTGATGATGAAGCCCTGGCTAGGTATCAAAAGAGCGCTGCCCTCCTCAAGGCCAGCGATGAGCGCGATATGCGCAGTTACGTGATGAAAAAGATCTCCGCTATGCAGATCCGCACTGGTAAAAAACTGGAAGCAACCGCCAGCATGTACGGGGCATTGCAGGATAAAGAAAAGCCTAGCGGCAAGGAAAAAACGCTGAAGGGTCTGCTGGATACCCTTTATGGATACATGGGCATCAAAACCAAGTAATCTGTGTCTGAATTTTCTCCCCCACCATACGAGGTTCGATCAGCCAGCAAGGCAGACCGGGAAGTGATCCGGAACCTCATCGATAATCACGAGTATTATCATCATCATTTGGATTGGCAATCCCCGCTCGATTGGCTGGATCAACAGCCTTTCTTGATCTTGCGGGATGAAAGCCGGGATATTGCAACTCTTGCCTGCCCTCCCAGTCCACCTGGAGTCGGGTGGATCCGCCTGTTTGCCGCCCTGAATCAACCTCGGTTGCAGCGAATTTGGGATGCACTGCTGGCAACTGCCATCGAACGGTCAGATGCACTCGGAATCGAACAGTTCTGTGGGTTGGCTTTCACCAGTTGGTTCCAGTTGCTTTTGGAGAATTCCCATTTTTATCACCACCAGGATGTGATCGGGTTAGCCATTCGAATCGATAATAATCCTCCCTTGCCCACTCACCCATCCCAGGAATTTCGTATGGCAGAAAAGGAAGATCTTCCGCAGATCGCCGCATTGGATGCCCGGGCATTCGACCGTATTTGGCAGCAAACCCTTCCCAGCCTGGAGCGCGCCTTTGAGCAGGCGGGTTACATTTCCGTCGCCCTCCTCAATGGGGAAATTATCGGCTACCAGCTTTCTACATCCACGGCTTCCTCCACCCATCTGGCCAGGTTGGCGGTGGAGCCGCGGCTGCAAAATCAACATATCGGGAGCGCATTGATCCGCGACCTTTTTCTATATTCTCTCGAAAATGATATCCATGAGGTCACGGTCAATACACAATCAGATAATCAGGCTTCTTTGGCGTTGTACACAAAACTCGGATTCTCCATCACCGGGGAGAAATACCCGGTATTCACGTATCACCTATCCTAAAATCATTCTATACAAATCACGATAAAAGTGAGAAAATTCAGTCCATTAATTATAAAGAGGTGAGAATGTCCAAACATACCGGGCACAAAACCGAGAGCCCAAAGAATCATAACAAATCGAACCTGGCGTGGATCATCGTTATTAGTGTGATCTCGTTGATCGTTTTCGGCGTGCTGATCTATCCAGCAGTCTCGAATGCACTGACCCCGGTCGGGGAGATCACCGTTCCCACCGAAATCGCCTACCCGACCGACAAGGTTCCCGCAGGCGAGCTCGCTGCCGGGGATCCTTCCGCGCCGGTCAAACTGGAAGTTTACGCCGATTTCCAATGCCCGGCTTGCGGTAATTATGCCCGTGAGATCGAGCCTTTGGTGATTGAAAATTACGTGGATACCGGTAAGGTCTATCTCGTTTTTCGTAATTATGCATTTATTGACCGGAACTCGGGAAAGAGAGAATCACATCTGGCTGCTGAGGCAGTTCTGTGCGCAGCGGACCAGGGAGCATTCTGGAAGTATCATGCCATTCTCTTCGCCAATCAGACAGGCGAGAATGTGGGCGATTTTACCGAAAAACGACTGGTGGCTTTCGCCGAGAAATTGGGTCTGGATGTTCCCACCTTTCAGCAGTGCCTGAATAGCGGTAAACATACCCAGCGTGTAACTGATGAGTACGACCAGGGTCAGACTGCTGGCGTGGATAGCACTCCATCATTCTTCATCAATGGAACCCGCTTTCAGCTTCAAACCAGTTATAACGAGCTCTTCCAGGCATTGGACAACGCTGTTGCTACCAGGCAAACGCAATAACCTAAATTAAAAGAAGAACCGCCGGTTGGTTTATGCCAAAACCGGCGGTTTTTTTATATTTCCCTGGTGATAAATTTTCCGGGGTCTTTCTGCGAGACGATCTCGCGAATTTCCATATAGAAAATCAATGAGGAAAGCCGGTTGATGAATTTCTGCCCCTCAAGATTCTTATACCCCCCCCGCAGGGACAAATCCACCATGCGCCGTTCTGCACGGCGGATGATCGTACGGGTAAGGTCCAGGGCAGCCGATAATCGGGTGCTGCCAGGAAGAATGAATTCACCTGGAATTTCTACTGAAGATTCAATACCCCGCACTTCTTCTTCCACCCAAAGGACGTCTTGAGTGGTGACCCCAGCGAATTTATCGACCGTTTCACTCGACGCGGCAACTTCGGTCATCAATCGGTAAAGGGCTTGTTGAATATGCTCGATCTGTGATTTCGTTTCGGCATCGGAACAAAACGATTTCGCCAACCCCAGAGCCGCAGAGGATTCATCCAGCGTTCCCAGGCACTCGATCCGCAGGCTGGATTTCTCAACCCGCCCGGCGCCCAGGGTATCCGTCCAACCGTCATCACCCGACCAGGACTTCGGTTTGGTCATTATGGAGTGGTTTGCTGAATTGGCCGATTTTTATTGGTGGCAAAGAACCATTCTTTGATGGTCGCAAATCGGTCAGAGATATCGAACAAGGGACCCATGCTCACCCCCTGTACCGATTGATCCACGCCAAAGGTATAGACCGGATAAAAAAGGGGCAGGGCCGGCAATTCCTTGTTGAAAACCACCTGGAAGTTGCGGTAGAAGCGAAATCGTTCATCCAGGTCCCGAGAGACGCGGGCGTTTTCCAGAAATTCACTCACCAGGCGGTTGTCCCACTGGGAATAATTTTGCCCGCCGGCAATCTGGGATTGGTCCCAGAAGGGATAGGGATCCGGGTCAGGCGAATTTGATCGATTCAAGTCCACCAGCGCTGCCTGGTAATCCTTGGCAGCCAGGCGATCGTTGATGAGTTGATCATACGGAACCGCCTCCAGGTCCACCCTCAATCCAAGCGTTTCCCAATAAGCCTGGATGGCCTCCGCCAGTTCCTTATGCTGTTCATCGTCTGGATAAAGCATGGTAAAGGCAAATTCCACATCATCCTTTTTTCGGACAGTTCCACCCTCAGCGGGCAACACATAGCCGGCCTGGATGATCTTGCTTTTCGCCATTTCCGGGGAATAGGAAACCGGTTGAATGGCGTCGTAATACGCCCAGGTACCTGGGAAAATGGGACCATTCGCGATGATCGCCTGACTCTTCATCAGCGTGTTGATAATCCGCTGTCGATCCAACCCCTCCAGGAGCGCTCTGCGTATCGAATCATCCTGGAAGAATGGCACTTCGGGTTCATTGAGGTTTAGCATGATCATCGACATGGTGGGAAGCCTGCCCGAATAGGTCAGCAGTGAGGGTTCAGCCAGGGCTTGCTTGAGCGTATCACCTGAAAGCCGGCTAACCCCTTGGACTGTTCCTTCCTTGTAAGCTTGCAACGCGCTCGCTTCGTCGGGAAAGTATCTGAAATTGAGCTGTTGAATATAAGCAGGTGTCTCGTAATAGGCTTCGTTGGCAACCAGGGTGACGCCTTTGATCACCCCATCTTCTGTGATGAGATTCTTGAATTTATAAGGTCCGGAGCCAATGGGTTGCAGGTTGATCGGAGAGTCTTTGATCACCTCAATGCTGCCGCCATTAAGCAAGTGTTTTGGCAGGATCCCGAATGTCAGGTAATCCAGAAATGGTGCGTAGGGTTCGGGGAGGATGAATTGAAGATTCCGATTCCCCAGGGCTTTGACCTCCACATTCTGCCAAAAATCCTGGATATCCTGCGGAACAACATCCCCGCCATTGCGCATCAACTCAATCGTGAATAAAACATCCTCCGGGGTGAGCGGCTCGCCATCGTGCCATTTGATCCCGTCTTTGAGTTCCATATTGTAAATGGTGCCATCTTCGGAAACGCCCCATTTATCCACCAGGTCGCCTACCGGCAGACCGCGGCTATCAGTGGTGAACAGGCTCGAATAGAGCAGACGGGTGATATCCCGGTCTGCCTGGTTACCAAAGGCGAGCAGGGGATTCAACCGCTGCATCTGCCCAACCATCGCTTCGGTATATGTTCCCCCCGAAGCGGGCTGCGGGAGCAGCAAATTCGTCCCGGGCTGCTCGATCAGGAGCAGCACACCGATCACAAGACCGGTGAGGAAGATGATCAATAATTGCCAGCGAAGTTTTTTCATATTATTAAAGGAAAAAGGGCGATTTGCCTGCCTGCAAGGGATCGCCCGTTTGAGATTTTACCGGGAAATTCGGGCGGGGCTGTCTATGCTGCAACCGTCGGCGTCGCCAGGATCACTGCCACGATGGTCAGGATAAAAAATAACACACTCAGACTGATGGTGACGAAAAACAAGGTTTTCTCAATCCCGCGCCGGGCTGTGAACATCGCCCCCGTATCCGAACCGGTGAGACTGCCCATCCCAACGCCTTTATTCTGCAAGACCACGCATGTCATCAAGGCTACAGAAGTTATAATAAGTGAGATATTGATATAGGTGATCACGAATTTTACCTCCAGGATTTGGAAACACACCGATTATACCTGCCAATTTCTCCATCCGTCAACCAAGATGAATGAGTTTATTCTTAATCTTCACATGCACACCCCTATCTCTGATGGCGAGGGGACGTACGATGATATCCTCCGCGCAGCCGCGCAGGCTGGCATCGATGCAGTGATCGTGACGGACCACAACGTTTGGGTGGATGGGGTGGAGAAAATTCTTCATACAGAAAACGGGCAGGTAATCCTATTGGTAGGCGAAGAAGTACACGACCAGGCTCGCAAACCTCAAAAAAACCATTTACTGGTTTTCGACGCCAGGAAGGAATTAGCCACTTTCGCCAGGGATCCGCAGCGTTTGATCCAGGAAGTGAACAAGAGCGGCGGATTGTGCTTTCTGGCGCACCCCATGGAGATGGATTTGCCCTTTTTCCACGAACCGGATATCTCCTGGGTTGATTGGGATGTGAAAGGTTTCACCGGTATCGAATTATGGAACGGCTTGAGCGAGTTTAAAGCCGTCGCCCGTACAAAACTAAAAGCGTTGTTTTATGGGTTCTTCCCGCATTTCATCGCTCATGGCCCCCCCAAAAGTTTGCTCCAGAAATGGGATGAACTCACAAGACAGGATAGAAAAATCGTCTGTATCGGCGGGGCGGATGCACATGCACTTAAGATCCACGTCGGTCCCATCCATCGGGAAATATTTCCCTACCTGTTTCATTTTCGTGCTGTGAATACGCACATTCTCTGCGAGGGCGTTCTGAATACAGATCTGGCTCAATCCCGTGCTCAGATTTACCAGGCTCTCCGGTCGGGGCACTGCTTCGTAGGGTATGACCTTCCGCACCCCACGCGCGGCTTCAACTTCTCCGCGCGTTGCGGGGATCAAAGCGTTGTGATGGGTGACGAACTCCACCTGCAGGGTGAAGTGGAATTTGAAATCCGTCTGCCCCACAAAGCGGATTGCCGCCTGATCAAGGATGGCGAAACGATCGCCCGCTGGACAGATCAGGTTGGGATGGACTTTTCAACTACGCAATCCGGAGTGTACCGTGTGGAGTGTTGGATCCGCTATCTGGGCAAAACCCGCGGATGGATCTTCAGCAATCCAATTTATATCAAGGGTTAAATGATGTGACCTCCAACAACGTCACCCGCCTGCTCGAATCTCGAAAGGTGCCCTTCACTGCAATTGAGCTTTCCGCTGAAAAGCATAGTGCTGTGGAGACCGCCGCCCTGCTTAAAGTTCCGCCTGACCTGGTATATAAAACCATTGTGGTTCTCCGGGAGAAGAAGGGTAAACCGATCCTGGCGGTGGTCCCGGGCGATAGGCAAGTGGACTATGAAATTGGTTGCTGGTGCAGTCGGGGAGAAAAAAGTGATCATCGCGACCGAAAAAGAAGCGGAGAGACTGACCGGATTGAAGGTGGGTGGTATTTCTGCCCTGGCACTCCTCAACCGCGGGTTTGAAATCCTGGTGGACACGTCGGCGGAATCGATCGATGAATTCATTGTCTCCGGGGGGATGCGGGGATTAATGATCCGGATGCGGATCTCTGATTACCTCAACATTACGGGAGCACGCAAGGCGTCGATCCTGCCAGGTGGACTTCCTTAATCGGATACTTAGTTTTTCACGTTTCGACCGCACTATAATTACTGCATGACCTCCCCCCTTCTGAAGGCGGAATCCGCTCTGAAGTCGCTTTTTGAAACCCGGTTGGGTGGCTTTTCCCGCTCCGGCCTGCTGACCCGTCTCACAGAAGCGGTCATCCTGGAAATTCGCGATCTGACTCGCAACCAAACCGGGTCGCCAAGGTTCGCTCCCGATAGCTTTCTTCTGCACGCCAATCATGCCACCTGGCAGCGCGTCTATCATGATTCGCATTGGTCGGAAAAAATCATTGATGCCATCCAAAAGGAAGCCCGCGATTCCGGGATCACCTTCCAGTCGCCTCTACGGGTCGATCCAAAGGAAGATGGCCGCCTGGAGGATGGAGATTTCTGGGTGGAATGCAGCTGGCAGGCAGATACAGGTCATAAAACCAAAGCAGTTGGCCAACCTGCTCATCTCCAAGCTTCACATCCCAGTCAACCCAATTCCGAATTCCTGATAGCGGATGGGAAAGAATACAAACTTCAAAAACCGGTTGTCAATTTGGGCAGGCGTGAGTCCAACGATCTGGTCATTGAAGATAAGCGTGTGTCGCGCTACCATGCCCAGATCCGCTGCGGCGAAGGCATCACCACGATCCATGACCTTGATTCCACAGGGGGAACATTCGTGAATAATATTCGGGTGCGTACCCACACGCTTAAACCCGGAGACGTGATCTCCCTGGCAGGATTCCCGCTGATCTTTCACAGCGATGCGGATCTTTCCCGGACGGATAAGATCGTTGTGGAACAACATGGCGAAGAGGATCTCAAATGAGCGGCATCCTGGTTCTACTCCTCCGCGTGGTGATGGCAGTAAGTCTGTATGCTTTCCTGGGGCTGGTGATATTCCTGGTTTGGAAAGATCTTCGCCAGCAAGGTACAGCAGCTGCCCGGCAGCAAATCCCTCCCCTCACCTTGCAGGTGCAGGGAGAAGGCAGCCGGCGAGAATTCATTATTCGAAATGCAGAAGCTGTGATCGGGCGTGACCCAGGCTGTGAAGTTCGGTTGGAAGATAGCACCATCTCCGCAAGGCATGCCCGCTTGCGCTACCACCATAAACAGTGGTGGTTGGAAGATCTTAATTCCACGAATGGAACAATGCTGAATAACCAGCCCGTTCGCCAATCGGCAGTGTTGGGTAGTGGCGACCGCATCACCTGTGGCAGCTTCGAGCTGCGGCTCCAGGAGGCGCCTTCAATCCCATGAGGTATGCTATGATTTATTTATTAGATCGTGGAGGAGGCAGTCATAATGGTCGATAAACCTGTTTTGGGTATCATTGGCGGGTCGGGTCTTTACCAAATGCCGGGCTTAAAAGGGGCCAGGTCGATCGACATCCCCACCCCATTTGGAAATCCCTCCTCCCCTATCGTGGTCGGTAAGTTGAATGGTAGATCAATCGCTTTTCTTGCCCGTCACGGCATCGGACATTATCTCTCTCCTTCGGAAGTCAATTACCGGGCGAACATTTATGCCCTCAAATCGCTCGGCGTCGAGCGTATCGTCAGCATCAGCGCCTGCGGATCGCTGCGGGATGATTTCGCTCCCGGGCAGATCGTCATCCCCGATCAGATCGTTGACTTCACGCGTCGTCGCGTACCAACCTTCTTTGAAAATGGACTGGTAGTGCATGTAGGCGTCGCGGATCCGTTCTGCGGCGACCTGAGCAGTCTGTTGGGACAGGCAGTACTGAAATCTGGCGGGACTTGCCACCGGGGGGGCACGGCATTGACTATCGACGGACCGCGATTTTCCACCAAAGGAGAATCCAACCTCTTCCGTTCCTGGGGGATGTCGATCATTGGTATGACCATGTGTCCGGAAGCCTTTCTGGCTCGGGAAGCAGAGATTTGCTTTTCAGTCATGGCGCATGTCACCGATTATGATGTCTGGCACCTTACCGAGGAGCAGGTCTCAGTGGATGTGGTTAACCGCACACTTCAAAAAAATACCGACCTGGCACAACAGGCTATCCTGGAGCTGGTCCAGACCCTGCCAGACGAATGCCATTGCGACTGTTCCCGCGCGCTGGAAAACGCTGTTATTACCTCACCGGAATGCATCCCGCCAGATACACTTAAAAAGGTCGAACTACTCATAAAGAAATACCTTCCCTCTTGAGACCTTTTCACCGATTGAATTCTCCATCTGCGGCGGGTATTCAGCGCCGTTTGTTTGCAGCCACGGTCGTTTTTCTTTTCGCCTATTCTTTGGTGTTATCCCTCTCCCCCGTGGTCAGGCTCCATACCTGGCAAGCCGATCTGAACTGGGTTCATTGGCTCGGGTTCCTCATTTGGCTGCTCGGGTTTTCGCTTCTTTTGAAATTCGCGAAAAGATATTTCCCGGATTCCGACCCGGTGCTTCTCCCCCTGGTCAGTTTTCTCATTGGCTGGGGATTGCTCACGGTGTATCGGATAAATTCTTATTTCGGCCTGCGCCAGACAGCCTGGCTAATGCTCTCGCTCGTCATTTTATGGCTCCTTTTGCGAACGCGAAGTTTCATCGATATCCTCCAACAATATAAATATCTCTGGCTGACCCTGGGCGTTCTGCTTCTCGCATTAACCCTTTTTATCGGTGTGTATCCGGGCGGATTCGGACCGCAGCTCTGGCTTGGATTCGCTGGTGTCTTTTTCCAGCCTTCAGAGTTGCTTAAACTGCTCCTGGTGATCTTTTTGGCAGCCTACCTGGCCGAACGGATGAGGGTCACATTTCATTTTTCTCAACTCATCATTCCAGCCCTGGTCATCTTTTGCCTGACGATCGCCATCCTTCTGGTTCAAAAGGACCTGGGTACAAGCGCTTTGCTCCTGATCTTATTTTCTGTAATGCTTTTACTTGCCGCAGGAAAATACTGGTTTTTTATCCTCACCCTTCTTGGATTGATCCTGGCAGGTTATTTGGGATACAACCAATTCGATGTAATTCGCCTGAGGGTGGATGCCTGGATCAATCCCTGGCTGGATCCCAGCGGCCGGTCCTACCAGATCGTCCAATCCCTCATGGCTTTTTCAGCCGGAGGTATTTTCGGGCGTGGACCCGGGCTGGGCAGTCCGCGGGTGGTACCGGTGGCACAGTCGGATTTCATCTTTTCGGCTATAGGGGAAGAAGCAGGGTTGGTGGGCACGGTCGGTCTGGTCTGCCTGATGATCCTGGTTCTTTACCGGGGTTTCCGTATCGCCTTCCGCGCCAGGTCGGGTTTTTACCGGCTTCTGGCTGCGGGCATCACATCCTTCCTGGCGTTTCAAACCATCCTGATCGTTGGTGGTAACCTGCGGGTGTTACCCCTCACCGGGGTCACCTTGCCCTTCATGTCCTATGGTGGTTCTTCGCTGCTCGTCTCCATGATCTGCGCAGGGATTCTTATCAAAGTGAGCGATACGGGCGGAGAAGATCCAGTCCTATTGGAAAACCCAATCCCTTACTATATTATTCTCGGTTTAGCCCTGGCAGGGTTCGTGGGGATCCTGCTCGCCAACGGTTGGTGGTCAATTGTCCGCTCGAGCGACCTGCTCACCCGGACGGATAATCCCAGGCTGGGAATCAACGAGCGCTACTCGCCGCGCGGGAATATCCTCGTTCAAAGCGGAGAGGCGATCAACTTCACCCAGGGTGATGCAGGCAATTATTCGAGGGGTTACCTTTACCCGCCTCTCAGCCCGATATTCGGCTTTGACACCTCTGCCTATGGTCAAACTGGATTGGAGTCTGCGCTGGATGGTTACCTGAGAGGAGAACGCGGCCTGCCAGCATCGGTCATCTGGTGGAACCATCTTGTACGCGGTCAGCCCCCCCAAGGCTTGGATATAAAGACCTCCATCGATTTGCGCCTGCAGCAGGAAGCCGACCAACTTCTGGAAGGCAGGAAAGGTGCGCTGGTGCTGCTAAACGCCAACACCGGGGAAGTGCTCGCCATGGCCTCCCATCCGAATGTGGATCCGAACCAGGCGGATAGCATGTGGAGTGGTTGGATGGAGGATCCCCAGTCTCCCTTGTTGAACCGTGCCACCCAGGCTTCGTACCCGTTTGGGACGATGATCTCCCCTTATTTTTTTGCCGCGAAAATGAATGTCCTTCAAAAGACTTTGCCCCCCGGATCGATGGATCTTCAGTTCGTTGGAGTAAATTACACATGTGCTATCGATTCCGATATTGATAACTCATGGTCGGCAGGGGTCATCGCAGGTTGTCCGGCGCCTGCGGTCGCGCTATCCGGATCGCTTTCAAATACCGAGATCACCACGATCCTTCAGGATTTCGGATTTACCACCCTGCCGGAATTTATCCTCCCCCAGATTGAGCCCCGCCCATTGGGAGAAATTAACGATGCCAAAACACTCGTTTTTGGGGACGAACAATTGCGGGTCTCACCCCTGCAGGCCGCGCTTGCCGCTGCTTTAATCACCAACGGAGCATACCTGCCCTCCCCCAGTCTTGCAACAGCATATCATTCACCCTCGGGCTGGGTCTATTTTCCGGAAGGTGAGAAAAGGGCTGTGAATTTGACCGGAATTGACACCGCCCGGAAATCGCTTGCAAGTGATGAAATCCCTGGTTGGGATGCTCTTGGCACATCGAAGGGTGCCCAGGGAACCTTTACGTGGTTCATCGGGGGAACCATGCCTGAATGGGAGGGGATTCCCTTCGCCCTGGCGTTTGTCCTCGAAGAAGACGCCCCCACGGATGCGAAGGTTATTGGTGAAACGCTTCTGAAAGCGGCCACCAGCTCCCGGTAGAATCTACTGCGAAGATCAGTCGAGCACGATCCGTGCGAAATGACGTTTTCCCACCTGAAGCACACCCGGGTGTGGGAAGGGTTGCGCGGGATCGCTCAGGACTTCCCCATCCAGTTTGACCCCTTTTTGATCAAGGAGGCGCCGACCCTCACTTCGCGTTGAAATAAAATCGCAGGTATTGAGCACATCCAGCACTGTTTGCCCGGTAGTAACGTGCACCTCTGGCATTTCCTCTGGAATATCATGTTTCTGGAATCGGCGGATGAAATCGTCCTGGGCTTTGTTGGCAGCTTCATCACCATAAAATGAACTGGCTATCTCCCAGGCAAGGGCCATTTTGGCGTCTCTGGGATGGATCGTTCCATCTTTAAGAGATTTCTCTTTTTTGGCGACTTCTGCGGGGGACCAACGCGTTACCAGGCGGAAATAAACCGGCAGCGCAATATCCGGCAAACTCATCACCTTGCCATACATATCTTCAGCCGTGGTGTCGATGGGAATGTGGTTGCCCAGTGATTTGGACATGCGAACCACCCCGTCAGTTCCCGGCAAAATGCCCATGATGACGCCAATGTTGGGTTTCTCACCCATATAGGTCATCAGCTTTCTGCCGGCTGTGAGGATGTTAAAAAGCTGATCGGTTCCACCCACTTGTACATCGGTTTTTAACGCGTAGGCGTCATATCCTTGCAGGATGGAATAGAAAGTTTCATGAAGGTAAATTGCATCCCCGCGCTCGAAGCGCAGTTTGAAATTCTCGCGTGTAAGGAATTGCTGCACGGTGAAATTGGATGCCAGGTGAATCATATCCGCCAGGGTTAGTTTCTGCAGCCATTCAGCGTTATATCGGATGGTTGTTTTTTGCGGATCCAGAACACGGAAAGCCTGCTGCGCATATGTGCGGGCATTGGCCTCCACCTCTTCGGAAGCCAATTGTGGACGGAGAGAATCTTTATCAGATGGATCGCCGATCAAAGAGGTGTATGTTCCGATCACGAAGGTGACATCGTGTCCCAGGTCCTGGAATTGGCGCAGCTTGCGCATGGTGATGGTGTGTCCCAGGTGCAGGTCTGCCTTTGTGGGATCATAACCGCAATAAACCCGCAGCGGCCGGTTTTCCTTCTCGGCCAAAATTAGCCGCTCGCGCAGTTCCCTGGTCATGGAAATCTTGACATCCTCGTCCCCGTATTCCGTACCTTGCATCAACAGAGCAACCTGATCCTCGATATTCACCCTCTCCTCCATCCGAAAAAGATTGAGCGGATTATACCAGCCGAACACCACCGCAATATTCTATGCTTAGCATTAGTATTCAATAAATATTTTGGCTATGCGCATTTTTATAATTACAAATCACATCTTCTGGTGGTGCTATAATCCCTTGCATTGGTGCTGCCATGGAAGCTGTGTTGGTTCTCAATGCCAATTTTGAGCCTCTCAACGTTTGCAACATGCATCGCGCCCTGGGGTTGATGCTCACTGAAAAGGCCTCCCTCGTGTTGGATGGTCGCGGTTCGGTGCGTACTGCTCAGGCTGACTTTCCCCGTCCTTCGGTCATTCGCCTGCATAAGATGGTCCACCGCCCCCGACCGACCGTTCGTTTGGTACGCAAGGAGATCCTGCGCCGCGATGGCTACACCTGCCAGTATTGTGGCAGACAAATGAATGATCTCACCATCGACCATGTCATCCCACGCCACATTGGCGGTCCGCACACCTGGTTGAACGTCGTAGCAGCCTGCCCACAGTGCAATCATCGCAAAGGCGGCCGTAAGGTCGAAGAAGCCGGCATGCGTTTGCTGCATCACCCAGTGGAACCGCCTGCTTCTGCGGAATACATCTATGCCCACCACCTGCAGGAGAATCAGGCGTGGCGGCAATTTCTCAGTGGTTGGTGATCAATCCATTGGAATGGTCATCAGGTCACAGGCGGCGATAACGTCACCGTTGAAGACCGATTTTGCCTCAACCAGGTTTCTGCCAGAATCCGCCTCAGCAGGGTAATGAATCAAGTAAAGCGTACCCACGCTTGCCTTCTGCGCTGTCTCCCCCGCTTGTTTCGGCGAAGAATGCCCCTTTGAATTTCCTGCTGATTCATGCAGCAGGTAATCCGCGTGTGCAGCCAATCTTTCCACCGCCTCGCAGGGTTCAGTATCGCAGGAATAGGCCAGCACTTTGCCTGATTTGGGAAATTCGGCGCGAATACCCAGGGTGGGGATAAGATGGTTAACCTTTGCACCGAAAAGAAGGAGATCCTCATCCGAAATAATTGGCGCCAACCCAGTTTTTAATTCCGGGACGGTGTGGTAATGGATCGGAAAGAGGTTAAGCCAGGCGGAGATGTTGAACAGGTCAAGCATTTTTTGGGCGCGCTCGAGGGTGTACTCCAGCCCATGGATATGCAGCTCCATTTTTCTGCCTGTAAACCACATTCCCATGACCAGGATCGGAAGCCCTGAAATATGGTCGGGATGGAAATGAGTTAATACCAAATCAGTGATTTCGTTCGGCTCGATCCCGCCTCTTTTCAGGCTGACAAAGGGATTGGTGGCAGTATCCACCAAGACCTTCCGGCTGCCCGCCAGGATGGCAAGATGAGTGTTATCCGCTTCTACTGAAGGGATGAACGAGGCTGTTCCGAGTAAGATTACTTTCCCCAATTTGTTTGCCTCCCTTAAGGGATGAGGGGGATCAACACCATTGCAATCCGAGGAGTGACCCATACTTCCACGCAGGCAGCGATGATAAGCATCGGAATCACCACGCCTACGACAAGTTTACACCATTCCCCCACGGATTCAATAAAAGTCTGACCGATATTTCGTTCTTCATCTGGTGCCGCCAGCAGCGCTCCGCCGCGCAACACGGCAGCGCAGCCTATGATCAGTGCAGGGATTTCGAATATTCCATGGGGAAGAATGAAGCCAATTAGATATTGCGCAGGGGAAAGCCCGTTCATTGAAAGAAAACTCAGCAAGTATCCAGCCACCCCCATTGATGCCACAAGTGGGATCACCCCGAGGATGCCAAACGAGAGGGCACCCAGTAACAAAGAAATCAGGATAACCCTGAAATTCTGCCAGAAAATCGAAAGCACAACCGTGACCGACCCACCCGGAATTACCTGGAAAGCCGTTTGGATATTTTTTTCCATTTCCTGCAGGCTTGTATTGTTCATGGGAATATAGATGGATTGAATCTGGTTCATCCCCAGGAAAACTGAAATTACTGCAATAAAGCTCGTCAAAAGAATCGCCAGCCTCATTCGCTTCAGGCTTTTGGGAACCTCCCGGCGGTACCATTCTCCGATGTTGCGGGCTTCTCCTATGAATGCCTTAATAAAAACACTCCCTCCCCAGTGGATATTCAGGACATCGATCTCCCTGCCCAGCAGTTCTTCCCGGCGGAAATGCGACAATCCAACCCGGGTAAGTAAAATTGCGAAAACAAACAATCCAAAAACGCACCACCAAAGTGTGGCGTAATTCCCCCAGAACATCACCACGCTTTCCGCCTGGATCAGAAGGGCGATGGGAATGATGATGAAGCTTGCCAGCAAATTGGCTGCCCGGATCGAAGTTGCCTGGCTGGAGATCACCACCGCCCCGCTCACCATAACAACTGCTTGGACAATGGTCAGACAAAAAATCAACAGGGTCAGATCTGCCGGCGGTAGCGGGACATCCCGAGCCACCAACCCGGCCATATAAACTGCCATTCCAAAAAAGCTGCCCACCAGAGGCGGGACGACAGAGGAAAGCAGTTTACCTACATAGAGCTGCCAGTCCTTGAGCGGCGTGCTCAGGAGCGGCTCTATAGATCCCCTTTCCTTTTCGCCCACAAAGGATTCCAGCGCGATGACCAGCGAGACCGAAATGGGGAAGAAACCGACGATCATCATCAGGAAAGGTACCAGGCGCTCGCCGATGAGGGATGCCCCGTACTGATTTACAAAATCCAGCAGCCGGCGGGCGGTGAAATTCATCAGGAACGGAAAGAACAGCGTAAGCGCCAGGATGGGAAAGATTATGCGCCAATCGCGGAACTGATCCCGCACTTCCCGTACGGTAATGGCGAATGCCGGTCGAAACTCAACCGCCATTTTCACCCTCCGTCGAAGCAACACGCATCGCCTCAAGATATGCCGATTCCAGCGAGCGTTGGACTTCACTAAAGGACAGGATACCTATCCCGGTTTTTACCAAATTTTGAATCAATTCCGGATTTTGCTTATTCGGCGATTCAACCCGGAAGCGCATCCAATCCTCTCCCCGCGTGGTGAGCTCAACCCCTACAGGTAAGCCCAATTTACGACCGTCGATCCCCGCGTTGAATCGAACCTCGAATTCTGTCGCGCCAAGCAGCTTTTGCTTCAGCTCGCGTGGAGATCCGCTCAAAATGATCCTGCCTCTGCGAATGATTGCGATCTGGTCCGCCAGCTCTTCCGCTTCCAGCAGATTGTGAGTGCATAAAATGATAGAGCGTGAAGCCGAGCGCAATTGATGAATGCCATCCCGCACCACCCTGGCGCTTTCAGGGTCCATCGCCGAAGTCGGCTCATCCAGCAGCAGCACCGGCGGCTCGTTCATCAGAGCGCGAACCAGGGCCAACTTCTGACGCATCCCTTTCGAAAACTCCCCCAGCCTGCGTTTTTTATCTCCGGTCAGGCCGAACTCTTCCAGCAGCGCATCTGTCCGGTGCCGACGGGTGGCTGGGTCCATGTTATACAACCGTCCGTAAAAATCCAGGTATTCCTGCGCGCTCATGCGATTGTAGAGCCCGTGGTGCTCGGTGAGCACGCCCACCGACTCGCGCACTTTTTGCGGCTCCTTCACCACATCAAACCCGGCAACCACCGCCCGCCCCCTGGTAGGTCTAAGGATAGATGTGAGCATGCGCACGGTGGTGGTTTTCCCTGCGCCGTTGGGACCCAGAAGCACCAACACGCACCCGGCAGGCACGTTTAAATTCACCCCGTTCACCGCGGTGAATTGGTCGAATTTCTTGGTCAGATCTTCAGCAAGGATCATACCTGCACCAGGACCATAGTACCCTGATTATATGAAATTTCCCCCTGCCCGCGCATACAAAACTGTTAGGTTAATAAAAACCTCCCGATGGCTGGGAGGTTTTTAATACATCCACTGCCTGGATTAATTTGTCTGCGGTTTCCGGTTCGCGATAACGTGCCGAATGATCAGCGCCGCCGAGCAGCCCACGAAAAGCACAGCCATAAACGTCTGGTTGAAATTGATCCCGGCAACCGGGGCGGTATCCAGGCGCAGGAACTCCAGCCAGAACCTGCCAAACGCATAGAACAAAGCATAAATCAGGAAAAGGTCACCGTTCAGAAGCTTATCCTGGTATCTGCGTCCCAGCCATAGCAGCAGGGTCATGTTCGCCAGGTTCCAGAGGCTTTCATAAGCAAACAGGGGATGATATGTTGCCTGGTTTGCAAATTGTGGTAGGCGAAATTGCGGATCGATCTTTATTGCCCAGGGAAGATTCGATGGTGCGCCGTAGATTTCCTGGTTCAGGAAATTTCCCCAGCGTCCGATGGCCTGCGCCAGCGCCAACCCCGGGGCAATGATATCCGCCCACTGACCAAAGTTCAGGTGCTTCACGCGGGTATAAATCCACAGGGCAACCAGCCCACCGATCACCGCGCCTGGGATGCCCACACCACCCCGCCAGATGGCGATCGCGTCCAGCGGATGGGTGAGGTAATACTGGGTGGTCAGTCCGGCCGCGATATTGGAGGCGGGCGGCAAGAAGACATGCCACAGGCGTGCACCGATGATCCCAGCCACCAGCACCCAGGGCAGGATCTCCCAGACCTCGTTCGGGTTCTGCCCACGCCGCTTCGCCTCAAGCGATGCAAGCCAGGCTGCGGCCATCGCCCCTACCATGATGAGCACCCCATACCAGCGAATATTCAGGATGCCCAATGGAGCGGTTCTGAAAACCAGGCGCACAACGCCAGCCAGTGCGATGATGATCACAATATAAACGATGGCTTGAAGCCATTTCTGTTTGATCTTCAGGTTTGGCAGTAAGTTAAAGAATGAGAGTACCAGCACTAAAAGAATGACAAGGACATCTGAAAGATGTAGAAAGGATAAGTTGAGGCTAATGCCTTCACGTAAAGGAAGATTCATAGGATTACCTTATGATTTGGTTGCTGAAGGAGCTTTCAGCTTTTGATACGCCTGCGTGCGAACGGAGTAAATGCGCTGTATCGCAGTAATATTTGCGAATATGGCAAAGATCCACACCGCCAGCCACGGGATATTAAAGATCAGGCAGGGGATCAGCACCAGGTAGCGTTCCATGCGGCTCAGGATCCCGATCTTGGCGGTGTACCCCAAGGTTTCTGCCCTGGATTTTACGTAGGACACCAGAACAGCTCCGGCTGCGGCCACATAAACCAGTATCATCATCTGGCCATCACCCTGGCGCTGATAATAGACTAGTAAACCAAGTAATAAGAACAGTTCAGAATAGCGGTCTGTCACCGAATCGACGAAGGCACCCCAGGGAGAAACCTCGTTTCGTAACCGGGCAAGCGAGCCATCCAGTCCATCGCACGCGCCTGCCAGGAGCGCCATCAGACCCCCGTAGGTAACATACCCGAAGCCGATCAGAGCCGCCGCGGCGATGTTCCCGATCAAACCCAGGATGGTCACAATATTCGGGGTGACCCCGATCCGGTTTAAAAACCCAACAATCGGCGTGACGATCCCCTTCATGAACACCCGCATCCGGTCTGTGAAAGTTGGCTTGGGGGTGGTAGTTTGTTCACCCATATCTGGCTCCCTTCAATCTTCCATCTGTTATCTAAAGTCGACCAATTGTATCAAGAATCGAAATCTTCGTCATCCTCAGGGGGTATCAGGACTTCGCGCTCCTTGCCCCCTGTCTGTGCATGCCCAATAACGCCCATCTCCTCCAGCTCGTCGATCAGCCTGGCTGCGCGCGGGTACCCGATCCGCATCCTGCGCTGTAGAAGCGAGGCGCTGGCATGCCGCGAATGACGGACAATATCAACCGCCTGCTCGATAAGATCATCAGAGCCTCCCGCTGTTTGCGGTTCCCTCGAGGCGATCTCCTCCCATGGAGGTGCTTCCTCGGCAGCTGGCGCCATGCGCTGCCAGAAATTGATCACTTTCTCGATTTCCTGATCGGTCACGATCACTCCCTGCGCCCGCAAGGGCACGCCGGCCTCGGGATTCAGGAAGAGCAAATCTCCCCTTCCCAGCAGGGTTTCCGCTCCACTGGTATCCAGGATCACCCGCGAATCGACCGATGAAGCCACCGTGAATGCCATCCTGGCGGGAAAATTTGCCTTGATCAGTCCCGTGACGACATTCGTACTCGGCCGCTGGGTGGCCACAACCAGGTGGATGCCGGTCGCCCGCGCCATCTGTGCCAGTCGCACCAGGCTGAACTCGGTCTGATCTGGATTCGCCATCATCAAGTCGGCCAGCTCATCAATCAGGACGACGATCCTCGGTATGGTCGGCAGTTTCTTGCGCTGCATTTTTCGGTTGTACGTTTCCAGGTCACGGCAATGCGCGCCTTCCATTAATTTGTAGCGGGTGTCCATCTCAGCCAGGGACCATTGCAGCACGGCGATCATCCTGGCCGGGTCCGTCTCGACCTTGCCATGCAGGTGTGGAAGACCGTTAAATCGCACCAGCTCCACCATCTTGGGATCCAGCATAACCATGCGCAGATCCGCAGGGCTGTTGTTCATCGCCAGGCAGGTGGTGATGGCTGCGATACACACGCTTTTCCCGGAACCTGTTGTTCCGGCAATTAGCATGTGGGGCATTCTGCCAAGGTCCGCGACAACCGGTGAACCCGAGACATCCCGGCCGATGGCCAGCGCCAGAGGCGAACCGAGTTTCTGAAAGGCGTCGGATTCCAGTATGGCGCGCAACCGCACCACCGCGCTGAGCTGGTTGGGGACTTCGATACCCACATACGAATGCCCCGGTACAGGCGCCTGGATACGCAGCCGTTCTGCTCCAAGCCCGAGCGCCAGGTCCTTGGAAAGGTTAGAGATCTGCGAAACCCTTACCTTCTGTTGGTTGAGGCTTCCATCCGGGTTGGTTTTCTCCACATAACCGGGTTCCACGGCAAATTGGGTGACGGTCGGTCCAACACGGTAACCGATCACTTTGGCTGGCACGCCAAATTCAGAAAGGCATTGTTCTATCTTTGCAGCTGTCTCGCGGATCTCGGTTTTATCCGGAGCGGATACAGTTTCATTCTTCAGCAGATTTAATGGCGGCAAGCGGTCATCACGGTTTTCTTCAACCCCGACCCCTATTTCCTCGTCACCTACGATCATCGCCGGGGTGGCGACCGCAGCGATTGGCTGGGAGGTTTTTCCCTGCGCAACCGGGATGGGGGCCTTTTGGGCATCTTCCCCCGCTTCAACCTGGGAATTTTTTTGTAAAAATGCTTTCAACCGGTCGGTGAACCCGAATCCGATCACAGCCAGAACGAAGCCAACAAGGAGGAAAACCAAAGCTGCCAGGAAGGTCGGGAGAAACCGGTCCAGAAGCATGGCCAACCCCCAGCCGATGATCCCGCCATACATACCGCTTTCGGCAGCTTCCAAATTCATGCCGCTCACGATGGCCAGCAGAGCAAGCACAACGAAGGCAAAACCCTCCAACGCGATCACCCGGCCCAGGCTCAATCGTGGAACGAGAGGATGGCTCCTTCGCAGAACCATCAGACCCGATAGTGCCAGGAAGATCACCAGCAGCCAGGCACCCCAGCCGAAACCTTTCTTTAGGATTGCTGCCCAGGGTGTGATAAAGCTGCCTTTGGATAAGCCGATCAATCCAATAAAACTGATAAAACTCAGCGCAAAGAGAATGACAGCCAGAATATCCCAGCCGTAGCGGTCGAAGGAGCCTGTGAAATCGCTTAATCCGTCCTGCGGGTATTTTACCGACTGGCTGGACGGCTTTTTTCCCTTTTGCGAGGGAACGGCGTCATTTTTTTTTGTCATTCAGGGGTTACCAATCCCAATCCCAATCGCCTTTTTTCAATATCCAGATGCAGGATCTTGACGTGAATATGTTGACCCGGCTCAAGGATTTCCTGGATCTGCATACCGGGGTCCAGCTTCAAGGTGGTGATGTGAATTAATCCTTCCACGCCTTCAGCAAGCCTGGCAAAAGCGCCAAAACGCGTTAGGGTTGTCACATCCGCCTGCACAACGTCTCCAGGGTGGTATTTTTCGCCCAGGAATTCCCAGGGATTCGGATCCAATCGTTTCAAGCTGAGTGCGATACGGGCATTGTTGGTGTTTATTGAAAGCACCACTACCCGGATCACATTGCCGATTTGAACAACATCGTTTCCATTATGCACCCGCCCCCAGGAAAGCTCAGATAGGTGGATCAGCCCTTCCACACCCCCGAGATCAACGAACACACCGAAATCGGTAATGTTGGTCACGCAGCCTTCCAGGATATCCCCTATTTGGATCTGGGCGATCAATTGCTTCCGCTTGCCGCAACCGGCTTTAGCCGCCCGTTCGGAAAAAACGATCCGATCCTTGCCAGGGTCGCACTCGATGATTTTGAGATCTATCTGCATCCCCACGTAACTGCTGATCAACCGCCTGCGCTCCTCCTCGCTGGAGGTCGCGTCATAACGCAACAAATGAGAAAGTGGCACAAATCCCTGCAGTTTTTCTCCCTGCACAAGCAAACCCCCGCGGTTATAGCCGCGCACTTCCATCGTGACCACCTCGTCACCTGCCATCACACTCTGGGCATGTTCCCAATCCATCCTGGACTGCTGCAGCCGTTGAGGTTCCTTCTCCGGTTCATCTGTGAAAGGTTCCCAGCGCTTTTCCTCCAGCAGAACTGCCGACCACCAGCTTTCGTCTTCCCCGGGAACCAGATTCTCCCCACCCATAATCGAATCACCATTCATTTCCAACCTCCAAACCCTCCGCTAGCCAATAATGCTGACAGATAATATTAGCATAAAACCTTATGCCACGAGCGAACGCTTCTCCATTCCAAGGATCATTTTCCCGGTTTCGGAGATGGCCACCTTTTGTTTCCTGAACAGATCGGCTTCCGAAATGGCTAATTTGTTCGCGATCTCCTTTACTTTTTTAGCCTCCAGATATTTCATAACCAGCAGGTTATACAGGATCCACTCATTGGTGTATTTTCGCTCGCCTTCGGGTCGCAGCAATTCAATCGCATCCCGCAGTACACCCCGCAGTGCATTGGCGGGATTGTCGTTACCCTCCCTGATCCGTGATTGAACAATGTTCAATTGCAGGAGCGGATTTTCCGTCAAATGCGGGCCGCCCCAGTAATACGTCAGTGCGTCCTTTACCCAGTGGTCAAAATTATCCATCAACAATTCGCTGTTATCAACCAGGATGGCCTCGCGGTCGTACCTGCCTGCCGCGCTGAGGTTTTGGATATAAGCCACCTGAGGAGAAAGGGACTCCATGGCGGTGAAGATCTGTGCCTGAGTGCGTCGGTCACGTAATGCCAGGCCTGTGCGGGTGGTCAGCACCTTCAAAGCCTTTTGCTGATCGGGTTGCAAATCAGTCTGTTCCATGCCTGCAACCACCAGTAAACCAAGGAGTAGGATCTCACCATCTGGGGTTTCATCCCGGATCGGCGCGATAAAAACATTATCGCAGGGGAAAAACTCCGGCAGGCTGCCATCCTTCAACGCCAGTTTATAGAGCTCACCGTCTTCTTCCAAACTGGCTGGCCTAACCTTACCCACTCTGGCGACCAGATCCAGCCTGCCTGGTTCCAGGGCAGCTAGATAGGCACCCCGCGCCTGCAGGTGGTCGCAGATGGCAGCCAGGATCATCTCCACAAATTGAAGCAGGTCGCTGCGGGTGATCAGGTGGGATTCCAGTATTTCCATGATCTCCAGGTCATCGTCATCATTTCCATAAAACAACTTGCGTTCCAGGAATGGGGAGAGAATGGTGATCAAATACTCCAGAATGACAATCGTGACTACCATGGTGATGGGCACCCAGGCGGTGTAGACCTGCCCGAAGAAATCCCCGAACCTTCTGATAAGGGTGGTAAAAGCGAGGGTGATACTGGCGGTGACCGGCCCGCGCAGAAGCCAGAGCAGCAAGCGGCCTTTGACCACCCGGTCTGGCCAGGGCATGCCAAAGAAGGAGACTGCATAAGCCATCAGCACCAGCAGGAATCCTACCAGCAGGTTGCTAGCGACCACCACGATCCAGAAATAATACGGATATTCAGCCGCCAGGCTGGAACCGAACAGGAGGAAGGGGTAGGAACCCAGTGCCGGCGCAACTGATCCGATTAGCAGGTAAGCCATCCTGCGCCGGCTGGTGGGGGTTACTGTACGCCGGTAAGCCCTGATGAAATTCACCCAGGTGGCGGCCATGACTAACAAATAAAAAACTGTGAAGAGATCGATCAGGAAGGTTGGCGTCAGGTGCGGTGCGGGGGGTTCAGTCAATATTACCGGGCCGGTGAAAAGCCCCGCTGGCAGCATAAATAGGAAAAACACCGTAACTACATAGGCAGCCAGCGAAGCCCACCTGCGTCGCCAGCGGCTCCGCCGACCGGTGGTTTCCAGAACTGCGTCGGAAAACGAAAAATATAGCGCTGGGAGCAGGATGATCCCTACCCACTGCAGTCGCAACCAGAAGGCAACCTGCCAGGGTTCCACCGCTGTGGAACTGAACGCCTCTGCTGAAAAGACGATCACAACGCTGACCATGATCAGACAGAAGGATCGCACCACTTTATCCCGCAGGTTCATGGTGAGTGCGAAAAGAAGCAGCGAAAACGCGGTGATTGCGATCCCGGCGGTCAGGATATCGCTGATAGCTTTAATAAAGGAATAAACGTTGGACTGAAATTCCATCATTTAGATCATCTCAAGCAATTTTCCGGTAAAAATAGACCGCAGTTTGCCCATTGGAATAATATACATCATTAAAACCTGCCAGGTGAAATCCCATTTTTCGGGATAAATTTATCCCGGGATGATTCTTCAGCATCATCTCCAGAGTGATCCCGTTGAGATTCCTTTCCACAAGCCATTCCACTGCCGCGATCATAAGCGCCGTAGCGATTCCTTTTCGGCGGTTTTGGCCCGCAATAATCAGGTCAGTGACCCTGGCAACCTGGGTACCGCTTTTTGCCTCCAGGCTGAGGAACCCCACTGGCTGGGATTTCTCTTCCGCCAATAAATTCAATTCATTCGTAACAAGGTGCTCCCGAATGTCCTTCGATGAAAAAGGATAAACCAGGTGCACTGGGCGGGGAAGTGAGACTTCCTTAAACCGGATGTTCCATGCGCCGTCTTCAAAAATTTGCTCCATCTGCCACGTCTTGCTGATCTCGATCGTAGAGGAAAACGTCGATAAAATCTCGTATTCCTGGGGCAGCGCCTGTCGAATAGTCACCGAGGTCATATTGCTGTTACGGAGCCTTGATCGTAATGGGGATAACGCATGAGGGGAGTGTATTATTTCGATTATCCAAAGCAACCAATTGCAGTTCGTATTCACCTGGAAGCAAATTATCGGTCTGCCACAAACCTCCCAGGGCGCCTTCCGTAACCGCCATGCTACCCCCTGCAATGGTTGTCCAGGATGGATCACCAACAGCCTTGAATTCGTATTTATAAAAACCCAAATCTGTGACGTTCACCGTCCCCTTCAATTCCACCTTGCCGCTCACAGTATCCCCCGCCAGTGGGAAAACCCATTCCAGCTTCCCGGGAACGCAGCCGTTATCAGAACTTGTTAACTGCGGTGTGATGGCGGACGTCCCAGCGAGACCGGGGATCAACCCCACTGCGGGAGTTTCGCTAGCCTGGATCTCCAGAGTCGGCGTTGCCAAAATGACTTGAGAAGGGTACTTGATCGTGATGATCGAGACCATAATAAATTCAGCCGTGACAATGATCCCGACCAGGACAAGCCCTGATAAGCTGGAGTTTAATTTCCTGCGTGCGTTCTCCCGCTCCAACCCGAAAATGGATGTTCGCAGTTCCCGCCAATTAATTACCAAACCCCGAGCAAAATAAACCGCCGCCGCGGCTGCCAGGAGATAGATCCAGGTTTCGAATTTAACCAAAAAACTGATGATGAGCTGCATGCCGTGGATTCACAAACCGGATCGTTTGATCAATCGAGATCCTTCAATACTCCGCGGACCAGCGCACTGAGTTTGGGAACGATCATTTCGCCGGCTTGCAGTACTTCCTCGTGGGTGGTAACAGTTGATCCATCCAGGTTGGCTTTATTGCTGATGCCGGAAAACCCCAGCACGCGCATGCCACCGTGCCTGGCGATGATCACTTCCGGAACGGTAGACATTCCCACCGCGTCCGCGCCGATGAGGCGCAAAAACCGCAGGTCAGCTGGGGATTCGAAGGATGGCCCAGAGAGACAAATATAAACACCTTCTTTAAGGTCGATGCCCGCCTGGTTGGCAACCTGCCGCGTTTTATTGGCAAATTCGGCATCATATGGCTTGCTCATATCCGGGAAGCGCTCCCCAAATTCATCAAGGTTGGGTCCACGGAGGGGATTTAGCCCTGCCATGCCGATCAGGTTGATCTGATCGGTGATCATCATCACATCTCCAGGTTGAAATCCGGGGTTGATTGCTCCGGCGGCGTTTGTAACGATGAGGTTTCGGATCCCTAGGCGCTGCATCACCCGTATAGGAAAGGTGATTCTGTCCATAGAGTAACCTTCGTAATAGTGCGTCCTTCCTTGCATCACCAGAACGCATTTCCCCTCCAGGGTGCCGATCACCAACCGTCCTTTATGCCCTACCACGGAGGAAATTGGCCAGTTGGGGATCTCCTGGTAAGAGATGATATCGGGTGATTCAACCGAATCCGCCAGACCCCCCAACCCGGAACCCAGGATAATGCCCGCAACTGGAGATTGCCTGGTTTTTCCGCGAACAACAGCCGCAGCTTGATCTATTTCGGATATCCCGATAAATGTTTCCATTTCCACCTCCATGTTCAAAAGAGGATTATATCAAAGGGAAATTGGTGCAGATTCCAGGCCAATTTCCAGATTTCTTCGAGAACTGCCTACCGAAGTTCGTCCAGCGTTCGCTGCAATTCCACGGGTAGAGGAGTGAAAAAAACACGGGGGGCGTCCTCACCGGGAAGACGTATCTTCAACCTGGCAGCGTGCAGAAAGTGCCTGTGAAGAATGATGGTTGGGTTTTTGTACCCATAAACTGTGTCCCCCGTTACCGGGCAACCAAGGAACTTCATGTGCACGCGGATCTGGTGGGTTCGTCCGGTCAGCGGGTGGATTTCCAAATAGGTGTGTCGTTTGAAAGATTCCAGTGTTCGATATTCGGTGATCGCTTCCCGCCCGGATGCCGGATCGGTTACAGCCATCTTTTTTCGGTTTTTTGGGTCCCGGCCAATATGCGCTTCCACCCTGCCCAACGGTGTCGGCGGGCAGCCATCCACCAGGGTTTGGTAGATTTTCTCAACCTGCCGGCTCTTGAATTGGTCCTGCAGGAATTGCAGGCTTCGATCATTTTTCGCGATCAGGATCAACCCGGAGGTTTCCTTATCCAGCCGGTGCACAATTCCAGGGCGGAACTCGCCATTGATCTGCGGAAGCTCCCCCTCCCTTCCCAGAACCGCGTTCACCAGGGTGCCCGACCCATGCCCATAGGAAGGATGCACCACCATCCCGGCGGGTTTATCAATCACCAGGACGTTTTCATCCTCAAAGATGACCTGAAGATCGATCTTTTCACCCGACACCACAGGTGTTACAGGGGGGGGGATTTCCATTCGTATTTGCTGCCCTGCAATCATGGTCTGCCCGCTTTTTTCAGCTGGTTGACCATCCACGCTTACCAGGCCTGCATGAATGAGCTGCTGAATTCTGGAACGTGAATATTCCGGAAATTGACCTGCCAGAAAAACATCCAGCCTGGCAGGCGCTTCTCCGGGAACAACCGCTTCCAGGACCTTTGTATTCACGAAACCTTGTCGCTGGCTGGATCAGCGGAGTCTGACCCAACGGGTTTTTTCCGGCTCTCCAGGAAAGTTGCCAACAGCATCAGGCCAACACCAATGGTCACAGCGGAATCCGCCACATTGAACACTGGAAAATTACCCACCGAAATAAAATCGATCACATTGCCGCCATATCGAAACCGGTCGATCAAGTTCCCCACCGCCCCGCCCAGCATGAATCCGAAGGCAACCTGCATCAGTTTTTCCTCATGCGGGATGCGCGGGTAATAATAAATGATCCCGCCGGAGACAATCAGCGCCAGAATGGCAAAAAGCATCCCGCCCCCCTGGAATAGACCGAAGGCCACGCCGCTGTTATACCAGTTGACGAACCGGGCATACGGAGCCAGCCAGGTAAGCGGCATCCAGGCTCCGCCGCTGGGGACATTTGCCAGAAGGATCGCTTTGGAAACCTGATCCAATACGACTATTGGGATCGCAATTCCGAAGAGCAACCAGAAACTATTTCTATTCTTCATTCGCAAATCATTTCCTTATAAATTCTTCACAACTAAAAAACTCTATTTCAATTCCGCTTGATTCCAAGCAGGACGTGTTCGCCATCGAAGTCATCTTCTGACTTTGGGCAGCCTACCGGCAGCTCAGCGCTAACCAGACTTTTCGCCAGAACTTCACCCATGATGAACTCCCGGTTCGATTGGATGGCTCGCTGTAACGATTCAGAAGCCTGGTAGAACACATCGATCCGGTCGGCGATATCGAAATCTGCAGATTTGCGTAAGTCCTGGACCCTGCGCACAAATTCCCGTGCCAGTCCTTCCTGGATCAGCTCGGGGGTAAGGTCGGTAACCAGGGCTGCCAGCCACGCTCCTTCCGCAGCTACGGCCAAGCCTTCTCTTGCGCTCACCCGCACTTCAACTTCCTCCGGAAGGATCTCCAATGTTGCTCCCTCGACGATTACCCGAACCGGTTCTCCACCGAGCAGGGTCTTCCCAGTCTCCACCGGATCCAGCGCGAGCAATGCCTGGCGGATGGCAGGGTAGCGTCCACCATATTTCTGACCCAACTGCTTGGGGTAAGGATTGAGCGAATAGGAAACCGCTTCTGTTGCGCTGCTGAGCGCGCGTACCTTTTTAACATTAAGTTCGTCTTCAAGCAGCTCCGCAAAATTATCCACAGCAGCCAGTTCCTCTTTGCTCCCGGCGCTGAAAGCTGCCTCAGCCAGCGGCTGGCGCACCTTGCGATTGGCATTGTTGCGCGCGGCATGCCCCAGGGAGGCAAGGCGCATTACCGTTTCCATATCCCGATTCAATTTCTCGTCGATCACGCTTACATCGTATTCAGGCCATGAAGCGAGGTGGACTGAGATTGGCGCGATATTGTCCGCTTTCAGTACCAAATTTTGATACATTTCCTCTGAAAGGAAGGGCATAGCCGGAGCCAGCAGCTTGGTGACAGTAATAAGTGCTTCATAAAGTGTAGAGTAGGCCGCTTGTTTATCTTCGTCGGATCCGCTCCTCCAGAAACGCCGCTTAGAACGCCGCAGGTACCAATTCGAGAGTTGATCCACGAATGCCTCCATCGGCCGGGTGGCTGCTAAAACGTCATAACTCTCATAAGCAGCTGTGACATCTCTCACAAGAGTGTGTAATCCGAATCGCAACCACTGATCCAAATCGCTATACTTTGGGCTCTTTTCATCGTTACGAGTTCCACCCATCCAAATTTGCATAAGTCACAAACAAGGAATAAATATTCCACAAGGTAATCGTGAAATTGCGGACCACTTCGCCTACCAAATTGCTGGAGAAGCGTCGTTCCTGCCCCGGAGGTGAGGCTGTATAAAGATACCAGCGCATCGCATCCGCGCCGTTCTGATTGATCACCGGCCAGGGATCAACTACATTCCCCTTGGATTTCGACATCTTCTGGCCGTCTTCATCGAGGATCAGCCCCAGGCAGATCACGTTCTCGAAAACAGATCTCGTTATTTAGCAGCGAACTTATTGCATGAAGGGAATAGAACCAGCCGCGGGTCTGGTCCACGGCTTCGCAGATATAATCCGCAGGGAAGTAGGTTTCAAACTCCGCCTGGTTCTCAAACGGGTAATGCCACTGCGCCACCGGCATGGAACCCGAATCAAACCACACGTCGATCAACTCAGGTACGCGGTTCATTTTCCCGCCGCACTTCTCGCAGCGAAGGTGTACATCATCCACAAACGGCCGATGCAGGTCGAGGTCCGTCAGGATTCGACCGGAATGCTTTTCCAGCTCCTTCACCGATCCGATGCAGGTCTGATCATGGCAGGCGGAACATTCCCATACCGGAAGCGGTGTGCCCCAGTAACGCTCCCGCCCCAACGCCCAATCGATATTGTTTTCCAAAAAGTTACCAAACCGCCCGTTTTTAATATGACCAGGGTACCAATTGATCTTCTCGTTTAAAGCTACCAGACGTTCCTTATACCGGCTGGTTCGGATAAACCAGGTCTGCCTGGCATAATAAAGCAGCGGACCATCACATCTCCAGCAGAAGGGGTAACTATGCGGGTAGAGCTCGGATTTGAACAGCAGCCCGCGGTCATGCAGGTCTTGAATGATAAGCGGGTCGGCATCCTTTACGAAAACACCCGCCCATGGTTTGACCTCGGAAATGAAAGCACCATCCGGGGCGACGGTCTGAAGAATGGGCAAATCGTATTCCGTAGCCATTCTCATATCATCTTCACCGTAGGCAGGCGCCATGTGCACCAACCCGGAACCATCCTCCACAGATACAAAATCCGCCAGGAGGACATAATGGGCTTTCTTCTCCAAGGGCAGGAAGGTAAAGAGCGGATGATAGCGTCTACCTTTCAATTGCTTTCCCTTGAAGCGGTCGATCACCTGGAAAGGTATCTCCCCAAATACCTTACCAAGCAGCGCTTCAGCAAGGATCAACCGCTCCGTTCCATTTTCAGGCAGGTTGACCTGTACGGTCACGTAATCAATCCCCTCTCCAACAGCTACAGCCACATTCGCCGGCAGGGTCCAGGGGGTGGTAGTCCACACCAGCAGTGATGTGCCAGGTTCATCAACCAACGGCATCCGGACAAACACCGAAGGGTCTTCAGTATCCTTGTAACCCAAAGACACCTCATGGGCTGAAAGCGGTGTGCCGCAGCGCGGGCAGTAAGGTACCACCTTGAATCCCTGGTAAAGCAGATCCTTCTCCCAGAAATCCTTCAAAATATGCCACACCGATTCTATATATTCGTTCGTGTAAGTGACGTATGCGTCTTTGAGATCCACCCAGAAGGCGATCCTGTCGGTGAGCTTCTCCCAGTCCTGGATATTGGAAAACGCGGACTGACGGCAGAGTTCATTGAATTTGGCGATACCATACTCATCAATTTGACTCTTCTTTTCAAACCCGAGGCGCTTTTCCACCTCGATCTCCACCGGCAACCCGTGGGTATCCCAACCGCCGCGGCGCAGGACGTGGTACCCGCGCATGGTTTTATACCGCGGAAAGAGATCCTTGAATGCCCGCGCCAACACGTGATGCGAGCCCGGCTTCCCATTCGCTGTGGGGGGTCCTTCATAAAAAACATACTCGGGACCACCCTCCCGTTCCTTCATGGTGCGGTGAAAGATGTCCTTTTCCTTCCAGAAATACAGGATCGCCTCCTCCAGCGAGGTCACATTCAGTTTTGGGGAGACAGGCTTAAACATTTTTTCCTCCAACACCATTGTAATTAAAAATAAAATCTCATCCCGATTCGGGACGAGTTCACACCCGCGGTACCACCCGTGTTCCTGCCATTCAAGCAGGCGCTTTGTAGGATTTGATCATTCCAAAGCCCTGGTAACGGTGGCTGATCCGTCTTGCTTACTTTCCCATACGGGAGTTCAGCGCGAAACTCCGGAAGGATTTTCAGTTTTGGTCTGCCACCCGGCTTCCACCAACCCGGGTTCGCTCCAGGAGGCGCAAAACCTACTCGTTTCCATCATCGTTTTATAAATGGATTATCCCATAATTCCGGTTAAAAGATAAGGGAACCGGATTCTGCGTGATGTGTTTATTGCTGAATTGGCATCCCGAAAGCCAGCCGGGCAATGTAATCAAACATTGCTTCAACCCCATTCCCGGTAGAAGCACTGGTAAGCAGGAAGGGTGCCCCGATGCTCATCGCAAATTCCATCCCGGCCCTGGCCAGCTCTGGTGGTTGAGGCACCAAATCCAGCTTGTTGCCGATCACCACAAATTTTACAGCCGGGGCGAACTTGTGTACTTCTTCCACCCAGCTAGGCAAATTATCCAGCGAATTCTTCTCCCCCAGGTCGTAAACCAACGCGGCAGAGACACTCCCGCGGTAAAAACTCTCGCGTACTGCCTGAAAGCGCGGTTGCCCGGCTACATCCCAGATGGAAAGTTTCACCTGCTGCCCGGGAAGATTCACCACTTTGGTCTGAAAATCCACCCCGATGGTCATGATGCGCGAAACTTCAAATTTTCCCTCGCAATACCGCCGCGCGAGGGATGTCTTGCCCACATTCCCATCGCCGAGCAGGATCACTTTAAAAATCGGGACACCTTCCATATGACCTCTAAAACTTTTCCTTCAAATAATAATCATGCGGCAAAACAAGCGCATCCGGATCGATCATTTCCCGCTGGAGTTGGTGAGCATTTGCCTCTTCGAAGAGTTTTTGAGATTGCTCGAGATTCTTGAGTTGCTGTTGAGTTGGTTCGTTATTAAAAAGCGCGATGGTGGAAGTGACCTTGCCAGGAATGAAACAGAGCCACTTCCCCCCCTCGATCTGGGTCAAACGAACCTCTCCCCCAAAGATCTCCCGGGTGGCGGATTGGTAAGCGAAAAGCATTGGAACAAAAAGCGCGGGGTCCACTCCAAAATCGCCCCTGGTTTGTATGGGTAATCCCGAGCGCAGGTCATATATGGAGTAACCGGTCATCTCTGATTGATGACGCCGGCGGATGATCATGGACTGGCCATCTGTCACCTGGTTTCGCCAATCCTCGGATTCGGGATTTTGACTCATAAATTGTTCGACCATCCGGATTTCATGCTGGTAGCTGGCGTAAAGTTCTTCAAATTGCTTACGGTTGATCGTCCCAGCCGCGAACCGCATCGCCAGGGCATCTTCCTTCTGGCGCACTTTTTCCAGGTAATCTCGGGCGTCATCCGAAGTCTTGCGTGTCGGATTCACCGGCTCCATCACAGGTGCTCCAACTTGCTGATTAACCTGCGCAGCATAGGATGGCGCGATCAGGGTGGCATCGCTGACAGATTCCTGGATCGGTGTTTCCACCGCTTCGCGTGGCGGTCTGTATACCGGCACAGTCCGCTCAACCGGTTGCGGTGGCGGTGTGGGGGTCTTCTTTCTGCGTTTGAGCCAATCAAACATGATGTACCTGCGATGTTTAAATTTAGGGATTAGGGTCAACCCCTACACAATATTATTCTATCCGGTCGTAGAAAAGTGGCAAGGGCTGGCAAGGGGTGTCCTGCAGGGAGACCGCCTCCCGGAGCCGCGTTTCGGCCTCCGAGGCAGAATCCTTGCTGGCAGCATGCAAAGTGAACACAGTATCCCCTGGCTGCATCAAATCGCTCACTTTCTTATGTACCAGGATTCCCACCGAATGATCGATCCGATCCTCTTTCTTCACCCGGCCCGCCCCCATAAGAACTGATGTCTCACCCACCACCCGGGCATCCAACCAGCGCACGTAGCCCGCTTTTTCCCATTTAACTGTCTGCACAATAGGAGCCTGGGGCAGTTTTTCAGCGTGATCAATGAAGCTCACATCCCCGCCCTGCCGGCCAACCAGCATCCGGAATTTTTCCCAGGCACTGCCATCTGCCAGTGCGCGTTTTGCAAAATCAACGCCCTCCTCCGTGGAGGTAACCCGTCCCCCCAAAAGCATCATCTCCCCGGCTACATCCAGGCAGTGCGCGCGAAAATCCTCGGGTCCCTGCCCGTGCAGCGTATCAATGGCTTCCTTCAACTCCAGAGCATTTCCCACAGCGCTTCCAAGCGGCTGGTTCATATCTGAAAGAAGTGCCACCACCTTTCGCCCGGAAAGCCTGCCAATGGAGACCATCAGGTTTGCCAGAGAACGGCCCTCTTCCAGGGTCTTCATGAAAGCCCCGCTGCCAATCTTGACATCCAGCACGATCGCCTGCGCTCCGCCGGCGATCTTCTTACTCATCACCGAGGAGGCGATGAGCGGCATGGATTGCACCGTGCCGGTCACATCCCGCAGAGCGTAGAACTTACCGTCGGCAGGCGCCAGGTCGGGACTTTGCCCGGTGAGCACCAGGCCGATCTCCTTGAGCTGGGTGATAAATTCATCCCGCGAGAGATTCGTGCGGTAACCAGGAATGGATTCCAGTTTGTCCAGGGTTCCGCCACTGAAGCCCAATCCCCTGCCGGACATTTTCCCCACAGGCACACCGCATGCGGCTACCAGTGGCTCCACCACCAGGGTGGTTTTATCGCCCACGCCGCCGGTTGAATGTTTATCCAGCGCGATCTTCACAACTTTGGAAAGATCAAGTGTGGACCCGGAATTGGCCATTGCCAGGGTCAGGTCGGTCGTTTCCCGGTCGGTCATTCCACGCAGAAGCACGGCCATCGCCCAGGCAGCCGCCTGGTAATCGGGAATCTCGCCACGGGTGAAACCGGCAACAAAGAATTCAATCTCCTCCCGGGTGAGCTCGAATCCATCCCGTTTTTTGATGATCAAATCCACTGCGTTCATCGCTGCCTGCTCTCTTTTCCTGAAATACAACACGGGCTATCCCGCTTTGGGTTGCCCGTGTTGAAATTCTACTTCTTCAGGCTGATGGTCACTTTTCGATTCGGGTCTTCACCCATGCTCTCGGTGATCACATCAGGATGTTCCTTGAGCTGCAGGTGAATGATACGCCGTTCCCCCGCTGGCATCGGTTCCAGCACCTGTTTCTTACCCGTCAGTATGGCTTGATCCGCCATGCGGTCAGCAATTCTGCGTAGCTGGTCCTCCCGCCGGGCACGGTACCCCTGGATATCAATCAATAAAGGTACCCATTTACCCAACTCGCGGCAGACGATCAGGCTGCAGAGATATTGCAGGGCATTGAGAATCTCGGATTTCCGGCCGATCAGGATGCTGAGATCTTCACCTGTGATCTCGATGAAAATTGTGCGATCTCCGCCACGCTCGTCTGCCTCAATATATTTGGCGTCGACCTTGGCGAAAACCTTCAATTTATCCAGCATTTCTTCAACCACCGCCTTGGCCACCTGAAGTTCATGGTCGTCACCCAGCGAGATCTCTTTTTGAGCTTTAGGTTTCGACTCTGTTTTCGGGGATGGCTTTTCTTCCGCGGCTATCTTGTCTTTTGCAGGCTTTGGGCTGGGTGCTTTCTCCGCCACTGCTGCAGCGTGCGTGGATTCATCCTCACGGATAGATAGGCGCACCCTTGCCTGGCGATGACCAAGTCCCAGCAGCCCTTTGCTGCCGCTATCCAGGATCTCGACATCCACCGCGTCTCTGGGCAGTCCGAGCTGATCCAGCCCCTGCTCAATGGCTTCATCGATGGTAGGTGCAATGATTTCCAAAGTAGTTTTTTCGTGTTGCATAGATATCCCTCGTCGATTACTTCTTCGCTTTTAAACTGGTTTTCTTCGCCTGGGGTTCCGGTTTTGAACCCATGAATGGGATCAAATTTCGCCAGTTGCGCCAATCGATCTGCCCCATCATCGCATATTGGAAAATACCGATCAGGTTGGAAACAACAAAATAGATGGCCAACCCAGCGGCCAGGGTAAATGAGATCCAGCCCATCAGCAGCGGCATATACATGTTCATCGTCTTGGTCATCTGGGCTGATTGATCGTTACCACCCATCGATGGGCGGGGTCATCAGTTTTTGCTGTGCATAAGTGGTAATCACGACGATGATCGTTAATATCGGGATGCCAATCTCTGTGCCGGGGATATACCACCGCTCCGGCTGGCTGAGGTTCATCCATAAAAAATGATCATTCAAAGGAATCAAATCTGACAGGTTTATGAAATTTGGGTAGATATGATTCGTTAATTTCAATAAATCCAGGTTAGTACTGGCCAATGCCATGATCAGCGCCTGGTACAACCCAATGATGACCGGTAATTGAATGACTGTTGGCAGGCAGGATGCGAAGGGGTTGATCTTCATCTCCTTATAGAGTTCCATCTGCGCCTGCGCCAGTTTTTCCTTATCCCCTTTGTACTTCGCCTGCATGTCGATGTAGCGCTTATCTTTTTGTAGATCGGTCATCGCCTTGGCGCCTTTGATCTGCTGCGCCTGCAACGGCCAGGTGATCAGGCGTACGAGGATCGTGAATAAAATGATCGCGATCCCGAAATTTTGGCCGATCAGGTTGTAAATGAACATCAGTACATTTACAAACGGTGTAACAATTATTGCGTTAAAAATATCGCCCATTGTGATTTCCTATTATTTCCCGGGTTTGAAAGGCCAGGATAATGCCCCATTGGTCTTGATGGATTGCAGCAGGACGTCTCCGCCCTTGACCGGGACCAAGATCAGATCACCAACCAGTACAGGGTCTGAATATAGTTGACCTGTTAATTTTTGGTGCCAATTCTCTGTTAGATCGGTCTTTAGATCTGCCACGTTCCCGCCTTCATTGACATAAACAACCCCATCCGGAACAAGCACTGGGGAAGCGATCACCGAAGACGAGGTGTTGATCAGAGTCGGATTTTGGCTCAGTTTTTTCTCATCCAGCGCGTAAAAATCACCGCTCTGTACACCAATATAAACCTTGCCATCACTGATCACGGGTTTGGACCAAATTCCACCGCTAAGAGTAGTTTGATCAAGGATTTTTCCAGTTTTTCCATCCACTTTGGATAACAAACCGCTGATATTCCCCACCAGCAGGTTTCCATCGGCATCCAAAACCGGGCTGGCAACCAATGCACCGCCCAGATCTGTCTGCCAGAGTTGGTCAAGTGATTTCAGGTCGTATGCATGAAGGTTATGATCAAGTCCGGAAAGGTAGACAACGGTGCCATTTAGAACCGGGGTGGACCAAAGCGGACCGGTGGTTGTGATGGTTTTCACCAACTGGCCGTTTTTCTTCAGGATGTAAAGGTTGCCATCCGCATTCGGGGCAAACACATAATCACTCGCGATCAACGCGCCGCCAATGTAGCGGTCATCGGCATCGGTGAACTTCCACATTTCAGTTGAATTTGTGATATTGATGCCGAATAATTCTTTGGTGTAATTACCGATCACCATCATCTCGCCATCGATCGCTGGGGGTGCGAACAAAATCCCGTAGTTTGGCCCCCGGTTAAAAAGGCTTTCGATGATGCCACCACTCTGTTGACGTTCAGGGAAAACCCATTTCTGGGTACCATTTGTCAGGTCTATGCCGTAAATCGATGCACCGTCCGCCAGATATGCCACATCCCCGGTGACAGTCATCCCTGGCCAGTTGTTCACGCCTCCCCCCGCACCGGTACATCCAGCCAGGATCAGGGCAGTGAACGCCAACAAAATCACAATCGCAATTTTTTGATATTTCATCCTTGATTACCTTTGTTAAGGGACGGGGTCGTACCCGCCCGGATTGAATGGGTTACACCGGATCACCCGCCAGATTGCCAGAACCGATCCCTTTCCAGCTCCATGCTTATAGATTGCCTGGTAACCGTAGTGAGAGCAAGATGGATAAAACCGGCAAGTGTTCGAAGGCATTGTCTTTGATAAAGTACTCTGATACATCCTAATGAGTGCCAGTAGTGGCCATCGTAAGATCGTCCGGAAGTTAATCGGCAAATCCCGCAAACGCGGCTCGCTGGCATACTCCGATGTGTTGGTGTGAACTTCACCCATTTTTCTGTATCAAATCAGCCCGAATCAACAGGCTTGTTAAAGCTTCATAAAACTGTTTACTGGATGCATCCTGCGAACCATTTCTGGATTGAAGGATCAAATCCCATCCACCCTGGATTTCCGGGAGTAAACCATCCATGCAGGCTCGTATGCGGCGTTTCACTCTATTTCGGTCCACAGCCCCACCGCTGTTTTTCCCGGCAATCACAGAAACACGTATGTATTCCAGGCAGTTCTCTTCTTTTATTAATACAAGAAGCGGGTGGGTATAACTACGCCCGGTATGCCTCACCCGCTTGATCTCTTCTGAATGACAGAGTCGATTCTTCCGTTTCACGCTTTAGCCAGCAGGGGCTCGATTCCTCAGAAATGATTCTGGAAAGCCAACCCGGCCACTCTGGATTTTTACCAGCGAATGCGTTTGACGTGATTATTTGCATTTACCGTTAATTGATGGCGCCCACGAAGGCGACGCCGCTTTAACACTTCACGGCCATCCGCAGAAGACATGCGCTGGCGGAATCCATGAACGCGCAGGCGGCGACGGATGCGAGGTTGATAGGTGCGTTTGGGCATACACTTTCCTTTCGATCAAAAAAATCACTTCGCGAAATTCGCAAGCGCCAATTATACCTTAAGAAATTTCGATTTACCCATTTCAAGAGGATTTTGGTCGAAATGAATTGAAATTTTCATTTAGAAAGATAAACCCGCCCTTCAAAGGGCACCGAGGTTCAATCAATTCTCTCATTATTTACCAGAGTGGACTCGGTCCAAAAGTGTTCCCCATCCGCTAAACCTGACGCGCCCATTTTCACCTTCTCGGCGCTGAAATTCAACCAGATCAACTCTTTTTCTATGGGGAGTTCTCTGGTAAATACCACAACCCTGTCATCGGCGAAGGATAGTGAGGGGAAATCCAGATCGCTCCAACCCCAAGCGCATTAAGATAGCCGAGCTTTTGCCGGATTCCATTGAAATCTCAAATCCCATCCCCATTGGAATCCGCAAAACTGCGGGGATAGATCTGATAGAAACAACCTGCTGCCACCATTTTGGATTCTTGAATTTCACCATCAGACAATGATTCCGTAAACGCCGTTCGGTTCACATCGAACCAATTCTACGCGGCTGATTTCATTTTCCAAATTTTTTGGCGATCTCGCCATTACGCGCAGATAATTACCGCTCCACCCGCTCAGATTCCAAAACTCCCCATTAACCTTTTCGCTTCTCTCCCATAACACATTCACAGTTTTTCCCAAAGAGTCTCGCTGGTAAGTGTTTTTAGCTCGCTCAAGAACATCCCGCATTTTTTGACTACGCTCTTTTTTCACTTTCGGGTCCACTTTATCCGGCAAAAGTTCGGATGGAGTCCCTGTCCTTCCCGAGTAGGAAAAAACGTGCCCTCCCGCAAACCCCATCGCCTCCACAAATTGAACACTCTCCAAAAATTCATCCCCTGTTTCTCCCGGAAACCCGACGATGATATCCGTGGTCACTGCAATTTCTGGAACAAACCTGCGGATTTTCGCCACAATTTCCCGGTAGGAATCCGGTGTGTTTTCCCGTCCCATGTGTTTGAGCGTTGCCACGCTGCCGGATTGAAGCGGAAGATGAAGCTGCTGGCAGAGGCGCGGGTTCTCCCAGAGTGAATAAAAAGTTTCAGGCAGACCCCAGGGTTCGATCGAAGAAAGCCTCAACCTGGGGATTGAAGTTTGGGCAAGGACTGACGTCACCAAATCGACGATGCTTTTCGGCGGAGAGAGGTCGCGCCCCCACCCGCCGAGCTGTACGCCGCTGAGAACCGCTTCCTGAGCGCCGGCGTTTTCAGCCGCGCGAATATCCGCGGTAACCTCCTCTACCTGAACCGACCTGCTTTTTCCCCGCGCGAAGCGGGTGACACAATAGGTGCAATGTTGGTCGCACCCATCCTGCGACTTGATAAAAGCGCGAATGCGCCTCCGTGGGCCTTGCACTGGCTCCCGGTAATGGAAATGGTCTTCGGAGAGGAATTGCCCCAAGACGAGACTTACGAGTTGATCCTTGTCATCATTGGAGATCACCATCTCTACGCCTTGCAGATTTTCGAGTGACTCCTTTTCCAGGGTGGAGAGACAACCAACTGGGATGATCCTCGGGCAGCCAGCCTTCCCCGCCTGGCGGATTTTTTGCCTTGAATCGGATGCGGCTTCGGTTGTGACTGTGCAGGTGTTGATAATTGCCAGTTCCGCCTGTGCCGGTGAGGCGACGATCTGGTGGCCAAGGGCGTGGAACTGGCTGGCAAATTTCTCAATCTCTGCCTGGTTCAGCCGGCAGCCTATGCTATCGAGGTAAACCTTCATTGCTGGATAAAGAATTAGATTATCAAAGAGGATATCCGTTCCCGGGGTCGCATTCGATCCTGAGATCAAGCCTATCCGCCCATCCGTGAAATCAGAATCCTGAACGATCGTCAGGAGTGAGCCATTCACATATAACCCCAACTCGTCCTCCGAGCATACCCCCAGAATCCGGTTCGTGCCCCGACCCCGAACGATGCCGGAATTGAAATCCATATTCTTCCCACTCAGTAAAGAGTATTTGCCATCCTTCACTTTGATAATCCCGTAATACCCATCGCTGCTGACAAGAAAGGCGTAGAAATTCTCTGCGTCACGGTAACGGCAGATCACGCCAAAGGAGTTATCGTCCGGACCTCCCAACTTGGATGCATCCACCCCCACAGCCACGTTGCCATACTCCCCCTCCCGCGTGGACCAGTAATCCTTTTCAACTTCATTATTGTAGAATTCCAGCCCCTGGTGTGAATAATTCACCGAGCTGCCTTCACCGGAATAAGAGGTCGTCCAACCACTGCCAGCCTGGCTGAAATCGTCCTGAAAGAGGATCTGGCTTTCCGGGATGCCAGGCTCCGATCCATATGATGGTTCTGAAAGGTGCGATCCCAATCCATTGATGATGGAACACCCTGAAGCAAGAATAATGATCAGGGTGGATATAAAGCACACTCTCATTATTCTGCTCGAATTATAAGTAAGCGTAGAATCAGCACGCATCAGGCTGGATTTTACCTTAGAACTTCTCTGCTCACTCTCCCCCGAAATATCGCTGCAACAACCTGCCTGCGGTGAGCCCGATCGGCCCTCCAGTATCCAGGGATAACGCCTGCTGTAACTCCGCTTTTGCCGATTGCATATCCCCGACCCCGATCAACGCCTGGGCATAATGCAGGTGGGAGCGGGCTGACCCTGCATCTTTGCTCAGGGAATTGCGCAGGAATTTCAAGGCGTTATCCGGATCACCGCCGGTGAGGAGCAGCCATCCCATCAGGTCATTCGAAACCGGGTCATCCGGCCCAAGCAAAATGGATTGCTGTACTGCGGCTTCACAGGCTCCTTTCAGGTCAATACCATTTACCAGGCAGAATTCACCCAGTGCCTGCCAAACCCTGATATTCCCAGGGTCAATTTTCGCCGCAGATTGATAAAATACCAGCGCATTGGCAGTATCCCCCCCCAGGTAGGCGGTTTTCGCCAACTCGATTTTCCAAAGGCTCTCTCCAGGTTCCTCGGCAGCCATAGACTCGAGATATTTCATGGCAATACCGATCTGTCCCCGCTCACGCCAATACTTTGCGAGAAAATAGCGACCCAGTCTGGATCGCTCATTCAGGCGGATCGCCTTCACCAGATCCGGGTACCCTTCTTCTTCCTGCATCAATTTTGATTCACCGAGCATCGCCCAGCCTTCCGAATCACCGGGACGCAAACGTGTGGATTGAAGAAAAGCATTTTCGGTCAGGTCCCATTCCTGGTTTTCGAAAAGGAACCGGCCTATCTCGAACCAGCGCTCCGAGTCCGTATAATTTATTTTTTCGAATATCTCAATCAATGGAAAAAGCTCATCGCGAAGATTCGGCATCTCTGCAGTTAGCTGGAAAATTTCTGACAGTGCGTCCTCAGGTCGTATTACAGCCTGAAGGGTAGCTGCGTTCCATGCCATCATTTCGTCTGGCTGGTTCCCGGCTGAAATCCAGTCCAGGATAGTGGAAAGAGAATCTTCCAGATCACCCAAATTTCGCCATTCCTGACTCAAGGTGGATACGTTTTCCGCAGTTAAGTCCGACCGGGTACCCAGTTCTGTAAAAATCACTTTGGCTTCATCAATCCTGCCAGTCTGAACGAGGCTTTGACCCAGTCGAAGGCGCTCTGTTGCATTCAACAAGCTTGCCTTGTCTGCCCTGGTGTACCATGTGACAGCATGGGCGTAATCCTCCCCCTGAAAATATACATCTGCGATCTGAACCGTCAAGCCGTTTTGCCAAGGCTGGAGCTGATAAAGATCCTGCAAGAGATCAGCCTGTTCGCTGTATCTTGCCTCGCTGCCAGCCTGATAGGCATGATTTTTATCGGTTTCTGTCTTGAATAAATAAACACCTGTAAAACAAAGTGCTCCAATCAAAATGATACCGGCGGCAACCAGGAGATAGGTTTTCTCCAACAATGTTTTCATCGCATAAATTATATTCCCTGAAATCGTCGCTCTACTGATGGTATTGCCACAGATCGATATTTATCCGTGTTTAATCATTATCTTGACACGGCACACCTTGCGTGATAATCTTCCTCCCCGGACGAGACGTCTTCATTGCGGCAAGTTCTTGATCCTCCCGAATCATTAGGGAGCGGCGTCTCAAAATTTTTTTTATGAAAGAGGAAGAAGGAATGGCAGAACGTTTTGTAGGTACCGTCAAGTGGTTTAACCCTGCCAAGGGTTACGGTTTCATCGGCCGTGAAGATGGCGAAGATGTCTTCGTCCACTTCTCCGCGATTGAAATGGATGGGTACAAATCCCTGAAGGAAGGCCAGAAGGTCGAGTTCTCGATCGAAAAAGGCACCAAGGGGCTGCAGGCAGCCGATGTCCGCTCGGCCGAGTAAGAGCTGATCTTACCAAACCAACAGGGTCACCTAAAGTGGCCCTGTTCTTTTTTTAATTTCCCTGAGATGATAAAAGCAGTTTGATGTATTCGAGGGCAGTCACCTTCCAACCCTGCGGATGCAGCCACCAGGTGAACGGTCTGAACCAGTGACCCTCCACAGGTTGGATGCGAAGCTGAATCCCAGAACCATCGAAGATTCGATCAAAAATGATCTTGGCCCGCCGCGTGTGGTAGGGATCGGTGACGATCATGGCAGAGTCCATACCCTGGCGCTGCATGGTATCCAGCACCGCCTCCGCCTCTCCAACGGTGCTGCTGACGATATTATTGGGCAATATGATGTTGCTGATAGGTACGCCCATCCCGGCCAGCTCTACGGCTTTGATCCCGTTCGGATCGATGGGGGATTCTTCAGTTCCGGGGGTTGGCGTTTTACTCAGACCTGTGTCGGTAAGGATCACGGTATCGGAATAGCCTTCCTTAAATAACCTGGCTGCCTCGGGAATGCGGTCGCTTTCCGCCCCGCTGAGCACAACGATCGCATCCACTTTTTTTGGTGGATCCGATGCGATGAGATAGTTACCCATAAGAATCCAAATAAGCAGGATAAAAGAAACACCCCCGATTAATCCAGCGGCAATGCATCCGCATGGGTTTTTTTGACGGCGATCCGTCTCCATCATTCCTGCTTCGATTTCCTTATCTATGCTTTCCATACCAACTATTCTAGTGGAAATCTTCTCTGTGAACGATTCTCTAATCAACCGTTTAAAATTGGATAACGATGAATCAGTGAATTTTTGCTGGTATACTGATTTTTCGTTCGGGTAATCGAGTCAAAGATGCAATCCACTCACGATCATGATATTTTGATTGTCAGTTCCCCTGCCTGGAAGGATTATGAGCTGCTCGATAGCGGGAATGGCCAGAAACTGGAGCGTTTCGGCACGCACATACTCATCCGCCCGGAAGCGGAGGCAATCTGGAAACCTACCCTGGCTGATCAAGAATGGCACAAAGCTGCTGCGGTTTTTCAGCCCGCGCCAGAGGAAAACGGCGGCCACTGGCAGTTCCGAAAATCCCTTCCCGAGGAATGGAAACTTTCCTACGCCTCGCTCTCCTGCCTTGTGCGGCTCTCTTCTTCACGGCATGTAGGCATCTTTCCCGAACAAGCCTCGCAGTGGGATTTCATCCGTGAGGCATCCCTCAGCCGGCCCGATACCCGGGTTCTCAACCTCTTTGGCTATACCGGTTTGGCCACTCTGGCTGCCGCCGCGGGAGGCGCTCAGGTAACCCATGTGGATGCCTCGCGCAAAGCAATAACCTGGGCCAGGCAAAACCAGGCGCTATCTGGATTGGAATCCAGACCCATTCGTTGGATCGTGGACGACGCGCTAAAATTCGTGCAGCGCGAAGCTCGGCGGGGAGCGCAATATGACGGCATAATTCTCGACCCGCCCAAATTCGGACGCGGGCCAAAAGGGGAAGTCTGGGAATTCTACGCCCTACTTCCAATATTGTTGGACGCCTGCCGCCAGGTCCTCTCCCCCAAGCCTCTTTTCATCCTGCTCACCGCCTATGCGGTAAAAGCCTCCTCCCTCACCCTGGGAACCGCGCTCACCTCCCTGATGCAGGGTTTCACAGGTGTCACCCGCAGGGGGGAATTGGTATTAAAGGAAACCAGCGCCGGACGGGAGATCTCCACAGCGGTTTTTGCGCTTTGGAGTGAGTCCGGATTTGAATTTCCAATGTACTCGAAGTAATCCCCATTAGTTATCAACTTTTCATCGATGACAGAACCTTCTCTTAAGATCAAAACCCCTGATAACGCGATCCCCGAAGACCATCTGAGTTTTCGGACAAAATTAGTCTTTGGCATGGGTGACTGGGGTAATAGCTCGCTCACCACGCTCTTTGGATTCTTTTTCGCATTCTTTCTGAATAACATCGCCGGGCTCCAGCCGCTTTACGCGATTCCCGTCCTCCTGATCGGCGGTATCTGGGACGCCATCAACGACCCGCTCATCGGTGTCTATGCAGATAAAGTCCGCACGCGTTGGGGAAGGCGCAGGCCGTTCTTTCTGTTCGGGGCCATTCCCTTCGGCCTGTTTTTTATTCTACTCTGGTGGGTCCCTCCGTTCGAATCTCAGGCAGCGCTGTGCGCCTATTACAGCCTGGTGTATATCCTCTTCGACACATCCTATACGATTGTGGCGGTTCCCTATTCTGCCTTAACGCCTGAATTGACCCCTGATTACAATGAGCGCACAAGTTTAAATGGTTACCGGATGGTCGTTAGTGTGATCGCCGGATTGGTGGCGGCGGTGGCTATGCCCTTTTTTGTGGAACAGGTGGTGGAAAAACAGTCTGCCTACCTGAGTGTAGCTGTGGTCTTTGGTATACTGGCGATCGTCCCCTACTTTCTGCTGTTCTTCTTCATAAAGGAAAAATTCCAGAACGTCAGCCCGGATAATTTCAATCTGTTCAAGGGCTTTCAGTTCTCCTGGAAGAATAAACCCTTCCGCTATGCCGCCGGGATTTACACCACCGCCTGGGTGTCGGTCAGCCTGGCTGGAGCGCTCTTCCAGTATTACCTCACCTTCTGGCTACGCATTCCGGACCAGGTGGATGTCATCCTGGGGATGTTGATGATCTCCACCCTCGTCTTCATCCCCCTGATTGTTTTTCTGGCAAAGAAATACGGCAAGCAAAATGCGTATCTTCTGGCGGTGGGATGGTGGATCCTGGTGATGGTCTCTCTCTTCCTCCTGCCGCCGGGATTCTCTCCAATAATTTACTTCCTGATAATTGGTGCTGGTGTGGGCGTGGCGGCGGCACATGTGATCCCTGCCTCCATCATCCCTGATGTAATTGACCAGGACCAGCTCACCACCGGCTACCACCGCGAGGCCACTTACTACGGTTTCATCGTCTTCATCCAGAAATCCGGTTCGGCTGCGGCACTGGCGCTGATGCAAATGGTGCTCGCATTCAGCGGCTACCGCATCCCGCCCGACCCTTCCCTGCCGCTGGCTGTCGTGCAGCCTGAAGCCGCGCTTTGGGCGATACGCGCCCTTATCGGCCCATTTTGTGCCTTGCTCCTGGGGGGGTCTATGCTGCTGGCGTGGAAATACCCAATTAATCGGCAGCAACACGCCGAGATACGCAGGGCAATTGAACTGGATCAAGCAGACATGGATTGAAGCGAGTGTTCCCTGGTTTAATTCCCGGTTAAGTTACATTTTCTTTAGGGATGCTCTGATATAGGGTTTTTTTACCCATTCGAATTTCGATATGACAATTTGATCCGAACATTGTTCACCTTTTTATCCAATATTCTTAACCGCTTGAAATTTCACCAAAAAATGAGTACGCTTATTTAATAGGCAGTCGATGTTTGACATGAGGAGGAGAAAATGGCCAAAAAGATTTCCTTTCAACGCGAATTGAAAGTGCCCCCCGCTGAAGTGTTTCGCGCGTTCACCAATTCGATGGCTTGCAGGGAATGGCTCTGCGACGTAGCCACGATTGACCCACGGGAAGGCGGGCGGGTCTATCTCTGGTGGGACCATGGCAGCTTTATCGCGGGGAAATTCACTCAGTTCGTCCCGGGTGAGATGATCGAGATCAGCTGCCAGGGATGCTACGAACCCACACCGACCAAGATCTCGATATCACTAAAAAAGACAGACCGGGGAACACAGTTGACATTGGTGGAATCCGGTTTTTCCAACGATGATGATGGTCAGAAATTGCAAAAGCGGGTCGAGCATCGCTGGGAGCAAAGCCTGGATAACCTGGTGACATATTCTGGAGAAAGGTCCCGACCTGCGGGTGGTCAATCGGCCGATGCTCGGGGTCTTCATCGATGGACTCAACGAAAAAAAGGCTGCCAAACTCGGACTTCCTGTTTCAAAAGGTGCTATGGTCGGGGGACTTGGTGGAAGGCATGGGTGCACAGTTTCCGGAGTTCAGAAAAATGACCTGATCGTCGCCATGGATGGAAAACCGATCACCGATTTTCAACGTCCTTGGGTAGCGCATCCAAAACCATAAGGCCGGTGACACCGTAGAAACACAACTCTACCGGAAAAACTCGCTGGAAACGCTGTGGGTGAAGCTCTCCTTCCGCTCCATTCCCGAGATTCCAAAGACACCCAAAGAGTTCTCCGAACGGCTGGGTAAATTGAATGAGGAGAAATTCATTGAGCTGAAAAAATCCTTCACTGGAATCAGTGAGGAAATGGCGAACACTGCACCCAAGAAAGGGGAATGGAGCGCGAACGAAGTGCTTGCGCACTTGATCCATTCCGAACGGGACCAGCAATTGTTCCTCAATAGTGTGCTGTTTGACCAGGAGTTTGTTTCGGATGGTTATGGGGATAACCTGAATGCTCGCGTTAAGGCTACGGTGGATGCTTTCGGCAGCTCCAAAGCCCTACTGGAGGAGTACCATCGCGCGTTGAAGGAGACGAGTTTGATGGTAGCCGGCATACCGGACGCGTTTGTGAAGCACAAGGGCAGCTACTGGCGCCAGGCTTTCAACATCCTGCAATATCCGCAGCATACCGATGAGCACATTGCCCAGATCCGGGCCGGGTTTGAGACCTTAAAAAAGAAAGCCTCGGGCAAATGAAAAAGTTCGGGCGCGGGAAATCCCGCGCCCGATTTGTTGATTTTGGTGTATTTTGGTTATTTAAGGCTGGCGATCACCCATTGGGCGTCGGTGATCAACAGGTTGGCTGCATCCGCCTTGATCGATTTTCCGGATTGCGCCTTAACCTCATTGATGAATGCTGTCAGGTGGTTGATCGCGAGTTTATTCTGCTTCTTGAGAAGATCCGCCTGGGCAAGATCCAGTTTGTTGTACAGGTTCTTGTAGATAGGCGCTTTGGAGAAATTCCCTTCATTGTAGAGTCTATACATCGTATCCTTTAGACTCTGAACGGATGCATAGACATTGAAGGTGACTGTTGCTGAACTCTCGTTGTAGGCTTTATCCATTGCATGAACCAAAATTGTGTGATCCCCAATAGTTAGATCATACGGGGTAAAGGTATGTGTCCAAGATGTTTCATCACCGGGGACCTGTTTTAACTCCACAAGGTTACCATCAAGCTCAGCCCATACCTTCTTAATTCCAGACACATCATCAATGGCCTTGAAGGTAAGTACCACATCCTTATCATGCAGGTATTTGGGAGCTGTGGGTGAAATGATCGTGATCGTAGGAGGAGTTGCATCAGTGATGAAGTTCAATCTTCCCTCTACTACCGGTCCTATTGTTCCCATTGCAGTGGCGTAATCAATTACCGCATCACGGACATAATACTGCGTATCGTGAACAATTTTGTCCAGTGGCCACAGGCTAACCCCGCCATCGTTGAAGTTGCAGGAACCAGCAGCTAGGTAGTTGACCGTGGATACGTTATAGTATTTCGTTGCATCTGTGAAATCAACTGACTTAATTGTGTCACCAGCTTTGAATTCCAGAGAAACGACGTTATTACCATTTGGCAGGGTTGGATTTAGATCGTTATAAGTTATCTTGCCTCCGGAGTTTATGTCGATCATGCAAGTCGTGTAATACGAGTACCCGCCATATCCAGGAACATATTTGTAATAGTAATAGTTCCTGTAAGCTCTCTCCAAGACAGCTTTCAATTGCGGCCCATTCATGCTAAGCACCACCAGAGAGTTCTCGTAGGGCATCAAAGTAAACATGTTGGCGACAATCATCGAGGCTGGTGTTGCTGGGGTTGCAGTTGGGAACATAAGATCATTCGGAGAGGATGGCCTTGTCATCGCACCGGAGATGTGGAAATCAACATCTGTGATACCCTTGGAGGCAAGCTCCCACACTGCTGAATCTGCTTGAAGATTGGCGGCATTGGTCTCGGCGATATAAGCGTTCCGTGTATCGAGCGGCTGAGTGGTCTGCCCAGCAGGTTGTGTTGTTGTACGCGGTTAATAAAGCTGCATACGGATCAACGATCGCCTTGGTTGCAGCATCTTCCGCTGTACCGCTTGCGACAGTAAGATACCTGCCGGTTTCGACTTACCACCTCGTAAGCTCCACCACCCTTTGCCCGCAAGCCAATGATTTCTTCCCCGAGCGTATTGTTATACCGGTATGCCTGGCTGACAATCACAGGTTTTCCATCAGGATCCGGCAACGATGCTGGGTAAGTACTTGTAGAGCACCGAATCCAGTTGCCGGGTTAGTGTGGCTGTGACCACCGACCAGAGCATCCAATCCTGATACATTGGCCACAAGGTTGGTATCGACGTTCTTATCCACTTCCACGCTCTTAGGGTCTTCGGTAAAACCGATGTGGGTTAGCGCGATTACCACATCATTGTGAAGGCCTCAACAAGTCTGAAAGTTCCTGGGCTTTGGCGATCGGATCCGAGAATGTCAGCCCCGGGATATTGCTAGGTAGCTCGTAATTTGGTACCCTATGGTTGCCGATTCCCAAGATCGCTACTTTGATGTCACCATCCAAAGTCTTGTCACATAGGGTTCAACGTCTACCCCCCGCGCTGCAAGTCCGTATGGACCGCTGAATCTTCAGAAACATTCGCCTGCAAGGATTGGGAATGTTGCTTGTCCCAAGACGCCCTTGAATACATCGCTCCCAAAATTGAATTCATGGTTCCCAAGGGTCATGGCGTCATATCCCATCGCGTTAGAACAGCCTTGATCGGGTTGGTCTGCAGTGCAGCGTCAGCGATTGGAGTGCCATCTGAGGTGCCTACCCGGTAGTAGGAGATCTTGAAGTAATAACTCATCGCATCACCCTGGATGTCATCCCCGAACATTCAGCAGAAGGGTTCGGGTGGGATTGTGCAAGTTTTTCCTGCTTGATCAGGGTTGCCAGCTGGGTATAGCCAACATAGGTACCCTTAGCCAGGTTTCCATGCGAATCATTGTGGTGAAGGATGGTAATCGGTACGATACTTCCGCCCGCATCAGTCCCATCGCGGATAATTCGGCCATCAAGCGTTCCATCCCCATTTGGACCCATATATGCGGTTTCTGGCGGTTCCATAATGTAGCGCTTACATACGCATTGACCGCATTCAGCATATCCCCCCAGTAGGTGATATTGGTCATGTACTTGAATGCGTTGTAACCATCCCCGCCTGCTGGAGCCAGGAACTCATTCGTACCAACAGAGTATGTCTTCTTCAGATCCAAGGGCTCACATGCTGATGAGTTTTATTTACAACCTGTACATCAAATGCACCCCAGGCATAAGGTTGAGGTCCGGGATTGGCATCTTTATAAGAGAAGTACTTGTATTTCAAGCCTGCGGGCTGGATCATGCCCGCCACATTTGGTGCATAATTGATCACTTCCAGGATCTGCGCCCCGGTCATCTTTCCGACCGCTGTAGCATTCCCAAAGGGAAGCACTGTGAACATATTTCCATAAGTCAACAAGCCGGGGCATGGGTTCCTGGAACACAACCGAGTGTTCACCCAAACCCTACCTACATAACACCAGTCTGTGCGGATACCACCTGCATTATTAAAGAAAAGATCCACATCATTTGCGGGTTCGGCATCGGTATTTAGGTAGTTGTAAATGGCATCATCAATGAATGTGCCCATCATATTGTCGCTAGTGTTGCTTCGCGGCGAAGATCAACTGCAGAATAGCCTACCGGTTGGTATTGACCATTGCCAGATAAGCAGGATCTGTCGCATAGCTAGTCACAATGATCGCGTCAATCGCTGGATCTTGGTGCTACGACCAGTCAAAGCCGGTTGTTCCTGACCAGACCACTGAGACAGCTCCATTTGTAGCGACCGTAACATCAGCCCGTCCCAACGGTGCGACCATTGTAATAAGCCTGAACAATAGTTGTGATCCCACCACTGTGGCAGCAGTGAGCATGTTTGTATGGCTGTGACCACCAATGATCAGATTGACAGGTTTTCCGGCAGTATTCAATTTTGCAGCGAGGGTCTGATCACCGATAAACCGGGATACCGTACCCATAACCGCCATCGGCTATATCCGAGATGGCTGAGCACAACGATCACATCCGCCCGTCCGCTTTCATCGCATCGTAATAATGTAAGATGGAATCAGCAGGATCTTTAAAGCATAATCCTGCCGTAGCAGTGGATACCGTGATGATCGGTGTTTCAGTGGTAGTTACACCAATGAAAGCTACTTTCACTGTGTTCGGTGCAGTACCAACTGGTTAACACTGGTAAGGGTGCATCCGCGAAATCCGGTTTTGTCCAACCGGCTGTGGCACAATTACCGGTATCATTCTTGACAATATTTGCGGTTACATAGGGATAGGTCGCTTCAGTAGTTCGATTTGCAAGATTCACCTGACCCCAATCGAATTCATGGTTTCCAAAGGTTGCAACGTTGTAACCCATGGCGTTATAAGTCGCGATGGTTGGTATACCTTTTCCTGTGGGTGTTCCATCACCCAGGTTCGAAAGCAGGCTGCCCTGCATTTCATCGCCTGCGTCAACCAGCAGGACGTTAGCAGCCCCTACTGCAGTACGGACATCATTAACAACTGTTGCAACTCGCGCATGCCCAGGGTTACTCCCGGAGGCCTCCAGTTGACCGTGAAAATCATTCGTATGCAAAATCGTAAAAGTCACCGGAACAGCCGGCGCAGCCATTGGCTGGGCAAATACCTGCAATCGGTATCGCCATGCTCAGGATCACCACCAGCGCGAGAATTTTGAAGAATTTTGTCGCCATAGTATTCCCTTTCCGAAATATGAAATTGTGGAAACACTTAAAACGGGAAACAATGAAGTCAAAACAATGCATACGGTACAGATCAGAAAACGATCAGGCGAAACAATCCCTCCTATCCCAAGTGCCAGTACCCCTCCTTTCAATTCTGTAAGGACTACCTCACCTTACAAATTTGTAAGGTGACAATATCAGTATAGACCGTTCACCCTCCCGTTTCAATATACGGGATGATTTTTTAAGGTTGGGAGGGCATTTTTTAAGGTTCGGTCGCCGGGAAGTTTGACTTTTCCTTCCCGCTCCCCTACACTTATCCCATGCTTGCCCGGGTGTTTTCCTGCGCAGTCATCGGCTTGGATGGCGTCACCGTGGAAGTGGAGGTGGATGCCGGCCGCGGGTTGCCCAAAATGACCATCGTCGGTCTGCCGGATACCGCCGTGCAGGAAAGCCGCGAGCGGGTTCAGACAGCGGTCAAGAATTCCGGATTCACCTACCCGCGTAAACCGGTCATCGTCAACCTCGCCCCCGCATCGGTCCGTAAAGAAGGACCCTATTACGACCTGCCCATCGCGCTGGGCGTCCTCGCCATGCTGGGTATCATCCCCCAGGTGGAACTGGCTGGCAGCCTGGTGATCGGCGAACTCTCCCTGGATGGAAGTGTTCGCCATGTGCGCGGGGTATTACCCATGGCCGCTCACGCCCGCGCGGAAGGTTTTAAACGTGTGTTCGTTCCAGCGGCAGATGCACCTGAGGCGGCCCTAATCCCGGATCTCGAAGTGATCCCGGTGAATACCCTGGCAGATATCGCCGCCCATCTCACCGGTGAACGCCCCATTCCCCCGCAACCTTCCCTGGATCCCGGCGAGGTGGAGGTTTGGGTGCAGACGGATTTCGGTGAGGTCAAAGGCCAGGAGCACATTAAACGCGCCCTGGAGGTTGCCGCCGCCGGAGGCCACAATGTCCTGATGGTCGGCGCCCCTGGTGCGGGTAAGACGCTTTTGGCACGCGCCCTGCCTTCCATCCTGCCCTCTATGACCATCGACGAATCGCTGGATGTCACCCGAATCTACTCGGTTGCCGATCAACTCCCGCCGGATACCCCCCTGCTGCGCAGCCGCCCATTCCGCTCGCCACATCACACCATCAGCCATGCAGGGCTGGTAGGCGGCGGCAACTGGCCGCACCCGGGCGAAATATCCCTCGCCCACCGCGGGGTACTCTTCCTGGATGAGTTTCCGGAGTTCGGACAGCGGGTGCTGGAGGTGCTGCGCCAGCCGCTGGAAGATAAAGTGGTCACCATCAGCCGCGCTTCTGGTTCTCTCACCTTTCCGGCCAACTTCCAGCTGGTAGCAGCCATGAATCCCTGCCCGTGCGGGTACTATGATGATCCAGTGAAAGCCTGCACCTGTTCCAATTCAACGGTTACCAAATATCAGAAACGTATTTCCGGTCCCCTCCTCGACCGCATCGATATCCATGTGCAGGTACCCAGAGTGGATTATGAGAAACTCAGCGGCGATCGGCTGGGTGAGCCCTCAGCAGTGATCCGCGGACGGGTGGAATCTGCGCGCAAGGTACAGCAGCAACGCTTTGCCGGGACCAACCTGGCCTGCAACGCCGAGATGCACCCGGCAGAAGTACGCAAATTCTGCGCTCTGGATGAGAGCGGCCGCAGCCTGATGAAAACCGCTATGAACCAGATGCAGCTCTCGGCGCGAGCATATCACCGCATCCTCAAGCTTGCCCGTACCATCGCTGATCTGGCCGGTTCAGAATCAATCGCCACTTCGCACCTGGCTGAAGCTCTGCAATACCGGCCCAGACTGATCGATTAAGATATTTCCAAACACCGGATTTGTTAGCTTCTTCATTGAGTATGAGAATGGTGTTGTGTATAAACTTGGCATTCCAAATTTTGATTAACGTGAGAAAAGCTAATATACTAGTCAAAACGGAGGAATCATGAATATTATCTATATCCTAAAAATAATCGCTGCCATCGCCACAATTGCAACAGGTCTTCTTGTGCTGATTAAACCCAAAGCAGCGGAGGGATTCACCGGATTGACCGCTTCTGGCCCCCGCGGAATTTCTGAGTTTCGAGCTGTGTTTGGCGGTTTATTCATCGCCCTCGGGTTATACCCTCTGGTATCACAATCTGCGATAGCATTCCAAATGCTGGGTTGGGGGTATTTGCTTATTGCTGTAGCCAGACTCGCCTCTATATTTATCGATAAATCCTATGATCGTTCCAATTACATCAGCCTGGGAATTGAGATCGTTCTGGGAGTGATCCTCATTGTTTGAAAGGAAAGAACATGGCTTTTCGAATCGTATCTGACAGCGCCTGTGACCTTCCCGCTGAGGTGGTGGAGGAGTATGGGATCGAGGTGCTTCCTCTTTACATTAATATGGAAGGAAAAAGCCTTAGGGATGGGATGGATATAAGCCGTGCAGATTTTTATAGCCAGCTTCCCAACTTACCCACTCATCCAACCACCTCCACACCAGGTGTCGAATTGATCCGCGCGAAGTATGAAGAATTGATTAAGAAAGGCGCAACCGGGATCATTTCCATCCACATCGCTGGAGCCCTATCCAATATGGTAAATCTGGCGCAGCTTGCCGCAAAGAGCATCAAAGGAGTGCCTGTCAGGATCATTGATAGCGGACAGATCTCACTGGGGATCGGGCTGCAGGTGCTGACTGCTGCCAGGGAAAACCTGAAAGGAAAAGCAATTCAAGAAATCGTCGACCTATGCAACGATATGCAAAAACGAACCTGGTCCTTTGCTGCTTTAAACACGCTTGAATTTATCCACCGCGGTGGTCGAATATCGAGCCCTCAATACAATATTGGCAGGTTCCTCAATATCAAGCCGTTGATCATCATGCACGCTGGGGAGTTGAAATTCGAGCGGGTGATCACTTTCAAAAACTCGATCCGTCGGATCATTTCCACTCTGGAAGAGATCAAACCGCTGGAACAGGTTGCCTACCTGCACACCACCGCGGAAGAGCGCCTGCATGAGTTCCAAACCCAAACTGCAAGGTTTATCCCGTCAGGTTATAAGCCCCTGGTCGCGGAGGTAACACCGGTGATCGGAGCGCATGTCGGTCCAGGCGGTATCGGACTGGTTGCAGTTCGCACGAAGGAATAGGCTCAAAATGTTAACTTCTGCTTTTCTCGTTTCTGGACTGTTAGTGCTTTTACTAATGGTAATTCTGTGGGTTATCAGTCTGGCGCTCAAGAATTCATCGATCGTGGATATTTTTTGGGGAACTGGTTTCGTGCTGATCGCATGGTTAACCTTTTTCCTGTTCCCAGAGGGTTACTTCATCCGCAAAGTTATATCCCTGGCGATGGTAACGATTTGGGGTTTGCGACTTTCGATATACATATTCCTTCGTAACCATGGCAAGGGCGAAGATTTTCGTTACCAGAAATGGCGCAAAGAGGCTGGTCCTTCCTGGTGGTACCGGAGTTTTTTCAAGGTATTCCTGCTTCAGGGTATCCTGATGTGGATCATTTCAGTTCCTGTGGTCGCCGTACAAGTCTCACCCGTTAGCCCTCTGCGGATTTCTAGATTATCTTGGCTTGCTGGTGTGGGGTATTGGTTTCTATTTTGAAGCTGGTGGTGATTACCAATTATCCCGGTTCAAAGCCTCACCCGAGAACAAGGGCAAGGTTCTTGATCATGGTGTCTGGCACTACACCAGACACCCCAATTATTTTGGCGACGCCACGCAATGGTGGGGATTCTATCTTCTGGCGCTTTCGGCCGGGTACTGGTGGACCATATTCAGTCCGTTGATCATGACCTTGCTGTTGGTTCGCGTCTCCGGGGTGGCACTTCTGGAAAAAACCCTCAAAGAAACCAAACCGGAATATCGTGAGTATACGCAAACCACAAGTGCATTCTTTCCCCTGCCACCGCGAAAAAAATCGAATAAATAAGGATTGCTAAAAAAATGAAAATCGTGATCGTACTTGCGGTTCTTGGCATCCTGGCGATGACAGGGATATTGGGATTTGCCTTCACTAACGGCAATTTCCTCGCTGAAGGGGAAAAACTTATCCAGCTTCCCTGGGGAATTGTCTCGCTTGTCGACCTGTACACCGGATTTATTCTTTTTTCCGGATGGATCGTATTTCGAGAGAAATCAGTTCTCCGGTCGGTGGTTTGGATCTTTTTCATGATGACTCTGGGGTTCTTTACCGCAAGTGTGTATACCCTGGCTGCTGCCCTCTCAGCCGGAGGAAGCTGGCGAAAGTTCTGGATGGGAAAGCGTTCCGATCTCGCCTGATCCAACTGGAAGGTAGGGAAAACACGACAGGACATCGAGAACTTTGCAATGATGGTACAATCATTTCATCTTTGAAATCACAGGCAGGGGCAACATGCAAAAATGGGAATATCTTTTCCTGACGGTTTTTCGGGTAGGCGATGTTTGGAAGGTGGGCATCGTGAACGGCAAGGAAATCACCAAATGGATTCAGGGGGTCTCCCTGTATGATTTTGTCAATGAACGCGGCGAGGAAGGATGGGAGCTGATCAGCGCCACTTTTTCGCCCATCTTTACCGATCTTGCCCACGTGGACTCCGAGGATTACCGCCTGGTGATGAAACGCCCCAAGGGCTAAAAACCGTTTCCCAATTCACATGGAACCGCAGGCTGATCGCCTGCGGTTTTTTTTATTACCGCCCGGAGAACCATCTTTCAACCATCGGCATGCTTTTTGCACCTTGCATTTTGGTAAGAATCCCCCTTTTTCGATAAAAAAGTGGAATTGCCACTTGCATATTGCCCGCTTTTTGCGTATACTGTGGTAAGAAGTGGTAAATAGTGGGTGAAAGTGGAACGCCGGCATCCCCGGCGTTCCGGGTTAATATAGAGGATAGAACATATGTTCTTAGGTCAGTTCGAACATACCATCGATGAAAAAGGCAGGCTGATCATCCCCGCCCGCTACCGCGAGCTGCTGGCATCCAGCGCTTATATCACCCGCGGGTTCGACCGCAACCTGATCGTCCTCACCGGCCCGCACTTCCAGCGTATTTATCAAAACGTCAATAGCATGAGCTTGACCGATTCCGCGGCTCGCGACCTGCGCCGGTTGATCTTTTCCAATGCGGTTGCCGTGGAGTTCGATAAAGCAGGCCGAATCCTCATTCCACAATTCCTGCGGGATGCAGCCGGTCTGACCGGGGCTACGCTTCTGATCGGTATGGGAGAGTACTTCGAAGTCTGGTCCGCCGAAAATTGGCAAAAACAGGATTTACTCCTGCAAGACGATGAAACCAACGCGCAGAGGTTCTCCGCGTTGGACCTCTAAGGTCACCTCCATGCAACCCTCGGCCGCCACCCCCCAGAACGCTCACAAGCCGGTACTCTACGAAGAAACACTGGCGGCGCTCGCCCCGCGGAATGGCGGACGATACATTGATGCAACCCTGGGTGCCGGGGGACATGCGCAGGGTATTCTGGAGGCTTCCTCCCCCGCTGGCAGTCTTCTCGGGTTGGACCTCGATCCGCAAGCCATCCAGCTCGCAACCTCCCGGTTGGAAAAATATGGGAAGCGTGTACACATCCAACGCCGCTCCTACACAGGTCTGCTGGAGGCTATGCGCGATATCGGCTGGGAAGCGGTCGATGGGGTTCTCTTCGACCTGGGGGTTTCCTCCATGCAGCTCGATAACCCCCGGGGGGGATTTTCTTTTAAAACCGAGGCGCCGTTGGACATGCGTTTCGATCCACAAAACGACATCAGCGCGGATACCCTGGTCAACCACCTCCCCGAAAAGGATCTGGCAGAAATTATTTGGAAATACGGCGAGGAAAAAGCATCCCGGAAGATCGCCAAAGCCATTTGTGCCGCCCGGCCGGTGAAATCCACCACCGGGTTGGCTGCCATTGTCCGTAAAGCGATCGGCAAGGCAAGCGGCAAAGTTGATCCCGCGACCCGTACTTTTCAGGCAATTCGCATCGCCGTAAATTCGGAGCTGCAGGCGGTGGAAGAAACGCTGCCAAAAGCGGTGGAGGCATTAGTACCTGGTGGTCGCCTGGCGGTGATCACTTTCCACTCGCTGGAGGATCGCCTGGTCAAACAATATCTGCGACGTGAATCCAGCGATTGCATCTGCCCTCCCGGGCAGCCGGTGTGTACCTGCGGGCACAAAGCAACCTTGAAGGAGCTGAACCGGAAAGGCGTCACAGCCTCGGAAGCAGAGATCAAGTCCAACCCCCGTTCACGCAGCGCACGGTTACGCGCTGCCCAGAAAGTGGCGCTGGCATGACCATTGCACCGTTTTTCTCAATTAATCTCTTAACGGTTGAGGACCTTTGCAAATGACTTCCAGAATCATGCAAGCTTACCAGCAGGCGCCCTGGCGAATTAAATTCCGCGGTCTCGGCGGTTTCCTCACAGCCATCGCCGGACTCTTCCTCATGATCGGTCTTTTCCTGAGCATCAGTGGGCAGGCAGCCACGGCAGGCCTGGAATTACGCGATATGAATGACCAGCGCGAGGCACTCCGTCAGGAGATCGCCAGCATGCGCACCAACATCGCTGATATCACCTCGGTAGTTAAAATGCATGCCCGCGCCGAGGAGCTGGGTTACAAGCAGGTTTCTCCCGCAGATGTAACCTTCATGTATGTCCCTGGTTACCCCGGCCGGCAGACCGCCGTGCTGGCAGCTGCGCCAGGTGACCTGAACATGCCGGAACCGGTCGTCAAACCCTCCTATACCGAATCGCTCTGGGATTGGATGTTCCACGGGTTGGCTCTCGTGAGCGGCACATCAGGACAGTGACACAATGAAATTCCCTGCTCTCGCCCGCACTGCCTTTCTCGGCTTGATCCTCTCCCTTCTGGGAGTTGTGGTCATCGCTCAAATGATCAACATCCAAACCAGCGCCGTCCACCGCGAGCTGAGCGACATGGCTGATGAGAAATACGGGTATGAGGTAAAGACGATCTACCCGGAACGTGGTTCCATTTACGATCGCTGGGGCAATCTGCTTGCAGGCAATAAAACCGTCTATGAGATTGGTCTGGACATGGGCTCGAATTACCACGTCAACTCTGTGGCTGAGACCTTCGCCTCGGTCTTCAAGACCGATCCCCGGGCGATATACGGCAAGGTGGAAAACGCCCGAATCCACGGATACAGCTACGTCGCCCTCGTTGATTATGCCCTTCCCGAGCAGGTGAACGCAGTGAAAAAGATCCAGTCCCAGTTCTCCTCGGTGAATCCTTCCGGAAGGGAGCGCTCTGCGCCAAGTTTGATCGGCATGCTCTACTCGCCCCACATGGTCCGATCCTATCCGGAAAATTCCCTGGCTGCCAACGTTTTGGGTTTCTTTCCATATAAAGAAGGATCCAGCGCGCATGGATATTATGGCGTTGAAGGTCAATATGATGACCTGCTGGCTGGACAGCCCATTCAGTTGACTGTTTCGCGCAACCCTTATCAGCAATCTGAGCTGCCAACCACCCCTCCGGGCTCCGACCTGGTACTCACCATTGACCGTGAGATCCAGGCCAAAGTGGAGCAGATCCTGGATGAGAGTGTGAAGCACAATGGAGCCCTCTCTGGAACTGCCATCGTCGAGGACCCCGAGACCGGTGAGATCCTGGCCATGGCCACCTCTCCCCGCATCGACGCCAACCAATACTGGACCGCTTCCGAAGTATTCAAACAGCCCACCCACTTCAACACCGCGGTGGGAACGATCTACGAACCAGGCTCGATTTTCAAGATCCTCACCATGGCCTCCGCCATCGATAAGGGAATTGTCACGCCAGAAACGCCGTTCCTGGATACCGGTGTACTGAATGTGGATGGATACGAAATATATAACTGGGACGATCAGGCTTACGGTCCGGTGGATATGATCGGCTGCATGCAGCATTCCCTGAATGTCTGCCTGGCCTGGATCGCACTCCAGTTAGGGCCAAAGACATTTGATGAATACATGGCCGCGTTTCACATAGGCAGTCCCTCCAATATCGACCTGGCGGGAGAAGCCTACCTGCCCTTCCGCGGGCAGGGTGATCCAGGCTGGTCTAAATCCACCATGGCCACCCAATCCTTTGGGCAGGGTGTGGCTGTCGCGCCGGTTCAGTTCCTCATGGCAGCCTCTGCGCTGGCCAATGATGGCAAGATGATGGCGCCACACATCGTTCGTTCCATCGTACGGGATGGGGTTCAATACAACGTCAATTCCCAGGTGGTTGGCAGCCCCATATCCGGAAAATCCGCCGCGACGATAACAGAATTGCTGGCCACATCACTGGAGGTCGAATCCTCCAAAGCCCTTGTGGATGGCTACCGCCTGGCAGGCAAAACCGGCACCGCGGAAATCCCAACCCCCTATGGTTACACCATGGGGCGCACAAATGCCTCTTTCATCGGATGGGGGCCGGCAGAGGATCCCAAATTCATCGTCTATGTCTGGCTCGAGCAGCCCAAGTCCTCCATTTGGGGCTCCGTTGTGGCAGCACCGCTTTTTCGCGATATCGTCCGCGAGGTGGTGGTTTTGATGGATATCCCGACCGAAGATTTCCGCCAGAAAGTTGCCACCCAGGATTTATCCAAACAATGATGAATATTCTGGATGTCCTCGAAGCGCTTTTGGGTTACCGCCCTGATCTCCCCGGAAAGGTGATCAGCGAGGCCGCCATTGATTCCCGCCAGGTGATCCCGGGTGGTCTGTTCTGTGCGCTGCCTGGCGAACGCGTGGATGGCCACGATTACCTTGCGGATGCCTTCCGCCGCAAAGCCGATTATGCCCTCGTCCAGAAGGACCTTTCTGCCACCTTCCGGCAGATCGACTTGCGTGAAGGAGCAGCTCCGAAATCGATTACCGCTCTGCCGGATGCACCTTTCTGCATCCTGGTTGAAGATACCCTCGCCGCGCTGCAAAAGATCGCCGGTTTTTGGCGTTCCAGGCAAAATATCCGCATAGTTGCCATCACCGGTTCGGTGGGCAAATCCACCACCAAGGAATTGATCGCCGATGTGCTTAACCAGCGGTACATAACCCTGAAAAGCAAGGGCAACCTCAATAATGAGATCGGGTTGCCTCTCACGCTGCTCCGTCTGGGCGATGGTTACCAGCGCGCAGTCCTGGAGATGGGTTTTTATGTCCCAGGTGAGATCGCATTCCTGTGCGACCTGGCCAAACCCCAGGTTGGCGTGGTCACCAATATTGGCACGGTACACGCCGAACGCGCCGGCTCGCAGGAGGAAATCGCCCGCGGTAAAGCCGAGCTGGTCCAGGCGCTGCCTGCTGCCCCGCTTGGCACGGCCATTTTGAATTACGACGATCCATACGTCCGCCCTATGGCGGAAAAAACAAGTGCCAGTGTGGTTTTCTACGGGTTGGACCCGCAAGCTGATCTTTGGGCGGATGAGATCGAGGGCTTGGGTTTACAGGGCATCCGGTTCCGCCTGCACCACAAAAATGAATCGCTCACCTTGCGTGTGCCATTGATAGGTGAACATTCCGTGCATACAGCCTTACGGGCAGCCGCGGTTGGATTGGTGGAGGGGCTATCCTGGTCAGAGATCGTGGCAGGACTGCAGAGCGGGCACTCCCAGCTTCGCCTGGTAGTCGCACACTCCAAAGAAGGCGCCATGATCCTGGATGACACATACAACGCCTCGCCGGAATCCACCCTGGCTGCATTGAACTTGTTGGATCAAATGGACGGACGCAAGATTGCGGTCCTGGGCGATATGCTTGAACTCGGTCAATATGAGCGACCCGGCCACGAAATGGTGGGGGTCCGTGCAGCTCAGTTCGCCGCTCTGATCGTCCTGGTCGGTCCACGCAGCAAGATCACCGCTGATGCAGCCGTCCGATCCGGGTATTCACCCAACGCCATTCAGTGGTTTGAAGAAGCTTCCCAGGTAGTCCCCTACCTGGAGGGTGTAATTCGCAAAGGGGACGTTCTTTTGGTTAAGGGTTCCCGCGGTCTGCAGATGGAACGTATCGTCCACGCCCTGGAGGTGGATGAATGAGCCAGGCTCCGTTATCCATTGCGCTCAGCGCACTCAGCTTCATGCTGGCCGTCATCTGGGGCGGCCCCCTCATCCGTCTGTTGCGCCATTTCAAGATCGGCAAACTTATCCGCGTGGAAGAACCCGGCATCCACAATGTGAAAATGGGCACCCCCACCATGGGCGGTGTCATGATCATCGTGCCGGTGGTTCTGCTCACCGTTCTACTAAATGCCGCAAGCATCACTGGTTTGAACGTTCTTGGCAGATCGGTCATCCTGCCGATGCTTGTCCTCGTCGCCTATGGCGCCCTGGGTGCTCTGGACGATTGGGAGGGCGTACGTGGCTCCCGTCGTGGATTGGGCATGCGCGCCCGCACCAAGTTCCTTTTCCAGGTCATTCTGGCGCTGGTGGTCGCCTTTGCATTACGGTATTTCATGCACGCCCCACAGATGTTCTGGCCAGGCGTGGATGAGGTTTTCGACCTCGGTGTCTGGTACATTCCCGTCGCAGCTTTCATCATCGTGGGCGGCTCCAATGCGGTCAATTTCACCGATGGTCTGGATGGACTGGCAGGTTTGATCTGCGCCACCGCCTTCGCCACCTACGGCGGCATTGCCCTCCTTCAGGCGCAACCGTTTGTAGGTCGATTTTGCTTCACCATGGTTGGCGCGATCTTTGGTTTCCTCTGGTTCAACGTGCATCCGGCTGAGCTTTTTATGGGCGATACCGGATCGCTTTCCCTGGGTGCCACCATCAGCGTAATTGCGCTGATGACCGGGCAGTGGCTGCTGCTGCCACTCATCATCTTCATCCCGGTCAGCGAAGCTCTGAGCGTCATCATTCAAATCCTCTATTTTCGAGCAACCGGCGGCAAACGGTTTTTCAAGATGGCGCCCATTCATCTTCACTTCGAGCTCCTAGGCTGGAGCGAGACCCAGGTGGTACAGCGCTTCTGGCTGGTCAGCCTGATCGCAGCCATGCTCGGCGTGGCACTGGCGGTGATCTGATGATGAGTGCCTGGGAAGGTAAACGCGTGCTGGTGATCGGTGCAGCCCGGCAGGGGCTGGCGCTGGTGCGTTTTTGCTCCTCGCGTGGAGCAGTTGTGACCTTAAACGATCAGCGGACCGATGATCAACTCGTCGATGTCCGAACTGACGCGGAATCCATGGGTGTCACCTGCGTTTTTAGTGGTCATCCCGAAAGCCTGCTCGACCGCACCGACCTGGTCTGCGTTTCTGGTGGCGTACCCCTCACCCTGCCCATCCTGACGGATGCAATGGCGCGTGAAATCCCCGTCTCGAACGATTCGCAGATATTCATGGATGAGGTTTGCGCACCGGTGATAGGTATCACCGGCTCCGCAGGCAAGACCACCACAACCACCCTGGTGGGCCGCATGGCGGATTCCGTCGCAGGCGAAGACCGTAAAGCGTGGGTGGGCGGTAATATCGGTAATCCGCTCCTCGATTCCCTGAATGAGATCAGGCCCTACGATATCGTCGTGTTGGAGCTTTCAAGCTTCCAGCTCGAGCTGATGACAAAATCTCCACACATGGCAGCTGTTCTCAACATCACCCCCAACCATTTGGATCGCCACGGTACCATGGAAGTTTATTCAGCCATCAAAGCCCGCATCCTTGATTTCCAGAACAGCGATGACATCGCGATCCTGAATCGCGAGGATGCCGGGGCGTGGGCTCTGACGGAAAAAGTGACCGGCAGTCTGGTAAGTTTTGGGGTGGAAAAACCTCAGGGAACCTTCACCGGAACATTTTCCGATGGAGAGACCATTATTTATTCGGATTCCGAAAAGGAAATTCCCTTTTTCCCGGTCAGGGATATCCAACTCAAGGGCCGGCATAACCTTATGAATGTTCTCGCGGCGAGCGCCATTGGGATGGCGGCAGGTTTTCCCGCGGAAGCAGTTGCGAAAGGGATCGAAGGCTTCCGGGGTGTGGCGCACCGCCTGGAATTGGTTCGAGATCTGCGCGGGGTACGCTGGTACAACGATTCCATCGCCACTGCGCCTGAGCGTACCGCCGCCGCGATCCGCTCCTTCGAGGAACCCATCGTCCTGATGCTGGGAGGTCGGGATAAGGACCTTCCCTGGGAAGACCTGGCAGTATTGATCCATGAACGCGTGGATCACGTGGTGACCTTTGGCGAATTGGCTGCCAAAGTGACCCCGGTCATCGGCACTGGAAACCCCAACCAGCGGCCTTACTCGGTGGTTCAATGCCAGACCCTTGAAGAAGCGGTTGTACTTGCCAACAAGACCGCCGAGCCCGGGGATGTGGTGCTTTTCAGTCCGGGGGGCACCTCTTTTGACGCATTCAAAGATTTCGAACAACGTGGAGAGAATTTTAGATCATGGGTGAATCAGCTTTCGTAACCCCCGAGACCCCCGCGGTCACTTCAGTCCGTCGCAACCGCAAGCGCGTCGGGTCTTTGGATATCCCGCTCCTGTGCGCCTTGATCCTGCTTGGCTTGATCGGCCTGGTTTTCGTTTATTCCTCCAGTTGGGAATTCTCGATGATCTTTTACAGTTCGCCCTATTCCATGTTCTGGCGTCAGCTTCTCTTCTTCGCCGCCGGGATTGGTATTGCAGTGATCATCTCCAGCATCGATTACCACAAGTTCCGCAAGCTGATCGTCATCGGCACCTTCACTGTGCTCATAATGCTCGCGCTGGTCGCGCTGGGCATCGGTGAGACCCGCCTGGGTGCCAACCGCACTCTCTTCGGCGGATCGGTGCAGCCCTCCGAATTTGCCAAACTGGCCACGGTCTTCTACCTTTCCCTTTGGCTCTATTCCAAGCGGGATAAATTGAATGAATTCTCCTTTGGTTTATTGCCGCTGGCTGCCATCATCGGCGTCATGGCTGGGTTGATCGTCCTCCAGCCGGATATCAGCGCGGCGTTCACGGTAGTCCTGCTTAGCTGCATCCTGTTTTATATCGCCGGCGGGGAGATCCGCCAGATCGTTCTCATCACAGTGATCGCCATCATCACTGCCTGGATCGCCGTCTCAGTCTATCCCTCGGGGCGTGCTCGTCTTTCGGGATATATCGCCGGCATCCAAAATCCCCAGCAGGCTACCGACCAGGTGATCCGCTCCATCGAAGCCATCGTTCACGGAGGTTTCTTCGGGGTGGGTATTGGTCAATCCTCTGTCAAATTCACAGGCCTGCCCGTCGCCCCGCTGGACAGTATTTTCGCGGTGATCGCCGAGGAAAGCGGGATTTTTGGCAGCCTGATCATCATCGTCCTATACGTGATCATCCTTTGGCGAGGATTGTATATCGCCGAGAACGCGCCAGACCTTTTCGGCAAGCTGTTAGCTGCCGGGGTCTCCGTGTGGATTTTTGTCGAGGCCATGGTTAATATGCTGGCGATGGTGAACATGATGCCCTTTGCGGGCAATGCTCTACCGCTCATCAGTGCCGGGGGTTCCAGCCTGCTGTCAGCCATGGTTGGGATCGGAATTCTATTCAGTGTCAATCGCACGTCGGAGAAACTGAAGGAATATAAGGAAGGGAGTGTCAATAATGCGGTTGTTGATCTGCGCCGGGGGGACCGGCGGGGGCGTGTACCCCGCACTGTCCGTCCTGGACGCGCTCGGTAACAGGATTTCGGAGATCCTCTGGGTAGGCAGCGAGGGTGGTATGGAAGCTGACCTGGTGACCCGCAGGAATATCCCCTTCCGCGCCATTCCGGCAGCAGGGCTGCACGGCGTTGGTCTGCGCAGCCTGCCCGGGAATCTCACCCGCCTGGTTAAAGGCGAGCGTGCATCGCGGAAGATCCTGGCTGAATTTCAACCGGATGTGCTCTTTTTCACCGGGGGGTATGTGGCTGCACCCATGGCATTTGCTGGAAGACGTTTCCCCATCACCCTCTATGTCCCCGATATCGAGCCGGGGTTGGCACTAAAATTCCTGGCACGTTTTGCAGATGCCATCGCTTTATCCGCAGAAGAATCCAGGCCTTTCTTCAAAAGTCATAAGAATACCCTTGTCACTGGATATCCAATCCGCAGTGATTTTCATCGCGTTCCGCAGGCACAGGCCAAAGAATCGCTTGGACTGACTGAATCGAAAAGCATGATCCTGGTCTATGGCGGTAGCAAGGGAGCCCGTTCCATCAACCAGGCCGTGCTGGCTAACCTCCCCAGCCTGCTGGCGGAATACCAGGTTGTTCACCTCACCGGTCAATTGGATTGGGAAAGTGTTAAAGCCTCGACCACCAATTTGAATAAGGAACTTCGCGCAAATTACTTCCCCTTCCCCTACCTGCATGAGGAGATGGGAACCGCCCTGGCTGCTGCCGATCTGGTGGTTTGCCGGGCGGGAGCTTCCACGCTGGGCGAGCTGCCCTTTTTTGACCTGCCTGCCATCCTGGTGCCCTATCCCTACACCTGGCGCTACCAGAAGGTGAACGCCGACCATCTTGTGAATGCTGGTGGAGCAGTCATCCTCGAGGACGAAAATTTACCCGTGCAGCTGATTGGGAAAATAAAAGAATTACTTGCGGATAAAACAAGACTTGAAAAAATGGTTGCCAGTATGGGAGCCATCGCACGCCCCGAAGCCGCCCGGATGATCGCGGATTTGATCCTCGAGACTGCTCGGGGGAAGGAGAAGCTAAGTTGATCAGTTTCTTCTCCCTCTTCTGGATCTTCTTTGCCTTGCTGGCTGTCATCGGCGCCACCCGCGGGCGCACGAAGGAATTTATAGTATCCCTCAGCGCCATTGTCGGTATCTTCCTCAACCTTTTGCTGGAAACCTACGTTCCCTTCTACAGCAACCTCCTGGTAACTTCTTCCCCCGCCACTGTTTTTTTGATGCGCAGCGGAGTTCTGCTGGCTGTAGTCATGATGGGGTACATCACCCCCGCCCTGCCACAAGTGATCATCCGCACGGAAGGCATGCGCCCGGTGGGAAGGATCCGCAATCTCTTTTGGGGAACCGCGCTGGGAGCCCTCAACGGGTATCTGATTGTTGGAAGCATCCTTTTTTACCTGAACGCTGCCGGTTACCCGTTCCCCTTTATGCTGGCACCTGATCCCTCCCTGCCCGGCGGAGCACTCACCCTGAACATGATCAGCCGTCTGCCGCCCTCCGTGCTAACCCCGCCCACCATCTATTTCGCCGTGGTGATCGCCTTTGTGATCGTGATAGGAGCGTTCATATAATGACGCACTATCACTTCATCGGAATTGGTGGAACAGGTCTATCGGCCATTGCCCGGGTGCTGGTTGAAAAAGGGCACACCGTAAGCGGCTCCGACCGAACCCTCTCTCCCCAGGCACAGGAGCTGCGCGCCATTGGGGTAAAGGTCATGATCGGCCACGCTGCAGAAAATGTCACCGGTTCGAAATTCGTCATCCGCTCCTCGGCGGTCAAGGACGACAACCCCGAGGTGGTCGCTGCTCGTAATGCCGGTATCCCGGTACTCAAACGCAGCCAGATGCTTTCAGAATTAACCCGAGGACAGGATGTGTTGGCCGTGGCTGGGACACACGGGAAAACCACCACAACCGCGATGACTGCCTGGGTGCTGAACCGCCTTGGAAAGGATCCTTCCTTCGTTGTGGGCAGCGAGATCCGTGGGTTGGACGTAAATGCCCATTTCGGCAAGGGACAGTACTTTGTGATCGAAGCTGACGAATATGACAACATGTTCCTTGGCTTGGAGCCACGCTGCGCAGTGGTTACCTACCTCGAGCATGACCATCCGGATTGTTTCCCCACTTTTGAGGATTACCGCCAGGCATTCGTCCGCTTCATTCATAAAATTCGTCCCGGTGGGCTGCTGTTCCTTAATCGCGATGAAAGCGGGGCTTTCAACCTGCTGAAGGATGCCCCGGCAGGAATCGAAGTCCTGACTTTCGGCGCCCATCCGGCAGCAGATTATCGTATTAGTGAAGCCCGGACCAACAACAAGGGAGGGTATTCCTTCGCACTGCTTCGCCAGCGGGATGGCCGCGAGGCAGAAACACTCGGTGAACTTGAACTGCAGGTTCCCGGCGAGCACAACATGCGCAACGCTGCCGCGGTATGTTCACTTATGCATCAACTTGGTTTGAATCTTTCAGAAGTCTCGCAAGCCTTATCGGAATTCCAGGGTGCAGGGCGCCGCTTCGAGCTGCGCGGCGAGGCTGGCGGCGTGACAGTGATCGACGATTACGCCCACCACCCCACTGAGATTCGCGCCACCTTGCAGGCAGCGCGCAGCCGATACGGGGGGCGCAGACTCTGGGCGATTTGGCAGCCGCACACTTTCAGCCGCGTCCAAACGTTGGAGGACGATTTCGCCGCCGCTTTTGAGGATGCTGACCGCGTGATCGTCACCGAGATCTACGCCGCGCGGGAAACTGGCAACCCATACACCGCCTCCGCAGTTGTCACAAAGATGCATCACTCCCATGTGCAATTCGTGGAAACGTTGGAATTGGCACAGAATCTGCTACTTAAAGAATTGCAACCTGGAGATGTTCTCCTGGTGCTATCTGCCGGAGATGCCGATAAGATTTCTGCCGGCATCTTCAACGCACTTAAAGAAAGAGGTTAAAGAAATGGTTGATAAATCCACGAACCCACAAAAGGACCAATTCATGGTTCTGCCGGAATTGAAATTTATCACCTCCAAGGATCCGCTGGATCCAAATAAAAAGGCTACCTCCACACCCGGCGGTGGCCAACAGAAAGAAGAATTGGTCCACAGGTTGATTGACAGGATCAATAAGCTCTAAGGAATTTGAGTTGACTAAAAAACCGGATCTGACCGCGCTGCGCAATGCTTTCGGCGAACGATTACAGGAAAACGTTCGCCTGGCGAACTATACCACCGCGCATGTCGGCGGGTCAGCTGATGGTTTCCTCATCGCTCAATCCGCAGATGAAATGGCAGGCATGATCACCAAACTCTGGGATCTGGATTGCCCCTTCCGGATTTTCGGCACTGGAGCAAATATCCTGGTGAGTGACGCAGGGTACCGCGGGGTGGTGATCGCCAACCATGCCCACACGATCAAGATCGATGCTCACACCGACCCCCCAACTGTCTGGGCTGAAAGCGGCGCCAATATAGGTACCGTTGCACGCCAGTGCATGCTGAGGGGATTGGCGGATCTGGAATGGGCTGCGTCCATACCTGGGACGGTTGGCGGCGCGGTGTATGGCAATGCAGGCGCGCACGGAAAAGATATCAGCAAACAATTCGTCGGGGCGGATGTCATCAGCCGCGCTGCGGGCCGAGAAAGTTGGGACGGCCAGAAAATGGGCTTCGAATACCGCTGCAGCGCCCTTAAACGAGGTTTGAAGGATGTTTATGTCCTGGCTGCCCGGTTGATAGTAACCCCAGGGAACCGTGAGGAGATCCAAGCGAAGATGTCTGAATACGCCGAGATCCGCCACGGCACCCAACCTCCGGGAGCCTCGATGGGATCGATGTTCAAGAATCCCCCCGGCGATAAAGCCGGCCGGCTGATCGAAGCTGCCGGGATGAAAGGTTTTCGGATCGGCGGGGTGGAAGTAAGCCCCAAGCACGCCAATTTCTTTGTCAATACGGAAAATGCCACTGCCATGGATTACTACCAGGTCATGGAAGAGGTTCGCAAGGTTGTCAAAGAAAAAACCGGGGTTGAATTGAATCTGGAGATCGAATTATTAGGGGATTGGTCCTCCGTGAGTGCTGAGATTGGGGATTTGTCATGAGCGACAAAACCAGGGTCCTTGTCCTCTTTGGCGGCCGCTCAGGCGAGCACGACGTTTCGCTCATGTCTGCCCGCTCCGTGTTATCGGTGCTAGATCCTTCCCGCTACGAAGTCGCCCAGGTGGGCATCACCCGCGATGGCAAGTGGCTGACAGGCAGGGATGTGCTATCAGCTTTTGAAAATAATGTTTTCTCATCGCTGCAGGAAGCCACGCTCAGGCACGAACCAGGCAAACCCTGGCTTTATGCCGTCACCTCCACGGGATTAACACCCCTTTCACAGATCGACGTGGTCTTTCCAGTGCTGCACGGTACCTTTGGCGAGGATGGCACCCTGCAGGGGCTGCTGGAACTGGCCGACCTGGCCTATGTCGGTGCCGGTGTGGTGGGTTCTGCCGTAGGAATGGATAAAGGGGTTTTCAAAGGAGTGATGCGCTCCCGCGAGATTCCAGTTGTTGATTCTGTATTGGTCACCCGCCGCCGCCTTACCGCTCATATGGAAGAAACGATCACGGATATCGAGCAGATGAGCCCCTACCCCGTCTTCGTGAAACCAGCCAACCTGGGGTCCTCGGTTGGTGTTTCCAAATGCAGCAGCCGATCTGACCTGGTGGAAGGCTTGCTGGAAGCCGCCCAGTTCGACCGCCGAGTTTTGGTGGAACAGGGTGTGGATGCCCGCGAGATCGAAGTATCCGTGCTCGGAAATGATGATCCCCAGGCTTCGGTCGCCGGCGAGATTCTGCCTTCACGCGAGTTTTATGACTACAACGCAAAATATCTTGACAATGCCTCGGGATTGATCATCCCCGCTGAATTGGAACCTGGATTGATGTCCCGCATCCGAGCTTACGCAGTTGAAGCCTACAAAGCGATCGATTGTTCGGGTATGGCGCGGGTGGATTTCCTATTGGATAAGAAATCCTCTCTGATCTACCTCAATGAGTTGAACACGATTCCGGGTTTCACCAGCATCAGCATGTACCCAAAATTATGGGAAGCGACTGGCTTGAAGTACGCTGATTTGGTCGTGAAATTGATCGAGCTGGCTTTGGAACGAAAAGCAGATCGGGACGGAACTGTTAGGACATATCGGAGCAGTAATGAACCCCTTTAAGTCCTCCTCCGCCCCGCGTTCCCAGGCGCTACGTCAAAAACGCGCCCAAAAAGCCGCTGACAACGTGGAATCCGCGCGAAACAACATTCAACAGACCCCCAAGGAAGCTGCAGACCCGCATGCCTTCCGCCCGGTGATGCCTCCGCCCCCGCCATTCCACCCATCGCCGAAGTTTAACAAACCGATCAGCCAGGCGGTACCCCGTCGAGCTACACCTGTTCCCCAGGTTACCAGCCGGTTCGGGGCGCAGGTGGCGCCGCCGCATAAGGTACAAAAGTCCAGCGTGCGCAAAGCCTATACGATGACGCTGGCCTCCACCGGCACCGAAGTCCGTCTGCCGATCATCGCTCCCATTCACATCGGCTGGCGCTTCCTTTCCGGCACGCTGACCGTACTCATGCTGGGGTGTATCGGATTTTTCCTCTTTTCACCGCGAATGAAGGTCAGTGGAATGACAATTTCCGGTCTGCAGCGCTTGGACACTGAGGAAGTTTCCAAGGATTTGGGAATCTCCAACCAGCGCATCTACGCTATCGACGCTGCGGTATTACGAAAAAAGCTAGCTACCGATTACCCCGACCTGGCTAATGTGAAGATCCAGGTTACCCTGCCCGCCAAAGTTCAACTATCGGTCAATGAGCGCGCGCCAGTGCTCGCCTGGACCTATGATGGAAAAACGTTGTGGATCGACCAGGATGGTTTCATCTTCCCGGCCCGCGGTGATGCCACTCCTTCGATTTCAGTTCAAGGAGCCGGTGCGCCTCCCCTGGTATCCAGGGTCAACGGCGATATTCTTCAGGAGCTTTCAAGCGAGGTCGCGCCGGTGAAAGCGAAGACCCCCGATCCGGAGGAAATCGTCAGCCAGATGGATCCAACCATCATGGCCGCGATCAATAAATTAAACGGGATCATGCCCCCCGGCACGCTTTTGGCTTACAGCGAATCGGATGGGCTGGGCTGGGTGGATGCAAATGGCTGGGCTGTTTATATCGGGCTCAGCACCGCCAGGATCGACCAACAGATGGTGGTTTATAACGCTATCGTCGAGCAATTGAAGAAAGACGGGGTGGCTCCATCGATGATCAGTGTTGAACACGTGGATGCGCCTTTCTATCGTTAGGAGTAAAACCTTATGGATGAGATGATTGTTGTCGGAATCGATCTGGGGACCACAAAAGTATGCAGCCTTGTGGGGCGCATTGAAGGCGAGAACCGTCTGCGCATCCTCGGGGTTGGAATTGAACCTTCCCAGGGGTTGAAAAAAGGCATCATCGTGGATCTGGCGGCTGCTTCGCAGGCAATCTCCCGCTCCCTCGAAAAAGCTCAGCGTACCTCGGGGTTGGAGATCACCTCCGCCCTGGTCAGCCTGGCAGGGTCCCACGTCTCCTCCGTTAACAGCCGCGGCGTGGCAGGCATCTCCGGTGGCGTCATTGATCAGGATGATATCGCCCGCGCGCTGGATGCAGCCCAAGCGGTGGCAATCCCCCACAACCGCGAGATCATCCATGTTGTTCAGCGTGGATTCACAGTCGATGGTCAGACGGGCATCCGCACTCCCATCGGTATGCACGGCTATCGTCTTGAGGTGGAAGCCCACATCATTACCGCCGGGGAATCGACTGTTGAAAATATTCGCCAGTGTGTACAGGCAGCCGGAGTGGACGTCTCGCATTTTGTTCTCAATCCACTGGCTTCAGGTGAGGTGGTTCTGACCGAGACCGAACGCGAAATGGGCAGCGTTGTCTGCGATATCGGCGGCGGTACGACCGACATTGCCATTTATATCGATGGGGATGTCTGGCATACCATGGTGATCCCAGTGGCTGGTTCGCTCATCACCAGCGATATCGCCCACGGGCTGCGCCTGCCGCTTTCACAGGCTGAAGACGTGAAAAAACAATACGGCTATGCTGTTCAAACGGATATTCAAAAAGAGGATACTTTCACGGTTCGCGCTTTTGGCGATGATCATGCGGAACAAGTGAGCCGCAAGGATTTGGCCAATATCATCGAAGCCCGCGTGGAAGAGATATTTCAGCTTGTTCAGCAGGAGATCAAACGCTCAGGGTATGACGGGCTGCTGCCCGCGGGGATGGTGCTCACCGGAGGTTCAAGTTTGCTGCCCGGGATTCGAGCCATCGCCAGCCAGGTCACCGGCCTGCCCTGCCGCGTGGCCCGACCAGAAAACCTGGTGGGGCTTGTGGATCAGTTGCAATCCCCGGCGTATTCCACCAGCGTGGGGCTCCTGCGTTGGGCCATGCTCATGAACCAGGTGATGGAGCCCAAAGCCAAAATGCACCTTCCCAAAGGCATTAATCCCATTTGGATCGATAAAATGCGGGATTTTGCCAAGAGGATGCTTCCGTAGGATTACCCTGGCCTGGAGGGGCCAGTTAATCGACTCAGACCATGTTGCACACATCAGGAGGTTGAAATGGAGACTAGCAAGAATCAAATGTCGGAAGCCTTCGCCCGGATCAAAGTGATCGGCGTTGGTGGCGGTGGCTGCAATGCAGTCAATCGCATGATCGATGAAGGCCTGACCGGGATCGAGTTCATTACGGTGAACACCGATGCACAGGCTCTTCTTTGCTCCAAAGCTGGGACGCGCGTTCGCATCGGAGATAAGGTCACCCGCGGTCTCGGAGCTGGCAGCAATCCAGATGTCGGCCGTAAAGCGGCCGAAGAGTCCGCGGAAGAGATCTACGAGGTACTTAAGGGCAGCGATATGGTGTTTGTCACCGCTGGTCTTGGCGGCGGCACCGGAACCGGCGCTGCGCCGATCATCTCGCAGATTTCCAAAGAAATCGGGGCTCTGACGATTGGTGTGGTCACCCGCCCGTTCACTTTTGAGGGCACCAAACGCCAGCAATCTGCAGAGCAGGGTCTTTCCAAGATGAAGGAAGTGGCCGACACTCTCATCTGTATTCCCAACGATCGGCTGCTGCAGATCGTGGATAAGAAAGCCAGCCTGCAGGATGCTTTTCAGAGAGCTGACGACGTCTTGCGCCAGGGTATCCAGGGTATTTCAGAGCTTATCACGGTACCCGGGCTGATCAACCTGGATTTTGCCGACGTGCGAACCATTATGTCCGAAGGCGGTGCAGCTCTCATGGCTGTTGGCCAGGCTTCCGGCGAGGATCGCGCCCGCTTGGCTGCCGAACAGGCCATCACCAGCAAACTTCTGGATATTACCATCGACGGTGCCCGCGGCATTCTCTTTAATGTCACCGGCGGAACTGGCATGACCCTTTATGAGGTGAATACCGCTGCCGCGATAATTAAAGAAACCGCCCACCCGGATGTCAACCTGATCTTCGGCGCGGTCATCGACGATACACTCGGGGACGACCTGCGTATCACGGTCATCGCCACGGGTTTTGATTCCGCCGGCTTGCGCACCTCCCTGCCCCGTATTGAGTCTCGCAAGGAACCGGCTGTCCTCGGCTCAGCAGTTCAGGACCTCGTCCAGGCAGTGGTTAAACCGAATGAACCCGAGATGGTGACAGTGAATTATGAACCGAGAGTGGTGGATTCCAATAACCTGGATATCCCCGCTTTCCTGCGCAAGCACAATTAGGAAAAGCGATTGAGTATTGGTAATACCGGCATAATTTAGACCGGTTTAACAGTATCGCAGCTAACATCCTCGCCCAATAACCCAGGGGGGCGGTTGTATCTTCACACCGCGATGTTTCGTGTGCCGCGACAGGTCTCCATAATAAATCCAACCGGGTGATTCCCGGTTGGATTTATTTTTTATGGATAAACCCTTTGTGACCGATATCAAATAACCCGCTCGTACATGCGGTGTTTCTTGTGAAATGTGATCCCAAGTCCCGCCAACTCATTCTGCATCCGGGTGTTGTCTTCGCCGATCTGAACGATATCCCCGCCGATAAATCGGCTTCCTTCCACACTTTTCCACATCTCGCTGAAAAGGATCGCCGTGCCCCCCTGCCCGCGGTACTCCTCCAGGATGCCAGCGCCATTCACGTTGATCCAATTTGTCTGTTTCATCTCCCACAAGTAGTCCGCCCACCCAAAGGGTAATAATTTCCCCCGTCTGCGCTGCAAGGCAGAGGAAATATCCGGGTAGGCAAAAAGGAAGCCGACTGCCTTATCGCCTTTATAAAGAATTTTGATCAATCTTGGATCGGCAAACCATATCAATTGATCCGCCATCGCCTTGGCTTCTTCGTCGGTCAGGGGAACCCCGCCCGGTGTGCCCCCCAGGGCGCCGTTGTAAAGGTCTTTAAGCTGCGGTACCAGGCGACGCAAATCCCCGCGAGTACGGAAGTTCACCACTTTTAACCCCTTCTTTTCCTGAACCCGGCGGGAAAATTCGTGCATTTTCTCGCGAGGAAATTCAGATTGGGTGTCCAGGAATCCGGAGGCAATATCCCCGCCGGGATGGGTGAAACCTGCTTTTTCAATTATTGTTACATAGTATTCAGGGTTGAATGGGATGCCGAAGGCCGGTCGATGCTCAAATCCTTTAACAAGTAACCCGAGCCCATCCAGGGCGGTGAATCCTTGCGGACCCTTAACCTGATTCAATCCTCGCTTCCTCGCCCAGTCAAATCCTGCGGAGAACAAAGCCTCGGATACCTTCGCGTCATTAACACATTCAAACAGTGTAAAAAAGGCGGTTTTTTCCTGGTTAAACTCGTTGAAATTGTGATTATCCATGATTGCCAGCCGTCCGACCGGTTCTCCGCCGCCATCTGCAGCCAGGAAAAATGCTGCCTCGGAATGCAGGTAAAAGGGGTTTTTTCGCCGGTCGAATTTGGATTCCACTTCGCCCTGTAGCGTTGGAACCCATTGGGGGGTGTTTTTATAAACGAAAAAAGGAAGTTCGCAAAATTTCTTGATCAAGTGTTTATCTTCAGGGTGGATTTCAATGATTTGCATGGAGCCTCTCTGCATTCGGTAATTCAGGTATTATAGTGGGGATTACCAGGAGAAACAATTTCCTGGCTCAACGCCCAAAACCGGAGGATGGTTATGCCAGAACTGCCAGAGATCGCCTCTCGTGCCAGCGAAATGCAGCAGCATCTCAGTGGACGAATGATCACCTCCGTGGAGGTTCTCCAGCCGAAATGCCTCAACGAACCCGTGGAGAAATTCCAGGAGCACATTTCTGGAGCTCTCATCCGCGCGACCAGTTACCGTGGAAAATGGATCCTCACCGAATTGGACAAGGGCTGGCTGCTTCTCAACTTGGGTATGGGGGGTGAGATTCTGCTTAGGCAAAAAGACGACCTGCCGAATAAATACCGGATTATCTTTGATTTTAATGATGGAGAAATCCTCACAGTCAATTTCTGGTGGTTTGGTTTCACTCACTTTAACTCCCCGCAGGACCTTAATAACCATCCCCAGATCTCCAAGCTGGGCAGGAATGCCCTGGATGTCGATGTAAATGATTTGGAAGCATTGACCAACCGCCGAAAAACCGCCATCAAATCCATCCTGCTGGATCAAACCTGTATCGCTGGAATCGGCAATGCCTACATACACGATATCCTCTTCATGGCACACCTTCACCCCCTCCGCCCTTCTAACAGCCTCTCACCTCTCGAGCTCGATCAACTGCATGGTGCCATTCACCGTGGGTTGGAGCCCAGCTTGGCCAAAGGTGGCGCTTTTTATGAATTGAACCTTATGGGAGAGAAGGGCGGGTTTAAGTTTGAAGATATTCAGGTGGGATACCGCGAAGCCCAGCCCTGCCCGGTTTGCCAAACCCCGATCATCAAGATCAAAACTGGGTCCAACAGCAGCTTTATCTGCCCAAACTGTCAGCCATTGTGATTCAAAAGAAGGTAAAAATGGTGCCCTCCATTGGTGGGCTTATTTGTGCGATAAATTTATTCCTGCGGATAAAAGAATGCACTCATCGAAGTTCTGCCACGATTGCCCCATAAGTAATAAGGGATAAAACGAACAGGTTGACCCCCGAAGGAGACTCCTTTTACCAAAGGAATTCCTGTAAAAAACTCTTCCCCTTCCATAAGGGTTAAAGATTCCTTGACGATCTTCGGCGGTAGGGAAATCCCGGGATTATCGCAATCCTCCAGGCAATAGACGATCGGTCCACGGGCGAGCGCCGCCATTCCTCGGCAGGACCGGATGCGCTGGTCTTGACGTAGGATCTTCAACGGTGTTCCGAAGGTCAATTCCAGCTCGTCTCCATAAACGAAAGACCTATCAATAACGATGTGATCTCTCCTGCCAAATTCAATCCCGCAGGCAGACAGAGTCCCTGCTCTTTTTATTTCTGCTATTTCGACCATCATTGGTTTCCCATTCAAGAACAGCTCGAAGCCGTCCGCCCAGGAAGGGTATCTAAGGTTTAGAAGCAGATCTGTTTCCTTTTTAACCTCGAGCCGGATTTTGACCTTGCCGTTCCAAGGAAATCCAGATTCCATGCGAATTAAGTTTCCTTCGCCGAATTCCATTTCACTCGAAATGTACTGGTGAATAGTGATCTGGTTTTTTTGGGTGCTGTAAATATACTCCTCCAGTTCCGCCCAGGTCCGTGACATGTTGGATGGGCAGCAGGGCACGTCGTACCATGCAGCGCGGTGGACATGTCCATGGCTGATCAGCGGATTGTTGTAGAAGTATGAGCAGCCGTCCCTCCCGAACCCGACGGAAACGGCATTATAAAGCTGCCATTCCAGCAGGTCATCGTAGCGGGGATCGCCGGTGAGCAGAGACATCTCCCGGTTCCAAAAAACACTGCCCAGTGCGGCACATGTCTCGGTGTATGCGAGCTGCGGGTCCAGTTCAAAATCTCTGCCGAATCCTTCGATCAGTGGGAGAGAGCCAATACCGCCTGTCACGTACATTCGTCTGGAAACCATTCGCTCCCATTTCTTTTCCATTCCTGAAATAAGCCTCATGTCCCCGCTCTGCCTGGCCAGCATGGCGGCTGCAGTTTCGAGGTAAGCATAACGGACGGAATGACCGGCAGGCGCGCTACTATCATTCAATTCTTCATCGCGCTGGGAATATTTTCCGCTGAGCAGGCTGTGGACAAGCCTTGGCCACACGCTCCAGGTTGTCTTATGCTGGTTGCGGGCGGGAAGTTTGAAATCCTCGGCTCCCAGGCGTTTCGCAGGGGTTTCCTTGCGCATCTTCTCTGCCCGGCTAAGCCGACGAACCGTATTCACCGCTTCCTTAAAGAATAAAAATCCATACCCATGTCCCGCTCTGCGTCGTTCCAAAAAAATACGAGCCATCTCAGAGTATTTTGCCTGCCCGGTTTCAGCTGCCAGTTTGAGGAGTGCGATCTCGATCTCTTCATGACCATCCACCTTCCTCCAATCTGCAAGCTCAAAATCATGGCAGATCAAATCCGCAGTTTTTTGGATCCCGTTGAAGAAGCCGTCGCCCAACCCAAGATTATGGTGGGAAATGCCGGCTTCGATCAAGTGTCCCATGCAGTAGAGCTCATGCTCGATCTGCAGGTTTTTCCAGCGGCAATCCGGGAAAAGGATCTGATTATAGGTGTAGATATATCCATCCTCAGCCTGCGCTGCCAGGAACAAATCAGTCAAATGATCCACCCGCTCCTGCAGGTCGAGGCGCGGGTCACGACGAAGGATACGGCATGCGGCATCCAGCCATTTATAAGCATCCGAATCTGAGAAAAATAGCCCTGTCCGTGGCGAAGAGGATCTGCCTGCGCAAATCCGGAAATTCTCGATGCAGCCGCTGTTTTCAAGCTGCTCCCACTGGTGCAGAATGGCCTGCCGGGTGTTGATTGCTTGGATTTCACTCCAAAAACCGGAAGTGATATGAACTTGATTGGCAGGTTTTGTATTCATTTAGTTTTCTTAATAGAATATTATAACTATTCGTACACAGTGGTCATTTATTCTTTCAGGATATAATCGAATTTCATAATTTTTGGAGGTTCGTCAATGATGAAAATATCAAAATTCCTGTTGCCGGTGGCTGGTGTTCTGGCGATCTTGATCGCCGCCTGCGGATCCGCCACGCCTGCCCCCCCCACCCAATCCCCGGAGATGATCTACACCCAGGTTGCCTCCACCATCCAGGCTGCTGTGAGCGAGACAGCCGCAGCCCTGCCAACCAGCACAAGCACTCCGGAAGCACCCCCGACGGCCATCCCCACGCCCACCCTGCCGCCTCTGCCAACAGTGGATCAGACCTTGGCCTCTGTGCCTACCGTTGTGCTGCCACCCACCACGCAAGCCCCGGTCCCAACCCAGCCTGGCTCCAACACCGGAGACCATGCCATCCTTGGGTACCAATCTCCCGCAGACCACAGCAGTTTTTCTCCCGGCGATCAGATCCCACTTACCTTCGGGTTCTTGAATACCGGCACAACCACCTGGACTGCCAAATGCTACACATTGAAGTGGTTCGGTGGAACGCAAATTTGGGGTGAAACTACCCTGAAAATGCCTAAAGATACCAAACCCAATGAAAAAGCGGAGTTTAATATTGCCGCTTTCATGCCGCAAGATAAAGGTGATTATATTTCGCGCTGGGGACTGTATAACTGCTCGAACGCTCTTTTCTATGAAGTCTACTTCGCCTTTACGGTTAAATAAGTGAATCAAACCGGAGGAGAACCTCCGGTTTTTCTTTGATTTTCGAATTCAGATATGAGAGAATTTTTCGCCACCGGTTGCGGACAGAAAGCCTACCGTGATTCAACCATTTACCAGTCTGGTGAAGTGATCGGAAACACCTCCCGGGGTATCTTTATCCGCACAGAATTCAATCGGATCGTATTCCTTTCTTCTGAACGCTTCCTCAATCCGCTCAACGTCAGCCTGCAACCCTTCCCTCCACCTTTGCACGATGTTGCCCTCAACGAAGTAGTGTCCATGGGAAAAGCTTGTATTGTCTTTCCCATTCGCCAGGTACGAATTCAAATTCCGATTGATCAGGTCCATGCGGTTGCGGCCAAACCTCCATATCACCTTGATTTCACTGAACAAAAACAGATATTGGAGGCGATCACTGCGGCGATGCTGAAAAAAAAGAATCCTTCAAGATACGCCTCAGCGCTGCATGATTATCTCAGGGACTGTCCCTCTACTGTCGATGCGCCAAATACTGTAACCAGGTTTCGATCCTTATCGCTCGTCACTCAAAATAATCAACACGATCTCGTCCAGGCAACGCTTAAAGGATTCATCGGAGAAGGCTCCGGTCTCACCCCATCCGGTGATGACCTAATCTGCGGGTATCTCCTCGCCGTGAACCGCTGGAACCCCCGCAGTTGGACAACCGACACTCTCCAGGCGTTGAATTCCTCAATAATTTCATTCGCCGCCGTGAAGACAACCACCCTGTCTGCGAACCTGATCGAGATCGCGGCAGAGGGGGAAGCCGACGAGCGCCTTATTCTTGCATTAGATTCCGTCTTCACTGGTGATCCCTCTCCCGAAAAAACAACTGAAATGCTCATTTCCTTCGGCAGCTCGTCAGGGATGGATGCATTTGCGGGAATGGCTTTGGCGATTAACTAAAAAAGGGCGTGGATGACCACGCCCTTCAGGCAGCACAGAATAGTTAGACTAAAATTTCCTCGGGTGCGCGCATGACCTCATTGGCCTTCACCACATCCGCAGGGACATTGAAATTAAGGTCTGAACCCACCATCTGGCGGACGTAGTCCTTAACCATGTTATCCCAGTACTTCTTGGTGATGTAGTAGATCTTCGCCCCGCCCAGCTCGTGTTGCTGATCAGGCCAGGGATAGGAAGGCTGCGCCATCCCCAATCCCCAACGCATCCAGCCGTTATAGCTTTCGTAAGTGGCCCACCATTCCTTGTTGCCAAGGATCTCGAAGCCATAATAGGCTTTGGCATAATACATGGCGGCGCCGATGCGCCCGCCACGGACGAGGGCCATGGTGTGCAGGGAGATATTGATATCCTCGTTGAAGAGACGGCCGTTGGCAAAGCCAGCCCAAAGACCATCGATCAGACCCACCAGGGTATAGGGATCCTTCAGGCGTTTACGGTACCAACCGAGGACTTCAGAGTAGACGCGGGCTCCGACGATATCATAAAAATCATGATCCACATCCAGAAAGCGCTTGAGGTACGCCAGCATCATGGGAACCTCATCCATTTTGGCTTCGCGGATATAGAGTGTTTTCCCGTCCTTCAGGGGGATCATCGCCCCGGGGAAGGGTTTCAGTTTCATGGAAGGACCCTGCAACAGGGCTTCCACCTCGCGGGCATCGATTTCCAGGGTTTCCTGGGATGCTTTGGTTGGCAGATCGAACTTCATTTTGTAAATCTCCTGAATTTGTATTAAGCCAAGTTGGCTTTGGATAATTTGTTCAAGCTCTCGACGTGTTTGGGATCGTAGGCATCGCCAAATTTCGTCTTGGGCATTTTGGCTTTCTTTTTCATCAGGTCGTCGTATTCCTTGTCGTCCACGAAGGCCACCGCACGACCAATGCAGGATTCGCCGCCAACGAATCGCCAGGGGAAGAACCCAACCTGCACCCGCCGGTTCACCAACAGGTCGATATCCCCACCGAAGCATTCCGCATGGATGATCGATTCCGGGAATAGATCGATGTGCATGAGCTGGTATTTGGAATCATCGAAGAACTCACCCAGGCTTTTACCGAATTTCTTCTGGAATACCTTCTCCGCCTGTTTGGCTTGGCGGGGCATCCACTGCTGGATGATGGTGTTCATGGGGTGATCGGCCGAACCGCAGTCCACCGCGATCCAGCGTAGTTTTTTCTTCTTAGCCCAGTCCGCGAATTCCTGGTCGGGACCTGGATGCTTCACCATGTAGCGGATTTCGTCGGCGGTGGGTTGATCCCATCCAAAGTGATGGTAACCGGTATGGATCACCAGGATATCACCCTGCTTGACTTCCACCCGTTCCTCGATCATTTTGCTGGTGTAGACGTCGTAGTCTCCGCAGACATCGCTCAGGTCTACGATGGCGGCATCGTGAACCAGGTAATCCATTTGCAGGTCGGCAATATCCTTGCCGGCGGTGTAAAAATGGATCTCGCCATCCAGGTGGGTACCCAGGTGGTTGGAATGGGTCACAATTTGACCATTGGCGCCGTTGGGGGCAAGACGTTTAAAATATTTTACCTGCAGGGGCTCGTAGGTTGGCCAGGGGGGGGTCGCCACGCCGAGCGGGATGGTCAAGTCGATCAGTTTCATAGCTCATTCTCCTTTTACTAGAATTTGTTGGTTGATTCTTATCTACTTGTTCGTTACAGCTTTCAGTGCCAGTTTAAGAAAATGTGTCTGACAATTCAAGTGATGTTGTTCAGGTCTTGTAACCCGTTTGTCATGCCAACGTTATGGAGCAATAAAACCCTGTGCCGGGAAAACCCGGCACAGGTTGAACGATCATTTTACGATACCGGCATCCACCATTGCCAGGAAGACTTTCTCCGCACTGAAGGGAGGATCCCCTACGCGGATCTTGATGGCATCAAAAATGGCGTTGGCGATGGCGGGGACGGTCGGGACCATGGAGTGTTCACCGATCCCGCGTGCCCCCCAGGGGCCGTCATCCTGGGCAACTTCAACAATTATGGATTCCACCTTCTGGGGGACATCCGTGCTGGTGGCGATGCGGTAATCCACAAAACTGGGGTTCTGCATCACGCCGCCCTTAAGGCGCATGGCTTCGAAATAACCCGTGGACATGCCCATCACGAACCCGCCTTCCATCTGCCCCTTCACCAACTCAGGGTTGATGGCCTTCCCGACATCAAACGCACTGACTGCCTTGAGGATATCCAGCTTCCCGGTTTCCAAATCCACTTCCAGGTCAACCGCCTGGCAGCCGGTGGTATAGTGCACCACGGCGCGCTCGCCCTGGCCGGTGTCCTTATCCAACCCGGTGACGTACGTGGGCATAAAGCTCCCCCGCCCCACGATCGGTCCGCCCATCCAGCCGTTAAAATTCTCCTTGGGTATCCCGTAGATCACAATATCCTTCAATGGGAGGGTTTCCTCGGTCTTATAGGAAACGACCACCCCGTTGCGAATATCCAGGTTATCCGGATCCTCGTTCCAAGCTTTGGAGACCAGGTCAATGATCTGCTTGCGGGCATCCAGCGCAGCCAGCCGCACGGCGTTACCCATCGACCAGGTGAGCCGTGAAGCAACTGTCTGCCACTCGTACGGGCTGAACTTGGTATCGATGGGCGTGGAGATACGCACCCATTCGTAGGGAATTCCCAATGCGGAGGCGACCATCTGAGCCATAACCGTAAAGGTACCCTGCCCCAACTCCTGCCCGCCGATAGCCACATCCACGGTGGCATCCTCGTTGAATTTCACCTCCGCGCTCGACCCGGGGTTGGGCGGCATGGCGGGGGCTTTCCACATGATGGCCATGCCTTTACCGCGACGTTTGTTTGGCCCGGTAGGCTGTTCCTTTTTGCCCCACTCAATCGCTTTGGCTACCTCATCGATGCATTTCGACAAACCAGTCGGGTGCATCTTCATGCCGGTGACGATGATATCGCCGTCCTTCACGCAGTTCTTCTTGCGGAATTCATACGGGTCCATGCCGATCTCGTGTGCCAGGTCATCCATGCATTGCTCCAGACCCACATGGATCTCAGGCATGCCGAATCCGCGCATCGGACCGCCCACCGGGTGGTTGGTGTAAACACACAAGCTATCCACACGGACATTGGGTACGCGGTAAGGACCAGTGCTGGAATAGCCGCTGGCGCGGGTGATATTTACCCCGTATTCGGTGTAGGCGCCGGCGTCCCAAAAATATTTGTTATCCACAGCGATCAAATTGCCATCTTTATCGCAGCCCATTTTATATTGCGCCACCAAACCCTGCCGGCAGAACGAGGCGTAGAATTCCTCCTCGCGGGTGAGCACCAGCTTCACCGGTCGTCCCTTTACCTTGCTTGCTACAACAACAGCCAGGTTCTCCATACTCACGCCAGCCTTGGACCCAAATCCACCGCCAACATAAGGTGCGATCACTTCGATGGAACCCTGGGAAACATGCAAGGCCTTTGCGATCATATTGCGCTGCGCGAAAGGAGATTGAGAGCTTGTCCAAAGCGTGACATGACCATCCTCATCCCATTTGGCTACAGAGACGTGTGGTTCGATGGGAACGTGCTGGATGTGAGGGACCTTGTATTTCCGTTCCACGATGGCAGCGCATTTCTTGAAACCTTCATCCACATCTCCCTTGCGAACCTTAAAACGATTGGCAATATTGGTACCTGGTTCGGGAAAGATAAAATTGGGGTAGGTATAATTTCCAAGATCAGGATGAACAACTGTAGCTGTTGGCTTGATCCCTTCTTCTGGATCTAAAACCGGCGGAAGAACTTCATATTCCACTTTAATCTTTTTGACCGCTTCTTCTGCGATCTCAACCGTATCCGCAGCCACCACTGCCACCGGGTCGCCAACATAACGCACCCGGTCACGGCACAAGATATAACGGTCTGCCAGATAGAGTCCCATCATGCCATCAAAATCTTTGCCGGTTACAATCCCTTTTACGCCCGGTATGGCTTCAGCTTCGCTTGTATCAATCTTTTTTATTAATGCCATCGGATGCGGACTGCGCAACGCGCGGGCGTGCAGAAGCCCGGGTCCAAACTGGAAGTCATCGGCATAGGTCGCGCTGCCGGTAACCTTGGCGCGCGCATCCAGGCGGGTGACGCTTTCACCTACCGGGGCAATCGGGTTGTCTGATGTTTTAGGCGTCATTTTTACCTCGCTTCCGCATGCGCGGCTTTTTTAACCGCGTCAATGATCCGGAAATACCCCGTGCAGCGGCACAGGTTGCCCACCAGCGCTTCGCGAATCTCAGCGTCGTTCGGGTTGGGGTTGCGGTTCAGCAGCGCCCGGGCGGTGATCAGAATCCCTGGAGTGCAGAAACCGCATTGAACTCCACCAGCTTCCATCATCATCTCCTGAATCGGGTCGAGTTGATGATCCTTGGCCAGACCTTCCACGGTGATGATCTCGGCTCCATCGCATTCCGCGGCCAGCACCATACAGCTATTGACCGGTTCGCCGTTCATCATCACCGTGCACGCGCCGCACTCCCCGGCTGCGCAGCCGTTTTTTGTGCCGGTGAGGGCAAGTTTTTCCCGCAGCATTCGCAACAGGGTCATGTTCGAGGGAACATCAACCTGCTCTTTGGTTCCATTCACTGTTAATAAAATTCGGTGATATCCCATGAAATCCTCCAATATCAGTTTAGGTTCGGAAGGAGCTTCCGCCCTTACCTGGCGAGTTGTTTCCAGACTTCCGTGACGGTTTCGATCAACAGGTTGCGCACCATGTACTTGCGGTACCGTGCGGAACCGCGAACGTCATCGATGGGGGTTACCGCATCCATGGCAGCCTGCCCAGCTTCCTGGATGGTTTCAGCGGTGATCGCTATACCAGCCAGAATTTCCTCGGCTTTTACCGGGACAAAAGGTACCGGCGCGACCGAAGCCAGGGCCAGTTTGAAGCGGAACCCCGAAGCGGCAGTTGTATCCACATAACCGAATACCGTCACACCGACGATCGAAAGGTCGCTGAGTGTGTTGCGTCCCAGTTTGCGGTACTTCCCGGCTGATTTATTCGGGAGCAACGGTAATGTGATGGAAGTGACGATATCTCCTGGAATCAGGACGGTTTTCCCCGGTCCAAGGAAGAATTTGGAGAGCGGCTCCTGCCGGAACCCCCCCACGCCGTGTACGGTTAAAACACCGCCCATGGTGATGCAGGCGCCGATGGTATCGCCAGCTGGCGAAGCATTGCAGATATTGCCGCAAATTGTGGCTCGTGAACGCAATTGATAGCTGGCTACAGTCTCCGCCGCCTGGGCAAGCAGGGGGTAATGCTTGCGTACATCCGGGTGCCTTGCGACTGTGTTCATTGGCACCGCAGCGCCGATAGTCAAACCCTTGGCCGCATCAAACTTGATTTCCTTCATGCCCTCCAGGGGTTTCACATCCACCATGGTTTTCATGGGAAGCAGGCCGTCGCGCATGCGCACCAGGCAATCCGTTCCGCCCATGAATGGCCGCGCCTCGGTTGCGTGGCTGGCAAGGAATTGACTCGCTTCATTAAGCGAGGCAGGGATCAAATACTCGAATTCGGGAAGTGCAGGATGGGAATTGTTCATATGAAATCCTGTCTTGTCTGAAATCTCCATTTCACTCGATGGAGAGCAAAATGGGAAAAAGAAGATCTGGTACGATCAGAACCTTGATACCATACGAATTAGGTAAAAAGTATTTCTTGGGGCAGGTATGTTCGCCTTGGCAAACCTCCATATCCGGGTTGAGCGTTCTTTCATAATGCCTATTATATGAACCCGTTCACTGAAATTTCGATTCTCCAACCAATCCATCATAGCATAACCGAAATATCAAAACAATTATATTCAGCACATTCCCGGACGATTTCCATCACTTTATTGTCATACAAGTAGATTGGGGAGATAAAAAAGCCGGGGAGGTGTGCGCCTCCCCGGCTGTTGCGTCGGTTCTTATCCCCAAGGGAAAATATCCAGGTAGATGACGCCGCCCGTGGTATGCGCCACCCATTGACCCACATCTATTTGAACCCATGCATCCTTACCGGAAATATCGGTGAGGGTGATGGTATCGCCTTTTTTCAAGGTACCTGAGATGGGATATGTGATCGCTGGCCCGGTGCGAATGTTCAGCACATCCACCAGCACTTTGGCTTTGATCACCTGGCTGCCTTTTTCTACCGGCAGTATCTCCAAGTATTTAATCCCGCCGTAAAATTGGGCGGACCATTTGCCTGGCGCGCTCTGCACCCACACGTCCTTGCCGCCCACATCAGTGAAATATATTTCGGCATCTTTTTTCAGAGTGGTCAAGATCTTGTTTTCTATCCCCGGTCCCGAGCGTACGTTCAGTGTTTCCCGGAGCACTTTAGCCTTCATGCCGGTCGGTTGCTCCGGTGGGGTCGGTTTATGACCAGCGTAGTTGATCAGATCCGAATAAGTTCCCTGAAACCAATTCACGTCGCAATCCCCCGAAACCCCAGGCACCTTCCCGGTACCTGAATATTGCCAGATCTTCCAGGTTGTCCATCCTGGCGGCATAATTGGTGCGCCTGTTGTATAACTTGCAACCCAGAGATCATATTTCGCCCAATCCGAGGAGGGAAGAACGTGATCCTTCCAAAAATAGCGAGCGGTGTAGATCAACGGTTTTCGTTTGAAGTGAAGGACCACATCAGCGATGCAGTCTTTAATGCAGTGCGTGACGGCTGCATCGGACATATTGTCGTGGCGTTCAATATCCAGGACCACGGGTAGATCATTTTCCCTGCCGTCCAGAACGTCCTTATAGCGGTGAATCTGTTTATCACCGTAGTTATAGGGAACCACTACATGGTAGGCCACTACAAGAAAACCCGCTTTTTTGGCGTTCGTCCAGTTTGTGTAGAAGCGGGGATCAGTGTAAAAATCGCCCACCGTTGCCCGGATGGCGGCAAATTTATACCCTGCCGCAGCCACCTTTTTCCAGTCGATCTCGCCCTGGTAACGCGAAACGTCAACTCCGGGTGTATAAGCCACGGGCTTCCTCCTGGGGAAAAATTACAAAAATCATACCTGAAATGGTGCAATATTTATTCCACCCAGAGCCATTAATGACAAAACTCCCCTTCATTACAGAGGGGAGTTTTCAAAACTCAATATTGTTTACTTATTTTCTTTGAAGGTGATATCGATGCCGGCCACTTTCCACTGGCTATCCACATTTTGTAAGACCAGGCTGATGTTGTAGATCTCAGTGCCTAGGGTCGCCTCCCCATCCAGCTGACCCTGATCATTCTCGACCTGGTTGGAGGAAAATTTCCAATCCTCAAAATTCCGGGGTTCCGCGAAAGCTTTCCAGCCGTCCGCACCACCCAGCTCATTCTGAAGCGCAGGCGTGAGCATGGCATAACTCGCCGTGTAGTCCTGGTTTTTTAGCGCGGTCATAAATTGATTGCCAGAATCGCTGATATCCCCCAGGCTCTTGCAGCCTGCCAGCGCCACTGCGATGAATACAACCAGAAAAGATACTGTCAATAATTTTTTCGTCATTTTTTTCTCCTCATGAAGATGGTATGAATAGATTATAGCAATTTATTATGACTATTACAATCTTATTTCTCCTATTTTTATAAATCCCTCGAAACCACTTATAATCATCACGGAGAGAAGTTGTGCAAATAATCGCTTTCGTCATCACGCTTGTGGGGGTTTGGTTCATCCTTTCATATTTCCTGGAAATATTGCGCAGCCGCCGCTATAAATCCTTTCCGGAGGCTGAAGGGGTTATCACCCGAATGGAATTATTAATCCGCAGTAAGCGGGGGCGAACCTGGGCTCCATCCATTGAGTACACTTTTCAAGCGCAGGAAAAAACTTACATCGGCAACCGCCTGACCTTCAGCCAGGTGGTTGTGGAAGAGGATACTGCAGAAAAGATCCGTAAGCTGTTTGCTGTCGGAAACCCCATCAAGGTACACTACAATCCCCGCAATCCCACCGATTGCGTCCTCAATCCCAACGGTGCGGATCTGAAAAACAGACTTATCCTGGGGGTCGTGCTGGTGATTGCCGCCCTGGCGATATTCCTCTTTCTTATCGCGCCTTAATTATTAATTGCAAAACCACAACCACCCGCGTAAATTGCGGTTTCAGGGCGACTTAATCTGCGAGCGGTCGATTCATCCGCGTGTCGCGAGCAGTAAAATATTTTTGTTCTTCAATTCTTAGAGTAATTTAGTCAAAGACATTTCATTATGAAGCCGACGCGTCCTGTGCTGCTTGCGCGTCCTTCACAGCCCCGGACCAGTTCAGCCCCTTGCGTAGGAAGTAATACGCGCCTAGCAGCGTGATCGGCAGCCAGAGTGCCAGATGCAGCACCAGTGTGTAGCCTACTGCAACAGCCGCTTCGATCCCATATGCCCGAAGAACTGCACTTCCGGCAGCTTCAAACGTCCCGATGTAGCCCGGTGCAGATGGAATCGTTGTCACCAGATTCGCGATCCCGTTCATGAGCATCAGGGCAAAAAAACTAACTTTAAATGGGAATGCATGCATCAGGAACCAGTATTTTCCGGTTTCAAGGAGCCATACTACGATGGAAGTTAAAAATATAAATAACGCATCTTTTGGTGATTTCAACGATTCCAACCCGGTTAAAAAGCGCAAGGCGATACCGGCAGCTTTCTCCCGCCAACTGCCTGGCAGAAGGTGGGTGATGAACCAGAGCGTGACTCTTTCAGCGCGAATGGGAAACATGGCTGCCAGTATGAAAACCAACAGTACCCCAAGGAAGATCACGGCTCCCCAGATGGCCAACGACTGGATGCTTCCAATAAATCCCGAATACGCTTGCAGCCCGGAAAGCTCACGCAGGTTCAGAAATACAAACCCCAGCATCACCACTCCATCAAAAATACGTTCCACGATGATGGTCGCCAGGGATGCTGAAATTGCCACATCTTCATCTTTTTTAAGCACATAAGCTCGCAGCAATTCTCCCGCCCGGATCGGGTAGATGTTATTTCCCATGTACCCGATGCACACTGTGGGAAATAATTTTCTGGTCGGAATCTCCTTGATCGGCCGCAGCAGATACTTCCAGCGCCAGGAGCGCGCCCAAACACCCAGAAAATACACTGCGATGCTGGGGATCAGCCACCAGAACTGAGCCGCTTTGATCACATTCCAGACTTCCTGGATGTGCATTCCTTTGAGCGCGATATAGAGAAATACGGCAGAAATTACCAGTCCGAACCAGAATTGCCAGCGTTTGATCATGGCAGGATTTTATCATGCCGGGTATTTTTCAATCCGGATATAATACAAAAATTGTGACCTATATTTCCTGGAATTGTTTTTATTCGATGGATGAACAGGAGGAGAGATGCCCAAACGTATGATCCTGGTGGCGGGGAATATCGGCTCGGGAAAGACCTCCCTGACGGAGCGGATCGGGGAGCGGCTCGGCTGGCACACCGCCTATGAATCCGTATCGGATAACCCCTACCTGGCCGATTTCTACGCCGATATGCGCGCGTGGTCCTTTCACCTGCAGGTTTTTTTCCTGGGTCACCGCGCCCAGCAGCATCTGGATCTTTGGAACGACCCCCGCTCCGCCATCATCGATCGCAGCATCTATGAGGACGCGTTTATTTTTGCCCGGGCGTTGAACCACCTGGGGAACCTGAACGAACGGGATTACCAAACCTATAAGAAGATCTTCGAAATGGTGGTGAAAACCCTCCCGTCCCCCTCCCTGCTGGTTTACCTGAAAGCGCCGGTGGATATCCTTATCCAGCGCATCCGCAGCCGTGGCCGTAACATCGAGACTGGCATTACCCCGGAATATCTCGGTCTGCTGGACAATTATTACGATGAATGGATCCGCAGCTTTGATCTTTGCCCTGTCCTCACGCTTCGCACAGATAATCTCGATTTTGTCCACAAAAGTGAACATATGGATACGGTCGTTGCCCGCATCAAGGAAAAATTCGCCGGTAAGGAAGAGATCGTTCTTTAATCGTCAATTTTTGGGTTGATCCTGAGTCCGTAACCCTTAGGATATTCTTAACTTTGCCTCCTCGCGATCCGCAACTAAATTCGTTCATACACGTAAATTGGATAGAAAGCACATCAATCGGGAGACTGGGGTGAGTTTTTCGGAAACCGAAATTCTGCAAAAAGCCCTGCAAAAAGATGACGGGGCATTTGCGGAACTGGTCGAAAAATACCAGTCTCCGGTCTATAACTTGTGCTTTCGCATGCTCGGCTCGGAAGTGGAAGCGGAAGATGCCGCGCAGGAGACTTTCTGGCGGGCTTACCAGGCATTGAACCGTTATGACCCAAACCGCTCTTTCATCACCTGGCTCCTCTCCATCGCAGCCCATCACTGCATCGATCAGCAGCGCAAACGCAAGGTCCCGGTCATTGAAATGGATGAATTTGAAGATTTCGATATCGCCGACCGCAGCCCGCAGCCGGAGTCGATTTTGGTTCGCAGCCAGGAGGAAGACGTGATCGCGGAAGGGTTGGCTTCCCTGAGCGAACTGGATCGCGCCGCAATCATCCTGCGCTATTGGCAGGATTTTTCGGAAGAGGAGATTGCCGCAACGTTATCCCTCACGGTGAGCGCGGTAAAAAGCCGGCTGCACCGCGCGCGGCTGCAGCTAGCCAAAGTTCTGAAGGATCAAAGCGGTCGTTTATTCGTAGAAGTGGAGAAGGAAAATTATGGAACACCAGCCTTTTAGAATGTGGTTGGTTGATCGCTCCAACCTGAACGAGGATGAAGAGGAGATCCTGCGCAACCATCTGGCTGCCTGTACTGAATGTGCTGCGCTCGAAAAAGATCTGGAGGTGGCGGATCAAATTCTCCTAAATTCCCCCCCGCGCATCCCACGCGAGGGTTTCACTCGCCGTTTTCTTGTTTCCCTCCCCGAGCGCAGGCAGCAGGAACAGATGCGCCAGGTAAAAATCTGGATGATCGGTATTTTTTTGGCCCTGGCGGTGAATTTCACGCTCATCGTGGCTGCCTCCATCTACACCCGCACAACCACGGCCTGGTTGGTCAACTTGGCGGTGATATATGGGAGCGTCCTTGCATTTTTGGATCAATCCTCATTGGTTCTGCACACAGTGAGCCTTGTCATTCCTCAACAAGTCTGGATTCCGCTGGTAATAATCGGGGTCGCCTGGGGGATTGCCGGCGCAGGTCTGTGGGTGTGGACAATGCGTAGAATTTTATTTTCAGGAGCTACAAATGAAGCATAAACCATCCACCTTATTGGTTCTATTCATTTTTACAATTACCCTTTTTTCGCACTGGAGCCCAGTTGCGGCAGAATCCACGCTGCCACTGGTCAAAGAAGGTGATGTCTTCCTGGTGGGAGAATCGTACACGCTTGCCAGCGGCGAGACTCAGAATGGCAACGTGGTGATGATTGGTGGAACTCTGACCGCCGAAGGAGGTTCCACGATCACTGGTGATATCGTGGTGATGGGTGGCACCCTTTCGCTCGCCGGCAAGGTGAATGGTGATGTGACTGTACTGGGCGGAACCGGCAACATCGCTGCCAGCGCACAGATCGGTGGAAGCCTGGTTTCCACCGGGGGTTGGCTAAATGTATCCCCCCAGGCACAGATCCAGGGAACCCAGAGCATCAATACCCCCAAAGACCGGAAATTTGATTTTTCCAAGCTGTTTGGACAAACTACTGAAGCTCCCAAAACTCGAAATCCCTTCAGCGATGTGCTTTGGGCGGTCTTCCGCACACTAGCATTGGCCGCCCTGGCAGCCCTGGTCGTCCTCATTCTTCCCAGGCAATCCCTTAATGCAGCCGAAACCGTCCGCTCCAGCGCCGCTGTTTCCTGGCTGGTTGGAGTTCTAACCATTTTTATCCTTCCGCTCGTCCTAGTTGTGATGGCCATCACCATCATCCTCATTCCGGTGATCCCAGTGCTGCTGTTTGCCCTGATCGCAGGAGTGATCTTCGGTTTTGTTTCTCTCGGATATGAGATCGGCCGCAAGCTCGAGGAAATGACCAAGGCGGTGTGGGCTCCGCCGGTGGCTGCTGCAATCGGGGTTGCCATCCTTTCGATTGTTCTCCATGCGGTGAACCTGATATTTTGCCTCGGTTTTATTTCAATATCCATCGTGGTTCTAATGGCACTTGGGGTGATCCTATTGAGCCGCTTCGGTACGCGAAAATATCCACCTCCCCCCAGGACGTACACTTCGACAGTGATGCCTCCAGGAGCACCCCCTAAATCCGGGAATTAATCACATTATGTGCTGGTTCTTTGATCACTCAAGCCCCCGACCGGGGGCTTTTTGCGCTTGTCCTCCGCTTGAATTTCGTCTATGATAATGGCATGGAACCAGAAGACGCTATTATTTATCAATCCCCGGTGCCTTTCATTAAAGTAAAAGGCTCTCACCGCGAAATCGGCCGCCAAATCGGCGAATCTGCCCGTCCACTTGTGGAGCACAGTATCGCAAGTGCCAAAGTGCTGGTGGATCTCACCTACAATCATCTCCAGTTGGATTGGAATGGAGCGAACATCCAGGCTCGGAAATATTTACCTTTCGTACAGGAGCGCTATCCGCAGTATGTGGAGGAGATTATCGGTATCGCGGAAGGCGCGAATGTATCTTATGACGACCTGGTAGTGTTGCACGCCATGGAAGCCGTCACAATGGACGCGCTTCACCTCACCAAGTGTACTTCCATGGGTGTGGATGAGCAGCATACCGCCAACGGGCATGTGCTGATTGCGCACAATGAGGATTGGATTCCCGAAGATGAAGCAGACGTGATGATCATCCACGCTGAACCGGATGATGAGCCGCCATGGATCGCCATGACGTACGGCGGCCTGCTCCCCAACATCGGCATGAATGCCATCGGACTGGCGCAATGCTGCGATTCGGTCTATCCCAACGATTGCCGCATTGGAATCCCGCGTATCATCGCCTCGCGGGCTGTGCTTGGTTCGCGTCTGATCTCAGATGCCATCCGGCACATGATCGTCCCGCTGCGCGCTGCCGGTTATAACCACCTGCTCGGGCACGAAAGTGGGGAACTCTACAACATCGAAGTCTCCGCCCGGCATTTTGCGCTCATCCGCTCCGAAGATGGATACATTGTGCACACCAACCATTACCTCGACCCAGCCATGCAGGCTATCGAAGACGAGCCCGACGAGCTCATTTCCACCCGTGTGCGGTTTTCAAGGGCGATGCACCTGCTTAAAATGAACGATCAGCAGACCATCCAAAGCCTGCAGGCTATCCTGCGCGACCACATCAATTACCCGGATTCCATCTGCAACCACTCCACCAACACCAACGACCCCATGGACCGCGAGAAAACCATCACCAGCCTGGTGATGGACCTGACCTCCAAACAGGTCAGCATCGCCTGGGGCAGCCCCTGCAAAAACAGCTTTCACACCTACCAGTTGGAAGCTTGACCCTTACCGAGCGGTAAATATTTGGATTACCCCCTCGCCAAGTGCCTCCTCCACTCGCATTTGTCTGGTTTGGATATTGCATCGTAACAGCAGCCCCTCCTTTTTGAGGCAGGATTTGATTTATAATTTTTTCAAGGAACGCTAATGAGACAATTATTGCAAAGCATGCGCAATGGAAAGACTTTTGTGGAGGATGTTCCTGTACCAAAGGTGCACGCTGGCTTCATCCTCGTCCGGGTGGAGGCATCGCTCGTCTCCGCCGGAACTGAACGCATGCTCGTCGATTTTGCCGGTAAATCCCTGCTGGGAAAAGCCCGCGCCCGCCCGGATTTCGTCAAACAGGTACTGGATAAGGCACGGAAGGAGGGGGTCACCAGCACGGCTAAAGCTGCGTTCAATCGCCTGGATCAACCCATGCCGCTTGGCTATTCCACCGCGGGGATCGTGGAAGCCGTCGGCAAGGGTATCACCGGCATCCATCCCGGTGACCGGGTGGCCTGCGCGGGCAGTCACGCCGTCCACGCCGAATACAACCTGGTCCCGAAGAATCTATTTGTCAAAGTACCAAAGGGTGTGGATGCCGAATCCGCCGCCTTCACCACCCTGGGCGCCATCGCGCTGCACGGCTTCCGTCTGGCCGAGCCGCAGGTGGGTGAAAATATCGCTGTGGTCGGGCTGGGATTGCTCGGATTGCTGGCTGTGCGCATTGCGCTGGCTGCCGGCTGCCGGGTTTTTGGCACGGATATCGATCCCGAACGGGTAAAGCTGGGTAATAAATCCGGCGCGACCTGCGTCCTAAGATCTTCTGCTGAATCTACTGGGCGGGCATTTAGTACCGGCAGGGGCTTCGATGCCGTCCTGATCTGCGCCGATCACCCCGGCGATGACGCCGTCAAGCTGGCCGCGGATCTTTGCCGCGACCGCGGCAAGGTGATCTCCATCGGCGCGGTGGGATTGAACCTCACCCGTAAGCAGTTTTATGAAAAAGAAATAACATTTCTCGTCTCGCGTTCCTACGGCCCGGGCAGATATGATCCAGCCTTCGAAGAGGAAGGCATCGACTACCCCTATGGTTACGTGCGTTGGACTGAAACGCGCAACATGGCAGCCTTTCTGGGCTTGCTGGATTCCGGCCGGGTGGAGGTGAAATCCCTCATCACTCACCGCTTCGAGATTCAGAACGCACCCCAAGCCTACCAGGTGATCACCCGGAAAACCGGTGAACCCTTCCTCGGGGTCCTGCTGACCTATCCACTTACCGAAAGCCAGAAAGAATCGATCATCACCCTCCCCCGGAAAACATCTGTGACTTCGGATGTTAAAGTGGGGGTGCTTGGCGCGGGAAATTATGCCCAGGCCGTTTTTCTGCCGGTGATCCAGTCCGTAGGACAAACTGAGCTGCGGGGTATCGCCTCCGCCAGCGGTGCAACCGCCCGGCACGCCGCCGGGAAATTTGCCTTCGCGTATGCCTCCGCAGACGACGGGCAGATCCTGGGGGATCCGGAGATCAACACCGTGGTCATTCTCACCCGCCATGATGAACACGCGCATCAGACCGCCAGCGCGATCCGCAATGGCAAGCATGTTTATTGCGAGAAACCCCTGGCAATCGACCGCCGCGGGCTGGAGGAGGTGCGCAAGGCTTATTTATCTTTCCCCCAACCTGTTTTGATGGTCGGATTCAACCGCCGCTTCGCCCCTCTGGTGCGCCGGATGCAGGAATTCCTCGCCGATCGCGCCGAGCCCATGGTGATCAATTACCGGGTGAATGCCGGCTTTATCCCCACCTCCCACTGGACTCAGGATCCAAAGGTTGGCGGCGGACGGATCATCGGGGAGGGGTGCCATTTTATTGATCTGTGCACTTACTTTGCCGGCAGCCTGCCTGTGCGGATAGATGCCAGCGCGCTGCCGGATGGCGGCATCTATCGACAGGACAACGCAGTCATCACCCTGACCTTTGCGAATGGCTCCATTGCCAATATTACATACCTCGCTAATGGGGATAAATCACTTTCAAAGGAAACCTGCGAGATTTTCACAGGTGGAAAGGTCGCCCGCCTGGATGATTTCCGCACCCTGGAATTGACCCGGAGCGGAAAAACGCAAAAATACCGCTCGAACCAGGATAAAGGCCACCGTGATGCATGGAAAGCATTCTTGGATTGTATTAAGTCCGGCGGTGATGCTCCCATCCCCTTTGAACAAATTCAGGCAGTCCACCTGGCCACCTACGCTGCCGTGGATTCAATTCGCACCGGAGAACCGGTCAATCTGTAACCTTTGGAACCTTTTTGACTCCCGCAAACAGCCCTGGAACGATCCTAAAAACCCTGAGAACCCTCGGGGTGAAGCCGCTTGCCAACCTTGCTCTCTACCGCCTGGGGCTCCTCAGCGGCCATTACCGAAGGGTCTCCAAAAACCTTTCAACGTCCCGGATGTTTCACAAATCAACGCCAAGCTGGCCGATGACCATCCCGGATGCGGAAGAATTGCGTCGAATCTTGAAAGATTCTGTTTCAGCCCAACTGCATCGGGCAGACGACATCCTGGAAGGAAAATACCCGATTTTCGGGGGCGATCTCTCACCCATTGATCTGACCCCCCCACTGCCTTTATCGAATTGGACGGATTACGAGCTGGGAAAAGTGGGGCAGGAACTGGGGGATATAAAATATCACTTGGGAACCCGCCCGCTTTTGTTGGGCTGTAAACCTGGCGCAGGCGTACAACCTGACCGGAAAAGAGACCTACGCAGAGAAATTCTGGGAGCTCTTAGAAGAGTTCTGCCAGAGCAACCCTCCATACCAGGGACCCAACTGGGTCTCCGCCCAGGAGTGCGCAGTTCGCATCCTCACGACCTCCTTTGCTTTGAATATTTTCTTCCAACGGTCTTCCGTCAGCGCAGCCAGGCGAAAAATGGCGTTGGAATTCCTCATTTTTAATGCCCGGCGTATTCCGCTCACCCTGCCCTACTCGCGGGCGCAGAACAACAATCATCTGCTTCTGGAAGGAACCGGTCTCCTCACGGCTGGATCGATCCTTAAGGGTTATCCGGAAAGTCCGCGATGGAAATCACTGGGTTGGGAGATCATAAAATCTGCACTTGGGTGCCAGATTGCACCCGGCGGTGAGTATTGCCAGCACAGTATAAATTATCACCGTTTCATGCTGCAGGCTTCGGTGTGGATCAACCTCGTTTTAAAAACAAACGGAGAGGAATTTCCTCCAGAGATCCTGAGCAAACTTCAGCGCGCTGTTGAATGGTACGCAGGACTTATCGATACCGACTCAGGGCGAGTGCCCAACCTTGGCAGCAACGATGGCGCCTGGCTTTTTCCATTGGGGTCGGTTGATTTTGCTGATCACCGCCCGACCGCGCAGGCGGCTTGCATTGCCTTCTTTGGTCGAAGGCTTTATGAAAAGCATGACCATGACGAACTTGCTGAATGGATGGCAAACCCGAATAATAAAACGAAGGGCAACTCTCCAAATTTGCCATGCAATGATTCCTATATTCGAATGGGCGTTGATGGCGACTGGGCAGTGATGCGGGCTTCCAAAATGAAAAACCGCCCCTTCCAGGCAGACCAGCTTCACGTTGATCTATGGGAGGGCGGTCAAAACATCCTCCTGGATGCCGGCACTTATTCCTACAACGCTCCTCCCCCCTGGAATAACGCTCTGGCAAGGACCCTGGTTCACAACACCGCCACCGTTGATGGTCGGGACCAAATGACCCGCGCGGGGCGCTTCCTCTGGCTGGATTGGGCTCAGGCCGAGATCACTGGCACAAATTCTTCTTCCGGGGAAGCATTTCACGATGGGTATCGTCAAATCGGCGTCCGTCACACTCGAAATCTCCAGCGGATAGGCAGCGGTGAGTGGCAGGTGAAGGATACATTCACCGGGGTTCAAAATGAAATGAACCATGAGATCATCCTGCAATGGCTCCTGCCGGATGGAAATTTCTCGTTCGCGGGGGATACCTTGGTTGTGAAGCTGGCATCGACCACGGTGAAAATTGAAACCCTGGAAAAAATGGCAGATGATTTTTATCCTGGGGAAATCCAGCTCATCCGTGCAGGAGTTTTGATGTATGGAACAGGGGATGCTCCCCCCGTTTGCGGATGGTACTCTCCTTCATATGGGCAGAAAATCCCAGCGCTGTCATTCCGGGTGAAGTTTCGTTCTTCCTTACCCTTGATCGTCCAAACCCAAATTAAATTGGATCCACATGCTGCCAGGGAAAGGGGCGGATAGCGGTGAGGATAATTCTTCTCCACCAGGCATTCGTAACCATAACGGAAGCAGGCGGCACCCGCCACCACGAGCTGGCACGCGAACTGGTGAAATTGGGTCACACCGTGACCATCATCGCCAGCCGGGTAAACTACCTGACGGGAAAGCCGGTCACCGATTCGGTTGATGCTGCGAAGGAGTTGGAACTGGAACCAGGAATCACGCTCATCCGCGTGTACACCTACCCCGCCCTGCATAAGAGCTTCTTTCATCGTGTGCTCAGTTTTTTCAGCTTCATGATCTCCTCTTTCATAGCAGCCTTGGGAGTTAGAAGGGTCGACCTGGTTTGGGGCACCTCCCCGCCCATCTTCCAGGGATTCACTGCCTGGTTGATAGCGCGTCTGAAAGGAGCGGCTTTTCTATTCGAAGTTCGGGACCTCTGGCCCGCTTTCGCCATTGCAGTCGGGGTACTGAGAAATAAGCTTCTTATCCGCCTTTCCCTCTGGTTGGAGCATTTCCTTTATTCACATGCTGATACCGTTATGGTAAATTCGCCGGGATTTATTGAACACGTCCAACAAAGGGGCGCGCGCCGGATAGAATTAGTGCCCAATGGCGCGGATGCGGAGATGTTTGCTGCCAGTGAGAAGCATACCGATCCAATCTGGCAGAAAAAATTGGCGGGGAAATTCATCTGCCTGTATGCCGGTGCTCATGGCCTTTCAAACGACCTGGGAGTGGTTTTACAGGCGGCTGCAATTCTGAAACCTCACAAGGATATTGCTTTCGTATTGATCGGGGATGGCAAGGAAAAACCCGCGCTGCAGATGCAGGCTGCATCCCTGGAATTGAAAAATGTCATCTTTCTGCCGCCGGTTCCGAAGGAGGATATGGCGAGCGTGTTCCTTGCTGCAAACGCCTGTATTGCCATCCTGAAACCCCTGGAACTGTATAAAACCACCTACCCCAACAAGGTGTTTGATTACATGGCTGCCGGCAGACCGGTGATCCTGGCAATCGATGGCGTGATTCGCGAGGTGGTGGTATCTGCGAAGGCGGGGGTTTTCACTCCCCCTGGAGACCCGCAAGCCCTGGCTCAGACGGTCCTTCATCTCAAATCCCGCCCATCTCAGGCTGCCAGGATGGGTTTGAATGGGAAGGAATACGTCAATAAGCATTTTAACCGGGCAGTTCTGGCAAAAATATTAAACGAAGTTCTGGAAATCACCCTACAGGTTCATCGGCGGAGAATCCAGGGTTGACGCAGATGAATCAAAAAGACATAATACGGGGTATCATTCCTGACATCGGATCATCATGAAATCGATTGAACCCCCCGAAACCCGCTACGCCCTGGAAACACAGGACCTGGCCATCTATTACCAAACTTTCCGCGCAGTAAAGGACGTCAGTTTGAAGGTCATTCCGCGCAGGATCACCGCCATTATCGGTCCCTCGGGGTGTGGGAAGAGCACTGTCATCCGTTCGTTTAATCGAATGAACGACTATATCAGTGGTTCGCGGATGGAAGGCAGTATCCTTTTTCATGGAAAAAATCTTGCATCTGCGGATATTGATCCGGTTATGATCCGCCGCAAGATCGGGATGGTTTTTCAGCGCCCCAATCCCTTTCCGAAAAGTATCCTCGAAAACATCACCTGGGGTGCCAGGATCAACGGGATCAAGGAAAACATGGATCAGTTGGTGGAGCGCTCCTTACGCGAGGCAGCCCTGTGGGACGAGGTGAAGGATATTCTCAACCAGAGTGCGCTCAGCCTTTCCGGCGGGCAGCAGCAGCGATTGTGCATCGCCAGGGTGCTGGCCGTGCGTCCGGAGATCATTCTCATGGACGAGCCCTGTTCCGCCCTGGACCCAATCGCAACCTTGAAGATCGAAGAGCTGATGCGTACCCTCTCTTCCACCTACACGATCATCATCGTAACCCACAACATGCAGCAAGCAGCGCGCGCATCCGATTACACCGCCTTTTTCAACATGGATACAGACCGGGCAGGTATGATGGTGGAGTTTGGAATCACCACCCAGATCTTTACCAACCCGCGTGATCAGCGCACAGAAGATTACATTACCGGCCGATTCGGGTAAAATTTTCAGAGAAACAGAGGATAAATGACCAGAGAAACCCTCGATCGAAATATCCAAAACATCCGTGAAGAGATTCTCATGCTTTCAAGCATGGTGGAACAAGCCATGCATAAATCCGCCTCGCTTTTCCGCAGCCGGGATATTGTAACTGCGCGGAAGGTGATGTCTGAGGATGTCGAAATCAACGGCAAACGCAATGCCATCGAAAGCGCAGTAATGATTGTGATGGCCACCCAACAGCCCATGGCTCACGACTTACGGCTGCTGGCAGGCATCCTTGAGATCGCCACCGAGCTGGAACGGATGGGTGATTATGCAAAGGGGATTGCCAAGCTGGTAATTCGCCTGGGTACCTCGGATTATCCCGTCCCTTATTCCGATCTCGAAAAAATGACTGAGCTCGGCATATCCATGCTCCATGATGCCATAACCGCTTTCGTCAAAGAGGACTACAAGAAAGCCGTCCGCATCCCCCAGGAAGATGATAAAGTGGATGCGCTCTATGACACAGTTCGCCAGGATACAATCGACAAGATCATGGCCAAACCCGCCTCAGCTCCACAGGCTCAGATGATGTTCGCAGCCGCGCACAACCTTGAGCGCTTTGCAGACCGGGTCTCCAATATTTGCGAACGTACGGTCTTCATCTGCACAGGCGAATTCATGGAAATGGAGAGCGAGGACGCCGAGGAGGATTTTTACACTGAGGATGACGAATAATGACATTGGTCTGAATACCAGGGATGCTATAATCATCCCTTCGGTTGAATACAATTTTTATTTGTAGAAAGGGGTTTACCTTGTTAAAACCAAATCCATATAAGGGACGGCTGATCGTCGTTGAAGGTATCGACGGCAGCGGAAAATCGACCCAGATCGACCTTCTGACCAAATGGCTGCGTAAACAGGGCAAGCCGGTATATTTCAGCGAGTGGAACTCTTCTGAGCTGGTAAAAAGCACTACCCGCCTGGGGAAGAGCGAAAAGATGTTCACCCCTACCACATTCAGCCTACTGCAATCCACCGATTTCGCCCACCGCTGGGAGAACAAGATACTGCCCATGCTCAAGGCTGGAGTGATCGTCCTCGCGGACCGTTACGCTTTCACCGCCTTCGCCCGTGATGTGGCCCGTGGTGTGGATCCAACCTGGGTGCGTGAACTTTACTCATTTGCCGTGTTGCCAAACCTGGCCTTATACTTTCGGGTTCCTTTGGATGTGGCTGTCAACCGCATTCTCTCATCCCGCGCGAAAATCAAATATTATGAAGCAGGTATGGACCTGGGTCTTTCGAATGACAAACCGACCAGCTTCAAGATGTTTCAGCAACTTGTGATCAACCAGTATGATCAAATGGTGAGCGAATTTAATTTCACTGTTATTGATGGATCGCAATCAGTCGAGACGCAGCAAAAAGAAGTCCGCGCGGCAGTTCAAAAAGTGCTGGCCACCTGGGAAGGGATGAACATCCCGAATGGTACCCCCAGCCAAAAAACAGCCATTCAGACCGGAGGCCGCCATGACTGAACCAAAATTCTACGGAGCGGGGTTTCCCTATAAAAAGATCAAACCCAAGGATATGCCCGGGAAGTTGATCGTCCTTGAAGGTACGGATGGTGTTGGCCGCTCCACCCAGATCCAAATGCTGCGTACCTGGCTGGAAAATGAGGGTTTTGCAGTTTCGGATACAGGTCTCAAGCGCTCCCCCCTCACCCAGCCCGGGTTGGATGCAGCCAAGTTGGGCAACACACTCAGCCCGCTCACGATGAGCCTCTTCTATGCCACCGATTTTGCTGACCGGCTTGAAAACCAGATCATCCCCGCGCTTGAGGCAGGCTTTTATGTGCTCTCGGACCGCTATTTTTATTCCACAATCGCGCGGGATGTGGTTCGCGGTGCAGACCCGGAATGGGTGCGCAAACTTTACGGTTTTGCACTCAAACCTGACCTCGTTTTCCTGCTCAAAGCAGATGTTCAGACGCTCGTAAAACGGGTGGTTGCCGGTCGCGGGTTCGACCATTGGGAATCCGGAATGGATATCCGTTGCGCGAATAATCTTTATGACAGCTTCTGTATTTATCAAAGCGCTCTCATCGAGCAGTTCGCCGGTCTTTCCGAAGAATTTAAATTCGTGGATGTGGATGCCACTCGCGCCCCACAGGTAGTCCACAGCGATCTCAAGAAAAAGATAGAATCCAGAATTCTCAAAAAAATATAAATCTTTTTGTTTCTTAACTCAGGGGAGGTGCTGAATGCAGGACCCGCTGGAAAGCGAGAACCCGGTAAGAACCAACCCCGAACCCAAAACCCGGGGCGATTCGGGTATTTTTTCCTTTGCTGCCGCAATTCTGGTGCGTTCTGTGGAAGCTGTTCAAAAGGAAATCGAAGGCGTTCGAAATTCCGAAGATATTGAATTTATTCACCGGATGCGCGTGGCTTCCCGCAGGCTGCGCTCTGCACTTGGGGTTTTCAGTGCGAGCCTTCCGGAAAAGAAGCAGGCGGAGTGGATGCGCACGATCCGTAAACTTACCGGGGCATTGGGCGAAGCCAGGGATACGGATGTGCAGATCGAACTGATCACACAGGTGCTGGAGGGCGTTAAGGATCAAAAATTCAAACCGGGAATAAATAGAATACTCCTCCGTTTGACTCAGCAGCGCGAAAACCTGCAACAGGATGTTTTGGGGTCGCTGGATGACCTGGAAAAAAGCAAAGCCTGTCCCCAGATCATCTCCCGCTTTTCTAATACCCTTATTGAACCGAGAGAATTCACTCCTGCCCTTTATCAACTGGCCTATACGATCATCAACGACAAATTGAATGATTTTTTATCCTACGAGGTATACCTTCGCCAACCGGATAATACCGCCATGCTGCATGCCATGCGCATCGCTGCCAAGCGGCTTCGATACGCGATGGAAATATTTGCACCGATCTACCCGGATGAGCTTAACCAGCCACTTCAAGCTGCCAGGAAGAGCCAGCAGATCCTGGGAGATATCCATGACTGTGACGTTTGGATTTTATTTCTGCCCAGTTTCGAGGAAAAGGAACGGAAGCGGATCCAAAAATTCTACGGTCACAACCGTCCCCTCTACCGCATCACACCAGGAATAAATTATTTTCTGGAAAACCGAAAAAAAGCTCGTGAAAAAGCCTACCGTGATTTCCTAAAAATATGGCGGAAATGGCGCGAGCAGGAGATATGGCTTTCCTTGCGGGAGTCCATCCTTTTGGCTGTCCCCCCTCTACCTGCTTCCCCTCCGCCTTCTCCCGAGATTGACCCGGAAATTTCCGCAGGTCAGACCGAAATTCTTTAATTACTCATAACTTCAATACTTCACTGTTTTAATATTACAAACTCACGATCCAACAGATTTGTATCTTTTTCAAATCTCCATCATCTTATAAGTATCCAAAAAACAGGAGAAGAGAATATGAAACGAAATGAAAGTGGGTTGGATCGGATCATTCGCGTGGTCATTGGTTTGGTTTTCATCGGTCTTTTCGCGGCAGGCGTGGTTGTGGGTTGGTTGGGATGGCTTCTGCTGGTCATCGGCGCGATCCTTTTGGGCACGGGGATCATCGGTTTCTGCCCGCTGTACGCTGCCCTCAAGCTCAACACAAATAAAAAAGCGCAGTAATGGAATATATGAGAGGGTGTGGGTTCCACACCCTCTCTTCTTAGGTTATCCATGAATAATAACGATTTGAATAATATTCTTAATGCCCCAGGGAAACCTGTGGTGATCGAATTTTGGGCAGGCTGGTGCGGTCCATGCAGGGCAATGGAACCCAATCTGGAAAAAACGGCGGATGAATTCGAAGGATCCGTCTCGCTTGTGCGGATCAATGTGGACGACGATGTGGAAATTGCCCAAACGATGAAGATCTACGCTATTCCAACCATGATCGCCTATAAGGATGGAAGGGAATTATTCCGAAAAACCGGCTCGCAGAGCCTGGATTCGTTACGATCAATATTCCTTTCAGCTTCCAATGGGACCGTGGAAGTGAAATCCGGCGTCTCCCCGATGGCCAGATTTTTGCGACTGATCATTGGATTTGGCTTAATTACCTTCGGAATAATGAACGGGATCAACTGGTTTTTCATCCTGGGGGGCGCTTTGATCGCATTCTGGGGGGTTTACGACCGCTGCCCCATTTATAATTCAATCAAAGCTTGGATCAAATCAAAATCCATTGCACCCGGGTTGGATAATCCCCCAAGCCAGTAAATACATAATCAAGGCAAAAACCTCCCGCTATTATTCGGTGGGAGGCTTTTTATTTCTATTAGCAACTTAGGCCAAACGGTGATGGATTACACCGCCACGATTTTTTATAGTCCTTCAAATAGGTCATTCTCAATGTGCTTACCTGCAGGTGGTGGAAAAGCCCGCATAAAGGTTTCATTGGACGAAAATAACCGGCGAAACCATCCCAGCGGACCCCGGTTCATGGATTGACCTCCCTGACTGGCGTGACAGGCGGACGCTTGATCGCGTATCTCCGCGACGGGGCGGTAATCTATCTTCGCATTGATCGGAAAATCAACTTCAGCGATCGAGAGCAGGTCAATATCCTTATTGCGTCCAAAATGTCGTGGGTCGCCGCCAAAAAGGCGGATGATCCGCAAACCCGCTTTCAAGAACCCTCTTGGGAATGTATTGAAATAAAATTTTGATGGTTGGAAAGGTTTCTGGTCATCTTTGAAATTGGGATCATTGCACAACTCAAAAGCCTTGACGGTCGCTTTATGAATGGCGATATGATCCGGATGGCGGTACCCGCCGATGGGGTCGAAGGTGATCAGCACCTGGGGGTGAAGCCGGCGGATATGACCAGCGACTATCCGCGCCACTTCCTCAACCGGTTGGGCTGCCAATGCCTGGGGATGCTTATTTTCCGGCGATCCTTCCATACCGCTATCGCGGTAATCCAAAAAGATGATCTCGGTCAATCCCAAAAGACCAGCCGCGCAGCGGAGTTCATCCACCCTTCTTTCTGCCACCGAATTAAAACCCTGCATGTATTTCTCGTCCACTTCCCCCACTTCCCCACGGGTCGCACAAATTAAGTAGACTTTCACGCCCCTGCGGGCGTAGAGCGCCAGCGTGCCACCGGTGCCAAAAGTCTCGTCATCGGGATGGGCCAACACCGTGAGCAACACCGGCTGCTCACCATTCTTTAAAACTAATGGTTTAATGGTCATGCTTGTCCTCAGCAACTTCCTTAATATGGGGTAATTTGTGGATCGATCTCTTCCGACCAGGCGTTTATACCGCCCAACAAACACAATGCGTGGGTAAAACCCTGGGCTTCCGCCAATCGCACCGCCCGGGCAGATCTTAGCCCGGTGCGGCATAAAAAGATCAACTCGGTGCCTTTTTCCCAATTCGATAATTGCATTGGCAATTTCTCAATCGGAATCGTCTCCGCACCTGGAAACGCGGAAATGGCTAACTCCACCTGGTTTCGTACGTCGATCAAACGCGGTTTTTCACCCCTGGCCAAGCGATCGGATAATTCCCTGGGGGTGATCAGTTTCTCGGGGGGCAGCCCGCCACCCGGGGAGGTGATTGCCGGGGTTGCACAGAACTCTTCATAATCGATCAGGTCGTGGATTACTGCCCGCTCCCCACACACCATGCATTCCGGGTCTTTCTGAAGGGTGACCTTTTGAAAAGCGGAATCCAGCGCGTCCACAAGCAACAGTTTTCCTGTGAGGGTCTCACCAATTCCAAGGATCAATTTGATCGTTTCAGCCGCCTGGATCGTGCCAATGATGCCCGGCATCACCCCGAAAACGCCGCTTTCTCCGCAGGAAGGCACCAGCGCAGGGTCGGGCGGCTCAGCAAACAAGCAACGATAACAAGGTCCATTGCGGGCATCGAATACCGCCGCCTGACCTTCAAAGCGGAAGACCGAGCCATACACGAAGGGTTTGCCTGTGAAAACTGCCAGATCGTTCAGCAAGTACCGGGTGGGGAAGTTATCCGTACCATCCACCAGGATCTGATAATCCGCGGCGATCGCACGGGCATTGGATGAGTTTAGAACTGTATCGAATGTATCCACACGAATGAACGAGTTGAGATCCAGCAATCGTTTGCGGGCAGATTCCACCTTAGGTTCCCCAACCGAATCCTGCGAATGGATCACCTGGCGCTGCAAGTTCGAGCTTTCCACGCGGTCGTAATCCACCAGACCAATTCTGCCCACTCCAGCCGCGGCTAAATAGAGAGCGATGGGTGAACCCAAACCGCCTGTGCCCACAATTAGTACAGATGCGGATTTCAGCTTCTGCTGCCCCTCCAAACCCACCTCGGGGATCATCAGGTGGCGGGAATATCGCCGCAATTCATCCCTGGTCAATTCAGTTTCCATTCGTCCTCGATTATCAGCATCATATCAGAATATTATTTTTAATCAACCAAAACAGGATACGCCGAATCCTCGTTTTTTCCTTGATGTTACAATAATTCCATGAAGGTCATCCTCACACATGATCAGGCGGATTTCGACGCGCTGGCTGCCCAACTCGCGGCTTCCTTACTTGAAGAAGGCGCGATCCCAGTTCTGCCGCATAAGCTGAACCGCAATGTCCGGTCATTTCTAAATCTCTACGGGTCGGAACTGCCTTATATGGAAATGGACGACCTCCCCAGGAATGAGATCGATTCTGTCATTCTCGTGGATACCCAATCGATGATCACCATGCGAAGCATGAAACCTGCTTTTAGCGTGAAGGTCATCGATCACCATCCCGCCCGCGTTGGCCTTCCAGCCGATTGGAAAATTCAAACCAGCAAAGTGGGCGCAACCACCACCATTCTGGTGGAAGACCTGATGCAGCGCGATGAGCCGATCAACGCAGTCGCGGCTACCTTGCTTTTGCTGGGAATTTATGAGGATACGGGGTCATTCCAATACGCCAGCACTACCTCCCGCGATATTCAGGCCGGTGCGTTTCTGCTTGACCATGGGGCGAACCTGAAACTGGCAGTGGAATTTCTCAACCCGCCCCTTTCCGCCACGCAGCGTGAACTTTATGATCATCTGCTGGATTCAGCTCGGACGTCCCAAATCCAGGGATTCAATATCACCATCGCCACTGCGACTGCTTTGGAGCTCATAGAGGAGATCTCCAGCGTAGCTCATAAACTGCGTGACCTGCTGGATCCGGACGCGCTGTTCCTGATCGCAGCCACCCGCGAGGGAATCCGAATCATTGCCCGCTCCGCACGTGACGAAATTGATGTGGCAGCTATCCTGTCCTATTTTCACGGGGGAGGACATGAACGGGCCGCTGCGGCGCTCATCCCTGCGATATCAACGATGGATCCAAACAAACAGGAAGAATCCCTCGCATCCATCCAGCAGCAGCTTATCGATCTGCTTCAGAAAAACATACAACCAGCCGCCACCGTCAGCCAGGTGATGTCCCGCCGGCCAATGACCTTGAAGCCCGATACTTCTATTGAAGAAGCCGCCACGTTGATGCAGCGGTATGGCTATGAAGGCTTCCCGGTTGTGGATGATTCCGGCGTGGTGGGGCTGCTTACCCGCCGGAATGTGGATCGAGCCCTGGCGCACAAACTGCGAGTCAAGACCTCCGAGATCATGGAAACCGGCTCGGTCAGCGTCCAGCCAGGAGATTCTCTGAATACCCTGCAAAAGATTATGGCAGAAACCGGTTGGGGGCAGATCCCGGTCTACGATCTCGAAAAGGGTAAATTGGTCGGCATCGTCACCCGCACAGACCTGCTTCGATTTCTTGCTGCTGGTGAAGGATCGCGGAAAACCCGCAGGAATCTGGCAAATGAGCTGGATGCCTACCTGCCCGCGGCGACAAGCTCCTTGCTGAAGATCATAGCCGGCAAGGCTGTAACCCTGGGTTACCCGATTTACCTGGTTGGCGGAATTGTCCGGGACCTGCTTCTCAAACGCCCGGGTGCGGACCTTGATATTGTCGTCGAGGGGGATGCGATCCGCCTGGCGAAGTCACTCATTGAGGAATACGGTGGCCATCAGGTGAGCCATGGCCGATTTGGAACAGCCAAGTGGTTCATTAAGGATATCCAGGATCGTTTTCTGGGACTGCCTGGTTTTTCAACCTCAGAATTGGGAGAGGGGTTTCCCGGTCGTGTGGACCTGATCTCCTCCCGGACGGAATACTATGAGTACCCCTCCGCCCTGCCCACTGTGGAACGGGGCAGTATAAAACTGGACCTCTTCCGCCGGGATTTCACCATTAATACACTCGCCATCCGTCTGGATGGCACCCATTACGGCGAACTGCACGATTACTGGGGCGGATGGGATGACCTGCATCAGGGGCTGATCCGGGTGCTGCATCCGCTTTCTTTCATAGACGATCCCACCCGTTTGCTGCGGGCGGTGCGTTTTGAGCAGCGCTTCGGGTTTAGGATCGAAGATCGCACAATGGGATCGATCCAGCGGGCTGTTCCCTTGCTGGAGCAGATCTCCGGCCAGCGAGCCAGACATGAATTGGACCTCTTCTTCGAAGAAACCCGTTTTTCCCAAATGCTTGAAAGAGCCTCCAAGCTTGGGCTGCTGGAAGCCATCCATCCTGAATTGACGATTTCCCCGGAACGGTTGGAGCTGATACGTTCGGCATGGATTTTGAAGCCGGAAAAAGAATGGGAAATTCCTGATCCTCTCTTTTCGCTTCCCCGCCGCACCGCACTCGTTTACCTCTCTTGGTTGAGCCATTTCGCAGAATCCGAGAGCATCTCAGCCTGCAACCGGCTGCGGTTAACAGCAGATTTCACCTCGGCTCTCCGCCAGGTTCACCATGGGCGTAAAAGTGTGGAAAAGTTGTGTAAACAGCGCCCCAGCCATATAGTCAGCCATCTGGAAAAGATCTCCTCCCCAGCCCTATTCATCCTTTTTTCAGAAGCGCTCTGAACCTTGCCAAAAAGAGTTGATCTGGAATTATTTAACGCTGTGGCGAAAAGTGAAACCTGTGACCAAAGGGGAAGATCTCCAGAATCTGGGAATTCCCGCCGGGCCGATGTATAAGAAAATCCTCGCGAGATTGCGTTCTGCCTGGTTGGATGGAGAGGTCGACTCGGCGGAACAGGAGCAGGATTACCTTTGCACGCTAATTGAACAGCTTGGCTCCAACAACAATACATTATAACGAATGGACAAGACGTTTTCGGCTGAAAGAATACTGACTGAGACCAGCATCCGTCCCCTGGCAGTTGGAGATCTGAACGCTTTGGAATGGGATGGAGAATTCAAGCATTTCCGCCTGATCTATATGAACACCTTCCGCCGCTGTCTGGAAGGCAAATCGCTAGCCTGGGTGGCGATCCATCCCACACGGGGACTGATCGGGCAGGTATTCGTTCAGCTCGAGTGCGATCGGCCGGAGCTGGCTGATGGGAGTGAGCGCGCCTATATGTTCTCCTTCCGCATCAAACCGGATTTTCGCTGCCTGGGATTGGGCACCCGCATGCTTGAAGTTCTGGAAAAAGAGATCGCCAGCCGGGGATTTAAAATCGTAACACTCAATGTCGCCCGCGAGAACAGCGGAGCGCTGCGGCTCTATGGACGCTGCGGGTATATAGTTGTGGCAGCCGACCCGGGGAGATGGTCCTTCCCGGATGAGAATGGGAACTGGCACGAGGTGGAAGAACCCTCCTGGCGCATGGAAAAGGAAATCTGACCCCCTTTGCTTGTCAAGAACAATGCTTTCATTTAGAATAGGAAGGCTGTTTTTAAGCCTCCTCAATTCTTCTTAAAGAAGGGTTCGTTTTCATGAAAGAATATAATTCTGATAAGATCCGAAATATCGCACTCGCATCTCACGGCAGCGCAGGCAAGACGATCCTCACAGAAGCCATGCTGCACCTCACCGGCGCCACTACCCGGCTTGGGAAAATTGAGGATGGAACCACCGCTTCCGACTTCGACGAAGAAGAAATTCGCCGTGGACTTTCTCTTTCCACATCGGTCATCCCGGTGGAATTCAAAGAGACCAAGTTCAACGTCCTGGATACGCCTGGGTACACGGATTTCATCGGTGAGGTGATCTCCGCCTTCCGCGTGGTGGAAGGGGCAATCATCCTGGCAGATTCCGTTGCTGGTCTGGAAGTAGGCACCGAGATCGCCTGGAATTATTGCAATCAATTCAACCTTCCCCGCTTTGTCCTCATTAATAAAATGGAACGCGAAAACGCCAACTTCATCAAGGCGGTTGCGTCCATTCAGGAATACTCCGATGTCCGCCTGATCCCGGTCCAGATTCCCTGGGGCGAAAAAGCAGCCTTTCAGGGTGTGATCGATATTATCAAAATGAAAGCCTACAAGGGCAACAGCGCCACCCCGGTTGAAATCCCCGCAGATCTACTGCCTGCCGCAGAAGAAGCCCGCGCCAAGCTGGTGGAAGCCGCCGCAGAGGGTGATGATGCCCTGATGGAAAAATACTTCTCCACGATGTCCCTCACCGACGAAGAATTACTGGACGGTCTTCGCAAGGGTGTGCAATCCTGCAACTTCGCTCCCGTCTTCTGCGCCTCGGGTCATCAGGAGATCGGCGTCATCCCGCTTCTCGAAGCGATCCTGGAACTCATCCCTTCCCCCGCCTCAGCGCCTGTTGTAAAGGCGGCTGGCAAGGATGGCGATGAGGAGTTGAAATGCAGCGACGCCAGCCCCCTGGCAGCCTATGCGTGGAAGACAACCGCTGATCCCTTCGTAGGCAAGCAGACCTACTTCCGGGTCTATTCCGGCAGCATGCAGTCCGACAGCCGGGTTTGGAACCAGGCCAAGGGTATTGAAGAACGTCTGGGCACGCTCAGCATTCCACGCGGCAAGGAAACCCTGCCCATCAAGGTACTTCACTCCGGTGATATCGGCATCGTGCCAAAGCTCTCCGAGACCGTAACCGGCGATACGCTGTGCGATAAAACCCACCCGGTTGCGCTACCCAAGCCGGTTTACCCCGGTTCACTCTTCCAGGTTGCCATTTTCCCCAAGACCCAGGCGGATTCCACCAAGATCTCCCCCACCCTCACCCGCCTTTGCGAAGAGGATCCCACCCTATCCTGGCGGCAGGAAATGGCCACCAACCAGACCATCCTGCAGGGCATGGGCGATCAGCATATCGATGTCATCATTCGCCGCGCGGAGACCAAGTTCCAGGTGAACCTGGTCACCAGCGTCCCCAAAGTCCCCTTCCAGGAAGCCATCACCAAAAAAGGGGAAGGCATGTACCGTCACAAAAAGCAGACCGGCGGCGCCGGGCAGTTCGGCGAAGTCTGGCTGCGCATCGAACCACTCGCGGATCAGGATTTCAGTCTGACCTGGGATGTTTTCGGCGGCGCCATTTCCCAAAGTTATCTATCCTCCATTCAGAAGGGCATCCTGGCCTTGATGAAAGAAGGTGTGCTGGCGGGTTACCCCGTTTCGAACGTGCACGTCTCCATCTTTGATGGCAAGGAGCACCCGGTCGATTCCAAACCAATCGCATTTGAAATCGCCGGGCGTGAAGCCTTCAAGATCGCTTTTGCTGAGGCGGGTCCTGTGCTGCGCGAGCCGATCATGCTGGTCAAGATCGTCGTTCCGGAATCCAACATGGGCGACGTGCTGGGCGACCTGAACACCCGCCGCGCCCGCGTGCAGGGTATGGAGACCGAAAAGGGTCATTCAATTGTCTCAACGCATGTTCCCCTGGCGGAAATGTTGCGCTACACAACCCAGCTGCGTTCCATGACCGGCGGCCGGGGGTACTTCACCATGGAAGAGGATCACTACGAGGTGGTGCCTGCCAACATCACCCAGGAGATCGTCGCCCAGCGCCAGAAGGAACTGGCTGCAAAGAAAGAAGAATAATAATCACCAATGGTTGATCAAGACCCGCCCGATTTCGGACGGGTCTTTTTCTTGACGTTGCCCACCGGATTTGATACCCTATACACATGACTAACGCAAACCCTGAATGGATCTGGGACGGCATCCTCTCCCGCAATCCCAAACTGATCACAAAAACCTGGATGCAATTGAGCAACGAAGAGCAGAAGACGGTCCTCGATCACCTGATCGATATGGCCAATAAACCCGGCTGGATGAACGCACAGAAGGCTTCGGCAACAGTGGCGGTGAATGTCATCGCTGAGCTCAAGGCTGACGAGCAAAACCCCAAACGATAAGCATGGCAGAAACCACGCCGGATGCAATAAAACCGGGTCTCAAACCCTGGCAAAAGATCGTCCTCATCGGTCTGGTGATATTGCTTGCCGCCGGATTGGTCGTTAGCGTTCATTCAATTCTTGTGAAACTACCCGTGGGGGCGGATTTTTACACCTTCTGGCTTGCCAGCAAGGCGGCTTTCGTCAATTCGGTAAATCCCTATAGTCACGAAATTACCCTGCAGAGCCAGCTTGGGATCTACGGACGGGCCGCCGCATCCAACGAGGACCAGGTGGCTTTCGCCTACCCTCCCTACAGCCTTTTTATCCTCCTGCCGCTCAGCGGTCTGGATTACCCCTGGGCTGAAAGCATCTGGCTGATCGCCAACATTTTCCTGGCTGTCAGTGTGATCTACCTCGCCTTTCCGAAGTCCCCCAAATGGCTGCCATTTACCTACCTCGCCTTCTATCCAGTGGCATTCGGGCTGATCCTCGGTAATTTTGTCGTCACGATCTCAAGCATCCTGATCCTGTATTTTGGCTTCTTCATCGCCCGCCGGGATCCCCCCGCTTGGTTGCAGGTGCTTACCGGTATCCTTCTGGCCTGGTCCACCACCAAGCCACAGTTCATGTGGCTGTTTCTCGTGTTCATCCTTTTTACATCGATCCGATACAGGTACTGGCTCTTCCTGGGATCCCTGGCAGTTTCAGGTTTGGGATTTTTCGCGCTTTCATTTGCAGTAGTCCCCGGCTGGCTCCCGCTCTGGCTGGGACGGGTACGCGAATATGCCGGCTATGTCCAATCCAACCCCACCATCAGCAACCTGGCCGGTTTGGTCTTCCCCGGAAAGGCTGGGCAAGTTTTTGCGCTTATCCTGGCAGGATTGCTCCTTGCCATCACGATCTGGCTGGTCTACCGCTGGTTCCGCCGCCAGACCACCGACCTGGAGCTGTTTCTTTGGCTCGGGCTGGTCACCTATTCATTTCATCCCCATGGAATCTCCTATGAGCAGCTCAGCCTGCTCGTTCCGCTAACCTGTTGGGTGGCTTCCCTGCGCAGTCCCAAAGGCTGGGTTTATTCAGTATCCTGGTTTCTCCCGCTCCTTCTATCCTGGGTCGTGTTCATTCTCTCCAAATGGGTCTTTCAGCCCGCAGATGAACTTCCCCTGGTCTATTTCTCTGTCATTATCGCCTGGATACTCCTATCCAAACCCGATCAGCAAATCAACGAATCGACAATGCAAACCATCCTTCCAAAAAACCCGAGGTCCTCATGATCATTACAGTATTTGGCGGAGCCCATCCCAAGCCCGAAAGCCCGGAATATGAAAACGCCAGGCAACTGGGAGAAAAGATTGCCCAATCTGGTTTCCAGGTGATGACCGGCGGCTACACCGGGACGATGGAAGCCGTTTCCCGCGGCGCAAATGAAGCCGGCGGGCATGTGATCGGGGTGAGCTGCGAAGAGATCGAAACCTGGCGCGCGCTCAAGGTGAATCCCTGGGTGATCGAGGAGATCCGCCTGCCCACCCTGATGGATAGGATCGGTTATTTGATCCGGCATTGCGATGCGGCCATTGCCCTGCCAGGCGGCCCGGGGACGCTGGCGGAGATATCCGTCATGTGGAACCTGATGATCATCTCCGCGATACCTGCCAAACCGCTGGTACTGGTCGGCGAAGGCTGGCAGGAAACCATCCAGAAATACCACGAACTATCTGCGATCTACGCGCCAGAAAAAGATTGGGCTCGCCTGCTCTTCGCTCGGGATCATTTGGAAGCGATCAATTCGATCCAATCCGCGCTTTAAAGAATCCAGACCGTTCCTGCTATAATCGGGGACTAACATCCCATTTAAAGAAAGCGTTCCTGATCCATGAGCACAGAAAAATTGCCCACCCGAAGCGAGAATTATTCCGAATGGTACAACCAGATTGATCCAGCGCGCCGAGCTGGCAGATTATGCCCCGGTGCGCGGGTGCATGGTTGTCCGCCCGTACGGCTGGGCGCTCTGGGAGAACATCCAGCAGAGCCTCGATCAGCGCTTCAAGGCCACCGGGCATGTCAATGCCGCCTTTCCTCTGCTCATCCCAAAATCCTTCCTGGAAAAGGAAAAAGAGCATGTGGAAGGCTTCTCCCCTGAGCTCGCTGTCGTGACCATCGGGGGAGGTCAGGAGCTGGAAGAGCCTCTGGTCGTCCGCCCTACCTCCGAAACCATCATCGGCTACATGTACTCCAAATGGATCAAATCCTACCGCGACCTGCCGGTGCTGATCAACCAGTGGGCCAACGTTGTCCGCTGGGAGATGCGCACCCGGCTATTCCTGCGCACCCTCGAGTTCTACTGGCAGGAAGGTCACACCGCCCATGCCACCGCAGAAGAAGCCCAGGAAGAAACGATCCGCATGCTGGATACATACGCTGCCTTTGCCGAAGAGGATGCCGCCATCCCCGTGATCCGCGGACGCAAGAGCGAGGTTGAAAAATTCGCCGGGGCTGTCGCCTCCTATTCCATCGAAGCCATGATGGGGGATACCAAGGCACTGCAATCGGGCACCTCCCACAACCTGGGGCAGAACTTCGCCAAGGCTTTCGATATCCAGTACCTGGATAAAAATAACGAACTGCAATACTGCTGGACGACCTCCTGGGGGGTTTCCACCCGTTTGATCGGCGCCATCATCATGACCCACGGTGACGACCAGGGGTTGATCCTTCCCCCCCGGCTCGCCCCCATCCAGGCTGTGATCGTGCCCATCTTCAAAAATGACGAGGAGAAATCCCTGGTGATGCCGGTGGTTCAAAAGATCGCCGCGGAGCTGGCCGGGATCCGCGTGAAGGTGGATGACCGCACCGAGGTCAACCCCGGTTTCAAATTCAACGATTGGGAAATGCGCGGGGTTCCCTTGCGCATCGAGATCGGTCCCAAGGACGTGGAAAAGGGTAGCGTGGCGCTCGCCCGCCGGGATAAACCCGGGCGCGAGGGTAAATCCTTCGTCCCCCAGGCCGGGATCGCCGCGCAGGTTACCGCGCTGCTGGCTGAGATCCAGCAGGCACTTTATGACCGCGCGGTGGCCTTCCGCGATGCCCACATCCAGGAACCTGCCGATTACGAAGCCCTGAAAGTGATGGTGCAGGACGGCTGGGCTTATGCCTACTGGTGCGGCAGCCGGGATTGCGAGGCGAAGATCAAAGAGGACACCAAAGCCACCACCCGCTGCATCCCCATGAACCAGCAGGTTGCACCCGGAAAATGCATCGTCTGCGGCCAGCCCGCCGGCGATAAAGCCTACTTCGCAAAAGCGTATTAATTCTCTTAACCAAACAGGATCGATCCGATGCCCGCGGTCCAATTAGCCCGCCTGAGGATCCAGACCACTCAACTTTCAGAGTCCTTTGACAACCCTGCGGAATTCACACGCGGGCTGGATTCATTGCTGGAGCTCTATGGCAACCGCGCCTACCGCCCGGGGCACAATGTCAGCCATCGCAGCCGGCTGCCAGCCTACAACGTCCCACCCCTGGTGATGCAGCAACTGGAACTCCAACTTGGCATGGTGGGAGGCGCCGACCCCATCCACTGCCTGCAGAACATCGATACGCTTTGGGAAGCCAACAACCTGGAAATGCGCGAGGTGGCGGTATTCCTACTGGGGCAGATCCCCCCTGACTTCCTCGGGGAGGTCAGGGATCGATTGAAGCGCTGGTGCGATCCCACCCTTGATCAGGTTCTTCTGAGCGGACTCTTTTCCACCGGCGGGGCAGCCATTCGCCTGGCAGAACCGGATACCTGGCTGGCTTTCACCGCGGAATTCCTGATCTCACCGGATCCACTGCAAGTCAACCTCGGGCTGCAGGCGCTGGAACCTTTCCTATTGGAGAAGGGCTTGGATTACCTGCCGCGGGTTTTCAATATGCTCGAGCCTCTGGTCAAGGACCCTCCCGCCGCGGTCATGTCCGAGCTTCAAAAAGTGCTATTCCAAATTAATGGCATCTCCCCGGTGGAGACCCGCTCCTACCTGCGAAAATTCCTGGAATCTGACCCCTCCCCCGCGTTCCTGCGCTTCTTTCGGCGCCTGCTCCCCGATCTGCCCGTCGAAACCCAGGCTGCCCTGCGCCCCCTTCTGCGCGCCTCCGCCCCCGCCCGGGACGCGGACGAGTCCCCCTCACGCTGATCCTCCCCACAACCAGCTCTCACCGGATACTCATTTTTCCCGCCGCCCGGCAGATTGAAACCTGTTATAATATCCGCCTGACTGGTCCTGCCTGCGGCGATGCTGCGGGTATGGAGACCTGCGCAAAATTAATTAGGAGAATGCAGAAGTCATGATTACGAAGGAAACCAAGGGAAAGCTAATTACCGATTTTGGTCAGCACGAAGGCGACACCGGGTCGCCCGAGGTACAGATCGCCATCCTCACCAACCGCATCACCACGCTCACCGAGCACCTGCGCGCGAATAAGCACGATGAATCCTCGCGCCGCGGTCTGCTCAAGATGGTCGGTCACCGCCGCCGCCTTCTGGCTTACCTCAAAAAGAAGGATTTCAACCGCTTCATGGCGATCACCGAACGGTTGAGCCTCCGCCACAAGTAAGAAAGGCTTTCCAACGGGTAGATGGTTGAGCACTTCCATCTACTCGTTTCATTCAGCGATAAGTGCGAAAGATTTTACTGCCCGCAGGTCGGGAATTGAAAGCCGGTCTGGATCATCCCACGTGATCCATCCAGAACAGCCCTCAGTCCCTGACCGGGTGGGAAACAAAAAAGGGAGTTTGCAATAATGCAACCAGAATCAAAACAATATGCCACCGAAATCGGCGGCAAATCTGTCGTTATCGAAACGGGAAAGCTCGCCCAACAGGCGGCGGATCCGTCACCGTGCGGCTGGGGGATTCCATCGTATTTGCCGCCGCGACCATGGGCAAGGAACCCCGCCAAGGGCAGGATTTCTTCCCGCTCACCGTCGAATACGAAGAGCGCATGTACGCCGGCGGACGCATCCCCGGTTCCTTCTTCCGCCGCGAAGGCCGCCCCTCCGAGGATGCCATCCTCATCGCCCGCCTCACCGACCGCCCGCTGCGCCCGCTGTTCCAGCAGGATATGCGCAACGAAGTGCAGGTGATCATGTTCTCGCTCTCCGCCGATGTGGAAAACCCGCTCGATATCCTGGCCATCAACGCCGCCTCGGCTGCGCTGATGATCTCCGATATCCCCTGGGGCGGACCGGTTGGCGCGGTGCGCGTTGGACGCATCGACGGCGAGTTCGTCGTCAACCCCACCTTCGCCGAGATGGAAGATTCCGACCTCGACCTGCGCATGGCCGGCACCCGCGACGCCATCCTGATGGTGGAATGCGGCGCCAAGGAAGTCCCCGAAGACGTGATGGTGGAGGCGCTGCTGTTCGGTCACGAATCCATCCAGCCGATGATCGACCTGCAGGAAAAGATGGCCGCCGAGATCGGCAAGCCCAAGCGCGAAGTTCAGCTCTTCCCCCTGGAAGCTGACCTGGTCAAATCCATGCAGGATCAGGCTGCCTGCGGAGCTGGATGCGATCCACGACAAAGACACCGGCAAGACCGAGAACTACGCTGCCATCGACGAACTCGAAGATCACCTGGTGGACGGAAATGGCTGCCGAAGATGAAACCCGCGTGGAACCGCCTGCAAGAAGCCTTCGAAGAAGTTTACAAACAGGTGGTCCGCGCCCGCATTCTGGACCGCGGCCTGCGCCCCGATGGCCGCGGCCTGACCGAAATCCGCCCGATCTGGTGCGAAGTGGGCATCAGCCCGCGCGCGCACGGCTCCGGCCTGTTCACCCGCGGTGAGACCCAGGTGCTCACCCTGGCCACCCTGGGCACGCCCAAGGAAGCCCAGGAGCTCGACACCCTCTCCCCGACCGACACCAAGCGCTACATGCACCACTACAACTTCCCGCCCTACTCCACCGGCGAGGTCAAGATGCTGCGCGGGCAGTCCCGGCGCGAGATCGGTCACGGCGCGCTGGCCGAACGGGCCCTGCTGCCGGTCATCCCCGCCGAGAAGATCTTCCCCTACACCCTGCGCCTGGTCTCCGAAGTGCTGTCCTCCAATGGCTCCTCCTCGATGGCCTCCGTCTGCGGCTCGACCCTGGCGCTGATGGACACCGGCGTGCCGATCAAAGCCCCGGTGGCCGGCGTGGCCATGGGCCTGGTCAAGGAAGGCGAGCGCTACGCCGTCCTGACCGATATCCAGGGCGCCGAAGATCACCTGGGCGACATGGACTTCAAAGTCGCCGGCACCGGCGAGGGCATCACCGCCCTGCAGATGGATATCAAGATCAAGGGCATCACCGCCGAGATCATGCAGCAAGGCGCTGGCCCAGGCGCAAGGACGCCCGGCTGTTCATCCTCGGACAAGATGCTGGAAGTGATCGCCGCCCCGCGCCCCGAGCTCAAGCCGCACGCCCCGCGCATCACCATCGTCAAGATCCCGGTGGACAAGATCGGCGCGATCATCGGCCCGGGCGGCAAGATGATCCGCGCCCTGCAGGAAGAGACCGGCACCAAGATCGACATCGACGACGACGGCACGGTCTTCATCGCCGCCACCGACGGCAAGGATGAAGCCGCGCCCGCGAGCGCATCGAAGCCCTCACCGAAACGCCCCAGATCGGGCGCATCTACACCGGCAAGGTCGTCCGCATCGCCGATTTCGGCGCCTTTGTCGAGATCCTGCCCGACATCGACGGCATGGTGCACATCTCCCAGCTCGATTCCGAGCGGGTGAACAAGGTGGAAGATGTCTGCTCAGCTGGGCGATGAGATCACCGTGATGGTCACCGACATCGACGAGGGCGGCAAGATCCGCCTTTCCCGCCAGGCCGTCCTGGAAGGCTGGACCGCCGAAGAAGCCATGGAGAAGGACCGCGGGGGCAAGCCCTCCGGCGGGCGCCCCTCCAGCGGCGGACGCGGCGGCTACAACAACCGCGGCGGCGGTGATCGCGGCGGCAGCAGCCGCGGCGGTTACAGCAACAACCGGCGCTAATAGATAGAACAAAAAAGAGGCTGGGATCAACCCAGCCTCTTCTCTTCCCTCCATCAACTATTCAACCAATTCAACCACTCAACCATGACCAAATGGATCCTTCTTCTCCAGGGCATCAACGTCAGCGGGCAAAAGCGCATGCCCATGCCCGAACTTCAATCCCTGCTGGCAGGTCTCGGCTTGCAGTCGGTGCGCACCTATATCCAATCCGGCAACGCGGTCTTTGCCAGCCCCGAGGCGGACCGCGCGGTGCTCGGAGAATTGATCGGGAATGCCATAGCGGAGAAATTCGGCTACACCACCCCGGTTTTCCTGCGCACCGCCGCGGAAATGGCGCGCGTGGCGGGGGAAAACCCGTTTTTAACCGCCCGCAGCGAGGATCCCGCCTTCCTGCACGTCACCTTCCTCTCCGCCCCGCTCACCCCCGAAACCCGGGCAAGCCTGATCGCCCCCGCCGGGATCCCGGATGAAATGCAGTCCGGGCTGGAGGAGGTCTACCTCTTCTGTCCCCAGGGGTACGGGCGCACGAAATTGAACAATACTTTCTTTGAACGAAAACTTGATCAGAAGGTCACCACCCGCAACTGGAACTCGGTGGTGACCCTCCTCAGGATGGCGGAAGAGCTGCCCTAGCCGCCTTCCCACGCCTGCTTCCCCCATTCCTTCGCCCGTTCCAATTCCCCATCCCAGAGCGGACCCTCCGAACCGTGCACGAAGAAGCCCGCCGGCGGCACCGCCTGCCGCCCGCCGCATTTGACCAGCGCCTTGTCGATCGGTTCCGCGGCGTAGCCGAAGATGCCCTCCATGAAGGTCAGCACCCTGTTCTTGACCTCCTTCACGTCCATGCGGGTATCGAAGCCGCCCACCGCCACGCCCTGCAAGCGCGTTCTTTGGGCAGCCCTTTTAAGAATTTTTGAATACCCTCGGTCGGGCGGAACCCGCGCGTGGGCGAGCCCACCAGCAGCAGCTCCACGCCCGCAAGCGCCCCATCCTGGAGTGCCCCCACCTTCACCACCTGCGCGCCGACCGCCTCCCCCACCGCCAGCGCGATCTTTTCCGTGTTGCCGAAGACCGAATCATAGATGACCAGATGCTTTCATGAAAAAACCCTCCGTGAGTTCTGATCAGGATTATACCTTTCGCCACCCCGGGGCAATTGCGCGGGATGGTTTTCCCCTATAATTATGGGGAACAACTTTTCAGAGGAAGTAATCATGTATTACCTGACCTGGGCGCTGCAGATCATCCTGGCGGTCAAATTCATCTCCTCCGCCTTCATCCATGCCTTCCGGCAGGATAAACCCACCCTGCAGTACGGCATCCAGAAGATGGGTGCCGAAATCGAAACCCATCCTGGCGGTGGTCTCCGCGCTGCTGGCGATCGACGCGGTTTTTCTCATCCTCCCCCGCGCGTTGGGCTGGGACGCGATGATCACCGTTTATGCCGCCGCCCTCGGCGCGCTGCTGATGCTGGGATCGATCGTGTTTCACCTGAAGTGCCGGGAAACGCCAAAGGTGTGGGTGAGTGTTACGATACTGATTCTCTCAGTTGCATTATTTAATTTATGGAAACCTAACTGTAAACATTTGATTAGCTTAATATTTTATTTATCGATGGTTTTTGTGAATTGAAGCAATAATGAAAGAGGATAAGCGGACACAAAAACTGTGTCCGCTTTTCAATTTGATTTTCATTCATCAATTTATTCGGCATCTACCTATTCAGTGGAATTTTTGGCATTGAAGATCCCGTTAATAATGGAGTTATATCCGTCTTCAATACTATCCAAGTTGGTTTTCGGTCGTAATTAAATTTTTGATATTACATCAGCTAACAATAATTGTTGAATGAACCTCGCAATCCAGGCATTAATTGTTTGGAACTTAGCCTTGTCCCAAATCCCGTTTTGGGTAAGGTATTCTTTTATATTATCCATATTGAATTTCGATCCAGGTTTGGACTTTTTTATAAAATTTATGTAAGTAGCTAATTCAACCAAAAAGTAATCTTCATTTGGAAATGAACATTTATTGACATGGAAAAATCTAAGTTTATATTTATTTATCCGAATAGCATCCTCTTGAAACTTGACCTCAGGAAACTGTTCTAAGGATGTAATATTATATTCTGCCAGTAAATCTGAGATGTATTTCCTTTTTTGTTCTTTTTATCCGCGATAATTCCTTAAAATTGTCTTCCTTCTCAATAGCTATTTTTTCTTTTGTTGCAGTAAAATTTTTATCGTAGTCAGCCTCTACATTATTTATGAATCTTTCTTCTGTTTCAGAAAAATATACATCATCATCCAAATCAAGTAGAAAACCGGATTTTCGTTCACAATTATCTTTCCAAATAATAGCGCTATGAAAATGAAATTCGGTCGTCGACATATCGTACATAACCGATAGGAAATGGATAATCGCTGGTTGATTCTTTTTATTTATTAAATGAGCAATCGCAGAATCCTGTTGCACTTTCACACTAGCTTTTTCCCAAGTTGGACGAATTTTTATTCCCCTTAAGATATTCCGTTCAAATTTCTCAGGATTTTTAACTATTGGTAAATCTTGTTGATTTGAAAAAGAGCTTTTCTCATTAATAATCAATGCTAAATAACTTCTTATCCCAATTATCCATAAAGGGATGATATTGGCATTTCGGTAATCAGAATTCCTTTGAGCCCAAGCTTCATCGCTTTGTGAACTGAATTGAATTTCAATAGCGAATTTTTTGGTTGGGGTTGTAAGTAAAATATCTGCTCTTCGGTCGGAATCCTTACAAAAGAATTCCTTCTCTATACTCTCAGTCGAATATTGTTTCTGTAAAATTGAATAAATATACGATTTTGCTAGTCGATGCTCTATCGATTCCTCTCTAATTCGACATCTCTCTCCCCTATTTATATGAGTAAAGTGTGACCTTTTTAATTTGCATTTATGTAGTATTACTTTTCCACCACACCAAGGATCGGGACATTTGAGAAGCCCTTGATTACTCAACTTCTTAATTCAAGCAGTTGCCCAGCAGATTGATAATCATCAATATCAATTTTTTGATTACCTGTTAAACATGTTAGCATCGAATTAATCCAAATATGGAGTCAAACATAATTATCGCTACCAATAGTTGAAGGTCGCCGGTTGGGTTACCGATATTTTTCATGATTGAATCGCCTCCACTCAAATAAGCTGAAAATTGAAACCTCCATTCCAAATCCATTGAATTCCTCCCATGAACTTATCGCCAATAGGAAATGTATTTTTCGATGGATCTATTGCTCAATATTTTTTCTACATACTGTTTTAACACAGCATATATCACATTCAGGATTTGAATTATGGCAGTAATTTCGACCTATCCACCATAACACTCCATTTTTCTAGTGCACCTGAATATTCCGGATTTAATAACCTGGCTGCTTCGATTGCTTCTTGCGGATTTTGTTCAAGGCTGACCCCTAACCGATAAAGCACTCGCATGGTATGAACATCTGGCTTGATATCCAAGTGGGGTCTATCCAGGTCTTCGAATCGGGTATGGAATGCCTCTTCTATCAGAAGAATAGTCATATTTGCTATTCCTTCTCCTACTCCGTGAATACATAGTAAAATCCGTTTTACTTCTGCAGCATGCTTCCCTTTCCAGATCAAGGAAGCATCTCCACCGCACTCCTCACTTACAATTCTAGTCAAATCCTTGATCGTGCGAGGTGCATCATTTGTGTATCTAGGTTTCCACTCAAGTTTCCTAATTAGATCAGTCAGTTCTCTAAAGACATTTTATTAATGATAAATGGGTCAAGATGACCAAGTATCCTCTTCATGTCATAAGGTATCGTCCAGATAATATCTGCCAACTTTCCCCGATCCAAACATGCTGCAATTAAAAAAGCATACGGATCTGTCACAACAAGTGGAGCAGCTTCCGAGATCATCGTTGGAAATAGAATCTCGCGGTTGAATGATTTATCACATTCCAACAGCGTATCGCGGATCTTTTGAAGGTTATTCTGATTCATAATAGATTCCTCGATATTTATAGGGATTTTCTCTTTCCAAGGGCATCAGTAGCGTGTTAGTCACCGGTTGCGTGACTGACCTTCATTTCTCTAGCTCGTCGGCAACTCCGGCATCTTCTCCCCCTTAACCCCCAGCCGCTCCGCCAGGGCAGCCTTCATCGCCGTGCGGTCGTCCCAGGGGTACTCCGTCTCCCCAAAGCACATGCTCTGCTCGTGCCCCTTGCCGCAGGCGATCACCAGGTCCCCGGCCTTCGCCAGCTTCACCCCCAGGCGGATGGCCTCGCCCCGGTCCGGTACGCGGTAAAAGCTCTTCCCCTCCACCCCGCCCTTCCCCACCGCGGCGTCAGCCATCTCGGCCAGGATACCCTCCAGCGATTCCGTGCGCGGGTCCTCGGCGGTCAGGATGGTGATATCCGCCAGCCCCACCGAAACCTCCGCCATCAGCCTTCTTTTCTCGCGGTCGCGCAGCCCCGCCGAGCCGAAGATGGCGATCACCCTTCCCCTTGGTCATCTTGCGCGCCTGCTCCAGTGCCACCTTCAGCGCGTTGGGCGTGTGGGCAAAATCCACGATCGCCGTAAAATCCTGCCCAAGGTCGATCTGCTCCATGCGCCCGGGGATCCCGGGCAGCGCGGCGATGCCCTGCGCGGCAACGGCCGGGTCGATCCCCAGCCCCTCCACCGCCGCGGCAAAGGCCGCCAGGCAGTTGGAGACGTTGTAATCCCCGAGTAAATTCGTTGCTCACCACCTGGTCGATGCCCATCCCGCGCAGGCTCACCCGGAAGTGACATTCTCCCGCGCTCGTAACGGATCTCCGAGGCGGTCAGGTCCGCCTCCCCGCCCAGCCCGTAGGAAACCTTGCGCACCTTCGCCAGTGTGTGCAGGTAGTCGTAGCTCCCGTCATCACGGTTCAGCACCGCCAGGCGAGGGTTGCCCTGCTTCTTTTCACGTGTTTCGGAGAGCATGGTGAAAAGCCTGCCCTTGGCTTCTTGATAGTTCTCGTAGGAGCCGTGGTAATCCAGGTGCTCGTGGGTGATGTTGGTGACCACGCCGATATCGAACTCGCAGGCCGTCAGCCGATCCTGCGCCAGCCCGTGCGAGGTGGATTCCAGCACCACGTGGGTCAGCCCGGCATCCACCATGCGGCGCAGGTAGTGCTGCAGGTCGGGGGAATCCGGCGTGGTCACGTGGAAGCCGGTATCCAGCACCTCGTCGCCGATCACCGCGTTGACCGTGGAGATCATGCCCGCCTTCAGCCCGGCCTGCAGCAGGATGCGGTGGATGAAGCGAGGAGGTGGTCGTCTTGCCGTCCGTGCCGGTCACGCCGATCACGGTCAGCGAGCTGCGCCGGCCAACCCTCCAGCGCGGCGCTGAGATAGGCCATCGCGGCGCGGGTATTCTCTACTTTTAATGAAGGGAACACGCAGGGAAAGATCCAGGCTGCCCAGCACAGCCACGGCGCCTTTTTCAATGGCGGCGGGGATGTACTTGTGCCCGTCGGAGCTCACCCCCGGCAGCGCCACGAAAAGATCGCCCGGTCTGAACCAGGCGGGAATCGAAGACCACCCTGCTGATCACCCACGCCCTGCGGCGAGCCGTGGATCTCGAACGGCAGCGGGAAATCGGCAAAGAGCTGAAGGAGCGGTTTTTCGGTCATGGGTTAAATAAAACGGCGTTCAGGGCATTGTACCCTAAAACGCCGTCTGGCAATTCCTGTCAAAATTTATTTCAATGCAGTATTGAGCGCCTGCAGCTGGGCCAGCACCGAGCCATCCAGCACCCGGTCGCCCACTCGGATGACCATCCCGCCCATGATCTGCGGGTCCACCTTGAAATCGATGCTCGCGTTTGACCCCAGGTGCGGTTTGAGCTCCTTCTCCACCAGCTTGCGCTCCTCGGCGCTCAGCTCCACGGCGGAGGTGACCTCGGCGCGCTCGCCGGTCAGCTTTTCCCCATCCAGCACGATCACCCGCCCGTCCTTGATGCCGGAGAAGAACTCCGTCAAGAAGCTGATGCTGGCGTTTTTCATCCAGCGCCTCGCCCACCAGCTTCTGGGTGGCGGCAATGGCCAGCGCGGCGATCTCGGTGCGCATTTCCTTCAGGGCGCGTTCGCGCTCCGTCTGGATCTCGGCATTGGCTGCCGCGCGCATCTTCTGGATCTCGGTTTCCGCGTTGCCTTTGATATCCTTTTCGATCTGCTGGGCGCGTTCGTTGGCTTCCTTCAAAACCAGGGTTGCCTTACTTTGCGCCTCGGCAACGATCTCCGCGGCCTGGGCTTCAGCGTTGGCGCGCGCCTCGGCGGCCACGCGCGCGTCCTCCAGGCTCTGGGTCAATTTTTCACGCCGCTTGGCGATCATCCCCAGGATGGGTTTATACACCCACACGCGCAGGGTGACGAAGACGATGCCGAACATCGCCAGCTGCATCAGCAGGTAACCTAGATTGATTCCCAAACCTTCCATCGCGTTTTCCTCTATTCCTTGGGGTTAGACCACTTTGAAGAGCATCATGAACGCGACCACCAGGCAGTAGATCGCGATGGCTTCGGAGAAGGCGATACCCAGGATCATGTTGGTCAGCAGGGTACTGTAGGTGCTTGGGTTGCGCGCCATGCCGTTCAGCGCCCCCTGCACCGAGAGGCCGATGCCGATCCCCGCGCCGAGCGCGCCGATCATGGCCAGGCCTGCGCCAATATACCTTGCCGCTTGAATGATTGCTTCTGATGTTGCGAGTGCTGGATCCATGAAAACCTTCCTCCGAGTACCAAAATCTTGATCGAAATAAACCTTAAACCGTTCTCCGCGGCGTGTGAAGTCTTCCTCTTCGCCTTCATGCCCGTGGGTGGCCATCGACATGAACACCATGGTGAGCATGCCGAAAACGATCGCCTGTATCAGGCCGATGAAGAATTCGAACATCATCACCATCGAGGGCAGAAAGATGGGCAGCAGCGAACCCACCACCAGCAGCAGGATGGAACCCGCCACAATATTGCCGAACAACCTGAAGGAAAACGAGATCACCTTCATGATCTCCGAGATCCCTTCAAGAATACTCACCAGGAAATCGATCGCCCCGAAAAGCGGTTTGGTGAACAGCGTGCGGGTATAGAAGAACTTGGTGAAGTATTTCCCGCCCTGCGCGCGGAAGCCGATCACCTGGGTCATCACCACCGAGACAAGCGCCAGCATGAGGGTGAAGTTCAGGTCGGTGGAGGGTGTGCGCATGAAGGGCACCACCTGGTATCCCACCCCCGTGGGGTTGGCGGGTGTTACCAGGCTGGTCACCCCTGAAGCCAACTGGATGGTTGGATAACCGTTCTCTTTGACCTCTTCCAGCCAGCCAATGCTGCCCACGCCGGGGATCAGTTCGATCCAGTTGGAAAGCACCACCACAAGAACGATGGTGGCAAAGAAGGGAAAGATCGCCTTGGCCCACTTGCCGGCGGTGGAGGAGGTCATATCCTCAAGGTATTCAAAAAGCAGGTCCAGGGCTGCGGCGAATCCCCCGGGGATGAGTGTGTCTTTCTTGATCGACCGCTTGACGAAAAAAGCCATCAGGATCAGGATGATGGAAACCACCGCCAGGGTGAAAGTGGTATTGGTGAGCGAGATGGGTCCGAGCCGGGGAAGGGTGAAAAGCACACCGGTGATCGGCTCGGGGATCACTTCGAAGATCGGCCGGGCAGGCGGAAATACAAACGAGAAGATGATCCCGGCAATGATGAGGGCGAGTACGATCCAGCGGTTTTTCCCCAGCCGCCAGCGGGATTTTGGTTTATCCATTGTCCTCTGAATCTTCCTTGTTCCCTTCCTTCAAATTTTCCGGGGGGTTGGATTCCAGCCCCAGTTTCCGCAGGGTTCCGCGCACCACTTTTAGCATCACAAAGATCGCGAGGGGCACACTGACCGCCACCAGGATGATCGTCCCCGCCGGCCTGGAATTCATCCGGCTGTCGATCCACATCCCGGCGAAGACTGCCCCAAGCACGATCAAAAGCGTCAGGCAGCCCACCTGCCCCACCAGGGCGATAACGGTCAAGTTCACAAGCCGCTGCTTATCCTGGGGTTGCGGTTTGGTCGGTTCGGGCATGACTGCGCAATTATATCAACCGGTTGGCAAATCAGTCAATCAATGAAGCCCGTTTTGCCTCCTCCGGGAAGTGAGCAGTACCAGGCCCACCCACCCCGGCCAGAACGAGCACAGAATAGCGAGAAGAACCGTTCGAGATCCAATGGCAACCCCAATAGGCTCGTAACGCGGATCTTAATCGGGATCGCGAAGATCAGCTCTCCCTCCTCGCCCGGGGGCAGCGGATCCCCCCGCGAGGCATAAACCTTCAGCGTCCCTTCAAAATCCCCGCCCGATACCGGGAGAAGCCTCCACGGGAATTCCGCGCCGGTCTGGGGATCGAATTCTGCGGATTGAAGATCCACCGGCAATGCATGAACGCCAGGCAGATCGAGCCGGGATTGAAAATGAAGAGATTTTTCCTTTTCGCGGTCCAGGGTGGAGGGTTCACCTCCAGCAGGCCGGATGAGCAGGATCGCCTGCCCGGTCTCTCCCAGGCGCAGCGATGCTGGGAATTCCAGGGTGATCGACTTTTTCCCATACAAGCTTGAAAGGTCATCCGGGAAAGTGATCGTGTGCACCTGGCGGGGAGCGGGAATGAGCGTCCGTATGAAGCCAAACGCAGCAGCGATTGCCAGGATGAGAAGAAAAATAAATAGGACCCGTCTCACGGGTCCCATTATAGTCTGTGGAAATTCCACGCTTCAGGCTTAACCGATGAAGACCTCCACGTGATCGCCATTTTGTTCATCCACATAAACTTCGATCGGTTCATCTGTGGAAATGGAATTCTCCACCGCGACGATGATCTCATCCAGGTGTGCTTCGCGGATGTCCTCCGGCAATGCCCAGGAAAACATCGAAACGACGCGTGAGGCAAAGCGGAAGGGGATCGGAAAGCTAAAGGCAATATTCCGCGGGTTTCCATCCCTGTGCTCGCGGATACGCACGTGCAGCCAGCGGGAATTGCGCGAAAGCACCGAGGCGACCACCCCCACCAGGCTAAGCATGAAGAAGAACAGCGCGAACCAAAAACCCCAGCTCATGCCCGCGTTGAGGTAGCTGGTGTACATCCAGTAGCCAGTGAGCGCCACGAAGCCCATCGAGATCCAGAACGGGATCTGCCACCACTTTTTCCAATTCGAAGCAGGCAGTTCCGTCCTGGCTGGCTGGATCACTTCACCGGTTTCCACCGGGGGATCCTTAACACTGGAATCCGCCTCCAGTGCGGCCAACCTTTTGTTGGCTTCCTCCGCGCTGATCTTTCCATCCGCGACGTCTGTCAGTATCTTCTGTCGTTCATCCATCTGTGCCTCCGCACTTCTTCCAGCTTTATTGAACTTATTTGTTCTGCTAATGAATATTATTTATATGTTATTGAATATTATTGATATATTATTGCATATATTTGAATATTGTCAAGGGATGAGCAGGTTCTATGATGTAATTTGCCGGCTTACCCAATTCCGGTATGCAACCTTATAATATAGCCTGATCAACACCCCTGAAAAACATTTTTGGGTTGCTGATCAACAGAAACCTTACCCGCTCCCATGGTGAGGAAAACCCCCAGGAGGATTGCATGCCCCGTCACCCCGCTGAACCCTTCCGCATTAAAGTGGTGGAACCCATCCACCTCATTCCCCCGGATGAAAGGAAAAAAGCGCTTGAATCTGCCGGCTACAACCTCTTTGCTCTGCGCGCGGAGGATGTGTATATCGACCTGATGACCGATTCCGGAACAGGCGCGATGAGCCAGGAGCAGTGGGCGGCCATCATGCGCGGGGATGAATCCTACGCCGGGGCACGTTCCTATTACCGCCTGGCGGAAGCGATGAAGAGCATTTTCGGTTTTGAGCATTTCGTCCCCACCCACCAGGGGCGTGGCGCCGAGAACATTCTGGCCAGCCTGCTGGTGAAGCCCGGCAACCGCATTCCCTCCAACATGCACTTCGACACCACCGAGGGTAACATCCGGGCACGCAAGGGCATCCCTGAAAACCTGGTCATCGACGAAGGCCTGGATCCCACCTCGCATCACCCTTTCAAAGGCAACATGGACCTCGGTAAGCTCTCCAAATTCATCGAGGAAACCGGGGTGGAAAATATTCCCTTCGGCTGCATCACCATCACCAACAACGCCGGCGGCGGGCAGCCGGTCTCGCTGGAGAACATTCGCGGGGTCTCCGGGATATATCATCAATACAAGATCCCCTTCTTCATCGATGCCTGCCGATATGCCGAAAACGCTTTCTTCATTAAGGAACGTGAAGAAGGTTATAAAGATTCTTCAATTCTTCAAATCGTGCGCGAGATCTTCAGCCTGGCCGACGGGGCATGGATGAGTTCAAAGAAGGACGCTTTGGTCAATATTGGCGGCTTTTTGGCTGTCCGGGATGATGCCCTCTTCCAGGGTATCTGCAACGAGCTGATTCTGCGTGAAGGTTTTCCCACCTACGGCGGCCTGGCTGGGCGAGACCTGGAAGCCCTGGCGGTTGGTCTTTGGGAGGGGCTGGATGAATCCTACCTTGCCTACCGCACCGGGCAGACAGCTTTCCTGGGGGAGAGCCTGATCGAAGCCGGCATCCCCATTCTGGAACCGCCCGGAGGTCATGCCATCTACCTGGATGCCCGCCGGCTTCTGCCCCACATCCCGCAATCCGAATTTCCCGGGCAGGCGCTTTCCGCGGCGCTGTACCTGGAGGGCGGTATCCGCTCGGTGGAGATCGGCTCGGTCATGTTCGCCCACCCGGATCCGCAGACTGGGGAGATGATCCACCCCCGTCTGGAGCTGGTGCGCCTGGCGATTCCCCGCCGGGTCTACACCGCGTCTCATTTCGATTATGTAATTGAAACGATTAAAAGAGTTGCCTCCCATGCCTCAGAATATCAGGGGTACCGCCTATCCTACGCTCCAGAATTGATGCGGCATTTTACTGCCCGGTTCGAGCCTCTTTGAACCAGGAACGGAATGATCATGAAAAGAAATTCCCCTTTGATTTTCACCCTGGCAGTGATGGTTCTCGCCTTCATCTTATCAGCCTGCGCGAACCCAACCCAAACCGCGGCAAATACTGCGCTCGACCCTGCAATCCTGGCCGTAGCTACGCCAATGGCGGAAAACCTGATGGTTGCGCTCAAAAACAATGACTTTCAGGCATTCAGGGCAAATTATGATGACGCCATGCTAAAAGCTACCACGGAGGATGCCTTTCAAAGCCTGCGCACCCAACTGGAATCACAGCTTGGGGCTTACCAATCAATGACCCCCAAGCAGATCCAGACCGAAGGCGGTTTTATCAGTGTTTTTTACACGGTGAACTTTCGAAAAAGGACCCTTGACCATGCAGCTGGTATTAACGGAAGGGGAACCGCATTTGGTCACTGGATTGTGGTTTAAATAACATTATGGTTTCTAGAGACCGGTCGATCGAATCGACCGGTCTCTTTTTTTTATCAATCTTCCAGGGATTTGGCTTCCTCCCAGAACCTGTCCATCTCCTCCAGCGACATCTCCGAGAGCTTCTGTCCATTCTTTCCTGGCTTGCTGCTCGATAAACTTGAAGCGTTTGGCAAACCTGCGGTTCATGCCGCGCAATGCGCTTTCCGCGTCAATCTTATGCCAGCGCACCAGATTGACCACCGCGAAAAGCAGGTCGCCCAGTTCGTGGGTAAGCTCCTCCTCGTTTGAGGCTTGATCCACTTCCCCCAACTCTTCATGTACTTTTTGAAGCACCGGATCGATCGAAGGCCAGTCGAACCCAACCCTGGCTGCGCGATCCTGGTATTCCTGAGCCAGGCTGAGGGCTGGCAGTGACCGGGGAGCGCCATCCAGCAGGCCTTTCTCCTCGTCCACCCCGTTTTCTTGTCGTTCAGCTTCCTTCAATTTTTCCCAGTTCTTAAGGACTCCTTCAACTCCGTCCAATTGGGTATCCTTGAAAACATGCGGGTGGCGATGAATGATCTTTCGGTTGATGCCTTCGAGAACATCCGCCATGCTGAATTCTCCGTTCTCACTGGCGATCTGCGCGTTTAAAACGATCTGAAGCAGCAGGTCCCCAAGCTCTTCCCGCAAACTTGCAGGATCCTCCTGGTCGATCGCCTCCAGGGCTTCGTGAGCTTCTTCCAGAAGGTGCGGCCGCAGGCTCAGGTGGGTCTGTTCGCGGTCCCATGGGCAACCATCTGGCGCGCGCAGGCGCGCAACCACTTGCTGAAAAGTCTCGAAGCTCAAATCAGATACCCGTGCGGGGAGAAATACCGCGATAGGTGTCACGTCACTTGGGAGAGTAGCCAGGTCCGCAAATGGGGAATCTTGAACATTCCACCTACCGCTATCCTCGCAAAGAACCTTGACAATTTGACCAGGCGAGCAGGATTGCGCCATCGCCCGGGATATTGTATGTAAACCCTCTCCATTCTCAATATTGGTAAAGAGGATATTCGCATCCGGGGGAAACCCCGCCACCAGGCGCGGGCCGATCTCCACCCCTGCAGCTTCCAAGTTATCCAACCTGCCAACATCCAGCAAAACAAGGTTGGCCAGGGTTTCCACTTGCAAGGCAGCCAGGATACGGGTCAAATTCTCAGGTACAAGGGTGTTCGGTTTCACATCAGGTCCTTAACTAGATCAGGGTGCTTTCCGGTAATTTCACTGGAAAACACCCTGCTCTTGATATTCCCTCGCGGGAATGTATGGTTGATCCTTGTTTTCTACCGTTTGGTGTAGGTAGGTGCTTTGCGAGCGCGCTTGAGGCCTGGTTTTTTACGTTCCTTCACGCGGGCGTCGCGGGTAAGGAAGCCAGCCTTGCGTAGAGGTGAGGTATAGTCCGGATTGATCTTGACCAGCGCGCGGGCAACACCCAGGCGCACCGATTCAGTCTGCCCGGTGACACCGCCGCCATTCACGACAACGCTGACATCGAAACCGTTCTTATCCTGACCAACCGCGGCAAACGGAGCCCAGATATCATCCAGGTCGCCTGGACGGGAAAAGAACTGGGTGCCTGGCTTCTGGTTGACCACGATCTCGCCGGAACCATTCATCAGGCGAACCCTGGCGGTGCTTTCCTTGCGTCGACCAATACCTTCGTAATATTGAAGTGCCATAATCCTCTTGCTCCTTTATATCACCGGCTGAGGGTTCTGCGCGGTATGGGGATGATCATTCCCACTATAAACTTTAAGGCGGCTCATCAAATGCCGGCCTACTTTATTATGGGGAAGCATTCCCCAAACTGCAGCGGTGATCACCCGGTCGGGGTGCACGCGCATCTGGTCGCGCATTCCTACCGTGCGCAATCCACCCGGGTACCCGGAAACGGAGTAATAATTCTTGGTATCCAGCCGTTTGGCGGCAATGGCCAGTTTATCGGCGTTGATCACCACCACGAAATCACCCATCTCCACGCCCGGGGTGTAATCCGGTTTGTGCTTGCCCAAAAGATAATGGGCAATTCGGGTGGCCAGGCGGCCCAAGTTTTGTTCATTCGCGTCCACCAAAAGCCAGTTCGACTGTGGTGTACCCTTAATGACGTATGTTTTTTCCACTTTCGCCATCCTCACACTTTCTAAGTTTGCCTAAATCCAAATTCCTGCGTATCTTCAGCGTAATCCACTTTGACGAGCGTCAAACCGTTTGGCGGAGCCAGCCCCGGGAGGATCTTTTTCCCGGTAAGAACGGATTTCTGCAGGTCATCCAGTGAAACTCTGCCCTGCCCCGCCCTCACCAAAAGGAAGACGATTCGCCGCACCATGTGGTAGAGAAAGGCGTTGGCCTTGATCTCATACACCCACCCGTCTTCTGATGCGGGCTCCCACCTGGAATCCCACACGATTCGTTCCGTGCTTTCACCTTTTCCCATCGCCCGCCCGAAGGCACTGAAATCGTGCCGTCCGATGATCAATTCCGCAGCCGCCTGAAGGATCCCGCAATCCGGAATCGGCCAGGTTCGCCAGGCGGTGTACTCTCGCAGCGGATCTCGGAATTCGTCTCCGAAGATCTCGTAGCGGTAGGTGCGGGCTCTGGCATCGAAGCGCGGGTGAAATCCCCCGGGTGCCTCGCTAATCTCCCTGGCGGAAATATCCGCCGGAAGTTTCGCATTGATCGCCCGTTGCAGCTCGTCCAGGCTGTGCTTCCAATCCAGGTCGAAAGCTGTCACCTGACCGCTGGCATGCACTCCCGTATCAGTGCGACCGGCGGAGAGAACAGCCGTGCCCTTCCAGCCCATGCTTTTCAGGGCAGTTTCGAGCTCAGCCTGTACCGTCCGCTTGCCGCCCTGCCTCTGGTATCCCAGAAAGCGGGTGCCATCATACGCAAGAATAAGTTTGTAATGTGCCATTCCTATCCGGAGTTACCGGAAGGATCAACCTTCGACTAGCTCGAGCAAAACCATATCGGCAGCATCGCCGAGGCGCGGCCCGAGTTTCAAAATGCGGGTGTAACCCCCATTGCGGGTCTCGTAGCGTGGACCGATCTCATCGAATAATTTCTTGACGATTTCGGGATTGTTGAGTTCCGCGGCGGCTTGCCGGCGGGCGTTCATTTTATCCACGTCGCTGCCTTTGCTGGAATTGCGTGCCAGGGTGATCAGCTTTTCCGCATCTCCGCGGATGGCTTTCGCCTTGGTCTTGGTGGTGTGAATCCGCTCATGTGTGAAAAGCTGGCAGATCATTGTCTTTCTCAGGCTGGTCCGCTCATCCTTTCCGCGTGAAAGTCGATATCCAGATACTTGATGTCGCATTGTTCTTACTCCACGTCCTTCTCTTTTTCCAAAAAGCCCTTTTCACGCATCTTCTCCACCAGCTCGTCGCGGCTCTTTTCGCCAAAATTGCGGATGGACATAACTGCGTCATCACCCTTGGCGAGCAGCTCCAGAACATCACCCACCGTGGTGACGCCTGTGCGCTTCAAAGAATTAAAAACGCGCACCGAGAGATCAAGATTTTCGATGGGGGTTTCAGCGGCTTCGCTGGTGAGACCCATACCAACCACTTCCTTCTCCACAGCGATCGGAAGAATCTCTTCGCTGATTCCGGAGATATAGCGAAGATGGTCGATCATGACCTTGGAGGCTCCGCCCAGGGCTTTTTCGGGGGTAATGGTGCCGTCGGTCCAGATCTCGAGGGTCAATTTATCATAATTGGTACTCTGCCCCACACGGGCGGCAGAGACATTGAAATTTACCCGTTTGACCGGAGTATAGATGGCGTCCACAGGTAAATCGCCAATGGGCAGCTTGCCGCTGCGTTCGGTTGCAGGTGAATATCCCCGCCCGCGTTCCACGGTCATTTCGATCTCCAGCCGGGCTTTGCTATCGTTTACCGTGAACAAGTACAGGTCTGGGTTGACGATCTCAACTTCCGCGGTGGTCTGAATATCGGCGGCTGTAACCACGCCCTCCCCGTGCACGTCCAGATGCAGGTGGGCGCTTTCGCCTTCGTGCATCACCAGGCGTATCTGCTTGACCTGCAGAAGTACCTGAATTACATCCTCGCGGACACCAGGAATATCGGTGAACTCGTGCAAGGTATCCGATACACGGATGGATGTAACTGCCGTGCCATCCAGGGATGACAACAGAACTCGGCGCAGCGCATTTCCAAGGGTAACCCCGAAACCACGCTCCAATGGGCTGATCACAAACTTGCCGTAGTTGCGGGCTTCAGCGTCCCGCTCTACCTTCGGCGTAACCATGCTGTTCATAGCGCACATGATCGACCCCTTTCCAATGAATGAATCACATTTATCACAGGATCACCCGGCTTAGCGAGAATAGTACTCAACGATTAACTGCTCATTCAAGCTGCCATCGATCTCGCTGCGTTCGGGCAGGCGTAAGATCCGACCGGATAGACTCTTCACATCCCGATCCAGCCAAACGGCGCAATTGCGTTTTTCAGCAAAGTCTGGCAGCACCTTAAAAAAGGCATTCCCACGGGATGATTCGCGGACAGCCACCGTATCACCCGGTTTTAGCAGCATCGAAGGGATATCAGACTTCTGGTTGTTCACCTGGAAGTGACCATGGTTCACAAGCTGGCGGGCTTCATTGCGATTGGCAGCCAGACCCATGCGAAAGACCACATTATCCAGACGAAGCTCAAGCGTCTGAAGCAGGTTCAAACCGGTCATACCGCGTTTGTGCTGAGCAACCGCGAAATTTCGGCGGAACTGGCGCTCTAGGACGCCATAAACCCGGCGGGCGCGTTGTTTGGCGCGCAGTTGGCGGGCATAGTCCGATTCGCGTTCTCCGCGGCCCTGGTTCCCCTTGCCATGCTGGCCGGGCGCAAAACCGCGTTTCTCAAACGCGCACTTGGGGGTGAAGCAGCGCTCACCCTTCAAAAATAATTTTTCACCTTCACGCCGGCATAATCGACACGCCGGACCAAGATATCTTGCCATATGTTTCCTCTCTCTTTTCTAGACGCGGCGTTTTTTCGGAGGTCGGCAGCCGTTGTGCGGCACCGGGGTGATATCCGAAATGGAACGCACCTTCAACCCCATACCCTGTACTGCGCGGATGGCAGATTCGCGTCCAGGACCGGGTCCTTTAATGATCAGATCCACTTCCTGGATGCCCATCGCCTGGGCGGCTTTTATAGCCTGCTCGGCGGCCAGACGAGCGGCAAACGGGGTGCTCTTGCGGGAACCCTTGAAGCCTGCCGAACCTGAACTGCCCCAGCAAACCGTGCTGCCCTGCTCATCCGTGACGGTGATGATGGTATTGTTGAAGGACGCGAACACATGCACCTGCGCGGATGATAAAGCGCGCTTCGCCTTGCGGGCTGTGCTTGTGCGTCTCGTTGATCTTACAGTTTGAGCCATAATACCTCTTTGTCGTTCAACTTAACAAATCCGAACAATAAAACTTTTTGGCGCATGCTATCGGGTAGCCGCGGGGTGAGAGGTCCCTCCCGAGGGCGGCGCCAATTAGTTTATTTCTTGGTTGCTCCACGGCGGCGTCCGCGACCGGCCACGGTCTTGCGTGGACCTTTGCGGGTGCGGGAGTTAGTGCGGGTGCGTTGACCATTCACCGGCAGGTTGCGGCGGTGGCGCATTCCGCGATAGCAGCCGATCTCAATCAGCCGTTTGATGTTCATTTGAACTTCACGGCGGAGATCGCCTTCAACTTTATAATTCTTGGTGATATATTCGCGCAGCAGGTTGACGTCGCTCTCGGTCATATCCTTAACACGCACATCTGGACTGACCCGCGTATCCGTCAGAATCTTGTGGGCGCGTGTGGGTCCGATCCCAAAAATATAGGTCAGGGCCACTTCGATCCGCTTTGTCCGCGGAAGATCAACACCTTCAATTCTTGCCATAATTCCTTATCCTTGTCGCTGTTTGTGTTTTGGATTCTCGCAAATGACGAACAAACGGCCGCTACGCCGAACAATCTTGCACTTGGAACAGCGCTTTCGAATGGATGGTGAAACTTTCATAACCTGCTACTCCTTGTTCTCTTCCTGTTGCTAATCACCAAAGTTTTGATTATATCTTTGGTTACCTGTTCCGTCTAGGAGGATTTTTCAATCCCCTGCGAGGGTTAATATCACAGGACCCGTTTCCGTGATCGCCACACTGTGCTCAAAATGAGCCGCCAGTGCGCCATCCTTGGAGCAGACCGTCCACTGGTCTGGCATCACCCTGGTCAGATAGGTATTTCCCATCAGAACCATGGGCTCCAGCGCGATTGTCATCCCTGACCGCAGCAGAATTCCCCGGCCCGGGTAACCATAATTGGGAACCTGGGGGCCTTCGTGCATCAATCTGCCCACACCGTGTCCGGTGTATTCCCGAACCACCTGAAACCCGTTCTGTTCCACGTAGGTTTGGATGGCATATCCAACATCGCCAGTGTACTTGCCCGGGAGCATCTGCTCGATGCCAATTTCCAGAGCTTTCTCTGTCACATCCAGCAGTTTCCGGGCCTTACTGGAGATCTCGCCCACCCCGGCGGTGAACGCTGAATCCCCGACGAAACCCTCGAACACTGTTCCGCAATCTACGGAAACGATATCGCCTTCCTTCAGTTTCCGTTTACCCGGGATGCCGTGAACCAGTTCCTCGTTCACGCTCACGCATGTGCTGGCCGGGTAGGGATAGGGACCGGGATAATTTTTAAAGGGCGAATAAGCTCCATGCTTTTTTAGTACCGCTTCTGCCGCGGCATTCAGGTCGGCAGTTGTCGCCCCTGGCTGGATAACCGCTCGCACTGCTGCCAATGCTTCCGCGTTGATCCGGCCTGCATCCCGCATGGCCTTGAGCTCTTTTTCACTCTTGATCGTAATGTTGCGTTCCCAACTCATCCGGCACTTACCCTTCGATCGCCTTGATCAGATCGGAGGTCACCTTGCCGATCTCCTGAGTCCCGTCGATCTCCAACAGAAGGTCCTGCCCGCGGTAATAATCGATCAGCGGTTGGGTTTGCTTGTTGAAAACCTGAATACGATTGGCCACTGTTTCCGGCTTGTCGTCATCGCGTTGGTAAAGTTCAGAACCATCCACATCGCAGATTCCTTCCTTCTGCGCAGGGTGGAATTCACTATGGTACACATGCCCGCCTGCCCGGCAGGTCCATCGTCCGGATAACCGTTCGATCAGCACTTTTTCAGGGACGGCGATATACGGAACAACTTTTACTTCCGCACCCATCCCTTGGAGCATCTCACCCAGCGCCTGCGCTTGGGCAGCGGTACGTGGAAAGCCATCCAGCAGCGCACCGGATTTGTTATCTTCCATCATCAGTCGGGCTTTGACCATGCCAATGGTTACATCATCCGGAACCAGCTCACCGCGGTTGATGTAACCCTGCGCCAGGGTTCCCAGCTCTGTTTTGTTTTTAATGTTCTCTCGAAAAAGGTCGCCGGAAGATACATGGATCAACCCGTACTTTTCCGATACCACTTCAGCCTGGGTACCTTTGCCTGCCCCAGGGGGGCCAAGAAGAACGATGTAAGTACCCATCTGCTGCCTAGTGGATCAACTTTTCCTGATAACCGTGCATTTTCAGCTCAGCATCGATGATGTTGAAAGTATCGCGGACGACACCCACCACGATCAACAAGCCTGCAGCGGAAACAAGGAATATCGTGGAGGAATTCGCCACCGGCAGGATCAACCGAAGGACATACGGAAGCACAGCCACGAACCCGAGGAAGAATGCTCCTGGGAAGGTGATGCGCCGCTGTACCTTGGAGAGGTATTTCTGGGTAGCTTCACCCACGGTCACACCCGGGATGCGCGCGCCCTGCCGCTTGAGGCTTTCGCCATAATTCTGCTGCTGGAAGAGCACATCCGTGTAGAAGAAGGTGAACGCCACAACCAGGATAAAGTAGATCAGCGCGTAGAAGGGTCCCTGCCCGCTAAAGGCGTTATAGACAGTGTTGGCGAAGTTGGCCACCCACGGTACTGGGGAGTTCACAAAAAAGGATGCCAGGATCGCCGGGAAGGTCAGGAAGGATTGGGCAAAGATCAACGGGATCATGCCCGCCATGTTGACCATAAGAGGTAAGTTGCTGCGTACTGGCATGGACATGCGGTTCCCCACCCGTCTGCCAGGGAAGAGCACCGGCACATACCTTCGCCCCTGCTGGACGATGATGATGGCGAAGATGGTGAACACCAGCAGTGTCACGATTAAAATGAATAACCACCAGCCGTTTTGTTTATCCAGGAAAATGCTGTAAAGATTGGCGGGCATCTTTGCCACGATCCCGGCAAAGATGATCAAGGAAAGACCCTGGTTTGGAATACCGAACTCCGATATCAATTGACCGATCCAGATGCCAAAGAGAGTCCCTGCCATCATGCTGACTACCGTGGTGATCGTCGGTAAGTTGAATCCCGGATCATAATAAAGAATGGACTGCCCCCGCAGCATGGAGTTGAAAATATTGATCTGCCCGACAGCAGTGAGCGCAGCCATGGGGATGGTGAGAAGCATGGTCCATTTTTCCATGAACTTCTGCCCTTCACGGGGATTCTCTTTCATACGACGGTCAAGCGCAGGGATGATCGGCGCGAGGAGCTGTAGGATAATTTGGGCGGTGATATACGGATAAACACCCATCGCCAGGATCGAGAAGCTGGAAACCGTACCACCCGATAACAAATCGAGCATGTTGAAAAGAGTCCCTGCCGCGCCGCCGGAATTCGCCAGCGAGGCGACCACGGCCCGGTCGACCCCCGGAACAGGGATATTTGCCGCAAACCGGTAGATGATCAACAGTAAGAATGTGATCAACAGTTTATTGCGGATATCTTCTGACTTCCACAGGTAGCGCCAGGCTGAACGCTTCATGAAGCAGGCTCCTTAATTCGTTTTCCTAGTTATGCGATCAATTCCACAGTCCCGCCAGCCGCTTCGATCTTGGCTTTGGCGGTCTTGGAAATGCGATGCACTTTGAGAGTAACAGGGTTCTTGATCTCACCCTTACCCAGCACAACCACGGGGTTACCGGGTCGGTGAAGCATACCTTCTTTGGCCAGTTCTTCGGGGGTGATCACGCTCTTCGCCGGGAATTTCGCGATCCGGTCCAGGTTGATCTTCGTTGTACTCCACCTGGTTGGGCGGGGTAAATCCCTCACCGCGAATAAAGGGCAGCCGGCGGAAGAAAGGCAAATTGCCGCCCTGGCGGTAGAGGTGCCCGGTCTCGCCGGTGCGGGAGTTCTGACCCTTGGTTCCCCGGCCGGCGGTTTTACCCTGACCGGCGGAGATGCCATGGCCTTTGCGTTTGGGCTCTTTTTTTGCGCCCTCGTTTGGTTTCAAATCATTTAATTTCATGTTCAATCCTGCTCAACTACTACAATCAAGTGCCGGACTTTATCCAGCATACCCCGCAACGCCGGGGAGTCGTTGTGGATCACGGTCTGATGCAATCGGCGCAGCCCAAGGGCTTTGACGGTGCGTTTCTGCGGTTCCGGGTTGCCGATCGGGCTCTTCACCAGGGTAACCTGCAGTTTTTTGCTTTCAACTTTCTTTTTAGCCATTCTTCCTCCGCTCCCAGAAGGGCATCATCTCTCGCACAGTTTTCCCCCGGCGGATGGCTTCCTGTTCGGGCGATTTGAGCTGGTCGAGCGCGCCGAAGGTGGCTTTGACGATATTGAGCAGATTGGAGCTGCCCAGGGATTTGCTCAGAATGTCGTGGATGCCCACGGCTTCCAGAACTGCACGCACGCCACTGGAGGCGATGACGCCTGTTCCAGCAGAGGCAGGCTTCAGCAGAACCACCGCGCCGCCAACTTTGGCGGTCACTTCGTGCGGGATGGTGGTGCCGGAGGTGACAACGCTGCGCATATTCTTGTGCGCACGTTCGGTTGCCTTACGCATCGCGTCGGGGACCGCGTTGGCCTTGCCGATGCCAATGCCGACTTTGCCGTGGTTATCCCCGGCGACAACCGTCACCCGGAATTGAAAGCGGCGGCCGCCTTTGACAACTTTGGCTACGCGGGCGATCTCGATCACGCGCTCGTCAAAAACCTGCTCAAGGGGTTGGTATTGACTCATTTCCATTAGAAGACCTCAGCTTCGCCTATCCATCTTAGAAATCCAGGCCAGCTTCGCGGGCAGCATCTGCCAGCGCCTTTACCCGGCCCATGTAACGGAATCCGCCCCGGTCAAAAACGACCTTCTTGATCCCTTTTTTTTGCGCTCGTTCCGCCACCAGTGATCCGACCAATTTTGCTTGTTCGGACTTGGTTTTCTTAGCCAGCGGTTTGCCCTTCAGCTCATGATCGATTGTCGAAGCCGAAACCAGGGTAATTCCCTTGGAATCGTCGATCACCTGGGCATAAATATCCGCGGTGCTTCTGAAAACCGCAAGGCGGGGTTTATCCTCCGTGCCAGATACATACTTGCGTACGCGTTCATGCCGGCGGATGCGTGATTCTCGTTTGTTGTTGGTTGCCATATCAAATCACCTGCTCTTAAGCTTTCGTCTTGGCGGATTTGCCAGCTTTGCGGCGGATCTTTTCACCAAGATAATGGATGCCCTTGCCTTTGTAGGGTTCGGGTGGGCGGAGCTTGCGAATATCCGCTGCCACCTGGCCAACGGTTTCGGCATTGTAGCCCATTACTTTGAACTGACGGGCCTTGGTATCGACCTCAAAGGATATGCCCTCGCTTGGTTCGATCCGCACTGGGTGGGAAAAGCCAAGATAAAGGATCAGGGTGGTACCATCCAAATCTGGCCGGTAACCGACACCGTCGATTTCGAGGACCTTGGTGAAGCCGGTGGATACGCCTGTGACCATGTTCTGGATAACCGCTCGGGTGGTGCCATGCAAGGCACGCACCTGGGGTAACTCGGAACTGCGCGTCACGATGATGTTATCGCCTTCCAGCTTGATTTCTACACTCGGGGTGAAAACGCGCTTCAACTCGCCCTTAGGTCCTTTAACATGGACCTCTGAGCCATTGATCTGCACATTCACGCCGCCTGGTACTGTTACGGGTAATCTTCCTATACGGGACACTTTACAATTCCTCCTCGATTACCAGACCTTGCACAGGATCTCACCGCCGACACCAAGCTGGCGGGCGCGCTGTCCGGTCATCACACCCTTGGGGGTGGAAAGGATGGAAACACCCATCCCGGATAGTACCCAGGGGATGTCCATCTTGCGGGTGTAGACCCGGCGCCCGGGAGTGCTCACCCGCACCAGGCCGGTGATCACAGAAACCCTTTCACGCCGTTCTCCAACATATTTCAATTTGAGTCTGAGAACGCTCTGGGTGGGTTTATCCCCATCCACAATCTCAAAGCTCTCCACAAAGCCCTCTTCCTTCAAAATCCGGGCGATCTCCGCCTTGATCTTCGAATTGGGCATCGCAACCACGGATTGGCCGGCCATAACGCCATTCCGGATTCGGGTCAGCATATCAGCAATTGGATCATTCACTACACTCATTTCCTACCTCCGGATTGGCTTACCATGAAGACTTGGTCACACCTGGAATTTGGCCATCCAGGGCAAGTTCGCGGAAACAAATGCGGCACAGACCAAAGCGGCGCATATAACCACGCGGGCGACCGCATTTTCTGCAGCGGTTCCGCACCTGGATGGGAAATTTCCGCCTAGTTTCTCGGTAAGTCATGCACTTTTTAGCCATTGGAACCCTTCCTGAAAGGCATGCCCAGCATAGCCAGCATGGCAGTTGCCTGTTCATCATTTACTGCGGTTGTTACGATGGTCACTTCCAAACCGCGGATCTTATCCACTTTGTCGTATTCAATCTCGGGGAAGATGATCTGTTCCCGAAGACCGAGAGTGTAATTGCCTCGCCCATCAAACGATTCTGCTGAAACGCCGCGGAAATCGCGAACACGGGGAAGAACAATGTTCATCAGCCGGTCAAGGAAATCCCACATACGTTCGCCGCGCAGGGTTACAGTTGCGCCGATGGCGCGACCTTCACGAAGTTTGAAGTTGGCGATGCTCTTGCGGGCTTTGGTGACAATGGGTTTTTGCCCGGTGATGGCGGTCAGATCCGCGACGGCGGCATCAAGCGCCTTGGGGTTATCCAAAGCTTCGCCAACGCCGATGTTCACGTTCACCTTTTTGATCCGGGGAACCTGCATTATGTTCTCCAGACCCAGGGATTCCATCAACGCCGGGGTTATCTCTTTTTGATAACGGACTCTCATGTGATTCATTTCATTTGCTCCACTCAGGTCTACTCATCCAGCAGCGCCTGGCATTTTTTGCAGACCCGGCTGACCTTGTCACCCGTTCTCTGAATGCTGACACGCGTGGGTTTATTGCACTTTTTGCAGACGAGCATCACGTTTGAGACCGCGATGGGACCTTCAAATTTCACCTTGCCTGGGTTGATGGTGCGACCCTGGCTCTGCATTTGTTTCTGGTGTTTGGTGCGGATATTGATACCCTGCACGACCACCCGGCGATCTCCGGAAAGGACACGGATGACTTCTCCGCGTTTGCCCTTATCCTCTTCTTTGCCGGTGATCACTTCGACCAGATCACCTTTACGGATTTTTAAATTCATCGCTTGTGCTCCTCTTTAGATCACTTCCGGAGCCAGGGACACGATCTTCATGAAGCCTTTTTCGCGCAGTTCGCGCGCAACAGGTCCAAAGATGCGGGTACCTTTCGGGTTCTGGCCGTCAGTATCCAGGATCACCGCAGCGTTGTCGTCGAAGCGGATGGTAGAACCATCCTCGCGGCGCCATACTTTGGCACAGCGGACGATAACAGCTTTGACGATCTCGCTTTTCTTTATCGAACCTTGTGGAGCGGCGGATTTAACCGTGCCGACCACAATATCACCAACACGCCCATAACGGCGGGTGGATCCGCCCATGATGTGGATCACCAGAATCTCTCGGGCGCCGGTGTTATCAGCTACCTTCAACCGGGACTCGTGTTGGATCATTCTGATTCTCCTTCAGCCTTCTCGATCTCGGCGGTCTCCTGGATCTGTTCAACTACAACTTCTTCAGGAGTCTCGATCATCTCGATAATATCGGCTTCTTCCACCAACGCCACTGGCATGGCTTTCTCGCCCTGGCTGGTGAGCACTTTTTCCACAACCCAGCGCTTATCGTGGGATAACGGGCGCGTTTCCACGATCTGCACGTTATCACCGATCTTGCATCCCAGCTCATCGTGGGCTTTCACCCGTTTGCTGGTGTGCACCACTTTGTGGTAAAGCGGGTGGCGGAATGTCCGGCTGATTTCCACGACCACGGTCCGGGTCATTTTATTGCTGGTGACAACCCCAATCAATCGCCTTCGTTCGTTCATTTTTTGCCTTCCTGGGTTTTCCCGGTTCTCCGCTCCTGGAGGATCGTTTCGAAGGTGGCAATGGTTCTGCGGGTGTTCTTCAGCAAACTCGTATCTGTTTGCTGACCGGTGATCACCTGGAATCGCAGGTTCATAAGTTCCTGCCGGGAATCCATTAATTTGGATTTCAATTCATCGTCTGAAAGTAAACGCATTTCTGAAATTTTCACGAGATTACTCCTCACGCGCCTTCATGACGGGAGATCACTTTGGTCCGGATGGAAAATTTATAGGAAGCCTGGTGCAGAGCATGCACAGCCGCATCGTGCTCCAGTCCGCTTACTTCAAACATGATCCTGCCTGGTTTGACTACAGCCACCCAATACTCCACATTGCCTTTACCCTTACCCATACGGGTCTCGGGAGGGCGGTGGGTGTAGGGTTTATCCGGAAAGATCCGGATCCAAACTTTTCCATGGCGTTTCATCGAATGAACGATCGTCCTTCGGCCAGCTTCGATCTGTCGGGCGGAAACCCAACCCGGTTCCAAAGCTTGTAGAGCGTACTCGCCGAAATTGATATCAGCACCTCTCAGCGCTTTACCTCTCATCCGGCCGCGCTGCTGCTTGCGCCACTTAACACGTTTAGGCATCAACATAGATACTGTCCTCTTTGGTCTCTTCCGGTAAAAACCCGGTCTAGATAATTACTGACTAACGTAAACGCCTTCGGTGGCTTCAACTTTCTCTTCCACACCAGGCAGAACTTCACCAAGGTACACCCACACTTTGACGCCAATCCGTCCGTAAGTGGTCAGGGCTTCCGCACGGGCGAAACCGATATTCGCACGCAGGGTCTGAAGCGGCACACGGCCTTCGCGCAGTTTTACCTCGCGGGCCATCTCCGCGCCGCTCAAACGACCAGAAACTTCGATCTTGATCCCTTCGGCGCCCTGGCGCATCGCCTGCTGCAACGCGCGTTTCATAGCCCTGCGGTAAGAAACACGGCGCTCGATTTGATCGGCGATATTGTTGGCCACCAGGAAGGCATCGCAATCCGGGGATTTGATCTCTTTGATCTCGAGATCGATCTTCTTTCCGGTTAATTTTTCCAGATCCTGGCGGATCACCTTGACGGTATCCCCCTTGCGGCCAATCAAAATACCGGGTTTGGCTGTATGAACGATGACCCGCACCTTTCCCGGATACCGTTCCACTTCCACATCCGAAACGCCTGCTTTTTCGGCAGCGTTCCGGATCATCTTGCGAATGGTGATATCCTGGTGCAGTTGGTTTGTGTATTCGCTGCCTTCAGCGTACCAGCGCCCGGACCAGGGCTGATGGAGCCCTAAACGAAATCCTATCGGATGAACTTTTCGACCCATAATCTCTCCTGGTGTCCTTCTTTATCTCAGCCAGCAGTACCGACTGATTATTCCTTCTCTCGCAGAATGATCGAAACATGCGAGGCGCGACGCAGCAACGGTTTGAAACGCCCTCGGGCTCCAAATCGGCGCCACTTGCGTGTGGGAGCTTCATCTGCGGTCACTTTGTAAATATAGAGGTTATCCCGGTTCAGGCCAAAATTTTCCTCGGCATTGGCGATGGCCGATTTAAGGAGCTTGCCAACAGGCAGGGAGGCACCCTTGTTTGTGAACTTCAGGAGATTCACCGCCTCGACAGCATTCTTTCCGCGGATCAAATCAATGACCAGGCGTACTTTGGATGCCGGGATTCCACAATTCATCAAGGAAGCATGCACATCGGTAGCCATAATTTACTGCACCTTTGCTGCGGTGGCTTTCTCGGAGAGATGACCGCGGAAATGCCGGGTGGGGGCGAACTCACCCAGTTTGTGTCCGACCATGTTCTCGGTGATATATATCGGAACATGCCGGCGCCCGTCATGGACTGCGATGGTGTGACCGACCATCTGGGGGAAGATGGTGCTATCTCGGCTCCAGGTGCGCAGAACTTTTTTCTCGCCCTTGGTATTCATCGCCTCAATTTTCTTGAGCAGTTTGGGCTCAATAAATGGGCCCTTTTTCAGCGATCTTGACATATCTCTTGTCCTTCTACTCTTTGATCACTATCCAAAAAGGATATCCGTTTAGCCATTCCTGCGCCGAACAATATACTGATCGGAAGATTTATTCCTGCGGGTCCGATAACCACGGGCAGGCTTGCCCCAGGGGGTTTTAGGACCGGGCATACCGGCGGGCTGACGGCCTTCACCACCACCGTGGGGATGGTCTCGCGGGCTCATGGCAGTACCGCGTACAGTCGGGCGGATACCCATGTGGCGTTTGCGTCCAGCTTTGCCCAGCTTGATATTGCTATGTTCCAGGTTGCCCACCTGACCAATGGTTGCATAGCAAGCCTGGCGAACAAGGCGGACCTCTCCTGAGGGCAGGCGGATCTGGGCGTAGTCGCCTTCTTTGGCGAGCAATTGAGCGGCGGTTCCAGCAGAGCGGGCCATCTGTCCGCCTTTACCCTCCTGCAGCTCGATATTGTGCACCATGGTACCTACGGGAATATTGGCAATGGGTAGGCAATTCCCCGGGCGGATCTCCGCCTGGGCACCAGACATTACGCTATCGCCTACTTTCAATCCTTGCGGAGCCACGATATAGGTTTTTTCACCATCGGCATAAACCAGTAATGCGAGACGGGCGGTACGGTTGGGATCATATTCGATGGCTGAGACACGGGCAGGGATGCCGATCTTCTTGCGTTTGAAATCCACGATACGCACGTACTGGCGGTTGCCCGCGCCGCGATGGCGTACGGTAACCCTGCCACTATCGTTGCGGCCAGAGTGTTCCTTGCGGATGACGATCAGGGATCGTTCAGGGCTTTTCTTGGTGATCTCTTCAAAACTATACCCGGTTCGGCCGCGCATGCCGGGGGTTGTGGGTTTATAAACTTTGATTGCCATTACTCAACCCCTTCAAAAATGGGTAAGCGGTCTTCCGCGCCGAGGGTAATAATCGCCTTGCGGTAACCCGGGTTGCGAATTCCGAGACGACGGCTTTTGCCTTTTCGGGATCGTTTTGCGGGCACATTGAGGACATTCACATCCAGCACGGTCACTTTGAAGATGCGTTCCACAGCTTCGCGAACCATGGTGCGAGTGGCTTCCGGACGGACTTCAAAAGTGTATTGATGCAGGCGGGTGGCCTGGTAGTTCGTCTTTTCGGTGACGATCGGGCGCAGGAGGATTTCATACATGGTTGTCATTGTTGTTCTCCTATCCTAAATGCGCCTCAATCCGCTCCAGGGCTGCCAGGGGCAGGACGACGCGGTCGAAGGTCATCAAGTCGCGGATGTTCAGGTAAGAAGCAACCAGTATCTTCGCATCCGGGATATTTCGGGTGGAGCGTACAACGCCTTCATAGACATCGCTTTTTTCCGGAATGAGGATCAGGGCACTATTTTCACCCACGAGGATATTCAGAGCCTTGGCCATCAGGCGGGTTTTAGGTTCCGCCAGGGCGAGCTCATCCACCACGACGATGTTGGATTCCGCAGCTTTCGCGGAGAGCGCAGAGCAAACCGCCGCGGCGCGCATGCGTTTGGGCATCGCCTGGGCGTAAGAATGCTGGTGCGGGGTATGGATACCGCCACCACCTCTCCAATGGGGGGCGCGGGTGGAACCCTGCCGCGCACGGCCGGTTCCCTTCTGATTCCAGGGTTTCTTGCCGCCACCAGCAACTTCGCTGCGGGTTTTGGTCTCGTGCGTACCTAGGCGGGCATTGGCCATCTGGCGCTGGAAAGCCTGGTGCATCAGGTCAACTTTGATCGGGGCTTCAAAGATCGCAGCGGGCAGATCGACCGTCTTGACCTTTTTACCTTCCATATTGAGGACATCAACCTTCATAGTTTCATTGCTCCATTCATCCAGGTCTCTGGTTACTGTTTCCGCGCTTCTTTAATGACGACCATACCATTGCGCGCGCCTGGAATCGAACCGCGGACGCCAAGCAGGTTGCGTTCTGCATCCACCAGTTCCACCTTCAAGTTCTGAGCGGTAACACGGTCGTCACCCATGTGACCTGGCCCGCGCGAACCCTTGTAGACGCGGCCTGGCGTGGTGCCGGAGCTGCGTGAACCTGGAGCGCGGTGCCGGTCGGATTGACCGTGGGTCTTGGGGCCGCCCGCGAAGTGATAGCGCTTGACGCCGCCGGCAAAACCCTTGCCTTTGGAGGTGCCAACCACATCTACGTGTTCCCCTACCGCAAAAATGGAAACGTCCACCTTCGCGCCTGCCTCAACCCCGGGTTCCTTGGAACGGAATTCGCGCAGATAGCGCAGCGGGGAAAGGTTGTTGCGTTTCAGGTGGCCTAATTCACCTTGAGTCAGCCGTTTCGGCTTGATCTCACCGTATCCCAATTGAACCGCAGAGTAACCATCGATGCCGGTTGTGCGGATCTGGGTAACAAAGCATGGCCCAGCTTCAATGATCGTTACCGGAATTGCCGCGCCGGTCTCATCGAAAATCTGGGTCATGCCGATTTTCTTCCCAATCAGCCCTTTGAACATCTCAATTTTTCTCCTAAGATTTATTTTGCGGAGACTGTTAGCCAGGGCTTGGCTGCATCATCTCCCGAACGTGTAGTCGGTAGTCTATGAGCGGCAACTTGTTTTTAGTGCCCACCCAAGGATAACTCTTGCACGGTTCGAAATGGTTTTGGTCAGACCCAAAACCGGATTATTTTACCACAACTTTTCAAAGCTGCCAGGGTGAATTTTCTCACCCTGGCAATAAACCAGCAATTAGATCTTGATCTCGATATCCACGCCTGCGGGCAGGTTAAGCCGCATAAGCATATCGATGGTCTTGGAATCAGGGTCCATCACATCGATGATGCGGTTATGGGTGCGGATCTCGAAATGCTCCTGGGAGTCCTTATCAATAAAGGCACCTCGGCGGACGGTGAATTTTTCAATGCGTGGTTGGCAGCGGAACCGGGCCAACAACATGGGCACCGCTGCGTTCAGCGGTTTCAACGATCCGTTTGGCGGATTGATCAAGCACGCGGTGGTCATAGGCTTTCAGGCGAATGCGGATTCTTTGTTTTGCCATTTTGTTATCCTATGCAATGATCCTGGTGATGGCGCCAGCGCCCACCGTCAGACCGCCCTCGCGAATGGCGAAGCGCGAACCCTGCTCCAATGCCACCGGGACGATCAGTTCAACTTCCATCTCCACGTTATCCCCGGGCATCACCATCTCCACCCCCGCAGGCAGGGTGATCGAGCCGGTCACATCCATCGTGCGGATATAGAACTGCGGCCGATAGCCAGGGAAGAACGGTTTGTGCCGCCCACCCTCTTCACGCTTCAGCACATACACCTGCGCCATGAACTTGGTGTGCGGGGTGATGCTGCCAGCCTTGGCAACCACCTGCCCGCGTTCCACGTCCGTGCGCTCGATCCCGCGCAGCAGCAATCCCAGGTTATCCCCGGCCATGCCCTCATCCAGCAGTTTGTGGAACATTTCCACGCCGGTCACAACGCTGTTGCGGGTCTTTTCCTGCAGCCCGATGATCTCCACCGGTTCCCCCACCTTGATCTTGCCGCGGTCAACACGCCCGGTTACCACTGTTCCGCGCCCTTTGATCGAGAACACGTCCTCGATCGGCATCATGAACGGCTTGTCGGTCTCGCGTACGGGTTCCGGAATGTATTCATCCACCACCCGCAGGAGTTCCTTGATGCACTCGTATTCGGGCGCGTTCGGGTCGGTCGAGGTGCTTTCCAGCGCCTTCAACGCGCTCCCGCGCACGATCGGGGTGGTCTCGCCCGGGAATTTATACCCGGTGAGCATTTCGCGCAGTTCCATCTCCACCAGTTCCAGCAGTTCGGGGTCGTCCATCATGTCCACTTTGTTCAAGAAGACTACGATGCTCGGCACTTCCACCTGCCTCGCCAGCAGAACGTGTTCCTTGGTCTGCGGCATGGGACCATCCGGGGCGGCCACAACCAATATGGCTCCATCCACCTGGGCGGCACCGGTGATCATGTTCTTAATATAGTCGCGGTGACCGGGCATATCCACATGGGCATAGTGCCGTTTCTCGGTCTCATATTCCACGTGGGCAATGTTGATCGTGATCCCGCGCGCTTTCTCTTCCGGGGCATTGTCAATGCTGTCATACGCCCGGAATTCGGCTTTGCCAAAAAACCCGCAGTATTTCGTGATCGCTGCGGTCAGGGTGGTCTTGCCATGATCAATGTGCCCCATGGTGCCCACGTTCAGATGCGGCTTGCTTCGGTCAAATTTCTGCTTCGCCATCAGTGCTCTCCTTCTCCTTGATTGGATAAATGATTACTGGTTCAATATTTTCTTCGCCACCGCGTCAGAGACCGGGGCATAGTGATCGAATTCCATTGAAAACACACCGCGTCCCTGGCTGCTTGAACGCAGCTCAGTGGCGTACCCAAACATCTCCGCAAGCGGTACCTGAACCCGGATGGATTGAGCCTTCCCAGGGCGCATCTCGGTGCCAAGGATCACTCCCCGCCTGGCATTGAGCTGCCCGATTACATCCCCCATATATTCCTCGGGGATGACAACCTCCACCTTCATGATCGGCTCCAGCAAAACGGGAGAACCCTTCTGAATGCCCTCTTTGAAGGCAAAGGTAGCAGCCATTTTGAAAGCCATCTCAGAAGAATCGACCTCATGATAGGAACCGTCGTTCAGCGTAACCTTGAGATCAGTCACCGGGTATCCAGCCAAAACGCCGGATTCAGCTGCTTCGCGCACGCCTTTTTCAACCGCCGGGATATATTCACGCGGAATGGCGCCGCTAACGATCTTGCTCTCAAATACGATCCCGCTGCCCCGTTCCAACGGCTCTAAGGCAAAAACGACGTGGCCGTATTGACCATGACCGCCGGACTGCTTAACGTACTTGTAATCCACTTTGGGAACTTCGCGGGTGATGGATTCATGATAGGAAACACGCGGTCGCCCGACATTTGCCTGGACTTTGAACTCGCGCAGCATTCGGTCCACCAGCACATCCAGGTGCAGCTCGCCCATCCCGGAGATGATCGTCTGCCCGGTGTTCTCGTCGGTGTGCACTCGGAAGGTCGGGTCTTCTTCAGAGAGTTTTCTCAGCGCTTCGGACATGCGATCCTGGTCTGCGGTTGTTTTCGGTTCGATGGCTACCATAATGACTGGTTCCGGGAAGGTAATACTTTCCAGGATGACCTTGTGATGCTGATCGCAAAGAGTATCGCCAGTGAAGCTTTCCTTCAACCCCAGAACCGCGCCGATATCCCCTGCCAGAACCTCAGTGATATCCTCGCGCCGGTCGGCGTACATACGAATCAACCGCCCGATGCGTTCCTTGCGGTCTTTGATTGGGTTGTAAACCATCGTTCCCTGGGTGATCTTTCCTGAGTAAACCCGGAAATATGCCAACCGACCGACATAGGGATCGGTAACGATCTTGAAGACCAAAGCGCTCAAGGGGACTTCATCATCCACCGGGAGGCTGACTTCGATATCTTTGTCCGGGTCTAATCCATTGACAGGGGGAATATCTGCCGGGGAGGGAAGGTAATCGATGACCGCATCGAGAAGAGGCTGAACACCTTTATTCTTAAGCGAGGTCCCGCAGAAAACCGGGGTGGCTTCATTGGCGATGACCGCCTTGCGCAGGGCAGATTTCAGCTCTTCAACGCTGATCTTTTCCCCTTGCAGGAATTTGACTGTCAGATCATCGTCCAGTTCCGCGATCCGTTCGACAAGGGTGGCGTGCAGTTTGCCTGCCTCCTCGCGGAGTTCGGTCGGGATGTCCTCCACCCTTGGTTCACGTCCGAGATCCTCATCCCAGAATATTGCTTGCTGGGAAAGCAGGTCGACCACACCGCGGAAGGCACTCTCAAATCCGATGGGCATCTGCATGGCGATCGGGTTTGCGCCCAGCCGCTGTCGGATCGAATCCATGGTGTACTCGTAGGATGCCCCCGTGCGGTCCATCTTGTTTACAAAACAAATCCGGGGCACTGAATATCGATCCGCCTGCCTCCAAACAGTTTCCGATTGCGGTTCAACGCCCTGGGTGGCGTCAAAAATGACGATGCCGCCATCCAGAACCCGCAGGGAACGCTGCACTTCGGCAGTGAAATCGATATGCCCCGGCGTATCGATGATATTGATTTGGTAATCTTTCCACTCGGCTGTTACTGCAGCGGAAACAATGGTGATGCCGCGTTCCCGCTCCTGCTCCATCCAGTCCGTAACTGTGGTGCCATCATCCACCGATCCGATCCGGTAGGTCTTACCTGTATAAAAGAGAATTCGCTCGGTCGTGGTGGTCTTACCCGCGTCGATGTGGGCGATAATGCCTATGTTACGGTACTTTTCTAATGGAAAGGTGCGAGCCATGCTATCTTGCTAACAGATTAACTGTTGCCTCCGCCTTACAATCGGAAATGGGAGAACGCGCGGTTGGCTTCGGCCATCTTATGGGTTTCGTCGCGCTTGCGCACGGCAGAACCCTGGTTGGCAGCAGCCTCCATAAATTCGGCAGAAAGCTTCTCAGAGAAGGAGTTGCCGGTGCGGGCTCGTGCGGAATCGATGATCCAGCGGAAGGCCAGGGTCATCCGGCGGTCCTGGGGGACCTCCATTGGCACCTGGTAGGTGGCGCCACCAACTCGGCGGGGCCGCACTTCCATGAGCGGGCCGACGTTTTTCAATGCCTGCTCAAACACCTCGATCGGGTTCTTGCCAGTCTTTTCCTGAATGATATCGAATGCCCCGTAGATATTGCGGGAGGCGGTGCTCTTTTTTCCGCGGGTCATGATGTGATTAATGAACGACTGAACCGTCACGTTCTGATAACGGAAATCGGGGGGTACTTCTCTCTTGATGGGTTTCGTTCGGCGCATGCAAACTTCTCCGTTTTAGTGATCTTGTTAGTCTCCCGGCCGGAGCCGGAGGATGAATTATTTGGGAGTTTTGGAGCCGTACTTGGAACGGCCCTGGCTGCGCTTGGCAACCCCGGTTGTATCCAGTGCTCCGCGGACGATATGGTAGCGCACACCAGGCAGGTCTTTCACACGACCGCCACGTACCAACACGACGGAGTGCTCCTGCAATTGGTGACCTTCACCTGGAATATAGGCGGTGACCTCTACCCCATTCGAAAGGCGAACGCGGGCGATCTTGCGTAACGCGGAATTCGGTTTCTTGGGGGTCATAGTTCTCACCACGGTGCAAACACCGCGTTTTTGCGGGGCACCTTTCAGGTGTTTGGTGCGTCGTTGCTTCTTCGAATTCAAAGTGTACAGAAGCGCGGGCGCTTTGCTCTTCGCTTTTTTCGATTCTCGTCCTTTGCGGACCATCTGGTTGATCGTTGGCACTCTCTTTTGCCTCCAAAATGATTTCCGATTTTCAATCCGGTTCCATTCGCTCTCCAAAAAATGAGACCATCAGTTGCCATGATGGCCTCACTACGAACACTTTCGGAGCAAGGAACCCGCATCAACGTGCAAATTACAACAGGGTGCGATTATATCATCGCTGTTCTTTTATCGTCAAGAATATTCTTATCCCAAATTTCCTGATCAATAGATTTGGTCGAATTCACTACCAATATCCAGTAGACCGGTGGAAGGCCTTGGCGGGCGAATACGTTCTTCGTCTTTGCCAAAGCGGATGGTCTCACCGGTATCCATCACCGCTTCCACAGCCAGACCCAGGCTCTGCAGCTCCTTGACCAGCACACGGAACGAAGCCGGCAGGCTGGGTTCCTCGATGGGATCACCCTTAACAATCGCTTCGTAGGTTGAGACACGCCCCTGCACATCGTCCGATTTGACTGTGAGCATTTCCTGCAGGGTGTAAGCCGCGCCATAAGCTTCAAGCGCCCAAACTTCCATTTCTCCGAAGCGCTGACCGCCAAATTGCGCCTTGCCACCCAGCGGCTGCTGGGTAACCAGGCTGTAGGGTCCGGTTGAACGCGCGTGAACTTTATCTTCCACCAGGTGGTGCAGCTTGAGCATGGTCATCACGCCCACAGTGACCGGCTGGTCAAACGCAGCTCCGCTCTTACCATCGCGAAGGACCTGCTTGCCAAAGATCGGCATCGGAACACCGGTCTCTTTTAGCAGAGCTTCCGCCCTGGCGCGCACTTTATCGGCTGGCATCTTGATGGCTTCTTCCACGCCCTGGTCGTGCATCCACAGACGCAGGCATACCTCAATGGCTTTCTTATCACGGTCAGATGTATCCCCGTCCAAAGCTGAGACGCTCTCGAAGTGAAGGACAGAATCCGGTTCGTAACCGTGCTCCTTCAGCCATTCCCTGGCGTTCGATTGCCGCGCATAATCGCGGTCCGAAACCAGCTTGAAAACATCATAACCCTTGGGGCCCAGTTGCTGCTCCAAAAAGAGCAGGCGAACTTCATCGTCATCGCGGATCTGTTCGGGGGAATATTCCTGGGATTTGATCCACTCCCAGGCACGGCTGGCGGCTTCATTCCAGGATTCATCCACGATCCAGGCACGGGCAAGTTCGGCTTCGATCTCGGCCTCGGATGCACCGTCGAACACCGGGGTGACTGCGCGGAAACCAAGTCGGCTGGCAGCCCAACCCAGATGGGTTTCCAACACCTGGCCAATGTTCATACGGCCAGGCACACCCAGCGGGTTGAGGATGATATCCACTGGAGAGCCATCCGCCAGGAAGGGCATATCCTCCACCGCGACTACGCGGGAGACAACACCTTTGTTACCATGTCGGCCGGCCATTTTATCGCCGGCAGTGATCTTGCGGTGCTGGGCAACAGAAACCCGCACCATTTTATCCACACCTGCAGAGAGGTCGGTATTGCTCTCGCGGGTGAAGACTTTCACATCCACCACCTTGCCGCGCTCGCCATGCGGCATGCGCAAGGATGTGTCTTTAACATCGCGGGATTTTTCACCGAAGATCGCGCGTAGCAGCCGCTCCTCGGGGGTTAGTTCTTTTTCACCTTTCGGGGTGATCTTACCCACCAGGATATCGTTGGGGCCGATCTCGGCGCCTATCCGAATGATGCCGTCGGAATCCAGGTCGCGAATGGCTTCCTCGCCAACGTTCGGGATATCGCGGGTGATCTCTTCCGGACCAAGCTTTGTATCGCGGGCTTCCACCTCGTATTTTTCAATGTGAACGGAGGTAAAGCGGTCCTCCTGCACAAGTCGTTCCGAGATCAGGATGGCGTCTTCAAAGTTGCCGCCCTCCCAGGAAACGAAGGCCACCACCACATTCTGTCCCAACGCAAGGTTACCGGATACTGTCGATGAAGAATCGGCGATAATATCACCCTTATGCAGGCGCTGCCCCTTGACAACTGCCGGGCGCTGATCGATGCACGTGCTCTGATTGGAACGCTGATACTTCCTCAGCGTGTAAGTCTTATGGGAATCACCAACCCTGACGATAATCTCCTTGCCGGATACCGAGACGACCTCGCCTTCTTCTTCGGCGACCACAACCTGCCCGGAGTCCTTGGCAGCGAATGCTTCCATCCCGGTGGAAACCAGGGGGATATCCGGGTTCACCAGGGGAACCGCCTGGGTCTGCATGTTGGAGCCCATCAAAGCGCGGTTGGCATCATCGTGCTCCAGGAAGGGGATTAGCGCCGCGCTGATGCCCACAACCTGGTGGGGCGCTACGTCCATGTAATTGATCTGATCCGTGCCGGTGATGATGAAATCGGAGTGGAACCGGCAGGAAATTCGCTCGGAGTCAACTTCCATATGATCATTTAGCGGGGTGTTCGCCTGGGCGATCACAAACTTATCCTCGGCATCAGCTGAAAGGTATTCCACTTCGTCAGAGATGAAGGGCACCACATTGATCAGGGTGCTCTTCATTTTGTGAAGCACCTTGGCAGATTTCTCATCAATACGTTCGCCCTGTTTCAGGATCACCTCACCGCTCTTGGGGTCGGTGATCGTTTCAGCCAATTTTCGACCGACAAGTTTCGGGTCATTGGCGCTCAAAGTGCGCACCACCCTGCGGTAGGGGGTTTCGATGAAACCATATTCATTGACCCGCGCGAAAGATGCCAGTCGGCCGATAAGACCGATGTTAGGACCTTCCGGGGTTTCAATCGGGCAAATGCGCCCGTAATGCGAATGGTGCACGTCGCGGACATCGAAGCCAGCTCGCTCGCGGCGTAAGCCTCCAGGGCCCAGCGCGGAGAGCGTGCGTTTATGTCGCAGCTCGGCAAGCGGGTTGGTTTGATCCATGAATTGCGAAAGCTGGCTGGAGCCGAAGAACTCTCGTAACGCAGCCACAACGGGGCGGATATTTACCAGGCTGGTAGGCGAAAGCTGGTCCTGGTCGCGGATGGACATACGTTCTTTGATCACCCGCTCCATACGGCGCAGACCAATGCGCAATTTATTCTGGATAAGTTCACCAACGGTCTTTACACGCCGATTGCCGAGGTGGTCGATATCGTCCTTGTCTTCCATCTCGTTATTGATCATGATCATGCGCCGCACCAGGGCGACGATATCCCACTTGGTAACATTTCGGTGCGAAACAGCCACATGCTCGGTCAAATCCAGCTTCTGGTTAAGTTTGTAGCGTCCGACCCGTTCAAGGTCATAATGACGCTGATCGAAGAGTTGTTCCTCCAGGAACTGCTTGGCGTTATCGATCGTAGCCGGGTCGCCCGGGCGCATTCGGCGGAAGAATTCCAGCAGAGCGGCTTCCGCGATGGTGTTATTGCTCAGATCCCAGGCGGGTTCCTGCCCGATGGTGGAGGCAATGAACATGCGGTCAGGATCTTTGTCCACATCCTTAAAGAGCGCCAGCAATTCCTCATCACTGCCTTCTTTGATGGGGGAATCGGTAATACCGTCATCGACCACCGCCAGAGCGCGCAGGAAGATTGTGATCGGTACGGTGCGCTTGCGGTTGAATTTCAGGATCAGGTAATCGTTCTTACGGGTCTCAAATTCCATCCATGCGCCGCGGTCCGGGATAAGCTTGGCCATGGCCAGGCGGTGACCGGTGGCGCGGTCTACAGGGGCTTCAAAATAGACGCCCGGTGAGCGGATGAGCTGCGAAACAACAACGCGCTCGGAACCGTTGATAATAAAAGTTCCCTTTTCGGTCATCTCGGGGAAATCACCCAGGAAGATATCCGATTTCATCGGTTCGGCAATCTCGGGTCCCGCCAGCAGCACCTGCACCCAGAGCGGGCTCGCATAGGTGAGATCACGTTCGACGCATTCTTCAATCGTATGTTTGGGAGCCTCGAATCTGTATTTAAGATCCCATGATTTAAGCGAGGGATCCTTGCTGGGGAAATAGAGCTTCATCCCCTTGTTGTAAGATTCGATTGGAGAAATTTCTTCAAAGAGGTCTTTGAGTCCTTCCACTTTCAAACGCTGAAAAGAATCAATTTGTACTTCGATCAGATCGGGGAGATCCATGACGGAAGGAATTCGGGCATACGATTTGATCGGTTTTTGAGATGCCATCTATATCTCCTGGTCGTTGATTGGCGGTTGGATTAAATAATAACCCCATGTGGGGAGGTATACGCAATTGATTATTATATCACGCGAATATTATTGGTCAAGAACCAATTTGGGTGTATCGGATAATATCCATTTTCCGGATTCGATCCGGTATCCTTCAAGTGGCCTGATCCTGCCGATGACCTCCCCGCTTCCAGAAATGGAGAGAACACCAAAGGATGGGGCTATGCCTGGCACGCCTCCCAGGCAGGCCGATCCGGGATTGAAGTACAACTTTCCATCCAGTGTTGAATTTTCTGGAAAATGGCTGTGCCCGAAAATATACCCCTTTGCTTCCGGATATTTCCTGGTGAGATATTTTCGGTACCGGTCCAGTCGATACCCCCGTAATGTATTATCAGTCTTATCCACCAGGTAATGCCCCCACCCGCCGTGACCGTGCAGCAGCACCAGTTTCACCCCGTTCACCTCAAGTTCAATTTCCATTGGCAGAGGCTTCTTCCAGCGCCAGTCCCGGTTTCCGCGTACGGCTATTACCGGGGCGATGGCGGTGAGCTGACCCAGCACCTCGTCCTCGCTGATATCGCCGGTATGGAAAATCTTATCTGGGTGAATATCCTGCAGCACCGAAACCAATTGCGGATGCAACTCCCCCACCCTATCCGGTACATGCGTATCCCCCACCACGGCGAAGGTCATTTTTCTTTGGGAAGAACCCATTATTAATCAGACCCTCCCGCGCAGATAGGGCTTGCCTTTTTCTCGGAATCCTTGAAGAAAATCCAAACCAGCAGAGTCGAAATAGTGTAGAGGATGATCGTGGCGATAAACAGTGGAGAGAAACCGTATTTTTGTTGAACGATCCCGGAAATGATCGGTCCGACCGCCCAACCGGCCTGCCAGGAAATATTCAGCATACTGCTCACCGCGCCCTGATCCTGAGGCTCACATACCTCCATGGAAAACGCAGTATAGAGTGGGTTCGCCATGTTCATCAGGGTACCCCGGATCAGGTAGGACACCTCTGCCACCCAGCTTGTGGGCGAAAAACCGATCAGTGCCAGGAAACCCAAACTGGCCCCCTGGACCGTGACCACAGCCTTGATCTTGCTCTTCATCCATTGCGCCAGCGCCGGAGCCAATATAGAACCAATGGCGGTCAACAGGGAGGAAACCGCGAATAACACCCCCAAAGCAGCGGAGGAAAGCATGAATTTCTCAGTAAAAAATACATTCATATAAGGAATGAGTATGGCTGCCCCGAATCCCAATACAACGTTCGGGAGGAAGAGTTTCCAGATAAGCCCTTTCTTTAATCCGGCTAAAATACTGGATTTCTGCTCACGTGTTTCACTGTCGTGTATTTCCCTCTCATCAATCCGCAGCAGCGGCCAAATCGCGAACACACCGATCAGCAAACTCACTAACAATACAGCCCCGTAAGCAGTACTGGAATCAGGGGCAACATTCGTCTTCGTGGCCACCAGGTCCGGTATTTGCCCGGCGAAAACTGCACCTACTGCCGAGGAAAGGGTCACCAGTCCGAAGTTCAGACTGAACAGGAGGGAACGGTTTTTATCATCCGAGGCAGCCATGAGGAAAGGTGCTTCACTCACGATCAGTAGGGTTAATCCGATCCCTTCCAGGAAGGAAACCAGGATAAGCAACTCCGGTGAGCGGACGAGGACCTGCAGCACCCGCATGGCGAAATCCATCCCCATACCGGCGATGATGGCGTTCTTGCGCCCCATCCGGTTGGAAAGCGCGCCCAGCGGCAGGCTGAAAAATAAACCCGCGATCCAGGGAGCGGCGTTGATCAATCCGAGAAAAGTTTTGTCGTACCCGCGTGCAAGGATGAAGAGGTTAAAAAAGAGCTGCCAGGCGCTGAAGATGATCCCGCTGATAATAACGGATAGCAAATACAACTTTGCCGGCCGGCTGAAGGTCTTATAGGGGATATAGCGCTCGATAAGTGACGACAATGTGAACTACTTTTCCCTAGTGACAGCCCGGCCTCCGAGGATGCCCTTAAGGTCGGCAAGAGCTTGGTCGCGGTTTTTAAACTGGATTCCATGCATACCCAATGCATTCGCCGCCAGGATATTCTCCTCGAAATCGTCGATGAAGACGGATTCATCAGGGCTTACACCCAGCCTGGAAAGCATCAAATTGTAGATCTCAGGTTGAGGTTTTGCCATTTTGACCTCGGCTGAGAAAATCACCTCATCGAAAGGATCCAGGCAGGGGAAAACCGTGGTAAGGAATTCCCGGGTGGAATCCCAGGCATTGCTGAGCATTGCAGTTTTATACCCCGCTCGCAATTTTCGGATCGCGGCTAACAAATCCTGGTCCACACGGTCGCCGCCCCAGAAGAGGTCAACAAACTCATCCAAGCCTTTTTCGTCCAGGTGATATTTATTGGCAATTTCGTCAAAATGCTTCTTCGATGGGATTTCGCCCCGGGTTGCCTGATCGGCTGCCGGGCTTGCAAAAACATCCAATTCCAGGTTTTGACGGGTTGTGCCCAGTTTAGCAGCCAGTTTTTCACGGGGAGTTAAGTCTTCTGTTCGCAGAATTACTCCCCCCATATCCCAAATGAGAGCCTTAATATTGTTCTGTCCCATGTTCACTTGACCCTTTTTTGAATTTTCCGCGGCAAGTATATCACCGACCTTTTTCGGTTTTTTCCATCGAAAATCACCAGGTAAGAATTAAAAACGAGCCTGCAGGCTCGTCAGAATTTGGAGGCGACGATGGGATTTGAACCCATGATCAGGGTTTTGCAGACCCTTGCCTTGCCACTTGGCCACGTCGCCGAATCGGATTATTTGAGCGGGCGATGGGACTCGAACCCACGACCTTCTCCTTGGCAAGGAGACGTTCTACCAACTGAACCACGCCCGCTTGTTAACCTCCCCGGAATCCTTCCGGGTGCCCACAATTCTAGCAGAAACAAAAAAGACCGTCAACCCTAGGCTGGTAGGAATTGGGAGGTGGCAACGTAATATCGTGCGGATTGGCTGAAACCTCGAATTGGCAGATCCTAAAAATGTTCCATTTAACATTGTGGGTGAAAATTTCTACAACGCAACCATTCAACGACTCAACCAATTCACTTCGCCTGAGGTTGAACCACGATCAACAGGTTTCGCCCCAGCGGCTCCAGGTCATCGGCCGGACCGCAGATCACCTGGTATTCAGCAGGCATGGCAGGCGCGGTGAAGCTGGTTTCGGTGACTCCGGGGGGAACCGAAACACTGAAGTAGATCCTGTCCTGATCCTGGATATCGAACGGCGGAGTGGCTGCCCGCGCCATGACGATAAAAATCTGCGGCATATCCAGCGGGTTGCTGAGCGTCAGGCGGATCGCCTCCCCGCCAGGCACCACAAACTGAGCATCCTGGCAGGCACCGGCATCCATGGTGAAGTTTATTTCGTTGCTCGCGGATTCCATCAATGCAAGAGGATTCGCGCAGCTGGTGGCAGTCACGAGGAAAAACAGTCCGAAAAATACCAACCCTGGAATCCTTTTCATCCGTGAACTACCCCCCGCCTTTCGATAATCGCACGATCGTCTCCATGCCCTCATCGATCACCCTGGAGATCACATTTGCGGTTCGGCGGTAATCCTCGAGCGTCGATCCGAAGGGATCATCCACCGGAAATTCCTGCTCGATCATTTCCGAGAGCATAAAGAAGCGCTCGGCGTATTGGGGGAAGCGGGCGAGCAGGATCGATTTGTGCACTTTTTCCATCGTGAGCACCAGGTTGTGCTCTGCAATAATTTGCTCGGATGCTAGCCTGGCATGGTGGGAAAAAATATCGATTCCTCGTTCTTTCATAACCTCCTCTGAATAGCGTGAAGCCGGGATACCCTCCTGGGGGTTTATGCCCGCCGAGGAGACACGCCATGTCCCGGCTGGCTCACCCCGGGCTGCGATCCGCTCACGCAGAATCCCTTCTGCCATGGGAGAGCGGCAGATATTCGCGGTGCAAATAAAAAGGACGGAATGGGTGGTTTCCACCGGTTTTTTGCTTAGCGTTCCATGCTGATGACCTGCCGGTCCCAGCGGTGCCAACCCGTAAAACGTTCCTCCAGTATCCGGCGGCCCTCACCCACCGGCTCCAGGCCCGCCAGCTCCAGGTCGGCATCAACCATGATGCGTACCAATTCGTGGAATTTCACACTCGGTTTCCAATCCAGCAATTTCTGTGAACGGCTGGGATCCGCCAGCAGGTAATCCACTTCGGTCGGGCGGAAGTAGCGCGGATCTATCTTGACGTAATCCTGCCAGTTCATACCTGCGTATCCAAAGGCTTCATCGAGGAATTCGCGCACGGAATGGGATTCGCCGGTGCCGACAACGAAATCATCCGCCTTGTCGAGCTGCAATATTTTCCACATGGCCTCAACGTATTCGGCCGCGTACCCCCAGTCGCGCTTGGCGTCCAGGTTGCCCAGGAAAAGCTCACTCTGTTTACCTGCTTTTATCTGCGCCAGGGCGCGGGTGATCTTGCGGGTGACGAAGGTTTCGCCTCGCCGTGGTGACTCGTGATTGAATAGGATGCCGTTGGAAGCAAAGATGTTATAGCCTTCGCGGTAATTGCGCGCCAGCCAATAGGCATACACTTTGGCTGCAGCATACGGGCTGCGCGGCTCGAAGGGAGTGTTCTCGTTTTGAGGTGGTTTTGCCGCACCGAACATTTCACTGGAGGAAGCCTGGTAGAAGCGTGTGTTGATCCCGCTCTTGCGAATAGCCTCCAGGATGCGCGTGGTGCCGAGCCCCGTAATCTCGCCGGTGTACTCGGGCATTTCAAAGCTCACCCTCACATGCGATTGGGCTGCCAGGTGGTAGATCTCATCGGGCTTGACGTTATAAATGATATCCAGCAGAGTCTCGCCAATGGAAATATCTCCGTAATGGAGGTATAGATGTACTTTTTCACCGCCCAAATGGGGGTCGTTATAGATATGGTCGATCCTGCGCGTGTTGAAGGTGCTTGATCTTCTGATCAGCCCGTGAACCTCATACCCCTTGGAAAGTAGCAGTTCTGCCAGGTAGGATCCATCCTGACCGGTGATACCGGTGATCAATGCTTTTTTCAATTTTTCCTCCTAACAAAATCTGTTTTGTCATTCCAAGTATACCAAAAGCAAAAAACCCCCCTCGCGGGGAGGGGGGAGTTCAGTCTATTTTTTCGAGCTGGTGTGGACAATCGGTTCCGGTTTTTTGGACTCGGATTTCTTCTTTTTCGGTTCGACATGTCCATTTTTAAGGAAAACGATCTCTTTCTTTTCCTCGTCCAGGTCGACAACAACCTGGTCACCCTCCTGGAACTGACCTGAAAGAAGCGAGACAGAGAGCGGGCTTTCTACATGTTTTTGAAGCGCCCGTCGCAGGGGACGCGCGCCAAAAATGGGATCAAAACCTTCCTTCGCCAGCCATTCCCTTGCCGCTTCTGTCATGGTTACGCTCAAACCGTGTTCCTCCAAACGGGTGCAGACTTCCTGCATCTGGAGTTCCACGATCGAATACATCTGCTCCAGGGAGAGGGGCGAGAACATGATGATCTCGTCGATTCGGTTCAAGAATTCTGGGCGGAAGGTGCTCTTAAGCGCGCTCTGTATCTTTGATTCCGCCTCGCGGTCTTCATCGTTTTCCCCGGACTTGAGGAATCCAAGTGTGCCGCCCTTGCGGACGAACTCGGTGCCCAGGTTGCTGGTCATGGTCAGAACCGTATTGCGGAAATCCACCACCCTGCCCTGCCCATCGGTCAGCCGGCCATCATCCAGGATTTGCAGCAGCGCGTTCCATACCTCCGGATGCGCCTTTTCGATCTCGTCAAAAAGGATCACCCTGTAAGGTCGCCTGCGGACTGCCTCAGTGAGCTGACCGCCTTCCTCGTATCCCACGTATCCCGGGGGGGCGCCAAATAGACGGGAGGCGGTATGCTGCTCGCGGTACTCGCTCATATCCATGCGTACCAGCGCGTCTTCATCGCCAAAGAGGAATTCCGCCAGTGATTTGGCCAGCTCGGTCTTTCCCACGCCCGAAGGACCGATGAAGATGAATGACCCGATCGGCCGGTTCGGATCCTTCAACCCGGAACGCGCCCGTCGGATGGCATCCGAAATAGCGTGAATGGCTTCGTCCTGCCCGACGATGCGTTCGTGCAATCGTTCTTCCATATGCAGCAGACGCTCCGAGTCGGATTCCATCATTTGGGTCACGGGGATGCCCGTCCATTGAGCCACCACCTGGGCAATATCGTCCACGTCCACGCACTCGTCCAATTGATGCTCTGATTCCCACTGGTCGCGCTTGACATTAAATTCGGATTCGATCCGCAGCCGCTCGGATTTCTTCAGAGCGGCGCGCTCATAGTCCCGCTCGGCTCCGGCCTGTTGCTCTTCCATCGCCAGGCGATCGATCTCCACCTTCATTTCTTTCAGTTCTGGAGGTAGTGAATAGAGAGCCACGCGCAGCTTGGCAGCGGATTCGTCCATCAGGTCAATGGCTTTATCGGGTAAATACCGGTCCGTTACATACCGGGAGGAAAGGCGGGCGGCAGCCACGATAGCCTCATCGGTGAAATGCACTTTGTGGTGCGCTTCATAACGATCGCGCAATCCACGCAGCATTTCAATGGTATCGTCCACGCTGGGCTCATCCACATACACCGGGGCAAAGCGACGTTCGAGCGCAGAATCCTTTTCTATGTATTTTTGATATTCATCCAAAGTGGTGGCGCCTACACACTGCAACTCGCCACGCGCGAGCGCAGGTTTCAACATATTGGATGCATCCATGGCGCCCTGGGCCGCTCCGGCACCCACCACCGTGTGCAACTCATCGATAAAGAGAATGATCTCATTGCGGGAGCGCTGCACTTCTTCAATAGCAGCTTTGAGGCGCTCCTCAAACTCGCCGCGGAAGCGTGAACCGGCGATCATGGCTCCCAGGTCAAGGGAGATCACCCGCTTGCCGCTGAGGATCTCCGGCACGTCATTCGTGGCGATCTTTTCCGCCAGCCCTTCCACGATCGCAGTCTTGCCCACTCCTGCCTCCCCGATAAGCACCGGGTTGTTCTTTGTGCGCCGGGAGAGGATCTGCATCACACGCAGGATCTCCTTCTCGCGGCCGATGACCGGGTCCAGCTTACCCTCGCGGGCCTGCTGGGTGAGATCGCGGGAGTATTTTTCGAGCGTGCGGTAACGCGTCTCCGCCTGGGGGTCGGTCACCCGCTGCCCGCCACGCAATTGGTTAATTGCGTCGTACACCCGCTCGCGGGTGATCCCGGAGGTCTCCAGCAGCCTGGCTGCCGGGGTGTTCTTTTCCGTAAGGATCGCCAGGAAAATATGCTCGGTCGATATGTATTCGTCTTTGAGTTTGCTGGCCTCGTCGTTCGCCACATCGATGATCCGCTTAACACGGGGGGTAATAAAGATCTGCCCGGCACCGCCGCCAAAAATGCTCGCCTTGGGGCTGGTGCGCAGGATGTAATCCAGCCGTTCGGTTAAATTCGCGGAATCAACTTTTAGGATTTCCAGGATCTGCGAAACAACGCCCTGAGGTTGTTCGATCAGCGCCAGAAGGATGTGCTCGGTATCAATTTGATTATGCCCATATCGCTGGATGATTTCAGCAGCCCGCTGGGCGGCTTCCTGGGCTCGTTCTGTGAATCGATCAAAACGCATCATGGTTTTTCATCCTTATTGCAACCAGATATTAACGCGATTATGGTAGCAGGATTTATACCGGATTTGTGTAAGAATATTATATGAGTTTGTACAAAGTTATATCCTGAATCACCGAACCGGTTCAAGTGCACCCGTTTCCATCCAAACCAGAGTCGCCTGGTGGGTAAATCCGTTTTGCAGAAAAACCAGGTCAGATTTTCCCGCCGGGTAATTGATCGCAATCGGTTTGTGAATGCCCATACCCCGCCAGGGCAGCGCCAGCAGGGCATTGAGGATTTCGTCGCTGCCCTCCCATTCGATAGCCGGCCAGAGCAGGTCGTAATAACTTCTGGTTGCCTGCCAGGTGATAAATCCGCGGATATCCGTGTTTTCTTTGATCACCCAATGATTTACCCATTCACCATTCAGCGCTCGCGAAACGCCGCGTAGAATGCCCGGCAGGAAAAGTTCCTCCCGGAAGGGCAGGTTCCAATTTACTTCGTCCGGATAGAGCTGTGCCAGCCAGCTTCGCTGCAAATTCCAGTCCTTCTCTTTGCGGGAATGTTGGCTGTAACCATTTTGAATCAGCTTCCTCTCCGGTATCTTTGAATCGATCACCCAGGTGGTGCGGCAGGCACGCTCGGTGAAACCCATCGATAAATATAGGCCATGTGCCAGAGGATTATCTTCCCGCACCTGCAGCCATGCCGCGCTTCCTTTACGTTCCATTACCCCAGCCAGGGCCCGCTCTGTCAGCTTACGTCCGATACCCCGGCCGCGATACTCGTGCTTGACCGCCACGTTGGCGATCAGAAAGATACGCTTACCCTGTTTACGGGTGGGCAACAGGGTCACGTTGCCCACGATCCTGCCGTCTTCCTCCCATACATAGCCATCGAACCGGGGACGGATCTGGGCGTTATAGATCGCCCACCCGGGGATGGCCTGCTCCTGGCGGGCTACATCGCGCAAATATGCCAGGTAATCCAATCCGTCGGGGTCGATGGTCTCCCGGAAGCACTCTTCGATCAGATCAGCGACGGGCATAAGGTCGCGGCTGTGGTCAAGCGGGCGGAGGTGGGGATCGTGCATCGCGTTAATTTTACTCTCTTCAAAAAGTAGAAATTGATGCAATAAAAGAAGCCTGCTCATTTTGGGGCAGGCTTCCTACTGATCGATGAACCTAATTGTTAATTCTGCGGCATGACAAAGCGCAGGAGCACATTATTGCCTGCATCGCTAACCCACACCCGTCCCGTGCCGTCCACACCAATGCCCGCTGGCAATCCGAAGCCATCTGTGCTGGCGCTGTAGGCACCCCAACCTCGCAAGAAACTGCCATCCGGGTTGAACACCAGCACCCGGTATCCTTCCGGGTCAGTGATGTAGATCCGACCAGCGTCATCGACTGCCAGGAAGGGTTTATTTTCCACAGATTGTCCGAACCAGGCATTGACCTCGATCTGTTGGCTGGGCGTGAAGGCCGTGCCAGCGGCACCCGGGGTGAAGACCTGCACCCGCTGGTTCCAGGTGTCCGCCACGTACACTTTGCCGTCTTTCCCAATTGCGATCCCGACCGGTTCGTCAAAATTACCGGGGTCTATCCCCACAGATCCGAACTGGGTGATCGGGGTGCCGTCAGGTTCGAAAACAACCACCCGCTTGTTGCCGGTGTCGGTGATATACACCCGTCCGGCAGCGTCAGCCGCGATCCCCCGCGGGCCGTAGAACGAAGTCATATCCTCCGCCAGACCCGAATGACCCCACATGGTGATAAATTCGCCATCCGCAGAAAACTTCTGGATGCGGTTGTTCCAGGTATCTGCTACGTACACAGAGCCATCCGGCGCAACTGCCACACCCCAGGGTTCGTTGAAGGTGCCCGCAGGGGCAGTTTCGGAGTTCGTGTTGCTGAAGGAACCCCAGGCTTTAATCAGTTGTCCATCCGCAGTGAAATGCAGAATGCGATGGTTGCGTGAATCCGCTACGTAAAAGCTGCCATCCGGAGCGATGGCGACCGAGCGTGGGGCGTTGAATTGGCCGTCGGTCGCCCCGGTGGTACCGATCACCTGGTCGGGGACCAGCGTGGTCATACCTGCGGCGTAGGGATCTTCTTTAATAGTCGCTGATGCAGCGGGCAACACGCCGTAATTCCAGATCTTGGAAACGATATCCTTGCTGATGTATAGACGCAACTTTTCACTTGGTGACCATGTGGCCAGGTTGAACTCATTCGTTCCCTTCAATTGGCCATAAAGGGTGTAATCCCGATTAAGCCAGATCTCCCAAATCGCTTTTCGCCACTGAGGGTCCACCAGAACGTTGCGGATGCGATCCCAGGTGAGCCCCATGTAATCCATGTTCGGCCACCACAGGCGTTGATATTCATACGAAATATAGTTGTCGCGCAAAATGGAGTCCAGCTTGCCCCAATTGCGCGAGCTGGCAATGATTATGGGGACGTTGGACAATTCGCGGGTCGGTTCGGTGAACCATTGATGGTTGGGGTAATTGCGGAAATACCACCAATACGGGTACAAGCCGTCATTATCATAGGCAACTTGAATATCCAGACCGCTTGTGAGCCGTTGGGAGATCTCCTCCACCTGGGCAAGCATGTCCTTGGGTCCTCTGGCAGCGTGCGCATATACCAGATACTCAGTAGGATGATCGTATTCGATAAAGGAAGCCCGCACGGCAGCGCGGACGGTAAGGATGGCGAGCAAGGCAAAGAACAATCCCGCGACCCAGCGCAGCGCCAGCCGTGCCCCCCACCCTCGCATGCAATAAATGATGCCGTAGAGGGATAGTCCGCATGCGAATAGGGAGAAGATGAATGTACTGGTAGCCTGAAGCTGCTCCACCGTGTTCCCCTGGAACGGTGGGATCACACCAAACAGGCTGCCGATCAATCCAAAGAGCGCAAAGAGGAAGACAACCATCAGGAAAAACGCAGCCACGCCGCGCTTTTCCATAAGTTTGCCCCAGGCAGTTGAATCCACCAGGTAACCCAGCCCCCAGCCAGCGGCCAGCAGCATGGGCTGGGCAATATAGATCGTCAACCAGGGCATTTTCTCCCCGGCCACCGAAAAGGCGATCAGGCTGGTGAGTGCCCAAAACAACAGCATCAGGATCACCGGCACCCGGATCAATGCAACCATATCTGGTTTTTCAGCCGGTGGTTGCGCTTTTTCCTCAGCAGCCTGGTTTGCCGATTCTTCATGAGTTTCCGGTTCAACAGTCTGCCGGGCTGGATCGATCCCGCCGAAGGTCCACCACTTTTTATATTTCGCGGCAAAATAAAGCGCGAGGATGGTTCCCAATGCTGCCAGGAACTCGTAGATCGGTATTGTGATCAAACTGTAGTAATACCAGGGCTGCGATCCGCGCTGAACGCTCTGCTGTGAAAGCCAGTACCCCAGGGCGCCAACGATACCGGTGAAGAAACCAGCCCCGTTGGTGAAGAAGGTGGTATACAGCACCGTGAATATTCCAAAGAACACTGCCGCGTATTTGACCCAGCTCCGCAGCCCCCAGAAGAACCCCATGAAAACTGCCGGGATCGAGGTAATGAGCAAAAATATTGAAGTGTGAACCATACCGATGGTTTCATAATCCAGCGGATTCCATCCCGTGATATAGATGGGAAACGCTGAGAGCAATGGCAGCAACAGGCTGACGAGCAGGACAAGCAGCCTGGCCAGCCGGTTGGCAAGGAGTTTTTCGGGTTTAAGTCCGCCGAGAAGCGACCTGGACATGAAGACCAACCCGACCATGGCCCCGGAGAAAAGCAGAACCATAATCAATTGGATCAGGTTAATCTCGGCAAGTAGTACTGTGAAGAGCCCTCCGGTCAGAACGATCCCCCCAGCAGTCTCACGCGAGATATAGAAACCTGCCAGCCCAAAAAATCCCATGAACGCAAGCGTAACGATCGTGGCGGTCAGGAAGGCTGTGCGTTTCGTAGCATCGATGAAAACACCGCGCCGCATCTCCCAAATGAGCAGGATCGCCAGGAAAATGAGGATCTGCGCGGCAAAGATATAAGCTGCTTCCATCGTGCAGAAATACAGCGAAAGAACCGCAACCACCAGGTAGAGAATATTCTGCCGGCTGTCTTCCAAATACTTCAACAGGCCGAAGAAAAGCAGCACGCCAAAGAGTTGGACGAAACCCTCATCGCGCGTGTACCTGCCATAAAACATCATGAAAGGTGAGATCAGGAAGAAAAACCCTGCCAGCAGCGCCCCCGCCCTGCCAAGATAGCGTTTCAGATAAAACAGGATAAAAGCGATCACCGCCACGCTAAATAGCGCAGCCGGAACACGCGAACTGAAATCGTTATCCCCCAGCAGAAAGTAGGAGAGTGCCACTAACTCCATTTGCATGGGCCCGTGCGTCACCGGGTCGTGGCGGTAGCCCCTGCCCTCGTACAGATCGAATGAGGGTACCACGTGGTTGACCTCATCGTGCGCCATCACCCGCGCACCCAGATCATAAAAACGGGTGAAAACCGCCGCTGCCAGGATCAGCACGATGAGCAGTTTTTCTATGGAAAAATTTGGGAATTGCTTGAAAACGGGCTTGTCCAACCAGGAAGACGGGGTGATTTCTGGTTCCATGATTCCTATGTGATTCCTACTTCATGACGCAAGATTTGACCGTGACTATACTTGAAAGTGAAATTTCCCGCAAGACAACACTCATCAGATTCAAATCCTGAACCGGCAGGTCATCCCCCCGCACCAGGCCGCAAGAACCGCACATGATCTCCGTCCGCGATAACGCGCTGGCGGTCCCGTTCGATGTTTTCGTTCACCGCCACGGCAATCGCCTCGGGCAATTCGAGCTGGCGGGAAAGATCTGCGATGGTCGTGCCGTCCGCCAGGTCCAGTATTGTTTGTCCGTCGGTTTCTGGCGGAAGATGATCTTTGAGATAAGAATGCAGCGTGACCTTGACGCGGATCAAGCCGGAACCCACTCCAATCCAAGTTCTTCCAGTTTCTGCTGCGTGGGGTTCCCTGTGGCAACATCCCAGCCAGCCATCCGGTAGTAAGTATCCTTCTCATGCTCAAAATGATGTTCATCGAGAGCCATTCCAGCCGTTGGACCAGTGCCGGCCAGAGGAGAAAAGAATTTTTTCGGAAGGCGGTCCTGATCCCGCGAGAACCCCTCACGGGCGTTGAAAGCGCGCAGCATGTTCAGCCGCCGCTCTCCCACCTTCATCAACTCCGCCACGTCCACATCCCACCCGGTGGCAGCTTTGAGCATGGCGGCCGTCTCGGCCGGTCCGTAAAGCGTCCATGCCGGACCCCAAACAAACTGGCACAAGCAATAGGTATCCAATGCGGAATAGAATACTTCGGTCAGATAGGCAAAGCGCACTTTTTCATCATCCATCGAGCCGGGTGCCTGCGGGGTGGTCAGCCCGAGCAGCGCCAGTCGCTCGAAATAGAGCGGCGAACCGCCATCCTCGTACATGGGGTCGTGCTCAGAGGACTGGTGATCGGCGCCAAAGGGATTTACCGCATAGATCAACCCCAGCGACCGTTTCGCCTGTGGTGAATGGGCAGGGATCTCCTGTCCTTTGCAGGTGGTAAGCAGTGCTTCTGCCTTGGGGCCAATTTTCCTGGCTGCCAGGGCTGATCCATCCGCAAGCAGATCTCCAAGCCCTTCCCGTTGGGCGATCCTTCTAATCATTTCAATAACCGCGTTTGTGTTGCCAAACCGCAGATCCAGACCGCCAGTTTCTTTCGGTCCGATCAACCCTCGTTCGAAGCAATCCATAGCAAAGGCGATTGTTGCACCGCATGAGATGGTATCCATTCCATAGGCATTGCACAATTGATTCGCATACTGAATGGATGCCAGGTCGGCATTGCCGCAATAGGAGCCAAAGGTGGCCAGTGTTTCGTATTCCGCCCCCCCATAAGCAGGCAGCACTTCCTCCCCTTCGTATTCAGTCTGCACCACTCGTTTGCAGCGCACAACGCACCCGTAACAGGTATCCCGGTTCACAAGGATGGTCTTGGTAACCTTATCCCCGCTGATCTCCTCAAAGGCTTCAAATTGGGTTTCCTGATAATTGCGCGTGGGAAGGCTGCCGATGGAATTCTGGAAGGGAACCACATCTCCCGTGCCATTGATATTCAAACCTTTCACATCGGGGATTTCCTCCAGCAGACGGATTCCATCCCGATTCATCCGGACGATCTCCTGCTTATCATGCACTTCCAGCTTGCGGTTTCCGCGTACCACAATGGCTTTCAGTAGTTTCGAGCCCATCACAGCGCCCATCCCGGTGCGCCCGTTGGCGCGATTGCGCATGTTCATGATGGCTGCAAAGCGCACCTGCTTTTCCCCAGCCGGACCGATTTGCATCACCTCGATTTTTGGGTCATCGAGTTCGGTTTTGAGCGCCTGTTCGCATTCCAGGGTGCACTTTCCCCACAGCGTGCTGGCATCCCGTAATTCTGCCCGACCCTCATCCAGTAAAAGGTAGACAGGTTTGGCGGCTTTGCCCCGGATGACGATGCCATCGAATCCGGCGTGCTTAAATGCTGCCGGAAAAAAGCCACCTGCCTGGCTATCCCCGATCGCACCAGTCAGCGGCGAACGCGCGTTCACCGTGATCCGGGATTGACCCGAGATCGCCACGCCTGTGGGAACGCCTGTAAAGATGGTCAGGATATTTCCTGGTGAAAGTGGATCGGTTCCCGGCTTCATCTCTTTTAGCAGGTAGTAAACCCCCATCGCGCTCCCCCCGCCGTACTTACGGTAAAAAGCTTCATCCGGGTGTTCTTCCCACAACCTGGATTCGGTAAGGTCAACATGCAGAACCGTGCCCATGATGCTTTTTGACATTCGCGCTTCCTCCCTGGGGGTTTAAGATGGGATTTCTTAATTAATTATAGCAACGAATTGTTATAGGTATTCGATTAGAAAAAGGATATTCGGTTGTTAGGATCAGCTTCCGGACATATTGAAGTAATTAAATACTGCGTTTGAAAGCTGGGAGACCATCAGGTTGATCGGGTCGAAAAGGATTTGATCGGGATGGTAAAGGTAAACCGTCATGGTGAAATCACCCCCCGGCGAAAAGACAATACCAGCATCCGAGATGGAGTGCATCAACCCGTCGCTCTCCGTGATCCACCCATGCTTATGCGCAAAGTGGGCGCCATCGGGTAAACCGGCCTGAAGCAGCACCCCGTTTTTATTCTTTGATAGATAATCCAGCATGAGCTGGCATTCGTGCTGGGTGATTTCCCCATCGAAGACGGCTGAGAGCGTGCCTCCGCCAGTTTTGGCACACTGATAAATATCCTCCAACAAAGTGCCCATTTCCAGGGCAGTCGTCTGGTTGTATCGATCCGGGAAGGTGTTTACGTCTATACGGGAATTAGCCTTCGTCCGCACCTCTCGAAGCAGCGGGGCGCCCGGATAGAAATATCCGCTGATAAATGTGTTTTCAATTCCCAGAGAGCGCATATCCTCTGTCACAGTAAGCGGACCCAGATTGCGGTCAAAGGACTGCATCAGCGCATCTGTGGAAGTGTTATCGGAACGTTCGATCATCCCTTCGATCTCTTTGGTTACCTCCGCCGGGGCTGGGTCTTTCGCCCTGCGGAATGTGGAGATCATCACCGGGATTTTAATGGAGCTGGCCGCTGTGAAACTGATATCCACGGGTAACTCTTTGCCATTCTGATAGGCAAAATGCAGATCCTGCCCAGTTTCCAGATCCTGCAGGTAAATCTCGATAACGCCGTCAAATCCTGATAGATCAATGATTTGCTTCAGTAGGGTTTCCAGATTGTTGAAGCCGGGTTTGGCAGAACCCACGTTTTCATAACTCAAGTTGATGGTCCGCCCTGCGGGGGATTGCAGTGCGTCAGAGATAAGCGAGGCTGATTTCTCGATATTGAGTGTTTTTCCCGGCTGCCCGGGTTGAAAGACCACGCTCCCCGGCACTGGCACCGCCGGGCTGGCAGGTTGGTCATACCGCGGGGCGATCTCTTTAACCAAATATTCTTTTAACCGCTCTTCGGAAATATCAGCCCGAAGGGGGATATTTATCGGGTTCGGCAGCCGGTTCCAGAGATAATCCCAGAAAGAAGACCAGAAGGGCTGCTGGGTGCGCTGCACATCTGCGGCTGTGATCATTGAGCTCAGATCCAGTTGAAAGCCCAACGAGGAAGGCCGCACCTGGATGGTGGAATCACCAAAATACAGCGTCAGGGGGATGTTGTAGGCGCTGATCAACCGATCCGCTGCCTGCTGAGGGTCCAGCCCGCCCATAGGGATGCTGGCGATCGTGGTCCCAGGCGGGAAGCTGCTACGCAGCCGGCTATAGCGCACCAATTGGAATACCAGCAGCACCACTGCCAGGAATAAAAGGGCAATTGCTGCCCAGCGTGATGTCGTGTAACTGCCGCGTCTCATGGTTGCGAATTATAAGGTATGTGAAGAGAGGATCGCTCAAACGGGTGCTTTTCATGCCTTTTTTTAATGTTGGGATATACTTAATTCATGCCTGCGGATGATTTGAACCTGGTGGATTTACTTTCTCACAATCCGCTCTTCACTCTTCTTGGAGAACAGAAGCTCACCGAGCTGGCCGCTGATCCCCGCATAACCATTATCCGCAGTGGGCAGATCATTTTTGATCCAGGAGATATTTGTAATGGGTTTTTCCTGATCCTTTCCGGAAAGGTCAGCCTGGAGAAGGATAATGAAAAAGGTATCGAAACGATCGCAATCCTCGCCCCTGGGGATCACTTTGGCAGTGAAGTCCTGGATGGTTCCACCAGAAAACGCCTCACGCGGGCAACGGCAATTACAGAGACCCGGTTGATGAAGTTTTCCCGCAAGGATTTGCGCGAGCTTTCCTCTGGTTGCACCGAATTTGATCAAGCTGCCCGGCTGGAACACAGAAGTTACCTGTTCATCACGCGCAAGCGCTTTCCCTGGCGGAACGAGCACGAGAATATCATTTATATCAACCGTAAGCACTGGTATTTCCTTTTTAAATCCCTGGTGTTACCCATTCTGACCGGTGTTCTGCTCCTCATTCCATTGGGACTGGTCTATGTGATGTTTTTACCGAACTCGGTTGTAATTCCAATTTTGATGCTGGCAGAGCTGGTGATCAGCTTTTTCTGGTCGCTGTGGAAGGGTTGGGATTGGACCAACGATTATTACGTGATCACTGACCAGCGCGTCCTCAACCTGGAGAAAGTTGTTCTGTTTTACGAAAGCCGTCAGGAAACTCCGCTGGAAGCCATCCTCTCCCTGGATACGGATACCAGCTTCTCGGGCCGGTGGATGGGCTTCGGCACCATCCGCGCCAGAACATTCACAGGCTCCATTCAATTCAGATATATTCAGAACCCGGAATGGGTCATCTCGCTGGTGCAGGAATATTGGTCACGGGCGAAGAGCAGCCAGGTCAATATAAACAAAACTGAAGTGGAAGCGGATATTCGCAGCCGGCTCTCCGGAGCCAAACCTGCTGAAGCGCAATTGCCAGTCAACCCGGTGGCGTCTGATATTGAATCCGGTCCCCTGGTTACTTCGCTTGCGGGTATGTTCAAGTTAAAGGAAATCCAGGGGGAATCGGTGATCTACCGCACGCATTGGTGGATCTTGATCAGAAGGCTGATCCTACCGATGGTGTTCCTGATCCTCTGGGTGATGACCCTGGCAGCCGCAGCGGGCGGGTTCCTGGGCGGGTTGGATATTGCCACCTTCTTTTCCATCATCCTGCTGGGAGGATTGGTGCTTTGGATCTGGTTCCTCTACCGCATTGTGGACTGGCGCAACGATTACTATATGATCACACCAGACCAGATCATCGACGTCCATCGCCGTCCGCTGGGCGCTGAGGAAAAACGCACCGCTCCCCTTAAGAACATCCAATCCATCGAGTATTTCCGACAGGGCATGCTGGGAATTCTCCTGAACTTTGGCTCTGTCGCGATCCGGATCGGGGATACTGATCTGAATTTTGATTACGTAAGCGACCCCTCGGCAGTCCAAAAAGACCTTTTCGAACGCTTCATCAATCTTACAAGACGCGAGAAAGGCAAGGAGGTCCGGGCGGAACGGGATCGGATCGCGGATTATATCGACACCTATCACCGCATGACCGGGGAGGGAACTTCCGAGCCGGGCAAGCCCCCCACCCCGCCTGATTCGGAGTAAAATTATCCGATAATCACCTTTGGAGAAATAATGCCGTTGTTGCCCATCGCCATCATGCCCGATCCCATCCTGCGCCGGAAGGCGCATAAGGTTACGGTATTTGATCAAAACTTAAAAACGCTTGTCGCAGATATGATCGAAACGATGCGGGATGCCCCCGGAGTGGGATTAGCCGCCCCTCAGGTTTCGGTTGCCAGTCGTATCGTCGTCATCGAATATGGGGACGAGGAAGAAAACCAGGATAAAAAGTTGTATGTAGTGGTCAACCCTGAGTTAACCTTTCCGACTGAGGAAACACTGATCGGAGTGGAAGGCTGTCTTTCTGTTCCCGGTCTGGTCGGTGAAGTGGAACGCTACCAGGATGTGGTCGTCCGTGGCTTGAACCGACAGGGCAAACCGATCAAGATCAAAGCCAGCGGCTGGCTGGCGCGTATCTTTCAGCACGAGAGTCGATCACCTGGACGGCATCGTCTATACCGACCTTGCTGCCCGCATATGGCAAGCCGAAAACCGAAGAAGAGGTTGAGGACGTGTAATCCTTGCGTCTGACCCGTCTATCACTCACCAATTTCCGTTCGTTCACCCGCCTGGATGTTGACCTTCCCCGGCGGATTTTGCTGCTCATCGGGGATAACGCTCAGGGCAAGACCAGCCTGCTGGAGGCGATCTTCTTCCTGGCCACCTTTTCTTCCTTCCACACCCAAACGGATCGCCACCTGGTATCTTTCACAGCAGGCGAAGAAGAACTTCAGGTTGCCCGCATCGTTGCCGAGGTCGAAAAACAATCCAAATCCATACGAATTGAAGTGCGTCTCATATTGGAGGAAGGTGCCACCGGCAGTCCGCGGCTGCGCAAAGAGATTCTCGTAAATGGAGTAAAGCGAAAAGCGGTGGAAGCGCTCGGCGAGGTCAACGCAGTGATCTTTCTGCCCCAAATGATGCGCATTTTGGAGGGCAGCCCTGAGGACCGCCGCCGGTACATCAACATGGTTCTCTCCCAGGTCATTCCTGGTTATGGCGAATCACTCAGCCTTTATGCGCGCGCAATGGAGCAGCGCAATGCCTTGCTCAAGCTGCTTGCCGAGCGCGGCGGAGATACCTCCCAGCTTGATTACTGGGATAATCTCCTGGCTGAAAATGGATCCAAAATCATCGCCTGGCGGGAAGTCGCCATTGGCGAGCTTGAGAAAACCGCAGCAGGTCTTCATCAAAAGCTCACATCTGAAAGCGAGATGCTGGAAATTACCTACCAACCTTCCTATAACCCTTTTTCCTCACAGGACGCCTCGCAGGAAAATTCAGCAATTTTGGATGAAATTAGAATAGGTTTTTTGGAAAAGTTGATTTCCCTGCGAAGGGAGGAAATCCAGCGTGGGGTGACGACCATCGGTCCGCACCGCGATGAGCTGAGGGTCTCTGCAAATGGTATTGACCTGGGTGACTTTGGTTCACGCGGGCAAATCCGCACAGCCCTGCTTTCCGTCAAGCTCGCCGAGGTGGAATGGATGAAATCCCGCACGGGTGAATTCCCACTGCTGCTCCTGGATGAGACCCTGGCTGAATTGGATCCTACCCGGCGAAGCGATCTGTTGGCATCCCTGCATAATTACGACCAGGCGATCGTTACCGCCACCGATCTCTCGCACTTCCCTGCGGATTTCATCCAACAAGCAATCTGCTGGACGGTGACTGCCGGCAGTATCCAAACTCAGCAAGAATAGATTTAAACAATCGGCTTTTTGGAAGGTACGCCTGCCCTGCGTGGGAATTCGCGCGGAGTCGGTTTGATTTTTTCAATGGTGATCAGGTAACGGGTTTCCTCCAGCCCAGGAAGAACCACCTGGGAAACATCCAGGATCCTGCCCCCCAATACATCGATCGCTCTCCCTGCCTCTGTCACTTCTGACGGCGCGTGGCTACCTTTCTGGATAACCCCCTTCCCACCGACTTTCAATAAAGGCAGAACATACTCAGCCAGAACTGGCAGCCCCGCCACCGCCCGCGCCAGAACCCGGTCATAATGCTCTCGGTGGGAAGCATCCTGCCCCAGATCTTCAGCTCTGGATTGAATACACCGAATATTTTCCAGGTGAAGCGTGTCGATGATGTGAGCGCAGAAATCCAGCTTCTTGCCAACTGAATCTGCAAGGGTTACCACAGCTTGCGGGTCGACAATTTTGATCGGCAGGCCTGGAAATCCCGCGCCGGTGCCAATATCAATCAAAGATAAACCGCGGATATCTCCCAGTTGGGTGAAGCAGGTAAGCGAATCCAGGAAATGCTTCACGCGGATTTCCTCGCGGCTGCGGATGGCGGTCAGATTGTATTTTTCGTTCCAGGCGACCAATTCATCCTCATAGACCTGAAAGGCCTGCGCCTGTTCAGGTGTGATCCTTCGTCCGCTCAATGTGAAACATTGATCAATAAACGTATCCACGAAAAAGATTATATCCGAGCCGATACAAGCTCGAAAAATACATCTATAATTGGGGCATAAATAAATGGAGACCAAAATGGAATATCTGCCTTTGGAGTCACGGTACGAAAAAATGCTCTATAACCGCAGCGGGAACAGCGGAATGATGCTTCCGGCGGTTTCACTCGGTTTCTGGCACAATTTTGGCGGGATCAATCCCTTCGAAAATGGACGCGCGATCGTGCGCCGCGCGTTTGATCTCGGCGTTACTCATTTTGACCTGGCCAACAACTATGGTCCCCCGCCTGGGTCTGCCGAGGAAAACTTCGGCCGGATTCTTGAAAAAGACTTTCGCCCCTACCGGGATGAGATGGTCATCTCCTCCAAAGCCGGCTGGGTGATGTGGCCGGGACCCTACGGGAATTGGGGATCGCGCAAATACCTTGTTGCCAGCCTGGATCAGAGCCTGAAGCGCATGGGTCTTAATTATGTGGATATTTTTTACCACCATCGCCCCGATCCGGAGACCCCCATTGAGGAATCCATGGGCGCCCTGGATTATATCGTCCGCAGCGGGCGGGCGCTTTATGTGGGTATCTCCTCGTATTCCGCGGAGGAAACCCGCACCGCGGTGCGCGAGCTGAACCGCCTGGGAACACCCTGCCTGATCCACCAGCCCTCCTATAACATGTTCGATCGCTGGATCGAGAAGGACCTGATGACCGTGCTGAATGACGAAGGCATTGGATGCATCGCCTTCTCTCCGCTAGCCCAGGGACTGCTCACCAATCGCTACCTGGAAGGCATCCCCTCGGATTCCCGTGCCGCGGGTCCTGTGGGATTCCTGCAGACCTCGGATATCACCCCGGAAAAGATCGACAAGGTTCGCCGGCTCTATGCCCTGGCTAAAACTCGCGGACAGAACATGGCGCAGTTTGCCATCGCCTGGGTGTTGCGCCTGCAGGGGATGACATCGGCCTTGATCGGAGCAAGCTCGGTAAAACAGCTTGAAGAGAACGTCGCCGCCCTTGATCGATTGGATTTTTCCAGCGCGGAACTTGAAGAGATTGAGAAGATCCTGGCGAATTAAATCCCGACCCCATGCCTGAAGAACCCCGCGCACCCCAGAGAGAACAGCCTATTGGGTATTTCACCCTGGCGAAGACCTTTCTTTTCACCGGGCTGACTGCTTTTGGTTTCACTGCGCTGCAGGTGCTGCGTGCCAATATCAAAAAACGAGGTTGGCTGAGTGAGGAAAAACTGGATGAGGGCATTGCCCTCGTCCAGTTATACCCCGGCCCGGTGAACTTCGATTACGCAGCCTACCTGGGGTATCAGATTCGGCGCGTACCGGGGGCGATCATTTCCACCATGGGGTTCGTCCTGCCCTCGTTCCTGCTGATGCTCGGGCTTTCCGCGCTGTATTTCTCCACTGGCAATATTCCCTGGGTTCCCAAACTATTCATTGGGCTGGAAGCCATCGTGGTGGGGATCATCCTTAACCTGGCCATCGATCTGGGATTGAAAGCGCTGCGAAGTTGGGCAGCCTGGCTAATCGCAATCGCGGCAATTCCAGCCATCTACTTTTCGGTTGATTCCCTCTGGATCGTGCTTGTATCGCTGGCATTGGGAATTCTGCTGCTGCGCCCCAAAAAGATTCCAGCCGAGGAGGAGGCGCCAATGGATTTGGACGTGCACTCCACGCGCTGGGATTGGATCCAGATCGGGATCGTGGTAGCCATCATCCTGGGCTACCTGGCGATCTGCACCACCTTCGCTCCCCCGCTCAATTATCTTTGTCTTTCCTTTTTCAAGATCGGCTCGATTGCCTTCGGCAACGGGATGATGATCCTGCCCCTGCTGCGTACGGAAGTAGTGGATCACCTGCACCTGCTCACCCCCACTCAATTCTCGGATGGCGTCGCCATGGGTCAGATCACCCCCGGACCATTCCTTGTAACAGTAGTCTTCATCGGATACAAAGTCGCCGGTGTATTTGGTGCGATCGCTGCTACCTTCGCCATTTTTTCACCCACCTTTGCAATGACCCTGATCTTCACCCAGATTTATAATCGGGTGCGCAATTCCACCGTTATCAAGGGCGCTCTGGCAGGCGTGCTGGCTGCTTTCGTCGGGATGCTGGTCATGATCACTTACCAAATGGCGCAAACGGGTATCCGAGGGTGGCTGACAGCTCTTTTCGCCGTGGCCGCATTTGGCGCGGTACGCTTTTTGAAGCTGCAGATTGTTTGGGTTTTCCTGATTGGGCTGGCGCTCTGGGCGCGTTTGGGTATTCCTGATCGGTCTGGCGCTCTGGGCGATCTGCCTGGTACTCGGTCTCAGCTAGCTCAGGATTTTGAACGCGCTCGTTTCGCAAGCAGATCCACCCGTTGGTTGTTCAAATCTCCATCATGTCCCCGCAACCACTCCCAGCGCACCTGGTGAGGTTTTTCCGCTTCCAGTAATTCCTCCCAGAGATCGCGGTTGGCAACCTTTCCAGTGGTCGTCCGCCAGTTCTTCCTGATCCACCCCGGCAGCCATTCCCTGATCCCTTTCTGCACATACTGGGAATCCGTATAGATCGTCACAGTGGATGGTTGTTTCAGGGATTTCAACGCCCGGATGGCGGCGGTCAGTTCCATGCGGTTGTTGGTACTTTCCGCTTCCCTGCCACTGATCTCCAGTTTCTCGGTCTGCGTGATGATCAGGGCTGCCCAGCCGCCCCGTCCCGGATTCGGATCACAGGCACCGTCAGTGTAGATCACCGCCTCGGGAAGTTTTTTCTTCACCTGCCAAGTACCTCGGAAATGGTTGCATCCAATTCACGCAGGATGATGGGCAGATCAGACTCAGTCACATTTGGCTGTAGGCTCTTCCAAAAGGCGTCCTCCAGAATCTGGCGTACCATCCACCAGTCGGGAAAATCGGGAGCCAGCCTGGCTTGTGAAATGAATCCAAGCGCCTGCTGCCATTGCAGGTTCTGCTCGCCCAGCGAACCGAGGGTAGCCACCTCTGAATAGGAAAGCGGAAAGGTGGTATCCGCAGCAGCCAGCCGGGCATGACGGGCAGGATCCGATAGCCATTTGATGAACAGCCAGGCCGCCATCTGGGAGCGGGCATCGGATTTCAAAATGGCATAATCGTACCCGGTTGTCAGGATTTCGCTTGAAGCCGTTTGATCTGGGTAAGCGATCGGAATCCATTGGTCCTGAGAATCAAGCCGGGTGTTCGTTATTGCTTGGGACGCAATTTCCTCCAACGACGCTGAATAGAAAAGTGCCTGTCGGGTGGCGAAATACTCCTGCGGATCGGACTTGCGGCCGCTCCAGGCACAGCCCTGATCGTTCAAACTTTTCAAGTAGGTCAATGCCTTTTCTGCCTCTGGAGTGGAAAAAGAGAAATCCCCGCTGCCGCCTGCCTGCAGACGATTAAATCCAAACGCCTGCAGCCAGCTCACCGCGCTCTCCCATCCAGTGTTGATGAACCACCCTCCCGTCCCATCGTTGGCGCGTTTCTTATCGCTTGCATTCGCCTCCGCTGCCGCGCAGGCTTGCTGCTTGAATTCTTCCGATGTGGCAGGCGGGTTTTGAAATCCCAATTCGCTCGCCCAGGTTTGATTGTAAAAAAGTACTCCTCCGCTGCGATAAGCCGGCAACCCCAGTCTGCCTGCTTCGTCTGCTTCCTTCGGAAAAAAAGATGGGAATAAGTCAGCAAGTTGTTGCTGGGTCAAACCGACCCCCGCTTCATTCAGGTAGGGCTCCAGATCGATCACATCCCCGGTGTCCTGCTGCCATTTGTTGAGCAGGTCCGCAGAAGCCATCACTATGGAAGGCAAGGGCGAATTCGTCTGAAAAACGTTTTCCATCTCCGCTGACAACTCGGACTCACTGAAGTATGATGACGGGGTAACAAAGATCCCGTACACGTTCCTCTGGTTGAATTCGTTGACTAATTGGTTTAATACGTCCGCGGACTTACCAGAGAGGGGATGCCAAAAAGTGAGCTTCGTGCCTGCAAGCGCCCCCGGGGATACCTGCAGTTCCGCAGCCAGCGTGGAGCGTTCGTCCGGGATAATTGTCGGTTGCGTGGTCGGCCGCCTGGTGGGTTGCGTCGTCGCGGTGGCAGCCACCCCCGTCACGAATGGCTGACAGGCAGAAACAGCTATTGAGAGAACGCAAAACAATAATAAAGTTGCGGATAACCTTGTCCGGATGATAGGAACCATGTGGAATTAGTTTAACCGACAAAAGTAAAAAATGCGAATTTCGATCCGCTTCGCGTCTTTTTATTGACTTTACCCAGTGCCATGACTATAATGAACGAAGACAAATATTCTGAGCTCTGAGGAGTAGATTGTGTCGCGGCTGACAGGAAGGGATGGACTGACTGAGAAGATCCCAAGCAGGCAGCAATCGAAGTCGCAGGGTAAAATGCCGAAGAAATCTTCTAGAGAGTAGAACGGCACGGGTAAGCCCGCTAACGCTGAACCGCAATGATGTGTGCGGGTGAGTGCGCCAGGAAAGGCGAACCGGGGTGGTACCGCGGAAGACAGGCTCTTTCGTCCTCAGGGATGAAAGGGTTTTTATTTTAAAGGAGTGCATGATGCCGATCGAATTACCGAAAGCCTATGATTTCAAATCCACCGAACAGCGCCTGTACGATTGGTGGGAGCAGCGGGGGTATTTCTCCCCCTCCAGCGATCCACAAAAGCCGGATTTCGATCCCTCCGTTAAACCATACGTGATCGCCATTCCTCCCCCCAACGTTACCGGTGAACTTCATCTAGGGCATGCGATGTTCGTAGCCATGGAGGACCTGATGATCCGCCATGCCCGCATGAAGGGACTCTCCGCTCTGTGGGTGCCGGGAACCGACCACGCTGGTATTGCGACGCAGATGCTGGTGGAAAGGTACCTCCTGGAAAATGACGAGGTCACCAGGGATGAGCTCGGGAGGGAGGAATTCGTCAAACGCACCTGGGAGTGGAAGGAAAAGTATGGCAGCCTGATAACCAGACAAATCCGACGCCTTGGTGCATCCTGCGACTGGTCAAGGGAACGATTTACGTTGGATGAAGGGTTATCGAAGGCAGTGCGTGAAGCGTTTGTCCGCCTTTACGAAAAAGGATTGATCTATCGAGGAAAACGATTGATTAATTGGGCGCCTCTCCTGCGTACCGCGGTCAGCGATCTCGAGGTGGAGTACTCCGAAGAAAACGGCACCCTGTACTTCTTCAAATACATGCTCGCAGACGGCTCAGGCGATTTCATCCCTGTTGCCACCACCCGCCCCGAGACCATACTGGGCGATACTGCCGTGGCAGTCCACCCGGAAGATCCCCGTTACCAGAAATTTATCGGTAAAACCGCCCTGGTGCCCATCCTCGGTCGCGAGATCCCGGTGATCAGCGACACTTACGTGGACCGCGAGTTCGGCACGGGTGCCCTCAAGATCACCCCGGGTCACGATCCCAATGACTACGAAATCGGAAAAACCCACAATTTGGATGTCATCTCCGTATTGGATGAATCCGCGAAGGTAAATTCAAGTGGTGGAAAATATGAGGGCCTCGACCGCTTTGAATGCCGGAAGAAGATTTGGGCGGATATGCGCGAAGCCGGGCTCGTGATCGAAGAAAAACCATACCGGATCAACGTCCCCCGCTCTCAACGGGGAGGTGAGATCGTCGAACCGATGATCTCCACCCAATGGTTTATCCGCATCCAACCCCTGGCGGAAGCAGCCCTGGAAGCCGTCCGCGGCGGGAAGATCAAGTTCGTTCCGGAGCACTTTACCAAAGTCTATAACAACTGGTTGGAGAACATCCAGGACTGGTGCATCAGCCGCCAGTTATGGTGGGGGCATCGCATCCCTGTTTGGTACTGCACAGATTGTGGTGAAATTACGGTTTCGCGGACCGATCCTACCATTTGCAGCCATTGCCACAGTGAAAAGATCGAGCAGGATCCGGACGTGTTGGATACCTGGTTCTCCTCCGGGCTCTGGCCGTTCTCCACCCTGGGCTGGCCGCAGGATACACCCGACATGCGCTATTTCTATCCCACCACCATGATGGAAACGGGATACGACATCCTCTTCTTCTGGGTGGCGCGCATGATCATGTTCGGCCTGGAATTCACCGGCGAAGTCCCTTTCAGCACGGTTTTTTTACACGGCTTAATCCGCGATGAGCATGGACAAAAGATGAGCAAGACCAAGGGCAATGTGATCGACCCATTAATCCTGATGAACGATCTGGGTACCGACGCATTGCGCTTCAGTGTGTTGGTCGGTTCAGCTCCCGGAAATGACAAGAACCTTTCCGTGAAGAAAGTGGAGGCCAACCGGAATTTTGCCAACAAGATCTGGAATGTTGGCCGGTTTGTGATCGCTGCGATTGAGAACGCGCCCTCAGATTCCGGAGAACCAGCACAAGCCACTTTGGCAGATCAGTGGATCCAGACTAAGCTTTCCGGTTTAGTTCGAAGTGTAGATCGTCTTTTCGAAGGTCATCTTTACGGTGAAGGCGGCCGCCAGGTGTACGACTTTCTCTGGAGTGAATTTGCGGATTGGTACATCGAAGTCTCCAAGCAGCAGCTTGCTGCCGGAGGTGGTCAAGCCAGACAGACAGCGATCATCCTAATGCAGGTTTTGGATACCTGCTTGCGCCTGCTGCACCCGTTCACTCCCTTTATTACCGAGGAACTATGGGGTTACCTCAAACAGGCTGCCAGGGAAAAGGGATTTCGCGCGCAGTCGCAATCCGGCGATTGGGAGGATGCCCTGATGATCTCACGATGGCCGGAACCCTCATCGCTAGCCATCAATGAAGTCAAGCCGATCGAAGATTTTGAATTGATCATGGAATTGGTCAAAGGCATTCGCAACCTGCGCACTGAAAACGGAATCGCCCCAGGCGAGCGGCTCCCCACAAAGATCGCCGCTGGCGAAAATCTCGACCTGCTCGAATCACAGAAAAGTGTGCTGTTCAGCCTGGCCAAGTTGGATCAGGATAAGACGGAGATTCGGAAAGCGCTGGGGGAAAAACCAGTTGGAAATCTCTCCCTGGTTCTTCGCGGTGTCGAGGTTTTCATCCCGGCACCTATCAAAGCGGATGGAGCCCTAGACCGCACCCGCCAGGAGCAGGATCTGCACGAAGCTGAATCCCAGATCGAACGGCTGGAGAAATTGCTCTCCAGCGATTTTGCCAAACGCGCACCGGCAGCCCTGGTGGAAAAAGAGCGCGACAAACTTCAAAGTTTCCAGGAAACCGCCGGAAAATTGCGAATTCAATTGAAGTAAAAATAAACCGGAAGGGGTTTTCCCTTCCGGTTTTTCTTTTGGGTATTATGCTCCCTGCAGTTTCGGTTTCCGCAATCGCCCAATCGCAAGAAAGAGGAGGACAAATCCGACCGCGATAAAGGCGCTTATCACCACTGCCGGGTAAACCCCCAGCCATTTGACCGCGATGCCGGTGAATGCCCAGACAAGAACCAGAGCATACCCAATATCCCGGTGACGCAGGCTCATCAGCGCGGAGATGACCACCCCTGCCGCCAGCAGAAGGATCGTCCAAACCTGCCCATTCACGCCCCATCCGCTCCAGCCGGAATATTTCAGTAGCGCTGTGGCGTTTGCGATGGTAGCCACAGTGATCCAGCCCAGGTAAACGCTGAAGGGAATGCTGATCAGCCATTTCTCCGCGGTTGAGAATTTGCGCAGGCCGATACCAAGGCGCATGTAGAGCGCGATCAGCGTCGCCAGCAGTCCGAGCATAATGACCATCGTCCAGGCGTATAAGTTGTAATGCCAGAAGAAGATCCAGGCGCCATTGAGTACATTACTGAGGGCAGCCAGGAAGCCGATTCTGCGCAAAGTTTCATTTTCCCGCTGGGCAGGCAATGCCTGGTAGACCGTGAAACCAGCCAGAAGCAGGTAGATCACACCCCAAATCGAGAAAACATAACCCGCCGGGACAAAAACAACCTGGAAGCTGTCGGAAATTGCGCCGGTGGTCTGTCCGTTCAAAGGCAGCGCATTGGCCAGCCCATTGGCAGTTATTGTAAATATGAATGTTACAACGACCAGTACCTGCCGAAAGATGTCTTTTTTCATGGTGAACCTCTTATATGAATTTATGATTTACATTGTACGATGTTTATACAATCAGGGCAATATTTTCGTCCAAAACCCTGTACATTCGGGCAGGATCACCCAGTTTTTGGCCTTCACCTGGGCAGCCAGCTCCTCCCCGAAAAAGAACCGGGTGATCGATTCGGCTTCCTCAAGATCAGCAAACCGGTAATCCGTTCGCACCCAGGAAAATTCGTACCTTTCGTTGTTAAGATAATCGAAATACGCCGCCAGGTGCGGGGGCGGATTTGGGGATTCGAACCCGGTTCCCTGGGTTTCCAGCAGGATCACTCTGCCTCCCGGACGGATCACCCGCCCGATCTCAGCAAAGGCTTTGCTCAATTCATCCCGCCAGGTTTCAGGGTACCAATCTGCGAGGTAACAGATGCTCCAGCCAGAGATCACAAGGTCGAAGCTCCGAACCTTAAGGGGTAATGCTCGGTGATCTCCGGCAGCCAGGCGCAAGCTCCCCCCTTCAAGATCAAACAGTTTCGCCCGGGCAATCCCCAGCATGGCAGGGAAGAGATCCAATGCCGTGAGCGAGGCTGCCCTGCCAGCCAGAAGCGTTTCGAACCTCCCCGTGCCCGCCCCGAGGTCCAGGACGTCCAGCCCATCCGGAGGGCAGATACGCTCGATCTCGCGCAGGATATTCCCCTGCCAATCCTCGCGGTTAATAAGCCGGTCGTAATTTTCTGTTTCCGAGTTATAGGTTTTTTTGTGGTCCGGGGGAGCCATACCTACCCCCCCAGCAGGGAAAGGGCTTCCGCGTGCCCGCGTTCACGGGCAAAATCTGCAGGGGTTTTGCGGTCAAAGGTGAGGACATCCGCTTTTGCGCCATTGGCCAAAAGCAACTGGATCATTTCCACCTGTCCGTTTTGGGCAGCGGCGTGCAGCGCAGTGAACCCGCCTTGCTGTTCTGCATTCACATCCGCCCCGTTGGCCAGCAGCAATCGAACCACATCCAAGTGCCTGCCTGCAGCGGCGGAGTGTAATGGCATAACGCGCGTTTCATTCACGGAGGGAGAGTTCACCTCAGCTCCATGCATGATCAGGTATTGTGCAGTTTCCGTTCGTCCAAAAAAGCTGGCTAATCCCAGAGGTTGATAGCCATCAATGGCTACCGCGTTGACCATCTTGGGATATTTTTGCACCAGGTTCTTCACGATATACGTCAACCCCAAGGCGGAGGAGCTAAAGATGTCCATCTTCGCGCCGTTTGCCACCAGGTAATTGGCAACTCCCATTTCGTTATGATAAGCAGCCGTCAGCACCGGGGAAATATTGGTTTCATCCATTGCATTCACGATGGCCGGATTTTTTTCGACCATTTGTTTGACTGAATTTCCATCACCCGATTTCACTGCCTGGTAAAACGTCTCAACTTCGCTCAAGATCATGCTCCTGAAGGTAAATATTTATCAATATCCCCCCTTCATTATACGACCGCGTTTATAATCCGGGGGATTAATTGCGATAAGGAGGCAGAATGTTAAAGATTGGATACATTGGTCTCGGGTTGATGGGAAAACCCATCTGCCGCAACTTGTTAAAAGCGGGATTTCCCCTGGTTGTTCTCAACCGCTCAAAACCGGCGATGGACGAGTTGGCCGCCCAGGGTGCGCAGCTTGCTTCCACCCCGGCAGAGGTCGCCCGGCAGGTGGATGTCGTTTTCACCAACCTGCCGGATTCTCCCGATGTGGAGAAAGTGGTATTGGGGGAAAATGGCATCCTTGCTGGCTGCCATAAAGGATTGATCTACGTGGATAATTCCACCATCAAGCCTGCCACAGCCCGCAGGATTGCGGAAGAACTTGCGAAACTTGGTGTCGAGACTTTGGATGCCCCGGTAAGCGGGGGGGAGATCGGTGCCATCAACGGCACGCTCACGATCATGGTCGGCGGCAGCGCAATTGCATTGGAGACCGTACGCCCCGTTTTCGAAGCCATGGGAAAATCCATCACCCATATCGGTGGACCAGGCTCCGGGCAGATCGCTAAAGCTGCCAATCAGATCATGGTTTCGGCGCAGATGGTCGCCATGGGGGAGTTGCTGGTCTTCGCCCAGAAAGCCGGCGCAGATCCCAGCAAGGTGGTTGAAGCCATTAAAGGCGGTTCAGCCCAATGCTGGACCCTGGATGTGAAACCCCAGCGCCTCTTTGCCGGCACTCGCACGCCTGGATTCAAAGCCAAAATGCAGGCAAAAGACCTCAATATCGCGCTGGAGACAGCCAGAGAGCTGTCCATCCCCCTGCCAGCCACCGCCCTTGGAAGTCAGCTCTTCAACGCGATGGTTGCGGAAGGCATTGGCGACCTGGATAACTCAGCCGTCATCAGTATTTTGGAACAACTCGCCGGTATCAAACTCCAGGAATACCACTAACAAAAAGAGGTTGACCCTGAAAAGGTCAACCTCTTTTCAATTTGGCAACTCATCAACGGTTGATGAAATTCCCGAAAAACCGTTTAAAAACAGCAAACTGGCCGGAATTACCTGTGTGATTTGGATTGGCAGCATCCCACATCGCGCTGAAGGTAGCCACCACATCATTGGCATCCAGGGAGGCGCCGTTGGTGAACTTGGGCGCATATCGCAGTTGAAAGGTCCATTCGGTCATCTCATCGTTCGATGACCAGTTATCTGCCAGTGAAGGTTTAAGCTTTGTGGTCCCAAAATCATAGGTTAGCAATGTGTCGTAAAGGAGAGAGGCGACCCTGGAGGTATCCTTTGAATCTTCATCCGCCGGCCACAGGCTGGTAGGTTCTGAGGATTGCATAAAATTGATCACGCCATTTGGAACGGTCATTTCGGTGAAGTTCTCATTCAGTGGACCGATGACCAAATTCTCCAGGCTGCGGTTATTGGCAACTGCCGTGGCAGGGTAAGCCAGAGGGATCAGGGGGACGTGATCTTTGATCATTTGGTTCACCCGGTCGTAATGTTCCTGCCGTGCTGCCGGATCAGATGATTTTTCTGCCGAATTTAGCTCCAGCAGAATATCCGAATAATGCCGGCCAAGTGCCAAAGTATCTCCGGAAAAATTCACATCGAAGAAATTGGACGCGTCTGGAAAATCCGCCGGCATGTAATTCAGATAAAAACCAAGCTGCCCCAGATCTCTCTCCGATTTGAACTGGTCGAGATCCTTGCCAGCAATAGTCACATCAATACCGATCTGAGCAAGTTGGGTTTTCACCGCCTCGGCAACCTGTTCCATATCCGGAAGCGAGGGGTCATTGAGATTTGGGTAATACAGAGTGACCGGGAAACCACCAGTGTATTTGGTGCTGTCAATCAAATTGACAGCCTTTTGTACATCCTGCGAATACCAGGAGAAACCAGCCGAATATCCCGGGTAAAGCGACGGAGGCACCAGTTGGTCCGCCAGGGATGCCCCTTCCGGGAGTTGATCCCGGACGATTGCATCGCGGTTAACCCCCATGCCTATGGCTTTGCGGATGCTTTCATTCTCAAATGGCGCAATGGAATTGTTGAAACCGAGATATAAAGAGTTTAAGCTTGGCCGGAACTGAACAGCCAGGTCCTCACTTGTGCGGATCGCAGCAAAATTCTCGGGGGGGATTAAATCGACCAGATTCACACTATTCGTATCGAGAGAATTTAACCGCCGGGTGGGATCTTTGGACCAGGTGATATTGAGCAATTTAGATTGCAGTGGGGGACCCCAGTAATCGGGGTTGGGTTCAAGGATGAGATAAGCCCCTTTCTTGTATTCCTTAATCCGGTATGGTCCGGTTCCCACTGGATCGGCAGCCAATTTCTTGGAGGCGCCGCCATTATCCGTCAATACTTCATCATCCGCGATCGAAAAGGCAGGATTGGCCACCTTCACTGCAAAAGCCGGGTCTGGATGGCACAGGGTAAATTTCACCGTGGTTTGATCCACCGCTTCTACCGTTTTTAAATTACCGCCGTAATTACAATCGGCAGCGGAGACGGAAAGCGGCGAAAATTCCGGCTGGGCGTCACCCTGGCAGGCGGACAGGGTTATAAGAAATATCATTGAGGTGAGGAAAATTCCTCGCATATAGTTGATTTTCAAGGATCCCTTTCCTGTTCGATAAAGCAAGATGTAGAAGCCATTTTTCATTATACGTGAAGCGTGAAGCATGTCAATTTACAAAATTGTGAATTGAAGTACCGAAGAAAGGGATAAGACGCTATAATCGGTCAGGGTTTTTAAGGTCTATTTATGAAAAAAGCAGTCAGTATCAGCATTGGCTCCTCCAAACGCGATAAAAAGTTCCCGCTCCAAATTCTGGGCGAGGAAGTTGTCATCGAACGTGTCGGCACCGACGGGGATATGGAAAAAGCTGCAAGGTTGTTTAACGAATTGGATGGAAAAGTTGATGCTTTCGGTGTGGGCGGAGCGGATCTTGGTTTTTTGATCGATGAGAAATTCTACCGCATGCATTCGGTCACGAAACTGGTCCGCGGAGTGAAGGTCACCCCTGTGGTGGATGGGAACGGCCTGAAAGCCACCCTGGAATACAAAGTGCGTGCCATGCTTGAAAATACTCTGTCAGATCAAATCCCTGCCCGGCGGGTGCTCCTAACGGCGGGCATCGATCGCTGGGGGCTGACCAGCGCATTCATCGATATGGGGTGGGAATGCACCTTCGGAGACCTGATGTTCGGGTTGGGTCTCCCCTTCCCGATCCGCACCGAAAAAAGCCTTCGCCGCCTGGTCGGATTGCTGATGCCAATCGTCAGCCATTTCCCCTTTTCCTGGCTTTACCCGGTGGGCAGCGAGCAGGAGAAGCACACCCCCAAATGGGAAGAGCAATTCGAATGGGCGTCGGTGATCGCTGGTGATTGTCACTACATCACCCGTTATATGCCCCCGCGACTGGATGGCAAGATCATCATCACCAACACCACCACAACCGAGGACGTGGCACTCTTCAAAGCCGCCGGAGTGCGGACGCTGGTCACCACCACGCCGGTTTTGGATGGACGTTCCTTCGGCACCAACATGATGGAAGCGGCCATTGTGGCAGCCACCGGTCGCAAGGAGCCTGTGGATTATGCCCATGCCAGGGAGTACATCGCATCGCTTGCCAAATTGGTCGATCAAATTCCCCTTACCCCACAGATGCAGGTGCTGAACCCATGAATGTATTGATCACTGCCGGCGGTATCCCCGCCCCGGAGGATACACTTTATCAGGTTACAAAGGGCGGGTATAAAGCCCTCATTCCGCTGGCAGGTAAACCAATTATTCAATGGATAGTGGATGCCTTCTCCGCCTGTGAAGGGATCGGCGACCTGGTGATCGTCGGGCTCCCGGCGGATACTCCCATTTGTTCATCTCATAAAATTCACTTCCTTCCCGACCAGGGGGATCTGGTACTTAACACCCGCAGCGGGTTGGAAGGCTTGCGCCAGATCGCTCCAGGGGAGGAATATGGCCTGATGTGCGCCGGGGATGTCCCCTCCATCAACCCGGAGATGGTCGCCTGGTTTTTGAAAAACGTCCCTGCGCTGCAGGCCGATCTGGTTTACACCATCGTCGAGCGCAAGGTTATGGAAGCAACCTTTCCGGAATCCAAACGCACATATTTACGCCTGAAGGACAAGGAAGTTTGCGGAGGCGACATGTTCGCCATCCGTACAGACCGCCGTATTCAGGATCTGCCCATTTGGGAAAAGCTGGTCGCTGCCAGAAAAAACCCGCTCAAACAGGCAGCCATGTTTGGGTTCGATACCCTTTTTCTCATCCTTACCCGGCAGATCACCGTGCAGCAGCTGGAGGTGAAATTGAGCGGGAAGCTGGGGCTCAACGCGCGCACACTGCCCACCCCATTTGCGGAAATGGGCATGGATGTGGATAAGTTATTCCAGTTCCAAATTGTGGAAAATTTTATGCAGGATCGGAGCAGGGCTTGATCGCCAGGTTTTCGGCTCTGGACAACCGCTGGACCGATGCACTACGGCTTAAGCAGGATGGGAAACCCCTCTGGCGTGTGGCGGTTTTCTTCGCACACTCGGGTGATTCCTGGTTTTGGATGATCGGTCTGGCTGTTGCCTGGCTTTTCTCCGGCCTTCAATGGCGTTACCGCGAAATGCTCATGGCAGTGGGTATCGTTTGCCTGGCGCTCTTTGTCTTTGGCATCAAAATGCTCATCCGCCGCCGCCGCCCCGAGGGTGAATTCGGCGCCATCTACAGAAAGACGGACCCACACTCCTTCCCCTCCGGGCATGCCGCCAGGGCGGCCATGCTGGCCACGCTGGCATTCGGGCTTGGTCCGCTTTGGTTCACCGTGACGATGCTCATCTGGGCGCCGCTGGTCTGCCTGGCGCGGGTAATGACAGGACTGCATTATGTTTCAGATGTTCTGGCTGGAATCCTTTTTGGGATCATAGCCGGGTTGATCATCCTCGGGCTGCAGCCGGCTTTCCAGGTGCTGCTTCCCCTATTGAATATCCCCTAGTTTTTTACAACCCAATCACGTCTGCATTCGTTTGCCCATCCGGGTGCTGTGCTGATAGATGATCTCATCCACATGGCCAACTTTCTCCAGGATGGCGGCCTGCAGCCAGGCGGCGCCCTTTTCAGCGGTCGCTACTGAGCCAGCCCCGTACGCACCGGTGAGGGTATCGTCCTTCCAGGGTGGATTGGCAACCAGCGTGCCTGTCTCATTCCAATCCATATAATAGGAAAGAGAGCTGATGAAATCGACCTCATCCACCACCCGTTCCATGTGCACCAGGTCCGGGCGCAGGTGCAGCATGAGCGAGGTCTCCAGCTCGCAGGCATGCCCCATTCCGCCTATTTTGGATTCCCGCAGGTTCTCCAACGATGCAGCTCCCTCGGGACCGTTGAGATACAGCCAGGTGGTGGCACAGAAGCCCCCAGGGTGACGTTCGCCCGAGTACTTCACCACGTTTACCAGGAAGGAAACATTCCCGCCGTGCCCGCTGTTTAGGTAGATCTGCTGGAAACCCTTCGCGTTGAGTGCATCCACCACCGCCAGGAAGAAATCCTCAAAGGCTCTGCCTCCCATATTGAAGGTGCCCGCAAAAGAATTGCGGTGGGTGCTTACACCATAAGGAAAAACCGGCAGACAGACCGTCTTATCAGGCGCCGCATCGGCAGTGCCCTCGATCACGGCATGGATGCAAAGCGTGTCCACATTCAGCGGCAAATGAAGCGCGTGCTGCTCAGTGTGCCCGATGGGAACCAGGATCACCCGGTCGCGATCAATGGATTCCAGGGTCACCGCAGCCTGGGGTTCGATCGCTTGAAGCCGAATTTTTGACCCTTCGAATGGCAATGTGTACCCATCCGGTAGAACGACATAGACCTGCCTGAAACCATCCTCCACCAGACACTTCACCAAGTTCGAAACACAGGCGGAAAGAATTTCGGGAGGAACTTCCAATCCACTGCCCTGCCAGCCATACGGAATGGCAGGCAACCAGGCAACTCTTGCAGGCGCGCCAAGACTTCCTGCAACCTCCATCTTGTCATACCCAGCTCCCAGAGGCAACACGATGGGAATTTCTCTATCCAGCGCTGCGACTTCCGGCCATGTGAGGTTTTCGAACAGGAAATGATCGGTCATATCAATCCCGGTCCTCTCCAAAATCCGGCAACAGGTACCAATCCAGGAACTGCTCCACTCGCGGGAAATAATCCGCCAGCGTCGTGCTCAGCAGATATCCATGGCTTTCGCCGGAGTAGGTCTTATATTCGAAGGTTTTCCCCGCTTTCCGCAGGGCATAGGCCATCTCTTCCGAGGCTTCCGGGGGAACTACAACATCTTCCAGCCCGTGCGTTATTAGCAGCGGGCTCTGCACATCCTTGGATAAGCGGATTGTGCTGCCCTTTTCATATCCAGTCCGCTTGCGCGCCGGATGTCCCAGCTGCATTTCGGTATAGAGCCGCGTGCTCTTTTCCGTCAACGCCCAGGAATTAAGGAGATCCGCGTCCCCATAATCGGAAACACCGCAGGCGAAGTTCCGACCCGGATCATTTGCCAGTACCGAAAACGCGAGGTAGCCCCCATAGCTGCCACCCATTACCCCGATCCTTTTACGGTCCACCCAGCCCAACCCCGCCAGGTAATCTGCAGCGGTGAGGATATCCTGCACGTCCCCACCGCCCCAATTCTCCTGGTTCAACATCTCAAATTCGTAGCCGTACCCCGTGCTGCCGCGGTAATTTGGCTCAAGATAGGTATAGCCTTTCGCCAGCAGGTACTGGGTGAAGATATCCCACTCAAAGCCAGATTGCCCGCGTGGACCGCCGTGAGGATTCACCACCGCAGCGCGGTTTTGTTTCCCAGGTTTGTACAGCAGCGCGGGGATATCCAATCCATCAGTACTCTTATAGGTCACCACCTCGGGGGAAACAAGGGTGAGCGCTTTGAAAGCGGGCGAGGAAACCGCGGTGAGCGGATGGATGCGGTCTTCCTTAATATACCCTGGCGATCCCGGGTCGATCTCAGCCCGGTATAGCTCAGGTGGATTGGTGGGGCTATTAAAAGAGAAGATCAATGATCGGCAGTGCGTACCCCATCCGGGCAGCGAGTGCGATCCGCGGGTCTTGCGAAGTTCTTTGACCGCGCCGCTGGCTGGGTCCACCAGCACCAGATCATTCATACCGTCATTATTAATGGTGGCGGCAATCCAGCGCCCATCGGGCGACCAGGCAGGGTCGGCGAGATCTGCACCTGCGTGAGTGAGCTGTTCATCCGAGGCTGTATCGAGCTGAAACAGCCACATCTCATTAAACTTAGTGCGGTTCGAGAGATAAATGATCCGCTTGCCATCCGGAGAAATCCGCGGGTTCCAGCAGCGACGCCCTGGCGTTCCGCTGATGATCCCGCCACCGCCATTCTGGAGGTCGGCTATGCAAATATCCTCGCGGTTCAAATCCGCCAATGGGCGGTGAGTGTAGATGACAAATTTGCCGTCCGGGGATGGACGGGCATCACCATTATCCCCCTTGCCTGCTGCCAGTAATCTCGGCCAGGATCCTTCGCGGTCGGTGAGCAGGAGCTGGTCGAGTCCATCCCGCTCGACGGTTATCACCAGATGCTCGGAATCCTGCATCCAGCGGGGCGCGGACGCGCTCTCGGCGAATCCGCTCGCCTTGCGGGGCAGCCCTCCTTCCAGATCCGTAGTGTAGACATGGTGATCGATACAGAAAGCCAGCGAACCGCTATCCGGTGACCATTGCGGGATCTCCTCCCACCAGTATTGAAACGCCTTCCGTCCGAAGGAAACCTGGCGCGGAAATCCCCCTTCCGCAGGCATCACAAAGATCTCGCAGGTGGCATCCCTGTGCCAGATGAATGCCACCCATTTCCCGTCTGGGGAGACACTCGGGTTAAATACCCTTTCCTGGTTGCAGAGCAGCGCATGCGACCACCCGGCAGGGGATTTGGAATCCGGGCGGGGCATGGAAGGCCAGCCGTTGTATTCAAATTTCTCGCTGAAAGGCTGATCTTGTTTTGCATTTCTTACCTGCCTGTTAGAGATTTGTGGTCCGACTGATTTTTATCGCATCAGCCAGCATGCGGATAAATGTTCGCCCCTCACCACTCATCAACCCAGGATCGTCTTTTTCACACCTTTCAAAGACCATGCGGGCAGCGGGGGTGAAAACGGCAACCGGTGGGGATCTCCATCGCGTTTGGGGGTGCTCCCTGCAGGATGATCCGCTTGTGACGGTGGCGTGGATTGGGAATCGGAATCACCGATATAAGCGCTTTCGTATATGGATGCTGCGGATGGGCAAGCACCTCCCGGGTGGGTCCCAATTCTACGATCCTGCCCAGATACATCACCGCGATCCGGTCGCAAATATTGGCAGCCGTTGCCATGTCATGGGTAATGAAAATAACAGAGATCCCCTTCTCCCTTCGCAATTCAGCCAGGAGGTTTAAGATCTCCGCCCGGATGCTGACATCCAGCATGGAAACCGGTTCATCCGCCAGAAGGAGGATTGGATCCAAAACCAGTGCGCAAGCCACAACCACACGCTGCCGCTGCCCTCCGGAGAGCTCATGGGGGTAGCGGTTGATATAAACATCCGCCGGTCTTAACCCGGCATCCTCAAGCGCTTGCCGGACACGGATCTCCCGCTCCTGCGGGTCTGTAAATAATTTATGTACTTCAAGCGGTTCCGCCACCAGATCCCGGATGCTCATAATTGGGTTCAGGGATTCATAGGGATCCTGGAAAACCATTTGGACTTTTCGCCGCACCTGCTTCTGGGTATCGCCGCGTAAATTTGTGATATCCATACCGTCAAAAATTATCCTGCCAGAGGTCGGTTTTTCAAGGTTCATCAGTGTCAGTGCCAGGGTCGATTTTCCGCAGCCGCTTTCTCCAGCCAGTGCGAGGATCTCCCCTTTTTTAAGTTCAAGGCTGACTCCATCCAGCGCGAATACCTGTTTGTCTCCCGAGCTCCAAATACCGGTTTTCTCGGCCAGGAAATATTTCTTTAGATCATCCACCTGCAGGATCAAAGTTCCGTTCATTTCTGGTCCCCCACGAGGAAGCAGCTGGCTTGATGCCAGTTATTCAAATCATAGACCGGAGGCTGCTCTATTTTGCAGCGATCAAAAGCCTTGGGGCAGCGTGGCTCGAACCGGCAACCAGGCGGAAGAGAATCCAGCCGCGGTGGGTAACCGGGAATGGAGATCAGAGAATCGAGCGGATTGGATAAGTTCGGAAACGCTTTGATCAAATCCTGGGTATACGGATGGACTGGGTGATTGTAGATCGTATCCACATCCCCATACTCAGCCGTCACACCTGCGTACATTACCAGCACATGGTCGCAGATCTCCGCCACCACACCCAGGTCGTGGGTGACCAGGATCACAGCCAGGCCGAGCCGCTGACTCAATTCCTGAAGCAGCTCGAGGATCTGAGCCTGGATCATCACATCCAGGGCTGTAGTTGGTTCATCCGCGATGACAATGGATGGCGAACAGGCTAACGCCATGGCGATCATCACCCGCTGCCGCATCCCGCCCGAAAATTGGAACGGATATTGTGTTCCCCGGCTGGCTGGAATTCCCACCATTTCTAGGAGATCGCTCACCCGCGCGTCCACATTTTCTTTTGATGCCCTAATCTCGTGACAGGTGATCGCTTCGGCGATCTGATCATGCACCGTACGCACAGGGTTGAGCGCGTTCATTGCTCCCTGGAAGATGATCGCGATCTCCTTCCAGCGGAAGTCGCGCATTTGATTTTCTTCTAAATCCAGGAGGTCCTGGTTGCGGTAGAGAATCTTCCCGGATGTGATCCTGCCCGCTTCGGGAAGTAAGCGCAGCAGGCTGAGCATCATCGTTGTTTTTCCGCAACCGCTCTCCCCCACCAACCCGAGCAGCTCACCTTCATGAAGGCTGAAACTCACATTTTCAACGGCTTTCAAGCGGGAATTCTTATCCGGCCGAAATTCAACCGAGAGATTTTTCACATCCAAAATTGCTGGTTGCATTTTAGGAGGGGGCATTTCCCGCTCCTTCCTTCTCCCTTGCAACCATGTTCTTGCCCACCGAAAGATGATGAGCCTCCAACCGCGGATTGAAGATCTGCTCAAGGCCATGCCCGAGGAAGGTCAATCCGAGGACGACCCAAACAATGCCCAATCCCGGCATCACCAGCGCCCACCAGGCACCGGAGCTTACTCCACCGCGGGTAAAGGCAAAATTGAGCATCTGCCCCCAGCTGATCATGGTTGGATCCCCCAGCCCAAGAAAGCTTAGCGTGCTTTCCTCTAGAATCGCCAGTGATATCACCAGAACTGAATTTGCTACCATCAACGGCAAAACAAGCGGGAAAATGTGCCTGCGGATTATGTGACCATTCCCTGAACCGATCGATCTTGCCCTCAGTACGAATTTGCGTTCTTTAACAGAGAGAGTCTGTGATCTTACGAGGCGGGCAGTTGTCGTCCAACCTAAAATGCCGATTACAAAAATAATATTCCCCAGGCTCGGAGACGTGAGGGCCACCAATACAACCGCCAGCGGCAAGGCCGGGATCACCAGCATGATATCTGTGAACCGCATCAGGATCAATTCAACTTTTCCGCCATAGAATCCTGCGCTTATTCCGATCAAGCCACCGATGACGACAGAAATGAATGCGGCGAAAAATCCCACGATCAGCGAGACCCGGGCACCATAAATGAAATTGGAGAGCACATCCCGGCCGGCATCATCTGTTCCAAGCAGATGTTGCGCGGATGGAGGGGCGTAAATATCCATGATGCTGACTTTTAATATCAGCATATGGGTCATAAGGCGCGATCCGGGGAGCGAAAACCGCGATGATCAACGCAACGAACAGCATCACGATCCCCGCCCAGGCCATCCAGTTCCCGCGCAGCTTGAGGAAAACGCTTTTGAATCCAGTCGGGGGGACGTAATAATCCATGGTCAAATCGCCTGGACGCGCGGATCAAGGTAGGAATACATCAGTTCAGCCAGCAGGTTCGCAAAGATGACCGTGAAAGCGATCATCAGAAAGGACCCCTGCAGCATGGGATAATCCCGCCTGCCAACGGCTTCGAATATTGATAATCCCAGCCCCGGCCAGGAAAAAACAGATTCGATCTGGATCGCCCCTGCCACGGTGAACCCGAGGTTCAAAGCGATGATCGTGACCATCGGTAACATGGCATTCCGGAGAACATGATCATTAATGATGTTGAAAGTCTTCAGTCCTTTTGCCTTGGCTGTCAGGATATAGTCCTCCGAAAAGATCTCCAGGGATGTGCTGCGCATGATCAGCATATATTCACCCAGCATGATCACACTGAGGGTCAGGGTTGGCAGGATCAGGTGTTTGCCAACATCCAGGATCATCGGGAGACCAGTCGCCAGGCCGCTTCCGGGAGTGAATTTTCCTACAACCGGCAGCCCCAGCCAGGTGGAGCCGGAAAAAAGCAGGACGATCCCCAGCCAGAAGGTTGGCAGGGACCAGGCAACAAGGCAAAATCCTAATGTGGCGAAATCAATGATCGTATTCGCTTTCCACGCTGCGATCAACCCCAGTGCCATGCCGAGGAAGATCGCAATCATTTGTCCGATTCCGATCAGGATGATGGTGTTCACCAACCCTTCCCCGATCATATCTTTGACCGGACGGTTGGTATGGTAACTTGTGCCCAAATCCCCTTGCAGGAGATTCCGCACATAAATGAAGAATTGCGTTTCTAGGGGATTGACCAGGCAGCTGCCTAGTTTTAATGGGTTGATGGATTCAAAACAATTAATGACCGGCTTATCCAGACCGAATCGGATCCGGATGGCATTCTGCGCCTCGGCAGTCAACCGCGGGTCCTTTACCCCTGCCCGGGCTGGATCCCCCGGCAGAACCCTGAACAGGAAAAAGTTCAGGACCATCACGAAAATGATCGAGAGGCTGGCCCAAAGGACTTTACTCAGCAGGTACTTATAGCGCTTCAATAACAGGCTCCGCTCTGTATGGTTAGCCTCCCGGGGATGATGAAAATTACATCTCCGGGAGGCGTAGATTTAAATTAAGGGGAAACGTGTAGCGCTGATTATTCTACCGGTTCCACCACCACTAATGAGGTCACATCCTCCAAAGCTTGCTTGGGCTGGCCGATAAGCCAGCCTTTGAATCTATCTGTACGGAATGCCTGAACAGCCTTTGCGTAGAATGGGACGATGTAGACCGTGTCATCGAAGACGATCTTTTGCATTTGCCAGACCAGGTTCTTGCGTGCCGCTGGATCCACTTCAACAAGCTGCTTCTGGTATAGCTCATCGTATACCGGATTGCTATAACCCGATTCACTCATCCCCGATGGAATGCTTTCCGTGTTCATAACACTTAGGAGGAAGGATGGATCCGGATCGGATCCCCAACCCCAGATGAGAACGTCATAGTCAAAAGTAGGGCAGCAAATGGCGGTGAGCGCGTCAGGGTCCAATGCGGATATTTCCAGCTTCACGCCTGCCTGTTCCCAGCTCTTTGCCAGGAGTTCAGAAAGTCGGGGAGCAACCGTGCTGTCCGACGGGTAATTCAATCGGAGGGTAAGCGGTCTGGATCCATCCGGCATTTCCCGAACGCCGTCGCCATCCGTATCCTTATAACCGGCTTCATCCAGCATCTGGTTCGCCTTGGCAGGATCAAATGGATGATCTTCGATCGAATCGTTGTACCATGGCAGCAGGGAATCAGGGATCAAAGTACGCCCGGGAGCGCCGAGCCCAAGCAGGACAATATCGATCAATTCCTGCTTGTTGGTTGCAAAAGCCAGAGCTTCCCGAACTTTTGCATCGCGCAGCGCAGGGTGGCCTGTACACACACCGCCTTCCGGGCAGTTTTCAGGATCCGCCTGGTTAAAAATGATATCGGTAATATCCGGAGCCAGCGGCGCGCCTACTGATACTTCGACATCCTTTGCGTTTTTCAAGGAAGCGACCGCGGTAAGCGGCATTTCGGTGATCATATCCACCTGGCCGGTCTTAATGGCCTGCACCAGGGCATCCTGGTTATTGAAGGTCTGGAATACAACCTCGTCCACCTTGGGAGCACCTCCGTAAAAATCAGGATTCTTCCGGAAATGGATGTATTCGCCCTGGGCATAGTCCTTGAGAATGAACGGACCGGAACCGACCATCTCGGAATTTGGGAATTCGCCCACCTTTTCGCCAGCATATTGGGACCAGATATGTTCAGGAAGGATGTACAGGAAGGTGGTGAGGTATTCAATGCTGGGAACGGGTTCCGTTAGGGTGAGGACGACTGTAGTGTCATCCACCGCCTCGATCGTGTCAAAGTTCGCGGTATAGGTATTCATATAAGGAAATTCGGTGTGTTCCTTATACAAATTGAAGGAATACACCACATCCTTTGCTGTGAGCGGAGTACCATCCGAAAACTTCACCCCGGGTTTAATCTTGAAAGTATAGGTCTTCCCGTCGGGGGAAACCTCAAAACTTTCAAGCAGGTCCAGGCTGTAGGTGCCATCCAGGTTCTGCCCGAACAGCGCGCTGTAGGCCAGTTCGAACATCACATATGCCTCACTCAGGATCGCGGTTCCAGGGTTGAGGGTATCCGGACTGCCTGCGTAACCGATCTTAACAATCGAAGGCTCAGAAGTAGCAGCAGGTTCCCCAGGAACCTCCTGTGTTTCAACGGTTCGCTGACCGCAAGCGGATAACAAAAGGGTGAGGATGATAAAAGTTATCGTGAACCATCTGGTTTTTGACATTTTCTCCTCCATTTTGAACCGGTTTTGGGCAAGGAATGAATCTTCAAGCACAAGTGATTTCTCCCACACCCTTTTATAAAAGTGACTATAGCAAAAAGGGTGGTTTCTTACAAGTGATATTCAAGCCGAAATTGAATCACTGTCAGAATCAAAATTCAAACCGGGGTGCAGGAATAACTTGCCATTCCCACCCCTCTTTGGTATGCTTGTCGCGGGAGTGGATAAGTTCCGGTGGGCTTCCCGGTCTTCAAAACCGGTGTCGGGTCGCTTTGCGGGCCGTGGTGGGTTCGACTCCCATCCATTCCCGCCTGATAACCAGGTATATTAATGGTACTTGAACCGATTGCATCTCAAGAAACACCCGATATCGACGCGCTCGTGCGGCGCGTCTTTTCAATTTCCGACGATCACGCTCGGGTCACGTAACTCAGGGCTTCATCGTCCGCTATCGTGGCGCACTCATCGGTGGAGATTCCTCGCAGGCTTATGATTTGCTCTCCAGCGGACCTCCTCCCCCTGGGGTTGATGCCGCTTTTTCGAGTGGAAAATGGCATTCAGACCATCCTGGTTATCCCAGCCCGCCCGGCATTCCAAACCGACTCGATTGTGGATAAACATCCTGCTTTTTGTAATTACGGTATTCTGCGTTCTTTTTGCTGGCATGACCTATATCACCGGTGGGGAGATACCGAACACGACCGCAGGTATCCTGGCAGCGTTGTGGAGCGGTGGATTTCCCTATATGGTCAGCCTGCTGGCCATACTCGGCACGCATGAGATGGGGCATTACCTCATGAGCCGGCGCCATAAAGTGGATGCCACTTTGCCTTATTTCATCCCCATGCCCATCGGGCTGGGAACGATGGGAGCCTTTATCAATATGAAGGGCATCCCAAAAAACCGGGATCACCTGATGGATATTGGTGCGGCTGGTCCGCTGGCGGGGTTCGTGGTGGCGGTTATCGTGCTCATCATTGGGCTGCGGTTATCCGTGATCGATACGCTCCCGTCTGTTTTTCCTGCCGGTTACGGCGCCCAAATCGAGGGCAGCTCCATCCTATATCTCCTGCTGAAATACCTCACCTTTGGCAGGTTGCTTCCTGAACCATCAACGTACACGCTGGCGCCTTGGTTGCATTGGCTGCGCTATTTCTTCACCGGGCAGCCAGCCCCCTTTGGTGCCGCGGACGTGATGCTCTCCCCTGTGGCCTGGGCGGGTTGGGTGGGCATCCTGATCACCGCGTTGAACCTGATTCCAGCAGGGACGCTGGATGGCGGACACATCAGCCAGACGTTATTTGGCAAACGTACTGTCCGAGCCATTCTTCCGATTATTCTTGGACTGCTGGTGCTGCTTGGCTTTGCCTGGAACGGTTGGTGGTTGTGGGCGGCTATGATCTTCCTGCTGGTGGGCAGGGTTTATGCCGAACCGCTGGATCAGATCACTCCGCTATCCAAAAACCGCCGGGTGATCGGCATCCTGTGCATCATCCTGTTCCTGCTCACCTTCACCCCCGTGCCCTTCAGTCTCATCTCCTAAACGAGAAACCATCGTTCCGATCCTCTCTCCTTCCAGGGTCTGGTATTCACCCATCGCAGCGACGGTCAGGCAGGAATGCACCGGCAGAACCATCAGTAGATCTCCAACCTTTATCCGATCCATCACCTCTGGCGGCAGGTGAACAACGCCGTGTTCCTGGGTTAACGAGCGCACGAATCCTCCAGGGATCTTCTCCGACCAGCCTCCCGGAACGGCGAATGCAATTTCCCCGTAGGAAACAACCCCGTTTTCCATTCGAAATTCCTTGGATAAATGCACCGCTCCGCCGTAAAGGATCACCTCACCCCGGTCAGGATGTTTGGACACCACCGGGCAGGCCACCGCGAGGGCAATTTCCTCCTCCGAGCAAGAGCCAATATTGAGCTGTGTGGCATCGAAGAAAATGAAATTCCCGGGGCGGATCTCATCCACCCCACTCAGATTATCGCTCGCGCAACATCCAGGCGTATCCCCTACGGATATCTGTGTCTTCCGAAAACCAGCTTTGCGCAGAGCAGTCTGCACAGGACGCATGCGGGCGATCCCTTCCGTATACAGCCGCGCTGCCTCCTCCTTTGAGGAGGCGTGGTAGGTTTGCCCAAAGTGGGAAAGAATTCCCTTGAATTTCAGATGTGATGACTTGGAGATCTTTTCAGCCAGGTGGATGACTGCGGCGGGATCCTCACTGGGAATTCCGGTGCGTCTGCCTCCGGCGTCGATCTCAATCCACAGATCCAGTTCCCGCGGGTAGCGCTTATCGAGGAAATCCACCGGCTCCGGGGAGTCCACCAGCAGCTCCAGGTGGCAGCGCGAACCCAGTTCCCACACATCCTCAATTTCGCGCAGATTGAAGGGAAACGCGACGGTGATGTCCTGCCAGCCGTGGTCCGCAAAATATTTCGCCATCTCAAGCGAAGATACCGTGATGGCTTGAATCCCCTCGTCCCGAAACCACTCCCCGATCGCTGCAGATTGGTGGGTTTTAAAATGAGGGCGGAACTTCACCTTCTTGAGCGCAGCTTTTTCCGCCATACGGCGAATATTCTGCCTCGCGCGTTCCTCATCGAGAATTATTGTTGGTCGGTGAATGTGATAGTAAGGGTCCATATAAGTTGGTGGTAAATCAGAATTACCGTCTTTGGGATAAAGTGATGACGATTATTTTGCGTTCCCAGTCAACCAATTACATTTTGGAAGGCAATTTTATGGTTCGGGTAAACAAATGGAGGATTGAAATGATCTCCAGGGAAATCCCCATCGCTTGATCGCTGCTAAGGGAAGTATCCTTCGTCTTTGATAATTTTATCCACAGCAGCAGGAAATTCCGGTTCCTGATCGCCAGGTCAATTTGAGCGGTTTGATCCTTTCCATAGAATTTTGCGATTTTGGGAATTATTTCTGTCTGTGTCGGAGGTTTTGCCTCCCCGATGCGATCGACTAAAGCCCGAATCGTTAAATTCAAAGCAGATCGCAAATCATTAAGCGGATTTATGTCTTCACCAATTGGAGGGGGAATCTTCAATTGACCTGACCCTTCAATAAATTTTGAGGCTGCCATTGGGTTTATTCGATATAGTAACGAATGGATTTCTTTCCTTGCATCTTCTCCATTAATGAACTGGTTATACGTGGTTGAAATGGAAAAAAATCCTTCTTTTTCTCTCTTGCCATCAATATAGGAACGATTATTGAGAATCAATGAAAACGTGTCTGCAAACGCGCTGCCTGCGGTGATCTCAGTACTGTGTATCTTCTGAACCGCATTCTGCGGTGCGTCTTGATACACTTCCTGTAAACGCCGGGATAACTCGGGGAATATTGGGTTGGCTTGAGCCCAATCATCAATGATTTGATGCGGGATATTCGCTTCGGCATAATTCAAACATACATAATTAAAATCCAAAATACCCCGGAGTTTTGAAACCTCCTGATTCAGGTAATTAAGACAATCGAGATAACCCGAGGTTTCTTTCTGAAGATCCTGGATTTTTTCGATCTCTTTCATCGGGTACCTTTTTTGGCAACCAGCCAGCCAGTGAACACAGCAATGCCTGTCAGGATCAATCCGCTGGCTGCGGTGAATATGGCGATGATCACGGCCATCAATCCCAAATACTGGATCGCAAAATCAGGCAGAGTCCAGGTCACCTTCCAGCCATTGATCCCGAAATTCACCAAGGCGATGATCATCAAGACATACAAACAAAACAGCACAAACAGGATGGAATTCCTGCCTGCCCCCAAACCGCCCAACTTGAAGGATTTTGTCCCGAGCATCACTCCCAGCCAACTGAGGGCAAAGGCACCAGCGGCAGTGATCCCCACATACAGGATCATATCCATTTCGCTGCGCACCGAACTTAGGGAATAGGTGCGGTTATCGATCCACGAATAGCGCAGGTTGAAAAGGAACAATACAAAAATTGCACCAACAAGGAACCAGATGAATTTCCATTTCCAGCGTACGATGATCAATACCAGGGGGATCACGATCAGAAAGACCCCAAGCACAGACCGGACTGAGCGTTCCCGCTCCAGTTTCTGCAGTCGGATCGTCTCGATCATTTCTTTTGCCTGAGCAGATGTCAGATCCCCAGTCGGAAATTCCACGGCTTTTCCAAGTATCGCCTGAGAGTAGGCGTTCACTACGCCTTGAAGCTGCGCTGTGCCATAAGCCGGGATTTGGTCCAGAATTTCCGGGGCAAGTGCGAGGAGCTCAGTGCGTACCTGACCCTCAGAGCTGGAAGGAATGGCGATCCCCAGCAGTGCGGCGAGGGTGGGAGCAATGTCTGTCTGGTAAATATCCCCATACTGCCCGGGAATGACCCCCTTACCAGTCATCACGAAGGGTTCGCGGAGAACCGCTTCATCCTGGCCACCGTGCCCCCCGATGCGGATATGCCCATGATCGCTGAGCACCAGGACTGTATCTCGACTAAGATCAAGCCCGCTCAAGATCTCTCCGATCATTCCGTCCGCCCGCTCGGCGGCTTGATTCCAGCGCGGATCCTGCGGACCACCCTCATGATGCCCGGCATAGTCCACCTGGTCCAGGTGGATCAGCACCAGTTCCGAGGAGCGGTCCTTAAGCCATGGAAGCGCGGCTGCCATCACAGCCTCGTCAGCGGTTTTATCCTCGCCGGGGGTATAGAAATGCTGGATCACATCCCCCTGGGGAACCAACTTCTCAAACCAGTAGTAGCCGGAGATGGCTGTGCTTAGCCCCGCGCGGTGTGCGGCAGAAAAGAGATTATCCTGGGTGAAGGTCGGGATGGATTCGTAATCCAGATTGATGGCCGGTCCGTCGCTGATATCCGGTCGCGCGCCGGTGAGCAAGGTCGTATAGCCCGGTTCGGAGTAAGAAGGGGGATCGCTGTTGATGACGGCGGATGCGCCTTGCGACCGTAATTTTGCCAAATTGGGCATCACCGCTGCGTCCAGGGCGGTATCCACTCGCAGTCCATCCACCAGGATGAAGACCAGCCGCTCAGTGGCAGATTCGCCCAGGGGAGGGAGCGTTGCCGGAGGAGAGTCCTTGATCGGCGAGCGGAAATCATATAACGATCCGATCATACTCATCGCCCATTCATACCCGATAACGATAACTCCCAGGCAGATCAGTATTCCAGCGATCAAACCCAAATATTTTTTCATGCGGTAACACTCCGTGGTCTTATTTGTGTTTGTGGATGGTCAGTCCCGGGCGATCGATCCGTGCCAATCCCGCACGGGTGATGCGTGAACAGCCCTGCAGGTCCAGGAAGGTTAGTTTGCGCAGCTCACTCAGGGCCTTTAATCCCGATATCCGAAATGCGCGGTGCAAAAGCTCAGGTTAAGGATGCGTAGTCCGATAACTTCCGCAAGTTGAAAATATGTCATCAGTGATATCGCAGGAGCTCAGGTTAAGCTCCGTCAACCGGAGGAAAATCATCAATCCCTTTAAACCATAATCCGTCACCTTCCGATTCTCGGAAAGGTTCAGATGGGTTAGATACGTCCACAGGAACGCAGCTCTTCGAAAATCTCCTCCAGGTTTTCATCATCGCTTTGGCGGATTCGAACGCCAACTTCCATACCCGGCGGAATATGGAAATACCCCGGTCCGCGATCCAGCTCCTGCCAGCTCCCTTCCGCCGCACCTTCTGGTCGCAGAAGCACCTGGATCTCATGCCTGGAGGAAAAACTCGTTCCCTGTGGGTCGTTCATATCTGGGATTGTAACATGCAGCAGGGTTCCCCTTCCAACAATAAAAAAAGGCCTCTTGCGAGGCCTCTCTTTCACAGCATTTGAATTAGACGAAAATGATCTGCGCGCCTTCGGCAATATCCATGAATTCCATCGCACCCAGCACGGATGCGCCATCGATAAGGTCTTCCTTCTTCAACTTCATCATATCCATCGACATCTTGCAGCCATAGATGTGCGCGCCGGCATCCACCAGCATCTCCATGAATTCACCCACCGGAGGGAAATCCAGCTTGGCGATCTCACGATTCATCATCCAGGTGGCAGCTTCAGACATGAAGGGAATCACGCCAATGATGGTGGGGATATGAACCCAGGGATGCATGTTGGGGTTGCCGACCACGGCAACATTCAATCCATTCATCTTTTTCTTGGTGATGATATCCAGACCCCAGAATGTGAAAAAAATGTGGGTTTCAATCCCGGACATGCGGGCGGCATTCGCCAGGATCATGGGCGGATATGCCATATCCAGCGAGCCTTTTGAGGCAATGAGACACAACTTACGGGGGGCTTTCTGTTCAGCCATTTTTTTCTCCTAAGATATTTTTGAATTAGATGCAGCCGGTGGGTTTTTTCAAACCGGAAATCTTGGCAGCCAGTTTCCCCGGTCCGCCGGGAAACAGTTCATAAAGCTCCTTGGTCTGCACGTCGGTATTCTTGGTGATATTACGAAGCGTGGGGGCTTCACCGGTTTTGGCAAACGTATCCCGGCAGTACTTGATCACAACCCAATGTCTATCGGTGAGCTTCAAGCCCTCCCGTGCAGCAATCGCTTCGGCAACCTTTTCGTTCCAGGCGGAAGCGTCTTCCATGTAACCTTCTGCATCGAACTTCACAGTCGCAAGCACATCAGCCATTTTTATTCTCCTTATCGTAGATATTTTTTTACCGGTTTTACCGGATCAATCCAATTTCTTACCCGTCATGCTCAACTTCTCGGGTAAAGGCACTCCCCAGCCCCGCATGAGGATTTCCCAGTACATGTACCGGAATCCCAGCTTACCCCAGTGGTTGATCACCGACTCACCCAGGAGCTTCATAGGGCCAAGAACAGGGAGGGGATAGGTTCCGGGCAGGGGTTCAACATCATAATTGAAATCGATCAGGCTGGCTTTATTGAAACCTGTTTCAATAAAACAATTCGCGTGCCCATCGAATTTTCCGGGCATTTCCTTGCCTTCGATGTGGGCGAGAATATTTTCCAGCGCCACACCTACCGAAAAATGCGCCACGGCGCCAGCTTTGGAGGCGGGGATATTGCTGGCGTCTCCCAGGACGAACACATTCTGCCAGCCCTTCGATTGCAGGGTGAACTTGTCGGTTGGAACGAAATTTAGGTCGTCGCCGATACCCGAGCGTTCGATCACCGATGCCCCCATATTGACTGGAGTGGAAACAAGCAGGTCATATCCGATCTCACGCCCGTCGTAGGATTGAATTACATTCTTGCCTGCATTCACTCCACTGATGGCAAAATCGGGCTCCACCTTGATATTTTTCTTCTCCATCAGGCTGCCCAGCATAGCGGAAGCTTTGGGTTTGGTGAATGCCCCAGGGAGCGGGGTGGCATAAACCAGTTCCACCTTTTCCCGCATCCCCTTCTTCGTGAAGAACCAATCCGCCAGGAAGATGAACTCCAGCGGAGCCACCGGGCATTTGATCGGCATCTCGGCGATATTGACCACCAGCCGCCCGCCCTTCCAAGTTTGCAGGAACTTGCCCAGCGCAGTCGAACCGTCCGGGGTGTAAAAATCGAAGATATTTTTTCGCCATCCACCATCCAGCAAGCCCTCGGTTTCCGCAGGGCGGACCGTGGCACCCGTGGCGATCACCAGGTAATCATATTGGATGACCTGGTCATCTTTTTCCAGGGTCACGCGATTTTTGTCCGGATCAATGGTAATTATCTCGGAGTTAATGAACTCCACCCCGGCAGGGATATATTTACGGTTGGGCTTATAGGTATCCCGGGGTTGGTAAACGCCGAACGGGACGAACAGGAAACCGGGCTGGTAATAATGGTTCTGTTCTTTCTCAACTACGGTGATCTTCCATTCTTTCTTATCCAGCTTTTTTACCAGCCGGTTCACAAGCATGGTGCCTGCTGTGCCAGCTCCCAGGATCAAAAATTGCTTCATGCTTTACTCCGTGAGATTTGGGATGTGGAATCATTCGTAACCAGGGCTGCCTGGTCGGTAAGCGAATCTGCAAGCACCCTTCGTAAAATATCCAGCGCCTGGATAATTCGCTGGTCCGCCAGACTGTAGATCATCGACTGACCTTCACGCGAGGCGCGCACGATGCCGCAATCCCGCATGATCTTGAGATGGCGGGAAACGGAGGGCTGAGAAAGCTCCAGGCTGCTGGCCAGGTCATTGACGCATTTTGGACTCTCCGCCAGATTATAGATGATCAAAATCCGGTTGGGGTCAGAGATGCCACTGCATAATTGAGCATGCATGCGGACAACCTCTTCGCGCAGGTTATCGGCCATAACTGCATCTTTCAAATAACGATATGTATATATTCATATATGCACTTATCCATATATGATTATAAGCATTTTATTCAAAGTTGCAAGGGGTATTTGGATTTTCTAATAACGTAAATCGTTACTCAGGATTAAAGTGCCCCACTTGCTCTGCAAGAAACCGCGCGATATCCTTGGCCGGAAACGGGAAAGCGAAAATGAATTCCACTTCCGGATGATCGCGCCTGGCTTGCGATACCGCCTCGCGGATATCCACCTCGGCGTGTTCACCCCCGCGGGTCAGCATTGAAGTGATCACGATCACCTTCTCAGCGCCCATTTCGGCCGAATTGCCCAGCGCCTCAGAAATTGTTGGCGCACAGAATTCATTGAATGCTGTGAAAACCGGCAAATGGAGATATTTCTCCATATATGATGCCAGTTCCCGCGATGCAGTATAAAAAGGGTCATTTTGCGGCGTGCGCGTCCAGGCACGCATTTTCGATTCCAATTCCACAAAACGCGGTGCATCGGGAGATTCAGATCCCGAATCGTGGCTCCTTGCATGTAGTACAAAAAATTCACGAAGTTCTTCTGGGGGAAAATCGTGGGGAGGTGACCCGTGGGTGGCAAGAATCACATGTGTGTTCAAATTACACTCCTATTGCGTCATACAAGATGATTTCTGTATCCATACTCGATTTTGAGGGTTTGTATGGACATTATGATATTCGTTCTGATTTTCCGGCATTTCATCAATTTATATTGTAATCACTTTAAAACTCTCTATAATGATTAAACACGTTCTTCCAAAGATTCCCACCAACCATAGGAGCTGAAGATGGCAGATCAATTTGATATCCTTATCAAGCAGGCAAAACTACGCAATAAGGGCGAAAAGCTGTTCGATATCGGGATCTCATCCGGCAAGATTACTGAAATATCTGAAAAAACAGGAAAAACAGGCAAGCTCGAGATCGATGCCAAAAAGAAACTGGTAACAGAATCCTATGTCAACACCCACCTGCATCTTTGCAAGGTGTACACGTTGATGATGATGGACGAAGCGGCGCTCAAGGATTACCACGGCGCAGACATGGGCAAAGCCATGACCGCCATTGAGCTGGCTGCGCGAGTAAAAGATAATTACGATGAAAAATGGATCATCAAGAATGTCCGCAAAGCTGTGGCCCAGGCCGCCATCTATGGCAACACCCACATCCGCGCATTTGCTGACGTGGATTCAAAAGCCAAACTTGAAGGTGCCAAGGCTTTGATCAAAGCCCGCGAGGAATTCAAGGGGATCGTGGATATCCAGGTTGTGGCTTTTGCCCAGGATGGCATCGTCCGCGAGCCTGGCGCAACTGAATTGATGGACCAGGCCATGAAGCTTGGATCGGATGTTGCCGGCGGTATCCCCTGGATCGAATACACTGATGATGCCATCAAAGAGCACGTGCGTGTGGTGTTCGACTTGGCTAAGAAATATAACAAGGATGTTTCCATGCTGGTGGACGATGCCGGCGACCCCGGGTTACGCTCCCTCGAGGCTATGGCGTTGGAAGCCATCCGCATCGGCTGGGAAGGTCGTGCCCTGGCGCACCATGCCCGCGCGATGGCGCTCTACCCCACCCCCTATCTTCAAAAGCTCTCCGCTATCCTGAAAAAAGCCCGCATGGGCATGGTTACCGATCCTCAAACCGGCCCGCTGCACCTGCGCGTGCGTGAAATGCTGGATAACGGCAACCTTATCTGCCTGGGACAGGACGATATCTCCGATGCCTATTATCCCTACGGGCGCAACAACATGCTCGAGGTAGGTTTCCTGGCTTCGCACCTGCTTTGGTTCACCACCGCTTCGGATATGGAAACCCTTTACGATATGATCACCCACAACGCCGCGAAATGCATGAATGTGCACGAATACGGTCTGGAGGTTGGAAAGCAGGCCAACCTGGTGGTACTCGATCAACCCAACGTGCTGGAAGCTTTCCGTTTCCACGAAGCTCCCGCCTACGTGATCAGCCACGGCCAGTTGGTAGACCGTGAAAAAATGAAGCAGCTTGCATTCCCTGAATAAGGATAATACCGTGGTCGAAGATATTACCGTTAAATTGATTTATGTAAAATTTAAATTAAATGGGCAGGAGATTTCCGCCGAAGTTCCGGAAAACCAGATGCTTTTGCGCTTTCTGCGGGATGACCTGAAGATAGACCGGCACTAAAAACGGCTGCTCAACCGGGCATTGCGGGGCCTGCACCGTGCTGATCAATGGCAAAGCCCAGCGCGCCTGCCTGGTGAAAATGCCGCGCGTGGCTGGCACCGAGGTGGAAACAATTGAGCACCTCTCCGCCAACGGCAGCCTGCATGCCCTTCAGCGCGCGTTCATGCAAGCCGGAGCTGTGCAATGCGGCTTCTGCACGCCAGGTATGATCATGTCGGCCAAGGGGTTGCTGAATGAAAACCCCAACCCCACCTCCGAAGAGATCAAGACCCACCTGACGAAGAACAAGAATCATTGCCGCTGCACCGGCTATGTCAAGATCATCGAAGCCATCCAGTTGGCAGCCAAATGGATGGCCAATCCCGGAGCTGATCCCACCCGAGCCTAAAGCGCCGGAAGTGATCAGCCGCATCGATGAAAACATTCGGATGCGCGCAGCCGCGTTACCGGTGAACTTGTTTACGGTGATGACATGAACGTGGAGGGCATGCTCCACGGCCGGATTCTATGGTCCGCCCATCCATACGCGCTCATCCGCAACATCGATACCTCCGCGGCCGAAGCAGATGCCTGGCGTGGTTGCTGTGATCACCGCCAAAGACATTCCTGGTAAGAACCAGTGCGGTCTGGTCATCCGCGACCAGCCGGCCATCGCTTCCGATATTGTGAAATATATCGGGGATGGGGTTGCCGCTGTCTTTGCTGAAAGCCTGGAGATCGCAAACGCCGCACTCGAAAAGATCGTGGTCGATTATGAAGTGCTGCAAGGGATTTTCACGCCGGAAGAGGCCGCCCGTGCAGATGCGCCGAAACTGCACGAAAAGGGCAACCTGCTTTATGAAGTGGGTATCGAGCGCGGTGATATTGAGGAAGCCTTCAAGAAGTGCGCTGTGGTGGTTGAGGATAACTACACCACCCCTGCCATCGAGCACGGGTTCATGGAGCCGGAATCCGGGATGGCTTTTCCCACTGCTGATGGCGGTGTGGAGATCCGCATCGGGTCTCAATGCGTTTTTGAAGACCGTATCCAGCTTTCAGAAATTCTGGCTCTGCCTGAGGAAAAGATCCGCGTGATCGAAAACCCCATCGGCGGGGCATTCGGTGCCAAGGAGGATATGATCCTCCAGCAGTACCTGGCACTTGGCGCACTTAAAGACCAAACGACCTATAAAAATGGTGCTCACCCGCGAGGAATCCCTGCGCGTTCACCAGAAACGCCACCCAGCCTGGATGTACTTCAAGACTGGTGCGGATGAAAGTGGCAAAGTCCTCGCCCTCGAAGCCCGCATTGTCCTGGATACCGGTATCTATTGCATGCTCGGAATGGATATCCTGGAAAACACTGTCGTTTTCAGCGCCGGCCCATACTACATCCCCAATCTGAAAGTCAATGGCAAATCCTGGTATACCAACAACATTCCGTCCGGTGCCATGCGCGGTTTTGGGGTCAACCAGGTAGCTTCAGCCCTCGAACAGAACATGGATCGCATGGCAGAGAAACTGGGTATCGACCCCTTTGAATTCCGCCTGATCAATGCCCTGGATATCGGCCTGCCCAACAGCCTCCGATCACATCCTGACCCCAGGCGTTGTATCCATTAAAGAAACGATCCAGGCAGCCTGGGATAAATTCAAGGTCACCCCCATTCCCGACACCCGCCCCGGGAAAAAAGCTTGGTGTGGGTGTCGCCTCCGCGGTCAAGAATATCGGATTTGGTCATGGAATCCCCGAGAGTTCGGGTGCGATCGTGGAACTGCATCCGGATGGCACCGTGACCTGAAACACTCCCAGCACGAATACGGACAGGGTGCCAAAGTGGGTCTTGATGAAACTTGTGATGAACGAACTCAGCCTTCCCGCTGAAAAGATCACCATTACCGGTCCGGATACCGCCCTCACCCCTCCCACCGGTCCCACCACTGCATCACGCCAGACATACATGACCGGCAAGGCAGTGGTCATGGCTGCCCAGGCGTTGAAAGAAGAAATCACCTCGCGGGCTGCCGATCATTTGGGATGTGCACCCTCCGAAGTGAAACTCATGGATGACAAACTGGTGAACACGCGTCAATGGCGAATCGGTCGAGATCAAATCGCTGGGAAAGAAATTCGTAGTAGAAAAACGCTTCACTCCGCAGCAAACGGTTCAGATGCACCCAGTAGGAGAGCAAAGTCGGATCGGAACAGCAAAGTTCCAATCGATGGTCACCCATTATTGTTACGCATACAACACCCAGGTGGCGATTGTGGAGGTGGACGAAACCACGGGTGAAGTAAAAGTCCTCAAGATCATCTCCGCCAATGACGTGGGAAAGGTATTGAATTACGATGCGGTTGTCTCCCAGATCCAGGGTGGTGTGATGATGGGATTGGGATTCGCGCTTTCCGAGCATTTCCTTCGCGAAAATGGCATCAACCTGACCGATACGCTCGGCAAATGCCGCATTCCTTCTGCCGATCATGACCCCTGAGATCATCCCGGTGGTGGTGGAAGTTCCACATCCCGATGGACCAGAAGGTGTAAAAGGTTTTGCGGAAGCGCCATCTCTGGCCACTGCCCCGGCGATCCTGAACGCGATCTACAATGCCACTGGTGTGCGTATCCGGAACCTTCCAGCCGATCCTGAAAGAGTAAAGGAAGCGCTGAGTAAAAGATAAACTGGAGTCCCAAATAGAGGAGGTGGTGCAGGTTCAACTATGATCCTCTTCGGTTTTTCGTGCAGACAAAAAATCTAACGAGGAGAGATCAAAATGAAAAAATTGTTCAGCCTGGTAATGGTTTCAATCCTGGTAATCGGCCTGCTGGCAGCCTGCGCAGCTCCCGCTGCCCAAACAGCTGCACCTTCCACAGCCGGGAAATTGAAAGTTTTCGGCGCTTATGCCACCCCCATTGAGGAACCCTGGGATGGTGTTATTCATGCGGCTCTGCAAAAAGCAGCGGATGCCGGTAAGATCGAATACACCTATCAGGATAATATTGGATACTCCGGGGATATGGAACGTATCCTGACCGAAGTTTCCACCCAGCAGAAACCCGCTGTCATTTTCGGTGATGCGTTCGGCAATGAAGAAGCTGTCCGCCGCGTGGCTGCCCAGTTCCCGCAGATCGCCTTTGTTTTCGGTTCTGGTTTCGGACCCTCCGAGCCCAACCTCTCTGTATTCGATAACTGGATTCACGAACCCGCTTACCTGAGCGGGATGATTGCCGGCGCGATGACCAAATCCAATAAAATTGGCGTGGTCGGTGGCGTTCCGGTACCGGAAGTGAACCGCCTGGTGAATGCTTTCATCTGCTGGTGCAAAGAAAACCAACCCGAATGCTCAGGTGCTGGTTTCCTTCATCAACAGCTGGTTTGATCCTGCCGCTGCCAAGGAAGCTGCCCTGGCGCAGGCAGATGCCGGCGCGGATGTATTCTACGCAGAACGCTTTGGCGTGATCGATGCCGCCAAGGAAAAGGGTGCATGGGCTTTCGGCAATATGAGCGATCAAAACTCGCAGGCTCCTGACCTTGTACTCACCAGTCCTGTCTGGAATATGGACCCGACCGTTGAGTTCGTGATCAAACAGGTCGCTTCAGGTGCCTGGACTGCTCAGGATCTGAAAGACTTCAGCATGATGGGAAAGGGCGGCGCAACACTGGCCGATTTCCATGGCAATGACAGCAAGATCCCGGCTGAAACCCTGAAACTCGTGCAGGATACGCTCAAACAGATTCAACAGGGTCTGTTCCGTGTCGATATCGATGAGCAACAGCCTCAACCAGTCAATTAATCAAGCCAGTTAACCATTTTTGGCTCCTGCGGGGGAATCTCCGCAGGAGCCGCTTGTCATTATCACTAATTTTTTCTTGGGAGGTTCAATGGACGCTGTCCAGATGGTGGGCATCACCAAACAATTCGGACCCTTGATCGCCAACAACAAAGTGAATTTTGAACTTAAAAAAGGTGAGGTCCATGCATTACTGGGTGAGAACGGCGCCGGTAAGACGACCCTGATGCGCATTCTCTACGGGCTGTACAAAGCGGATTCAGGTGAGATCCGGGTTGATGGAAAACCCGTGCAGATTAACTCTCCAAAAGATGCCATCGCCAACGGGATCGGGATGGTTTCGCAGCACTTCACCCTGGTTCCCCCGCTGACCGTGGCGGAAAATGTGGTCCTTGGATTCAACCCCGGGGTGCGGTTGGATCCGAAATTGGTCAACAAGAATGTTGAAGAAGCAGCGAATAAATTCGGTATCGATGTGAAAACAACCGCGCTGGTTCGTCACCTCTCCGTCGGCGAGAGGCAGCGTGTGGAGATTTTGAAAGCGCTTTACCGCAATATTCACGTACTGATCATGGATGAACCGACCGCAGTACTGGTGCCACAGGAAGTGGATGTCCTCTTCGAAACCCTTAACCGACTTCGTAAAGGCGGTTTATCGGTCATCTTTATCAGCCACAAACTATTTGAAGTGATGACTATCAGTGACCGGATTACCGTCCTGCGGGATGGAAAGTGCATCGGTACAGTCGATAAAAAGAATACGGACGAACGCTCGCTGGCAAAAATGATGGTTGGAAGAGAGACTTTCGGGGTCCAGCGCGATAGTGAAGCCTGCGGGGGAAAACCTCTGCTCAAAATCGAAAATATCACAGCCAGGGATAAAAAAGGTCTATTGGCGTTGAAGGATGTCTCCCTTGAAGTTTGTGAAGGTGAGATCCTGGGGCTGGCTGGTGTTTCTGGTAACGGCCAGGCTGAGCTTGCCGCCGTAGTTTCAGGGGTCCTCAAACCGGAATCAGGCAAAGTCACCCTGGGCGATTTGGATATCACCCACATGGATCCGCAATCAATTTCGAACGCCGGGGTTGGACGCATCCCCGAAGATCGTCACGCTGGTGTTGTAGGTGAGATGAGCGTGGCGGAAAACTTGGCCTTGGAACGATTGGACGAATTTCTCAAGAATGGCATGCTCGACCGTAAGAAGATCAAATCACACGCTGAAGCCATGATCAAAGAGTACCAGATCAAAGCCACGCCCACCATCCAAACCCGTAAACTCTCGGGCGGGAACATGCAGAAGGTGATCCTTGCCCGCGCACTTTATACCCACCCGCGTATGATCGTGGCAGCCCAGCCCACCCGCGGGTTGGATATTGGCGCCACAGAGTATGTGCGAAATAAATTGATCGAGCAGCGCGAACGGGGGGCGGCAGTGCTGTTGATCTCCGAGGATCTTGAAGAGATTCGCAGTATTTCTGATCGCATCGCGGTGATCTATGAAGGTCGTATTGTGGGCATCCTGCCCTGCAATGATGCCACGGAGGAAGTTCTGGGATTGATGATGAGCGGGGCAACGGAGGCGGCGTATGAAAGCTAAGTACCGTCTCGTCCGCTCCCCCGCCCCTGGCTGGTTCAGCGCGCTCATCCCCCTGCTGGCAATCGTTGTCACGTTCATGATCACTTCGGTATTTATCCTGATCGCCGGGGCAAATCCATTCGAAGCCTATTACTACTTCCTCATCTCCCCGCTAACCAGCAAGGTAAGCATTCTGGAAGTGCTGGTGAAATCCACACCGCTCCTCCTCACGGGGGCTGCAGTAACCATCGCCTTTGCCTCCGGGTACTGGAACATCGGCGCGGAAGGTCAACTTTATGCCGGTGCTGTCGCGGCCGCTTTTCTGGGTACCGTTCTTGTTGGGTTTCCACAACCATTGGCCATCCTGATCATGCTCGTGGGCGGTTTCATCGCCGGGATGCTCTGGGGCTTGGTGCCAGCCCTCCTCAAAGTACGCCTCTCGGTGGATGAGGTGGTGACAACCCTACTCATGAATTACATTGCGCTCTATATGGTCAGCGCCCTGCTTAACGGACCTTGGCGCGACCCGGTCACCCACTGGCCGCAATCGCCCACCATTCTAGCCACCACCATGATGCCCAAGCTGCTGCCCCCATCCCGCCTGCACTTCGGGTTTATCGTCGGGCTACTGGCAGTCGCGGTGGTTTGGTTCATCCTCTCGCGCACCGGCCTTGGCATGCGTATGCGCTCGGTGGGTATGGGCAAGGAAGCTGCTCGTTTCATGGGGGTAAAAGTTAACCGAACCATGTTCATCACGGCTCTGATAAGCGCCGGCATCGCCGGTCTGGCTGGCGTGACCGAGGTGGCGGGCATCCATTTTCACCTGATCGATGCCATCTCGCCCGGGTATGGTTATAGCGGTATCATCGCCGCCACGCTGGGCAACCTCAACCCCATCGGCGCGGGGGTGGCCTCGCTCTTCCTGGGCTTGATCAGCACCGGCTCGCAGGCGGTCAGCCGCTCACTGGGGGTGCCCTCTTTTCTGGGGGATGTCGTCCAGGCAACCCTTTTGCTCGTCACACTCGCAATGTTCCTGCTGCGAAACTACACCCTCCGGAGGGTTGAATAATGGAATTAGTCATTTTTATCGAAAACCTGCTTGCCGCAACCCTGCGGATGGCGACCCCGCTGATGTTTGGAACGATGGGAGAGCTTTTCTGCGAGCGTTCCGGTGTGCTCAACCTCGGGATCGAAGGCACCATGTTCATGGGCGCGTTCGTTGGATTCACCGTGGCAGCCTTCACAGGCTCGCTCTGGTTGGGTGTGCTGGCAGCTTTGCTGGCGGGTGCTCTAGCCGGATTGTTAATGGGATTCTTCGCGGTCAAGCTGGGGGTGAACCAGCATGTCTCCGGGCTGGGAATCACTCTCCTGCTCACCTCCCTGTCCTTGTTCTTTTACCGGGTGATCTTTGGTGAAAGCCAGAACCCGCCAAAGATCGAACCCTTTCCGCAGTTGACTTTCCTGCAAGGGGTTCCGCTGATCGGGGATATCCTTTCCCAATATGCGCTGACCTATATCGCCATTCTATTAGTACCCATCGTTTGGTGGGTGATCTACCGCACGAACTTTGGTCTGGATATGCGCGCGGTGGGGGAGAACCCCGAAGCGGCGGATGCTGCCGGTGTGAATGTTTTCCGCACCCGTTACACAGCCTTGGCGATTGGCGGCGCGTTGATGGCGGTGGGCGGATCGTTCCTCACCCTGGCGCAACTCGGTTCGTTCACTTTCGGGATCATCGCCGGGCGCGGCTGGGTGTGCATCGCGCTCATCATCTTTGCCAACTGGATGCCGGACCGCGTTTTGTGGGGAGCCATGCTCTTTGGAGGCATTCAGGCGCTCCAGCTCCGCCTGCAAACCACCGGCCTCAAGATGCCCTATGAAGCCTTCCTTGCGCTGCCTTATATCGCTACGATTGTTGCCCTGGCTATCACCGGGCGCAAGGCCACCGGACCCGCGGCGGTGTTGAAGCCGTACCGCAGGGAATAGCGTAGAAATTGATTGGTTGAAAAATTAAATATATTTTTGGTAGAGACGCAGCATGCTGCGTCTCTACATTCATGGAATACGAACGTGCAATTCAATGAGATCCCTGGATTTTAATATTATTCCTGTTTATGGGTGCACGGCGCTGCGCCCATTTTATAGGCCATCACGATGAGCGCCGACGAAAAAAGGCTCGAAGTGGTGATCTGAATTTACCCAACAAAGGACGTAGGGGCGCACGGCAGTGCGCCCTTACTTGCACCCCATCAGGGTGCCTGTACCACGCATGGTCATCCGAACCGAATGGATTAAAGAATCCCCGCTTGGGGATTTTAGGTGGGCGTGCTTCACGAGAGGGCTCGAACGTACAAACCTTATCACCCCCTCAATGGGGCACATATGTGACAAAAAAGACTCCAAAAATGGAGTCTTGAGGTGGCTGCGAAGGACTCGAACGTACAAACCTTATCACCCCCTCAATGGGGGCACAGATGTGATAAAAAAGACTCCAAAGATGGAGTCTTTAGGTGGGCGCGAGAGCGCTCGGGCCTACAAACCTTATCACCCCCTCAATGGGGGCACGGATGTGACAAAAAAGACTCCAAAAATGGAGTCTTGAGGTGGGCGCGAGAGGGCTCGAACCTCCGAACCTCACGGATGTGAACCGTGCGCTCTAACCAACTGAGCTACGCGCCCGAACGGACCGATTTTATCACACTCAAGCGCTTGGTGTAAACCTTACCCGAACCTGCCTTCAACATAATCCTGTGTTCGCTTATCCTCCGGGGCGATAAAAAGCTTCTTCCCTTCCCCGGTCTCGATAAGTTCACCTTGTAAAAAGAAAGCCGCATAATCCGCCATACGCGAGGACTGCTGTACGTTGTGCGGAACAAGGATGATGGTGTATTTTTCTTTCAGGGTTTGAAGCAAATCTTCGATTCGCGCGGTGGAAACGGGGTCCAGCGCCGAAGTAGGCTCATCCAGCATGATCACTTCCGGCTCCAGTGCCAGCACCCGCGCCAGGCACAGGCGCTGCTGCTGCCCGCCAGAAATGGCGATTGCCGGATCATTCAGGCGGTCATAGACCTCATCCCATAGGAAAACCTGTCGTAGCGCTTTTTCCGCAACTTCGTTCAGTTTCCCGCGATCATGCTCTCCGGCTACTTCCAGCCCGTAGGTAACATTCTGGGTAACGGTCATTGGCAGCGGCATTGGGCGCGAGAATACGATCCCGATCCTGCGCCGCAGCCTGGTGACATCCAGTTTAGGGTCGAGGAGATTCTCTTTTTTAAAAAGAATACTGCCTTTCACTTCTTTGACGTCCGTCAGGTCATTCAGACGATTGATCGCCCGCAGCAGAGTGGATTTACCTCCCCCAGCCGGGCCGAAGAGAACATTGATGGCGTGTTCCTTGATTCCCAGATTAATTCCACGCAGGCTTTCCGCCCCATCCGCGTAGGTAATGCTGAAATCCTCGATCTGGATGATATCCATTGGGGTCACCACTGCCGCCTGGCCCGTGCCCGGGAGCGAACAAAGGTCGCGATCAGATTCATCACCAGAACAAAGAAGAGCAGCACCAGCACCGTGGCATATTGGACCGTGAGCGGCATACCAGGAACCTGGGTGGAGATCACATAAATGTGATACGGCAGCGCCATGGTAGGGTCGAGTGGCGAGGTGGGCAAAGTCGGAAGGTAAAAAGCTGCGCCGGTGAAAAGAATGGGTGCTGTTTCCACAGCGGCACGTTCCAACCCAAGGATGACGCCTGTCAGAATGCCTGGCATGCCCTCTTTAAGAATGATCCGCCATACCGTCTGCCAGCGCGTGGCACCCAGCGAGATGCTCACCACCCGGAAGGCATTCGGGACGCTGCGCAGGGCTTCCTCGGTGGTGCTGATCACCACCGGCAGGGTCATGATCGCCAGGGTCATCGAGGCTGCCAGGATGCTCACCCCCATCTTGAAGAAGACCACGAACATTCCCAGACCGAAGAGGCCGTAAACCACAGAAGGTACACCTGCCAGGCTGATGATGGCGATGCGGATCGCGCGGGTGGCGGCTGTATCTTTGGCGTATTCGGCGATATAGATCCCGGCAGCGATCCCAAGCGGTACAGCGAATAAGAAGCAGCCCAATGTTAAGAGCAGGGTACCCAGGATGGCAGGGAAAATGCCTCCCTCACGCATCCCATTGGTGGGCATGCTGGTGAGGAATTCCCAGGTGATCCCCGGAGCTCCTTTGTAAATAATATAAATGACAATCCCGAGGATCGGCAGCACCGTTATCAGGCTCAACACCCACAGAGCCGCGTCGCCGACACGCTCCTGCCAATGGGCACCCTTCAGTTGGGATTGGTCTTCGAAGGCGGTCACGAAAGGATCCTTTCCGAACGCTTGCGGCCGCGGGTGCTCACCCAGGAAGCCAGGATGTTGATTATCAGGGAAAATATAAACAGAACGATCCCGATAAAAAATAGCACTGCGTAATGAGCACTCCCCTTCGCGACCTCACCCATTTCGCTGGCGATCGTGGCGGTCATGGTCCGCACCGGCATGAAGATCGATTGCAATCCTTCGGGCATCACGGCAGCATTCCCGGTCACCATCATCACGGCCATGGTTTCCCCCAGGGTTCGGCCAATTCCAAGCATGATCGCGGTCAGGATACCGGTTTTTGCGGCAGGTACAGTGATTCCCCAAATGGTCTGCCAGCGGGTGGCGCCCATCGCCAGGGCAGCCTGCCGGTAGGATTGCGGCACGGCGTTCAGGGCATCTTCAGCGATGGAGACCACTGTGGGGATGGCGATCAACCCCAGCAGGATGGCGCCGGTGATGGCTGCCTGCCCCGTGGGAAGATTGAAAGTACGCTGCATATATGGCACAACGACCACGATCCCGATGAAGCCCAGCACAACCGAGGGCATACCAGCCAGGATCTCCACCAGCGGCTTGAGGATCTCCTTCATCGCTCTGGGAGCGATCTCGGAGATGAACACTGCCGTCCCAACTCCGAACGGCAGCGCGATTAAAATGGCCAGAAACGTTACCAGCAGCGAACCAAAAAGCAGCGGCAGAATGCCAAAATACGCTTCTGTGGGGTACCAGGTGCTTTGGAACAATTTCGCCAAACCGGTTTCCTTTAAGGCTGGAATACCGTTCTGCAGCAGGAAGAAAAAGATGAGTGCCAGGAAGAGAATGCTCGAATACCCGGCGATCTTGATGATGTAGGTTACATTGCGGTCGGTGCGGATTGGATTTGGTTTAAACATGCTCAGTTGCCCTTGATCGGAACGAACCCCAAATTGGAGACGATCGCCTGCCCTTCCGGGGAAATGATCCATTGCAGGTAATCTGCGATCGCTCCCGTGGGCTCTCCGCGCGTGTACATGAAAAGGTTTCGAGAGATGGGGTAAGTACCATCATTTGCCGTAGATTCGGAGGGTAATACGAAAGGCTGTGATAACTCTTTCGCCAGGCCAAGCACCTTAACTTCTTCAGTGATATATCCGAGCCCGTCATACCCGATGGCGTTAGGGTTATCCCGCACCTCCGCAATAATACCCTCCGAGGAAGGCAGGAGCAGGGTCTTCGGGCAGAAAATGGACTTGTCCTTCTTATCGCCCAAGCGGACAACGGTTTCCAGGAAATACACGTGCGTACCTGAATTTGATTCGCGGGAAAGTCTAACGATGGGCCTGTCTTCACCCCCCAATTCAGCCCAGTTGTTGATCTCGCACTTGTAGATCTTGGAGATCTGTTCCAGGGTTAGATCCTTAACCGGGTTCTTTGGATTCACGATCACCGCGATGGCATCCTTGGCGATCACAAATTCCTGGGGTTTGAATCCGTTTTTCTCCGCGGTGGCTTTTTCCTCATCTTTCATTGCCCGGGATGCGTTGGCAATATCGGTCGTTCCGGAAAGGAGTGAATTGATCCCTGTTCCCGAACCGCCCCCTGTAACCGAGATCAGCACATCGGTATGTTCCTTCTGATATTGCTCTGCCCAGGCCAGGGCCAGATTGACCATGGTATCCGAACCAGTATTGGTTATCGTTTTTGATGGGGAATTGTTCGAATTGGCATCCCGCTTCGCGCATGCAGGCAGGAGGACAAGGATGAGGGTCAGCGCGACCAGGATTTTTCGCGTCACAATTTCCAATTATACTTCTCTTGTACAGCATCACTAAATATCCCGACTATCTGAAAATCGGATAGGGTATAATCGCATGCGCGTTTTTACCTATTTATTCTCAAACCAAAAGTCTCAACCAGGAAAGTAGATTATGGAAATCGGCACAATTCAATCCGTGGATATCGACCAGCAGATGCGCAGCGCGTATCTCGATTACGCGATGAGCGTCATCGTGGCGCGTGCTTTGCCAGATGCCCGTGATGGGCTCAAACCCGTTCACCGCCGCATTTTGTTCGCCATGCTGGATATGGGCATCCGGGCCAACACAGCCTATAAAAAGTCTGCCCGCATTGTGGGGGAAGTTCTTGGAAAATATCACCCCCACGGTGATATGGCCGTGTATGACGCCATGGCGCGTTTGGCGCAGGATTTTTCCATGCGCTACCCGCTGGTGGATGGACAGGGCAACTTTGGCTCCATTGATGGTGACATGCCCGCGGCGATGCGTTATACCGAAGCCCGCCTGGAAGCTGCCGCCGAAGAAATGCTGGCAGATATCGATGCACACACGGTGGATTTCACCGATAACTTTGATGGGACCCTCAAAGAGCCATCCGTTCTCCCCGCCCGTCTGCCCAACCTTCTGCTCAACGGCTCATCCGGGATCGCAGTGGGTATGGCCACCAATATTCCACCCCACAATCTGGTTGAACTTTCCGGCGCCATTAGCCACATTATCGAGCGATACGAGGAAATGGATGATATCGATATCGACGAGCTTATGGGGTTCCTGCCTGGTCCGGATTTTCCGACCGGTGGTGTGATCATCGGTAACGAAGGTATCCGCCAGGCGTATTCCACCGGTCGTGGCAAGATAATCTTGCGTGGTCTGGCCCATATCGAGGAGATCAAGGGCGGACGATACAGCATCGTCATCACAGAAATCCCATTCCAGGTCAATAAATCCAACCTGATCGAACGCATCGCCGAGCTGGTACGCACCGGGCGGATCGAAACCATCTCCGATCTGCGCGACGAATCCGACCGGCGCGGGATGAGTATTGTGATCGAGCTAAAACGCAGCGCCAATCCCCGCCAGGTGCTGAATCAACTTTACAAGTACACCCCCCTGGAAAGCACTTTCAGTATCCATTTGCTGGCCCTGGTGGATGGCGAACCTCGTTTGCTTTCCTTGAAACGTGCGCTTCAAGTCTATATCGATCATCGCAAAGAGGTCATCACCCGCCGCACGCAATACGAGTTGGAAAAAGCGCTGCTGCGCGCGCACATCCTTAATGGATTGCTAATAGCACTCGCCAATCTTGATGAGGTCATACGTACCATCCGTGAATCCCCGGATGTAGAGCAAGCCCGCAGCCGGCTGATGAGCCAGTTCAACCTGAGCGAAATTCAGGCTAATGCCATCCTGGATATGCAGCTCCGCCGCCTGGCTGCCCTTGAGCGGCAGAAGATCGAAGACGAACATGCTGCCCTCCTTGAACGCATTGAATATCTGAATGAACTTCTTTCCAATCCGCACAAGATCCTGGATGTGATCAAGACCGATCTCAGCGAGATCGCAGCGAAATACGGGGACGTGCGCCGCACCCGCATCCAGGCTGAGGAGAAACAGGAACTGAAGGAGGAAGACCTCGTCCCGGATGAAGCCATCCTCATTAGCATCACCCAAAAAGGCTATATCAAGCGGGTTGCTGCCAACCTTTACCGCACTCAGGCACGGGGAGGAAGGGGCGTCTCCGGCCAGACCATGCGCGATGAAGATGAAGTTCTCATGGTCATTCCAGCCCGCACGTTGCACACGATGCTCTTTTTCTCCGATCGCGGTAAGGTGTATTCGGAAAGAGCTTATCAGATCCCGGATGCCAACCGCACCGATAAAGGCATCCCCATTGTGAACATCATCTCACTGGATGCTGGCGAAAGGATCACAACAGCCGTGGCAGTGCCTAATTTTGAAAAGGGGAAATACTTCACCATGGCAACCATGTCCGGCAAGGTTAAAAGGGTGCCGCTTTCCGAATTCTCGTCCGTTCGTCCTTCCGGGTTGATCGCCATGTCCTTGGATACGAGCGATGAACTCGGCTGGGTCTGCCTCACCAGCGGAAAAGATGAATTGCTCCTGGTGACCGCAAAGGGTATGGCGCTTCGGATTTCAGAGTCCGTCATCCGCCCCGTTGGCCGGCAGGCAGCCGGTGTGACTGGGATCAAGCTCGCAGCCGGGGACCGCCTCACTTCCATGGAAGTTGCGGAACCAGATGCCTCGCTGGTTATCCTCACCGAGCGTGGATTTGGGAAACGGTCGAAACTTACCGAATACCCGACCAAGGGAAGAGCTACCAAGGGTGTGACCACTCTCAATGAAAAATACCTTGAAAAGACTGGCAAGATCGTGGCTGCCAGGGTGGTTCATGACGCCGATGAAGCCACCTTCATCAGCTCCAATGGAGTCGTACTGCGTCTGAAAGTAAAAGATATCGCCCTCACCAGCCGCTCCTCCCGCGGGATCCATTTGATGGATATCGGTGAGAACGACACTGGCGTATCCATCGCCAGGCTTTCACCAGACCAATTGAAACCAGTCAATGGTGAAACCAGCGAAGCAAATTAACGAATAAACCCCCCGGGATCAGATCAACCGGGGGGTTGTTTTATAAATTTATTTTCTTACAGGAATGGAAGCATCACCTTGCCAAAGATCACCAGGACGAATGTGCCCAAGATACAGACCATAATGAGCAGCATCAGCACCACGATAAACCGCTGGGGGGCGGTCATTCCCAGGAACTGCTTGTTCTGTTGTAAGTCGTCCTCGTAATAGATATCCTCTCCCTGCGGGCTGTCGGAAGCGGAACTGCGCAGATCATCCAGCATGGATACCTCCCATTATTTTTCAGGCCGCAAGTGCAGGTCACCCGCGGTGATTCCAATTTTAGCATCATTCGCGGTGGTAATCTCCAGCCTGCCATCGGGTAGGATCCCGGATTGCCTGCCGTACACGATCGTCTTGCCATCCTCGATGATCCGGACAGGCTCACCCTGGAAAGCCAGGTGTTCCTGCCAGTATTGGAAGAATTCGGGTTTCCCCATTTCCTTCCGCCATTCGAAAAGAGTGTTTACGACCATTTTCAAAATCTCGTACCGCGGGATTGGCTGACCGTGCTCGTCATCAATGCAACTGGCTGGGAATTGCAGTTCGTCAACCGGCGGTATGGATTCATGTGCAATATTGATGCCAATTCCAAGGATAACCGAGCCCACTTCTGATCCATTCCAGGATGTTTCAACCAGGATTCCGCACACCTTTTTCCTGTGGATCAAAATATCGTTTGGCCATTTGATCTCCGCTGGCAGATTCCAACCCTGCCTCAACGCAGCGCACACACCCACGCCCCCCAGAGGGGCAAAAAGGTGGACCAGCTTAAGTTCCTCAACAGTTGGATGGAAGATAAAGCTTACAGCCAGCGCGGAGCCTGGTCGGGTTTGCCAGTGCCGGTCGTGTCTGCCGCGTCCGGCCGTTTGGGTATCCGCCAGAACAAGCGATCCATCCGCTGCTCCATTTAAAACCCACTCAGCCGCTGCGTCGTTCGTGGATCCGATCGAATCAAAATATTGAAGGTCTGGCACCCCAAGGTAGGTGGTCAACCGCGAAATTTCTTCTTCATCCATTAACCCATTTTAAACGAAAAGAGCAGCCTTTCGACTGCCCTCTCCATCACAACAATCACTTATTCCGCTTTGACCTTGATGCTGCGGGGTTTGGCTTCCTCTGCCTTCGGGATGAAGAGCATAAGAATCCCGTCTTTGAGTGCTGCAGTGGTTTTCTCAACATTCACCGGCTCGGAGAAGCTGAAATCGCGGCTAAATTTTCCTTCCGGAAGCTCTTTGCGCAGAAAGTTGTCATTTTCCGCAGTTACAACTTTATATTCGCCTTTGATGCTGACGGTATCCCTGGTGAATTGGATATCCAGATCTTCAGCAGAAACTCCTGCGATCAAGGCACGGATCTCATAGCCTTCGTCGGTGCTGCGGACATCCGCGGGGATCGAGCACTCACAGTCTTCGAAGTTCCTTCGCATTGCTTCGGAGGGCATCATCCACGGGCGGCGGTTTGGGTTAATACGGGGAGAAAAATAGTACATCATGTTGGACTCCTTTATGTTTGATGGGTTCATTCTAAATTGTGGATATTAGAAATCCGATAACAGCTTATATGCGTTTCATAAGATTTTATGGCTGGTTGAATATGGTATGATTGCCGCGAATTGCAATGGACGATAAGATCACGATTATCGAAGGCCCTCCGCCAATTTTTGAACCGGTCAGTGATGCCTGGGCGCTGGGACTCTCCGAATCATCTTCCAGCTCCGATTTGACCATCACCCGTCTGAGAACCTACAACGGCGCGGAACTGATGGAGCGCTGTCACCGCGCCTGGGATAAACAGGATCTTTGCTGGTTGCATTACCGCAATGAAATGGGACTCGAGGAACAAACCCCCATCCTGGCTGCGCGGGCAGTGGATACCAGCGACGGGCAGGTGCTCTTCCTGTGGGTTCGCCATCATCCCAATCTTCCCCCACCTGGTGAAAACCTAATTTAAACTCTATAAAATAAAAAACACGGCATGGCATACATGCTGTGTTTTTTTGTGCCCCAGGAGGGACTCGAACCCTCAACCAAGGCGTTAGGAGTGCCCTACTCTATCCAGTTTGAGCTACTGAGGCGCGCGCCAATTATAGCATCAGAAAATAAAAACATGAGCGGTCTCGCATAGCAGAGGGTTTCATTCGGTTTCACTGCCGGGGGCAGTCGCTGCCACTTGGGTCAGCCTGGTTATTTTATTGAGATGCCACTGTATCTCAAGGTGTGGAGTATCTCCACAGTTCAGAATACCGAAACAACTATGCGATTTTCTTACAGAGACCACTCATGTATAAAAACAATATAGCACGCAAAACGCGAGAATTCAACCACACTTAAGGCTGGCCGATGAGGATATTTCCAAAATTGAGGATGACCGGATATTTAGCCAGCGATAACCCACCCACTCCCACCAGACCGGGCTCGGTTTGATCTGCGAGCGGGCGGTTGAACACTTCCGTCCCGTTGATATTGAGGATGAGGTTGTTGCCAATACACAAGAACTGGATCACATTGGTTTTGTCCGTACCGGTGTTGATCGCAGCAGATGGCGTATCGGCAATGTAGTTCGTGTAAGGGTTTTTGTTTGTGATTCGTTTTTCAGAATCATATCGATAAACTGAAAAAAAGCCTGATGTGGATACCCGCGCTTCGTACCAGCCTTTATCGTTAGCCCGGCAAACCAAGGCAGCAGCGTGTTCGTTGACCCCATGGCTGGTGATCTCCGCCTGGAGGTTGACATCCGGGTAAATCCCCCCGCTGTAAAAGACATATGCGTCCGTCTGGGCAGCCTTGATTGCCAGGTTCATTCCCGTATCGTTGGAGGTCAGGATTACTTGATCCGGCTTTGTGGTGGTGACGATCAGGGGAGGGTTGGCCATCCAGCAATTCTGTGTAGCTGACCCGTTGAAACCTTCCGTGTAATACTCCGGGCAGGCAAGCGGCTCACTCGCTGTTGTGTTCTGCGCAGCCGGGTTCACCCCGGAGCGATCCTCTGGAGCAGCAGTTTTTATTACAGGTCCAGGAGGTCCCTGAGTTCCACAGGCAGAAAGAAGAAGAACCGCACACAGGCTGGTTTGTAAGAAGGCAATTACACGAGTTTTCACTGCCTTTATTATATTGCAATCCAACCCCCTGCGGGAGTACTCCCCTTTGATTTTTCAATTTTGTCGCTTCAATTGGGGTTAAAGCGATTGCCAGGCATGGGGGGGACATGCCTGGCAATCTTCACGGAGGGAATGTCATCAACTGCTTTTTATTGACGCCCGGGGGGGACGGGCGCCAAGGGCATTTGATGGCCAGACACCATTTGTCTACCAATAAAGTGTTCGGTGTCTGGCATTAATATATACAAAAACTATCAGAATAGCATTAATTGGGATTAAGAGTTCGATTAATCTTGTGCCTTTCAGGTATCCTTCCCCGCCTTAAAGAGCCTCAGCCATTCTTCAACATCTCCTTCACCAAGTTCGGGTTGCTCCCTGGTTCTCTGCTGTTCCTTACTTATGCTCTCAAGGAGCATCCTGGTAAATTCTGGACTATCAACGATCCGGGCTCCCAACCTTCGGCAGGCATCCTGCACCGCCCGGTCGTGGCTCACCACACTCCACCCATTGGCAGTTTTTTTCAAAGATCTGATCCGGTCGATGATGGCTGAATCTGCAATGGCGGGTGGCCGAATGGAGTGAACCGTGATCATTCCCACCTTGCGCGTCCTTTGCCTGCCATCGGGTGCTTTATCAAAATACACTTCGATTCTGCTGCGGCTTACCCGCGCGTGCACCTGCAGCAGGCTTACCAACCTTTCCTCATCATCCATATCGGAAAGGTTCAATCCAGGGACGAAAGGGATCAGGTTATGACCATCGATCAAATATTGCATGGATTTCCCAGACTAATCTCAAATGTGCTATGATTTACCCATCCAATTATGAGAACAGCCTCGCGGTCGCTGCCCTTCATTGTACTCAATATTATTATCTCCGCCCTGGTAACCCTCACCGTACTATTCATATGGGATAAAACGCACCCGGTGCAAACCCCGCCCGCGGTCAAAACTTCGTCGCTGCCACAGACGATCGTCTCCGGTGATTGTGACGCGGTAATTCCTCCGAAATCCGAGGAAGTAGTGCGCATCACCAACGTTTTCGGCGCGGGGAATCTTCAGGAGGAACAGGTCTCCATTCAGCGGGTGGGTGATGGCGAGCTTTGCTTGAATGGATGGAAATTATCCAGCGAGAGTGCCGGTTCCTATACCTTCCCTTCCCATCTTCGACTTTATACCGGCGGTGCCACCATCACCGTCTATTCCCGTCCCGGCACGGATAACGCGCTCGAATTGTACTGGGGCAGAACCTCCCCCGCCTGGCAAACCGGGCAAAAGGCGCGCATTTATGACCCCGCCGGAACTCTCCGGGCGGAATTTACGATCCCCTAAAACATCTCCAGGAATGCATTCATGACACAAGCTCTCTACCGAAAATGGCGCCCGCATCTTTGGGAGGAGGTGGTCGGTCAGGATCCGATCGTCCAAACCCTGAAGAACTCCATCCGGCTGGGTAAACTTCGCCACGCCTATCTTTTTTCCGGTCCGCGCGGAACCGGAAAGACCACCACCGCCCGATTGCTGGCCAAGTCTTTCAATTGTCTATCCGAAGACCCTGCCGATCGTCCCTGCGACAAATGCGCCCACTGCCTGGCGGTGAATGAGAACGCCTATATCGATCTCATCGAAATCGATGCAGCATCCAACACCAGCGTCGAGGATGTCCGCAAAATGCGGGAAAAGATCGGCCTCTCCCCCAGCCAGGGGAAATACAAGGTCTATATCATCGACGAAGTGCACATGCTTTCCACCGCGGCGTTCAACGCGTTGTTGAAAACGCTTGAGGAGCCCCCCGCCCACTCGGTTTTCATCCTGGCGACCACAGAGCTCCATAAGATCCCAGCCACGGTGCTCTCCCGCTGTCAGCGCTTTGAGTTCCGCCGCATCCCGGTCAACCACATCGTCGTTCAGCTGGAAAAGATCGTCCAGAACGAAAACTTGCAGGTAAGTAATGACGCCCTGGTGCTCATCGCCCGCCAGGCAACCGGCAGCCTGAGGGATGCCATCTCGCTTCTGGATCAACTCACTTCCACCGGCGAAGCTGTAGATTTGGCAAGCGCCCAGGAACTGCTTGGGACTTCCGCCAGCCAGTCCGTGATCGACCTAGCCGCGGCAGTGATCGATAAAAACGCCGGGGTGGGTTTGGAATCCTTACACGCTGCACTGGATGGCGGCACCGATCCCCGCCAGTTCGCCCGCCAGCTCGTCGATCACTTCCGCGGGTTGCTCCTCATCGCATTGGGTAACCCGGAGCAGGTGGACGCCTCGCCCGATCAGAAGCAGGTCATGCAGACCCAGTGCAGCCGCACCGATTCCCGCAGCCTGGTTGAATACATCCGCTTATTCAATATCGCTGCTTCTGATTCCCGGAATGCCTGGCAGCCCTCCTTATCGTTGGAGATGGCGTTCGCGCAGGCGGTTGCCTTTTCTCCCGAAACTGCCGAGACCCCCGTTCAGGCGACCATCCCATCCTATAAAAAGGATAATCCTTCACTTTCCAAAACACCACAACCGAGTTTCTCTTCACAACCCAAACAGGTCGCTGCGGTACCGCTGGTCGAAAAACCCACTCCGGGCAAACCTGTTCAAACTGTAAACCCTGCGTCGCATCCCGAACCGTCTTCTGGTCAATCCGAAGATATTCTGCGGCAGTGGGATAAGATCCGTTCTTCGGTAAAACGTCAGCGCCCGCAGACGGAAGCCCTGTTGAATTCCTGCAAAGTGCGCCGCATTCAGGATGGCGTCCTGGTGCTTGGCTTCGATGGCGATCTATTGCGTTCCAAAATGGAGACCGGAGATAATATCACCGCCACCCAGGATGCCATCCGCGAGGTTACTGGTTTGGATATCCAAATTAAGTGCACAGTTGTCAGTGCCAAAGCCGCCAACATGCCCCAGGACATGGGTGCCGAGCCGGACGGGATCGTATCCGCGGCGGTGAACGCTGGCGGCAAAATCATTCACAAGGAGTAGAGGCATGTCGAAGGGATTCAATCGCCCCCAAGGGGGGGGTGGCATGGGAATGATGGGACAATTGAAGAAGTTGCAGGAGCAAATGGAAGCTGCCCAGGAGCAGTTGGCTGTGGAGACAACCACCGCCAGCGTGGGCGGAGGCGCGGTGAAAGTGACCGTCACCGGCGACCAGAAGCTCACTACGGTATTCATCGATCCAGAATTATTGACCGGTGCTGATGCAGAAATGCTTCAGGACCTGATCCTCAGCGCGGTAAACCTCGGGTTGGATCAATCCCGGGCGATGGCTGCCGAAAAGCTGGGTCCTCTCGCTGGCGGCTTGGGTGGATTGGGATTTTAAGAAAATCTCATGGCAATTCTGCCTGAACCCGTCCAGAATTTAATCGCGGCCTTCGAGCGGCTGCCAGGCATCGGTCCAAAGACCGCGTCACGGCTTGCCTTTTACCTGTTGCGCGGGGATGAGGGCATCTCTCTGCAGCTCGCCGAGGCGTTGATGAAGCTGAAATCCGCCACCGCGCTTTGCCCGCAGTGCTTCAACATCACCCTGGCAGACGCGGGTATGTGCGAGATTTGCTCCAATCCGCAACGCTCGGAAAACACGCTGTGTGTAGTGGAGGAACCCATCGATGTGCTGGTGCTGGAGCAAACCGGCGGTTTTTCCGGGCGCTATCACGTTTTGCATGGGGTCATTTCGCCCATTGAAGGCATCGGCCCGGATGACCTGCGCATTCGTCCCTTGATCGAGCGGGTGAAGACCGGCGGGGTTCTGGAAGTGATTTTGGCGACCAACCCGAGCATGGAGGGGGATGCCACCGCACTCTATATCAAGCAGCAATTAGCTCCTTTCAAAATTCGCCTCACCCGCCTGGCGCGCGGCCTTCCGATGGGCGGAGATCTGGAATACGCGGATCAGAACACGCTTCTACGCGCCCTCGCCGGGCGGCAGGAGATGAGTTGACCATCTTTTTGGAATTTAGGTAACAGCTACCATCCGCTAACCAGCAAACCAAAAGGTTATTATTGGTTTAGGTTTTCGCGAATAAAGATCGAACCGGTGTCATCACGGAATAGTAGCTTAAACCCTTCAATTTGCCCGGTGTCCGCGTCCCGATAGAACTTTTGCGAAAGCGCAAATTCCGCCGGATCAATCCCCTGCACCGCCGGGTTGATGTAATCTTTGATGCGTTGATTCAGCAGCAACAGCACGTCAAATTTATTTTCCTGGATGTAACTATAATTTAGCAGATCAAATGTGGTTGTGACGGTCCAATCCGAATGACCGGGCATATACAGCCGGTAATCGTAATAGACCTTCAGAGGCTGCCCATCCAGGGATGCCAGCTTTGACGACGCTGTTTCAAAGAATGCGATCCGTGGATTATTCTCCGCGCGTCCTATCCGCTCTTCAAAAATATTTGCATCGGTGGAAATGAATCGCCCTAATTGAAAGCCCATAATTGCGAGCAGGACCGTTCGCAGAATATTCTCTTTGTTGAACCAGCGCGTTCCCCGAAGCTTCTCCGGTAGCAGGAGGCCAACACACGAAAATACCGGCAGGGTTACCGGCAGCCAATACTGGAATTTGAAGTGCGAGAAGAAAAACACGGTGACGGTAAGCGGAAGGAACCATGCCAGGATCAATGCGTGAAGGAGACGCTGTTTTCCTATAAACGCTCCCCACACCGCGCATCCCAGCGGGATGGCAAATAGAACCAGGCCGCCATAGTTTTCCTGTATGGAAGGCAGCGCAGCCGTAATCCCTTTGGCATAAACCACCCCATACCCTTCGCTCAGAACCAGGGTCTGCTGGCGGAAAATCTGCAAGTAAGTATCCCGCGACCAGTGGGAAAGCATGAAAGGGTTGGAGGCAATATACGTGACCACCATGATGCCCACAAAAGCGCAACTCATTCCGATCATACGCCTTACCGAAGCGCGCTTTGTGAAAAATCCAAGGACGAGGGTTAATCCGACAGCCAGGAAAAAATACAACCCCACCAATTTGATCGCAGTTGCCAGACCGGTGAAAAACGCCGCCAGGAGGAAGTTTCTTCCAAAACGAAGATCATCCCTGTTCAAGAAGAATAATGTGAGCACCGCGAACAGAATTGTCAGCCCGTCTGGATGCCACCACAGGTTGTTGCGCACAACCGCAGGGATGCTGAGCAGAAACACAAGCAGAACCGGTGAGCGGTAGCTTTTAAAACCGTCCTGCATGAATACCAGGATTAGCACCGCCAGGATCATCGGCAGGACACTGATGAATTGCCTGGTAAGTGCCATGAAAAGCGGCATCTGATCGAGAAGACCAGCCAATCGAAGCGGTAATGCAATTAGCGCAGAAAGTGCAAAAAAGGGGAAACCGTAGAAGTAATAGTCATAGAAAACGAACTGGTGCAGGGATTGGTAGATCCCTTCCGCGGGGGCGACCATGCGTTGGACATAGGGAATCAGCACACCTTCATCCGGCTCGAACATGCTGACCATGGCGAGGTTTGCCGAGGAAAGCTGATTCACCCAGAAAAAAGCGATGAAGATCAACCCGGCTATCACCAGGCAGAGCAACAGGATCCAAATTTGTCTTTTTCGATCGACTTCCATCATGGATTCAACTCATCAAAAAGCGATGGTTCCTTCCTTCCACAACTTCATCATGGATAGGATCCCAATTGAATTCACAGGCTGAAGAATATCCACTCACACGCCGAATTTATGATGTTATTTCCCAAAGCACACCGGCGAGCTCCATGTATATATCCCTTTGCTGGGGGGAGATGGGCACCTCGCGGATCAATCCGGAGATATCGGCCACTCCTTCGGCGGCACCTGGCTGGTAACTTTGCTCCAGGACGCGTAGCTGCTCCTCCAAATTTTCCAGGTCCTGTTTGGCATCCTTTAAATTCGCCGCAGCGTCACCGGCCATCCGAACTTGAGACACACTGGAAGAGATGCTCCTCCTCCTTCCCCCAAACAAACTCAAAAGAACTTCTCCGCCTTTCGCAACCATTTCAATATTTCGATTGGTCGATTGTGCCTGCATCTTTTCCACTTTGAGCTGCTGGTCGCGGATACGCTGGCGAAGCGGCAGGGATTTCTTTTCAAGTTCCATTTTCTTTTTGACATCTTCTGCGCCTCCCACCTTTGCAGATTCCTGCTGGCAACGTGCCATAAACGCCTCCTTCGTCTCCCCCGGAATGCTGGCCAACTTTAAATCCTCGTTCACAAAAATGGTCAGGCTGCCCTGGCGGTAGATCCAATCGATGAAATCCTTCTGCAGATCATCCATCTTCTTCTTTGTAGCCAGAAATCCTGGCAGGGAGGCGAATTTCAGACCTGCCTGCGGAGTGCGTAGAAGTTGAGAAGCATCCATATCTTTGGTGATATTTGCCTGCCAATCAGGCATTCCCTGCGGTTCAAACTTGAGGACCGATGCTTTACGAACGATTTGGTTCACCCCGTATTGTTTTGAAAAATAGCGCACCTGTGCCTGCAACAACAAGCCGGGTTGATAGGCTCCACCTGTCTGATCCCCTGCAGCGGGCTTGAAGTATTCATTGACCCCGGTTGGGATGACTGGTTTTTGGGCGGAATAATCTCCGGAATCCGGGGAACTGTTCACAGCAGACACCGGAACTGCTGCCTGGGATGCAGCGGCTGAAGCGGCTTGATCGGACCTCTTCGTGTGCCCGGCCAGCTTATTAAGGTCAGGGATCTGTGTACGGGTAAGCGGTCCGGCCAGGAAATTTAGCGTCCAACGCGTCGTAATTACCACCGGTCCTTTGGCATGCACATTGTGCAGCAGAAAGATACGCTTTCCCAGTCCGGAAATTAATTTATCTGCAGCGGATCCGGTCGAAGGTCCCGCTGGCGCCCTGCAATCCATCCAGCAGGCGCTGCTTATCCTGGTCAGTCTGCAGGCGGCCGATCAGCCAGGTGCCGGCGTTGGAGAGCGCCTTGTAATCCACATCCACCGGGTTCTGCGTGGCCAGAAGCAGTCCCAACTCCAAAAGCGCGTGCCTGCTTGAGCAGCCGAGCAACACGGGGCGTGAAGGGGGATTCGCCACCGGGGGCAGATAACCCAGGATCTCGTCAAAATAGAGCATCGCCCGCAATGTGCCGGTGCCGCGCTGGGTGAACATCCAGCTCTCCACCGCACTGAAGAGCAGGGTGACGAAGAACATGCGTTCGTTGTCATCAAGGTGCGCCAGGTAGAAGACGCTGTGGCGGGGTTTTCCATCCTTGGTGAAAAGCAAAGTGTCGATATCAAGCGGTGTGCCCTCCTGCCAGGTTTCGAAGGAGGGTGACGCCAGGAAGCTATTCAGCAGCATCGCCAGGTCCATACGCTCTTTTTCCGGATAGAAGGAATCCACCGGGAATGCCCCCAGACGGTCGAATGGCGGTTTTTGGGTTTGCAGGATCAGGGTGGGCATATCCAGGCCCTGCCCCTTGCTCCAGGCATCCTCCAACAGCGAAGAAAGCAAGATATGCTCTTTCGAGCGCAGGGGGTCAATATCCTTTAACCCAACCAGCCCGAGCAGCGCAGTTACAATGCTGGCGATCTTATCGCGCAAAACCTCGCGGTTTTCCTCCCAGGGGAGAGCTGGCGCATCAAACGAGGAGAGGATATTCACCGACTCCCCGGAGGAGGAGCCAGGGGTATAGATGGTGAAATCAGCGGCGGATTTCAGCGCTTGGATATTTGCTCTCCCCAGTCCCCAACCTTCCAATCCTTTTTTCCAGTTTTCTGCGGCCGTTGTGCCAGCCTGGACGGTGGATTGCCCCGCCCGGCGGGCGATCTCGGGATCGATCCAGGGTTCAAAATCCGAAGGCAGCAGATCGGGGAAATGCAGCAGCAGGTTGGTCAGGTCGCCTTTTGGATCCACGATCAATGCCGGGATACCCTTCAGAGCGGCTTCCTCCATCATCGCAATGCACAGACCTGTCTTGCCCGAACCTGTCATACCCGTGACGATGGCATGCGTAGTCAGGTCCGCCGGATCGTAGATCACTGGCTGGTCGAGCGCAGTTCCCTTCGCCAGGTCATATTGTTTTCCCAGGAAAAAACCTTCCAAATCTGCCATGGAACCCTCCAATTATTGTTGGGGTATTGCGTACAATCGATAAGCGCCGCCAAAATCCTGGATCAATGGCAGTGAGGCAAGCAGCGTGTCCAATTGATCCAGTTCAGCGATGGGATGGTGAGGGTCTGGATTTTCACGCAGGAAATCCACACCCGCCTTATTGTAAAGGATAACGGTGAAACCCTGATGCCGCCAGGATGCCAGGATGGATTGCGGGTCTTTTAGCATTGCCAGGTCATGTTTCCAGCGATCCAGGATCTCGTCCGGATCGCACTTGGGCAGGCAAAGCAGCCCGCGCGGCTCGTAAAGCAAAAGTGCTTTCTGACCGTCTGGAAGCGTGCGGATCGAATCCATCGCCGGGCTGAACCAACCAAGGGCGTTTTCCTGGTATTGCTTTTCGGTTTGCGCCCCCCCAAGCAGCGGGAGCGCCCCCGCCCGGTTGAAGGCCAGGAATACCTCAAGTGTGTTTAACCCCAGCACCAAAATTATCAAGACCTGGAGCAACCTTCCCACCCGCAAGGCGGGCAGCTCAATTCGGCTGGCACCGTAGAAACCAAACCCTGCCAGAATGGCAAATGCCGGGAATATGGAAAAATACATGCGGGTTTGGATCAGGTATCCGCTGAGCTGGTTGCCAGCTGCCCACAACCCCAACCCAAGGAGCCCGATCCAGGCTGCGTTTTCCAGGGAGTCCTTTTGATCGTTGTTCAATTTCCGGTAGCCGATCCAGGAAAGCGCACCCAGCCCCAGCAGAAGTGGTCCAGCGGAGACGCTGTAGCCCTCAGTTGTCTCGCTGCCAAAGACTGTCGCCCGGAAAGGCAGCAGGAAAAGGTCGCGCCAATCACCCCAGGGCGGTAAGCCCTGGTAGACCCCAATGCGCACCGCATCCATCGCCCCGCCCGGGAAGAAGAAGGGGTAGACCGGGTTGCCGGTGTTGACCCAATTTCTTGCCAGCCAGGGGAAAGCGGCCAGGATGGCTGCGCCTGCGAGGATGAAAACACCAGAAAAAAACGACTCGCGGCGTTTGTAGCAATGCCAGCAGAATGCACCGAATAGTGCGATTGATAAAAACCCAGCGGTGTATTTCGTTGAAAAAGCGAACCCGGCAAAAAGACCTGCGAAAAAGAGCGACCGGCGCTTGCCGGAAATTCTCCAATTGTCCATGCAGACGATTGCGCCTAATCCGAAAAACAACCCAAGCCAATCCACATATCCCCAGGCCATGGAAATGGCGAAGGTATAGCCCGCCAGCAAGCTGATCGGAGCCACCCATCCGGCAGGATTATCCAAACGGGTGCGCACAAACCCCGCCAAACCAAGAAGGGCAAGTAAAGCAAAAAACCAGCCCAAAACGGTTGCACCTGTAGGTCCACCCAGGCCCATCGCCAGGGTGTAAAGCATTTCGGTCGCCTGCGGCATGCCAGACATCGCGATCCAGGGCAGGTAATCGAAGCTGCCGCTTTGCAAATAAGCCTGGGGCATGGTCAGGTGGTACATCATCGCGTCGTATTTAACCGGAGGTGCAAGCGCGGTCATCAATCCGAAAGCAAGGATGGCAACTGACAGCCCGCCGCACACTTTCCAGAACCGGCTGCTTTCCTTCCAGAACGAATGAATCCCGCCCCACAATTTCAGCCATTCCAGGATTTTTCTGCGGAAAAGGAGTACCAGTGCCACCAAAAGAATGGCAAAAACAAGCGGGTGAAAGCCGCCAACCAGACCGATCAGCATCATCCCCAGTGCCAACAGCCCCAATCCCAAGCCCGATTGAAGGCTGAGAACCGCCATCGGATGGTGCCCCTCCAGGGTGATCAATCTTGCGCCAATTCCGCCGGCAATGGCTACGATCAGAAAAGCCAGGGATACCCGCCAGACCGCCTGCGCCAGGGTCCCAGCCAGTTCAGGCGTAAATGGTTTATGGATGGCGTAGTATCCCAGGACGATGACGAGCAGCCAAACTACGGCAAAAATCCCCAGAACCAGGTTGCGGTTTTTGGAATCCATAAAAAGTTGTTTCCCAATCAATTATAGATGATGTAGCTGATCACGACCCGGTTCAACGCGCGCTGGCATAAAAAATGCACTAAAATCCTGACCGCACCATGATGAATATCTCAAACCAACAAACAGGTTTCATTATTAATGATTGACATCCATTTATCCAGCCTGAATCGTACCGCCGGGCAAATATTGCCTGATCTGCCAGGGTTATTCGCCACCACTCCCCCGCGCCGCACTGCCCGTGGACGCGACCGCGACTTCCTCGTTATCCTGCTCAGTCCGATCGGCTCGGATGACGCTCTTTCCGCAAACCGTATCTCAGACCTCCTGAGCACCGCTGCAGAAAAATTCTATAAAAGCGCTGGTTCCATCACGTCTGCCCTTTCCGAAGCGGCGGATTTTCTGAATAATTACTTCACCGAAATCAATAAAAATCTATACCCCAACAAGGTTCCCTGCACAGCGGGACTGAATCTCCTGGTCATCCGTGGAGATCTTTTCTTCAGCGCAAGCGCTGGGTCATCGGATTGTTTGATCTGCCGATCAGGAAGTTATGAAAACCTCGGTTCAGAAACCACTCCCCAGCCTGGCCTGGGTGTGGGGAGATCGGTACAATTGCGGTTCTCCCAATCGACGCTTGCTGCGGGTGAAATGATTCTTTTCACGCCCCAGATACCAGCAGGATGGAACGAAGCCTCACTCCAAAGCGCCACCAGTCTCGGCTTTGAGGATATGTACAAGCTGCTGGTGAGGGAAGGCGGACCGGATGTTGCAGCCGGGATCATCCGCATCGCACCCGGGAAAGGACAGCTCATCCGTCACCGGATGTCAGCCGCACCTGTCCAGCAGCCAGTTGTTACTGCAGCCTTCGCAGCCAGCCCCGGCACAGTCCCGCCAGTATTTAAGCCGAATGCCCCTCAGCCTCTCACAGACGCGGGCGGAACCGCCAAAGTGAAAAAAAGCACAGGTGGCTTCAGATTGGCAGCGATTTTTACAGGGATAAAAACTTCCTGGCAGAAATTCTCCAGCCGCCGTCCCACCTGGATGAAGACCGCTGGGGTAAAAGCTGCCAGCGTATGGGTGGAAGGTGAACCGAAGCGGCAAAAAGCGTTCTCTACTTTCAGGCTCTTTCTGGCACGTATGCTGCCAGGGATCACCGAGAAATCCCCTGTCATCCCGCAGAGCACCATGTTGTTCGCTGCTATCGCCATTCCCATCGTGGTGGTGGCTGTGGGGATCACCATCTACCTGCGAAGCGGCCGGGGGGAACAGCACGTGATCAACCTGCAGGTTGCCCAATACTACGCCGGGCTGGCTTCCAAGGAAAAAACACGCGAACTGCAGACGGAATATTGGTCGCAAGCGGACGATTGGTTGAAGAAAGCGGAAAGCTATGGCAAAACCGATGAATCCAATCTGCTGCACACCCAGGTGGCTGCAGCGCTGGATTCACTCCAGGGGGTCTCGCGCCTGGCCATGGTTCCCGCACTATCCTCATCAATCCCAAAAACATCCAAGATCACCCGCGTGGTTACACGCGACCAGGATGCATATCTATTGGACGCCCCCACTGGGCGTGTTTCGCGCGTGACCCGTAAAAATTCGGAAACCTACCAGGTTGATTTCGACTTCAACTGCGGTCCAGGCGGATTCATTGGCAAACTGGTGGATATCGCCGCTTTGCCCCCCAACAACATCCAGGTGCAGCCTGGCATCAGCGGCGGTGCTTCGATCATTGGCGTGGATGAGTATGGTAATGCGGTATACTGCGCCCCCAAAGCCAACCCGACCTCCAAGGCGCTTCCGCGCCCGAAGGTGAACTGGAGCCATATAAAAGCAATCACCCTCAACGATGGCGTCCTATATGTTCTGGATACGGGGACTGGGCGGGTCTGGCGTTATCGTAGCGGTGAGAAAGATCGCGCGTACGAATACAGCCAATCACCCTCCCAATTTTTCGATCTGGCAGCCCAAAATAACGGTGGTGATTACGTTGACCTGGCGGTCAGCACCGATGATCTCTTCCTGCTGCTCAAGAACAACCAAATGGTTCACTGCGTCTACAGCCGCGTTGATTGGAAGGAATCCACCTGCACCAACCCGGCAATCTATGAGGACATGCGCTCCGGCAGTCCTCAGGCGCTGCCCTTGAATGGATTGAGCTTTTCGCAGCTGGCCTTCACCGAGCTGCCCGATTCCGCCTTGCACATCCTGGATAATAATTCCCCTTCGATCTATAAGTTCGGGGTGCAGTTAAATCTATACCGCATCCTGAACATCGATGCAGCCCAGGGGTACGACTTGCCGCACTCAAAACCCACGGCATTCACGGTTTCGCCCGAGCAGGTGGTTTTCCTGGTTTTTGGGGATGAGTTGTTCTATGCTAGGATGCCCTGAGTTTTTATTCGTTCAACCCAAAATTCCATCCCGCGGGATCTGATCATTTTGACAACGGTTTTTGGCGCAGCAACCGGGAGGAATTTCCCAGGATACCCAGGTCGGGAATGATCTGCAGGGTGGCTGCCAAAGCAGGGGGCAGAAATCCGAGTGCGGCCAGGCTGATCCCGATGACGTTGTAGAACCCGGCGAAAATCAGGTTGCCACGTACCACCCGCATCGTGCGCTGGGAAATCGCTAAAACTTCTGGGACCAGCATCCAATCCTCGCGCAGGATGGCTATATCGGATGCCTCCAGAGCGATATCCGAACCGGAGGACGCTAATGCGATTCCTACATCCGCCTGGGCAAGCGCCGGAGCGTCGTTGATCCCATCTCCTACCATCATCACCCGTCTCCCCTGCTTTTGGTAATCACTCACAATGCGGATCTTATCCTCAGGGAGTAATTCCGCCTGGAATTTCACGCCTAAATCAGATGCCACGCTTGCAGCAGAAGCGTTGTTATCCCCGGTGAGCATTTCGATATGCTTTATTCCCAGCTTGCGTAAACCCTGGATGGCTTCCGGCACATCCGTGCGCAGTGTGTCTGCCAGGCCAAGCAAGCCAATCAACGCATCGTCGTAAAAAATATACAATACCGTACGCCCCAAGGTTTCCAATTTACTCGCAGCTTCTGGTTTGGGTGTGCCGTTCAAAACAAGCCGGGAACCGATGCGGATCTCATGTTTTTCCACTGTGGCGGTAAGTCCGATACCAGCCTGATTATGGAAATTCTCCGGGATGGTTAATGGGATATCACGCCTTGCGGCAGCCTCGCGGATGGCAGCCGCCAGAGGATGCTCGGAATAGCGTTCGGCGGATGCCGCGAATTTCAGGATCTGATTTTCAGGTACTCCGTTCAAGCAAATAATATCCTTTATTTCCGGTTTGCCGAACGTGAGCGTGCCCGTTTTATCGATCAAGAGCGTATCTACATTGGAGAGCGTCTCAAGCACGATTCCACCCTTGATCATCAGCCCGCGTTTTGCGGCCGCCCCGATGGACGCCATCATCGCGATCGGTGTTGCCAGGGCGATCGAGCAGGAGCAAGCCACTGCCAGAACAGCCACCGCGGCATTTACATTCTGACTGAAAACCAGGGTAAGCAAGGCGATCCCGGAGACTACCGGCAGGTAATAGCCGGAAAACCGGTCCGCGAATTTTTGGATCGAACCTTTCTGAGCTTCGGCTTCCTCAACCAGGTGCACCACACGTCCGAATGCGGTATCCCTGCCGGTATGCGTCGCCTGCACTCTGACGGAATCTGCCAGGAGAAGCGTGGCGGCATAGACCTGGGTGCCGGGGCCGATCTCCGATGGAACGGATTCCCCGGTTAAGGCAGCCTGGTCCACTACCGCGGTACCAGTCAGAACGACACCATCCACGGGAATCTTTTCACCGGGACGGACAATAACGATATCGCCGGGTTGCACACCGGTGAGTGGAATCTCCTCCTCCGTTCCATTTCGTTCCACCCTGGCTGTCTGGGGCATCATCACGGTCAAATCCTTGATCGCCCGCCGGGATTGATCAGCCGTAAAGGATTCCACGTAATTGCCGATGTACATCATGAAAACCAGCACACCGGCAGTTGGCCATTCACCGATCAGCAGCGAGGCTGCCACGCCCAGGGTCATCAGAGTACGGGAAGTCACCTGGCGGTTGAATGCGGCTCTAAAAACATCCACAAAAAGCGGCGCGCCAGCCGCCAGGACGATGATCGTTCCGACAGCTCTGGGAATGTAATTGGTGAGGGTATTAAAATAATCCCAGCCACTCTCCAACCACGATGACAAAAAGTAGCGCGCCGGTGATCAACGCGAAGATCGTAAAGACTCTCCGGCTGAAACTTTCCCCAGTGGATTGTTTTCCGTTGATGGGTTCGGGAACGGTATATCCAGCAGAAACAACCGCGGAGCGGATCTGGCTCATCTCCACCTTACCTGGTTCCGCGCGAATGATGGCTTTTTCTGATGAAAGCATGACATCCACAGATTGGACCCCTGGGATTTTCTCCAATGCATGGCGGACATGATTGGTACATTCAGCGCAATCCATTCCCGCAACCGGGACTTCAATGATTTGGAGGTTATCCATGCAGCAAATGCTCCTTAGTTCGGGTAAAAAGGTCACGGATATGATCGTCATCAAGGGCGTAAAACACGACCCGCCCTTCCTTGCGGCTGTGAACCAGGCGCAGGTCACGCAGGATGCGAAGCTGGTGAGAAACCGCACTTTGGGTCATTCCCAGTAACATGGAAAGATCACAAACACAAAGCTCAGACGCGATCATGGCGGAGATCAACCTTACCCGGGTGGGATCAGCCAGCGCCTGGAAGATACGCGCGATATCATCTGCTGAATCCTGGTCCACAAGAGTCCGAGCTGCCAGCTCCACCAGGTCCTGATGGATCGCATCTACTTCGCAGGGAGCTAATGAAATGTTGGATATCATCTTGATTTCCTTGATTATATGAGCAAGTATTCATATATTATCATTACTTATGATCCTGTCAAGTACAAGCTTGCCTCCTTTGGTGATCCCCAATAAAATAAAAGTGGATTGATCTGCGAGTTCGCTTTGTGTGAAATATGTCATCTTCGAAGGACGAACATGAATAAGTTACAGCGATTTTTCAAACTAAAACCCCACAAGGTAGGTATAGCCTTCGGTGGCGGCGCCCTGTTAGGCGCGGCACATATCGGTGTTTTGGAAGTGTTCGAGAGGGAAGGCATTCACCCGGAGATCGTTACCGGCACGAGCGTCGGGGCGATCATCGGGGCCGCCTATTCTGCCGGCAGATCCGCGGATTACATGGCTCAGATGATCCGCTCCGCCAACTGGGCCAACCTGGTCAAGCTCAGCTTCCCCCCCTCCCTGGGTCTGTTCGTCACCGATCCGATGGACGATTTCATTCGTACGAACATTTTTGGGCTGGATTTTTCTGATCTCGCCCACCCCTTCGCAGCGGTCGCCTGCAATATCCTCACCGGTAAACGGGTGGTGATCCAAACGGGCCAGGTCTCGGAAGCCATCCGCGCCAGTGCCGCTTTCCCGGGAATCTTTGCCCCGATCATTAAAAACGATGAACTCCTTGTGGATGGCGGTGTTGTCGATAACCTTCCTTCCGAAGTCGCCCGCGAGATGGGCGCGGATTACATCATCGCTGTGGACCTTTCCTCCCGCACCGCCAGCCTGCGTCCACCCCAGAACCTGGTGGACCTGCTCTTCGGAGTGGTCAATCTCATGCATTTACGATCCTCCCAACCCGACCCCCGATCGATCGATTGCTTGATCCGGCCGGACGTGGCTGAATTCAATCCCTGGGCATTCAATGATATTGATGACATCATCTCGCGCGGGAGAATCGCCGCCAACCAGTGTATTCTAAAACTGAAATCTGACTTGCATGTCTGAGCCCGAACCGTCAAATTCTGGCAAGCAGCATCCCGGGAATGGCCTTGTTCCGAATGGCATCGAAATCCCGCTTTCTGAATTAAGCTTTGAAGCCGTGCACGCCTCCGGTCCTGGGGGACAGAATATCAACAAAGTTGCCACAGCCATCCGCCTGACCTTCAACCCGGCTGTCTCTTCGATCCTTAATAACTCCAGCCGGATGAGGCTGACAGCGCATAGCTGGTTCGCATCTCGACCGGGCTGGCAGGATCAATATCCTGGCCCGTCGTTTTCGCAGCCAGGAGCAAAACCGGCGCGATGCTGTGGAGCGCCTTATGCGTATGATCGAATCATCTCTTCAAGAGCCTTCCTACCGTAAGCCCACCCGGCCGACCATCTCTTCCCAATACCGCCGCCTGGAAAAGAAGTCCATTCGGAAGCGGGTAAAACAAAACCGCCAGAGACCCGTGCCTGGGGACGACTGAAGCGATATTAATTATTGGATGAGTTGATGCTGTACAAATAGTGTTATTCCTTCTGGTATTTGAGATAATAATTAAAGAACCTGCGCAGGTGGAAAATGACAAAACTAAAAAAGAAGAAGATCATCATCGCCGGGGGATCCGGTTTTATTGGGCAGAATCTGACCTGGAAATTGATCGCCGGGGGGTATGAAGTTGTCATCCTGTCCCGGTCGCCAAAGATAAGTGAAGCTAATGCTTCCTTGAGGTTTGTGGGCTGGGATGGAAAAACTTCCGGAGAGTGGACCACAGAAATCGAGAACACATTTGCCGTGGTGAACCTGGCCGGTGAGAGTATCGCCGGAGAAAACCTGCCAGACATCCTCCTTGGCCGCTGGACGCAAAAGAAAAAAGAATCCATCCTGCAATCCAGGCTCGCCGCAGGAAAGGCGCTTGCAGAAGCAATTTCAAAGGCAAAGAACAAACCATCTGTTTTTATCCAGGCATCCGGTATTGGATTCTATGGCACATCATCCTCCAAGGTATTAAACGAGGATGAACCCGTCGGTTCGGATTTCCTGGCTCGCGTCTCACAGGAATGGGAGAATTCCTCGCAAAGCGTTGAATCCATAGGTGTTCGCCGGGCGGTCATCCGTTCTGGCGTAGTGTTGGATCCTCACGGCGGGATTCTGCCGCTGGTGGCGCTGCCGATCAGGCTTTACGCGGGGGGCAGGCTGGGAAGCGGCTCCCAACCCTTCCCCTGGATTCACATTTTGGATGAGGTTGATGCCATCCAGTACCTGATCGAAAATGAAAGCTGCCAGGGAGCCTTCAACCTGGTAGCCCCGGATGTCGTCAACAATTCCCGGTACGGGCAAACGCTCGCCAAAGTAATACACCGCCCATTTTATCTGCCGGTTCCAGCATTTTTACTTCGGTTAATGCTTGGAGAGAAATCCATCCTGGTATTGGAGGGCCAGCAAGCCGAGCCTCGGAATCTGCTCCGCGCGGGGTATCATTTTCAGTTTCCTGTTGTGGAAACTGCACTGAGAAACCTCTATCGGCGTGGGTAAGGATGTGACCGAGCCTGCTTTTGATATCAAAGTGAATAACTCCATCCCGGTATTGGAGCTGGCGTCTCTTTCGATAGGGGATGCGCATGAGGAACTTGGCCGGAGCGTCTCGGCGCAGATCCATCGCATCCTGGAATCCCGGTTGAAAGGTGCAACACCGGAATGGATTTCTGCTTCCCAATCCATGGTTCGAAGCCAACTCGCCAGGATTGAAAACCAATCCAGGGAACCCTCCCTTCCTTCTTACCTGAAGGAGTCATTGCGAATTTACCTGGATTGCCTCTGGCATTGGTCTCGCGGTGCCGGGTTATTAAATGCTGATTATCGGGGTTGGACAGACTTTGAATTAGCCATACTCCTCCAGGATGACCACCCAGGTTGTCAATCGGGAGTTTATCGGCAGCCCCTTGGATCAGTGCTCTTCTGGCACACCGAGGAGGATGTGGATGAATCTGATTTACGGCGGGTGGATCAACCTCGCCTGATGCGCTTCCGCAGTCCATTTGGAAGCACAGAGATTACTTCATTTATCTATCCCGATTTGCTTCCCGGTCCAAATTTCAATTGGCGCAGTGACGGATTGTTACAGTTCGCGGATTCGCTACTCCTGCAGCCGGAATGCCGCCGGGAGGGTGTTCCCGCCAACCTGATCGCCTGGCTAAGCCTTCTGTTGGAGGGGGAAATCCGGGCAGCCCAGATCATTGAATTCCTGCAGCCGATCTTTGACGGGTACGCGTTATTTCGGCTCTTCCCCCAACTTGAAGGCATCGCCTGCACCAGGGTGGAATTCGCGCGGGATCGATTTCAGGAAACCAATTTATCCCTGGAGCCGGGGTTTTTCCTGGTGCAAACCAATGCCTTTTCAGCCCAGTCTGGTTCCCTGGCACAACGCTTCGAACGAACCCCCTTCCCTTCCAGGCGGCACTTTGAAGCGCGTGTCCGCCGGGCAGAAAAAACCCTCGGGGTTTCCCCGGATTTGGTCGACCCTACCCACATCCAGAAAATGTTGGCCTCACAGGAGGGCGGTCGCTGGGCATTTGCCAACGGGGACGTAAAAGCCCACCTTTTCGGCAGGCTTTCAGCTGATTCTTTAGAGATTAATTGCCATCCCGGGATGGCTGTGAAACCAGGGTAACCTTACGACTGGGCTTTGATATACCCCAGGGCAGCCGGGCTGATATTCTCAACCGGCATTACATCCTCCAATTTATATTTCATGCTCCCCAGGCCCAGGCTCTCACCATAGCGCAGTACGTGGTAAGGATCCTTGAAGGGACCGTGCAGCTGCTGGTAGGGATGCCCCTCGCGAGTATGCACTTCCAGCGAGGTGGGCAGATTCTCCTCGATCAGCTTCATTTTCGCGGTAGCATCCAGCACGGATGTATCGACAGCGATAATATCATCCGAGCCAAAGATGCCAACATCCGGCAGGATGGGCAGGCTGGTGAACCCGAAGCAATCGCAAACCGGTGATTGATGCGTCACCAGGTCGATATGCACAGCTTTCTTCTTTTCGAAGGTGGAAAGCACCACGCTCACCGAATTAGCTGCCGCCTCCTGGAAGGATTCGAAGTTGACCCGCTCAATTTTCAGGCTTCCCGGAGGAGCCACTTTCAGGCAGCGCATGCACTGGTTGCACTGTTCAAAGTGGATGTGCAGCTCTCCCTCTTTGTGCTTATCTTTCACGATGGCGCCGAAGGGGCAGGATTTGATGATCTTGTTAAGCATCTTTGGGTCGGGGCACTTCTCAGCAAACCAGTAGCGATCGTAGTGGTGCGCGTCGTGGATGGCTCCGCGGGTTTCGCCAACCATGCAGCCCAACGCCAGGTTCTTCATCGCCCCGCCAAACCCGCAGGAAGGATGCCCCTTCACATGCGCAAAATTGACCAGGAAGGTGGCGTCATTGATCAATCCGGCAACCCTCCATTCATTCAAATTCTTGTAGGCTTTTTCTTTCACAACAAAGTGGGAATCCTTTAACCCGCCAGCCGGGTAGATCGGGCAGCCGACTGTCTCAGTGGTGTAAGCGCGGGTTTCCGCCCCTTCCACGTCCCAATCCACATCCGCAATGAAAGGCTTACCCCCTCCATCCTTGATCGCTTGAACAACCCGGCGAACAAATATGGGGTGGATCGTCGAATAGATCATGTTGTTGCCCACATGCATTTTCAGAACGACAAGCTCGCCTTTCACCCGCTCGCGCACATGAAGTCTCTCCAGGATGATCTCCAACTTGGCTGGCAGGGTTTCTTTGGCATCCAGGCGGGCCTGGTGGGCGGAACCAAAATAAACGGTAGGGGTCATGTTATTACCTATGCTTTCAGATTTATCGCGCAGATTTAGATTTTAATCTAGAATAATAAAAATAATAATGGAGGAAACCATGTTGAATCATCCAGAAGCCACCGCCCAAGCGCTTGCCATCCTGCGGACAGGTAACGTTTTTCAATGGTACGTCATCGCCCTGCTGGCATTCGCGGTCTATGCCTACGCCAATGAATATTCGCACAAAAACTGGAAAGGAATCGCCGCCGGGCTTTCCCTTTACCTGGTGCACTGGTTTTACGAGATCATGAATGCCCTGATCCAGCACTTCACAGGTCACGCACTTTGGACGGTACCGACTGGAACATCATTTCTGCTCCTGGTGGGAGTCGGGATCGAGCTCAGTTTCATGTTCGCGGTCGCTGGTTTGGCACTCTCCAAATTACTTCCCGAGGATCCGAAGCTGAAGATCCTGGGGATCAATAACCGCATCGTGTTCGCAATCGGGAACGCAGCCTTCTTTTCAATCGTGGAGATCTTCCTTGTGAAGACCCCCGCTTTCGTTTGGGTTTACCCCTGGTGGGGTGCGCTGCCGGTATTCATTTTTGTTTATATCCCGTTTTTCTTGATCTCATTTCTGTGCTATGACTGGCAGCCAAAAGTGCAGCGGACTTTCATCATCAGCCTGGCTGCGGTGGATATCGCCATGTTGGTGGTGTTTGCTGGGATCCTAAAGTGGATCTAGGCAGGCAGCTTATAGCGACTTCTGCACAAATTCGGGATCGTGCAATCGGGTGACCAAGTAGGCGCACAGGATCATCAACCCTACGCCAAGCAGTAAAGAGCGGGTGAACGCCCCATCCGGGGTGCGCATGGCTTCCATGATATAGACAAAAACAACAGCACCCTGCCCAAAGAGCTGGATAAGCCCGTTGGATGTTCCTTCCGGAGTTGGATAGGTGATCTCAGCCGAATATTGGATCCCGATCGGCAACACGCTGATCAGGAAAAATCCAACCACCGCTCCGGAGAGCAATAGCAGGGCAAAGTTCTGCGCGAAGGTCACACCGATCAGCCCTGGTATGGCGCATACGATCCCAAGCAGCATGAACTTCTTGCGCTTGTGCTGCTTATCCGAAAATGAAGGCAGAATAACTGCCCCCAGTAATCCTGCCACCAGCAGCACAGCGCCCAGGATGCCCGCTTCCTCGGGAGAAAAATGCCTTGGGCGGATGATCGGTTCCACCCAGGTATTCAGTCCATTGAATATCCCCACCCCGATGAAGGAGACTGCCAAAAAAAGCAGAAAATCCTTAACCTTGAAGGCATGTTTAAGTCCGTCAAGCATCAATGAGCGCACATCCATACCTTCCGGGCAGGGCGGTGTAGGTGGATACTCTTTTGCGAGTACCAGGAAGAGAACCGCGGAAAATGCTGCGATGCATCCATAGATCAACTGGACAGTGGGAATTGGCATGGTATTGATCAATATTGGCGTGAGTACCATACCGATGGCTGTACCGAGCAGGTTTGCCAGAGTCACAATTCCTACCGCTGTCGCGCGCTCCGTCACCGCGAACCAGCGCGCGGGAACTTTCGCCCAGGCATTCAAAAGAAAGGGCTGCCCGATGGCGATAAAAAGGGTGCAGGCAAAAACAAGGGAATAGTTCGCGCCAGCCAGTCCACGCAGCACCCCGAAGATACCCATGAGGATGACACCAAACCCCACTGCCTTATGAAATCCAAAAGAATCGATCGCCCAGGAAGCCGGCAAGGAAAAGGGAATGAAAGCCAGCATGAAGATCATCGACAGCCAGCCGATGTAGAGGTCCGAAACCCCATAATACTCTGCAGCGGGTCCTGTGATGGGGGAATAGCTGATCCAGAGCATCTGGATGGTCAGGTTGACAAACATGAAAACAGCCAGCACCACCCAGCGGTATTTATAGACTTTGAATGTTGATTCTGCCATGTTTCACCTGGATTCCTGGATTATGTAACCTGATGATTATATGCTATTGATGGAAACCCCGATGATTCATTATGGATGCACACCCCCATGATGAGAAGGGGATTAGGGTTATCTTGACGCTCATTTTTTATCCTGATATTATGAATTCATGTACTTGAAGGGCAGTAAATGGAATATGAACCGCCGAACCAAACGCGCCAATCCCTGGCGCGTCATCATCCTTATTGTGCTGGTGGCTGCGGTTGTATACGTAAACCAGGTCATCGTTCCGGTCACCCCGCCGCTCTTCATCCCCACTGCCACACCCACGATTCCTCCCGAATCGTTCGTCACTAAAGCCCAGGAGCTGGAAACCCAGGGGAAATACGCCCAGGCCATCGCCGCCTACCAGGATGCAATCAAAGCCGACCCGCAAAACCCAGCGCTTTATCTATCGCTCTCGCGGCTGCAGATCTTTGCAGCCCGTTATGATGAGGCTGTTTCAAACGCCGGCAACGCCATGCTGCTCAGTCCCAACAGCCCCCAGGCCATGGTGCTGCAAGCCTGGGCCAAAGGTATGGGAGGGAATTACTCCGGCGCAGAGGAAACTATTAACAGTGCTGTCCAGGTGGACCCAACCAATGCGCTGGCCTATGCCGTGAAATCCATCATCCTCTCGATGCGCGACCTGGCCGGGCAGGCGAAAGCGGAAACCCGCGATCAGGCCATCGAAGCTTCGCGGACTGCGGAAAGCATGGCACCGGAAATGCTGGAGACCCACTGGGCGCGGGGATTGATCCTGGAGATCACTGCAAATTACGCAGAAGCCCAGGCGCAATATCAATCCGCCATTCAGATCAACGATAAGATCCCCGACTTGCACATCTCGCTGGGACGCACTTACCGCGCGCTGCAGGATTCCGAGAAAGCGATTGAGGAATTTAACCGCGCCAACGCCTTAAATCCCTCCGATCCTGCCCCGTTGACTTTGATCGCCCGTACGTATGCCAATCAAGGGGATTACGGTCCTGCAATTCAATACGCGTCTGACGCGCTTAAGAACGCTCCCAATAACCCGGATATGTATGGGAATCTTGGTTGGCTCCTTTACCATAATTCTCAGTTCGCCGAATCCATCGTGAACCTTCAGCTTGCCATCCAGGGTGGAACCAATATCGACGGGATCGTGGTGAAAGGCATGCCGCTGGATTACGGCCGGATCGCCGAGTATTATTACACCTATGGACTCGCGCTTGCCAAGCAGGGGTATTGCAATGATGCGCTGCCAATCGCCCAGGCGCTCCTAAATGGAGTGCGGGATGACGAGATCGCGGTCTTCAATGCGCAGGAGATCCTCAACATCTGCCAGACCTTCGCCGATTCCGGCGAGCCCACGCCCCTGCCCCTCACCACCCCCACCCGCACCCCGCAGCCCACCGCCGAGTTGCCCCAAACCCCCACAGCCACCCCCTAACGCGCCATGTACATTCATGATGAGAAACCGCTTTTCGGCCGCAAGCGCGGCAGGGATAATATTTACCGGATATTGTTGCTGCTCTTTGGTCTGCTCTTTTTTGCAGTGATCCTGCGCGGCTACATGGGCGGCAGCGTAACCCCTTTTTTCAGCGCTACCCCCACCCCCACCCGCACAGCTAATAATTACGCGTTGGAGGGGGAAATGTTCTTCACGGCGGGGGATCTCAACAAATCCATCGCCGCCTACCAAAAAGCCCACGAGGTGGATCCTGCCAACCCTGAAATTCTCTCAGAGTTGGCGCGCATTCAGACTTACTCCACCCGCCTGATCACAACCGACGCCGAGCGTCTGACCAGGATGCAGCAGGCTCTGGATTCTGCCGATAAGGCGGTTAAGCTGGCACCGGAAGATAGCACTGCCCAGGCCATTCGTGCGTTTGTTTTGGATTGGTATGCCAGCCAGGCGCTCAAGCTCGAGGATAAACAAAGCTACCTGGGGCAGGCAGAGAAAACCGCGGTCAAAGCCCTGCAATTGGATAACCAGAATCCGCTCGCGCTGGCTTACTACGCCGAGATCCTGGTGGATGAGCAAAAATGGATGCAGGGAGAGCAGTATATCAACCAGGCGCTCGAACGGGATCCCAACTCGATGGACGTTCACCGCATCGCCGCCTACACCCAGGAATCTCTTTCCAACTACACCCAGGCGATCGAGGAATACCAGAAAGCTGCGGAAATCTCGCCAAATATGACTTTCCTGTATCTGGCCATTGGCGCCAATTACCGCCAGTTGGCTTTCAAAGGCGGTACCGAGGCGGAGCGGAATTTCCTCTATGAAAAAGCGCTTGAGTATTTCGCAAAGGTGACCACCATCAATGAGCAGCTCGGGATCAAGGACCCGATCCCCTATATGTCCATCGCCCGCACGTATACCCAGATGGGGGATGCGCTGGTGGCTTCACTCAACGCCGAGAAAGCGCTTTCCTTCGATCCCACCAGCCCGGATGTCTATGGTCAATTGGCAATCATCTACTTCAAAGCCCGCAACTACGAGGGTTCCATCCCTGCCTTTAAATGCGCCATTCGCGGCTGCACCCCCGATGAAAGCTGCGAAGTTCGCAAATGCAACCAGGAAACCGATCCGGCTATCACCATCACTGGTATGCCGCTCACAGCCAACACAGCCGTTTATTATTATACGTACGGCTCCGTCCTGGCTGCCCTGCACCGAAAGACGCAACCTTATTGCGATGAAGCTATGAAAGTTTTTGCCGAGGTTAGAGCAGCCTTTCCCGAAGATACGACCGCGATGAGCATCGTTAAAGAAGGCGAGAATATTTGCACGAGTTACGGGTACACCCGCCCCTGAAGTATCAGAAATTTATAAGAAATACACAAACCTCTTGACATTGGATTTCAAGACGGGTATATTTGAGTTGGTTTTAGCAGTCTGGTATGCCGAGTGCTAAAACTACTCAATTTGTCTCTATATTTCATTTCGGGAGGATTGGTATGACAATGAAACTAAAACCGTTGGGCAGCCGTGTAGTGGTTGAGCCGAGGGAAGAAGAGGACGTCCTCGCTTCCGGTCTCGTGCTCCCCGAAACGGCTAAGGAGAAACCCCAAAAGGGTCTCGTAATGTCTGTTGGTCCCGGTGACCGGGATGACGAGGGCAAACGCGTTCCCATGGACGTCGCGGAAGGCGATCTTGTTTTGTTCGCCAAATACAGCGGCACCGAAATAAAGATCGATGGCAAGAAACTGCTCATCCTGCGCGAGAGCGATCTGCTGGCTATCGTCGACGAAAAAAAGAAATCGAAATAAGGAGCTGGAACTATGGCAGCAAAACAACTGGTATTTTCTGAAGAGGCACGCCGCCGCCTCAAGAACGGCATCGACGTATTGAACAATGCAGTCTCAACCACGCTTGGACCCAAGGGTCGTAACGTAGCTCTCGACCGCAAATTCGGCTCCCCCACCGTCACCCACGACGGCGTGACCGTAGCTAAAGAAATCGAACTCGAAGATCCCTTCGAGAATATGGGCGCCCAGCTTCTTAAAGAAGCCGCCACCAAGACCAACGACATCGCCGGCGATGGCACAACCACCAGCACTGTTCTGGCTCACACCATCGTCACCGAAGGCCTCAAGACCCTTTCCGCTGGCGCGAACCCGATGATGCTCAAACACGGTATCGAAGCAGCCTCCAAGGCTGTGGCCGCTGAGCTTGAAAGAACCGCCATCAAGATCGACACCAAGGACGAGATCGCATCGGTGGCCACCATTTCCGCCCAGGATTCCGAGATCGGCAACCTGATCGCAGATGTGATGGACAAAGTTGGCAAAGACGGCGTCATCACTGTGGAAGAATCCAAAGGCATCCAGTTCGAAACCGAATACGTGGAAGGTATGCAGTTCGATCGCGGGTATGTCTCGGCTTATTTCATCACCGATTCCGAGCACATGAAATCGGTCATTTCCGATGCCTATCTGCTCATCTACGATAAGAAGATCTCCGCCGCCCAGGATATCGTCCCCATCCTCGAAAAACTGGTCCAGATCGGCAAGCGCGAGCTGGTCATCATCGCCGAAGATGTGGATGGCGAAGCCCTGGCGACTCTCGTGCTCAATAAACTGCGCGGTATGCTCAACGTGCTGGCTGTCAAAGCCCCCGGTTTTGGCGACCGCCGCAAAGCCATGATGCAGGATATTGCCATCCTGACCGGCGCCCAGGTCATCTCGGAAGAGACCGGCCGCAAGCTCGAGACCGTCACCGTCCAGGACCTCGGCCGTGCCGAAAAAGTGGAATCCGATAAGGATAACACCACCATTGTCGGCGGTAAGGGCGATGCGAAAGAGATCAAAGGCCGCATCGAACAGATCAAGGTCGAGATCGACAAGACCACCTCCGATTATGACAAAGAGAAACTCCAGGAACGCCTGGCCAAGCTCTCCGGCGGGGTTGCCATCATCCGTGTTGGCGCTGCCACCGAGACCGAGCTGAAGGAAAAGAAACACCGCGTGGAAGATGCCCTCTCCGCCACCCGCGCCGCCGTGGAAGCCGGGATTGTCCCCGGTGGCGGTGTCGCCCTGGTCAATGCCATGAAAGTCCTTGATGATGTCAAGATGAACAACGAGGATGAGCAGATCGGCGTCAACATCGTGCGCAAGTCCCTTGAAGTTCCCATGCGCAAGATCGCCGAGAATGCCGGCAAGGAAGGCTCCGTGATCGTGGAGAACGTCCGCCAGCACCAGAAGGCCAAGAAGAATGACCACATCGGTTACGATGTGATCAAAGATGAATACATCGACATGGTCAAGGGCGGCGTGATCGACCCCGCCAAAGTGACCAAGGGCGCCCTGGAAAATGCCGCCTCCATCGCCGCGATGATCCTCACCACCGAGGCCCTCATCACCGATGTTCCGGAAAAAGAAAAACCTATGCCGATGCCCCCCCCGGAATATTAAAAGAGGGTTGATTCGTTAGAATCGTTGATTGGTTAGTAATTGTAGAGACGCAGCATGCTGCGTCTCTACCTTATTAATACACTCTGCATTCTCAGAATGAGGAGGGGCCTTGCTTTTCCCTCTCCATCCTGCGGATGGAGAGGTCTGGGGAGGGGTTATTTCATCCTTAAGATCACCGCTTCTTCCGGCTCCAGGGTAAGGGTATCCCCTTCTGTCAAAGAGACAGAATCCCGGCAGCTTGAAAGCAGCAGCTCCCACTTGCCCATCGCCAGACCGTGACCCAGCACGAATGGTACCCGGCGACGGGTGAAGTTCAGCGCCACCAGCACCGATTGAGCATCGGTTTTGCGCAGGTAGGCCATCAACGAACGGGGGTAATAGATCAGCGGCATGTAAATTCCCCGTGTGAGGGCTTGGTTTTCCTTACGCAAATGAATGAGGCGTCGAATGTAATGGTACAGCGAATCCGGGTTGCTCTTCTGGGTGGTCACATTTCGCGCATCGTGGTTGGGATGCACTTTCAGCCAGGGCGTTGCCGAACTGAATCCGGCAAACACCTCATCCGTCCACTGCATTGGCGAGCGGCAACCATCCCGGCCCACCGGCAGCGGCCAATAGTGAATGCCAACCGGGTCGTGAAGCTCTTTTCGGTGAACAGAAATATCACGCATACCGATCTCATCCCCGTAATACAGGAACGGCGTACCTCTCAGGGTGAGCAGCATGGTGTTGATCACTTTCAGGCGCTCATCATTCTCTCCACGGGCCAGCCGGGTTGCCGGGCGGCGGGTGTCGTGGTTTCCCAGCACGTAGTTCGGCCAGGAGCCTTCATCCAGGGCATTCTCCCAGGATTGGATCACCTGCTGGATGCGGCGGGCGTCCCACTTGCACTCCAGCAGGCGGAAATCAAACGCCTGATGCAGCAGCCCCGGCGCGCAGTAGGAAGCCGCCTTTTTCTCGTCCTCCATAAAGGTCTCTCCCACCGCGTAAGTATCCGGGCGTTCATCCAAAATGGCGCGGATCTCGCGCAGGAGCGGGTACATCTCGGGCTGAGAGTTGTCATAAATATGTTCTTGACGATCGAACCCGCGGATGCCCTTGCCCGAGGGGGGATTATCCCGGAATTCCGCATCCTTGAAATAGGCGTTGAACACATCCAGCCGGAAGCCATCCACCCCGCGCGCCAGCCAGAAGCGGAAAACATCCAGCATCGCTTTGCGCAGCTCCGGGTTGCGCCAGTTCACATCCGGCTGTTCTTTTACGAACATATGGAAGAAGGACTCACCCAATTCGGGGACATACTCCCAGCCCTGGCCGCCAAAAATGGAAAGCCAGTTGTTGGGAGGCTTGTTGCCGGGTTTCGGCGAACGCCAGAGGTACCAATCGTGATGGGGATTTTCCTTGGATTTTTTGGAATCCAGGAACCAGGCATGTTGATCGGAGGTATGGTTGAGCACCAGATCCATGATGATGTGGATACCCCGTTTGCGGGCTTCGCTCACCAGGCGGTCAAAATCCGCCATGGTGCCATATTTGGGATCGATCCCGCAATAGTCGGAAACGTCGTAACCAAAGTCCTTATCGGGAGAGGGGTTGATCGGCGAGAGCCAAAGCCCCTCGATTCCGAGGTCTGCCAGGTAGTCGAGCTTGCTGGTGATCCCGTTCAGATCGCCGATGCCATCGCCATTTGAATCCATGAACGAGCGGGGGTAGATCTGGTAAATGACCCCATCCCGCCACCAAAGCCTTTGTTCTGCCATAACACCTCAAAAACCGGATTAATGAATGAATTATATACGAGGACAACGCAGGCTTTATTGACGCTCGTTTTCAGGCATGATAAAATACCGTCCGCACTCGCCCCCATCGTCTAGCGGCCTAGGACGTGGCCCTCTCAAGGCCAAAACGAGGATCCGAATTCCTCTGGGGGCACTATTTATTTAATTTGAAACAAAGTTCCCAATCGATAATATTTCGGTAAACCTGGATCAGAATTTCTTTTTAGAGAATAAAAGATATTTACGGGTGAAAAAACGCATTATTTTGTTGTAAAGTCTACCAATTTTTATCAAAAGGCAATAAACAAGTTCAACACGTAATGATTGCTTGACGTGTGATTAGGTAGATAAAGCAAGCAACTCTTCCCACCTTCGAATCAGAAGGTCCGTGTATTGTTGCGCCTGGATTGTATACGCCCCCAGCGCGTACCCATCGTTTGCCTCTACCAGTGCGGTTTCCCCGGATTCAAGCACGCCGAAATCTATCCCGTATGCTGCCGGGGCTTCACCGCTATTTCGGTAGGCGGATAACGCTGATTCAACAACCGCCTGATCGATTTTTGAATTGATATCCCCTGCATAGTGATCAACACTTACAATTTTGCTATCAATCACATATACCCTGAACTCGGAGCGCCACTTCACTACTTCGGCGCACCAAACTTCCTGTCTGCGGCTAATATTTCCTAGGTGCCAGAAATCTTCATAAGAAGAAAAAACTTTCCCGGAAAAAATCTTCCTGCGATCCGCGGGTTTGACGAACATAAAAGAGATATTCTCCGCCAGAAAGCCCTGCTCAATTTCTTTCAGAGTGGATTTCCAAATCTTTCGGTGTAAATAACTTTGCAAACATTGCGGGTAATCATTTGGCTCCGGTACGGGGATGCCAAGTTGACGCATCGCACCGTGCATGGCATCCATGTCGCCGGCAATGAATGTTTGGGGAGAAATAGGTAAATCCCGTCGCAGAAGTCCGCTTCATCGTGTACAGGGTAACAGGAATTCCCCTACGCCCAAACTCCGACCTCAGAAGTGATTCTTCCAAACGGAGTTGGCCATTACCTAGTTGTTGGAGAAATGCGGTTTTAAACATCAAATACCGGAAAAATGAATAAGCCTGTTATTTCTTGAGTCAGTTTATTATCGATTTTATGGTTGAACAACCAGTAATTCAGTGATTTGTGAACAATCAAATTAATCTTAATTGTGAAATGATAATCGCTCCAGGGTATTTTCTTAATACAATAATTCATTAATGACAACGATGAATTTATTCCCTATAATGAGATAAACAGAAAGTATTACCTCGTTCTTAATCTCGTGAATCATCATCCAAAGTTTATCTCGAAATCTTGACGCAAACTGAAAGAAGAGGATCACAGGAAAAAATTCATGAAAGTTGAAGAACTGCACCAGGTCGCAAATGTGAAAGGGATTGTTCACTTATAGAGTTCCCTAAGTCATTAAAATCTATCCTTTCCCATAATTCGCAATGGATTACTTCTAATGCAAGTAGAAGTATCCCAGAGGAGAGAGAAATGAAAAAAATAAAATCGATTGGTTTTCTCATATTTTTGGGACTAACCTTACTAGGGTGTGCAACCGAAAAACCACCGCAAATAGTTACTGTTGAGGTTACCCGTGTTATAGAACGAACAGTTCTCGTAACACCACAACCTTCCCCCACGGAACCAGAGATAGTCTCGCAGGGAATTTCGCTCAGTATTCCAAGGACTCTTCATACCGCAACCCAATTGAATGATGGCCGAATTCTCCTTGTGGGGGGAAGCGATGGCATGAATCGTCAATATTCACTCGTCGAGGTTTTCGATCCCAGGAATGGTTTATTAACCGAACTGGCGCCGCTTCATACAGCGCGGCATGATCACTCAACCGTTCTGCTCAAAGATAACCGAGTTCTCGTCGTAGGTGGGTATAACTCGCAACAACAATGGATTGGGGATGCAGAAATTTATGATCCATCCACCGATACCTGGAAAATAACTCCACCACTATTCCCGCATGGAGTCCAACATACCGCTACGGTATTAAAAGACGGACGAGTTCTAGTCGTTGGTGGGTGTATTGGGGCTGGTATCTGTACAGAAAAAGTTGAGGTATTCGATCCTCAGAATGATACCTGGACAGAAGCAAAGAATCTATCTGCTTATCGGGCTTCACACTCAGCGATACTGTTAGATGACGGGCGTGTTTTGATTGCAGGTGGGGGTGGGCCAAATGGCAACCCCTCCGATGGAAATGCTCTGATTTATGATCCAAGTACTGACTCATGGACACCAACTGGTTCAATGGTTTGGCTAGGTTCACAATCAAAAATAGTAAAACTCGATGATAGCCGCGTTTTGGTAGTCGGCGGGATTACGAATACAAATCATCCAACCGTTTCTCCTTCAACCCAAATTTATGACCCTGTAACCAATAGCTGGAGCTCTGCTGCTCCGATGAGTCAACCTCGATATGCTTTCATTTTAACGACTTCTCCAGAAGGAAAAGTCATCGCGGTAGGAGGCGCTCTGGAATATGACTTCCCAGCGAATTTCTCTGACGGCCAGCCTTGGGATGCACAATCGTTTGTTCAGGAGATTGAATCCTATGATCCCCGCAATGATCGATGGACAATTATTGGGAAAATCCCTCAACCAGTTACCTATGGAGCAGCTGCCCGATTACCAGATGGTCGATTATGGCTGACAGGGGGCGGGGCAGGTCAGGCATTATCCCCTGCTTGGGCAGAAACCTGGAAAATATCTCTGTGATCACCCTGCTCCCTTAAACAATCCAGTTCGCAGGTGGCACCGAATCTCCCCGGTCTTTCCTTACGGTACGCAATTCACAAAGACCCTACCGCTAACCGGGGACAAGTCTTTCGCATCCAATTTACGTCTAGCGGCCGCGGATGTGGTCCTCTCAAGGCCAAAACGAGCATCCGAATTCCTCTGCCTCCTGCGGGCTCCAAAGGAGCGCAAAAAACGCGAGGCGCACATCCCGCAAAGGGCACTATATATTTAATTAGCAAAATGGTGATCCCCATTGGGGGGATGATATCGAATTCCTCTGGGGCACACAAAAAATCCACCTGGAAAGGCGGATTCTTAATACTGATTACCCCATAATTATTTGGTTGATTTGTTTCGTTTTTCTATCGAATATAAACAGAGATACTTTTCCTTGCCAGAATCTGGAGGTTGCGTTATTTATCTTTAAAGTTGATCGATTAATAACTGAACTTTTTAAAACGGTCTCCCAAGGATCAGCGTTTTAAGTAATTCAGGTTCCATGTCTTTATAAATGGCATCCGGCTCAACATCCAGGCTATCCAAGGTTTTACTGAAAAAATTACGTGCCGTGCAAGTGACTACAACGTCCAGGATCTCCTGGTCAGAGAGTCCGAACCTGCGTAATTCATCAAAATCAGATTCATCCACCTGGGCCGCTATCCAGTGTGATCTTCTGAGCGAAGGCCATGAGGGCAACTTCTTCGCTGGAAAGATCCGCGTTTCGAAAATCCTTGACAATGGAAATCAGTTGTTCAACCTGGAAAAAATTCTTACGGAGCACCGCCCCGTGAGCCAGCAGTCAATAGGTGCATTTCAAGGCAAGCGCAGTGGCGAAAGTGACCAGCTCGTACCGGCGCAATCGCATATTTCCCCGAACAGCGCCGATAAGCTTGGTCCAGGCATCGTACACTTCCGGATGGATACTCAATGCCTTAACATAATTCGGCACATATCCATTGCTTTTTTGAGCGGCCTGGTAAAGATCCTTCAACAAACCTTCCGCCTGCTCTTCAGAAATTGTTTGAATGGTTGTCATAATTCACCTCTCCTTTTACGATTACAAACTTCAAGAGTGAAAAACATTCGAATCTTCCATTGTTCGGTTATTTTTGCTAATCATTCAGTCCCTTACCTGTCACGGACTATTTGGACACATTTACTCATCCACGCTTCGCGGGACTTGAATTGCTTTTGATCGGATAAATCCGGTAGATAAGCTCTTTTCCATGCCGGAACTGGGGAAAGGTGGCTTCATCCATCCCGTGGATCGCGTCAGGTTTATTTTGAAATCCTTCGGCCTTTCATTGTTCACGATCGACATCTCCAGCTGGAGAGGTGAAATTTAAACCTTCAGCAAGATCCACGGAAACCCGCGACCACCGTAATAGGATTCCGCGCCGTTGTGATAGGTGAAAACGTGATCGTAACGTCGGTCGCAGAAGAGTGCGCCGCCGAGCTTGCGGATCTCCGCCGGCGTTTTCACCCAGCTCGAGGTCTTGGTATCGAATTTTCCCAGGCTCTGAAGGTGCCGGTATTCTTCCTCCGTCAGGATCTCAACACCCATCGCGGCAGCCACATCCAGGGCGGAATCTTTAGGCTTGAATTCCTTCCTTGCTTCCAGGGCAGCCCGGTCGTAACAAAGGTTTCTGCGGTCCTTTGGAGTCTCCGCGGAACAATCATAGAAAAGGAATTCGCCCGTTTTCGCATCCGCATCGATAACATCCGGCTCGCCGCCGGTGCGTTCCATCTCCGCCAATGACGAGAGTTTTTCAACGCTCACTTCCAGTTTGGCCTGAATTTTCGCCCAATCCAGACCTGTGTGACGGATCATGTTCTTCTCAAAACGGGTTTTCAAAGTGCCAAGGAGTTCCTGGCTTTCCGCAGAAGATAACTCTTTTTTTTGTGGGTTCATTTCGTTTATCCTTTCATTTTCTAGCTTTTCAAGAATCTTATCAAAGGAATCATACCAAATCTATCCGATTAATCAACTGGTCAATTTAACCGAGTCGCAAAATTGAATCCTCAGCCTCCGCATCTTTTTTAACTACCCGGTTCTAATGGGGGATCATCACCTACCCCAGCATTCTTCTTCTAACAACCCCCAGGTCCTCACAGCTTGCCCCACCTGAAAGCAGGTACTCCTCCGCATTTAATCCTTCCAGCGCACCCAGCAGCGCCTCGCGGGTGGAAGTAAGCTCACGTGCCAGGATCTCATCCCGCTCGGGGTCGGGGCTCAGCTCGTATTCCGCGATGATCTCCTCTGAGGAAACCCCTACCAACGAAAGCAGCAGGAGGGTGATGATACCGGTGCGATCGTTTCCTCTTTTGCAGTGGATCAACACTCCGCCTGCCTGCGCCTGCGCAATCGCAGAGATGGCTGCAGCGTGGCGATCCGGCCAGCGCGCGAGGGCATCCGTATAATAGAGTGGGGTGCACCACAGATCGGATGCCGCCCACTTGTATAAAAACTCCTTATCCGAGAGATCCTCAATGGCGATCTGTCGGACGGCAATATCTTTGAACGGTGCAGTTCGAAGGATAATTCTTTTTCCTCATGCCCTAGCGTCGAAAGAGTAACGATCGTGCGGATTCCGTAATCGTGATAGTGAATTCCAACCTGCCGGGGTGAGCCTGGCAGGTGTGTCTGAACGAACAACTGCCCCCCATCTCGTCCAGTTTCCGCTTCTGGTGGGTATGCCTCCCAGGTCGCGGGCATTTATGCAGCCATCCCAGTCAAGGATTCTTTGGTTCATCGGGAAATAACTCCTTCGCAAAGAATCGAATGGATCGATAAACCCCATACAAAATCAAGAAATCGTCATCATTTTACATAAGATACTAAAGACCAATAAAAAGTGGTTTTAACCAACCGCTATCGCTCCATCGACCCGTAATTCCTCCCGCCCCAGCACCACATCTCTGGGAAGGGGGGCAGCAGGATCCTCCAGGGAAATATCCCGCCCATTGGCAATAAATCCTTGCGCTTATAGGTCTGAATAACGCGTGAGGTCTCCTTCAGGTTCGGGTATTCGGGTTCAAATGTATCCAGGAACTACTAGGCGCCAAGTTTCGATCACTTGCTGCAGGTGATACTTAGAAGGCACTTTTGTCAAGAGAGTGTTTGAATTCTACGGAAAGCACCTGCAGCGGGTCGCGGGTGATGGTCATTCAGTCAGACCCGGAATCCGACGAGCCAGTTCTGTCCAGTCATCCGTTGGAATTGCTTTTTGAATAAGCTGTTTGACCCCAGCAAAAACCGGAGGTGGCATCATCTTTTGCCAAACCCTGGTCATGTTTGTCTGATCCTCGCGACCAATCAAGGAGAACATCCAGGCAATTGCTTCTGGGAAACGGTCCTGTGGCACGGTGCTTGACATAACACCGGCAATTTTAACCTGATCGGCCAGGGAAACACGCTCCGCGATCAAACGATAGAGATGGGCATCTTCCTTGGCAAGGTGAATTTCGAGGTGAAATTTGAAAGCAGCCGAGGCACGGGCTGTTTCCAGGGCATCGGCCGAATTAAATGCCGCATCCAACGCTCCGAAGGCTGCGTCCAACCCCCTATGATCACGCACATAAGCTTCCGCGACTGAAGGCGCAACGGCTTCAAGCGCAGGAAATACAGCCAACTCCTCGCCATGTGCGTGCCAATCCAGGATTTCGTTGAAAAATCGGAAGCGCTCTATCGTAGGCGTCAGCCCCGGTTTCCCCCGTGCTGCGCCGAGCGCTGCAGTATCGATCCCGCTCATGTCTTTTCGGAAAGCATTGTGTATTGCCATTACCGCATCGATTAGTTCTGTCATCTTGAATCACCCTATCCTTTCTGATTGGTAAGCACCCCGCGTTGGGGCTGAAATAAGCGAGCATTCCCGACTTTCAAGGCCTGGCGACTCTGGGTACCATGATGCAATGTTTGAGAAAAATGGTTTTATGAAGTACCGGGGAATGATGCTCGCAATTGGGAAGGGATTAAATCGTTGAGATTGATTCCTTCCTGTTTTCAGAATATATCTGTCTTCATCTTAATAAGTCAGGTATACCCAATCATTATTCTAAGGATTCTTTTCAGGCATTACTAGTAGCAAAATGTGGAGGTTTTCGGATTTCGGAATCAAATTTGAATGAACGAATAATTGGGGCGGATGGGTATTCGATTGGCCGAATCGAACACGAATGATCCCTGAAAATTGTTAACCTCCTGCCATTGCACCCACGATCCTGAATTCATCTTGTCCCTCTGCAACCGATTCTGGTAGGGCTGCATTCGGGTCATCAAGAGAAAAATCCCTGCCACAGGTAAAAAAGCGGATAAAATCCCGCCTCTTTTTTGTGTCTGCATCCCGGATCGTTCCTCTCAGCATTGGGTAAATTGTTTCCAACTCATCCAGAATGGTGCGTTGCGTCACTCGGCATGGTAATTCAAACGTTACCTCACGTCCGGTTCCAGCCAGTTGTTGCAGATGATAAGGAAGTACTACCCGGATCATGGCAGAGTCTGAGCTTCCACAGAGAGCACCGAGGGCAGGTCGTGGGTGATGGTCATCCAGTCATCCCCTGAATTCGCCGAGGCGTACACCTGCCCACCAGTTGTACCAAAATAGATTCCGCAGGGATCCATTCCATCCACCGCCAGAGCACTGCGAAGAACGTTCACATAGCAATCTTTCTGGGGCAGTCCCTTTTCAAGCGCCTCCCAGTCATTTCCCCCACTGCGGCTGCGATATACCCGCAATCTGCCATCCGGAGGAAAATGCTCCGAGTCGCTTTTTATCGGCACTACATAGATCGTCTCGGGTTCATGCGCATGCACCGCGATTGGGAACCCAAAATCACTGGGCAAATTCCCACTCACCTCGCGCCACTCGTCTCCAGCATTGTCGCTGCGCATCACGTCCCAGTGCTTTTGCATATAAAGGGTATCTGGCCTGGAAGGATGCATCGCCAGGTTGTGAACGCAGTGGCCAACTTCTGCCGTCGGGTCGGGGAGTTCAAATTCCGAATTCAATCCTCGATTGATTGCCTTCCAGGTCTGCCCGCCATCATCCGTTCGGAACGCTCCGGCGGCAGAGATGGCAATGACGATCCGTTTCGGGTTGGCTGGATCCAGCAGAATGGTATGCAGCCCCATTCCCCCCGCCCCTGGTTGCCAGAGGTTGCCCCGTACTTCGCGAAGTTTTGATAGTTCCAGCCAGGTCAGGCCGCCATCAGTGGATTTAAACAAAGCGGCATCCTCCGCCCCGGCAAACACCGTTTCAGGGTCGGTCAGGGAAGGTTGTATCTGCCAGATTCTTTTAAACAGCCAGGGTTTTTGAGTACCATCAAACCATTGGTGGGTTCCAGGATCCCCTTCATATCTGAAATCATTTCCCACTGGATTCCAGGTTTTTCCTCCATCGTCCGAGCGCTGCACAACCTGCCCGAACCAGCTCAAGGATTGGGATGCATATAAACGATCCGGATTTACTGGCGACGCATTTATGTGGAAAATCTCCCAACCTGCAAAATACGGGCCTTCTACTTTCCAATCCTTGCGGTGAGGATCAGATGTAAGAATAAAACCGCCTTTACGGGTGCCAACCAGCAACCTTACTGCAGTCATGGGTTCTTCCTTTCGGTTCGGTTCCATTCTAATGAGTTGACCGCCGAATTTCAACTCCGGTTTTCTGGACCGACTTGAATTTCAAATCCTTTTGAATATCTTCATGTAAAATGATGGGCATGTCCCCTTATTTATTGGCACTTTTTGCTGCTCTCGCATTCGCCCTTGGTTCTGTTCTGCAACAGCGCGGTACCCTGGAAACCAAAGCCTCCGAAGGCGATCCGCATTTCCTAGTGGAAATCCTCAAAAAACCTGTCTGGCTGCTGGGTGGGGCGTTGCAGGTGACGGGTTGGATCCTCCAGGCGGCAGCGCTCGTGGAGGGCAGCTTGATCGTTGTCCAGTCCATCTGCGCTCTCAGCCTGGTGTTCGCCCTGCCGCTGGGGGTTCGGCTTTCCAGGCAACACATCGGTAAAAGGTCAGTCGCCGGGGCGTTGATAACCCTTGTTGGAATTATCGCTTTTCTGTACTTCGGTCAACCGCAGGGGGGAACTTCCGCACCTTCTTCCAGCAGTTGGTCGATCTGCCTGATTATTTCCGCCGGTGTCATGGCCGCATTGACACTTTTCGCCCGCAAAAAACGGGGACCGCTGGCAGCGATTCTTTTCGCCACGGCAGCCGGCATAAGCTACGGTTTTCAGGCTGCGGTAACAAAGGTATTCGTGACCCAGCTTGGCAATGGCATTCCGTATCTGCTAACCTCGTGGACAACCTACGCGCTGATCCTTTCCGCCCTCATTGGATTTGGATTACAGCAATCAGCATTGAAGACCGGGTTTCTTGCCCCGGCTCTGGCAGCCAGTAACGCTTCGGTGCTGGCCTCCAGTGTAATCTTCGGGGTGGTGCTGTATCAGGAAACTTTATCGAAAAGTCAAGCGCGCTTCTCCCCTGCCATAATCGCACTGTCGATTGCGATCATCGGAGTTGTGATGCTTGCTTCTCCAGAGAAGTCTCCTCCTGCGAAGATTGAGCCCGCTTCTCTTTGAAATTCGATCAGGCTTTTACGACCACTGACTGCAAGGGTACTGGAAGCGAAACACCATTTTTGGTTAAAGCCTCTTTGATCACCTCAATAGCACGATCATTGATCAGCAGCATGGAACCAAGCTCTTTCGTATCCACCCAGAAATAAACATTTAATCCAAGCGATAATTCATCCGCCGTTCCAAGGGTCACAAACGGGGCAGGTTCTTCAAGAAAACCCGGCACGGCTTTAACTGCGGCAATGATGGTGTCTCTTGCAGTGGGGATATCTTCCTTGTAAGTTAGATGCAACGAGATCTCGGCCCTGCGCTTCGGACTGCGGGTGAAATTAATGATCGGTTGGCTGATGGCATTACCATTCGGGATTGCCACAAAGCGCCCGTCAAAACATTCCATCTCGGTCATACGGGTGGCAATCGATACAACGGTACCTTCAAAGCCGGCAATATTGACCGATTCACCCACATTGAAGGGGTGCTGTACAAGGATGATGATCCCGGAAACCAGGTTTTTCAGAACATCCTGAAAGGCGAAGGTGATCGCGAAAGTGGCTAGCCCCAGCGTTGTCATCAGCGAGGAGACGTTGACAAAAAGGCTGATCGAAATAAAAAACCCTACCCCCAATACAGACCAGCGGGTTAGATTCTTCAGGAGAATGGTGACACTTTTATCTGCTTTGCTTTTATTTAGAGCTTTTTCAACCAGGGAATCAGCATACCTTGCCAGAAAGGATGCCGCGATCATGATCAATACAGCCAGGATTATTTTTGGAAGATAGTCCTGGAAAAATGTAACCAGGTCCACCTTAAAGTTTTCCCACATGCTGGACAGAAGATCAATTACCATATATTTCACCTGAAGAAATGATTCGAATCAAATATATTATAGTGGCTGACCAGAGATCAGGTTGCCTGAATCACCTATTCTACAGAAAACCAGGAATGGACCAGATGAAAAATTCGGGATCTATCCACCTCCCCCTTCGGATGGCATCTGAAGGAATTGCTATAATATTAAAACCCAACAGAGGAGAATCCCATGACCGATACCCCTGTTCTTCAGGAAGAACGCGTGCCGGTAAAAAGCCGGATCTGGATCTCCATCGCGGATTCATCGACTGCCATCCTGCAATCCCTTGTCGCCGCGAGCGCGTTGACTTACTACTTCGTAAAATTACGCGGACTGGACCCAAATATGGCCGGGGTTGTATGGCTTATTTTTGGAATATGGAACGCGATAAATGACCCCCTGTTAGGTTATATCAGTGACCGAACCCGGAGCAAGATAGGTAGACGTCTGCCATACATCCGGTTTGGAGCACCTCTGCTGGCACTATTTTTTATCCTTTTTTGGATCTACCTGCCCGGGAGCGACACGAATCAAACGATGCTCTTCCTGCAAATGCTTGTGGTTCTTTTCCTCTACGATACGATTTATACTTCCATCGCCACGAATATCTATATCATGCCGTATGAGATGGCTGTTTCCAATAAAGCCCGTTCTTCGATTTACATTTGGAAGATCATTTTCATGGTCTTTACAATAATTATCCCACTTGCCCTGGAGCGTTTCAAACCCGATGTTGGTGATTCGGCTGGGGTAACATCCTTTAGATTGTTGATGGTCGGTTTTGGAATTGGAATGGCCGCCTTGGTCTTCTTCAGTACATTCTTTTATCGGGAAAAACATTTTACCCAGGAGGAAAAGCAGCCTCCATTCTTTACCGCAGTCAAAGAATGCTTTAAAAATCGTTCCTTCATCGTCTTTGAGACGATATCCTTCACGATCATCTTCGCGCAGACCGCGCTCATGCAGGGTATCTGGTTATATTTTGACGAAATTAATGTTTCCGGTCTTCCCCTATATGCTGCCCTTGCAGCCGGGATTGTTGGTGGGGTCATATTATGGATAAACCGCAGAGATAAATGGGGGATCAAGAAAAGCACCCGCATTATGACCCTGATTTTCGCAATCGGTTGCTTCTCGCTTCTATTGGGCGGTCGTTTCATCATCCCTGCCGCTTTCGGTTTTATGTGTTTCGGGTTCGGATTCGCCGGCGGGATGTATCTTATCCCCCTCATGAATGGGGATGTGGTTGATTTCGACGAGCATAAAACCGGTCTTCGGCGTGAAGGGATGTACGCAGGCATCAACTCTTTCATCACCAAACCCGCCATCAGCATAGCCCAGTGGGGGCTTCTTTCGATCATAGCAGCCTTCGGTTATGACCAAACCTTGGCGAAAGGTACGCAATCCGCAGCCGCACAAACTGGCATCCTTGTTGGATGGGTTGCACCTACGGGGATTCTTCTTCTGGCCTGCTTTTTCATCCTTGCCCTTTATCCACTTGCAGGAAACAAGTGGGAAGAGATCAAAAAACAACTTGAGTTGCTTCACCAGGAAAAGGAGAAGAAATTCCTAAAAGAGCATGGGTATGAGTATGTCGAATAAATAAAAAATTATTATTATTTATGTTTCTCTTATAATCCTCTTTTTAATATTTCGGGATATTTCAACATAAATTTTACCGGCAGTATTAGGTAAAGTTCTCTGTTTGTTCATGTCATTTATCAGTTGTAATTTTCAAGTGATTCTTGCTAAAATAATTCACTGAAATCATCATCAATTGATTACAAGTTGACCAATTGCTGAACATAATCCCGAAAGGAATTCCTTCCCATGGAAAAACTCGCCCTGCTCGGCGGCAAACCCGCCAAAACCAAAGACTTTCCCGCCTGGCCGCAATCCGACCAGAAGGAAGAAAAAGCGCTGATGGAAGTGCTGCACAGCAACATCTGGTGGCGAACGCCCGGCACAAAAACGCTCAAGTTCGAAAAGGATTTCGCGAAATACCACCAGGTGGATTACGGGATCGCCTGCACCAACGGCTGCGCTGCGCTCGAGATCGCCATCGGCGCGCTCGGGATCGGCCTGGGGGATGAAGTCATCGTTCCGGATTTCACCTTCGTTGCCACCGCCAGCGCGGTTTTACAGAATGGCGCCATGCCGGTGATGGTGGATGTAGACCCGGCGACCTTCAACATTGATCCGGAAAAAATCGAGAAGGCGATCACCAAACGCACCAAAGCTGTCATCTGTGTGCATATCGGTGGGCTTCCCTGTGATATGGACCGTTTGGTGGAAATCACAAAAAAGCACAAGCTCTTCCTCATCGAGGATTGCGCGCATGCGCACGGCAGCGAGTGGAAGGGGAAAAAGGTTGGCTCGATCGGCGATTGCGGCACCTTCAGCTTCCAGGCCAGCAAACTGATGACTGCCGGCGAAGGCGGGATCGTTATCACCAAGGACCCCGAGCTCGAGATCCGCATGCGCTCCATCCACGATTGCGGCCGGCTGCCCGGGGAATGGTTTTACTCCCACTTCCTCAACGGCTCAAATTACCGCCTCAGCGAATGGCAGGGCGCGGTCCTTAGTCAGCAGCTCAGCCGCCTGGATAAACAGGCCGCCAAACGTTCAAGGAATTCAGTCTACTTAAACGAAGAATTGGCGAAGATCGATGGCATCCGCCCGCAAAAGGTGGATCCCCGCGTGACCCGCAACGGCAATTATTGTTACATTTTCCATTACGACGCTAAAGCATTCAACGGACTGAAAACGGATGATTTCATCAACGCATTAAATGCCGAAGGTATCCCCACCCAGGCCAGCTACCCCCCCGTTCGGAAATTATCCGTATTCCAGACAGGGGAATACAAGAAAAAGCTTCTTCCTGAGCAGGCGAAGGAAAAACATGCCTTCCTGAAAGCCGAAATGCCGGTCTCGGATGATTCGTTCGAAAACACGGTCTGGCTTGTTCACCGCACCCTGCTGGGTGATGCAAAGGATACCCGCGAGATCGTCGAGGCGGTTAAAAAGATCAAAACCCAATCCGCAGAACTGGTCAAATAAATGACTGGCGGGCTCGAGATCCACACCTGGGATGGGACCGGGTTCCAACCCCTGGTTGCCAGTCACGACTGGCTGGTTTCCATTCTCAACTGGGAACCCATCTTCGACCTGGAGAAGTTCGGCGAAGTGGAGCGGCACAATAAAACAGACGAAGTGTTCGTGCTCACTCATGGCAAAGCCCTGCTCTTCACCAGCGATGACCGGGAGTTGCGGATCGAGGAGATGATCCCTGGAGCTGTCTATAATGTGCTCAGGGGCACCTGGCACAACCTGCTGGCAACCCAGGATGCCAGCTGGATCATCGTTGAAAACCAGGGCACCGATAACAGCAACAGCGAATTCAGGCAGCTCTCTGAAAGCGAAAGAGCGCAAATCATCCAAAAAAAGCCCTCCTGGGCTTCGTGAGGTCTTAGTATGTATCAACCCAGAATTGGCAGTTACGTAGTTTATGAGCCCAATGAGGAAGGCTGGCACGATTGGGAAAAACAGATCTCGGAAATGAACGCCGGCCTCACAAGCCGTGGCTTGGAGGTGATCTCCGCGCCTGAAGCAGTGATGGACGATGTCTCTTGCCGCAGGGTGGGCGACTACTTCGCCGGGCAAAAACTGGATGCCCTGCACGCGCTGGTTGCCAGCTGGTCTTTCGATCACCACACCGTTGAGATCCAGCAGAAAGTGGATCGCCCGGTTGTCATTCGCGCCATCCCGGGCATTCGCTCCGGGTCGATCGTCGGTTCCATGCAGTTAAATTGCGTTCTCGCGGATATCGAAGTTCCTCACCGGTTGTTCTATGGTGAGTTGCAGGAAAAGGATGTTTTGGATAAGACCGAAGCATTCGTGCGGGCTTGCGGTATTCAAAATAAATTAAAAGGTGCGCGCATGGCGGTGATCGGTCGCAGAACGGAGGGCATGACCCCCACTGCGGTGGATGAAGTGGAAGTGCTGCGTCTGTTTGGCACCCGTCTGTTGAACTACGGGCTCGATGAGCTCCAGGAAATGGCAGCCAAAATCCCGCAAGCCGATGCAGAAGCCGCCTGGGCAGGAATTTCCGCCGGAGCAGCCCGGGTGATGTCGAAAACAGAGCATGGCATCGCCACTTCCCGCAATTACCTGGTGGTCAAAAACATGGTTCGCGACCTTGGGTTGAGCGCGGTAACCATCGGTTCCTACCCGCAGTGCCAGGGCACCATGTGCGTGCCCATCGCCTGGTTAAACCAGGAGGGAATCCCCACCGGCTGCGAAGGCGATGTCAATTCCTCCATCTGCATGCTGATCCTCAGCATGCTCAGCACAGAGCCAGTTCATTTTGGGGAAATGCTCGACCTGGACCGCGAACACAACGCCCTGGTCACATCCCATTGCGGCTGCGGCTCGCCCGGATTGGCAGATAAGAATGGTTACAACCTTCAACCAGTGCGCCTGGCAAACAACGGCGTGTGCATCCGCTATGCCGCCAAACCCGGGCCGGTCACCTACGTGAACCTGGTAGGCAGGCGGGGCAATTACCGGCTTTGCTCCATTGAAGGCGAGGCTGTTCCCACCGGCATGGTCTTTGAGGGCAACCCCCTGCGATTCGAGTTAAAATCCCCGCTTGACAAGGTCTGGGGCGCGGTGGATGAATTTGGCTTCGGTCATCATTGGATGACCGTCTATGCCCATGCTTCGGAGGTTCTGGTGGAATTCTGCAAGTTATCCGGAGTGGAAGGCGTCTTCCCCGACCTGGATGTATTTATCGAGGGAAATGCATGAATTCCCGCGAGCGTATCCTGGCTGCCATTCAGCGAAAACCGGTCGACCGGGTACCTCTCTACCTGCGCTTGTGGTCGATGCACGAAGGTGCCGATAACATACCGTTCGATTGGCAGAATCAATTCACCCGCGCAGAAAACCTTCTGAAGCTCGGGGTGGACGATACCCTGTTACTGGAACCCCCGCTCGGGTACACAGAGGAATACCACGCCGACCTGGTCCCGGGTATTTCATCCTCAGTAACAAAACTCCCTCCCCTCGAGTTCGAAACTGATCCACGCCTGCGGAAGGTATTTGAAACCCCGGATGGACCATTCACGATCACGGTCAAACAAAGCGCCGATTGGATCCACGGCGACGACGTGATGCTTTTCAGCGATTTCAACCTTCCCCGCCAAACGGAACCCTTCATCAAGGAAATTGGGGATGTAAAACGTCTTCGCCACCTTCTGGCACATCCTTCGGAGGCACAAATTGCTGAATTCCGACAGCGCTCCAGCCTTGTCCACCGGGAGGCGGAACGGCTGGGCGTGGTTATCGATGGCGGCTGGACGGCGCTCGGGGATGCGGCTGTTTGGCTGTGTGGAACAAATAACGTTCTCCATTGGCAGATGCTGGAACCGAAGATCATGGAGGAGCTTTTCGATGCGCTCCTCGAATGGGAAATGATGCGGGCGGAATATGTTCTGGGTGAAGGGGTGGATGTGATGGTACACATGGCCTGGTATGAAGGCACCATCTTCTGGACACCCAAGAATTTCCGCCGTTACATCCAACCGCGACTAAAACAACTGGTCGACCTGGCTCATTCAAAAAGTGCACTATTTCGCTATATTATCACCAAGGATTGGAAAGCCATCCGCGATGATCTGCTTGACCTCGGTATCGACTGCCTCACCGGGGTGGACCCCGTTCAGGATGATCTCGACCTGAAGGAGACCAAGCAATATATGGGATCGCAAATATGCCTGATGGGCGGGATGAATTCTGCTGTGACCCTCAGTCAGTGGGAGGATGATCGCATTCGTGAAGCGATTGATAAAGCCTTTGAAATACTGGCCCCGGGGAATGGTTTTATTCTCTATCCCGTGGATAATATTATGTGTGAATTGCCGTGGGAAAAAACGGGGTTGATCATAGATCAATATCTAAAACACTGGTAGATAAAAGGAGGTGAATGCAAGATTCTTTGTTGTGAACGTATAGAAGCAGGAGAGTCGTTATTCAAACTTATGGAGGAAAAAATGAAGTTTAAGATCTTTGCTGTGCTTGCAGTCCTAACATTTGTTCTGGCCGCTTGCGCCCCGGCTGCCACCCAGGCACCGGCTGCGCCTGCCGAACCTGCCGCCCCCGCAGCCACCGAGGCAGCCCCGGCTGCCCCCGCCGCGGAAGCCAAACCAGTGGTCGTTGCAGTCTGGTCCGGCCCCGAGCACGATAACCTGGTCAAGGTTGCCGAGGAATACACAAAGAAAACAGGCAAGGAAGTGATCGTTGAGGAAGTCGCCCGTGAGGCATATTTTGATAAGCTCAACACCATCACCGCCACCTGCGGGAAGGATTATGATGCTTTTTATGCCATGTCCGATTTTGTGCCTGTATATGTTGCCGCAGAAGGATTGAAGGATCTCAATACGTTCTTCGAGGATCCTGCGGTTGCCAGCCCTGATTTCAGTCTCAAAGATTATGGCTTGGCTACCGATTTTTTCACTTACGATGGTAAAACCTATGCACTGCCCTCAGAAGGCGATACCGCCTGGCTGTGGTACCGCAAAGACCTCTTCGAAAAAGCCGGTCTTACGCCCCCTGAAACCTGGGAGGATTTCTATGCCGCCGCCAAGAAGTTGAATGATCCCGCCAACGGAGTTTATGGTGCTGTGATCGGGAATAAACCCGACGAAGCCTGGTGGGATTATATGTATTACCTCTTCGGTCAGGGCGGTGAGCTGCTCAACCCGGATAACACTGTCGCGATCAACAACGAAGCCGGTGTAAAAGCACTTACTTTCTATGCCAACCTCCTTAAGAAGGACTGGTTCCCCCCGATGTGACCACCTACGGGTATGTTGAGATCCTTGAAGCCCTTTCCAAGGGTAAGGCCGCTATGGGGATTGAATGGATGGCTGCAGCGCAAGATCTGCAGGATTGCACCAAGAGCCTCTGCGATGCAGATGGAAAACCGCTGCTCGGTTACGTGATCCCCCCCGGGATCAAGCAGGCCGATGGGTCGATCAAGCGCCACACCGGTGGAAGCCAATGGAGCTGGGCGATCCCCGCCTGCTCTGAAAACCAGGTGGAAGCCTATAAGTTTATCGAATGGCTCACCAGCCCCGAAGGCGCCAAATTATGGGCGCTGAATGGCGGTATCCCGGGCAACATCAAAGCCCTGAGTGATCCCGCGGTTGTGGAAAAGATCCCACAATTCGCACTGCTCGCCGAAGTGATGCCCTACCGCTCGATCTTCCCTACGCTGACTGTCTCCCCTGAAATGCTTCCGGTAGTCAATGAAGGCATCGTTGCTGCCGTTACCGGAACCAAGACCCCACAGGAAGCGCTCGACGAGATGGCTGCCAAGCTCAATGAGATCCTAAAAGCCGGCGGCTACATTCAATAACAATACTTGATCTAGGTTGATAAGGTCGGGAGGGGATGTCGCAGAACGCACGCGATCATCCCCTCTCGAATTCAAATCCACACTTGGTGAATTAATGGCACTTACTCAAAGCAAGAGAACCTGGTCCTTCCATCGTTTTATCCGGAAGTTTGAACCTGCGTTTTATATTTCCCCTGCATTCATTGTTCTTATAATCATTCTTCTGTACCCGTTGGGGTATGCCCTTTGGCTAAGTTTTCACACCTGGACCCTGCGAACATTTAAACAGGGTATCCCATTTTCAGATATTCAAAATTACACGCAATTATTCTCCAATCCCGATTTCTTAAATTCTTTGCGGATCACACTGACCTTTGTTTTTCTCGCCATCAGCTTTGAGCTTATCCTGGGAATGGGTCTGGCACTATTATTAAATCAGGATATCAAAGCCCGGAGTTTTACCAGGTCTTTAATCTTGATCCCGATGATGTGCACGAATGTTGTCATCGGTCTCATGTGGCGATTGCTGTTGAATTACCAGTATGGCCTGGTGAATTATTATCTTGGCAGGTTGGGCATTTTGCCTGTTGAATGGCTAAGTTCTCCCCATGTGGCCATGTGGAGCGTGATCCTTGTGGATGTCTGGAACACAACATCATTTGTTGCTCTTATGCTTCTGGCCGGCTTGCAGACTTTGCCGGATGAGCCTTACGAAGCCGCCAAGATCGATGGGGCTTCATCATTTCAGACTTTTATCTACCTGACCCTGCCATTCCTCAGACCGATCATTCTTGTTGTTCTCCTGTGGCGTTTCATCGATACCTTCCGCATCTTCGACGTAATCTACTTATTAACTGCTGGAGGCCCCGCGCGGGCTACAGAAACCATCAGTATTTATGTATACCGGTACGGGTTCCAATCCTTCAACCTCGGGGTGGCTGCTTCTGCGTCTTTCATTATGATGCTCATCATGTTGGTTTTCGCCGCCCTGCTATCACGAGCGATCGGAAAGGAGGAATAATCCATGCTCCGTAGAAATTACCAGGCCCTCAAAATCGCCAGCAAAATCATCATCTATTCGCTGGTATTACTGGCCGTTTTCCTTTCGCTCGCCCCGATCGTTTATCTTTTTATCACCTCATTCAAAGAACCCAACCTGACCTTCGCCATTCCCCCGGTTTGGAATTTCACACCAACCTTACAGAACTATAACGAGGTGCTTTCCTCCACCAATTTCAGCAAGTATTTTATGAATTCTGTCTCCATCGCCCTGATCACTGTGGGGATCGCCATGTTGCTGGGGACGCTTGCAGCATACGGCTTTTCCCGTTTTCGTTTTCGCGGGAAATTCTGGCTCAAAATGAGCGCCCTGGTTCCGCAGATGCTCCCACCGATCGTGTTGGTAGTTCCTTTTTACGTTCTTTTCAATCAATTGGACTGGATCGACACCCGCCAGGCACTGGTTGTTTCCTACCTCACCTTCACGATCCCGCTCGCCATTTGGATGATGACCGGATTTTTCGATGACGTGCCTGTCGAATTGGAAGAGGCTGCCATGATCGATGGGTGTTCCCGCCTGGGAGCTCTGATCCGGGTAAGCCTACCCCTGGCAGTGCCGGGGATGGCAGCGACAGCGATCCTTGCCTTCATTTACTGTTGGAACGAATTTCTGTACGCGGTCATTCTCACCGGTCGGGAGGCGCGCACCCTGCCTGTGATCATCACCTCCTTCATGACCAACAAATCCATATTGTGGGGTCGAATCGCCGCCTCCGGGTCGCTGGTGTTGATCCCGGTGATCATCTTCGCCCTGCTGGCTCAGCGCTACCTGGTTCGCGGTCTGGGGAAAGGCGCGGTGAAGGGATGACGGCAAGGACCTCGGCGAGCGAATGGGTGCAGACTTACCCGGCCGAGATCATGGTCTGCGACGCTTCCGGAACGATCCTTGAAATGAGTGATGTTGCCATCCAGATCTATGCAAAGGAAGGCGGGGCGGCGATGATCGGCAGGAATGTATTCGAGCATCATGACGAAATATCCCGCAAACAGATGATGGCTGTGGTGAACCAACGCAAACATGTGATCTATACGACCGAGAAAAGTGGTTTAAAAAAGCTGGTCTCCATCGCTCCCTGGTACCGGGAGAGGGAATACGCGGGTTTTGCATTGATCACGCTGGATTTACCTGAAAAACTCTCAAATATAAAGAAGGATTGATCGGTTTATTGGTGCGGGGTTTTGTGCATTTTTCTAAAAAGGAGATATTTCGATGAATAACAAAACACGATCGAATATCACTTACTTCATCTTGCTCGCCATTTTGGCGATCTGTGCCGGAGCGAACTCATTCCTTCCACAGGGAAATATCTCTTCACAGGTTCCCCAAACCCAAATCCCCCAATGGCTGATTGCCTCCGTTGCCAGCTTGGGAACTTTAGTGATTTATGGAGCCCTGGGATTCATTGGGTTGGTTCTCTGGCGGAAGATCGGCTTCCCGGATATCTGGGACGAGCGGGTGACCAATAAGCAGCGTTTCTTGATCCCGGCGATCGTTGGAGCGCTGATCGGTGTTGTACTGATCGTCCTTGATCTGGTCTTCAGCCCCATAAATGGGGTTGGGCAGATTATCCACCCGCCGTTCCCCACTTCCATAGTTGCATCTCTTTCAGCCGGGATCGGCGAGGAAATGCTCTTCCGATTATTCTTCATTTCATTCTGGACCTGGCTGATCGGTAAGCTTATTCTGCGCGGGCGGGGTTTGTCGATTGTTTATTGGGTTGTGGCATTTTTTTCAGCCATCGCGCACGGAGCCAGTCATACGCCCACAGCAATGATCCTTTTCGGGGTAAATAGCCCGGCCCTGCTGCCGCCCCTGCTGTTGGCTGAAATTATCCTAATGAACGGGATCCTATCCATCTTCGCTGCATATTACTTCAAGAAATTCGGGCTTTTTGCGCCCATGGGTATCCACTTCTGGGCAGATATCGTTTGGCATACGATTTGGGGAATATTCTAGAAAACCAACTTCATCGTCCAGGTTATTTACAATCCAGCAAATAATTCGGTTTGACGTGAAGAATATTTAGATCCTTCCCAGGAGACTGTTCATTTATAGAAAACCCTGTGGAACTTATCAATTTTTAACCCTCATCTAGATATATTCAACCATTTAAAGAAAATCAGATGATGATTATTCCGCTGAAGAACACATTATCTTATATTGCTTTATTATGATAATTACTGTATTATTTATCCTATATAGTTTACTAATAAGGTGCAAAAATGCAATCTCTTTTATTCAAAAAGATAACCTTTATCCTGTTGGGCATAATCCTCGTCGCTTGCAGCCCTACTCCCCAGCAACAAACGAGTGAACCTGTAAGCGCAGCTTCCACAAATCAAGTTGAATCCTCCCCCTCGCCAGTACCTTCTCCGACAACCACTGCCACCGCTGAACCATCCCCAATCCCCACCCAGGTTCCCCTTCCAGAAGTGATCGATAACGAAACAATCAAAGATCTCCAGGTAGTGCGATCATTTATGCTTTCCGGTGAAGGTTCTTTCAAACTTATGAAGAGCTCTATCAGTCCGGATAAACGCCTTCTCGCTGGTTGGGGTTGTACTTATCAAGAGGGTTCCAATGGTGTCTGTGAATCACCTTTGATCCTCTTAAACGATATGGAAACTGGAAAGGTGATCCATAAACTGGAACCACTGACAACAATCGTGTCAGCATTTAAATTTAGCCCGGATGGTAAAACCCTTGCAATTGCCGGGTGCCATACCCCGATAGCTTATTATGGCCAGTATGATACGACCTGCATCGAGCCTCGCGTCTGGCTGGTGGATACTGAGATTGGAGAAATCACCCATGAATTGAATGGGTATAACTCAACCGTTGAAAGCATGGTTTTTTCCCCCGATGGAAAGACTCTTTATACCGGTATTACTTATCTGAAAGCTGATAACTACCCTGATAGTACTATCCGAGTATGGGATGTACCGTCAGGAAATGAACTCCCCGAAATGCTACCTGCTGTAGAAAATTGTAATAAAGTGACTCCGTATTTTTCACCAAATGGGAAATATTTGATCACTCATATCTATAATCCCTGCAACGGAAAGGGGAAGGTAGACTGGTGGGATATGGAGAATCCTACTTCTAAGGCAATCCATAGTTTTCAAGGAATTGCGTCATCCGTCAGTCCCGACAACAATAAGATAGCAGTGATGGAGAGTTTTAAGAATCTGGTCATCCATATCTACGATCTTCAAACGGGAGAAAAATTGCAAACCATACCTCCCGGATTGAGGGAATATTCCAAGTGGAATTTTGGTTTTACACCGGATAGCAAATCCCTTCTCCTTACCGATTCCAAATCGGATAAAGGGGAAGGATACGCGATCGTCGATATTGCAAGCGGCGATCTGGTCACCCGAATTAAACCAGAAGCGTTTGAATTGCTGCCTGATGCTCCATATTCATTCAGTCCGGATGGAACACTATTGGTTATCTTTGGCAGGCTGGGAGATTACCGGGTAATTTCCGGCGATTATGATCCCAAAATCAGTGCTTGGGATACCACCTCGTGGAAAGAGATCGAAATACCCCAACCTTATTTTCCCCTTACACCATTTGATTGGCCAATTTCTCTAACCTTCTCGCCGGATCAAAAAAAGCTGTTGGCTGTTCACGATTATGATATCGCCCAATTCGGACTGCCAGTGGAAGAAATGGATCCTGCGCGTGATTTCCTTCTTGATTACCTCGACAAATTATCCAATGGGAAATATTCAGAAGCTTCCAATGACCTGAAATACAGCGATGCTTCAATGATCGCTGATTGGCTCTCGGGTAAGCTGCCTGGGATTGAACCTGAAGACAAGGCTGCTGTTTTGGAAGCCCTTTGCACTGATGAAAGATTCCCCTGTCAAAAACTCTTGAATGTCACCTATCAAGCTCAGACCCTTCCAGATACTTTTCTTTTCAGGGTTCAATTCGCCAATCCGGATGGAACACCAGTCGTCTGGCCTCCGTGCAAAGACCTGCCCAAGGACAAATATTGTGATTTTCGCACGGAATTTGATTACACAGTTCAAATGCAGCCAGATGGGACTTACAAGATCCTGGATACCCTCCCCTTCTCGTTGTGGCTTGATCAGTAATGAATAATGGGAAAAATGGTTTTCAAAACTTCATCGTTTGATTAATGGAGTGATTCTTAATTTAATCAATTTAGTTAGCAAGGCTATTGCAATTTCATGATTTGTACCAGCCAGCGGCTGAATCACCATCTAAGAACCAGCGTGTGTTTGATCGATTATCGGATAATTCTAAAATAGGGATAACTTCTGAAATTGAAGGCGATTTGAATATTTTTGAAAGAATCGCTGACTTTTCTATTCCGGAAACAAGAAAAATGACCTCTCTCGCCTCTTTCAAGACCGGGATAGTCAGCGTAACCCGGTCCACCAAAGGAGGCGGAGGCGCGCCGTGCTTCACCTCAACAGCCCATCTTTTTTTCTCCTGGAGGGCCGGAGACCCAGGAAACAGGGAGGCCGTGTGCCCGTCAGAGCCCAAACCGAGCAGGATAAGATCAAATACCGGTAGCTGCTCTCCAAAGAAATGCCGCAGTTCTTTTTCATAAATCAAGGCTGCGGGTTCCGGGGGTTGTTCTCCGGGGATTCGGTGAATATTTTCACCGGGGATCTCGATATGGTTTAGCAGCGATTCTGCGGTCATCCCATAATTGCTATCAGGATGACCGGGAGGCACGCAACGCTCGTCCACCCAGAAAAGGTGGATATGTTTCCAATCTATGACCATCTTCGCAAGCTGCTCAAACATCCTTTTCGGAGTCGAACCCCCGGAAAGCGCCGCCGCGAACTTCCCCTGTGCAGCGATGGCATTTTTTGCAAGTTCGGAAAATTGGTTTGCGGCGTGTATGGCGAGAGCATCACTATCTTTGAAAACCTCAATCCGAGGCATCCGCCATTCCTTCCGATGTAACACATCCTTCCCGCCAGAAGTGACCTGCCCGTTCAAGCAATTCATCCGAATCATGTGGACCGGAAGTGTTTCTGGTATAGGCACTCAGTGAAGGTTGATCTTTCTCCTCCCACCCGCGGATGACTGGGTCCACCAGCCGCCAGGATGCCTCGATCCCGTCACTGCGGGTGAAGAGCGAAGCATCCCCCGCCAGGGCATCCAGCAGCAGCCGTTCATAAGCATCCGGAAGACCTCCCTTGAAAGATGAGGGATAGTGGAAATCCATATCCACCGGGCGCATTTCCTGGTCGGAATCCGGTACCTTGGCTTGAAATCGCAGGTGAATGCCTTCGTCTGGTTGGATGCAGAGGGAAAGCACATTTGGAGAAAAGTTGCTCCCCGCTGGAAGATGGAACATCAGGTGCGGCGGTTTTCGGAACTCGATGATGATCTCGGATGTCTTGCGATGCATCGCCTTCCCCGAACGCAAATAGAACGGCACCCCCTGCCAGCGCCAGTTATCAATGAAGATCTTCAACGCCGCAAATGTGGGCGTCTTGGATCCTTTGGAAACCCCTTCCGTTTCAGCATACCCCCGGTACTGGGCACGGACGGTGTTCTCCAGTTTGATCGGTCTAATGCTTTCAAATAGTTTGTTTTTTTCATTGCGCACCGCATCCGCATTGAATGAACTGGGTGGCTCCATCGCCACCAGCGCAAGGAGTTGCAGGATGTGGTTCTGGAAGATATCCCGCACCACTCCCGCATTATCGTAATATCCCGCGCGATGTCCCACATCGACTGTTTCCGAAACCGTGATCTGAACGTTTTCCACAAAGTTGCGGTTCCAGACCGGTTCAAAGATCGTATTCGCGAAGCGAAAAAACAAGATGTTCTGGGCAGTCTCCTTGCCCAGGTAGTGGTCGATGCGATACACCTGGTCTTCCTCGAAGACGCTGTGCACAACCTGGTTCAATTCCCGCGCAGAAGCCAAATCCCGCCCGTAAGGTTTCTCGATAATGATCCTGCACCAGTTCTCCCCCGCCCCTTCTGCCATCCCAGCCCTGCCAAGGTCGGTAACCACCGGAGCGTAATATTCCGGAGCCGTCGCCAGGTAATAAAGCCGGGCTGAAGGTCCACCCTCCAAATCAAACAAATATTTATTCAAGCGGAGGAAATCGTCCTGAACGCCAAGGTTGCCCTGGAAATAATGGATCATCGCGGAAAAGTCTTCCCAAACCTGAGCGTCAAAGGTTTCTGCGCAGAACTCGAACACCCCGGTTTTCAGATGCTCGCGAAAGGTGGCATCCGTGTATGGCCGGCGGGCAAATCCCACGATCCTGGCACAAGCCGATAGCCGCCCTTTTTTGTAATTATTGTAAAGGGCCGGGATCAGCTTCCGCCAGGTCAGGTCTCCAGAAGCTCCAAAGACCACAATGGTTACTGCTGGACATGGATTGCTCATAATTTCCTCTTCAAAGTAAATCTTACCCGATTTGAATGAAATGTGAATAATCCGTATGGGGTTGCTTGGAAAATGCTAAACCATGGGATACTTCATCCCGAAGGAATGTATGCCTGTTTCCATTTGGTGGATCCGCCGCGATCTTCGTCTTGAGGATAACCCAGCCCTGGCCCTGGCCAGCCAGGCCGGCTCGGTCATTCCGGTTTTTATTCTAGACGATCATCTTCTTACCAAAAGTACTCCTCGAAAGCAAAGTTTTCTCTTTCAAGGGTTAAGAAGCCTTGATCAAGACCTTAACACAACAGGCAGCCGATTCATCGTCCGACGGGGAGATCCGCTTGAGCAACTCAGCCGGCTGGTTGCTGAAACGTGCGCAGATAACATCTTCGCTGAAGAAGATTACACTCCCTACGCCCGCCACAGGGATGCGAGCATCAGTAAGCGCTTACCTCTGCGTTTGGTGGCTGGGCTCAGCTTTCATCCCCCGTCAGCGGTTTTGAAAAATGATGGGAATCCTTACACAGTTTTTACCCCTTTCAAACACAAATGGATGTCCCTCCCAATTTCCCAGCGATCATTACCCATCCCCGCTGGGATCTGGCACCCGGCAACCGCGCTGGAATCCCTACCCATACCAGAATCGGTCATTGATGATCATTTCCCCGCCGGGGAAGTTGAGGCCAGGAGAAGGCTGGAGAGGTTTGTTCGCGAAAAAATGGATGGATACTCTCTCAACCGCGACCTAATGGCAATGAATGGTACATCCATCCTTTCCCCCTATTTGCATTTCGGGATGATCTCCCCTGGTAAGGTTTTTGCCGCTGTTTTTAAAGGAATTGAGCAAGCAACATCCGCCAGCGCAAAAGCGAGCGGCGAAACCTGGCTGAGCGAATTGATCTGGCGGGAGTTTTACATTTCCATCCTCTTTCACTTTCCGAATGTAACCAGGGAGGCATTCCGACCTGCTTTGCGGAGCATGGAGTGGAACGAACCTGGAAATGAATTTGCTGCCTGGCAAGCTGGCCTTACTGGTTATCCGATCGTGGACGCCGGTATGCGCCAATTGGCCCAAACGGGGTGGATGCACAACCGCGCAAGGATGATCACTGCCTCCTTTCTCGTAAAAGATCTGTTGATCAACTGGCAGCTTGGGGAACGATGGTTCATGGAGCACCTGATCGATGGAGACACGGCGTCTAACAATGGTGGCTGGCAGTGGGTGGCAGGAACGGGGACTGACGCCGCGCCGTATTTCCGCATATTCAATCCTGTGATCCAGAGCCAGCGTTTTGATCCAGATGGAATTTTTATTCGAAGCTGGGTTCCCGAGCTTTCGAACGTTCCCACAGAGTTCATTCATGCTCCGTGGAAAATGCCGAATAGCTTGCAGATAAAAACAGGTTGCCGTATCGGACCTAATTATCCGGCTCCAATTGTGGATCACGAGGCTGTAAAATTAAGAGCGGTAAGAACCTATCAGCGATGCCGGGTTAATAATATTTGATGGTCACGAGGTTGCATTAATGATCAGAAATCAATGGTACATCGTCCTAGATTCAAAAGAGGTAAAAAAAGGAAAACCCATGGGCGTCCTTCGGATGGGGGAGAAACTTGTTTTCTGGCGGGATCAAGCTGGTAATCTAACCTGCATGCGGGATCTTTGCCCGCACCTGGGTGCACGTTTGAGCCAGGGCAAAATAATCGAGAATCGATTGCAGTGTCCATTCCATGGTTTTGAATATGATGCTTCCGGAAAATGCCGGTTTGTGCCTGCGATAGGCAAGAATGGGAAGATACCCAATGCCCTTGAGGTAGCCACATACCCGGTTTTCGAAGCTCACGGTTGGATTTGGATCTACTGGGGACAGCCGGCTGAGGAGCAGCTTCCACCGCCAAAATTCTATGAAGATATCGACAGCCGTTTTTCTTATCGAAGCTTTCAGCAGGATTGGCCGGTACATTACTCCCGTATGGTGGAAAATCAACTTGACGTCATGCACCTCCCCTTCGTTCACTATAACACGATAGGCGCTGGTGGCCGGAGCCTGGTGGATGGGCCTCTGGTGAAATTGGAGGAAGGCATTCTGAAGCTCTGGGTTTATAACCGTCTGGATGATGGAACGCCTGCGATCCGAGCCGTTCAAATTTCCCAGCCCAGCCGTGAACCTTTCTTAATTTTCATTTTTCCCAACTTGTGGGAAAACCGGATCGGCGATGGCACCCGGATTCTTATTGCCTTCGTTCCGGTTGATAATGAAAACGGAATTCTTTATGGACGGTACTACCAAAACCAGGTCAGACTTCCGATTCTCCGCGACATCATTAATTGGTTTGGAGTGCTCGGAAGTATTGTGATCGCAAATCAGGATAAGAGGGTGGTGAGCCTGGTGGTGCCAAAAATATCGGAACTCAAGAAGATGGGTCAGATTCTCCTTCCAGGGGATGCAGCCATCCTGGCTTACCGGACTTATCGAAATGAATTGAAAGAACTCACTGGACAGCTCAGCGAAAAAGATTAACCCGTCTTCAGAATTTGAAACGCCTGCCTATACAGGTTGGGCAACATCGATGGGGCGCTCGCCGGTCCTCCATAAATAAATAGCCAGTATCGCAGTCACGATCGCGCAGAAGATCCCGGGGGCGCCTGCACCGAATTGCTGAAGGAGGATACCGCCCAGGATCGGGGAAATGACCCGGGTCATGCTTTCCAGCGAGGCGCCGATGCCCAGCATTCCTCCAACTTCATCCGGATGAACTGACTTGCTGATCGAACTATTGATCACTGTGTTGAACACCCCCCCCGCGAATGCTATCGGGATCAATATGATTATTAATGCCACCAGGGATGGAGCCAGAGCCCAACCCAAAAGCGAAACGGACATGATCACGATCGATATAAAGATCAGGATCGCCTCCTTGAACCTGGCTGTCAGCAATCCGATTAGAAAACCCTGAACGATTACCGAAAGGACTCCCACATAGGCCAGGACATAACCCGTGGTCTGCTCATTCAATTTAAATTTATACAGTCCATAAAGAGCGAAAACCGATGTGAACATGGAAAACGCAATGGCAAAAAAGAAACGGGTGGAGAGCAGCGGACCGACATGCGGTCTGCGTAACACAGCGATGAGTGCCGGAATGGTGAAGGGTATTTGCTGCTTCCGCCCTGCCATGGCTTCCCGCTTTTCTTTTGTCAGCGACTCGGGCAGCCAGAAGAAAACCAGCACCAGGTTGATTAGTGCAAGCCCGGCAGAAACCAGGGCAGGAACCATGAAGCCAAATTGACTGAGGATCCCTCCCAGTGCCGGCCCAAATATGAAACCAAGCCCAAAAGCCGCTCCGATCAAGCCCAGACCTTTGGCCCGGTTTTTCTCATCTGTAATATCGGTGATATACGCCTGGGCAACGCTGATGTTCCCGCCAAAGAAACCCGCCATGGCGCGTGCCAAAAAGATGACCAGCAACGTATTAGCCAATCCCAGGATCACATAAGCGAGGATATTACCCGCAATACTGACAAGCAGAACCAACCTTCGACCGCGTTGGTCGGAAATCCTACCCAGAATGGGAGCACTGATAAATTGCAGCAGCGCATAAATGGCTACCAGCGCTTCCGTTGTCACGGCATTTGCGCCAAAAGTGGTTGCGTAAAAGGGAAGCAGGGGCAGGATAATGCTGAAACCGAGCAGATCGATAAAAACGATTAAAAAGATGGAAAATAATTTTTTGTTTGAAGACTGCATGATTGAACCTCGCTTATATATCGGTCTTTTGTAACCGAAATGCCATAAATATTCAAGTGCACGTATAACGCTGAAAATAAAAAGTTGCATTTTCATCCTTCATCGTTGTATGATTATTAAATCAGTTATATTCTTACAGGAGGAAAAAATGATCGGATACTTCGGCGCGATTGAAAAAGACACGTTGAAAAATGGTTTTTTTCGCCAGGTACTCTTCACTGGCAAGCATGCCCAGCTGGTCGTGATGTGCCTGCAGCCCGGTGAGGAGATCGGGAACGAAATCCATGACCATGTGGACCAATTCTTCAGGGTCGAAGAGGGTGAAGCCAAATTCGTACTAAATGGGAAAGATGAGCATCTCGTTAAGGAAAACGAAGCAGGGATCGTTCCGGCTGGGACTTACCACAACGTCATCAATACATCAAAAACGAAGCAATTGAAACTGTACACAATTTACTCGCCTCCAAACCATCCCGATGGCACGATACATAAAACTAAAACGGAAGCTGAAGAAGCCGAAAAACACGAGCATCATTAATTATTTAATGATGCAAAGAAAAACCCCGGGAACCCGGGGTTTTCTGTTCTATGTTCAAATACAATCCATTACTGCGCAGGTCCACCATTTTGAAACTCCATGCGTTTCTCCCCCCCAGCGGTTTCCAGCGCAAGGCCGCTGTTGCCATCCGGACCTCCCGCAACGATTTCCGCCAGCAATCCAAGATATTCGGTTTCCATCGACCCCGGTTCGCAGGCCATTCTTGTCGTTCCCGTCACGTTTATCTTGAAGCCGTTATTCGTAGAATAATTTCCCTTAAATGTATTGCAATCAGCTTTGCCGGAAATCGTGCCATCCGGATAGAAGACGATCGTGTAATATTTTGGGTCAGGATTTAACTTTACTTCACCTGTGGATTTAATTTTCAGGCTGACCCATTCCCAGATGACCAGCTGGATAGGATCCTGGGTCGGAGCAGAGGTTGCGGTCGGGTTTGGCTGCGCCGGGGAAGTATTTGTCGGCTTCGGTTTCGCAGTCGCGCTGGCAACGGAAGTCGGCGCGGTGGTGGGCTTCACAGGGGTATTGGTGATCTGTCGGTTTGGGCGTCGATGTGGCCGAACTTGCTGGAGCCAGGGTCGGAACCTGAGGCGTTTCCGCCGGTGCGGGGGTTGGCTGGCAAGAGCGGATCAGCAAGAAAGCCAGAACAACGACAACCCCGATGATCACATACCAATATTTTTTATCCATGACGTGCTCCTTGGTCTACTAAATAGACCAGGAATTATATTCCTTTTTGTAATAATGAATCATGAATGAACGATGGGCACTAATTGCTGGATTCTTCTTTTTTCTGAGGGGATAGGAACAGGTTGGCAAGATAGCCGGTGAATGTACCAAAAATACCCACGCCAACGATAATAATTATCGTTCCAATTATCCTTCCCCAATTTGTTGTTGGGTATCTATCCCCGTAACCAACAGTGGAAATGGTAACCATTGTGTACCAGATCGCATCTGAGGCGGTTTTGATATTCGCATCAGGATTTGTCTCTTCTGCTCTTAGGACTGCCAGACTTCCGAATTCCAGGACCAGGATACCCATTAATAGCAGGATGATAAGCGCACTTCCTGCCCGGTCTTTAAGAAGCGTATCGGCAACTTTCTTAGGTCCAACTGCGCGCATCAATCGGTAAACACGAACGAGGCGGAAGACCCTTAATATCTTAGTCTGTTCGAACGGGAGGCTTGCCAGGAGGTCAGCCCAACCGAATTGACGGAAGAAATAATTGCTTTTTGAAGGCGCGGTGAGAATCCGGTAAGTAAAATCACAAATGAAAATGATACTGAACAGCCAATTCATAATATTCAGAACATCGGTCATATCTTGATCTGGTATAAGAAAGCCCAGGACAATATTCAAGATGGAGAGGATCGAGAGAACTCCAATGAATATTTCATAACCGAGACTCTTTAATTCCGTTTTTTCAGCCATGCTTCCCTCCATCTATTATTGAATACTTGATTTGTTGCAATAAAAATACCAGCCTCAGAATCCGGGCGATCCCGGAAACGAAGGCTGGTCGGTCATTTTATCCCGTGGAGATTAGAATAATCTCGTAGGAATAATTGGTATTTGCTTAATGATTAACCAAGCAACTTTGCCTTGGCCTGCGTGAATTCCTCATCCGAGAGGACGCCTGCATTATGAAGCTGGGAAAGCTGCATCAACTGGGAATTTATATCTGTTCCTGCAGGTGCAGAAAGTTGTTGCTGCTCGGGGGGAGCCTGGACATAAACCACCTCGGGTTCGGCAGGTGCCTGGGCTTGTTGCGATTGTTCTTTTGGGGTCATGGCATTGTTGACTGCATGGGCTGTTCCCACTACGACTGCGGTTGTCGCAGCCGTCCGCACAACAGATCTTCCAATAGCTCTTCTTCTAACAACTCTCATTTTTTCCTCCAATACTCGTGTTTGAAAATTTGTTGGTATCTACGATTTATCGGCGAGAGCTAAACTCTCAACCACTTCAAGCACAACCTCGTTCGGAATCCGTTCCTGCATTAAAACCTGGCCTTCTGCACGTAATAACGGCTTCCTTGAAACCTACCGTCCACAAATTCTCATATAGAAGCAATCCAGCAGTGCTGTTGTTCTCGATTTTTGAAGCGATCATCTCGATATCGTCTTTCTTGATCATACCCTGGGTGGCTACTTTCGTGGGATCAAAAATCGCGATAAATTCGACATCGGGTTGCTGGATCTCTTTAACAGTCACCACACCCTGCGCATCCTTATAGATGATCACCATGTCAATCACGCGGATGATCTTTTCGGACATGAGCTTATTGAGCTCTTTGAGGATCTCTCCCCGAAATTTGTTGCCCTTGAATTCAAGAGCAAGGAAATCAACTGCTCCGTAGGTCACTTTTATTTCTCCTTTTCTTTTGGAATTTATTTTCCTGCAACATAATGAATTGTATTACAAAACAGCCCGATTTTTCAATACGCATAATGTTGAATCCTTTCCTACCAATATTGACTTCAAAGAATTGGGCGAAACCACGGGAAAATGCGATTGATCAAACGATAAGAATCAAAGAAGAGCAGCGTCCCCGCCAGGATCATGATGATCCCCATGACCACTTCCGTCGTTCTCATCACCCGCGGGTAACGCTGCAGGAGGATCGTCACCCAGCCGATTCCCAGCGCGGCTGCCAGGAAGGGAATGGCCATGCCCAGGGAATAGGCCAATCCCAGCGAGGCTGCCCAGGCAATCGATCCGCCGTTCAGAGAAAAGGTGAGGATCCAGGCCAGGATGGGACCTACACAAGGCATCCAACCCGCTGAAAAAAAGATACCCATTGTGAAAGAGGAGATCAAGGTCGCTTGCGGAATTTTGGATCGATGTACCTTTTTTTCGTAATCCAAAATCGGGATTCGGTAGATCCCCGTCATGTGGAACCCGAAAATGATCACAACAAGCCCCCCGATCCTGGCTAACCAACTCTGGAAATCCGAAAGGAGAAGCCCCAGCGACCCGGCGATAATATTGAAAAAAATGAACACAAGGCTGAAACCAACCACAAAGGCGACGCCATGCATAAATATGAACCAGCGGTTTGATCGTAAAGATTGATCACCAACGGCTCTGCCCCCAAGATAACCGATATACACGGGAACGAGGGATAAAACGCAGGGGGATAAAAATGATGCCAATCCAGCTAAAAAGGCCAACCATAACCCGGCTTGATTCGTGGACATTACCTGAAGATTTTAACCCCTGAAATAAAAAATTGAGGATGACTTACGTAATTATTAAATAACCTCTGGTCTATATTAAGAATTTCACTTGCCCACCAGGTGGCAAATCGCTAGAATTAGGGTATGCAATTTGATATTTTCACCCTCTTTCCCGAAGTATTCACCCCGTATTTTGAAACAAGCATACTGAAAAGGGCTATTCAAAATAAATTAATCGATATTCGCCTGCACAATATCCGTGATTGGGCGCAGGATAAGCACCACACCACGGATGACACGCCCTATGGCGGTGGCGGTGGGATGGTCATGAAGCCTGATCCGATTTTTGCGGCAGTCGAATCTATTCTGGGTACGGACAAAACAATTCCATGCATTTTGCTCACTCCCCAGGGTAGACCCTTCAACCATCGGATCGCGCAGGAGCTGGCTGGATTGGATCGCATCGGCCTTCTGTGCGGGCATTATGAAGGTATCGACGAGCGCATCCGGGAGCATCTGGTTACAGATGAAATTTCCATTGGGGATTACGTCCTCACCGGTGGGGAATTGCCGGCGATGATCGTGGTGGATAGCGTCGCCCGCTTCCTGCCCGGCGTTCTGGGGGACCCGGAAGGAGCGCAGGATGATTCCTTCGCCTCCGGGCTGCTGGAATACCCGCACTTTACTCGTCCCGAGGATTTTCGCGGTTGGAAGGTACCCGAGGTGCTCCTTTCGGGAAACCATAAGACAATCGCAGACTGGCGTAGGAAACAAGCGATTAAACGGACACTAACCCGCAGGCCAGACCTGCTGAATGGGCTCGATTTAGATAAGAAAGAAAGCGTCTATTTGCAATCCCTTATCGACCAAATTTCAAATGAAGAGGGAGAAGAACGATGAAATTCAGTATCGGAAAGACCTTTCTGCTCGGGTTTGGTTTTTTCGGGGTCAGCGTGATTTGGAGCGTGTATAACGCCTACGTTCCCATCTTCCTCCAGGATCGATTCCTGTTGGCCGCAGGCTTTATCGGGGTATTCATGACTCTGGATAATATTGCCGCGCTGTTCATTCAGCCAGCCGTCGGCGCGTGGTCGGACCGAATCCACACGCGGATCGGTCGCCGGCTGCCCTTCATATTGGTTGGAGCGCCCATCGCTGCCGTTTCGTTCATCCTGCTGCCCCTCGCCGCAAGCCTGTTTGCCTTTTTCCTGGCATCTGTGGCGTTGCTGCTCAGCATGGCCGTCTGGCGCACGCCTGTGGTAGCGCTGATGCCCGATATCACCCCATCCAAATACCGCTCGCAGGCCAACGGGATCATCAACCTGATGGGCGGCTTGGGGGCGATCATTGCCTTCATCGGCGGGGCCAAGCTTTACGACATGAACCCCGAATATCCTTTTCTGATGGGCGCCATCCTAGTTGTGCTGGCAGCCATTCTCGTTCTTATTTTTATCCGTGAGCCAAAGGTGCCCGAGCCATCTGAAGAGGATAAACCCAGCCTGATTGCCAGCCTCAAGACCATGTGGAATTCCCCGGATCGCAGCGAGCTGCGGCTTCTGGGGGCGATCTTCTTCTGGTTCGTGGCGTATGCCGGGATCGAAGCCTTTTTCACCCTTTTCACCAAGAATTACCTGCTGCTGCCGGAATCCGACGGCGCCAGGATGATGGGCCAGCTATCGCTCTTTTTTGTGATATTCGCCATTCCTGCCGGGTATATCGGTTCTGCGGTGGGCCGCAAAAAAACCATCCTGGCTGGGCTCATTTTGATGATGGTCTGCGTGGCAGCCATTTATCTTATCCCTCCTCAAACCCTGGCAACTTTAAATAACACACTCCCGCTGGTCGGACCGATCTATACCCTCAGCTATATCATGATGGTTCTCGGTGTGGCCTGGGCGTTGATCAACATCAATTCCCTTCCCATGGTTGTGGATATGACCGATGCCGCCCACATTGGTACCTACACCGGCTTGTATTACTTATTTTCCACCCTGGCTGCCATTCTGGGTCCCATTCTGTATGGCGGAATCATTCAAGCCAGCGGAGAACAATACCGGATGTTGATGTTGGCATCGCCTTTCTTCCTTTTGTTCGCTTTGTTGGCCATGCTTGGGGTGAAGCGCGGTGAGCCAAAAAAGACCATTGAAGGATGATTTCCTTAAAAAAAGTTGCATATAACTCGAATTAACGCTATACTGATTTGTGCATGGGGAATATCCAAAATGGATTAATCCCTGGCAAAAACCCACTATTTTCTCAGGAGGAGAAACCGATGTCTAAAAAGTTGTTTGCTGTTTTAGGTGTCTTGATCATGGCTTCCATGATCCTATCGGCTTGCGCTCAGCCGACAGCGGCACCGACGGAAGCCCCCGTTCCCCCCACGGAAGCACCCCCACCTCCCCCAACCGCTGTGCCCCCGACCGAAGCTCCCAAGCTGCTGATGGGCGAGGTCACCGATATGGGTGGCGTGGATGACAAATCCTTCAACGCTCTCGGTTGGAAAGGTCTCCAGGATGCTGCGGCAGAGCTCGGTATTGAAGCCAAGTACCTTGAATCCACCCAGCAATCCGACTACGCCAAGAACATCCAGCAGTTCCTCACTGAAAAGGCATCCCTGATCACGACTGTTGGTTTCCTCCTCGGTGTGGATACCGCCACTGCCGCCAAGGCGAATCCTGATACCAAGTTCGCGATCGTTGACTATGCCTTCCCCGACTGCTGGCCGGGTGCAGTTGTTGGAAAAGACTGCGGCTCCGATGTTGAACTGCCGAACGTGGTTGGCCTTACCTTCCAGACCGATGAAGCCGCCTTCCTGGCTGGCATGCTGGCTGCTGGCACGAGCAAATCCGGAGTACTTGGTACCTACGGTGGTATGAACCTCCCGACAGTTTCCATCTTCATGAAAGGCTTGGAAGCCGGAGCTAAATACTACAATCAACTGAATGGCACGAACGTAAAAGTTCTCGGCTGGGATACCTGCAAGAACGACGGTACCTTCACCGGGAACTTCAGCAGCACCGATGATGCCCGCAAGATCACTGAATCTATGGCCCAGGAAGGCGCTGACGTCTTCATGGGTGTGGGTGGCCCCATTGGACAGGGTTCCGCAGCCTACTGCAAAGAAACCGGTACCTGCACATACATCGGTGTGGACGCCGACTGGTACGAGACCGTTCCTGAATACAAAGAGGTATACCTGACCAGCGTTCTCAAGAAGATCGATGTGGCTGTCCTTAATGCCGCGAAATCCGTTGTGGATGGCACCTACAAGGGTGGTATCAGCAACTTCGCCCTGAAAGATGGCGGCGTGGATATCGCCCCGCTCCACGATCTGGCTGCCTCAGTCACCCCGGAATTACAAGCCCAGGTTGACCAGGCAAAAGCCGACCTCATCTCAGGCAAGATCACCGTGGATGGCGTTCTGGCCTGCCCTGCAAAGTAAATAACCGATTTAGTATCAAAATAGAGAGCCAGCTTCTGCTGGCTCTCTTGCGTTATCTGATACAATATTATTCAGTTCTGCTGATCACTTTTTACGGAGTTGCTGATGCCTAAAGTATTGGAACTTAGCGGAATTACCAAACGTTTCCCCGGAGTACTTGCAAATGATCATATTGATATCACCCTGAACAAGGGTGAAATTCTGGCGCTCCTGGGGGAAAACGGTGCCGGTAAAACCACCCTGATGAACATCCTCTATGGTCTTTACAAACCCGACGAGGGAACCATCCGGATCAATGGCAAGGAAGTGGCGATTAAGGGTCCAACAGATGCCATCGCGCAGGGGATCGGCATGGTGCACCAGCACTTCATGCTTATCCCGGTCATGACCGTCACCGAGAACGTGATGCTGGGCGTGGAACAGACCCGGGCTGGGATGGTTCTGGATAAGAAATCAGTCGAAAAGCGCATCCTCGAAATTTCGGATCAATACGGGTTGGAAGTTGACCCAACCGCGTATATCAAAGATATCCCGGTGGGAACCCAGCAGCGTGTGGAGATCATCAAGGTTCTTTTCCGCCATGCGGAAATCCTTATCCTGGATGAACCCACCGCAGTCCTCACCCCGCAGGAGGTGGAAGGACTTTTCCAGGTGATCCATTCCCTGATCGATAAGGGGATATCGGTCATTTTCATTACCCATAAATTGAAGGAAGTCATGGAAATCGCCGACCGCATTACCGTTCTGCGGCAGGGGAGATCGGTTGGAACGGTTAACCCCAAAGAAACCAACCCGGAAAAACTGGCGGCCATGATGGTCGGAAGAGATGTAAACCTGACCGTTGAGAAAACGGAAGCCAAACCAGGGGATGTGGCACTTGAAGTTAATGACCTTTATGTTCGCGATGAAAGGGATAACCTGACTGTTAACGGCCTCTCGCTGGATGTACACCTGGGGGAAATCCTCGGGATCGCCGGGGTTCAGGGAAATGGGCAAACCGAATTGGTCTATGCCTTGACCGGACTCTCCAAACCTGAAGCAGGGGAGATCAAAATATTCGGGGAAACTCTTAAGAAACCCACTCCGCGAAAGATCCTTGAAAAAGGGGTCGCGCATGTTCCCGAAGACCGGCAGAAACATGGCCTGATTCTCTCTTTCCCGGTCTATGACAATCTTGTTCTTTGCACATACTACCTCCCGCCATTCTCGGCTCGGGGAGTCCTCCAGGAGAAAACGATCATTAGCACTGCCGAGGAACTCGTTGACCAATACAGTGTTCGCACACCGAATGTTTACGTAAATGCCTCAACACTTTCTGGCGGCAATCAACAAAAAGTTATCATCGCCCGTGAGCTCTCCCGTCCCACCAGACTTGTGATCGCCTCCCAGCCAACCCGCGGTCTGGATGTTGGTTCGATTGAATACATCCACAAACAAATCGTAAAAAAACGCGATGAAGGCACCGCGGTCCTTCTTGTATCACCTGAACTGGATGAGATCATCGCCCTATCCGACCGGATTGCAGTGATGTACAAAGGGCACATTGTGGATGTTGTGCCCGGCAAAGGGGTGAACCGTCAATATCTGGGTTTGCTCATGGCCGGGGTTTCGGTTGAAGAAGCGCTTGCCACAACTCCCCGCATGGCTGCAAAAGTGGAAGTGGAACGGGTATTCTAGGAGGATTGACATTGAAAAAGGACAAGAATAATACCCCGAGCGCGGTTATCGAGAAGCCTGAATCAACACCGGACATTCATCAAAAAGCCCCCCGCTCTTATAATTACCAATCCTTCCTCATTCCGGCGCTGGCAGTGCTTACCGGTCTGATCATCGGTGCCTTCTTCATTGTTTTCACCGATCTGAAAGTGCTTCCCTATTATCAGCGTTTCTTTCAAGATCCAATCGCCGCGCTGGTTGTGAGCTGGCAGGCAATTGTCAAAGCATACGGTGCTCTCTTTGCTGGCTCTCTTGGAAGTCTGCCCGCCTTCATCGCTGCAGTTAAGATCTATTTTGCATCTGGTGATGTATCCCCGCTCTATAAGGCGATCTATCCCTTTACTGAAAGCCTGGTGGCTTCCTCCCCATATATCCTGACTGGCCTGGCTGTGGCGTTTGGCTTCCGCGGCGGGCTGTTCAACATCGGAGCTGAGGGACAGTTTTTCATGGGCGCTCTCGGTTCAGCCTTTGTAGGTTATTCATTAAAGGGGGTTTCGCCTGTCATTCATCTTCCGCTTGCCCTGCTTGGCGGAGCCATTGCCGGGGGCGCCTGGGCATTCCTGCCAGGTTTTTTAAAGGCTAGAACCGGTGCGCACGAAGTGGTCACAACCATCATGATGAATTGGATCGCTTTCCGTTTGAGCGATTGGCTGCTCAAGGGACCCATGAAAGCAACCGGTTACCGTCCTCTCACCCCGGTCATTGAGGAATCTGCCATGTTGCCAAGGTTTTTCCCGGATCCCCTGCGGTTCAACTGGGGATTCTTCCTGGCTCTCGGTATCGCATTTTTTGTATGGTGGTTATTATTCAAAACCACCGTGGGGTACGAGATCCGCTCTGTTGGGGCAAACCCCTCTGCCGCAAAATACGCCGGTATGAACATTTCAAACAATATCATTCTCATCATGGTTGTCAGCGGCGCCCTGGCAGGGCTGGGTGGAGCGGTTCAGGTTTTGGGGACGGATCACTGGGTGGGTCAGGGTTTTTCCGCCGGCTTCGGCTTTGACGCGATCGCGCTGGCTTTGATCGGTAATAGCCATCCGTTGGGGGTGGTGTTGGCTGCCCTTCTCTTTGGGATCCTGCGTGGTGGAGCCACCTCCATGCAATCACTGGCTGGCGTCCCCATCGATATCATCTCGGTCATCCAGGGCCTGGTGATCGTCTTCATCGCTGCGCCCATCATCATCCGCGCGATCTACCGGGTTGGCGCTGTGCGTAAAGAGGAAGTTGTGCACGCCAGAGGATGGAAATAGATAATGAACGCTCACATTTACTCCCTTAATTTCTCACGAGGAAGCAATGGCTAAATCCGCTGTCTCAGCCCCTCCCCAAAAAATTGGCAGCTCGCGCCCGCGCATCGTATGGGGTGTGCTTCTAATATTCGTCGGGCTCTTCATGTTTTCTGTGTTTGGTCTCCCGGTTAAGTCTGTGGATACGACAACGCTTAACCTGAACCTGGTGCACACAAACGCGATTCTAATCCCATCGATCACCGTTCCTTCCCAGATAACCATCTATGTCCTGGCACTCATCCTGATCTGTATCGGCGCGTACCAACTTGCTGTAGGTATTCGGTCCACCGGTGTGCTGGCCGGAGTGCTGGGCTTTTGTCTGGTGGCGGCTTTCCTGATCTGGGGTGCGGCTGGGCGGGAATTCAACCTGGAGGGGATGTTATCCAGTACACTGATTCGCGCCACTCCCATCGCACTGGCTGCACTGGTGGGTGTGATCAGCGAACGCTCAGGGGTTGTGAATATCGGTATTGAGGGCATGCTGCTTTTTTCCGCGCAAACGGCTGTGATCGCTGCCACTCTTTCCCATAATCTCTATGTTGGGCTTATCGTGGCCATCCTCACCGGCGGCCTTTTTGCCAGCCTGCACGCGGTGCTGTGCATCCGCTTCCGGGTCAACCAAATCGTCAGCGGTGTCGCGATCAACATCCTCGGAGTTGGACTGACTAGTTTCTTTCAATCAAAATTTCTTGAACCATTTAGCGATACCCTGAATAATTCTGGCACATTCCCTGTCATTCCCATCCCTGTCCTCTCCAGGATCCCGATCCTCGGGCCGATCTTCTTTGAGAATAATCTGATCGTGTACCTGATGCTGATCCTGGTATTCGCCATGCAATTTATGCTCTTTTATACTCCCTGGGGCTTGCGCACCCGCGCGGTGGGAGAGCACCCAAAGGCTGCGGATACCCTGGGAATCAACGTTTACCTGATTCGGTATGTGAATGTGATCTTGGGCGGTATGATCGCCGGGGTCGGCGGCGCCTACTTCACTTTGGGAACCATCGGCCGCTTTGACCAGAATATGACTGCCGGAAAGGGTTTCATCGGTTTGGCAGCCATGATCTTCGGCAAGTGGACGCCGATCGGTGCCTTCTTCTCTTCTTTAATTTTTGGTTTTGCCGATTCTCTGCAGGTAAAAATGCAGATCCTTTCCGTTCCAATTCCCTCGGAATTCCTGCTCATGGCTCCTTATATCATTACCCTGATCGTGCTGGCAGGTGTGGTCGGTAGATCTTTGCCACCGGCTGCGGATGGCGAACCATACATAAAAGAGTAGCATATCTCGTATTAACAAAAGCCGCGGGCGAAATCGCCCGCGGCTTTTGTTGGAGTATAATGTCCTCGTCCGCCCCCGTAGCTCAATTGGATAGAGTGCCTGACTTCGAATCAGTAGGTTCAGGGTTCAAATCCCTGCGGGGGCGCTCTTTTATTTAATATTCGAGCCGCGCCGCCCATGCAGGATGCTTCGAAAGGGGCGTTATTTTTTTTATCCTATTTCACCTGAATTTCAACCAGCCATTTGATCCATTTGTTGCCCTCCATATCCGGAAACACGGCTCTGATCGGAAATCCATGCAGGATGGGCAAGACCTGACCGTTGACTTCATACGCCAGAAGACTATCTCGGGCAAGCGCATCTTTGAGAGACACGGTTGTCCGAAATCCATCCGCGCTGACTAGCACCAATTCCTCTGCACCCACCTGCACACCGGCGAGGTCCAAAATCGTTTTCAAAGGTACTCCCGTCCAGCTTGCATTATCTACAAAAACACCTGGGCAGATCAATCTGGGCGAGGCTTTCGCCCCGGCAAGGCAGCGAATTTGGTCATAAGTGAGCTCCAGCGAATTAGCCACCTTCCCGCTGACTTTCAACCGGTAGGAGGCAGGATCTATGACCTGATACTTTCCGGTTACATGTAACCCGATGCTCTCGTCCAGCTCGTTCCACTTTGGAATTACATCCGGAAGGGTTGGAACGGTGTACAGACTCGGTTTGCAATTTGCGAAATCCGGAGTTGGCTGGGTTAAACTGGGTGATGCCGTTATGGATGGCTGTGAAGTCCGGGTTATTTTAGGGGATTCTGTTGAAATCGCAGGTGCTTTTTGTAAAGGTAAACTCACACACGAGGCAACCATTAATAGATTAATCACACCAATAATTATTTTTTTCATATCCAAATTATAAGACGAATAAATTTCCGAAGAGGGGTTAAACTGCGAGGACTTTCCTCATAAATTGGCTGTAAGACGAATGATGATTGTTTTCCTCGATAAGGTTTCTTAATTCTTAAGGTTCGCCTATTTCCTATTTGATTGGGTTACGCCTTCCAGCCACACCTGGGCATCTTCATAAGCTTTGGTGGTGGCGGCCCCCCATTGGCGTTGAGCGACATAGATATTTTCCCGCCCGAGCAGCGCAACCAACCCGGTTCGTTCCAATTGCGCCAGAACCGCCTCGCTCACCCCAGCCAGTTTTACGATCCCGCCATTTTGCATGATTACCTGCACATAGCGGTCCATCACGCCGATCATGGTGCTGCCAAAATCGTCATACCCTCGCAGAACGAAGATCACCACAGCCTCTTTGGCCTTATCCGCCGCGGGAAGGTTCTCTTCGAAAGTTTTCGCGGCAGCGTAAAATAGGCTTCCATATGGCTGCAGAACCGTCACTTTGTGGCTGGGAAGTTTCTTGGGTGCTGGTTGCTCGATCGGGAAGCCATTCTTCCCTGGTACCAGCTCCACCAATTTGATGCGGTTTGCCTGCTGGAAAACCAGCAGTAGGATGGAAATTGCAACCCCGAGGAGCACGGCAAACTGCAGCGGCATGATCAGCGTACCCACGAAGGTGATGAGCATCACAACCCGCGGGATCATCCCCGTATTCCATACCTTTGTGATCGCTGTCGGATTAATGGTGCGAAAACCGATCACGATCAGCAGTCCAGCCAGGGCGGGCATGGCGATTAATTCCACAATGCTCGCGAAAAGGATGAGAATAATCGCAATGAGTACGCCAACCATGAAATTTGCCCAACGTGATTTTGCCCCGGCTTGAACCACCATGGCAGTTCCGGAAAGCGACCCTCCAGCGGGCATTCCACTGAAGAAACTGGTGGCAAGGTTCGCCATACCCTGTCCAAAAAAATCTCCGGAAGGATCCGGGAACTTACCATCCGGGTTGGGATACCCCTGGCTGATACCTGCACCCTGAACTAAACCGATAATGCTGAGTGCGAATGCCGGGATGATCAAGGGAAGGATCAGGCTCAATTGCGGAAAATGAAAATTCGGTAACGCGTTCGGGACCTCGGTGACGTCCCCAACCAGGATTACCCTGCTAAATGCTGGGAAAGCTGCGATCACGGAAGCGATCACCATCGGCAGGATGAGTGAAAACTTTTCCAGTTTCTTGATCCGGCTAAACAGAACAATGAGACCAATCGTCACCAACCCCACGATCAGGGTGGGAAGCACGATCTGGTTGATATTCAATAATGTATCAAATGCCCGAACGACCCGATTCGAAAACGCGCTGCGGTAGCCTGTAAAATCCTCCAATTGACCCAGAATGATCAATAATGCCACGCCGTTGAGAAACCCCGTCATCACCGAATAGGGCACGAACCTTACCAAAAAACCCATCTTCAACAATCCCAGGGTGATCTGGATGACCCCGACCATCAAAGCTAGCACAAACACTGCCTGTAATTTCTCGTCCCCCGAATAACCTGCCAGTGAACTACCGACAGCCAGGGAGAGCGCGCTTGTGGTAGAAATGTGCATCATCTCCGAGCTGGTGAAAAGGGCACCAATAGGAGTGGCGATGATCATGGTGTAAAGACCAGTCAGCGGATTGATCCCGGCGAGTATTGCGGAAGCCATGCTGTCCGGAATACTGGAGATCCCCAGCGTGAGCGCGGAGAGAAAATCGCTCGAAAGATTCTTGCGATCAATTCGCCAATTTTTGATGAGAGATTTGATCATTTCCATAGTTTTTTCAATTATATAGTTTATCGAGTTTTATTAACGCGATTCGATTTGACTGTGAAAACTCAGGTGAGATTCCGCTGAATTCAAATCCAAATAAGAAACATTCGGCGCGCTGCACAATGGCACACTTCTACGAGTTTCCGTTACTCGGGCGGGAAGATGGCCCTCCAGTCCTGCTTCATGTCCACAACGAGCCAGCCTCGCTTGGGAGCCTCCTTCATGGCTTCGACAAGCTTGCCGGTGCTCTTGGTCTTGGCGTCATAGGCATATTCGCGTTCACTATCTGTATGGTGGACGATGAGGCCGAAATTAGGGCGCGGGTTGTTAATCGTGGTGTATTGCAACATAGCGTGGTCGCCGTCACTGTTCCCGCAACAGATCACAGGGCGTCGGCCGATAAACTGATGAATGCCGACCGGTTTACCCTCCTTGTCGTTCACGAACAGATAATCTAATGTCTTCGTCAGCACAGGTCCGCTATCACGAAGCTCGAATGTCGTTCGCGCCGTCGAACCAACGACCTGCTCCGGCGGTATGCCATAGACGCGTTCCACCCAAACGCGCATGAAATCCGCACCCCCACCGGAAACGATGAAATTTTTGAATCCATTTGCCCGCAATAGGTGCAGGAGTTCCTGCATGGGTTGGTAGGTGAGTTCGTCATATCGTCTGCCATAACGTGGATGTTTGGCCGATGCTAGCCATGCCTCCACGGCGTCACGAAACTCGTCGGTGGTCATTCCTGCATGGGTGAGCGCCAAGATCTGCATCAGCCCATCGAAGTGTTCACCATCCAGGAGTTTATCAAATTCGCCGGCCAAGGCAGTTTTTACCATTGGATCCGACGCGAGCTTTGGCTCAGTGAGGATGCGTCGGTTGAGTTCGTCGATGGCAAAGGCTGCCTGAAACGGCATCGGATTCTCCGGCCAGAGACAGCCGTCGTTATCGAACACGGCGATGCGTTCCACCAGTGGCAAGAAATCGGGTGATCCATCCTTTGTCACCCTGGCGATGAACGCGAGGATCGCCTGTTTGACGGGGCCATCATTCCAGGAGGGTAGCGGATCTGCAACGGAGGAGAAGTCATATAGCTTTCTCTGGGCGACACCGTAATCTCCCAACTGGTAGAGGCTCACGGATACTGCCCGAACGGTGAAGGTTTCGAATGGCTCCGCTTTCAAAGCGTCAACGAATTCACGGGTACCTATACCGACTGTCAGATGAGGGTGATAGTTCGTGCCGGTGCGGGGTCCAACGAAATTGTTTACGTAGTCCACTGTCGGCTGGCTGATAACCCCACCGTCGAGGCGGGGTGCAAATGCCTCGCCTGTCCCCTCCTCCACAGCAAACGGGGTGATGGCGTCGATGATCCTTTGCTGAAATCGACGCAGATCCTGGGTCGGTTCGATCACGATTCCCACCAAACCAAGATTTTGGTAAGCCAGGTCATAGTAACCAGTCGCCTTGCTTTCCAATCGCGTCAACTGCTCTGTTCGCACCAATTCGGTCACAACTTTCGCGACCTCGTCAAGGTCTGCTGTACGCACGAACCTTTGGAGAATGGTGATATGCGGCGTGTGGTTGGCGTCGAAGGCGAAACCATCCGGATAGTTCTCTCTTAAGCGGGCGTTTATCGCCTGTGCCCTTAAAACAGTAGACGCATCTGGATCAAGGAGAACGTTAATCGCGATTAATGTCATTTGGAACCCTCTTTTGTAATTTTTGAGGACCGGATAACGGTTCGTCTCCAAATTTACTCTTGGCAGAGGTTGGAGATCTCTTCTCTTGGACATTACTTATAAAGTAGTGATACAGACGCAGCCAGACTTTGCCAGCTGCGCCTGGCATTCACCTAGAAGATTAGTAATCGAAGCTCTGCTCCATCTTTTTCATAATGTCGTCCACGGTAAAGCTCGCCGGCTTCATTCGCGGTGGGAATTCTTTAAACGTATTCAGGAACTCCCGAACGATGAACTGCGCCGCGTATGTTAGATAGATCCTGTCGATCAACCAATCCTAGTAGGTGTTAGAAGTGATGTCCGCCCGCTCGAAGGGATCGGTTCGAAGGTTGAACATCTTGGGCACGCGCAGAAAGACGAACGGCTCCGCCCAGATCTGAACTGTACCCTGGACGCGTTGCTCGGCGAAGACGAACTTCCAGTTGTCGTAGCGCAGACCAACCAGGTCGCCGTCATCGGAGAAGTAGATAACACCCTGGCGTGGTCCTTTCTTCCGCCTGCCGGTGAAATAGGGCAGGAAGTTGTATCCGTCAATGTGCACCTTGAAGGTCTTATCACCAGCTTTGTATCCCACCTTCAGCTTATCAGAAATATTCAGCATCCCCAGCTGCTGCCAGAAGCGTGGGAAGCCAATCGGTGTGGCTGATGATCTCGTTAGAAACCGTACCAGCCTTGATCTTGTCCGGCCAGCGAATCAGTTCCGGAACCCGGAAGGCGCCTTCCCAGTTGGAATTCTTTTCATTGCGGAAGGGGGTCATGGCACCGTCCGGCCAGGTGTTCATGTGAGGTCCGTTATCGGTGGAATACATCACTATCGTATCTTCAGTTATGCCCAATTCGTCCAGCAGGTCGAGCATCTGCCCCACCTGCTTATCGTGCTCCACCATCACATCGTGGTAAAAAGACTGCCAGCGTCCAGCCTGGCCAAGAATCTCCTTAGGCGGGTGGACGCGGAAATGCATCCAGGTGGTATTGAACCAGACGAAAAAGGGCTTCTCATCTGAGTGAGCTTTCTTGATGAATTTCTTGTGCGGCATCGAGGAATTCCAGGTCGCAGGTTTCCATGCGCTTGCGGGTCAACGGCCCGGTATCTTCGATCTTTTGCTTGCCCACCCTGCCCCCAGCGCGGCTGCTCGGTGGGGTCATCCTCTTCAGTCGCCCAGGAGTGGATCACACCACGCGGCCCAAATATCTTCTTGAAATTGGGAAAGTCCGCATCCGGACGGATAATCCACATGCTCCGGCTCTTCATCGGCATTCAGGTGATAAAGATTGCCAAAGAATTCATCAAAGCCATGGGCAGTGGGAAGGTATTCGTTCTTATCGCCGAAGTGGTTCTTTCCAAACTGGCCGGTGGCGTAACCCAGTGGTTTGAGTAGCTCGGCAATGGTGGCATCCTCTGCCTGCAGCCCAATATCAGAACCTGGCATCCCGACTTTGGTCAACCCGGTTCGATAAGGATTCTGCCCGGTGATGAAGGCTGATCGTCCGGCAGTGCAGCTCTGCTGGCCGTAGGAATCTGTAAAGCGCATGCCTTCATTTGCGATACGGTCGATATTCGGTGTTCTGTAACCCATCAATCCATCGCTGTAGCAGCTCAGGTTGGTGATCCCAATGTCATCCCCCCAGATCACGAGAATATTTGGTTTTCCGTTCGGCATGATCATCAACTCCTTCCAAGAATATTTACCTGATCCCAATTTTTGTTCAAATCCATTTCCACTCTGTTGGCCATTCACAAAAGCGGGGTTGCTTCCACTCCATTTAACCTGTGAACGAGATTGTGGGCTGGGGATTTCTTTCCTTTTTACCTCCCGGGGTTGGGTTCCATGACAATTCTTGAATTTTAACCCACTTCCGCATGGGCATGGATCCAGGCGGTTGGTGGTAGAAAATGTCTGGTTGAGTATCTCCATGACCTCCTTGGCATCCCGTCCGCGGCGGATGATCCCAGCCATGAGCTTCATCGGAAAACCTAGCATGGTTGAAGAAATCCTTGTAACCGGAACACAGGTAATTCAGGTACGGTTCACCATCTGGAGAGTACAAGAATCGGTTCTTGGGGCACTCTCCGTGGCAGGCGAATTTCACCGAACAGTCTATGCAGTATCCCGGCAGGGAATCCCTTTTATCTGAACCAAATTTCCGTTGCCTGGGTGAGGCGACCATATTAATTATATGTTCGTTCTGGATATTTCCAAGCAGGTAATCCGGGTCCACGAAATGATCGCAGGAATAGAGGTCACCATTGTGCTCCAGGGCGAGCCCGGTCCCGCAAGCTTCATTAAAGACACACATACCGGAGGAATTCATGCCCAGCCAATTCCGCAAGGTGGCTTCAAAGGTCTGCACAAAGACACTGCCCACGTCGCGACGAACCCATTCATCAAAAATGGTTGAAAGGAACCAGCCGAATTGCTGCCGGTAAAACCGAGCGACCTGAAACGAGGAGGGCTTCTTGCTGGTCAGCTCGGGTTTTCTCCGGCAGACGCTCAACTACTGGAATGAATTGGATCCAGGTTGTGCCAACTTCATCTCGCAAGAATCGGTAGATATCCAGTGGATAATCTCCGTTCACCCGGTTGACAGTGGTCAGTATGTTGTAATCAACCCCATGCTTTTGGAGAAGCCGCAATCCGCGCATCACCCGGTCGTGGGTGGGTTTACCGCCCTTATCGAGCCGGTAAACATCGTGCAACTCCCTTGGGCCATCCAGGCTGATCCCGATCAGGAAGTTGTGCTCCTTGAAGAATTCCACCCAGTCGTCATCCAGCAGAGTTCCATTCGTCTGCATGGTATGCAGGAAGCGCATTCCAGGGCGGCGGTATTTTTCCACCAACTCCATGGAGTGGCGGTAAAAATCTAAACCCATCAATGTGGGTTCCCCCCCCTGCCAGGCAATGTTCACGTCATCCGTTTGGTGGGATTCGATCAACTGCCGGATGTATTGCTCCTGCACAGCGGGGGTCATCCTGAAATCGCTGCCGGGGTAGAGGCTTTCTTTATCCAGGAAAAAACAATAGGCACAATCCAAATTGCAGGCAGCCCCGGAGGGCTTTGCCAGCAGGTGAAAAGCCGATGGGGCATTTTTGGGCCTGGTTTTAATGTTGGAGTTTTTATTGATTCAACCATTTTCGTGATCGACCAACGAAATTTGATACGGAAAATACTATTCTCTGCCCATCACCAGGGGTTCGGCGGTTACCTTATCTCGATAGAATTCACCCACCAAGCCCACATCTCGGCAGGATATTCTTCCTTGGCTGCTTCGGGGAAAACCAGCTTGCTGGGATACCCATTATCCTGAAAGAGAAGCTGATCATTTGCCCAGCGCGCCAGCATGATATCCCACCCTTTGGCATCACCAATGCTGACGGCATAGGTCTGCCCGTTGGTATTCTTAAATACCATTTCAGTGGCATCGGGATTCGCCTTGACGATCTCCAGGATGTCTTTTAGCAATAATCCCTTGTAGGTGACATTATCCTTGATCCAGGGATCATTGTATGATGCCGTGTTTGAATGAGTGGCAAAATCGAGCTGATGAAGAATGTAGGAATCCCCCCGGTTCGTGTTCCCGATTTTCCCGGTCACGGTCACAACAGCCTCCCCCTGTTTGATCCGGTTTCCACACCCAGCCAAACCAAGGAAAGAGATGCTGATGAGAAGGATGATGAATGATCGAGTTCGATTGTTCATGGCTTGGTCAAATTAGACCGGGATATCCTTCACCGAATCAACCACCATTTTCGGCTGGTATGGGAAGGATGAGATCATTTCCCGATTTGTTACCCCGCTGAGCACCAGGATTGTTTCCATACCGCTTTGCAAACCTGCGACGACATCAGTATCCATCCGGTCACCGATCATTACCGTTTCTTCGGAGTGACCGCCAATATAATTCAACGCCAGGCGCATCATTATCGGGTTGGGTTTTCCAATAAAGAATGGGGCGCGTCCGCTGGCGTGTTCGATCAGGGCTGCCATTGCCCCGCAGGCCGGGATGATGCCATACTCGGTGGGACCGTTCGGATCGGGGTTGGTAGCCAGAAAGTGCGCTCCAGCAGAGATCAATCGGATCGCCCGGGTTACCTGTTCAATACTGTATGAATGGGTTTCACCAAGTACCACGTATTCCGGGTTGGTGGATGTGATCACGTACCCGGCATCGTGGATGGCTTCGGTCAAACCGCTTTCCCCGATAACGAATGCAGTTCCATTCGATTTCTGAGTTTTTAAGAAAAGCGCGGTCGCCATCGCCGAGGAAAAAATGCGATCCTTATCAATGGCCAACCCCGCGGATTGAAGCCGGTGCGAGAGGTCGCCCGGAGTATAGATCGGGTTGTTGGTAAGTACCAGGAAATTCTTGTTCTTTTCTTTCAATCTTTCCAGGAATTTATCCGCCCCCGGAATCATCACCTTCCCGGATACAAGCACGCCATCCATATCAATCAAATAATTACGCTTTTCCATTCGCCCTCAGTAAATAAATAGTCTGGTGATGATTATAGCTTGCGCCTGCCGCACCGGCAAGCTACCTTGATTAATTGGCATATTTCATTTATCCTTCAAGGTTGTATAAATTAGATTTTCGGTTGAACATCTGTTTTAGGAGGAATGAATGAAAATCAAACCCCTTCTTGTTTTTTCGGTCATCCTGATCCTGGCGCTTTCTGCCTGCAATTTCCCTTTATTTGGCGGAGGGAACGCCACACCCACGGTGGTCACCATCGAGACGGTGGTTGCACAGACCGTGGAAGCCGGCACCACCCAGGTGCCCACTCTTCCCATCCCCACGTACCCGTCCACCATCACCCCCCCGCCCGTGGTACAACCCACGCTCACGCCTTACCCCACCTACACGCCCTACCCCACCCAGACTACGGTGCCCTGTAATGCAGCCAAATTCGGGACCGATGTGACAATTCCAGATAACACCAAGATGTCGCCGGGGCAATCCTTCACCAAGACCTGGCGGATAATCAACGCCGGATCCTGTACCTGGACGACTGCCTACAAGGTCGTTTTCGTATCCGGGAATCAAATGAACGGGACATCGCCTTTTGCCATGCCAAAGAACGTCGAACCGGGACAATCGGTGGATATTTCGGTCAATCTAACCGCGCCGAACACAGCTGGCACTTTTACGAGTAATTGGATGTTACAGACTCCCTCTGGCGCGAGATTCGGGCTTGGTGCGGGGAATGCGCCTTTTTATGTAACCATAATCGTGGATGCACCCTTATTTGCGGTCACCAGCGCCACGATCGAAGCCGAACATTACACCATCGATGCCGCCTGCCCGCCAGGGGCAACTTTCCATCTTATGGCTCATATCAAGACCAATGGCGCCGGAAAGGTCACTTTCTACTGGAAGTTTGACGACGGAACCTCGTCTTCCACGCAGACGCTTGATTTTACTGCGGCAGGCACCAAAGACGTAACAACCTCCTATTCGACCGCTGTGAGCGCATCGCACTGGGCTGCGATCTATGTAGACCAACCCAATCATCAGCAATTCCCGAGCACTATGCTCACACTGAACTGTACTCCCTGAGGATATCAGACCAATGAAAACTGGCGGGTGAGACCGCCAGTTTTTTCTTGTTTTATAATCATCCTTGAGGTGCCCAATGAGAAATCGATCCAGTTGGCTTTCCCTAACCGCGATTGTCGTTTCAGCCGTCCTGATGGCCGGCTGCAGCCTGTTCAACCCCACGCCGGCAACGGATTGGCCAGGTCGATCAGAAACCCTGACCGCGCTCGCCCCGCTCCCCTCAACCACCACCACATCGCTTCCGGAGAACGGCAGTCCTGAAGCAGTGTCCACACCCACAACCTCGGCGCCCCAGCCTCCCTCGCCCACTGCTCCCCCGCCAACTGCCATACCCCAGCCAACATCCACCCAGGCAGCATGTTATCAGGCAGCGCTGGTAAATGATGTCACAATCCCGGATGGCACCGTGATGTCACCTGGAAAACAGTTTGTCAAGACCTGGAAGCTGTGGAACACCGGTTCCTGTGATTGGCAGCCCTCCATGCTGGTCGTCTTTGATGGCGGCACCCAGCTCACCGCAAACCTGGAATATCAACTCGGAAAGACAATTCCCAGTGGCAAGATGGGCGAGGTGTCTTTGCCCATGACTGCCCCACTCACCGCGGGTGAATATACCAGCAACTGGCGCTTGAAGCCTGCAGGCGGGGTGGTTTTCGGGGTTGGAGCAGGCAACGTCCCCTTCTACGTCAAGATCAAGGTGGGTGATACGCTCTTCAAAGTAAGCGATGTGGCAGTCACTGTAAATAATGCCAGCGCAACAGCCCCCTGCCCGCCCGGGTACAACTTTAAACTTTCCGCCCAGATCACAGCCACTGGTCCCGGGGATGTCGTCTACCGTTGGGTTTTTGGCGATTCATCCTCACAGGATGAAACCATTACATTTTCAGGAGCGGGAGCTCAGAGCGTGAGCATTTCCAGGAACCTTTCCTCAACCACCAGTGAGACCGCAAAGATCTATATTGTTCAACCGAACCGGGAAACGTTCTCGCCCGGGGCAAGTTATTCACTGACCTGCCAATAGAAAAATCGAGTCCCCGCTACCAGGGACTCGATTTATTTTAGGATTAATTTATTGTTCAGTGACCGTGAAGGTGAATTCCCCCACAGGAATGCCATCGATGATCGCCTGCAGCATGAAAGGTCCCGGGGTCGCTTCGGTGGTGAATCCGGTCAATTCCACCGGGTCGCCCAACCCATCGGTAAAATACTCTTCGCCGAATTTCAACTTATGCCCATCCGGATAGGTCATCCAAACCTGGAAGTGGGACTTAATATTCTTGGGAGCTTGCGCCCAAAAACTCACCTGTGAAGAGGATTGGGCTGAGATGGAACTCAGATGCTGCAGATCCGGGTTGGAACCCATGGTCATAAAAAGATCCATGTTTGGAAGATCCCCACTGGGTAGCAGGGCTTCGGTTCCCCCCAAATGAAAATAGACTGGGATGAATTGAATGGAAGGCGGCAGGCTTTGAATGAACGCCGGACCGAGGATGTTGCTGGCCACCAGCAGGATCACCAGAACACAAACCACGGTCGCCATCCAGGCGCCGATCGCCCCCGCGCAGCCTGCGGTGAACGCTTTCCCGAAAAGTCGGATTGGGTCAGACATTGGTTAAACCCTCCTGTGAGATGAAATAATTGTATCAGAACTTCGAAAAGGCTTGCGGCAACTGCCGCTTTCATTGATAATCCAGGTGATGTTAAATACTGCTGGACTCCTTGTTCGAAATCGACAAATTCCATACCCGGCATTCCTACCAGATGCCACCTTTGGAGTAGTCCGTTCGGTGGATGCCGACGACCTGCTGCGCTGCGGGACCGAAGCGGTTGTTATGAATACATTTCACCTCATGCAGAAGCCGGGCAGCTCCACCATCCAGTCGCTCGGTGGGCTACACCACATGAGCGGCTGGAAGAAACCGATCGTCACCGATTCCGGGGGATTCCAGGCGTATTCGCTGATCCACCAGAATCCGAAGAACGGTAGCATCACCGACCAGGGCATTCATTTTAAACCTGAAGGTTCGCATCGAAAATTCCTGATGACCCCCGAAAAGACCGTCCAGCTCCAGGTCTCCTACGACAGCGACATCGTCATCTGCCTGGATGACTGCACCCACGTGGATGCGCCGTTGGCGGATCAAAGAAACTCCGTCCATCGCACCGTTGCCTGGGCAAAACGCTGCAAAGCGGAATATGTGAAACTGATGGAAGTGAAGAAGATCTTCCCTGAAGACCAGCCCAAAATATTCGCAGTCATCCAGGGGGGCGGTCTGCCAGAGCTGCGCCGCGAATGTGCTGAAGCGTTGCTCGAGGTTGGATTCGAAGGGTACGGGTTTGGGGGTTGGCCGCTGGATGGTCAGGGTAACCTGTTGCAGGATATCCTCGAGTTCACCCGTGGGCTCATCCCTGCCGAATACCCCATGCATGCCTTGGGGATTGGTCACCCTCAGAACGTTTTAAGGACTTATCAGCTTGGTTTCCAGATTTTTGATAGCGCCATGCCCACCCGGGATGCGCGCCATGCGCGGGTTTACACATTCACCCAGCCTCAGGGTTTTTCCGGAGATTGGATGCGGTATGTATATCTTAATGACGAAAAACACATTAAGACCAACCGCCCCATTTCGGAATTCTGCGATTGTCCAACCTGCTCGAAATACTCCCTTGGTTATCTCCATCACCTATTCAAGGCAGGGGATACATTATTCTTCCGCCTGGCAACGCTTCATAATTTACGATTCATGGCCATGCTGGTCAACAGGCTGCGGAACCTGCCGGGATGACCGCTTCCAACGATATAATCCGGCTCGAAGCCGAAATCCTCAACCGGAAAAAATACCGCACCATTGATCCAGCGCTCGTCCGCTGGGTCGGATCAGAAGAGCTGACGCGGCAGAAGAGTTACAAAGAGGCACTCCAATCCACCCGATCCAGGCTTCATCAGGCGGCTTGCGCCTATCAATCGCAGGAATTGGATTATGTCTCCGCGGCTCGTGAACTCGCTGAACTTCCGCGTTCACTGGAATCAGCACAAACCAAAGAATTCTGCCATCGGCTGATGAATGCGCATGCCTCCTCCAGGGAACGTCTTCTCATCCTTGAAAAGTTTTATCAACGAATCGCTCAGGAAACGGAAGGGGTTCACACCATCCTGGATTGCGCCTGCGGTTTGAATCCGCTCGCTTTGCCCTGGATGCCCTGGAGCAGAATTACCCGCTATGATTCCTGCGATGTGTTCAGTGACCTCACCGCTTTCTTGCAGCTTTTCCTGGATCATTACAAAGTCCAGGGTCATGTGACCACCTGCGACCTGACTGCGGACACTCCCGGCGGTGCATACGACCTTGTGCTGCTTTTGAAAACCCTGCCTTGCCTGGAGCAGTTGGAAAAATCCTCCGCGAGAAGACTAATAACCTCCCTTAATTCGAGGTATTTACTGATCTCCTACCCGGTCGCCAGCCTGGGTGGACACCAGAAAGGGATGAACCGCAATTACACTGCTCAATTCGAGGAACTAACTGCTGACTGGCAAGGAATTATCAAACGTTTCGAATTTGAAACAGAGCTGGCATTCCTTCTTATTCGGGACCCCTCCGAAGTATGAGTCCAATTTCTGAGAAGCAAAGGATTGATCCGGTCGAAGCTGTCCTGGCCTCGCGCAAATACCGCGAGTTGGATATCCCCCCGGAAACCGCGATGGATCTATACACCGCCGCCCTTCAATCTGGTCAGACCCCCAAAGAAGCAAAAAAAACATTACAACAGAAGCTGCATAATATCATCGCCCCCTACCTGGGCGACCCCGATTTCGTCACCGCGCAGGCGGAGATGGAAACTGCATTTTCCAGTGCTGACCCAGGCTTGATACCTGCCTTTTGCCTGAAAATGCTCACATCACACGCGTCCACACGGGAACGGGTGGAGATCCTGCCGGATTTTTACCCGCGCATCTTCGAGGTGACCGGAATCCCCAAAAACATTCATGACCTGGCATCAGGATTGAACCCCTTCAGTTTGCCCTGGATGAATCTGGAAAAAACCGCGCGCTATTCGGCTTTTGATCTTAACAAACCCAGGGTCGACCTGGTGCGAAAATTCCTAGTGCTTTCCGGTCGAGAACCGCTTGGTTACCATCGCGATATCCTTCTGAACCCTCCTGAGGAAGGTGCGGATGTTGCCTTTCTTTTCAAGGAAGCCCACCGTATGGAGCAGCGTCAGAGGGGCAGCACCCGGAAATTGATTCAGGCGGTTAATGTAACCTGGTTCCTGCTCTCATTACCGCCCAGCAGCCTGCAGGGAAAATTCGACCTCAAAGAACGCCAGGAGAAGCTGGTCCAGTCGATCACCTCCGGCACATCATGGCAGGTGAATGAGATCGCTTTTAGAAACGAGCTGGTTTTTTGCATCCGCAAGGTGCTTCCATGACCCGCCAGAAAACCCGGAAAAAACAGCCGAAAAAAGAGAACACGCTTGAAAAATCCCTGGCGCGGTACCGCGTATTGCTCGACCCGCAAGGGTTCGATCTGCTATTGGCTGAATTGGAAAAACCATTATTTGGCGGTTTGCGGCTCAATACCCTAATAGCTGGTGTAAGCGACCTGCAGCGCTGGTGCGCCAAATATGGTTGGCAGGTTGAACCGGTTCCGTTTTGCGATGCGGGATTCAGGCTGCTTGGCCGGGATATAAACCCCGGATCAACTCTTGAGCACCGCATGGGTGCTTTTTATCTTCAGGACACTGCCTCCATGCTCCCGCCGGAGCTGTTTGACTTTATTCCCGAATCCCAACCTTTGATCCTGGATATGGCAGCTTCACCTGGTGGGAAAACTACCCACCTGACAGCAAAAACAGCCGATTTGGGTCTGGTGATCGCGAACGATGCCAGCCGCAGCCGCATCCCTGCTCTGCGCACCGTGCTGCAAACCTGGGGATCTGTGAATACCGCGGTCACGTGTCTACCGGGTGAATCCATGGGCAGCCTTTTCCCTGAATCCTTCGATGCAGTCCTCCTGGATGCCCCCTGCAGCATGGACGGACTACGGTCAACCGAAGCCCATCCCCTGAGACCAATAACGGAAAACGAGCGGGCTTCGTTGGCTCACAGGCAGATCGCGCTTCTTCGCAGCGCCTTGCAGGCAGCCCGGCCTGGCGGTCAGGTAGTCTATTCCACCTGCACCCTTGCGCCTGAGGAGGATGAGGCCGTTTTGGATGACGTCCTGAAGGAGTACCCTGGTCAGATCGAAATCGAAGACCTCTCGAGTGAAAAGACTCTCTCGCGCCGGCTTTGGGATCAACAACCGGCCAGGTCTTTCATCCTGCCGTGCAGAATGCCTTCCGTCTCTGGCCGCACACGCTTCACACGATCGGTTTCTTCGCAGCCAGGCTGCGAAAGACCGGGACCTTGAAAACCCCCGAAAAAAACAGCTGGTTAAATTTGAAGTCAGGGTTTGAATTAATGATGCTTTCAACAACAGAAAAGCAGCTGGTTTTCAATACCTTCGAGAATGATTATGGGGTTGATCTCTCACCCGTTCTGGAAAAATACCAGCTTATTATTGGAAAAAAAGGTAAAACGATTCAACTCATCCCAGAAAAATTGTCCGATCACTTCCCCGCCCTACCCTGGCTTTCCGCGGGAATGACGCTGGCGGAGGAGACCCCGGGTGGGCTGGAAGTCTCCCACGAATTCTGCGCCCGGTTTGCAGATTTAATCACATCCCCATCGCTGGTTTTCTCTGAACAACAAGCAGCAGCCTGGCTGCGCGGGGAGGACATTCCCCGAGCTGATGTTGTTGGCCTGCCTGCCCATAAGATTGTGATCATCCGTAATGAGGATGGCATTTTCCTCGGTAGGGGAAGGGTCACATCCGACCGTATCAAGAATCTGCTCCCCAGGCGGGTTGTGCTTTAATCCAGGGATTTAAGTTGATGAAGGATGAGCGTGGAAGCGACGATGGCTGCGGTTTCCATACGCAAGGTCCTGGCCCCCAATGAAACGAGATTAATTCCCCCCTGCTTCGTACGCTGCGCCTCTTCCTCCGATAATCCGCCTTCGGGTCCGATTAATATTCCAAGGGATTCTCCCTTAAAACCTCGCAGCATTTTCTTTATGGTTTTGGTTCTTTCCATTTCATACGCCACCAGACCCAGATCAAACCCACGCAATTGCTCAAGCGCTTGAAGAAACAGAACGGGAGGATTCAATACCGGAATTCGACCCCGGCCACTCTGTTCGGCTGCTTCTCTTAGGATCTGCTGCCACCGCTCAATTTTTTGCTCCGCAGTGCGGATATCCTGCACCAGCGATCGGCTGGTGATGACAGGCGTGAAGGCAGCGCAGCCAATTTCAGTGCATTTTTGCAGCACCCATTCGAACTTATCCCGCTGGGTCAAGCCAACCAGGATCGTCAAGGCGACGCGCGGTTCTGATTTCGTCATCTGATGGGTAAGGATCTTCCCGGTAACGGATGATTTACTCACCTGTTGTAATTCCAACATATATTCCTCACCGGTTCCATCGAGTGTAATCACCCGGTCACCTGCCCGCAGGCGCAGTACCCTGCTCACCTGACGGGAGGTCTCCGGGTCGAAGATTACTTCACCCGGTTGGAAGCACGCTGGAGAAAGGAAGAATCGATTCATCAACAAACCACATCCTGTATATTAAAACTGATTATACTTGCCTCTATAAATATGCAAAATAAAGAACAATTCGAAACTCCGCGGGTCTACCGTTATTACGACATCATCATGGCGCTGTTTGTGACCATTTTGATCGTCAGCAATATCGCCTCGGCAGCGAAGATCGTGGATTGGGGGGTCAGCCTGGGCGGGGTGCCGCTGGCTTTTGATGCCGGAACGATTCTGTTCCCCATCAGTTACATATTTGGAGATCTGCTCACTGAGGTTTATGGATTTAATAAATCACGCCGGGTGATCTGGGTGGGGTTTTTCTGCCTTGCACTCACATCTTTCATATTCTTCCTGGTTCGAAACATGCCCGGCGAGAGCAATTGGCTGAACTATGCCGGCCAGGGAGCCTACGACGCCATCCTGGGCGGGATCAGCACAGGCGGGATTGTCCTGGCCAGCCTGGTCGCATATCTCTTTGGAGAATTCACCAATTCGGTCATCCTGGCAAAGATGAAAGTTGCCACCAACGGACGCTGGCTTTGGATGCGCACCATCGGCAGTACCCTGGTGGGCGAAGGTGTGGATACGCTGGTTTTCGTGACCGTAGCCAGTCTGGCAGGCGTGTTTCCCTGGGTGATCTTTCCCAGCCTGGTGATCACAAATTACCTCTTCAAATGCGGAGTAGAAATACTGATGACGCCGGTTACCTATTGGGTGGTCGGATTCTTAAAGAAAGCCGAAAACGAGGATTATTACGATCGCCAAACCAGGTTCAGGCTGGCTGGGTAAAATCTGATTTCCCTGCCCCTTCGATCACCACGGTATATTCCCCCTTTGGTGGGTTTGATTTGAAGAATTCGATCAACTCGCTCAATCGAGAGCGTTTTACATTTTCAAATTTCTTGGTCAAATCATTTGCCACCGCGCCCCGCCGATCCCCAAAAACAAGGAACGCATCCTGCAGGGATGCAATAAGACGGTATGGGCTTTCATAATAAACCAGGGTGTGCGAGGCAAGGGCGTCGACTTCGTAAAACCTTTTGCGCGGACCGGACTTGTGGGGCGGAAATCCCCGGAAGGTGAAGCTGGTGGTCGGCAGACCGGATAGCGTGAGCGCCATCACGAACGCGCTCGGACCTGGCACGGCGTTGATCTCGATGTTTTTTTCAAGTGCTGCCCGTACTACCAAAAAACCAGGATCGGAAATACCAGGCGTTCCAGAATCCGTGACAAGCGCGATGGTTTTACCTTCCTCCAGAAGGTGGAGGATGCGTGGCAAAGCGCGTTTCTCATTATCCACCCGGAAGGTCAGCATCGGTTTTGAAATTTCGAAATGCTTGAGCAAATACCCGGTCTTGCGGGTATCCTCACAGATCACCAGATCGGCATTGGATAAAACCTCCAACGCTCTCTGACTGATATCCCCAAGATTTCCGATAGGAGTAGCCACCAGATAAAGCATGCGCAGAGTATAGCATGCCCGCATTGAATTGACGGAAACCGGCACCAACCCTATACTTGGTAGCGGATTTTATTGCTGCCGGATGAGCGTACCCTGCATTCCCGACTGGCAAGATTTCGCGGTGAAAAAATGATGGGAAATTCGATTCTTAGAAAAATTGTTATCGTAACAGGAGTCCTATGGATTCTGGCATTTCTGGCTAGCCTGGTGGTGCTTGAATTCCCGGGGATCAAAGGGTTTTATTGGGTTACCTCCATCAACCCGGGTATGTTAACGCAGCGGGGGAGCGCTTATGACTTTTCTTTCGCCAATCCAGCAAGGTTATATGATCCTGAATCGCTTTTGATTACTGAGAATGGCAAAGTTCTGACCAGGACATTTTCCAACGATTCGCGCTATGAACAGGTTGGCGTTTTTCTCAATAATTCGACAGAAATCGCGTTTCAGGGATCCTTTACCCCATCGGTAAAAAATCAAGCGGAGACTATTACGTCTTCTTTCGAAGCGCTCGCCAGGTTGAAGTTGATATCCGGGTTGAATGCTGGCCGTGTAGCCCTTTTTTTGCTCTTTGGGCTCTTGGGATTATCCATCGTAATAATCTCGAACATGACATCCCAGGGAAAAGCAGCCGGTTCGAATAAAGTTTACGAGCCGTTTGGTGGAATCTTTCTCGATAAAGCGGATAGATACTAATCAGAGCACCCGTCCTCCATGGAAAATCATTTTCCTTAAATCATTAACCATCTTTCTCGCCGGGTGTACCGTCTTGATCCTTTCGGAATGGTTGTTTTTTTCAACAAGGTCTTCTTTCATGGATTCCCTGTCTTGGCCAAACAGGGTTTTGATCCTTCTCGCCTCACTAGCCCTTTTTGATGCGATCATTCTGGTGGTCTTCATCATTTTCCAATTCATCGGTTATCTAATTTCAAAATTTCTGCCGACATTGGGTTTCTACCTCGCGCAAATACCTTTCTCCCTTTTATGTGCCTGCCTAATCATGATCCTGGTGGACAATTTCACCTACTCCATCTTTCTCGCGGGGATCGCTGGTACTACCTCCTTGGTCCGCCTCATTCTGGCGATGACCTTCTGCTTGATCATTTGGTTCATCCTCAATCGATCGGTCGCGGCGGTATCGAGCGAATCCGGGATGGGCGATTTTTCCCCCTGGCTTATCGGTCTTTTAGGGGTTTTGATTATCTCGATTATTACCGTCGGGATCAAGCTTAAGCCTGAGGAACCCATCCCCTCGCTCCAAAAAGCAAATGAGGCGGTCGGAAAATTACCGAATATTCTCCTGATCAGCTCAGATGGTATTGATGCAGATCATTTTTCGGTTTATGGGTACGAGCGGGATACAACACCGTTTCTGCGGGAAATCGGAAAGGATTCGTTGATAGGGGAAAATCACTTTTCCAACTCCGGTCACACCCTGGGAACATTCGCCTCGGTTCTCACTGGCCGTTCTCCGTTGGCAACCCGGGTCCTCTTCTCTCCCGATATCCTGCGGGGAAGCGGCCGCTATTTACACCTTCCGGGAATCCTCCAGGATGCTGGTTATCGCACTGTTTCTTTGGGCATCCCCTTCTATGCGGACGCAAACACGACGAATTTCCGGGATGCCTTCCAAGAAGTGAATTGCCTCCAGAACGAAAGCCCATTCCTTCTTGGTGGGAGAATAACAAATCTATTTGGCGACGAATTTTATCTATTAGACCAAATCGAGCAGCGGGTCTTGGACCGTGTTAAACACATTTTCTTCATATCAGTTTTTAGCAGCCCTATATTGTTCGTGAATGAATCCTCAGGTTACCTCTCCTCCGACCGGGAGCGGATTAAATGTTTGAATTCATACTTGGAAGAATCCGCAGCAACAGAAAAGCCTTTTTTTGCGCAGATCCATCTGCTGGGTACCCATGGTCCGCGGTTCGAAATCGCGGTTCCCCGGTTTTCGCGCGGCAAAAATCAGGAAGAAGATTGGATGACGGATTTCTATGACGACACGATTTTAAATTTTGACCTCGAACTTTCTTCGCTTGTATCGAAATTAAAATCACTCGGGATCTATGAGGATACGATGATCGTGATATATTCCGATCATGGAAAATCCTGGACTTCGACAAACCGAATTCCGTTGATCATTCACTTTCCCCGGGATGAATACGCCGGAGTGATCTCGCAAAATTCACAGAATCTGGATATCGCGCCAACAATTTTAGATTACCTTGGATTCGATATCCCCGGCTGGATGGATGGCGATTCGCTCCTAAATGCTTTGGATCCTTATAGGCCGATTTTTTCCCTCGAACCGGTTGTTCCCATACAGGAAACGGGTTTGTGGATGACCCCGTCAAACACGAAGGAAAACCAATACCAGCAGTTTGGAGCCGTGCAAGCGATAATCTGCCAAAAAATCCTTACCCTCAACCTAGAAAGCCAGGTCGTGAGTGAATCATTGGTGGAGGGATATACCCAGCCGTGTTCACGCCCGCGAGAGCTCTCCAGAGATGAGATAATCGACCAAATCAACGAATTTCTCTTGCATTGCGGCTTCCCTGCCCTTCCGAATCCGCACGAGTAAACCATTCCCAGGCAGGATTTGATTTTGTGGATTGAACAATTCGAATTAGCTCCTCCGAGGCAATCCGCTGATATTCTATCAATCATTTTTAGACAAAATCTCCCTGTATAATTGTCCACAATAACTATGGCATCTCAGACCACCCGTTCCAGGCTAAAAACCGAAAACCCCTCCCACCTACCTCTCCGCCGTCCGGACTATATCCGTGTCCGAGCGCCAGGCGGGGATGAATTCGAGCATATACAGGAATTGATGCGCAACAAATCGCTGCACACCGTTTGCGAGGAAGCGCATTGCCCGAACCTGGGCGAATGCTGGGGCAGCGGAACCGCAACTTTTCTCATCCTCGGGGATATTTGTACCCGATCCTGTGGTTTCTGCGATATCCGCCATGGGCGCCCGCTGCCCCTGGACCCGCTGGAACCGCAGCGGGTGGCGCAGGCCGTCAAAGCCATGCGGCTCAAGCACGCAGTCATCACCAGCGTAAATCGTGATGAGTTGCCGGATGGAGGAGCATCCGTCTTTGCAGCTGTCATCCGCGGGATCCACGCCCAGGTACCAGGCTGCTCGGTGGAAGTGTTGATCCCGGATTTCAAAGGCGATCTTGAATCGCTGAAAATTGTCATGGACGCTGAACCAGAGATCCTGAACCACAATATCGAGACAGTCCCGCGGTTATTCCGCCAGGTTCAGCCCCAGGATCATTATGAGTGGTCAGAAGCCGTGCTGCGCAATGCACGTATGTTTTTCCCGCGAACGATCACGAAATCCGGGATAATGCTTGGACTGGGCGAGACCATGGATGAAGTTAAAGCTGTGATGGGTGATCTGCGTTCCTGGGGGGTGGAGATCCTTACAATCGGACAATACCTGCAACCCAGCCGCAAGCATTTGCCTATCGAACGTTACTACACCCTGGAAGAGTTCGCTGAACTACGAACTTATGGGCTGGATCTCGGTTTTCGATGGGTGGAAAGCGCGCCGCTGGTGCGCTCGTCCTATCATGCCGGTCTGCAGACCGCTTCTGCATAGCAAACCCTTCAAAAATTATTCCTTGGATTTAGGGTTGATTTTCTTAAGCTTTCGAACTTCAAACTCCCGCAGGGCGTCCTTCGCGATCCAACGGGCAGTCCTATCTCCTGTTTCGATTAGATCCTGAGCACATCGCTCACTCGCCTCCAGCAGGTAGTCATTACGCTTTCCGATGTTACGCAACGCCCAATTTACCCCTTTTTTCACGTAATTCCGCGGATCCGTGGAATATTGGCGGATCAGATCGAAGAAGCCGGTGAATTCTGAATCCTTCATAGTTCGGCTGTGCCAGGCCAGCCCTGCGATCATGGCAAAGGCTGCCCTGCGGACGAATTCTTCCTCCCTGGGAGCCCAGGCGAAAATCGCTGGGACTGCGTGCGGCGTTTGATCAAACAGGCTTGTCGTGGCCTGGTCGCATAGATCCCAGGTGTCGAAATCCTTAGCCCAGTCGTTCATCTGAGGACGAGTCACATTCTCCGGGATATCCACAAAACAAGCCATCAATCGCGCGTCATGGATCTCGGTCGCCCACAACTCCAGTGCCAGTTCATGTTCGTGAATGCCTTTGGCGATCCTTCGAATATCATAGATACTCACCCCAAGCATATTCCTGCCTTTGATCCCGTAGCGTTGCTGACCAGCGATCCCTTCCGGGTTGCTGTGAGCGACTAATTCTGAAATTAAAGTACTAACATTCGGCAGTTGGGTCATAGCCAAACCATTCTATAGCAGATTCATTCCCGAATCTCTCTGCCATGACCTTCAGAGCCGCAGGGTTGTTATCAATTAGGATGAAATTTCGGCCAAGCGCGTGGCACACAGCGCCAGTTGTTCCGCTGCCAGCGAAGAAATCCAGAACGGTATCCCCTTCGTTTGATGACGCCTGAATAATCCGGCGGAGGATCGCCTCCGGTTTCTGGGTGGGATACCCGGTTCGTTCGTGGCTGTTGGTGCCCACGATCGAATGCCACCAGGTATCGGTAGGGGTTTTGCCGAGGGCAGCTTTTTCGGGTCCTACCAGCCCAGGTGACATATACGGGATTCGCTCGATCTCTTCATAATTGAAAATGTAATTCTGCGCATCCCTAGCATACCAGAGAATGGTATCGTGCTTGGGGGGCCAACGTTTTTTTGTCCGTGCCCCGAAGTCATAAGCCCAAATGATCTCATTGATAAAACATGACCGCCCGAAGATGGCGTCCAGGGCAATTTTGCAGTAATGCGCTTCATGATAGTCGATATGGAAGAACAAACTTCCATTCGGTTTGAGCAAACGGTGAGCTTCCTCAAGTCTCGGAGTAATAAATTCCAGGAAATCGTCGAAAATATCAGCATAGCCACTGCTCCCAAGCTTGACCGTTTGGTAATGCTGGCCCATGAACCCCTTGCGGTCGCCCTCCTCCGACCTTACCGTGCGAATACGTGTTCTGGATTGTGTGCGCCCGGTGTTAAAGGGTGGATCAATATAGATCAAATCAACCGATGAATCCGGCATTGATCGCAGGATGGGGAGATTATCTCCAAAATAGATGCAGCCCTGTGTCATTCCTTGAACCGCTCCTCAAACACGATTTCATCCATAGGTTTCCTTCGGCGAGGGTCGGGGTTTTCTAACGGGTAGCCCACCGGCATCACTGCTGGGGCTCTCCACGAAGCGGGAATCCCCAGCAATGTCTTTAGTTTTTCCTCATCTAATCCGGCCACCCAGCAGCCCCCCAGCCCCTCCGCCACGGCTGCCAGCGCCAGGTGATCCATCGGGATGGTGAGATCGACAAGCAAGCCACTTTCCCAATCGACATGTACCTCTTTCTGCGTTTCTTCCAGGTATTTCAGATCGGCAATGATCACTCGATCTGATTGATGGAATTTCACAAATGCTTCTGCAGGGTTGCCGCACACAACAAAGATCACAGGGGCATCGGCGATCCAGCCCTGGCTGATCTCCCTCCCGCTTGAAGTGAAGAATGTGCATATCTCTGAGATCCGTTTTCTGGTCTCCGGCTCCTTCACGACGATGAATCGCCAGGGCTGGGCATTCTTCCCGGAAGGGGCTGCCCGCATGGCGTTAATCATCCTTTCCAGCGCATCATCAGGGATCGGAGTGGAAGAGAATTTGCGGATGCTCCGGCGGGCATGGATCGCCTGGTATAAATCCATAAGATTTTCCTTTCAACTTAGATAATCTACCAGCAAGAATAATATGAATACATTATTTTATGATGCTAATGGTTTTCTTGCTATAATCAGTTTCGCTCAAACGAGGTGAAAATGACCCCCTATAAAATTGACCAACCCTTGGAGTACATTCATTTCCTCGAAAGTTGGATGGATGCGCTGCCAGGGGGTGACTTGAAGAAGCTGGTTCCAGTTCCGGAAAATTGCGCTGTGATCTCGGTGGATGTGATCAAGGGATTCTGCTCCATCGGTCCGCTGGCAAGCCCGAGGGTGGCGGAAATTATTAAACCAATCGAACGGCTTATTCGAAAAGCCTGGGATATTCGTATCCACAACCTACTCTTCATCCAGGATACGCACGAACCGGATGCTGTTGAATTTGGTTCCTACCCCCCGCATTGCGTTCGCGGCACGGAAGAATCTGAAACCGTTAATGAACTGAAATCCCTGCCCTTTTTCGATAAAATCGTGGTCATGGAGAAGAATTCCATTTCCTCAGGGTTGGATACCGGGTTGAATGATTGGCTTTTGCATCATCCTGAAGTGGATACATTCATCGTGGTTGGAGATTGCACCGACCTGTGCACTTATCAATTAGCCATGCATCTACGCCTTGATGCGAATGCCCGCCAGCTCAAGCGCAGGGTGATCCTGCCAGTGGACTGTGTGGATACTTTCGACATGCCGTTGGATCAAGCCGCGGAAATCGGGGCTGTGCCACATCCCGCTTCTTTCATTCATGCTGTTTTCCTGCACAACATGCACCTGAACGGTGTCGAAATATTTGCTTCTATCCAATAAAAAAAACCGGCGGATCACCGCCGGTTTCCATTCACTTGCCCAACCCTATTTTGAGCTCCAGTAATCCACCTCATTCACTTTTACGGTGAGATTTGGGGTTTTCTCGCTGTTCACGAACAGTCCGAAATAACCCTGGGAAAACGTGGGGTCAACGATCTCGTGAACCATTTTCCCGTTTATATACAACTTCAGGTTTTCGCCGCTAGCCATCACTCCGACGCGGTTTGATTGATTCGAGCCCTTTTGGATCGCCTTGCTGGCATGCGGGTAAATGATCTGGGTCATCGTACCCGGCTCCATGGTACCATCCCATGCTTTCAGGTAATAATTCCCGTCACAAGTTATCCCGAACAAATACCCGCGGTCAGGTTTATCGTAATTAGGCACCCGGAACATAAGTCCCCAGGCGTCCATACCCGCACAGGTAACCATGCGTCCATCAGCCTCGAGGTAAAAATTCTTGAGTGCAGGTGCGCTTGCCAGCTTCCAGCCATTTGTGGATGATAATCCAACCAGGGTCATTTCACCATTCGCGACAGAGAGGGACGTGAAGGCATCCGACCCTACCGGCCAATTGTTGGAGTTATCCATCGGGTCTGACCAGGTGGGTGCCCCCAGGGCTGCCCGCGGATCCCCGGCAGGTGCCGTTGGTGAAGGCAGCAAGGTTTCGGTGGGGATGCCCGGAACCGTTTTCGTAGCTGTCGGTTCCACTGTGCCCAACGTGGGCTCCGGGGTGGCTGTTTCGGTGGGCTCCTGGGTGGGTGTGTTCACTGCCAGTGTGGGCAACTGGATGGTGGCCGTGACCGTGGGCGGCAACGGCGTGTAGGTGGGTATATCCGTCAGGATGGCTGCAACCCGGGTTTGCACACCTGTATCCGATGAGCTTGGGGATTGACAGGCGGTCAATGCCAGAACCCCCAAAAGTAGAATTATTGTGATCTTTTTCATTAATTAGCCTCCAACTGTCGGGGATTCATCCCGCGAGTTATGATTTATATCCGATCTTCCTGAGAAAACTCTTTCGCCAGGCGATATCCTCATTCTTTTCCACACCCAAGGGGCTCTGCCCATCCACCACACCGAGCACCCCCCTGCCCTGGCTGGTTTGGGCAACCACCACTTCCGTATCATTGGCGGTTGCGCAAAAGATGTTGCAGACTTCTGGCAGACTTTTCACTGCATTGAGAATATTGATCGGGTAAAACCCATCCGCCAGGAAGAGGAAGAAACTATGCCCCGCTCCCACCTGCATCGCATTTTGGATCGCCAGGTTGACCATTGTCTCATCAGTTCCGGACCAGCGTACCAGGCGTTTGCCTGATGCTTCGCAGAAAGCGAGGCCGAATTTTATCCCCGGCACCGCACCAACCAACGCTTCGTGCATATCTTCAACGGTCTTAATGAAATGCGATTGTCCGAAGATGAAATTCACCTCCGGTGGTTTTTGGATGGGTATGATCTCGAGTTCCATGGATATTCCTTCGACCAAATAATTGTTCTCTTAATTGTGCAATTTTCATACCAGAATGTACGAAATCCATTAATATCCTTTGAGAAACCCTATGAGGAACAATGTTATTATAGAAGTTGAATTTTTGAAAAACCTTTCCGGAGAGTATCTAATGGTTGGAAATGAGATGGAGCGAGAGAGTAGTAAATCTCACCGTAAAAGTCTATTAATTGAGGGATCAATCCTTCTGATTTTTTATCTAACCATATTCCTGCTCCTTGCCAGGTTTGCGGGTGGGCCGGTCAATTCGGATAACTTGTTTTACATGGACGCAGGTCTGAACGGTTATAAGAGTACTCATACGCTTTTCTATTATTTTCATATTTACCTCCAGCAAGTTTTCATGAGTATCGCCCGTTCCCCTCTCACTGGTGTGAAGCTTTTTTGGTCGTTTTTGATCACCTCCACAGCGGTTTTGATCTATGTCTGCGGTAGATTATTTACTCGAAGAAATTCGCGAGTGAATGCGATTTTCGCGGTTTTGATATTCTTTTCTTTGGGTTTCATCTCCATGTATTCTGGTCGGACTGAGAACGACCTCACCGCCATGTTCATGGTCGTTCTACTCACGGTTTGCTATTTGGTAAGTGTCAGAAACGGTTTCAGGAATCGATATTTAATCGGATTGATTGGATTTTTAATATTCCTTGCTTCTCGAACCAAAGAAACGGCAACCTTATTTTCGATTGTAATTATAGGATTTGGTTTTTCTGATAATGACCAATTCAGCCTTCGATTTATCCTGCGAAAACTCCCAGCGTTATTTATCGGCTTCTTGTGCGGGATCGTGTTTTTCATACTTTTGAACGCAATTTTCATCAATGATCCTTTTTGGGGATTCCGATCTTCTGAAATTCTCACAAATTTTTCTGCAGTCGAGGCTCACGCCCGCTGGGGTGATATTAGCAGGAATTATTTTAATGACGTAATCCTCTCCGAGATGCTCTTTCCTTTCCTACTTTTCGTTATTGCCGGCGTCCAAAACCGTGATGATAAAATTCCCCTTAGGGAACGTCTGCCCTGGTTCTACCCTTTTTTGCTGATCCTGTTCTTCACCACCCTGATGATCTTTTCCTCTGGGTATAAGATCCAGGTGATTGACCGCCTCTTTCTTCCCGCCATACCGGTCATCAGTTTGTTCGCCGCCCAGGTTTTGGATTTTCGAAATCTCCATTCCAAAAGAGATTGGTTGTGGATGTCTGCCAGTATCATTTCGGGCACTATTTTGTATTTTGGCTTTTTCACCATTTTCAAATCGTCACAATCTGTCACTAAGTATCAAACCGAAGTGTTCTTCGCTAACATTCTAATGCCGTTGGTCATTTCCGCCTTCGTGATCTCATTTTTCTGGAAGAAACCAGACCGAGTCTCACGCCTGGTTCTGCCAGTTGTTTGCCTTTCCATTTTCCTAGTCGCGTCTCTTCGATCGAACTTCCAGTCCTTTTTTATTGACCAACCGGTGAAGCACCGCATGGAGCAGATTTTCTACCCATTTTCTGTGTTTGCAGATCGTATTCAATTCGATCCAACAATGAAATTCTTCGTATCCGCCAATATCAACAAGGAACTGCAGCTCCTTCTCCGTCGCAGTGATGAAGTCCGCAGTGTCTTCAATGTATATTTCCAAAAGAATGCTGCGAATGAGAATTTCATAACCCAGATCGAATATTCCCCGGCGGGAAATACGCTTCAATATGGTGATCCCATTCCAGTGATCAAATCGATGGAATTCGATTATGCATTGATCACGACCGCAGATTGGGAGAGGATCGGTCAAATAGGTGGATTATCCGACCAATTGTTAGTAAAATATAACCTCTATTTTGATGATCAAAAGAGCATCGCCCTGCTGGTGAATAAACTTAGGGATAGCTCTCCCGCCATCACTCCATAGGATTTTTAATTGTTTGAACTAGTCTTCCTCGGCACGTCCGCCTCCGCCCCTTCCGCCCGCCGCAATTTACCCGCGCAGGTGATTATGCATGACGAGTACCGATTCCTGGTGGATTGCGGGGAGGGCACCCAGCGGCAGATCCTTCAATCCGGTATTGGCTTCAAACGACTCAACCGGATTCTTATCACCCACAGTCATCTCGACCACATCCTTGGCCTGGCAGGGCTGCTTTCAACCTTCCTACGCTGGGAAGCCATCGACCGCATGGAAATTTATGGTGGCGAAGGTGCCCTGCAGCGCATCAGCGACCTGCTCTATGGCGTAGTGCTGCGGGGAAATCGCCCACCTATGCCGCTGGAATTGATCCCCATAAAACCGGGTACATTTTTCGAGGGGCCGGATTTCAAAATCTCTGCCTTCCCGGTTCACCATCGCGGGCCAGACTGCCTGGGGTACCTGTTCGAAGAAGAAGGCCGCCGCCCCTTCCTGGCAGAAAAAGCTGCAATTCTGGAAATCCCCGAGGGACCCTGGAGGCGTGACCTGGTGGCAGGAATACCAGTTACCCTCCCTAATGGTCGGGTCATCGATCCCGAAAGTGTACTCGGCGAATACCGACCTGGTACCCGCCTGGTGGTAGTGGGGGATACCGGTGATACCGCCTCATTGATGGACGTTTGCAAGGACGCGGATGGGTTGGTGATCGAAGCTACCTATCTGCAGGAAGAGGAGGAGATGGCGCGGCAGTTTTCCCACCTCACCGCGAAGGATGCTGCTGAACTTGCCCGCCGGGCTGGCGTACGGCAGCTCTTCCTCACCCATTTCTCCCGTCGATACCGCGATAAGGAAATCCTCGCCGAAGCTGAAGAAGCTTTCCCTGGAACGATCCTGGCTCGAGATCTGGATCAATACCAGGTGAAACACCTCTAGGGTTTAAATTAGCGTGAACAATTCATTGGATTCCCAGCCCCGCTGCGCACGCGATTGGAATCCAATAATTTTTTAAATGGGATAAATATCAATGTAAAAAGAGTGTACGCAAGAAGGATCAAGGGCATTTGAAGCCACCAAAGATAGAATGCGATCGTTCCGAAACCGATGGAAGCGCTTATATTCGAATTCCTGCTGATTATAAAAACCAACCCATAAATTACAAATCCGATCAGGGAGATCACCGGGAACATCACCAGCATTGTTCCATAGGTGGTAGCCAGTCCCTGTCCTCCGCGAAAATGCGCAAAAATCGGGAAATCATGTCCAGCGATTACGGCGGCGCCTGATATACATTGCCAGTTCAAATCCAGACCAAATCCCCTTGTGATGAGAATTGAAAAAGAACCCTTCAAAATATCGGCGAGCGCCACGATCACGCCTAATTTGCGACCCAGCGACCGAAATGTGTTTCGCGCGCCCATGTTCCCATCCCCAACCTGGCGAATATCCACGCCCTTCCTCCACCTGGAAATGATCAAAGCGGTTGGGATGGAGCCAATCAGATATGAAATCAGAATTACACTGATTTTTAAGAGATATTGTGTCATCCATTCATTAATGATAACCCCGGGCATTTTATTGGGTTCGGGTAATTTGACAAACCCCATCTCCTATGATATAAAAACGCCCGTACAATCAAATAGCCCCACAAGGCGCTCTTATCCAGAGAGGCGGAGGGACCGGCCCGATGAAGCCTCGACAACCTGGGGAAATCCAATTTTCCCAAGGTGCCAATTCCGGCAGAAACAAACTGGAAGATGAGAGGGCTGCCAATCCGAAATCCTGAAGATTGCTCCCTCGACTGACGGGGCAATCTTTTTTATAAGGAGATTACACCAGCATGACCAACACTTTTATGCGTTCTGAAAAATATCTCTTCACTTCCGAATCCGTTACCGAAGGCCACCCGGATAAGATCTGCGACCAGGTATCGGATGCCGTCCTGGATGCCTGCCTGGAGCAGGATCCCTTCTCACGCGTGGCCTGCGAGACCGCCACCAAGACCGGCTTCGTGATGGTACTGGGCGAGATCACCACCCATGCCTTCGTCGATTTCGACCGCCTGGTGCGTAAAGTGGTCAACGAGATTGGGTATGACAACAGCGAAAAAGGCTTTGACGGCAACACCTGCGCAGTGCAGGTGGCCATTGCCAACCAGTCCGGGGATATCGCCCTTGGGGTGGACAAAGCCCTGGAAGCCAAAGCCGGTGAAATGACCGAAAAGGATATCGAATCCGTGGGCGCCGGCGACCAGGGGATGATGTTCGGGTTCGCCTGTGATGAGACCCCCACCCTGATGCCCATGCCCATCTATTACGCCCACAAGCTCACCCGTCAACTGGCTGCTGCCCGGAAATCCGGCGCCCTGCCTTGGCTTCGCCCGGATGGAAAATCCCAGGTGACCGTTGAATACAATCACGGCAAGCCCGTTCGCGTGGATACCGTCCTGATCAGCACCCAGCACTCACCTGAGGTCTCGCACGCGGAGATCGAGGAAGGCGTGATGGAGCATATCATCACTCCAATCATTCCCGAAGAGCTGCGCGACGACAAGCTGCACGTTTATGTGAACCCGACGGGCCGGTTCGTGATCGGCGGTCCAATGGGCGATGCCGGCGTTACCGGGCGCAAGATCATCGTGGATACTTATGGCGGGATGGGCCGCCATGGCGGCGGTGCCTTCAGCGGCAAGGATCCCACCAAGGTGGACCGCTCCGCTGCGTATGCCGCCCGCTGGGTGGCCAAGAACGTGGTTGCCGCAGGTCTGGCCGCGCGCTGCGAGATCCAGCTCGCCTACGCCATTGGTGTGGCGCACCCGCTCAGCATCAATGTGGAGACATTCGGCACCGGCACTGTGGATGACGAGAAGATCGCGAAAGCCATCAGCCAGGTCTTCGACCTGCGCCCGGGTGCCATCATCCACAATCTTGACCTGCGCCGCCCGATCTACCGACAGACGGCCGCTTATGGACACTTTGGCCGGGATGACCTGGATCTTTCCTGGGAGCGCACGGATAAGGTGGATGCTCTCAAAGCATCGATCTAAGGTTTGTGAAAATTAAGATCGGCTCGCAAAGGCGAGCCGATCTTTTTATTTTAATACTCGGAGGAGATCAGGCCACTTGGGAGCGATCCGCCCGTACAAGATGGAGAGGTTGATCAGAAATTGCGCGGCGAAAAAAGCCACCGTCACCAGCGCAGGAGAATTTTGGATGCCGGGTGCTGAAGGAATTTTAAGGTTTGCCAGCGAACATTTTCGTTCCCGATCTGTGGAAACAGGGCAGCCGAACAGATCAGTGGGATCATCAATGGCATCTGGTACTGCGGACTTTTCATCGCCGAGAAATTAATGAGGAAAAATGCCGTTGCAAGGCACCAACCCAGGTTCAACCGGTTGAAAGCCTTCCGGGTTCCCAGCAGGGATCCAATCCCCAGTGCAAGGAATGCGAAGAAGAAAAAGAAGGGTTTCATATAATCCAACCCGAAAAAGTAAAGCCAGGTGGAAAGCCCGGTTTGGTACACTGATTCGAAACCCTGCTCCTTATATCCCCCCAGGATGGAACCCTGCTGACCCAGCCAGCTCGTCACTGCGCCTTTCGCCAGGTAGGGAACCAGAATGGTTGGGCTGGTGAGGATAAATGTTCCCAGCATGGCCAGCAGGAAGAATAATCCCGCCTTCAGGAAGTTTCGAAAAACCAGGCGGTGTGTGATCAACCCAACCAACAGGTACCCTGCGATCGTAATTCCGAAAAACAATCCCCACAGTTTAATAGCTGTGGTCAGCCCCACAATCACCGCGGAAAGGTAAAAATTCCGTCCAAATTGCAGGTCATCTTTTTCCAGCAGGTAAAGGGTGAGGAGGATCAGGAAGACTACGATGGCATCCGGGTGCCAGAAGCGGATATTGAACCAGAAAACACCGGGCAGGAATGCGAAGAAGAAGAAAAGGCCGATGGATCCCCATAATGACTTATAACGGGTCACCAGGTAGACCGCGAAAAGGATGAGCAGCGTCATGGGCAGGACGGAGATAAAACTGCGCAGGAGGAACATGTTGAGCTGAAGCTGCTGCCCGAAACCGTTGCCATAGACCAGGCGCGGGATGATCAGGACAGCCGCGGAGATGGGCAGGTAGGGGAACCCGTACCACCATTGCCAATTCCCCAGGGCATTCCAGGTGGTCTCCTCCATCGTGCTGCCAGTCTGCAGCGCGCGAGATTACATCCGGGTAGATCACGTCCTCATCCTCGTGCAGTCCAAGATGCTGGTGCGAATCCAGCCGGTAATTTGCCGGGACGAAGAAAGCGAAATATGCAACCCCAGGATCGCGAGAATGATGAAGACCTTGCGCTGGATGGGCAGCCACGACCTGCCAACCGGTTCTAATGCGGCTGATCCAACCTTGCCGGGAACGGTATACATCCCGGTAGATCATGCGCAGAATTACCCAAGCCTGCAGGCAAAGAACCGCGCCCCAGACGAAAAGCGGACGTAGTGGCTGCGGGAAACCCAGGTAGGTGAGCAGATAACACTCGGCGAGGAAGAGCGCGGCGATGAGCAGTCCACCCTGTACAGTGAATAATCTGCCATTTTCCCCAACCAGGAAACGATCCAGCCTTGTCAGAGATTTTCGAGGCAGCATCCCCCCTTCGATTGAGATAAACGAGCGCTGTACCGAAAGCAAGGATCCCCAGGCTGACAACGAAAGCAGCGAGAACGCGCAGCGTGCGGTAATCCATGATCTGCCCGCGGCCGGGTTGGAAGTTCATATTGAACAGATAGAAGAGGGTGATGCCCCCTTCGAGCAAAGCCAGTGCGCAGAAAATTTGGATCGTCTTTGGTTTCATCGAATCTCCGGAAACGGGTTGATTATACCCAAGGATGGTTTCCGCTCCCCGCTTCAGAATTTCGTCGTACCTCTTCGTAAAGTATCTACACCAGCTTGATTAATTTTTACGGAGTTTTATAATCACCTCCACAAGAGGCCAATTATGAAACTCAAACTCACTCACACCCGAGGAACAGCGCGTGATCCTCCACAAGGGCACCGAGATGCCGTTCACCGGGCGAATATGAAAATACTTTCGACGGAAGGCACCTATCTCTGCCGGCAGTGCGGAACGCCGCTCTACACCTCCACCAGCCAAATTCCACTCCGGCTGCGGCTGGCCGAGCTTCGACCAGGAGATCCCCGGGGCAGTGATCCGCACGCGCGACGCGGACGGCCGGCGTACCGAGATCACCTGCGCGGCCTGCGGTGGGCACCTGGGGCACGTCTTTGAAGGCGAAGGCTACACGAAGCTCAACACGCGCCACTGCGTCAACTCGATCTCGCTCAAGTTCGTTCCGGCAAAGAAGGAAGGCTGAAATGGACGCAAAAATCGCGGAATACGCGGTCTTCGGCGGCGGATGCTTCTGGTGCACCGAGGCGGTCTTCCAGCGCCTGAAAGGTGTGAAATCCGTGATGCCCGGCTACGCCGGCGGCAGCGACCCCCAATCCATCTTATGAACAGGTCTGCACCGGGCGGACCGGTCACGCCGAGGTGATCCGGATCGAGTTCGACCCGGCTGAGATCAGCTACGCGGACCTGCTGGAGGTCTTCTTCGCCACGCACGATCCGACCACCAAAGACCGGCAGGGCAACGATCGCGGCACGCAGTACCGCTCGATCATCCTGTACGTCAGCGAAGAGCAGAAACAAGCAGCGGAGGAAGCCATCCGGAAGTTCGCGCCGGATTTCCCCGCCCCGATCGTGACCGAGGTGAAACCGCTCGGGGAGTTCTACCCGGCGGAGGACTACCACCAGAATTATTACAACGAGAACGGCGCGCAGCCCTACTGCAGCTTCGTGATCTCGCCCCAAGCTGGCCAAGTTCAGGAAGAAGTTCGCGGAGAGGTTGGTTGAATAGGTGGAAGAACCAAGCTTCACGGATTTTTCAGGCACTCGTCGTGGTTGTCGATGTTGCGGAAAACCACGACAGTCTCGCCTGATTCAGAATCTTTATCATACTGGAACGTAAACCGGTATTGCTGATCCACCCTGCCCTCCCATATGCCTGATATTCCCTTGATTCTTTAACGCCGAGGGAAGGATGGCGGGATCCTCCTGGAAAAGCCGGAAGGCTTTTTTCGCTTTTCCTGGATCTCCGCGGGCAGGTTTTGATACGCCTGCTTGAAGCGATCTGTCCGGCGGTATTTCATGCTTTTGAATCGAGATCAGCCAGAAGATCATCCAGTGTATTAACCCATACTTTGCCGGAATCGATCCTTCTGTGAAGCCTTCTCGCCAGCCTGCCAGCGGGAGGACCAGAAATACGCCTGATCGCGATCGATAACCAGTTGGGGTTTGAGGCACACAGTTCCATCTTCAGCCAGGGAAGCTTCCAGGAAATCGCCTTCCGCCAGGTGAGCTTTACGGCGCAGCTCGGGTGGCAGGGTGATCTGCCCATTCGAACGGATTTGCAGGATTTCTTGAGTCATTTTGTAACTCTCAGTTTCTGATATTTCAGAAATATTATCATCTGGGAATATAAATGTCAACCCCTCACCCCGATCGTCACCGAGATCAAACCGCTCGCGGAGTTCTTCCCGGCGGAGGATTACCACCAGAATTATTACAACGAGAACGGATCGCAGCCATACTGCAGCTTTGTGATCAGCCCCAAGCTGGCCAAGTTCAGGAAGAAGTTTGCGGAGAAGCTAGACCCGGTTGCAGACGCAAAATAAGCTTCGCCCTTATTCGGGGAATATTCCAAGGTGCATATATTCAAACCAGCGCCGCGCGACCATGTTGTATTCTTTGATATAAGGAACCATCCACTTCAAAAACCACCGTGCATTCGTCCTTCGCCTGGGTGAGCAGAACGCAGGGTCGCTCATCAAATCTACTGAACTTCGACGGAAGTTGGGTCCGGTGAATCGGGATCGTGAAACGCGAAGCCGGTGCGTTTCTCCTCCGGTACACCCGTCGGGTGTCCGATAACAAGTTCAGCAACGGGTTTCATATGTGGTTCCTCATCGAGGCAAGCCCGTACCTGCTTTCATTTTCTTGACCAGGTAATCCGCGACGTTCTCCTTACCGCGCAACTGCGAATTCACCCACGCGGACTCATAGGTCACATCCGGGTCAAGCAGTTCGATAAACTCGGTCGCGTCCAGGCGATTGTACATCCTGGAATACGCCAGCGCGGCTTCCTTCTCGGTGAGATCAATCTTCTTTTCGTCAGTCATTTTCTTCACCCTTCCGAAGTAAGTCAATTTCCTGGCTATTTGACTCATTATCAAGAACCAAGAGAATATCCTGCGGATTGATAAAATATGTGAGCAAAAGTGCGATCAGATTCGGAAAAAAAACCAGAATTAGAACAGTGAAAATATCCCAATAAAATGGATTATCCAGCTCGAGGAGTGCTTTTGATATTACTTTTATTATCACCAAGCAAATAGCGATACTCGTCAGGAAATAGGTAAAAAATAAAATGTTGACTCTTGGATAAAACTTACCCAATCCGACATGGTGAATGATCCCAATCAATAGACAGGCAATAAGTAACACAAGTAGATAAATATCGAATCCCTCTCCTACCGGGATATGTAAGGATAAAAGAATCCAGTAAGCCAATGGAAGACAAACCGCGGATAATAAGAAAATCCAATATTGTATCTTTATGATTTTCCTGAATAACCCCCATTCCACCAGAAAAAACAGACAACTAGAGAATATTACAAAAGGGATTGGAAAAGGCAGACCCACCGTGTAATAAAAGCAGAAGATTAATACAAAAATAAGGAAAACCCCGGGGATGGCCAACCCCTTAAACCAGTATAAAAATCGGGATTGCCAGCTGGCGGTGAAATAATCAAACGTGATCTTGGTTTTCGCCTTTTTTTGCTTTGGTACCAGGGGTGGATAGTGCAACCGGGCCAGCACCCAGGCTTCGCTAGCGGCGAGGAAGAGGAAAAACGTGATCATCCCCGTGTAGAGCGCGCCATGCAACCCCGGGATGGGCGCGGGACGCCCTTCGGTGAACCAATCGTAAACCAGGAACACAACCAGGCCGAGCGCGAACACCAGGGCGTAATCCCGGAACCAGCCCCAGCCAACGGGCACCTTGCGCGCGCGGAAGAACTCGAAACGCAGCAGCGCGCCAGGGAGGAGGAAGATCAGGAGGATGATTGCAAAACTAAACACTCTCGCCCACCATACAAAGTTACGGGCAAACAGAAAAACTTGCGCTTTAAATATGAGGGTGAATAAAAAAACGATCAGACCACATATCAAAAGCTGAATCAAGATCCAAAATGAAGCCCGGCGCACCTTGTGACGAAGAAAGAACCACTGGCCGATGGCGGCGAGAATTACAAAGGGACTTACAAAAACAAACGTAACAAATGAGAAAACGTACACCCATTCAAAGAGGCCTTGATTTTCAAAAATTAGAAGAAACACGATAAACGCGAAAGGGACCAAAAGCGTGAAGAACCACAGCAACCAGGTTTTATAGGGAAATGCGGGGGGTGATTCGGGTTGAACTTGATCGGGCTGCGTTTCCATGTGATTTTCCCTCCTGCGGATATTGTACAGGAAAATCACAAATCGGCGGGAAGGAACCCGATCTTGCAGAAAAAAGATAAAGCGGTTTAACCGCCAGGGAAAGATCAGGTGCGGGCGAGCAGCTCGGCGAGCTGATCGGCACACTGCCCCCAGCCCGTGTGGAAGCCCATGCGCTCGTGCTCCTCGCGGTCGGCAACGGACCAGTGCAGCACGCGGATGGACTGGCGCGTCTTCGCCCCGCCCTCGAGCGGCTCGAAATCGACCGAGACGGTCATGAAGGGCTTTTCGGAGGGCAGCCACGGGGAGGTGTAGGCGTCGGTGAAGACCAGGCGTTTGCCCGGGATGACCTCCAGGTAGATGCCGGCATCGGGGAAATCCACGCCCTCGGGGCTGCGCATGTTGATGAAATTGGTGCCGCCCGGGCGCGGGTCGAGCTCGGCCTCGGTGATGACCCACGGGCGCGGGACGTTCCACTGCTTGTAGAGCGCGGGCTCCGTCCAGGCGCGGTAGACCTTTTCGGGCGGGGCGTCGAAGGTGCGGGTGAGGGTGAGCGTTCGGGCGGATAGATCGGGTTCGGGATTCATGAAAGCCTCCAGTTGAAGAAAAAACCCACGGCGTGGGGGATTTTGTTGGAGGGGATTATAGCTTAATTGGAGTGGTTTTGTCCAATTATTGTATTTTATAATGTATGTCATTCAACGAAAGCCAAATAAAGGTAGGCGCGATTTGTTGCCCAAGACACTATATTAAACATTTTTGTTAGTAGCCAATCCTGGTTGAGGTTTACAATGACAAAATATAATACTAATCTTGCTTCTGAATTTTTTGTGCTTTCAATGCTCTATCGTCTCGGTGCAGATGCATCTCTCACTCTTGGAAATAAAAAGGCAGTCGATCTTATTGTGGTTAGGGAGGACGAGACCATAATTAGTATCGATGTTAAGGGAGTTGCAGGCCGTTATGATTGGCCAGCCGATAACATTCACGATTTTTCAAATCCACATAAATTCTATGCGCTGGTAAGTTTTGAAGGAAATATTTCTGATCCTCTTACACAGCCCAACGCCTGGATCATCCCAGCAGACAAATTGTTAAAGTTTAAACATGCCTTTAAAACACGGGTTGATATTTCTAGGAAACTTGTGATGACAGAAGGTCAAGAATTCCATCATGCTTGCGATTTAACCACTAGGAAGGAATGAAAATAATGAGATCGACAAAATCACTTCGAAAAAACATCCGAACAAGAAACAAAATAATTTCTGCATGATAAATTTACAGTGATGAAAAATTTGAAATTTAATATTCTCGGGCACCAAAACGGTGCCCGAACTTATACTAAATCGTCTGTATTCCAATTCCTTTAAGATACTCAAAAGTTGGATCATAAAATTCAGGTGCTCGGGTTGGATCAGACGGATCACCGGCAGGAACGACAATGACCATTCCTTGTCGTGCACGGGTTAATAGCACACGATAAGCATTCTTTAAGATACATTTGCCGTTCTTCTTTTTTATTTGATTCCACTTTGTTCCAACAAATGAAAAATGCTTCCAACCATTATGGCGAATAGCTAAAATCTGCATCCCAAGTTATACACGCCCAATCAAGTTCTAAGCCTTGAACATGAAATTCTGTGGCAACATCTTCAAGATAATAAGATGAGCGCACATCATCTTTTCCATCTAAAAACCAATGGATCGGATCCATAGGTGATTTCACATCAATCGCATGGGGTTTTAATCTTTCTGCTTGTGAAGAAACTACAATTCCATATCTCTCGGATCCTCTGGCTTGTGTTTTAACCATTCCTTTGCTGTGAATAAGTTCCGTGTCAATAAAATGGGGTATTTCTTTTGGAAACCTAATAAAGTCTTTTGTGCTGCTTCCGATGTTAAATCGAGTAATTGCTTAACAAACAATGAAACATTTTCTGCTCGAAAAGATCGCATTGATACGGCAAGATGTAAGCTCATCTTTGTAAATTGCGTTTGGATTTGTATATATTTCATCCAAACATCTTGGCTACCATACTCGCTATCAATTAAATCGAGGAGATATATAGATGTGCCAATTCGGAAAAGAGCGATAAGCGAAGAAAACCATTCACTAATACCAGCTTCTCCTGTATTTATCTCTTGACCACCTCCGACTAAACAAACAATTACTGCCCAATCTTGGTGGCGATCTAGACAAGAGATCAGAAATTCTGGCTCCGATTGATTAAAGTCTGGTAAATTCTTTTTCCGATGCATAAAATTATTATGTCTGTTCGAGAGTCCATGCCCTTTGAGCCTCATCAAATAAAGCTACATGTTCGATAGGAGGTTTTTGCAATTCAACAAGGCACTCATCTCGAAAATTATGCACATTTTGGATGAACATTTTTACCTCGCTCATCACCTCCCCTTTCTTAAGTCTATTTCCTCGTTCCTTTTCTAATTGAATCTTATCTCTCGCTAAAGCTTCACGGAGGATCGCTAACAAGCGGTCCATTTCCTGAAAGAAAAACACTATATAGATCAGTGGATTTATCAATATGAGTAGTAGCGATATTTAATCCAACCAAGTGTTTTTCCTGCACCTGGGACACCTGTAACGAAACAAATCGATTTCTGATGTTTTTCTTTCGATATTTCAATTATTTCTGATACTGCATCTGTAGTTCTATTCAGATTAATTGCCTTTGCGTCACTACGCGAGATCTCATTTACTGAATGGCCCCGATATAATGCCATAGCAGCTTCAACTATTGTTGGTGTTGGCGAATAACTCCCATTTTCCCATTCAAGTGAATCAATATCTTCTCCATCGGTAAATTTATGGACATTTTGAATAATTTCCTGCAACTGCTCATTATTTGATTTAATGGGTAAAAGAAGTTTATCGTTTTGGGGAGTCACTCCGATTATTGAATGCTCATTTTCTGCTTTGGTACAAATCAGAATTGGGGCTAGGTATTTATCATGGCTATATAAGTGAAAGTTTTTTAAATCGAGAGCATAATCCATTACTTGATCAATTGAACTTGCTGAAAAATGTTTTTCGCCAACTTTAAATTCGAGTATAAAAATTACTGCTCCAATAATGCAGACAACATCAATCCGTTTTCCCATTCTGGGGATTGAATATTCAAAAAATAATTCCCCTTGGAATTTGTCTAATGCCGTTTTTAAAATTGAAATTTCCTCAATCCAAGCATTTTTCTGGGTTGATTCGAGGGGAAATTCATTGCTCTTTGCAATTTTCCCAATTATTTCATCTGGATTTGTGATGATGAACTGAGAGATCGAGCTTTTGAAATAATATCTTTTCATATTCAAATATTATATATTTTGATTGAAGAACAATTCTTCTGCATCAATAATTCATAGTATTGAAATCTCATAATAACTTCTTCTTAATTTTGTTGAAAATTATTTTGATATCGAAGAATCTTTAACATCATCCCCCCTTTGTTTCGTAAGCCCCCCGCCGGACCTGGGGGTGATCCGGACGAGCCCAATAAATGACCCAAACCAAATCTTATAAGTCTAAACCCCTGTCGAAACCGCCATGATCGGCTGTATTCGTTTCGTCGGGCGTGAGCGGGAAAGATCATAGCCAGTTTGAAGGTTGATCCAGAATTCAGGTGTGGTACCCAGCGCTTCGGAAAGGATCCAGGCGGTTTCGGGGGTGACGCCCCGCTTGCCGCGCACGATCTCATTCACCCGCTGCAGCGGCAAACCGGTATGCTTCGCAAAAGCCACCTGGGTCAATCCCAATGGCTCCAGGAATTCGAGAAGCAGGATCTCCCCCGGGTGTGTTGGTATGCGGTTTTCAGGATGCATTTCTTTTTCCTTTACCAGTTTTAGTGATAATCCACTAATTTGACCTCATTTGCGTCATGATCGTGCCATTTGAATATCAGCCGCCATTGATCGTTGACACGGATACTTTGATAACCTATCAAATCACCTTTAAGTGCCTCCAACCGATTCCCTGGCGGAACTTTCAGGTCAGTCAACTCTACAGCAGCATCCAGCATATCCATTTTTCGCAATGCCACAGATACTATCGAAGAGGGAAACCGTTTTATTTTCGCGGTTTTACGTCCGTGGTACAGGTCCTCGGTGGCTGAATCTCCAAATGATCGGATCATCCTCTTTGTGCCTCCATCATAGCATATACATGCTTACCGTGCAAGTGTGTATTTCTTTCTCCCCTTTAAATCGTAAGCCCCCCGCCGGACCTGGGGGTGATCCGGACGGGGGGGCTTCGCCTAGGAATCGGCCGCTGGGGCTTGCTGGCCGAAATCGAGAATTTCACGTACCTGCGAATTGGGCAGGGGTCCCGAGATGATGTGCTGCTCCTCCATCGCGTCGATCAGCCGCGCCGAGCGGGTGTAGCCCACGCGCATCCTGCGCTGCAGCATGCTGATGGATGCCCGCCCTTCCCTTCTGCACGAGCGAGATGGCATCCCCGAGCAGTGGATCCTGGTTGGAAGGCGCGCCGGAATCCCATAAGGAGCCCTGCGAAAGCGGCACGCCCTGCGGCTGCAGGTTGATCGGCTCCACGGTGGCGGGATCGGGCGCCGCGCCGCCCAGCGAGCTGGCCATCAGCCGCCAGGTATCCACCAGGCGGTTGATCTCCTGGTCCGAAACATACGCGCCCTGCAGGCGAACCGGCGCGGGGGCATCCGGCGCCTGGAAGAGCATATCCCCGCGCCCGAGCAGGCGCTCCGCGCCGGGCTGGTCGAGGATCACGCGCGAATCGGTATTGCGGGCAACGGCGAAGGCGATGCGGGCGGGGAAATTGGCCTTGATCAGGCCGGTGAGCACATCCACCGAGGGGCGCTGGGTGGCGATGATCAGATGGATGCCGGTGGCGCGGGCAAGCTGGGCCAGGCGGGTGAGCGAGCGCTCGGTCTCCTCGGCGGCCAGCATCATCAGGTCGGCCAGTTCGTCGATCACCACCACCAGGTAGGGCAGATGGGGAGTTCGTCTTGGCGTTATAGGCCTTGATATCGCGCACGCCGCTCTCGGCGAACTTGCGGAAGCGGCTGTCCATCTCGCGGATCACCCACTGCAGCGCGCCGATCACCTTATCCGTCTCGGTGATCACCGGGGCGAGCAGGTGCGGGATGCCGTTGTAGGCGGTCAGCTCCACCCGCTTGGGGTCCACCAGCACCAGCCGCAGCTCGGCGGGGGTGTTATTGAGCAGCAGGCAGGAGAGGATGGCGTTGACGCACACGCTCTTGCCCGAGCCGGTGGTGCCGGCGATCAGCAAATGCGGCATGGCGGAAAGATCGCAGGCGGCGGCGCGCCCGGCCACATCCTTGCCCAGGGCAAAGCGCAGCGGCGAGCGCATCTTCTTGAAAGCGTCGGATTCGATCAGCTCGCGCAGGGCCACCAGGCTGATCTCGGTGTTGGGCACCTCGATGCCCACGTACATGTGCCCGGGGACGGGCGCCTGGATGCGGATGCGCGGGGCGGCCAGGGCCAGGGCCAGGTCGTCGGTGAGGCGCACGATCTGCGAGACGCGCACGCGCGTGCGTCCCTGGCGCGTCTCGATGAAATCGGGCTCCACGCCGAACTGGGTGACGGTGGGTCCGCGCTGGATCTCCACCACGTGGGCGGGCACGCCGAAGGAGGCCAGGGTCTGCTCGATGATCTGGGCGCGTTCCTTATCCACCCCGGCGCGGATGAAGGTGGGCGAGGCCGGGTCGAGGATGTTTTCCATGGTGGGCAATGCCCAGGGGGTATCGACAGCCGGCGCGGCATTGGCGATGGCAGCCAGGGCGGAAGGTTTGCGCGTTATTGGTATGCGGAGCCGTGACGGGTTTCATGGCGAACGAAGCGGAAGCCCTGGCAGGCGCGGCGATTCGGGTTTGATAGGAAGGCGAAATGGGCGTGAAATCGTCGGTCAGCTCGGTAAAGGGCGAAGCGGCTGGCGGGGCGCTGGAAGCGCGGGAGGGCTGCGAGCTGCGCATGCGGTCCGAGCGCGGCGCGCGGCGGGCCTTCCACCACCCGGCGAAATCCTCCCCGGCGTGGGCAAAGGAGCGGATCAGATCCGGCAGGGAGAGATCCAGGGTGAGCGCCAGCGCCACCAGCAGCCAGGCGATCCACACCGCGATTGCCCCGAGCGGCCCCAGTCCCTGCATGATCACCGAGCCAAAGAGCGCCCCGGCAGCCCCCGAAAAGGCAGCCCCGGCGATGAAGTAGATGAGCGTGAAGAGGTTGAGAAGCAGCAGACCGATCCCCACCAGGCGGGCGGTGGAAAAATGCGGCAGGCGCTCCCAGGAGCGGAAGAGCACCCACATGCCCACCACGAAGAAGGCGATGGGAATGAGGAACGCGCCGATGCCGGCGATCTGGTAGAAGAATTCACTCAGCCCGCCGGTGAAGCTGCTCTTGGCGGGCGAGACCAGCGCCAGGAATGCCAGCAGACCCACGAAAGTGATCAGCACCCCGCTGAAATCCAGCTTCTTCTCCTGGGTGAGCGGCTTCATCTTGACCTTGAAGCCCAGAACCCTGGAGGTACGCGCGCGCGGCGCGGATTTTGTTGGCGGCCGGCTGGAGCGCGAGGAGGTCTGCGAATAATCAAAAAAGCGCGTGCGCTTCTTTTTTGCTCCGGTGGGGGAAAGATCGGTCGGTTCGGTGTAGGGCGGAGTTTGATTTCGGGTAACAGCCATTGAGTCCTGCTTTCGTAGGATGCATTAAATACACATCACCCGGTGCAACTTTCATGCCGGGCGATGTGGCTTGTGATTAGAATGTCGGGGATTACTTGGGTTGGGAGGCGTCGAACTCTTCCATGAGCGCGAGCAGCTTCTCCACATCGGACATCTGGATCTCGCCCATATGGGCGATGCGGTAGGTTTGGTCCTTCAGCTTACCGTAGCCGTTGGCGATGCGCATGCCTTTTGTCAGTAAGAATTTGTTGAGCGCGGAAATATCCCAACCGCGGGAATTGTTCACCGTGGAGACCGTCTTGGATCGGTAAGGTTCTGCAGCCAGCGGCTGCATCCCCAGCGATTCTGCCCAGGCCTGGGTGCGGCGGGCCATGGAGGCGTGACGCGCGAAGCGCGCATCCAGCCCCTCGGCCAGCATGCGGTCGAGCTGCGCATCCAGGGCGTAGATGAGCGGACATTGCGGGCGTCATGGGGGTGGAATCCTTGACACGGTGCTTTTCGAGCAGGAGCATATCGAAATACCAGCCGCGGTTCGCAACCGTTTCGGCCTTTTTCATGGCGCGCTCGTTCACCCCGGCGAAGGAAAGCCCGGGCGGAAGGGCGAAGCATTTTTGCGAGGAAGTGAGCAGGAAATCAATGCCCCACTCGTCCATGGGGATCTTGACCCCGCCCAGCGAAGAGACCGCGTCGACCGCGATGAGCGTATCCGGGCTGGTTTCCTGGACGGCCTTGCAAAGCGCGCCTACGGGGTTCTCTGCGCCGGTGGAGGTCTCGTTATGGACGATAAGCACCAGCTCGTAGTGTTTGGCCTTCAGCGCATCGCGGAGCTGATCGGGCTGGAAAACCTGCCCCCACTCCGCCTCGATCTTATCCGTCTGCTTGCCGTTAGCAGAAGCCACATCGTACCAGCGCTGGGCAAATGCTCCATTTACACAGGCGAGGACGCTTTTTTCAGCCAGGTTGCGCACGGCCATCTCCTGCATCCCGGAACCGGAATGGGTGCCCTGGAAGACACGGTGCTCGGTGAAGAAGACCTGCTTCAGCCGTTCGCCGGTGGAGGCGAACATGGCTTCAAAATCCTTGCTGCGGTGCGGCAACATGGGTTTGGCCTGGGCAGCCAGAACCTTGGGGTCAACATCGACCGGGCCGGGGACAAACATGGGGGACATAGCATGCTCCTTGATATAAGGTGAGACCGCCGCTTTCGCGGCGGCATCGATCTATTTATATGAAGAAGGACAGGATGATCAATACGACGACAAAAGAGATCGCCAGGATGCCGATCCGGCGCAGATCCTTGGCCACGTACGTGTAATCGGGGTCGAATTCCGCGGCAGTGGTCAATCGGGCGGGACCTGCAAGCTGGGGGGCAGCAGGGGTGACAGCGGCGATTGACACAGGGGCGGCAGCGGGTGCGGGGGTCTTACGAGCCTGGCGTTTTGATTTCTTGGGCATGAACGAACTCCTGAAATTTAATTGCTACGGCGATTTCAGTTGGGCCAGCACAACCACGCGCTGAGTATCGACCATGTAAGGGTAGCAGGATACCAATGTTACCACAGCTTCTGGCGACTGGTTTAAAAGATCCACCCGGTTGGGGTCAACGATGGCGGTATCCACCACGATGTAGACGTAATCCTGCTTCTGGGAGGAGAGGATGATCTCATCGCCCACCTTCATCTTATCCAGGTCGCGGAATGTCTCGCCGTAAATATCATTGTGTGCCGAAAGGACAATATTGCCCTGCTGGCCGGGATTTGGCGAGCCCAGGCTCTGCCCCACGCCCTTTTTAAGCTGATCCCAGCCATCGCCCTGCACGATCACCTGGTCCACGCCGATAGACGGGATCCGGATGTTACGGGCGGTTTCCGGCCCTGCGGTGGGCACGGGCAGCGCCGCCAGGGATTGAACCACCGGGCGCAGGTGGGCGGGGATCTCAGCCTCGTTAAATTGCGGTTCGCGTCCGCCCACGGGCGGTGTGTGCCCGCCGGGGAGTACCACCGCGGTGATTAGCGCGGTGGGGGTGGTTTTGGGCTGGTTGACGGCTGAAACCACCTCTGTGTTGAGCGCACGCAGGAGGTTGGCGCCATTCAGCAGCACCAGCAGAAGGCCAATGACCGCCATGATCTCCACAAAGAAGAGCACCCTGTCCATCACCTTGCGCCTTCTGCTTGGCTTGCGCGGGGGGCGCTGAGCGTCACCAGCGGGATCTTCCCCGTGCTCGCTCGAAAGATCCTCGGGCGGGTTGCCCTCCACGGGTTGAACATTCAGAACCCGACCCGTGCGGCGGAAGTGCTCCAGCCGGGTGCGGTGGCTGGCGCGGCTTTTTTCCACCAGCATGCGGCGCAGCTCCTCGGGGGTCAGTTGATCGGGGGTTTTTTGTTTGGCCATGGGTTCGTTGGAATTATATCGTGGTGAAAGGTGGATTGGTTGGGAAGATGAGAGGTTGATTAGTTGAATGGTTGATTCGCTGATTGTTGGTTGGTATCATATGCGTATGGATAGTCAGGGGTTGCAATTTATCGACCAGCCGGTGGGGGTGATCTTCGATACTCCGCCTGCGCTTGAGAAATCCCCTCCCTGCCCCAACGGCTTTTGCTGGTTGGGGGTAACCTTCCGGGTGGAGGAGATGCTCGCCCATTGGAGCAGCTTTGAGCGGCGCGGACGCATGGCAACGAACATGACCCCCGAACACGCGGCGCGCGCCGCGGGGAAGGGTTCCTGGGGGGTTGGGCGCTTCTTCTTCCGCGTTCGGGTGACGGGTGGGCGAATTTTCGATCTATACTACGACCGGGCTCCAGAAGATGCCTCCCGGCGCAAGGGCAAATGGGTGCTCCTGGCAGAAAGATCCTCACCCTAAAGATCGACAATTAGAAAATCCTCCTTGATCTAAATATTATTCAACTCTATATTAATATTATTGATTTATCTATTGACTTAATCAATATTTATGGTATTATTATTGCAGTTTCTGGAAGAATGGCAAAGATTATTGAATGAAGGAGTGAATATGGCAAACAAGATCCCTTTATGCCCGGTGTGTGGAAGCGAGATGTCGATCACCCGCTTGCAGTGCCCGACATGCGATATCGAGATCAGCGGGCATTTCAACGCCGGCAGCAACCCCTTTTCAGCGCTGACCCCCGAGCAGCTTCAGTTCGTGGTCACCTTCGTGCGCTGCGAGGGTCGGTTCAACCGCATGGAGGAGGAGCTGAAGCTCTCCTACCCCACCCTGCGCAGCCGCTTCAACGATATCCTGGCCGCGATGGGATTTGAGCCCGGCAAGGAGGAAGCAGCCAAACCTGGTCTGGAGGAGCGGCGGCGGATCCTGGATGACCTCGATGCCGGTCGGATCACCCCTGCCGAAGCCCAGGCGCGCCTGGCAGGTAAAAAAGAAACCAACCCCGCTGCTGCGGAATAGATTGAAGGAGAAGAGGAAATGGTTACAAATGAAGAACGGATGAAAATCTTGAAAATGCTGCAGGAAGGCAAGATCAACGCCGACGAGGCAGCCAGCCTCCTTGCATCGCTGGATCAAGGGGATACCACCTTGAAGGGTGAGGTTGTATCGAAGAACCTGAACGGGCGCTGGTTCCGCGTGCGGGTCACAGACAAGAAGAATGACAAAGTGAAGGTGAACGTGCGCCTTCCGCTCAGCCTTGTGGGGGTCGGGTTACGCCTGGGTAAGAAATATTCCCCGGAGATGGAAGACCTGGATGTGGAAGAGATCTTCCAGGCCATCCAGGCCGGCGAGATGGGGCAGATCGTGGACGTTGAGGACGAAGAAGCCGGCGATCACGTTCAGGTATTTGTTGAATGACACAGGAGAACCTGAATCCCTCCACAACCCAGCCTGAAAAGCAGGGCTGGAAGGTAAAGTTCTTCGCCATCTGGACCGGGCAGCTTTTCTCGCTCCTCGGCTCCAGCCTGGTGCAGTTCGCCCTGGTCTGGTACCTGACGAAAACCACGGGTTCCGCGGCTGTACTGGCCGGCGCGACCATCGCAGCCATCCTGCCGGAGATCATCCTGGGACCCTTTGTGGGTGCCCTGGTCGATCGCTGGAACCGCCGGATGATCATGATCCTGGCGGATGCGATGATCGCGCTGTGCACGGCGGTGCTGGTGCTTCTCTTCTACCTCAACCAGGTGGAAGTCTGGCAGATCTACGTGCTCGTCTTTATGCGCTCCCTGGGTTCCGCCTTCCACTGGCCAGCCATGCAAGCTTCCACATCCTTGCTGGTGCCGGAGCAGCATCTGGCGCGTGTCGCAGGGATCAACCAAGCCGTGCGCGGGATAATCGCCGTAGCAGCTCCGCCCCTTGGCGCCCTGTTGATGGACCTGCTGCCCATGTACTCTGTGTTGATGGTGGATATCGTCACCGCGTTCTTCGCGATACTCCCCCTGCTCTTCGTCAGCATCCCTCAGCCTAAGGGAACGACCACTATACCTCTCACCTCCCCCGTCCAGCTCTGGCACGAAGTGCTGGAAGGGATCCGCTTTATGCGGAACTGGCCTGGCGCGATCGCGCTGATGTTCATTGCAACCTTCATCAACTTCCTTCTGGCGCCTTCGGATACGCTTTTGCCGCTCCTGGTGAAGGATCACTTCAATGGAGGAGCCTGGCAACTCAGTTTTGTGGCCTCTTCAATGGGCGTTGGGTTCGTTATCGGCGGATTGACCCTGGGGGTGTGGGGCGGGTTCAAGCGGAAGATCGTCACCTCCCTCACCGGCGTATGCGGGATCGGGGTCGGCGTGGTCATCATGGGGCTGGCACCTTCCAGCATGCTCTGGGTCGCCATTTTAGGCGCGGCTTTCTTGGGGATCATGGTGCCCATCGCCAACGGTCCGCTGCACGCGCTGCTGCAAGCCAAGGTCCCTCACGAAATGCAGGGCAGAATCTTTACCCTGATCAGCAGCCTGGCTATGGCCACCATGCCGCTCAGCATGCTGATCGCAGCACCGATCGCAGACCAAATCGGGGTTCAGGCCTGGTACCTGATCGGTGGTGTAGCAACGTTATTGGTTGGGATTGGTTCGATGATGAACAAATCCATCATGCACATGGAGGATATTGAATCCGCCAACGCGCGGGAAGCCGCGCTTGCCTCTGAATGATGTGCGAATAATCGATGAGCGTTAATACCGGGAATTACTGCTTTTTATAAATCCCGTATGCGGCCATCAGGAGGAAATAAACGAATAACCCTCCAGCCACGATACGGGATTTTTGTATCGTACGTGTATCCACCACGGTGCGCCCGTTGGGTGTGTCGCGGATCTCCCACACCGGCCCGGCCAGCCAGCTGAACGCCAGACCCGCCGATCAGCCCACCGATATGTCCCCAGAAATCGATCGTACCGTTCAGGCTGAAAAGGATGTTGACGCCCAGGATTACCAGCACATTGGTCAGCATCGCCCGCGAATTCCGGTAGATGCGACGATTCTGATAAATATAGACCACCTGCCCTGCCAGCAGGGCGAAAATGGCTGTGGATGCACCCAAAGAGGGGTTCGGGCTGAAGAGGAATGAAAAGGTGTTGCCCGCCAGCGCTCCCAGGAAGTACAGATAGATAAACCGCTCGTGACCGTAGAGCCGTTCAAGACTGGGACCCAGCACATAAAGCGCATACATATTGAAGGCAAAATGAAGGAACCCTGCATGCAGGAAAGCTGGGGTAAGCAATCGCCAGAACTGCCCGGCTACGATCAGCTCGTTCACCTTGGCACCCAGCGCGGAAGGCAGGTCATACCCAAGCAGCTGTTGCGTGGCAAGCTGTAAAAGAAAAACGAGTGTTGTCAGTCCGAGCAGCGTGTAGGAAACCCAGGGAATCCGCGCCGGCATCTCCCAAACCACCTGTTGGCGGGATGGTTCAACCGGTCTTAATGGCGGTGTTTGTGGCGGGGTTGACTGCGATGGAGGAATGGACATTTCTACCTTTATTTAGAATTCGATTGTTCGGGGATGGACCTTGAGATGCTCAACCCGGAGGATATCTTCAATTTCATCCACTGCTTCTACCAGTTTTCCAAACTCATTACAAACCACATAATCAAAATATTCCACCGATTTCAATTCTTCACCGATGGTGCCCAGGCGGATGCGCAGACTTTCCTCAGTCTCGGTGCCGCGGTTTTTGAGGCGGTTGAACCAGTCCTCTGCATTTTCGGGAACGAGAAAGATCAGCAGAGCCTCGGGGAACAAGTCGCCGGTAAGTGAGCGCTCCCTGATAATCCACGCGCAGTACGGCATCCTGGCCGGACATAAAGGCATCGGTCACCTGTGAGCGCAGGCAGCCTTTGTAATCCTGGTACACATTGGCATATTCGATAAACTCCCCGGCAGAGATACGGCGCTCGAATTCCCCGCGTGTCAGAAAAATGTAATCCACACCCTCCACCTCATCCTCGCGTTTGGGGCGGCTGGTGGCGGTGACCACAAAATGGATGTCGGGGCGCCGCAGCTTCAGCTCGCGCAGAACCGCATCCTTGCCCACCCCGGAGGGGCCGGAGATGACCACGAGGAGCGGTTCGGGATGGAGTAATTTGAAATCAACACCGGGTTCAGACATAAGCGTTCCTTTTGGAGGTTTGCCTGCCTTGATTATAATGGAGTTTGTTTTTCAAACCCTGGAGTTGTACATGCCGGTATATGATTACAGATGCCTTGAATGTGGGAATGCATTCGCCCTAATAATTACCTACGGGGATTATGGCAAAAAGCCAGTTGCCTGCCCCAGGTGCGCAAGTATCGAGGTCACCCGAAGGATCGGCCGGGTCCGCATTGGCCATTCTGAAGAAGAGCGATTGAGTCAAATCGCGGATCCCGCGCAGATGGATGCGCTCGATAACGATCCGGTCGCCCTGGGGGGAATGCTGCGGAAGATGAAAAACCAGATGGGCGAGGAAATCGCACCGGAATTCGACGATGTGGTGGACCGTCTTGAAAAAGGCCAAACACCGGAACAGATCGAGCGAGAAATGCCGGAGATAAACGATGAGAGTCTCGGCAGCACTGAATCTGAAACATTTACAGATTTTTGATCAATTCACCGCCTGGGTAAGTTGATCAAAGCTGGTCATACCGGAGATACGTTTAAGAAAATCCGCCAAACCCTGGCTCCGTTCGCGCAAGGCGCGCACTGCCGGGCCAACCGGGTCCTCGCCGGCTGCCCCGCCGGGTTGATCCGCATAGGCTCCATAAAAGGCAAAATAAGCCTGGTTCAACTTGCGGATCTGGTAACCATTTTTCCAGAAGTATTCCCGCTGATTATTCATAAACTTTTCAGCCCGTTCTACCATCCCCCGCGCCAGCAGCCCATCCACTGTGATGCGCGTAGTATGCATCTCGCGATTGAAATTGAACCGGGGTTTATAATCCTCGGCGGTTTTTTGGGGGGTGTTGCTGGTTTCCTCAGGCGCCGGCGGTGGAACCAGCTCGGGATAATATTTGGCGATCACCATGTCGGCGATCTCCTTCCCGGCAATGGACGCTGTGGTCTCGTTCATTGTGCGCAGCTCGGGGGATGTCTCGTAATTCATCCCCAGGGGGCGCAAGGTCAGGTAATTGTGGATCCATTCGTGGGCAATCGTCTCGATCAGCCAATTCAAATCGGATGAGCTCATCACCATGGTGGGGTACATCCCGATTCCGCCCACAGGAACGACCAGCGCGGAAACATCCAACTGTCTGGAAACCTTTTCCTCCAAAGCACTGATCCTATCCAGAGGAATATCGGGTAGCAGGGATATGTTCGCATCCTGGCGAATGGCATCCCGCGGAGAAACGATCAACGCCATTGGCAGCGGAGTAACATTGAAGAGCACTGCCGGTATTGACTGCCCAAGGAATGACAAATCTTCGTTTTTCACAATGGAACTGATCTGCTGCTGCAGGATGCCCTCAGCCAGCGGTCCAATCCGGGAGCGCCGCTGCTGCAGGTTCGCCTGCTTCTGTAATAGCGCCGCAGATTCCGTTTCGGGATCCTTGATCGCAGGGTCTGCATAGATGCGGCGAATTTCTGCGCTGGTTTCGTCCAGATCGCGAATGGTATCCGAGAAATGCTTCACCAGGTCGTGCTGCTGGGAAGGGGAAAGGTAGCGGGTGATCCCGGAGCTGAACGCGAGAGCCTTGCTACCCAGCGAATCCAACGTCCAGGAAACGAAATCGAACTCCCACGGGCGGGTAAAATTGCGCACCTGATCGGAAATCCCCTGCCCCTCCAGCTGACTGTGGTTGAGCAGTAGCAGCGAACTGATCGCTAAGACGGAAATGATGAGTGCTTTTTTCACTTCAGACACCAAGTGATGGATTATAACTTTCCCCCCAACTGTCGAAATTAAGGAAAAAGACAGAATCTGACCCTTGTCGAGAAGATAAGTGAGTATTGGCGAAAAAAATGCATTGGAGATGAGAACTTGATTAATGTTTCATAAAACTCTTCACAAAATTGTAATTAACCCTTGACTTTGATAGTTCGAGATGGTAAAGTTCCGCCTCGTACTATTCGTTATGGAACTAATATGACCGAAAAACATTTTCCGAACCCCGCAGCCTTCCCGAATGAGATCGCTTCCGATTTCTTTCGGGAGCATGTGAAATTTATTGCCAACGGGAGCGATACCCGCGGGATCGAGATCATGGCTATGACGCGCATGGCCGCCAACATGATGGAGGTTTGTTTCTCCCAATCCGACCCCGTCTCAGAACTGACCCCTGCTCGCTGGGGGCTTCTCGTTTATCTGCTGGAGGAAGAACACAAGGGAAATTGTGAAGGCATCACCCCCACTTCTATGAGCCAGAACCGCAATGTCAAGAAAAATACCATCAGTTCCATACTGCGTGGGATGGAAGACCAGGGGTTGATAGAACGCGATATCGATAAGGAAGACCGCAGGATCTTCCGCATTCGGCTTACCGAAAAAGGCCGCGCACTGGTGGAAACAACCAGCCCTCTGCGGGTGGATGTGCTCAATAAAATTGTGAGCAGCCTGAACCCAACGGAGAGGCACGACCTGGTAAATTTACTTGAAAAACTGATCCACTCGGTGGCATCAAACGGCAATCTGCCGCAATTCCCGCCTCCGATGGATTAATAAATCCGACATCGAAACAATAAGGAGTATGAAATGGCGAACAAAATTAAAGCAGTTTTTTACGATGAAAATGGCAAATGGAAAATGAAAAAGAGCACAACCATCATCATTGGCGTGGTGGTTTTGGCTGTTGCGTTATTCTTGATCGTTCCCAGAGTCATCCAGCCAAAAAGCGCGACTGGCGCTTTTCAAACAGAAGCCCTCACCCGCGGGCAGCTCACCGCACAGGTGGGAGCCACCGGCTCAATCCACTCAGCACAGACCGCGAGCTTGTCCTGGAAGACAACCGGCACGGTGGATAAGATCAATACTATTATCGGTGACTCGGTTAAAAAGGATGCTATCCTGGCCGAACTATCCACCACCTCCCTGCCACAGAACGTGATCCAGGCGAAGTCTCAGATCATAACAGCCAGGCGTAATCTGGAGGATGTAAAGGCTTCCAACACCGCCGCTGCCCAGGCTCAACTTGCGCTGGTAAATGCCCAGGATGCTTTGAAAACAGCCAAGAATCTAGTGCTCACTCATGTGACCCGTCGCGGGTCGGATGACATGATCGATAAGGCGGATTCCAACTTAACGATTGCGAAGGGAAATCTTGATAACGCGGAGACCTTTTTCAATAACTTTAAGAATCTCGCCAAAGATAATCCAAATTACATTGCGGCCCTAACCCGCCTGACTGCTGCTCAAACCGCATACGACCAGGCCAAATACGAATTTCACATATGTTACCGATAAACCTTCGGCTCTTGAAGTTCAGAAGAATGACGCCAAGCTCGCCATCGCTGAAGCCCAGCTTGCGGATGCGCAGCGGACCTATGATCGCCTTAAGGACGGCCCCAACGCGGATGACATCGCAGCTGCACAGGCCCAGGTGGACGCTCTGCAGGCAACGATTGATTCCGCTGACCTTATTGCACCCTTCAACGGGACGGTTTCTGATATGGATCTGAAAGTGGGAGACCAGGCTGCCCCCGGCGCCACCGTTATCCGTATCGATGACCTTGGAAAAATGCTGGTGGATGTGAGCGTATCAGAGGTGGATATCAACCGGGTTAATTCCGGTCAGGATGTCACAATTACACTCGATGCCATGCCCGGAGCAACCTATAACGGAAAGGTAATAGAAGTGGCCAAGGTGGCGGATATTGTACAGGGGGTTGCCAACTTCAAGGTTACTGTTCAGCTTTCAAACCCGGATGAAAATGTACTGCCTGGTATGACTGCTGCGGTCAATATTATTGTAGATCAATTGGATAACGTGCTGCTTATCCCCAACCGGGCAGTGCGTATGGTGGATGGCCAACGGGTTGTCTACATCCTGCGCGATGGGAAACCTGAAATGATTAAAGTCACGCTGGGTCTTTCCTCGGACACGATGAGCGAACTGGTGAGCGATACCATCAAGGAAGGCGACCTGATCATATTGAATCCGCCCTCCAACTTCAATTTTGCCGGAGGTCCTCCCCGCGGCGGGATGATGTCGGGCGGCAATTAACCCCGGGTAGGAAATAATGAAACAACATGTAATTGTGACCAAAGATCTTAAGAAGATCTACAAAATGGGTGAAAACGAAGTACACGCGCTGGATGGCGTTTCCTTCGAAATTAATAAGGGCGAAATGATCGCGATCATGGGGCCCTCAGGTTCCGGAAAATCAACCCTGATGAATATCCTGGGCTGCCTGGACCTGCCCACCTGCGGACAATATATTCTCGATGGGGAAGAGGTGGCCTCTCTTTCAGATGATCAGCTCGCCAGCATCCGTAACCGAAAGGTAGGGTTCGTTTTCCAGAGCTTCAACCTCCTTTCGCGATCGTCTGCGCTTTCAAATGTGGAGCTGCCATTGCGTTACGCTGGCATCAAAGAAGGCCGCTTGAAACGTGCCAGGCAGGCCCTGGAAGAAGTGGGACTGGGTGATCGGGTGGATCATCGTCCGATGGAACTTTCCGGCGGTCAGCAGCAGCGCGTGGCCATTGCCCGTGCGCTGATCAATAACCCGGCGATCCTGATGGCGGATGAGCCAACAGGAAACCTGGATTCCAAATCCGGCAAGGAAATCATGGATCTGATTGTGAAACTTAATAAAGAACGTGGCACCACAATTATTGTTGTCACCCATGATTCTGGAGTTGCGGAACGTACGCAACGCGTAATCCGTTTGAAAGACGGACTTGTGGAGAGCACGAAATGAACATCCAAGCTGCAATCTTCGAAGCGCTTGAAAGCCTGAACGCAAATAAGGTCCGTACCGGGTTGACCATCCTTGGGATTGTCATCGGTGTGGCAGCAGTGGTTGCCATGCTGGCGGTTGGCGCTGGTGCGCAAGATACCATCACCGGTTCCATAAACGGGATTGGCACCAACTTGCTTTTTGTTTTTCCTGGGAACATGCAGGAGAAGGTTAACAATATTAAGCCCCTCTCGCAAGGGGATATCAATGCGATCTCGGATCCCTTTCAAGCGCCGTCTGTCGCTGCGGTGGCGCCTGTGATTTTCTCCAACCTCAATGTTACCTATGGCGGGGAGCAGACGAGCGCACAGGTGAGCGGGGTCACCCCCAATTATGAAAGCGTCCGCAACGAAAAAGTAACAGAAGGAAGCTTCATCACCGACTCGGATCAGTTTGGACGGGCTTCTGTGGCGTTGATTGGTCCCCAGGTGGCGGATAAAATCTTCGGACGCCGAGATGGGTTGGTGGGGGAATCCATCCGAATCGAGGGTCAACCTTTCCGTATCGCTGGAGTACTTGCTTCCAAAGGCGGAGGCTCATTCGGAAGCCAGGATAATGTGGTGCTCATTCCACTTTCAACCGCCCAGTCCAGGCTGATTCACCGTGCCAATGACAAATACGATATTGTCTACATCCAAGCCGCGGCTCCAGAACAGGTCACCACTGCCACGGATGAAGTTTCGCAGATCCTTCGGACGCGCCATCGCACCGAGGTCGGCGTGGACGACTTCACGGTCATGTCACAGCAGGATATTGTCAGTACTGCCCAACAGATCACTGGCGTCCTTACCATTTTCCTGGGCGGTATAGCCGCCATCTCCCTGCTGGTTGGCGGAATTGGAATTATGAACATCATGCTGGTCTCCGTCACCGAACGCACCCGCGAGATCGGCTTGCGTAAAGCTATTGGCGCACGCAAGCGCGATATCCTCACCCAGTTCCTGACCGAATCATCACTGCTCAGCCTGCTGGGCGGCATCATCGGCATCGCCCTGGGCTGGCTGATCGGGTTCATCGTAGGCAAGGTGGCTGCTGCCAGCGGCTCGCCATTCAACCCGGTGGTAAGCCTGAATGCAATCCTGCTCGCAACTGTGTTTTCCACCGCGGTGGGGCTGTTCTTCGGCATCTACCCGGCCAACCGGGCAGCCAACCTTGAACCGGTGGAAGCCCTGCGTTACGAATAACGAATCGAAATCGAATTGTTAAGCCGGAGAGAATCCCGGCTTTTCTTTTTAAGCGAAGCCTTGATCCGGTCATATTCTTCGTCCCCCAGGAAATACCGCAGTTCTGGCTCGAAGGTTTCCAAGAGGGGGATTCTCACCGCGCTGGAGACCAGGCAACTTGCAGCCTCTTCCACCAATAGAGTGGTTTCATCCAGGGTGATCCTCCCCTCGTCGTCCAGATCCAATGGATGCAGGATGCAGTAAAAGGGTTTCAGAGACCATGGATCCCCGGAAATGGCTTCGCCTGCCACCTGCAGCACGCATTTTGAATCCGGGCGGAGAAAGATGCAGCTCGACCCGCCGTAGTGAGAGCCATCCCCAAGCACGGTGGTGTGGATCACCTCTCCAGTCGGCGTGTTGGAGTCGGATTCAAGCGTGACGTCGAACCAGCTTTCAGGATCACTGAATTCGGGCGGGAGGAAGGCGGCAACCTGGCTGGCATGGGAAAGGATTCGTTCGCGCTCGGCAACATCCACCCAGACGCCATACAGACAGCACGCAGCTTTACATTTTGGGAAACCGCACCGGCGCATGGGTTCAGAACGGAAAAGGCGCGGATCTATTTGCCAGGGCATACGCCAATTCTAACACCCGCGCTTTCCTGATTTTGAAACCCCGCTTGCCGGGTGCAGAAATCAAATCAAGGTAAAATAAACAGGATGGGGACAATCCCCGAATTTATCCTGGAAGGAGCGATGCATGTGCGCATTCAGAATCTTACTCACCGACGGTCTTGAAAAGGAAGGCCGCGTGATCCTGGAGAAATCCGGGCAGGTTGATAACCTTAAAGACATCACTGCCGAAGAGCTGCTTCAGAAGATCGGGGAATATGACGCCGTGATCGTCCGCGGAAGGACGAAGCTGACGCCCGAGGTGCTCGGGACAGCCACCAAATTAAAGGTTGCCGGCCGGGCTGGCGTGGGGGTGGATAACATTAACCTGGAGGCTGCCAAAGCCAAGGGCGTCGTCGTCGTCAACTCGCCCCTGGCCACCACCATCGCGGTGGCAGAATTGACACTCGGGTTGATGCTCTCGTTAATCCGGGATATCCCCCGCGCCGATGCAGGACTGAAGGAAGGCAACTGGCTGAAAAAAGATCTGCGCGGAACAGAGCTCTACGGCAAGACCCTGGGTGTGATCGGATTCGGTCGCATTGGTGTTGCCGTGGCTGAACGCGTCAGGGTCTTTGGCATGCGGGTTGTAGCCTACGACCCGGCGTTGGATGCCGGGGAGATCCGCAAGCGCGGCGGAGTGCCTCTTGGCCTGGATGGGTTGTTGGCGGAGGCAGACATCATCACCCTGCACATTCCGCTCACTGCCGAGACAAAAAATATTTTAAATACCGCCGCCTTTGAGAAAATGAAACCCGGCGTGCGCATCATCTGCGCGGCCCGCGGCGGTGTGATCGATGAGACTGCACTCTTAGCTGCGCTCCAATCCGGCAAGGTTGCTGGAGCGGCTTTGGATGTATTCACCACCGAACCGCCCGGTAAAACCGAGCTCACCAGCCATCCCAGGGTCATCGGCACACCCCACATCGGCGCTGAAACGAACGAAGCGCAGGTGCGGGCAGCCATCGATATTTCCACAGAAGTGATCGCCGCGCTGGAGGGGAAACCCCTGCGCTGGCGGATCGTATAACCCGATCAAAGGATTTAATTATGACTGACGCCTTAAAAGCATTTAAAGAAAAACTCGCCGAGATCGAGGATTATCAGGCTGTTTTTGCCCTCCTGGAATGGGACCAACAGGTGAACATGCCCCCAGGTGGCGCTGAAGGGCGCGGGTATGCCATCGCTACCATCGCGGAACGGGCACACGATCTTACGGTATCCGATGAAATGATCCGCAGTCTGGAAAAAGCCGAAGAGGCCGTTATTGGAATGGACCCGGATTCGGATGACGCCCGGTTGGTGAAACTTTGCCGCACCCTTCTGGACCAGGAGGTTAAAGTTCCCTCCGAATGGGTGAATGAATTTGCCATGACCACCGCCATCGCCCACAGCGTCTGGGAGGAAGCCAAGGCGAAAAGCGATTTCTCCAAGTTCCAACCCAACCTGGAAAAGGTGGTGGAATTGCGGCGGCAGTACGCCAGCTTCTTCAAGCCTTACAACCACATTTACGACCCCTTGCTGCATTATTTTGACCGCGGATTAAACACAGCGGATGTGGTGGAGATTTTCTCCGCCCTGCGACCTCGCCAGGTGGAATTGATCCGGTACATTTCCAGCAGACAGCAAGTGAATGACCAATTCCTGTATGGCAAGTTCCCCGAAAAAGACCAATGGGACTTTGGTGTGGAGGTCATCACCAACTTCGGGTATGACTGGAACCGTGGCCGCCTGGATAAGGCTGTCCATCCCTTCTCCACCGGTTTTAACCTTGGCGATGTCCGAATCACCACGCGGGTCTATGAAAACCTGGCCACGTCGTCCCTCTTTTCCTGTATGCATGAGGCTGGCCATGCCCTGTATTCGATGGGGTGCGCACCGGACTTTGCACGAACGCCGCTCTCGAACCGCCACTCTATGGCGCTCCACGAATCGCAATCCAGGATGTGGGAGAACCTGGTGGGGCGCTCCAAGCCTTTCTGGAAACACTATTACCCCAAATTCCAGTCCCGCTTCTCTGGGCAGCTTGGAAATGTGAGCCAAGCCGATTTTTACCGGGCGATCAATAAAGTGGAACCCTCCTTCATCCGCGTGGAAGCAGACGAGGCCACGTATAACCTGCACGTGATGCTGCGCTTCGAAATCGAGCTGGCCCTGATGGAAAACCGCCTCCAGGTGAAGGATCTGCCGGATTACTGGAACACGAAATTCCAGGAGTATTTCGGCATCACGCCGCCGGATGACAGCCGCGGAGTCCTGCAGGACGTCCACTGGTCAAGCGGATATATTGGGTACTTCCCAACCTATTCTATTGGCAATGTTATATCTGTGCAGCTCTGGGAAGCCATGCAAAAGGATGTTCCCAATATCAATGAATTGATCGAAAAAGCAGATTTTGCCCCCATCCTCGCCTGGCTGGTGGAGAACGTCCATAGGCATGGCGCGAAATTTGAATGCCAGGAACTGGTTGAACGGGTAACAGGATCCAGGATCGATCCGCAGCCTTACCTGCGTTACCTGGAGACCAAGTACCAGGAAATCTACACGATTTAAGGAATATCCTCCCCGCCTGACGGGGAGGATTCTTTCAGGTTTCAACAATAAGAACGTATGCGGCATTTTATTCCGAAAGCAAAACCACAAACCAAACCCATCCCGGTCATTCTGGGGTTTTGCCTGGTAGGACTTATCTGGCTTGGCGGGTGCAATCCTCGGGGCGTTCCGGGTTCAGCGTTGCTTCCGCTGACAGGTGTGCAAACTTATACGATTCAAAGCACCCCGTCTGCAACGCTATCAGTACCTGGGGAAGAAACAACGTCACTCTTAACCCCTGGTCCGCTTGCGCCTGATTCCGCAGGGCTAACCTCTGCGCCCGCCTCCCCAACCGCCACTGCTACCCTCAGCGCCACACCCAATCCAAAGGCAACCAAAACCCGCTACCCCACCAAGACCTATCCCCCAACCCGCACCCGCCGCCCGAGCAAGACCCCCACGATAAGCCTCACCCCCACCCCGCCCTGGGCATTCATCCGCATCGCCCGTCCGGGACCACTTTCCAAGGTGGGGACTCCGCTGGATGTGCAAATGGGCATGTCGCCTGGGCAGGACGGCAAGCTTTATATCGACCTTATCGGCGAGGATGGGCGCTTCATCACCCGGATGACCAGAGATTTCCGTCAATATATCAATCAACAGATCTATACTTCAGTGGAAATTGACTTTGAGATCCCAGGCGCCGCAGAGACTGCCCGGCTGGTAATGAGCGCACGGGATAAGTATGGGCGAACCATCGCACTTTCTTCCCTCGACCTGGTGCTGATTCAGATGGGCGATAATATCACCACCAACCCTGGCTTCCAGCAGGAACCTTTCATTATTCGTAATTTGAAACCAGACGCAGTAGTGAATGGCGGCGTCCTGCACCTGGAAGGCGTGGCACATCCATTGAATAGCCAACCGGTTATCTTTGAGCTGCTCAACGAAAATGGAACCGTGCTGGCCACTAAGATCCAGCAGATCGATCCCCCTGAGGGTCCCTTGAGCCACACCCCCTTCACTCTCGATCTTAATTACAGCGTCAGCGCACCCACCCACGCACTGCTCACCATGCGCCAGGTGAGCGAAGGGCGCATTCCCGGAACGATCGCGCTTTCCAGTCTACCGATCCAATTGCAACCCTGAAAATATCGAGGCACAATTAATTAAACAAAAGAGCCTGGTTACCCAGGCTCTTTATGTTACAAAGATATTACGCAGCAGGAGTTGCAGGAGGCGCGGGAGGTTCAGGGGGAAGCGCACCCGGGTACCCCTGCGGAACACGGTTACGATTCTGCGCGGCGGCAGCTCCAGCACCGGCAATATCAACTACAACCGCGAGAGCTAATCCAGAGCCAATCAATACCGGATATCGTCCTTGTCACCATTCGTTATCAGGATCAGGTACATTAAGGTCGTGAAGGGCAGGATCATGATCCCCAGACAGGGAATGATCCACGAGGAAAACGCCGCATCAAAGGCGATCGGGCGGGCGATCCACGCAAAGAGCACGATGAAGCGGGACATGCCGACCACTGCAGCGGTAAAACAACCTGCATTATTTTGTTTCATTTCTTCTCCTTTTTCATTTAGTTTTAATCTAAGTAATTATACTAGATTTTTTGATTTGTGTATAAACAAATAGGAGAAATTCCATATTTGAGTTGATATCTAATCTCCTGGAGGGGATGAAATTGATTCCTCCCGATATCAAGATCCAGGCGATTAGTAGTTACATGGATTGAAATCGAACAGAATTTGTACTTTTTCCAGAGCCTCCATAAGCGCGAACGGTGAAGGTTATTGACAAAAGAATAAATCAAGGTTCTCTTTTTTTTAATTTATTAGGGTTTGCCTTTACGGTCGGGCTTTAGTTTTTGTACCACACCCCGGAAGGTAATTCCTTTTGGTTATAAGTCAAACCAAACGATGACTGCTGTGATCAGTTGCGCAATGCCAATGATCAAGAAAGTCTTTCCCATTGATTGCGAAAGAATCTCCTTCAGGGTATCGGGGATTGTTACCGCAACCTCGGTGGTCGTATTGAAATTCTCCATTAGATAGCTGTATTTGATGGTATCTGTAATAGAGCTGATCGTTTCCTGAGATACTCCGGCACTTAAGAGTTGGTTCTCAATACTGGTGAATGAAAAAGTCAACAACATGATCGTGGAAGCGATCATCCCGAAGGTATATCCCAACCTCCCGGTCACGTTGTTGATCACGGACATGGAGCCGTAATAGTTTTCTGAAACGGAAATCAATACAATCAAGGATCGGAACAGGTTCACCAGGATCAGCACAGCCCCAAAAATGAAGGTCATCAACGCTAACGACCACGATGGAGAGACCGGATGCGGCAGCCTGCGCTGCGGTAGGCGGGAAGCACTCGCGGATGAGCAGGTCCACGCCACCCTCGCAGGCGCGGACAAGCGGCCAGCGGGCATGCGTGTCGCCCGAAAAGCCAAATGACAGGCCAGCGAAATCAAGCCGATATCAGACAGCGCCGCTCAGATCATGGCGTGTTATTGAGACCATTCGGATGGTCTGAGCCTTTGTGAGGTAGGCCTGCAACATCAGAAAACCGAGGGCAAGGATGGCTACGATCCGAAGTCCATTCCTTTCCAAACTTCTATTTATCTTTTTTCGGCGGGGTGAACATGGCTTTGTCTTCCCCGATCTCCTCGGCGATCAGCGCATTGAGTTTCTGGTTCATGGCCGACAGCAATTTTTCGTCGTACTTGGGATTGGCCGGATTGGCCAGGTTGTCCATTTCCTCGGGATCCAGCAAAAGGTCGTAGAGGGCGACGTCATTGTCGGCCAGAAGCTGTTGGACCGATGTCGGCAAGTTGTAGTATCCCAGCCCGAAGTAGCGGACCAGCTTATACCGGCCGTCGAAGATGCCGCGAAACATCTCGCGCTTTTCAAGGTTCGGCACGCCAATCTCGTTGACGAGGCTTTTGAACTCATCCATGCCGCGATGAAACTCCTGCCCGGCCTGGTGGGCGGCGGCGTCAAACACCTTGGTCGCGTTGCGGCTAAACCATTCCGCGTCGATGGTGGCGATCATATCGTAGGTCATCAGGCTCCCCTTGCCGGGTTTGGCACTGCTGCCACGCGGTCCGACGGAGGAGGGATTTTCCACCACGCCCGAGAGGTCATGGCCTTTCAGGAGCGGGTAGCGCTTCCGCCGCTCGGCTTCCGGCAGGCCGGCAATCGCCAGGATCGTGGGCACCAGATCGAGATGAGAACCCACCGCATCCGACCTGTTCGCACCGGGGTGGCGCGGATCTGCGATCACCAACGGCACGTTGACCGATTCCTGGAACGCCACGCTGCCCTTCTGGCGCAGGTGATGGGCGCCACCCTGCTCGCCGTGATCGGATGTGAAAATTATGACCGTATTATCAGCCTGGCCGGACGCTTCCAGGGCATCCAGCACCGCTCCGATGTGCCGATCGACGTCCAGCATGCAGTTGAGATAGTAGTTAATGTGGTTGTGCCACATGTCCTGGCGATCCATCGGTATCCGGCCATAGTACAAGTCGCACAGGCGCTTGTAATTGCGGACTGCCGGCGGCTGCCCCTCCAGGTCGTCGACGAAGGAGGCCGGTAAGGTCGTATGCCATTTCTGATGGTAGAGCGGCGTATCGGGTGCACCAAAGATCGGGAACATTCCCTTGACCTGGACCATCTCTTCCGCGTCGGTATCGAAATACATCACATCGTGAGGGTTGACGAAGTTCACGGTCATGAACCAAGGTTTGGAGGCGGCGACTTCGGGAGCGCGCTTCGCCAGCCAGTCGACGGCCTCATCCGCAATCTTCGGATCTTTTAGGGCCCCATCCATCGGGCCGCCTTGCACATCGCCCCAATCCTGGTACTCGGAGAAGCCGTAGGGCTCCATCGCGTCGCGGGTCCCCTTCGCTGGTAACTCCGATTCGTGCCACTTGCCTTTAAAGACGGTGTGGTAGCCCAAATCGCGCAGCATATGGCCGATGGTGGGCAAGGTTTTCGGATCAGCCTTCATGTCGTCGATCCAGGCGAAATTGGTGTTGTCAAACATGCGGGTGTGCGGCGTATGCCTGCCTGTGTATATCACCGAGCGGGAAGGAGTACATACGGTGGTGGTGGCATGGTGATTGTTGAAGGTAACCCCCCGGGCGCGAATGCGGTCCCGGCTGGGCAAGGTGAATCCCGCCGGCATGGGCTGGTGGGCATATTCCTGATCGGTCACGATCATTAAAATGTTGGGTTTCTTATTCATCATTCGTCTTCCTCCTTGGTTTATATTCCTGTTCTCCGTGGATCGGGTTGCCTATTCATCCTGCAAATGTCATTAAATCCATGTTGGACGCAAAACATAATTGGCGTGGAACCATTGTTGTCACCTTCGTTGATGTTTGCGCCTTTTTCAATTTGAAAGCGTGCACAGGATAATTGTACTGTATTGCAAGAAAACACTAGAGCGGTATATCCTGATGAATCTTAGGATTCAAGCGGGACACCTACGTTGAGTAATATCTCCAAAATTTCTACTTATCCACTGTGAGATGCAGCCATTTGTGGAGTTGACCCTGTGGGGTCAGATGCATAAGGATCGCCTGTTTTGATTTTTAGGGTTTGCCTTTTCGGGGAGGCTTCAATTGTTGTACCGCGCCCCGAAAGGAAGTCCCTTTTGGTTTCAAACCAAACCAAACGATGACTGCTGTGATCAGTTGCGCAATGCCAATGATCAAGAAAGTCTTTCCCATTGATTGCGAAAGAATCTCCTTCAGGGTATCGGGGATTGTTACCGCAACCTCGGTGGTCGTATTGAAATTCTCCATGAGATAACTGTATTTGATGGTATCTGCAATGGAGTTGATCGTTTCCTGAGATACTCCGGCACTCAAGAGTTGGTTCTCTATACTCGTGAATGAAAAAGTCAGCAACATGATCGTGGAAGCGATCATCCCGAAGGTATATCCCAACCTCCCGGTCACGTTGTTGATCGCGGACATGGAGCCGTAATAGTTTTCTGAAACGGAAATCAATACAATCAAGGATCGGAACAGGTTCACCAGGATCAGCACCGCCCCAAAAATAAAGGTCATCAACGCTAACCACCAGGATGGAGTATCCGGAGCGAGGATCGAAAGACCGATCAATGACAACCCACCCAAAGCAATGGCTATTGCCAGCATTAAATACCCCGAACTGTTTTTCAGCCACCTGGCAGTAACGACTCCCATGACCAGGGCTCCCAAAGCCAATGGAATGTAGGCCAGGATAAACTGCAGAGAGGTTAATTCACGGATCAAGTATATGTAATTGTAGAGCTGGTACATTAGGGCGCCCTGGGCGAAGTAGAAAATCACACCTGCGATAAGCGCGAAAGCAAGCTGCTTCATTCTGGTATCGTGCATGACCGTCTGATCTTCCAGAACCTCCATTTTTTGCTGCCAGGACTTCACTTCCCTGGTGCTCCACCACCAGGCTCCACCGAAAGCTACCAGGCCAATCAACAGAGCCCGCAGGGAGGATTCTTTACTTTCCCCTCCCAGGAAAGTGATAAAGGCATAAATGAGGGATAGGATCGCCAAAGACCATAGCACGATCCCCAGCATCCCAAAGCGGTGGGAACCGGTTTGGGCTTTGCTTTCCGCCATAAACCGCCAGATAAGAATTAATCCCCACACGCTAAAGATGATCGTGGAGAGATTCGCCGCACCCGCTGAACCGAGCAAAGTCACCCAAAATTCTTCCAAGATTGGTCGGAGCAAAATCCCCAAACCACTTGCGGTAAAAACTAGGAAAAACGCTTGCGGGCGTAATTTGATATCGAAAGCCAGGGCTACCGCAGTGATCCCGAGCGGGATCATCAGCATTGAAAAAAGACCGCCCAATGCGCGCAGGATCAATTGAGAGGGTTGCGTCGGGAAAAAGAAAGCGATCACAGATAAAATCACCAACCCGGATGCCCCAATGATGAAGACCTTTTTTCTACCGTAAGCATCAGAGAGCGTGCCTGCCACCAGTATCCCAACCAAAGGGGCCATAATTAAGGCGGTGTTGATCCAATGCAGAGGACTCCCGCTAATTACCAGGACTGCCTGAAAGAAAGGATCGGATAAATTCGCCAGAACAGGGTGCAGGCTGCCAGCCAAGGACCAACAAGGTACAGCCAAGCAGGACCGCTTTGGATTGATGAGAAACGCTTTTACTGAGGATGAACTCAAATTTCTTTTGACTCATTCTTCAATACTCTCTGAAGCAAAGTTTGTTTAGGTTAATATCTATTTATTATCCTCGCGGTTCATCAAGCTTTTTTGAAGCAAGTCAATCAAGCGGGAGGCGCGCCGCTGCCCACCAATCGGGAGGAGGAACCGGGGTTGGCGTGAAGGCAACCCGCTGCTTGCCCGGGGTGGGTGGGAGCTGGTCTATCACCTTTGCCTGCCGGGCTACGATAGCCTCTTTTGTTACATTGAAAACAGTCAGATCCTGGGTTTGGACAACGGGACCTTTATACACCTCGCTGAGCTCATTAAAGATCATGGGGATGACCTGAGGCGAAAGGAGGGTATGCCATAGACCAGCAACGCGCGGCTTCGCAAGACTGAATACTTTTCCGGCAGCTTTGGGGGATGTGTGGGCGGAATTTAGCGCAATCGTCGCCCGCTCGATCGAGAGACCGGATGCGGCAGCCAGCACCGCGGCAGGCGGGAAGCACTCGTGGATGAGCAGATCCACACCCCCTTCGCAGGCGCGGACGAGCGGCCAGCACGCGCAGGTATCACCCGAATAAACAAATGATAGCCCGGCAAAATCGACCCGGTAACCAACCGCACCGCTCGCCGCGTGGACAACGGGAAACGAGGACACCTTTACATCATTTTCGTTGTAGATCGTTTGGGTCTTGCTGTAATCGAATTCATGCGCAATGATCTTCATACTATCGGGGTTTATGGCGCCAGCCCCCGCAGCGGTATCCCATGCCAGCGCTTCTTCAATGGATTCAACGAAATGCTTCGTGCCCAGACGGGGTTCCGTTCCACTGGGGCCCCAAACCATGACCGGTCCATCTGCCCGCCCCACTTTTGAGTAGCTTCCGGAAAGGGTGATGAGGTCCCCGGTGTGATCCGCATGCAGGTGGGAGAGAAACACTTTGTAGAGCTTGTTGATCGGGAGTTTAAGGCTCGCGTAATTCGCAAGGGAGCCAGACCCAAGATCGAAGGCGAAAATATCGCGTTCCTGGTTGCCAACTTCCACCAAGATGCTGGCAGAAGCCTGGGCGCGGGTTACCCAGGGATTTCCGCTCCCCAGCACTGTTACGCGCATTTCACCAACTTCAAGGTCCTCATTACCCGGGATGTACATCTCCGGATAATTCAGACGAGGTTTGCCAACGACCGGGGTGAAGGTTATCGCTTTTGTTCCACCGGCGTAAACAGGCAATGGCAGGTTTTTGGGATCAAGGTTCGTCATGTTTCATTTCTCCTTTAGAAATCTCTTTGAAATTATTATTATGTTGTATTCAAATCTTCATTCTCGCAGGAATATCCTGGAAGGGCAGGTTCATTTCTTCCCGAAAGTCTCCTGGAAGGCTGTAACCGCTGCCCGCACGGATGGGTAAATATTTTCCTTGCCAATCCGGGTTGTTAATCCTGTCATTTCCAGGAGGTGCCGCAGTGGTTTATTCGCCCGTGCGATCCAAAATTCGACGCCAATTCGCTCGAGATTCGCATCGATATTCTCCAGTGCCTCCGCAGATGTGGTATCAAAATCACTGATCGCTTCCGCATCAAGGATAACGCATTTCAACTCTTTACCCGCATTCGTAACCAGTTCATCCAGCCGGTCCGTAAAATATCCCGCGTTGGCAAAAACAAGCGGGGCATCAAATCGGTAAACGATCAGCCCCGGCTCTGTCATTGAGGTCTCTTTATCCGCCACACTGCGATAGACCGTACCACCCTTGGCATCGATATCATCCAGCAGCGCGTCGTGCGGCCGGGAAATATGGTAGATGACATTGATCAGCGAAAGGATCACCGCGACGAGAATCCCATAAATAATCCCGACGATCAGAACCTCAAGCGTGGTTATCACAGCCAGCCAGAACTCGAAAGCCCGGACCTGTCTTGAGAAAGCGAAATGCCGGAATATCGATCAGCCCGATCGAAGCGACGATGATGATCGCCCCCAGGGCAACGGTGGGCAGCGGCGCGAGGATGGGGGTTAAGAATAGCAGGAAAATGATCGTGAGCACGGTAGCGATTAACCCCACCCACTGCGATTTGCCCCCCATTTGATCCGAGACAGCGGTGCGCGAAGCGCTGAGGGCAGCCGGGAACCCGGTGAGGAGACCGGCACCGATATTTGCCATCCCGATGGCCATGAATTCCTGGTTTGAATTGATCTTTTGTCCGTGCTTGTTCGCAAAAACGCGCGCGGTGAGGATCTCGTCTGCATAGATCAAAACCGTGAGCGCCAGGGCGGCTGGTAGTAGCGTAATGATATCCTGAAGTCCAACAACAGGGATCGAAATTCTCGGTAACCCAGGGGTGACCGGACCCACCACCTTCACGCCCAAAGCTTCCAGGTTAAAAAACACCGAAGCCAGGATGGCGCCGACTACAACGATAAGCGGGCCAGGGATGGCACGGTTAATTTTTCGGATAAGGAAGAGCGCCGTCACACATATGACGCCGATAACGAATGTGAGCATGTGGGTCTCGCCCAGGCGGCTGATCAGCTCTGCCACCTGCTGGAAAAACTCGTCGCTCTCCAGGGATATCCCAAACATCTTCCCAAGCTGGCTGCCAATTACGATGAGCGTCGCACCCAGGATATAGCCAACCAGGATCGGTTTGGAAAGAAAGTCGGTGATAAAACCCAGCTTCGCAATGCTGGCGAGTATCGAAACAATACCGACCAGGATCGCGGTCATCGCTGCCAGGGCGGCGTAACGCGCCGGGTCGCCGCCAGCCAGAGGGGCGACCGCGGCAGCGGTGATGATGGCGCTGGTTGCTTCCGGGCCCATCACAACCTGCAGCGAGGACCCAAAAAGTGCGTACATGACCATCGCCCCGAGAGCCACGTATAACCCCGCGACCGGGTCGACCCCCGCGAGCTCCCCGTAGGCCATCGCTGAAGGCACAAGCACCGCAAAAACCGTGACCGCCACCATGAAATCCGTGCGAATCAGCGGAGTATACCTGGCTGTGAACAGAGCAAGACCCGGAATGAATTTTCTGATTCCTTTGGGTGGTGAGGTTGGATTATCCATCATTCAACTCCTTGGGAAATTTGACCTACGCTTCATCCGGAAGTACTTCTGCCTGACCTGCTGACCTGCGGGCAGTGCGCAGAGCCACCAACGCGGCCATCAACGCGCTGACCACCACCGCCACGGCGATCGCGGGGGCAGTCTCCCGCTGGACCAGCGTGATCGTCAGCAGCGCGGCAAACAGGGGAGCGCGCAGGGCGGCAACCAGCGCGCCTGCCATTGTAGCTGCGACGGCAACTGCCACTGGAATACCGGGAAATATGAGGTTGGCCGCAAGTCCCAGGGAAACGCCAGCGAACATGATGGGGAAAATATATCCGCCCTTCCAGCCGGTGGCAAGCACCAGAGTCGTGGCGAGCAGCTTTGCCAGACTAATACAACCAGCATCAGGACGCCGATCTCGGCTGCATGCGTGATCAGGTCAAGCGTCTCTGCCTCCCCCGAAAATAAGGTCAGCGGGAGGAGCGCGCCGATGACCCCCATGCCCAACCCCCCCAGCAAACCTCTCAGCACCAGATGGGACTTCATCGGTTGGAAGAGGATCTGCAGTCGCTTGAGCAGCATCATGAATAACAATCCAACGATCCCGCCGATCAATCCCAGCGGAGCGGCATAAACCAGATCGATTACTCGCACCGTGTAATCCGGAAAAGTATATAACGAGGCAAAGAAAGTCCCGCTAAGCAGGACGAAGACCGTCGTTGCCACAGCCGAAGAAAGAAGGCTTGGGAAAAGCACCCAGAAATACGTCTTCCTTCCACCGGGACTTCCCTGCGCGGATTCGAGACCCAGAAGCGCGCCGCTGAAAGGCGAGGTGATGAAGGAAGCCAGCATCCCGCTGACGCCTGAATATCCCATCGTCCGTGTCTCTTCTTCATCGAGTTTTAGCTTGTCGGAGATCAGTGTACCAATGCCGCCGCAGGCATCCGCCAGGGGGGCTTCGGGCCCTAGGCTTGCCCCGGAAACGAGCGATACCAAGGCGGTGACAACGATGCCGGGCGCGTTGCGATAGTTAAAGCGTCCGGTTCTGCCGAATTCGAGCATCAACTCGGCAAAGATGGCATTATGGTCGCCGAATATCTTCACCAGCAACCCAACCAGCAAACCTCCCAGGGTACAAACGAGGAGGGTAAAGAATCGCGGATCCAGGCCGAGCGCCAGGGCTGCCTCCTCCCAAACGAGGGCAGTTCCCCGGCTTACAAGGAACATGAACGCGAATGTGATCAGGGCACTGATCAAACCCAAAAGAACGACAAGCCCTAAAAGCCGAACGTAAGGTGCAGGTTTTGCCTGGGTATCAATCAATTTTGGATCTCCATCGCATCAATTTGTCAGTTCAAGGATTATTTTTCGCCTGCTGCCTTCCGCGTTCCCAGCCAACGCGCAGTCGGGATCAGGATCAGCGGTAGGACGATGGATGCAACCAGTACAAAGGGGAGGGTCATTGTACCCGAGAAATTCAGGCTGGTGACCAGGATGGCAGCTGCCACGTTGCGCTGGGCTGTGCCGAGCCCCAACACACTTCGGACGCCCGGGTTTTTTCCGCCAAGGAGAAAACCGATTCCAAACGAACCAGCAACGAAGAGGATCAACGCCAGGAAACCGCCGGAACCGATCAGGTCAATAATATTGGAAATATTCAACCCCAAGCCGGTTATGAGCATGACCAGGAGGCCAACGCTTGAAATCTTGTTCATTAAAGGCGCCCAATGCTGGGCATCTTCGGGTGAGCTTGCACGAAACACCAGGCCGAGGATGATGGGGATCAGCATGGTCACGATCAGTGATTTGGCGATATCCCAGGGATTCACTTCAACCCCGGGCAGCAGCAGGGGCAGAACCAGAGGAACATAGATGATGGTCACGACCATCATCATGAACATGAGCCCCACTGCCAGGGCAATATCCCCCTTGGCGGCTTGCACTTCCTTCACGAGGAATGGCGCGCCCGCCACCGTTGAAAGCACGATCAGCCCGATCTGCAGGGATTGATCCATCGGGATCAGCCGGGTGATCCCAAACGCAAGCAGGGGAACAAGGACGAAATTGGCCAGCAGTGCCAGGACCACAAGACGGATGTTCTTAAGCGGTTGAAGGATCTGCGCGGTGGTCAGGCTCAAGCCCATCCCCAGCATGCTTGTAACAACAAACAGTAAACCGGAAAGGGCAGCGATGGTGGAGAGAAAGGATTCGAGAGTCATCATAGCTCCAGGGTACTCTTGAGGGTTTCCACTTCTGCTTCGGAAGGCAGCCACACCAGCTTTGGATCCAGGGAATATGTCCAGGGGACGGAATTCTTCCAGCCGTTCTTCACGCGTTTCCCGTGATAGATGCTTTCAGGATCCTCCACTTTATCACCTTCAAATCCATCAATGATGTTGTGGACTTTGGAATAACCATTCTTGGCAAGCGTATTGACCGCCATGGCACTTCGCCCGCCCGACCGGCACATGACCAGGATCGTATCATCCGGTTTGAAGTGGTCCTGCACCCGGGCAATGAAATCTTTATTGCCGATCACGGAATAATTTCCCTTGCCGGCGTCCCATTTGTAGGTTGGGAAGGCAAGCGGAACATTCACTGCCATCTCGGCATGGCCGATGAGGACATACTCTTCGAAGGTGCGAACATCCAAAACTTTGATCCGTTCCGGGTCAGCCAGCCACATCTCGTAGGCTTCTTTCGAGGTCACATACAGCCCCAGGCTGGTCAGTTTCTCTTCCGGCACCTGGTGTTTTGCGTTTGGGGTGGAAATTTCAACGGTGGTCATTTCTTTTCTCCTTTTTTTGAATGCTCTATATATTTGACTGCAAGATCTATGGTTGGGAACAGATGGTCTTCGCCGATGAATTCGAGTAGACCTGTCTCCCTGGCATATTCACGGACAGGTACATGCACTTCAGCCATGTAGACTTCAATCCCTTTCCCGCGGAATTCTTTCACCATTTTTTCGATGATGTCGGCACTGGTCACATCGATCTGGTACCAAGGCACTGGCATCCAGGATCACAACCCTGGGAGGCGGTTCCATTTCCTCCATTATCGCCTTCACATGATCACGGTACGTAGCAGCGTTCGCATAATACAGCTGACCATCCAGGCGTACGATCAATACGCCCGGCACGGGAATGTTTTCGGGGTGGCGGCTGAGGTCCGAGTAGGAGCCGGGTAAACCGGGGACGCGCCCCAGCGATGAGACATGCGGCCGGCTCGACTTGTAAACTACGAATACAAGGGATGCCACCAGACCAATGATCATTCCTTCCAGCACATCGATGAAGATCACCCCGGCGAATGCCAACACGGCAAACCAGAACTCGACCCGCGATGCCATGCGGATCTTTTGTAATTTACGCGAAGCAAGGATATGCCAGAGCGCATGGATGATCAACGCCCCCAGCACAGCTTCCGGCAGGGTTTTAAACAAGGGCGTCAGGAAGAGCACGGTGATGATCGTCACCACCCAGGTGACCAGGTTGGTCATCTGGGTGCGAGCCCCAGCCCCTTCTTTTACAGCGGAAGCTGACATGCTGCCGGCAGCGAGCATTCCCGCCGAAGAAAGAGCTGACAATATTCGCGACTGCATGGGCATTCAACTCCTGGTCCGCGTTCACCTCGTAGCCGTGTTTTTCAGCAAACTCGTGCGCCACCCCCAGGGCTTCGCTATAGGCAACCAGCAGCACACCCATTGCCGGGAGCAGCATAGCAAGGTAGGTCGAAAAAGGGACAATCGGGAAGGAAAAAGAAGGCAATCCCTGCGGCAGGGTACCCACGATCTCCACTCCGTAATTCCCTTGCAGGTTTAACAGTGCACTCAAAGCGATGGAACCAAATAACACCACCAAACCGGCCGGGATTTTTTTAGATAATCGCGGCAGAAGGAAAAGTGCCGCGAGAGCCGATGCCCCCATAATAAAGGTGACCCAATTGGCATTGGGCAATTCTTTGATGATCCCCAGCAGCTTCTCTACCGTGTTTCCGTCGGGTTTTGGTACCCCAAAGAGCTTGTTCAATTGCCCCACCGCCACGAAGACTGCGATACCCATGACGAAACCGTCCATCACCGGTTTGGAGAGAAACTGGGTGATGAAACCCAGCTTCGCCAAACCCGCTGCCAGGAATACCAGCCCGGTGACGAGCACAAAGGCCGAGGCATACATCTGGTAAGTATGCGGATCCGATTCATTGACCGCTGCTGTGGCGACAAGCGCTGCAGCCACAGAGGAAGCCAGTAGAGCCGCCGTGGCCGAGGTGGCCTGCACCACCAGGTGCCGGGATGTGCCAAAAATGGCATAGACGAGCAGCGCTGCCAGGAGCGTATAGAGCCCCGCCTGTGGCGGCAGCCCGGCGATTCCCGCATATGCCATAGCTTCCGGCACCACCAGCCCCCAGAGGGTCAACCCGGCGATCACATCAGCGGTGAGCCAGCCGCGGTTATACCCGGGCAGCCAGGAAAGGATGGGAATATTGCGTTTGGACCAGGATGTTTTCATGAATAACCTTATGCTATATGTTATTCCCAATTATATAATCGGAAGAATGAAACGATTTTCAAATTCCTTCCATCTTTTCTCATTTATCCAGACCGCGAAACCGTACTTTAAAATTCAGGATCAGGATACTCGGGTTCCTCATCTTTCGTAAAAGCAAGGATTCCCTGAACACGATCCGGGTGGACTACCGATCGCCAGTGTTCATCCATCATGATGGCGATTGCCTGCTCCACAGGCTCGCCCTGGCCGTTTTGAACAGCTCGCTTGACTGACTGTACCGCTGTGGGTGAATTCCTGGCAATCTTTTCCGCGATGGTGAGCACTGCCTTCATCAGCTCAGCCCTGGGGTGGATCTCGTTGACCATTCCAAGGCGATACGCTTCCCGTGCGGTGATGGGTTCCCCGGTCATCAGCATTTGCATTGCCTTCCCCGGTGGGAGAAAACGGGGGAGGAAGACCGGCGAACCGCCACCCGCGCTCAAGCCGACCATCGCTTCCGGTTGCCCAAAGACGGCATCCTCTGACGCTATTATAAAATCGGTGCTGATGGCAATCTCGCACCCCCCGCCATAAGCCATTCCATTGACAGCAGTGATGATCGGCCTGCGTAATTGGCGCAACGTGTAAAGGACACGGTCGAAAACCAGACGTTGGCGCAGCCATTCCTCTTTCGTCATCTGTTTTCGTTGGTACAAGTCGCCGCCGACCGAAAAAGCCCGTTCTCCAGCACCGGTCAGGATGGCAACACGTACAGTAGGGCGGGCTGCGATCGTCTCTAGGATTTCAATTAATTGTGCCGCCAGTTCCGTTGTTATCGCATTATCGGCATGCGGCCGATTGAGGGTGATGATCGCAATACGCCCACCAGAAACATATTCAACGAGTACGAGACGATCAGGCTCCGGGACATCTTCCGGCTTCCGGTAACCAAGCTGTTTCATTCGGGTATCAGAGTTGTTTGCCATGATTTTTTTCAATCCTTTGTTGATCAGGATATTCAATGGGTGCCAAACTGCCACCCCTTGGGTTTGGCACCCTATTTTGCTTGCAAGAAATCCTTAAATTCTTCTCAGGCTAAATCGCCCGAGCTTTTTCTGTTTACCCAAGCCGTGTCATTGCCTCTTCAAGGGTTGTCCCTTGGGGAAGCTTGGCCATGCTGCGCTTCTTCCACTCTTCCTCGAGCAGTTCCGTGGCTGCCTTCTCCAGGAATTCCGGCGCAGCCCACTCGAACACGTCAAAATCGTGCTCGATGTAGCCGTGGCTAAGCATGAAGTCCTTGTTGATTTGAAGCGTCTGCAGGTTGATAGGCGTCAGGACCGGCACCATCTCGACGCGCCGGATGCCTTCGTACGTATCTTCTTCATCCCGGTAATAGGTCTGTTTGTTGAGGATGGCCGAGGCGGCGCGCTTGTGTTCGTTGGCCCAGCGCCCCACCTTGATCAGACCCTTCAGGAGCGCGATGATCAACTCGGGATGCTCCTTGCAGGCAACGTCGGTGACCGTGAGGGTCGCCGGGACATTCGCCGCCCCTTGCAGCGTCCAGTCCGGGTACCGGGATAGGTCCTCGATAGATTTGAACTTGCCGGTCGTCTCCGAGAGCACGCTCAAAACTTTGCTTTGGCTATACATGGCATCAATGACGCCCTTCTCCAGCGCCGTTTCCAGCGGGCGGAAGGCCAGATCGTGCTTATGGTCGCGCTTAAGTTGGTACTCGTTAGGGTTCTCCATCGGGGTCAGCATCTCAGGCTTGTCGTACCAGTCGTCAGGGTAGGGGAACTCCACGATCTCCACATCCTTACGGGTCATGTCGTTCAGCATAAGCATCAGCTCAATCCCATGCTCTTCCTGCACGCGCCACCAATCGTTCTTGATGACGTTCTGGCTTTTGGAGAGGCCGATCTTCTTGCCCTTGAGATGCGACATTTTGTAGATGGGGTCGCGGGCGCGCACCATCATGACACCGCCTTCGTAAACCTGCGTCGTCCCAATAAGCCGAGTACGGCGAATGTCGGCCTGGACGTGGATGGCCGGGTGGCAGCCACCGTAGCGCATCAGATTATCCAGGTTGTGGATGTAGTGCGGGTACCAGTCGTTCTCGGTGGTGGAACGAAGGTACTTGTACGCTACGCCGATCTTCTTGAACTCCTCCTTCACCCAGCCGAGTTCCTGGTCGACGTTACTGGGGGATATCAGTGGACAGTTGGTGTAATAGAACTCCTTCCAATCCACATCGACGGACCGCATTGTCTTGCCTTTAATCGTCATTGTACCCATGGAATATCATCTCCTTTTTATTAATCTATGGATGGTTCTTAATTGAGATTGAATTTGTTTCACCTTGCTGTTCTAACAAATTATTATGAGCCTGGGGTTCCAGGCTCAATTTTTGGTGAGTTAGGCTGCAGGTGTTGAAGGAGGAGCGGGCGGTTCAGGGGGAAGCGCACCCGGATACCCCTGCGGAACGCGGTTGCGGTTCTGGGCGGCAGCAGCTGCGGCGCCAGCAAGATCAACCACCACGGCAAGAGCGATCCAGACCCAATCCATTCCGGATAATGATCTCCCCACCTGATTGGTGATCAGGATCAGGTACATCAATGTCGTGAAGGGCAGGATCATGATCCCTAGACAGGGGATGATCCACGAGCCATAGAATGCCGCGTCAAAGGCGACAGGGCGGGCGATCCACGCAAACAGCACGATGAAGCGGGACATACCCACCACTGCGGCAGTAAAACAACCTGCATTATTCTGTTTCATATCTTCTCCTTTTATAGAATTTCCTGGCGGGCCAGGTTGATTGCCAATTCAATCCGATCCAGTTACGGACCAACCTCTGAATGCTGGCTGATTGACCTGCTACGTTGATTCTGCGACTACTTCAACTGTTTTTACCTTGCGCAGTCTGCCCGTCTGGTCCACAACCCAATCACTGGCCTGACCGTAAGAGTCCTTGATGTATTGGCTCCCTTCTCCCGCTTTCACCCGGATCTGGCCGCGCAGTTCCTCGCCGCTTTCCGGCGCCAGCAGCAGCGCGGCTACGCCGCCAACCAGCACCCCGGTGAAAAAGCCAATGCTCAAGCCAAGAATGAGATCTGTTTTCATATGATTTTTCTCCTTTCCCTGATACGACTTTTAATCGGTTTCAGAAATTCGCCATCTCAATAGTTGAAAATTGCTTCTTATACCGAGGGGTTTTTATCCTCTTCCGCCTCGAGCGCGGCAACTTCCGCATCGGTAGGCTCCGCGCCTTCGATACCCAGTTCGCCCATGGTCGCATCCAGCTGTTCTTCGGAAAGATTCTCCACCGGCTGCCCGGCCTTCTGCTCCACCTGCTGCACTTCGGCCTGGCTCATCTTGGTCGCGCTGGTGCCCACGGCGACGATCGCCATACCGCCAATGATCATCCTGCGGCGCATGCGCCTGCGCATGCGGCGGTGCCTGCGTACCACTGATGCACGTCCCACACCCGGTCCTGGTCCACCGATCCCACGTCCCGGACCACCGGGTCCTCTTCCGGGTCCACCTGGTCCCCCTGGTCCACCAATTCCTCGTCCTGGCATAATAAACCTCCTTTATTTATTTATCTCCTGGGGCAAAATAACACCACCCCGGGTTATGCTTCACCGCAGAAGAAAACTGATCCCGCATTTCGTGAAGCGCCAATATTCGTCAACCATTTTCTCTCCAACTTTACTTTTATAGAATTTCTTGGATCCTGGAGAAACATGGTTCACCCGTATTATTACCCTTGCGTACCATCATTTGCCAGGTCCTCTCGTTCAACGGAAATCACCGGCAGGTGAAATTCGTACAACGTATTGAACACGCCAGCCAGGGCGGACTGGTCGTTGATCTCCCCTACCAGAGTTGTGATCGGCGTTCCGAGTTCATCAAGGGATGGGCGAATTGCCATTCCTTCCAACCGGGCTGACCAGCTCGGATCGATACGTCCCCGTACCCGGATCGAATATACGGCTGGCTGGTCGAAAAGTTAACATCCCTTAAATTGTCTTTCATGATGAACACATGATAGAACTTCACCCAATGAATAAACACCACCGTAAGGTGTATTTAAGGTGTATTTTTATTGAAGGGAATGATATTTTAAAAAAACAACGGGAATAAAATGCCTGGCTTAAGGCATTGATTCGATCAAGAGCCATCCCCATTCCGGTCATTTTAGATACCCAAGAATTTTTAAACCAGTATTGGCATTTATATGACGTGCAGCTCCACCACCCGCCGGAAATGGAAACCCATAAATGGATAATGTGATCGCCAGCGGGAACAGCCGGGGGCGCCGGAAAAGGTCCAGAAAAAGAACCGCCAGTACTGGACGCGTTCGACGCCAAGGATGCCCAATTCGAAAAATGGAGCGTCCCAAAGCCAGAATATATTGCGGCTCCCATGAACCCTGATCTTGGGAGGCTGGTATTCGCGCAGAAATGTGATCACCCGGTCCGTAATAGAATTTTGGAGTGTAGATTTGGCTCCAGGATCTTGCGATACCCCTCCCGCAGGGATCCAGGCCCATCCTGGGGATGATGTTGGTCGAGCCATCCACGTTATCACCCGAAATGTCTTTCAACAGGCGGCCTTCTCGTTTCATGCGTTGATAGAGGTGTGTCCCTGGAGGCGCCTGCAGCAACCCGACCATGGCGGTCACAATACCGCTTTTTTGAATGAAATCGATCTGCTGCTGGAAGATGGAGGCTGAATCGTTATCAAAACCGACGATGAAACCTCCCTGCACCTGCAATCCGGCGCGCTGGAGCAGCCTTGACGCTCTCCACCAGGTCGCGCCCCTTGTTTTGGTTCTTGTTGCATTCGGCCAGGCTGTCTTCGTTCGGGGTCTCGATGCCGACAAACACCGTGTTGAACCCCGCCTGAACCATGAGCTCGAGCAGTTCCGGGTCATCAGCCAGATTAATGGATACTTCGGTGCTGAACGACATCCCGACCTTATCCTTCCGCCATTCGATCAAGGCAGGCAGCAATTCGGTCTTGATCTGTTTTTTATTGCCGATAAAGTTGTCATCGACAAAAAAGATACTCTTCCGCCAGCCAAGCCTGTAGAGGTCATCCAGCTCAGCGATGATCTGGGCGGCGGTCTTTAAGCGCGGACGATGGCCCAGCAAGGCTGTCACGTTGCAAAAGTCGCAGTTGAAGGGACAACCCCTGGAAAACTGGATACTGATCGTGTCGTAATGCTTGAGATCCGCCAACTGCCAGAGCGGCACCGGAGTGTTCTGGATATCCGGGTATTCGTTGGTGGTATAGATCTGTTGGGCGGAACCGTTCATCAGATCATCCACGAAGGGCGGCAGGGTCAATTCGGCTTCATTGAGCACAAAGTGATCCACCTCGGGAAATTGATCGTGTTCCATCGTAAAAAGCGGCCCGCCTGCCACCACCTTCACCCCAGCCTGTTTGCAGCGGTGGATGATCTCGCGGGCCGAGTCGCGCTGCACGACCATGGCGCTGACGAAGACATAATCCGCCCAGGTCAGGTCCACCGGAGAAAGCTTGGTCACATTCAGATCAACCAGTCGTTTTTCCCATTCAGACGGCAACATGGCTGCCACAGTCAACAAGTCCCAGCGGTGGCGCGCCAGCTTTTTTATGGACGAACTTGAGGGCATGCTTGAAACTCCAAAAAGTATCTGGGAACTCGGGATAAACCATCAGGATTTTCATTTTTAATCTTTCATGAATTCAGAATACCTATAATAATTAACACCACCAAATCCCTTTCGGTGTAATCCCATAATAGAAGAACGCCCAATAAATTGATACCACCCATAGGTGTAATAGAGGTGTATCTAAGGTGCAAGCTGAAAATGATGCAGAGAAAACAAAAAGCTCAACGCGAAGGCAGGATCTTTAATTCTTCTGCCCGGGAAATAGCATTGCGCCTGTTGTTGACCCCCAGTTTTGCGTATATATTTATAGAGTGTCTCTTTACGGTAGCGTAGGAAATATTGAGGGTATGTGCGATTTCTTTGATGCTCATGGGACCGAATAAAAGATCGAGAACCTCAAGTTCGCGGGGAGTGAGTGGTTCGATCAATTTTTGAGGTTCCTTATAAATGGTTTCAACATCCCCAATCGGGTTTTGAATATATGTGAAATGCTTACCTTTCGGTTCAAATGAGCCAATAATCTTATTGAGGAAATCGTCGGACGGATCCTGCTTTTGCATTCTTTCCAGCAAAACCCGCATGGGTTTTCCCAAATCCAAAAAGACCCGGATGAAACCACCCTTACGTGCGAGGTCCAGGGCTTTTTTCAAATATGATTCGGCTTCCACGTTCTTCCCACTGGAGCTGGATAAAATGGCGCGCATTGCCAATATTTGGATCTTATGCCGCGTGTTATGTGTCCGATCGATGATATCTTCAAGCGAATGGATAATTCCGGTTGCGCTTTTCAGATCATTGGGTCCCTGCCGGGCTAAAAGGATGCGGACCCTGGTGATCTCAGGCTCCTCCAACCAGAGCAAAGCCATATCGGGGGGAGGAGCATTTTGGTCATCCACCCAATCCCCAGCGCTATCCAACCGACCTTCCAGCAGCATCAAATGGGCGCGCAGAGAGCTTGTCCGTCGATCTTCGCTCCCACTCAGACTCAGGTCAGAATCACTGATCGATTCCACCATCTGTCCTGGCTTCATCCGGTTTCCCGTTCAACCAGTGAATTAAAGCCAACCCCGCGATGGCATCCCGATAAGCGGTGAAATGAGCAGTGTAACGGTTCTCTTCGATGAGGGTGAAGTCCCGGAAGGCGTCTTCAAGGTTATTCTGCTCATAATTTGCGATCCCCCGAAACATGGCTGCCAGGCTCGGATTAACTGCCAATTTGGTTCCTTTTTGTTGCCTAAGCATCAGATCCGCGATCTGCCTGACTCGGTCCAATTGTCCGTTTTTCAGGTAATTAAACCCAAGCACTTGTAAAAGGAGCATGGCGAAGGCATTCGTTTTATCCTCGCAGGTTTCATATTGATCCAGGAGCATCTTTTCAGCTTCATTTACCTGGCCATTTGCCTGCATCGCCATCCCCAGGTAATACAATGCGCCTCCCCTGGCAAATTCCCATTCCGGGGGGAGAAGCTGAAACGCTTTTTTTGTATATTCAATTGCCTGAACGTTATCATTCGAAAAATAAGCCCATTGAGATTTTAGAACTAGCACCTGCCCGATCAGGATATTCCTATCCGCTTCAGACAATAATGAGCCTGCTTTAGATCCCAGCAGTTGATCCACCTGCTGAAGGGTTTGCATCAAAAGATCCAGGCGCCATTCATTCTGATATGCCCAGGCGCGTATCATCAAAAATTCTGGTTGAGATTGGATCACATTTTCCGGCAGTAGACGCTGCCAGCGCTCCAGAGTAGGCCGATCCTCACGATTGAGCACTTCACTCAAGCTGGCGCTCATCTGGCGGGCAGCCAGGTTAATATCGCCGGCTGCCAGCGCATGCTGCAATGCCTCTTCGATATATCCGTTTTCCCCCAGCCAGATAGAAGCTTGCCGGTGAAGCTGAAGGGCTGCATTTGAGCCCATTTCTGATGCCAATTTTTGTTGCAGGAATTCTTGAAATAAATGATGGTACCGGTACCACTCATTCTCATAATCCAAAGCAATCAGGAAAAGCTCAGAACTGCTGACCATTTCCAGACAGGAACGAACATCGATTTCTGGATGCGTTCCAAGAACAACCGCTTCACATAAAGTGATGCAGAAACGATCCAGGATCGAGGTCATGATCAATAGCTGCTGAACAGCCGGATCTTGCTGGGACAGGACTTGATCCAGTAAAAATCCTGTTATATTTTTATCTTCCCGGGAGAGGGTTTCAAGAATAGCTTCCTGGTTTACTCCTTCTTTTAACGAGAGGGTTGCCAAATGCAGCCCAGCAGGCCACCCTTCAAAACGGGCATCCAGCAGGTTCAAGCTATCCTGATGGATCGATGAAGGAATGGTGGATCGAAGGTAGGAAGCCGTTTCATCCCTGGTGAAACGCAGATCCCGCGAACGGATCTCGCAGATCAATCCTTTTCCGCGGAGATAAGTTAAGGATAGGGATGGACTGATCCGAGTGATCAGAACAAGGTGCAGGGGTTGGGGCCAATGAAGCACAAGGGAGTTGAATAGATCATGAACTTCTTTACTGTGGATCGTATGGTAGTCATCCAGGACAAGGATAAATTCTCTGGGAATATTTTCGAGATCATTGCTGAATGTTGAAAAAAGCACTTCATAAGGAATTTTTTGCGGTGAAGATAGCAAAGACAGCGTTTCCTCGCATGCATCCTTGATAATCACCCGGATCGCAGCAATAAAATATTTCAGAAAAAGGTATAGATCGCTGTCATTTTCATCCAGGGAAAGCCATGTCGATGGCAGGGAGGATGAATTTTTATGATCAGAGGCTGACATTTTCTCCAACCAGGTCCCAATCAGCGTGGTTTTTCCAAACCCGGCCGGAGCACAGACGAGGATCAGGGGGTTTTCAATATTTTTATTGAGCATATCCAGCAGGCTGTTACGCTGGAGAAGACCGGTCAGTAAGCGCGGCCGGTTCAATTTGGTTTGCAGAAGGATGGGATCCTGATCAGGCATAGGAACGGATAAGTTTAAGGTAGATATTTGAATTCTACTTGAAGATTATCACGAAAAGATTTCAAAGAAAAGAGAGGAAATGATCCCTGTCAGCAAATCAACTGGAATAGTTTTTATACCAGTCCGGGGTGGGTTTTTCCATCCGGAAAAAGTCCGTCCAGGGACGAGCCAACGCGTTGCAAATAGCTGTCACGCGGGTCATCCGTTCCACCACTTTGGACCCCAGAAAATTTCTTCTTGCTTCACCAGTCATTGTGGCGGCCTCCTGCCAGACCGCGCGCCCAACGGCGACACCGGAAGCGCCTTTGCCGCACGCAATGGTCGTCTGACGCAGGAAGATCTCAAAGCTGACTGAGGCAGAAAGCAGCACCCAGGGGACAACACTGGCAACTGAAAGCTCGGCGCATGCCTTTGCCCAGGCGGCTTCGTTGATCTCGGCGGAGATATCCATGGGGAATTCGGCTTTCAGAATATCCACTTTCAGCGGGGTCAATCGCCGTGCGGTCTCGATCACCACCCGGCGGCGTTCCTCCGGCGTAAGTTTATTTGATGAAGCTGAGAGGCTGTAGGAAAGCGTCTCCAGGAAGAATGGTATATCCTCTTCAAGGCACTCCTGCCCCACCGTTGCCACCAGAGATTCGACTTCTGGGGCGGTTGGAGAATCCGGGTGATAATAGACCAGCAGCTTGACCGCATTGGCGCCCATGCGGCGGGCTTTTTTAACCCCCCAATCGTCCAACAAATTGGAATGGCGGGCACGGCTATCACCGGTATAACCGGTGGCATCCAGGGTGGCGATCAGCCCGGTGTGCCCCGGGAGTGCCCCGCAGCTGATCCCGTTCGCCAGCCCGTACTCTGGATCCAGCAATACTGCCGAACAGGCATTTCCAACTGAGGAGATCACATCACATTTAAAATCCATCATCTGGTCGTCTGTAACAGATTTTGGATCGGTGGGATTTAGCGAATTACGCAGGTTCGTGCGGTGATCGAGCGCGAGCACCGAGATGGCTCCCCGGTCGGTGGCACACTGCTGCAGCCCGCGGTATTTTCCGATCGAAAGATTTTTCATTCAACTCTCCTGAGGGCCTTGGGAACAGGATTTGGTGACTTCGATATTATGCACCACAAAATCGAATTTGTCGAATTTGGGCTCCGCATTCAGCTATAATTTTAAGTTATGGATGAAGCTGCGCTGATCCATTCCGCACGGGAGGGTGACCTTAACTCCTTCAACCGGCTGGTGCTTGAATACCAGGAGGGGGCGTTCAATGTAGCATTGCGCATGCTTGGTGAGGTACCTGCAGCCGAGGACGCCGCCCAGACAGCCTTTATCTCCGCCTACCGCAGCCTGCATCAGTATCGCGGTGGATCGTTCAAGGCCTGGGTGATGCGGATGGTCACCAACGCCTGTTACGACGAGCTGCGCCGGAGAAAACGCCGCCCAACCGTGCCGCTGGATGGGGACACGGAAGGGGATGAACCGGCGCTTGAAGAAAGCCTGGCTGCTGCCGACCCGGGAGCTCCGGACCCGCAGCTCGCGCTGGAGCAGCTGGAGCTGGAACATGCCATTCAGCATTGCCTGGATGCCCTTCCCGTGGAGTTCCGCGCAGCGGTCATTCTGGCGGATATAGAAGGGTTGGATTACGACGATATCGCCCGCGCTTCGGGCACCCCACTTGGAACGATCAAGAGTCGCCTGGCACGGGCACGTTTCAAACTTCGCGATTGCCTTCGGTCATTCGAGGAACTTTTACCCGCCCGCTTCCGTCTGATGAATGAGGACAAGGAATGACCGAACCCGTTTCGGATCGCGACCGCGAATATTTATCAGAACTGTTGGATGGGCGTCTTTCCCCGCTGGAAAAACAAGGGTTGGAAGAAAGAATCGCTGCATCAACCGGGCTGGCTGGAGAATGGAAACAGCTTCAGCGACTGCGATATTTAATGAAATCAATGCCGCGCCACAAACCAAGACGCAGCTTCACGCTAAAAGAAGGGACCGAGACACAAAGAAAACCCTCCCGGCTGCTCTTTCCCATGCGCCTGGCAACCGGGCTGGCCAGCGCGGTTCTAGTTGTGTTACTGGCGCTGGATGCCTTCCCTTTGCTGGGTGGTCTTACCATGCGCGCTGCAGTTCCCATGGCTCCCGCTGCTGTCAGCGAATCCATGAACGCTGAAAGGGCATCAACCTCGGGGGCAGGCAATGATATCATTCTGTGGAGCACGCCCACAGTGGAGGCCTTTGGCAAGGGTGGCGGACCACCCTCGATGGAATCGGTAATTATCAATCCATCAGTACAAGCAGCGGAGCCAGCTCCAGCGGTGCCGGAAGCACCCGCGCAAGCCGCGCCAGCCGCGCCTCCCCTGCCGGATGAAACCTCAGTGGATTCTTTGCAGGGGGAAAGTCCCATTCTGGGCATCCCCCCCACCGAGCAGCAGGAGAAAGTGATTGAAACAATCACAGCAGCTGCGCCTGTCTCCCCAAGTGAAGGCGGATTTCCGCTGCGCCGAATCTTTGAAGTCACCCTGGCTGCGCTCGCCATCGGTTGTGCACTGATGGTTGTGATCCTGAGCAAAAGAAAATAACAATTTCATTGAATTCGCAAGCCAATATTAAAAAACAAACCGGCCAGGATCACTGGCCGGTTCATGTCTTTACTTTAATTAGTGTTCCGGTCGAAATAGCCCAACCATCTCACCTTCCACGCCAAAATTCAATTCTGTCCATTCCTTTATCGGGACTTTGATCTCAGCCATCGCAGCGGTGGGTAGATCGACCACCTTGCCGCCCAGGATCTGCGCCAGGCCTTCCATGCCGGGGTTATGCCCCACCACAAGCACCTTTTTTACCTCTGGCGGGAGGGTCTGCAGGGCTTCGATGATGGCGGCCGGCTCAGCCATATAGAGCGAATCCAGATAGGCGATCTCTTGCTTATAATCCAGCTTCTGTGCCACAGCCTCTGCGGTTGCCGCAGCCCGCACCGCCGTGGAGCTGAGGATCTTATCCGGGAAGATCTCCTCCTTTTTGAGAAGCTTGCCCATGCGCGGGGCGTCGTGCTCGCCACGCTTGGTCAGAGGACGGTCCTTATCAGAGAGTTCGGGGAATTTCCAGGAGGATTTGGCATGGCGCATCAGGATCAAGGTTTTCATCGGTCACCTTCTTGCAAATAAGCGATTTTAGGAGTTTGAAAAGTATAACATAATTGAAGTTGGTGAGTTATGGTTCCGAATGGGTTCCTTTGAGTAAATGTGAAGGAAAGTTGGGTGGTCGAGGAGTTGATAGGTTTTATTGCGGATCAGGTTGTGATTCCTGAACCAGGGGCAAGCTTGCCGGGATGGTTTTGCATTTAGAATTGCTCAATCCTAGATAACCATGAAAAGCCAATCGAAAATGTCCTCCTATAAGCTCAACCTCACATACCTGGGCTCGGTTTGCCTGGGTACGCTTCTGGGCAAAAAAAGGTCGTTCCATCAAGATGGCGCGCTCATCGTTTCGCACATGGGGGTTCCGGTGATCATTCGGGGAGATGCCTTCATTCCTCACAGCGGTCCCGGGGTGGTTGTGTTCAATCACTATTCACGGGAGGGGTTTTCGATCCTGTTCGCGGCAGCAGTGATCGCCGCTGCGGTTCCTGTAGATATGCACTGGATCATGACCGGTGCGTGGACTTTCCCTGGCAGGCTGTTTTCAAATCAGCTCCGCAAGTTTTCGGAAAAAGTTTTTGGCGCCATTGCGCGTACCTATGGAATCACCCTCTCTCCGCCCTTGCCGCCGAATCCGGCTGACCAGCCAGCTCGTACTGCTGCCATCCGGGAGGTGTTTACGCACATCAAAGCTGATCCATACACCCTCGTCGCGTTTGCTCCAGAGGGTCGTGATTTTCCCAGCGGGGTATTGGGCATGCCGCCAGCCGGCAGCGGAAAATTCTTACTGGAGCTCTCCAGGCGTTTGGGGTTGGTTTACCCCGTCGGTATCTTCGAAGAAGGCGAAGGATTACATTTGCACTTTGGCGCTCCCTTTGATCTATGTTCTATAATCAAAGAGTCCAGGCTCGATCCTGATTCAGCCAGCCAAGTGGTGATGGAACGTATTGCCAGCCTGCTGCCTGGGTATCTTGCGGGAGAATTTGAGGCATCGCTTGCAGCATATCCCGAAGATCGACCGGCTTGATAAGATAATAAAAACAAAAATAGAATAAAAGACGTAGAAGTCAAAGAATAGCTGCCTGGAAATCGCAAACAGGTTCAGGCATCGATAACACATTACAGAAGGGAACCAATCCATGGACAAAAAATCCGGAGCACAGATCAGTCGCAAGGCATTCATCCAATCCCTGGTGATCCTTTTCATCCTGATGGTGATCGCCGGCATCCTCACCATCGTCATCCCATCAGGGCAATTCACCCACACCCAGGTGGACGGGCGGGCGAGCATCGACCCCAATTCATTTCACTATATCCCCAAGCCGGATTACCCGGTCTGGCAGTGGTTCCTGGCGCCCATCCAGGTGCTGGGCAGCGAAGCCGGAATAACCATTATCGTGATCATCATTGTGCTATTCTTTGCGGGCGGCGCGTTCGCCGTGCTGGATAAGACCGGCACCCTGCTGGCGTTTATCGAAAGGGTGATCAACCGCTTCAAGGGACGCAAGTACCTACTGCTCTGGATGGTGGCGTTGGCTTTCATGCTATTGGGAGCCACCCTGGGGATTTTTGAGGAGGTCATCCTGCTGGTGCCCTTGATGATCGCATTTTCCTATTCGCTGGGTTGGGATGCGCTGGTCGGGCTGGGTCTCTCGGTGCTTGCCACCAACATGGGTTTCTCGGCAGCCGTTTCCAACCCCTTCACCCTGGGGGTGGCTCAGCAGTTGGCAGGACTGCCCATTTTCTCCGGCGCCTGGTTCCATGTGATCATTTTCGCGGTCATTTACCTGATCTTCACCACCTTTCTTTACCTCTATGCCAAAAAGATCGACCGTGATCCCAAGAGTTCGCTGGTTTATAAGGAAGACCAGGTTGAACGGGCAAAATACAGCCGGCAGGAGATCCCTGTGGAAGCCCCCGACCGCAGGCAGAACCGTGCCATGGCATTTTTCGGGGTGTTTGTGCTCCTCATCCTGGTGGACATGCTGGCGGCGCCCTTCATCCCGGCTATTTCAGATTTCTCGCTGCCGTTGGTCGGTATCCTATTCCTGATCGGAGGCGTAGGCGCTGGTTTCATTTCCGGCGCGGGCGGGAAGGCAGTCTGGAGCGGATTGAAGGACGGTATGATCGGAATTCTGCCGGCCGTCCCGCTCATCCTGATGGCTTCCAGCATTCGCTTTATTCTGGATAGCGGGCAAGTAACTGATACCATCCTGCACGCGGCCGCAGCGCCGCTTTCAACCCTGGGTGCCATGCCGGCAGCCATCGTGATCTATGTGCTGGCACTGGGGGTGGAGTTTTTCATTGGCTCTGGTTCTGCCAAAGCCTTTCTGCTCATGCCCATCATCCTGCCCCTGGCAGACCTGGTGGGGCTCACCCGCCAAACCGCTGTTCTGGCGTATATCTTCGGGGATGGATTCTCGAATATGGCCTATCCTACAAACCCGGTCCTGCTTATCAGCCTGGGGTTGACGATGGTCAGTTATCCCAAATGGTTCCGTTGGACCGCCAAGTTGTGGCTGCTGATCATCCTGGCGTCGGTCATATTCCTTGGCATCGCCGTGGTCATCGGTTATGGACCTTTCTGACCTTCGCTTGTCCCCAGGAGAATTCTTTTATAGAATACGGTAACCGATCAAGGAGGATGGAATGAGCGAAAACAAACCTGCCCGCACCTGGGTCAACCTGCTCTCGGTCAACACTTATTGGGTGGGGCTTTCGTTCATGTGGAATTCGCTGCATGTGATCCTCCTGCCGGTGATCCTGCTTCAGTTCACCCCCGAGGGATTAAAGAATACATATCTGGGGGCACTCACCTTCTTTGGGTTGATCGTCGCTATGATCCTGCAGCCTATCAGCGGTGCCATTAGTGATAACTGGCGCTCCAAATGGGGACGCCGGCGCCCCCTGATCCTGATCGGCACGCTTTTCGATTTTCTCTTCCTTTTCATGCTCGGTTGGGCGGGCGGGCTGACCTGGGTCTTCATCGGATACCTGGGGCTGCAGTTCAGTTCCAACATCGCCCACGGTCCTGCCCAGGGCTTGCTGCCCGACCTTATTCCACAAGATCAGATCGGAAAAGCCAGCGGGTTCAAGAACTTCATGGATATGAGCGGGATCATAGTAGCCTCCCTGGTGGTGGGTAACATGCTGGGACCGAAGAACGAGCACGTCAACCAGGTGATGGTCGTGATCATGGTAGTTCTGGCAGTCTTCACTGCCATCACCCTCATCTGGGCAAAGGAAAAACCTTCCACCGGGGAGGGACCCAAAACCGCGGCACCCCCCCTGCGCGAACAGTTACGGGTTGACGTGCGCGGAAATAAACCATTCTTCTGGATGATCGCCCACAGGCTGATGTTCCTGGTGGGAATTTACGCGCTTCAGTCCTTCATCTTTTACTACGTGCAGGATTTTCTGCAGGCAACGGACGCAGCCAAAACCACCGGAAACCTCACCGCCACTCTGGGTGTGCTGTTGGTGGTCACAGCATTGGCTGGCGGGTGGCTCACCGACAGGTTCGGTTCGGTGGCGATGAGCATCGTCGCCGGGGTGCTGGTTATCACAGGGTATATCCTGCTGCTCACCGTCCATGATGTGCAATTGCTTACCTGGCTTGGAATTTTGATCGGCGCGGGGATGGGTTTCTTCCTCACCGCCAACTGGGCGATGGCGAACCGCCTGGCACCCAAAGCGGAAAGCGGCAAATATCTGGGACTCACCAACCTGGCAACCGCCGGCGCGGCTGCCCTGGCGCGCCTGGAAGGACCCGGAATCGATTTTTTCAATAATGCCAGTAAAGGCGCCTGGTATGGATATAAAGGCATGTTCATCTTTGCCGCAGTTTGCACGCTGATCAGCCTGCTGCTGCTGCCGAAGACGAGGGAAGAAAAAAGTTGAAGAGTGAGCAGTTGATTGGTTGAATCGGAGAAAGATGAGCCGTCGATTCGTCACCTGTCTTGACGAATCCACCCCGTGCGGTTAAAATCATGCCCGATTGCCGAGATAGCTCAGTTGGTAGAGCACGCGACTGAAAATTGCGGTGTCCACAGTTCGATCCTGTGTCTCGGCACTCCACCTCCCACCCGGAGGTGTTTTTTTATGAGCACGCGTGCAAAGACCGCAAAAATAGCGGTACCCACGGTTCGATCCTGTGTCTCGGCACTCCACCTCCCACCCGGAGGTGTTTTTTTATGAGCACGCGTGCAAAGACCGCAAAAATAGCGGTACCCACGGTTCGATCCTGTGTCTCGGCACTCCACCTCCCACCCGGAGGTGTTTTTGTAGAGCATGCGCAAGACAATTTTTTAAGGCTTATCAGGTTTATGCTCATCGGTACTTCTGGGAAGTAACCTGGGTCCCACCCAAAATACCACCATCTGGTACCTAATCGAATGAAAAGCTTTCAGTCGGTTCCTTATCCCCTTTTTCAGGAAATTATTTTTTATCCAAATTCACCCAGCACTGCCCCAGGACGTCAAATACCCCGTTCACCCTTCCATTTGATTTATCCTCAAAGAACACGATAAAGAATGATTGGGTTCTGCTGGATTTCACGTTATGGTAGGAGATCTTCGCATTTTTCTGAAGAGCTTCATAATGGTCATCCGTAGCCTTGTAATCCGAGGTGAATTCTTTGAGTGCGGCTGCTACTGTGCTGTCATTTGAGTAATCAACGAATGGGATCGTACTCGGACACATCAAACGGGCGCTCATCGTGGACACTTTTTCTTCGACGATGGATAACTTTGAAAGTGAGTCCTGGTATTTTTTGTTCAAATCATCATACTGTTTCGCGGTTTGTTCAACTGAGGTCTCCAGCGCAGTCTCGGTTGCCGTCCATTCCGCTTTTTCCTTTTTGTGTTGCTCGCCCAAATAAAATATTACATAATTCAACGATGCGATCTTTGAATTCGTAGAAAGGATCGAATAGATCAACCCGCCCGCAAGTACCAGCAGCAGGACTCCCAGGATAATGATGATCCTTTTTTGATTTTTTACATCCATATGTCTTCCTCACCGAAATTCGGTCAATTGCCTGATTATATGGCAAACGTAAGTTCTTTCGGAATCCGGATGTATACCAAGATTTCAACGTCCGCAAATAATTTGATCAACACATAAATAAAACCCCCGGAAGAAAAATCCGGGGGTTTCACCTTCTGATGGTTGGGGGGGTAAATTTTAGGAACCTTGTTATTGCGTTCCCACTATACCGATCCTACCCGATTGCACTCCGCTTCCGTGCACACCACCATTAGATTCACTCTACCACGCGGTTATGAGGTTTACATGAGAATCTCGACCCAGTATTAGACCTGCTTTTTAAGGAGGAATGATTCTGCAACGTGAAAACAGATCAATAAATCCGCTTTTCCAAGCGCAGAAATCCAGATAGTTTTTAAATCTGTTCTCATTTTTACCTGTTAGAATTCTTTTGAATGAAAAAATTCATCCCTTTCGGGATTTCCGTACTTCTTATTGCCGCTGGCACAGCCTTGATCTTACTCGGCCTGCAGCGCGAGTTCACCTTGCAGGTCGATGGCGTACGCTCCCGGATGACCAGTGCCGCGCTAACAACCGGGGCAGTTCTTAAAGCCGCCGGGGCAAGCCTCTCACCTTCTGATTGTGTCCACCCTGCCGCTAATTCGCTTGCAGATCCAACCAGATTGCTCAAACTGGAACACAACCACAAACGCATTCTGCTGGCTCAGCCGGGAAACACGCTTTTAGAAGCCATCACCTGCAGTCCCTTTGCCGGAGGCGTGGCAGCTGCCGCCGGTCTGCTGCTTTACCCGGGAGATAGCCTCTCGAACGGCTTTTCTACGCTGGCTCCCTCCGACCGGGTGGATGAAACTACGCAGGCGCTCGTCTTCCGGCGGGCCTTCCCCGTGAGCGTGACCGAAAACGGTCAGATCACCACGTTCTCCTCCAGCCAACCCACCCTGGGTGAAGCCCTGCTTATCAATGGCTACCATTTGACCCTCGCAGACCTGCTCTCGTTGCCGCTCGATACGCCGGTGGATAAACCCCTGCAGGTGAGTTTGCAGCGCGCTCAACCACTCACCATCACAGCGGGTGGCGTGGAATCCGCCACCCTGGCCGCCGGTGAAACAGTGGGGGAAGCCTTGGCGCAGGCTGGTATCGCCCTGCAAGGATTGGATTATTCGGTGCCCTCCGAAAGCGACCCGCTCCCCGCTGATGGGAAGATCCGCGTGGTGCGCGTGCGGGAGGAAACTCCCATTCAGCAGACCTTCCTGCCCTATTCGGTGAAATATATTGAAGACCCCGCGACCGAACTGGATAAGCACAGCGTGGTCACGGCCGGGCAGCAGGGCATCCAGGCCAAACGCGAGCGCGTGCGCCTGGAAGAGGGCAAGGAGACCTCCCGGGTGGTGGACGCCAATTGGACCGTGCAGGAACCCATCCCCGAGCAGCGCGGATACGGCACCAAGATCGTGATCCGCACTCTGGATACACCAAACGGTCCGGTCGAATATTGGCGGGCAGTCAACGTCTACGCCACCTCCTACTCCCCGTGCCGGTCGGGTGTTTCCAAATGCCTGAACGGCACCTCGTCCGGGATGCCTGTTTCGCAGGGAACCATCGGGGTCACCCGCGCCTGGTATAGCTGGATGGTGGGGCAAAAGCTCTTCGTTCCGGGTTACGGCACCGGCGTGATCGGCGACGTCGGCGGCGGCATCTCGGGTAAATACTGGATCGATCTGGCGTATACCGATGAAGCCTACGTCCCTTGGTCATCCTACGTCACCGTCTATTTCCTCACCCCTGTTCCTAAAACGATCCCCTGGATACTGCCATGACACTACCCCCAATCGACCCACGAGAACTCCTCCACGAAAGCAATCTGCACGCCAGAAAGCGCCTTGGGCAGAATTTCCTTTGCAATCAGCAGGTTCTGCAGAAGATCGTTCACATCGCCGGGGTGACCTCCACTGATGAAGTGCTGGAGATTGGTGCCGGTCTGGGCAGCCTCACGCGCGAATTGGCTGTTCAAGCCAGAGGAGTGACCGCGGTGGAGATCGACACCCGGCTGCTGCCGACACTGCGCAAGGTCATGAAACCATTTGCGAACGCAGTTATCATCCAGGGTGATATCCTCAAACTTGATCCCGGCAGCCTTGTGGGAAGCAATGGTTACCTGGTAGTTGCCAATATTCCCTATTACATCACATCGGCAGTCATCCGCCACCTTCTGGAAGCGCCTGCCAAACCTGCGCGGGTGGTGCTGACCGTTCAGAAGGAAGTGGCTGAAAGGATCTGCGCTATCCCAGGCGAGATGAATCTTCTGGCACTTGGCGTACAGGTGTACGGGAACCCGGAAATCAAGCTGAGCATCCCGGCTGCAGCGTTTTATCCCACACCCGAGGTGGATTCGGCCGTCCTGCGGATCGAACTTTTACCTGATCCAGCGATCCCCAATTCCCGGCTGGGAGAATTCTTCGTCCTGGCGAAAGCCGGGTTTTCCCAGAAGCGGAAAACCTTGCGAAATTCCATATCGGGGGGAATGAAATTGCCCACCTTGCGAACGGAGGACTTACTCAAGCAAGCCGGAATTGACCCGCAGAGACGCGCGGAAACACTTTCGATAACAGAGTGGGGAACATTAACCGAAATTTACTGCCGGGATTTCAAGCAGTCTTAGCAGGTCTTCTGCGCAGATCGCGGTAACGGCCGATCAGTTTCCAGGTGTGGATGGCAGCCTCCACCTGGATGCGGAATGACATTTTGGATTTTCCCCAGCGGCGGTCAGCAAAATAGATGGGGGTCTCGATCATGCTGAATCCCATCAGGCGAGCCAGATAGATCATCTCCACCTGGAAAACATACCCATTGGATTTCACCCGCTCCAGGGGCATCCCCTCCAGCGTCCTGCGCAGCCAGAAACGGAACCCGCCGGTCACATCGTGGGCGGGCAGGCGCAGGATGGTGCGCGCATAGGTGTTGCCGAAACCGGAGAGGAACTTGCGCCAGAGCGGCCAGCGCTCATCCAATGCGCCGCCGGCCACATAGCGCGAACCGATAATCAGATCGAATTCGCTGCTCAGGCGGGCCATCAGCGGAATTGCCTCCAACGGGTGCGAAAAATCAGCGTCCATCTGGCAAATGGCTTCCGCGCCTTCTTTCAGCGCATATTGGAAACCCTCAATATAAGCCGTACCCAGCCCCAGCTTCCCCGGGCGGTGCAGACAGCGCACCCGGTTCCCATATATCGGGCTCAGCTTCTCTGCCATCTCACCAGTGCCGTCGGGGGAATTATCATCCACGATCAGGATAGTAACATCCTCCAAAGACAGCTCAAAAAGCTCCTTGAGGAGCTGGGGAAGGTTCTCGGCTTCGTTGTAGGTGGGGATGACGATCCAGATTTTCAATTAAGTTCCAATTTGCGTTTATTTTGGGGGATGGGGAAATATCTCGAAAACGCAGGCTTCATCGCCACCTGCGATGCAACTGGTCTCGGTCACAAAAACAGGTTTGCCGTTGCCGCTCCAGCGTGCAGCTTCCCGCAGGAAACCAGTGAAGAACTGGCACACCGGCACTGCCGACCATCGCTCTGTGCATGTCGGGCAATGCCCGATGCTGAAACGCAGACTTCCACGCTTCTTCTCCATGCAGGCATCCGCGGTGAGGGCAGAATTTAGGTACCAGGCGACCCTTTCCATCCCAGCAGAAAGTGAAGCCGGGTGCTCCCCTGAATCCACGCCAAAAATCTTTGCACCGGCTAAAAATGTCTGCTCACCGGCACGGTGGCAGAGCGCGCGTCCCCCACGGGGTCCATAAAGATCCTCAAAGCCGCTCAGGATGCGGGTGAATTCTTGAAAAGGGAATGTTTTTTCGGAGTCGGGAGGGGGGAAATTTCCCACCAGGCGGGTGAGCCCGCCCAGGTTAAGGACAGCCTTGACCGCATTGGCGCCGGTCACGTCCTCGAAGGCCAGCAGGGTCAGTTGAACAAAATTGTTGGGAAGAAAATCGCCGCCCCTGGGATTGGGTTCCATGCGAACCTCTACTCCTCCAGCAGTTTCTTTAAATCCTCCGCAGCGCGGCGCATATCCAGGAAGATCAAGCCCAGGCGTGCCTGCTCGCGGGCCAACCCGGTGAGCACGGCTTCATCCCCCACAGAGATAAGGATCACATACCCTTCTGCGCCTTTGATATATACCTGATCCAGGCTGCCGCGCCCAAGCTCGGCGGCGATACGCTCACCCAGGGAGAGCATGGCCGCCGACATCGCCGCCACGCGGTCCTCCTCCACCCCATCGGGCAAGGCCGAGGCTATCGCCAGGCCGTCCACGCTCACCACTGCCGATGCCACAATATCCGGCGATGTTGAATGCAGGTCCAGCAAACGATCGATGATCCGTTGGTTTCTAGTCTTGGCCAAGAGTTCGCTCCGGGATCAATCAGATTACCTGCGAATGATCCTTATGTAATTTAGCATAGCCTAAACCTTCCGTCAAGAAAAGCGGCCTTGCGGTTTTGAAAAGTGGGAACCCTTATTTTCGCGGTTTTCCGGTCTTCTTTTTCATCGCCTGATCACGCATAGCCAGGAAAAAGGAATAGATGATTAGCACCGCGCCAGCAATGATGCCGGTGAACGCCAGGGTTTCCAGAATGGAATTCCCGGAAGGTGTGAACAGAAAGCGTCGAACCCCCACACCAATGAGCACTAGCGCGGAGCCGAGGATGGCAAACTGGCCTGGTGTGCGTTTCTTCTTCTTTTGCTCGCGCTTGAATTTCACCTCGGGCGGCAGGTAGCCTTCCTGCCCGGAGGGCAGGCGCACCAATGACCAGGGGTCGGGATCGGATTCAAGCACATCCAGCAGTTCCACCCGGCTGCGCGCGGGCAGGTCGGTCAGGATCGGTGATGTTGATTCTGCCGTCTGATAAACAGACGTTTTTTGTGAAGTAAAGACGGGGTAGATCACCCGCAGTTTGGTGGTACCAGTAACATAACCTTTGCGTCCGTCGGGGAGTGATGCCTCCACCCAGCGCTCGCTGGTTTCTTTGAAAACCTTTCCCAGCAGAAATTCCTTCCCCTTGGACAGCACCGCCATCGGCTTCTTGCCCGAATCCATCTGGCGGTAGATCTTCGCATCCTCCAGGATTACGCGCACTTTGATCATGATCGTGCCCCTTCCGAAAATTTCCCGCCATAGTACTGCCAGTGGACGCGATCCTTTTTATAGCGAGTACGGGCATCCTTTTCTTCCGCCGGGTATCCGATCAGCGCCAGCCCCAGCGGGGTGGAAGCCGGTGGGATCCCGAGCACCTTTCGCACCTTTTCCTCCACGCCTTGAAGGGGGTGAACACCGATCCACACACCGCCCAGATCCAGGCAGACTGCCGCAAGCAGCAGGTTTTGCATGGCCGCCGAGCAATCCTGGACCCAAAATCGCTCCCCGGCGGGGTTGCTGGCCTTTTTCGGACTGCCCAGAACAACGATCGCCAAGGGCGCGTTGCGGTTGCTGAAAAGGGAAATTTTCTTTAATTGTTTAAGGGTGTCCGGATCATCCACCACGATAAACTCCCAGGGTTGGCTGTTGACCGCGCTGGGGGCGGCCATGGCAGCTTTGAGAAGGGTTTCCACCTTCTCTACTTCCACTGCCTGGGGGGTGAACTTTCGGATGCTTCTACGTTGAAAAATAATGTCGATGGGTTCCATGATTACTCCATTTTAACCGAAGTGTTCATGCAGAAGAAAAGTGCAATACAGTATAATCAAGGCGGATTTTTGGAGGATTCATGGAGATCAACTGGTACGGACATTCCTGCTTTCGCCTCACCGAGCGCAACCTCGCCACGGTGGTGTGCGACCCATATGATCATAAGCATGTGGGCTATGATGCCTTGAAGTTGAAAGGCGATATCGTAACAATTAGTCACGAGTCCCCCAGCCACAGTTTCACCCACGCAGTAAAAAGCGACCCGCGGGTGATCGACGGCGCAGGCGAGTTCGAGATCGGCGGGGTCTTCATCACTGGCGTGCAAACCAACGGACACACCAAGAAAACCGAAGGCGAGCCCATTAACACTCTGTATCTAATTGACTACAACGGCGTCACGGTGTTGCACCTGGGCGACCTGAACCGGGTGCCCAGCCAAACCGAGGTGGAGGACCTTGGTCCGGTGAATATCGTCCTTACACCCATTGGAGGTGTGGGCTGCCTGAATGCTGCCAAGGCTGCCGAGGTGGTGAGCCTTCTGGAACCCAATATCGTCATCCCCATGCATTACAGCACGCCTGCCACCACCCTCAAGCTGGATTCACTGCAGAAATTCCTGAAGGAGATGGGGCAGGAAAATGTGGAAACGCTGCCCTCGATCAAGGTTAGCGGCAAAGGCAGTCTGCCGGATGAAACCAAGGTGGTCGTTCTGGAATACGAGCACAACAGAGAATAACCGTGCCAGTCAAACTCATCCTCACCTGGGATATCACGCCTGACAAGGAACAGGAATACTTCGAGTTCGTTATCCGCGAATTCATTCCTGGCGTCCAGCGCCTGGGGTTTGACCTGACCGACGCCTGGGCGACCGTCTATGGTCAACGCCCGCAAATCCAGGTGGACGCACGCGTCCCCACCCTGGCAAAAGCCCAGCAGATCACCCGTTCAGCAGAATGGTTCAAGCTGCACGACCAACTCATGGATTTCGTTCAGAATTACACGATGAAGATCGTGCAATCCAAGGGCGGGTTCCAGTTCTGAACCCTAACTCACCGCCTTCCATTTTTCGTGTCCCCTAACAGCTTTTCCGAAACCCTTCTCACCTGGTACCAGCCAGACAGCCGCGGCATGCCGTGGCGCGGTGAGAAGGATGCCTACCGGGTGTGGGTCTCGGAGATCATGCTCCAGCAGACCCGCGTGGATACCGTTCGCTCCTATTACAAGAGCTGGATGCGGCAATTCCCGGATTTAAAGTCACTGGCTGGAGCCAGCGAGCAGGATGTTCTGAAAGCCTGGGAAGGATTGGGGTATTACGCCCGGGCGCGAAATCTGCTGAAAGCCGCCCGTTTGATCATGGAAGAATATGGGGGGGTTTTTCCGGGCAATCTGCAGGAGATCAGCAGCCTGCCCGGCGTTGGAGCCTACACCGCCGCCGCCATAGCCTCCATCGCTTTCGGACAGGATGAGCCTGCCATTGATGGCAACGTCCGCCGCGTTCTGGCGCGCGTAAAGGATATCCGCGCCCCTCTTGGCAGCCCTGAAGCAGAAGAAGAAATCCAGGCGGCTGCCAGAAGCCTGCTCCCTAGCGGCAAGGCGGGTGATTTCAACCAGGCGATGATGGACCTGGGTTCCTCCATTTGCATCCCCCGCAAACCGCGCTGCAGCGAGTGTCCTGTTCACCAATTCTGTGCCGCTTACAAAGCTGGTACCCAGGCTCAGTTACCCGTAAAACTTCCCAAACCTGTAGTTCCCACCATCCAGGTGATTGCAGCAGTGATCCACAAGGATGGACGGGTCCTGATCGCCCGGCGACCCTCGAGCGGGCTGCTGGGTGGCATGTGGGAATTCCCTGGCGGTAAGGTGGAGCTCGGTGAGACGGATGAAGAAGCCCTGGAGAGAGAAATCCTCGAAGAATTAGGCGCGAAGGTGCAGGTGGGGTCCTGCCTCGGCGCCTATAAACATGCCTACACCCACTTTCACGTAGTTCTTCGGGCATATGATTGCGAACTCCTCCACGGGGAACCGCAGCCGCTGGAAGCCAGTGAGATCCGCTGGGTGGAGATAAAAACGCTTGAGAATTTCCCAATGGGAAAACTCGACCGCATGATCAGCCGTGCCCTGGCGGAAGGTGAAACCTAACCCTGGTTCGTCGTACAATATTTATGTGTTGTCGCTTCACCCGAATTTGAATCGAATGGTAGCCGAGCAGATCGAAGCGCGAGGGGTGCATGATAAGCGCGTACTTGCCGCTATGCGTTCTGTTCCGCGCTGGGATTTCGTTCCGGCAGAGCTACGCGGTTCAGCAACCGAGGATTGCCCCCTTCCCATCGGAAACGGACAGACGATTTCGCAGCCCTATATCGTGGCGCTGATGACCGAACTGCTTCATCTAAGCGGGGAGGAGACCGTCCTGGAAGTGGGGACCGGCTCCGGGTACCAGGCAGCCATCCTCTCCCTGCTGGCTAAGGAAGTGCACACGATAGAATATCTTCCTTCCCTGGCAGAACATGCGGCTGAGCGTCTCGCAAATCTGAAGTATGCCAACGTGTACGTCCACTCGGGGGATGGGAGCATGGGGTTGGCAGGGTTTGCCCCGTATGAAGGAATCCTGGTCACGGCTGCCTGCCCGCAGCCGCCCGCTGCTTTGCTGGATCAACTGGCGGATGGGGACCGCCTGATTCTTCCAGTCGGTGGGCACTGGGGACAGATGCTGCAATGCTGGGAAAAACGGGGAAGTTCTTTCGAACACGAAGATATCCTGCCCGTCGCGTTCGTTCCTTTGCGCGGGTCGCTTGGCTGGAAGGAGTCGGAATGGTGAGAATCATCAATATTGTTTTCGTTTTGTGCCTGCTCATGGGTTGTACAGCGGCCCAATCTGCCACGCTTATCCCAACTGAAACGGATGTGCCCGCACCCATATCCTCTGCCACTTACCTGCCATCTTCAACCCCCACCCGCGCCGCAACAGCCACCTTAAAACCGCCAGTTCCCCGCTTCTCACACGTGGCAGTGATCGTGTTCGAGAATAAAGAATTCACAACAGTTATTGGAAATAAGAAGATGCCCAACTTCAATCGGCTGGCAGGGGAATACACTCTGCTCACCCAGCATTATGCCATCCGGCATCCCAGCCTGCCCAATTACATCGCCATGATTGGCGGAGATACCTTTGGGATTCGCTCCGACTGTACTACCTGCTATATCGATGCACAAAATCTGCCTGATCTGATCGAACAGGCGGGGTTAACCTGGAAAACCTATCAGGAAGCCATGCCATCCCCTTGTTATCTGCAGGGAACTCTGCGATATTTCCAGAAGCACAATCCCTTCATTTACTTTGATGATATCCGCCTGGATCAGGCGCGCTGCGAACAGTCGGTGGTTCCACTTACAGATCTGGATGGGGACTTGCAAAGCGGCTCCCTGCCCAATTTCATCTTTATCACCCCGGATATCTGCAACGACGCGCACGATTGCGGGCTAGAGGTGGCGGATGCCTGGCTGCAACCCTGGGTCGATAAATTGATGGCTGACCCCGAGTTTGCCCGCGATGGGTTGATCGTGCTCACCTGGGATGAAGGTCAGGGCGAACATTCGTGCTGCGGGTTATCCACCGGTGGCGGCAGGATCGCGACCGTGCTGATCTCACCGCTTGCAAGAAAAGGATTTGAAGACGCCACACCCTACACCCATTATTCTTTGCTGCGAACGATATCCGAGGCCTGGGGCTTGCCACTTCTGGGACACGCCGCAGACGCAGAAACGAATATGATCACCGCGCCCTGGAAATAGAAAAACCGCCCGAAAGTCGGGCGGTTGAAGTTCCTTGCTGTTTATATTCATTAACCTTTGAGAGAGCCGGCAAGCAAGCCGCGCATAAAATAGCGTCCCAAAATAATAAAGATCAACAGCGTTGGCAATGCTGCCAGTAAGGCGCCCGCCATCTGGACGTTCCATTCCACGATATAACTACCGGCCAGGTTGTTCAGCGCCACCGTGATTGGCTGCGAGGCGGCATTGTTGGTGAGCACCACGGCAAAAAGGAACTCATTCCAAATGGACTGGAATTCCCAAATGATCACCACCACGAATCCCGGCACGGAAAGCGGGAAGAGCACAAAGCGATAGAGACCCCAAAAACCGGCACCATCGATCTTTCCGGCTTCAAGCAGCTCATCTGGAATCTCCGCGTAATAATTACGGAAGATCAGCGTGGTGATGGGGATACCGTAGATCACATGCACCAGCCCAAGACCGCCGATCGTGCCATACGCAGGGATATAGGTTTGGATCAACCCGCGGACCCACTCCAGGTAGAATGGGATCTGCCAGGCTTCGACGTTATCAAGCAGCGGTCTGAACGCCTTTCCCCAGGATTGCAAGGTGAGCATGAGCGGGATAAGAATACTCTGGTATGGAATGAACATTCCGAAGAGGATCAGGGCAAAGATGAAATTCGACCCCGGGAATTTCCATTTTGCCAGCACATAACCATTCAATGATCCAACCAGTGCTGCAAAAAGCGCGGCTGGTACCGTCAACTTAAGGCTGTTCAAGAAGTTATTGGAAAGTCCGATCGTGCCCTTGGATGGGTCTCCGTTCCAGGCGCTGATGAAACTATCCAGGGAAAGGTGCTTGGGCAATGCCCACATGGTTGCCAGGTTCACATCCGCATAACTCTTGAGGCTGGTGACTAGAAGAATATACACCGGCACCAGGAAAAAAACGGCTGCAACAACGAGGATCATATACAGGATAACGCGCGTTGGTTTTATAGTACGGCGGCTGCGGGTGCTCATCGATGCACCTCCGTCCGCATGGCGTTGACCAGGTAGGGAACCACAAGCACCGCCACGCTGATCAACAAAATGATGGCGATGGCCGCCCCGCGGGCAAAATGATTTCCGCGGAAAACCGTATCGAACATATAGTAAGCTGGTACATCCGTGGCGAAAGCCGGTCCAGGCCCTGTCATCGCTGATACCAGGTCAAATATTTTTAATGAAATATGCCCAAGGATGATCACCGCGCTCAGGGTGATGGGAGCCAGCAGCGGCATGATCACCCGGCGATAGATCTGGAACTCGGTGGCACCATCCACGCGGGCGGCTTCGCGCAGCTCATCCGGCACGCCGCGCAGACCAGCCAGGTAGAGCGCCATCGTGTACCCCGACATCTGCCAAACTGCAGCCAGTACAACCGAGAGCATGGCGACTGAGATGCCAAAGTTCGGCGTGGTCACAGCTCCCAGTCCGATTTGGGTCAGGAATTGACCCACCGGCGATTCGGGTGTGAAATAAAGCGCGGTTGGGTCGGTATACCATTTTGATTGCAGAAATGGCAGACCGATATTCGTCAGAAGCTGATTCACCCCCACAGGCGCTCCCGAGCTGCCAGGGTTTAATAACCAGCGCCAAACTACACCGGTAACAATGAAGGACACAGCCATCGGAAAGAGGTATATCGAGCGGAAGAAACCCTCATTCCAAATACGCTGGTCAAGAAAGATCGCCAGGCTCAACCCCACCGCCAGGCAGGATCCAATGAAGAACACCGTGAAAACGACCGTGTTACGCAGATCGATCTGAAAGCGCTGATCGGTTGTGAAAAGTCTTATGTAATTCTGGAATTGAACCATGTTTGTCTGCGGGAAAAGCGACCCCTTGGCGATCGGCATCATGTCATTCCAATTCAAAGTGGATGCCCAGCCCGTCCAGGCAATGAAACCATAAATAAAAACAAGGACAGCAATAACAGATGGGGTCAGTACCAGGATTGCAATCAGCCGGTCGCGGTTGAGACGCCAGTGCATAAGGGAACTCCCGGATAAAAATTTAACGTGGGGTGGTCTTGCGGCCGACCCCACGTTAATTATAGTCTCAAACGATAAGGCGGATTACCAGCTTACTTGCAAACGCCGGCATCCTTGCCAGCCTGGACCAAACCAGCCTGGAACGCGGCCACATCGCCATTGGCGACGAAGACCGGCATCAGGTCGTTGATCGAGGTCAACCAGCCTTCAGAGGCAGCGGCACCATGAGCAAGAGACGGGACGATTGCGTCCGTCTTCCAATCAGAAGCCGAGCTCTGCAAGTAGGGATTGAATTTGCTGTAATCGCAATCCGTGCGGGCGCAGATGGAGCCTTTGAGGATGTTGAAATCTTCCTGACCCTGCTTGGAGCCAAGCACACCCAGGAATTCCTTCATCAAGGCAGGATTCTTGGTGTTCTTGGGCAGACCGAATGAATCGGAAAGGGCATCGAAGATCCCCTTGTTTCCAGGAGGAGGTGCCCAGCCGTAACCGGTGAAGTTTTTGGCAGTGTAATCGCCGTTCGCCCAGTCACCCATCACGGTCATTGCGGCCTTGCCATCAATGACGAGTTGGTTGGCCTGGTCCCAGGAAAGCGCGGTGTGATCTGAATTGATGTAGCCAAGCATCATCTTGTAATTCTCAATGGCCTGTTTCACTTCCGGTCCGCTCCAGTCGGTGGTGCAATCCCACAGACCCTTATATTTATCAGCGCCCAGGGTGCCGATCAGGACGGTTTCGAAAAGGTTTGTCGCAGCCCAGGGGCCGTTGTCGCCCAGTGCAAGCGGGGTGATGCCGGCGGCTTTTAGTTTTTCAGCGACAGCCTTGAAGCCTTCAAATGTGGCCAGATCTTCAGCTTTAATTCCATTCTTGTCGAAGACATCCTTGTTGTACCAGAGCACATTGGCGCGGTGGATGTTCACGGGAACAGAATAGGGATGACCCTGGTCGGACACGATTGCCAGAACACCGGGGGCGAACACATCATTGAAGCCGTACTGCTTGTAGACATCATCCAGGGGTTCCATGTAACCGGTCTTTACCCAGGTATCCAGCAGTTCATGACCCATGTGAACCTGGAAGGAATCGGGGGGATCTCCGCCAAGCATGCGGGTCTTGAGCACAGCCTTCGCATTGGAGCCTGCACCACCAGCAACGGCGGCGTTGATCACCTCGGCATCCGGATGGGCGGCGTTGAATTGATCGATCAGTTTTTGAAGGCCATTAGCCTCACCACCGGTCGTCCACCAGGAGAAAACTTCCACTGGTGTCTTTGCTGCGGGGGCAGCCGGCGCTTCAGTTGCCGCAGGGGCAGCCGGGGCTTCAGTGGCCGCGGGTGCAGCCGGGGCTTGCGTCGCAGCGGGGGCGCAAGCTGCGAAGAGCATGGCGCTGACCATAACCACTGCAATCATTCCAAATATTTTTTTAGACATATTTCTCCTCCAATTGGTTTGTGAATCTACTACTCATTCTACAGTCTCAACACTTTCTATCTCTTTCCTTCTATCACCTCCCATCGAATCAAAACATGGAAATAAAAAAACCATCAGGGACTCCTGTGGTTTTTCTGAATTAGGCGTCAATGATATATCACGAGCCAGATTGCGAGTAGAGGTTTCATATTGTTATGTGAAGGATTTATTATTTCTGAATCTTATCTATTATAACGATATCATAGGTTTATTTCAACTTTTGATGACCTTTCTCACATAACGCTTAGGCGGTTATTCGACCGCCGGGATTATAATTTTGAAAATCGATTTTCCAGGGATTGCTGAATGATACGATACTATCTCGCATTGTTTATGGTCTTCCTTGTCCTGGTCCTGGCTGCCTGCCAGGCGGGAACACCGGTGGAGCCTACACCAACCACTTCTCCTGCACAGCCAGGTTCCACGGTGCAAGCCGCCACCCCCGAAGTTTACGAACCTCTGAATGCCTGTGATAACTTCTTCCTGCCTATGGAAAATGGGACCACCTGGAGATATTCGGATGGTACTGTAATTACCACCGCAGGATTCTCAGGGGACGATCAAACTGGAAATACTGTTCTCCTAAGATTGAATCCGGATGCTACGGTTGAAAAACTTTATATTCGTTGTACCAATGGAAGAACTGAGGTTGTAAATATTGGAACTCTCGATAAGGAACTTAACGAGATCGGTTCCAAATCAATGAGTGAGATTTCTGGGGGAAAATGTGAATCAAAGATAATCCTTCCCGAATTGGATATTCTTGATTCGCGCAAATCTTGGAACCAATGCCAGACAACCTGTCGGGTCATAAATGATGAATCAACTATCATTAAATTGGGTTCTTTTAAAACCCGCCGGATTGAATGTGAAGATGGAACTGTACGCTGGTATGCACCTCAATTTGGATTGATAAAAAATTGTATCGGGAAAAATTGCTCAGAATTGGTAGAATTTCGAGCACCGAATTAAATGTAATTTGGAATTGTTGGACCTTATCAATATAGACAATTCTTCACACCACTCACTTGTTTAAGTTGACAAAAACCATTGGCCTGCGGCGTGTTTCGCTGTAGAGGAAATTACTGACCACTTCGTGCAGCTCACGGTCCAGATTACCGCGTGTGTTTTTTACCGCCGCGGAAATCAACCGGCGCGCTTCCGCCATCAGCGGTTCGGCTTCCCGAACCAAGACGAACCCGCGGGTGATGATCTCCGGGTCTTCCTGCAGACGGCCATTCAAGCGGTTGAGATGAATGTTCACAATGACGATTCCATCCTGAGCCAGCAAGGCGCGCTCGCGCATGACCTCAGGATCCACATCCCCCACCCCCGAGCCATCCACGAACACATAGGATGAAGTAACCCGGTCACCTTTGCGCATCTGCCCATTTTCGAAGACGATGGATTCTCCATTTTCCAGCACCGCGATATTCTCTTTTGGCACGCCCACCTGGTTTCCCAGGATCGCGTGCTGTTTAAGGTGGCGCAGCTCGCCGTGAATGGGAATGAAATATTTTGGCCGGGTAAGATGCAGCAGCAGCTTCATCTCCTCCTGGCTCGCATGACCCGAGACGTGGACAGGGGCAATGGCTTCATAGATCACATTTGCGCCGCGTTCCAGCAGACGATTCACGGTCCGGTAGACGTTTTCCTCATTGCCTGGGATCGCATGGGAGGAAAGAACGATCGTATCCCCTTCGCGCACTTCCAATCCACGGGCAGGACCAACCGAAAGCTTGCCCAAAATGGATGTTGGCTCGCCCTGTGAACCGGTGCACATGATGGCGATCTCGGAGGCTTTCATCCCCAGTGCTTCATCAATGCCAACTAAAAGCTCATCAGGGATATCCATGTACCCCAGTTTGCGGGCGATCTTAACGTTATCCACCATGCTGGGACCCATGAGCGCCAGCTTGCGGTTGTAATGCTGGGCGGCGTTGGCAACCTGCTGGATGCGGCTGATGAGCGAGGCAAAGCTGGCGATAATGATCCGCCCCGGCGCTTCGCGGAAAACCTTGTCGAGGGCGGCATCCACCACCCGTTCGGAGGGAGTCCAGCCCGGGCGCTCGGCGTTGGTGGAATCGGCCAGCAGCGCCAGCACACCGCGCTCGGCGAATTCAGCCAGCTTGGCGTAATCGGAAGGCCAGTTATCCACAGGAGTGTGATCAAACTTGTAATCCCCCGAATGCACCACCAAACCAGCCGGCGTGGTGATTCCCAAGCCCACACCGTCAGGAATCGAGTGGCACACATGGAAGAATTCGACCTTGAAATCGCCAACAGTTATCGATTCACCGGCATTGACGGTATTAAGCGAGAATTTAGATCCGCTGCCCTTGCGAGCAAGCTTGGCCTCCAGCAGCCCGCGGGTGAGCGGTGTGGCGTAGACCGGAGCCGGGATCTCCTCCAGCAGGTGGCTGATGGCGCCGATGTGGTCCTCGTGGCCGTGGGTGATCACTACTGCCTTGACCTTATCACGGTTCTGCGCCAGGTAGGTGATATCTGGAATGATGTAATCGATCCCGAGCATGTCGTTTTCCGGGAACATCAGCCCGGCGTCCACCACCAGGATCTGATGGTCGTATTCATAGATCATCATATTCCGCCCAACCTCCCCGAGGCCTCCGAGCGGAATGATCTTCAAAGCTTTTTCTTTCATTTTTCCTCTTTCAAAATAAAAACCCCGGCGGGGAAACCTGCCGAGGTCAAATTCAATTTAACGTACAAGCATGGGTTCTACCAATTTCATTGAAGGATTATACCATGCCTGTAGATCCTCTTTACCTTCCGTACAGTTTCTCGCGGATCGATACAACCCGTCGGCGCAAACCGTCGTCCGTCTCAATTTGCTCACCCACCTTCTCGCATGCATACATCACGGTTGTGTGGTCCCGCCCGCCCAGTTCCTGACCGATCTGTGGGAACGACAGACTGGCTTCTTCCCGCAGCAAATACATGGCCACCTGCCGGGGAAGGGCGATCTCAGCGGTGCGGCATCGGCCGGTCAGTTTCTCGCGTGAAGTGCCAAAGCTCCTGGCGACCACGTCAACGATCTGGTACGGCTTCAGATCGGATTGTTGCGGCAGCAGGTCTGAAAGTGCGCTTTGCACCAGGTTGATGTTCAACTGCTGCCCGGTCAGGTCGGAATATGCCAAAACACGAGTGAGCGCACCTTCCAACTCGCGAATATTGGATTGCACCTGGCGGGCGATCATCTCGAGGATATCCGCCGGTATGCTGCGCCCTGCGCGATCCGCCTTGGATCGCAAAATGGCCACGCGGGTCTCAAAATCCGGGGGTTGGATATCGGCAGCCAGCCCCCACTCGAAGCGCGAACGCAGGCGCTCCTCCAGCGTTACCATGGCTTTCGGCGTCCGATCAGATGTGACCACGATCTGCTTGCTGGCAGCATGCAGCGCATTGAAAGTGTGGAAAAATTCCTCCTGGGTCGATTCCTTGCCCGCGATGAATTGAATATCATCGATCAGCAGCACATCCATGCGGCGGTACCGGTCGCGGAAGGCAGGCGTGGTGTGGGTTCGGATGGAATTGATCAGGTCGTTGGTGAATTCCTCGGAAGTAACATACAAGACCTGCAAGCCCTTCTGCAGTGCTGCATTGCCAATGGCGAAAAGCAGGTGGGTCTTACCCAATCCCACCCCACCATAGAGGAAAAGCGGGTTGTAGGCTTGGGCAGGGGATTCAGCCACAGCCAGCGATGCGGCGTGCGCCAAACGATTGGAGGCCCCCACCACGAAATTTTCGAATGTGTATCGCTGATTAAAGGAAGGGGTAATCCTCGCTGCTGGCAGCCTGGCAGATACGTCCTCTTTGATTGGATCAAACCCAATTCCTTCTGTTTCCCCGTAGTGAACAATGAAGCTAACTCCCTGGGGTTTATTCATCAAACCGGAGAGATGGCGGCAGACTGTGTTCTTGAGGCGGCTATCCAGCCAATCGCGGGTGAAGGCATTGCGAACCCCAATGATGAATGTATCCATCTCATAGGAAACAAGCTCAGCGTTGCGCACCCAGGTCTCGTACGAAGACTTGGGCATCTCCATTTGGAGCTGGCCGAGTGTCGCTTCCCATGCAGTCTGTGAATTCATCATTATTGTGCTCCGCTTTGGTATCTGCGATTGCCGTGAGGTACGGCGGTGCCATCCTGCATCCGATCGAGCAGTGCAATAAAGGATGGATTTTGGGGACGATTTTGGCGCTTTTCCGGCGGATGATGCCTGCCAGAGTGATGATATTCTAGCAGACGGTGATTCCCTGAACAAGCCGCAAACCCTACGCCCAGCTAAAAAAAAGGTATTCTTTAAGATTTCAAATGTTAAAGAATCGGATGTGTGAAGCGATTATGCCAATTCTTTTCGTTGATGACCCAGACGCCACCTGTAGCTGCGGCGGTGAATGATATCACCACCGGTGGGAAGGAGGAACGGATTTTTACAGAAACGCCAAATATTCATTCAATGGGTTAATAAATTATTAACCTTCCGAAAAAATGCTCAGACAACCGAAGGGTCATTTTCTGTGGTTCACGCAGGAGGACTATTTTGGAGGATTTTTTGTTATTACGATTACTTTGGTTTATTAAGAGTCTAATCCCGTAATTAATGGAATTTTTGAACTTTTTAGTACAAGTACCTGGGATTATCACGGTATTACGCTAACAAACCCGGCAATGGCGAAATAATGTTAAAGAATCTTAATCCGAAATTCTGCCGAGGAACCCTCAAGCATCTGCAAGCATCGAGGCAGCAGCCTTGCGAGCCACCTGCACGGCAAAATTGGTACCCCTGTCCCAGGGGTAAACCTGGCTCATGCTGGCGAAATAAAGTCCTGGCAAGGGCGTTTTCAGTGCAGGAATATTGCGAGAGTGGTTCACCAATGGGATTGGTTGAGCATAATTTGTCTTCCACAGCCAGGATTCTTTGACCCAACCCGGTTCAAAATCCGGGGCAATCCGTCGCAATCCAGGAAGGAATCGCTCCAGAAGCTGATCCTTGGTTAATTTGAAATACTCATGGTCTATTTCCAGATAATCACCGCAATAAACGATGATATCCCCCCCAAAATTGGAAGCTGGCAGGAAGTTGGTATGCTCCACCAAGGCCAGAAAGGGAAACCCTGCATTCTTGGGCAGGTTGAACCAATAAAATCCATCCTTTGAAAGCGGCTTCCGCAACGCAAGGCAAAGCACCACCGCCCCCAGGCTCTTCAATCCCAGCAACCCTTGCAGGTAGGCAGGCTCCAGCGCCGGCGCCATGCGAGCCAGCAGCGCTGGTGAGGAGGTTACCAACACCTGGTCAAAAACCTCCCGCTTGGCATTAGAAACAACTTCCAATTTTCCGCCCACGCCAGGTTCGATCTTTTCCACCGGCTCGTTGAGTCGAATTTCCACACCCGCCTGCCTCAAACGGTCAGCGAAACGGTCGGCAAACGCCTGGAACCCGCCCCTGAAAGTTCCAAGGCGGGTGGTGCGGGTTTTAAGCCGCGCCCAGAACCAGGCCATGTTCACTTCCTGATAGTGGCTGCCGAACTTCCCCTGCAGGAGCGGCTCAAACAGCAGCTCGTAGAGCTTATCCCCATACGCCTTGCGCATCCATTCATCGGCGGTGAATTTTTCCAGGGAACGCCAACCTGAAAGGTAACGCAAATATACGGTGGCGAATCCAAACCGGGCAATATCAAACAGGTTAAAACCGGGGAAGGTGAGCGCAGCCAGCGGGGAATCCAGCGGGGCGAATTTTCCATTGGTATACACCACCGTCTTCGGGCGCGGGAAGATCACATCTTCTTCCCAGCCCAGCTCGCGAATCAATCCAAGAATATCCTTATCCGTCTGGAACCAGTGATGATAGTATTTTTCCACCGACCAATCCCAGCCGGGAAGCCGAAAACCGCCTGCCAGCCCACCGACCGAATCGGATCCTTCGTAAATTGTCACCGTATGCCCGGCTTTTCGGAGGTCCCAGGCAGCCGCCATCCCCCCCACCCCTGCGCCAACGATCGCGATTCTTTTCATGGAAAAGATTTTACCATGTGAAAATATAAGGTTTTCGATAGATAAAGAGGTCTCGCCGAAATGGCGAGACCTCTTTGAATTATGATCCGTTTCAGTCCATCCAGTCGGTAAAGCAGGTGATCGTCTCGCCGCTGGTTTTCACCTGCCACAACCCGTCTGACCTAACCAAGTGGTATTGGTTAAGCACCTTTTCGTTTGCGACGAAAAGCGCTGTGGCAGTGGCTTCCGGAATATTATAGGATTGCCAGGGGTTTTTCTTCACCGGCAAGTACTTGGTGGTCATACAGGCCAAGGACGCGCCCAGCTTATTCTGATCCACTTTGGAAATGTTCCCGTTGTAATACCCATCGAACATTACAGGCACGGCATCCGCCGATAAACTTGCCAGATAAAAAGCGTCGAAGTTTTCGCCCTGTTCCGCCCGTTGAATGTTCCGGCTAGCGATGAAACCATCCACATTGAGGATCGCCAGGCTGAAAACGAACCCAGCGATCACGATAACAAGGGTCAAAGCAAAACGGTGCATCTTTTCTGTAACATCCATCACACCCACAGCAATAAGCAATGCTGCCAGCCAGGGGATGAAAAGTGTCGTGTACGAACGCAGACGGGAGAACCCGTACGCCTGTTCATACAGGGTCAACCGCTGCCAGGAGGAAAGCAAAATAACCAGCACTAGCGCAATCAGCGTAACGATCAAAACGGAGATGATCACTTGCTCCCGCCGACCTTCCCGCCTGGTAATGGCGCCCAAACCGAACACCAGCAGCAGGCTGATCACTGCCACGCCGACCAGTTCGAAGAACCCGCGCCGCGCATACTCGGAAAATGTGTAACCTTCGGCGGTTATATTGGACTGGGCGCCGAAAAAGTAAGTAAACTGGATCACCACAAACGCCAGGAACATCAGGTCCACCAGGAAGAGGATCACGGCAGCAGGGATCCAGCTCATGAAAGGCTTGAAATCATCCTTAGCCGGATCGGGTTTTTCATCGTGACGGTTATAGAATGCATGCACAAAACTTCCGGCGATGAAATAAGAGAGAACCAGGATATAAAACAACCGGAGAAGATATTCTGGTAAGTTATCAATATTGAACACTTTCAGGAAATCCGCCAGGCGGCTGCCAAAAACAGGATCGGCGGAGGAAAGCAGCGCACCGAAAATCCCAAGTAAGGGCAGCGCCAGCAAAAGACCCAGCAGCACCAGCAGAAAAGCACTAACCCCTTTTTTGCCAGCGGGTTTCTGCACATTTCCATCCTCAGCCGGGGCTTTTTTCAGACGAAGGGCGCCAGCGAACCAATCCGCAATGAGCCGGAGTGTGGAAATCACATAATCCCGGATACGGTAAAAAACCCAGTAGCCTTTGGCAAAAGAGAACGCCAACAAACAGAGGAAACAAAAAGCCAGAACGCAGGCAGTGAAAAGGGTGAACGGCTCACGCCGAAGGAAAGGCACAGATCCAGCCAGTATCGCCAGACCCACAACCAGCAGGTTGATCCGAGATGGGCGAATGCCCTCCAGGAACCCGAGGCCCATCCCCAGCACAAGAATCCATCCAACCCAGAGAAGCACTGAAATACCTGGGGGTTTACCCCAGAAGAGAAAATCGACAGCCCAACCGCCCAACAGGGCAGCCAGCCAAAAGTAACCCGTTTTACGGGGCATGGTAAACTCCTTAGAAATTGGCGACCGCGGCAATCACCATCGAAAGCACCACGATCAACCCGATCACAGCCATGATGATCTGGGATACCTGCAACCGGCGTTGATCGCTGGACTTGCCCGGCCTGCCATTGGATTTGGTTTGTTTGGACATATACACTCCCGGAAGTTGGTATCATTCTACAAAGTTGCAATGATAACATCAATAGCCGAGGGGCTATTTTGACCCTCTTTGAGAGTATTTGATGGCTGTGGAGAGCGATTGGCTCCCTGGATTAAAAAACGCCGGGGTTATCGGCGTTTGGAGTGGATGGATGGATTGATCAAGATTTGGGAGCGGGATCGGTTTTGGTGGCTGGAGCCCCTTTCGGCTCCGAAGTGGTCTCTTTTCCCGATGCAGGTTCAGTCGTTTTCTCATTGGAGGAATTTTCTGATTTCTCCTCCGATTTCGATCCGTATTTCATTCCGGATGGCGATTTGTGGTCTGTGGCGTAAAAACCAGAGCCCTTGAATACGATCCCGACCGGGCTGTAAACTTTGTGCAGTTTCTTCTTGCCGCACTCGGGGCAGGTCGTCAGGGGGGTATCCGAAAATTTTTGCTGTTGGTCAAATTGCACCCCGCAATTTTCGCAACGATAGGTGTAAAGCGGCATTCTCTTCCTTCAATTCAACAACTTTCGCTTAAACGCGAGATGGAATTATATCAATAAAATTCCTGATTTCTGCCTACTCGACGAGAATACTCTTATTCGGATTACGATTTCGGCAGGAGATCTTCGGGGATGATCGTCAGGTCGGTGAAGTTCTCGAATGTCAAATCCCGCATTGTCCACCCCCGCCGGATTTTAAGCGTGTCGAAAATCTGCAGGTAGCTGGCTAAAATACGGTCTTCCCATTTCAGACCCAATTGCTCTGCCAGGAGGCGCACGGCTCCGGCATCTCCGGCTTCGATCTCGCAGAAGTTGCCAAAGGGCATCTCATCCAGCGAAATTTCAGCATCCCCGATGGTATATGCTGTGCGGTACTTTTCATAAATAACGCCTACCGAAAATCCGAGCGCATTCAGGAACTGATGGGCTTGCTCAAAATCGCTAACGGTGAATTCGATCTCCGGGCGAATCGCGACTGGCTGATCCGCCTGGGCAGGTCCTTTGAAAGTCAACCTCGCACGGGTATCCATCCGGAGCCGCAGCACCTCGCGTGCACTGCGCAGGCGTCCATCGGGCGTGTCGAAGCGCAGGTTCTTCTCCAGCACCCGCGGCTGAGTAAGCTTAGCCCCAATCTGGTTAACCCTTTCCTCAAACCCAACCGGATCGGTCAGGAAGAATTTAACCTCTATCTCCAAATGGTCGTTCTGTGATTTTTCTGAACTCATTCGGCCTCCTGCCAAACCGCCAAAATGGATCCAGCAAAATATGCAAGGATCCCTGCCGTGAACACCAGGCTGAAGAGAATGTTTGCATTCGCGTCCGGGTTGGCGCTGAGCACAAGCCTATCCAGCCAATACCATACCGTGAAGCTGATCACCGCGCATCCTAGTAGAATGATCGCCCAGCGCTTGCGGAACCAGATCCCCACTGCGGAAACCATTCCGATCAAAGCCCAGATCATCCCTGAGATCGCCAAATATACCGGCAGCACAGCCGGTGCGATCTCGCCCAGATAATTCCACCCACCGATGGCCACCAGGAGCCGCAGCCAGCCGACCAGTGAAATGGCCAGGGTGATCCCAGCGAGGATGATCAAGACAGCCGAACGCCGAGCATGGGGGTGGTCCTGGGAAGTCATTGGGTACCCATTACAGGTAAAACAATATCCCAGATGTGCACGTGGGCTGGCTCGCCATCCCGGACACTTTTCGTGGAAATATCCACGCGAACAGCTGAAAGCACCCTGCCAAAATCGACCACCACATCCCGTGGGTCGGGAGTCTCCCCTTTTTCACCCTTGAAGGTCAAAGGCGTCTCCGAGCCAGGCAGGTAAACCTCCACGGTCACCTCGGTGGGCGTACCCCCCACCCGGACGCTGACCTTTTGCAAATCGCGCGGCTCCTTGAAGAAAAGCTGCATCCGCAAAGGGTTGGCTTGTTCAGAGCGGATTAGGGTACCTTCATTGTTGTCAAACGCATTTTGGATCGGTCCCATGTCCAGGGTGGAATACCTCACCCTCACAGGGGTTCCATCGGTCAGGTTGATATTGGTCTCCTGGAAGCTCAAGCGCGAAGCTTTTTCTGCTGTGAATATATCATCTATATTGGGCACATAATCTATCTTGATGAAATAGAAACCGGGTTTACCCGTGGGATAGGGCATGGTCTTAAGAATGCGCAGGTTGGTGAATTTTCCGGTCGCCTTCAGGCGGTCCAGCTCTTCGGGTGTGACCACGAAGACCGTATTTGAGGTGAGCTTTTGCTTCTGGTCGATAAATCCGTCAATACTGCCAAGCTGGAATGGCTGCGGATCATCATAGTAGAAGCGGGCCAAAATATCCGCCCCGTTCGCCCACGATGGGGTAATGATCAGGTAGGTGCCGGGGTTTTCCTTCAGAAACTGGCGAGTTTCCCCGAAAAGCTCCTTGCCGCCATACTGCATACCACCCAGCCCGTAATCCGTGAACCAGACCGGTCCGTTCACCACCGCATCGCGCAGCATATAAAAATTAAAGAATGCCAGTACGGCAAAAAGCCCGCCTGCCAGAGCGTTGTGCGGCACCTTGCGCCGCTCCAGCCAACCAAAAGCCATTTCAAGACCCAACGAAGTGAGGATCACTGCGGGGATTACCATAAAGAGCGCACGAGTTACCCCTAGGTCCACCAGGGCAGCTCCCGCCGGAGCCGCCAGGAAAAAGATCAGCATGGCACGGTATTCCGTCTTGCGGAAGAACCGAACACATTGCACCATCCCGGCTACAAAAAACGGAAAAGTGATGAGAAGGATGTGACCATAGCCTTTCATCACGTGGCGTACAAAATCTGTGTTGTTCGGCAGGAACCAGTAGAGAGGATTAAGACCTTTCAGGTATTCCGTCCCAAAAATACCCAGCTTCTGCGGCAGGGTTTTATCCGAAAGCCAGTAGGATTGCAGGATGATCAAGTGGCGGTAATTTTCAGCTCCGTGCGCCGCCAGGAAGCGGGCATAGGGCAGCGCCAGGATCACCGCCAGACCGAATGCTTTCAGGATAACCCGCCATTTTTCGCGATGATACTTGAAATCGGAAACGACCAACAAGACTGCGGAAACCAGCATCACCATTTGTGCAGGGCTGTAACTATAGAAACACAACGCCCCGGCAACGACAGCCGCATAGATATATCGCGGGTTTTGCGTTCGATAGATCAGGTAACAGTAAATGAAAACAGCGTAGAAGGTGGTAGCGAGCGCGGTTTCAAAGGCGGTACGCGAGTGAAGGAACCAGGCAGGGGTGATCGAGAGCAGCAGGATAGCCAGCCAGGAAAATCGGCTGCGGAACACCTTCAGCATGGTTAACCCCACCGCAAAGGCTGCCAGCACTGTCACCAGCACGCTCGCGGCCCGGGTGACAAAAATAGATTTTCCAAAGAGCATCAATGGCAGAACTTGTAAATAGACCGAAGTGCTCAGGTTATATTGCGAGCCGTTGACAAAATATGTCGGTAGGAATTCGTGGTTGTAACTGGTTAATCCGTCCCGCAGAAAATCCTGCGCCAAGATGGTCTGCACGGCTTCGTCTGTGAAAAAATAGATCGGGAAGGATTCCAACGCGATCAAACGTACAACAAGGTAGATCAGGATCGCAGCCAGGAAAAGCCAAAATGTGGAGCGCCTGCCCCAGGACCGGCCAAGCCTTCTCCACCAGGTGGTGAAGCTTGCCCAAAACCTCAGCCAGTGTTCCTGCAAACTTCTCGTATTGCCGCTTCCCACCTTCGGGGAGGGGGTAATGACATTTTCCTCAGTGGATTCAACTAAATCAGATGGTTCTACTGCGGGATTATTAGGGTTCCGGAATTTCACCACCCGGGTGGCGATGGGCTGACCCTTATCCGAGCGGGCGGTCAGGGTCACTTCCAGGTCCGTACCTGGCTCGAGGTCGAGGTTGATCTCCACCCGCGCAGGTCCAGCCGAGAGTTTTTGATCGGGGGAAGGCTGCGGCAAAGGGGCTTTCCTCATTGGGATTGATTATATTCCAGCTTTTCTACCACCCATCGTTAAGAGCGGGCCTTTGGCTTATCAAATCCGTAATCCGGGGCGTGCTTGACAGGGGTAATTTCTCAGCTATACTGACAGAAAGGCAAATCTGGAGAGATTCGCGGGAGGATGGCATGAATTCAAGGGTTTGGGATATCCTTTCCATCATTGGTTTAATAAGCATTTGCTGTCTGGTGGTCGTGTTCGCCCAGATCGCGATGGACCCGAATTCTTCGCTCAATCCTTTCCCTCCGCCCACCATGCCCGCCCTGATAGAGCTTCCCACCAGCACCGCCACCCTGCGCTCCCTGCCACCCACCTGGACAGCCACTCCCCCAGTCGATAGGGAAATCCAGTCCACGCAGACCCTGCCCCCCACGCGCACGGGCTGGGTGTTGCCCACTTTTACTTCCACGCCTACGAACACCCCCACGCGGACGAATACTCCGACGGTCACCAAGACGCCGACCGAAACCAGGATCCCGACAAATACGAAACAACCTACAGTGGATGTTCAAGCTACTGTAAATTATTGCCTAACACAAGTCGCACTTGGCACACCTTGCCCATAAAGTAATCACTTTGCGGTCTGATTTTTTTTCATACGACCTCTATAAATGGGAGCGTATTATTCCGAACACTCCCAAGGAAAAATAATGATTGATCCCGAAACATTCTCCCACCTGGTTGAACTTGCCTCCTTCGAATTTGAACCCGATCAGGCCGATTATCTTCGAGAGCAACTTAACCGCCAATTAAAAACCATTGATGAATTGGCGGCGGTACCACTGGTTGAAAACCTCCCGACCGAGATCCACGGAGTACCCTATCCGCAGGTGAACAGCCAGGAGCTGCGTGCGGATAGCTCCTCAGCGTTTCCCGACCGGGATCTGCTCACCAAACAGTTTCCTGAATTCGTTAATGGCTATGTGATCGTGCCTGACATCCTCCACCAGGAGCTTTGATGAGTATGGACCTCTGCGACCTGTCTGCCAGTGATATCGCTGATTTGGTGAAGCAAAAGAAGGTCTCCGCCCAGGAGGTGCTTTCATCCGCTTTTGTCCGTATTGAACGGGTGGAAGGACGCAGCCCTTCCCTGGAGCCTGGAGAGATCACCTCCGAGGATAAGCAAAAAGTCCATTCCTACATTACCCTCACCCGCGAGACCGCCCAAAAACAAGCGGAAGCGGTGGATGCCTGCATTGCCCGCGGGGATGATCCCGGACTTCTGGCAGGCGTGCCAACTTCGGTCAAGGATATTTTCTGTGTGAAGGGAACGCCTTCCACCGCTGCTTCAAAGATCCTGGCCAATTACACTGCTCCCTACACGGCAACCCCGGCAGAGCGCCTTTTTCAGGCCGGCGCGGTGATGACCGGCAAAGCCAACCTGGATGAGTTCACCTATGGATCCTCGTCTGAATCCTCCGCATTCCAACCCAGCCCGCGCAACCCATGGGATCCCAGCCGTGTCCCTGGTGGCTCTTCCGGAGGCAGCGCTTCCTCCGTCGCCGCGGGTGAATCTGTTCTCTCCCTGGGGACCGATACCGCCGGGTCCATCCGTCAGCCAGCTGCCTTCTGCGGAGTTGTCGGGCTCAAACCCACCTATGGACGCGTCTCGCGCTACGGGTTGATCGCCTTCGGCTCTTCCCTGGATTGCCCCGGTCCGGTTAGCCGGACGGTTCGGGATGCCGCCCTGATGCTGCAGGTGATCGCCGGAAGTGATCCACACGATGCCACCTCGGCGACAGTCCCGGCCGGTGATTACCTGGCGGAATTGGAAAAAGGCGTGAAAGGCATGCGCATCGGGCTATCATCTGATTACTTCCGGATCTCCTATCCAGACCCCCAAACTGGTGAATATCACGACCAGCCCCTGCCGGATGAGATCGCAGCATCCATCCTTCGCGCCGCAGATGTGCTCAAGTCGCTCGGGGCGGTCATCGTGGAAGATGTTCCCATGCCGAACACCCGTTACGGCATCCCGGCTTATTTCGTCATCAGCCGGGTGGAGGCTGCCTCGAACCTGCACCGATTTGATGGGGTGAAATACGGTTATCGCACCCCTGACCCCACCCCCGATCTCAAGACCCTGTACCGGAAATCCCGCAGCCAGGGGTTCGGACCCCAGCCCAAGCTGCGCATCCTGATGGGTATGTACGTCAGCGCTGCCCAATACAGCCAGCAGTACTATAATCGCGCGCTCAAAGTGCGGGCAATGATCCGCCATGATTTCGACCAGGCATTCGACCCCGGCGGCAAATACCAGCTCGACGCGCTGCTAACGCCCACCACCCCCACAACCGCTTTCCCGCTGGGGGCAGTGTATGGCGATTCAGTCCTGATGCAATACGCCGATCAGCTGACCGTGCCCGCCAATCACGCTGGCACCCCGGCCATTTCCATCCCCGCCGGTCTGGATTCAGAACGGCTGCCCATCGGCATCCAGTTCCTCGCCGCGGATTTCCAGGAAGGCAAATTGCTGCGAATCGCAAGGGCATATGAGCAGGCGACTGAGGGGGAATCCTGGCGGAAGGAACGACCCAAGGTGCTGGGGTGAAGCTTTCAAGATCAGTTATTGTTTTGACACTGATCTCTCTTGTTTCCGCCGCCTGCTTGATCCCCCAGGAGATGGCAGCTTATGTGCTGCCGCCCACTTCAACCAGTACCTCAACGATAACCAACTCCCCCATTCCCAGCCTGACGCCCTTCCAGCCGCAGACCTTGACAGCGATCCCCATCGGAACTGCCTCCTCAACCCCGGCAGCATCGCTGGCGGCATCCCAAACTGCGACGATCACCGGTACGAGAACCATCACCTTGCTGCCTTCGTCCTCGATCACCCAAACGGTTCAAGTTTTGCCAACCCAAAAGACGCCCAGCCAGACCTCCACCAGTTTCAAGTCACAAACGGCATCCAAAACGCGATCCGCGCTCACGGCCACGAAAACCCGGACTCCGTCAGTTCCCACGTTCACCCGCACGAACGGACCCTCCCCCACGCCAACCCGCTCGCGAACGCCCGCCCCCACCCTTACCGCCTCGCCCACCGTAAACGGGGGGCAGCTCACCCCGGGTGGACCGGTGAGCGCGATGCAATTGATCAACGCCATGAACGCGCTGCGCGTGGCCAATGGTTACCCGGCGCTCAGAGTGAATTCGATCTTGATGGGCACTGCACAATGGACGGCTGAATATATGGCCGCCAATCATCTTAACGGTCATATCGGCAATGTATCGGGCAGGATCGCGGGAGCCGGATACGGTAACGGAGCAACCGTGTTTGCCACCGAAAATTGGGCGCGCGGCTTCACCTCCCTCTCCCAGATCATGTCAGCCTGGTCGGATGATCTGCATATGATCCCAGCCACCAACCCCTACCTCACCGATATCGGCGCTGGAGTGGCCACCGGACCCTGGGGTCCTTATTACATCCTGCATGCCGCCTATGCTGTGGGACCCACTGTCGCACCATCCAAAACCCCCACCCGCACACCTTCCAGAACGCCAACGCGGACGGCCAGCCCAACTGCCACCCCGCTTCCCCCCACCAGCACCATCCCGCCCACGGAGCCTGCCACGCAAACCCCCATTCCAACCGAAGTCCCCAGCGATACCCCCGTCCCGACCGACACGCAAATCCCCGCCGGAAGGGTGCCAGGCATGGACTTGTTTTCATTCCTCAGGAATTGGCAAACCGGCGAGAAACCTGCCGAAGTTATCCATCTGACGATTCAGGTACCAGGGAGGGGATATAATTCCAACTTCGAAGAATTTCCACGGAGAAGCGCATGACCGAATATGAACCTGTGATCGGGCTGGAAACCCATATACAGCTCAACACGCAGTCCAAGATCTTTTGCACCTGCAAGGCGGATTCGTGGGAGGAAGCGGCGAACACAAATATCTGCCCGGTCTGTTGCGGGTTCCCTGGCGTGCTACCGGTTTTAAACCGCGCGGTGGTGGAAAAAGCGGTTCTGCTTGCCCGGGCAATGAACTCCCAGATCCGCCCGCTTTCTTATTTTGACCGCAAGAATTATTTTTATCCCGACCTGCCGAAAGGCTACCAGATCTCACAGTTCGACCAATCCCTGGCCGGCGGCGGCTATTTAGACCTACCCATGCCTGGTGGCGAGCTCCGGCGAATTTCCATCCACAAGCTGCACATTGAGGAAGACGCCGGAAAGACAAAGAATGAGGGCGGTAAAAGGATGATCGACTTCAACCGCTGTGGCGTTCCCCTGGTGGAAATGGTCACCGGTCCAGACCTGCGCTCGGCAGATGAAGCTGCACAGTATTTGATCCGCTTGCGTCAATTGCTTCGCTGGCTGGGCATCTCCGAGGCGGACATGGAAAAAGGCCATCTGCGCTGTGACGCGAACGTTTCCATTCGTCCGGCAGGAGCGGATCACCTGAATACGAAAACCGAGATCAAGAACGTCAACTCCATTGATGCCGTGCGAGAAGCCATCCTTACCGAGATCGATCGCCAGAAGGCCGAGGTGACGGCCGGGCATAGGATCGAATCCTGGACGCTGGAGTGGGACGAGAACCGCAAGAAACTGAAGAAGATGCGCTCCAAGGAAACGGAGGCAGATTACCGCTATTTTCGCGAGCCAGACCTGCTTCCCATCCGGCTTGATGACGCCTGGAAAAACACAATCCTTGCGGATTTCCCCGAGCTGCCCCTGGAACGTCGCAGCCGGTTCATGCTGGATTATGCTCTGCCAGCCTACGACGCCGAGATCCTCACCTCCGAACGCAGTCTTTCGGATTATTTTGAAACTGCAGTAAAAGCCTATCAGGGTGACCCAAAGAAGATCTCCAATTGGATGATGAACGACATCCTACGCATGATCAACGACCGCGGGATGACAGCAGGAGAGTTGAAATTGACCCCGGCATTTCTGGCGGAATTGGTCCGTCTGGTGGATTCCGGCAGCATCAACACCTCCACCGCGAAGACCCTGGTAGAGAAGGTGGAAACCAGCGGAAGGAACCCTGCTGCGATTGTGGAAGCGGAAGGGTTGGGGCTGGTCAGCGACGATTCCGCCATTCGCGCCGCCTGTGAAGAAGTCATCGCGGAAAATCCGAATGAGACAGCCGCTTATAAGGCAGGCAAGTCCACCCTGATAGGGTGGTTTGTTGGCCAGGTGATGCGCAAGATGCGCGGCAAGGCAGATGCGCAAAAAGCTGGAACCATCCTGACCGAGCTGCTGGATTCCTGACGCGCTTTCAGATGGAAGAGAATTTTCTTCTCCGGAATGCCCGGGAATCGGACGCTGCAACGATCCGAAAGATCATCCGCGAAGCACGGATCAATCCCTTCTCCCTGAACTGGCAGCATTTCATCATCGCCGTGGACGATCACGACCAGGTGGTCGGCACCGGGCAGGTAAAAACTCATTATGATGGTTCCCGTGAACTGGCTTCGATCGCTGTCGTGCCCGCCTGCCAGGGTAAGGGAATTGCCACCCGGATCATAGAGAGACTGCTTTCGCAAAATCCCTCGCCCCTGTATCTGACCTGCCGGGGAACCCTGGGACCTTTTTACCGCCGGTTTGGATTTGTTGCACTATCCCAACCCGACCTGTCGGGTTACTTCGCCCGCCTGAGGCGAATAGGAGCGCTTTTCGAGCGCCTAGGCCTGGCCCGGGACGGCATGTTGGTGATGGGAAAATTTAAATAAGTTGGCAAATGAATTCAGAGACCCGCCTGGGATATAATTCCCAAACTTAAAAGAAATGATCAAAATGCCGCCTCCTTCCGAAGTCGATTCCTATACCCGTTTGGAAGAATCTGCCTATCGCGCCCTTCAGATGTACTCAAACGTCCATCGCGGCGCCGGGCATAATTCGCTTGTTTCCACCCGTCTGTTCGATCAATCCCGGGAAATCGTGCTGGATTATCTGGGTTTGGATCACAAGGAATACACCCTCATCTTTGCCAATCCAAAACGCGCTGATTTGTTAAAGCGCCAGGTCGGTGCGGGGGTCACGCGTGAATTGACCAGCCGGGAGATAGGCCTCCCCCTGGGTGTAACCGCCGTGGCGATCCGCAAGGATAAACTGCCGAAGGGGATCCCGTTTGAAACTGGTGGCGGCACCGTGCGGGTTGTCTCGGAGAACCATGTGCTCTGGGCAGGCCCGCCAGACCGCTATGAAGCCGGCACCCCGGCAATTATGAATATCATCATCTTTGCCCGCGCGCTGCAGATCAAAAAGCAGGATCCAGAGGCATTCAAACAAAAATCCGGCAAAGAATTCGACCTGCTTGAAAAAATGGGTAATCCTGTCCCCCCCAAAATGCGGGGTGGAGCGCTGCTGGAATGGCTCAAACCGATGTTGGTTGGACGCAGCGTTCAGGTTCCCACCGAGAAAGGCTTGCAACCCTACACCAACCTGGATAATGGCGCCAGCACTCCCAGCTTTGAGCCTGTTTGGGAAAGCTTTTGGCAAAGCCTTCAGATACCTGAATCGGGCTACCGTACGCTTGTGCAAAAGGCGAAAAATATATGCCTGGAATTCGTGGGAGCGCCTGAAAACGAATATGAACTTATCTATACCTCCAACACAACCGAGGGTTTAAACATTTTTGCCAACCTGGTTTCCACCTCCCTCAAACAGGGGGAGAAGATGCTTGTTCTCAATTCTCTCATTGAACATAACTCCAACGAACTGCCCTGGCGCTGCACCCCGGGCGTTGACTTGATCCGCCTGGAAGCAGACGGGGATGGATTTATTGACATCGCCAGACTTGAGGAAATACTTAAAGAACACAACCAGGGGGATGCCGGTCAACAACCCATTCAGTGGGTTAGCATCAGTGGCGCCTCCAACGTCCTTGGCGCGTTGAACGATCTGGAAGCGATCAGCTCAGTCACCCACAAGTATGGCGCGAAACTGCTGGTGGATGCCGCCCAGTTGATCGCCCACCGCTCCATTCGGATGCAGACGAGCGGAATTGATGCCCTGGTTTTCTCGGGGCACAAAGTCTATGCCCCATTCGGTTCTGGAGCGTTGATCCTGCGAAAATCAGCTTTCCAAATGGATCAAGCTATCCTTAATAAATTAAAAGAATCCGGCGAGGAGAATATTGCCGGGATCGTCAGCCTGGCAGCCGTTTTCAGTTTGCTGTCAAGAATTGGGATGGATATCGTGGAAGAGGATGAACGCGAGTTGACCTTGCAACTTCTGGAGGGTTTGCAGAATATTCCTGGTTTGAAAGTATATGGGATTCGAGAAGCCAATCACCCCCGCATGCACCGCCGCAGTGGTGTGGTCACCCTGGAATTTACGGATACGCCCTTCAACATAGCCTCCAACCGTCTGGCTGAACTGGGGGGCATTGGTGTACGCAGCGGTTGTTTTTGCTCCCATCTTTTGGTAAAGCGCCTATTAAAGGTCGGCGCCTTCCGAGCCAGGCTGGTGGATATTGGCTTTATTTTTCTCAGCCGTTTTACCAAGCTGGTGATGCCCGGGTTGGTACGGATCAGCATTGGCCTTGAAAATACCCCGCAGGAAATCGACCGCTGCCTGCAGGTTGTTCGGCAGGTTGCTGCGGAAAAACAACCCTGGTACAACCGCCTGATCGCCCACAGCCATAATGGGTCCCCCTTCTATAGAAAAAGTCGCGGAGCGGTGATTATGAATAATTATGTGGACAGTTTTGTAAAAACTGTCCTCGATTAATCAAACCGCCCGAGTGAATCGGGCGGTTTTTCATACTATTGGGTTACTACGATAGTGCCCTTCATACTTGGATGAATCGAACAATAATAAGAGTAGGTTCCGGGGGTATTGAAAACCATGGAGAAGGACTCGCCTTTATTCAGAGTGGGTGATTTAATGGTGGTGCCGTCATCGCTCAGGATCGTATGACCGGGAGCATCCTCGTTGGTCCATTTCACCTCGGTACCCGCAGCTACTGTAACTGTTGCCGGATTAAAAGCAAAACTCTGGATCAAAATCTCCACCCCCTTACCAGTCCCACCGGAAGGAGCAGCAGGTTGAGCCGTATTTGCAGCTTGCGTTGCGGCTGGTGCAGCCTGACAAGCGGCAAGGATAAGCACGGCCAGAGTAAGTAATGATGCAAACCTAAGTCCTGTTTTCATTTTGACCTTCTTTCTTTTATTACCATTTATATCTAATTTATCATAATTAAAATGAAAATCAAGGGTGCCTGAGCTTTCTTATGGAATCCTTAGGTTATCAAATCGCAACGATCCTGCAATTTCGGCGTATATAATTCAGATATCTCAATTAGGAGCAATGAAAATGGCCTCTGAACCCAAAAAATTGTATCGGTCTCGAAGCAGTCGGATGATCTCGGGTGTGTGCGGCGGTCTGGCAGAGTATATGAATATTGACCCTCTGGTCGTGCGCCTGGTTTTCGTGATCACAGCTATCTTCGGTGCCAGCATCGGATTCTGGGTGTATATCATCATGTGGATCGCTGTCCCAGAACAGCCAGCGCCTTAATTAAACGCTGCATGGCAATAATTTACCTGACACACTGCTCGAAGGAAAAATCTGAGCTGGCCAGGGCGAGCGGTGAAAAGCTGCCCCCTGACCAGCTGTATACCGATCCAGATTTGCTGGCATTCATCCAACGCTGCAAGGAAACTGGCTCTTCCTGGGCAATATTATCGGATAAATACGGCGTCATTTTCCCTTCGGAAAAACATGAGTACTATGAAAAACCTCCCGCCACCGTTACGCCGGAGGAGGAGAGAATTATCGCCGAAGATTTCAATTTACGTCTGGGGGAATTCCAACAAATATGCTTCTATATACGACGCGAAACCTATCACCCATTTTATGAACGCGTGTTGGCAGCCAGTCGGCTTACGGATAGGATTGTTTTGATCGAAGATCTGGAGCAGATCGGAACTAACGCCAATTTTCTTTGAGCCGGCGGTAGGTATCCTCAAGCGACTCGGGGATCACGCGCACTTCCCCCACTGTGGACATGTAATTCGCATCCCCGCCCCAGCGCGGCACCACATGAAAGTGAACATGCCCGGTAACCCCCGCCCCGGCGGCAGAGCCGAGGTTTGCGCCCACGTTGAAACCATCCGCATGATAAACCTCACCGATCACCTTTGTGGCGGTATTGATGCCTTCCATCAACTCAGCCCGGTCGGTCTGGTCAAGATCAGCGTAAGTTGCCCTGTGATCGATTGGCACCACCATCACATGCCCGCTGGTGTAGGGGTAGCGATTAAGTATCACGAAGATCCGCTGCCCGCGGAATACGATTAAATTCTCCACACCGTCGGTTTTTTCCAGCGCATTGCAAAAAATGCACTTTTCATCCCGCGCCGCTCGCTGAATGAATTTGATGCGCCAGGGTGCCCAAAGGTGTTTCATGCAACTTCTCGCTCATCGAAGGGTTTAATTATCACGGGAGAATTTTAATCGAGAACACCATTCCTACAAAGGGGCGATATCTTGACCTTCGGATTCACCTTCGATAAAATCACTCTAATAACTCCGAATTATTGATAAGGATAATATGCCTACCAAAACCCTGATCATACTCAACCCGGCTGCCGGAAAAGGTTCGGCTGGGAAGAAGAAGACCGAGATAACCGAATACCTGTTGAAAACCGGACTGGATTTTGACCTTGAGGAAACCGAAAGACCAGGGCATGCCATCGAATTAACCGGCAAGGCGGTTGCGGAGGGTTACGAAGTCATAGTGGCTGCCGGCGGGGATGGTACCTCGAATGAGGTGATCAACGGGCTGATGCTGGCGAAACGCGCCGGGGTGGGCAGCGCGGTGATGGGTGTGCTGCCGATCGGACGCGGAAATGACTTTGCCTACAGCATGTACATTCCCTCAGATTGGAAGAATGCTGCGGACCTCCTTGTTACTCCTCCGCGCAAACCGCTGGATGTCGGGTTCGTGATCAGTGAATATTTTCCTGAAGGACGGTATTTTGGCAACGGCGTGGGGATCGGCTTCGACGCCGTGGTCGGCTTTGTGGCTGCCCGCAGCAAACTGAGCGGGATCATGTCCTACCTGGTGGCAGCGATCAAAACGATCTATATCTTCTACACTGCCCCCAAGGTCCGCGTGGAGCTGGATGACCGCGAACTGACCCTGAACACCCTGATGGTCTCCATCATGAACGGCCGGCGGATGGGGGGCAGCTTTCAAATGGCACCCGATTCTAAATGCGACGATGGCGTATTTGATCTTTGCATCGCCGGTGAAGTGAGCCGCGGTAAGATCTTCGCCATGATCCCCAAATTCATGAAGGGCACCCAGGGCAGCCACCCGGCTGTGCAGTTCCTCCGTTCGCGCAATGTGACCGTGACAGCCGTGGAGGGGGTTCTGCCGGCGCACGCAGATGGCGAAACACTCTGCGTGGAAGGCAAGCGCTTGGTGGTGGAGCTCCTCCCTGGCCAATTCGACCTTATCACCCCCGGCGCATGAAATACGCCTTTCGCGATTTCGTCACCCGCCTTATCAAAGCCATCATCGATGTGATCTGCATCGTCCACAGCGAGGACATAAAAAAGGTTCCCTTAAAGGGACCTTTGATTTTAGCCGCCAACCACATCAATTTCATGGAAGCGGTGATCTTTTTTACTTACACGCCGCCCCGCCCCATCACCGGCATCGCCAAGGTGGAAACCTGGGATAGCCCCATACTGGGACCGCTCTTCTCGCTGTGGGGCGCAATTCCGATCAAGCGCGGGGAAGCTGACCGCGCAGCTTACGATGCCTGCATGCAGGCGCTGCAGGAAAATAAGATTCTCGCAATTCTTCCGGAAGGCACACGCAGCGGGAACGGGGAGCTGCAGAAAGGGCAGCCAGGAATCGTCCTGCTGGCCGCACGCAGCGGGCTGCCGATCCTGCCGGCTGTGATCTGGGGGCAGGAGAATTTCTGGTATAACCTGCGCCGATTCAAACGTACCGAGCTTTTTATCCGGGTGGGAGAACCATTTAAATTGAAGACCGGGGATGTGTCATTTGATCGCGAAACCCGCCAGCGGATGGTGGACGAAGTGATGTTCCGCATGGCAGAGCTGATGCCGGAGAAGTATCGGGGTGAATACACGGATTTTTCCCGATCAGACACCTCTCTTTGGGCGCCTTTTTCTTTTAAGTAGTTCTAACTTGACGCTACCGCCTGGGGAGGGTATACTCCACTTCGCGATGCGGGGTAGAGCAGCGGTAGCTCGTCGGGCTCATAACCCGGAGGTCCCAGGTTCGAATCCTGGCCCCGCTACCTGAGAGATCCGTCCGAAAGGGCGGATTTTTTATTGGAAGAAACTCCAATGCCTTAATGGTCGATACAAGCCACACAACCAATCGAATTAAATTGGGCTGCCTGTTCCCACCGGCAGCCCATCTGTGACGTCATTTCCCCCGGAGAACCTAGCGGAGCGGCCTTACCGGTCGGCCTTCTATATACCCCCGGTACCCCTGCGGTTCCATCTGAAAGCGCGGTCCGTCCTCATCTGCCCAGCGGAAACCGTATATTTCCGGCTGGTAATTCTTCATTGAATCCCATAGGCTGCCGATGGCTTTTTCAAAATCGGCGTCATCGTATGGCTCTCCCTGGAAGATCATCATTTTGCAGGGCGGCAGTTCGATCAGCTCGAACCCCTGCGGGATGGGACCGGAATAATCGAGCGGGAGTTCAACCCCCTGGGCATAGATGGATGTTCCCGGTGTACGCATGTTCTCGGGCAGCCACATGCCGATCGGTTCGTAGAGCGCCTGCTGGATGCCACTGAGGATATCCCACACGTCACAGCTCACCTCCTCGCAGTAGGCATAGTAATCCTCCGCCCGGATGCCGCGCTTGAGGATCAGTTTCCGGGCAGGTCTATCGACCACCTGGACAAAAATGGTGCTGGTTTTTTGGTTTTCGGGCATTGTGTTCTCTCCTTTTTGTAGGGCGAGATAGGTTTCACGGATATTCCCGGGAAGGAACAGTTTGATGGAGGGCTTTTCCTGGTGGAAGCGCTGCGGGGTGATCCCGAATTGCTTCGAGAAGGCGCGCGTGAAGCCCTCGTGCGAGTCGAAGACGAAATCGAATGCCACGTCCACGATCCGAACATCTCCATCTCTCAGCCGCATGGCCGCTCGAGAAAGCCGCACGGCGCGAATATATTCGAAAGGGGGTTTGCCGGTCAGTGCCTTAAAGATCTTGGCGGCGTGCCATGGTGAATAACCCGCCGCGCTGGCCAGTTTGTGCAGCGTGATCGGCTCTTGAAGATGCTCTTCAATATAGGCTTGCATGCGTTGGACGGCATTCACAGTTTCCCGGTTATCCATGCTCTCGCCTCATGCTGCAAGGTTACCATCCGTCCACTTGCTGCGCTTGACCGGGATTGTGATTCTTTGCATTCGAGGATTATAGCCTTGCCACAGGACTTGCAAGAAGGAGAAGGAGACGGCTGCCTGCCGAAAATGATCACCAGTCAGCCATAATTAACCAAGCCCAAAACTATTCGAAGCGATCAACCGCTCATACGCTCTGGGCTTTCTGAGGATGGAAGACTACTTGATTTTTCACAGAAATCCATATTGATGGATATATTAAAACATTGACTCCAAATTCGCAACAATGCTGGTAAAAAACCGATGAATCCGCCGTTTCGGACAAATTCACCATTTATTTTCAGGTGTGACTTTAAGGAATATTTTTTCTCCCATCAAATATTACTGTCGGAATGCTTCAAACTCCAGCAGTTATTTCAAACAGGCGGAAAGGATATTTTCACTTTGCGTTGATATTTTTAGCGGGCTACTTAAACCTCTCATCCAGATTAAACGCCTTGGGTTTTGACCCTGGCTCAAGCATCATTACCTGTTTTAAATTGTGGACAGCTTTCTCAAGCCCCTCATCGATGGACATGTAAAAATCCTCATGCTCGATACTGACGATATCTTCGTAACCTACCGAGCGCATGATGCTGAATAAGTCCGCCTTACCAGCGGGGCAGTCGGCAGGGTGAAGGAAATTCTTGATAATGCTTGATCTCAAATAATTGATATACATTTAATCGGGGGGAAACATATTTGTCATTATTCCTGAAGCACTTTTCCGGGATTAAGGATATTTTTCGGATCCAATGCAGATTTAATTCGACTTTGGATATTAATCGAAACATCACCCAACGCCTCCCGAAGAAATGGTCGTTTGAGAGTTCCAATGCCGTGCTCACCGGTTAGCGTACCCCCCAATCGTAAAGCGAGTTCAAACTCTTCGGCAACTATCTGGCTCACTTTTTCCCATTGAACCGGATCCCGCTTATCAAACAAAATGTTAGGGTGAAGATTCCCATCACCAGCATGCCCAAAAATAACAATGGGCAATTCATACCTGGCACTGATTTCCTTTAGTTTCCGGATTGCTTCCGGGATAGCGTTCCGGGGTACCGTTATATCTTCACCAAGTTTGTTGGGGGCTTTACGAGCCAGGGATGGAGATACCGATCGTCTGGCTTTCCAGAGCTTGGCGCGTTCCCCTTCGGTTTGAGCAATTTTTACCTCTCTCGCCCCGCAATCTCGACAAATCCTTGTGATTGCGGTCATCTCCCTTTTCACGGAAAGATCATCAGCGCCATCGGTCTCCATGAGCAATAATGCTTCGACGTCGAGTGGCAATCCCAGGTGCATGGCCTCCTCAATACACGATATGGCAGTTTCATCCATCAGCTCAAGGGTCGCTGGAAGGAGTCCCTCAGATAGGATCGCGTTGACCGCGTTGGCTGAGTCATCGAGAAATTTAAACTCAGCCAGGGCGGTCTGGGTGAATTTTGGTTTAGAGATCAATTTCAGTGTCGCTTCGGTGATCACTCCCAAAGTTCCTTCTGAACCGGTAAAGAGGGAATTTAGATCATAACCGGCAACGTCTTTGATCGATTTCCCGCCAGTTTTAAGGATATTCCCATCAGCAAGAACAATGGTTAATCCAAGAACGTAATCCCCGGTAACACCATATTTTAAACAACGCGGGCCACCAGCATTGCAGGCGATATTTCCACCGATGGTGGAGTGGCGGATGCTGGATGGATCTGGGGGGTAAAATAGGCCCTGCTTTTCCACTGCTGATTGAAGATCTGCGGTCACAATCCCTGCCTCGACGCGAGCAACAGAATTCAACTTGTCGATCTCAAGGATCTGGTTCATACGGGTCATGGAAAGCGCAATTCCCCCTGAAAAAGGGACCGAAGCCGCAGCAAGTCCGGAAGCCATCCCGCGAGGTACTACCGGGATATTTTCGTCCGAGGCGACCGTTATCAACCTGCTTACCTGTTGAGTGGTTCGCGGAAGCACAACCAAATCCGGACTGTGTTCTTCAAAAGTGCCATCATAACTATATGCCGCAAGATCCTCTGGTTCTGTAAGAACGCCATCGCTTCCGGCGATTTCTTTTATCTTTCGAATCAATTTCTCATTCATTTTGGTATGCCTTATCCAGTAATTGAATCGGATGCACAACTTGAACTTTTAAATTTACGTTTTTTCACTCCCACAGATAGCTGCATCTGGCAGCCCGGACATCCGGAAGCGATGTAATCCGCCCCGGTGTCTTCCAAATTATCCATTTTGCGGGAAAGGACTTTGAGCGAGGTCTGGTAATGCGTGATCAGCTGGCTGCCTGCTGAACCGCAGCACCAATCCGCTTCTGGCAATTCGGTGAACTCGATCCCATCTATCAATTTCATGAGCTCCCTTGGTTGTTCCCAGACCCCCTGTCCCCGTCGCAGATGACATGGGTCATGATATGTCACCCTTCCATTAATAATCCCTTTGGGTTTTTGCAAGGGAATCGACATCAGGAATTCGCTAATATCTCTGACTTTATTACTAAAGGAAGCAGCTCTTTCAGCCCATTGTTGATCTTCTCCGAGCAGTGCCCCGTATTCTTTCAAAGTCGAACCGCAGGTCGCACAATCTGTAACAATATAATCCACATGAATATTCTCAAATATGGAAATGTTTTTTCTGGCTTGTTCCAGAACGAGATCCTGTCTTCCATACCCTGCTGCCGGCATTCCGCAGCATACTGTTTGAAGAGGCGTGATGACTGTGCAGCCATTTCTTGCCAGCACCCTCACCGTTGCTGCGCTTTCTTCCGCGAACAATAAATTCTGGGCACAACCCAGGAAGAATCCAATCCGATATTTACCATTTTGATCTGCGTGTGTAATTTCAGGTAGTGACTGCCTAAGCGGACGCTGGGGTAGATGCGGAAGCATGGCTTCCATATCCCTCAATTGGCTGGGTATTAACCTGCGCAGACCAAGGGCGTAAACAAGTTTTCGCATCCCGCTTCTTTCATAAATACGAAATGCCAGGGTAGCTTTTTCCATTCGTTCAGGATTGGGAATCAACTTACCAAAGAGAGTTCGCTTCCAACCGGAGGGGTGAACCTGTTCATCAACCCAGCGCATTTGCATCGCGAGATCCGCGGGTTTGATGCCCACAGGGCAGGCATCGTTACACGCAAGGCAGGCAAAACAACCGTACATCTGTTCGATCAGATTCGGAGTGAGTTCCATTTCACCTTCGAGACCTTTTCGGGTCAGAAAGACTCGTCCACGAGGGGAAGCAGTCTCACTCAGGTACTCCCGATAAGTCGGACAAACAGAAAGACACAATCCACAACGGATGCAATTCAGGTATTGATGTTGAGATGGTTGCAACAGGCTGCTTTTCAATACGATACGCTTCCTTTTTTGGTTTCGGTCACTGAAACCGAATGGACTATTTGTGATTTACCCGAAAACAAACTTCGATTAGGAAAATCAGGTATGGCTCACTGAGCACTGAAACCAACTTGCTTTCGGTTTGGTCGTGCCTATTCTTTTTTTCAAACGATTCTTCATTCGGCGTTTTCGGATTTTATGAATAATTTGAAACCGAAAATTTATTAGAGCCAAGATTTAGCTTTGCGCCAAACATGGTTGACGATTCCCGAATTATCAGAATATCGCCATAATTTACGACTTCTGTTAAATTATTATTTCAGGATTGTCTATTGAAACCAAGCGTGAAGTTCCACTAGGTTTGATTTACCAGATGGTCATCGTCTCCTGGAATAATTTCACCAAATCCTCCGGGCTGGCGGGACGAGGTGAGAGTTTGGTTACCCGGTGTTGAGGTAAAGTACCCGCCACCAGATCTTCGATATCTTGGACATCAAAACCTACCGCCTTCAACCCGTTCGGCATTCCGGTTTTCTTCATCACATCGATAACGGCCCCTGCGAGTAAATCACCCGCATCCCCGTCTTTTGCACCAGCTACATCCACACCCATAAGGCTGGCCGCATAGAGATGAAGTTTTGGGTTGGTTGGAGCGGTAAAACGAAAAACGGCGGGCGCGCTAAGAATGACGGACATTCCGTGCGGAACCATAGGGTGATCTTGAGGATAACCTTCCGGGAAATAGTTACGTACCATTCCGGAGATAGGATAGGACATTCCATGCGGAAGGGTAACCCCTGCGTTGCCGAAGCCGATCCCGGCAAAAGAAGAAGCTAGAAGCATCTGTCCCCGCGCTTCGTCATCTGAAATATCAGTGATCTCACGCACCAGGAATTTTGAGCAGATCTCGATCGCGTTGGATGCCCAAATATAGCTGATTGGGTTGGCTCCCTGGTATGCCGGGCGTCTGGGCAGGTGTCTCCGGTGCAACGCGTTGCTGGTAAGGAAGTGCTGTAAGCGATTCCAGGGCGTGGCACAACACATCCAAACCACTACAGGCTGCCACCATTTTTGGCATCGTTCTCGTGTTGTCTGGATCAATTATCCCGAGCTGCGGGCGCAGCGCCCGATGGGCTATCCCGGTTTTTATGTGCATCTCCAGTAAGTCGAATATTGCTGTCCCGGTTGTTTCACTGCCAGTGCCTGCAGTTGTTGGAATGGCGACCATTGGGCATAAGCGCCCTGGAGGTGGTTGACCCTTCCCAATGGGGGCATTGACATAGGTCAGGAATTCAGCCGGATATGTGGCATACAAGTTAGCCGCCTTGGCAGTATCCATGGTTGACCCCCCACCCACGGCGACATAACCATCAAATTTCCCGTCAGTGGCAAATTGGATCGCGTCTTTGAAGGATAGGTCAGTGGGTTCTACACGCACATGGTTATATAACACCGCGTCTATGCCTGCACCCTGAAGGGATTTCATTACTTTGGCGCATGTTTCACTCTCCGCCAGATTTGGATCGACGAGAACCATCACGCGCCGGGCTCCCAGGGTCTTCATGTCATACCCCACCTCGTTTGTCGAACCCGGACCAAATTTGACGCTGGACGTATCCATTAGAAAAGTGGTTTCGGTTGCCATTCTTATCTCCGATTTAAAGTATGTCGGTAAAAGAAAACGATTTCATTTTTTCGTACGAAGAGTCAAACTTGCACATTGCATCATGAATTTTAAGATTGAGTGACCAGATTCTATCGTGCAACACAATTACTCTTTCGGTTTATGCAACTATTAAAAATACTCCTTCATTTCCTTCAGATAGTCTGGGGACTATCGAATAGTCTTTTGCATCTATGTCTCCATTATTATATTCTAATCTAGCGATTATTGACATCGTTGTCTAATTTCTCTATAATTACTACTAACACTCACCGAGTGTTAAATCATCCCATAGGAGAGAAAGAGAAAATGAGTCAACGTAATGTAGCTATTGGTCTAGTTGTTATGCTGATCGCAACGATCCTTGTTGCCTGTGCTGCACCTGCAGCACCCGAAGCTGCCGCGCCTGCCGCACCTGCAGCAGCCGATGCCGCAGCACCTGCCGCCGCAGCAGATCAACCCATGCGCACCTACTACATGATTTCATCCCACCAGGCGCATCCATATTTTGCCGATTCCCATCTCGCCCTGAGATACGCTGCTGATTATTTCAATGTCAATATCATTGCAGCTGGTCCTGAAGGATGGGACACAAAAGCCCAGGCTGACGCTATCGAAGCTGCTATTGCCAAGAATCCCAATGGCATCATCACCCGCATGTGGGATGACTCCCCCGCAGAAGCAGTAAAGAAAGCAATGTCAGCTGGTATTCCGGTCGTTATGACCGAAACCAGAACCGCTGTCAATCCCGGTCTCACCTACATCGGCCTCGATAATTATCAAACCGGAAGAGATACAGCCGCCGAGTTGATCAAACGCGCCGGTACGACCGGAAAAGTTGCCCTAATGGGTAACTGGGGAGCTGCAAACACGGACGCCAAGCTCCGCGGCGTAAAAGATTACCTTGCTGAGAACTCTGAATGGGAAGTCGTTGTTGAAGCCGATGACAAAGCCGCAACCGCCGATGCCATCGAAGCAGCGAAGAGCGTATTCAATAACTATCCCGACGTCAATGCTGTTGTTGGGCTGGATTCCAGCTCCGGCACCGGTATTGCAATGGCCATGGAAGAACTTGCCATCAAACCGGGTTCCGTTAAAGTTGTTGTACATGACAGAGAACCCGCGACGTTGGAGTATATTGGCAAGGGTTATATCGATGCCACCCTCATCAATAAAACCGCAACCGATGAATTCTTAGCGATTCTTCTTATGCAGGATTGGAATGATGGTGGATTGAAAAATATCCCGATATCCTCCGATAATGCTGCTGCTGGCGTCAACCCTGTTCCGGAAAACATGTATAATACGGCAGCCGTCATCGATGCCAATAATGTTCAATATTTCCTTGCCGAAAACATGCCCAAAATTGAGACCGACCTGTATAACTATTAATCCTTTAATGCTCTAACCTCTAACAGTCGAAAGGTGTATTAACAGTATGCCTTTCGACTTCTTTTTTCAGGCGATGAATTGATCGTATAAACCGAAGTCCTGAAATGGGAGTAAATCAATGTCAACAAATCCTGTATATAGTAAAACCAAAGTTACACTTGACTCCGCATTTGGAGAAGACGATTTCATTCAGATTCGTGATATTTCAAAGTCATATGGCGCTGTCAAGGCATTGAAGAGCGTCGGTTTTGGAATTAAAAAAGGGGAAGTCCACACATTACTCGGGGAAAATGGCGCGGGTAAATCAACTCTGGTCAAGATCATTATGGGTGAAGAAGCACCTGATTCCGGTGAAATAATTATTGGCGGTAAATCAATCAAAATCTTTTCACCCGAACACGCCCAAATGATGGGTATATCAATGGTGCACCAGGAATTATCCATTTTCGATAATTTGACAGTTGCTGAGAATATTTTTCCCACCCGCTATTTTACAAATACTATAGGTACCATCAATTGGAATAATCTAAATCGTCGCACGGAAGAGAGTATCGCGATTTTTGATATCAATATAAATCCGAAACAGAAAATGGAGTCTCTCACTCTTGCTCAACAGCAGATGGTCGAGATACTCCGTTGTATCAGCAATAACCAGCAAATTATTCTTCTTGACGAACCTACATCCGGTTTGAACAACGATGAAACCTGCAAATTGATGCAGATCATTCGCGACTTACGTGATAAAGGTATTACGATCATTTATATTTCCCATCGGATCAATGAAGTACTGGAAATTAGCGACAGAATTACGATATTACGGGATGGTAAATATATTTGCACGTATTTAAACGATGGAAACCTCACCGAGGATGATCTCGTAAGTGCGATGGTTGGCCGTGAGTTATCAGAAAGCCTTTACTCCAAGAAGATTTTTATTGACGCAAGCGCTAATCCGGTTTTCTATAAGGTGGAAGGACTTTCAAAGAAAAACGCATTAATCCGATCGGATTTGAGCTTCACGAGGGCGAGATAATCGGCTTTTTCGGATTGGAAGGGTCGGGGTTGATCACTGTATCGCAGATGATTTACGGTCTTGAGGGAAAGGATACTGGTGAGATCACCTTCAAGAATGAAAAACTAACGAAGATCACACCGCCAGAGTTGTTAAAAAAGAAAATCCTTTACCTGAATAACAATCGCAAAAAAGCCGGTCTCCTGTTGGGCAGTGGAGCGGCGGATAATATGATGATGCCAAAAATGGATGAGTTATCAACTTTTTCATTTCTAAATAAAAATGCAATCGAAGATTACACGGAAAAATATATCCATCTATTTTCGATGTTATTCCAAATATTTTTGAAAAACCACGCAACCTTAGTGGTGGTAACCAACAAAAACTCATGATTTCAATGTGTATCGGCACGAAACCCGAGTTGATGATCGTGAATGAACCAACACGGGGGATCGATGTGGGCGCAAAGAGCGAAATTCATAAATTTATTTTGGAGGCCGCAAAACAAGGAACCGGATTCATCATTTTCAGCTCCGACCTTCCCGAACTTATGGGGCTTTGCGACAGGATCTATGTCATGAAAAATAAATCTATTGTTGGGGAGCTGGCGGGGGACCGGATAGACGAGGAATCCGTTTTTGCATTAGCCGCGGAGAAGCGGGAGGTGTTAGCAAATGAATAACGAAACATTATCCACTGCAACACCGATAAGCAGAAAAAAGAAGCTTTAACTTTAGCTCAATTACCATCATACTCATTGCTTTAATTCTGTTTATTTTTCTTTCATTAACCAGTGATATTTTCTTAACTTCAAGAAATATCTACTCGATATTGTATGGTGTTTCATTCCAATTTTTTGCGATCATTGGCTTTACCTACCTGATGATAATGGGTGAGATTGACCTCTCTGTAGGCTCAGTCTACGCTTTTTCCGGGATGTTTATGGGATATCTGATGGTGATGATGAAGGTTCCGCTTTACCGGCGATGGGATCTGCTCTGCTTGTCTGTGGGCTAATGGGGATGGTTACAGGGTATGCTTGTTGTCCAGGTTTAGACTAAAATTCCATGATGGTCATTATCGCTACCTTAACGCTAATTCGCGGCTTATCTTCATATTTAGTAAAAGCACATGTCATGGTGACTTATCTGCCTGCCATGCGCCATCTTTCCAAAATTGAAGTCGGGAATGTTTATATAACCATTATCGCTATGATCGTGTTGGTCGTCGTCCTAGAGATCTTGCTAAAAAAATCTGCAATTTTAAAAGGATGTATTTTGTGGGAGAAGATCGCCAAACCGCAAGAATTTATGGGATCAAATCTACCGGATTAAAAATCACAATGTTTGCGGTATCAGCCCTTGCTGCTGCCATTGGAGGGATATTGATTTCCTCCCGGGTTTCATATGCGGATACGGCAATCGGGGTGGGGCTTGAGTTTCGGCTGTCACAGCAGCGGTTCTTGGAAACCGCCAGCCTTTACGGGGGAAAAGGTAGAGTATTCTTGGTTGGTGCATCGGCCTAATATTCCTGGCGACTATTCTTAATGGAATGGTGATTTTCAATATTGAACCGCTTTTCCAGCAACTGATAATTGGTGTGATTCTTATCATTTCAGTTTTCATTGATACTCGCCTAAATAGGGGTAATGTAAGGATCAACCTATGGATAAGAAATTAACATTTCAAAATTCGAGGTAACAGAATTTCAGCTTTTTAAAAGAGAAACGAGGTTGTTTCTGTCACGCTTGCTGTCCTGTTATTCTTAATGCTGATCATATCGTCGCCATATGCGTTTGGATCCGGCAAATATCGATGCGGTGCAAACCGCTATCGCACCTTACGGAATTATGTCG
>CAWDZA010000014.1:0-57975 GCA_963806635.1 uncultured Chloroflexia bacterium | reverse complement strand
AATCCCAATGGAGCTATGAAATTCTACAGTCGACCTGATTTGCTAACCGCAACGGATTATAGTTATCAGAAGTTTCTGGTGGTTGGATGATATCGCGACGACAACCTCATCTTCTCACGCCACCAAACGTGACTATCGAATCCTAAAACAGTCGTACCAGGCGAATCAACAGGAATTGAAAGGCATGGCTGTTCCAAAGGATGGAGATGATGAACACCTGCAACATGTGCTAGCTATTTTGGAGCAGTGGATACTGAAGAGCCGCCTGCATTATATGCAGGTGAATCGCATCCAATAAACCGGCGCGAAAACAGGTGAGACGATAAAAGGCTAGAACAGAAAAGCTCACATAATCAGCATGACCGCGGGATCAAACCAGCCCGCGGTCGTGTTTTATTCCCTTAAATTTCCCCAATCCGGGATGTTTTAAGGTTGGGGGGGTTGAAACCGCAAAACCCGAGCCGTATAATGATTCTTGGAGACGGGCATCTCCATAAGGGAGGATATGCGTCTGAGACAGGCTTGGCAAGCTCTACCTGATAACCGTTTCCATTGGAAGAAACGACTGGATTTTATTTCTCGTTCGGGGAATCATTTGTTAACTAATCTCAACCCGGGAATAGGAGGGACAGGAACACCAGGATAACGCCTCAGGCTCACGATCCGCTCCATTCAATAATTCAGGCATTGGGAGGGTATAACCGAAATCTTGTTTTGAATGCGGTGCTGGAAAAATTTCACAGGAGGAAATCATGAAGGTCTTTAAATGGATCAATCTCACCGTGGCGCTGGTGATGCTGGTTTCGTTCTTCGTGGTCAGCCAGCCTGCCCAGGCGCAGAACAGCAACGGTGAAAAACCAGCCGGGGATTATATGCCGGGGGAACTGGTGGTGGTCTATAAACCCGGCGCGCAGGCGCTGGAATATGGGGAAATGACCCGCGCCCTGGAGGAAAATCACGGCGTGCGGATGATGAAATCAAGCCCCGCGAACGGGGCAGCGCTCTTCGCGGTGGATGAAAGCCGCAGCCTGGACGAAGTGAAGGACGAGCTGCAGGCCGATCCTGCGGTGGAAGCGGTGGAATATAACTGATATTTATTCCATCCCCGAGCTCTCCAGCCACCGTCCCTCCGAGCAGAGCAAGCAATTCGTCCTGCGCAGCACGCCCAAGGGATTGGAAAAAGACGGGGTGAAAGCTCCCCTGACGGCCATCCCAACTGAGGCGCTGAAGGCAATGAAATCCGTGCGCAGCGGCAAGGTGACGGCAACTTATCCCAATGACCCCTACCTCTGGTGGAACGGCGGCTGGGATATGGTGGGTGCAAATATCGTCTGGCCGAACACGACCGCCAGCGCGGGCGTGTGCGTGCTGGATACCGGCGTGGATTACACCCACCCCGATCTCTCCGGTCGGATCATCAAAGGCAGTGATTTCGTGAATGGCGATACCGACCCGATGGACGACTTCGGGCACGGCACGCACGTGGCCGGCATCATCACCGCCGTGCACAATAACGGCAAAGGCATGGCGGGCGCATCCGCGGCCAAGGTGGTGGCGGTGAAGGTGCTGGGCTCGCAGGGCTGGGGCACCAGCTTCGATATTGCTGCCGGCATCCTCTACTGCGCGAACCGCAGCGATGTGAAGATCCTCAGCCTCAGCCTGGGCGGACCCTATTCCCTCCAGATAGACGATGCAGTGAACTACGCAGTGAATGGGAAGATAAGCTTGTAGTGGCGGCTGCCGGGAATGATGACACGTACGAAACGGAATATGCCTTCCCGGCCGCGCTCTCAACCACATACCCCGATAAAGTGCTGGCAGTAGCCGCCTCTGGGATGTGGGTGGATATGGGGGATTCCTACTATACGGATTACACCTGCAAGGCCGATTACTCCAATTACGGGGACTGGATCTCGGTCGTGGCGCCCGGATCGGATATCTACTCCACCACCCCCTGGGATAAACCCTTCTATATGAATTACTTCTATGATGTGGCCACCCGCTATGACTATATGAGCGGCACTTCCATGGCCACGCCGTTCGTGGCCGCCGCGGCAGCCCGCCGCTGGGGGTTCAAACCGGCGGAGATCAATACTGAGATCGCGATGGATCTGCAGGATGGCGACCTGAGCCCCAACTGGGTCAGCGGGGATGATGGCTCCTGCTGGCCAGATGAGATGGCAGATAGCGTCATCGTAAATGTGGCCGGTCAGCTCGAACGGGGCTCGGTGGAAGCAGAGGCTTTTGATTCCACCACCGGTATCCCCCTGGCCGGGGCTACCACGTCGGTCTACATGGGTACCACGCAGCAGAGTTCGGCGGTGATCCCGACCATTACCTATAAGGGCGATCCATACGGTCCCGATCCCAGCCGCATCTACACCTCCTATCAATCCTGGACGGATATCATCAACCTTCCCTCCGAGTATGGCTGTACGGTCAAGCTGAACAAGAGCGGCTACACCAACGGCAACCAGCTCGCCTACCAGCACAGTGACTGCGGGGTCTACCCCGGCGGGTATTACTGGGTGGGCCGCGCGGTGGCGCCCCCGAAATCCGCCAATATCGATGTAGCGTTGGGCTGGTTCCGCTGGGCAAGCGAATATGGCTTTGCTCCCGATATGTGGGACCTGGATTTGAACGTGTGGCTTCCCAATACGCCCAACCCGATCGACACCGGTCAACCTTCACCTTTCATCGTGGGTCCGGAAGGGGATGCCTATGGGTATTATGAGAATGAATCTGAAGGCGCGATGACCGTGTTCCCCTTCTGCGCGCTGGAAACGGGAAGGCGGCTACCTGGATTCAGTGCCGGTGGAGGATACCACCATCTCCGCCAGGTTGGCTCACGCACCGCTCGCAGCCAATGCTGCCCTCCCGTATTACGCGGGCACCTACAACATCGTGGTGACTGATTATGGGCAAACATTCAACAACGATGGCGATGACGGCACAACTCCGGAAGTGCCGTTACTGGGCTATATCGCTGAGCCCTACCTCTACATCTGGAAGGACGGGGTGATCAAACTGTTCAGCGCAACCGGTTATCAGTTGTCCCGGGGATCCCTGCAATGACCACAACTGGTGGGCAGCCAGCATCTCGAGCGGCAAGACCGGAACCCCAACATTTGTTGCGTATGGAGATTGCGGGGATGAGACCTACGTGCCCTACGTCGGCGCGAACTTCGACCCGGCAAATGTAAAATTCTCCAAGTAGGTCGATTCCATATTATTGATGTTGAAGGAGAAGCTGCGGGATAACCCGCAGCTTCTTTATTTTCAGCAGGCACCCGCTCTCCCACCACTTTTTCTGGTAAACGATCACAATTAGAACCTTACAATCAGCCTACAAAACCGGATAAATGCACCGGTTTAATCGACTTGCTTGTGCAAATTTGCTATTCTATTATCAATGAATTTCTATGAGGGGGAGATTACCCACCGCCCCGAACCACAGGACAGGGTCACCTCAAAAAACGGTACTTCGTACCGGAACTTTTCATTTCTACTCACAGAAGGGAATTAATAGAATGAAAAACTTCATGCCCGCAGCCAGTAGAAACGCACCTTGCAATCTTTACCGTTCTCCTGATCGTATTCTCCAGTCCTGGGTTTTTCCCCGCTGCCGCATCCGCGCAGGGGTTGCCGGCGGCAAACACGTCCTTGGATATAAGCTCCCCACAGCAGGACCTGCTGCCTACCCAGCCGGAAGGTTGGGGGGATGCGCTGGTTCTCTCCGCGCAGCCCGGGACGCACACCAATGACGAATTGGTGAACGGCGGACAGAATTACCTGGACCTGGCGGTTATCAATGCGGGCAGCGCTTCCGCGGGTGAATTCCAGGCCTGCCTGAGCGTGGATGGGGAACAGCTCCACTGCTGGCAGAGCGCCGGCCTGGGGGCGGGCGAGGTTTTCACCGTAGAGGATTGGGTCTATTCCGCCAACCGCGGCGCGGGCTCGCATCACTTTGCGCTCAGCGTGGATCCCACGAATTTGGTTGTGGAATCGGATGAGGACAACAATACCGCCGAGCGTGATTTCACCTGGCTGCCTTCCGAGCTGGACGCGCAGTCCATTGGATCGCCTTTGGTGAATGACGCGCTGGAACAGCCGGAACTTCCCGGCATGCAGGATCAGAGCGCCACGGGATCCAATGCGCCCGGAAAATATGATACCAGCGCCTATATGATCGGCAGCGTGGCGGTGGGCGTGATCATGCCGGAAAGCACAGGCAGCGTGGAAAATTGGACCACAGCCGAACGGGACCAGGTGACCGCTGAGATTCAGGCAGGGCCTGGCGCGCTGGGCAGACTGGTCCGATAACAACGACGCGGATACCAACCTGGATGATGTGGACGCCAATGTCAGCTTTACTTACGATATTCAATATGCAATACCGACGACCTATGAACCGATTACGCTCAGTTCTGGTAGTGAAAATACATGGCTCAGCCAGGTTCTGACCAACATGGGTTACACCAACCCGAGGCGGGACCTGGGCGCAGCTGTACGATTACCTGGATGCGCTTCGGAAAAGCAAGGGCACCGACTGGGCGACGGCCGATAATCGTGGTGGATAGCAGCGCCGATACCGATGGTACTTTTACAGACGGATACTTCGGCTATGCCTATTATTACGGTCCATACATCATGATGACTTATGATAATGACGGCTGGGGGATCGGTGATATGGACACTGGTCACCCAACACGAGATGGGTCATATTTTTGGAGCTGGGGATAATTATTACGCCCCCGGGTATGGCGGATGCGCCGGCACCACATATCTAAACGGTTATCTTGGGATCGCCAACAGCAACTGCGAGAAAGACAATCCCAGCGCGGATACGGACGTTCTGATGAACAACAACAATCCCAACCGTATGCACTGGACCGGGCAATACCAGGTGGGCTGGCGGGATACGGATGATGACCACCTGGCTGACGAGGTGGATACCCAGCCTGTTTTTATAATTAACGGCATCGGCGCAGGCAGCACAATTAATGGGGTGATCTATGATCAACCTTTCGACTCGAATACCTACAGTCCGGATGTGACCCTCAACACCATCGTCTCCGCGCGCTATCGCGTGGATTCCGGGAGCTGGCAGACGCTTTCTGCCAAGGATGGCGCCTTCAATTCCGACCGCGAGGAAGTGACCCTGAATCCGGGTTCATTGGTCGGAACGGATCACACCATCACGGTGGAGGCCACCAATTCGCGGGGCAACACCTCCACCACCACCCAGGCAGTTACCCCGGCGGTGAATGACCTGCTGGTGAACGCAACCCCCATGACGGCGGGATCGACGTACCTGCAGACGGTTTCGGTTGCCAGTATCACCCCCGAGGAACCCCTCAACGTCTGCAACAGCGCGGATACTGGCAGCGTTTGGTACAAATTCACCGCCCCCTCCACCGGGGTTTATAAGGTGAGTGCTTTGGGCAGCTCGTATTCACCGGATCTGTCCATCCTGCGCCAGGTGAGCAGCACCACCCGCACCCCGGTCGTTTGCGGGGTGACGGATGTGAATTATTCTTACGATGATGATTTCGGCAAAGTGGCTTTCAATGCCACCGGCGGGTACACCTATTTGATCGAAGTCTCCGATGCGGCGGGGGGCGGAAACCTGTCCCTGCGCATTGATAAAGAAACCTGCCCGGCTGGTTATTTGTGCGGCGCGGCAGTAGGCGGGGATGGAAGCATCCTCCGCTATGCCGATATGGAAATCTACGACGCTGGCGGCAATTATTACCAGGGATACGGATACGGGGATCTCGCTGGTTTTGTGACGGGTTATTTATATGGCAGCGGCTCCGGGAACTACATGGTGGGGACATACGGGAATTGGGAGGACGGGGTTGGAAATATGATCCTTAACCAGTCCGTGCATATCCCGGGCTATTACGCCCCCAGCGCGGTGGGTCTGCCAAAAACATCGATCTCCCTGCGGAATATATCCGGTAACCCGGTCGCCATTGATACCGCGGTGATCGTTCGTACCGGCAACCGGGATATGGGCGGCTTTTTCTATGGTGATGGATCGCTGAATCCATTTGAGCTCTACGCGCCAGCCGGGTCTTACAACCTGGCAGGAACGAATAGAGAAGCCAAATTGGAAGTCTATCAACCCGGGGTCAATATTGTGTCTGCCAGCGACCCTGGCACGGTCACCCTGGATGCCTCAATCCTGCCGCAGGACACGTTCACATTCAACCTGGATGGCCTCTCGAATTTGACGGTCTGGATCTACACCCCGGAGTATTATGGAGCTTATATGCAGCTTACGGGGAGCGGAGCAGTAACCTTTGCCGCGCCTGCCGATACCCGGATTCCCACGATTGATTCAGAAATCCTTAAAACCGATGCTTCAGACCTTTACTGGCATTACCGGATGCTGATCGATGAAAATACCTCCATCCAGGGCGGGCACGATCATGCCTACCAGGTGGGTGGAACGCTAGCCGTAAATCCGTATGCAGCGGGGGCTCCCTTACGAAGGGATGAGGGCTATGGAGAACTAAAACCTGGGATCACCGATGCCCATGGGAATGTCTTAACGAATTTGTATTATGAAGGATATGATACGGGCGGCGCAAAACAAACCAGCCTCCAGGAGCGCCAGGAATTCATTCACAACTTGGAATATCTCCAAGAATGAGAATGGGGATACCTTAAAACGCTCTGTGGAAGACCAAGAGGATTAACTGCCCAGGATTGGGTTTGGGAATATGTGATACCGACGTACACACTGACGGATGCGATCGGTGGAATTAAAGAAACTAATCCCGTTCAACAATACGGTCTGTTCGATGGAAACTACTTCTACCTGTACTCATCAGATCCAACCGGTACCTGGACAATCGATGAATCAATCGACCTGGGTCCTTATGGAGGGGGAAAAACTGGCTCGGGTTCGTTCGGGGTTTACTCGACCACGGAACACCCGCTAACCAACGACCTGGTCACATCGGCGATGACGATTCCGGGGATGCCGGTGAATCTGGTACAGGACACGATGGGCAGCACCCTTTCCTCCGGGGATCCATCCCTGTTGGGTTGCCTGTCCTTCTATACCTACTACATCCCGGCAGGACTGGCCTCGGTTTGGTATAAATATCAGCCGTCGCAGGACGGGATGCTGAACCTGGATACCCTCGGAAGCGATTACGACACGGCCGTGGCGGTCTACCAGGGTACGCCGTCCGTGAGCACCCGCAAAGCCTGCAACGATGACATTGCGATGGACCCGGATTGGAACTCTGCCTCGCAACTGAGCGTTGGCGTGAAGGCTGGCACCACTTATTACATCGAGGTGGTGGATACCGGCTTCACGGAATATAAGATACCCGCAGGCGCATCCCCCTGCCGCAGGGGTCGACCAGCGGAACAAGCGATGTGGACATTGAATCCATTGGTGGAAACCTGCATCTAAACGGTACGTTCGCCCTGCTACGATGTAAAGGCGTCAAGTTCACCGCCACTGCCGGTACCGTGCAGGTCTCCCCGGCACCTAACTGCCTGGGAACCAAATACGCGGAAGGCACACTGGTATCCCTGCAGGCCATGCCGAAACCCACCTATGGGTTCCTCAGTTGGACTGACCAGACAACGAACAACCCGGTCGACTATATCGTCAATCCATTTGCATATAGCGTAAATTCCACCCGAATCCTTTCTGCGAAATTCACCCTGATCCCTGCTCCCATTCAGGTTTCGCTGCCAAACGCTGCGTACACCAACGACAGTACCCCTGAATTGAGCTGGAATATGGTCAGCGGCGGGATCAACTATCAGATTCAGATCAGCACCACATCATCTTTTGCTCCAGTTGTGCAGGATCTAACCTCCGGTGGATTGTTCGTGGTGGCAAACCCACTTCCCGACGGAAAATACTATTGGCGGGTGAGGGCTTTGAATCCGGATACCTACCCGGGGGTGTGGAGTGCGGTGCGATATTTCACCGTGGATACTATTGCCCCGCCTGCGCCAGGTTTGAAAAGCCCCATAGATAATTACTTCTCGGTTGGAACTCCCGCATTTAGCTGGAACGCATCTGCTGGAGCCAAGTGGTACAAACTTGGGGTTACCACGGGTGGAGATTGCTCCCTTTCTGATCCCGATGCTTTCCCTCTCCTAATGAGCACAAGCTATACGCCACCCACCCTGAACCCTGGGGAATGGAAATGGTGTGTCAAGGCGGGCGACCTGGCGGGGAACTGGTCGGCCTGGAGCGCTTCCCGGACGGTGGATATATCTCCAAAGGTGCCCCTTGCGCCTGCGTTGGTTCAACCAGCTACAGCCGGGTTCACCAATAACACGATGCCATTGTTGAAATGGAAACCAGTTGCGTATGGTTTGTATTACGAGGTACAGGTGAGCACGGTCAGCACCTTCCTGACGACGGTAGTGAATGAGACTATTTCTGATCAGGAATTCAGCGCCTACTCTGCTGACCTGGTGGAGGGCAAGTACTATTGGCGCGTACGAGCCAAAAACAGCGATGTTGCCCCCGGTCCGTGGAGCGCTGCCTGGAATTTTACAGTGGATAAGCATGAGCCTCCAGTGCCAGTGTTAAAAACGCCAGCGGATAATGCACCCTCCAATGGCACACCGACCTTTAGCTGGAACGCCTCCGTGGGAGCCAAGTGGTACAAGCTTGGGTACACATTGGAAGATTGCGCCAGCCTGGATAAAGACACCTTGCCGACGCTGACCACCACCAGCTACAAACCGCTCACACAGGTCGAGGGTGATCTGCACTGGTGCGTAATGGCGGGGGATGCCGCGGGCAACTGGTCAGCCTGGAGCGACGCTCGGACGGTGCATATTAACCCATTAGTCCCGGTTGCGCCCGCGCTGGTTCTGCCAGCCACAGCGGGATTCACCAACAACACCATGCCATTACTGAAATGGAAATCGGTGGCGTATGGTGATAAGTACCAGGTGCAGGTTAGCCTGGTCAGCACCTTCTTGACGACCGTGGAGAATTATTCCGGTCCAGTTCAGGGATTCAACACTTACACGAACCCCCTGGTTGGTGGGGTAAAGTATTACTGGCGGGTGAGGGCATATAACAGTGAAAATAAACCCGGACCATGGAGCCTGGTGTGGAATTTCACCGTGGACACACTCCCGCCTGCAGCTCCCGGGATGCTTACCCCAGGGGATGGATCGATCGTGAACACAACCTTGCCCAAACTGACCATATCCCCAGTGACTGGGGCTAAGTATTACCAGTTCCAGGTTGATCCTGCGGGCACTTTTGCCTCCCCGCCGGTGGATGTGACCCTCACGACTACTACCTACACCATCCCGGCTGCAAAATCACTGGATTTCGGGACCAATTACTGGCGGGTACAGGCTATCGATGCTGCCGGCAATCCATCGGGGTGGTCTGTTGTGCGCACCTTCAATGTGAATATTCAAAAGACCCCGGTGAACGGGTCGTTCACAACAAGCGTGAAACCGGTGTTCACCTGGACCGCTGTGCCTGGCGCCCTGCATTACCGAATCCAGGCGAATAAAGATACTTCAGATTTCATTACCGTGGAGGATCTCGAAATCAATGTGACCAGATCACCGTCCACAAGTTATACACCAAGCGTGGCGCTTGATTACGGAACATATTACTGGCAAATGCAAGTGGAGACTGCCTCCGGATGGAGCAGTTGGACAGCGCCTTCATCCTTCACCATAAACCATCCATAAGAAAAATCAAAAGTACCCCACAAGGGTACTTTTGATTTAAACGCGATTAAAATGGAGGTTGGTTGAAATGTTATTGGTAACAAAATTGTGAGGGCAGTCAACGAAAAGGTTTTTTTACGTTCGACCGTCCACGAATGTAAAATGTAAATTATATTTATGAATGCTTCAAAACCCGAAAATAAAAGGATGATCCGGATCCTCAACATTATGTTCGTGTTGATGTTTCCGCTATCCGGTTTTATTTCGGGAAAAATTGGCACCGCGGATCTGCCGAATCAACCCAGCGGAACAGCGACGCTGATTCTAGAAGGCTCCGCCACGGAAGTCCCGCCAACACCGGATACCGGAACGCCAGGCCCAGGGGGAACTGCAACCCAGGATTTCAGTACAGTAACTTCTGAACCGCTTGCCACATCCACAGATGCGCCGGAAGCTACCCTCGAAAACTCGCTGACCGAACCACCCTCCACGGCTTCACCGACGGCAACGATATCCATCACCCCTTTGCCCAAACCGACTGAGCCAGCCTGCAGCAAGATGGAAGTCTATCGATCGCAGATCACGCTCAGCTCCACCTCTGGAAGTTTTCCGAAAATCAACGGGAACGCTGTGGTCGTGGATGAGTTTGAAAGCGCTGAGGGGGATTTGGTCCGCGTGATCCAGGTGGATCCAACCCAATTTTGCCGCATCCTGAATGAATTAAAAAAGGACACATCTCTGGAGAATGTGGAACCTAATTTCCAGGTCTCCCTGTTGGATGTCATACCGAACGACTCAGATTACGGGCAGCAATATTACCTCACGAACATCCGCGCCTCCCAGGCCTGGGATCACACAACCGGAACCCCGTCTGTGATCATCGCGGTTCTGGATTCCGGGATCGACCTGGCCCATCCTGATCTTGCCGGCAGGATCGGCCAGGGATACGATTTTGTGGAGAATGATTCCATTCCCCAGGATCAAAATGGGCACGGAACGCACGTTGCCGGGATCGCCGCGGCTAACGCCAATAATGGTTATGGCATTGCCGGTGTGGACTGGAAGGCGCAGATCATGCCGATCCGTGTGTTGGATGCCTACGGAAACGGTTCCTTCGCCAATGTTGCCCAGGGCATCATTTGGGCGGCAGATCATGGCGCCAGGGTGATCAATTTGAGCCTGGGGGGTTCGCAGTATTCAGCAGTCCTGGATGAATCAGTTCAATATGCTGTGCAAATGGGTGTGATCCTGGTGGCAGCGACGGGAAATTCCGGCAGTTCCACTGTGTTATATCCAGCAGCGTTTCCAGGGGTGATTGGCGTGGGTGCCACCGATCAGAACAACCACCTGGCTTGGTTTTCGAACACCGGCGATGGTGTGGATGTCGTCGCGCCCGGGGTTTCCATTTATGGACTGGATGTGGGCAGTGGATTCCGATCCCGCAATGGCACATCCATGTCTGCGCCGCAAGTGGCGGGTTTTGCCGCCTTATTGGCGGGATTGCCGGAGATGCAGTACTCGAGCGCGGTGGTGGCGAAAATCGAATCCAGCGCCAAGGACCTGGGTCCGGCGGGTTGGGATCCTCAATACGGGTATGGGCTTATCCAGATCGGACCCGCGGTCGATTCACTTTTTGGTCAGAACAAAACTCCCCTCCCAACTGCAACTTCAACCCTGGGTTTCCCGATAGTCTATCCCCCTGCGACCGCCACACCCACCAGCACACCAACAGATGGCAGCGGCACACCAACCCAATTTTTCACCCTTACCGTAACTCCTGGGGAAATGTACATGCTCCAGGCTGATTCCCCAGGTCAATCTTCACAAATACAGGATACGACCGGGATCCAACCTCTTACCGAAAAGAATGCGCCTCCAACCACCCCGCGGCAATTCGCATTGCTGCCGATCGGGTTGATACTCGTCATTCTTGGGATTGGATTATTTATTCTGCTGTGGATGTTTAAGCGATTGAAACCAGTGGGATGATTTTGAATGATCCTGCTGAAACCGGGAAACTTTTACCTAGCTGGAATCCCGCAATAGAATCAAGGACAATGCCAGAGTATTAATACAGCACCGACATCAACTCGCTCCGGTAAGCCCTCGCTTGCGGGTCATTCGAGCCGAGTATCTCCAGCAGTGATAAAACCACCTCGCGTGCCATGCCATCCCGGTAGCGTTTGTCCTGCCGGAGGATATCCAGCAGCCCGTCGAGCGCCAGGTCGAATTTCCCCTGGGAAGCCAGGCGGATCGAATTCGTGAAGGCGGCATCCAGGTCCGTCTCCTGCGGGAGTGCGTTTTCCTGGAAGGCGATCAGCGCATCGGCGTAGGGTATCAGCGCCTCGGCGCGGGTGAACTCCTTGCTGGCGGGGAAGTTATACAGGTGCAGACGGCCCTCAGAGCCTTTCCCCTGGGCGAGCTGGGCAATTGAGAGCCCCAGCAGGCAGGCCGGATTATCGGGCTCCTTCTGCAGGATATCACGGAACTCTTTTTCAGCATCCACCCAGTGGTGCGTTGCGAGCTTTCCATTGGCTTTCTCGATCGCCAGGCTCAGCGGGCTGGGCGGGACAATGGCTTCCAGAAAGGCGCGCACACGGGCTTCAGACTGCATGCCGATGAATTGATCCCGTGGGCTGCCATCGCTGAAAGCGATGACCGTGGGGATGGAGCGCACGTTGAAATGCGCTGCCAGGTTGGGGTTGGCGTCCACGTCCACCTTTGCTAGGCGGAAGCTGCCGCCTGACTCTGAAGAGAGTTTTTCCAGCAGCGGGGTAAGGGTCTTGCAGGGCTGGCACCATTCGGCCCAAAAATCCACCACCACCGGTGTGTTCTTCGAGTAAGCAATAACCTCGAATTCGAAATCTGCTTCGGTAACGTCAATGATTTGCCGGTCGGGCATTTTTCCTCTGCCTTGAATTTTACCAGAACGGAAAATTAATCGTCGCCGGAGTTGTCTGGCGCGGAGGGTTGATCCACCCGCACGACCTCTCCGTGCAGGTTGACCACAACACGGAACCCCAGCATGCCCAGGTAGGAGAGGGCGTCCTCGGGGATGCCGGTTTCGAGCAGTTTATCGAACTGATCCCCCATGTGCTTCATCTGGTTGAGCATCATGGCGCGGGTGAAGAGATCCTCCTGCCCGAGCATTTTGGCAGTCTGTTCGGTGATGGCTTCTTCGTTGCCCTCCACCTGCTGTTTGAGGAATTCCAACACCTGAAGATCCACCTGGTCGGAGGGGATATGGCGCTTGAACCCGGCGTCATCCACCACATAGAAGGATTCCTCCCCCACGGTTGCCACCTGAACAGGCTGGTCGTTCTCGTCAATCACCAGACCCTTGAAAAGTGCTTTTTTCATCTGCATTCTGCCAATTAGAAGATATCCACGCGGGTACCCGGATCGGTCCACACGAGGTCTTCGCCAAAGGATACCACAGGCTGCGTCCAGCGGAAGATCCACTGGGCGGAAGTGATCGGTAAGTTTATACAACCGTGGCTGCGCGGGTGACCGAAATCGTTGTGCCAGTAGGTGCCGTGGAAGGAAATGCCCTTGTCGTTGATATACGAAACCCAGGGAACGCCAGGTAGGTCATAGCCCACCGGGTTTTCCGGCGAACCGGAGGTCATATGGCGGGAGGGGCGTTTGTGATGGATATAGTGCCTGCCCGGAGGTGTGTAAAAAACCCCATGCTTCCACTCCGCGCCGGTGGCAACCCGGCTGACGAAGACCGGCAGATCTTTTTCGTAGGCGATGGCCACCTGGTCCCCCAGGAGAACTTCGATACGCTTCTGGTCGCGGGGGATATTGGGCGAGATGGGCGCGATCTCATACGCTGTGTAAAGGTACAGATGGCGGGCGTTGACGTAATAGAATTTCTCTTTGTAATAATCGTCTCTGAGCTTGTACCAGGCCTGGCGGGCATCATCCATCAATGCTTCCACCACCCAGTAAGTGGTGCCGTAATATAGGCGATAGATCACTGTGCCTGGCTTGGCGGGGTCATCCACCGCATCAGTAAAGGGGACGGTAACCGTTGCCAGGCGGCCTTCCGGCAGGATGGTAAAATCCGGGTCGTTGAGCCTCACCCCCACCGGCTGCACCTTGCCCGAGGGGACGTACCCATCGGCATTCACCTGGTACCAGACCCGGTTGTAGCTATCCTCATCATCCCCCACCGTCACCCCACTAATCGGCAAAATGATGTCTTTGTAGTAGGTTTTTATTCGCTTGGAGAAAATGGAAGGATTCTGGAAGAGCCCGGTGTTGTTATCCGTCACCCGTCCCTGGGTGGGCACATCCTCGCGGACGGCGGCGAAGTTTGGGTTTCTGATAGCGTTAACCCCGGGTAAAAGAGCAGCCCCAAGCGCTGTGGCACCGGTAAGCTTGAGGAAATCCCGGCGCGAGGCAGGCGCACCCAGCAGGCGGGAGAGGGCATCCGATTCAGTCATGAACATTCACCGTGGTGCCAATATCCGCCCAGTTGTAGAGCCACTCGGCGTCGGGGGTGTACATATTCAGGCAGCCGTGACTCATGGGGGTGCCGAAGTTGTGATGCCAATAAGTGCCGTGAAAAGAATACCCTTTGTAGAAATACATCACCCAGGGCACCCCGGGCAGATAGTAATCCTCGCCAGCCATCAGCGTGGAGGGATACTTGGCGTAGATTTGGTACGTGCCGGTGACGGTGGGATGGTTCCACAACCCGGAGGAGACCAGGAAGGAATTGACGACTGAATCGCCTTCATAAGCATAGACCATCTGTGAGGATAGATCCACGTCTATCCAGCGGCCGGGATCCAGGGGTGCGGAGGCTTGGTATGTGTCATCCCGACCGCAGTATGGCGGGGGGCAGGGGTTATAGGTTGCCGTGGGCACCGGGGTTTCGGTGGGGATGGGCGTGGGCGTCTCGGTGGGGGTGAGGGTGGGCGTGGGCGAAGGCGAGGGGGTGAAGGTGGCCGTCGCGGTGGGGGTGAGGGTTGGTTTCTCCAGCAGATCCGCCGGGCGGGATGCCGACGACGGGTTGGCACGGGCGGTGAGCTGAGGAAGGGCAAGAAAGCCAATGGCTGCGGCACAAAGGAGCGTGACCAGCAATGCGGGGATGATGAGGAGCGCCCGGGACTTTTTTTTGGGTTGTGCTTTTGGGTGGGGGGAAGTCGCCGCTTTCACCGGTTGGGTATTATTTACCACGGATGCAGCTATAAATGGTGTGGTACGCAGAGGCTGGGTATCGCCCACCTTGTGCGTGCCGATCGGCTTGAGGGTTGGAGAGAGAGGAGCTGTGGTGGGTTTGACCTGGCGCATGGCAGCCCATTCCAACCCGCGGCGGGCCTGCTCGCTCTGAGGGTTGATCTGCAGGGCGCGCTGCAGGTATTCCACGCTTGCCTGCGGGCTGGCCAGGGCGGCCAGGATCAGCCAGGGCTCCTCGGTGGTTGGATCCAACCGGGCGGCTTGAGCAGCCCAATCGCGCGCGGAGGTGCGGTCGCCCTGCTGGAAGGCAGCCTGCGAGCGTTCAAGCGCTTCCCTGGCTTTGGGGTTGGTGGAGGGCGTCATTGCGTGGGGTTATCCACCTTTTCGTCGTTCAGGTAGCAGGTGATGCCATCCACAATGCCCTGTGCCACCCTGTCGGTCTGCTCGGTAAGGAACTGTCGGTCGAGGTTGAGGAAACCGGTCTCGATGATGGCGGCCGGAGTGTTGCTGTTGATCTCGTTGAATGTGTGATACTGGGTCATATCGTTGGTGATGGAGTTATAGTGGAATTGCATCCCGGTGTCCCTTTTATAGCGGTCAATCAGGCAGTTGGTGAGCTGGTTGGCAGCTTCGGGATAGGCGTTGCGTACCGCGGCAGCCACTTTAAACCCGGTAGCCTGGTCACCCTGGTACTCGCAGGAATCGTTGTGAACCGAGACGAGCACCTGACCGCGGTACCCATTCAACAGCGGATCGAATTCTGCCAGCAGGTCCACCTGGTAGCCCATGGCGTTCAACTTCTGCATCACCATTGTGGTGATCTTGTAGTTCACCGATTGCTCAGTGAGTCCATCCTCGCAGACCGCACCGGGATCGTAACTGTTCTTATCCTTGGAATAGTGTCCTGCCACGATGCCAATATGTTCGGAAGGCTGGGCGGTGATGGTGGGGAAGAACTGGGAGGAATTCTGCGCATTGTTGGATTGCATCTGCCAGGCGAGGAGTGCCTGCGCCATGGTCTGGTTGTTGAAGAGGTTGGCCGGGTTCCAGAGGGTGAAGACCGTGGCGATCACCACCGCCGCGCTGAGCACCACCTGCAGGCTGCCCAGCAGCATGGCACGCTGAGGGGAGGGAAACCCTGGTGCCGAACGCACAGGGCGGGGGGGCGGGGTTTCCGCGGGAGGTTCCTGCGGAGGAAGCGGTTCCGTGAAGGGCGGGACGTGCGGGGTATCATCCATGCAGAGTATGGTCCTTAATCAGTAAATTCCTTGCAAGTATTGTACCAACCCATTCCACATGGGCGGTTAAGAGCTAGACGGTTTCGGGGTAGAATGAGTTCCCGGAGGTTTTTTGATCATGAGCGTATTCCTTTCGAAATTCCTACCGCAATTCATTTATCCCACCGGATTGATCTTCCTGCTTCTGCTTCTGGCGCTCGTCTTTCACCGCCGCAGGCGGCTGAGAAATTGGTTGTTGATCGTATCCCTCCTGATTTTGTTCCTGGCGGGTAACCGCTGGGTTTCCACCAGCCTGGCACGCTCGCTGGAGTGGCGCTACCCGCCGCTCTCTGCCGGTCAGAAAGCGCCGGTGATCATCGTCCTGGCGGGCGGCACGGAACCGCTGGAACCACCGCGGCAAACCGTGGAATTGAACGGGGCTGGCGACAGAGTGCTCTATGCAGCCCACCTGTATCGCCAGGGGGCAGCGCCGCTCCTGCTGCTCTGCGGTGGGGATATTCCCTGGATGGATACCTCGGCGGCTTCTCCAGCCGAGGATATGCGGGACTCTGCTGCTGGAGATGGGCATCCCGCAAGGAGGCGTTGATCCTGGAGACTCGCTCGCAGAACACCAGCGAAAACGCTGCCAACTGCGCCGGTGTGCTGAAGGAACGGGGGATTAGTGAGGCAATCCTGGTCACATCGGCGACCCACATGCCGCGGGCGATGATGATGTTTGCCGACCAGAGCCTGAACCTGACCCCGGCTCCCACCGATTACGCGGTAACCGAGGAAGGCTGGGCACAGCTCTGGCAAACGCCGGGGGTGAATCTGCTCACGAACCTAATGCCCTCCGCCAGCGCGCTGGGGCAGACCACCAACGCGCTTAAGGAATACATCGGGATGCTCTGGTATCGAATGGGGAGGGGTATGTAGGGCGGGCTCATGCCCGCCAAATTATGGCAGGCAAGAGCCTGCTCTGCCATGACCGGTTCAATTTATTTCGCGTTATTCGTAGTTCAAAGGAATTAAAGATTCAACCAGCGTTTCGCTGTTGCGGGCAGGTCGTCCATTCTGCCCTCCATCTTCTTGCAGTCCGGCAGCGATTCCAGGAACAAGTTTCTGTAGGATTTGGTCAGCAGGCGCCGGTCAAGCACGACCACCATCCCGCGGTCGGATTGGCTGCGGATAAGCCGCCCAAACCCCTGGCGGAAGCGCAACACCGCCTCGGGAATGTTGTACTCGTTGAAGGGATTCTCATAAGTCTCTGCGCGGGCAGAGATGATCGGATCGCTGGGCACATCGAAGGGCAGCTTGACGATCACCACCACCGAAAGCGATTCGCCGGGTACATCCACGCCTTCCCAAAAAGAGCGTGTTCCCAGCAGCACCGCCTTCTCGGTTTCCTTAAAAGTCTCCAGTAGTGCGGTGGCAGATGCGCCTTCCCCTTGTTCGTACACATAGATCTCATCCCGGCTCAGCGCGGGTGAAAGCCGCGCGGAGGTGTTTTTCAATTGGGCGTAGGAGGTGAAGAGCACCAGCATCCTGCCGCCGGTTGCGCGGGCAAGCTTGATCAGGGTGTTATCCACCGCGTTCTGGAACTGGGTGGCCACGGAAGGCTCGGGGATATCGTTCACCAGGTAGAGCAGGGCGGAAGTCTCGTAATCGAAGGGTGAGCCAAGCATCAATTCGCTCGCCTCGTTCGCGTTCAGCCGATTTTTCAGGTAATCGAATGTGTTCCAGGTGGTGAGTGTGGCGGAGGTGAGGATGACGCAGCTCTTTTCGAACCAGAGATACTTTTCCAGCAGGTCGCCCACATGCAGCGGAGCCGTGTTCAGCGCCAGCTTCTGGGCGCCGGAGTAGGAAGCTTGGATCTCCGCCCAGTAGATGGCGTTCGAATCAGGTTTGGCTACCAGGGCATCCAAATTGAATTCGATCTCATTCAATCTTCTGGTCAGGTTCGCCACCGCGCTCAGGGCATCCTGCAGGTCTTCATCGGAGGTTTCCCCGGTTTCGCCCACACCCTTCTGCAGGCGGGTGAGCTGATCGATCAGCAGACTGAGCGAATCGCTTGTTTCGTCCCAGACCATATCCACACCTGCCCAGGCAGGCAGGGTACGGGTGGCAGGGGTCACCCGGGTCTGCTGCCCGTAGGAACCCACCGGGTTTCCCTCACGTACGTTCTCCAGGAAGTCATCCAGGGCATGAAAGAACTCGTGGAAGCGCTGCTCAAGGTTAAAGGCATGATCGGTGGCTTTTTGGATGAAATCCTGAAAAGCAGCCAGATCGGAGGGCCGCACCCGGGAGGAGAGCGTCTTTAAGAGCGTGCCCAGTGCCCCGGAAGATGTGCCGCCCAGCTCGCGCAGCAGGCGGGAGATCTCGTTTTCAGTGACGCGGAACCCGAGCGCGCTGGTGGACGCATCCTCCAGGTGGTGGGCTTCATCCACGATCAGGTGCTGGTACTCGGGCAGGACGCGGTTGCCTGTGACCACATCTGCCAGCAGCAGGGCGTGGTTGACCACGATGATATGCGCCGTTTGGGCGGCCTGCTTGGCTTGGAAGAACGGGCAGGCACCGCCCATGCGGCTGAGGCAGGATGTGCCATCGCAGCCCTCATCCTCGGCGGAAAGTTTTGTATTCCACACCTCGCGCTCGCCGGGACCGTTGAGGGTGATGCCGCTGCGGTCACCCGAGCCGCCTTCATGCAGCCAGACAAGTACCTTGCCCAGCACGCGTACGGCCTCCGCGGAATCCGGTCCGCGCTGGCGCAGGATCTCAAACCGGCGCGGGCAGAGGTAGTTGGAACGCCCCTTCAGCACCACCGCGCGCAGGTCCAACCCCAGGGCTTTGCGCAGGTCGGGGATGTCCTTTTGGATAAGTTGGTCCTGCAGGTTGATGGTATTGGTTGAGATGACCACGCGGGCGTTGTTGCTTGTTGAAAACAGTGCCGCCGGCACCAGTACGCCATCGATTTGCCCGTGCCAGTGCCAGCTTCCACCAGAAGATGCTGGCTTTCTGAGAGCGCGTGAGTCACCCGGCGGAGCATCTCCAGCTGCTGCGGGCGCTGTTCGAAACCGGGGAATTTCTGGGCGAATGCGCCGCCGTGCTCCAGCAGGGCGCTCACCTCATCCTCGTTAAGAGGAACGATCTCTTTATTGGGCTCCAGGGGCTGGCTTAGGATCTCCGCGTGGCCAAAGATGGTGCCATAATCCAATTTGGAGCCCGACATGGCTCCCAGTGGCTCGCGGATGCGTGCCCGCAGGATCTGGCGGAAGATCCAGCGCCCGTCCCAGTCCACATCGTCCCCCTGGCGGACGATCTCGGCCAGGATATCCACCGGCAGCGTAATGGCTTTTTCGTACAGCTTGAAATAGACCGCGTGGGTGAGCTTGGCGTCATCCAGGGCGCGGTGAGAATTCGGAATGGTGATGAGCAGTTCCTTGCCCAGGGTGCCCAGGTTGTAACGCGGGCTGCCGGGCAGGAGCACCGCAGCCATGTCATAGGTGTCGATTACCTCGTTGAGCTTTAATATTTTACTTTTTTGGAGAAAACCAAGGTCGAAACGGACATTGTGGCCGATGAGCGGGTCGTTGCCTGCAAACCGGACCAGTTCGGGAAGAACGTCCTCAAGCTTGGGAGCTCCCCGTACCATTTCGTTGGTGATGTTGGTCAGCTGGGTGATTTCCGGCGGGATGGGCCTGCCCGGGTTCACCAGCGTGGACCATTCCGCCTCCACCCGCTTGCCCTCGAATTTCACCGCGCCGATCTCGGTGATGGCGTCTTTTTTTGGATCCAGCCCGGTGGTTTCAATATCGATGGCAATGATGGGGGACATGCAGACGATTATATCAGAGCGGATTTTCGGAATAAAAAAACCTGGAAGGTAATTCCTTCCAGGTTTTGGTACAGCACATTCCGGGTTATTTCGGCTCGACCTTTACGGCATCAACCGTTCCTTCCGCTGCAGGATTCAGTTTCACCGGTCTCCAGCCTTTCCATACCCAGCCATGCCGTTTCATCGACCGCCAGATCAGGAACAGTGGCAGCCAGATCAGGAACAGTACGGGCAGGATGCACAGCCCCACCCAGATCAACGCATTCGCCAAGCCTTTCAGGAAGGTCACCAGCGCGCGGATGGCATCCAGCGCCACACCACCCGGCTGCCAGCCGGCGATGGTGACAGGTACAACCGCGGGTCGCTCGGTGAGGTTGAGGGTTATGGCGGACATGGCGGCTGTCTCGCGGTAATACTTGATCTGACCTTTAAGGATCTCGATCTGCTCCTGGTAGTAGACAAGCTGGTTGAACACGTTGAGGGCGTCTTCGGTCTTGGTGGCTTCATCCATCAGCTGGTTGAGCTTTACGACAACTTTCTCGTAATTGCGCAATCGCGATTCAAGATCTACAACTTGAGCTGTTACATCCTCTCCGGTAACATTTTCGGAGGTGATATCCACCTTGGGATCCTTCACCAGCCCGCGGATCTTGGTCAGGGTTGCTTCAAGCTGGTCCACCGGCACACGGATGGTGATATTTGCGTCTGTATAGGTCTGGCCGGAATCACCAGTGGATTTATAAAGGTAGGAGGAGACCACCCAGCCTTTCATCTGCTTGGCCAGATCGGTCACCTGCTGCATTGCCAGCGCTGAATTCGGGACGATCATCGACAGGTTGGCGTTCTTGACGATGAGCTGCTCAGCGGCTGCCTGTGAGCCGGGTGCGGGGCTGGCGGGGGCTTCCATGACTGGGCTGGTCATTGCATCGGAGGCGGCCGGAGCCGCGTTGCCGATCCCACCGGTCTGGCTGACTCCCTTATCCACCAATGCTTCTGTCATGGGCGGCTGCGATTGCTCGCGGCTGGAACCCACCATGCTGGCGGCAGGTGCACACGCTGCCAGAACAAGGGCGACGACTACAATCAATACGATCGATATTCTTTTCATTTTCTCCTCCATGTTCCTTGAATTTGCATTCCACCCATAAGACGAAGACATGAGGAATTTAGTTCCAGCGCTACCAGCCTTCTGTCAGGCGTGAGGCGTGCCTGGAGGGTAGACCGTTTGCATGGATAGCTGACTGCACTTTTTCAATATCATACTGCACCCGGTGGAATTCCCAGGTCATCCGGCGGGGGTAGAAAATACCATAAGCAGCTCGCGGGTCATGATCCCGCGGTTGGCCCACACTGCCAGGATTCAGGATGGCGCGGCGCTCCAGCTTCATAGGCTTGCCCAGTTTTCCCAGCGTCCACTCGGTTTCGTTTAAATCCTCAAAATAGAGGTAAGCGATGGGCAGGTGCGTGTGCCCCACCATGGCCAAGTGGGTATCGAAGCTGGCGAAATTATCGCGAGCGATTCCAGGGTCGAGGATATATTCCCATATGGCGTTGCGCGGGCTGCCGTGTACCAGCGTGACCTTCTCGTCTTTGACAACCTCAGGCACCTGGCGCAGGTATTCCCAGTTCGATTCGGTGATAACCGTCTTGACCCATTTGAGCGAAACCTGTGCGTCGTGGTTAAACATCCCCAGGCTGATCCTTCCAAGCATGCCGGCGTCGTGATTGCCCAGCACGCAGAGCAGGTCCGGCTGTTCGCGAATCAGATCAATGCACTCATTGGGGTAGGGTCCGTAACCCACAAGATCCCCCAGGCACCAGACGGCATCCACTTCTCCTGCGTCCTGAAGAACGGACTGCAGCGCGGGGAGGTTGCCATGGATATCGGAGATAACGAGGATGCGCTTCGATCGGGATGTCATGTTGTTTTCTTTTACATACGGAGATTGTGGATTACGAAGTCCATGATCTTTTCAGCCACTTCGGTCTTGGTGAGGGTTGGCAGGCTCTGGGCCCGGCCTTTTTTATCGATCAACGTGATCGCATTGGTATCCACCTCGAAGCCGGCGTCGGAGCGGGTAATATCGTTGGCAACGATCAGGTCCAGGCTCTTGGAAGCCAGTTTTTCACGGGCGTTCTCGATCAGGTCCTGGCTTTCTGCCGCGAACCCAACCGTGAGGCGCGGGTAGCCGCTTTTTGCTTTTTGTTTGGCAACCAGCTTGAGGATATCCTCGGTGGGTTCCAGCTTGATCTCAGGTATGCCGCCGCCCTTTTTGATCTTCTGGGCTTCGGCATGCACCGGACGGAAATCTGCCACCGCTGCAGCCATGATCAACGCATCCGCGCCTTCTGAGCATTTCAATACCGCGTCCTTCATCTCGGTGGCTGTGCGCACCTTGACCTGGGTTGATCCAAAGGGCACTTCAAGGGCGTTGGGGGCGGAAATAAGCGTTACTTCCGCGCCAGCATCGAGGGCAGCCTGGGCTAACGCGTATCCCTGCTTGCCGGAAGAGTTGTTGGTGATGATGCGCACAGGATCGATGGGTTCCTGGGTGCCGCCAGCGGTGATGACCACCTTTTTGCCTTTCAAGCTGGTGTTGCGGGTCATCAGGTAACGCAGTTCAGCCATGATATCCATGGGTTCCATAAAGCGGCCCTTCCCGATTGCCCCAGAAGCCAGGTGTCCCTCTGCCGGTCCCAGGATGGAGGCTCCCCGGCGGGCGAGGATCTGCAAATTCTCCTGAGTGGCGGGGTGCGCGAACATGTGGGATTCCATGGCTGGCGAGATGACCAGCGGGCAAGTGGAAACCAGCACCGAATCGGTGAGTAAATTATCGGCGATCCCGTAAGCCAGCTTGGCGATTGTGTTGGCAGTAGCCGGCGCGATCAGCACAAGCTCCGCGGATTGCCCGAGGCTGACATGCAGCACATGCCCCTCGCCGCCCCAAAGGTCCTCATCGGTGTAGGCTTTGCGACCGGTCACGGATTGGAACGAAAGCGGGGAGACGAATTTGGTCGCCCCGCCGGTAAGGATAACATCTACAAACGCGCCGGCTTGTTTCAATCGCGATGCAAGATCACAGGCTTTATAACAGGCGATGGAGCCGGTCACCCCCAGTAAAATGCGTTGATTTTCAAAAGGATTGCTCATTTCCGATTCATCTCCCAGATCATACGCAGACCGTCGAGGGTGAGCCAGGGGGCAATGTGGTCGATGACTTTGGTCTCTGCGGCGATGATATCCACCAGGCCTCCCGTTCCGATCACCCGCATTTCATTCCCGAGTTCGCGCCGAAATCTGGCGACCATACCTTCCACGAGGGCGATGTAGCCAAACAGCAGACCAGATTGCATGGCATGGACGGTGTTCCGCCCGATCACGCTGGGGGGGCGCTCCAGGTTCACCCGAGGCAGCATGGCAGTGCGCTGAACAAGAGCATCAGCGGCAATGCCGATGCCGGGGGTGATTGCACCGCCGAGATAATCCCCTTTGGCATTCAAAGCGTCAAAGGTGGTTGCAGTCCCGAAATCGACGATGCATGCCGGGCAGCCAAAGAGCGCGCGGGCGGCGACGGCATCCACGATGCGGTCCGCGCCGACGGTTGCGGGGTCATCATATAGAATCGTCAAACCGGTATGGGTGGACTGATCGACGACCAACGGATCAATATTAAGGTAATCCCGGCAGGCCTGCTGGATGCGGCTGCCGACAATGGGTACAACTGTCGCCAGGGCGATGCCCTCCAGCCTGGAAGCGGGACAATCCGCGTTTTGGAGAAGCCCCAGGAGCTGCAAGCCGTATTCATCGGGCATGCGCTCGTGGTCGGTCGCCAGGCGCCAGTGCGCCCCTAGCTGTTTGTCCGGGTATAGCCCCAGGGTGAGGTTGGTGTTGCCGATATCGATGGTGAGAAGCATTTTTTCGGTCACCCCAATTTTCCAAAGAGAAAGTAAATCGCGTCGACCTTTAGTATTCTAGCCATTCCGCGGATTTTACACAAGCGTCAGGCTGGTTCATTTACTGGTCTCGATGATCCCCGCAGCCACATCATAGCGGTTGAAAGCTGGCATCAAATACACTCCCTGCACGCGGGGTCGAAGCTCCGTGATGAGTGCGGATGCAATCTCTGCACCAGTTTCCGCAGCCTTTTCCCCATCGGATTCCAATCTTTTAAGAATCTCCATTGGGATCTGCACACCGGGAACCTCCTGGTGCAGGAAATTTGCGTGACGGTAGTTATACAGCGGCAACACCCCCAGCAGCAACGGTGTGGTCAGCAGCCCATATTCGCTTTCGTAGATCTTCAGAAATTCAAACGCGGGCGCAGCATCGTACACGGGCTGGGTCAGGATGAAATCAGAACCGGCTTCCAGTTTGCGATGAAGGTTGCGGGCTTCCTGTTTGGGGTTGGCAGGGTGGAGGTTCAGAGCGCAGCCCACAAAAAACGAGGTCGGCTGGCCGATATCGCTGCCGGAGTGATCCAGCCCGGCATTGAAACCCTCTTTGATCAGACGGATCAGTCCGGAGGGGACGAGGTCGAAGTTATCCGCAGCGTTGGGATAATCACCAATTGCCGTAGGATCGCCCATGATGACGAAGATATTGCGTACACCGATGGCATGTGCTGCGAGTAGATCTCCCTGCACGCGCAGCAGGTTGCGCCCACGGGTGGGGAAGTGCAGCACAGTTTCCACCCCGACCGTATTCTGGATCAGGGAACACACCGCCCAGGGGCTCATACGCATGCGCGCCATGGGGCTGTCAGCAACATCGATCACATCCGCGCCGGATTCGGCCAGCAGACTGGCACCTGCCAGCAATTTCTGGGTAGCCAGTCCACGGGGAGGATCCATCTCCACCGCGAAGACGAACTTCCCCGATGTCAGCTTTTGGGCCAACTGGGTGGGCTGCTCGCAGTTTTCGCAGGGTTCTGCTGATTCGCTTCTGACCGGGAAGGACTGAATAACGATCGTTTCAGCGGGGGTTGTATCCACCGCGCTGCGCATCTGGGAGATGTGCCCAGGGGTTGTGCCGCAGCAGCCGCCGATAACGCGCGCTCCAGCCTGCCACAGGGAAACGGCATAGTCGCCGAAATATTCAGGCGTGGCTGGGTAGAAAATGCGTCCGCTCACCTGCTCCGGCCAACCGGCGTTGGGCATGGCAGAGAAACGCCCTCCAGGTACCTCCTGGCGAAGGATCTTTAAAATACGCAGGATCTGGTCTGGCCCACCGGAGCAATTGACCCCGATGATATCTGCGCCAGCTTCTTTCATCTTGGCAGCCACCTTTTCCGGGCTATCGCCCAGCAGGGTGCGGTCATCGCGGGTAAAGGTCATGGATGCCAGGATGGGCAGCCGGGCATCCACCTCGCGCGCTGCCAGGATCGCCTCGCGAACTTCGTATAGGTCGGTCATGGTCTCAATGACGAGCAGGTCGATCCCGGCAGTCACCAGGGCGGAGATCTGCTCGCGGAAGGCGTTTCGGGCTTCCTCAGGCTGAACCCGTCCGAAGGGTGCCAGACGCACGCCAAGCGGACCCACGTCCCCTGCAATAAAAATATTTTTAAATGAGGCCAGCACCACTCTGCGGGCAAGCTCCACACCAGCAGAGTTGATCTCGGTCAGTTTTGCGTCCAGCTCATGCCTGGCCAATTTGTAGCGGTTGGCGCCGAAGGTGTTGGTCTGGATTATCTGCGCACCGGCATCAATATATTCGTGGTGGATCTCAGCCACCAGGCTGGGTTGGGTCAGATTTAGCAGATCAAAACAGTGCTCAAAACCCTGCCCGCGTTGGTGAAGTACAGTACCCATGGCGCCATCGGATAAAAACGGGCGGGGGGAGGCATCCAGATCACTGAGAAACGAATAGGAGACGGTCATTTCGTACCTGTATGAGTCTATGCATCCTGACGACCGATCGCCACATTGTAGTAGCTGGCGGCCGGGTGGTGGACGATGATCGCGGCTGTGGATTGCTCGGGGATGAGCTGGTAGGCGCTGGTAAGGCGCATACCAAGTTCATTCTCAACCGGCAGAAGGTCGAACACCTTCTGGTGATCGGAAAGCTCCGGTATGGCAGGGTAGCCCCAGGAATAGCGCTTGCCCTGTTCCGCTTCCAATCCAAGCTCGCGTCGGATGTGCGCGTGCAGATAATTGGCGGATGCTTCCGCCATTTGCACCGCCAGCCCGTGGGCAAAATAGGCTTCAGTGATCTCACCTTTGGTGTTCAGTTCATCCACCCGTTGGGTGGCTTCTTTGCCAACGGTGACCACCTGGAGGGCGACCACATCCATCTCAGGCGATCCCAGCGGGAGGAAGTAATCCGCGAGGCAGAGGTGTTCCTGCTCTGCCTGACGAGGGAAGGAAAAGCGGTTCATCTCCAACTTATTTGAGGTAGCCAGACTGCCGGGATCGAAGAGCACCAGGTCGTCGCCCTCCGCCTGGCAGGGGAAGTAACCATACACGCCCTGGGGACGGATCCAACCGGTTCGGCGGGCATCGGCTTTCATTTCCACCAGGCGAAGGTTGAATTTCTCCTCCATTCTCGTCCAGGCATCGCCGTGGGCGTTCTTCGCGCCCCAGGAGAGCCGGTAAAGCTCCTTGATGGAAATGTGCTCGAAAACCTCCTCGAGCGGCATCTTATGTACAACCCGAGGTCCCCAAACCGGCGGATGGGGGATGAATGCGGCGCGTGGGGTAGCCGAGCGGATGAGAGCAGGGGCTTCCTTGATTTTGTGTGAAGTCTCCCGCTGCAATTCCTGGCGGGATTCGGCCAGGTTCTCCTCCAGGAGTTTTGGCTTTTCCTCTGAATTTGTGAGCCTTTCCATGGTGCTCAAGCCTTCGAAGGCATCCTTGCAATAAAAGACGCCGCCGGAATAGAAACCGCCATCCTCCACCTGCAGGATGCGGCGGCCGAAGCGGCGGTTGATGGCAGCGCCGCCGATCAACACTGGAAAATTGAGATTGCGAATCGCCAGCTCATTGACGATGGCGGGCATCTGCCGGCTGGTGCTGACGAGCAGCGCGCTCAGCCCGATGGCATCCGCGTTGACCTCGACAGCCTTCGAAATGATCAATTCTGCGGGCACCTGCTTGCCCAGGTCGATCACCTCGTAGCCATTGTTTGAAAGGATCGTCTTGACCAGGTTCTTGCCGATATCGTGCACGTCGCCATAAACAGTGGCCAACACAACCCTGCCTTTGGAAGCACCCTCTTTCTTCTCCAGGTATTGTTCCAGGTGGGTGACTGAGGTTTTCATCACCTCGGCGGATTGCAATACGAAGGGAAGGATCAGCTCGCCAGCCCCGAAACGGTCGCCGACTTCTTTCATTGCAGGCAGCAGGACTGTGTTGAGCACCTCGATGGCGGCGGCATGCCGCGCGGATGGTTCAATGGGGGTGACGATCTCGTCGATATCAGCTTCAACCCCTTCCTTGATCCGGTGCAGGATCTTGAAGTGCAGCCGCTCGCGCGGGTTCATGCCTGCCAGCTCGGATTGCTGCTGCTCGGCGTTGCTGGAGCCTTCCGGCAGAGCCTGGAAATGATTGATCAGTTTCTGTAGTGCTTCCGGATCGCGGTTGAAGAGCAGGGCTTCTCCCAGGTCGCGTTCTTCATCCGAGAGATCGGAATATGGTTTTATTTGGGCAGGATTCACAATGGCCATATCCAGCCCAGCTTGCACCGAATGATAGAGCATCAGGCTGTTCAGGACACCCCGTGCGCGGGGATCCAGCCCGAAGGAGACATTGCTGACGCCAAGCGAGGTGAGCACGCCTGGCAGGGCGGATTTGATCAGACGGATACCCTCAAAGGTGTCCAGTGCCGAGCGAGAGTATTCGGCGTCGCCGGTGGCCAGGGTGAAGGTGAGTGCATCAAACACGAGGTCCTGGGGGCGGAGACCATATTTTTCCACTGCCAGTTGATGGATCCGCCGGGCGATCTCCAGCTTGCGCTCAGCGGTCTTGGCCATGCCGGTTTCGTCAATGGTCAGGGCGATCACCGCCGCATTGTATTTTTTGGCGAGAGCCAGGATCTTTCCCGCTTTGGTTTCGCCGCCCTCCAAATGGATGGAGTTCAGCAGGCAGCGCCCGGGATAGTTCTTGAGGGCGACCTCCATTACCTCCGGCTCCGTGCTGTCGATCACGAGTGGAATTCGCATCACCGGGGCGAGGACTTTGATCGCTTTTTGGATGGATTCTGCTTCATCGGAGCGCTCGGTAAGTGCCACGCACAAGTCCAACCCGTGCGCGCCATTATTGACCTGCTGGCGGGCGATGGAAAGGATCGCGTCGAAATTCTGATCCAGGATGATCTGCTTGAACTTGGTGCTTCCCTGGGTATTCAGGCGCTCACCGATCAGGAACGGACGCGGTTCCTGCTGCATGGGCTGGGCCTGGATGCTGGAGGCGAGCAGCGCGGATTGAAAAACAGGGCGCGGCAGGTTGGCATGCCCGTGGATTCGTTCGACCAGCATGCGGAGATGCTCGGGAGTGGTGCCACAGCAGCCCCCAACCACGTTCACACGGTACTTTTCAACAAATTCTCCCATGGAGGATGCGAAATCCTCCGGCGTGAGCGGGTATACCGCCTCGCCATCCACATTGAGCGGTAATCCCGCGTTGGGGATGCAGGAAACCGGAAGGGGAGATTGGGCGCCGAGCGTTTGGATGGGCCCGCGCATATGCTCGGGTCCGGTGGAGCAGTTCAACCCGATCACATCAATGGGCAGCCCCTCCAGGATGGCCAGGACCGCGGAAATATCTGTGCCCAGAAGCATACGACCGGTCGTATCCAGGGTCACCTGCGCCTGGATGGGCAGATACACTCCTGTTTCTTCGAAAGCTTGCTGGATGCCGCGGATGGCTGCCCTGACCTCGAGGATATCCTGCGAAGTCTCAATGAGCAGCAGATCCACACCGCCCGCGATCAATCCGGCAGCCTGCTCGCGGAACACGTCCGTAAGTTCATCAACTGATATATTGGAAAGCTCGGGATCGTTCATGGAAGGTAGTTTGCCGGAAGGTCCAATGGATCCGGCAACAAAGCGGGGATGATCGGGGGTGGAGAACTCATTGGCGGCATTCCGGGCAAGCACGGCTGCAGATCGGTTTATTTCAAGTACTTTATCCCCCAGCGAATATTCAGCCAGTGTGATGCGGTTGGAGCGGAAGGTGCAGGTCTCGATCACATCCACGCCGGCTTCCAAAAAGGAGCGGTGAACAGAGAGGGGGGCCTGTGGATAGCTCAGCACCAGGTAATCGTTGCAACCGACGGTCTTTTCTCCGCCGAATTCTGTAGCGGTCAGGTTCATTTTCTGCAGGTTGGTGCCCATGGCGCCATCAAAGATCAGCACCCGCTCCTTCAGAGCATCCAAGTAACTGCGGTTGGTGTATTTTCGTACCATGAGCAACTCCTGCCGGTCACAACCCGGTAATGATAAGAAAAATCCTCTCTGGATGGAGAGGGTAGGATACTTTCAGCCTGCCTCATCTTCCAGAATTTCCGCGTTTGCGGACTCTGCCGGATTTGGCACCAGCTTTTTCGCGGTTGCCGAGGCTTCGCAGGGCCGGTCCCTCCGCCTCTCTGGATGAGTGAAAACCAGTTCGATTTCCATTTTACCATAAAGGAAGCTGGTATGAATCCTGCTGGAAATGGGGATAAAATATTAAACATACAGGAATGCACTTTTGAAAAAATTTCCGACCGTAAAATCAGTTTTCATCCTCAGCGGAATTCTGGCTGGCAGCGGGTTTATTGGCTTGCTGTTCCTCATTTTTGCCACCCTGCCCACTCTGGGACCGCGCTGGTTGTTCTTCTTTTTTGTAACCCTGCTTGCCATCGGGGTTTCGCTGCCACTTATTCATTTTTTGCACCGCCGCTTTCCGAGCGAACCCCAGGTGGATACCGGTATCCTGCTTCGGCAGGCGATCTGGGTGGGCGTATATGCCGACCTGCTGGTGTGGCTGCAGCTTGCCCGCGCCCTGGATACCGCACGGGCGGTTTTCATTGCCATCGGGTTGATCGTGATCGAATTCCTGCTGCGCATGCGGGAACGCAGCCAGTTCCAACCCCCCAAACCCAGCGATGAGTAATTTTCGAGACCTTCCTTCTGTAGATCTCCTCCTTCGTCAGAAGGAGACTTCTGATTTGATCGAAGAATTCGGACGCCCGTTAACCCTGGATGCGATCAGGGAGACGTTAAATTCTATTCGCACCGGAAAACTGGAAAGAAATGATACCTGGACGGATGCGGAAATCCTTGAAAGCGTGAATACTCTACTTAAGGATTGGACTCACCCCACGCTTCGGCGTGTTATCAACGCCACCGGCGTGATCCTGCATACCAACCTGGGCAGAGCGCCTCTTTCCGTAGGTTTTGGCGGGCTCCGGGGATATGATTCACTCGAATTTGACCTGGATGAGGGGGAGAGGGGTACCCGTTCTGATCATGCACAAAGATATCTCACTCGGTTGACAGGTGCCGAGGCAGGGTTCGTGGTCAATAACAACGCGGCTGCGATTCTTCTGGCTCTAACTGCCCTTTGTAAAAGAAAAAGGGTGATCATCTCACGTTCTCAACTGGTGGAGATCGGTGGTGGCTTCCGCATCCCGGATGTGCTCGCGCAATCCGGCGCGAAGATGGTGGAGATCGGCACCACCAACCGCGTACATACAGAAGATTACGAAACCGCCGCAGACGAGGGAATTGGTGCAATCCTGCGGGCGCATCCATCGAATTACCGGATGACCGGATTCGTGAGCGAACCGAACCTGGCGGAGCTGGCGGATATAGCCCACAAGCACGGTGCTTTATTAATCGATGACCTGGGGTCCGGAGCGTTGTTGGATACTGCTCAATTTGGATTGGCACACGAACCAATGGTGCAGGAATCCCTGAAAGCGGGCGCCGACCTGGTCTGTTTTTCTGGCGATAAGCTTCTTGGCGGACCGCAGGCGGGGATCATCCTGGGACGCGCGGATCTGATCGCGAAGATCAAAAAGCATCCCCTGGCGAGGGCAGTGCGCATTGATAAACTTTGCTTGCTGTCGCTTTGCGAGACTCTCGATCTGTATCTGCGGGATTGCGCACTGGATATCCCGGTTTGGAGGATGATCGCGCGGAATCCTGATGAATTGAAATTTATTGCGATCACCTGGCGCGAGGCTCTGGGGAAAGGCGAGGTGATTGAAGGAGCCTCCACAATAGGCGGCGGCAGCCTGCCGGGGGAGACATTGCCCACATTCTTGCTGGCGCTTCCGGTTCGATCTCCCCAAAAAGCACTCGCGCAACTCAGGCAACAAAAAACCCCCATCATCGCCAGGGTGGAACAGGATCGCATCCTTTGCGACCCACGCACGATCCTGTCCGGAGAGGATAAGACCCTTCTGGAAGGGTTGAGGCAGATCCTGCACATCTAATATGAAATTTCCAATCCTGCAAGGTGGAAATGGATTCGGTAAAATGAAATTTGGAGGGACGATATGAGAAGCGACTTGGATGCCTTGATGAAAAAACAGAAGATCGATGCCCTGCTGGTCACCGGTCCCACCCAGCACAACGCCTCGATGGTCTATTTCACCGGACTCGCTCACATCACCAATGCTTTCCTTTTTAAGAAACGGGCAAAGGCTCCGCTACTCATCCATCCTCCCATGGAACGGGATGAAGCTGGCCTCACCGGGTTGGCCCTCAGGAGCTTCAATGATTATCCTGTTGCTCAATATCTGCAGGAAGCTGGCGGGAACGCTGCCCGATCCGCTGCGCTGCGCCTGAAAAAGATGCTGACGGATGCCGGCATCACAAAAGGCAGCCTCGCTCTTTACGGGCAAACGGATCTGGGTGGTGGCTGGTCGCTTTTCTCCGCTCTGCAAAAGGAGATGCCTGGGCTTTCCATCGTCGGGTTCCCACAGGATGAGCTGCTGATGCAGGCCATGATGACCAAAGAGGAGGATGAGGTCGAGCGCATTCGCCGCATGGGACGCATCACCACCGAGGTGGTGGCAGAGACTGCGGATTATCTCTCCAGCCGCAAGGTAAAAAAGGGCATCCTTTATAAAAAGAACGGGGACGCTTTGCGTATCCGGGATGTGAAACGCAAGATCGATTTGTGGCTGGCGGAACGCGGGGCTGAGAATCCGGAAGCCACCATTTTCGCCATCGGCCGGGATGCTGGCGTACCGCACTCCGCCGGGACCCCGGAGGACATCCTAAAAACGGGTGAAACGATTGTTTTCGATATCTTCCCCTGCGAAGCTGGCGGCGGATATTTTTATGACTTCACCCGTACCTGGTGCATCGGTTATGCGACCGATTCTGCCCTGAAGCTATATTATGACGTCCGCTCTGCATATCAGCAGGTGATGGCAGCTCTACGCGGAGGGGCCCACTTTGCGGAAAGCCAGGCGCTCACCTGCGACATTTTTCAAAAACAGGGACATCCCACCATCCGCGAAGAACCTGCCACGGAGAAAGGGTATGTCCATAGCGTGGGGCACGGCATCGGACTGCGCATCCACGAGAAGCCCTGGAGCGGCTCGACTGCATCGGAGACCGACCGGTTGATGCCGGGGAGCGTTTTCACCATCGAACCTGGTCTGTATTACCCGGAGGACGGCATGGGGGTGCGCCTGGAGGACTCGGTTCTGGCAAAGGCGGACGGGACTTTCGAGATCCTCGCGCCCTATCCGCTGGATCTGGTGATCCCCGCTAGAAAAAAATGAAGGCAGAACCCCCTTCTTTTCAAAGCGACCAGGAAAGGCTCGAACTTGAGCGGTACGTGCTCGAGGAGATCAAGAAGCGCCGCAAGTCGGAAGACGAGCTGACCTGGGACCTCTGCCAGAAGGGCAACTGGAACTGGGCGACCAGCCAGATCTTTATCGCTTCCGTACGGGAAAAATACGCCAGTGAACTCCTGACCCATAGCTCGCGGTTTTTCCTCATTTTTTATGTGTTTTTAGCGCTTCTGGGGTTGGTAGTTTTCCTGGCAAGCCTGGATCGCGGGGTGGAAGCTTCCAAGATCAATAGCTGCCTGGAGATCACTCTCTCCCCTGAGATGCAGAAGTTGATGGGTACGGAAACGATCTCCCAATGCTACGCCCTCGCAGCCACCGATTTCTTCAAAGATCTGGTAAATGGCGGATACCAAAGCATCCTGATCATCATCGGGGGGATCGGGTTGCTCACTTTTATTCTTAGCTCTCTGGGGTTCATCGTCACTTTGATCCGCTCCCGCCGGGCAGCCACGGATCAGACGCAACGAATTAAATATTTCAGTTGATCCATGAAGAGGGATGATTTTCGCTCCAGGGTAGTTGATACCCCGACGCCGCTCGTTTTACCTGTAGGTGATACTTGGGAGGCGTTGGAAGAATTCACCCTTACGGAAATTGGCAAGGGACGTGGTGATGAAGACCAGCTTCTTCCGAAATTATGCGAGAGAACAGGCTGGGATTGGGGGCAAAGCCAAATCTACCTGCGGGAAGTGCAGCGAAAGGATCAATTCAAGATTGGAGTGATTCAAACTCGATTGTATCTTCTAGTGGGGATAATTCTGGGTTTGGTTGGCGCAGGGTTCATGATGCTGGCGCTTGAGTTCCAACGTGGATCAGGTGATTATTCGCAATGCCTTTCTCTGGAATATACGCATGCTTGGAAACAGATCGCAGGGGAGCAGGCGTTTACCCCTTGCCTCCATTGGAATTCCACCCTGGTAGTGGACCCTGCCTTCCTGGCACTGGTTGGGATCCTGATGATTGCAGGTAGCCTTCTGGGTGCGCTGCACGTAATCCGGAACATGGGTTGATATTACTAGCTAGGGCAAAGAATTCTCAAACACGGTAAAATTAGGTTGATGAGCGAACAGCTTCCCCTCAGCGGTGAAAAATCTTCCAAGCCATTGAACGCCAGGATCCTCGGAATCGAGTCCTCCTGTGATGAAACTGCAGCGTCGGTGGTGGAAAACGGTCGAGCGATCCTTTCCAACATTGTAGCCAGCCAGGCAGAGATGCACGCCAAGTTTGGGGGCGTCTTTCCAGAGGTCGCCTCGCGGCAGCACATCCGCACCATCCATCCGGTGATCGAGCAGGCTTTGGCGCAGGCACACCTGGGGATGGGTGATATCGACGCAGTGGTTGTCACCCGCGGGCCTGGGCTGGCAGGGTCACTGGTGGTGGGGGTCAACGCTGCCAAGGGGATCGCGCTGGGCAGGAACTTGCCTTTGATCGGGGTAAATCATCTGGAAGGTCACATTTATTCAGCCTGGGCGATCCCGGAAGGCAGCCAGGAACCTCCGGATCTGCCGAATTTCCCCCTGATGGCGCTGCTCGTTTCGGGTGGTCACACCGAGCTGAACCTGATGACCGGTCACCTTACCTACAAGCGTCTGGGTGGAACGACCGACGACGCTGCGGGTGAGGCTTTTGATAAAGTAGCCCGCCTGCTCTCGCTGCCCTATCCAGGGGGACCGTCAATCCAGAAAGTCTCGGTCATTGGCGACCCCAAAGCATTCACCTTTCCACGAGCCAAACTGGAGGGCACCTGGGATTTTTCCTTCAGCGGCATCAAGACGGCCGTGTTGAGAGTGGTTCGCAAGTTGGAGGAGGAGAATCAGCCCCTGCCCATCGAGGACCTGGCGGCGAGCTTCCAGGCGGCAGTTGTGGATACGCTTTTCACCAAAACCATGGACGCTGCCCGAAAATACCAGGTTAAGGAGATCGTTGTCGCGGGGGGTGTATCCGCCAACAAAGCCCTGCGCGAGGCGTTCCTTAATCAAACCGAGTTCAAAGTGCACATCCCGCCTCTCTCACTTTGCACGGATAATGCGGTGATGATCGCTACAGCTGGTTATTATCACTTTGTCCGGGGGGACCGTTCTCCCCTGGATTTTGATGTGCTTCCCAACTGGCCGTTATCCTGACCATTTTCACTGTAACCATTTCCATCCAGGATCATCCAATGAATGAAACCAGCACGAAGGCAGCAACCCTCTCGCTCGATGCATTGCGTTCTGGCGATAGGGCAGAGATTGCTACCCTGGTGGAGATCTTCATGGATCCGGTCTACCGGTTGGCGAGGCGTATGACCGGAAACGAACAGGATGCGGAAGATGTTACTCAGGAAACTTTTATAAAAGTGATCCGAGCGCTTCCGGAGTTTGAAGGCAGATCGCAGCTTGCCACCTGGATCTACCGTATTGCGGTAAATGAATCACTGATGAGCCTCCGCCGTGGAAAGCCGCTCGGCAGTGCAGTGGAGATCGACGCAACCCCGGAAGGTGAGGACGATGAAGCGATCGAGATCGTTGATTGGGCTGAGCAGCCGGAGGCGGAGCTGCTAAACACTGAAGGGAAAAAGGAGCTGGATCTTGCCATTTCGCATTTGAGCGAGAACTTGAGGACTGTGTTTACCTTACGCGATTTGCAGGATCTATCAATTGAAGAGACGGCCACAATTTTAGGGATCAGCATCCCCAATGTAAAAACCAGGCTGCTTCGGGCACGCCTGAAACTGCGTCAGGAATTGAGTGTTTATCATCGTGAGCGTTTGGAAAGTGAGTAAAGCCGATGGGTCAAACTACGGAATGCCAAAAACTTCTGAGTGAAATCTCCAACCTGATCGATGGTGAGGTCAGCCCTGAGTTATGCTCAGAATTGGAAGCGCACCTGAAGGAATGCAGAAATTGCAGGATCGTGGTGGATACCACCAAAAAAACGATCGAGCTTTATCACACTGAAGAATCACGCATGGAGATACCTGAAACCGCCCGCGAAAAACTATTCAGGCGCCTGGAGCTGGATGATTTTACCGGTCAAATAAAATCCGGGTAACTTTTTTCCTGCTGAATCATCTAATTACAAATATTGAGAACAAGGATCATTAACTATGGGTAATTTCCTCGATGAGAACATAACGGAACAAATCCAGGAAGTCTTTTCCAGCCTGGTGAACCCTGTGGAGATACTCCTTTTCACCACAGAAAAGGATTGCGAATACTGCGGGGATACGCGGGAATTAATGGAAGAAGTCTGCGGACTTTCGGATAAATTATCTTTAAGAGTTGTGGATATTGATAAGGACGCAGAACTAGCGAAGCAATATCACATCGAACGGTCCCCATCTATCGCTTTGCTTGCAGATGTTGACGGAGCCAGGATCGATAACGGCATCCGGTTTTCTGGTATTCCAGCCGGGCATGAATTTTCTGCTTTTATTCATAGCATCATTTCGGTCTCACGCCAGGAACCCGGGATCAGCCAGGAAACCCAGGCATTCCTGGATTCCCTGCAATCCCCTGTTCACCTGGAAATCTTCACCACCCCCACCTGACCATACTGTCCGCAAGCCGTGGTGCTTGCTCACAGAATGGCGCTGGCCAGCCCGATGGTCACATCGGATGCGATCGAAGCCACCGAATTCCCAGATCTGGCGGATAAATACCGCGTATCCGGTGTGCCGCATACTGTCATTAATTTGGGAGAAGGCAATATGATCGGAGCAGCGCCTGAAGAGATGCTGGTGACTGAAATTCAAAAGTCGCTGCAAAAATAATTCCCGGAAGGATGATAATCATGGATGCCAAAGTTACCTGGAAAAACGGTCTTGCTTTTGACGGTACCTCGGATTCCGGTTTCACGATACCGCTCGATAGTTTTTCTCCGGCAAGCGGCGAGGGAACGGGCTTTCGTCCGCTCGAATTAATTGCCGTCGGCCTGGGGGGATGTACTGCGATGGATGTGATCTCAATTCTCCAAAAAATGAAGCAGGAAGTTTCCGCCTTTGAGGTTAAAGTTCACGCAGACCGGGCGGAAGAGCATCCCAAAGTATTTACGAATATTGAGCTTGAATATATCGTGACTGGAAAGAATATCGACCGTGCCTCCGTGGAAAAGGCAGTCAATCTTTCTGAAACCCGTTACTGCTCCGCACAGGCAATGCTTCGGACCGCTGTTCCCATCCAGAGCAGGATCACCATCAACGAGGGGTAACCTATTGGAATTTCAAGACCCTGCCGCGATTGCATCACCGGCAGGGTCTTTTATTGCCGCCTGGTCAAAATCGGGCAACAATGTTTCCACGCGATACACCCGTTCGATGAAGAAACCAGAAACCCCCACAATTCCTGTGATCAAACCGGCGAGGGCGATCATCAACGCAATTCCTGAACCGGCGGTGTATCCAAAATAAGGGCCAAAAATTGTTGAAAGGGTGGAATCCGTCTGCATGGCAGGCTCGAAAACGCGGTCGGCCAGCGGTCCGGCTAGCAGCACCCCCACCGGACCGGTCATCTGGGCGATGATTCTGCGAACGGAGAAGACTTTGCCCTGGATCTCCGGCGGAACCTTGGATTGCCAGATAGCCTGGTTGGAGCTATTGATCACAGGTCCGAAGAAGGATCCGAAGAAAGAGCCGATGAGCCAGGCGGGTAATCCTTTGCCCATGCCGATAATGAAATACCCCAGGAACCCAGCCAATGCCCAGCCTGCCAGCACACCTACTATCTTTTTCCTTGGGCCGCCCCAGGCGGTGATCAGGCTGCTACCAATGATCCCTCCAAGAGCGCCAGCCGATTCCACCAACCCAAAAGTGGCGGCATTGGTATTGGTTTTGGAAAGGATAAGCGGCGCGATCAGAATGGCTCCCCAGCTTGCCATCAGATTGCCCGCCGCGAAGATCAACTGGAGAAGAAACAAGCTGGTTTTCTGATAAATGTATTTAAATCCGAAAAGCGCTTCCTGCCAGATATTCGTTTTGGCCAGTTCGCCCTCTTCGGTGATGGGGGTTGGGGGGATATACACAAAAAGCAGGGTGGAGACAGCAAAAACAAAGGTGACAATATCGATCAGCAAAATACCCTGCAGGCCGATCGGCACAATCAGGGCACCGGCCAGTACCGGCGCCAGGATGCCGGAACCCCACTCAGCCATAGACATCATCCCACTGGCGCGGGCGAAGTGTTTCTTGGGGATCATCACTGAAATGGCAGCGGAATAGGCCGGCCATTGAAAGGCCTGAAACACCCCCGATATGGCACCTGCCACACAAAGCTGCCAGATCTCCAGGTGGCTGGTGAGGTAAATGATCAGGATGGCGACCGTGGTCAACCCCGAGACAAGGTCGGAGAGCATCATAACAAGCTTGCGGTTCCAGCGGTCAACAAGCGCACCTGCAAAGGGGGCAAATATCAGACCTGGCACCCAGGTGCACACCCCCACGATTGCCAGAACCGTTGCGGAGTTATATTGCTGCCAAGCCCAAATGGTGATGGCAAATCCGCTCATGGCACTGCCCATCAGCGACACAACCTGCCCGAACCAGATGACCACGAACGCCACAATGCCGGTCGGGCGGTTTTTTGGATTTGGAGGGTTATTTACTTCGCTCAACGCGCGCCTGCAGTTATTTGAGAATCCTTGTCGGAACATACACAGGCGGTGACCACTTTTTCCTGTTTTTGCAGCGTGCCCTGGTAAGCTGCCGGGCCAAAATGAGCGATCCAGTTCTCAAGATCAAACGCCAATGGGCCTCCAGCAGGCACCCACTCACCGTTGTATTTGCGCGCGATGTGTACATGGGAACCAGTGGCATCTCCGCCCTCGCAGGAGGGCCGTCCCACCGGGTCTCCGGTTTTGAGTTTTGCCCCGGAGAATTGCTGATCCGCACTGGCCAGATGCAGGTAGAAGATGTTCCAACCGGTACGCTCATCCCCATCGCCATCCAGGTCCAGCACAACGATGGCTGGCTCGGAACGGGCAACAACACCATCTGACACGGCTGTTGCCCATTCGGCCGATATCTGGCAGCCCTTCACCACATTGGGCGGGGCAAAATCGAGGGCAGCCAACGGTTCGCCAGAACCCCAGCCGGTATGCGGCCCGCCAGTGAAAGTCCAGGAAGAACCAGCGGAAAACGGAAGCCGTAAAGCAGGTTGCTCCAGGCTGCCGGGAATTTCGTTGGCTGCTGCCTTCCAGGGATCGCCGAATAGATCGACATATGTTTTTTGGATACCTTCGCTGCTGATGGCTCTCAGGTAGGAATCATGATCCATGATCTGTGAAAAGTAATATTGCAAAGCGACCGTCCCGGCATTCTGCCAGGGATCGGGTACTTCCAGGGTGCCATCTGAGCGGGTGAATTGGCGCAGGCGGCCGGTGCGCCAGCCGTAGAAGCCATCGTTCAACCCATTGGCTGCCCAGACCAACTGGTTGTTTAGTCCTTTATGGTACATCTCCTCGTACCCCAGCGGATAATCTCCTTCCGGCGGTCCATTTGGATCGCTTAAGGCATGCGTCTGGTATTCCAGGATCGCCAGCAGCAAGCGGGGGCTGACGCTAAACTCGGTGGCGACAAAATCGACGAATTCAGCCCCTGTGCGCCATTTATCTCCAGCGTATTCGCGATGATTCTTCAGCCACCCGGGATGCTGGTTCACAAACTCGGTGGTATCGAAGCCCACCTGGGAAGGACCGTTTACGAACAGGTTATCCGGCATTATTTGGAATGGACTGCCCCAAAGGGATTGATAATAGATGGGGATTTTCAATGGCAGACCGGCTGGCAGGGTGGTGACGCGTTCGGGCAGAACAGGGTTGGCTTCGCGGATCTCTTTTTCAGTGGAGTTGAAGTGCGCTGCCAGGGCGGGCAGGGTATCCCCGGGTTGGGCGGTGTAGTCCACCAGTTCGCCCGGCTGGTAAAGCGGGCGCGTGGGCATGGGGGTAGGCAGCCAGGCAGCCGGGGTGGGGGTGGCGGGGGTAAGCTGCAGCAGCAAAGTGTCCGCTTTTTGGCCCTGGCAGGCGGCAAGTACACCCGCCAGGAGGATCATGAAAACGGATGCCATTTGCGAGTATCTACGAGAATTGATCACGGATTTATTTTAAGGGGTTTCTTCGTCGTGATGGATAAGGGAATCATGAGAACCATTGGGGCGGGCAACCGCCACCAGGTTATCGAGAGTCAGGGTGCCTTCATAGATCTTGCTGCCAGCATGGGCGATCCATCCACTCAGGTTGAACGGCAGGGCGCCATCGGCCAGGATCCACTCCCCGTTATATTTTCGGGCTATATGCACGTGTGTGCCAGTGACGATCCCGCCTTCACAGGAAGGGTGCCCCAGGCGATCGCCGGTGTTGACGAACGAGCCCAGGGGGATGCGGTCTCTGGAGGAAATATGCAGGTAGAGCATATCCCAGCCGGTCTGCTCGCGTCCGTCACCGTCCATATCCACCACCACCTGGCCACCTTCCGAGCGGACGACCTGCCCGGGGGCAGCCGCAGTGACCCAATCCTCTGAGGTCGCGCAGCCGGAGATGCTGGCCGGTGGTGCAAAATCCAGGGCAGCCCGGGCGCCATCCGGTCCCCAGGCGGAATGCGGTCCGCCGGTGAAGCTCCAGGTGCGGCCAGGCAGGAAAGGCAATTCCAGTTGCGGTTGAACCAGGTTGGGGGGGTAGAGCGGTTCCACCGTCTGCGCTCGAGCCCAGGGATCGCCGAACATGCGCTTATAAAGCTCCGGCATGCTTTTATCACCATAAAGCGATTCCACCCAGCGGCCACGGTCGTCATTAATGCGGGAAAATAAATACTGAAGGGCTACCGTCCCGGCATTTAGTTCGGGGGAGATGCGCACATGCTCGTTGTTTTGCAGGGTGACATCATTCAAAAATCCACCCCGCCAGTCGTAATAGCCAACCGAAAGCTGGGATACAGCCCAGGAAAGCTGCGGATAGAGACCCTTTTTGTTGAAATCCACCTTTCCCATCGGGTAATCGATCTTGGCCAGACTGTCGGGAGTTCCATAAACCCAGTCACTCTTATATTCAAGGATGGCCAGCAGCAGGCGCGGATTAATGGAATTCTCGATCGCCACCCGGTCGATGATCTGGGCTCCGGTCTGCCAGCCTGTCACCAGGTACTCGCGGTAATTGGAAAGATACCCCCCGGCGTTTTCCACAAAACCTTTGGTATCAAAATCCAGTGCTGAGGGGGAGAAAACCACCTCGCTATCCGGCATGGCAATACCATCTGGGCCAATATCGGGGAGGATGTTGGGGATGACCAACAGCGTTCCAGGCTGCAGCAGCTCGGTGGACGAGATGTCCTGCGGTGTGGTGATCTCGGAAGGGTTAACCCCGAAGCGGAAGGCGATGGATGGCAGCGTATCCCCGGACTGGGTGTAATAGACAATGGGCGGCACAGGCGTGCCGGTACCCGGGGGGGGTTCTTCCGTGGGTGGCGGATTCGTGGGTGTGAGGTTGGCGACCTCGGTTTGTGTGGGGGTTGGTGGCGCCTCGGTGCGCGTGGGGATCAGGCGGGTAGGTTCCGCAGTCGAGGTCGGGGTTCGAGGCAAGGTGGCAGTTGCCCGCGCGGGGTCAGCCTCCACAGTGGCGGTCAGATCTGCTGCGCTGTAATAGCTGCGCGAACACGCCAACTGGCTGAGCAGCAGAGCCAGTACGGGGAAACATAATGCCAGCAGATCAGCGCTGGATCTGGTTTTCCGGTAGTCGCGCATCCCAGGCTTCCACAGTTAGGTTATCTTTTTTCAGGAATCCATCATACTGAACCCCTGTCCCGCTGGAGATCCATCCATCCAGGTTGAAGGGCTCGGAACCATCGGCTGAAATCCACTCGCCATTATAACGCCGAGCCAGGTGGACATGCGTCCCGTTCGAAAACCCGCCCTCGCAGGAGGGGTGCCCGATGCGCTCGCCAGCTCTCAAAGTGGTACCCACGGCAACCCGGTCACGTGACTCGATATGCATGTAGATAACCGTCCAACCGGTCTGTTCGTAACCGTCGCCATCCAGGTCCTGGATCACAAGTCCATCCGACGCGTGGGTGATCACACCATCAGCCACGACGGTTACCCATTCATCACTTGGCACACATCCCAGGGCATCGCCGGGAGGGGCAAAATCAAGCGCAGCCCAGGCGGCGCCATCCCCCCACCCGCCGTGCGGTCCGCTGGTGAAGGACCAAACTTTGGAGGGTTCAAAAGGAAGCTGCATGGCTGGGAGGACAAGGTCTGTTGGAAGGAGGGGGTCAAAGGAGTAGTCGAACGGGCTTCCGAAGAGGTCAGAATAGGCTTGATCGATCCCGCCTGCATTTACCGCCCGGTTCCACCCTTCCAGTCCAGCCAGTCGGCTCATGGTCTGCTGGACTCCGGCGGTGGCAGCATTGATTTGCGGTACGGCACGTATCACGCTGCCATCGGCGAGGACAAAATGGGAAAGGCTGTTGATACGCCAGAGGTAATACCCGCGGTTCAATTCGTTGGCTGCCACTGAGAGCTGCTGGTAGAGGCTTTTGTAAGCAGGGTGAAAATAGCGCAGGGGGTATTCCAGGGTTTCTCCCGCAGGGGAGAGGGAGGACACCCAGCCGGATTGGTAATCGAGCAGGGCAAGCAGAATGCGTGGGTTGACCGAATTCTCGCGGCTGACGCGATCCACGATCTCTGCGCCATTCAGAACTGCCGAATCCACCTCCTCGGTGTACCTGGACAGGTACCCGCCTCTCTCCTGGATGAATTTGGAAATATCAAACCCCAGGGCGGAGGGACTGAAGATCAGCTCAGAATCAGGAATGATCTTGAATTCCGGTGCATCCTGCACAGGGATGGGCGGGGGAATTTGCAGCAAACGACCGACCTCGAGCATCTCGGGGTCGATAGGCTGGTTGGCAGAGATGAGCGCATTCACATCCACACCAAAATAAAGCGCGATGGCGTTGAGCGTATCGCCGTATTGGACGATATGCTGGGTATAGTCGCTGCGGATGGCTGGCAGCACTCGATCCGCATCCGGGGAGGGGGTCAGCAGCGGAGCTCCCGGAACTCTTGTGGGCATGCGGTAGGCAGAGAAATCTGGGGTTAGCGAGGAAGCTACGGCCAAATCTGCTGTGGCCGTCGAAACAGGTAAATCCTGCTCAGAGACCTTCAGACAGCCAGAGAGAAGAGCTGCTGTCAGGAATCCCGCCAGGATCGCAATGCTGTTTTTCATCTCGGTCCGTATTGAAAAGGCATGGCTCTGCCGCCGATCAGGTGCAGGTGCAGATGAAAGACGGTTTGACCTGCATCAAGCCCTGTATTTATCACCAGGCGGTATCCACTGCGTTCCAGGCGGGTGCCGGCTGCCATTTGCCTGGCGGTGAAGATCATGTGACCCAATAGCTGTTGGTGTTCAGCCGTGGCGGTATTCAGCGATTCGATGTGTTCCAGGGGAACGATCAAAATATGCACCGGTGTGATCGGCCGGATATCCTCAAAGCAGATCACCGAATTATCCCGGTAAAGGATCTCGGCAGACTGTTCTCCACGGATGATCCGGCAGAAGGGGCAGGTGGCGACATTCATCAGGGGGGGAGGTGCAAGATTCATGCAACCGGGTGAGAAAAAACATCCGGGGAGGCTGATCCTCCCCGGATTAGTTACTGAATTTGATTTTCCCGATTATTCCTTCTTTTCCTCGCCCTGGATATAGGCCTCGGTCATCTCGCGGCAGATACTATCCTTGAACTGCTTGGGAGGGGTTTTCATGAAGTAGGAAGCGGGTGCGATCAATGGACCTTTCAGTCCGCGGTCAAGACCCAGCTTGGCGCAGCGCACCGCGTCAATGATCACCCCGGCCGAGTTGGGGGAATCCCAGACTTCGAGCTTGGCTTCCAGGTTGAGGGGCACCTCTCCGAAGGTGGTACCTTCCATACGGACGTAACACCACTTGCGATCGGTCAGCCAGGGCACGTAATCCGAGGGACCCACATGGACGTTATCAGGATCCAGTTTATACGGCAGCATGCTGGTGACTGCGCCGGTTTTGGAGATCTTCTTGGATTCCAGGCGTTCACGTTCGAGCATGTTCATGAAGTCGGTATTGCCGCCGAAATTGAGCTGGTAGGTGCGGTCCAGGCGCACACCGCGATCGACGAACAGGCTGGTGAGCACACGGTGCAGGATGGTGGCTCCCACCTGGCTCTTGATGTCATCGCCGATGATCGGCAGCCCGCGTTCCTCGAATCGCTTGCCCCAGTATTCCGAGCTGGCGATGAAGACCGGGATTGCATTCACAATGGCGCAGCCAGCTTCCAGGACCTGCTCCACGTACCACTTGGTGGCCATTTCCGAGCCGACCGGCAGGTAATTGACCACCACGTCGGTCTTGGTGTCTTTGAGGATCTTGACGATATCTGCGGTGGGACCGGGGGCTTTTTTCAGGATCTGGGAAAGATATTTACCCAGCCCGTCGTGGGTCATGCCGCGCACCACCGGGACGCCCAGCTTGGGGACATCGCAGAACTTGAAGGTGTTGTTGGGGTAGGAAAAGATCGCTTCGGAGAGGTCTTTGCCCACTTTTGTATCCACAATATCAATTGCAGCAGAGAATTCCACGTCACGGATGTGGTAACCGCCCAGGTTCACATGCATCAGACCGGGGATGCGGTCGGTATCCTTCGCGTTCTTGTAGAATTCGACGCCCTGAACGAGCGAGGAGGCGCAGTTGCCCACGCCGATGATTGCCACACGCACTTTTTTCTTTTCAGCCATTGCAGGTATGTCTCCTTGGATGAATTTGCAGCCCCTGGCGGATAAAATCCCTCAAAAAGCTGCCTATGCTATAATCGTTTTAGCAACTTTCGGGAAAATCATGCCAATCGCGTATTCCGATTATACCAGCCGGCTGGAAAGACTGCTGGAAATTTGCAAGAATCTAAGCTCCAACTTAGAATTGGAGCCTTTACTGCATTCCATCATCGAAAGCGCCGCTGAACTTACTTATAGTGAATCCAGCTCGATCCTGGTTCTGGATGCGGAGAATAATTTCCTTAAGTTCCTGGCTGCTCCGTGGTACATGATGGAATCTTTAAAAACCATTAACGTACCCCTGGATCGAAGCGTGGCGGGCTGGGTTTTCACCAACGGGCAGCCAATGGCCATCCAGCACGCCGAAAAGGACGACCGCATTTTCCGCCTGGTAGATAAACAGCTCACCGATAGTACCACCTCCATCCTGGCTGTCCCGCTGGTTTCGAAGGGTGAGGTGATTGGGGTGATGGAGTGCATCAATAAGAGCAACAACGCCCAGTACACCGAGGAAGATGTGACCATTGTGGAGACCCTGGCTGCGCAGGCGGCAGTGGCGATCCAGAACAACTGGCTGCTGGATGAAACCCAAACTGCCTATGAGAAGATGATGCAGCTCGACCGCATGAAAAGCGACTTCATGGCCATCGTCTCGCACGAGCTGCGCACCCCCCTTGGGCTGGTGCTGGGGCACTCATCCCTATTAATGGACAATGTTAATGAAGAGCAGAAGCAGGATCTGATGGTGATCGCCTCCAGCGCCAACCGGATGAAGGAGATCATCGAGCAGTTTTCCGATTCGGATACCCTGGAGCACGACCTGGCGGAGATGCGCCGGCAGCGGCTAAGTGTTTCAGCACTGGTTAAGGAAGTGGTCGATTCCTTCCGTGAGATGGCAGAGATCCGCCGGATCGGGTTGATCCTTGACCTTCCCGGAGCGGATATGGTGGTGGAAGGCGATATGGATAAGATCGGGATCGCCCTGCGCAACCTCATCCAGAACGCGTTGACCTTCACCAATGAGGGCGGCAAGGTGAAAGTGAAGGGGGAAGTGGTGCCTGGGTATGTCAAGATCACGGTCATGGATAACGGCATCGGCATTCCGCCCGAGGAGCTGGGCAGCATCTTCACCCGTTTTTACCAGGTGGAAAAGCACCTCACCCGCAAGCACGGCGGGGTTGGGCTGGGTCTTTCGATCGCGAAGGAAATGGTGGAGCTGCACGGCGGGACGATCACGGTGGAGAGCGTGGAAGGGATGGGCAGCAAGTTCTCCTTTATGCTACCTTCCAATGCTGCCCAGGCCAGCGCAGCCCAGCGCGTTTTCCAGACCGGACCGCTGACACCCCGGGCAACCGCGCAACCGATCAAAGCGGTTACCGGGACGCTTGGAAAACCACCCATGCCCCCGATGGCGCCGGCAAAGCCTGTGACCGGCAGCCTAAAACCGCGGGTAGCAAACCCGGGTAATTCCTCCCTGGAAGAAAAGTAACCCTCGCGAGAAGTGAGGGGACAGGGTATAATCAGAGCCGCCGCGGGGCGTGGCTCAGTCCGGCTAGAGCGCACGGTTCGGGACCGTGAGGTCGGAGGTTCAAATCCTCTCGCCCCGACTTTTTATCAAAACCCTGATTCCCGACAGGGTTTTTTGTTTTTAACAGAGGTTGGCGAATTCCAGAAGAAAAGAGACCGCTTAGATCCTGATTGATTTATTCAATGAGCGGTGATCTTCTACCTGAAATTAATTAATATAATCCGCCTTTTCGGACGAATCTCTCAGGTTGCGGGGCTAGGACAGGGTGCCCGATAGGGTATTCGAATATCATCCCCGTAGTGGACCATAGACCTCCGGAGTTATGACAAATGCTCCTGAAACTGTGCCATTCGTGCGGTGGGTTCTGTAATTAAGGCGAACCGACGCTCGCTGGTCGCTCAGCACTTGCATAGGTTTCTTTATCTCCAAGAGGGGTATTTCGTGATGCCCGACACCCGAATAAATGAACGAATTTTATTTTGTCGACCACTAATTGTGGATTCGTAACATCTTTAATCTTAGGTCTTATTCGACCTCAATTTCAGTGCCATGTATAATTTAATTTAGAATGACTGAGCCCCTTCTTCTCACAAAACTTTATATTCCACCTCCCCGGCAGAACATTATCATACGCCCCAGATTGATCGAGCGGCTGAACGAGGGTGTGCGCAATAAACTGATCCTTATCTCTGCCTCTGCCGGTTTTGGTAAAACCACACTGGTCAGCGAATGGGTTGCCAGTTGCGATCAGAAGGTCGCCTGGCTTTCCCTGGACGAAGGGGATAACGACCCAACGCGTTTTCTGTTGTACATTGTTGCAGCGTTGCAGACGATTGCTGCAAATGTTGGAAAAGGGGTGTTGGCTATTCTTGAGTCCCCCCAGCCCCCGCCAATCGAATCGATTCTAATAGTCCTGCTCAATGAAATTACCACCATCCAGGATAATTTCGTTCTAGTCCTGGATGATTACCATGTGATAGATTCCAAACCGATTGACGAAGCACTCACTTATCTACTCACGCATCTGCCTCCCCACATGCGCCTGGTCATGACCACCCGTGAAGATCCTCATCTACTCCTCACTCGGTTGCGCGCCCGGGGCCAATTAACCGAGCTGCGCGCTGCCGACTTGCGTTTTACCTCCGCAGAAGCTGCTGAGTTTCTCAACCAGGTGATGGGCCTGAGCCTTTCGGAGGCAGACATCGCTGCATTGGAGACCCGTACCGAAGGCTGGATTGCAGGCTTGCAATTAGCCGCGATCTCAATGCATGGACATAAAGATACTGCCAGTTTCATCAAGTCTTTCACCGGTAGTCACCATTTCGTGCTGGATTATCTAGTGGAAGAAGTCCTGCACCAGCAGCCTGAAAGCATCCAGACTTTTCTGCTGCGAACTTCCATCCTTGATAGTTTGTGCGGGCCGCTTTGTGACGCGGTTTTGGGCCTTCCTTTTCCTTCCGGGCAGGAAACCCTGGAATATCTCGAGCGAGCAAACCTGTTCATTGTCCCACTGGATAGTGAGAGACGTTGGTATCGCTATCACCATCTTTTTTCCGATGTCCTTCGTATGCACTTGAAGGTGGAGCAACCTGACCAGGTATCGATCCTGCACCAGCGCGCAAGCGAGTGGTACGAGCACAATGGTACGGCGGTCGATGCAATTCACCACGCGCTGGCCGCCGAAGATTTTGAGCGAGCGGCGACCCTAGTCGAACTTTCAATTCCAGAAGTTCGCAGGAATAGACAGGGAGCCACTGTCACGGAGCTTGGTTGGTTAAAGGCATTGCCCGACGAGCTGGTTCGTTTTCGACCGGTGCTTTGTGTTGACTATGCTTACGCATTATTTGGAGGCGGTGTGCCCGGGGGCGTGGAGCCCTGGTTGCGGGACGCCGAACGGTGGCTTGAGGTGGCGACCGACAAGGCGGAGATGATCGTCGAGGACGAAGAGGAATTTCGCCGCCTACCGGGTATGATCGCCCTTCTCCGTGCTGCAATGGCCCTGGCTAGGGGTGATATGCCCCAGGCAGAGAAAAATGCTCAACGAGTGCTTGATCTCGCACCTGAGGACGCCCATTTGATGCTTGGTGGGGCAGCTTCGGTGCTGGGAATCGCCGCATGGGCGCGTGGAGATCTCGAGATCGCCCGTAGGATGACTTCTGAGGGCATTACAAATGTAAGGCAAGCCGGGTATATCTCTTCCGCCATCGGCGGCTCCATTGTCCTGGCGGATATCCAGATCGCGCAAGGCCGTCTGCATGAAGCAAGGATCACATACGAGAGGGCATTGACGTGGGCGACGGAGCCTGGTGCGCCAGTCCAGCGGGGAGCGGCAGACATGTATGTGGGTATCTGCACCCTACTTTATGAGCATAACGATCTGGATTCTGCTACACAACACCTGCAAAAAAGTCAGTCATTGGGTGAGCTGGCCGGGTTACCGCAAAATCCGTATCGCTGGTGCGCGGCGATGGCGCGTATACGAGAGGCCCACGATGATCTGGATGGCGCGCTCGACCTGCTCGACCAGGCTGAGCGCTTGTACAATGGTGCCTTTTCCCCGAATGTGCGTCCGATTGCGACGCGGAAGACACGGGTGTGGGTGGCCCAGGGGCGGTTGGGTGAAGCCCTGGGCTGGGTGCATGAACAGGGACTGTCCGTTGAAAACGAACTTAGCTACCTGCACGAGTTCGATCACATCACCCTGGCCAGGGTGCTCCTGGCCTGCTATCTGAGTGACCATTCTGATGGCTCCATTTCTGAGGTAATGGGGCTGTTGGAGCGCCTGCTGAAAGCCGCGGAAGAACGCTGGGGGAAGGGAAGCGTGATCGAAATTCTGGTATTGCAGGCGATTGCTTTTCACGCGCAAGGTGACCTCCCGGCTGCCCTCGAACCGCTGCAAAAGGCTCTGACGCTTGCTGAGCCTGAGGGTTACACCCGCATATTTCTTGACGAAGGCTCAAGCATGATGCAGCTGCTTCGCGAAGCTTCCGCACGTAAAATCATGCCTTACTATGCAGATAAACTGCTGGCAGCATTTGAATTCGATAAGCTGAAAAGCGAAGACCAACTTGATCTGCTCCCTACCCATTCCAAAGGGCACCGCAATGGCGAGCCTCTTATCGAGCCATTGAGCCAACGCGAGTTCGAAATACTTAAACTCATTTCCCTGGGGCTCTCGAATCGTGAGATTGGCGAGAGGCTCTTCCTCGCCCTGGATACGATCAAAGGGCATAACCGCAGGATTTTTGATAAGCTGCAGGTTCAAAGCCGCACTGAAGCTGTTGCCCGCGCCCGCGAATTGGGTTTGTTGTAATTGCTAGTTTGATTTTTCCTCATCTTTTCCCCCTATAACAATTTAATCAACACCTTCAACCAACACCAAAGTGTCTATTCGCTAACACTGTGGTGCCGATATGATTCTTGAGCAGCGAGCAAATGGAATGAACTGTAAAAACTGGCCGAAGAGGAGAAAGGAGATATCAAACGAACTCAAACCCAAAAACTGACCCGAGTCAACCCGTGGTCTATCAAATCAGGATCAAGGGTCACCTGGATTCTCATTGGACAGACTGGTTTGAGGGTCTGACCATCACGCTGGAAGACAACGGCGACACAGTGTTAACCGGTCCGGTGGTTGACCAGGCTGCGTTGCATGGATTGCTCAAAAAAGTTCGTGATTTGGGTATGCCATTGGTCTCGGTCAGTCCGGTCGAACCCGGTCAGACAGATGCGTCAGATGGCTACCCGACAGGTCCATTTCAATAAAACTCATTCATATCGAATAAAAAAAGGAAAAAGAAATGAACACAAACAAATCGACTTCAGGAATAGATCCAAAAGTTAAACTTTCGTTGTTATGGATATTTGTAATCCTAAATATGGCTTATGCGGATATTCTTTCTTTAATGGATCCCACATCGGTTATCCGCGGAATAATGGCGGGAGACTCCATTGCCAGCGGGAGGTTTGATGTTGGGTGCAATAGTAATGGAAATATCAATTGTCATGGTAATTCTGTCCTGGGTATTAAGCTACAAAGTAAATCGTTGGGTAACCCCCATCATTGGATTATTAATGATTGTACAAATCATTAAAGGCGGGCATGGTTCGTATTATGTGTTTTTTACAACAGTAGAAGTGGCGTGCATTTTGTTGATAATCTGGTTTTCCTGGAAGTGGAAACCAGTAGTTGATCCTATCTAAACTCAGTTATAAAAGGAAATTTAAAATGAATTCGACTCGAAAGATTGCCGTGATTGCAGGCGTGATTTTCATCATAGCGACCGTCTCATCTCTCTTGGCGAACGCGGTCACAACAGTCCCGAATGGTACGGATTACCTAACTTGGTTCTCCGCGCATACGAACCAGATAGCCGTAGGAGCATTGCTCTATATCGTTGGCTATTTTGCAAGTGCCGGCATCGCCATCGCAATGTATCCGGTCATGAAAGGGTCGAATGCAGGTTTGGCCCTTGGGTCTGTTGTCTTCAGGGCTCTGGAGGCGGTCTTTTACTTGGTCGGTCTCTTGTGCCTGTTGTCCTTGCCTGCACTCGGCCAGCAGTTCACAATGACGGGAGCATGCCAATCGTACGACGCTTCAAGCCATGGGAGATTTGTTGATGAATGTAAAAGGCCATGCAGGGCTGTTGGGGGTGTTCGCCTTTTGCGTGGGTGCATTTATGTATTACTACCTGTTCTTCCAATCCCGGCTCATTCCCCGATGGCTATCGGGCTTCGGAATCGTTGCGATCATCCTGATGCTGGTGGCTTGTGTGTTGGCATTGTTCAGCGGTAACCTGATTACCAGCTACATTCCCCTGGCGTTTCCCATTTTTTTGCAAGAAATGGTTTTTGCGGTTTGGCTGATCGTAAAAGGATTCAACCCGCCTGTAAGTGCGTCCGGTTCTGAAAAAACTAGCGTCAGGCGAGCTTTAGAACTCGTCATAGATTTCCATCATTTGGGAGAGGGAGGGCTGAAGACCCTCCCTGAAACCCTCCCCGCTCCGCACCATGCAAATGCTCGTAGAACAGACCTTAATAAGCGAACACAACACATCGACAAGGAGAAAGCCAAAATGTTAAAAACAGGTTCGATCGTTCTTTCAATATGGTGTGTCATCAACTTTATACTCGCCTTTATCATATTGTGCTATGTCATCGTTCTCAAAAAGGACTCGCCAATTTTGCAGGTGGCTTCCTTTTCAGAGGCTGAAATTGCCAGCCTTAGCGCTAAAACCATAGCAGCGCTAAATTGTTTCACCATCCTGTACAACTCCTGCTCGCTGATGATCTCGGTGCTGACCTGGCCGCTGATCCGCAGGAACCTGGTCGCCGGGGAAAAATGAGCTTTTTGGCTTTTAGCTGGTGTCATCGGTTTTATCGAAATTATGGCATTTCTAGCTTCTTCATACATCGGGAATGGGCGCTGGCAAGTGAATGTTGTTCAAAGTGTTCTATACCTTGTGGGCATTGGCCTGTCGGGATATTCCATCTTCAAAGGAGATAAAAAATGAATTCAATCAATAAGATCGCCAGAACCGCCGGCCTGCTTTACCTGCTTTACGTGGTCACCTCGGTCGTAGCCAATCTATTCGGGAAATTCGTGTTCGTAGAAGCCCCGGTCACGATTGATCACATCCTGACCCATGCGACCCAGTTTCGCATCGGTTTCGTGATAAACCTCTTCTCTGTCGTTTTTTTCCTTTTAGCAGCCTGGGCTCTCTATGTGCTATTGAAACCGGTGAATAAAGACCTGGCGCTCCTTTTCCTGTTATTTAATGCCGCTGGTTTTGCCGTCTGGTTAATCAGCTCGCTTTGCCTGTTTGGCAGCCTGATTATCTTAAACGGGAAAGAAGCCTTTAATGCCTTCCGGCCTGATCAACTGCAAGCACTAGCAGTGTTTTTCTTCGGTTTATATAAAACCGGGGGTGTTATTGCCCAGGTGCCTTACGGGGTCTGGCTCTTTCCCCTCGGTTACCTGGTCCTTAAATCGGGATTCCTGCCAAAGATACTCGGCATTCTGCTGATCGCGGACGGCATTTGCCAATTCGTTTATGTCTGCCAGCGCTTGATCTTCCCCGATCTCGCTTTCATCGCTTATCCCTGTCTGGTGATAAGTTTTATTGCTGAAGTCTCTCTGGCTTTGTGGCTTACCATCAAGGCTGTGAAACCCCCCTTATCTGTGAATCCTGGATCAATGAAAAGAGTAAAGATGATAAACAAAAAAGGAATCTTGAAAAAGGTATTGGTGCTGACTCTGGTGGGCGGTCTGGCTTTCTGGCTGGCTAACTTCGCGATCTCACGCACCGAAATTGCGGCGGAATACAGGGCTGCCATGTCAATCTCTTATTATCCGATGCTGCTGGAATCCCTGATTGGCGGTTTGGTCATCGGGCTGTGGGTCAGTTTTCCCCTGCTGAAATTCTATGACAGGATCCCGGGAAAAGATCCGATTATTAAATCAGTCCTTCTGAGCTCGCTTGTGCTGATCATTGTCACGGTCCTGCTCGGCGGTCCCTCAAGTTTCTTCGCGACAAATAATGTCTTGCGGTACTTCATCATTGGCACGGTATTTAATGTGATCCGCATCACAGCTCTTGGCATCGCGATAGGCTATGTTTGTAAAAGACAGTTCAGGGAAATCAAATCATCTATAGTGGCAGCCAGCCCTGCCGGGTTGGAATAAGGACACAGTTATGCAAACCAGGACCATAGGTCGAAGCAAAGCGCAGGCTTCTCGAGAATTCCCAAAGAAACCGCTTATGTTGGCAGCAACGGGAGGTGCGGCTTTCTGGATCATTGACTTCGTTATCGCAGTCTCGCCCATCGGCGTGCAGTACCAAGCCGCATTCTCGATCTCTTCGCTGCCGGAAGCCCTGGTTGAAGCGTTGGCTGGCGGACTGGTGATCGCATTTTGCATCAGTTATTTTCTACTTCGTTTCTTTGAGAGGATTCCCGGCAAGAATCCAATTATCAAGACATTACTCCTTAGTTTTACTGCCATGGCAACTATCGAGTTCCTTTCAGCGCTTGGAAACCCGTCGCACGCTTCCGATTTCCTCCTTCTTGACACCCGAATGAATGTTCCAAGGTTTGTTGCCCTTGGATGGATGATTGGCTATGTATTTGTTAAGCAAAACAGAATGGTCCAACTGTGAAAGCGATTATATGCACAAAATACGGATCACCGGAAGTCCTGCAAATCAAGGAAGTAGAAAAACCTACTCCAAAAGATAATGAAGTACTGATAAAGATTCATGCGTCAGCAGTAACAGTCTCGGACTGTATAGTTCGAAGTGGTAAAGTAAATATATTACTTTGGATCCCAATGCGAATATTCGTTGGTTTCAGAAGACCAAGAAGATCAATATTGGGGCTTGAGTTAGCCGGAGAAATTGAAGAAATAGGCAAAGATATAAAACGATTTAAAAAAGGTGACCAGGTTTTCGCATTTACCGGGAGAAAATTTGGTGCTTATGCCGAGTACACTTGTATGCGTGAAGACGGATTGTTTATGCCTGATGATGGTTTGGTGGCAATAAAACCCACCAATGCAAGTTATGAGGAAGCTGCATCTGTCCCTTCTAGAGGAACTTTAGCATTGTATTTTATTAGAAAAGGAAATATCCAGAAGGGACAAAAAGTTCTTATCTATGGAGCTTCTGGAGGGGTGGGTACTTTTGCGGTACAGCTTGCCAAGTGCTTTGGGGCGGAAGTTACCGGAGTGTGCAGTACCACAAATTTAGAATTGGTAAAATCTCTGGGAGCCGATAAAGTAATTGATTACACAAAAGAGGATTTTACGAATAAAGGAGAATCTTATGATTTTATCTTTGATGCCGTTGGAAAAAGATATAGCTCAAAACTACAGTACAAAAAAGCGCTAACTCCGAGCGGGAAATACATATCAGTCGATGAGGGGACGCCAAAGATACATATTGAAGATTTAATCTTACTCAAAGAACTGGTTGAAGCGGGAAAGATAAAACCGGTCATTGATAGACTCTATCCGTTGGAACAGATCGTCGAGGCGCACAGGTATGTCGAAAAAGGGCACAAAAAGGGAAATGTAGTCATCACTATGAAAAAAAATCACAAATCTCAAGGAGAGTAAAAAAATGACCGATCGAAGGAAAACCGTATTGATTATAGGCAGTATCTCAGTATTTATGTTGAGCGCATAGGCGATAAGCTTTTTTGGCGACCAATCCCGCTTATCTCTTTCATAACTCTTGAAAAAATCGAACTTTTTATGAGCCAACCAGCTCGGCATTAATTTTTTTTATGCAAAGGTGGGTTAAAATTTTTAGAGCAACAAGATCATAAATTACTTCATTAGGTTTAAGATATTTTAAAACAACTCTAGGTCAAAAATTTAGTAAGAGTTGAACTCTCTCGATTTCACTTTCTGATACCGCTGTAAAGTCAGTTCCTTTGGGAAAATACTGTCGGATAAATCCATTTGCGTTTTCGATGTTTCCCCTTTCCTAAGGAGAGGATAGTTGAGCAAAGAAGACCTTAATGCCTTTGTCAATTGTGAAGCGTTGGTGTTTGCTCATTTCTTTTCGCTGATCGTATGTCAGTGACTTTTTTAGTTCAATTGGGAGGCTGCACAAAGCTTTAGCAAAGGCCTCTCGAACCGTTGAGGCATCTTTGTTGTCTCCTAGAGGTACTAAAAGCGTGTAACGTGTAGTACGCTCAACCAGTGTACCCAGTGCGCTTTGTTTGTTCTTGCTCAGAATCAAATCACCTTCCCAGTGGCCAAGTACTGTTCGATCTTCAACCTCAGCAGGACGTTCCTCAATCGACAACATATCTGCTATCTTGCCTCGTGTTTCGGTTGGTTTAATGTCTTTTTGCTTGTGCCTGTATGCATGTTCCTGACGAAGCGCCTGAATAAGTGTGCGTTTTAGTTCTCCACGAGGTAAAACATAGATACTAAGATAGATCGATTAATGCGATAATCGCATTTCCATATCCAAAGGATACTCGACTTTTAGCCGTTCGGATATCGCTCGTGGTGACCATTGCTGCTTTAAAATTTGTAAAACATATGTGCGCAGACGCTCATTTTTCTCTAATCGTGTTCTACCTCTACGTCGTGATCCGGCTGATGCCTGAGCTCGTCTGCTTGCTGAAAAGGCTCGATATCCACTTTTTCCGCTATTTCGGTTGATTTCTCGAATGTAACCGATCTCTGTTTTTGTTTCTCATGATGCCAGAGATCTACTGATTTCCTCACGCTCGTTGTTTGTTATTCTTCTATACCTTGTTTGCATACGAATGATTTTATCTCCTCATCCGTTGCACTAAATCTCTGACACCTCATATCCAATAATTTATCTATTAGACAAATTCAAACCATTAAGCATAAGGATAATGGGGTAAAACATCACAAAAAAAGTTGATATTCTCAAGGAATTACTGGACAGCGTTATCCCAGGCGAATAGCGTCCATGAAGATATCCTGATAATTCTGAACCGTGGTCAATTCAACATATTCGATCGAATCGATCATTTTTTCAGCTTCCATCCTCTTTAATGGACAATAATAATTCGCGGGCTCCTGAACCGGCAGCGTTCCCAACTTGTTGAAAACGATCCAAGGGCATTGAGGGAAACATGCCGATCCTAAGCGTGTTTTTTAGGTCTAGATATGAACCAAATGCTCCCGCGACCAGGAATAATTCAACATCTTCTGCTTGAATTCCGGCATTTTCCAGAAGAACTTCGATACCGGAGCGAATGGCTGCTTTGGCCAACTGAATTTCGTTGATGTCCCTCCGGTTGACTGCAATTTCACGGCCGTGGCCACTGCTTTCAGGCGGTACAAGAATAAACATCAAAGAACCTTGTGACTCCCTAAGGCGGGGATCCGTCTTGATAAAGGATCCCCGAAAATCGATCAGGTTTTCTTTGAGCATCTCTGCGACCGAATCCAGAATGCCAGACCCACAGATACCGATGGCAGGTTTATTATTTATTGTTTGGACTTTCACAGATTGATCATCAATGAAGACGCGTTCGATCGCGCCGGAAATGGCGCGCAGCCCATCGTGAATATGGGCTCCTTCGAAGGCTGGCCCGGAAGCGCAAGAACAAGAGAAATGACGCCCCTGGTGAATGAGGCTGATCTCGGTATTCGTCCCAATATCCAGCGCAACGGCGGTTTTACCGAGATGCCTGGCATCGGTCGCCAGCAGCATCGCGATATGATCACCGCCCACAAAGCCGGCGATATTTGGTGGAAGATACAAACATGCATTTTCGGCAATGGAAATTCCAACTTTGTTTGCAGGAAAACGCATGGCTTGGATACTGGCGGGAGTATATGGGGCGGTTCCAAGCGAGTATATCGGAAGACCTGTCAGGAGATGGTGCATAGCTGTATTTCCAACCATGACACTATCCATGATGAGATTGGGTGTTGTTCTGATTTGCACGCAGAGATCGGTCAGTAGATCATTAATCGCCTGCACAAGGATACGTTGTAGGGTTTCAGCCCCTTGAGGATGTTCGTTTGAAATATTTGATCCGGCTGATAACATCTTCCCCGTACGCAACCTGCGGATTGATCGTTCCACCGGATGTCAGGGTTTGACCAGTTCGCAGGTCCACAAGATACGCGGCTATCTTGGTTGTGCCGATATCCACAGCGCAGCCGAACAATTTGTCGTCAGGAGGAATCGCAGCAATCATCCCAAATTCGTTCAGAATAATGGAGGCGTTCCCATTATGTTCTTTAGTGATCCTTTGAAAAACTGGAATTAGATTTGGGGGGATATCCACACCCTCATATCCATTGGTATCCAAGATTCTTCGAACCTTTTGCAAGTCCAATAAGGACTCGTTTTCATCGGGGTTATGGAGAGAGATTTCCACCCGCTTAACAACCGGATCGACCTCGAAGTTATTATTAACCGATTCCAGTTGCAACCTTTGCAGGGTTGCGAGGGATTCGGGGGGGATTTGAATCGTGCAATCAGACAGAATTTGGGTATGAGGCAAACCTAAACCCGAATTGATTTCCCGCCGCTGCAATAGGTCAATTTCATCTTTGCAAATAGGCGAAAAGTCCCCTGAGATCGGTCTCGACTTCACACATCCGCAGGAACCCGTTTCCTCCGACAACCGTGTTAATCACAACACCAGCCTGGTTGGGAAGCGCCAAGTATTGTGGTTATCGGCTCCAACTCGAACCCTGCGACCAACGGGTTCAAGTGTTACCCAATACAGATCAACATCTTTCTTTGTTTTTATTGCACACATCGGAATACATTTGTATCATAGGAAGGTTCGATCGAATGATTGGGTGGAATCACGATGAATTCGAAAGGCATTTCGACCGACTCACCATTGAGCAATTGCCGAAACAAGATAAGATCACCGGCCAATTTTTCAAAAGCCCAGCCTCGCCCCGCAGTATCGGAGCGTACTCTTTCTTGAACCGCTTCATTTTTCGTAGATTTCCAAATCGATAAAAACCGCCCGATTATAGTGTGATTGCCACCCTCCCATCACTTCCATCAGATAATCCGCATTCTCTTTCCCGTACTTAATCACGAACTTATCATATTGCCTGGATAATTCTTCGTCGGAAATTGGACCCATGGACGTAGAATTTTCCTTCACTGTCGGCTGGCTCCAGGAAGTCCTGCGAATACCAATACGTGCCCGGATTATTCTCGAATTGTTCCTGGTATCTTCGCGGGTCACCGAGCAGCAGAGAAATACAATCGTGGACGCGAGGGATCACCAATTGAGTTGAGCGGGCTTGATTCCCGTGTTCCATTTCCACATAAACCATACCCAAGCAGGAGCGCGTCATAGCCGCGACCTTCAGCTTGGTCAATTTGGCGCTGAATTGATTCCTCGACAATTTCGGCTGTCGTGTAGTCCGCGTTCAACAATCAGATGTCGATGACCAACAAATATGCCGCAGAAAGATATATCGG
>CAWDZA010000013.1:0-7704 GCA_963806635.1 uncultured Chloroflexia bacterium | reverse complement strand
TCAAGAGGTATCTTATGAATATTATATTTTAGGGTGGGTGCCGCGCACCCGCCGGGGTGTCATTTTCGATATCCGTAGGGCGGGAGCGTGCTCCCGCCGAATATTTTGCAATCCATAATAAAATTACCCATGCCCGATTACCGCCGATATTAATCCCCCCGTTTCCCAACCTTTATCACCTGTGTCACCCATAACCGCAGGCGCCTTCTTACCTCGGCAGACGACATCGCCCTACTCCGTAATTCCATCTCCGCCGCGAAATCCAAATATCAATTCGACCTCATGGCCTATGTGATCCTCCCAGACCATTTTCATCTGCTGCTCAAAATGCCTGAAGAGGATCCAAATTTTTCAAAAGCCCTGCACAAGATCAAGCTGAAATTCACCCTGGATTACAAAGAGACGCATAAAATCCACAGCGCCTTTCAAGCATGGCAGCGCGGTTTTTGGGATCACGTCATCCGGGATGAGGCTGATCTTGCTCATCATCTTGATTACATCCATTGGAACCCGGTCAAACACGGACTTGCCGTGCGGGTGGAGGATTGGAAGGAATCGTCATTCCGCGATTGGGTGGAAAGGGATTGTATCCCGCCGATTGGGGAGACGAGAAGGTTGCCACACGTATCAGCAAATATAATTACGAGTAACACGATTGAGGTAATTTGGGCAAATGGGAGATGGACCATAAATAAGAAAAGTCAATGTCGATTGGCGTAGGGCGGGAACGTGTTCCCGCCGCATTAATCAGAATGGCGGGTGCGCTGCACCCGCCCTACGACTAAATTAACAAGAATAATTTGATTATAGTACTTGCTTATACAAGATTTTTATTACAAACCTCATTTTTCTTCTTTTTTCTATTTCCTTTATTACTGATGATGTTCCCGCTTGCACCCCTGACCCAAAAACGAAAACCATTGCAAGTGAGCTTAAGAAAGCTAATAAATACAAGGATTGCTGTTCTGGTGTAGTTATACGATAAAATAATGAACCTATGACAGGTGCGAAAATAAATAAAATTACTCCAACTGTCAATATTTTTTCGGTCCTCGATTTTTGCGCATCCTTGTTTGTGGCAAACAGAAACGTTGTCTGAAGGTTCACAAACCCTTCCTCAATATCGATGGCATTATTGGGTATCTTCTGATCCAAGGCTTTCGCTAATCGTATTTTTTGTAAATTAAATGATAGAAACCATTCGATTATCATTATAAATATGAATATGCAAAAGATTGGAAAATAAGAGTTTGGGAAATTCGAATTCAGAATGATTAAGGTTGTGTACAAAATTGGAATAGCAGTTGCAAGAGTCGAAAAATATCCTAATGAAGTAGTAATTCCTCGCATTTTTAAAATTATCGGAGAACCGTTACTTCTGATACCCCTATCATTATATTTATTATAAGTAAACCATACCAAATACCTGGCGTCGAATGATAGGGATAGGTAAAAAGCAAGCTAAAGGGGATTATAAAAACAGGACCGAATGCGATAAATATTATTGTCCATTTATTATGAAAGCTTAGAATCATATAACCTCTAATATGGATGATAATTTTCTGTGTGGTTGGGTACGTCCTGATATACTTTTGTGAGGATATAGTCGTAGGGCGGTCACCGGTTGTGTGACCGACATCAACCAACCCTCTTCCACTTCCACTCAACAGATATCCTTCATACCGTGGCATTCACTTATTTTATATGAGATCGGAAAATGAATGTCGGGGACAAAACCGGTCCCCGACCTACGCGCTATGAATTCTCCCCCCACCTTGACACCCCCCCGTTTCCTCTTACAATTATTTAATATTTTTTAAATGACAGGATGCTCCCATGACCAAAGTGATGGCCGTCGGCAAATATCTCCAACCGGATGAAGAGTTCGTCATCTCCGATCTCGAAACGATCCACATCGTCTCCGAGCCGCTGCGCCTGCAGATCCTCGAGATCCTCAAGGAAACCCCCAAAACCGTCAAGATGGTGGCCAAAGAGCTGGGGATCAACCAGGTGAAGCTCTACTACCACTTCAAGCTGCTCGAGGAGCACGGCCTGCTGCGCATCACCGAGGAGCGCATGGTCTCGCACCTCATCGAAAAGGTCTACCAGACCCGCGCGCGCTCCATCCGCATCGCCACCGACCTGCTCACCTCCGAAAAATCCGTCTCCGAATCCAGCGAGACGCTGCTGGCCTATGTCTTCGATAAAGCCCGCGCCAAATTGAAGAAGGGCCTGCAGGAGGGCTGGATCGGCAACGACCCTTCCGCCGACCCGCGCCACCGCTTCACCGCCCTGCGCGGCTCCATGCGCCTGGCACCCGAGCAGGCCGCCGCCTTCTTCGGCCCGGCTGGAGAACCTGAGCGAGGATTTCTTCGCCCAGGAATCCAGCCCGCCCTCCGGCGGCGACTGGTACGACTGTCGTGGTGGCCATGTACCCGGTGCGCCTCTCCGCCCCGGCGCAAGCCCCCGCGGAAGAGAAAGCCTGAACCCCTCCCCGCCCCCGCCCCGGAACCCTTCTTGAGCCCCGCTCCCATCCTGCAGATCGAAAACGTTTCCTTCAGCCACCCGGTTCAGGGCGGCACCCCCGTGCCTGCCCTGCGCGGCGTCAGCCTCGCCCTGCGGGAAGGTGAATTCACCGCGCTGCTGGGCGCCAACGGCTCGGGTAAATCCACGCTCCTGCGCCTGATGAACGCCCTGCTGCTGCCGGATGAGGGCAGCGTGCGGGTGAACGGGCTGGATACCCGCGACGGGCAGAACCTCAAAATGATCCGCTCCACGGTCGGGATGGTCTTTCAATCCCCCGAGGAGCAGATCATCGCCACCAGCGTGGAGGAGGATATCGCCTTCGGTCCCGAGAACCTGGGCCTGCCCGCCGCGGAGATCCGCGCCAGGGTGGAGGATGCCCTGCGAATCACCGGGCTGGAAGCCGAGCGCGGGCGGGCGCCCCACCTGCTTTCCGCCGGGCAAATGCAGCGCCTGGCGCTGGCAGGCGTGCTGGCCATGCAGCCGCGCCTGGTGCTCTTCGATGAGCCCACCACCATGATCGACCCCGCCGGGCGGCGGATGCTGATGGAGCAGATCCACGCCCTCAAATCCCGCGGCGTGACCGTGGTGCTCATCACCCACCACATGGATGAAGCCGCACAGGCGGACCGCGTGATCGTCCTGCGCGCTGGCCGTGTGGAGCTGGATGGCACCCCGCGCGAGGTCTTCTCCACCCCCGCCCTGGATGCCTTCGGGCTGGAGCTGCCCCCGGCCGAGGTCTTTGGCGCGGCGCTGCGCCCCCTGCTGCCCCAGCTTCACCCGCATATTTACACCCTGGAGAAAATGCTCGCGGAGCTGCGCGGCATCCGCCCCCCGCGCGGGTTGATCGCCGCCCCCAGCCCGCCGCGGGGAAGCCCCGGGAACAGCGGAGCCCATCATCCTGGTGGAGGGGCTGGGGTACACCTACATGGCGGATACCCCCATGGCGCACCGCGCGCTGGAAAACGTCGCCCTGCGGGTTGGCGCGGGGGAAGCCCACGGGCTGATCGGCGCCACCGGCAGCGGCAAATCCACCCTGCTGCAGCACCTCAACGGCCTGCTCAAACCCCAGCAGGGCTCGGTGCGGGTGGGCGCTTTCGACCTGAACGACCCCTCGGTAAGCGTGCGTGAGCTCTGCCGGCTGGCCGGGCTGATCTTCCAGAACCCCGAGGTGCAGTTCTTCGAGCAGTACGTGGGCGACGAGATCGCCTACGGGGCGAAACAATTGAAGCTGGAGGGATCCCTGCGTGAACGGGTGCGCGGGGCGATGAACGCGGTAGGGCTGGATTTCGATTCCTATAAGGACCGTTTCACCTGGACGCTCAGCGGCGGCGAAAAGCGCCGCGTGGCGCTGGCTTCCATCCTCTCGCTCGACCCCGCCGATCCTGCTGCTGGATGAGCCCACCGCCGGGCTGGATCCGCTCACCCGCCGGGCGATCATCCGCCACCTGCAGGACCTGCACGCACGCGGCAAGACCCTGGTGCTTTCCTCCCACCGCATGGGGGATATCGCCCGGGTCACGGATCATACGACCGTGATGCAGCATGGCGCATCCATCCTCACCGGCACAACCGGCGGGGTCTTCAGCCAGGGGGAAACGCTCCTGCAGGCAGGGCTGGAGCCGCCCCTCAGCGCCCAGGCTTCCGGTATCCTGCGCGCCAACGGCTGGCCGCTGCCGGAAGGCATCACCAGCCAGGAGGAGCTGATCGCGGCGCTCCAGGTTTGCCTGGGGAGGGGCGCATGAACGATTTTGAGTTCCTGCGCAACATCAACATCGGCCAGTACCTGCCCGGCAACCTCGCCGCTGCACCGCCTGGACCCGCGCGCCAAGATCGTCATCTTCACCGTCTTCATCCTGGCGCTGACCTTCACCCGCAGCCTGTGGGGGCTGGCGATTCGCGTTTGGGTTCTGCCTTGCTGGCCTGCTCCTGGCGCGCATCCCCCTGCGCTTCGCCCTGCGCGGACTTGCCACCCCCCTGCCCTTTCTGCTCTTCCTCGCCCTTCTGCAACTATTTCTTACACCCGCAGCCAGCCCTGCCGACGTGCTCTGGCAATGGCGCTTCCTGCAGATCACCGGCGCGGGGGTTATGGCCGCCGTCACGGTGCTGGCGCGCTTCACCGACCTGATCCTGGCCATCGGCCTGGCCACCAGCATCACCTCTTCATCCGACCTGCTCTCGGGGATGAGCGCCCTGCTGCGGCCGCTTTCCGCCATCGGCATCCCGGCCGAGGATGCGGTCATGGTGGTGCAGGTGGCGCTGCGCTTTTTGCCGCTGCTGGCCGTCACCGCCGAGCGTACTGCCAAGGCGCAGGCCTCGCGCGGCGCGGATTGGAGCCCGGCGAAGGGCAACCTGGTCAAACAGGTGCAGCGGATCGCCCCCATGATCGTGCCGCTGTTCATCTCCAGCCTGGGAAAAGCCGAGCGCATGGCGCTGGCCATGGATGCGCGCGCCTACGGCAGCCACCGACCGCGCGGCGCGATGCGTGAACTTCGGTTTATGTGGAAAGATGCCGCGGCCGTGCTTCTGGCACTGCTGCTCTCCGGCGCGGTCTTTATCGGCTGAGCCTAGAGGTCAGCCCCCTTTTTCTTCCCCAATTGGATCCGCCAGTAGAGAGAAACCACCAGCGTGGTGATGATGGCGCACACCACCGCCTCGGGCAGCCCGTTGATGGCGGCGATGGCGGGCAGCGCCGCCCAGGGCAGATAGCCCAGCACCCCGATCATGAAAAGCACCAGCACGGTGTTTGTGAGCGAACCCGCCACTCCGGCAGCCATCAGCCCGGCCACCGGCCAGCGTTTGAGCGCTTTCCAGGCCAGCCAGGCGGCTGGACCGATGAAGAGACGCGGCAGGACGGAGAGCAGGGGATTGGTGAACCAGACGTCCACCGGACCGGTGGGCGCCACGGAGGCCTGGATCAGGCTGAACAGACCGAAGATCAGCCCCACGCCCACGCCCACCCAGGGTCCTTCGAGCACGGCGCCGATGATCACCGGCACGGTCATGATGGTGATGGATGCCCCGCTGAACCAGGGCAGGAAACCCCAGTGGGTCACCCCCAGGAAGATGGAGATCGCCCCCAGCACCCCGGTCACCACGATCTTGCGCGTTCGATCCTGAGACATGCTTTCCTCCGTTCACCAAACTTCGGCTGTGCGCCTATTGTAGCACGTCCAGCAAGTCGGAGCGGTCAAAGCGACAGTCATCTTGACAGTTATATTGACAGTTGACATTGTTACGTTATAGTGCTATAATGACTGTGTAATTGAGATCCTGGCGAAAAGGTTGTGCATGGACAAGGAATCCTATTTGATCAACCAGCTGGCAGAGAGGGCTGGCGTCACCGTGCGGACGATCCGTTACTACGTGAACGAGGGGCTACTGCCCCCGCCGCAGACGAAGGGCCGCTACTCCGCCTACGATGAGGATTACCTCTACCGCATTCGGTTGATCAAATTCTACAAGGAATCCTACCTGCCGCTCAGCCGCATCCGCGAACAGCTGGATGGCATGACCCCGGAGGAGATCCGCGCCGCGGTCGAGCATTATGAGAAGGAACCGCCCGAATTCAACCTGCCTCCCGCCCCGGAGAACTTGAACCGGGTCTCGGAAAACCTATCTGCGCGGGAATACCTGAAGGAGATGGACCAGCAGAAGGCCATCCGCGTTGAAAATGAAATCTCCGAATCAAGGGGGTTTCCGAGCGTCATGGCAAAAAGAGTATTTCCCAGTGCGCCTGTGCCTGCCAAGGATGACTCCTGGAAGCGGATCGAAGTTGCTGATGGAATTGAGCTCCTGGTAAGAGAGGATGTATACCGGCAGCAAAGAGACGAGATCGAACTCATGCTCGCCCGGTTTGGAAGGGGGAACAGGCGCATCTGACCTGAACCCATTTGATCGGTGAATTGAATATTTTGGACAAAACGCAGCGCGATGAAGCCGCCTGCGATGGGCGAAGCCTTGCCCGAAATCGGAATCAATGAATTGAGACTCAAAGAAAGGATTGAAATCATGAAGAATCAAAACTTTGCCCTTAAGCTGAATGCTGACCTGGCGCTCATCTCGGCGGACGCCCCCACGGAGCGTATCCTCGAGATCGTCGTCACTCCGCCCACCGCGGAAAAGAAGCGCGTCCGCCCGGCGTTCAACCTGGCATTTGTGATCGACCATTCCGGGTCGATGTCGGGGGGGAAGCTGATCAATGTGAAGGCAGCTGTATCCAACGTGGTGGACCTGTTGGAGGAAAAAGACCGCGCCAGCCTGGTCATCTTTGATGACGAGGTGGAGACAGTGGTGGAAGGCGACGAAATGACGCCCGCTTTCCGCAAAAAGATGAAGGAAGCCATCTCCCGCCTGCAGACCGGCGGCAGCACCAACCTTGCCGGAGGCTGGGCGCAGGGCTGCGATGGGATCGCCAGAAACCAGCTCGCGGATGGCATCAACCGCTGCCTGCTGCTCAGCGACGGGCAGGCCAACGTGGGCGAACAGGACCCGGAGCGACTGGCGGTGCACACCCGCGAGCTCTCGCGGCGCGGCATCACCACCACCACCTTCGGGGTCGGGTTGGACTATAACCATGAACTCATGGAAGCCATGGCCAACGCCGGCAGCGGGAATTACTACTTCATCGAAACACCTGAGCAGAGCCAGGATCTGTTCCGCCAGGAGCTGGATGGCCTGCGCGAGGTGACCGCCCGCGCGGTGGAGATCATTCTCAAACTGCCTGCGGGCTTCAAGCCTGCGGTGCTGGGCACCTGGCCGGTGGAGCAGAAGGCCCGCCAGCTCAAGATCACCCTGGGGGATATGATCTCCGGGATCGAGCGGCACGTGTTCGTGAAGCTGGAGGTCGCCCCGGCTGCCAAATCCGACCACCCGCGCGTCACAGCCATCGCCCGCGGGCGCTCCACCGATGGCAGCCTGCTGGAGGATACCGGTGAATCCGCCTTCACCCCTGTGGATGCGACGGAGCTGTCTTCCGCCCGCCCGGAGATGGAAGTCCTGCGCGGTTTTGCCATCATCTATATGGCCGATACCTCGCGCGACGCGGTCGCATTGAAAGATCGCGGGGAGGATAAAAAAGCCGTCAAATTGCTCCGGGAAGCCCTGGATCAATACCGCGATCTACTGGATGCAAAAGAGGTTGAACGGTATGAAAAAATGCTGGCTCAATTAAAGGATGAG
>CAWDZA010000012.1:0-5026 GCA_963806635.1 uncultured Chloroflexia bacterium | reverse complement strand
GCGACGCTCGATCAATTGTAATTTTTACTTGGATATGGTTGTTTTTTGTGGTAGAGACGCAGCATGCCGCGTCTCTACTTTATGATTGTCACATCAAGGACGAAGATGGAAACCCCCTGGCGCGCTAATCGATTTCGTACGCACCCTTGATGACGAAAAAGGAACCGCGGATGGTCCCCGCCAGTTTTGACTTCTGCCGGGCGAACTTGAACTTGCCTAGCTCGGCGGGTACTTCCATCCCTTCGCAGAGCTTGAATCCCACCGCGCGCTTTTTGGGGTCGTCGAGGTTGTAGAGGACGTTGATCGAAAGACCGTCCTCATAAAAGACGTAGGTCCAGCGGATATTTTCCACCTGGAAATGCGAAGTCTCCAGGGGGCGGGCGGCGAACTCGATGTTGCGTTCCTGCTTTGAGGACCCGGTTGACGTAGGCGAGGATCTGCGGACTCTCGGCGGCGGGCACCACAGTGAAGGCATGCTTGTATTTATTCATGAAGTAGCGGGCCTCATTGGCGCGCACGCCGGCCAGCGCCTGGGCGAAGGGCGAGGATTCCAAACCCACGGTCGGAAACGTTTGTAAAATCAACGATATAAGCCATTTTGACTCCTCTAATTTCGATATTACCCTGTTCAGCGACGAAATTCTTTCCCCACCTTGTTCATCCCAGCGGGGCGTGAATATGATATAACCAGATTAAGTTTACCATTTTTCTCCACAAACATTCCATTATTACCCGGCTGTTCGGAAAATACTGATACATTCAAACCGGGCTATAAATTTGAGGAGGTTTGGTCATGAATATTAAATCTGTTGTATGGGTGCTTATCGTAATTCTACTGGCGGGATGTTCTTCGGCCACCCCGGTACCCCCAACTGCGACGACGATCAACACAGCCGTTCCCCCAACAGAGCAAAGCCAGCCAACAAAAACTGCAACCGCGGAAAACTTATTTCCAACAACAACGCCGGAGGTCAAACCATCCCTGGCTTTCAATATCGAAGAGGCGCCGACGCCTCCTGGGGGATCGGAATTTGAAAGGAATTCCCCTTATTTGGTTTATTTAAGAGAAGGCACCGCTGGCGAGGAAGTCGCCCAGGTGGATGAACATGGAACGAGCGGCTGGGTACTGCCATCTCCTATAAATCCCGAAACGACTTACAGCAGCCCCAGATCGCTTTCGAGCCTTGTCTCACCAGACGGTAAATGGATGGCGTTCTATTCGGGATCAACCGCTACAGGGGATTTAACCCTGAATATCATGAAGATGACCGACGGAGCCTTATCACCCATCACTAAATTATTAACCCCCGATTATCCAGGTAATTTTGACAGAGGGGCTGCGGGAATTGGCAGTTCAGTTGTAACTGCCCAGGACCTGCAACAGACGTTCGAGTATGGTATTACCAGAGCCATAGCCTGGTCGCCGGACTCTAAACACCTGGCGTTCGCAGGTCAGATGCGGGGCGACTCATCAGACCTTTATCTTTGGGACGCGGGCACCCACGAAATTCAGCAATTAAGCTCAGGCCGCGAGGAAATGGAATGGATAACATGGTCGCCCGATGGAAAATGGATATTAAGCGGTAGCAGTTATTTTGTTGGTGCAGGAATGACCTACTCGATCTTCGCGACCTCTGCAGACGGGAAAACCATCAAGGGGGTTGCAAAAGATGCGACCATCGATGGAGAGGATATCCAATGGATTAATCCTCACACCATCCTGATGTATAAAAGTGAAAATGGGCCGGGGAATTACCAATTGCAAACGGCAGATATTGAATCTGGCAGGGCGATCACACTGTGGAGCGGAGCATTCTACGACAGACCAGTAGCTGGCAAAATGGGCAATTCGGTCGTGATCTATGCAGTAACACCGACATGGCCTTATGACGACACGAATAATCCGTTTGTGCAGGGTTACCGGATCATCAATACCGCCACGAACAAATCCACGACGGTAAATCTTCCCGACGATACGCAGCAATACACCATTTATGACAGTGTGCAAACCGAAACGGGGGAGGTTTATATTATGGCGGACGACGCTCAAAATATCTATTTTTTGACGAGCGACGGAACCGTTACATCTACTGGAATCGAGGGCTCGAATATCACAGCAGCTCCTGATGAGCGGCTGTGGGCGGCGGTATCCGACGCAGTAAATATGTACAACTCGGACGGAAAAATTTTGGGAACGGTTGATATCCCAAACGCGGCGGACCTGATCGGTCTATCCAGAATTGTTTGGCGACCGGATTCATCAGGCGTCGTTTTAGCCACATCCATGGGCCAGCTGTATATGGTCGATTTTGACTCGAAAGGCTTTTCGCTAATGGATGACAGCTGGGCTCAGCCAATCATGCAGGATTTGTTCTGGGTGAAATAGAAATAACCCGGCACACAATTTAGCAAAAGGAGATTAACCATGCCCCAAAAATTTAAATTGGTTGTCTCAATGACCGTTTTAATATTTTTCCTGGCCGCCTGCCAGCCATCTGCTTCTTCTCCCGCCGCAGTCCCAGCTTCGACAAACACACTACCAGCGAGCACTCCCACAGAAATTGTGCCTACCCTGCCGCCATCGCCGACGGGTTCCGCAACCGAGGAGGCAAGCCCCTATATTGAACCCACCCCGGAACCGCTCACCACGTGGCATATCCAAGACCCTCTGCCGCCCGGCAAACCGCATTTTAAATCCGGCCAACGCATTAATTTGGATTCCATTTATATGACCACGATAAACGATGGCTGGAGTATCAGCGGGGCAACCGTATTGGTAACCCATGATGGCGGACAAACCTGGAGCGAAGTGACCCCCGACGCGGGTGACCATGACGCCGTGTATGGCGGTTTTGCGGATCAGCAGCATGCCTGGATCGTTTTTTCCAAAGACAATCAAATTGATCCCGATCTGACCATATATTCAACCCATGACGGCGGAAAATCGTGGGAATACTATGACCGCCCGCCGGTCGATCCCGGGATCAGCGGCGAGCAAACCTGGGCAGAGTTTGCCGTTTTAAACAATGCGAATCTATGGCTCATGGCAAGGGGTGTATATGCCGGAGCGGGAACCCATTACAGCCACGAATTATTCAGGACAACCGACGGCGGACGAAGCTGGTTAGATCTGTACTCAGAGACGAGCGATGATTACACAAGCTGGGTGTTTGCAAGCGGGGATGTTGGAATTAGAACCATAGCGACATTGGGAGCCTACGAAGCTGCCCCGCCCGCCTACGATATCACCCATGACGGCGGCGCCACCTGGACGAACGTCGAGCTGCCACCCCCGTCAGGAAACCCCACCCTGTTCACAGATTTTCCCTATTGCGAAACATACCAGGGCGTGTTTCTTTCAGAGCAATCCATCCGCATGCTGATGAGCTGTTTTGACGAATTTGAGCCGTCCAAGACGACCGCCAATTATTTGTATTCCAGCCTGGATGGAGGCGCCACCTGGGAAATCACGGCGCTGCCTGATGATGCCGACCTTCCACACGCCAAATTATTCTTTTTCGACCCGCAGCATGCTTTGCTGTTGGGAAGGAACTTTTATCAAAGCGAGGACGGTGGAACGAGCTGGAGCCTGATCAAGAAAGTGTACTGGGATGGGCAATTCAGTTTCGTGGATTCTCAAAACGGCTGGGCGGTTGCCAAGGCAAATGGTGCGGTTGCGCTCCTCAGGACGGCCAACGGCGGATTCAAATGGGTAGAAATCAAGCCGACAAAAAAATAGGTGTCTGACCTACGGTTGAAGAGGTTGCGACAACCTCACCACAAGCAAATTAACCCTGGCTTATTCCTAGATATTTAATTCATAGAGACGCAGCATGCTGCGTTTTTACCCAAAAAAAGGGGATGGATTTTGTAAGACAAATACCTATACGCTTATAGGAAAATGGATTGTCATCTATAAAGAATTAATAATGGAAGAAATCCGCCCTTACGCAATTGTGCGGATAAAATTAACCAAAGGTTACTTATGGATAATTACCGCCAGGCCAACAAAAAAATGTGGGACGAATTCGCGGTCATTAATTCCAGGTCGGCGTTCTACCGCGTGGATGAGTTCAAGCGGGGACGTTCCAGCCTGGAACCGCTGATCCTTTCCGAAATGGGGGAGGTAACTGGTAAAACCCTGCTGCACCTGCAGTGCCACTTCGGGCTGGATACGCTCTCCTGGGCACGGGAGGGGGCGCAGGTGACCGGCATGGATTTTTCACCCGAGGGCATTCGCATCGCCCGCGGATTGGCGGAGGAGATAAATACCCCGGCGCGGTTCATCTGCTGCGATCTCTACGACCTTCCCGAACACCTGGATGAAACCTTCGACCGCGTTTTCACTTCCTACGGGGTGCTGTGCTGGCTCCCGGATATCCCCCGCTGGGCTCAGGTCGTCGGGCATTTTCTCAAACCCGGAGGCGTTTTCTACATCGCCGAGTTCCATCCATTCAGCAATGTGTTCAAGAACGACGGGGATGAGATCGGGCTGGAAGCGGCGTATCCCTATTTTACAGACCAACCCCTCGCGTTCCCGGTGGAGGGTTCCTACGCAGATCCGCAGGCGAAGATCGTTCAACAGGTGGAATACGAGTGGTCGCCGCGGATGGGCGAGATCATCACCGGGTTAATCGATGCCGGTCTGCGCATCGAATTCGTGCGCGAATATCCCTACACCTGCTACCGCCATTTCGCCTTCCTGGTGGAGAAGGAGCCGGGGAAGTGGTTCCTCCCCGAGGGGATGCCTTCCATCCCGCTCACGTTCACGCTGCGAGCGTGGAAGGAGTGATGGTTCTTCGCGGAGAAGGAAACCAATCCCTTTCCGCCTGGGATAAAATGGGTCTTCGGTAAGCAAGATACTTGCAACAAGAGTGAACGTGAAAAAAGCCTTAATTGCTGGAGTAATACTGGCGCTCGCCCTGCTGGGTGGCTGCCGAAAGGCGGATCCACCCCCCGCGGAGCCGGGAACCCGGCAGCCTGCGGCGGCAGTCACGCGTACGCAGGTCGGGGTTGCCCCTTCGCC
>CAWDZA010000011.1:0-24371 GCA_963806635.1 uncultured Chloroflexia bacterium | reverse complement strand
CGCATCGAGGATCTTACCAAATAATCAACTAATAAATAATCAGGAATCGATCCCTCCAATAATAAATGGGGGGATTTTTTCTTTTTCGCTTAATTCTTCCATGATTCATGTGAAACTCACCCGAAAAACCAATCAATAAATATTCTTGCGGTTGAACCTCCACGCTATGTATAATGAATTAATAATTAAGCTGCGGAGGTGCTCCATGGCAAAAAAGAAGAAAAAAACCGGTATTAAACGACCAATCGCTGTGACCGTGACGGCGGTCGTTATCACTGTCCTGTTCTTCGTCCGTATCTACCAGGCGATCAAACCCCTGGTCGAGGAAAAGGCTCTCCGCACCACCATAGTTCTACCGATTTTTGTAGGTGGTAATCTAACCGATCACGGTATGGCTGTGGTGGAGAGCATACTCTTCCTGTTACTGGCTATCGGTACGATCATGGTCCTTATCGGGTTTCCTTCACATGCGCCGATGGAGCTGGGTTTTCCTGATGGTCTGGATCGGAATTTCGATGGTGGTCAGTCTGATGGATTATTTTTATTTCGGGAAGCCGAATTATATAATTATGGCATCCGATGTGATCATCGTATTTGCGCTCAGCCAGGCGGATGTGCAGCGGATCTTCGGGATAAGGAGTGATAACGGTGAAACCGTCATCTGATCTACCCTCCATTTCTGCAAAAAGTCCCGATCTTGAACTTCTCCGCCGGTTTGAGCCTGTCGTCCATTACACCAAGGGGGAACAGTTCTTCCCCTTTGATGTAGACCATTACGTGGAACAGTGCAGCCTGTGGGCGCATTATCCCGACGGCCGCGAGGAACCCCTCGTTAAACAAGAAGAAATGACCCTGGAAAAACTGGTCGAACAGCGCCCGGCTACCTTCGGGACGATCCACTTCCTGCGCTTCATCGAAACCCTCAGCCTATCCGAATCTGCCCAGGTATTAACTGAACAGTCCCGCCTGCGTAAAAAACTGGGGAAACAATTTAAAGTCGGGATGGGTCGCCTTGCCCGCGGGGGGTTCCTTCCGCGGGTTGCCGATGCCCTCTTCTCTCTCTCCCTGCTCATGCGCGGCAAGGTTTCTCCCGCCACTGCCGCGGCAGCCGAGCTGGCCTATGAAAAAATGCATCAGGAAAACGAGAAATATACCTATTACGGCCGCGTGGTCCGCCAAAACGGCTGGACAGTGCTTCAGTACTGGTATTTCTTCTGCTATAACAGCTGGCGCTCGGGTTTTCACGGGGTTAATGACCACGAATCGGACTGGGAAATGGTCACTTTATACCTCTATGAAAACGAAGGCAACCTCATCCCCGAGTGGGCTGCCTATGCCTCACATGATTTTCATGGGGATGATCTCCGCCGCCGCTGGGATGACCGCGAGGAGCTGGACCTGGTAAATGGGCACCCGGTGGTTTATGCCGGCGCCGGATCACATGCCTCCTATTTCCGCCAGGGCGAATACCAGGCGGAGGTCTCCCTCCCGCAGCCCGGTTGGTTGGCAGGGCTCTCCCGTGCCTGGAATAAATTCTGGACGCAAACCCTGGGCCAACCTGAAAGCAACCCGTTCCGCATCCCCTTCGTTGATTTTGCTCGCGGAGATGGATTGGGAATTGGCGAGGGGCAGGCGAAGGCCTGGTCGCCAGTGTTGATCGATGAGGATACTCCCTGGGCCAGCCTGTACCGCGGGCTGTGGGGTCTATTTGCCCGCGACCCGGTATCCGGAGAAAATGCCCCTGCCGGGCCGATGTATAACCGGGATGGATCCCCTCGCAGCTCCTGGTATGACCCGCTTGGTTTCGCGGGGTTGGATAAAACCCCGCCTCCGCCATTGGCACTACAACTACTGGAGGAAAACTGCGGGGAGATTCGGTCGCGCCAGGAAGAACTCAAAACCTTGATCCCCCAGAAAGCCAACGAACTGCAGGTGCTCGGGATGAAACTGAAAGGACTCGAAGATCACCCCCATCTTGCCAAGATCTACGCTCTACTTCAAAAGCGAATAAACACCGTTGGGGAGGAATTAAGAAACCTTCGCCGGGAAAGAATGGAAAATGGCGCCCTACTGCAGGGGATGACCCAGAGGCTGGAGCAGGTGAGATCTGGTGTGGCGGATAATCCCCACGCCCATATCCAAAAAATGGCGGTTCCGGTTGAAGCGGTGGAAATGCGTTACGCTCGCGCGGCAGAAACCTGGGCAGCCATCAGTATGAGCCTGTTGATGTTCGCCGTCGCCGGGTTGGTTTTCTTCGCCCCCACATTTCTCTGGGCGGGGTTGGCAATCATCCTGATCCTGTTTGTTGTTTCCGAATCAATCCTGCGCGGCGCTTTTATCCAGACGGTTTCGCGGATCACGCTCGTTCTTGCACTGATCACTACTGTGATCATTTTTATCGAGTTCTGGAAGTATATTTTGGTGATCGTCCTGGTAGTGCTGGGAATCTTCCTCATGCTCCAGCGCTTGCGTGAGATTGCCGGGTGATCCGGGTAAAATCGCCACAAAACAAGGAGACAGTATGATCCACAATCCCGTCATCGATGCGATGATGTCTCGCCGGTCCGTGCGGAAATTCACCTCACAAAAACTGGATGATGAGACCCTGGAGACGATCGTCCGAGCCGGTTTCCAGGCGCCCTTCGCCGGGCAGCTTTGCAGCATCCTCTTCACCCGCCGGGCGCATCTGCCTTTTCACGCGGCGGTGATGTTCACCATCTGCGTCGACCTGCACCGCATGGAGCTGGTGATGGCCCGGCGCGGGTGGAAGACTGTGACGAATAATCTATCCCTCCTGCTTTTCGGCATACAGGATGCGTCTTTGGTGGCAGAGAACCTGACGATCGCCGGGGAGAGTCTTGGCCTGGGAAGCTGCCTGCTGGGCAACACCCCCTATGAAGCGCCGAAGCTGCGGAAATTCTATAAACTTCCCCCGCGGGTTTTCCCCCTGGTTCAATTAGCGATGGGCTATCCCGATGAGGAGTATCCACCCCGCCCCCGTTACCCGCTGGAATTCAGCCTGTTTGAGGACGAATACCCTGAATTCTCTGAGGAGCAGATCACCGAGGGAATGAAGGTGATGGATGAGGGCTACCTGGCCCAGGGGTACTATGTTAAACAGAAAGCAATGATTCGGCTGGAGAAAGGCAAAAAGGAGACCTTCAGCTATTCAGATTACTCATGGACAGAGCACATCTCACGCAAATGGGGTCAGTGGATGGAAGACCCGGAAGATATCCTCGGTCCCTTGCGGGCCTGCGGATTTCCCATCGCCGGTGAAAAGGAAGATTGAATCAAGTCCCAGCTTTTATTCTTTAGTCAGCATGATCGTGAATCTGCCGTCCGGATTGGGCGGCAGTTTTTGAACCGCGCGGATGGCGCCAAGAGGAAGGGCGGCATAGACGTGCGGAAAAAGCGCTTCCCCGCCTTCCAGATTTTCATACTTCAAGACTGATGCGAGCATTTGGTCATCTACATGCAGCAGCACCAGGTCACCCTGGCCATGATAGAACCGATTGGCAGTCCCCTCGACCTGGGCAGAGGTGGAGCAGTGGATGAAACCCTCGCTCTCAAGGCTGTCCGCTGTGTACGCGCCTTGAACCTGCGCCTGCTCCCACGCCTGCCGGGTGGCAATGTGATAGATCATTTATTTCCTCAGTAATTTCAAAGACCTCCCGGGCGGGAGGTCTCTTCTATTTTATTTCATTCGTACGTAAATGACCACATTCCCGTCCGCTGTGTGGTCTTCCTTGACCTCCACCTGTTTGGGATACCCGCGGATGAGCTGCGAGAGCTGGCGGAAGCCGTAGGTACGGGAATCGAAACCTGGATCGAGCTGGCGCAGGTGGTGCCCGAGTGTTCCCAGAAATGCCCAGCCATCCTCCTGAACAGCCAGATCGAAAGCGCTGCGAAGCAATGGAATGGGATCGGGCGTGGGGGGTTCTGAAGAGGTGCTGGTTTTCTTGGAGCGCGAGCTGGGTTTACTGCGTTTGGCCAGGCTCTCCTCTGAAACCAGGTTTTCGGTATATACGAAGACATCGCAAGCGTTTACGAACGCTCGCGGTGTGCTCTTCTTGCCCATGCCCATCACAAAGATGCCCTTCTCGCGGATGCGCGTGGCCAGGCGGGTGTAGTCGCTATCACTGGATACAAGGCAGAAACCTTCCACCTCACCCGAGTAGAGGATATCCATCGCGTCGATGATCATGGCGCTGTCGGTGGCGTTCTTGCCAATGGTGTAACGGAATTGTTGAATGGGCTGCACGGCGTGGGTCTGGAGGTTATCCTTCCAGCCGCCCATATTGGAGGTGGTCCAGTCGCCGTAGATACGGCGGATGATGATCGAGCCATACTTGCCCACCTCCGCGATCATCTTGTTCATCAATGATGCCTGTGCGTTATCGCCATCGATCAGCATGGCCATACGGCGGTTTACTGAAGTTGAATTTGCTATTTGCATAATTTGCCTTTCCTGAAAATCGGGGGGCTTTCCTCCCCCGATAATATTTTCTTTTCTTAATCTTACCCCATTTTCAGGAAATCACACCCCCCGACTTAGTCACGGTTAAAGTGAGGCATCTCCTCGGGCAGCGGGATACTCAGCTCCACCAATCCGCCCACACCTCCATCTTGTTTGAACCAGGGCACCTGGCAGATCAGTTTTTTCTTACCTTTTTTCTGGATCGTGTAGATGTTTGCCGCTCCTTCACGCATAAGCCGTTCGATGATCTCGTTTGAGCGTAGCGAGTGACAATCTGCCAAATTTTTCCCAAGAAGTTCCCTGCCCCCGTCGCTTTGAAAGGTCTCCGCGGCGAAGGCGTTCATATCGATGATCTCTCCGCGCGCGTTCGTGGCCATGATTGAAATGCCGATCGATTCGATCCATTCGTGTTTTTCCATACATCCTCCGTTTGGTGACTTATTCTAGCCGATTAATTTCTCCGGATGATTTTCAAGATATACTATTTATGAAGAGGTTGTCCAGTCAAATCAACTCCGAGGAGGACGGAATGAAGATCGGTCCTTTCGACCCGCTGGTCTGCATACGGACGGTGGAGATCCAAAAAGAAAACGAGCAGGCATTTTTTGAGTGGATCCAATCCAACCGCGAGCTGCGGCGACGCTATGGGATTCTTATGGAGCGCATTCTGTGCCCCAGTGACCACGAGGGAGAGTGGATGATCATCACCATGTGGGAGAGCGAGGAAGCCTTTGAAAAATGGCTGGTCGCCCCCGAAAAGAAGAGTTTGGATATTTCGCCGGAGCGGGCCCTGGCAAAATTCGGGAAGGTCAAACGCTACGATACCGTGGCGGGATATTGAATTTCGAGCATATATCCCAGCCCGGTGTCATCGGTTCACGATATAGAATTCTTCCGGGACGTATTTATCGTTGGTGAAGACCAGCGTGAACTCCCCGGATTCCACACCTTTTTTGATCCGCGCGCGGACTTCATCCACTGCGTAATTCGGGACGAGCAGAAACCCGATATTTCCCTGATCCAACGCCCACTCGAAATCCGGGAGGTTGTTGAAGCCGAACTGCAGCACCCGTCCCTCGAACCCGGGCAGATATTCCACCGGGTAACTTGCCAGGATTTTCTGCTGGGATGGATTTGATTCAAAATAATCGTACAGGAGCTGGTTCAATTCAGGATTGAGGATCTGCTTCTGAAGCGCTTCCTGCTTCTGGATCAAAGTGCTGGAGGGAATGGCAACCCCAACAGCGATAACCAGCAGCAATGCAACAACCGCCGCAACCCACCAGCGAAACTGAAATCGCCCGAAAATCCGCTTGCCCAGAGTGAAGAACCACTCGCAATACGCTTCCAGCGAAGCTGCCACCGCCAGCGAGAAGAACGGCCAGACAAGGGTCAGGTTGCGAAGGTCGTAACTCGCATACCCCGCCCAGAGGAGCGAATAGGGTAAAACGATCAGCAACACGATCCAACGGATAGCTGGTTCAACCAGAAATAATGCCGGGATGATGAATAAAAATCCCAGCGCATACATCCCCAACGAATCGACCCCGGATCGAATTTTCGTCCAAAGGTCCTGAGATCCATAGGTATCTGTTGTGTTCTGGATGGGAACCAGCAGGTGCGTTTTCGATTCTCCCAGCGAGAACTCAAAGAACTTCATGCCATACCAGCCTACAACCAGAACCAGAACGATGATCCCGGCAGAAATCAGCCAAATCCGATATTCCTTCCACCAAAGCAACACACTTTTTCTTCCATACAAAAGGATCACCAAAATGGGGTACACCGCCAGGACGTAAAGCCCGGCTTGCTTCGTAACCGCAGCGCCGCACAAAAATACCACCCCCAAAAATATATTCGCCAGCCGCGATCGTTCATCATCGGTAACCCTGGATTTCAGCAATGCATAAATCCCCAGGAATGTAAAAAACGCGAGGGGGATATCCATATACCCATCTAAAATGTATTCGCCGACAAAGTGCTTGATCACCAGGTAAACGATCTCCACCCCGAAAAGGAGACCATAGCTGGGCTTGACCAGCCCAAGGTCGAACATCATCAGCATGATCATCAACAGGAAAAGCGGCATGATGAATTTGGCGAAGAACTGGACTTTCAAAGACCCAATGAACACATAGGTTAGGGAAAAGAGAATGGGGCCAAGCTGCGGGTAATCCTCAATATTGGGTGGGACGCGGTTCTGCGCCCAATCCGTGGCGTTGAAATTCCACTTCACAATGGCATCATATGTATTGAAGACCGAGGGGTAATTTTGGAACGTGATCTGGAACATATGCAGGATGCTGGCTATCGCGATATAAAAAGCGACCAGCAGTGCGAAACTTCTAAACAATGCGTAAACAGTGTTTTCCGGGTTATCTTTCAGCCCGGAATTCAGGATTTTTTCAATGGTCGCCAAGATGTGTTTCCACCAGGTCGCAATTCCCTCGTGAATTGGCGCGGTAAAAACGCCGCGGTAAAGATAAATGATCGCCCCGATTTCGATGACCAGGATCACAAACACGGCGGGACGCAAATACAGATGTAATTCGGTGAGCAGAAAGACAATTGCGTAATTGACCACCATGCTCAACCCGACCACATAGATGATCGTTTGCAGGATCCCTGACTTCAGCTTTGTGAATTTATACGCCAATGCGCCTGGCAGAAAGAGTACCTGGATAACAGCAAAAATCCCAAGGGTCAGCATTGATCCTCCCGCGCTTCCTAAATTTCTTTTAGTTTTCTCCATTATATCGTTCCACTGACAAACGAATGACAAAATATTTATGGTATACTTGCCGCCTGCCTGAAAGGGCAAAAATCCCACACGCTCCCCGACCGACCCTCCGTGCTGCCATCGCGCAGTGATGGGCCGGGATGAAAGGAGCGGAAGAAAAAACGCAAAGGAGTTCCGTATGTCTTCCGTTATTTCCATGAAGTCATTGCTCGAAAGCGGCGTCCATTTTGGCCACCGCACCAACAAGTGGCACCCCGCCATGCGCCCCTATATCTTTACCGAGCGCAATGGCATCCACATCATCGACCTGCAGCAGACGGTCAAAGCAATCAATAACGCCTACAATCTGATCCGTGATACCGTCCAGAACGGCGGCTCGGTTCTGTTCGTGGGCACCAAGCGCCAGGCCCAGGAAACGATCCGCGATGAAGCCCTGCGCGCCGGGCAGCCGTTCGTCACCGAGCGCTGGCTGGGCGGCATGATCACCAACTGGAGCACCATCTTCCAGCGCATCATGGAGATGGAGCGCCTCGAAAAACTGCGTGATTCCGGCGATATCAAACGCCTGACCAAAAAAGAAGGCTTGATGATCGAGCGCCAGATCAACCGCCTGAACCTGCGGCTCAGCGGCGTTCGCAATATGAAACGCCTGCCTGACCTGCTCTTCGTCATCGACGTGACCCGCGAAGCCACGGCTGTGCACGAAGCCAACCTGCGCGAAATCCCGGTGATCGCCCTGGTGGATACCAACTGCGACCCCTCCGATGTAGATTACGTCATCCCCTCCAACGACGACGCCATCCGCGCCATCAAGCTGCTGGTTGCCAAAATGGCGGATGCCGCCATCGAGGGTAAATCCATGCGCAAGGACGAGGAACAGGAAGAGATCGGCCTGGTCTCCGAAACTGATGATATGTCCGCCTCCGTCACCCGCGGACAGGTGGAGCTGGAAGTGGATATCCCCGATGAAGACATTCTCGGCGCTGCCACCCTGGCCAAACTTGGACCCCGCAAGGTGGAAGTGACCGAGGAAACAGTGGAGGCCGTTGAGATTGCTGAAGTCGTTCCTGCCGAAACCACCCTCGTTGAAGAGTCGGTCGTTATCGAAGAAGCTGTGGTTATAGAAGAAACCGTTGTCTCCGAGGAAGCCGTTCCTGCAGAAACCACCCCGATTGAAGAGCCGGTTGTTATCGAAGAAGCTGCGGTTATTGAAGAAACCGTTGTCTCCGAGAAAGCGGTTCCTGCCGTCAGCGAAGAACCCGTCAAGAAGCCCGCGCGAAAAACCAAAACAGCCCCCGCTGCGGACGCAGAAAAATAATCAAAGTACAGAGAGAGCAAGAATGCAAATTACGACCGATATGATCAAGCAACTGCGCGAGACCACTGGCGCAGGCATCCTCGATTGCCGCAAGGCGCTCGAATCCTCCGATGGCGATATGGAAAAAGCCATCGACTTCCTGCGCGAGAAAGGTCTGGCGTTGGCTGCCAAGCGCTCGGACCGTCAGGCCTCCGAAGGCGTTGTGGAGCTCTACTCCCACGGCGGCGGACGGGTGGGCGTGATGGTGGAAGTGAACTGCGAGACCGATTTCGTCGGCCGCTCGGAGGCATTCCGCAACCTGGCGCACGAACTGGCCCTGCAGATCGCAGCCGCTTCCCCGCTTTACATCAAAGAGGAAGATATCCCCGCCGAGGTGATCGAGCACGAGACCAAGATCGCCACTGCCAAGGCACACGAGGAAAAGAAACCCGAAGCGATCATCCCCAAGATCGTGGAAGGCTCGCTCAACAAATTCAAGGATGAGAACGTCCTTATGCGCCAGGCTTACATCCGCGACGAAAGCATCAACATCCAGGCGCTCATCAACCAGAATATCGCCGCCATCGGCGAGAATGTGATCGTGCGCCGTTTTGCCCGCTACGCCCTGGGCGAAACTTCGATCAGCGAAGAAGCGTAGAACCAAGAGCCAACCGCAAGGTTGGCTTTTTTTTCACTCCGTTCCGGATAAACCAGGATCGGGAATCGGGATTAAAATATTTCAAACAGAATGGAAAAAGGAGCTCGTATGCAGCCTTTGAAATATCACCGGATACTGCTGAAGCTGAGCGGGGAAGCCCTCGGCAATGACGACGGAGAGGGCATCAACGCGAAGAAGGCCCAGAATATCGCCCGCCGGGTGAAGGAGGTGCGCGAGCTGGGGGTGGATGTGGCCATCGTGATCGGCGGAGGCAACCTCTGGCGCGGACGGGTGGGCCTGGAGATGGGCATGGACCAGGCCACCGCGGATTATATGGGCATGCTGGCAACCGTGATCAACGCGCTGGCACTGATGGACGCGCTGGAAAAGGAGGACGTGGTCACCCGGGTGATGTCGGCCATCGAAATGCGCTCGGTCGCCGAGCCGTATATCCAGCGCCGCGCCATCCGCCACCTGGAAAAAGGACGCGTGGTCATCTTCGGCGGCGGCACGGGCAACCCCTTCTTCTCCACCGATACCGCGGCAGCCCTGCGCGCCATGGAGATCGGCGCGGAGGCTCTGATCAAAGCCACCAAGGTGGATGGCGTCTACGACAGCGATCCCAAGTTCAATAAGGAACGCCAAAAAGTTCGAACACCTCACCTACATTGAAACGATCAACCTCAAACTCGAGGTCATGGATACCACCGCGGTGACCCTGTGCATGGAGCACAACCTGCCCATCCTGGTGCTCAACCTGTGGGATGATACCGCCCTGCAGCGCGCCCTGGTGGGCGAGCATGTGGGCACCATCGTCACCGGCAGCGCGGAATATTGAAAACCGGAATAAAGTCCGCCCTGCTCACCACCCTGGTTCTGGGGATCGCCGAAGGGCTGATCCCCGCCCTGCTGATCAGGTATGGATTAGCCACCTGGCCCCCCGTGCTGAATCTGTTTTCGGTGCTGGGGGTTTTCTTTATCCTGCTGGGGCTGCCCATTCAGATCTGGGTCGCCTGGGCGTTCGTGCGGTTCGGCAAAGGCACCCCGGCGCCATTCGATCCGCCCAGGGAATTCGTCGCCACCGGGCTCTTTCGCTTTGTGCGCAACCCGATGTATTACGGGGCGCTGTGCGTCCTCACCGGCTGGGTGCTGCTCACCCGTTCCATGTGGATGCTGGCATACGCCGCCTTCCTCATCACCGCCCTGCACTTCTTCACCGTGCTGGTGGAGGAACCGCAGCTGCGCAAGAGGTTTGGGAAACCGTATGAGGAGTATTGTCAGAAAGTACCCAGGTGGATCCCAAGATTCAATAAAGAAAGCCTTCCTTGACAGTTCCCCCTTTTAAAGGATAATTGCATCCATAACGGCTCTGACGGCGGAAAGTAGGCCAGCGGAAGCGACAGGGAGGCGGCGGCATGGATTGAGACCCCGCCCGGGGTAACCTGGCTGAAGTTCCCGCCCGAGCCGGCCGGGTGAACAAGGTTCATTAGCCCGGTCCGCAGGCGCAGCGTTAACAGGCGTGACCGGTTCATGATCGAACCGGGTCGAGTGGGCTGCAATCGCAGCCAATTTGGGTGGTACCGCGGAATCAATCCCGTCCCGAAATTGGGTCGGGATGTTTTATTGTGGAGGACACAACCATGACAGATGAGAACCCCATCAACCGCCTGGATGAGATCGGGCGCAAAGCGCTGGAAGCGCTGGAAAAGGTGAGCGAAGGCTCGCGACCTGCAGCGCTGGAAGATGGAGAACCTGGGCCGCAGCGCGCCGGTGATGGAGATCTTCTCCCATCTCACCGGGCTTGAAAGCGCCATGCGCCCCGTCGTCGGGCAGGCAGCCAACCGCCTGAAACAGCAGCTCGAAAGAGCCTATGAAGAACGCGAGACGGCGGTCAAAACCGCGCGGCTGAAGAACTCGCTCGAAACAGAGCGCCTGGATATCACCCTCCCCGGGCGGGTACCCCCTGCTGGGCGGCTGCACCCCATCACCCAGACCCTGCGCCAGATCATCGAGGTCTTCTCCGGGATGGGTTTCCAGGTTTACCGCTCGCGCGAAGTGGAGACTGACGAATTCAACTTCGGTCTGCTCAATATCCCGCCCTATCACCCGGCGCGGGATATGTGGGATACCTTCCACACCACCACTCCCGGGGTGATGCTGCGCACGCACACCTCGCCAGGCCAGATCCACGTCATGCGCAAGTTCTGCCCGGAACCGATCCGCGTCATCCTGCCCGGCATGTGCTACCGCTACGAGCAAATGGACGCCCGCCACGAAAGCCAGTTGCTGCAGGTGGAGGTGCTGGCGGTCGGCAAGAATATCTCCCTGAGCTGATCTGAAGGGCACCCTGCAGGAATTTGCCCGCGGCATGTTTGGCGCGGAGGTGCGCACGCGCTTCCGCCCCTCCTACTTCCCCTTCACCGAGCCCTCCGGCGATGTGGAGATCGAATGCTTCATCTGCGGCGGCAAGCGGCTGCCGGGTCTGTTCGCAGACCGGCTGGCTGGAGATCCTGGGCTGCGGGATGGTGCATCCCACCGTGCTGCAAAATGGCGGCTATGACCCCGAGGTCTATTCCGGATTCGCCGCCGGCATGGGTGTGGAGCGCATCACCATGCTGCGTCACCGCGTGGAGGAGATCCGCTATTTCTACGGGAATGATATCCGGTTCCTGGAGCAGTTCTAATGAAAATACCCCTTTCCTGGCTAAAAGAATATGTAGATTTTGACCTTTCGCTGGAAGATACAGCCCGCGCGCTGCTTTCGGTGGGTCTCGAGGTCGAGGATATCACCGTGGTCGGCCTGCCCTTTACACCTCCCGGCGAGCGCGATCGACGGGATTTTCGCATCAGCGGGCTCACCTGGGAGCGGGATAAATTCGTCACCGCCGCGATCCTCGAGGTGCTGCCGCACCCGAATGCCGACCGTCTTGTGCTCTGCAAGCTGGATGACGGCTGCCCCGAACCGCTGACCGTCCTTACCGGCGCGCCGAACCTGCTGGAATACAAGGGCACGGGACCCCTGCCCCAGCCGATCAAGGTCGCCTACGCCCGTGAGGGCGCCCGCCTCTACGACGGTCATCAAGCGGGGTTCGTGCTCACCACCCTCAAACGGGCGGTCATCCGCGGGGTGGAATCCTTCTCGATGGTCTGCTCCGAAAAGGAGCTGGGCATCTCCGAGGAGCACGAGGGCATCATCATCCTGGATGCCGACGCCCCGGTGGGCGTGCCGCTCATGGACTACATGGGCGACGCGGTCTTCAACCTCAACATCCTGCCCAACATGATCCGCGATGCCTGCGTCCTGGGGGTTGCCCGCGAGCTCTCCGCCCTGCTGGGCATACCCCTGCGCAAACCGGTAACCACGATGCCTGCCGCTGGAGCATCCAGTCGAAGGGCAAAGTATCCATCCAGATCACCGATCCCGCCGCTCAACCCGCGTTTCGTGCTTGGCCTGGTGCGCGGGGTCAAACCCCAACCCAGTCCCTACAAGGTCCAGATGCGCCTGCGCCTGGCCGGGATGCGCCCGATCAACAGCATCGTGGATGCCACCAACTACGTCATGCTGGAGGTGGGCGAACCGCTGCACGCATTTGATTACGACGTGCTGGTGAAGCGCGCCAGAGGGAAAGCTCCCACCATCATCACCCGCCCGGCGAAGAAGGGTGAAAAACTGACCACCCTGGATAACGTCGAGCGCGAGCTGGATGATTTCACCGTCCTGGTCTGCGATACCGCCGGGGCGCTTTCCCTGGCCGGGGTGATGGGTGGGTTGGAATCCGAAGTGACAGATACCACCACCAATGTCCTGCTGGAAGGCGCTTCGTGGAACTTCGTCAACACCCGCCGCACGGTCTTCGCCCAGCGCCTGAATTCCGAGGCTGCCTACCGCTTTGCCCGCGGGGTGCACCCTGCCCTGGCGGAATTGGGTGTGCGCGTGGGGCTGGACCGCATCGCCGGGTGGAGCGGGGGCGAGATCGCCCAGGGGCTCGTGGATGAATACCCGCAAAAAGAGATCGATCCCCGTTGTCACCATCACCCACGCGGAGATCACCCGCCGCCTGGGGATGGAGGTTCCTCCCGAGCGGATCATCACCCTGCTTCAAGGGCTGGAATTCGTGGTCACGCAGGATGGGGAAACCTTCACCATCCAGACCCCGCCCCACCGCCTGGATATCCACCCGGGCGTGATCGGCAAAGCGGATATCGTGGAAGAGATCGCCCGCATGGTCGGGTTCGATAACATCCCTGCCACCCGCCTGGCAGAGCTGATGCCGCCCATCCACCCGCAGCCGCTCGCGGATGCCGAAGAAAAACTGCGGGTTACGCTCGTCCGGGCCGGCCTGCAGGAGATCATCACCTATCGCCTGACGGAGCCTTCCACGGAAGCCCGCCTGACACCGCCGGGAACCGACGCAGCGCCTGGACCCTACCTGGGTGTCCGCAACCCGCTCACGCCCGAGCACTCCGTGCTCCGGCGCAGCCTGCTTTCATCGGTCCTGGGTATCGCCGAGCGCAACAGCCGCACCGCTCCGCGCCAGGGCCTTTTTGAGATCGGGCCTGTTTTTCTGCCCCGTGAAGGTGAACCGCTGCCGGAAGAGCCCCTGCGTTTGGCGATCGTCATGACCGGCAGGGCTTATCCCGCGGGTTGGGACCGCCACCAGAAGGCTGAGCTTGATTTCTACGACCTCAAGGGTGTGATCGAAACCGCGCTTTCGGAGCTGCATGTCCCCTCCATCCATTTCACGGGCGAGGAGGGCACCATCTTCCACCCCGGCAAGTGCGCAGCGGTCTTCTCCGGCGAAACCCGCCTGGGGATATTTGGCGAGCTGCATCCGCTGGTTCAGGAGCGGTTCGACCTGGGTTCAACCGCGGTCATCTGCGCCGAGTTCGATCTGCAAACCCTGCTTCCGCTCGTCCCTGACCGGTTTGATACCAGCGGCGTGCCAGGGTTCCCCCCGGTGCTTGAGGATCTTGCCCTGGTGGTGGAGGAATCCATCGCGGCTGGAGCGGTGGCAGACCTGATCCGCCAGACCGGCGGCGCATTGGTCAGCGCCGTGCGCCTGTTCGATGTTTTCCGCGGCGGCCAGGTGGGCGCGGGAAAAAAGAGCCTGGCCTACAGTATCACCTACCAGGCTTCGGATAGAACCCTCACCGATGGCGAGGTGGCCGGGGTTCGCCAGAAGATCATCAAACGGCTGGAACGAGAGCTGGGAGCAATACTGCGAAGTTGACATTTGGATTTGCGGGAGAATCCAGTCAACAGAAATCCCCGGAGGGGCAGAACCTCTCCGGGGATATTTATTAATGTGAGCCGGAAGATTACCCGGTCAGGAGACCGGTGATGATCAGCACCGCCACGCCCAGGGTTAGCTGTACCCAGGCGAAGACTTTAAACTGTCCCCAGAGCTTGGCCTTATCAGTATCCGCCTTCCCCAGTTTGCGGCCCAGGAAGAACCAGACGTAGATCGTCGTGGCCAGCAGGGGGATGATCACGACATGCTTGATGATCAGCACCATGTTGCCATCCATCTCCTCCCACAGATCCGGGGAAAGGATCTGCATCACTCCGGTGAGGATCATCACCACCGCGGCTCCGATGAACCAGGGAATGTATTTGCGGGTGAAGGTTTCCATGAATTTCAATTGACCGGCGTCCTCCAGGGCTTTTACCGCCGGGATGATGACGATTGGCAGCAGCAACGCCTGCCCCACCCAGAGCGCCATTCCGATCATGTGCAGCGAGAAATACAGCTGTAAAGAAGACATTCTTTCCTCCGTTGAAAATTGATTCTGGGTAAAAGCAGATTTAAGGCTTCCTGCAAACCTTACCCTTGTTGTGGAACCCTTCCACTGTAAATCCGTTCCGGTCGAAAGTCAATCAGCGCCATGTTTATTTATCCATCTCGTTTTCCCGGGAAATACTTCAAAACCCTGTTCTCCTTCGCCGCCTCAGGGATGATCTTCATCCAGCGGTAGGGTTTCATGCAGGTTCGACATCGGAAATTTTCAGCCTTTTCCCTTCCAATCGGATACCCTCTCCCCGTTCGTCCAGCCAAAATCACCATTAAGTTCCCAGTGTAATAAAAGAATTTTAACCAGCCAGATGAAATTTCAATATGTTTTATAACTGGAATTTTCGCCTGCTATTGGGTATCATCATTATTGTTGGAGTGATTTTCTCGTCTTCGCGTGATCAAAACGATTCGCGGGAGGGTTGAAATGAAGATCAATTTTGGAATGTGGAAAAAATCGCTTTCAGTCCTGGTGAAAATGGACGGTAAAGCGGAATGGGATGCACTGGATGTCATTTCCAAGTGGCTGATCGCCACCCGTTCGGCGGTCACAACGGTCACAATTTATGCCTGCGTCATCGGCGGTTTGCTGGCCATCCGCGACGGGGTCTTTTCCTTCCTCCCCTGGCTGGTGATCACCCTGGGGCTATTCATCGCCCACGGCACGAACAACCTGCTCAACGACTATACCGATTTTTCCCGCGGGGTGGATCAGGATGATTACTTCCGCACGCAGTACGGAGTGCACCCTCTGGTTCAGGGATTTTGGACCAAAAAGCAGCAGCTCAAGTGGTTTTATCATAAGCGGAACCCTGGCTTTTCTTACCGGTATCTTCGCCCTGGTCTATTCGGGGTTTTCCCCGGCGGTGCTGGCATTATTCGCCCTGGGTGCCTGTGGTGCTGCTCATTTATACCTGGCCGCTCAAATACCTGGGGCTGGGTGAGCTTTCCATCTTCCTGATCTGGGGACCCATCCTGGTGGTCGCGGTGTACACCGTGCTTGCCAAAGGCTGGGTTTCTGCCGCGCCGCTCGTTGCCCTTGCAGGTGTTCCCTTCGGGTTGAGTGTGGTCAGCATCAACATCGGCAAGCATATCGACAAACTCGATGAGGATAAAAGAAAAGGGGTCGGCACTTTGCCTGTCCGCATCGGTGAGAAGGCTGCCCGCTATTTGAACATTACCATCCTGGTCCTGGTATATGTGGTGATCCTCTACATGGTGTTTGGATTGCGGTATTTTACGCCGGTGTTACTTTTGGTCTTCTTTGCCGGGAAACGGTTGATGTATGCCGTGGGTGTATTGACCAAACCGCGTCCGACTGAACCGCCCAAGGAATGGCCCGGCTGGCCCACCTGGTTTTCCGGTTTTGCCTTTTATCACAACCGCCTGTTCGAAAATCTCTTCGTGCTGGCGATATTTCTGGATACCCTGATCCGGTTGTTCTTCCCTGCCTTCTGGCCAGCGAGATAGGAGATTATTCACCAAGTGTGTCATCCAGCCAGTGGTAGAGTTTTGCCGGCCTATGGACAGTCCGGTAAAGGGATTCCTCACTTTCCAACACGCCACTCGTTGGTTTGCAACTTTTTACTTGAATTCCTCGTTATAATCTGAGGATACTTCGGGAGGGATTGATGGAAAACGGAATGAATCTAATCGAAATAGAGCATCTAACCAAGCATTACGGCACGAAGACCGCCGTGGATGACGTTCATTTTTCCGTGAAGGGCGGGGAGATCTTCGGCTTTCTGGGACCCAACGGTGCCGGTAAGACCACCACCCTCAAGATCATTGTCGGTCTGCTGCAGCCCACCTCGGGAACGGTTCGGGTGGCGGGATATGATATCCAGACCCAGCCGCTGCAGGCAAAAGCAGCCAGCGGATTCGTTCCCGATGAGCCCAACCTGTACGCCAAGCTTACCGGGCGCGAGCTGCTGCAGTTCGTGGGTGACCTCTATAACATCGAGCCTGCCCAGATCAGCCGGCGAGCCGAAGAATTGCTGCGTATGTTCGACCTGACAGCTGCCGCGGACGATACCACCGACTCCTACAGCCACGGCATGAAGCAGAAAGCCTCCATTGCCGCAGCTTTGGTGCATGACCCGAAAGTTTTCATTCTGGATGAACCCACCGTCGGACTCGACCCCAAATCCGCCCGGCTGATCAAGGATATCCTGCGTCAGATGGCGGAGCGCGGCGCTGCGGTGATGCTTTCCACCCACATCCTCGAGATCGCCGAACACATGTGCGACCGGATCGGGATCATCAGCGGCGGCAAGTTGGTTGCGCACGGTACCATGGATGAGCTGCGCAAGGGCGGAGACGGGCGCGAAAGTCTGGAGGATATCTTCCTCAGCCTCACCGGGGGGGCGGAGTACTCCGAGATCGCCGAGGTACTTAAATGACGCTGCCTCTGGCGCACGTGGATGATCGCATTTTCCCGGCGGTCTGGAAGCTGCTGCGCATCCGGTTGATGATCTCCATCCGCGGCTTCCTTCGCGCGAAGACCCGCAAGAAGATCGGCCTCATTTTCCTCTACGTTTTCATCGCCTCCCTGGTGGTCGGCGTTTTCGTCGGTTCCTACTACCTGCTGGGATTCCTCACTTCCAAGGATTTCGCCAGTTTCATCGGCAACCCGCTGCCCTTCCTGCTCAGCCTGCCCACCATGCTGATCACGGCAGGGATGTTTATAATCTTCCTGACCAGCTTCGGGGTGCTGCTCTCGGCGCTGTATCTTTCCGGGGATATGGACTTTTTATTATCGGCGCCCATTCCCATCCGGTCCGTGTTCGTATCCAAGATGCTGCAAGCCATCCTGCCCAACTTCGGGTTGCTATGCCTGCTCATCCTGCCGGTGCTTTTCGGTCTTGGGGCAGCGCTCGGGTTCAACTTCCTCTATTACCCGGTAATGCTCATTGTGATCGCTGCGCTTGCCCTGGCAGTTGCCAGTTTTGCCAGCTTGCTGGTGATGGTACTCGCCAGGTTCGTTTCCCCCCGCCGCCTGGCGGAGGTGCTGGCGTTTTTCGTGGGTATCATTTCCTTCACGCTGGGGCAATCGGGAAATTTCTTCCGGGCTTTGAACGTGAATGTGTCCGATTCACAGGTTACCAGTGCGCTGCAGGGTTTCACCCGCTTCAACACACCCTGGTCTCCACTTGCCTGGGCGGGGCAGGGATTGGTAAATCTGGGCCAGGGCAACTGGCTGCCTGCCGCCGGTTTTCTGCTCGTTACGATAGCCTTAAGCGTGGGCATCTTTGCCATCGCGCTCGTCACCGCTGAAAAACTGTATTACAGCGGCTGGGCCAGGGTGCAGGCAAATGTCGGTAAAAAGAAAGCTCCCCGCCCTGCCAGGGCAGCCGCAGCTGCCCAACCTGCCCGTGCGGCTCGCATCCTGCCGGCGCCCATCCGCGCCATGGTCCTCAAAGATTTCCTCGTCCTGCGCCGCGACCTGCGCAATCTCTCACAGCTCATGACCCCCCTGATCCTGGGGGTGATGTACGGGCTGGCCATCCTGCGCCAGGGTACCCGTGCACCGCTCGGGCAGGGAAACGCTCCGCAATGGGTTAATAACCTCATCTCCACCGGTTTCGGTTACGCGGATATTGGCATCGCCATCTTTGTTGGCTGGATCCTGGTGATGGCGCTGGCGGGCAGGGGTTTTTCGCAGGAAGGGAAGAGCTTCTGGATGTTGAAATCCTCGCCCCTGAACGCCGGTCAGATGCTGATTTCAAAGTTCATCGTTGCCTGGGTTCCTCCCGTTTTCATCGGCTGGATCTTTCTGATCGCGTTCGCCATCCTGCAGCCAGCCAAGCTGCCAAACCTGCCTTTCTCCATGCTTGCGGTGGGTCTGTGCTTTGCGGGTGCGACCTCGATCTCGGAAGCGTTCGGGGTGGTTGGCGCGCGTTTCGACTGGGTGGACCCGCGCAAGATGCAGGGTGGTATCACCGGCTGCTTCAGCTCCCTGGCCTGCTTCGCCTACATGGGGTTCAGCATCCTGTTCCTGGTAGGTCCTGCCCTGCTGCTGCCCGCGCTTGGGGTTCCGCGCGTCGCCGGTCAAATTGGCGGACTTTTCCTCGGCGGGGCTGTCTGCCTGGCCTGCGCCATCGTCCCCCTCCTGATGGTCCGCAGCCGGGTGGACCGCCTGAACGAAGCCTGATCTACTTCCGCTCCAAATTTTGGATGATATACTTTGCCCACGAGGGATTTGAAGCGTTTCCATGCCTCTTTTGAATGCTAATGACCTGGGGAAATCTTTTGGCGCGCGCGATCTGTTCGAGCACGTTTCGTTCAGCGTACCGCACCGTGCCCGCATCGGGTTGGTGGGACCCAACGGGGTGGGTAAAACCACCCTCTTCCGCCTGATCCTGGGCGAGGAAGAACCCTCCCGCGGCAGGGTGGAGAGCGCCCGCTCCTTGCGCATCGGCTACCTGGCGCAGGAAGCCATCTTTGAAAGCAACCACACCCTCTGGGAGGAATGCCTGCTGCCCTTCGCCGATCTCACCACCCGGGCGCAAGAGCTTGCCCGGCTGGAGGCGCAGTTGGGTGGCGGCGATCCGGAGGTTTTGGCTGAGTACGGCCGGCTGCAGCACGAGTATGATATCCGCGGCGGTTACACCCTTGAATTACGCATCCGCCAGACTTTGGTGGGGCTTGGCTTCACCCGCCACGACGAGCATCGCCCCTGGCAGCAGCTTTCCGGCGGGCAGCGCACCCGCGCCCTATTGGCAAAGCTGCTCCTTTCCGAACCCGATCTGCTCCTGCTGGATGAGCCCACCAACCACCTGGATATCGGCGCGATCGAGTGGCTGGAGGATTACCTGAAGAACTGGAAGGGCGCTGTTGTTGCCATCTCGCACGACCGCTACTTCCTCGACCAGATGGCCGATACCATCTGGGAGATGACCCCCCGCTTTCACCTTTATCACGGCAATTATTCCGCCTACCTCCTTCAGCGATCCATGAACCAGGAGCGCCAGGCGGAGGAATACGACACCCAGCAGGAGTTTATCCGCAAGGAGGAAGATTACATCCGCCGCAACATCGCCGGGCAGAACACCCGCCAGGCGAAGGGTCGCCTGAAACGCCTCGAACGGTTGAAGGAGGAGGAGCTGGTCGAATCCGTATCCCGCCAGAAGCAGATGCGAATGAACCTGCAGGCAGTGGAGCGCTCTGGCGAACTGGTGATCCGCACGAAAAGCTTGAGCGTGGGCTACCAGGACGAGGGCAAGCCGCTTTTCACCGTCCCGGATCTGGTGCTGAGGCGCACAGAGTGCGCCGCGGTCATCGGTCCCAATGGCGCCGGCAAGACCACCTTCCTGAAGACGCTCCTGGGGCAGCTCCCGCCGCTGGCTGGGGAAGCCATGCTAGGCTCCAGCCTCAAGGTGGGTTACTTTGCCCAGACCCACGAGCGGCTGCACCCGGGCTGGTCGCTGATGGATGAGATCCAGGCCATGGCGCCCAAGTGGCTGCCCGGCGAGATCCGCGACTACCTGGCCAAGTTCCTTTTCACCGGGGAGGACGTCTTCAAACCGGTGGGGATGCTTTCCGGTGGCGAGCGCTCGCGCCTGGCGCTGGCCCTGCTGGCGTTGGAAGGCGCCAACCTGCTGCTGCTGGATGAGCCGACCAATCACCTCGATCTGCCCGCCCAGGAGGTGCTGCAGGGGCTGCTTTCGGATTACGCCGGCACCATCCTGCTCGTCTCGCACGATCGCTACTTGATCGACGGCCTTGCCAGCCAGGTCTGGGAGGTGCAGCCTTCTGATAAAGTTCTCAGAGTCTTCTCCGGTACCTATTCCGAATACAAGGCTTCCCGGGATGCGGAAAAAGCGCAGAAGATCGAGGAGAGATCCGCGCAGAAAACATCCAAACCGGAAAAAGAGACTGGCGGACGGAGCAAAAACGAGCAGGCGCGGCGGGAGAAACAACTCAAATCGCTGGAAAATGAGATCGCAGCCCTGGAAGCGCAACTTGGCAGTCATTTCCCGCCAATTGGAAACCCCTGGGGTGGATCCGGGTGAAGTGCAAAAAATGGGGCAGGATTACGTCCGTATCGAAGCTGAGATGGAAACCAAGCTGCAGGAGTGGGAGAGCATGCAGGAGGGGTAATTCCAGGAACTTTTAAACCGATTAATCCGTCCTTGATATGAAAACCTAAACCGGTTCGAAGGAGCACGTCATGTCTGGAAAGAATTGGATAATATTGATCGGGATTGGTCTCGCCCTCACCATGGCGGCTTGCGCCCGTAAAACTCCAACGCCTACGATCATTCCGCTGGTGGACAAGGATGCGGAGATAGCCAATCCGGCTTCGGTCTACTGCGAGCAGTACGGCGGCACGCTGGAGATCCGCACGGATGGAACCGGCGCGCAAACCGGCATTTGCATCTTCGCGGATGGCTCCGAGTGCGAAGAGTGGGCTTATTTCCGCGGCGAGTGCGCTCCCGCTTCCGCCCTGCAGGATACCCCCACCCCGGCACCGCCTTCCTCGGAAACATCAACCCCTGAACTTTCTGCCGATGGCTGGAAGATCTACCGGGATACCACTACCGGGTTGTATTTCGAATACCCGCCGGATGCCACCCTGGAGCGATCTGTGAACGGCAATCCGCAGTCGCTTTCGATCATCGGGCCTGATGGCTGGCCGACCTTCTATATCAACTTCCCCTACCGGACCGCGAGGATTTCCGCCCGGTAGCGGGCACCGACCTGGCGCAGTGGCTGATGGATCACAACCTATTTGCTGACCCCCGCGCGGCGGATGTGCAGATCGCCGGGGAGACCGGCCATCCACACCCGTTTTGAGCGCAGCCCTCAAGCCTTCGCTGACGACCGCTATTTCTTCGCCCACAACGGGCAGCTTTACATGATCATCATCGGTCACCAGGATGACAAAGAGGACTGGGAGTTGTATAACCGGTTTTTGGAGAGCTTTAAGTTTTTATTCTAAGAATTCAATGTTTAATTGTTAAGATTTTTCCCGTTTTAAATATCTTACACTCATTCCCATTAATAACTTTGGTTTAATTTCATTTAATTAATAAATCTATAGGGTCATATTTGTTTGGGTTCTCCAACAATGATTTAATCTTTTCTTTGAGGAATCTCATTTCAACATTTGGATAAATATATTCCGAAAGAAATTTTCCGATACCTTCCTCGTCATTTAAGAACACCAGTGCACAAAGACCATAGTAGCATATAAATTCTTTGGCACTCGGATAAATCTGGGATAGATTGATTTGATATAGCAATTCAAGGATTTCACCGAACAGATGACTACTCCTCCCTTGAGAAGAAATAACATGCCACAAATCACAAATTAGATCGCTTTTTATCTCCGAGGAACTAGGAACTAACTCATTTCCGACTTCTAAGACAATTCGACTTGGTTCATGCCCATTAATTTCTCGAATATTACCTGCTGTATTCAAGATCATTTCTTCTTTGTTTTCAAAATCGAACCCGTCTTGTAATTTTTCCAAAAGGCCTAATAAAGTTTTCCTATCTTTTTCTGGAGGAAATGGAAATGTTTCATTTTCAGAATCATAAAGACCATAAAGAATTCCTTTGAGAAGATGTTCTTCACGGAGTTGGATGTCCTGTTTATTTTCCATTCTAGATATATCCTCGCCCCAAATAAAAAACGGTAAATAACCAATAAAACCAGGAACATAAAATCTTTTGGCAATACTACTGTTGTTACCGCATTCTTGCCAAACGATGGCGTAATTTACTATTTCCTTCATTTGTATTTTTCCTTTTCGTTGGTTATTTCCGAAAATAACTTATTTAGAATTATGATCGCTAATCTCTAAAAACTCTTGGATTTTTTGTGAAATTATGTCAACTTTTTTTATCTCACATTCCCAAATTATTAATATTTGCCAACCCATTTTTTCTAGCGAAGAAATATTTTGAATATCTCTATTAACATTCTTTTTTAATTTTGGAAACCAATAATCCTGATTCGTCTTAGGCATACGATAATGCCCACAATTATGTTGATGCCAAAAACAACCATTTATAAAAATTACTTTTTTCTTAGAAATAAACACTATATCAGGATGCCCGGGTAACGATTTTGAATGTAATCTATATCGATAACCCATCCCGAAGATTAATCTACGGACAAAAATTTCCCCTTTTGTATTAATATTTCGAATTTTTGACATCCTTTCACTACGTTCCTCCCTAGTAAGCGGATCAAATGTCAATTGCATGACTTATTATTTGAGAACGAAATTTGAAATAAATCGTTCGATTATTCACGAAACAATTCTCTTGATGGCACCCACCCAACCGCATAATTATCTGCAAATGAAAGCCATTTTGGGATTCGATCAGGAATTGGTATATCTATTCCCCAATATTCCTTGAATAACGAACCTTCTAAATATTCCGCAGCGTTTCTCATTTCAGTTTGAATATCCATTAGAGCTCTGAGCATATAATTACCTCCTCTTTCATCATTTGCTCTTAGAGCTACGCTCCCTGCAGTAAATAAATCTCGAGCTTGAGGACAAAGTACACCTCGATATGTTAGAAGATAACTTACTGCATCAGAATACTTATCTCTTGTTCGGGATGGTTTTACAATTTGGGGACATAGGAGGGCAGCCTCGGCTCTAAGCATTCGTTTTTCTTTTTGATATAAGTTCATATAGATTCTAACCTCAAGTGGTAACGAATGCTCTTGTTCCTCCTTTACATCTAACCACCAAAGTCTTTCTCCTGGCTTTAATCGTTTCCTTGAATAAACCCTAATAAAATCCATTTTCTGTTCGATTGAACACTTACTGAAAAAATCGTAAGTGGTACCCATTTGTTTAAATAGGCTTTCTTTAGTTGTCATTTCAACTTCAAAGCGGGGAACATGCGAAGTTCTAACATGAATAACGCAATCATCATATTTCCCCCATCTAACTTCTGGTACTCCTCCCATCTTTCCAAAAATTAAATAAATGTATTTAACTGATGAATCACGCATACCTTCAAAAACGCTATTTGCAATCGATCTCCATGTATCATTTGTCGTAAATTTTACCTCCACACCATATTCTCCCAGGGAAATATCAGGGAATACTTGGGGATGCGGCTGGAAATTTACATTTAACCCAACAGATTGGAAACCATTTCTTACTTCATTCTCGAATTGTTTTGAATCTTTAAATATCCCTGATTTATTTATTTTCTTATTTAACTGATCGGTGATATTTGATAAAGTGAATTCAAATTCCTCGATTTTCATTAGGCATCCAAAGCCAATTGAATAGCATTCGCTAAATGCCATGCGAGAACAGGTGGAACTGCATTCCCAATTTGTCTCTCTGTTTCACGAAGTTTGGATTGAAAAATAAAACTGTCTGGAAAAGATTGTAAACGAGCAGCTTCCCTCATGGATATCCTAC
>CAWDZA010000010.1:0-12729 GCA_963806635.1 uncultured Chloroflexia bacterium | reverse complement strand
GAAGCCCATCGCCAGCCAGAGCAGTCGGCTATCCAGGAAACGCGCTCCCCCGGTTTTGGCGAGTAGATCTTGTGGTTTAGCAGGGTTTAGAACAGGTGCCTGGTCATTCATGAGAGCCTCCTGGGATTCTTTTTGCTAATTATTATAGGTCGGTTTTCTATTCTGTTGCATAATATATATGGAAACAAGAGGCTATGATGGTGGTGCGGTCTATGCGTCCTTCAGGCTCGCGTCCGAGCTGGTGGATGAGGGTCTGCAGGCAAGCTGAGTTGGGTGGTGGAGGACTCGCAGACTAGCGGGGGGTGGGTAGTTTTCGTAATATGATTATTGTTTTTTTGTATTACAATTTTTTGTTATATACTTATGCTATAAAGAGTAATAATGATAAGCATTTTGTGGTTTTGAGTATCGGTGAATAATATTATCTATTTTTCAATTGTATTGAATGTTTATTAATTTATATCCGTATAATGACAGACCTTCGAGGAGGAGAAATGACAGGATTTGATAGAAGCAGATTATTTTATGAATTTCCAAAAATTGTCCAAGGATTTTTACGAGCATATACAATTATTATGGGAATTGGATGATGTTCAAAGGGAAGAACATTAATTTATATAAAACCGGTTATCACAGGGACGAATACTAGGGGTATTAATCTCGCAAAACAAAATGCGATAAAAGAAATTGGGGGGGGAGGATGATAAATGATTTAAAAATTATAAATGTCTTAGAATTTTTTTCAAATCGTTGGGTATATAAACGAGATACGGCTGAAGGAGTCTTGCAAGATTTTCTGGACTTAAAAATATTTCCTAATAATGAACAAAGAGATAAATCAATAAAGTTTCTACATGATTTTTTTATTTTTCTTGAATCTGATAGAAACCGTAGAATCGATAGAATCCAACAACAAATTCTTTTACCGGGTTTAATGTCAATTTCTTCAGTTATTGATTATCGTACTGTAATAGAAAGTGATTTTGATTGGATTTTAGATGATGCTTCAGAATATAAACCTGAAATAAATAGAACGGTTCCTGTAATTATTCTTAAGCTTAATCTTGATGATTTGGATCCTGTAATATTCCAATGTGACAATAATGATTTAGAGAATATGATAAATAAATTAATTGCAGTTAAAAGAGAATTAGATGCATCTGAAAAAATATTAAAATAAAATCTCTAAATATTATGAATTATTCATTTTCGGAAGACGATGAAAAATCTATAAATAATAAGATTGAAAATTATCAATTAAATGCCATAATTGATTCATTTTGTTCTGACTTAGGTGCATTAGGCTTATATATAGAAGGCGTTAATGAAACATACATAACAGCAATTAGGTCCTTTGATAGCGATTTGGCAGACGAAATTGAAAATGAAATTAATGCGGGGCGAAAAAATGGGTACTTTGGAATCGGTTCCAGTAGTTACATTAACTCAAATGTGATCAGAAGAATCTATCGAAAGAGAATACAATAAAAATTATGAGTGAATTCTACATTTCCTTTTACCCTTTAAAACCCCAAAGTTTATCTCATCAAAAAATGAGTCAGTTAATACACTTGATGAGATATCAATTACATGAAGGGGTAATTAATGAGAATCAGGAAAGTTTTCATCTTGTATCCAAAAATATTGAGATAATTATTTCTCGAATAGGGTGTGCTGAAATTGGGGAAAAAATAATTATTGAGAGATGGAAGAAGGTTTTTCTATCATTACTCCAAAAATGTGGGGGTAAATTATCATTGGCTCTTTTTCATGCCCAGTGCAACCTATAAAGGGGATTAGTAGCGATGATGAATTAAATCACCTGCGACAGAGAATTCATCAAAGTAAAGATAAACAATTGTTCGGGGAGAGTACTAATGACAATTGCTGAAGGGGTTGGGTTGGCAATCGGGTTAATTTCACTTGCAGTAAATTTATTTCAATGGTTAAACAGTCGTGAACGAAAGAAATCACACAAATCCATTTTTAAAGCCCCCGCAACGCATTCATTAGTATTATCGAAAAAACAGATGAATATTCAAAATCAGATTCTTTTCATCATGATGCAATAGTAGCTTGTATTGAAGGACATGCCTCTGAAGGGAAGATTCTATTAGATAATGTAATTGATAATTAATCTCAATAATTCTTTGGAAAAACATATCATAAAGAATTTAAAGGCGTAGGTCGGGGACCAGCCGCGTTCCAGCCATAAACTTCCATCTTTTAAACCTATCACCTGTTTCTTATGGATTCCTAATCATCACGGCATGTCCCGAGGAGTATTATCCACGCCATGATCGTTGGTTTACCGGAAAGGAGATCATTATGAGTAACGAACAGGTGGTACCTGAGACAAAGGAGTCAAAATCGAGCTGCTGGGGGGCGTTTGACCTGGGTCCGGAGATCGAGGGGCTTTCCGGACGCCAGTTTCGCATGCGCAAAGTGACCATCGAACCCGGCGGCGTCATCGGCCTGCTGCACGACCACAAGGGCCGTCCCGGCATGGTCTACATCCTGCAGGGAAAGATCACCGACCACCGCAACGGGGTCGCCAGGGAAGATGGCCCCGGGCTGGGCTGGCCCGAGGATAAGGACACCCTGCACTGGCTGGAAAACAGAGGAACTGAAACGGCGGTGGAGATCTCGGTGGATATATTCGAGCAGCAGTAAGCCGATTATTGTCAATGCGAGCCCTGCGAAGCTCCCGTCATTGCGAGACCCCGCAGGGGTCGTGGCAATCTCACAAAAAACCTCTCCAATTAAGAGGTTGTCTTTTCATGGGATAACACACCAGCACCAGCTGCACGTGCAAGTGTCGTTGGGCGTTTTTCTTCCCAAAGGAATATAATTAATCGTCATTTGGTGAACAAAATACAGAGAATGGAGGAAAAATGGGTAATGAAAGGTTGAGTTTAAAAAAATTCCATCAGTATTTTTTACTTGGCCAATTCATTAGCTTGGGTCTTGTCATTCTTGGTTTCTTCTTTTTGAATGAAAAACAAGATCTCATTCTTCAAATAGTGGGTTGGATATTCATCGTCATGGGAATTGTTTTCATTATTGTCATTTTTCAGCGTAAACAGCGTCTGTTATGGATCTACAAAAATATATCCCCAACTTCAATGCAAATGAAAATTGAAAAGATAAACGATTCGGATTCTACGGATTATTTCGCGTATTTGACCCGGTGGGATAAAAATACTTCTGAAAGCTGGAAAACCAGGTTGTATCCCCCATCTTGCAACGTTGATATGTATCTCAACGATGAAAGTCAAGTGGAAGTGTTTGTGGACCCAAAAAATAATAATCCAGCAGTAATTAGAGCAACAGACGATCTATTATGGGTTATGGCTGGCTCTGGTTCTGTTCAGAAACTCTAAAGTCGTAGTAAGAATCGTAGCCCAATCCCCCGCGCTCTATTCCACCTCCATCGGATACTGGTGAGATTGCCGCGTCGGGCTACGTCCTCCTCGCAATGACGGTCAGGGCTGTGCCCAGTTGCCTTTCCCCCCGTTCCGTGCTATTTTTATGCAACAACATCCTGCGAAGGCGGTGGGTGAATCGCGCCTTTGAACCGCCCACCGATATCCTTTGTTCCAGAGGAGAGACTTCCATGCCCTTGAATACCCCGTTCGTACTTGACGGTCAAACCTTTTCCATCCGGGATGATCCCACGCTGGAAGAGATGGAATGGGTTCAAAACGCGATCGACGAGGAGAAACGCACACAAACCCATGGGGAAATTGACCAGCCGGGCATCGAGATCGCCCTGGCACTGAAAGACGCCGACGGGCAGGTTCTGGGCGGGGTGATCGCCAGCACCGTCTTCAGGGTGATGCACCTGGAGGTCCTGTGGGTTTCGGATGATCTGCGCGGGAAGGGCTACGGCAGCCAGCTTGTCCTCGCCGCGGAGCAGATCGGCTTCGCGGGTGGTTGTTTCACCTCCCAAACCTGGACGCTTTTCCTTCCAGGGACCCAACTTTTATCCAACCATCGGGTACCAACCTTTGGGTATCTATGATGGTTACCCTGGCGGCATAACCGAGCATGTCTTCATGAAGCGCTTATCGGCTGATCAAGCCAACTGCAGGGAGCTCGGCATTCCCGACGCACAGGGGCTGATCCTCACCACGGATGTGAGCGAAGAGGATAAGAAGATCATGCACGCGGGGCTGCACCGCCACGTGAAAATGAACATCGGGGATGGCGATAAGGGCATAAAGATCAGGTTGATCCTGAAAGACCAGGCGGGCGGAGCTCATCGGCGGGCTTTCCGCCTGGACAACCCTTTCAAATGTGATCTTTGATCACGTCTGGATCGCGGAAGGATTCCGCGGAAAAGGACTGGGGAGAAGGTTGATGCAGGAGATGGAAGAGAATCGCCAGGGAAAATGGCTGCATTGCCTCCCAGGCCTATTGCTTTTCATTCCTGGCTCCCGGCTTTTTTCAGAAAATGGGCTATTCGGTTCTTGGCGTTTCCAATGGGTACCCCCCTCCGGTCGAGGAGTTTTACCTGATCAAGAAATACCAATAGGCGTTAGGTTAGGTCCGTGCCTGTTTGCCTTTCCCCCCGTTCCGTGCTATTTTATTTATCAAAATCCTGCGCAACTCCCCGAAAGGAAAACCTTCATGAGCCCGGAACTTCACATCACAATCCTCGAAAAACCCGATGATGCCGCCTGGGAGGTGATCGGCGGCGGGATCAGCGCCTTCAACCTTGGCCACGCCGGCAGCGATGCCGCCACGCCGCTGTGCATCGTCCTCCGGGATGAAGCCGGGCAAACCCTCGGCGGCGCTGATCGGCGATACCTATTACGGCTGGCTGTCCGTCAGCCTCATGTACGTCCGCGAGGACCTGCGCGGGCAGGGGTATGGGCGAAAAGCTGCTCCTCCGCGCGGAGGAGGAAGCCCGCAGGCGCGGCGTGAAAAATGTCTTCCTGGATACCTTCTCCTTCCAGGCGCCGGACTTTTACCAGAAGCTGGGCTACCGCGTCTTCGGCGAATTGGTCGATTTTCCCCCCGGTCACGCCCGCCACTACCTGACCAAGCGGCTCTGAATCTACACCGCATTATCCCGGCGCCCCTGCCTGGCTTCCACCCTTCCCGAGGAATTCCCGTATGGCTGGCAGAACCTCCTCGCTGTGGGTGACGCAGGTGAAGTGCCCGCCATCCTCCAGCTTCAGAAACCTGGCTCCGGGGATCTTGCCCGCGGTGTTTTCCCCGGATTGGATCGGGATGATCGGGTCATTTACCGCGTGGATCACGAGTGCAGGTGCGGTGATCTTCTCGATCGGGTACCGGAAAGGCAAGGTCATCAGCTCCAAATCGCAGAGCATGCCGGCGCTCCGCGGGGTGGAAGGGAAGGTGGTGCGGTAAAGCGCGTCCAGCCGGATCATTTTTTCCCGGTCGTTTTTGAGAGACCTTAATAACTTACGGCTGATCCCGTTTCCGTGGAAAACCTCTCCTGGCGCGATGGTGTAGAGAAGCCAGGGAAGGAAATCTGATTTCAGCATGAGCGGGTAGACTGCCCGCAGGAAACGCGGCAGGGGTGGAACGCTCTGGCTCACCGCCGAGATCATGATCAATCCCCGGCAGCGCCCGGGGTGGCGCAGGGCGAACTGCAGCGCAGAGGCGCCGCCTGCTGAAAGCCCGATACAGACCGCTGAGTCTACCTGCAGCCGGTCCAGCAGGGCGGCATAGATATCCGCCTGCCTCTCCGGGGTGTGATCACGCGGAACCGGCGATCGGAGGTACCCGAAACGGGAAGGCGCGATATACCTCCCCCGACCGCCGATAAGATCCCCCAGCCAGAGCCCCATATCATACCCGCCGCCGCTGCCGTGCGAAATCAGAATGGCATTTCCCTGCCCGGTTTGCGCGGCCTCAACCACCCCCAGCGCGGTCTCGAAGACCTCGCTCTGCGCGAGCAGGCGCTCCCTGGCGGCCTGTTTTTCCTTCCTGTAACGGGTCCAAATCGCTTCCATGAATAATTTTCCGTCGAATCCTTGAGTTCATTATATAACCTGCCCGAGTGCCGGGTATAATACCGCCGGGTCTGTTTGCCCGCACATCCCAACCCCCTCCCCATTTCGTTGCCCGCACCCGCCTGCAAACGCGCACCCGCACCAACATGGTCGGCGGGGCGTGGGAGGTCTTCAACCGCATCGCCTTCGTCATGGAGCGTAAAATGCTGCTCACCATCCGGAACCTGGCGGAAGGGAAATAAACCTCCGCAGGTCGGGGACCGCTTGCGTCCCGTCGTAATTGCCATAGTCCCCATCCTTTTCAAATTCCACCTTCCTGGCATTCGCTGCTTTCTTATTGATTCCTAATCATCAGTTTTTCTCCAGAGGAGTATCATCCGCGTATTGGACGTTGGTTATACAGAAAGGAGACTGCGATGAAAAACGAATCGTCGGTTCCTGAGACGAAAGGTGTGACGATTGAACTGCTGAATGCGTTTGACCTTGGTCCCGAGATCGAGGGTCTGGCAGGGCGCCAGTTCCGCATGCGCAAAGTGACCATCGAACCCGGTGGCGTCATCGGCCCGCTCCACGACCATAAAGGCAGGCCGGGTATGGTTTATATCCTGCAGGGAACGATCACTGACCATCGAAATGGGGTTGCCAGGGAGTATGGTCCGGGTTTGGGCTGGCCGGAGGATCGAAACACCCTCCACTGGCTTGAAAATAAAGGCACAGAGACCGCGGTGGAGATCTCTATCGATATTTTCAAACCGCAGACGTAAGAATAAGTCGGGGACCGGTTATGTCCCCGACCTTAATTCCCGGACCATTGGTTTTTCTTACCACACCCCCGGCAGCAGGCGATATTTCACCTTTGCCAAATACTCACCGTACCCCGGAAGGTCGCGCGAGAGCACTTGCTCTTCGTTGCGAAGACGAACCACAAGGATGGGGATTATCGATAGCGCCGGCAGCACCATCCACCAGCAGCCCAGCGCCAGGGGGGTGAAGGCATAGATCAAGATCACACTAACATACATTGGGTGCCTGACCCTGGCATAGGGTCCGCTATCGATCACCTTCTGCCCCTGCTCCACTTCGATCACCCGGGAGGCAAAGCTGTTTTCACGCATTACCCGGTAGAAGATCCCGTACCCAAGGATAATGATGAAATCCCCCATGATCACCGCCCACAAAGGTGTGGTGGACCAGCCGAAGCGGAAATTCAACGCGGGCAGAACAAACAGAAAGCTGATATATAAAAAGGAGGAAAAGATGATCTTCTTTTGGACAGTTTCCCGTTCCCTCATTCGCATGCGGCGTTCAAACAAAGCTGGGTCGTTCTGGATGAGGTAGATGCCCATCAAAGTGGTTAGGCCACCCAATAGTAAAAGATAGATCCAGGCCTGCCAGTAGGCCAGACTGCCGGCGATCCCAAAAAGGATCAGCCCCATCAAGATGAAGAATCCCACCATTCTGCTGATCGCTGCTATTGCCAGTTGCTTTTTCGTCATGTGTCGATTTTCCATATCGACCTCCCCACATAACCTAGGGATCCCAGCCATCCTTTCCCCCGCGGCACTTCGATCCAAATTAATATACAGTTGTTACTATAAGCCGTTGAAAATGAATGTCAATAGGGTAATTTTGCGATACAGTGGATCCGAGGCTAACCCCTCTTCTGAAATTGTCGCTATAATCAAGAGGATACGGAGGGTGAAATGAAATCACGTCCGATGTTCGTCCGCGTACTCATCATTCTGGGGATCCTATTCTTCCAACTCGTCATGACCCAGGTGATCACCTTTGTCCTTTCCCTGCTGATAGGTGGGTTGGAGAATGTTCAGCAGTCGAATAAATACCTCTTCGCTGCCATCATAGGTCTGACCTTTTCTATAGGGGCTTTCTTTTCCGGCTGGGTAGCGCTGCGTCTCCGCTGGCTGGAGGCCTCCCCACGCTTACCCGCACGGGCGATCGGCACCCTCCTTGGCGCATATATTCCCCTCCTGGCAGCCGTCCTCATCTACCCCGTCCTCGAACCAGGCAATCCCTTCTATTCGCTTTCCATCCTGGGGGCGATCATCGGGTTTCACGTGCCCACCTGGATCAAGGCTGGCTAAATCCCGGGCTCTCATCCGCCAAAACAATGAAAACGGTTATCGAAACCGAATCCCTCGGGAAACGGTACAGTGAAATTCAAGCTGTCGAAGGGCTCTCCCTGCGAGTCTCCGAAGGAGAGATCTATGCTTTCCTCGGGTTAAATGGGGCAGGGAAAACCACCACCATCCGCATGCTTCTGGGGATGATCCGACCCACCTCAGGATCCGCTACCGTCCTCGGCACCCGTGTGCGCCCGGGCGGCGTGGAACCCTGGGCTTCCGTCGGATATATGGTTGAGGTGCCGCATGCATATGGCGAGTTGACCGTGCGTGAGAACCTGGAAGCCGCCCGCCGCCTGCACCCCGGAACGCCGCCTGAAGCCGTGGATAAAATCATCGGGCAGCTTGGGCTCGCTGCTTATTCCTCCCGCCGCACCTCTACACTCTCCCATGGGAATCACCAGCGCCTGGGATTGGCTAAAGCCCTCCTCCACGATCCCGCGCTCATCATCCTGGATGAGCCTGCCAACGGGCTTGATCCGGCTGGGATCGTTGAGATCCGCGAGCTGCTTTCTGACCTAACCGCTAACCACGGGAAAACTGTCTTCATGTCCAGCCATATCCTCGCCGAAGTCGCCCGCCTGGCGCATCGGGTGGGCATCATCCACCAGGGGCGGCTGCTGCGCGGGATGAATACCACTGAGCTCGAACGTGAGCGTCGGAAGAGGCTGCTGGTCCGCTGCGGTGAGCCGGAAGTCGCGCGGGGCATCCTCGCCGCTGCCGGGTATGAAGCAACCATTCTTACGGATCGGTCTTTGGAACTCAAGAGTGATCCTGCCATTGAACATCCCGAGCAGATCAACCTGCTGCTAGTGAATGCGGGGGTTCCCCCATCCGGCCTGGTGGTGGAGGTGGAAGGTTTGGAGGAATATTTCCTGCGCCTGGTCGGCGCGGAAGCGGAGAAGATGGGTGGCTGAACTGGGCGGCTTACTCTGGGTGGAATTCCGCAAAGCCTTTCGCTCCAGGATGCCTCTGTGGACCTCGATGGGGGCTCTCTTCCTGCCACTTGCCATCGCCTTCCTGCTCTTCGTCGCCAGGAACCCGGAGATTTCCCACAAGCTCGGCCTGGTGGGCGCCAAAGCCAACCTGGTGGCCTATTCTGGTGCGGATTGGGCAGCCTACTTTGGGCTTTTCACACAGATGGTTTCAGCCGGAGTGTTTCTCCTCCTCGTCATCAGTATCAGTTGGGTTTTTGGCCGCGAGTTCACCGATGGCACGGCAAAGGACCTGCTGGCTGTGCCCGTGCAGCGGTTTAGCATTCTGCTGGCGAAATTTATCCTCATCACCGCCTGGGCAGTCCTGCTCACAACGGTGATCCTCGTTTCCGGCTTTCTGATGGGCATGCTGCTCAATCTACCTGGCGGATCGGTCGCCCTCTTCCTGGGGGGCAGCGGCAGGGTCCTACTCACAGCCTGCCTGGTTACGCTGGTGGTGCTGCCGTTCGCGTTCTTCGCCAGCGCCGGAAGGGGGTATCTGCTGCCGCTTGGTATGGCTGTATTGGCACTCTTGATGGCCAACCTGGCAGTGGTGATCGGCTGGGGCGATGTATTTCCCTGGTCGATCCCCCTGCTCCTTGCGCAAGCCAAGACACCACTGCCTCTGGCCAGCGCCTGGATCGTGATCCTGACCGGTGCTGGCGGGAATGTTTGCCACCTGGCTGTGGTGGATGAAAGCCGATCAATCCCGTTGAAGATGAGTATGGAACGAAAGGAAGTTGATATGGTCGAAGCACAAAATATCCCCAAGGGCTTGCCCAACATCGTCCGCTACTTCAGCAAGCTGTTCAAGAATCCTATGATCGCGGATGTCGAGAGCGGCAAAAGTGAAATGTCGATCATCTCCCATATCGGTCGTAAGTCTGGTACCCATTACCGCACTCCCGTGGAAGCGATTTTCTTGGAAAAAGAGGTCCTTATCGGCCTGGTCTACGGCCGGAAGACCGACTGGCTGAAGAACGTGGTGGCGCAGGGAGGCTGCTCCATCTTCTATAAAATGCAGACCTATACCGCCACCGAACCTATCATCCTGCCGGTGGATTCGGCGCGGAAGCTGCTCACTCCGGGAAGTTCCAGGATCCCGAAGACCAATGCTGTTGCAGGCGAGTACCTGCACCTGAAAGTAGAACCCTTACAAGACTGAACAAAAAAGAGGAGTGACACCATGTCACCCAAAACAGAGAATTCGGATAAGCATTTTCCGCCGATCGTTTTCGATCTGCCCCTGCGCAGGTGGTTCAACGATCCAAAAAGATTTAACAAGTTCTTAAAACCCGGGCAATGGGCTGCGGATCTCGGTTGCGGGCCGGGGTTTTTTACCCTGTCTCTCGCGGAATGGGTTGGTGAAAAGGGAAAGATTTTCGCGGTTGACTCGGATGAAAAAGCGATTCGCCGTTTGCAGCAAAAAATTGAAAAAAGGGGGGTTGGTAACATTGAAACCCATGTTAGTTCGGCGGCAAGCTTGCTTTTCATTCCGGATCATGCCCTCGATTTTGTCCTGGCCTTCGGGCTGCTGTGCTGCGTGGCCCCGGCGGATCACCAGGCCAGTGTGCGCGAAATTCAGCGCATTTTAAAACCCAGCGGAACCGCCTATCTTTCCGTATCGAAAGGCTCGACGAGTTATGTGAGCCTTGAGGAATGGAAGAAGATCCTGGAGGAGTTTAGAGTGAAGGAACAAAGCGATCCGTCAGATTCGGGTGATCGCTGGGCGCTTGTCGCATTGAATTAATGCAGGCGTTATTATAAATTCTTCATTGCTATTGCCGGTGAGTACTTGCTCTTACGGGTAAAACTACTGTCTGCATAAGAGCAACACACCAACGGCACTTGCAGCACGAGGCTCATTGGTTTTAATGCCCCTTAACCATGTTCGGGGTCATTTTCCATATTGAATTCCAACTCAATTTATGCTACTTTGGGAATGTCGCCCCATGCGGCACAGTGTCGCGCGAATGTCGTCCTTACGACATGGTGATTTTTCATTCCCCTTTCTATACTGAGTGCAAATCTGGAAAGGAGAAGAGAAATGAAACAACCTGAACTTGGTGTCAAAGTTGCCGCACTGCGCCAGGTAAAAAACCTGACGCAGGAACAGCTGGCGGAGGCGTGCGAAGTGAGCACGCGCACTATCCAGCGTATCGAAAGTGGTGAGGTCGACCCCCGCACCTATACGCTCAGCATGCTGAAGGAGATCCTCGAATTTGACTTCGGGGAGGATCAAAACGAGCATGAAAGCCTCTGGCTCGCGATCATGCACCTTAGCACGACCGTCCTCGCCCTGCTCGTCCCGATCATTATCTGGTCCTGGAAAAAGAACAAGAGCCTGGCCATCCGCGAGCAAGGCCGCCTCGTACTCAACTTCCAGATCACGATGACGCTCTTGATGTTCGCAGCAGTGTTGGTGGTGATTATCGTCCCCATGATTCTGCTCATAAACCCGGTCAGTTTTCAGGTGCTCGGAGGAACCACGCCGGTCATCCTCGCCGGATTGACGCCAATCCCCTTGATATTGATTGGATTCTTTTGCTTCTTCGAGGGCATATACAACGCAGCCCGCTCGCTGATGGATAAACCTATCCGCTACCCGATGAGCATTCCTTTTGTGAAGGAATGAGGAAAGCAAGGAACAGATATGGTCAAAGAGAGACGCTGCGATTAAGAGCATCGTCTCTCTATCTTCTCAAAAAACGGACGAAGAATAAAGTCATCAGGCCAGAGGAAGATCATCCCAGTGACCTATGAAGTCCTCCCAACTATGCGCTAATTTGTGACTGGGGGTGGATTCTAGGTCTGCAGAAAGAAAAGAGTAGGAGAGTGTGAAATGAGTAAGCTAACGAATTGGATCGTACGGCACCAGGTGGTAGCGTTTTTTATTCTTGCCTTCTCGATAACCTGGCCAGGGTTGTTTGCCGTATTCTTCATCTTTCCAGGAAACGAATTGGTGCTGGCCTTGGCTGCTTCGTTTATCCTCTTTAGCCCGGGTTTATCTGCGATGTTGATCTCGGGTTTGGCGAACCCGCGACCCAGGTTTCCGAAGAGCAGGTCACGCTGGGTCGCGTTTGTCGTTTCTTGGCTGATAGCTGCGATAGTTCAAGCTGCATATAATATCGAGGTTCAGCACAACGATTCCATACTCGCAGCCATTGTTATCGGCATGATCTTTGCCATTTTCCCCGCCTTGTTGATTTCCAGCGCCTATTCCCGCAATCCCGGGATCCGTGCGCAGTTCATCACCCTGGTCAAACCGCGGGGTCCGGCGATCTGGTACCTGGTGATCTTCCTGATTTTCCCGGGCATCCCGCTGCTGGCGTTGGCCATTCCCAGTGCGCTCGGCGGCGGGGCTCAATTCTTCATGGCGGGTTTGGCTTGGAAGGATATTGCGATCTTCTTCCTACTCGAATTCACGCATGGATTCCTATATACCGGGGGGATCAACGAAGAAAGCGGCTGGCGTGGCTTTGCCCTGCCCCACCTGCAAGCCCGCTATCCGGTTATCGTATCCGCACTCATCGTGTGGTTCTTTTGGGCAGCGTGGCACATTCCGTATGATATCGGGAACCAGGTACCTGTCGCTTGGATGCTGCAGAACCGCATTTTATGGAATCT
>CAWDZA010000009.1:0-3775 GCA_963806635.1 uncultured Chloroflexia bacterium | reverse complement strand
GCGGTGAGCCTGCCCCGCAGGGAACGATCACAAATGTGCTCTTTGACGATACTTGCGGCAACCTGATCAACCTTGTCCAGCCGAACCAACCTGTGAAATTAATTTGGTCGGCCGGGTCGCGCGGTTCGAACGAGCGGTGGAAGCCCAGCACGCACAGGAGCCATTTTCGGGGGTCATCGATCTGCGGATAGAGGGAGAGCCCCTTTTTTCCAGGGCATTTGGGATGGCGAACCTGCCGGAATCAACCCCAACACCCCGCGTACCCGCTTTGGGATGGCTTCAGGCAGCAAGACCTTCACCAGCACCGCCATCTGCCAACTGGTGGAGCAGGGAAAAGCTCGATTTGACTCCCACCTTTTAGATTGCATTGATATTCCCCTTCCGAATTTTGATCCCGATATCACCCTGCAACGTCTACCTCTGACCCACACCAAGCAGAATCCCCGATTATTTCGATGAGGAGGAATCCGACGATTACGAGGCTGTCTCGCAGGAACACCCTACCTATGCCATCCGCTGCGTGCAGACCCTACCGCTCTTCACTCACCTGCCTATGAAATTCAAGCGGGGAAACGGTTTTCTTACAGTAATTCCAGGCTACCATCCTGCTCGGTCTGGTGGTGGAGCATATCTCGGGGATGACCTTCACGGATTTCGTAGAAAAAAACATCCTGGAACCTGCCGGGATAATAGATATATCATGGGATATTTTTCACTAGATATAAGTACAACCGGGTTACATCGGGTTAACCCAGATAACACAGTAACTCAAAATGAGAATATCTACTCAGTACCGATCATCAGTGCTCCAGATGAAAGTCACAACCACAGTGAGCACGCAGATTCTGGGATTCCACTCATTTTGGCGGCAGCTGTAGAGCAAGACCCTGAACGAGATGCTCGCCTTTCCATACACAAACCCAGACCCGGCAGCGCGCGCGCCCGCTACGGGTTTGGGGTCTGGATGCGGATGAAAGCCGGCGCACGGAGGTCTTTTACATGCTGGGCGAAGACCGAAGGGGGTGGCATTTTACGCGGGGTATTACAGGAATGAAATTGACATTCACATTGATGGGAAACACCACCAGGTCGGCCTTCCAGATGCTCGAAACACTGCTGCCGCTTGTGGATGGTATTTGATCCGCTGCTTTTGCATCCGGTACTAAAAATAAAATCATCCAATCGCTAGTTGTAAATCAAATCCTTGTGTGCTATTCTGAGTAATATCATCCGAATACGCTAAATAAAATCGGATCCAGGAGGGCACAAATGAAAGTTCAGGGAAAGGTTATTGTTGTAACCGGCGGCGGAAATGGGATTGGGCGGGAGCTGGCGCTTCTCCTTTTACGTAAAGGAGCCAAGGTGGCTGCCGTGGATATAAGTGAAAAGGGATTGCAGGAAACAGCCGAGCTTGCTGGGGATCTTAAAACAAAAATCTCCACACATGTGGTGAACATCACAGACCGTGAAGCCGTGGCAGCTTCGCCACAGAAAGTCATTGCAACCCATGGCGTGGTGGATGGTTTGATTAACTGCGCCGGGATCATCCAGAAATTTGTGCGGGTCAAGGATCTGACCCCAGCCGATATCGACCGGGTGATGAACGTAAATTTTTACGGGACGGTCAATATGACCATAGCCTTTCTCACCCACTTGCTTTCCCGTCCAGAAGCACATCTGGTCAATGTTTCCAGCATGGGCGGCTTCCTGCCCGTCCCGGGACAGACGATTTATGGTGCCTCCAAGGCGGCTGTGAAGTTATTTACCGAAGGGCTTTATTCCGAACTTTTGGATACACCTGTAAGAGTAACAGTGGTCTTTCCCGGGGCGATTGGTACAAATATCGCCGCGAATTCCGGAGTCTCCATGCCTGGTGGGGAAACCGCTGCTTCCACCAAGATCAAAATGACTGCGCCACCGGTGGCTGCGGAGAAAATCCTGAACGGAATGGAAAAAGATGCCTACAGGATATTGATCGGCTCGGATTGCATTGCGATGGACGCATATTACCGATTGATGCCCAAGCATGCCACGAGAATCATTTACAACCAGATGAAATCGATCATGCCCGCGTGATCGAATCAATGGCGATGACAAAGGTTAAACTTCGTTGTTCCTCGTTGAGCGGATTATCGGTATAAATTATTTTTTGATCTCTGATCGGATGAAATAAAATGACGATAACTCTCGGAGGGTTCATCCTTATAGGGTTCGCTACGATGCTCTTTCTTGTGTACCTGATTTATCGCAAGGAGATTCGTCCTCCAAGGAAATAATCCCATTTCGGATTGGGGAGGGATAAGTCAAGCATCCAGAAAGAACTGGAATTCGGACAAACGAGAGGTTGGTTGATTCCTTAAAGGCACCAATCATGGATACCCGTGCGGGGTTATCTTCTCTTGTACACCTTTCCCTGTGAGTCCTCGTAAACCAGGGAGAATTCCTCTTTCCATGCCGTAGTGTCAATACGGGATGAGAACATACTGAAGTCGGGGTTGGGAAATTCAATAAACACAATGTAATCAGCTGGTTTGGAACGGGTGACAGAGTTGGAAAAACCAGGATCATAGAGGAAAAACAGAAGCCATTTCCACGATGACATTTGCTCCGCGGACGTTTTTTTGGATGAAGTCATACGCGCTGTAATACCCATCACTTCCCACGGAGTGATCAAATTGATCTCTTAGTAGAATGGTCCGCTTGGGATCAGTCTGCAGCACACCCCTCTGGTTTCAGAATCCCCCCACACAAAATATTACTGCAAAGATGGGGATCACCCAGCGCAGCCCCTTCCTTTCCTGGAGATTCTCAAGTGGTCTGGAAGCGAAATGATCCAGGATTTCCATTAGAAGGATATACAGCAACACCAGAAATGCGATCGCGAAGCGCCAGGCTATTTGGGTCCTTTCCGAAGTAGACCCAAAAAATCCGGAAGCAGGGGAAAAGAGAAAGGACAGGAAAAAAACCAGGGCGAAGAGAACATCCAATCTGCGGGTTATCCCACGAATGGAAAGAAGGGCAGATAGGATGAAGATTGCCAGCGCGATATAAAAGTTCGGGGGGATGAAATTGTAAAAATTTGGATTGAAGAGATTGCTGGCAATACTCCACCGTGATAGACCCAAGACCTCCGGGCTGAACAACGCACCCTGAGTTATCACGTTGCGGATGATCCATAGCCCTCCTGGCGCCATGATCAGGATTGCAGGTAGAATCCGGGTTTTCAACCTGGGAACTGATTCAGATTTCGCGGCGAAAATGATGTAAATAACCCATCCTGCCAGGATCACAAATCCGGAAGTGGCTTCAATGCTTAGCGCCAGCATGGAAACTGCGGCCAGACTAAAAGGTTGAAAAGGACCTTTCCTTGAGTCGGGTGTAAAAAGTAATATACCCAGCAGTGAAGCTGCCAGGAATAGGTCATTTTTGCCAATTAGCGTAAGTTGAGACCAGAGAATGCTCCAAATGTTGCTATCGAGTGCTGGCAGAAAACGATAACTCATGAAGAGAATACTTGTCATCAGGATGATGACCCCAAGAGAAAAATTCAGACGGTCATCCAGGATCCGGATCACGACAAGGAAAAAGAAAAGTGCGATTAAACCATGGGCTGCGCCGATCAAAAAACCGGCATGATTGAGAAGCAAGGCGAAAGCCACCAGGGATTCATATCCGAAGGGATATTCGCCGTAGGCAATTGTAAGATCCCAGGCGGAACCGGTGGAGATCATCTCCGCCGCTTTAGGGAAATGATACAACCCTGCATCCCAGGTGA
>CAWDZA010000008.1:0-5647 GCA_963806635.1 uncultured Chloroflexia bacterium | reverse complement strand
CGCATGAAAAGTTCGCTAAATCACTCAATGGAAAAACCTGGGAATTGCTAGGCAAGACGGAGCGCATCCGTGATGAGGATGAAAACTGATGGTGCTCGCAGCCGAGCGCCTCACTTTATCGCTGGCTGCAGGTAGGTACGGTAGTCAACGCCCAGCGCGGGGAATGGCTGCTTGCGCGGGTCTGCACGGTGCCGGAAAAACGTCACCGAGGCAACAGCGAGCGATGCCTCGCGCTGCCAGGAATTGACCCAACAGCACCGCAGCGAGATGAAGGATTTCGATATATCTTTTATGCCGATGCGGCCATGGCTCGGGTATTCGCACTCTATGGCGGGTATAGAAGAAGCCAAACAGTATAAAATCCTTGCGTCCGAACAGGCGCAGAAGATCGCGGATGCGGAGGATAAGAAAATCGTTATGGGAGACCTAGAGGGAGAACCCTGGTTTGGAATAGTATAGAATTATCCTATTCCATATTCTGGAGGGGAATCATGCCGCACCCACTGGTTGAACAACTTATCTTCGCCCGCAGTGAATTCATGCGGGGTATTGAGGGGGTTTCAGACGAGGACGCACAAAAACGGCTGATGCCGATGAATTGCATAAGTTGGAACGTGGGTCACCTGGCGTGGCAGGAGCAGCGATATTGGCTAACCGTGGCGCAGGGAAGGACCATCCTGCCGACGATCGAGCAAAACTATGCCAACGGTGCACCCGCCTCCACGCCCTCACTCAAGGAAGTAGTGAAAGCCTGGGAGGTGATCACTCTCGAAACCGAACTCTGGCTTGACGCATTGAATTCAGAAGCGTTGGAATCCTTCCTTTTCTACGACGGCAAGCCATTGAAGCGCTCCACCGGCAGCCTGCTGCTGCGCATGATCTACCATTACTGGTATCACACCGGCGAAACCGCAGCCATCCGGCAAGTGCTGGGGCATTCCAATCTACCCTCTTTCGTTGGGGATATTGATTCCAAAGCGCCTTATAGAAGAGGCTAATCTAGCCAAATGAATTCGATCGTTTCCGTTGCTCTGCTTGTCAGGGATTATGACCGAGGCCATCCAGTTCTTCACCGATTGCCTGCGGTTCGACCTGGTGGAGGATACCCCGCTGGGAGGGGGAAAACGATGGGTGATCGTCGCGCCCGCCAGGTGGGCGGGGAGCATCCCGCTGGCTGGCAAAGGCATCCGGGGCAGCAACAATTGGCACGGATCGGGGACCAGACCGGGGGAAAGGGTCTTCCTTTTCCTGCGGACCGAGGATTTCCACGGGGATTATCGAGTATATGAAGGCGAAGGGGGTTCGGGTCCACAGAGGGAGCCCCGCCAGGAGAGGCTTATGGCACGGTCGTGGTCTTCCTGGACCTTTACGGCAGGTAAGTCGGATCTAGTGCAGGCGTCCCTAGGATTGCAGGCATCAATACACATCTGGCGCTTTCCTTGCACCTTTGACTTAGAGGAAACCGCCATGCAAAAAACGCAAAACAAATTTTCCATTATTCAGCGTTGGGACGGGATGAGCCGGGAGGAAAAAACCGGGAAAGTATTATTAACGTTGCACTATTCCTGGGTGCATTTGTGCGTTTGATCCAATGTTAAACACAAAATTCCCCATTTTAACGATGGCGGATTGTTCTACGCCATGACCCGCGATCTGCAGGCAAACCCTACTCTTTGCATTCCGCGGTCACCTCTTACAACAACAACCACTGCCCCTTCCCTTCTCCGCTTCTTCTACCTGGCGGGTTCCCTTCAAACCGTTTTTGGATGGAATCTCCTGAGCTTGATGCGCTGAAATCTGTGAATCTTTAACCTGCTTACCATCCCGGTTTTTTACCTATTTTCCGGCGGTTGTCGAAGTATCCGGTCAGTGGGATCGCCCACATTGTTTTTCGCGCTCCCTGCGCCCCGGGTATGAATCCGGCCGATCATGGGGTGGGGGCTCACCCGCTCACCGGCAATGCTGTTCTCGCTGCTTAGTTTGTATTTTTACCTGGGCATGCTCGTAGGCCACAGCGAGCACGGAGACCGCTACCGACGCGCCGTGGCGGGCGAAATCCTTCCTTTCCACCTGGGCTGGTTTACAGGCCATGGTCGCTGGGTGCTGCTGTGGATTTTCTGTGGGAACAACCGGAGGAATTTCATTTCCTCGATATTCATCGTGTTGGGTGTGCTCGTCCTACAAGCCCATACTGGCTAGGTGATCCGATATCACCAGATAAGACGGTGGCCAGTGGCGGTTCCATTCCCCTTCCTGACACTTTCGCAGTTTTTTACTTTAATTTCACCGAGGAATTGATATTTCCATCCTCGGCCACGATTGCCCTTGTTGGGGTAGTCATCTCCCTGAAAACGAGATTACCTTCTACCTGTCTGGCTGGTGCTGAATGCCATTCTCGACTGCCTGCAGTGCTAAACCGCAGCGATGCGATCCCCGCTGCCATACTCATCTCGGTCGGTTGCTATGGGTTGTATTTACTCATTGCGAATAGAACACACATGATGCCCGTCGGACCCAAATTCTGAAGGTGAGGGAATCTTTTCCCGGTGGAGACCCGGTCATTTATATCCTCTGCGCGCAGGTCCTATTAACCGCCTATTTATTTCGCAGCCTGGATCAATCTTTAGCGCATGTACTCACCTATTTCATATCAGGCAATGGAGCGGGTAAAAAAGCACCCACTCCTTTGGAAGCGGAAATTTTTCGTGGTCCCTTCTTCCACCTGGTGGGAGACTGACGCGGTGAGCGAAAAACCAGTTTCCAGCGCTTGCCGGCAGAAAAAACGCACTCACCGTCCAGGGCAGCGAATGGCTGCCGGTATCCTGGCAGCCATTCGCTGCCCTGGACGGTGAGTGCGTTGGTTCTGCCGGCAAGCGCGGGAAACCATTCGCTCACCGCGTCAGTCTCCCACCAGGTGGAAGAAGGGACCACGAAAAATTCCGCCTCCAAAGGAGTGGTACTTTTTACCCACTCCATTGCCTGAATATCGCCATCGGTGAGTACATGCGCTAAAGATTGATCCAAGCTGCGAAATAAATAGGCGGTTAAGAGGACCTGCGCGCAGAGGATATAAATGACCAGGATTCCCGCCCGGGAAAAGATTCCCTCACCTTCAGAATTTGGGTTCCGACGGGCATCATGTGCCTGCTTGTATTTCGCAATGAGTAAATACAACCCATCCACGATCCCGACCGAGATGAGTATGGCAGCGGGGATCACATCGTCGCGGTTCACGCTGCGGGCATCGAGAATGGCATTCAGCACCAGCCAGACAGGTAGAAGGTAATCTCGTTTTGCCAGGGAGATGACTACCCCAACAAGGGCAATCGTGGCGAGGATGGGAAATATCAATTCCTCGGTGAAATTAAAGTAAAAAAGCTCAAAAATGCTCAGGAAGGGGATGGAACCGCCACTGGCCACCCCCGCCAAGAAGGGCTGTATCTGGTGATATCGGATCACCTGCACCCAGTATGGGCTTGTCAGGATGAGAACACCCAACACGATGAATATCGACGAAACGAAGTTCCTCCGGTTCCTGCCGCGGAAGATCCACAACAGCACCAGCGAATAGCCTGTAAACCAGCCGATCTCCAGGTGGAAAAGAAAGGTCAGGGCAAGAGCCACAGCCGTAAATATGATGTCCCGTGCCCGTCGCTGTGGCGCTTCCAGCATCCCCAGTTAAAAATACAAACTAAGCAGCGAGAACAGCATCGCCGGTGAGCGGGTGAGCCCCCCACCCATGATCAGCCATTCATACCCGGGCGCAGGAGCGCGAAGAACAATGTGGCGATCCCGGCTTTGACCGAATCCTTCAACAACCGCCGGGAAAACAGGTAAAAAACCGGGATGGTAAGCAGGTTAAAGATCACGGGTAACCAGCGCATCAAGCTCAGAAGATCCCATCCAAAGCGGTTTGAAGGGAACCCACCAGGTAGAATCGAAGCGGACGGTATGCAAAGGGTAATCCGCTATTGTTGTAAGAGGTGACCGCGGGAATCAAAGTGGTTTGCCTGCAGATCGCGGGTCATGGCGTAGAACAATCCGCCATCATTAATGGGGAAATTTGTGTTTAAGACATGGATAAAACGCACAAATGCACCCAGGAATAGTGCAACGATAAATAATACTATCCCGGTTTTTTCCTCCCGGCTCATCCCGTCCCAACGCTGAATAATGGAAAATTTGTTTTGCGTTTTTTGCATGGCGGTTTCCTCAAAGTCCAAGGTGCAAGGAAAGCGCCAGATGGTTTGAAGCCTGCAATCTTATGACGCCTGAACAAGATCCCACTTATTGCCGTAAAGGTCCAGGAAGACCACGACCGTCCCATAACTCTCCTGGCGGGGTCCCTCTGTAAACCTAACCCCCTTCGCTTTCATATACTCGTAATCCCTGTAAAAATCATCGGTCCCCAGAAAAAGGAAAACCCTCCCCCCGGTCTGGTCCCCGATCCGGCCAATTGTTGCTCCCCGGATGCCTTTGCCAGCAGCAGGGATGCTCCCCGCCCACCTGGCGGCGCGACGATCACCCATCGTTTTCCCCCTCCCAGCGGGGTATCCTCCACCAGGTCGAACCGCAGGCAATCGGTGAAGAACTGGATGGCCTCGTCATAATCCCTGACAAGCAGAGCAACGGAAACGATCGAATTCATTTGGCTAGATTAGCCTCTTCTATAAGGCGCTTTGGAATCAATATCCCCAACGAAAGAGGGTAGATTGGAATGCCCCAGCACTTGCCGGATGGCTGCGGTTTCGCCGGTGTGATACCAGTAATGGTAGATCATGCGCAGCAGCAGGCTGCCGGTGGAGCGCTTCAATGGCTTGCCGTCGTAGAAAAGGAAGGATTCCAACGCTTCTGAATTCAATGCGTCAAGCCAGAGTTCGGTTTCGAGAGTGATCACCTCCCAGGCTTTCACTACTTCCTTGAGTGAGGGCGTGGAGGCGGGTGCACCGTTGGCATAGTTTTGCTCGATCGTCGGCAGGATGGTCCTTCCCTGCGCCACGGTTAGCCAATATCGCTGCTCCTGCCACGCCAGGTGACCCACGTTCCAACTTATGCAATTCATCGGCATCAGCCGTTTTTGTGCGTCCTCGTCTGAAACCCCCTCAATACCCCGCATGAATTCACTGCGGGCGAAGATAAGTTGTTCAACCAGTGGGTGCGGCATGATTCCCCTCCAGAATATGGAATAGGATAATTCTATACTATTCCAAACCAGGGTTCTCCCTCCAGGTCTCCCATAACGATTTTCTTATCCTCCGCATCCGCGATCTTCTGCGCCTGTTCGGACGCAAGGATTTTATACTGTTTGGCTTCTTCTATCTTGCCATAAAGTGCGAATACCCGAGCCATGGCCTCATCGGCATAAAAGATATACGAAATCCTTCATCTCGCTGCGGTGCTGTTGGGTCAATTCCTGGCAGCGCAAGGCATGCTCCATCGCCGGGTGACGTTTTTCCAGCACCGTGTAGACCCGCGCAAGCAGCCATTCCCCGCGCTGGGCGTTGACAACAGTACCTACCTGCAGCCAGTGATAAAGTGAGGCGCTGGCTGCGAGCACCATCAGTTCATCCTCATCACGGGTGCGCTCCGTCTTGCCTAGCAATTCCCAGGTTTTTCCATTGAGTGATTTAGCGAACTTTTCATGCGC
>CAWDZA010000007.1:0-3510 GCA_963806635.1 uncultured Chloroflexia bacterium | reverse complement strand
GCGCAACCGCCAGATGGTAAGGAATGCGGAAAGTCCGGTGGTTTCACTTCGCGATCTCCGCGATCAGGTTGAAGTATTCCGAAACAGCGATGTTGCGGTTCCCAAAGAGATATCGCTCCCCAATCCGGCCTTTCTTTGCAGCCAGGATATGCCCATGGGCCACATCCTCCACATCGATCACGTTCGTTCCACCTTCGATATACCCGGGCATTTGCCCGGTGGCGACGTCGATGATCATCTGCCCGGATGGTGTGGGTTTGATGTCGTTCGTGCCAATCACCAGGGTGGGATTGACGATCACGATCGGCAGACCCTTTTCCACAAATTTCCGGGCTTCCACTTCGGCGTAATACTTGGAGAGCGAATAATTATCCCCCGTCTTCCAGTGGTTGAACTCGGCGCTTTCATCCACCGGCACGGGTCCGTGCGCGCCCATGGTGTTGTTCGTGCTGGTGTACACCACTTTTTCCAACCCGGCTTCAAGGGCAGCCTGAAGCGAGGCTTTCGTTCCCCCCACATTGATCTCGTATGGCAAATTCTTGTCCGGGGTCCAGTGGTGGAAATAGGCTGCGGTGAAGTAGAGCGTATCACAGCCGGCGAGCGCTTTCTTCATGGAGTCCCCATCGCGGATATCCCCGTACGCGCGTTCCACTTCCAGGCCATCGATGTTGCGGGTGTCGCTGGTTTCGCGGATGAAAACCTTCACTTCTTCGCCATCCTGGAGCAGCTCCCGAACGATGGCCGAACCGATGAATCCCGTGGCGCCGGTGACGAGTTTTTTCATTGATCAGCTCCCAAGTTTTGATAGGAGATCCTCAAGATCTCCTATGAATTTAACCGTTCCGATTTCGATCACTTTGGTCAGGGCATCCAGATCGCCAAAATCAGGTTCTGCCGCAAGGACATGTCCCAAAATGGAATCACTGGCTTTTGGGTCGGCGGTAAGTTTGTATTTGTTCCATCCTTTGCCTCGTATGCGGTTCGAACAATCCACCTGGACCTGGCGGTTTGCTCCCGAAAGCCAAACCTCGAACCGAAAGGCTTCGTGGAGGAATACGATCGCCACCTTAAGCTTTCGCTGTTTTAATTCCGGCGGAATAATCGCAAAATAGGTCATGTCCATATACCCGAAGTACAGATTGCCAGGTACCTCAGATTCGGGATATTGCTTTTGAAAATAAGCCCGCAGGGAGAGCATGTACTCCATCAAACCGCGATATGCCTGCTGGATTTCCCCCTTTTCGAGTTGTTTTCGGTATTCGTTCAAATGCTCCTGGAGGTTTCCCATGTGTTTTTTCCTATCAATTAATGGTCAAACTTTTACCGATCAGAATTTTCATTCCTGACAGTGACCACGATATTCCCTTTTTTCTGTTCCGTTTCCGCGAAGCGGTGGGCTTCAACCATTTCTTCAAGGGTGAAAATCCGGTCGATGATCGGTTTGATCTCTCCGGTTGTAATAAGGTCAAGGATGAAATTTAGGTTCTCCTCCGAACCGCCATCCACCCCGAAGACTACCTTTTTTTCCTTCTTTCTATTCGCCTGGAAACCCTTCCAGAAATGATCGTTCTGCGGATTGGCCAGCAGGCAGGTACCCCCCTTGCGGAGCAGGCGCAGATGCTGCTCGAGCGGGATCTTGCAGACCACATCGAAGACCAGATCATATACACCCCCAATCTCGGTGTAATCCTGCTTGGTGTAATCGATGATGTGATCTGCGCCAATCGCGCGGAGCATCTCCAGCTTGCCGGTACTATCCACCGCGGTGACCTCGGCGCCGAAGTATTTAGCCAGCTGAACCGCATAGGTGCCAAAACTGCCGCCTGCACCGATGATGAGAATCTTTTGTCCCTTCTGGATGTTTCCCTTCCGCAAAAATCCAAGCGCTTCCAATCCCCCATAGGGAACCGCGGCTGCTTCATTAAATGGCATGCCTTGTGGAATCTTCGCCAGTACGCTCGTGGCGTTCGCTCCGCCCACGCAGAGATATTCCGCGTATGCACCCAGCCCGATCCCGCTGGTTCCGCAGCAAATATTCTACGCTAACAAGTTATTTTTCAACGCGTCCAATTGCGAATTCCAAAATTCCCGTACGATCCCAATATTTGGATCGAAAACGTCAAAGCCATGAAACGCGCCGGGGACAATTTCAATTTGGCATTCCACTCCGCCCGCCCTCAACCTGTTCCCATAATCCACATCTTCGTCATGAAAAATATCCAGGCTCCCACACCGATCCAACTCGGCGGCAAACCGGAAAGATCCGCCCGGCGGGCGGGCACGGCATAGGCGGGCAGGACCTCCGATCCGTATTTCTGCCCCAGGTAGCACTCCCATCCATACCGGTTGTTCTCCTGGCTCCAGGTGAAGTTATCGCTGTCGTCCAGGTCCATCCGCAGCGCGGTTCGGTCATCCAACATGGGATAAACAAGCAATTGAAAAACCGGCGTGACCATCTGCCGATCGAGCGCCATTTGTGCCAAGGCTGCCGCCAGGCCTCCGCCGGCGCTGGCTCCCCCAATGGCAATGCGCCGGTCAATACCCAGCTCGTCAATCGGCATCCACCCATATCAACGCATCGTAGCAATCCATCAACCCCGCCGGGAACGGGTTTTTAGGTGCGAGACAATAATCGACAGAAACCACCGTGATCCCCGCCTCGCGGGCATACCCCACGCAGCGCCATTCGTCCATTTCCGGTTTCCCCATCACATACCCGCCCCCGTGCATCCAGACCAGAGCCGGGGTGGGCGCATTCACAGATTTTGGACGGGATCCCAACCCTGGTCTTTTGCTGTTGATCGCCCGAGAGGATGATTCGGTTTTGAATAAGGATATCTTCCGGGGCATGGGGTGGGGGGGTGAAACCGACCAACCGTTTGGTAAGCCAGAGGGTTTTACGGCTGAATAGAAACGCCGGAGTTCTTTGGGCGATTGGTCGCAGGTCGGGGTGCACTCTGGAAAATTCGTATCTCATTGCGTGGGTTTCTTAATGCCGGCGGGTTTCAGGGTTGCTGCTTGATTGTATCCAGAATTTCCTGCCACGACCCGCCATGCTTTTCCCACAGCGCTCTCCATTTCCGAGCTGCGTCAATTGGCAGCAGCAACGCATAATCGGCGGTTTGATCACTTCGCTTCAACATAATGGTCAGCTTGCTCCAAAGTTCATGGGGCTGTTCCAGGATACCCTGAATGCTTTCCCGCCGAAGGTAAGAAACGATCCAGCCCTGCTTCACCACCTCCTCCTGGAGGATCACCAAGAAGTTCGTGGTTAGCAGGAAAAGCGTATCGGCGGTGACCTGCTTGTGGAAGAATACGAGACGGCATTTCCATGTACCTGGTTGAAATACGATCTCCTCCGTTTCTCGCCGGGCACATTCCGTGGATCCTCAATCCATTGGAGAATTTGAAGCGGTAATGCTTCAATTTCCTGTTTCAGGGTTGGGGTAAATGTGAAATCATCCGTGCCAGGAGCGGATCCATCATCGGGGGCTCTTAATAATCCCCGCA
>CAWDZA010000006.1:0-27424 GCA_963806635.1 uncultured Chloroflexia bacterium | reverse complement strand
ACTTGACATCTTCCAGGAATTTCACCAGGTAGAAAGCGGCCTTGATATCGCGCGAGCCGAAGCGCAGGTCCTGGTCGTAACGACCGGGATACTGGTCGTTCAGGTCGATGTGGAAGAACTTGCCGGCTTCCCAGGCCTGGGCGACGCCGTGCATGAAGTTGAGCCCGGCCATGTGTTCATGCGCCACCTCGGGGTTGACACCCACCATCTCGGGGTGGTCGAGCGTGGCGATGAAGCCCAGCATGTGCCCGGTGGTCGGCATTGTAGATATCGCCGCGCGGTTCGTTGGGTTTGGCTTCCAGCGCGAATTTCAGGTCATATTTCTTGTCCAGGCATATTCGCAGAAGAAATTCATCGCCTCGCGGATTCCGCTTGATGGCATCCAGCGGAGCTCTTGGTCGAATCGGTTTCGGTGCCTTCGCGGCCACCCCAGAAGACATAGACCTTGGCGCCGAACTCGACGCCCAGGTCGATGGCATTCATCGTCTTCTGCAGGGCGTAGGCGCGCACCTTGGGATCATTCGAGGTGAAGGCGCCGTCCTTGAAGATCGGATCGCCGAACAGGTTGGTGGTTGCCATCGGGACAACCAGTCCGGTTTCCTTCAGGGCCTTGCGGAAATCCTTCTTGATCGCCTCGGCTTCCGCCGGGGTGGCGTCGATCGGGATCAGGTCGTTGTCGTGGAAATTGACGCCGTAGGCGCCGACTTCGCCCAGCAGGCGACCAGCTCGGCCGGGGATCTTGGCATTCGCCGCACCGGATCGCCGAACGGATCGCGGCCCGTGTTGCCAACGGTCCACAAACCAAAAGTAAATTTATGCTTCGGGTTTGGGTGTAAAGTCAGTCATGGTCATTCTCCTTGATGATTAATTTCTCAATTATATCCAGCAATAATTCCTAATGTCATTCATCTTCATCAACCTGGCAATCGATCCATTTGATGGGCTTGCTGCCAGCCTCGCCCAATCCAAAACCATAAGGGAACAAGGGTGAATCGCAACCTTTTTTATGTTCGAGATTATTGATATTGATCGGTAATTGATCATTCGTTGCGCGGCCAGGTGTAGGGCAGTTTACCGGTGAATGGGTAATCACCGAAGAGCACATCCGTTATCCCATTCCCCTCGGTCCCGGGCAGCCAGGCAGCCACCCAGGCATCCGCTGCCTGGATACACATCCGTGATGATCAGCGGGCGACCCGAGAGGATGATGACGATCAGTTTCTTGACTGTGCTCGCGCAGGGTCCGGATCAATGTCTGGTCAAAAGAGGAAAGCGACAATTCCTCCCGGTCTCCCTTACCTTCGGCATACGGGAATTCACCCACCACCGCGATACCCACTCCGCCATGCCGGAGAAGTTGCCGGTGGCATTGAAATCAATTGTGGCATTCGGGCACGTTCTTCTTTGATCCCATCCAGGATGGTCGTGCCCGGCTGGATGTCTCCGACGGTCCCTGCCAGTCGGTCGTCCACCCACCGCACTGGATACCGATATCATCTGCCGCCACCCCGGCAAATCGTGGCCGAAGAGTTCCCTGGATAGGGGAGAGCATCCTTGTCATTCTTAAGCAATACCAGTGATTCCCGCACGGCCTGGCGGGCCAGGGCGCGGTGCTCCGCGGATCCAACTGTCATAAACCAGGGCAGGATCGCTGTATGGATGATCGAACAGGCCGAGTCTCGAATTTGACGCGCAGGATGCGGCTGACGGCATCATCGATCCTTTCCATGGAGATATCGCCGTTTTCCACGGCCTGTTCCATTGCGTTGGTGAAGCCCACATAATCATAGGGTACCATCGCCATATCGATGCCGGCATTGATGCTGTTCACCACCGCCTTGTAATAACTCCGGATCAACCTGGTCGATCCGCCCCATATCCGAGACAACAAACCCGTCAAATCCGAGCTCGCCTTTGAGCACATCGGTGATCCAGGGTTTTTGCGCATGCATTTTCACCCCGTTCCAGCTGCTGTAGGAGATCATGATGGCCTTTGCCCCTGAATCCACTGCTGCCTGGTAGGGGGGCAGGAACAACTTTCGCGTTTCCTCCTCGTCGTAACGCATATCCCCTTGATCGAGCAAACATATCTTCCCGTCATTCGTCCAAATTGAGGTGCCGAATGTGGTGCCGCCATCACCCAGAAAATGCTTTGAGGTTGCCAAGACGTAAATCGTACGACCGGGATCGCCCTGGTAGGAATCCGGCAATGTCTGTAAACCTTGGATAAACGCTGATCCCAATTCGCTCACCAGTTCGGTGTTTTCACTGTAGGACTCGTACGTTCTTCCCCAGCGGATATCCTGGGGTACAGCCAGGATGGGAGCAAGGTCCCAGGTATACCCAGAAGCCAGCATTTCCTTCGCGGTGGCTGCCCCGATCTGTCGGACTAGGTCCAGATCGCGGGTGGCGCCGAGTCCGATCTCCTGGGGGAAGACGGTTGCGCCATGCATGTTCGCGTTTCCATGGATCGCATCGATCGCGAAGATCATGGGAATTCCCAGGCGGGTGGAGAGGGCTGCATCCTGAAACTTCTTTACCTCGTTATACCAGGCTCCGATATTCGTCGCATCGTCCGGTCGATCACCTCCTCCTATGATCGACCCGATAAAATATCGGGCGATATCCTCAGGTGTGATCCCAAACCTTGTCACTTGTGCCATTTGGCCGATCTTTTCTTCAACGCTCATCTTTGATAAGAGTTCCTCGACCTGCATGTGGTAATACAGTGTAGGTGTTACTGTCGGCGGTGGAGAAGTGGGGGTTGATGTTACCGGCGTATGGGACGGTTCCTGTGATGGTTCAACCGTTACCTGAGGTTGCTCGGTGCAGGCTGCAATGAAAAGCATTACGAAAATTACCAATACGGATCTACTTCTCATTTCATTACCTCTTTCCTTTCACCGCCTTCTGCTGAAGTTGCTTTGTTGAAAGCCTCCTTGTGTCAATGAAGAATACGTTATTTGTCTCCCGGACAATTACCCCAAGGGATGAGATTGTTCTCGACCTCACCCAATCCATAACCTAATCCATATCCATACGGAAACATAGGGGCATCGCAGCCTTCAGTCGCCTTTACATTATTGATATTGATCGGGAGCTGGCTGTCGTTCCGTGGCCAGGTGTAGGGCAGCTTTCCGGTGAAGACCTGCTTCCCGAAAAGCACATCCGCAACGCCCCCGCCTTCCGACCCGGGCAGCCAGGCGGCAACCCAGGCATCCGGAATGTCGAACTCGGGGGTGATGACCATCGGCCTGCCGGAGATGAGGATTACGATCAACTTGTCGCTTTGCTGGCGCATCCTCTGGATCAGGCGGACATCTTCAGGTTTAAGGAGAAGGGAAGAGACGTCCCCCGGTCCCTCCGCGTAGGGCAGCTCGCCCACCACGGCGATGCCAACTTCCGCCTTGCCGTCGAATTGCCCTTCCGGGCTGAATTCCACATGGGTATCCGCGGAAACAGCCTCCCGGATCCCCTCCAGGATGGTCGTTCCCGGAAGGATATCGCCGGTCTTTCCCTGCCAGTCGATCGTCCAGCCGCCGGACTGGATGCCGATATCATCCGCGGCGATCCCGCCCACATGAATGGTCGTTGTCGTTTTTAGGATGGGAAGAGCCTGGTTGTCATTCTTGAGCAGCACCAGCGATTCGCTGACCGCCCGACGTGCAACTTCGCGGTGCTCGGGGGAGCCCACAATCGCGAGCTGAGAAGCCTCTCCATAAGGATGGTCCAAAAGCCCCAATTCGAATTTCTTCAACAAGATCCGACGGACCGCGTCATCGATCCGCTCCATGGTGATATCGCCCTTCCCCACCGCGCGCTTCATGGTCGTGATGAAGCGGACGTAATCCAGCGCGACCATATTCATGTCGATCCCAGCGTTAATGCTCTTCACAACCGCATGGTAGTAATCGGGGTCCACCTGGTCGATCCCCGCCCAATCGGAGATCACCAGCCCGTCAAATGCCAGTTCACCCTTTAGCACGTCCGTGATCCACGTTTTTTGCTCGTGCATCTTCTTCCCGTTCAGGCTGCTGAAGGAAGCCATCACACTGCCCGCTCCCGCATTCAGCGCGGCCTGGTAGGGCGGCAGGAATAATTTCCGCACACTGGATTCATCGAAACGGGTATCACCCTGATCGAGCAGGTAATGAAAATCATCCATCGTCTGGGTTGAGGTCCCGAAGGTGGTTCCGCCATCGCCAAGGAAATGCTTGGGGGTGGTCATGACGTAGATGGATTGCCCCACCGCCGGCTGGTAGGATTCCGGCAATCCCTGCTGCCCGTGGATAAAGGCGGATGCCAGTTCGCTCACCAAGGCGGTATCCTCACCAAAGGACTCGTAGGTTCTTCCCCAGCGGATATCCTGCGGAACGGCAACCACCGGGGCAAAGTTCCAGGGGATCCCGGTGGCCAGCATCTCCTCCGCGGTAATTGCGCCCACCTGGCGCACCAGATCGGCATCGCGGGTGGCGCCCAGGCCGATCTCCTGCGGGAAAATGGTGGCCCCATCCACATGCCCGTGCCCGTGGACTGCATCCACCCCGAAGAGAATGGGAATTCGCAGGCGGGTGGTTAGGGCGTCATCCTGGTATTTTTTCGTTTGCTCCAGCCAGGCTTCCGCCTTGTTGGAACCAGGCAGTCCCCCGCCCCCATTCAGCACCGAGCCGAGAAAATAACGGCTCACATCCCCCGGTTTGATCGCCCCCCTCTCCGCCTGGGTCATCTGGCCGATCTTTTCATCAAGGGTCATCTGCCGCCAGCAGCTCTTCCACCATGCGCTCGTTTTCGGAGAGAGCGCTTCCAGCATGCGAATCAACAGGCTTGGTCGCCGGTTTCGCAGAGCAGGCGCAAAGGAAGAGAAGGACAATTACAAAGAGTGCCGCCCTATAATGGTGAACAGGGTTTTTCGTATTCTTATCCAAGGGTCACTTCGACTTGGAGTTTTTTGCAGTTTGCAGCGGGAAGCGGGATGAGATTACCCTCGATGGCGTTCCCGTCGATGCGAATGCTCACCCTGTTTCCGGGTTTTTCACGAAGCACACGGATATCATATTCCACCCCACGGAAGATCCTCACCGCGGTAAATTCCTTCCACGTATCCGGGATGACCGGGGCGAGGATCAACCCGTCATAACCGGGGCGGATTCCCAGGATCCACTGTGTAATGGCAACGTAATTCCAGGCGGCGGACCCGGTCAGCCAGGAGTTCTTCGCCTCGCCGGGCTTGACCGCCTCCTTGCCCGAAATCATCTGGGCATAGACGTAAGGTTCACAGCGATGCACCTCGCTGATTTCCTCGCGAACTGAGGGGTTGATGAGGTGGTAGTAATCCAGCGCTTTCTCTCCCGCGCCCCAGCCTGGTCTCGGCGATCATCACCCAGGGATTGGTGTGGCAGAAGACGCTGCCATTCTCCTTATATCCCGGGGGATAGGAGGAGATTTCCCCAAGACGAAGTTGGTAACTTGTATAAGCGGGATTCAGCAGGACGATGCCGTGCTCGCAAGCCAGACGCTCCCCCACCGAATCGAGCGCTTGCTTCGCCTTGCCATCTGCCAGCCCGATGCCGGCGGTGACGCACATGCCCTGCGGCTCAATAAATATCTGCCCCTCGGCACAATCTTTTGATCCCAGCGGCTCCCCAAAGTGGTCGTAGGCGCGGCGGAACCACTCCCCGTCCCAACCGCTCGTTTCCACTCGTTCTGTCATCTTCTTCGTTTCAGCCCGGCAGTGCTGCGAATCTTCTGGTCTTATATGCCGCTCGGCGATCTCCGCCATCTCCCCGGCTGCCAGCACAAACAGACCCCCGATGAAGACGCTCTCCGCCACCTTTCCATCCCTGGCGGTGGTGGTCTGAAAGGATTGCCCGGGGGTGTCCGAAAAACAGTTCAGGTTGAGGCAGTCGTTCCAGTCCGCCCGTCCGATGAGCGGCAGCCCGTGCGGGCCCAGTCTATCGAGCGTGTATTGGATGGAGCGTCTGAGATGCTCATAGAGAGGCGCCTGACTGCCTGGTTTGTTATCGAAGACCACCGCCTCATCCAGGATGCTCCAATCCCCGGTCTCCTTCAGGTAAGCAGAAACCGCAAGCACAAGCCAGAGGGGATCGTCGTTGAAGCCGCTGCCAACATCGTTGTTTCCCAGTTTGGTCATTGGCTGATATTGGTGGTATGCGCCTCCACCCGGGAGCTGGGTGGCTGCCAGGTCAAGAATGCGCTCCCTCGCCCTCTCGGGGATCAGGTGCATGAAGCCCAGCAGGTCCTGAGCGGAGTCGCGGAAGCCCATCCCGCGCCCGATCCCGGATTCAAAATAGGAAGCCGACCGCGAGAAGTTGAAAGTGACCATCACCTGGTAGGCGTTCCAGATGTTGACCATGCGATTGGTGTGTATATCAGGCGTCTCCACCTGCAGCTTTTCCAACAACTGCCGCCACGTTTCACTCAGAGCGGTAAAAGAGCGATCCACCTCCCCGGCATCCAAATATTTTTGAATGACCGGCAGAACGGTGCGTTTATTGATGATGTTCGAGCCAGGTGGGTCGAATTTCTCCTCCACTGGATTTTCCTGATATCCGAGCAGGAAGAGGATTCGCCGGGTTTCGCCGGGGGCGAGATGCACCTTGACCTGCTGCGCGCCAATCGGCTGCCAGCCCAACGCGATGGAATCCGTGCATTTTCCCTGTTCCACTGCCTGCGGGGAATTCCATCCGCGGTACGCGCCCAGGAAGGCATCCCGGTTCGTATCGAAACCGACCAGCCTCTCGGAGCAGGCGAAGAAGGCAAAGTGGTCGCGTCGTTCCCGGTATTCCGATTTGTGATAAATAACCCCGCCCGCAACCTCCACCTCACCGATCGAATAGTTTCGTTGGAAATTGTTGGAATCATCCACGGCGTCCCACAGGCAGAATTCCACAGCCGAGAAAACCGAAAGCTCGGCCGCACTCTGCCGCTGGTTGGTGAGCTCCAGGCTCCAGATCTCCAGGTTTTCGCCGGGCGGGACGAAGAAGAGCACTGAGGCTGAGATGCCTTCGGAAAGCGAGCTGATGCGGGTGTAGCCCATGCCATGCCGGCATTCGTAATTTTTCAGCGGGCTGCGCACCGGCTGCCAGGTGGGGGACCAGAAGCGCGGCTCCTCCGCGCGATCATCCCGAATATAGATATGCGACCATTTTCATCCAGCGGGGCGTCGTTGTAGCGATAGCGGGTAAGCCGGCGCAGGCGGGCATCTTTATAAAAGGAATACCCCCCCGCGGTATTGGAGATCAAGCCAAAGTAGGCTTCGCTTCCCAGGTAATTGATCCAGGGCAGCGGAGTGTCCGGACGGGTGATCACGTATTCGCAAGCTTCATCGTCGAAGAATCCAAAACGCATAAGTGTTCCTATGTTGACCTGCCGAAAACGGCCGCGGTGTCGGTGTAGATTGAAATTGATCCCGTATCCGGTTTGGTTTCCTTATACGGGATCAATCGGCTTCCTTTCCCTTTGAATGGGAAGCGCGTCGACGATTCCTATTCTTTCACTGCCCCCATCGAAATCCCATTCACGATGAAGCGCGAGAAGAGGATGTAGATGATGATGATAGGCACAATAGAAGCTGCGAGTCCAAAATAGATCGCCCCGTATTCCGGCCGGTACACATCCCCGCGCAGGGTTTGGATCAACATCGGCAGGGTGTACTTATCCCGGCTGGAGATGAGAATGTAGGGATTGAAGAAGTTGTTCCAGGAACCCACAAAGGTGAATAGCGCCAGGGTGAATGCCCCTGGCATGGCAATGGGCATCATGATGCGGTGGAAGATGCCCAACTCGCTGCAGCCATCCACCCTGCCCGCATCGATCAGGTCCGGGATGATGATCGATTCCAGGTATTGCTTGGCGAAGAAAACCGCGAAAGGAGAGGCAATTGCCGGAAGGATCAACGAAAGGTAATTATCGGCCAAACCGATCTTCGACATGAACCGGAAATATCCGATGATCGAAAGCTGCAACGGTATCAGGATGAGAACCAGGATGGCACCAAAAAAGACTCGCTTCCCTTTGAATTGGTAGGCAACAATCCCATAACCTGTCAGGAAGGCAAAATATACCGTGACCAGGGTTGTGCTTAAGGCGATGACCAAACTGTTAATAAAACCCCTTGGCAGGTCCAATCCCTTACCAACGAGTATGTTGTAATTTTCGAATGTGTGTATGCTTGGCAGGATGCTGATTCCGTTTTGAATCTCTGTGGTGGAACGGGTGGCGTTCACCAGCAACAACCAGATGGGAACGATGGTGATGATCAGGATAATGGCCAGTATGATATAGATACCAACCCGGGTGAGTGTTAAGGATGTCTTTGAGTTCATGATGAGTCTACCTGTTAATATTTTCCTTATTTTTACCCGCGCCATCTTTTTCTCGCAGCAGGTAAAAGATGAGTAAGGCGACAGCGGAGGTCATGATAAAGACCATCACACCTACCGAAGAAGCAGCTCCAATGTGCCCCTGGCTGCTGCGGAACTTCATATACATCAGGATATTGTTGGTCAGGATGGAGTTAGTCGGGCTGCCTCTTCCATCGGTCAGCAGGTAGGGAATATCGAACATCTGCATCCCGCCTACCAGGGAGGTGACCAGCACGAATACCAGCACAGGCTTGATTAGGGGCAAAGATATGTAGCGGAACATTTGCCAGCCGTTTGCACCATCTGCGAGCGCGGCTTCGTAAATGGAGACCGAGATCGAGGTCATGGCTGCCATGATGATGATCGTCGTCCAACCAAACCACATCCATGTCTGGATAAAGATCACCAGGCTGCGCATGGCGGCTGGGTTGCGAATGAAATCCACTGCTTCGGAAAGGACGCCCGCTCGTACCAGTATCTGGTTCATGGGTCCGTAATAGGAAAACAGACTGAAGAATAAAGCCGCAATCGTGGCAGGCATCAGCAGGTTGGGGAAGTAAAACAGCATCCGCCAGGTGCCCGCCGCGCGGATCTTGAGGCGTACATTGGTAAACCAGGCTGCCAGTAATAAGGCCAACCCAAGCTGGGGGATGAAATTTAACAACCACAGGAACCAGGTGTTCCCGACGGCTGTGACGAACATCTTATCTATGAATAAGTTCTTGAAGTTATCAAACCAGATGAACTTGGCATGCGCCGTCATCAAGGTGGTGTTGGTAAAGCTTAGATAGACCGTGTTCACCACCGGGTAGAGTCCAAAAATCAGGAACCCGAGAATGAACGGGGTGATAAAGAAGTAGCCGGGATTAATTTTTTTAATTCGCTGGTTAATGGTCATCGCACCTCTGATGGAAAGGGTCAGTGTAGTTAATATACACTGACCCTTTCGCAAATTCAAGATGGTTTAGGGAACGTTAAGATCCGGGTTTTCGTTCTTGACAGCGGCTTTCCAGGTCGCCCACATTTCATCCAGGGTGATCTCGCCGTTCAAGTAGGCATTTTCCGGGTCATTCAGCGCACGCTGGATGGCGTCATCAGTGCCCTGCATCAGTTTTGCATTAACCAGCGGGGCAGCGGCAGCGAAGCCAGCGTAGGAGTTCTGTCCGCCCAGGAATTTGCTCAGGTCAGAACCGTCGAATAGAGGGATGACCTTTTCTACAACGTTCTTGGAGCCAACGAAATCGCCAGGAGCCTGCGCCTGGGAATCACCGATTTCAGGATCAATGGCTTTCAGGTATTCATTCGTATAAACGCCTGTCGCCCAGTTGAACAATTGTTTCTCATCCAATGTGGCGAATTTGATGAAATCCATGGCTGTTTTCTTGTCTTTGCAGTCTTTCAACACGCCCATCCAGGTACCGCCCCACTGGTAGGGGAGCGGTCCATTGATGACACCCCAGTCGCCGGAGGTGTCGTGTTTGCCATCTTCGGACTTGGCATGCGGGGCCAGCACGTAGGGCAGACCCCAGGTGGGGAGGAAGTAGGAGAAGATCTGCTTCGGGTTTCCTTCGGCATCCACGAGGGTGTCATTCATCCCGGCGAACCAGCCTTCCTGCCACTGGGTGGCGCGGGCTTCGTAGCCGTTATCGCGGAAGAGCTTGGCGGTGGCGATCATCTTTTCCACCATCGGGTCCACGGTCAGGGTGTTATCCACAACCCAGGGTTTTGCGCGATTGGCGAAGAAGAGGTTCTGGAAGTCGCCATTGGAAGCAACCATGTAGGTGTTTCCGTTGGATTTCTGCTTCACAACTTCGGCGGCGGCAGCGTATTTATCCATGTCGCCGAGGATCTCCTGGAGCTTCGCGGGATCGTCGGTGCCAAAGTATTCCTTGGCCAGGCTGCGGCGATAGAACAGCGCACCGGGGGTCGCCTGGTAGGAGTAAGCCTTGGTCACGCCAGCCGGATCAGTCCCCACTTCATAAACGAAGGGGTACACATTTGCTGCTTTGGCGGCTGGCATCAGTTCGCCCAGGTCAGCCAAGTAATCGGCTTCAACATAGCTTTTCACGAAGGCAGCTTCCAGGGCAACCACGCAGGGAGCCTGGTCGGTGCCAAGGGTGGCCAGTAGTTTGGTCTGGTATTCCCCGTTGGTCATAGGGATCATGGTGTAGTTGGTCTTAACGCCGGGATGTTCCTTCTCATAAGCCTTCGCCATGGTGAGAATTTCGTTGGTGAACGACCAGATTTGAAGGGGGGATGTTTGCTTTGGACCGCATGCAGACAGAAGCATGCTAGCAATGATAAACACAGAAAAGACGACAAACAAACGTTTCATTGTTTCCTCCTAGAGATTTGTAGAACTATTCCTTGAAACCATTTCCAACCAGATTTGTCGACAGACTCACCTCCTTTATTAACCATGGGATATTGATGGGGCGTTGGGTACCAAATTCTTTGTCGGCTGACTTTTTTGAACACGCCCTGAATAATTGGCTCCGCAGGATTCTCGAATAATCAATTCTGTATCCATGATGATCCGGTGCGGAGATGTATTTCCGTTCTCGATCTGGTCGATCAGGGTTTCAACCGCTTGCGCTCCGAACTGAACGACCGGCTGACGCATGGTGGTCAATTGAACATTAGAGAGAGATGCCATGGGGAGATCATCAAACCCAACAAAAGCGATATCTTCCGGAACTTTGAACCCAGCCTCCCGGGAAGCCCGGATTCCACCGAAAGCCATCACATCCGAGGCAGCGAAGACCGCGTCCGGTTTTGCAGCTAGCAGGGTTTTCATTGCATAGTAGCCGCCCTCCTCGGTGAAGTCGCCTTCTACGATCAATTTTTCATCGATCGCCATTCCTCGTTCTTTAAAAGCTTTTCGGAATCCCTCAAGGCGATCAATGCCGACCGTACTTTGAAGGGGACCGCTGATCGTTCCGATCCGGGTTCTTCCCTGACGTACCAGGTGGCTGGTGGCATGGTAGCTGGCATTTACATTGTCGATATCAATATATGTGACATTGTCATATCGGAATGGCCTTCCGATGACAACAAATGGCATACCGGCATCTATCAAACGACCGATGATTTCCTGGTCTCCATGCTGCCCGGATTGCACCAAGACACCATCCAGCATCCCCTGATGACATACCCGCGGAAATATGCTTTCCTCATCTTCCTTTGATTCAACAAGAAAAAACGCAAGCGTGTAATCGTGTTGATTGCAGGCTTGCGCAATTCCTTTGGTGAGGTGGGGATAAAAAGGGTCGGTGAAAAAGAAGCTGACCGTTTGAGGAAGGATCAGGCCGATGGTCGAAGTGTGCTGGGAAGCCAGAGCCCGCGCGGCAGCATGCGGGTGGTACTCATTGCGCTGGATGGCTTCCTGCACCTTCCTGCGAACATCTTCTCTCACATTGGGGGAGTTGTTAATAACTCTAGATACAGTCGACCGGGAAACTCCGGTCTCTCTGGCAATGTCTTCTAGGGTAAGCGATGGCATTTAAGCGAATCCTGGTTTGGAAGCGCTCCCAGCATTCTTCAACCAGATATCGTCCTTAACCTTTGTTCTACGCTTGCCTTACTCTATATTGTGCAGTTTTGGGAGCGCTCTCAATGCATTAGCATGATACAGCTTTTATAACAGAAAGTCAACAGGGGAATTGCCCTTTTATTTTTACAAAGGTATGCTTAATAATAATCACGTCACCTTCCGTCGCTTGCAATTCACCGCATTACCGTAAGATATGCCATTTGAGAATAGTCAACAAAGCTGGGAACATGTCGATATATATCATTCGAGACAATCGCGATCCGGTCTTCTCGAAGGCTCGAATTTCGCAGCTGGAGAACATTTTTTACTCTTTTCCGATCTGGGATTTCTTCAAAATCATCGTACTTACCCGTAACTAATTCCGATTAAATTCGACTAATAAAATGTGGTTTATCCAATCGGTATAGGGGGCTGGGTTTGGTGACAATGCTATACTTCAAAAATTGGTTTCTTGAGCAACCCTTCCATAATTATCGCCACCATGCATTCTCTAGAAAATACGCAAGATTACGATGGTTTAAAGCGGTTGGATCCGTTGGTGATCAGTTCTATCTATGATCAATTCTTTCCCATTGTGTTCCGTTATGTCCGATTCCGCGTGGGTGATGAAATCCAAGCCGAGGATATCAGTAGTGATGTTTTCATCAGACTACTTATTGCAGTCAAAAATGGCAAGGGTCCTGACTCCAATCTCAAAGGCTGGCTTCTGGCTACAGCCTCCAATGCGGTCAATGATCATCATCGCAAATCTTACCGGCACCCGGTTGAAAAGCTGAGCGAGCAAATGCCCGATAGAAAGTCAACGCCTCCCGAAACCTCTGAAAACCTGGAGTCCCGGCAAAATATTCGCCAGGCGCTAATACGATTGACCCCTGAGCAGCAGCAGGTGATTGCGCTGCGCTTCGGAGAGGGTTTATCACTGGAGGAAGCAGCTGTGGTGATGAAAAAGAATGTCAACACTGTGAAACAACTTCAATATCGCGCCCTTGCCTCTCTTGGGCGCAAGATCGAAGATCCGGGATGAGCAACGACCTCTACCTGGTCCTGGAAGATTGCCTTACGCTGCTGGAACAAGGCGAAGACCTGGAAACCTGCTTGCGGAAGCATCCGGCAGATGCTGATCGTCTCCGGCTGTTGCTCGCCGCAGCCATCCAGACACGGGCACTAGCCGATGACCGGGTTTCGCAGGAAGTCATGCACCGCAACCGGGTTAAATTCCTCAACCAGGCCGCGGAAATCCGGGAAGAACGACGTTCCCCCAACCGACGGAATTCCTTTTCCTTCCAGCGGGTGCTCCGATTCAGTTTCGCTCTATTGCTTGCCATTGTCATACTGGTAGGGGTTGGCAGTACCGGGTTGGTTAGTGCCTCCAGCGCCTCGCTGCCGGGTGATAGTTTATACGAAGTGAAACTCACGTGGGAGAATATCCGCCTCAAGCTAACCAATTCGGAGCAGGAGCGCGTCAAACTCGAGGATGAATTTAAGCAAGAGAGATTAACTGAGGTGGGAGGATTGTTCTCCCGGGAACGACAGGAGAAGGTGAAGTTTTCCGGGAGGGTAAATATCATGCTGGAGGGGGGTGTTCTTGTTTCGGGTGTTCCAGTTATGATCGCCTCTGCAACCCTGGTCGAGGGGCAAATCCCCCCCGGCGTGTGGGTGGAGGTTGAGGGTAGGACTGTTCCCGGCGGGGTGGTTGATGCCTCAAGAATCCGAGTGGTATCTTCAGAGACCAAAGAAAGTGGGGGTTCAAACGGTAACCAGATAGGAACTTCCAGAAAAGGGGAATCGGGGAATGGCGGTAACGGCGAGCCATGGAACGAATCCGTAAATTCCGGTTCCAGCGTATCAAACACCCCTTCTGGCGCAGGGAAACCGAATACCACTTCCACGCAAATGGATAAGCAATCCTTCAACATCCAGGGCGTGATCACCGCCTTGACTGCTGGATCCATACAACTGGATGGCAGGTTCCTGGTCTTGGACCGAGCAGCCGAAATACGCGGCCAGCTCGCTCTGGGAGCCACAGCACGGGTGCGGGGTTTTATCGATACAGCCGGAAACTGGGTGGCAACTCGAATCGATATCGATAACACACAAAACAATGATAATCAGAAGGGAGGTGGGTCGAATTCCGGAAATTCCGGAAAAACCGAACCAACAAAAACACCAAAACCTTGAGGAATGAAGGAGAAATTAATTTCTGCCAGTTTTAGTAGCTTTTCAAATCTAATTAGGATGTGTGCCAGGGAATTTGGCACCCAATTGATTGCAGTCCGATTAATAACAGGAGGCTTGAAACCATGATTCGAAAATATTTGATCCTGACCGTTCTAACAGCTTTGATATTCCTTGCCGTCCCTTCGATGCAGGTATTTGCGGAGACACCGGTCGTAGAACCATCCACTGGTACTATTCAATCAATCACTACCATTTCCGATCCGATAACGAACGTCGTAACCGTGCGCGTTGGCCTGCGTACCGCTGATGGGGTCCTTCCCATCACCTTTAGCCTTGAAAACGCGGTGTCGCTCGGATTGGTGACCACCACGGCGGATATTCCCCCGGTTGTCACAGTTGTGGAGGCCATGCTCGGGCAAACCCTGACAGTTGATCCTTCCCTGGTTTTGGAGACAGGCGAATTGGTCACTCAGCCGGTCGCGGTCACCCTGGGTGATTTTCTAAGCGGTTTGTTGGGCGTGGATGGAGCTGCACTCATGGCTTACCACGAACAGGGTATGGGCTTCGGCGAGATCGCCCAGGCGGGTTTCATGGCACTGGCACTTAATGGAGATTCCACTACATTTTCCACCATTTTGGCGGCAAAGAAGAGTGGCGATTACTCCGCGATTGTCCTTCCGGATGGCTCAACCCCATCCAACTGGGGACAGCTTCGAAAAGCGGTATTTTCTAATGAGAAGAATCTCAAAAACCTCGGTGCGGTCATGTCCGGCAGGGTGGAAAAAGAGAACGGCAAACAAAACCAGAACGAACACGGAAACGGTAATGGCAAAGGCGGAAAGTAAGATTATTGATGGTTAAATATCAGCGCCCGGGAATATCCCGGGCGCTTATCTTTTCCAGCAACCGGCACATCGTTCTTTACGGTCCCATCACCCCCAGGCCGAAGGCGTAAACCATGTGTCCGCCATAAAGCCCGGTAAGCAGCAGCAGCCCGATCCCGATGGTGGCCGGAATGAAGTAATACCATTTCTCGGCCGGGTCATTCCCTTTGCGCCGGGCGAAAAATCGCCAGACCAGCAGCGCCGAAAAGATCAGCGTGGTAGCGATCGCCAAAGCCTGGTGGGTTTCCACCACAGCTCCGAATTTGGTGTCTTCAAATAATTCCCCGACGGCGTTGCCGGTGATCACGGCAAAGATGGCGCCGAGGGTGCCCAGGATCAGTAACACCCAGCCGCTGGTGCGCAGCTTCGGCCACCAGTGAGCCAGGATATCCAACAAGTAACTTGCGGATAATAACGCCAGCGGAAAATGAGTCATCATCGGGTGCAGCAGGTTTGTTGCAGTTGCAAGCATTTCTGAAATTTGTTGAATCATTTGAGATTATCCTTTCTCTTTCAAATAACTATAAATACATTATAGACCTTATTGGTAAGTTTTCAAGGCTGTGGTTAGATCCTGGGCATTGTTTTTCAATGAGGTAAAATACTCACACAAGAGGGATCGCAAATGGCAGATTTGGAATCCATTCGGGCTTTGATTGCCGCCGGCAACAGGGATGAAGCCATGCGCCAACTGGCGCGTGTGCTGAGCACAGACCCTGGAGATATCCTTGCCTGGCTGCTCATGGCCCAGGTGATCGAAGACCCAGCGCGAAAGGCAGATTGCTACCGCCAGGTGCTCAAGATCGACCCGCAGAATTCCGAAGCACTCCAATTCCTCCAGCCGCCAGCCCCATCCCTGCTGATCCAGCCAACATCCCCGCCGGAAGCAGCCGAACCCCCGGCTTCCACGCCCAACCCAAAGCCCTCCGAACCCGTCGCCGGAAGGTCGCCCCCGCCGGATAAACGATCGGTGGAGGATTACCTCACCGCCGGCACCGAAGCGCGCGCGCTTGGCCGGGAATCGGTGCCGGCTTACCTGCGCGAGATCCACGCGCCGCCTGCTAAGCCAAAACAAGCTGAGCCTTCACAAGGCAGCCTGCTGGATAAAATTGATCGCGGCGCTCCCCCTAAGCCATCCGCGCCTCCCCCCATCCCGCCCGGCTCCTACCGGGATGAAACGCCTCCTCCCCCACCGCGCTGGTATAAAAAGCCCTTCGCTCGGGTCCTCCTCACCCTGCTCATCCTTGCCGGGTTTGGCGCAGCCATCTTCGGCGGGGTGAAGTTCATGCAGTCCAGCATTACCCCCACCCCCACCCTGCAGCCTACCCTCACCGTGGAGATGCTGCCAACAAAAACACCCCAGGATACCTGGACCCCGCTGCCCTCCCTCACCCCCCGCCCTTCCCTCACCCCCGTCCCAAACACGGGCAGCCTGCGCATCGCCCTGCTGCAGATCAATGACCTTAACCTGTGGCGTGCGGGAGCCTCCGCGCCGTTGGCAGGTGGCGCCAACCTGCCCATTCTGATTTCACCGGGCGGGGATCTGGTGATCTTCACCCGTGTGGGAGACCTCTGGTCGATCGGTGTTGAGGATAAGAAGGAGACCCAACTGCTGAACGTGGATGCAGTCAACGCCCTGCAATCCGTGGAAGAGGGTGGCCCGAGGATTCCCTATAAACTTGGCTGGCTGCCTCAGACCCGGACGCTTTTATTTAACACTGCCTTCTTTTACGTGGATAGCAACACCAGGCGACCCGCAGACGATTTGAATGCCGTGGATATTGTGTCTGGAAAAGTCACCCGCCTCCTGGAAGATGGGCAGGGTGGGGATTTCTTCCCCGCGCCGGATGGCCGCTCGATCGCGCTTGCGCGTCCCGGATCGATCTCGGTAGTGGATGCAAGCGGCGAGAACCTGCGCGAGATCTTTGCCTTCGAGCCCATTCTGACCCCCGACGCCTCTCCCTTTTATCCCCCCCTGGTCTGGACGCCAGATTCCACCGCTGTGCTTCTTGTGCTGCCTCCACGTGATGCCGCCAACGATACCGCTGCGGCAACCGCAGTGTGGCGGATCCCCATTAATGGAACCCCGCCACAGAAGATGACCGAGGTAAACACCAATGGCGGGCCGCTGGTAATTTCCCCCGATCAGTCACGTATTCTCTACCAATTAAATATCCTGGCTGAAACCGGCGCGGGCGAGCTGCATGCCGCCCAGATCGACGGCAGCGGGGATACGATTCTGCAGCAAGGTGATGCCGCTCGTATTGGTGGGTTGGATGATCAACTCGCGCGGGTACACCTTTAGAAAGGGAACAGATAACGCCATCTGGGTGGGCGAGCTGGGTCAGGCGGGTTCCACACCGCTCACCAGCAGCCCGCTGCGATTCGATCCCGCATTTTCACCCGATTGGGTCAATTCCAACCAGTACCTGCTCCAATCCGCCGACGGAGTGCACCTGGGCTTTATCGGCAGCAACGCTGATCTGATCGCTCCGGGTGGACCTGGAACTGTCTTCTATAATTTCACCCTCAAAGCAATCGCCGCGCAATGAAACTGGATTCCGCCACATTTCTCAAGATCGTGGAGCTCACCCCGCTGGTCTCCATCGACCTGATCGTATTTAATGATAAGGATGAGGTGCTCCTGGGTTACCGGAAGAACCGCCCCGCCCGGGATAGCTGGTTCGTCCCCGGCGGCAAAATCCTGAAGGATGAGCTCATCCACCAGGCCTTCCGGCGGATCTCACAGGCCGAGCTTGGCCTGGAACTGGATCCCGCCCTGGCAAATTTCAAGGGAGTATATGAACATCTCTACCGGGATAATTTTGCCGGCGCGGAAGGGATCAGCACCCATTACATCGTCCTGGCGCATGAGTTTTCCTTACCGGCAGACACACGGATTAAAGGGGACGAGCAGCATGCCGAGTTGCGCTGGTGGAAGGTTGCAGACCTTCTGGCAGATCCAGCCGTGCACGAAAACACAAAGGACTATTTCAGATAATTATTTTCTTCGAAAGAATTTGAACCTGGGTGATTTTTGGGGTTCGGATTCTTCAATGTACCCCTTGGCGAGGATGAATTTATTGGGAGATATTACCAGCGTTCCGAGAAAAACGCCGAGCGCGATCGATGTTATCAGCACCACCATTTCCCAAAGACCCACGAATGCGCTGCGATAATCCTGGGTAAGCAGGCTGGTCATACTCTGCAACCCGATCGCGCCAGGGACAAGGAACCAGAAGGCCATCACCTGGCTCACCATCGCCGGCGTCCGGTGAGGCGAACGGCCGATGTATTCAGAGCTGAATGCCATGGCGGCTGCTCCAATGAATGCGCCGGCATAGGGGTTGAAGATCCTTTCCCCCAGCATTTGGCCGAACATGGCGGCATACAATACCAGCAGCATCCACATCAGATCCCGGTTGGATCCGCTCAACCGCAAAAAGGATCCGATCCCGAATAACAGGGTCCCGATAAGCGGCATGAAAATGCTAAACACAGGCGCTTCGTACGCATAAACCTGGGCTGTGGGGAGGTGAGAAATACTGAAACCGATGGATATTCCAACGAACAATAGGAAAAGGTTAGCCACCCCATAGATCACCCGCGAGGACCCCGAGATCAGGTTCATCGAGCCGAGATCGATCATCCCGGTAGTAAGGATCACCCCGGGCAGAAAGATCACCAGCGGCGGAATGATCAGATTTGTCGTTCCATAGATCACACCTCTCCCGGTCAGGTTGAATATGATCGCTGAGACCAGAATTGCCGCGGTGACAGGGAGAAGCAGGTTGTAGCGGGGACGTTTGTTGAAATACTCAACCATAAGCGCGACTAACAGCCCCAGACCTGCGACAATCAACAACACGAGGGGATCCGGTCGAAACCGAAGGGTTAATCCCACGGTGGCAATAACATAACCCACGGTTCTTATCCAGGCAGAAAAGCGCGGGGACATTGAAAGTATGCGGTCTATCTCCTGCGAAGCCTCCCGGGGAGGAATTCGTTTCGCTTTCACATCGTCGATGAGCACGCTGATGGCTGAAACCCGGTTCAGATATATGGCTTCCTGCTTTTGGACGCTGAAATCGCTGATGCCCCCTGTGTAAGTGCTCCCCAGTTTGATCATAAGCGTGTTGGGCAATGCTACGATCTCACAGCTTCGCTGGTATGCTTCAGCGATCTCGATGAGCGTGTTCTCAACCACCCCCACCGGGCTTCCAGTGGCAAGAAGAGCCTTCCCAATCTTTCGCATGCACTCAAGCAGTTCGATATCCTGAGTGCTTTCATCGTCTTTTTTTGAGAAAAATGGACTCATGATCGGTTCTCGTTCAAAATGAAAGCCTGTTAATTTGGAGCAGGTTTTTTCCTTCCCTTCAGCAATTTTGCGGCAGAAAGACCCCTATACCCGGTCATTAGAGAGGTGAACCTGATTACATTTAGAAAGGTGGTGTGATTGGATTCGCGACCAAAGAGGCAATCAGTTTGCTTGGATGGCTCCCTCCTCCTCGTTTTTCGCGGGAAGATGACGAACATAATACAACGCCAACAGCGCAAAAAGCGATATTCCGGCGAAAGACGCTTTCAGCGCTGCCACCTGAGCGTCTGAATATTCCAACACCAGCGCATCTGTTTCCGCCGGAGTCAACCCTGCTGCCTCGGCGGAAGCCTGAAACTGGGCAGTGGTGACAAAATTCGCGTTTGTTTCGGAAGCGCTGACTGCCTGCTGGCTAACCTCGCTGAGGGCTGGATTTGAAAGAACCCCTTTTTGATAATTCGCGACCAGCGAAGCGATCAGGATGGACCCGATCAGTGCGGTACCCAGAGATGCCCCCAGGTTCTGGGAGGTTCCCTGCAGCCCGCCCACCTCGCTGCCCCGCTCGCTTGGTACAGCGGACATATTTACATTACTAAGCTGGGAGGCCATCAGGCCCAAACCTCCACCGATCAACAGCAGGCCCAATTTAAAACCGATCGATCTCAATTCAGGACCGGTAAAGCCGATGAGAAGCACCTCGCCAATCAAAATGGACGCAAGGCCAACCTCGCACATGCGCTTTGGAGAGATCTTCCCCGTTCTTCTGGATCCCACCAGCGACATTACGAATAGCGCCAGGGAAAGGGGTAGGATCGTCAGCCCGGTCTGCATGGCGTCAAACCCGAGCACGGTCTGTAAATACAGGGGGATGACAAAAAATGTTGCCATGATGATGAATTGCCAGCTAAAAAAGACGGTCAATCCAGCGCGCAGTTTAGGGATGTTCAACAGATCCATATCCAAAAGGGGCTCTTCACCCTTTGCGGCAACCCTGCGTTCGGTCGCTGCAAACGCACGCAAGAGGAGAGCGCCAGCTATGATCAACCAGAACACCGGGGATAATCCCAGCGGAGTGAGCGGCACGCCATTTATGGTGGGCACGGAGGCACTGGGGGTGATCCAGCCCCACTGCGCGGAACGCAGGATGCCAAACACCGCCAGGCCGAAGCCTGATGCTGAGAGCACCGCACCCCTGGTATCCAGTTTTGTCGGCTTTCCGATCGACGCAGGTATTTTCTTGAGGAAGAGCATCAGGATCAGAACGATGACAGTCTCAGCGGCAAATACGATCCGCCAGGTGTAGTAGGTGGTCGCCAGGCCGCCGATCAATGGACCCAATGCGGCTGAAGCCCCGCATACCCCGCCCAGCAAGCCATAAGCGACCGCCCGCTGCTTGCCGGAGTAGGTGATCGCGGTGATCGATACCAGCGCCGGGATGACCAGGACTGCCCCAAATCCTTCAATAAACGACCATCCGATCAGGAGGACTGTAATGTTTGGGGCAAGCGCGGTCGTCAGGGAGCCGGCTCCGTAGATCAGCAAGCCAATGACAAATGCCTTCTTACCCCCCCAGCGGTCACCCAGTTTGCCGCCCAGCAGCATGAAGGATGCCATCACCAGGGTGTAAAAAGTGATCGCGGTCTGCATCCCCACGATGGTCGTGTTCAGATCCTCAGCCACCTGGGAGATCGACACGTTCATCACGGTGGTATCCAGGACGAGGATGAACTGCGCCATGGCGAGCATGCCCAGCACCCCCCAGCTGGCGGTTTTCGTTACAGTTTTTGTTGCGCTGGACATATGCCACCTCAATTTGAGCGGGATATAAATGCATCGAACAGAAAAAATATTATAAGGGATAATTCGGGGAATGACTTTCGCTTTTGAAATTGCCCCTTGACATTAACGTTACGTCATAGTTTATACTGACCGCATGTACACAGTTCAAAAGCTCGCCTCCCTTGCAGGCGTAACCCCCCGTTCGCTTCATTACTATGACGAGATTGGGCTGCTTCCCCCGGCCCGGATCGCGGAGAACGGCTATCGCTACTACGATGAAGGGTCGCTTCTCAGGCTGCAGCAGATCCTGCTCTACCGCGAATTGGATCTGCCCCTGGCCGAGATAAAACGCATCCTGGATGGTGAAGCGTTTGATGCTCTTATCTCCCTCCGTGGTCATCAGGAAACTCTGCGCCAGCGCATCAAACGTACCGAAAAACTTATCGCCAGCATCACCGATACGATTCAATACCTGGAAGGAAAAAAGGAAATGGACGAAATAAAAATGTTTGAGCCTTTTAATGAGAAGCAACAGGCGGAATATGAGGTGGAGGTCGCTGAAAAATATGACCCCCGGATCGTGAAAGCATCCCAGCAGAAATGGAAAAACTATTCCAGGGAGGATAAACAGCGCATCGGCGAGGAGGGCAATGCGGTTTACCGGGATTTTGTTCTGGCCATCCCGAAAGGTCCCTCTTCACTCGAAGCCCAGGATTGCGTGCGGCGCTGGCGGGCGCATATGGCGTATTTCTGGGAACCGGATGATGAGCAGTGCCTGGGGCTGGCAGATCTCTACAACGACGACCCGCGCTTTAAGACCAATTTCGATAAGATCGACCCCCGCCTGGCGGAGTTCGTCAGAGAGTCAGTTAGATATAATATAAATAATAAATTTTCTTAACATCCTTTCCGTTTTGGCGAATATTTCCCGGGTCATTCACCCGGGTTTTTATTCGTGATTTAGCAATTTATATCAAACCAACGTCCGAAAACTGCGGGAAACCCTGAAAGTAGGCAGCCCAACCCGTGAATAATAGTGTCGCCACAAGGAAGGAGACCAGGAAGAATGCCATGATGGGGCGCAGCTTCAATGCCTTCCGCTGCCAGATCAGGATCATCAGGGTGGTGATCGCCACGAAGGGGAATCCCAGGATCACAGTCTGCCCCTCCAGGAAGAAACAGAAACTGGTGAAACCATAAAGGATCCCTGCCGGAACGACCAGCCACCAGTTGGTGGTTGCTTCCGCCGGCTTGGTCCACTGCCGGAAAATGATCAATCCCGCCAGGCCGATCACTCCGAGGTGCCACATGTAGTGGCTGAGGTGCTCATCAAAGAAATAGGCAAGCTGGGAATGCCGCCGCTGAAACTCAACCACATGCTGGTGGAGGTAGCCCGAGAGCACAGCAGGGAAATGTGCGAGAAGAACTACTTCGACCATCACTCCCCGACCCCCGGGCTTGCACCCCCAAGGCTCGCTATCTCAAGGGCCTCGGCCGCATACCCTCCTACGCATGCATAGGGGAGAACCTGTTCTACAGCTCGATCGTCGATCCGGAGCTCGGCAACAGGTGCCTGATGCAGAGCCCTGCCGCACAGACGAACATACTCAGCACCCAGTTCGACCAGATAGGTGTCGGGGTCTACGAATCCCCGGATGGCAGGTTCTGGGTCACGCAGATGTTCCTGACGCAGATAGATTGACCCCAACTCCAAAACGAGAGATAATGAGGGAGCAGCCGGTACCGACCGCTGCTCCCTTTACTATGCTCTTAGCAATCGACGTAGGCAATACCAATATCACCTTCGCCGTCTTCGACGGCGAGCAGGTCAAGGCCGACTGGCGGATCGGGACGGTGGCCCGCCGGACCGGCGATGAATACGCGGCGTCTGCTGATCAGCCTGTTTGGTGACCGCGGGCTGAGGCTCGCGGACATCGACGGCGTGATCATCTCCAGCGTGGTGCCCGCGGCGGTCGATGCGCTGACGCGGTTCTCCCGCAAGCACCTCGGGATCGATTCTCCGATGGTGCTCACGCGCCGAGATGGACCTCGGGATCAAGGTCAACTACCATCCGCTGACGCGACGTCGGCGCGGACCGCATCGCCAACGCCATCGCCGCGCACGCGAAGTATGGCGGCAAGGTGATAGTGGTCGACCTCGGAACGGGGACGACGCTGGACGCCGTATCCGAGGATGGCGAGTATCTCGGTGGAGCGATCGCGCCGGGTATCCAGATATCGCTCGAGGCGCTGTTCTCGCAGAGCCGCGAGGCTGACCGGCGTGCGGCTTGATCGCGCCGGAGAAGGCGATCGGCGACACGACCGCGGCAAGCCTGCAATCGGGCATCATCTTCGGCTTCGCCGGGCATGGTGGACGCGCTGGTCGACCGATTCCAGGCCGAGATGGGCGGCGGCGCGAAGGTGATCGCCACCGGCGGCCTCGCCGACGTGATCGCCGACCACAGCCGCACGATAGAGTGCTGCGACGAACTGCTGACGCTCGAAGGCCTGCGACTTATCTACGAAAGAACTTGCAAATCGTAAGTCGCAAACTCGTAAGCACCCATGTTCACATACGCTCCGATATCGGCAACATCCCCATCGATCCTCCGCTCGTCCTCGCCCCGATGGCGGGGGTGACCAACCACGCGTTCCGGGTGATGTGCAAGCGCGCGGGTGGGTGCGGGCTGGTGACCACCGAGATGTTCAGCGCGTACGCGATCAAGTTCCGCGACCCCGGCACCGAACACGATGATCGACTGGACCGACGAGGAGCGCCCGGTCTCGGTGCAGGTCTTCGGCGGCGACCCGGAGACGGTCGCGATCGGCGCGAGGGCGATGCAGGACGCCGGCGCGGACATCGTCGACGTCAACTTCGGCTGCCCGGTGCCGAAAGTCGCGAAGAGCGGCTCCGGCGCGGTGCTGCTGAAGGACCTGGATCTGGCGCGGGAGATTCTGATCGCCGCGCGGCAGCGCCGTCACCGTTCCGCTGACCATCAAGACCCGGATCGGGTGGGGCGTCGGCGACAAGCAGGTGCTCGAACTCGCCAAGACCGCCGAGATATGCGGCGTCGACGCGATCACCGTGCACGGCCGCGTTGCGGCGCAGGGATATTCAGGAACGGCGGATTGGGATATAATAGCCGAGGTCAAGAAGCTCGGTGCGGATACCGGTGATCGCGAACGGCGACGTCGCGACGCCCGAGGACGCGGCGCGAGTCTTCGAGCGCACCGGCTGCGATGGCGTGATGATCGGCCGCGGCGCGCTCGGGAACCCGTGGGTGTTCCGGCGGATCGCGCAGTATCTGCAGACCGGCGAGATTCTGCCCGAGCCGACGCGTCGGCGAGAAGCTCGACGCCGCGAAGGAGCACGCGCGTGCTGCTGCAGAGAGCTTCTGGGCGAGAAGCGCGCGGCCAAGGAGATGCGCGGGCATCTGGTCTGGTACATCAAGGGCATGCCTGGCGCGCCGAAGCTGCGCGAGCGGCTGATGACCACGAGGTCGATCGAAGAGATAGAGGAGGTGCTGGATGAAGCGCGTAGTCAGTGTTAGCCTGGGCTCGTCGAAGCGCGACAGCACCTCCGAGGTCGAGATCCTGGGCGAGGAGTTCGAGATATCGCGCGATCGGCACCGACGGCGACATGAAGCGCTTCGCCGAGATGATGCGCGAGCTCGACGGCAAGGTGGACGCGATCGGCCTCGGCGGCATCGACCGCTACGTCTGGGCTGGACAGACCGCCGCTACACGGTTCGCGACGCCGACCGGCTCGCGCGCATCGCGAAGATCACGCCGGTCGTCGACGGCAGCGGGGTCAAGAACACCCTCGAGCGCAAGACGATCGAGTATCTGCAGGACAACGGCATTGTCGATTTCGCGGACAAGAAAGGTGCTGGTGGTCTGCGCGGTGGACCGGTTCGGGATGGCGCAGACGATCGCGAAGCTCGCGAAGCACGGTCGTCTACGGCGACCTGATGTTCAGCCTGGGCATTCCGATCCCGATGCGGTCCTACGGCGACTGTGCGCGCGCGTGGCGGCTGCGCTGCTGCCGATCGTTGCACGGCTGCCGTTCCAGTGGCTCTATCCGACCGGCGAGAAGCAGGAGAAGACCGAGCCGAAGTATCAGAAGTACTACGAGTGGGCCGATGTGATCGCCGGCGACTATCATTTCATCAAGCAAGACGATGCCGACGCGTGGAGTCCGGCCTGCTCGAGGGCAAGACCCTCATCACCAACACCGTCACCCCCGAGGACACGCAGATGCTTGACCGACCGCAAGGTCGGGCATGCTCGTGACATCGCATGCCGGAGCAGATGAATCGCCCGACGGCCGCTACTACGCGACCAACGTTTTCGAGGGAGTGCTGATCACGCTGCTGGGCAAGCGGCCGGAGGATGTGACCGTCGAGGACTACGAGGCGCTCCTCGAGCGGATGAACTGGCGGCCGACGATAGCCGAAGCAGAGTCTGAATCGAGTACGACAGGTCTCGGATGCGAAGGTTGGGAGTGGGCACGCCTTGACGCGTAACTGCATAACGCTCGACAACTGACGGAGTTGCCATGTTGGAAAAATTCGCATTCGTAATTCATCCGCTTTCCGCGAAGAAAGACATCGCGCGGAAGTATCCGTTCGTCAAGATTCTGCCGGAGTCGTGGGTCGAGTGGGGGCTGCGGCACAAGAGCCCGATGGAGGTCTCGCACATCACCGGCGTGCAGTCCGCTCGCGGGCGCGGAGGCGGAGGGATGGTTCGTCGGCTGTCCGCTGACCCCCAAGCTGATCATGAACCTGCCGGTCGAAGAGGTCTACGAGAAGATCATCGGCGCCATCCAGCATCGCCGAGGACCACGGCGCGAAGATCGTCGGGCTGGGCGCGCTACACCTCGGTCGTCGGCGACGGCGGGTATCACGATCGCGAAGAACGTCGAACATCGCCGTCACCACCGGCAACAGCTACACCATCGCGACCGCGCATCGAGGGCGCGCTCAAGGGCGCGGAGCTGATGGGGATCGAGCCCGACCGAGGCGCAGGTCGCGGTGGTCGGCGCGACCGGCTCCATCGGCAAGACCTGCGCGCAGCTTCTGGCCAAGAAGTGCAGCGCGGTCACGCTGGTCGGCCGTCGCATGGAGCGCCTCGAAGGCTTGCGCTGCCGAGCTTTCGAAGGACGCAAAGGCCTCGGTGACCGTCACCACCGATGTCGACGCCGGCATCCGCGACGCCGACATCGTCGTCACCGTATCGAGCGCGGTGGACGCGATCATCGAGCCGCAGCTTCATCAAGCCGCGGCGCGGTGGTGTGCGACGTCGCGCGGCCGCGGGACGTCTCCGTGAGCGTTCGGCAGGAGCGCGACGACGTGCTGGTCATCGAGGGCGGCGTGGTCGAGGTCCCGGGCGACGTGAACTTCAACTTCAACTTCGGCTTCCCGCCGAAGACCGCCTACGCGTGCATGAGCGAGACGATGATCCTCGCGCTGGAAGGCCGCTACGAGAGCTTCACCCTCGGCAAGGACGTGTCGGTGGAGCAGGTCGAGGAGATCAGCCGCCTCGCCGAGAAGCACGGCTTCAAGCTCGCCGGCTTCCGCAGCTTCGAGAGAGCCGTCACCGACGAGCAGATCGCCCAGATCCGCAAGAACGCGGGAAGGGCCTGATGGACGCTGTGCACGAGCAATCCAGCCATATCCGGAGCCGCCGCGCGGGTCTCGGCGCCTACATGCTGCTCTACGAGCAGTTCAACATACAGGTCCGGGAGCTCGAACTCGCTTTCCGAACCTGCCGCCCGCGTTCGACGGCTACACCCTACTGCACCTCTCCGACCTTCACCTCACCAAGCTCGGCCTGCTCGAAAAGCGCACGATGGAGATCATCTCGCGCCGCGAGGTGCGACGGCTGCGTCGTCACCGGCGACGTCACCGCCGAGCCGCGCGCGTCCGACATCTTCCGCCGCGTCTGCTCGGTGATCAAGCACCGCGACCCGATCCTGATGGTCCTGGGCAACTCCGAGCACAAGCCCTGGCTCGACACCGACACGCTCACCCAGGCGCTGACCTTCGACGGCCTGCAGATGCTGATCAACTCCTCGACCACGCTCACGCGAGGCGGCGACAGCATCAGCGTCGTCGGCGTCGACGACCCATACTCCCGCCGTCGACGACCTCGACGCGGCCTTCGACGGAGTCGATCCCAACGAGCTTCATCCTGTTCCTGACCCACTCGCCCTGCATCACGCCCGACGCGATCGCACGTGGCGCCGATCTGATCCTCTCGGGCCACACGCACGGCGGGCAGGTCCGCATCCCCGGCGTCGGCGCAATCTGGACCCACATGCATTCCA
>CAWDZA010000005.1:0-5370 GCA_963806635.1 uncultured Chloroflexia bacterium | reverse complement strand
AACTTATAGAAAGCTTGGAAACATGAAAGCGATACCATGCATGTTGGCTTCGCTTTCAATTGTTTAATAAGGCCAATCAAGGGATATTCAGGCAAGAGGTAGGAAAAGGAAATGAAAACGAATTATGTCATTCTTATAATTTTTATAATCTTTATCGTAAACATCACCGCGTGCACTACTCAATGTGTGACCTACCACCATCCTTACCGTCATCTATGTCCAGCAATTTTTTTTCGGAAATTCCCACTCAATAATTTCTGTAGGAATATCCATTGGTGTGAGGTGTTACCGAATTTTTGATACCTTCAATCTCCTAAACACCTTGTGAAAATTAAGCGGATCTGACAGAGGGTAATTTCAGATTCTGTAACCGCGGTTATTTCCCCAATATTTACAAAGTGTACCCTGACACCGGAAGCGGTGATGAATTTCTTATGATGATACAAAACTGGTAATTGAAACTACAGAATCCCCGTGCTATAGTGAAGCCGATCTTTAGGAATCAAACCAAGCTTCAGAACTGCTGGATCTGAGCGCATAGAAGGCCTGGAAGCATGAAAACGAAGCCATGTGTGGTGGTTTCGCTTTTTTATTTCCACTTTTTCAGTATCTGTTCGCAAAACCAAGAGGTTATTTAGGGATAAACCAGGAGGATAAAATGAAAAACCAATCAATTTATCTTGCTTTAGTCATTACCCTCATAGCGAGCTTGGTTGCCTGCGTTGCACCGCCCACACCCACGGCACCGCCTGCCAAAGCGACAATAAAACCCACAATCCCACCCATTTCTACTTCCAAAGTTACAGCATCAGTGGAGCATTTCCCCACAACTGGGACTCCTTACCCTTTTCAGGGCAGATTGGTGCAAGACAATCTTATAAGCAAGGCATTAGAAGGGAACTATATGGGGAATTTGACTTTTAGAGGATTTCTTGTTTATCTTCCCTCGGATTACGAAACCAGCGATAAGCGCTACCCAGTTGTGTATGTGCTTCATGGGGCATGGATGGGAGATTCATGGTTAGTTCCCGCGGTAAAAGATGCAATGAGAAAACTACTTGAACAAGGGGAAGTCAACGAAATGATATTCGTTTTCCCCGATGGTACTAATAAATTAATCGGGAGCATGTGGATGAGTTCTGCAGCAAATGGCGATTTCGAAACATATATTACTAAAGAGCTGGTTGACAAGGTGGACTCAACCTATCGTACGATTCCCAACCGCGATAGCCGGGCGATCACTGGTTGTTCAATGGGTGGATTGGGATCGCTGCACCTCGCTTTGAAATATCCAAATATTTACGGAGTTGCGGTGCCAATGAACGGGTTGCAAATGTATAAGCCGTTTATCGATGAATATTGGAAACAGGGTCTATCCGGTTTTAGTGGTGATTACTCATCTTGGAAAGAATTAGCTGGTTCCGAAATTGCATTTATGTCCTCTCTTGCCATGATCGCTTCCCCGAATCCGAATAAACCACCTTTTTATTTTGATATGCCCTATAAAAAAGAAAATGGTAAGACTGTAATTGACCAAGTGGTATATGACAAAGTAAAAGATATTTCTGTTGAAAAAGATATTGACTCTTATCTTGCCCAACCAACCCGATTGAACAACTTATACATCTTTACTTCTGATGAGGATGGTGAAGAACCCTGGCCAAAAATTTTTACTGATTTTGATTCATATTTGACCTCGAAAGGTATACCGCACGATTTCACAATATTTTCTGGGGGCCATTGTACATATGATTTATCCCCAGTGATCAAATATCTAAGCGATCATCTGGTATTTGAGTAAACCAAACCAGGAATGATTGGAGAAAAAAATGAAAAATCGATCAAGCTATCTAGTTTTTGTCTTTTTTCTCATCGCGAGCCTGGCTGCCTGCGCTGCACCCGCAAGGCCCTCAACGCCACAACCACCCACAACAACTTATGAAGCTCTCATCGAAATACCGACTACATCAATGCCCATCCCCCCCGGAATTTTTGCAATAACTATTAGTGATAATGTGTCTGGCGGTCCAATTAAATCGGACAATATTTCATTGATAAATGCAAATGGAACTAAACAAGTAGATATTACGACACAAATCACCAATACTTATGATGAACACCCATCCTGGTCTCCAGACGGAACCAGAATTGCATACCATTCTGGTCATAATCTTTTTCCCGGTTATGCGATTTGGGTGATCAATACTGACGGTACCAATAAGAAAAAGATCACAGAAGACCCCATTTGTGCACTTGTGCCAACTTGGTCTCCTGACGGTACCAAGATTGCTTTCACGAATTACGATAATGGAAAATGTCAAATATATTATGTAAATCCAGATGGAACCGAATTGACTAAAGTCACAAAAGGACCCAATGATCTTTACCCGCAATGGATGCCAGATGGGACACTATTATTTGTTCGTAGAGTAGGTGTATGCGACGACTCAACGGGAGATATCTTTTCGGTTAACCTCAGACGGAAGCAATCTTCAACAATTAACCAAACTCGGACATGTCGGTGCTTTCGGTATTTCACTGGATGGAAAAATGATCGCCTATCAAGACACAAAAAAAAATCAAATAATGGTAATTCCACTTGATGGTAGCCAACCTTCAAGAGCTATTTTTGATGTCAAATTCTCCACTTATGCGGTTCAGCCTTCATGGTCAAACGACGGAAAAATAATCGCGATAGCCGCTAATTCTTGGGGAACCGCGTTTGGATCAGATCTTTTCTTAGTAAATGCAGATGGCAGCGGATTTTCAAAAGTACCATTAGAAAAGGGAGTGTGGGATCCTGTCTGGAAACCTGAATAATATTGTCCATTTAGAGAGATACGTAAGGCTGCCACTGATTTTGTGTACCGCCTTCACTCAACCGAAAAACTGGCACTCTTTTTGTAACCCATATTCCTTACCCACCCAAATAAGGAGGTGAGTATGGACATCTTAGGCAGGAAGATCGAATACACGGTTGTGCTTGGGTTCGGTCCCACCGATCTGGAGCGCAAGGTGAACGAACTGGCCGTCCAGGGCTGGAAACCCTTTGGCAGCCGGTTCTCGTCTGGCGGGAAACTGGCAAAATACGGCGCGCAGCAGGCAATGATCCGCATCACCAGGGGGTAGCTGGTGCTCTGGTTGGCAATATAAAAATGCGGAGGCTTTCAGATGCCTCCGTTTGTTATTTCCTAGCGAACGACAAGGATGACAATGACGATGATCACCACCAGCAGGACGATGATGCCGCCGATCATTGCCCGGCGGGAGAGCTTGGTCCCCAGAGAGGGAACTCCATCCGTCCACTTGAGGGCGGTGTGACAATTGGGGCATTCGGCAACATCGGCGGTGATCTCGGCTTTGCAGGACGGGCATTTTAAATCGCTCATTTTATTCTCTCCATGATTAAGGTTTTTTAATTCTACAGGATTTTACACAATTCTGATCCCGTTGCCGGGAACCACTTCACCGATCACCCAAAACTGCTGAGAAGATGCCCAGCGAGTGCAAGCAGACGTGAAAGCCACTGTGGCGGAACCGCCATAAGCAGACCGCCGCTGGTCTGCGGGTCGTAAAGCAACATTTCGGATGGTTCGTCCAACACCGTATTCAGGCTGACTTTCCCCGAGTAATAATGCTTGTTGTCAAATGCACCACCGGGGAAGGCGCCTATTTGGGCGTATTTCTGTGCACAGCTTACGAAAGGCAGTTTACTAAATTCGATCTTCAACCCAACCCCGCTCTTCTGGGCAATCTCCAAGGCGTGCCCCAGCAGGCTGAAGCCGGTGACATCCGTGGCGCTTTCAGCCCGAGATCGACCGCCAGCCGCGACGCATCCCGGTTCAGGCGCTTCATCCAGCCCACCACCTCGTCAACATCCTCCGGATCCAGCTTTCTGCCGCTTGAGCGCCGTGGTGGTCACGCCAAAACCAAGCGGCTTGGTCAGCACCAGCCGGTCGCCCGGGTGCGCGCCGCCTTTGGTCAGCATTTTGATCCGGATCGACAAAGCCGACCACCACCAGCCCGTATTTGGGCTCCTTATCCTGGACGGTGTGCCCGCCGGCGATCACCACCCCGGCCTCGCGGCGCTTTCTCCGCCCCGCCGCGGATGATCTCGCTGGAGATCTCGCGGGGCAGGTCGGGCGGCAGGGCGGCCACATTCAGCGCCAGGAAGGGCTGCCCGCCCATGGCATACACATCCGAGAGGCTGTTGGCCGCCGCGATGGCGCCATAATCGTAGGCGTCATCCACCACCGGGGTGAAGAAATCGGTGGTCAGCACCAGCGCGCGCTGATCATCCAGCCGCCAGACCGCCGCATCATCCGGCGTCATCCAGACCGACCAGCAGGTCCGGGTAATCACCGGGTTTGAAGCGTTCCTGCGATCGGGCGCAGCACGTGCGCCAGCGCTTCCGCGCTCAGCTTGGATGCTCAACCAGCGCAGCTGGACAGGCTGGTCAGGCGGATCTGCCTGCCGGAGGGAGCAGGGGGCTAATGTGGTACTCATGCGGTTAATTGTACCCGCAGTTTAAACAGAATAGAGGCAGCCAGGCTGCCCTGATCTTTAATGAGTTGCGACCTTACTGTCAGGTTTGACTGGCAGGCCATGTTGGGCAGGTGGCAAGATGAACGGCGAATTGCTGGGCAGAAGCATCACCTGGACGTTGGGGGAAAGCTTGGTGATGTACTGGTAGGTCAGCAGGTCGGGGTTTCCCTGCAGGGCTGCCGCGATCAGTTGCCAGCGCTTTGGCTTCTGCCTCGGCCTGGATGATGCGCGCATCGGCATTACCCTGGGCCACGGATCACGGCCGCATCCGCCTGGCCCTTGGCCACCTGGCGGGCCTGTTCGGCTTCCTGCTGCTTCTGCTGGACGACAAAGCTGGCCTGCTGGGCCTGCTGCTCGGCGATCTGTTTCTGCTCCACCGAGGCGGCATATTCCGGCGAGAAGTGGATGTTGCGCAGGACGAAATCGATCAGGATCAGCCCGTTTCTCCAACTGTGTCGTCAAGCTATCGCTGATCATTGTCTGATCATTTCAACCCGCTTGGAGCTGTACACCTCCTCGACGTCGTATTGCGAGACTGACATCGCGGATCACCCCGCGTGAGAGGGCGGACCAGGTCGTCGGAATAACGGTTCTGCCATTGGATGTGCACCTGGACGACCTTGGTGGGATCGATCTCGTAGATGACCGATGCATCCACAATGCACCTGCTGCCCATCGGCTGTACGGGCGGTGATCGAATCATCACCCGATACTGCCCCTTCGTTGGGCAGGATGGACATGGTGTAGGTCTGCTTGGAGATGGGATAGAGAACCACGTTCTCCGCGAAGGGAACCACGAAATGCAAACCGGGATCAAGCGCCAGC
>CAWDZA010000004.1:0-21798 GCA_963806635.1 uncultured Chloroflexia bacterium | reverse complement strand
CCCTTACTCCAAAGGCACCTAATTCGTTGCCTTGAAGATCAAAAGATCCAGCTTTAATTATTGTGCTTCCAATATCAATTCCTAGTAAATACATGTTCACTCCTTTTTATCAAAGGCCGGGAAATTGGTATCATAATTTACCAAGCTTTTTCTGCTTGGTAAGAGAAACATATCCATCCACAGTAATGACAATCAGGAGAATAATCCCCACCATAATGCTTTGCCACTGTGGAGGAATTGTGAAAAGGTTAAAGGCATTACTCATGAGTGCCATGAATACCATACCTGCAATGGCGCCGATAATTGAACCTTGACCGCCCATCAGAGTACCCCCCCCAATGATGCAAGCAATTATGATTTCCATATGCGCCCCAACCCCCGTATACCGGTTGGCGATCCCTGCTCTGGCAGTTACCAGGATACCCGCAAATGCTGCAAGGGTTCCGCTTATCATAAAAGCAATAATCCTATCCTTTTTACATTGATCCCTAACTGCTTGGACGCATTATAGTTACCCCCGATGAAGAATAATTTGCGCCCGAACTTTGTATAGGCAAGGATTAGCTGGAAAATGATCACTAGCGCAACCATTATCCAGAACATGTAATACACATTCAAAAATTGGCCTCTCCCCAGGTTGTTAAAGTTCTCGGGGAAATTTGTATAACCTGCCTGCCCGCGGCCAACTAATACAATCTCACTGATGCCTCTGGCAATATACATGGTTCCGATCGTGGCGATCAGCGCGTTGACTTTTGCCACCTCAACGAGTAATCCGTTGACCACACCAATGATCATTCCCGAAAGAATTCCGGCAATGATTGCCAGAATCGGGTTCGCGCCTAAGGTAAGAGAAATTGCAGCAACAAGACCTCCGAGACACATCGCCGAACCAACGGATAAATCAAACACCCCGAAATCAGAAGCACCATCATGCCTATCGACATAATTCCGTAAGGTGCGATAGCGGTTTGCACCGCATCGATATTTGCCGGATCCAAAGCATATGGCGACGATATGATCAGCATTAAGAATAACAGGACAGCAAGCGTGACAGAAACAGCCTCGTTTTTCTTAAAAATTGCTGAAATTCTCTGACTCGAATTTTGAAATGTTAATTTCTTATCCATAGGTTGATCCTTAATTACCCCTATTTAGGCGAGTATCAATGAAAACTGAAATGATAAGAATCACACCAATTATCAGTTGCTGGAGGAGCGGTTCAATATTGAAAATCACCATTCCATTAAGAATAGTCGCCAGGAATATTAAGCCGATGCACGAACCAAGAATACTGCCTTTTCCCCCCGTAAAGGCTGGCTCCTCCAAGAACCGCCGCCGCGAGCAGCTGAAACTCAAGCCCCACCCCGATTGCCGTATCCGCATATGAAACCCGGGAGGAAATCAATATCCCCCCTATGGCAGCAGCAAGGGCGACCGCAAACATTCCTGCACCCTTAATCCGGTCAGATTTGATCCCATAAATTCTTGCGGTTTGGCGATTCTCTCCCACAAAATACATCCTTTTAAAAATCGCAGATCTTTTTAGCAAGATCTCTAGGACGACGACCAACACGATCATAGCGATAATGGTTATATAAACATTCCCGACTTCAATTTTGGAAAGATGGCGCATGGCAGGCGGATAAGTTGCACCATACATGGCTTTTACTAAATATGAAGATAAGCCGCGAATTAGCGTTAAGGTAGCGATAGTAACCATCATGGAATTTAGTCTAAACCGGACAACAAGATACCCTGTAACCATCCCCATTAGCCCACAGACAAGCAGAGAGATACCCATCGCCGGTAAAAGCGGGACCTTCATCATCACCATCAGATATCCCATAAACATCCCGGAAAAAGCGTAGACTGAGCCTACAGAGAGGTCAATCTCACCCATTATCATCAGGTAGGTAAAGCCAATGATCGCAAAAAATTGGAATGAAACACCATACAATATCGAGTAGATATTTCTTGAAGTTAAGAAAGTATCACTGGTTAATGAAAGAAAAATAAACAGAATTAAAGCAATGAGTATGATGGTAATTGAGCTAAAGTTAAAGCTCTTTTTTCTGCTTATCGGTGTTGCAGTGGATAATGTTTCGTTATTCATTTGCTAACACCTCCCGCTTCCCGCGGCTAATGCAAAAACGGATTCCTCGTCTATCCGGTCCCCCGCCAGCTCCCCAACAATAGATTTATTTTTCATGACATAGATCCTGTCGCAAAGCCCCATAAGTTCGGGAAGGTCGGAGCTGAAAATGATGAATCCGGTTCCTTGTTTTGCGGCCTCCAAAATAAATTTATGAATTTCGCTCTTTGCGCCCACATCGATCCCCCGTGTTGGTTCATTCACGATCATCAACTCGGGTTTCGTGCCGATACACATTGAAATCATGAGTTTTTGTTGGTTACCACCACTAAGGTTGCGTGGTTTTTCAAAAATATTTGGAATAACGATCGAAAATAGATGGATATATTTTTCCGTGTAATCTGCGATTGCATTTTTATTTAGAAATGAAAAAGTTGATAACTCATCCATTTTTGGCATCATCATATTATCCGCAGCTCCACTGCCCAACAGGAGACCGGCTTTTTTGCGATTGTTATTCAGGTAAAGGATTTTCTTCTTTAACAACTCTGGCGGTGTGATCTTCGTTAGTTTTTCATTCTTGAAGGTGATCTCACCAGTATCCTTTCCCTCAAGACCGTAAATCATCTGCGATACAGTGATCAACCCCGACCCTTCCAATCCGAAAAAGCCGATTATCTCGCCCTCGTGAAGCTCAAATCCGATCGGATTTAACGCGTTTTTCTTTGAAAGTCCTTCCACCTTATAGAAAACCGGATTAGCGCTTGCGTCAATAAAAATCTTCTTGGAGTAAAGGCTTTCTGATAACTCACGGCCAACCATCGCACTTACGAGATCATCCTCGGTGAGGTTTCCATCATTTAAATACGTGCAAATATATTTACCATCCCGTAATATCGTAATTCTGTCGCTAATTTCCAGTACTTCATTGATCCGATGGGAAATATAAATGATCGTAATACCTTTATCACGTAAGTCGCGAATGATCTGCATCAATTTGCAGGTTTCATCGTTGTTCAAACCGGATGTAGGTTCGTCAAGAAGAATAATTTGCTGGTTATTGCTGATACAACGGAGTATCTCGACCATCTGCTGTTGAGCAAGAGTGAGAGACTCCATTTTCTGTTTCGGATTTATATTGATATCAAAAATCGCGATACTCTCTTCCGTGCGACGATTTAGATTATTCCAATTGATGGTACCTATAGTATTTGTAAAATAGCGGGTGGGAAAAATATTCTCAGCAACTGTCAAATTATCGAAAATGGATAATTCCTGGTGCACCATTGATATACCCATCATTTGGGCGTGTTCGGGTGAAAAGATTTTGATTGATTTACCGCCAATCATTATTTCACCGGAATCAGGTGCTTCTTCACCCATAATGATCTTGACCAGAGTTGATTTACCCGCGCCATTTTCCCCGAGTAATGTGTGGACTTCCCCTTTTTTAATTCCAAAACCGACGCTCTTCAATGCCTTGACAGCGCCATATGACTTTGAAATATCACGAATCTGAATGAAATCGTCTTCTCCAAATGCGGAGTCAAGTGTAACTTTGGTTTTACTATATACAGGATTTGTTGACATTGATTTACTCCCATTTCAGGACTTCGGTTTATACGATCAATTCATCGCCTGAAAAAGAAGTCGAAAGGCATACTGTTAATACACCTTTCGACTGTTAGAGGTTAGAGCATTAAAGGATTAATAGTTATACAGGTCGGTCTCAATTTTGGGCATGTTTTCGGCAAGGAAATATTGAACATTATTGGCATCGATGACGGCTGCCGTATTATACATGTTTTCCGGAACAGGGTTGACGCCAGCAGCAGCATTATCGGAGGATATCGGGATATTTTTCAATCCACCATCATTCCAATCCTGCATAAGAAGAATCGCTAAGAATTCATCGGTTGCGGTTTTATTGATGAGGGTGGCATCGATATAACCCTTGCCAATATATTCCAACGTTGCGGGTTCTCTGTCATGTACAACAACTTTAACGGAACCCGGTTTGATGGCAAGTTCTTCCATGGCCATTGCAATACCGGTGCCGGAGCTGGAATCCAGCCCAACAACAGCATTGACGTCGGGATAGTTATTGAATACGCTCTTCGCTGCTTCGATGGCATCGGCGGTTGCGGCTTTGTCATCGGCTTCAACAACGACTTCCCATTCAGAGTTCTCAGCAAGGTAATCTTTTACGCCGCGGAGCTTGGCGTCCGTGTTTGCAGCTCCCCAGTTACCCATTAGGGCAACTTTTCCGGTCGTACCGGCGCGTTTGATCAACTCGGCGGCTGTATCTCTTCCGGTTTGATAATTATCGAGGCCGATGTAGGTGAGACCGGGATTGACAGCGGTTCTGGTTTCGGTCATAACGACCGGAATACCAGCTGACATTGCTTTCTTTACTGCTTCTGCGGGGGAGTCATCCCACATGCGGGTGATGATGCCATTGGGATTCTTGGCAATAGCAGCTTCGATAGCGTCAGCCTGGGCTTTTGTGTCCCATCCTTCAGGACCAGCTGCAATGATATTGACATTAAAATAATCAGCAGCGTATCTCAGGGCGAGATGGGAATCGGCAAAATATGGATGCGCCTGGTGGGATGAAATCATGTAGTAGGTGCGCATGGGTTGATCTGCTGCGGCGGCAGGTGCTGCGGCATCGGCTGCTGCAGGTGCGGCAGGCGCGGCAGCTTCGGGTGCTGCAGGTGCAGCACAGGCAACAAGGATCGTTGCGATCAGCATAACAACTAGACCAATAGCTACATTACGTTGACTCATTTTCTCTTTCTCTCCTATGGGATGATTTAACACTCGGTGAGCGTTAGTAGTAATTATAGAGAAATTAGACAACGATGTCAATAATCGCTAGATTAGAATATAATAATGGAGACATAGATGCAAAAGACTATTCGATAGTCCCCAGACTATCTGAAGGAAATGAAGGAGTATTTTTAATAGTTGCATAAACCGAAAGAGTAATTGTGTTGCACGATAGAATCTGGTCACTCAATCTTAAAATTCATGATGCAATGTGCAAGTTTGACTCTTCGTACGAAAAAATGAAATCGTTTTCTTTTACCGACATACTTTAAATAGGAGATAAGAATGGCAACCGAAACCACTTTTCTAATGGATACGTCCAGCGTCAAATTTGGTCCGGGTTCGACAAACGAGGTGGGGTATGACATGAAGACCCTGGGAGCCCGGCGCGTGATGGTTCTCGTCGATCCAAATCTGGCGGAGAGTGAAACATGCGCCAAAGTAATGAAATCCCTTCAGGGTGCAGGCATAGACGCGGTGTTATATAACCATGTGCGTGTAGAACCCACTGACCTATCCTTCAAAGACGCGATCCAATTTGCCACTGACGGGAAATTTGATGGTTATGTCGCCGTGGGTGGGGGGTCAACCATGGATACTGCCAAGGCGGCTAACTTGTATGCCACATATCCGGCTGAATTCCTGACCTATGTCAATGCCCCCATTGGGAAGGGTCAACCACCTCCAGGGCGATTATGCCCGATGGTCGCCATTCCAACAACAGCAGGCACTGGCAGTGAAACAACCGGAACAGCAATATTCGACTTACTTGAAATGCACATAAAAACCGGGATCGCCCACCGGGCGCTGCGCCCGCAGCTCGGGATAATTGATCCAGACAACACGAGAACGATGCCAAAAATGGTGGCAGCCTGTAGTGGTTTGGATGTGTTGTGCCACGCCCTGGAATCACTTACAGCACTTCCGTACCAGCAACGCGTTGCACCGGAGACACCTGCCCAGCGCCCGGCATACCAGGGAGCCAACCCAATCAGCTATATTTGGGCATCCAACGCGATCGAGATCTGCTCAAAATTCCTGGTGCGTGAGATCACTGATATTTCAGATGACGAAGCGCGGGGACAGATGCTTCTAGCTTCTTCTTTTGCCGGGATCGGCTTCGGCAACGCAGGGGTTACCCTTCCGCATGGAATGTCCTATCCTATCTCCGGAATGGTACGCAACTATTTCCCTGAAGGTTATCCTCAAGATCACCCCATGGTTCCGCACGGAATGTCCGTCATTCTTAGCGCGCCCGCCGTTTTTCGTTTTACCGCTCCAACCAACCCAAAACTTCATCTCTATGCGGCCAGCCTTATGGGTGTGGATGTAGCTGGTGCAAAAGACGGGGATGCGGGTGACTTACTCGCAGGAGCCGTTATTGATGTGATGAAGAAAACCGGAATGCCGAATGGATTGAAGGCTATAGGTTTTGAAATCCAGGATATTGAAGACCTGGTGGCGGGTACATTGCCCCAACACAGGGTAACCAAACTCTCACCACGTCCTGCAAGTGCTGAAGACTTGGTAAGGTTATTTAAGGAAACGATGGTCATTTGGTAGTTTTTTGAAAGGATCCGTTTAAAGATAACCATCGAACCGTTTATATTATTATTCTGATTTTCCCTAAACTGAATTACAAATAAATGAGCCTGCTTTTGCAGCAGGCTCTAATAAATTAAAATGATGATCCTCCAGGGACTTGAGCGACCGGCCCCCAACCTGAACCAACTGATTAAGAGGAAAATCCAGAGCTCTCGAAATTTGTCCATACCGTATATATAGTGGTAAAGAGTCCATTGTATCGTATATATGGGGGATAGATTGTCTATACTGTCCATATTTTCCACCGCTTTTTACCCCATCTGCACCACAACTGCACCAGCGGTGAAGGGAAGGCAACCTGCAAATGACTTGAGATTTATCAATAAATGGATTGATGGAATTCTTGCGTCTGTAAAAAGAATCTGTAAATCGGTGATATTTGTGAAATGGGTTCAACTTCGGAATTAACCATTAAATATTCTTAAGTTGTTTGATCAGGAGAATATACAAAATAAATTCGATTGAAGGATAAAAAATTCCGATAATGTTGATAGGTCGATGCCTTAGCATATCAAACCCGAAAGCGATTATAAATTCGCTTATTTACCCGCTGTAGGGCGGGATAAATCTCCCTGTAAATCTCAAAAAATTCGGAATATAGGGATGTTAACTTGATATTTGGTTCAAACAATTTGCCCGGTTTATGAACTCGCTGAGCAGCTTCAATTAGATTCTGATAAACCCCGGCGCCAACACCTGCCAGCATGGCAGCTCCAAGTGCTGTAGCCTCTTCAATCTCCAAAGTCACCACCGGACGACCGGAGACATCCGCTTTATTCTGCATCCAGAACTCATTACGCGTGCCGCCCCCGATAGCGGTGATTTTTTCAGCATTTAAACCCGCTCCCAGTTCAAGTGCTTTTAGCATGTCCAGGAAAGCATAATCAAGCCCTTCGACTACTGCTCGAGCCATTTCCTCCTTTTTTGTGGAGTCATTAAGACCCAGGAATGCACCGAGTGAACGCGGATCCAAGTTCGGGCAGGCTGTGCCGTTGAAATGAGGCAGGAAGAAGATGCCATTGGAACCAGGCTGCGCGCTACGCGCTTCATCCATAAGATTCGACCACACATTTCCTTGACCAGATTGTGCTCGTCGCTGGGCTTCCAACCCGATCTGGTCCTTATACCATTCCAGCATACTTGCAGCGGTTCCCCCTGCCCAGATACAATACATGCCAGGAACAGTATGTGCTTCAACCGTGAGCCCTAATTGACGTATTTCAGACGTCCATTGTGGATGGGAGGTAGGGGTAATAACAAGTTCCCATGTCCCGGTGACATCCAGAAAAGTACCAGATGAGATTGCTCCAGCTGCCAACGCTCCGACCAGGTAGTCATGCCCTCCCTGGTAGATTGGAGTACCAGGTTGTAGCCCGGTCTTTTCAGCTGCCTCGGGTGTAACTTCACCAATGAATGATCCGCTTGGTTGAGGAGTTGGAAGTAGATCCTTTTCGAGACCTGCAATTTTCAACATTTCATCCGACCATGCTAACGAGCGTTGATCGAACAACAGTGTAGGTGATGCATCCGTGTAATCGGTAGAATATTTACCAGTTAGTTTGTAGTTAACATAATCTTCGACGATCAACCATTTATGAATCCGGCGGGCGAGCTCTGGTTCGTTTTCCTTCAACCAAATAAACCGTAACGCGGTACTCCAAATAAAGGGTTGCCAACCTGAGATCTGAAAGGTCCGTTCCAGACCAACTTTCTCCATCCATCGTTCAAATTGGGGGGTTGTCCGTGTGCATATCCAGTTGATAAATGGATAGACCGGTTCGCCATGTTCATCCAGGGGTACCGCATCTGCGCCAAGTCCGGTAACCGCCGCAGCGATGATACGATCCTTGGGACCAATCTGGCTCACTGCATCACGGATCGCAGAAGAAATCCCGTCCCAGATATGATCGGGCAGATATACTTGCCAGTTTGGATGATCCGGATCGTTAGAAATGCTCTCCGTTGGGTGACTGCCATGTGAAATGACATTGCCATCCAGGTCATAAACCAGGGCTTTCATGCTCGTTGAGCCGACATCAATGCCGAGTAAACAGTCCATTCAAACCTACCTATAGTCTTTCAGCGTTTTACCGGGGTAGTAATGAGCGAAGGCTTCTTCCACGTTATCCTTGGTGACCTTCATATTCTCATAGAACATAACGCCGGGGATGGGATCGCCATTGAGCAGGTTGACCATCTGGGTCATGCTCCACCAGGCGGGGGCAATGGAGGAGTAGGCTGCAGTACCAACCACTTCACCATTATAGATCCCAGCCAGGATCGGCTTGTCGTTGTCGACAGAGGAGAGGGGCACCATGGTTCCATTGGATTTCTGGGCGTTCATCATGCCGACCGTGGCGGAGGAGTAGAGGCCCCAGGCGCCGAGCATATCGGGGTTGGCCTTGAGGGCACCGTCGAAGGCCTTGAAGTGGTCTTCGGGGGAGATGCCGGTCAGCTCGGTGATCTTGATATCGGGGTACTTGGTGAAGACATCCTTGAAGCCCTTGGCGCGGGTGGCGGCATTGGGGTGCACGAAGGGCAGGGTCTGATAGACGACTTCGCCTTTCATTGGTTTACCGCTTGCCAGCAGAACCTCTTCGAGCAGTTCGCCGGAGATCTTGCCCTGTTCGACGGTGTCGGAGATGGTGACCGCATTGACGTTACCCGCGAGCGGGGCGTTGAGGGTGACCACCGGGATATTGGCAGCCTCGAGAGCATCCAGAGCGGTCTTCACGCCGGTGAAATCGCACGGGGCAAGGATGACGCCATCGACCCCTTCGAGGATCCACTGCTCGATCGCCTGATTCTGGACATCCTGTTTGTAGTTCGCGTCGTTGACCAGCAGCTCAACACCGGCTTCATCTGCCGCGGCTTTCATGGTTTCTAGTATCGTAATGTCCACATCGTCCGCTGTGTCGAAAATAGAGAAACCGATCTTGTATTTCTTGTCAGCCTTGGGCATAGTGGTGGTGACATCATCGGGGACTTTTACCGCGCCTGGTTCCTTGATGGTTGTGTTGGCTTCGACGCCGACTTCCTTGTAATAACCAATCAGGTCAAATACAGCATTCGGATCTCCAACAAATGTGAAATCGGTTTCGTTAGAAATCACAGGAGCTTCCTTTCGGCGATTGGGTGCAGGCAATAGTTGGTTGAAGAACCCCCTTATCCTTCACATCCGACGCTGACATTAATAATTTCATTGTTAGCCCTTAATGTTATAAATCATTACCGAAGATGAACCCGCTATATGATCAAACAGAAACCATGGCGTTTAGCTGCTCAGTCTCCTGAGAGGATAGCCGGAATGTGGCGGATGGAAAAATACCATCCACTTGGTTGGGTCTTCGCATCCCGACAATCGCACCAGTTACACTTGGCTGACGAAGGGTCCAGGCAATTGCAACCACTCCAGGTTCCACCCCATGCCGTTCACCGATCTCTCCGAGCGCAGAAACGAATTGCAAATTCTTTTCAAGCTTAGGCATTTGGAATTCGGGATCTCGTTGACGCCAATCATCGGAAGGCAGGTTCTTAATTCGTTCTGCTGTCATTTTTCCAGAGAGCAAGCCCGAGTACATGGGTGAATAAACGATCACACCGATGTTGTGTTTCTGGCAATAAGGAAGAATCTCGACCTCAACCTCGGGGCGGATGAGCGAGTAAGGAGGCTGCAATGAACTGATTGGAGAAATCTTCTCAGCTCGTTGCATCTGTGCGACACTAAAATTCGATACGCCGATCCAGCGAACCTTACCTTCGCGCTGCAATTCGGCAAGCGTCGCCCACCCTTCCTCTATTTCCTCATCCGGATTTGGCCAATGAATCTGGTAAAGATCGATCGCGTTGATCTTAAGACGCCGAAGACTATCCTCACACTCGCGGCGAATTGAATCACGCTTCATGGAGGCAATTATTTCGCCGCGCTCATTCCATGGTAATGAGCATTTTGTGAAGACGAAAGGCCGTTCCGTCATACCAGCCAGCGCTTGTCCCACCACCTCTTCCGAGTGTCCGAGACCGTAACCAGCCGCTGTATCAATCCAATTGATACCAAGATCCAACGCGTGATGAATCGCGGCAATTGATTCATTATCATCCTGGGGTCCCCAGCTATACACCCAATTACCACCCCCGAGTGCCCATGCGCCAAAGCCTATGGGGGTGATTTGCATATCAGTATTGCCAAGCCGACGTTTCTCCATTTTAGATTGTCCTTTCAGAGTATTCTTTTCTTTGGGTTATTAGCTGTTCTCTTCATTATTATCAGATTAAACCCCATCTTGTGCTTGACTGGAATTATTTTGGCAGTCAAAAGATTACTTTGGCGCTAAAATAATCGAGGCGGATTGCGGACAACCGCAATCCGCCTCAACTTCTTAATACTTCGAATATTTTAAGGCAGTGTTACTTGCCAGCCAAATAGTCCTGCAAAGTTTTACCGGGGTAGTAATGAGCGAAGGCTTCTTCCACGTTATCCTTGGTGACCTTCATATTCTCATAGAACATAACGCCGGGGATGGGATCGCCATTGAGCAGGTTAACCATCTGGGTCATGCTCCACCAGGCGGGGGCAATGGAGGAGTAGGCTGCAGTACCAACCACTTCACCATTATAGATCCCAGCCAGGATCGGCTTGTCGTTGTCGACAGAGGAGAGGGGCACCATGGTTCCATTGGATTTCTGGGCGTTCATCATGCCGACCGTGGCGGAGGAGTAGAGGCCCCAGGCGCCGAGCATATCGGGGTTGGCCTTGAGGGCACCGTCGAAGGCCTTGAAGTGGTCTTCGGGGGAGATGCCGGTCAGCTCGGTGATCTTGATATCGGGGTACTTGGTGAAGACATCCTTGAAGCCCTTGGCGCGGGTGGCGGCATTGGGGTGCACGAAGGGCAGGGTCTGATATACGACTTCGCCTTTCATTGGTTTGCCGCTTGCCAGCAGAACCTCTTCGAGCAGTTCGCCGGAGATCTTGCCCTGTTCGACGGTGTCGGAGATGGTGACCGCATTGACGTTACCCGCGAGCGGGGCGTTGAGGGTGACCACCGGGATATTGGCCGCTTCGAGAGCATCCAGAGCGGTCTTCACGCCGGTGAAATCGCACGGGGCAAGGATGACGCCATCGACCCCTTCGAGGATCCACTGCTCGATCGCCTGATTCTGGACATCCTGTTTGTAGTTCGCGTCGTTGACCAGTAGCTCAACGCCGGCTTCATCTGCCGCGGCTTTCATGGTTTCAAGGATCATGGAGCCCACTTCGTCCACGGTATAGTAGACGGAGAAACCGATCTTGTATTTCTTGTCAGCCTTGGGCATAGTGGTGGTCACATCATCGGGGACTTTTACCGCGCCTGGCTCCTTGATGGTTAGTGTTGGCTTCGACACCAACTTCAGCATAATAACTATTCAGGTCAAACGGGACGCTCTGATCACCCACGAAGGTGAAATCGGCTGAGTTGGGGTTCCCCGCAAACGGTGCTTCAGTTGCTGCGGGTGCAGCGGGTGCTTCCGTCGCCGCTGGTGCAGCCGGCGCTTCCGTTGCTGCGGGAGCAGCTGGGGCTTCCGTTGCCGCAGGGGCCGCAGGAGCGCAGGCTGCCAGCAAAGCGACAATCATGAAAATCGAAACAGCAAATGCGATTCTTTTCATTTCCAAACTCCTCTTTTTTATAAGGTAGGTTCAACCAGACGTCGTACTTTGAAAAATACTAAACAGAATTTGGTTTTCCTCCTCCTTTCTCCGAGTCATCCTCGGAAGGAGGTCACTATCGTCTGGACTTGAATGCGTTGTCCATCAGTACTGCGAGGATAATGACCATTCCTTTGACAAATATCTGCACATGATACTGGGCTCCCATCAGCGACATACCATTGTTAAGCATCGCGATAATCAGGCAGCCTCCCAGAGTCCCAAATATTGAACCGGCGCCTCCGGAAATTGCTGTTCCACCCAGGATTACGCCTGAAATGCTATCCAGTGCCAGGTCAGAACCCACATCCGGCAGGCCTCCGTTGAAAAGCGCCGCGATGATCAAGCCGGAGATCGAGGCGAACAATCCGCTCATGGTATACGCCGCCAGCTTCACCTTGCTGATATCGATGCCGGCAACCCTGGCTGCTTCCTGGTTGCCGCCGATGCTGCGGACGTAGAACCCAAACTTCGTGCGGTTGAACAGGAACCAGGAGACGGCAAAAACCAGGAGTGAGATAATGACAGGGGTGGGAATGAGATTGAACAGCTTGCCGTTCCCGAATATATTGGCAAAGTGCGGTATGACGATCGGGACTGGTTTGCCTGAGGTCATCATGAGCGCAATTCCCCGGAAAATATAGAGCGTGGCAAGGGTCACAAGGAACGGCTCGATCTTTCCCTTCACGATTACCAATCCGTTGAAGGAACCCAGGAGCATCGCGCCAACCACCACGATCAAAAGCGCCAGGACCGGCGGCAACAAGCCGCCCTTAACAAGCAGAGCAAAACCAACCCCCACTACGGCAGCGATCGAGCCAACCGAAAGGTCCAGGCCTCCCAGCGTGATGATGAAGGTCATCGCCAACCCGGCGATGAGCACATAGCTCATGTTCTTGATGATCGCCAGCAGATTTATTGGATTCAGAAAGATCGGTTTGAGGAAGGAAAAGATGGTCATCAGCACGACCAAAATCACGATCGTGCGATATTTGATCAGGACCTTCCCCACGGTCATGCGAGATGTCTTGACGTCTTTGGCTTGTGCTTGTGTCACTCTCTATTCCCTCCAATTGATATTGGGTATCATTCCAATGCCTTTTGCGTGGCCAGGCTCATAACCCGCTCCTGGGTCATTTCTTCCTTCGATAAGATACCCCTCATTCTGCCTTCCTGCATAACCAGAATCTTGTCCGCGACGCTGATGAGCTCAGGGAGCTCGGACGAGACCATGATGATGGCAGCGCCGCGCGCAGCCAGTTCTCCCATGATGGTGTAAATCTCTGTTTTGGCTCCGATGTCAATCCCCCGGGTAGGCTCGTCAAAGATAATCAATTCGGGTGAAAAATCGAGCCATTTCGCCAGCGCCACCTTCTGCTGGTTGCCGCCAGAGAGGAAACCCACAATCTGTTCAATACTGCTCACTCGGATGTTCAATGCCTTCCGCTGATTGTTGGCGATGGCTTTAAGCCTGGGCCAATTCAGGTACCCCATGAAGGAAGGCCGCTGGGCGTTGACCAAGTTGATGTTCTCATGAACGGGAAGGCAGAGCACCAGGCCGGACTTTTTCCGGTCTTCGGTCACGAATGCGATCCTGTGTTTGATTGCATTCCGCGGGTTTTGAGGCAGAAACTCTTCGCCGTTGAGGAATATCTTCCCAGTTGTGATCTCCCGCATCCCAAAAAGGGTCTCCAGCATTTCAGTCCGTCTCGACCCCACCAACCCGCCGATACCCAGGATCTCACCTTTGCGCACTTCGAAGGAAATGCCCTTCAGTAATTCGCCGGACGCGAGGTTCTCGACCTTCAACACCACATCTCCGATTGGGACTTCACGCTTGGGATAGACGGTGGTCTGTTCACGCCCGACCATCATGGTGATCAGCTCTTTGTCGGTCACATCGGTGCAATTCACCGTTCCCACCAAGGCGCCATCCCGGAGGACGGTGATCCGATCGGCTATGCAGCCGATCTCGTGCAGCCGGTGGGAAATGTAAACCACGGCCACGCCGCTGGCCCGCAGCCCACGGATGATGTCCATCAGCTTTTCGGCATCTTTTTGGGATATGGACGAGGTTGGCTCGTCCATCAGGACGACTTTGGCCTTGGATGTGACGGCCTTTGCGATCTCGACCACTTGTTGCTGGGCAATGGATAGATCTTTGACGATCCAATCCGGGTCGATGTCGCTCTGGTTCAAATCCTTCAAGGCGCGCACGGCGATTTCCCGGAATTCCTGCTTTCGCAGCAGGATGCCTTTGAATTGGTCCTGTTTATCCAGGACGATATTCTCAGCCACTGTCATGTGAGGGCAAAGGGTCAATTCCTGGTAAATGGTGATGATGGAGGCTTCTATGGCTTCTTTGGGATTCTTGAATGTAACGGGCTTGCCATCGATCAGCAATTCGCCGCCGCTATCGGGCTGGTGATATCCGCTTAAGATCTTTATAAGCGTGGATTTGCCGGCGCCGTTCTCGCCCAACAGGGCATGGACTTCGCCGCTCCTCACCATCATGTCGACGTTTTTTAGCGCCACCACACCAGGGAACGTTTTGCTGACGTGCCTTAGTTCGAGTATGTTCTCACCAAAGCTCACTCAAACCTCCTACCCGCTGGTTCTCTTATTTAGGAAAGGATCGTTTTTAAAACCGCTTCTGTTGCCTGAAATTAATATCAAACCTTTTGTACAACTACCGATTGCAGCAGTCTTATTGGCTCCTATTACGAAGGTATCATGCGCGCTTGATAATGAATTCACAATCGTGAATAACAACTCACAATTATGTTCATTATAGATAGGGTTGAACCGAATGTCAACAAGCATTTGTCATGTCTTTGTCTAAAATCGATAAAACTCCATATTCAAACCCTGAAATTACGGTCTCTGCCTATTAACTAAGATAGAGAAATGCGTAGAAATCAGAGATTTGCTCAAATCGCTTCGCCTCGGCAATTTGGGGTTATAGCTCGTCACCCTCTACCGGCGGCAAGAGACGCTTGGGCTTTTGATTCGGCCAGGTTTGCACAATACGGAAAGCCTCTGCATATTTGCAGCCGCACTGGAAACCACGCATCCTGTTTGTAACCTCCACATACTCGAACCAGTCCTTGATTCCAAATTGCTTCTCCAGAAAATCGCCATGCTGGCTTTCATGTTTCCGGAATGCCGCTATCTTTTGCTCGAACTCCCCGGTTATGTCCACATAGTAGTCAGGCGGAGCCACGCGATACGTTCCTGTTGTCTCACATCGGAACACGGTTGGGATATGGTCAATGGGTAGGTATTCGGTGTTGGGAATATTGCTCACACTAGCCCAGATAGCTGCGCGATATGCAAGCTCGCCAACATTGGAATGGTCATGGACGTAATCGTCCCTATCGAGAGTAATGATAACATCCGGATTGGTTCGCCGGATCAGGTCCACGTACTTGATCCATGTGGAGTTGTCGAGCCAGACCTCGGCATCCTTGTGATCCCAATGGATCAGTTCAGCCCCGATCGCATCCGCGCCCCTTTGCGCCTCCACCGCCCGAATGGCCTCGATCTCCGGTCCTGTGTGGATCTTAGAACCCACATTCCCGGTACAGGCGATAGCCATGAACACCTTGTGGCCTTCTTTGACATACCGGATCAGGGTGCCGGCGCAAAATACCTCGATATCGTCCGGATGCGCGGTTGCCGCCAGAATGGTGAGTTGTTTGGAAGAAACCATCGATATCCTTTCCCCGCCCGGGGTAGGGGGGTCAATATTTAGAAGGGACCAGGCGCAAGGCGCGTCCCGGTCCCTATGATAGAAATATTTACCGCGGCCCCAGTTGAACGGGGGGCAGAAGGCGATAGGGTTTGTGGTTGGGCCAGGTCTGCACCACACGGAACGCTTCCGCATATTTGCAGCCGCACTGGAACCCGCGAAGCTTATTAACAATTTCCATGGCTTCAAACCAGTCCTTGATCCCAAATTGCTTCTCCAGAAAATCGCCATGTTGGCTCTCATGCTGCTTGAAGGCGAGCATCTTCTGCTCAAACTCCTGGCTGATATCCACATAATGATCAGGCGGTGCAACCCGGGTGGTACCGATGGTCTCAAAATAGAAAACCGAGGGGATATGATCGATGGGGGGCAGCTTGCACTCGGGAATGTTCGCTACGCTGGCCCAGATCGCGGCTCGGTAGACGAGCTCGCCGACGTTGGTATGGTCGTGAACGTAATCATCGCGGTCGTGGGTGATGATCACATCCGGGTTGGTCTGACGGATAAGGTCCACGTACTTGATCCAATGGGGATGATCCATCCACACATCAGCATCCTTGTAGCCCATCATGATCAGCTCTGCTCCGATCACATCAGCGCCTTTTTGCGCTTCAACCGCTCTGATAGCTTCGATCTCCGGCCCTGTGTGAATTTTTGAACCCACGTTGCCGGTGCATGCGATTGCCATGAATACCTTGTGCCCTTCTTTGACATACCGGATAAGCGTCCCGGCACATTGCAGTTCGATATCATCCGGATGAGCTGATGCACATAAAACAGTCAATTTCTTAGACATATGAGAAGCCTCCTGATAATGTAAGAGTCACGATCGGTCTTTGGTCAATTCAGAGAATCGTTTTCTGATAATTTGGAATAAAGTATCTCCTTTTGTTAATTTCTTTTTTGGTAAATCGTTCCAGGCATCAGAAATCCATCCATCAAGAATTGCCCGCGATCGAGTGGCTGAACCAATTGGATCGCCGGTTGGATCGAGATGCGCCCACATTTCCATCACATACGGTCCTGAAAAACCCATCTGCGCCAACAATCGAAATGTTTCTTGAAACCTTACAACACCTTGACCAAGTGGCACACCCCTCAATTCACCTGGACGGGTATCTTTGACATGGACACCGACCAGGTGGCCCTCAGTTAATGGGAGTTGTTCGAGTGGGGCTGTAACCGGCTGCGGTCATGTTACCGATATCGGGATATACCTGAAACCAGGGTGAATTGAGAATTTTCACAAAGCGCATGGCTTTTTCGACTGAATCTACCAGCTCGCTATCACCGTTTTCCAAGTGCTAAAAGAACTCCGGCGGCGCTCGCCCACTCTATCCCGGTACGCAACCCTTCCAGGTATCTTGCTTGCGTATCAGTATTGCTTGGTTCATAAAAGGCATCGTAGCCCATTATCTGAATGACCTTCACACCCAAATCGGCTGCCAATTCGATCGATCGGTATAAAATATCCAAACCTTTTTGACGAAGTTCGGATGAAACACTACCCAGGGGAAATTTTCGATGTGCGCTAACGCCCATACCCCAAATTGGCATATCAGTGTCGAAGATAGCCTGTCGAAGCGAGGCGCGGTCGGCATGTGACCAATTAAGCCTATCCAGGCGTTCCGAACTCTCATCGATCGACATTTCCACAAAATCATATCCAGCTTGCCTTGCGGACGTTAATATCTGCTCCCAGGAAAAATCAGATGGAAAAGCCTTCTCGTATACACCTATTGGATTTTTGCGTAGTGAGTACATCATTCAGCCGCCTAAGAGGATAATCTCGAGTCAGGTGATTTATTGGGTTTTATTTCTGACCATAAATCGTATGGTAAATATTCTGGAATTCCTCAATCTGTTCCTGAGTTAACACAATTGGATCACCATGAAGCGAGGCAAAGTGCGCAATTTTTGCGAGATCTTCCACTTCAACTGCGTCGATTGTGGCTTGCCAGACTGTAGCGGCGATGGTGTAGACACCGTGATTCTGCATGATGATCGCCGAGCACTTACCGATCTTCCGGATTATCTCCGAACCGATGTCTTTGCCACCAACAGCAGCATAACCACCCAACGGAATCTCACCACCAAGCAACGCCGCTGAAGTCATCACAGCAGGAATTGGCCGTCCCAGCACAGCGAAGATGCATGCATAAGGTGAGTGAGTGTGGACAATCCCAAAGATATCAGGTCTATGCTTGTATAAATAAAGATGGGTTTCGGTATCGCTGGACTGTCGCAACGTACCTTCGAGGATTTTTCCGTTACCATCCATCACTAACAGGTCGGATGGAGTCAACTTGTCATAGCGAATTCCGGTGGGTTTGATCACAACATTGCCTGTCTCGGGGTCGCGCCCGCTGACTGTACCGCTGTGCATCGTTACCAGATGATTTTTTGGTAGTTCTAAAAGAGATTCAAACACTTCCTGGCGTAATTTTTCAAGCATCGTATTATTGTCCTTTCATTATTACTGGTCGCCATTAATACCTGACGACTCAAGTCTATCGAACGTACCCACCCAATCCACCGCCATCAATGACCAGGGCGGCACCAGTCATTTTTGCCGAGCGGTCGCTCGCAAGAAAGACAACAAGTTCGGCAATCTCGGCGGGATCAATAATGACTCCCAAAGCGTTATTTTTTTTATACTCTTCTTCGAGTTTTTCCGGATCAAAACCATGGATCTTCGCCCGGGCAGCCCGCAGTTCGGGCGTCCACATACTGCTTCCCCCAAAGACAGCTCCCGGCAGAACGCTGTTGGCGCGAATATGATACGGACCGAATTCATTGGCGATGGTGCGGGCCATTTGTAAAACCGCTGCCTTGGAGGAGTTGTATGCCAAAAAGTGCCTGCTGGGTTTCAGGGCATCATCGCTATTGATAAAAACCAGCGCTCCACCATCCGGCTGACGTTTGAATACTTTTATTGCCTCCCGGGATATCAGGAAACTTCCCGTGCAGTTCACGCTCATCACCCAGTTCCACTGTTCGAGTGTACATTCGTCGGAAGGGACGCTGACTGAGACACCCGCGTTGTTCACGGCGATGTTCAACCTGCCAAAATGATCAACGATGGTTTTCATTGCTGCGACCACATCCGTTTCGCTTGTAATATCGCAAGGTACGGGTAGGATGTGTGCTGCACCATCCATTTGAAGAAGTTCTTCCCTGGATTGGTTCAACTTCTCGATATTTCGATCCACCATGGCGATCAAAGCATTTTCTTTAACAAATCGGCGAGTAATTGCCAGTCCTATACCAGAAGCTGCACCTGTAATTAAGGCAACTTTCCCAGCCAATTCGCCGTCTTTCCTGCCATTAAGATCATCACTCATTGTTTTACTCCTTGACTTGATCGATAAATATAGAACCGGAACGCATCCGCGACATAATATTCATCTGATAGCGCGACGGGTTCTCCATTATTATCAAAATCCACTTGTTCCAGGTGAAGTATGTTGCTCCCCACGCAAATTTGAAGCTTATCAGCGATGTATTGTTCTGCAGAAAGCGGACGGATCCATGCAATACCATGATGGATATCCAAAGACAAGTGCTGACGCAAGAAACCATAGACGGATTGTTGTTCGTTGATATGTTTCTCAAGATCAGCCAGCGAAATATCTCTGCCTGATGTCTGAAATAGACTTAGTGGCAGGACATCCACTGTAAAGACCGCTCTCAGATCGTTCGCCAGTCTAACGCGTTCAATTACCAGAGTTGGTGTCCCCAGTTCAATTGAAAGTTGACTGGAAACACGTTCATTGGCTGGTCGTGTTGCTAATAGGAGTTCGGCGCTGCCAGGTTCCGCGCCAGAGGAACGGATCATCTGTGTGACCCCAGAGTTGAGGCTCAGGTTGTCGTAAGTAGGTGGGTTCTTTGTAACAAATGTTCCCACTCCCCACCGGCGTTGGATGAACCCTCCCTGTTCCAGGATCGTCAAGGCAGAGCGTACCGTGGAGCGGCTAATATTGAGAAAAGCAGCCAGGTCGGGTTCATTTGGTAATTGGGTTTCTGGGGGCAGAACACCATCCATGATCATTTTGCGCAGGTGCTCAGTCACACGCTGCGCTAATTGGGTACCATCTCGAGCATCTTTGTCCCATTGGATATTCGGTTGGAATATTTCCGAAAATTCCATGATATGTCCGATCAAAGGTATGACAACATATAAATATCATATTATCTAATTATTTCATATTTGTCAATAATCCCCGAAAATTACCTTATAAACGAGTGATATTCCTCAATACAGGTCTTGACATAGCATTTTTCACTTGATATACTCAAAATATCACCTGGAGATGTCATACAACTAAGACGGCTTATTTGTTGAGACAAAGGAGTATATGTGATGGAAAAGCTCGCAATTGATGGCGGCGCACCGGTACGAAGCAAAGCCCCGATCGTTGAAACAGATTATTTCACTGACGATGAGTTAAACGCGGTGATCAATGTGATGAAGTCAGCCCGTATTCGGCGCGGTGTGGTAACTGATGAATACGAAAAACTGATCGCCGAAACACTAAATGTTAAGCATGCGATCGCTGTAACGAGTGGAACTACAACCCTGCACATTGCTCTGGCAGCCATGGGCATTGGGCCGGGAGACGAGGTGATTGTTACTCCGTATACATTTATTGCCTCGGATACTTGTGTGCTTGAACAAAACGCCATTCCCATATTTGCGGATGTTGATCCGGTGACCTTGACCCTGGATCCCAATGATGTGCGGAAAAAAGTAACGAAGAGAACCAAGGCGATCATTCCGGTTTCTATCGCAGGTATCCCCATAAACATTGAACCGATCATGGATATCGCGAAGGAACACAATCTGTTTGTGTTGGAAGATTCAGCACAATCGATAGGCGCCAAGTACCATGGGCGATACGAAGGCAAATATGTTGGAACGGTCGGACACGTAGGCTCATTCAGCACAGTGACCGGGAAGATAATTTCCACCGGAGAAGGCGGATTTGTTGTAACCGATGATGATGATCTGTACGAAAAAATGTGGGGATTTATGGACTTTGGTCGGAAAAAATCACAGGGACCTGCTTCCAAATATCACTGGAGCCTTCCTTGTACGAATTATCGCATTACGGACTTTCAATCAGCCGTGGGAATTCAACAGCTAAAACGCTTGGATTACATCAACCAGAAAAGAAACAGTAATGCGCATTATCTGAATGAAAAATTAAAGGATCTTCCCGGAATTACTCTTCCCCCGGAAGTACCTTACGGGGATAGAGTTTTCTTTTATTATGTCATCAGGGTAAATCCTGATGTACTTGGTACAGATATGCTCAATTTCGCCATCGCGCTGGCTGCTGAAGGTACCTATAACTTAAATTACCTGAGTACAACCCGATGGATGGTGCCGCAACATCTCGAGCCATTGTTTGTAAACAAAGCCGGTTACGGTGGCACCAAATGCCCGTTTGAATGCCCGTGGTATGAAGGTGAGGTAAGCTATCACGAAGGTTTATGCCCGGTTGCGGAAAAGGCATGCGAAGAGGTTTTCTGGCTGGCCAGCGTTCACCCACTTCTCGAAAAACAGGACCTGGATGACATAGCAAACGCAGTGCGGAAGGTTGTGCTCAACTTCATTGAGAAAAAGGAAAAAGGAATGTCAATCGACTACACCACCGATGAAATCCGGGCGCGTCTGTAAAGATAATTCCCAGAGGCGAAAATGTCAGATCCATCCCCATTGATTAACGGCGCTGACCTGGATCAGCTCGGGATCGTAGTGAATGATCTGCACGCATTCACCGACGAACTCTCCCGGCTCTTTGGTATTGGACCCTTTCGTATTTTCGA
>CAWDZA010000003.1:0-10642 GCA_963806635.1 uncultured Chloroflexia bacterium | reverse complement strand
CACACGAAAAGTTCGCGAAATCGCTTTTATAAGGGATCTGGAGGGCGAGCCCTGGTTCGGTTTGGGATAAAATAATCCCAATTCAAACCCGGGAGGGACCTATGCCGCATCCGCTGGTCGATCAATTGGCATTTTCCCGCAGCGAATTCATTCGCGCGATCCAAGGCATTTCCGAGGAGGACGCTCAAAAGCGGATCCTGCCCATGAACTGCATAAGCTCGCGAAAGCGTGGGACACCTCGCCTGGCAGGAGCAGAAATATTACCTGGCCTACGCGCGGGGGATCACTCTCCTTCCGAACATCCAAAAGGATTTTGTGAAAGGTGCTGCTGCAAGCACTCCCTCCTTAAAGGAAATGCTCGAAGCCTGGGAGGTGATCACCCGGGAGGCAGATTCTTGGCTGAAAGACGTCTCGAATAAACTTCTGCTCCAACCCGTGGTTTTGGATGGGAAATCCATGGAATTCACCTACGGAAATGTGATCCTCCGGACAATTTATCATTACTGGTATCACACTGGTGAAAATTGTGCGATCCGGCAGATGCTGGGACACAAGGATCTGCCCAGTTTTGTTGGGGATATTGACGGCAAAGCCCCCTATCGCCCTGAATAATAATCATGCCCGCATCGATATCGGCAGTCTCCCTGGTCGTCAGGGATTATGACGAGGCGATCCGTTTCTTCACCGACTGCCTCCGCTTCACCCTTGTGGAGGATACTCTGATAGGCTGCGGGAAGCGCTGGGTGGTTGTTTCACCTCCCGGAGAGAAGGGAGCATCCTTGCTGCTTGCGAAGGCGGTGGGAACTGAGCAGGCGGCCCGCATCGGGGATCAAACCGGGGGAAGGGTGTTTCTTTTTCTTCAGACAGATGATTTTTACCGGGATTACGAGTATATGAAAGCCAAGGGGGTAAAGTTCACAGAAGAACCCCGCCAGGAAGAGTTATGGGACGGTCGTGGTCTTTCTGGATCTTTATGGCAATAAGTAGGAATAAGTGCAGGTAAAAAAAAACGACATAATAATATTATGATCTCTTGTGGGAATGCTCAGCCTATCAAAAAATTCACTTGTCTCTCGATATTTAACTTATAAGCATTTCTCCAATATAATTATTCGATGGCAATAAAAAAACATTGGGTGGCTGTGGGGGCGTATGGTTATTTAATTCTTCCTTTTCTGATATTTTGTCTGGGATTTATAAAACCCATTTTCAGCATCCCAGCGTCTTTGATTCTGGCCTTTTCGATATATCACATAAATACTCAATTAAAAAATGAAGATTTAATTCATTTTACAAAAAACGAATTATTAATCGGCATTCTTCTAATCGGATTTTGGGTCTGGCTCTCCGGTATAGGGGGTTATGCATTTCAAAACTGGGATTTTCATACAAGGAATGCCATTTTTAGGGATTTGGTGATATATCGCTGGCCTGTTTATTACACGGGGTTAGGAGAAAATAATCCCGATATACTCTGATTTATTATATTGGGTATTGGTTGCCATCAGCCTTGGTCGGAAAAATTGCTGGTTGGAACTCGGGGCAATTCTCACTTTATATCTGGACATTTTTCGGGATTATTTTAACCTCGGCTCTTTTACGAATACAAACAAAAGCATCCATCCCGCTTGTTCTAATGTTGATGATATTTTTTAGTGGTATGGATGTGATTGGCGCAAAAATCCTTCAGGTGGTGATAGGCTCAAATCATTACCCTGGATTATGGCCACCAATCACACACCTTGAATGGTGGGCAGGCGCAAGTCAATATTCATCTTTCACCACCCAATTATTCTGGGTATTCAACCAGGCTATTCCCGTATGGATTTGTATCGCGCTGCATTTAGCATTTCCAAATCCCGGGCGTTCTCTGTTCTTGCTCGGTTTATGCTTCTTTTTTGCACCATTGCCTGCACTAGGGTTCATACCATTTATCCTTCTTGAAATCCCCCATAAAACTTTTCAGCCTGAAAACCTCACCTTTAGGGAACACAGCTTTAAGTTGAACAGATTCATTATTAACTTTTGTGAAGACCTGAAACCTGTTGCTTCGTTTGAAAACCTTGTAAGCGGATTGCTAATCATAATAATTTCCTATATATATTTTTCTGCAAACTCTACTTCTTCAGAAATAAGATTTTTACCGTTTACAATTTTCTCATTATTGATTCTTTTAGTCTTTAACCCCATTGAATGGTTAATTCTCTGGGCGCTATTCGGGAAGGTGAATCGCAGGAACCTTAATTGGTATTTTGCAGGGATCATCCTATTATTATGTCCTTTGTTTATCGTTGGAAACGGACAGGATTTTGTTATGCGAGTTTCGATCCCTGCGCTTTTTTTCTTGATGTTCTGGTCGTTGAAGGCGCTGGCGACCCCCGGTTTTGTCTATCGACCTATCCTAATAGCCGTATTACTAATCGGTGCATTTACACCTCTATTTGAAATCAATCGGGCGGTCTTCCGGACACTTGATTTTTATCTTCTAGCTGGAAGTCATCAGATTCAATCAAGCTTGATTCTTCAGGATGAGATAAAAATCCCGAATAACCCGGAAAAAAGCCACCCTGAAACCCTCCTCGCCGATTCAATAAAAAGTATCGAATATATCAATCCGGACTTTGCGATGAATTATCTAGGCAATTTGAATAGATCAACCTTATTAAAATCAATATTGATTCAACCGTAGGATATTCGAGGTTTAGGGTGAGGATCGGATATTTAACCGACGAAGTATTGAAGGAAGTTCAACTCACAAAAAATAATTCATCGGATAAGTGGTTTTGTGCCGGGAAATTTATACAAAAGGATGAATCTGGTGCTACCCTTGCTACTACTAACTTTAAGGAAACTCTGATGCAAGAATCTAATCACTGCAACCCCATTTCAAAAAGTACTCAAATGAAAACTCGGGAGGAAAAAATCTCGTTGGTGTTGCTTTTTACTGCGATCATCCTGGGTGCACTAGTGCGATTGCTTCACGTTGCGAGTTCGAACTTCCCAATTAATGATGGAGGTCTGTTTTATACAATGACCCGCGAGTTGCAGGGAAATGGTTTTCTTATCCCTGCTACGACCAGCATTACAACCACAGCGGAATACCCTTCGCTTACCCGCCGTTCGGATTTTTTCTATTGGGTTCGCTTAATACGATCTTCGGCTGGGTATTTCCCAGCCTGATAGGCTGGTTACCGCTGATATTCAATCTGCTTTGCATCCCGGTTTTCTATTTGTTTTCCCGCCGATTGTGATGAAAGACCCGGTGAAGGCAGGAATCGCCACATTATTCTTTGCGCTCCTACGCCCGGGATATGAATGGCTGATCATGGGCGGGAGGACTCACCCGCTCGCCAGCAATGCTTTTCTCCCTGCTTAGTTTGTATTTTTACCTTGCGATGATCGAAGACACAGCAGCGGCGGGCAAGGATATCATCCTTGTCGCGGTTTCCCTTTCCCTGACGATTCTTTCACACCTCGAGATCGGCTGGTTCACAGTCTATTCGCTGGCGCTGCTGTGGTTCTTTCGTGGGTAGAAACCGGCGAAATTTCCTCTCATCGGTCTTCATCATGCTGGGTGTCCTGGTTCTGACAAGCCCATATTGGGCGCAAGTGATCCGCGCATCACCAAATTCAACCGTTCCTGGCGGCTTGACCAGCGGTGGTTCCACCCCTTTCCTGAGCATATTTGAGCTTTTTTACTTTAATTTCACCGAGGAGCTGATCTTTCCCATCCTGGCCACCATCGCCTTTATTGGCATGGTTATCTCATTGTCAAACGCGATTACCTGTTGCCTGTCTGGCTGGTGATGAATGCTATCCTCGATGCTCGCAGCGTGAACCGCAGCGATGCGATCCCGGCAGCGATGCTCATCTCCGTGGGCATTGTGGAAGGTGTATTTGCTTTGATCTTGAAAAGTACGCAAACATCGCAGAACTGGCCGAAACCACGTCGAAAAACAGCGATGGCCAAGTTTTCACCCGGCCGGGGTTGCTGATCCTCTATTTGCTCTGCGCACAGATAGCACTCACAGCCTATTTGTTCCGCCCAATGGATCCATCGTTGAGTCATATCCTCGCCAAAGGTGACATTCAAGCCATAGCATGGATCAAAGAGAATACCCCCGGAGACGCGGAATTCTTCGTAGTTCCCTCCTCCACCTGGTGGGAAACCGATGCGGTCGGGGAATGGTTTCCTGCGCTAACTGAACAGAACGAGCCTCCTCACCGTCCAGGGCAGCGAATGGCTGCCAGGATACCGACAAAGGATCGCCGAATTTAAAGAAATCTCCGCGCAAATCGCATCCGGTTCACTCAATGTAAAAGAACTAATGAAAACCTATCCGGGAGTCACTTTTCTATACCTCCCATTGTCACTTTACCGCGATACGGCTGAGCTCGGCGGTTTGCGGGCAGCCTTGAGGGGGTTCCCGCTGGTCTTCAGCAATCCAGACGTGGAAATCTATCAGCTCCGCGAGCAACTAAACCGTAATTCGGCTTTCCCAAAAACCAATTTCCGGCTTTTCCCTTTACAAGTTATATACTGCTCGGTATACTGTATACTAATTAGTATATAGGGAGTCTCATGAACCAGAGCGAGATACAAAATACAAATGCGGAAAAAATCCTGGATGTAAGCTGGCAGCTCTTCCAGCAAAAGGGGTATCGGGGGGTGAGCATGGATGAGATCTGCCTGCAAGCGGGGATCACAAAACCAACCCTCTATTATTATTTTCACAACAAGGAAGAGCTTTTTGCGCGGGTGCTGGAGCGCCGATTAAAGAATTTTCACGAGGCGATTTCCGCGGCTGGATCCCTGGCCGAAAGGCTGCAAAATGTGGCGCGGACGATCCTGGAGAGTTTCGAGAGTGATTATTCCTTCCTGCTTCGGGACCGGGAGAATCTTAAGCAGCCGGAAAACCTGGCAAGGGTTCGGGTTGCGTTCCGTACCGAGCTTTATCAGCCGATCAATGATCTTATGCGGGAAGGGATCGCACTGGGTGAGTTGGCAGATCAGGACGCAGAGCTCCTCACCCTGGCGTTTTTGGGAATCGTAAATAACTTCATCGGCAAATCTGCGGAAAAGGGGCTTGAAAACTCCGACCTTGCGCAGGGTGTGGTGAGGCTTTTTCTCCACGGTGCCGCTGTGGCAAGGATTTCAAAACAATAGCTGGATCAACTTCGGGTTTACCCAAGTATTCAAATTAAATTAATTAGGAGTATTTGATGAGCAGCATTCTATTGGTTTCCATTATTTGTATGGTTTTGGCACTGACCTGTTATACCGTGGCGGTTTGGAGTGAACGCGCCGCTGGCAGGTTGAAACCCTGGCACTTGATCCTATTCTGGACTGGTTTTGTCTTTGATACCACCGGAACCACCCTGATGGGGAAAATGGCTGGCAGCTTAGAGTTGAACATTCACTCCATCACCGGGGCTCTGGCCATCCTGTTGATGTTGTTTCATTCCATCTGGGCGACCATTGTCCTGGTGCGGAAACAGGAGGATATGATCCGCAATTTTCACAAGTTCAGCCTGATCGTCTGGACGATCTGGCTGATTCCCTTTTTCAGCGGGGTTTTCTTGGGGATGGGTCGTTAATTGTAATGTCCAGGAATTCAATAATATCCAGGATTCAAATTTGGTCCCCAAAACTTGAAAATCAATAATTTTCGCGGTAAAGTATTTGAGAAGGCAGATGGGAAAAAAGTTGATAGTGTCTTGATTTCGCAATCCAATTCATAATCAGCGGAGGTTAAGCATGACAAGGCATGGCGAGAAATTGACCCCTATGAAAGCTTTGATTATCGATGACGAGCTCCATTCCCCGACAGCAACCGGTCGGGCTGCGCAGGCACTGATAAAGGAATTGCAGAACCGGGATGTAGAGATTATTGAAGCAATCACCGAAGACGATGCCGAATCGATCGTCCGGACGGATCCTTCTGTACAGTGCATCATCCTGGATTGGGAGATAAAAGGGGATGAGTCCAGGAACCGCGATGGTGAGAAAAATTTCCTGAAAATGGTGCGGGAATTAAATGAGCGGGTGCCAATTTTTCTCATCGTCCTCCATGAGAATACCAAATCCCTCACCGCAGAGGTGATGACCCAGGCGGATGAATTGATCTGGCTCCTGGAGGATACCCCCTTCTTCCTGGCGGGCCGCATTCTCGCAGCCATCGAACGGTACCGCGAAGCTGTTTCACCACCTTTCAATAAAGCTTTGATGCAATTCGCGCGGGTTTATGAGTATTCCTGGCACACTCCGGGTCATACAGGTGGAACCGCGTTCCTTAAAGTCGCCGGTTGGACGAGCGTTTTACGAATACTTTGGCGAAAACCTGCTTCGTTCCGATCTCTCCATCTCGGTTGGGGAGCTTGGTTCTCTGTTGGATCACAGCGGTCCAATTGGAGAGAGCGAAAAATACGCTGCGCGGGTTTTTGGATCCCACCGTTCCTATACGGTTACCAATGGTTCTTCCACATCCAACCGGGTGATCATGATGTCCTCCGTAACCCGTGGCGACCTTGCTCTCTGCGACCGAAACGCCCATAAGTCAACCGAGCAGGCGCTCACCATGACGGGTGTACTGCCAACCTATCTGATGCCATCCCGGAATTACCTGGGAATTATCGGACCCGTCCACCCCGAAAGACTCGCTCCTGAAGCGATCCGGGCAGCCATCCAGGAAAACCCGCTGATCCAAGATAAGAAGGCAAACCCGGTACATGCCATCATCACAAATTCCACCTATGATGGGTTATGCTACAACGCCAGGCGGGTGGTAGAGCTTTTAGGAAAGAGCGTTGATCGAATTCATTTTGACGAAGCCTGGTATGGGTACGCGCGCTTCAACCCGATCTACAAAGACCGTTTTGGCATGTACGGTGAGGCAAAGGATTACCCCGCGGATGCGCCAACGATCTTTACAACCACCTCCACCCACAAGCTGCTGGCCGCGCTTTCCCAGGCTTCCTTTATCCACGTTCGGGATGGACGCAGGCCGGTGGATCATGGGCGCTTCAACGAATCTTTCATGATGCACGCATCCACATCGCCGCAGTACGCGATAATTGCCTCCAATGAAGTTTCTGCAGCCATGATGGATGGCCGGTCCGGGCTCAACCTGACAACCGAATCTATCACAGAAGCAGTAACCTTTCGCCAAACTGTCTGGCGAATGAACAGAGAATTCAGCGAGAAGGGAAGCTGGTTCTTCAGCACGTGGAACGCGGATGTTGTGAAGGACCCTGCCACCGGGAAGAAAGTGGCCTTCGATCAGGCACCAGCTCAACAGTTAATCACCGACCCCGATTGCTGGGTGCTGCATCCGGGAGAGGCATGGCATGGATTCAAAGACCTGGAGGATGGGTATTGCATGCTGGACCCGATCAAGGTCTCGGTGGTCACCCCTGGAGTCAAACAGGATGGCACTTTTGAGAAAAAGGGTATTCCTGCCACGCTGGTCACCGCTTATCTGGACCATATCGGGATAGAGGTGGAGAAGACAACGGATTTCACCATCCTGTTCCTCTTTTCAATTGGGGTCACCAAGGGGAAATGGGGCACGCTGCTGAATGCGCTCCTGGACTTCAAAGCGGATTACGATGCCAACCGATCGCTTGCGGAATGTCTGCCCGGGCTAGTGACAGCTCACCCAGAGCGATATGAGGGAATGGGACTGCGCGACCTGGCAGAGGAGATGTTCAACCAGCATTTGAAATCCAACCAATTGAAATTACAGTCTGACGCGTTCGCCGACCTCCCCAGGGCGGAATTTACCCCACAGGAGACTTATTCCAAACTGGTCCACAACGAGATCGAGAAGGTCGCAGTTGATAAGATGGCCAACCGCATCCTGGCAACTGGGATCGTTCCCTACCCGCCTGGCATTCCCATGATCATGCCTGGAGAGAATGCCGGTCCGGAAAACGGCCCCTGGATTGGTTATCTACACGCCCTGCAAGATTGGGATCGGCGCTTCCCCGGCTTCGAGCATGAAACCCATGGGGTGGAAGCGGAAGATGGAACCTATTATGTCTTTTGCTTGAAATGATTTGGACTCGAGAAAATAATCGAGAGGAGATGACTTATGAGCAACGGAAAAGTTAAAACCCTGGGTGTTTTTGCATTGGCAATGATCAATGTCGCAGCGGTGCTCAGTCTGCGCAATTATCCCTCCATGGCGGTCTATGGCTGGTCTTCAATCGGCTGGTATATCATCGGCACAATCACTTTCCTACTACCATTGACCCTGGCAGGCGCAGAACTGGCAACAGGGTGGCCCAAAGGGGGTGGCGTTTATCTTTGGGTGAAGGAAGCCTTCGGCGAGAAAGCGGGTTTCATCGCGATCTTTTGCGAATGGTCCAATAACCTGGTGTGGTTCCCGACGGTGCTGGCATTTATCGCTTCAACTTTTGCCTTTGCGATCAATCCAGCACTGGCAAACAACAACACATACATGTTCCTGGTAATGATGATCGCCTTTTGGGGTACAACCATCATTAGCAACATGGGGGAGAAAACCTCCAGCCGCTTTGGGTCATTCGGGGTGATGGCGGGTTCCATAATTCCTGCTATCCTGATCATCGTGCTGGGTCTGGCATATACCTTCACAGGCAAGCCAATGGCACTCCCGCCCTTTACTACGGGTGCCTGGATCCCGACCATAAACCTCAGCACGCTTCCATTTATTGCCACAGTGGTACTTCTTTTTGCTGGGATGGAGATGGCTGGTTTTCATGCCCTGGAAGTGAGGGATCCGCAAAAAGACTTTCCGAAGGCGATGGCAATCTCCGCGTTGATCATTTTCACCCTGACGGTTATCGGTACTCTCGCGATTGCGATAGTTGTCCCAGTACAACAGTTGAGTCTTGCCGGTGGACTTATGCAGGCGTTCGAAGCATTTTTATCGGCGTTCAATTTGAATTGGATGCTGGGGCCTTTGGCGGTGCTGATCACCATCGGCGGACTGGCTACGCTATCGTCATGGCTTGCCGGTCCCGCCCTGGGGCTGGGAGTTGTCGCTGCGGAAGGATTGATGCCAAAAGTGTTTTCCCGCCGGAATAAAGTTGGTGCGCCGACAGGAGTATTGATCCTTCAGGCAGTTTTGGGAACTGTGATTTCCTTGCTTTATTTATTTATTCCAAGCATCAATTCCGCTTATTGGATCCTATCAGCGCTGACTGTTTTGCTGCTTTGCATTGTTTACCTATTTGTTTTCGCGGCGCTCATCAAATTGCGCTATTCGCAACCTGATACTCCGAGATCATTTAAGGTACCCGGAGGCATCGTCGGGGTTTGGGTCATTGGCGGATTGGGATTACTTTCATCGGGATTCACGTTTTTTGTAAGCCTGTTTCCAACCGGTTCGATGAATATTTCAGTCGGCCAGTACGCGTTGATCATGCTCATCGGGACTGCCATCCTGGCATTACCGCCATTGATCTTCATGCGGGTCAAGAAACCGAGCTGGAAACCGGAAGAAAGTTTAGAGGAGTAATACCTCTCTTTCTTCCATGAAACACCTGTTGATTTTCAAACAGGTATCGTGTATTCTAAATAAAAGTATATTATTGATTATCCCGGATTACATCATCCGGGATAATCTGTTATTCGTGTTCACAGAGGTGCGATATGGCTGTTGAAGTGAAAGAAATTGAAATCACTCTCCCGGACGCCGATCATTTATTTATCATCCCTGAGATTAATCCCTTGCATGGGAACACGGTTTATGAACCCGGGATAGAAACAATCGATGATCTGGTGCGGAAAATCCCTGCGCGCGATTCCATCCTCTTGAAAATATTGCTACCCAAAAGCGAGATATTTCCTGGATTGGAGGAGAAAATTAAGAACGCAATCATGGATTACTGTGATTATCAAATTGTAAAGATCGACCGCCAACTGGAACTTGAAAGCCGGCAGGGGCGCAGAACCCTGATTTATGGGATCACCATCCTGATCATCTGCCTTCTTCTTTCTGGACTGGGCTTTTTTATCTCACAGAATGCCAACACAACGCTGCAATATGCCATGGGTGGTTTTATGTACAACGGATTCATGATCATTGGCTGGGTAAGTCTTTGGACGCCAACTTCGATGCTCGTTTTCGAGCGCTGGCCGGATTGGATCAGCCGGAACACCTTTAAACGTATCCGGAAAATGGATATTCATATTCTTCCAGAGAATGACAACAAAGAAATTGATTAAATTTTCACAATTCGCCAGAAGGATCTCGAGAGGAAAAAATGAACCATTCGATACTATTGATCGTGCTATTACTTTTCTTGTTGTTGCTGGGATACCTGGCGATCCAGAATATCATTTTTCGCATTCGTCACCGCGCAGTTCCGGTTGAGGAGGGCATCCCCGCCGACCCGGACAAGATTGGCGCGCATCTTTCCGAAGCCATCCAGTGTAAAACCGTGCCTTTGGATGACACCGGCACGCCAGACCCGAGAGGCTTTTAAGCAGCTGCACAAATTCCTGGAAAAAACCTATCCGCTTGTTCACAAGAACCTCCGTAAAGAGGTGGTAAACGGGTACAGCCTGCTCTACATTTGGGAGGGCACGAACCCAAAGTTGGAGCCAATCCAGCTTATGGCGCACCAGGATGTAGTCTCCGCCGATCCTACGGAA
>CAWDZA010000002.1:0-150459 GCA_963806635.1 uncultured Chloroflexia bacterium | reverse complement strand
ACCCCTGCATCACCGGTCTGAACTTGTACCCATACACCAGCATCCCGCGCTCATCCCCATCCGAGCGGATGCGGCGGGTGACCATCTCCACCGGCATGCCGATCTCCACCTTCTGTTCGCCCAGGTCGGTGAGCTGCGCGGTCACCATCGGTCCTTCATCCAATTGCACCAGCGCCACCGCGTAGGGGGCGTTGCGCTCAAAACCGGCGGGCGGGTCGGCGACCACGGTGTAGGAATAGACCTTGCCGTGCCCGCTGAAGGCATAGGGCTCGCGGGCTTCGCCGCCGCAGTGCGGGCAGACATCCCGCGGGGGGAAGATCTTCCCCTGGCAGTGCGGGCAGATCTCGCCCACCAGGGCATAACGTTGTTTTTTCAATCGCCAATGGCGTGGTATTTCCATTTTTTGTTCCTCGATTCAACTTCTAAAGGTTGCCACGATAGTGTAGATGCGGAAGACTATCAGAAACTATCAATCTTTATGCAAGGATCATGCTCGTTCCAGCACATGGGTGACCGCCGTGCCAGCCGGTCCGCCCAGGGATTGCACCAGCGCTCGGCGCGCGCCCCGCACCTGCCCCGCCCCGGCTTCACCGCGCAGCTGCAGCACCGCTTCCGCCAGTTGGTAGGCGCCCCCCGCACCCAGGGGATTGCCCCTGCCCTTCATCCCGCCCAGGGTGGAGATGGGCATGCGCCCTTCCCGGGCGAACTCCCCCGCTTCAGCCATCCGGCAGCTTTCCCCGCGTGGGGCCAGCCCGGTCGCCTCCAGGGTGAGCGCCGCGTAGATCGTGGTGGAGTCGGTCAATTCAAAGAGATCGGCATCCTCCGGGCTGGATGTGCGCCTGGCGGCAGGCCTGGTGCAGGCAATCAGAAGCGGCATGGAATGCCAGCGGGTCAGGGCGGTCGTGGAGCGAAAGCGCATCCACCGCCACCGCTGAGCCGCTCACCCTCACCAGCGGATGATCGAGCCTGCCTTCCAGCGCGTCCGCGCGGGTAAGGATCAGCGCCGCGGCTCCATCAAGCATCGGAGCGGCATCGTAAAGGTTCAACGGGTCGCACACGATGGGTGCGTCGCGATAGGCTTCCATCTTCAAAGGCTTGCGGAAATAGGCATTCGGGTTCGCCACGGCGTTTCCCTGCGCCAGGCAGGCAAATGCGCCAAAGGATTCGCGCGGAACCCCGTATTCATGCAAATAACGCTGCATCAGCAGCGCTGCCGCGCCGGTGGATGTCAGCCCGCTGATATTCTCGTAGTCGTAATCCAGAGCCTCCGCGACCGCCGATTCCGCCCGGTTTCCCACCACGTCGGTGAATTTTTCCACACCCACCACCAGGGCGGTCTTCACGAAGCCAGACCGGATCGCCAGGTATGCCAGCCGGAAGGCACCCGCTGCGGAAGCCTCTGCAGCCTCCACGGTGATGCCCTCGATCCCGCCCAGGCCTACGTTATCGGTGAGCAGCGCGCCCAGGTTCGCCTGGCGCGAGAGGCTGGAGCCCAGGAAATTGCCGATATACATCGCTTCGGGTTGAAGTTTTGGGGCTTCCTTCCGCGCTGCCAGGATAGCCCTGGCGGCCAGCGAACGCACCGAGAGCTCCCAGTGCTCGCCCGGGGGAACCATGCCGATGCCGGCAATGACCACATCGCTCATTTCAGCCGTTCCCCATATCCAGGATGCCGCGGTAGCGCGCGTAGGTGCCGTAGTCGATCTCGGTTCGCCGGGTGATGTAATCCTGCGTGGAGGGCGCTTTATTTTGCCGCTCCTTGATGCGTTCTGTTACCAGGATATCGAAGCAATCCGAGCCCGCGCCTGAACCATAGGAAGCCGCCAGGATGCGGTCACCGGGTTCGGCGATATCCAGGATCGCGCTCAAGCCCGATCAGGCAGGCGCCCGCGTAGGTGTTGCCGATCACCCCCGCAAGCAACCCCGGCTTGAGCTGCTCATCGCTGAAGCCCAGGTCCCGCCCCACCTTCTGGGGGAACTTGGCATTTGGCTGGTGAAAGACCGCGTAGCGGTAATCGCCCGGCTTGGTGCCGTTTTCTGCCATCAGGGTGGAGGCAGATTCGGTGATGTGCTTGAAATAGGCCGGCTCGCCGGTGAAGCGCTGCCCGTGTTCGGGATATTTCACGTCCGCCCGCCGCCAGAAATCGGGGGTATCGCTTACGTAGGAATAGGCGGATTGGATCAGCGCCAGCGATTCTTCGGCAGGACCAATGATAAATGCCGCCCCGCCAGCAGCAGCAGTGTATTCCAGCGCGTCGCCCGGCTTTCCCTGGGCGGTATCCATGCCTATGGCCAGCGCGTATTTACCCATGCCCGAACCAACCAGACCCATCGCCATCACCACCGCTTCCGTCCCGGCCTTGCAGGCAAATTCCGTATCCGCAGCCTGGATGTGCGGGGTGGCGCCGATGGCTTCGGCCACAACCGTGCCGCTGGGTTTGACCGAATAGGGGTGCGATTCCGAACCGACCCACACCGCGCGCAACTCGCCGGGGTCGATCCCCGCCCGTGCCAAGCGCGTTGCGGGCGGCTTCAATGGACATGGTGATCACATCTTCATCCAGCCCGGGCACCGATTTTTCCTTCACCGGCCCGCCGCCTGCCTCGCCGGTCCAGATGCGGGTCACCTCGGTGGCGGGCAGCCGGTAGCGCGGCACATACGCGCCGTAGCCAACAATGCCCACCGGTCGGTCGGGTTTGAGGAGAAGTAGTGATGCACGTTTGTTGGTTGGATTGGTTGATTCGTTCATTTGCCGTCCCTTGTGATTTCTTTGCGGGCGTGCAGCCCCATGTGCCCGCGTTGGATACCTTCGGTGGCCAGCGCCCGCAGGGCAGCCAGGTTTTGCGCCAGGCCCACCGAGACAATGATCCCGGCAAGTTCCCGCGCGGATCCTACCTGCATCATTTTCAGGGCAGCCTGCGCGCCGGGGTGGACCTTGGTCGCCCCGCCCACGATCCCCACCGCCATGGGCATCTCAAGCTGTCCGGTCAGGTCGCCAGCTTCATTCCTGCCCCAGGTGGAAAGGCTGGTGTAGCGCCCTGAGCGGGCAGCGTAGGCGTGCGCGCCAGCTTCCACCGCGCGCCAGTCGTTGCCGGTGGCGATGACCACCGCGTCGATGCCGTTCATGATGCCCTTGTTGTGCGTTGCGGCCCGGTAGGGGTCGGCGACCGCGAACGCCCAGGCGGCGATGACCCCATCCCGCACCTGCTCGCCAGTGAACCTATCAAAAGCCAGTGCCTGCGTTGGGATTTGAACGGACGCCCGCGCCAGGCGCCGGTCCGCAAGGTTGGAAAGGATGCGGAGGAGAACCCGGCCGCGGGTGATCTCCTCAATGAGGGGGGTCAGCCTTTCCAAAGAAGTGTTGACCGCGTTGGCGCCCATTGCATCCAGAACGTCGACAATTAAATGTAAAACCAGGAAGGGGCCAATGGGGGAATCCGCGATTTCGCGTACCTCGATCCCGCGCGGACCGCCGCCCAGCGAAACCAGGACGGGATCCACCGCGGCTGCCGTTGCCAGGATGTCCTCCCGGCGCGCGAGGATGGCTTCGCGGGCTTTTTGCCGGTCGGGGCAATCCAGGATCTGCATCTGGCCGATCATCAACGGGGGATCAGCCTCCGCTTTGAAACCGCCGCCGGACTGCGCCAGCCTGGCCATGAAGGAAGCCCCGGCGATCACCGAGGGTTCCTCGATGGCCATGGGGATGAGCACCTCCCGCCCATTGATGACAAAATTCTGCGCCACGCCCAGGGGAAGAGAGAAAACTCCGATGGCGTTTTCCACCATGTGGTCCGCCTCATTGGCGCTCAGACCAGCCTCGCCGGATAGAGCTTTCAAATCCTTCGAAGTCAACCCCGCACGCGCGGCAATTACTTCCAGCCGCTCGGGTATGGTTTTTTCATAGAACCTGGGTGAATCGCTCATGGGCTAATCCTAAAATGCCCGCCCTTGCAAAAACTCTCAACCTCTTGACAAATATTATATGTCTTGTATAATATATGCATTATCCTATATTATAGGAGTCCGATAATATGTCACTCGAACACGCGATCCTCGGTTTCCTGAACTACAAGCCCCTCAGTGGCTACGACCTGAAAAAGACCTTCGATGCATCCGTGCGTCATTTCTGGCCGGCCGATCAAAGCCAAATCTACCGCACCCTCAGCCGCCTGCAGGAGGAAGGCAAAACCAGCGTGGAGGTGGTGGACCAGGCCGACCGCCCCGATCGAAAGGTCTACCACATCACCCCCGCCGGCAAGCAGGAACTGCTCCGCTGGCTGGGCTCCACCCTGGAGGTCGAGCCCGCCCGCAGCCCGCAGATGATCCAGGTGTTTTTTGCCGCCAACCTGCCCGATGAAGCCGTCCTAAAGCTCTTCGAGGATGGCGCCGCCTATCTTCGCCAGGCGGTGGCTATGTATGATTCCTTCCCCCCGGTGGTCGAGGAATTCTCGAAACACCTGGGAACCCCCCGCGACGCATTTTTCTGGGGGCTGACCGTCGAAAGCGGTCAGGAGATGATGCGGTCCAGCCTGGCGTGGATGGAATCTGTAATCAGCAGGCTGAAAGCCGGCGCGCTTCCGCCACTACAACAATAGAAGGGACAACCATGATCAAACAACTTCCCGCGCGTCAGCGCATCCGCAGGCTGCTTGTCTTGCTGGTATTTCTCTCCTTCCCCATCACCATGAATTACCTCTCCCCGTATGTCAGCCTCTACGGTTCCATGAACGGGATAGTCAGCGCCTCCCTGGTGATGTTTGCCCTGATGTTTATATCCTCCCTTTTCCTGGGCCGTCTCTGGTGTGGCTGGCTCTGCCCGGGTTCGGCGATGGGGGATATCGCTGAACCGATCAACCGCAAGCCGGTGAACGTTCGTCGAATTGGCTGGATCAAGTGGGTGGTCTGGTCCATTTGGATCGCTATGGTCATCTGGATGGCGATCACGGCTGGAGGCTACAAGAGCGTCAACCTGCTGCTGCTGACAGAGAACGGCATCGCCGTGGATATCCCGGAAAAATACTTCATGTACTACCTGGTCCTGGGCATGTTTTTCGGGTTGGCGTTTTTGGTCGGCAAGCGAGCCGGCTGCCACACCATCTGCTGGATGTCCCCCTTCATGATCCTGGGGCGCAAGCTGCGAAACCTGTTCGCCTGGCCATCCCTGCGCCTGAAAGCCAGCCCGGACGCCTGCACCGATTGCCAGACCTGCACGCGCGGCTGCCCGATGAGCCTGGATGTGAACGGCATGGTGAAGCTCAATAAAATGGAAAACAGCGACTGCATTCTGTGCGGAACCTGCATCGATTCCTGCAATCAGAAGGTGATCCACTACGCTTTCAGCAGCGGGAAATAAATCCGCGAAAACGATAGATATAAAATTAAAGGGTGCGGTTCGATTACTAGCACCCTTTTTTGATTATTATGAGATATACCCCAGCTTGAACATCAATTCGGCATTATAGATAGATCCGCCGGCTGCCCCGCGGATGGTATTGTGCGAGAGAACCACGAACTTCAGCCCAATGATCGGGTCCAGGCGCACCCTACCCACCACGGTTGCCATGCCCTTGCCGGTCATGCGGTCCAGGCGCGGCTGCGGGCGATCCGGCTCATCCCGAACAATGATGACCGGATCCGGCGCGGAGGGCAGTCCGCGGCTCACTTCCGGTGCGCAGTAATCCCGCATTTCCTGGATTGCATCCTCCGGCGTGGCCTTTTTTTCCAACTCCACCGAAAGGCACACCATGTGCCCATCGGTGACCGCCACGCGGTTGGTATGGGCTGAGATCAGGAATTCGGCCGGAACGATCTCATCCCCAAGGATCTTCCCCAGCATCTTGCGCGGTTCCAGTTCCACCTTTTCCTCTTCGCCTTTGATGAAAGGAATGACGTTATCGAGGATATCCAGCGATGGCACCCCCGGGTATCCCGCGCCGGAAACCGCCTGCATCGAAACCGCGAAGACCCGCTTCAAACCGAAGGCATCCTGCAAGGGTTTTAATGCCACGGTGAGCCCGGTGCTGGTGCAGTTGGAATTCGTGATGATCCCACCGCTCCAGCCCCGCAGCCGGCGCTGGATGGGCAAAATGGCTGCCTGTTCGGGGTTCACCTCCGGGAAAAGAATGGGAACATCCTTTTCCATGCGGTAGGCGGATGCATTGGAAAACACCAGAGTACCCGCCCTGGCGAAAGCAGGCTCGATCTCCAGCGCGGCCTCTGCTGGCAATGCCGAGAAAGCGACTGGCACGGATGCCGATTGCGGCATGGTCGGCAAGATCTCCATCCCGTGGGCCCACTCTGGCATACCGCCGGGCAGGATCCAATGGCAGGCATCTCCATACTTCTGTCCAACTGTGCGGTCGGAGGCAGTCAGCGCGGTCACCCGAAAAAATGGATGATCATCCAGCAACTGAATAAAGCGCTGGCCCACACTGCCGGTGGCAGCCAGGATGGCGACGGGGATACGATCTTTCATGGGGCAAGACCTCTCTTATTAAACTTAAAAATGGATAAGGGGATGCAGCGCCAGCAGCGCGTCCTTCACCTGGGAGGCAGAAACCACCAGGCTGATCGACACCTCGGAGGATCCCTGCGCGATGGCGATCACGTTCACCTTCGCATCCCCCAGGGCAGTAAAAACCCGACCTGCCACCCCCGGCGTGGAGCGCATTCCCTCGCCTACGACGGTAACGATGCCCACTTCCTCTGAAGCCCACACCCGGTCGATATCCCGGCCGATGATCTCGCGCTCGAAGGCGGCTTCCAACATACTCACCACCTTGACCGCTGAAGCGCAGGGGATGGCAAAACAGATGCTCTGCTCGGAGGATGCCTGGGTGATCAGAGGCACGCTTGCGCCGCTCCGCGCCACCGCATCGAAGGTGCGTGCCGCAACCCCGGGCACCCCCAGCATGCCATGTCCCTCGATGGTGATCAATTGCAGGTCTTGGACGGTGGTGATCGCTTTCATGACGCCAGAGTGCGCCTCCAGGTCCGGTACCAGCCGGGTGCCGGGGTGGCTTGGGTTGAAAGTATTGCACACCCGCAGCCCAATGCCCGCCTCGATCACCGGGCGGATCGTTTTGGGATGCAGCACTTTTGCTCCGTAATAGGCCAGCTCGGCGACCTCGCGATAGGAGCAAACCGGCACGGTGGTAGCGGAGGGCACCAGGCGCGGATCCGCGGTCATCACGCCATCAACATCCGTATAGATCCAGACCTCGTCTGCGGGCAGCGCGGCGCCGATCAATGCCGCGGAATAATCGCTGCCGCCCCTGCCCAGGGTGGTGATGTTCCCTTTATCGTTTGCAGCCAGGAAGCCCGTTATCACTGGAACGAATCCTTTTTCCAGCAGCGGCAGCAAATTTGCACGCACCAGTTCTCTCGTCGCAGCCATATCGGGATGCGCGTCGGTGAAGTGATCATCCGTACGGATCAAGCGGGTGGCCTCAACTGGTTCGGCTTTAACTCCCTTGCGCCTCCAGTGCTGCTGCCAGCAGATAAACGCACATGCGTTCGCCGGCTGAAGCGATCGCATCCTGTACGCGCGGGGTAACCTCGCCCAGCACCAACACCGCCTGGCAAAGGTGGATGATCTCGTCGATCACGTTCTGGATTTCCGCAAGGGCACGATCCCGGGTGGTTTTTTCAGGGATCAAAGCAGCTGCGATCTTTTCGTGCCGGGTGCGCAGATCTGCCGCGGCTTCCAGGATTTCAACCCTGCCATCTGCCATCGATAGCAGCTGGTCAGTTACCCCATTCAAAGCCGAGGTAACGACTGCGATATTCTTCCATTTAATGCGTTCATTGGAAATGATCGAGACCACCTGGCGCATGGCATCGGCGCTTCCAACAGACGTGCCTCCAAATTTCATCACCAGGGTATTGTGTTTGTCGGAAGAATCGTCTTTAACCATTTTTTGTCCCTAATTCCATCCACTTAATACGGGAATGTTCAATACGCTTGAATAATCCCGAGTGTATTCATCCCCGAAATCAAATCCTCTGGAAATTTGAACATGGGCTATTTTTGCCGGGTTCGAAAATTATACCCTGTACACTCCACTCTCCCCTTAATGGGAATAGTCCCGGAAATATATCGCTGGCAGGGTAGATTCATTCATATTTTTCCTTCCTTACAGCCTTGAAAGGCAGGGGAACGTATCTATCAAATTATGGATAAAATCCGTATAATTAAGAATAAGTTAAATGGAACTCCACGCCGGTGAAAGCAAGCTGGCTTCTTAAGATTTAAAAAGGGATAACATTGGTTCCTCAAAAAACTGTTTTACAAAAAATCACCCACGGGGTCATGATCCTCGCAATGCTGCTCGGACTAGTGGCGGGTATCGCCCAGCCGCAGTCCGTCGTTCAAGGCGCAGCGGCTCTCACAGTGACCCCCATCACCTGGAATGTGGTCGGTCTGGATTCGAACAACGTCAACGTCGGGCCGAATCACTTCCCGGTTGGCGCGCGGGTGTGCAATACAGGGGATGCGGCCGCTACCAATGTAAAATCCGCTTTCAATTGGACCTCAGCAAATGGGGCCATTAATATACGCCCGGGTTCTCTAACCGGGTACACGGCGGACGGGATCAATCTCAATCCCACCCAATGTCACGATTTTTACTACGAAATTGAGATCACGCGCAATGCATCCTCATACGACCAAACGCGCCGGTTCACCATTTCCGCCACAGCCGATGGCGGCATATCCGGCCTCAGCCCCACTCCGCGGGAGATTTATGTCGAGCATCTAATATCTCAGAGCCGTAATTCCACAATCGACGTGAAATTGAACGGGGAATCCATCCCCCCAGGTGGCACGATGGCCTTATTGGTGGGGAATACCTACACCATCGAGCTGGTCGGATCAACAGCGACGAATGGCTACGAGCAGATCGAAAATTTCATCAATTTCCCCAACAACATTTTCCAGATCAATAGCGTTGTAACCACCTATACAGCTCCATCCGCTGGTACCACCAAAGACACGCTCTACGGCGATGGCTGCCGGTGGGAAAATGACCCAAATTCACCAAATTACAGATCCTGTCTGGGCACTGGGAAATATGGCGGGGATATCACCGTTACCTACAATGTAACCATCATCAGCGGGGCAGGTACCAATCAAAACCTCAATAGTTTGATTTACGATTTCTCAGGCAGCAGCTACCATTACAATGCGGACTATTCGGTTCAAGGTCGAATCGCTGCGATAATTGACCCTAACAATGTAACATTCACCAAATCGTTCAGTCCGAATCCGGTAAGTATCAACGGCACAACCGCTTTGACCTTTACCCTGACCAATCCGAATCCGGGCAGGATAAGTGGTTATAACTTCATCGACTCGCTGCCTGCAGGACTCGTAATCGCGAATCCAGCAGATGCAACCACAATCAGCTGCGGAACTCCGACCCTTGTCGCCAATCCTGGTGCATCGACAATCACATTTTCAAATGGCACCCTTTCAGCTAATAGTAACTGTACGATCAAGGTAAGCGTTACCCCTTCGGTGACTGGTCCCCTCATCAATACCACCGATCACCTTTTCTTGAATTCCATCGATACGGGGAAATTCGCCCAAGCCACCCTTACAGTAAATACAGCCCCCACTGTGCCCCCTCTCCCCACAACCTGTACTAACTCTGTCGTTTTAGCTTCCTGGACGATGCCCGTATCCGGTCAAGGATCGGGCGGCCCCCCGCCTCCTTACACAACCATTGCGTCCGATGTTTCGTCTGCGGTAGCCAGTTTCACAACTCAGTTTGGCCAGCAAACAATAGAATCTGCTGGAAACCCGGCGAATTCATGGGGCGGAACTGCACCTACTGCAGCAAGTAATGGAGATGGTTGGAATGAAACAGCTAACTCGATGCTGAATTATTTCCAGTTTGTAGCGGATACCTCGAATTATGGTGGCGCATTTATTGTCTTTGACATCAATCCTAGTGGTAATGGTTGGGATAGCCCTAATAGTCAGGTGTTCATTAACACTAGAGCGGATGGAGGAGCGTTTTCTGGTTTTACTCCGGTTCCTACAGCAGCAAAAGGAAATTGGACCAATATTACAGCAACCGCTGCTTCTACTGGATCCGCTACTACTACGTTCCGGATTGGGGTAAACGGTGGTGGAAATAAAAAGCCTAATGCGCTTTTACTGTTGGATAATATAATCATCCGAGGTTGCCCAAGGCTCGCGCCTCCTAGGATCATAAAGGTTTTTTCCCCTGATCCTATTGCCATGAATGAGGTAACCACACTCACATTCACACTTACCAATCCGAATGCCTCAAATGCATTAAATGGCGTCACTTTCACAGATACCCTGCCATCAGGATTGCAGGTTGCTGCAACACCCAGCGCAGTGACCACCTGCGGTGGTACCCCAACCTGGGCGCCTGCTGCTGGAGCGACCTCCCTCTACCTTTGGGAATCCCGCTGGTGGGATACCATACCCAGTCAGCGGTTCTTGCACTGTTAGTGTTAATGTAACGGGAACCGCTGCCGGAGCGTATCAAAACGTTAGCGACCCGATTTCCTCTTCAAACGGTGGTACAAACACTGGTCCCTCCGGAATCGCCCAGGCATCTCTTACCAGTTCTCCGGCCGCCTGCGATTTCCAAATTGTTTTCTCCAAATCCAATCCCGCGGGAAGCAATTCCACGCTTACCTTCTCGCTCAGCAATCCAAACCAAAATATCGCATTAACCGGAATCTCTTTTTCTGATGGTTATCCTTCCGGGGTATCCAATACATCCCCGGTATCCACAACGAATTCATGCGGGGGTACCCTCACAACATCAACCACATCCCCGAATATATCGCTCACAGGCGGAACGATCCCCGCGGGCGGGAGTTGTCAGGTTACAAGCCGAATCACCGCTGCCCTAGTGGGAAGTTATCCGAATACGAGTTCTACCGTATCTTCGACAAATGGCGGCACTGGTAATTCTGCCTCGGACACTTTAAAGGTGGATCCGGTTCGCCCGGCGATCTCTCTCCTCAAACAGGTTTCCGCCACCGGCTCTGATCCCTGGACTTCCTTCGTGGGCGTTCCAGTCGGCTCGTCAGTCTATTACCGGTTCACCGTTGAAAATACTGGGGATGTGCCTCTCACGAGCGTAGGTGTCACAGACCCTACTTTAGGCACATTGCCACCCGGTTGTTCCTGGACAGACATTCCGGCTTATGAGTTGCGAACCTGTACTTTTGGACCAATTACGGCAGAGTCTGGATCCCATCCGAACACGGCAACAGCTTCAGGCACTTACTCCGGCTCAACATATTCAGACACTTCTACCGCCACCTATGCCACAACCGGATTAACCCTGGTGAAATCCGCCTCGCCGTCCACTTACACTACCTCTGGGGAGCTGATCAGCTACAGTTATTTGGTAACCAACAGTGGCTTTGCCCCACTGGTCGGTCCTGTCACTATCAATGACGATAAATCCATAAATGAATCCTGCCCATTGGTGAACACCGTCGGTGATCTGGATAATTTCCTCGATCCCGGTGAGAGTGTAACCTGCACCGCCACCTACGCCATAACCGGGGCGGATATCACCGCTTTATCGGTGACGAATACCGCCACCGCAAGCGCAGACGGGGTGACATCCAATACGGATTCAAAAACCGTCACCTACCTGGCACCCCCCACCGTGGCAAAAGTGTTTGTACCTTCAACCATCTCTGCAGGTGGCACCTCTTTGTTGATCATCACCCTGAATAATCCCGGGGGGACGAATCTTACCAATGTATCGTTCACCGATACTTATCCGGTGGAGGTTCAAAATGCCTCACCAGCCCTCGGTACAACGGATTGCGCGGGCGGTTCGGTTGTGGCAGCCAACGGCGGACCCAGCGTCAGCCTGAGCGGCGCCTCGCTTCCAGCAGGTGCTGCCTGCACAGTTACGGTACTAGTTACATCAAATACCCCTGGATCACACGTTAACCCCATTCCTTCTGGTGGAGTCACCACAGACCAAGGGGTCTCAAATACGAATGGCGCAAGCGCGACCCTCACTGTTAATGCTCTCCCGACCTCCACGAGCACATCCACTCCCACAGAAACCGCCACTGCCACCACTACAGAAACCCCCACTTCGACGGGAACCTCCACCCCCACTGACACCGAAACGCCTACCGTCACGGTAACTGTGACGGAAACGCACACAGCAACGCAAACCGCCACTTCAACTTCGACGGATACTCTGACGCCTACATCGACAGAAACCCCAACCCAAACCTTGACTGTTACCCAGACTCTTACGTTGACGCCCACGGAAACCGAAACCCCCACCTCTACGGTGACCCTGACCGTAACTCCTTCTCTTACGCCAACGCCTACAGAAACGGCTACAGTAACCCAAACACAAACACCAACCGGTACAAATACTCCCACCGAAACCGCCACTGCAACCTTAACTGCAACTCCTACAGAAACGGAAACCCCGACCACCACAAGCACACCCACGGCCACCATGACGGCGACTCCGACCGAAACGTCCACCATCACTGCCACACCGACAGAGACAACCACCGCCACCCCCACTGAGACCCCCACGATCACAGAAACTCCAACTGCGACGCACACCCTCACCCCCACTGAAACCGGCACCCCGACGATGACAGCAACTCACACCGAGACGCCCACCGCCTCTTCAACCCCGACAATCACCGAGACGCAGACGCCCACGGAGACACCCACCCAAACGGTGACCCATACGCCAACCGATACCGGCACACCTACCCTCACCCATACTCCCACCGAAACCGCAACGGCAACAGAAACTGCCACGCCGACATTGACCCATACACCTACAGAAACCGGTACTCCTACCATAACTCATACGCCGACCGAGACCGCGACTCATACCCCCACTTCTACGCCCACCGAAACAGAAACGCCAACCCCCACTGATACCGCCACAGAGACCCACACCCCCACGGTATCGGCTACACCAACTGCGACAAGCACGGAGACCGCCACCCCCACCCCTACCGAAACGGAAACCCCCACTGTGACCGCCACAGTGACTGAAACACACACGCCTACCGCCAGCGGTACACCCACCGCCACAGAAACTCCAACCGCAACGGCCACGGAAACTGCCACAGCTACCCCCACCGAAACCGCCACATCCACTGTTACCCACACCCCCACCGAAACGCCTACCCCAACTCAGACGCCTACGGTAACTAACACACCAACCGTGGATCCGAATGCGCTCTCCAAACACCTGGTGGATACCGATCAATCCTTCACCAACAACCCCTACGTTGCGATTGGCGAAGTGCTCACCTATGAGCTTGTGTTCGATGTCCCTTCAGGCACCTTTAATAACGTCCAGCTCACCGATACCCTCGGTCAGGGGCTGGCATTTGTGGCCTGCTCAAGCATCACACCCTCATCCAGCGATCTCACCACAAATGCATCGGGTGGTTTCTCAGGGGTCTGCGCGAATGCCGTACCTACTACCTACCCCTCTGGCAGCAGTAATTCGGCTGATGCAGGCCGCCAGATCACCTGGAACCTGGGAACCCTCACGAACTCTTCCGCCTCGCCGGTGGCGCTCACCGTCACTTACCGTGCAGTTGTGCTGAACAACCCTGAAAACCAGGATGGGGTTCTATTGAGCAACTCCGCTGAAGTAAATTGGACTGGCGGTTCGCTGGGTCCGGTTACCGGCGGGGCGGTGAATATCCGTGAACCCCGGCTTACCATCCGGAAGACTTCGAACATGAGCATTGTCCGGGTCGGGGATGTGATCACCTTCACGATCACCATCAACCACACCTCAGCCAGCCATACCAATGCCTATGATGTCCTTGTGCAGGATCCTGTCCCCCCTGAACTGGCGGTGAATTCCGCCTCTTTGAACTGCAATCTGGGCACCCAGCCTGCGGACTCCTGCGCTTATAACCGCGGTTCACCAGTACCGTTTCTGCCGGTTGGAATAATTTTCTGCTTACTCCAGGAAATACCGGGGTGATCCGCTTCCAGGCCACGGTTCTCACCGTGCCTGCTCTTGGCGGTATTACCAATACTGCAGCTGTGGAGTGGACCAGCCTGCCTGGCGACCCGGGGCAAATCTCACCTTTCAACCCGCTTTCGACTGAAAGAAGGTATGACCCAGGCGACCCAACAAACAATTATGGCGCTTCCTCATCCTTCACCCTCAATGCATTGCGCCAGGCAGGAACTGCCCGCCACCGGCTTCGCCCCGGGTGTGATCACAGATATCAGCCGGCAGCCCCAGACGCTCTACTCCAAGGATGGCGATCTTGCCCTGGAGATCCCCGCCCTCAAGGTGGATTTACCCATCGTTGGTGTGCCCCTGCAAAACGGCATCTGGGACCTTACCTGGCTTTGGAGTCAGGCTGGCTGGCTGCAGGGCAGCGCCTACCCAACCTATGACGGCAACAGCGTCATCACCGCACACGTCTATTTGCCGAACGGCAAAGCCGGACCATTTGTGAATCTGGGCAAGCTTACCTGGGGGCAGGAGATCGCGGTGGTCTCAAATGGCTCCCGCTATGTGTACCAGGTTCGCGAGGTGAAGCGGATCAAGCCGGATGACATGACGGCCTTTAAGCATGAAGAAAAACCCTGGCTCACCCTGCTCACCTGCAAGGAGTACGATGAAAAGACCAACACGTACCGCTCACGCCTGGTGGTGCGTGCGGTGCTCGTGCGGGTCGAGGATATACCAAAGTAATTGAGTTTTCGACTCCACCCCTTCGATTTAAATCGAAGGGGTTTTTTTATAGTTACGAATTGGGTGAAATATGTATAATGAAGTCACATTTTGCAGGAGGTTCGGGATGGCAAAAAAGAAAAAAAGAAGAATTCAGGCAGCAAACGACCCATCGCGGTCACCGTTACATCTACTGTGATCTTCATTTTATTCTTCATCCGTATATATCAAGCGGTCATTCCACTGATCCGGGAAGATTTTTTCGAATTTGGGATTCTCCCTGCCGATTTTTTACAATGGAAATCTAACCCAATATGGAAAAGCCGTCATTGGAAGCTTTTTTTACCTGCTTTTCGCGATCAGCTTGATCGTGGTGCTGATCAGTTTCCTAAAAATGAGGCGCTGGACCTGGGTATTTCCTAATGTCCTGGGTGGGGATTTCCCTGATCGTCAGCCTGATTGATTATTTCTATTTTGGGGAACCGAATTATATGATCATGGCTTCCAATGTGATCATCGCATTTGCCCTCAGCCAGTCGGATGTCCAGCGGATCTTCGGGATAAGGAGCGATATCAGTGAAACCATCTTCTAACACTCCCTTTATTCCTGTAAATAGCCCGGATCTCGAAATACTACGAAAATTCGAGCCGGTGGTCCACTTTACAAAAGGGGAGCAGTTTTTTCCCTTCCAGGTAGAGCGGTATGTAGCCCAATGCAGCCTATGGGCGCATTACCCGGACGGACAAAGAGGAACAGCTGGTAAAACAGGAGGAAATGGACCTTGAAAAGCTGATCGAACAACGACCCGCGAATTTCGGGACCATTCACTTTCTACGGTTCATTGAAACCCTCAGCCTTTCCGAGACCGCCCAGGTGCTCGCCGCCCAGTCCCAACTGCGTCGTAAGATCCACAACCACTTCCGTGCCGGGATGGGTCGCTTGGCACGCGGCGGGTTTCTCCCCAGATTAGTCGACGCCCTCTTTTCCCTCTCCCTCCTCATGCGGGGTAAGGTCTCTCCTGCCACTGCAGCTGCTGCTGAGTTGACATATGAGAAAATGAGGGAAGAGGACGAAAAATACACATATTACGGACGGGTGGTACGCCAGAATGGTTGGGTCGTGCTGCAATATTGGTTTTTCTATTGTTACAACAGCTGGCGATCCGGTTTTGACGGTGTGAACGACCATGAATCCGATTGGGAGATGATCACCCTTTATCTATATCGAGGATGATGGCAAGTTATACCCGGAATGGGCTGCCTATGCCTCTCATGATTTCCACGGCGACGACCTTCGCCGGCGTTGGGATGACAGCCAGGAGCTCACGATCGCGAATGGCCACCCGGTGGTTTTTGCCGGTGCCGGATCGCATGCTTCCTATTTTCGCAAAGGGGAATATCAGGCCGAAGTCTCCCTGCCTCTTCCAAGCTGGGTTCCAAGGACTCAATAAGATCTGGAGCCGGTTCTGGACGGAAACACTGGGACAGCCTGAAGGCAAGCCGTTCCGAATCCCCTTCGTCGATTATGCCCGCGGAGATGGACTGTCGATCGGTGATGGACAATCCAAAACCTGGATGCCTGTTCTGATAGATGAGAACGTCCCCTGGGTAAGTCAATACCGCGGTCTATGGGGTCTCTTTGCCAAGGATCCGGTTTCCGGAGAAAACGCCCCGGCTGGCCCCATGTACAATCGCGACGGCTCTCCTCGCAGCTCCTGGTACGATCCGCTCGGCTTCGCTGGTTTGGATAAAACCCCTCCCCCCCCGCAGGAACTGACCATGCTCCAGGAGAACTGTGAGGAGATCCAGAAACGCCAGGAGGAACTGGGCGCCCTGATCCCGAAAAAGGCGGGCGAACTCCAGGTACTTGGAATGAAACTTAAAGGACTGGAAGATCATCCGCATCTGGCGAAGCTTTACTCCCTGCTGGAAAAAAGGATCGTCACTGTTGGGGATGAATTGAGGGTACTCAGGCGGGAACGGTTCGAAAACGGAGCACTCCTGCAGGGAATCACCCAGAGGCTGGAGCTGTTGCGGTCAGGTCACAGGGATAATCCCCGCTCCCATATCCACCACCTCGCAGTTCCGGTGGAAGAAGTATCCATGCGCTACGCACGAGCCACGGAGACCTGGGCAGCGATCAGCCTTAGTTTGCTGCTTTTCGCCCTGGCAGCTCTCTTCTTACTGGCACCTTCGTTTTTTTGGGTTGGTTTTGTAGTCCTGATCTTCCTGGGCATGATCGCCGAATCGATCCTGCGGGGCGCTTTCACCCAGACGATATCGCGGATCTCCCTGGTTTTGGCATTGATCACCACCGTCATCCTTGTGATCCATTACTGGCAGTATATCCTGGTGGTCACATTGGTCGTTCTGGGGATCGTGCTGATGCTTCAGCGGTTACGCGAACTGACCGGGTAATGATTTTCTAATATTGGGAAGGAGAAAACATGATCCATAATCCTGTCATCGATGCCATGATGGCCCGCCGATCCGTGCGGAAATTCACCTCACAAAAACTGGATGATGAGACCCTGGAGACGATCGTCTGCGCCGGCTTCCAGGCGCCCTTCGCCGGGCAGCTTTGCAGCATTCTCTTCACCCGCCGGGCGCATCTGCCATTTCACGCGGCGGTGATGTTCACCATCTGCGTCGACCTGCACCGAATGGAGCTGGTGATGGCCCGGCGCGGGTGGAAGACCGTGACGAATAATCTATCCCTCCTGCTTTTCGGCATACAGGATGCGTCTTTGGTGGCAGAGAACCTGACGATCGCCGGGGAGAGTCTTGGCCTGGGAAGCTGCCTGCTGGGCAACACCCCCTATGAAGCGCCGAAGCTGCGGAAATTCTATAAACTTCCTCCGCGGGTTTTCCCTCTGGTTCAATTGGCAATGGGCTATCCCGATGAGGTGTATCCACCCCGCCCCCGGTACCCGCTGGAATTCAGCCTGTTTGAGGACGAATACCCTGAATTCTCTGAGGAGCAGATCACCGAGGGAATGAAGGTGATGGATGAGGGCTACCTGGCCCAGGGGTACTACGTTAAACAGAAAGCAATGATTCGGCTGGAGAAAGGCAAAAAGGAGACCTTCAGCTATTCAGATTACTCATGGACAGAGCACATCTCACGCAAATGGGGTCAGTGGATGGAAGACCCGGAAGACATCCTCGGTCCCTTGCGGGCCTGCGGATTTCCCATCGCCGGTGAAAAGGAAGATTGAATCAAGTCCCAGCTTTTATTCTTTAGTCAGCATGATCGTGAATCTGCCGTCCGGATTGGGCGGCAGTTTTTGAACCGCGCGGATGGCGCCAAGAGGAAGGGCGGCATAGACGTGCGGAAAAAGCGCTTCCCCGCCTTCCAGATTTTCATACTTCAAGACTGATGCGAGCATTTGGTCATCTACATGCAGCAGCACCAGGTCACCCTGGCCATGATAGAACCGATTGGCAGTCCCCTCGACCTGGGCAGAGGTGGAGCAGTGGATGAAACCCTCGCTCTCAAGGCTGTCCGCTGTGTACGCGCCTTGAACCTGCGCCTGCTCCCACGCCTGCCGGGTGGCAATGTGATAGATCATTTATTTCCTCAGTAATTTCAAAGACCTCCCGGGCGGGAGGTCTCTTCTATTTTATTTCATTCGTACGTAAATGACCACATTCCCGTCCGCTGTGTGGTCTTCCTTGACCTCCACCTGTTTGGGATACCCGCGGATGAGCTGCGAGAGCTGGCGGAAGCCATAGGTACGGGAATCGAAACCTGGATCGAGCTGGCGCAGGTGGTGCCCGAGTGTTCCCAGAAATGCCCAGCCATCCTCCTGAACAGCCAGATCGAAAGCGCTGCGAAGCAATGGAATGGGATCGGGCGTAGGAGGTTCTGAAGAGGTGCTGGTTTTCTTGGAGCGCGAGCTGGGTTTACTGCGTTTGGCCAGGCTCTCCTCTGAAACCAGGTTTTCGGTATATACGAAGACATCGCAAGCGTTTACGAACGCTCGCGGTGTGCTCTTCTTGCCCATGCCCATCACAAAGATGCCCTTCTCGCGGATGCGCGTGGCCAGGCGGGTGTAGTCGCTATCACTGGATACAAGGCAAAAACCTTCCACCTCACCCGAGTAGAGGATATCCATCGCGTCGATGATCATGGCGCTGTCGGTGGCGTTCTTGCCAATGGTGTAACGGAATTGTTGAATGGGCTGCACGGCGTGGGTCTGGAGGTTATCCTTCCAGCCGCCCATATTGGAGGTGGTCCAGTCGCCGTAGATACGGCGGATGATGATCGAGCCATACTTGCCCACCTCCGCGATCATCTTGTTCATCAATGATGCCTGTGCGTTATCGCCATCGATCAGCATGGCCATGCGGCGGTTTACTGAAGTTGAATTTGCTATTTGCATAATTTGCCTTTCCTGAAAATCGGGGGGCTTTCCTCCCCCGATAAAATTATCTTTACTTAATCTTACCCCATTTTCAGGAAATCACACCCCCCGACTTAGTCACGGTTAAAGTGAGGCATCTCCTCGGGCAGCGGGATACTCAGCTCCACCAATCCGCCCACACCTCCATCTTGTTTGAACCAGGGCACCTGGCAGATCAGTTTTTTCTTGCCTTTTTTCTGGATCGTGTAGATGTTTGCCGCTCCTTCACGCATAAGCCGTTCGATGATCTCGTTTGAGCGTAGCGAGTGACAATCTGCCAAATTTTTCCCAAGAAGTTCCCTGCCCCCGTCGCTTTGAAAGGTCTCCGCGGCGAAGGCGTTCATATCGATGATCTCTCCGCGCGCGTTCGTGGCCATGATTGAAATGCCGATCGATTCGATCCATTCGTGATTTTCCATACATCCTCCGTTTGGTGACTTATTCTAGCCGATTAATCTCTCCGGATGATTTTCAAGATATACTATTTATGAAGAAGTTGTCCAGTCAAATCAACTCCGAGGAGGACGGAATGAAGATCGGTCCTTTCGACCCGCTGGTCTGCATTCGGACGGTGGAGATCCAAAAAGAAAACGAGCAGGCATTTTTTGAGTGGATCCAATCCAACCGAGAGCTGCGGCAACGCTATGGGATTCTTATGGAGCGCATTCTGTGCCCCAGTGACCACGAGGGAGAGTGGATGATCATCACCATGTGGGAGAGCGAGGAAGCCTTTGAAAAATGGCTGGTCGCCCCCGAAAAGAAGAGTTTGGATATTTCGCCGGAGCGGGCCCTGGCAAAATTCGGGAAGGTCAAACGCTACGATACCGTGGCGGGATATTGAATTTCGAGCATATATCCCAGCCCGGTGTCATCGGTTCACGATATAGAATTCTTCCGGGACGTATTTATCGTTGGTGAAGACCAGCGTGAACTCCCCGGTTTCCACACCGTTTTTGATCCGCGCGCGAACTTCATCCACTGCGTAATTCGGGACGAGCAGAAACCCGATATTTCCCTGATCCAACGCCCACTCGAAATCCGGGAGGTTGTTGAAGCCAAAACGAGTATCCCGCCCTTCAAAGCCCGGTAAAAATCCAACCGGGTAATTGGTCAAGATTTTCCCTTGCGAAGGATCGGCTTCAAAATAATCGTACAATTGTTGGTTCAATTCAGGGTTCAGAATCTGTTTCTGCAGAGAAACTTGTTTTTGGATCAGGATATTGGAAGGAACTGCGGTGCTGATGATCGCAAGCGCAACAACAATCAGAATGGCCACTCCCCACCAGCGCAACCTATGGTTTCCGAAGACCCGTTCACCAAGTTTGAAAAACCATTCTAGATAAGCTTCCAATGATACGGCGATCGCGAGAGAGTAAAAAGGCCAGACCAGCGTAACATTGCGGACATCATAACTGGCATACCCTGCCCATAAGATCGTAAATGGGAAAACGATCAGAATTATTATCCATCGAATGGCAGGGTCTATTATGAAAAGTGCGGGAATGAGGACCAAAAAACCCAATGCATATTTCCCTGTGGAAAGCAACCCTGAGGAGATCTTATCCATGATGCTGAGGGTCCCGAATTTACTGCTCGTATTTTCAACCGGGATCATTAAATGAGATGTTTCGCTTCCGGTATGTATTTGTATTGCTTTAAAGCCGTACCATGGCACAACCACTATGATGAGAATAACCAACCCGGCCAGCACAACCCAGCGGTATTCTCTGAACCATTTTTTAATTTTTTCCCATCCATGGATCGCAACCGCAAGGAAAGGGTAAACGACAAGGATATAGATGCCAGCCTGCTTTGTGAGCGCTGCGCCACCAGCAAAAATGAAACCAAGCAGAACCCCTAAAACCTTCTGCTTATCGTTTTTTTCCTGCCGTGATTTTAGTAATATATAAATGGATAAAAAAGCAAAGAATGCAAGGGGAATATCCATGTAACCATCGGTGATATATTCCCCCACAAAATGCTTGACCACCAGGTAAACGATCTCGACCCCCAGAAGGATTCCAAAACTGGGTTTTTCCATTCCCAGGTCGAAGAACATCAGCATCATGAGAAATAAGAAAATCGGCATCAACGCTTTGGCAAAGAATTGAACCTCCACTGATCCTAAAAAGACATAGGTCAGCGAGAACAATACCGGTCCAAGCTGGGGATAATCTTCAGTGCCACTAGGAATAACATTGTGTGCCCAGTAAGTCCCCCACCTGTTCCAACTGACGATGGCGTCATAGGTGTTAAACACCGTTGGCACATTGGAAATAATTATTCTTCCCATGTGGATTATCGCTGTTACTGCGATAAAGAAAGCTATCAGTAAAGCGAATTTTCGGAAAAGCTGATAAATTGAATTTGAGTTATTTTGCGGATCTTCCGGATGCAGAACCTTGATTATTGCACCCGCTATTTTGTCCCAGGTCTGACTCAACCCTTGGCTAACCGGAACCTTCAACACGCCGCGGTAAACGAATAATACTACTCCGATCTGCCCTACCAACAAAATTAACATGACCGCCTGGGTGTAGATATGAAGCGCGGTAAATAGGAAGACCAGCACGAAATTAACGATGAGGCTGATCCCAACAATTTGGATGGTTTTTTGAAGGAATCCACCCCCAAGCCGGACCCACCGGGAAATAAGCAATCCGGGTAAAAACAGGATTTGCAGCAGGGCTAATACCCCGAGGAAGATCAAATTATTCCTCCAGACGAAAAGTAATACTGGTAAATTTTAGCATGTCCTCCTCCCATACGATTAAGAATTTTTTGTGATTATGGTATAATCTTCGTCCTGCCTGAAAAGGCAAATATCCCACACGCTCCCCGACTGACCCTCCGTGCTGCCATCGCGCAGTGATGGGCCGGGATGAAGGGAGCGGAAGTAAAAACGCAAAGGAGTTCCGTATGTCTTCCGTTATTTCCATGAAGGCATTGCTCGAAAGCGGCGTCCATTTTGGCCACCGCACCAACAAGTGGCACCCCGCCATGCGCCCGTATATCTTCACCGAGCGCAATGGCATCCACATCATCGACCTGCAGCAGACCGTCAAAGCCATCAATAACGCCTACAACCTGATCCGCGATACCGTCCAGAACGGCGGTTCGGTTCTGTTCGTGGGCACCAAGCGCCAGGCCCAGGAAACCATCCGCGAAGAAGCCGTGCGCTGCGGGCAGCCGTTCGTCACCGAACGCTGGCTGGGCGGCATGATCACCAACTGGTCCACCATCTTCCAGCGCATCATGGAGCTGGAGCGCCTCGAAAAACTGCGTGATTCCGGTGATATCGAACGCCTGACCAAGAAAGAAGGCCTGATGATCGAGCGCGAGATCAACCGCCTGAACCTGCGGCTCAGCGGTGTTCGCAATATGAAACGCCTGCCCGACCTGCTCTTCGTGGTCGACGTGACCCGCGAAGCCACCGCTGTCCACGAAGCCAACCTGCGCGAAATCCCGGTGATCGCCCTGGTGGATACCAACTGCGACCCCTCCGATGTCGATTATGTCATCCCCTCCAACGACGACGCCATCCGCGCCATCAAGCTGCTGGTTGGCAAAATGGCCGATGCCGTCATCGAAGGTAAAGCCATGCGCAAGGACGAGGAACAGGAAGAGATCGGCCTGGTCTCCGAAACTGATGATATGTCCACCTCCGTCACCCGCGGACAGGTGGAGCTGGAAGTGATATCCCCGATGAAGACCTGCTCGGCGCTGCCACCCTGGCCAAGCTTGGACCCCGCAAGGTGGAAGTGACCGAGGAAACAGTGGAGGCCGTTGAGATTGCTGAAGTCGTTCCTGCCGAAATCACCCTGTTGAAGAGCCGGTTGTAATCGAAGAAGCTGTGGTTATAGAAGAAACCGTTGTCTCCGAGGAAGCCGTTCCTGCAGAAACCACCCCGATTGAAGAGCCGGTTGTTACCGAAGAAGCTGCGGTTATTGAAGTAACCGTTGTCTCCGAGAAAGCGTTCCTGCCGTCAGCGAAGAACCCGTCAAGAAGCCCGCCGAAAAACCAAAAGAGCCCCCGCTGCGGACGCTGAAAAATAATCAAAGTACAGAGAGAGCAAGAATGGAAATTACGACCGAAATGATCAAACAACTGCGCGAAGCCACTGGCGCTGGCATCCTCGATTGCCGCAAGGCGCTCGAAGACGCCGATGGCGATATGGAAAAAGCCATGGACTATTCTGCGCGAGAAAGGCCTGGCTGGCTGCCAAGCGCGCGGACCGCGAGGCCTCCGAAGGCGTGGTGGAGCTGTATTCCCACGGCGATGGACGCGTGGGTGTGATGGTGGAAGTGAACTGCGAAACCGATTTCGTCGGCCGCTCGGATGCATTCCGCAAACTGGCGCACGAACTGGCCCTGCAAATTGCCGCCGCCTCCCCGCTTTACATCCACGAGGAAGATATCCCCGCCGAAGTGCTCGAACACGAGACCAAGATCGCCACCGCCAAGGCCAGAGGAAGAAGGCAAGCCGGATGAATCATCCCGAAGATCGTGGAAGGCTACCTGAACAAATTCAAGAATGAGAACCGTCCTCCTGCGCCAGCCCTATATCCGCGACGAAAGCCTCACCATCCAGACAACTGGTCAACGAGAATAGTCGTCGCCTCGGTGAAAATATCGTTGTTCGGCGTTTTGTCCGCTGGGCGCTGGGTGAAACCAGTGCAGTCGAAAGCAAGCGTAGATAGTCCAAAGCCAACCGTAGGTTGGCTTTTTTTTACTCTGTTCCCAATAATCCAGGATCGGGAAACAGGATACGTACAATACTCAATTACGAATGTTCAAAGAGGAGCTCAAATGGAAACTCTCAAATATCCATCGCATTCTGCTGAAGCTGGGCGGTGAAGCCCTGGGCAATGAATCGGTGAAGGCATCAACGCCAAGCGAGCCCTGGATATTGCCAGCCGCGTGCGCGAGGTGCGCGAACTGGGTGTGGATGTGGCCATCGTGATCGGCGCAGGCAACCTGTGGCGCGGACGGGTGGGGCTGGAGATGGGCATGGACCGCGCCACCGCGGATTACATGGGCATGCTGGCAACCGTGATGAACGCCCTGGCGTTGATGGACGCCCTCGAAAAGCATGGGCGTGGTCACCCGGGTGCAATCCGCCATCGAAATGCGCTCCGTAGCCGAACCGTACATCCGCCGTCGCGCCATCCGCCACCTGGAAAAAGGCCGCGTGGTCATCTTCGGCGGAGGCACCGGCAACCCCTTACTTCTCCACCGATACGGCCGCTGCCCTGCGCGCCATGGAGATCGACGCGGATGTGCTCTGATCAAAGCCACCAAGGTGGATGGCGTCTACGACAGCGATCCCAAACCAATAAGGAAGCCAAGAAATTTGACCACCTCACCTACCTCGAAACGCTCAACCTCAAACTGGAGGTGATGGACAGCACCGCCATTTCCCTGTGCATGGAAAACAAGCTGCCCATCCTGGTGCTCAACCTGTGGGATGAAGCCGCCCTCAAGCGCGCCTTGGTGGGCGAGAATGTGGGCACCATCGTCACCGGCAGCGCGGAATATTGAAAACCGACTTGCAAGTCTGCCCTGCTCACCACCATGGTGCTGGGGATCGCCGAAGGGCTGATCCCCGCCCTGCTGATCAGGAATGGATTGGCCACATGGCCCCCCGTGCTGAATCTGTTTTCGGTGCTGGGGGTTTTCTTTATCCTGCTGGGGCTGCCCATTCAGATCTGGGTGGCGTGGGCGTTCGTGCGGTTTGGCAGGGGCACCCCGGCGCCCTTCGACCCGCCCAGGAATTCGTCGCCACGGGGCTGTTCGCTTCGTGCGCAACCCGATGTATTACGGTGCGTTGTGCGTCCTCATCGGCTGGGTGCTGCTCACCCGTTCCATGTGGATGCTCGCATTTGCCGCCTTCCTCATCACCGCCCTGCACTTCTTACCGTGCTGGTAGAAGAACCTCAGCTGCGCAAGAGGTTTGGGGAACCGTATGAGGAGTATTGCCAGAAAGTGCCCAGGTGGATCCCGAGGTTCAATAAAGAAAGCCTTCCTTGACAGTTCCCCCTTTTAAAGGATAATTGCATCCATAACGGCTCTGACGGCGGAAAGTAAGCCAGCGGAAGCGACAGGGAGGCGGCGGCATGGATTGAGACCCCCGCCCGGGGTAACCTGGCTGAAGTTCCCGCCCGAGCCGGTCGGGTGAACAAGTTTCAGTAGCCCGATCCGCAGGTGCAGCGTTACAGGCGCGGCCGGATAATCGAATCCGGGTCGAGTGGGCTGCGCGATTAGCGTGCAGCCAATTTGGGTGGTACCGCGGAATCAATCCCGTCCCGAAATTGGGCCGGGATGTTTTATTGTGGAGGAACAACCATGACAGATGAGAACCCCATCAACCGCCTGGATGAGATCGGGCGCAAAGCGCTGGAAGCGCTGGCGAAAGTAAGTGAAGCCAGTGACCTGCAGCGCTGGAAGACCGAAAACCTTGGCCGCAGCGCGCCGGTGATGCAGATCTTTTCCCATCTCACCGGGCTGGAAGACCGCCATCCGCCCCCTGGTCGGGCAGGCAGCCAACCACCTGAAACAGCAGCTCTGGAAGCAGCCTATGCCGAACGCGAAGTGACCGATCAAATGCAAGCAACATTGCAGAACTCGCTTGAACACGAAAAGCTGGATATCAGCCTCCCCGGGCGCGAACCCCTGGTGGGCAGGCTGCACCCCATCACCCAGACCCTGCACCGGATCATCGACGTATTCTCCGGGATGGGCTTCCAGGTCTACCGCTCGCGCGAGGTGGAGACCGACGAGTTCAATTTCGGTCTGCTCAACATCCCTCCCTACCACCCCGCGCGGGATATGTGGGATACCTTTCACACCACCACCCCGGGGGTGATGCTCCGCCCGCACACCTCCCCGGGTCAGATCCACGTCATGCGCCAGTTCTGCCCCGAGCCCATCCGCGCCATCCTGCCGGGGATGTGCTACCGCTACGAGCAGATGGATGCCCGCCACGAGAGCCAGTTGATGCAGGTGGAAGTGATCGCTGTCGGTAAAAATATATCGCTCGGTGACCTGAAAGGCACCCTGCAGGAATTCGCCCGCGGGATGTTCGGCGAACAGGTACGCACGCGCTTCCGCCCATCCTTCTTTCCCTTCACCGAACCCTCCGGCGATATGGAGATCGAGTGTTTCATCTGCGGCGGCAGCGGCTGCCGGGTCTGCTCGCAGACCGGCTGGTTGGAGATCCTTGGCTGCGGGATGATGCATCCCACCGTGCTGAAAAATGGCGGTTACGACCCCGAGGTCTATTCCGGGTTCGCCGCCGGCATGGGCGTGGAGCGCATCACCATGCTGCGCCACCGCGTGGAGGAGATCCGCAATTTCTACGGTAACGATATCCGTTTCCTGGAGCAGTTCTAATGAAAATCCCACTTTCCTGGCTAAAAGAGTATGTCGACCTTGACCTCTCCCTTGAGGATACCGCCCGCGCGCTGCTTTCGTGGGGCTGGAAGTCGAGGATATCACCGTGGTGGGGCTGCCCTTCACCCGCCCGGCGAGCACGACCGGCGCGAATTCCGCATCAGCCGGGCTCACCTGGGAGCGGGATAAATTCGTCACCGCCGCGATCCTGGAAGTGCTGCCGCACCCCAACGCCGATAGCCTCGTGCTTTGCAAGCTGGATGACGGCGGTCCCGAGCCGCTCACCATCCTGACCGGCGCGCCGAACCTGCTAGAATACAAGGGCAAAGGGACCCCTGCCCACAGCCGATCAAGGTCGCCTACGCCCGCGAAGGCGCCCGGCTCTACGACGGTCACCAACCCGGGCTCGTGCTCACCACGCTCAAGCGGGCAGTCATCCGCGGGGTGGAATCCTTCTCGATGGTCTGCTCCGAAAAGGAGCTGGGCATCTCCGAAGAACACGAGGGCGTCATCCTCCTGGATGCCGATGCCCCGGTGGGTGTGCCGCTCATGGATTACATGGGCGATGCGGTTTTCAACCTCAACATCCTGCCCAACATGATCCGGGATGCCAGCGTGCTGGGCGTGGCCCGCGAGCTTTCCGCCCTGCTCGGCAAACCCCTGCGAAAACCGGTTACCACTATGCCTGCCGCTGGTGATTCAGTGGAGGGAAAAGTATCCATCCAGATCACCGAACCCCGCGCTCAACCCGCGCTTTGTGCTTGGCCTGGTGCGCGGGGTGAAACCCCAACCCAGCCCCTACAAGGTCCAGATGCGCCTGCGCCTGGCCGGGATGCGCCCGATCAACAGCATCGTGGATGCCACCAACTACGTCATGCTGGAGGTGGGCGAACCGCTGCACGCCTTTGATTACGACGTGCTGGTCAAGCGCGCCAGAGGGAAAGCACCCACCATCATCACCCGCCCAGCGAAAAAGGGTGAAAAGCTGACCACCCTGGATAACGTCGAGCGCGAGCTGGATGATTTCACCGTCCTGGTCTGCGATACCGCCGGTGCGCTTTCCCTGGCCGGCGTGATGGGCGGGCTGGAATCCGAAGTGACCGATACCACCACCAATGTCCTGCTGGAAGGCGCTTCCTGGAACTTCGTGAACACCCGCCGCACGGTCTTCGCCCAACGCCTGAATTCCGAGGCCGCCTACCGCTTTGCCCGCGGGGTGCATCCCGCCCTGGCGGAGCTGGGCGTGCGCGTGGGGTTGGACCGCATCGCCGCCTGGAGCGGTGGTGAGATCGCCCAGGGGCTCGTGGATGAATATCCGCAAAAAGAGATCGATCCCACTGTCACCATCACCCATGCCGAGATCACCCGCCGCCTGGGGATGGAGGTTCCTCCGAGCGGATCATCACCCTCCTTCAAGGGTTGGAATTCGAGGTCACGCTGGATGGGGAAACCTTCACCATCCAGACCCCGCCCCACCGCCTGGATATCCACCCGGGCGTGATCGGCAAAGCGGATATCGTGGAAGAGATCGCCCGCATGGTCGGGTTCGATGCCATCCCCGCCACCCGCCTGGCAGAATTGATGCCGCCCATCCACCCGCAGCCGCTCGCTGATGCCGAGGAAAACCTGCGGAATACGCTCGTCGGGCTGGCTTGCAGGAGATCATCACCTACCGCCTGACGGAACCGTCCGCCGAAGCCCGCCTCACCCCGCCCGGTTCGGATGTCGCCGCCGGGACCCTACCTGGGCGTCCGCAACCCGCTCACCCCCGAGCACTCCGTCCTGCGCCGCAGCCTGCTTTCATCGGTGCTGGGTATCGCTGAGCGCAACAGCCGCACCGCCCCGCGCCAGTGTCTTTTTGAGATCGGGCCTGTTTTCCTGCCCCGCGAAGGTGAGCCGCTGCCGGAAGAGCCCCTGCGTTTGGCGATCGTGATGACCGGCAGGGCTTATCCCGCGGGTTGGGACCGCCACCAGAAGGCCGAGCTCGATTTCTACGACCTAAAGGGTGTGATCGAAACCACGCTATGCGGAGCTGCATATCCCCTCCATCCATTTCCGGGCGAGGAGGGCACCATCTTTCATCCCGGCAAGTGCGCCGCGGTCTTCTCCGGCGAAACCCGCCTGGGGATTTTTGGTGAGCTGCATCCGCTGGTTCAGGAGCGCTTCGACCTGGGTACAGCGCCGTCATCTGCGCCGAGTTCGATCTGCAAACCCTGCTTCCGCTCGTCCCTGCCCGCTTTGAAACCACCGGGGTACCGGGCTTCCCGCCTGTCCTGGAAGATCTGGCCCTCGTGGTCGAAGAATCCACGCCGCTGGCGAGGTGGCAGACCTGATCCGCCAATCCGGCGGCGCATTGGTCAGCTCGGTGCGCCTGTTCGACGTCTTCCGCGGTGGCCAGGTCGGCGCGGGAAAAAAAGCCTGGCCTACAGCATCACCTACCAGGCCTCTGATAGAACCCTCACCGATGGTGAGGCGGCCGAGGTCGGCAGAACATCATCAAACGGCTGGAGCGAGAGCTGGGAGCAATACTGCGAAGTTGACATTTGGATTTGCGGGAGAATCCAGTCAACAGAAATCCCCGGAGGGAAAGAACCTCTCCGGGGATGGGTCTCCTTAATGTGAACCCGCAAAACTAACCGGTCAGGAGACCGGTGATCATCAAGACGATCACCCCCAGGGTGAGCTGCACCCAGGCGAACACTTTGAACTGCCCCCAGAGCTTTGCCTTGTCGGTATCCGCCTTCCCCAGTTTGCGGCCCAGGAAGAACCAGACGTAGATCGTCGTGGCCAGCAGGGGGATGATGACCACATGCTTGATGATCAGCACCATGTTGCCATCCATTTCCTCCCAGATATCCGGGGAAAGGATCTGCATCACTCCGGTGAGGATCATCACCACCGCAGCTCCGATGAACCAGGGAATGTATTTGCGGGTGAAGGTTTCCATGAATTTCAATTGACCGGCGTCCTCCAGGGCTTTTACCGCCGGGATGATGACGATTGGCAGCAGCAACGCCTGCCCCACCCAGAGCGCCATTCCGATCATGTGCAGCGAGAAATACAGCTGTAAAGAAGACATTCTTTCCTCCGTTGAAAATTGATTCTGGGTAAAAGCAGATTTAAGGCTTCCTGCAAACCTTACCCTTGTTGTGGAACCCTTCCACTGTAAATCCGTTCCGGTCGAAAGTCAATCAGCGCCATGTTTATTTATCCATCTCGTTTTCCCGGGAAATACTTCAAAACCCTGTTCTCCTTCGCATCAGAGATGATCTTCATCCAGCGGTAGGGTTTCATGCAGGTTCGACATCGGAAATTTTCAGCCTTTTCCCTTCCAATCGGATACCCTCTCCCCGTTCGTCCAGCCAAAATCACCATTAAGTTCCCAGTGTAATAAATGAATTTTAACCAGCCAGATGAAATTTCAATATGTTTTATAACTGGAATTTTCGCCTGCTATTGGGTATCATCATTATTGTTGGAGTGATTTTCTCGTCTTCGCGTGATCAAAACGATTCGCGGGAGGGTTGAAATGAAGATCAATTTTGGAATGTGGAAAAAATCGCTTTCAGTCCTGGTGAAAATGGACGGTAAAGCGGAATGGGATGCACTGGATACGATCTCAAAGTGGCTGATCGCCACCCGTTCGGCGGTCACAACGGTCACAATTTATGCCTGCGTCATCGGCGGTTTGCTGGCCATCCGCGACGAGTTTTTCCTTCCTCCCCTGGCTGGTGATCACATTGGGGCTATTCATCGCCCACGGCACGAACAACCTGCTGAACGACTATACCGATTTTTCCCGCGGGGTGGATCAGGATGATTACTTCCGCACGCAGTACGGAGTGCACCCTCTGGTTCAGGGATTTTGGACCAAAAAGCAGCAGCTCAAGTGGTTTTATATAAGCGGAACCCTGGCTTTTCTTACCGGTATCTTCGCCCTGGTCTATTCGGGGTTTTCCCCGGCGGTGCTGGCATTATTCGCCCTGGGTGCCTTGGTGCTGCTCATTTATACCTGGCCGCTCAAATACCTGGGGCTGGGTGAGCTTTCCATCTTCTTGATCTGGGGACCCATCCTTGTGGTCGCGGTGTACACCGTGCTTGCCAAAGGCTGGGTTTCTGCCGCGCCGCTCGTTGCCCTTGCAGGTGTTCCCTTCGGGTTGAGTGTGGTCAGCATCAACATCGGCAAGCATATCGACAAACTCGATGAGGATAAAAGAAAAGGGGTCGGCACTTTGCCTGTCCGCATCGGTGAGAAGGCTGCCCGCTATTTGAACATTACCATCCTGGTCCTGGTATATGTGGTGATCCTCTACATGGTGTTTGGATTGCGGTATTTTACGCCAGTGTTACTTTTGGTCTTCTTTGCCGGGAAACGGTTGATGTATGCCGTGGGTGTATTGACCAAACCGCGTCCGACTGAACCGCCCAAGGAATGGCCCGGCTGGCCCACCTGGTTTTCCGGTTTTGCCTTTTATCACAACCGCCTGTTCGAAAATCTCTTCGTGCTGGCGATATTTCTGGATACCCTGATCCGGTTGTTCTTCCCTGCCTTCTGGCCAGCGAGATAGGAGATTATTCACCAAGTGTGTCATCCAGCCAGTGGTAGAGTTTTGCCGGCCTATGGACAGTCCGGTAAAGGGATTCCTCACTTTCCAACACGCCACTCGTTGGTTTGCAACTTTTTACTTGAATTCCTCGTTATAATCTGAGGATACTTCGGGAGGGATGGATGGAAAACGGAATGAATCTAATCGAAATAGAGCATCTAACCAAGCATTACGGCATCAAGACCGCCGTGGATGACGTTCAGTTTTGACGTCCAGGGCGGGGAAATCTTCGGCTTCCTGGGTCCCAACGGAGCCGGAAAAACCACCACCCTCAAGATCATCGTCGGATCTGCTGCAGCCCACCTGCGGAACGGTGAAGGTGGCGGGTACGACGTCCAGACCCAGCCCCTGCAGGCCAAGGCAGCCTGCGGGTTTGTTCCCGACGAGCCCAACCTGTATGCCAAGCTCACCGGGCGCGAGCTGCTGCGCTTCGTGGGCGACCTCTATAACCTCGAGCCTGCCCAGATCGATCCGGCGTATCCGAAGAATTGCTGCGCATGTTCGACCTGACTGCTGCGGCGGACGATACGATCGACTCCTACAGCCACGGCATGAAGCAGAAGAGCCTCCATTGCCGCCGCCCTGGTGCACGACCCGAAAGTGCTGATCCTGGATGAACCCACCGTGGGGCTGGACCCCAAATCCGCCCGCCTGATCAAGGATATCCTGCGCCAGATGGCGGAGCGCGGTGCTGCGGTGATGCTCTCCACCCACATCCTCGAGATCGCCGAGCACATGTGCGACCGGATCGGGATCATCAACCGGCGGCAAGCTGGTTGCCGTCGGTACGATGGATGAGCTGCGCAAGGGCGGAGAGGGCGCGAAAGTCTGGAGGATATCTTCCTCAGCCTGACCGGCGGCGCGGAATACGCCGAGATCGCCGAGGTACTGAAATGACGCTGCCTCTGGCGCACGTGGATGATCGCATTTTCCCGGCGGTCTGGAAGCTGCTGCGCATCCGGTTGATGATCTCCATCCGCGGCTTCCTTCGCGCGAAGACCCGCAAGAAGATCGGCCTCATTTTCCTCTACGTTTTCATCGCCTCCCTGGTGGTCGGCGTTTTCGTCGGTTCCTACTACCTGCTGGGATTCCTCACTTCCAAGGATTTCGCCAGTTTCATCGGCAACCCGCTGCCCTTCCTGCTCAGCCTGCCCACCATGCTGATCACGGCAGGGATGTTTATCATCTTCCTGACCAGCTTCGGGGTGCTGCTCTCGGCGCTGTATCTTTCCGGGGATATGGACTTTTTATTATCGGCGCCCATTCCCATCCGGTCCGTGTTCGTATCCAAGATGCTGCAGGCCATCCTGCCCAACTTCGGGTTGCTATGCCTGCTCATCCTGCCGGTGCTTTTCGGTCTTGGCGCAGCGCTCGGGTTCAACTTCCTCTATTACCCGGTGATGCTGATCGTGATCGCTGCGCTTGCCCTGGCAGTTGCCAGTTTTGCCAGCTTGCTGGTGATGGTACTCGCCAGGTTCGTTTCCCCCCGCCGCCTGGCGGAGGTGCTGGCGTTTTTCGTGGGGATCATTTCCTTCACGCTGGGGCAATCGGGAAATTTCTTCCGGGCTTTGAACGTGAATGTATCCGATTCACAGGTTACCAGTGCGCTGCAGGGTTTCACCCGCTTCAACACACCCTGGTCTCCACTCGCCTGGGCGGGGCAGGGATTGGTAAATCTGGGCCAGGGCAACTGGCTGCCTGCCGCCGGTTTTCTGCTCGTTACGATAGCCTTAAGCGTGGGCATCTTTGCCATCGCGCTCGTCACCGCTGAAAAACTGTATTACAGCGGCTGGGCCAGGGTGCAGGCAAATGTCGGTAAAAAGAAAGCTCCCCGCCCTGCCAGGGCAGCCGCAGCTGCCCAACCTGCCCGTGCGGCTCGCATCCTGCCGGCGCCCATCCGCGCCATGGTCCTCAAAGATTTCCTCGTCCTGCGCCGCGACCTGCGCAATCTCTCACAGCTCATGACCCCCTTGATCCTGGGGGTGATGTACGGGCTGGCCATCCTGCGCCAGGGTACCCGTGCACCGCTCGGGCAGGGAAACGCTCCGCAATGGGTTAATAACCTCATCTCCACCGGCTTCGGCTACGCGGATATTGGCATCGCCATCTTTGTCGGCTGGATCCTGGTGATGGCGCTGGCGGGCAGGGGTTTTTCGCAGGAAGGGAAGAGCTTCTGGATGTTGAAATCCTCGCCCCTGAACGCCGGTCAGATGCTGATTTCAAAGTTCATCGTTGCCTGGGTTCCTCCCGTTTTCATCGGCTGGATCTTTCTGATCGCGTTCGCCATCCTGCAGCCAGCCAAGCTGCCAAACCTGCCTTTCTCCATGCTTGCGGTGGGTCTGTGCTTTGCGGGTGCGACCTCGATCTCGGAAGCCTTCGGGGTGGTTGGCGCGCGTTTCGACTGGGTGGACCCGCGCAAGATGCAGGGTGGTATCACCGGCTGCTTCAGCTCCCTGGCCTGCTTCGTCTACATGGGGTTCAGCATCCTGTTCCTGGTAGGTCCTGCCCTGCTGCTGCCCGCGCTGGGGGTTCCGCGCGTCGCCGGTCAAATTGGCGGACTTTTCCTCGGCGGGGCTGTCTGCCTGGCCTGCGCCATCGTCCCCCTCCTGATGGTCCGCAGCCGGGTGGACCGCCTGAACGAAGCCTGATCTTCCTCCGCTCCAAATTTTGGATGATATACTTTGCCCACGAGGGATTTGAAGCGTTTCCATGCCTCTTTTGAATGCTAATGACCTGGGGAAATCTTTTGGCGCGCGCGACCTGTTCGAGCACGTTTCGTTCAGCGTACCGCACCGTGCCCGCATCGGGTTGGTGGGACCCAACGGGGTGGGTAAAACCACCCTCTTCCGCCTGATCCTGGGCGAGGAAGAACCCTCCCGCGGCAGGGTGGAGAGCGCCCGCTCCTTGCGCATCGGCTACCTGGCGCAGGAAGCCATCTTTGAAAGCAACCACACCCTCTGGGAGGAATGCCTGCTGCCCTTCGCCGATCTCACCACCCGGGCGCAAGAGCTTGCCCGGCTGGAGGCGCAGTTGGGTGGCGGCGATCCGGAGGTTTTGGCTGAGTACGGCCGGCTGCAGCACGAGTATGATATCCGCGGCGGTTACACCCTTGAATTACGCATCCGCCAGACTTTGGTGGGGCTTGGCTTCACCCGCCACGACGAGCATCGCCCCTGGCAGCAGCTTTCCGGCGGGCAGCGCACCCGCGCCCTATTGGCAAAGCTGCTCCTTTCCGAACCCGATCTGCTCCTGCTGGATGAGCCCACCAACCACCTGGATATCGGCGCGATAGAGTGGCTGGAGGATTACCTGAAGAACTGGAAGGGCGCTGTTGTTGCCATCTCGCACGACCGCTACTTCCTCGACCAGATGGCCGATACCATCTGGGAGATGACCCCCCGCTTTCACCTTTATCACGGCAATTATTCCGCCTACCTCCTTCAGCGATCCATGAACCAGGAGCGCCAGGCGGAGGAATACGACACCCAGCAGGAGTTTATCCGCAAGGAAGAAGATTACATCCGCCGCAACATCGCCGGGCAGAACACCCGCCAGGCGAAGGGTCGCCTGAAACGCCTCGAACGGTTGAAGGAGGAGGAGCTGGTCGAATCCGTATCCCGCCAGAAGCAGATGCGAATGAACCTGCAGGCAGTGGAGCGCTCTGGCGAACTGGTGATCCGCACGAAAAGCTTGAGCGTGGGCTACCAGGACGAGGGCAAGCCGCTTTTCACCGTCCCGGATCTGGTGCTGAGGCGCACAGAGTGCGCCGCGGTCATCGGTCCCAATGGCGCCGGCAAGACCACCTTCCTGAAGACGCTCCTGGGGCAGCTCCCGCCGCTGGCGGGCGAAGCTATGCTCGGCTCCAGCCTCAAGGTGGGTTACTTTGCCCAGACCCACGAGCGGCTGCACCCGGGCTGGTCGCTGATGGACGAGATCCAGGCCATGGCGCCCAAGTGGCTGCCCGGCGAGATCCGCGATTACCTTGCCAAGTTCCTCTTCACCGGCGAGGACGTCTTCAAACCGGTGGGGATGCTTTCCGGTGGCGAGCGCTCGCGCCTGGCGCTGGCCCTGCTGGCGTTGGAAGGCGCAAACCTGCTGCTGCTGGATGAGCCGACCAATCACCTCGATCTGCCCGCCCAGGAGGTGCTGCAGGGGCTGCTTTCGGATTACGCCGGCACCATCCTGCTCGTCTCGCACGATCGCTACTTGATCGACGGCCTTGCCAGCCAGGTCTGGGAGGTGCAGCCTTCTGATAAAGTTCTCAGAGTCTTCTCCGGTACCTATTCCGAATACAAGGCTTCCCGGGATGCGGAAAAAGCGCAGAAGATCGAGGAGAGATCCGCGCAGAAAACATCCAAACCGGAAAAAGAGACTGGTGGACGGAGCAAAAACGAGCAGGCGCGCCGGGAGAAACAACTCAAATCGCTGGAAAATGAGATTGCAGCCCTGGAAACGCAGCTTGCAGTCATTTCCCGCCAATTGGAAACCCCGGGGGTGGATCCGGGTGACGTGCAAAAAATGGGGCAGGATTACGTCCGTATCGAAGCTGAGATGGAAACGAAGCTGCAGGAGTGGGAGAGTTTACAGGAGGGGTAATTCCAGGAACTTTTAAACCGATTAATTCGTCCTTGATATGAAAACCTAAACCGGTTCGAAGGAGCACGTCATGTCTGGAAAGAATTGGATAATATTGATCGGGATTGGTCTCACCCTCACCATGGCGGCTTGCGCCCGTAAAACTCCAACGCCTACGATCATTCCGCTGGTGGACAAGGATGCGGAAATAGCCAATCCGGCTTCGGTCTACTGCGAGCAGTACGGCGGCACGCTGGAAATCCGCACGGATGGAACCGGCGCGCAAACCGGCTTTTGCATCTTCGCGGATGGCTCCGAATGCGAGGAGTGGGCTTATTTCCGCGGCGAGTGCGCTCCGGCTTCCGCCCTGCAGGATACCCCAACCCCCGCGCTGCCTTCTTCAGAAACCCCCACCACAGAGCTGGCTGCCGATGGCTGGAAGATCTACCGCGATGCTAATACCGGGCTGTATTTCGAATACCCACCGGATGCCACCCTGGAGGCTGTGAACGGCAACCCCCAGGCGCTCTCGATCATCAGGTCCCGGAAGCTGGCCAACTTTTTACGTCAGCTTCCCCTCCGACCGCGAGGATTTCCGCCTGGGAGTGGGTACTGACCTAGCGCAATGGATAACCGATCACTCCCTTTCCGTCGATAAGCGCGTGACGGATGCGCAGATCGCCGGGGAGCATGGCCATCCACACCCGCTTTGAGCGCAGTCAGCAGGCCTTTGCCGATGACCGCTATTTCTTTGCCCACAACGGGCAGCTATTCAGTGATCATGATCGGTCACCAGGATGACAAAGAGGATTGGGCGCTGTACAACCGGTTTTTGGGAAGTTTTAAATTTACAAACTGAATTCATCCAATGTCACGCACCATGTTTTTCTTTTCAACTTTGCGAGGAGCGCCGGCAACGACCGGCGCGACGCGGCAACCTGGCTCGATAAATATTCAAGAATTTCAGACTATTCGGTAATTCAAACTTCCAGCTTTGATGAAGAGATTGCTTCGCCCTTCCTCGTTTCACGAGTCGGGCTCGCAAATAGTATTTGGCGGTTGATTACCGCCCAAAAACCATCCCCACCCAGTCCGCGATTCCCCGCTGCTCCGCGAACTTCAAGCCCTTTTCCTCGGCCTTCGCCCGCACGCCTGCCGCCTGGTCCGCGAGGATGCCGGATAAAATGATGCTCCCGCCCGGGCTCACCAGCTCTGCCAGCCCGGCATCAAACAACCGGATGATCACCGGGGCGAGGATGTTGACCAGCACCAGCGGCGCATCCTGGATCGAATAAAGCCCCTGCCGGATCTCCTCCACCGAGCCCAGCGCGACCTCCATGTCATCGTCCACATCATTAAGGATCGCGTTCGAAAGCGTCGCCCGCGTCGAAAGCGGGTCGATATCCACCGCCAGGGCATGAGAAGCGCCCAGCTTGAGCGCCCCGATGGAAAGGATCCCCGAACCGCAGCCCACATCGATCACCGGTTCCCCTGCCTTCACCCTGCCCTCCATCAAGCGCCAGGCAGAGCTGGGTGGTGGGGTGCGTGCCGGTGCCAAATGCCATGGCCGGGTCGATCTTGATGGCGGTCCGGCTCATGTCGGTCTGCTCGATCCAGGCTGGCAGGATCAAGAGCCCTCTGCCCACTTCGATCGGCTGGTAATTCTTCTTCCAGGCCGCCATCCAGTCTTCATCTTCGATAAACTTGAATTTTGGCTCGGGCAGGGGCTGGATCTGCCCCAGATGCCAGAGCGATTGCTCCAGCCGGACTCTTTTCTCTTCCATCTCAGAGTCCACAGGCAGGTAGGCGGAAATCCGCACCGGACCCTCGGGTGTGCCTTCATCTTCGTCATTGTAGAACTTGACGTCGCGCTCCATCACCACCCCGTTCGCGCAATACCTTCCCAGCACCTCCGCCACCGCTTCGGCCAGCTCCCCCGAGGTGGTAAGCGAGATCTCCAGCCAGCGCGGATCAGCCACCCAGCACGTCCTTGATCGTCTCGAAGAAACCGCGTTCCTGGGGTTTCACTTCGGTTCCCAGTGTTTTCCCAAGCTGCTCGAGCAGCTCTTTCTGATCCCGGTTGAGCTTGGTGGGGATCTCCACGTTGACGATCACATGCTGGTCGCCGCGCCCCCCGCCGCGTACATGCGGAATGCCCTTGCCCTTCATCGTAAACACCTTGCCGGGCTGGGTACCGCTGGGGATATGAAGTTTGGTGCTGCCCTCCACGGTGGGTACCTCCACCTCTTCTCCGAGAGCGGCCTGAGCCACGTTGATGTTCACATCCACCAGCACGTCATCGTTGCGGCGCTTGAAGAATTTGTGCGCCTTCACCCGCACTTCCAAATAGAGATTGCCTTTCGGTCCCCCGTTGATCCCCGGCTGGCCTTCGCCGCCCAGGCGGATCTGCGTGCCGTTATCCACCCCGGCCGGGATGGAAACCACCTTGCGCAGGGTTTTGCGTTCCAACCCGCGCCCGCGGCAGGTCTTGCACGGGCTGCCGATCACCTCGCCCGCGCCGTTGCAGGCCGGGCAGGTGGTCACCTGAACCATCGAGCCCAAAAAGGTCTGCCGCACCTGCCGCACCTCGCCCCGCCCGCCGCAGGTCTCGCATTTCGTGCGGCTGGTGCCCGGTTCTGCGCCGGTCCCCTTGCAGTTCGCGCAATCCTCATCGCGGGTGATCTCGATCTCCTTCTCCGCGCCTCTCACCACCTCGTCAAATTCCATCTGGACGGTGTAGGAAAGATCCGCCCCCCTTCGGGGTGCGTTGCGCCTTCGCCCGCCGCCGCCCATGCCGAAGCCAAAGAGACCCTCGAAAAGGTCGGAGAACATGTCGAAATTTGAGAAATCCGGCATGCCGTTCATGTTATCCACGCCGGCGTGACCATAGCGGTCATAGGCGGCGCGTTTATCAGGGTCGGAAAGGATGCCGTAGGCTTCGTTAATTTCCTTGAAGTTCTGCTCAGCAGCCGGGTCGCTGTTTACATCCGGGTGAAACTTGCGCGCCAGGTTGCGGAAGGCGGTCTTCAGTTCATCCTGGCTGGCGCCGCGGTCCACTCCCAGGATCTCGTAATAATCTCGTTTGGTCGGCATCTGTGTTCGGTTCCTGAAAAGAATAAAACCTCACCCCACACCCTCCTCAGGGGAGAATATGGGGTTGAGGGATTTGATTTTTTACTTTTTTGACGGACTAGATGTTCTTGAACTCACCATCCACCACGTCCTCGCCGCCGCCCGTGCCGCCTTCAGCGGGGGGTTCCTGCGGAGGCGCGTCGCCGCCCATATCGGGAGGCACACTGCCCTCCGCGCCGGGACCGGCCGCACCACCAGCGGGCTGCTGATACATGCTGGCGCCAACCTTCTGCAGGTTCTGGCTCAGCTCCTCGGTGGCCTTTTTGATGGCCTCGGCGTCCTCGCCATCCTTCACCGCGCGCACGGCTGCCATACCATCCTCCACCTGCTGCTTCACATCCGCGGGGATCTTTTCCCCGTTCTCGCGGATCAGCTTTTCTCCGGTGTAGACGGTGTTCTCTGCCAGGTTGCGCACCTCGATCAATTCCTTTTTCTTAAGATCGTCGGCCGCATGCGATTCGGCTTCCTTGCGCATACGTTCCACTTCGTCCTTCGAGAGGCCCGAAGAAGCGGTGATGGTGATGTGCTGGCTGCGCCCGGTGGCTTTATCGGTGGCTTTCACCTCCAGGATTCCGTTCGCGTCGGTATCGAAGGAGACCTCGATCTGCGGGATGCCTCTCGGCGCAGGCGGGATGCCATCCAGGTTGAATCGCCCCAGGGTCTTGTTATCGGCTGCCATCGGGCGTTCACCCTGCAGCACATGGATCTCCACCTGGGTCTGCCCATCGGAGGCGGTCGAGAAGATCTGCGAACGGTGCACCGGGATGGTGGTGTTGCGCTCGATCAGCGCGGTTGCCACGCCGCCGAGGGTTTCCACCGAAAGGGTGAGAGGGGTGACGTCGAGCAGGAGGATATCCTTCACCTCGCCGCCCAACACACCAGCCTGGATGGCAGCGCCGATCGCCACCACCTCATCAGGATTCACGCCCTTGTGAGGTTCCTTGCCAAATTCCTTCTTCACCGTCTCCTGCACCAGCGGCATGCGGGTCATGCCGCCCACCATCACAACCTCGTCGATTTCAGATGCTTTCAGACCAGAATCGGAGATCGCCTTGCGGACAGGTTCCAGCGATTTTTGAACCAGGTCGCCGGTGAGCTGTTCCAGCTTGGCGCGGGTGAGGGTCATCACAAGGTGCTTGGGGCCTGTTTGATCAGCAGTAATATAGGGCAGGTTGATCTCGGTCTGCGCCATCGAGGATAGCTCGATCTTGGCTTTCTCTGCGGCTTCCTTCAGACGCTGCAGGGCGGAGCGGTCGGTTTTAAGGTCGATGCCGCTCTGTTTTTTGAATTCTTCAGCCAGGAAATCCATCACGCGCTGGTCGAAGTCGTCGCCGCCCAGGAACGTATCACCCGAGGTGGATTTCACCTGGAAGACGCCCTCGCCCACATCCAGTACCGAGATATCGAAGGTGCCGCCGCCCAGGTCGTAGACCGCGATCACTTCGTTCTTTTTCTTATCCAACCCGTAGGCCAGTGATGAGGCCGTGGGCTCGTTGATGATGCGCAGCACTTCCAACCCGGCGATCTTGCCGGCATCCTTGGTGGCGTTGCGCTGAGCGTCATTAAAGTACGCCGGGACGGTGATGACCGCCTGGGTAACCGTCTCTCCCAGGTAGGCCTCTGCATCGGCTTTCAACTTGGCCAGGATCATGGCCGAGACTTCCGGCGGTGAGTATTCCTTGCCATCCAGGGTGACGCGCACGTCGCCATTGGATGCTTTGGACACTTTATAAGGGACCTTGCCGACCGTGCGCTGCACTTCGGGGTCGTCAAATTTGCGCCCCATGAAGCGCTTGATCGAGAAGATCGTGTTTTCGGGGTTGACGATGGCCTGGTTGCGGGCAGCCCGCCCCACCAGACGCTCGTGGTTCTTGTTGACCGCCACCACTGAAGGCAGCAGCCGTTCCCCTTCGGCGGTTGGGATGACCATCGGCTCGCCGCCGCTCATCACCGCCACAACAGAGTTTGTGGTACCAAGATCAATTCCAATAATTTTTCCCATTCGTTCCTCCTATTTGGCAACTCTTACCATTGCCGGACGGATCACCCGATCGCCCAGCATATATCCCATTTGAACAACTTCGATCACTTCGCCCGATTCATGCCCGTCGCTTTCCTCGTGTGAGATGGCTTCGTGAATGCGCGGGTCGAACTGTTTTCCCTCCGCGTCAATCGGGGTCAATCCTTCACAATCCAGGATGTTGGCCAGCTTGCGGCTGATCAGCTCGATCCCTTCCGCCCAGCTTGCAGCCTCCCCTTCGGTCGGGCGGGCTTTCAAAGCCCGGTTAATATCATCCGAAATGGCCAGGTACTTCTTGATAACCTCCACCGCCAAGTCTTGCTTCTTCTGGGACTGCTCGCGTTCCACTCGGCTGCGGTAGTTGCTATAATCCGCGCGTTCGCGCTGCCAGCCTTCCAGGTTTGTTTGCGCCTGTTCCTTAAGATCATCGATCTCTTTCATTTGTGCCGCGAAGTCCTTCAACGGCACGGTCACCATCTCCTCCGGCTTCGTTTCATGCCCCAGGGGAGCTGTATCCTTTTCGTGATGCTCATGCAGTGGTTTGGTTCCTCGTCTTTTATCTGTCATTGATTTCCACCTTTAATTCATTTTTTCAGGAGTATCGTCCACCAGGGTCTCGCTCACAAGGTCGCTCAACAGTCCGGAGAGGAAGCGCACCACTGAGATGGATCGCCCGTAAGACATGCGCATGGGACCCAACACGCCCAGCATGCCGGTGGCATACCCTGGCGAGCCGTAGCGGGCCAGCACCATTGACCATTGGCGCAATTCGTCCCACGAACTTTCTCCGCCAATCAGCACCTGCACGCCGCCAATCGTACCCTGCGGTACAGAGCGCGAAAGCAGCTCCTGCAGGGTGGAGCGTTCTTCCAGTATGCGCAGCGCGCGGCGGGCATCCTCGGAACCGGCGAACTCGGGCTCGGCAAGTACATTCGTCAGTCCATCCATGAAGATATTGCCGGAAACGAGCGCATCCGAGCGGGTCATTTCCTCCAGGATCCAACCTGCCACCTCTTTCTCCAGGCTTTCCAGTTGGAGAGCGGTTTTCGCGATCTGATCCGGGCTTATCCCGCAAAAACGGTCAGTGAGGCGGTGGGCTGCCTCGGAAAGGATCTCCTGACTGAGGGGTTCCTCCAGCGAATGAACCTGCTGGTGAATATCTCCACCCATCATGACCAACACCATCAGCACCTGCCGCCCGCGGGTGGAAATGAGCTCCACATGTTTGAAACGGGCTTTCTCCGGGTGGGGCGAGGTGATCAATGCGGCAGCACGCGATTGGTGCGCCAGCACGGAAACCCCCAGCCGCATCCATTGATCCACATCGTTGCGCGTCTGGTAGAACTGGTGGCTGATCATGCTTCGCGTTGATTCCGGCAGGGTGGTATCCTGGATCAACCGGGTGACGAAATAGCGGTAGCCTTCCTCTGTTGGCACCCGTCCGGCAGAAGTGTGCGGCTGGCGCAGAAAGCCCAGGGCATCCAACTCCGAAAGCTCGTTACGCACCGTGGCAGAGCTCATATCCAGGTTGTAGCGCTCCACCAGATGGTAGGATCCTACCGGTGCGGCCGTCTGCACGTACTCATGGATAATGAGCGTGAGCAGTAATTTCTGTCGTTCGGTCAGCGTTTCATTCATGTCCGTCTTATTTTTAGCACTCTCGGCTTGAGAGTGCTAATTCACTGTGAATTATGATACCATGCTGGCAAAATCAAGTCAAGCGAGGTGTAGAATTTCTGATAAAACGCTTACAAAAGGTTATTCTCACCATGTTCTCCTTCAATCGTATTGACCTGCCCATCGTTTCTTCATACAATTGGACCAGGTTGAATCACTGAAAAGTTGAATGGGTGCAAGTAACTAGTAGAGGCGCGCGGATGTGCGCCTTATTGGATAAAGAGGTAATCATGCCCCAAAATTTTCCTTCCCGCATCGCTCCCGCATTCAAAGACGTGCCCTCCGAAAAATGGAATGACTGGCGCTGGCAGCTCTCGCACCGGCTCAATACGGTGGAGGAATTCGAGCAGGTTCTCAAGCTGAAACCGGGCGAGAAGAAAGCCCTCTCCAGCCCCAACCTCTTCCGTGTGGATGTGACCCCCTACTTTGTGTCACTCATCGACCCCGATGACCCCCATGACCCCATCCGCAAGCAGATCATCCCCACCGTCGAAGAAATGAGCGCCTTCACCGGGCAAATGGAGGACTCGCTCTCCGAGGACCGCCATTCACCCGTCCCTGGGCTCGTCCACCGCTACCCGGATAGAGTCCTGATGCTGGTCACCACCCAGTGCGCGGTTTACTGCCGCTACTGCACCCGTGCGCGCATCGTGGGCGATCCTTCCCAGACCTTTGCCCGCGAAGATTTCGAGCAGCAGATCGATTACATCAAACGCACCCCGCAGATCCGCGACGTTCTGCTTTCCGGCGGCGACCCTCTCACCCTGGCGCCCCGCCTGCTGGAGGAGATCCTCACCCGCCTGCGCGAGATCCCCCACGTGGAGATCGTGCGCATCGGCTCGCGGGTTCCTGTCTTTATGCCCATGCGTGTCACAACTGAGCTGATCGACATGCTGCAGAAGTTCCACCCGCTGTGGCTCAACATCCATGTGAACCACCCCAACGAGATCACCGCCGAGCTGGCTGAAGCCACGGATAAACTCACCCGCGCCGGCATTCCGCTGGGGAATCAGTCCGTTCTGCTGGCCGGGGTGAACGACTGTGTCCACATCCAGCGTAAGCTGGTGCAGGACCTGGTGCGAATCCGCGTACGTCCCTATTACCTCTACCAGTGCGACCTGGTGGAAGGCGCCGGACACTTCCGCACACCGGTGGCTACCGGCATGGAGATCATCGAAGGTTTACGCGGGCATACATCCGGCTTCGCCGTGCCTACCTTCTGTGTGGATGGCCCTGGCGGCGGCGGCAAGATCCCGGTGATGCCCACGTATCACATCAGCGCCTCGGATCATAAGGTGATCCTTCGTAACTTCGAGGGGTTCATCACCTCGTATGAAGAACCATTGGATTACAAAACCCACGATCGGGCTGCCTGCCCCTACTGCCGCGATCAACGACCCGAGCCTGGCCAGCGCGGCGTTTCCGGCTTGCTGGATGGCGAAGCCATGACCATCGCTCCCGAGGGTTTTGACCGTACGCATATCCGCGAGGGATCCCAGCACCGCTTACGGGAGAATACTGAAAAATGGAAACCGTTGGGCATCGGGTCGGGGGAAGGGAAGGAAGAGTTAGAGTAGTTGAACGGTTGAATCGTTGATTTGGAATCGAAGGATTGATCGATTGATTGGTTAAATCGTTATATAAGCAGAAGAGCAGATCCGGGCAGCATAGTGAGTTAAAATACTTACACAAAATCTCATTTCCACGGAGTGATCTCTGCCGATTCAACCATTTACAATTCAACTATTCAACACTCCCGTTTTCAACCATTCAACTCGTTTCGATTCGTCAATTCAACATTCTTAGGAGATACCATGCTTTACCGTCGTCTCGGCCGCTCTGGCCTGAAAGTCAGCGAGATTTCCATCGGTTCGTGGGTCACTTTTGGCACCCAGGTGGACGAAAAGAAAGCCGCCAGCCTCCTGCACGCTGCTTTCGATCACGGGATCAACTATTTCGATAATGCCGATATCTACGCCGATGGCAAGGCTGAGATCATCATGGGGCAGGCGATCAAGAAACTTACCCGCACCGAGCTGGTACTTTCCAGTAAGGTCTTCTGGCCAACATCCACCGGACCCAACGCGCGCGGACTTTCCCGCAAGCATGTCATGGAATCGGTGCATGCTTCCCTCAAACGTATGGATGTGGATTATCTGGATCTCTATTTTTGCCACCGCTACGACCCGGAAACCCCCATTGAGGAAATTGTTCGAACGATGAACATCCTCATCCAGCAGGGCAAGATCCTCTACTGGGGCACCTCCGAATGGGAGGCCAGCCATGTTGCCCAGGCATATGGCATCGCCCGCCAATATAACCTCATCCCGCCCACGATGGACCAGCCGCAATATAACCTGCTGCACCGCAAGCGCGTGGAGGACACCCTCATGCCGGTGTGCCGCGAGCTGGGCATCGGTCTCACCACCTTCAGCCCGCTGGCATATGGCATCCTGACAGGTAAGTATAATGAAGGAATCCCCGAGGGAAGCCGGGCTTCGCTGGAAAATTACGGCTGGGTGCGCGACCGCATCACTCCGGAGAAGATAGAACGGGTGAAAAAGTTGCAGGGCATCGCCGGCGACCTTGGCATCACCCCCGGGCAGCTTGCTATTGCCTGGGTGCTGCGCCACAGCGAGGTGAGTACGGTTATCACCGGTGCCAGCCGGCTTGAACAGCTTGAGGAGAACCTTGGGGCAGCGGAGGCAGCGGCGAAATTGGATAACGGCATCCTGGATCGGATCGATTCAGCGATAGCAGGGATCGAGTAAGCCTCCACGAAAACCGCTATAATGATTACGCGGGGTCATCCTTGAGCGAACGGGGAGCCAAATCATAATGTCCACACCATCCCAGGGTAGATTTTCGGATATTCTCATTCCCAAGGGCAGTAAGACTCCCGAGCAACAGCGCTCCGGGTTTTATGGCCGCATCCTGGGGGCGCTCAGCATCCTGGTGCTGATGGTCACGGTGATCCACCTGGCGATGTACATCATCTACAGGGATATCAATTACGCATTTTACCTGCTGGGGGATATCATCGCCCTGCTTATCTGCCTGGCAGCCTGGGAGATGCAGCGCTCGCGCACCAGTAAAACCGCCGCGATTTTATTGCTGGCAGCCACCACTTTGCTTATCACGGTGGCCTTCCCCCTGGGCATGCTTGACCGTATGTTCCTGCTCTACACCATCCCGGTCATTCTGGCCAGCATTCTCATCTCCCCCCCTTCATCATTCATCTTTGCCCTCTTTGCCACCATCGGATACACGATCGTTTACCTGATCACCCCCCGGTCGATGCCATTTAATTACCTGGCTGTCTGTTTTCTGTTCCTGATCGCCGCCATGGCCTGGCTCGTGACCAATCGAACCGAGCGCACTTACCGCAGCCTGAGCAAAGCTTACGATCAATCCATTCAGGGATGGCGGCACACATTGGATGAGCGCGTCCAGGCACCTGAAGGTCATGCCGATGAACTTGTTTCCCTCACCTTAAAATTGGCTGCGGCCATGGGTGTGCCTGAATCCGAGTTCGAATATATTAGTCGCGGAGTGCTGCTGCACGACGTGGGTAAGATGGCCATTCCAGATAAGATCCTCCTCAAAAAGGGTCAGCTATCCGAGTGGGATTGGGAAGTGGTACGTATGTACCCCGCCTATGCCTACCAATGGATGTCTTCGATCGAATACTTGCGTCCAGCGCTTGATATCCCCCACTATCACCAGGAGCACTGGGATGGCAGCGGTTATCCGGATGGATTGAAAGGCGAGCAAATTCCCCTTTCAGCGCGAATTTTTGCTGTTGTTTATGTGTGGGATGCGCTGCACACCGAAAAGCCGTACCGCGAAGCCTGGACGGATGAGAAAGCCCGCCAGCACATGCGTGACCAGGCCGGACACCAGTTTGACCCCAAAGTCGTCGAGACCTTTCTGAAGATCATTTAGCCTCAATTCCTTGGTTATAGGGTATAAGTGGTCCAACTAGCAACCTATCCAAAGATGGTGGGTTAACCTTTTTAATCGTACTCTTCTGGAGGATTCAATGCCCAAAATTGCCGTTATCGCTGATACTGATTGCAGTCTCTCGAATGAGCTGGCCGCCAGGTATGATATTACCCTGGTTCCCATTCTGATCACCTTTGGGGATGAATCGTTCGCATCAGGCGTGGATATTGATGACAAGGCTTTATTTGAGCGCATCGATAAGGAAGGCGCGCTGCCTAAAACCGCCGCCCCCTCGCCCGTAGCCTTCAGCAAGGCATTCAAGAATGCCTTTGATTCCGGAGCGGAGGGGATTGTGTGCGTGTGCGTCAGCTCCGAGATCAGCGCCACCTACACCGCTGCCCTCACCGCGCAGAAGGAATTCCCCGAACGCGAGATTCGCGTGATCGATTCCCGCGTGGTCTCCATGGCACAGGGGTTTATGGCACTGGAAGCCCGGCGGATGTCGGATGGCGGCGCATCACTCGACCAGATCGAAGCGAAACTTAAGGGTATGGAATCCCGCCTGGTGCTCTTCGCCTCGCTTTCTACCCTCAAGTATTTGGCGATGGGCGGGCGGGTGGGGAAGTTCTCCGCCAGCATGGGTAATATGCTCCATATTCGCCCCATCCTCACCATGAAAGAGGGTAAGCTGGACTTGTTGGAAAAGGTGCGCACCCGCAAGGCAGCCATGAGCCGCCTGGTGGAGCTGCTCGCCGGTTCGGTGGATTCACACAAGGTGGAACAAGCCGCGTTCATCCACGTGGCCGCCGAGGAGGACCTGGCGGAGCTGGAGCAGGCGGTGCGGGCAAGGTTCACAGTCCCCAGCGAAGCCGTTCACACCGATTTTTCGCCCGGGCTCTCCGTCCACACCGGGGCGGGCACCATCGGGGTTGTGCTACTTCTGGAGGAATAAGTCGCTCAGTCCTTCAGCGAATAACAAAATCGCGGGTAAGAGCGCCCGCGATTTTTTCTTTTTATATTGGCTGGTTCAAATTCAGCCAGATAATGTAAACGACCAGGCACACCGTCGCGGCAAGGTACATAACACGCATGGCTCTTCGTCCTTCTTGAGGTGAACTGCTGCGCAGGAGCTTTCGGGAATAAACGATGACAATAATATCCAGCCCCGCAATTGGCAGGAGATACGAAAGGGGTGGGTGGGAGAAAAGGATTGGCGTAAGGGTTACCAGGATCATCGCAGCAAACAACCCGCTGGAAATTCGCAGGGCTGTCTGTCTTCCGTACCGGATTGCCAGCGACCTTGAGCCTCGCTTGAGATCCCCCTCCATATCCATGGCGTCCCCCGCGATCTCCTCCGCCAGATCGAAAAAAAAGGCGATCAGGCTGAACACCCACACAGCAGGGTTGCGGATCTGGCCGACGCTGAATGCGCCGATCAGAAAGGTCATGCCCACATTCAGACTCACGATCAGGTTTCCTGCCAACCCATTGGATTTCCACTTCCAGTTATACAGAAAACCCAGTACCCACAGAGTCAGCCCAGCCACGAAAGCAACTGGAGCGATCGATAATGCGATTCCCAGGGCGATAAGAGCAGTTGAAATTCCTAAAAGGATCGCTTCGGTTTTGGTTATCCTTCCTGATGGAAGGGGGCGCTGGGGCGAATTGATCCTGTCCACCTCGATATCAAAATAATCATTGAAGATCATCGCCGAGCTGGATAGAAAAAAACCCAGCGCGAACCCCTGAATGACAGTGGAAAATGGTGCGAATTTCCCCAGGGCAATGGTTTGCCCCACCACAACGCAGATCCCCGCCGCGATGGGCAACTCGGGGCGGATCAACTGAAAACAGGCCTGGATTTTTTGGGTGACTTTCATGGGAGATTAATTCTACTATTCGGATCTTCGAAACAATATATTATATTTAAGGAATAATCATCTGCCATTATTTCAAAAAATTTGCATCGTCCGGGCAAACTGGTGAAGTGGAAGCATATCTCCTCTGAATAAAAGAGCTGTCCTTTTCAGGACAGCTCTCTTTTAGTAGTACATGATTTTGATTACTGAGGGGGCAGAAGCACCGAGTCGATCACATGGATCACACCATTTGAAGCCAGCACATCGGTAAGCACAACCTGACTTTCATTCACGTACACTTTACCGTCCATCACTTTAATGGTTACCGGCTTGCCCAGAACTGTGTCTGCGCTCGAGAGTGTTACCACCTGATCCGCCATCACTTTGCCGCTGACCACGTGGTAGAGCAGGATGGATTTCAACTGTTCCAGATTCTCAGGTTTCAGCAGCGTCTCCACGGTCCCGGCAGGCAGCTTGGCGAAGGCATCATCGGTCGGAGCAAAGACGGTGAAGGGACCTTCCCCTTTGAGGGTTTCCACCAGACCGGCAGCGGTCAGTGCAGCAGCCAGGGTCTTGAAGCGTCCATCAGCGACCGCGGTGTCAACAATATCGGACAATTTAGCGGGGGGCATCAGGACCGAATCGATCACGTGGATAACCCCGTTGGAGGTTTCAATATCGGTGATGACGATCTTGGCGTCATTTGCATAGGCATTGCCCATGTCCACCTTGAAAGCGATCTCACTTCCTTCAAGCGATTTTGCGGAAGGCATTGAGGTCACATCGGAAGCCATCAGTTTACCGCCCACCACATGGTAAAGCAGGATGGATTTGAGCTGCTCGAGATTCTCCGGTTTCAACAGGGTTTCCACCGTTCCGGCAGGCAGCTTGGCAAATGCCTCATCGGTTGGGGCGAAAACGGTCAGGGGACCTTCGCCCTTGAGGGCATCCACCAGACCGGCAGCCTGGACCGCTGCAACCAGCGTTCCGAAGCGGCCATCCGCAACGGCGGTATCAACGATATCCTTCAACTCCGGTTTGGGCATGGCGGTGGGCTCGGGAACCTTGGTGGGTTCGGGAGTGGGGGTCATTGCCGGTGCGCAGGCGGCCAGGATAAAGACCGCTGCCATCAATACACTTACAATTCCTAACTTTTTCATTTCATCTCCTTAGTTTGTATATAGTTTGTACTACCTATACCCTTATATTAACCGCTCCAAGAAGTGATGACAATGGTTTGTATAATGTATTGTTCAATACTTAAAAAGCGATTTATGCCCGCCTTACGAAGCCATCCCCCCGCGGATCAAACGTCTGGACTGTTGAAATCATTGAGGCGCACGGCAGTGCACCCCTGGGGGGGCGAATCCCCCAAAAACTCACGGCTCGTCCTCCCGCTTCATCGCATTTGATGGGTGGTTTTTCCTTCTCCACCGCTCTTGACGAGAGGGGGTTGGAGGGGCGGTTTTATCCCTATTCCACAATAATGATCTATTCCCTGACCAGGCAAAGGCTGGTCACAAGTTTTGAGGTTGGCAATAAAAGCTCTCTCTACTCGAGGGAACAACACAATAGATAAGCTATCTCCCCTGTGGCTGATTTCAGGTAAAATCTAGTCAATGACCCAAAAACGTATCACCGACGACCTGCAAGCCCTGCTGGGGGTGCTCCCACCTGACCATCGCCGAAGCCGTCATCCGCGCCAACAATTCCGATAACCTGCTCGAGATCATCCTCGACCTTGGGCGCGTGCCCCTGGCGCTTTTCGTCAACGGCGAAGTAAGGCTTTCTGAAAAGGATATTGACCGCGCCGAGATCGATTTCGTCGTCTCGCGCATCGGCGATTTCGACGCCGATAACCGCGCCGGGCTCGAGCGCACCCTGCACCGCATCTCCGCCATCCGCAACCGGCGCGGGCACATTGTGGGGCTCACCTGCCGCGTGGGGCGCGCCGTCTACGGCACCATCGATATCATCCAGGACCTGGTCGAATCCGGCAAGAGCATGCTGCTGCTGGGCAAACCCGGCATCGGCAAGACCACCATGCTGCGCGAAGCCGCCCGCATCCTGGCGGAAAACAAGCGCGTGGTCATCGTGGATACCTCCAACGAGATCGGCGGGGATGGCGATGTGCCCCACCCGGCCGTGGGACGCGCGCGCCGCATGCAGGTGCGCACTGCCCACCCTGCAGCATGAGGTGATGATCGAGGCAGTCGAGAACCACAACCCCGAGGTGATCGTCATCGATGAGATCGGGCGCGAGCTGGAAGCCCTGGCTGCCCGCACCATCGCCGAGCGCGGTGTGCAGCTTGTGGCCACCGCCCACGGACGCACCCTCGAAAACCTGCTCCTCAACCCCACCCTCTCCGACCTGATCGGCGGGATCGAATCCGTGACCCTTTCTGATGAAGAAGCCCGCCGCCGCGGCACGCAGAAGACCGTCCTCGAGCGCCGCGCCCCGCCCACCTTCGACGTGCTGGTCGAGATCCAGGAACGCGACCGGCTGGTCGTTCATCCACGATGTGGCCGAAGCGGTGGATGAACTGGTGCGCGGCTACCCGCTGCACCCCGAGATCCGCTCGCGGGATGCCGAAGGCGGCATCCACACCGAAAAAGCCTCCACCCCGCCCATCCAGCGCCAGGCTGTGCAGGGGCAGCGCCGCACCTTTGCGGGTGGAGGGTACCCCGCTTTCCACCGATCGCGAACCTCGCCGCCGCGAGGAAGTGACCAATGGCGAGCAGTATCCGCCGGAACTCTCCGCGCTGCCCGCGATCCGTATTTATCCCTACGGGGTGGCACGCAACCGCCTGCTGCAGGCTGCCAAACGCATGGGCGTGCCGGCCATCATCACCCGCGAGCCCGGCGATGCCGAGGTGCTCATCACCCTGCGCACCTACTACCGCAACCGCCAGCAGGTGATCCTGGAAGCCGAAGCCCGCGGCGTCACCGATCTACGTCCTGCGCGCCAACACCGTCACCCAGATGGAACAGGCCCTGGGCGAGCTTTTCAACCTGCCCTCCGGCGGATATGTGAATGGTGATTACGAATCCGCCGCCGAGCAGACCCAGGCTGCCATCCAGGCGGTGCTCAACGGGCAGCGCTTTGTGGACCTGCCACCCGCAACACCCTCCGTCCGCCGCCTGCAGCACGACCTGGCCCGCCAGGCGGAGCTCGTTTCGCATTCCTACGGCAAGGATCCCAACCGGCGGGTGCGGATATTTAAAGATTGATGGTTAACGTAGAGATGCAAAGATTAAAACACGATTGCCGAAGCAGAATGGTACTCTACCTTGCATTTCCATGCTTCGCCTGCACGCTTTTTCCCTCCCCTGCGCCTCTGCGAAACGAAAAATAGATATGTTCATTACTCTTGAAGGCCCCGATGGAAGCGGAAAGACCAGCCAGATGCTGCCCCTGGCAGATCATCTACGCTCGCAGGGGTACACCGTCCTTACCACCCGCGAACCGGGGGGTACCGAGATCAGCGACCAGGTGCGGGAGATCCTGATGAACATGCGCAACCAGGGCATGGATCCGCGCACCGAAACCCTGCTCTTCTGCTCTGCCCGCGCCCAACTTGTGGCCGAAGTGATTCGCCCTCATCTGGAAAAAGGCGAGGTGGTCATCTCCGACCGCTACGCCGATTCCACCCTGGCTTACCAGGGCTACGGGCATGGCAACGACCTGGATCAGCTGCGCCAGATACTGAATTTCGCCACAGGGGGCCTCGTTCCCGATCTGACCCTGTTGTTGGATATAGACGCCGAGCAGGGCTTGAAACGCCGCAAAAGCGGCGGAGGTGAATGGAACCGTATGGACGATTACCAGCTGGAGCTGCACCAGCGGGTGCGCGCCGGTTACTTGAAGCTGGCCGCGGAAGCGCCTCAGCGCTGGGTGGTCATCGATGCCGCCCACGAAAGCAGTGTGGTACAATCCCAAATTCGTGCGGCGGTCGATTCCCGCCTGCCGGCAATCCAAGAGAGGTAGATATATGAAAGATTATTACGATATTATTGGTGTCCCAAAGAACGCGAGCAAAAAGGAAATTGAGGAGCGCTACCAGTTCCTCCTTCAGGCATTCCACCCCGATAAATTCGAGGACCCCGCCCAGAAAGACAAGGCGGAAAAGGACTTTGCCGCCATCGAGGAAGCCTACCAGGTGCTTTCCGATAAAACCCGCCGGGCGGATTACGACCGCTATGCAGCGGATAAGAGCGTAAAAACGCCTGACGAAGTTCCCGGAACGGCGCAAAAACCAAAGAACCGCACCTGGCTGTATGTGCTCGGCGGAGTTGTTGTCCTGCTGCTGATCGTTGGCGCGGGGCTGGCGGGCAGATTCCTGCCCATCGGCAGCCAGAACAGCGCGAGCACCACCCAGGTGGAGTCAGCCGGAAATGAATTAACCCCCTCCGCTGCCACGGCCGTGCCGGAGATCGTGGGTGCCAAACCTGGTGAATGCCTGCCAGCCACCTCGATCTTCCCACCCGAGAAAACGGAGTACGCTGCCAAACTGCCGCCCGTCAGCAGCACGGACTATGTTAAAGGTCCTGCAGATGCGGTGATGACCATCATCGAATATTCAGACTTTACCTGACCGTACTGCGCCCAGCTTGCTCCCGTGATGGAGCAATTCATCAAAGACAACCCCAACGACGTCCGCTTCGTTTACCGGCACTTCCCTCTCAGCCACGATAAATCCGCCATCGCCCTCCAGGCGGCCGAAGCAGCCTCCCTGCAAGGTAAATTCTGGGAGATGCACGACGTGCTCTTCAACCCGGATACCTGGCAGACCTGGGCTGCGATGACCCCCGAGGACTTTCAGACCTGGGTCATTGGAAAAGCAGGTGAAATTGGACTGGATGCAGAGCAGTTCACCAAAGACCTCACAAGCGATGCCATGGTCAAGAAAGTGGAAGAGTTCCGCACCGCGGCGGGGAATGTGGGCGTCAACGCCACGCCTTCCGTCTTCATTGAAATGGGCGGCAAACTTGTCTTTGCCGTGAACGTGGATCCAAACGATTCCATCGGACTGAGCAAGGAAAACCTGGATGCCGTTCTGAATATTTGGAAACTGGAGCAGAAGTCATATAAGGAATGCCCGCCGATGGTGGTCGACCCCAATAAGCAATATACTGCCACCATCCAGACCACCAAGGGTGATATCGTGGTGGAGCTTTTTGCGAAGCAGGCCCCGCTCACCGTCAACAGCCTGGTATTCCTGGCCCAAAATAAATGGTTCGATGGCGTGCCCTTCCACCGTGTGCTGGATGGCTTCGTTGCCCAGACGGGCGACCCCACCGGCACGGGCCTGGGCGGACCGGGCTACCAGTTCGGGGATGAGATCAGCCCTGATCTCAAGTTTGACGCCGCCGGCGTTCTGGGCATGGCTAATTCAGGTTCCGGAACGAATGGTTCGCAGTTCTTTATTACCCTCGCCCCACAGCCCAACCTGGATGGCAATTACACCATCTTTGGCCGGGTGGTGGAGGGTATGGACGTGGTCAACGCGCTCACCAAACGCGATCCTTCCCAGGGCGGCACTCTGCCCACCGCGGATACGATCCTTTCGGTGACCATCCAGGAGAAATGATCCCCTGGTCATAAATAAGCAATAAGAAGGACATCACAGCGTGCTCGAGGATACCTCGAGCACGCTGTTTTCATGCCAATACAGGTGAGATTATTGAATCACAACGCGGGAAGCGCTTCAATTTTGATATACTCAATCCAGATCGGATTATTGGAGGTTGGACCATGGGAAAGCGGGAATTCCTTTTTAGCATCGTTCACTATTTGCTAAAAGCACTTACGAAAACATCCTACGAGGGGATGGAATACCTCCCCCCCTCGGGCGGCGTGCTGATCGCCACCAATCATCTCAGCCGGCTAGATATCCCGGTACTCCTTGATATCCCTGCCCGCCCGGATATCACCTGCGTGCTCACCACCAAATACAAAAAGAACCTTCTCATCGCCCCCCTGGCCTGGATGGGAGAAGCCATCTGGATCGACCGCGATATTGCCGATTTCACCGCCATTAAATCTGGATTGGATCATTTAAAGAAAGGCGGCTGCCTGGGGGTTTCCCCGGAGGGCACCCGCAGCACCACTGGGGGCTTGCTGCCGGGCAAATCCGGTATTGTCTTCCTGGCAATTCGCAGCGGGGCGCCGATCGTGCCGGTTGGGATCACCGGGACAGCAAACGGTGTGCGCGAGCTGCTGCACTTCCGGAAGCCGAAGATGAAGGCGACTTTTGGCCCGCCGATTGTCATCCCCGAGATCGGGCGGGAGAACCGCGAAGCGGAGATGGAGCGCTGGACGGACGAGGTGATGTGCCGAATGGCTGTGCTGCTGCCGGAGGAGTACCGCGGGGTGTATCGGGACAATCCGAGGGTGAAAGAGCTGGAAGCGACCGGGGTGGATAAGGTGTGACCCAGGCAAAACAGGAACTTTACACCCGCGGGCGGGTGGAGCACTGGAACAACATCGCCCGCGATACAAAGCGCTGGTCGGCTGGAAAAGCCTATCACCGCCGTCTGGCGGAATTCCTCCGCTTCCTCATTCCCGAAGGTGCGTCTGTCCTGGAGCTCGGCTGCGGGGGAGGCGATCTTCTCGCCAGCCTCAAGCCTGCGCGCGGGCTTGGCGTGGATTTTAGCCCGGAAATGATCGCCATCGCCCGGCAAAATCACCCCGAGCTGGAATTCCTGGAAATGGACGCGCACCAGTTCGAAGGGGATGGTACTTTTGATTACGTTATCCTTTCGGACCTGGTCAACGACCTGTGGAACGTGCAGCAGGTACTTGGCGCCTTGCGGGGCTGCTGCAACCCCAAAACCCGCATTATCATCAATTTCTACAGCCGGATGTGGTCCCCCATCCTTTCCCTTGCTGCCGTCGTGGGTCTGGCCAGGCCCAATTTACCCCAGAACTGGCTGACCCCGGACGATATCCGCAACCTGCTTTCCCTCGAAGGTTTCGAATCTCTGCGCCACTGGCACGAGATCCTTTTTCCCTTACCAATCCCGCTGCTCAATTCATTTTTCAATAAATTCCTGGTCAAGATCTGGCCCTTTCATTACTTTGCTCTCACCAATATCATCATGGCCAGACCATTGCCCCAGCCATCCGCTCGCAAACCACTTCCCAGGGTCAGCGTGATCGTCCCCGCCCGGAATGAAGCCGGAAACATCGCGGATATTTTCCGAAGAGTGCCGGAAATGGGGGGCGGAACAGAGCTGATCTTCGTGGAAGGTCACTCAAAGGATGATACTTACAAAGCGATCGAAGATGCGATCCTCTCGAACCCGGTATGCAAGGCATCCCTTTTCAGGCAAACGGGAACGGGGAAGGGGGACGCTGTCCGGGAGGGGTTCGCGCGCGCTTCGGGCGATATTCTGATGATACTGGATGCAGACCTGACTGTGGCACCGGAAGATCTACCGGCTTTCTATGAAGCCATCGCGAGCGGAAAAGGCGATTTTATCAATGGGGTGCGCCTGGTTTATCCGATGGAAGGCGGCGCCATGCGCCCCCTCAACCTGCTGGGCAACAAAGCCTTCAGCCTGGTTTTCCGCTGGACGTTGGGTCAACCGATTAAGGATACCCTTTGCGGCACGAAGGTGCTTTGGAAAGCAGACTACGAACGGATCGCGGCAAACCGGGGTTATTTTGGGGAGTTCGATCCCTTCGGTGATTTTGATTTGCTCCTCGGAGCTGACAAACTGGGGTTGAAGATCGTGGATCTGCCCATCCGCTACCAGGAACGGGTGTATGGGACGACCAATATTCAGCGCTGGAAGCATGGCTGGATGCTGCTCAAAATGGTCTTCTTCGCCATGGGCAAGATCAAGTTCGTGTAAAGGCTGGACTTAACCTGCCGGATCGTTTCCATCCGCCTGCTCGGTGAAGGCGAAAATAACCCCCAGAACCATCATTAGGAAAACGGCCAGGAAGTTGTTCGCAATTAGGGGCGATTTCATCACATAGGAATACTGGGTGGAAAAATACGCCAGAGAAAACACCGCAATCCCCGCCGACATGAGGATGATTCGTGCTTTGGAGTCCTTTTTTGAAAGTTTGAGGGTCATGAGCAGTATGGCAGCGGGACCAGCCAGAACGGGAAGTTTGTAATCGTGGCTGATCTGTGGAATGACCATCGCGGCGCAGGTGCAAATGAAGAGCAAATAAGGGTCGATCCCCCACCGGTTGCGCCGATACGCCTGGAAGATCCCCAACATCAGCAGGATCAACACCAGCGCCATCAAAACTCCTTCAACCATGCCGGCAGCGTTTAAATCACCCAAATTGATGCGTTTCAATAGGATCGGCATTTGGTAGTAGGCAAAGGACTTTACCGAGAGATTGCCCACCCAAATGCCCGAGTCATCCACCATCGCCACCAGGATGTTCACAAATTCCAGGAACCGGGTCCAACCCAGCACGAAGAACAGCGCAAAGTTCGCCGCCCCCAGGCCAAGAATGCGGATCAGGTTTCCGCGCCAGTCCCGCCAATCCCGGATGAATAGGAAGATCAGGAAGGCGGGGAATATCTTGATCTGAATTGCCAGCGTGAAGAGGATATACGCCAGCCAGGAGAGCTTCGGGTAGCGGTGGAAGAGGTAGATGCCCGCGAAAGCCAGCGCGAAGGCGATGGAATAGAACTGCCCGCGTTCGATCTCGAATTGCATTCCATACGATGTAAGCGCGGTGATGAACACAAGCACAAGTACCGGCTTCACCTCGCGGGGTTTGTTGGAAAAATAAGGAAAGAGGAAACCGATCCAGAAGAAGCTCGCCAGAGTGATGAAGGTGATGATCGCATATGCTCTTTGGATGGGTACCATGGTGAGCGGGGTGAAGAGCAGGGTGGCGAGAGGCGGGAAATTATTGAACGAAGCGTATGGAGAGATCGTGTGATTTAGCCAGGCGGAGGCATGGCTGAGCATCATCATCAGGTCGTAGCCGATCGGGTCCAGTCGCCGAACGGTCTCAAAAACCATCATCACCTGGTTGGGGTTGAAGAAAACGCTGCGGATGAAGAACCAGATGAAAGTAAAAAGGTAAGCGCCTAAGACGAGCCAGAACGGATCGAGCGCAGAGGATTTGGTTTTAGTTTCCGGATGGACAGATTCGGTCATAAACGTGACCCAGGTTTGAGAGATAAGGAACTCTTCATCTAGAATGATACCTTATTTTATTCGACGCTCTAAAGAAGGCGCTTGCCCCCGAATAAGGTAAAATTCCAACGGGAATCCGGAAAGGTTTTAGGTCAGGAAATTAATCGTAATCGATAGGTTCTCAGGAGCTGCATGCCAGAGCAAATCACAACGGTGGAAACCGCCGGCGAAAATCGGAGATGGTACACCAGGGTAACAACTCATCCGCTGTTCCATCCCTTTTTCCTCCTGCTGCTTTGTTTCCTTGCCTATGGCGTTCTGCTCCCCTGGCTCGGGTTCTACGCTGACGATTGGATCATGCTCTGGATCTACCAGAAGCTGGGTGCGTGGGGGGTCAATTATTATCACGTTACCAACCGCCCCTTTCTGGCACCGCTGTATCAGGTGCTGTTGCCCCTGCTGGGACCCGATCCCTGGCGCTGGCAGCTCTTTGCGGTGCTGGCTCCCTGGCTCACCAGTCTCTCTGGCTGGTGGTTGGTAAAAAACCTGTGGCCAAGGCGCGTGCGCCTGGCGGTGTTTGCCAGCATCCTGATCGCGGTTTTCCCGGGGTATCTCTCGCACGGCGTGGCGCTCACCACGGGTCACCGCAACATCATCCTGGCGATCTTCCTGCTCTCGCTCACCTTCACGGTTCTTTCTCTGCGACATCCGAAACGATTCTGGCTGTTTTATCTCCTGGCGCTCGGGCTCAGCATTTACAACATGCTGGCGATGGAATACTTCCTCTTTATGGAACTGATGCGTCCGTTTGTGATTTGGATTGTGCTCTCCGAGACCGATCTGACAGTCAAACAGAAGCTTCGAAAAACCACTCTTCATTTCCTGCCATTTTTTATCGCTTTTTGCGCAGTACTATATTGGCGGGTTTTCCTTTTCCCCTACCAGACCTACAACCACTCACTCAGCCTGCTTTCCACCTTACGGGAGAATTGGTTCGCGGGGATTCTCCTGCTTATCAGGCAGACCGCATTAGTATTTCTGGATGGGGATGGTACGCGCCTGGACCCAGATCGTTTCGGTTACCTGGGAACGCATTAATTGGGGCTCGCTTTCCTCGATTGTCTATTTATCGGTTGTGCTCATCACGGGGGGGATCACCTTCCTGGTGCTGCGCGCCTACCACCTGCCAAAACCACCCGCGGATCAGAAGAACAAGACACTTGCAATTCAACTGATGGGATTGAGCGTAGTACCCTGGCTGCTGGGGGGCATCCCATTTATTGTCGTCGGGCTGGCGGCTGGCGTGGGCGGGTATGAAACCCGCTACCTTTTGCCCTTCCTGCTTGTCTCCTGCCTGTGGGTCGCCTTTTTGATCGAGGTATTGCTGAAGCGCTATTGGATACAGATCCTTGTGCTGAGCGCGGTGGTTGGACTCAGCGCCGGGCTCCAGTTCATTTCCTCCAACGAGCTACGGGCGGTGGACGTGAGGCGCAACAATTTCTTCTGGAATCTTACCTACCGTATCCCCAGTCTGGAACCGGGCACCATGATCCTTACCAACGACATGCCCACCGGGGATGGGGCCACTGCCTGGTCGTATATTTTCAACTGGCTTGTATGCGCCCGATCTCACCTCCAACAATTTCCCCTACCTGATCATGCTCGCGTCGCAATTGGAGGATTATCAATCCAGAGGCAGGGACGATATGGGTTTGATCGCAGCACATTTCAAACCCGACTTATCGAAAACGATCTTTTTAAATTACAACGGGAAGAACTGCCCCCAGGTGTATAACCCCGATTTCTCGGCGGAATTTCCATCGATGGACTCCAGGGCGGAGAATTGGCTTCCATTCGCCAGCCTAAAACCGATCCTCCCTGGGAACGCCGAGAACCCGATCGACCCGTCAGCCATCCACTTGGGAGCCGGACCGGAAAGAGGCTGGTGTTATTATTACGAGAAGGCCGATCTTGCCCGTCAAACCCAGGACTGGCAGTCTGTGAGGGAGCTGGGAGATAAGGCGATCTTCCGGCAGGGGTTTATCACCTCGCTGGATACCGAACTTATGCCCTTCATCCTGGCGTACGCCCTGGGCGGGGAGTGGCAAAAAGCAACCGAGCTTATGAATAGGGCTGTGAAGTTACGTATCGCCAGGGATGACACTCCGAATTTTAAGTTAATGGAAAGCACCTGGGAATTCATTGAGATAAACACCCCTGAATCTGCCGGAAAGTCAGAGTTCAGAAATATGATCTCACGGTTGACCGGAAACCCTTGAACCTCGCAAACATAGTCCCGACATAATCTGAATGAATTTATCCGCACAAATCCCTTTACAAAACAAACACAACCTCCTTTATTGGGGGATCGCTGTAAGCCTCGGTTTTTGCATGGCAATCAGCGGTTATCTTTGGGCTTTTCAAACTCCCCTTTTCGCCAGGCGCGAATATGCCTTTGCCCTGCTCCTTTGGTTCTTATTAATACCGCTTGTTTATGTCTTGCTCACGCGATTTTTGCACCCCCGTCTCCTCAGATACTCACCCAAAGCCAGGCGTAATTGGATCCTCTTATCTGCAGGCGTCGGCATCCTTTTCGCCCTGGTCACCCATCCCCCCCAGGCGATTCTCCTGCTGCCGGTTCACCATTTACAAATAAATCTCCCAGGGGGAAGCGCGGATCGGGCTGTCACGCTCGAGTACGCGAAGACCTCCCTGCGCGATATCGGTTTCGGAGAATTTTTGCAAAAGGGAGATTGGCAACGAACCAAAACAGGGTTCACCCACACAGGCGGGGAACCCGCTTCGCTTACCTGGAGCGGCCGTTCGGGGGAAACAGCCACGCTCGTTTTTTCCAATTCGCCAGGCATTGCGGAAGTCCAGGCAGGCTGGGATGGGAACCTGGCTGCGCTGAACCCCGCAGAATCGCCTGGCGCACCGGTGATCGCATCCTCCCGGTTCCCGGGAAGCTGGATGAGCACACTCTTCAGCAATTTAATGGCTGTTCTCACTGCCGGTTTCCTGTTCCTGGTGCTGACCATTTTCCTCGCTGGTGTCCAGATCAAACCCGCTCCAGTACTTCAACCAAAGAAAGGCTTCTGGCTGCTTTATGCCCTGCCCATGATCGCCGTGTGGGGTATCTACTTGCTTACCTTTTTCCCAGCCGTCATGACCCCCGATTCGATCCGCCAATGGGGGCAGGTGATCAGCGGGCAGTTCAACGACGCGCTCCCGGTGGTTCACACCCTGTTGGTAATCCTGCTCACCCGGCTATGGTTTTCTCCTGCGGTCGTGATCGTATTCCAAATCATTGCGCTCGCCCTGACAGTCGCCTGGGGCATCCATCTCCTGGAAGATCAGGGATTGCCGCGCTGGGCTGGCTGGGGGCTGGCGCTCGTATTTGCCCTCTCACCAGTAAATGGGAATATGGTTGTCTCTCTCTGGAAGGATATCCCCTATTCCATCTGCCTTCTTCTGCTCTCGCTGATGATCCTGAAAGCCATCTTCAGCAAGGGTACCTGGCTGGGTGAGCGTTTTTCCTGGCTCTGGCTGACACTCGTTGGTCTGGGCATCAGCCTTTTCCGGTTGAACGGGCTTCCAGTCCCAATTCTGAGCCTGATCGTCCTGGCTATCGTTTATCGAAATCAATGGAAAAGAGTGTTGCTCAGTGTGGGTGTGATTGCAGGTACGTGGCTGCTAATTCAGGGACCGATCTATACTCTTCTAAAGGTGGATCGCAACGCAGGCTTCAAACAGCAGGTTTTCATCCATCACATCGCTGCGCACATCGCCACCGGCAGCCCGCTCACGCCAGCCGAATCAGACCTGGCATCCGGAATACTGCCTCTGGATCAATGGAGCTACGATTGCTGTACCAATATCCCCATCTGGACCCAGCCAGCCTACTCCGAGCCGCGTTTCACAGAAAAAGCTGCCGATATACAGAGTTTGTTCGCAGATCTGGCTGTGAAAGAGCCGGGAGTGGAGCTTCAGCACCTGGTATGCGTCAGTTCGCTCGTGTGGGAGGTGCCCAACCACTGTATGCTCAACCAGGAAAAAACAGAAGCTGCAACTGTTTCCTGGATCGAGCCAAATGATCTAGGGTTGAAAGAGAACAGCTTGCTCTCTGCCTGGATCGTCCCGCTGGCGAAGCTTAAGGACTTCGCCTCTCGGAAACCCTGGGACGTGCTGTTCTTCACTCCTGCGTTATTCTTATACCTGGGGTTGTTCTGTTCTTCTATGATGGCATACCGCGCCAGGCAGCCGCGATTTCTTCTATTTTTCCTGCCTGCCGCTGTGCAATCGGCGGTGATGCTATTCATCAACGTCTCGCGTGATTTCCGCTATCAATATGGGGTTTATCTCGTGGGTCTATTCAGCCTGGGGTTATTGATCCTCTCTTTCACTTTTCCCCGCGACCCTGCTGCCCATTTTGGTCACAACCACTCTGGGAAGGAGACCGGGGCAGAAAAATGAAAATTCGTCTATCTCCAGAGCGAATCGGTCTGGGCATCCTGGCCGCGTTGATCAGCCTGGCGATAACCTTTAGCGCGTACCTCTACTTCATCCAGACCCCTGCGGTCAGCAAGCGGGAATTGATTTTTGCAGTTATTCTATGGGTGGTCCTGTGTCCGGTTAATTACCTTGTGGTGGGGCATTTTCTGCTGCCCCGCTTCCGTCTTCAGCCGCGATGGCTCTCCAGCCTGCTCCTGCTAATCTCTGCGCTTTGTGGATATGTGCTCGTCCTTGTGGCAAAGCCACCAACCCCGATTCGCCTTCTCGAAACTCACACCCTGGTAATTTCCATCCCCGCTTCAAGTGGGGGTGAAATTGCAGGCCGCGAGATCACCCTGAACTGGTTCACAACCAGCCTAGGAGATGTGGGGTTCAAACAGTTCCAATTGGAAGGCAATTGGCAGACCTCGGGTAAAGGCATGCTATTTCAGGGGCCCGGTGCAGGCGCATTGCGTTGGATGGGCAAAACTGGCAGCCTGGCTGAGCTCTTTTTTACCGGGGATTCCCGCCTGGAAGATGTGGTTATTCGCTGGGATGGCACCACTCATGAAAGCAAAATTCCGAGTCCTTCGAAAGGGTTGGTGCCCATCCGCCAAAGTTTCACCACCCCGCCCTCACAGCAAGTTCCCGGAGTTCTCGCAACCTGGTTCACATGCTTTTATGTCCTGTTGAATCTTTAACACCTACCTGATCTTCAGTCACTTCCTCAACACGAGATCGATGATTCAGCCAACCAAGGAGGGACTGCCTGGATCGGGCTCTGGCCTAGAGGAGCCATCCCCCTCTCGATCCGCTGAAACGCCAATTCGCGTGGGAGAGGATTTTGGCTGGAGAGGTGCCATCCTCCTGGGGATAACCTCAATGATCTCCGTTTTACCCCTCGCAGCCCACGCGGCTCTTGGCACCCATATGCGCTTAATCGCCGACGATTTCTGTTCGGCAGCCATCGTCAATTCGGTGGGGGTCGTTCGCGCAGTTGGCTACTGGTATCTCACCTGGTCGGGGCGTTTTGCAGCCAGCTTCTTGGATGCCATAACGGGTCGATTCGGTCTAAATGCAACCCGGATATCGACACTGAGCGTCGTGATTGTATGGCTGGTGGCGCTTTTGTGGCTGCTCACCCGGATCATCCGTTTTAGCGGTCGATTCACAAGGTTATTGGCATCCTTAACCGCCGCGGCTGTGATCCTGGCAGCCACGCTGCAAATCACCCCTGATTTGGGCCAATCGCTCTACTGGGGGCAGGGAATGCGTTCCGTCCTCCCGCCTTTGATCCTTGCCACCCTCCAGTTGGCGCTGGTGATCACCCTCTCACGTCTTTGGGATGTATCCCGTTGGTGGGTAGTATTCCTTGGGTTCCTTGCCCTGATCGGAGGGGGATTCAGTGAAACCTTTTCGTTCGTGTATCTTCTATTCCTCTTGCTCCTGTTTGGAAATATCCTGCGGTTTGGGGATCCCGGGAAAAAACGTGTTTGGGTTTTACTCATATCTGCATGTATCGCGGGGACGTTCGCGGGGCTGCTCATAATGGCTCTGGCCCCCGGCAACCAGATCCGCCAGGCGCAGCTCGCTCAGCAGGGCAATCTCATCGCGGTGATCAGAATTTCCCTGACTGCCATGGTCGGATTTTTAGGCAAAATCATCTCCCAAGAAATAAACCTCCTCAACTGCGTTCTGGTATTTGTGACTGGGTTTTTGCTATCCGCATTGATCCTGCCAGCATTTCGTAAAAGTGATAACACTCTTTCGGTTTTTCCCCGGTCGTTAGCTATCCATGTCCCCCTGTATACGTTTCTCCTTATTTATTTTTGTTTCATTCCTGCAGCACTGACACTGTCGCAAGCCCCGCCTGGGCGCACTGAGATCATCCCTGCCTACATCCTGGTTCTGGGATGCGGCGGCTGGGGCTTTACCCTGGGGTGGCTCGCAGAGCTTAGGTTGTCCCGCGAATCGAATGCCGTTGCAACATCGCGGGATCTCAAATCCCCCCCAAATGCATTTTCCGGGATTACAGGAGTTCTGGTCGCTCTTTGGATGGTTCTTTTAGTTACAAACTCCCTTTACCTGACCAGTGGTGCCTTTTCCAGGTTGGATGCTTTCCGCACGTTTGCCAGGGATTGGGATCGTCAGGATAGCGCGATTCTTACTGCCAGGTCGGAGGATCGGACCTCATTCACGATCCAACCGGTTCCGAATCCGCTCGGGATGGTCTCGGGTCCGTCTGGAGGTTGGGTCAATGACTGCATGAACCAGTATTACGGGCTCGATTTGTTTTTCAGCCAGTAACACAGCTGAATCTATCGTCCCGGAGCAGCTTGCCAATTTTTGAGCCTTATTTATAATATCCCCATGCCCCTGCTCTGGCTCTCCACAGCATTCCTCGCAGGCATCTGGCTGGGCAGCGTCAGCACCATTCCCAAACCTGTTCTATTTGTAATTTTCATCCTCAGTGCGCTTCTCGCGGTGCTGGAAAAGCGCTTCACCGCCCGTGTGCACCTGCTCCAATCCTGGCGCAGAATCAGTCCCTCTTCCGCTTCGCAGTATCTATTGGCCGCGCTAGCCCTGGGCGCATGGCGATACCCTGTCCAAACTACTTCATTTTCTCCTGACCATATCGCTTCTCAAAATGACCGCGGCGGGATAACTTTCTCGGCAGTCGTCACCAGTCTGCCAACAACGAATGGGAAAACAACCTCATTCAAAGCCGATGTCGTGTCGGAAGGAGCCGGAATCGCCCCCTCTTCCGGCAGGATCCAGGTGCAAACCCGGCCCGGAACGGAGGTCAAGTATGGCGACATGCTCAGGATCACCGGAGAGCCGCAGACCCCGCCTGAGGATGAGACCTTCTCCTACCGCGAATATCTCGCCCGCCAGGGCATCCAGACCCTGGTCGCCTTTCCCAAAATCGAAGTATTGTCACACGGGCACGGTAACCCGCTCATCGTCGCTCTATATTCTCTCCGTCTGCGGGGCTACACAGTCATCAACCAGATCCTGCCCCAGCCGCAAGCAGCGCTGCTGAATGGTATCCTGCTCGGTTTGGATCAAGATCTCCCCGATGACCTCACCAACGCTTTCCAGCAGACCGGTACCGCCCACATCATCGCCATCTCCGGATTCAATATCGCCATCGTCTCAGCTTTCGTATTCTGGGCGCTGCGGCTCTTTACCTCGCGCTGGAAAGCAGCGATATTCTCGATCATCGCGGTCTTTCTCTACTCCCTGCTGGTAGGCATGGAGCCGGCGGTGATGAGGGCAGCCATTATGGGCGCCATGGCCATCCTGGGCATGCAGATCGGGCGGCGCGGATCAGGGCTGAACACCCTGGTCCTCACCGCCGCGGTAATGTGCCTCTTCGATCCCTACCTGCTCTGGGATGTCAGCTTTCAGCTTTCGTTCACCGCCACCCTGGGGCTGATCGTCCTGGGTAACCCGTCTGCTTCACTGGTTCTCTGCCTGGCTGGAAAAACGGATGCCTCCGGGGAAGGCGCGTGGGATCGCAGTGCCGGTGGGAGAATACGTTCTGCTGACGCTTGCCGCCCAGATCGCCACCCTGCCGCTGATGGCCTGGCACTTCCACCAGATCTCGCTGAGCGCCATCCTCGCCAACCCACTGATCCTTCCTGCCCAGCCGCTGGTGATGATGCTGGGTGCAGCGGCGATGGTTGGTGGAATGATCTATTTGCCGCTGGGCTCCCTGCTGGGATGGTTCGCCCTGGTTCCGCTGACCTACACGATAAGCATCGTGGAAGCGTTTTCCGATCTTGGTGGGGCGTTCAAAGTATCCGAGTCTGGTTTCGTGTGGATCGTTGTGCTGCTGGCGCTGGCTGCAGGGCTCTATCTCCTCGCAAAGCGGTTCCCAGCGCAGGCAAAACCGGCCATTCTGCTCACCATCTGCGGCATTGCTGCCCTGGCCGCCTGGATGGAAGCTGCCTCCCGGCCGGATGGCAGGTTGCATATCCTGCTGCCAGGGTTGGATAACAGCCATGCGGTCCTGATCCTCACCCCGCGTGGGCAGGCCTACCTGATCAATGGCGCCGCCAACGGGCGCGAGCTGACCGCCCGGGTGGATGCGCGGCTCTCCCCCTTCGAGCGCCGGCTGGACGGGTTGATCCTGACTGACGCCCAGGCCAGCCCCCTTGCCGGCTTGCCGTTCCTCGCCGAGCAGGTGCAGGTGAACAACGTCCTGTGGGGCGGGGCTGTCCCGGCCAATTCTGCCACCCGCAGCCTGGAATCAACCCTGCGGCAGGATGGCGCAAAGAGCAGCGTCCTGGAAGCAGGACAGACCTATCAGCTCGAACCCGGACTGGTCCTGAGGGTGCTCGCCTCCGGCGAAAGCGGTACCGCGCTGGTATTCGATTACGAAAATTTCTCTCTGCTCCTGCCGGGTGGTTTTTCTCCGCAGGAATTAAAAGAAAGTGCGCGCCGCTCCCCTCCTTCACTCGTCCTTCTGGGAAAAAACGACCTGGTGGCTTCTCCTCCAGCGGAGTGGAACTCGTTGCCTGCCCTGGGGATCCTCTGGTACGACACTGTGCAGCCCGCGCCAGACAATTCCTGGATACAAGTTGCGGACAACGGGCAGTTGGTGGTGACCACGGACGGAAAAACGATGTTCCTGGCAGGGGGAAAGTGATCCACTGAAAATGCTTCCCCCGCATTGGTATAATACTTTAATGCGAGGAGTTGCATGAGCCCACGATCCAATTCGGCCTCCGCGGAACCCAGAAAAACAATCCGCAAAGCATTTCCCAACCTCGACCTTGTCATTCCTGTCTTCAACGAGGAAGCAGTCATCGAGGCATTCCATGAACGCCTGGCACGGGCGATCAAACCGCTAAAATATCAGGTGGGCATACTTTACGTTAACGATGGATCGGTGGATAAAACCCAGCAAAAGCTGCTTGCCATCGCCAAAAAAGACGCCCGGGTGCGGGTCATCGAATTCAGCCGCAACTTCGGTCACCAGGCCGCCCTTTCCGCCGGGTTGGATCACGCCGACGCGGATTTCGTCATCTCGCTGGATGGCGATGGTCAGCACCCTCCCGAGCTGATCGGTCAGTTGCTGGAAATGGCGGAGCAGGGTGCTGAGGTGGTGCTCACCCGCCGCCTGGATCAGGAAAATCTTTCGGCATTCAAGCGCATGACCTCCGGACTCTTTTACAAAATGGTCAACCGCATCGGGGATACCTACATCCTCCCGGGCGGAGCGGATTTCCGCCTGCTCACCCACCAGGTTGTGCTGGCGCTGCGGCGCATGCCGGAATACCACCGCTTTCTGCGCGGGATGGTCGCCTGGGCTGGCTTCAAGACCGCCATCCTCGAGTTCGCTCCCGCCGAACGCATGGCCGGCGAATCCAAATACACCACCCGCAAGATGATGAACCTGGCGGTCAATGCGATCTTCTCTTTCTCCCTGGTGCCGCTCTATATCAGCATCTCCATCGGGGCGCTCTTTTTCCTCCTAGCCCTGGTGGAGGTCATCTACGTGCTCAGCTTGTGGCTCGGCGGTCATCAATCCGCCCTCGAGCCGGGCTGGAGTTCGCTCATGTTCATGCTTCTGATCATCGGCGGCTGCGTGCTCACCTCGCTCGGGATCATTGGCCTGTATATTGGTTACATCTTCCAAGAGGTCAAGCACCGCCCGGTCTACCTGATCCGTGGGATCTATCCCTAGTTGGGTTTGAAGCCCTGGCATCTTGCCCGGGGTCTTTGCTCCAGTTTGTGGAATTCCTGGATGGAGAATTTTAAAAATCGCCTGCGAGCGCTAAAGAGCGAATTAGCCGCGCTCTATCTGGCCTATCGCGACCCTCGAACGCCCTGGTACGCCAGGGTTGCCGCAATTTTGGTAATCGGTTACGCCCTCAGCCCGATCGACCTCATCCCCGATTTCATCCCCGTTCTGGGATACCTGGATGACCTGATCATCCTTCCCCTCGGTATTTTTTTCGCGATCAAATTGATCCCGGCGGAGATCATGGCTTCTGCCCGGGAGAAAGCGGCTTACTCGGATCAGGCGTTGCCAATCCGAAATGTTTGGGGGATTCTTATAATCGTTTCCCTTTGGCTGGTTGGCCTGGGTTTGGTCGGATGGTTGATCTGGAGGCTGCGCTGGAAGGTATAAGGATTTCCCAGAACGGTTTATAATTTTTAAAAGTCACGAATGAGGTTTTTATGAAATACCTGATCACCGGCGGCGCCGGCTACATCGGCAGCACCATCTGCTCGGCCCTGGAGGATGAGGGACACACCCCCATCATCCTGGATTCGCTCATCACCGGGCGGATCGAGTTCACCCGCGGGCGCATCTTCTACCAGGCGGATATCGCCGATTCCAGCGCTGTGGAGAAGATCTTCCGCGAGCACCCGGATATCCAGGCGGTGGTGCACTGCGCAGCGCTGATCGTGGTACCCGAGTCGATGGCCAAGCCCTACGAGTATTACCGCGAGAATGTGGCCAAATCGCTGGAGCTCTTCCGCAGCCTGCGCGACCTGGGCTGCAAGCGCATCGTCTTCAGCTCCACCGCCGCGCTCTACGATGTGGTGCCCGGCTTCATGGTCACCGAGGATTCGCCGCTCAAGCCCATCAGCCCCTACGCGCGCACCAAGTTGACCATGGAGATGATCCTCAAGGATTTCTGCGCCGCCTACGGCATGCGCGGGATCGCCCTGCGCTATTTCAACCCCATCGGCGCCGATCCGCAGATGCGTTCCGGCATCCATGTGAAGGACCCCTCGCACATCATCGGCAAGCTGGTGGATACCGCCCTGGGGAAACAACCGGTCTTCGAGATCACCGGCACCCATTACCCCACCCGGGATGGCACCGGCGTGCGGGATTACATCCACGTCTGGGATTTGGCCCGCGCGCACATCCGTGCCCTGGTGCACTTTGACGAAACTTTCGCCCGCGCCGGCAACCCGACGGACAACTACCTGGTGATCAACCTGGGTACCGGGCGGGGCGTGACCGTGCGGGAGCTGCTGACAGCCTTCGAGAAAGTCTACGGCAAACCGGTCCCCAGCCGCGAATCGCCTCCCCGCCCGGGGGATGTGGCCGGATCCTTTGCCAATGCGGATACCGCCGAGCGGCTGCTGGGCTGGAAGGCAGAGCTGCCCATCGAGCAGGGCATCGCTGATTCGCTCAAGTGGGGCGAACTGCGAAAATCGATCTTGAATTTTGATTGAAGGGGGATTGCTCCGGATGGAATACGCGCCAATTCTTCTGGTGATCGGGGGTTATCTGCTGGGTGGGGTGATGCCGGCAGAGCTGGCCTTCCGCCTTAAATTTGGCAAGCGGGCCTTTGAAACCGGCGAAAAACCCGGCACGTTCTCGGTGTTCCGCAAGATAGGTTTCTTCCCCGCGCTGCTGGTGCTGATCTTTGATGCCGGCAAGGGCTTCCTGCCCGTCTGGCTGGCATTTCATTGGAATGTGAACCTCAACTGGCTGCCGCTCATCGCCGCTGCCCCGGCGGCGGGGCATAGCTGGCCCTTCCTGCGCTGGAAATACGGCGGCTGGGCGCTGGCGACGACTGGCGGCGCGATCTGGGCGCTCTCCGGCTGGGTGGCGTGGATCGGTCTGGGGGTGGGCATCATCTCCGCGCGCATCTTCCGCAGGAATCCCGGCCCTGCCCTGGCAGCCGCAGGCATCCCTGTGATTCTGGCATTGATGATCTGGCAGGGTAAACCCTGGCAATTGCTCCTGGCGGTTGTCGCTGCCGCCGGGGTGGTTTTTATCAGAAGGCTGACCGGGGAACGCAATTCGCCGGAACTGGCGAATAAAAATCCTGAATAACTGTGCCTATCGGGAAATATCGACCACAAACGTATCCAACGCCACCTCCCAGGGGGTGGTGCTGTTCTTGGATTCCAGGTCGATATCCAATAATTTGCGGTAGATCTCCTGCAGCTCCGCCAGGCTGAACCGCCGCGCCTGCTCCACCAGCTTGCGGGCGACGAAATCGGCAGTCTTGAGCGCCTGCGTTACCTCGTTCACCCCGCCGCGGTCATCCAGGATCGCCTTCGCCTGGATCAGCATGCGGAACTGGCGCACGATCATCCCAAAGATCACCTGCGCGTCCTCTTTTTCCAGCATCTGGTGCAGCAGCTTCATCCCCCGGCGGGCATCCCCGCGTGTCACTGCCTCCACCATCTCGAAGATATTGGTCTGGTCCCCCGAGGCGCACAGCACCTGTACGTCCTCCAGGCTCACCGGGCGCCTGGCTTCGGTATAGGCCAGCAGTTTTTCTATCTCGGAGGCCGCCGAAAGCGTATCCGTGCCGGTGGCATTCGCGAGCTCCAGCGCCGCCTGCGGGGTGATCTCGCCTCCCTGCCGCCGGGCTTCCTGCTGGATCCATGCGGGCATCGCCCGCAATTCCGGCAGCCGCAGCTCCTCCCACCCGGCTTTCTCCTTCTGCCCATCCTGCCACTTTCGAAGCCAGTGGTCGCGTTTATAGGTTTGCCACCCGCTGCCCGCGCCCGAGGGTTTGTATTCATCCGCCAGCACCAGGATGATACGGGTGGTTTCAGGGGAATTTTCAAGCAGGTGCAGGAATTTTTCCCTCGCCCCCTCATCCCTGCCACCCGGGACGGTATTTTCGAGGATCGCCAGGCGATATTCAGCCAGGAAGGGCATGGCGTTGATGGCGGTGGCGATCTCCGCCTGCGAAGCCCCGCGCGCATCCAGACGGGCGATATTCAAGTCGGCGATCCCAGGATCGGGGTTGACCCGCGCGGTCTCCTCCCGCAGGGTTCGGTCCAGGGCCAGCTCGTCTTCGCACTGCAGGATGCGGATTCTTGGTGTTGTCAAATTCATCCCCGCGGATCAGATTCTTGCCGTGCGAATACGGTGCACCACCAGCGCGCCGCGGTCGTAGCGGGTGATCGAAACCACCCGGATGGCATCCACACGCGGGTCGGTGGTCAGCTCTTTCTGTAAAAATGGTCCCAGAGGTTGTGCTAGGATCGTCGAAATCGTGACGAGCAGCATCACCATCGGCAGACGATCGGCCTTTTGCCGCCAGCCACTGCCCACGCCGAGCATCCCCAGCCAGGCGGCAAACCCGGCCACCGCGCCGGCCGCCACGTAGTTCGTCCCGCATTTTTCGTGGATGGCCAGCCAGGGTTCGCCATGCAGCAGTCGCTCGTAAGCCTGGTCCACGGCAGTCTTAAGCACCTGCGAATCAATGGAGCCGAGGATGAAAAACCCGTCCTTTTCAGAATATCCCCCGAGCCTGGCCTGCACTCCCAGCCGGGAAAGGACGTTCAACGTAGCATGCTCGAGGGCATGGTTCAGCCGGGTGGTCCGCGCCGCGCTCAACACAACCGGCAAGATGCGTTCATTCATTTTCTCCGCCTTTCAATGCCCATTCCAGGGCTTCCCGCACCGAGCGGGCTTCGATGATCTGAATTCCGGGGGGCAGCTTTTCCCCGTGTTTGATCCTGCGCGGGATCACCGCGCTCTTGAAACCAAGTTTGACCGCCTCGTTCAGGCGGGCATTCATCTGGCTCACCCAGCGCAGCTCGCCCGAAAGACCGATCTCGCCGATCAGCACCGTATCGGCCTTCACCGGTGCATCCTTGACGGAGGAGGCGATCGCCGCCGCCACGGCCAGGTCGGCTGCCGGCTCGTCGATGCGCAATCCGCCGACCACATTGACGAACACGTCCGCGTCGTCAGATCTTCAGGTGCGCCCGCCGGGCCAGCACAGCCGTGACAAGCAGCAGGCGGTTGAAATCCACCCCGTTGGGGGTGCGGCGCGGATTGCCCAGGTTCGAGGGGCTGGTCAGCCCCTGGATCTCCACCAGCAGCGGGCGGGTGCCCTCCATCGTCACCGCGATGGCGCTGCCGGGGGCGTTCACCATACGCTCGGCCAGGAAGGCCTCGGAGGGATTGCTGACCTCGATCATGCCGTTCTCGCGCATCTCAAAAACGCCCACCTCGGCGGTGGCGCCAAAGCGGTTCTTCACCGAGCGCAGCAGCCGGTAGGATTGGTAGCGGTCGCCCTCCAGGTAGAGGACGGTATCGACGATGTGCTCCAGCACCCGCGGCCCGGCGATGGTGCCTTCCTTGGTGACGTGCCCGACCAGGAACACCGCGATGCCGCTGGCTTTGGCCAGCTCGCGCAGCCGCGAGGCGCACTCGCGCACCTGCCCGACCGATCCGGCCGAGGAGGTCATTTCCGGCAGGTAAACGGTCTGGATCGAATCGATGATCAGGAAGGTCGGGTTCACCTCGGCGGTGTGCTGCAGGATGACATCCAGGTTGGTCTCGGTCAGCAGCAGCAGGTTCGGGGAATCGCCCCCTTGCGCTCCGCCTTCCTCGCGCATCAGCCGCAGGGCGCGCATCTTGATCTGGCGCACCGATTCCTCGCCGGAGACGTACAGCACCTTCCCCAGCGGGCGCCACCTCCATGCGCCATCTGCAGCAGCAGGGTGGATTTGCCGATCCCGGGATCGCCGCCCACCAGCACGATGGAGCCGGGCACGATGCCGCCGCCCAGCACGCGGGCGAACTCGGCAATCGGCAGGGCAAAGCGCTCTTCCGCGTCGCCGGTGATCTCCGCCAGGCTCTTGGGGGATTCGTTTACCAGGCTGAGCGGAATTACCCGTTCTTGCCGAGGTGGCTGGAGCCGTGACCACCTCTTCCACCATCGAAGCATAGGACCCGCACTGCGGGCAGCGTCCGAAGGATTTGGAGGTCACCTTGCCGCACTGCTGGCAGACGAAGCGGGTATGGACTTTGGGCATGGGTAAATTATAATCTTTTTGAATTTTCGAGGTGTTCCCCTTCTCTGCACAAAGGTTTTTCCATCCGGATGGTAAAATTTATTCATCCCTGAGTATCGAGGTTAACCCATGAATCCTGCCCTGCCGAAATCCACCGAAGCGTTGCTTGCATCCACCTGGTCCACCTACCAGCCTGTTTATGAGGAGCTTGCCGCGCGCGGGATCTCCCCCGCGAATGTGGATGCCTGGCTCAAGGAATGGTCGGACGTGGCCTCCTGCGTTTATGAGCTGAAGGAACGCCTCTACGTTGCCAAGACCCGCTTCACCGCGGATGAGAAGATCGATAGGCAGTTCAATGATTTCATGGATAATATCTACCCCGCCTACCTGGCTGCCGAGCAGAAGTTGAAGGAAAAATTGCTGGCAAGCGGATTGGAGCCCAAGGGCTATGCGGTGCAGATGCGCAACATGCGCGCCGAAGCCGATCTCTACCGCGAAGCGAACCTGCCCCTCCTGGCCGAGGAACAGAAGATGATCTCGGAATATGATGCCATCATCGGGGCGCAGACCGTCCAATGGGAGGGCGAGGAGCGCACCGTCACCCAGCTCAAACCGGTCTACCTGGAGACCGACCGCGCATTGCGGGAAAAAGCCTGGCGATTAACAACCAGCAGGCAGCTGGCTGACCGGGATGCCTACAACGCGCTCTGGAACCGCTTCCTCGACCTGCGCTTCTCGCTGGCGAAGAACGCGGGTAAGACCGATTTCCGCGCCTACATGTGGCAGAAGCTCTTCCGCTTCGATTACACCCCCGCGGACGCCAAAAAGTTCGGGGATGCCATCGAGCAAGCGGTCGTCCCAGCCGCCCGGCGCATCTACGCCCGCCGCCAGCAGCAGATGGGTCTTTCCAGCCTGCGCCCCTGGGACCTGGACGTGGACCCGCTCGGCAGGCCGCCCCTGCGCCCCTTCCAGGATGAGCAGACCCTCATCCGCAAGACCTCCTCGATCTTCCACCAGGTCGACCCCGATCTCGGTGGCTATTTCGACACAATGGTGAAGGAAGATATGCTGGACCTGATGAACCGCAAGAACAAGGGACCCGGCGCCTACTGCGATACCTTCCCCCTGGCGCGCAAGCCCTTCATCTTCCACAACGCGGTCGGCATCCACGACGACGTGCAGACCATGCTGCACGAATCCGGGCACGCCTTCCACGTCTTTGAAGCCGGCAAGCTGCCCTATGCCGAGCAGCTCAACTACCCGATGGAGATCGCCGAGGTGGCATCCATGAGCATGGAGCTGCTGGCTGCGCCCTACCTCAAAGCCGAGAAGGGCGGGTATTACAACGACGCGGATTACGCCCGCGCGCGCATCGAGCACCTGGAGGGCAACATCCTCTTCTGGCCGTATATGGCTGTGGTGGATGGCTTCCAGCACTGGGTCTATGAGCATCCCGCCCAGGCGAAAGACCCCCGGAGTTGCGATGCCGCCTGGGGCGACCTGTGGGAGCGCTTCATGCAGGGCGTGGATTGGTCCGGGCTGGAAGAGATAAAAGTCACCGGCTGGCACCGAAAGATGCACATCTTCGAGGTGCCGTTCTACTATATCGAATACGGCCTGGCGCAGATGGGCGCCACCATGATCTGGCGCAACGCCCTGCAGGACCAGGCCGGCGCGGTGAAAGCCTACCGACGCGCGCTCTCGCTCGGCAACAGCGTCCCCCTGCCGGAGCTTTACCAGGCTGCCGGCGCGCGCCTGGCCTTTGATGCCGGCACCCTCGGGGAGCTGATCGCCCTCTGCGAGGAGCAGATCGCCGGGTTCGAAGCCGCTGCGAAGTGAACCTGCCTGGGGTAAAATGATTTCTACAACCCGATCTCTTCACCGGAGGCAGATTTGAGCGAACCATTCTCCATTGCCATCCCCATGGCCGGCCACGGCACCCGCATGCGCCCGCACACCTGGAGCAAGGCCAAGCCGCTCATCCACCTGGCGGGCAAGACCGTCCTCGATTACTGCCTGGCGCAGTTCGATACCCTGCCCGGGGTGGGATCCGCGCGCTGGGTCTTCATCTGCAGCCCGTTCCAGGTTGACCAGGTGAAGGAGTACATGGAAAAAGTTCACCCGGAAAAGCGCGTGGAATACGTGATCCAGGCGGTGATGCGCGGGCAATCCGACGCGCTCTACCTGGCGCGCGAATTCCTGCACGGACCCATGCTCATGTCCTTTTCGGATACGCTGATCGAGACGGATCTCGCCTTCCTGCCCACCGTGCAGCAGGATGGGGTCGCCTGGGTGAAGGAAGTGCCCGATCCGCGCCGCTTTGGCGTGGCGGAGGTGGATTCCAAGGGGTTTGTGACCCGCATGGTTGAAAAGCCCGCCGATATCCACAACAACCGCGTGGTGGTGGGGTTCTATTATTTCAAATCCGGTGCGCGCCTGATGAAAGCCATCGAGGACCAGGTGCGGCGCGGGATCTCGCTCAAGGGCGAGTATTTCGTGACCGATACGATCAATGTTCTGCTGGAGGAAGGCGCGGTCTTCACCACCAAAAGCGTGGAGACCTGGCTGGATGCCGGCACGCGCGAGGCTACCCTCGAAACGAACCGCTACCTGCTGGAGCGCGGCAACGATAACTCCGCCGAAGCCGCCCGCCACGCCGGTGTGAAGGTCATCCCGCCGGTTTTCATCCCCGCGGACGCAAAGCTGGAGAGCTGCACCATCGGTCCGCACGTCTCGCTGGCGGAGGGCGTGGAGATGCACAATGTGACCGTGAACGATGCGATCATCGAGCGGGGTGCAATGGTGGAGAATAGCACCCTCACCCACTCGCATCTCGGACGTGATGTGATCGTGAAGGGCGCCCGCGGCCGGCTCAATATCGGCGATAACTCGATCGTTGAAGTAGATCAACCCATCCCTCAGCAGGAATAATACAGGAGACTCATGCGCGAACAATACATCGCCCGCCGCATCGCCGGGCTCAGGCCCTCCGGCATCCGCAAGTTCTTTGATATCGCCGCCACCATGAAGGAAGTGATCTCGCTGGGCATCGGCGAGCCGGATTTCAACACCCCCGAGCCAGTCCTGCAGGCCGGCATCCGCTCGCTGCAGCGCAACGAGACCCACTACACCTCCAATTTCGGCACGCTCCCCCTGCGCCAGGCGCTTTCGGCGCACCTCAAAAAGCTCTACGGGGTCACCTACGACCCCGCCACCGAGATCGTCATCACCGTGGGCGGCTCGGAGGCGCTGAACCTGTGCGCCATCGCCCTGCTGGACCCGGGCGACGAGATGATCATCCCCACCCCCTGCTTCGTCAGCTACCAGGCTTCCGCCATCATGGCGGGCGGCGCGGCGGTGGAGGTGCCCTGCCGGTTTGAGAATAACTTCGATGTAGATCCCGCCGATATCTCCAAAGCAGTTTCCGCGCGCAGCAAAGCCATCCTGCTCGGCTTCCCCTGCAACCCCACCGGGGCGGTGGCCAGCCGCGAAAGCCTGCTGCAGATCGCCCGCATCGCCGAGGAACACGACCTGGTGGTGCTCTCCGACGAGATCTACGACCGCCTGGTCTACGGGGTGGAGCACGTCTGCTTCCCCACCCTGCCGGGCATGCGCAGCCGCACCGTGCTGCTGGGGGGCTTTTCGAAGGATTACGCCATGACCGGCTGGCGCATCGGCTATGCCGCCGGACCCGCCGAGATCATCAAGGGGTTGGTACGGGTGCACCAGTATATGGTCATGTCTGCCCCCACCACGGCTCAGGCCGCCGCGGAGGAAGCCCTGAAGAGCGGTGAGCCCTACGTGAAGGAGATGCACGCCGAATACGACCGGCGCAGGAGGCTGATCGTGGATGGGCTGAACCGCATCGGTCTGCCCACCGTGGAGCCGCACGGCGCGTTTTACGCCTTCCCGAAGGTCTCGGTCACCGGGCTGGATGACGAGGAATTCGCCCACCGCCTGCTGCAGGAGGAACACGTTGCCGTGGTGCCGGGCAATTCCTTCGGCGCGGGGGGTGAGGGGTTCGTGCGCTGCTCCTACGCCACCGCCTACGACCAAATCGAGGAAGCGCTACGCAGGATCGAGCGTTTTGTGGGGAAGATATAGGTTTTTATCCCCTCTCCATCCGTAGGATGGGGAGGGCTAGGGAGGGGTTGTTCTTTCCAGTGTCTCCAAAATCACCCCCATCACTGTCTCCACATCGCCCAGCACTTCGTTGTTCCAGAAGCGCAGCACACGGTAACCCTTCGTTTCCAGAAATTCCGTTCGTTCGCGGTCATATTCTTCCTGCTCCAGATGCCCGCTGCCATCCACTTCGATGATCAGCCTGGACTGCACCGCACAGAAATCCACAATATAGGGTCCAAGCGGATGCTGGCGGCGGAAATGAATACCATTTACCCGATGTGCTCTAAGCTGGGACCAGAGCCTGGCTTCCGCCTCGGTCGGTTCGTGCCGCATTTCGCGAACGCGGGATTGGATCGAAGAGGTGGGGTTGGATTTGGCCACTTAATTATTTTACCCCTCCCTCACTCCCTCCCCATCCTTCGGATGGAGAGGGAGGCTGCCAGTCCCCTCTCCAAAATCGGTTTTATTTTGGGGAGGGCTAGGGAGGGGTTGTCTTCCACCCGGAGAGGGAGAGGGATTTCTTATACATCTCTTATGTTCCCTGTACACCCTCCGTTGGAATTCCTCCCCAATCTTTGGTAAAATCATTTCCACACAGCCAGACTGAGTTCCCCTCTCACCCAAAACTTGAGATCAGACTCCCGCTCAGGATGGCACGCATCCGCAAGTACCGTTTTAATCGTTCAGGAGGATTGACCCTTGCCCGGAATGGAACGCTTCACCCAACGCGCCCGCCACGTCCTCAGCCTGGCCCACCAGGCTGCTGAAAGCTTTCGCCAGCCTTTCATCGGCACAGAGCATGTGCTGATGGGTTTGATCGAGGAGGAGGAAGGCATCGCCTCGCGCGTCCTGCGCGACCTGGGACTGGAGACCGACCGCGTGCGGGAGATGGTCGAGCGCATCGGCGGATATGGCGAGCAGCGCGAGGGCAAGATCGATCTTTCCCCCGGCACGCAGGAGCTGCTGGAGCTGGCCATCGAGGAAGCCCGCCGCATGGGCAATCAATACATCAGCACCGAGCACCTCCTGCTGGCCCTCACCCATTCCACCAAGGATGCCGGGCAGGAAGTGCTGCGCAAGCTGGGCGTCACCCAGGAGCAGATCCGGCGCCAGACCTACCGCGTGCTCAACGAAAACAGCCTGGCAGGCAGTGCCACCACCGCCAGCGGGGATAAGACCGCCCAGCAGAAACCGGAATCCGGCAAGAAGGATAAAACCCCCCTGGTCGATCAGCTTGCCACGGATCTGACCGGCAAGGCCGAGGAAGGCAAGCTGGACCCCGTGATCGGGCGCCAGATGGAGATCGAGCGCGTCATCCAGGTGCTGGCCCGCCGCACCAAAAATAACCCCGCCCTCATCGGCGAACCCGGCGTGGGCAAGACCGCCATCATCGAAGGGCTCGCCCAGCGCATCATCGCCGGGGATGTCCCCGGGCCGCTCGTCGAATAAGCGCGTCCTTCAATTGGATGTCGGCTCGCTGGTGGCGGGCACCATGTACCGCGGTCAGTTCGAAGAGCGCCTCAAGCGCGTGATCGACGAGCTCAAAGCCACCAAGTCCATCCTCTTCATCGATGAAGTCCACATGCTGGTGGGTGCCGGTTCTGCCGGTTCCTCGGTGGATGCCGCCAACATCCTCAAGCCCGCCCTTTCCCGCGGCGAGCTGCAGGTGATCGGCGCCACCACCATCGATGAATACCGCAAGAATATCGAAAGCGACGCCGCCCTCGAGCGCCGCTTCCAGCCCATCATGGTCAATGAACCCACCGTGGAGGAGACCATCCAGATCCTGCGCGGCATCCGCACCCCCTACGAAGAGCACCACCGCCTGGTGATCTCCGATGCAGCCCTCGAAGCCGCCGCGCGCCTTTCCGCCCGCTACGTCAACGACCGCTTCCTGCCGGATAAGGCCATCGACCTGATCGATGAATCCTCCTCGCGGGTGCGCATGTATAAATCCCCGCAGGCCAAAGCCCAGAAGGACCTGATGACCCAGCTGCGCGAAGTGCGCCAGAGCCACACCACCGCGGTGGAAGATGGCCGGCTGGATGAAGCCCAGGCACTGCTGACCCGGGAAAGCAGCATCAACGCTCAGCTGGAAAAAATGCGCACCACCTGGGAACGCTCCACCAGCCCCGTGGTCACCGCCGACGATATCGCCGAGGTGGTTTCCATGTGGACCGGCGTGCCCGTGATGCAGATGGCCACCGCCGAATCCGAGCGCCTGCTGCACATGGAAGATGAGCTGCGCACCTCCATCGTCGGGCAGGAGGAAGCCATCCAGGCCATCTCCAAAGCCGTGCGGCGCGGGCGCGCCGGGCTCAAAGATCCCAAGCGCCCCATCGGCTCCTTCATCTTCCTGGGTCCCACCGGCGTGGGCAAGACCGAGCTGACCAAGACCCTGGCCCGTTTCCTCTTCGGCAGCGAAGACGCGATGATCCAGCTGGATATGTCCGAGTTCATGGAGCGTCACACCGTCAGCCGCCTGGTGGGCGCGCCTCCTGGCTATGTCGGCTATGATGAAGCCGGTCAGCTCACCGAAGCCATCCGCCGCAAGCCCTATTCCATCGTCGTGTTCGACGAGGTGGAGAAAGCCCACCCCGAGGCGCACAACATGCTCCTGCAGATCATGGAGGAGGGGCATCTTTCGGATGCCAAGGGGCGCAAGGTGGATTTCCGCAACGCGATCATCGTGATGACCACCAACATCGGCGCGGAGGAGATCCGCAGGCAGGGCTCGCTCGGCTTTCAGCTCACCCGCGATGAAGCCATCGAGGAGCAGCAGAAGTACGACGACATGCGCAAGACCCTGCTGGATTCGCTCAAAAAGGTCTTCCGCCCCGAGTTCCTCAACCGCCTGGATTCGGTCATCGTCTTCCATGCCCTCAATCGCGAGCAGATCCGCGAGATCGTGACCCTGGAATTGAAGAAGGTTTCCGACCGCCTGGCTGAGCACAACCTGACCCTGGAAGCCACCGATGAGGCTCTTGAATAAGCTGGCGGATGAGGGTTACGACCCCGAAATGGGCGCGCGTCCGCTGCGGCGCGTGATCCAGCAGAAGATCGAGGATGCCCTTTCGGATAAACTGCTGGCCGGCGAGTTCGTGGATGGGGATATCATCTGGATCGACCTGGATAAAGCCGGGGAGATCATCCTGACAAAGAAGAAAAAGGTGAAGGTCAAGCGCGAGAAGGTGGCGGAGCCGGCATAAGAATTTTTTACCACGAAAAAAAAAGAAACACACGAAAATATCTCTGAAGGGCGGGCGCAATGCCCGCCTTTTTCATTTATTCGGTTGACTTTGTAGGGGCGGATGGCTATCCGCCCTTCGGTCGGAAATAACTACAACAGGCTGGGCGGATCCACAACCACCCTGGCATCCCCCAGCGGCTTGCCCCGGAGGATTCCTGCCGGGTTGGGGCCTTTCAGGATCACCTGCCAGCGGTAATAGCCGCCCTCCTTCGAGAAAAAACACGGAACTGGGCCGATCAGCTCGGTCGCCTTGAAGCCGCCCTCCTCGATCCACACCCGCGCCTGCGCGGCGAAATTCCGCGCGTTTTTCTCAGCCTTTCCCGCATCCAGCTCGCGAAATTCCACCTTTACAAGGTTGGTAAATGGCGGATACCCCAGGTCCCGGCGGAAGCCCAGTTCCTGGTGAAAAAAGCCGTTGAAATCGTGCAGCGCGGCGGATTGGATGGCGTAATTCTCCGGCTGGAAGGTCTGGAAGATCACCCTGCCGCCCAGCGGGCTGCGCCCCGCGCGCCCGGCCACCTGGGTGAGCAGTTGAAACGTGCGTTCGGCGGCGCGGAAATCCGGAAAGTTCAGACCCACATCCGCCAGGATCACCCCCACCAATGTCACCAGCGGCAGATCCAACCCCTTGGCCAGCAGTTGGGTGCCGATCAGGATATCGGCGCGGTGGTTGGCAAAGTGCGAAAGGATCATCTCGTTCGCGCCCTTCTGCCGGGTTGTTTCCCAATCCCAGCGCAGGGTGCGCGCGGTTGGAAAGAGTTCCTGAACCAATTTCTCCACCGCCTGTGTTCCGGTGCCATACTGGCGGATCTCCCGGCTGCCGCACACGGGGCAGCTCTGCGGCATCTGGCGGGTGTATCCGCAGGAATGGCAGGTCAGCCTGGCGGTATCTTCATGCCAGGTGAGTGGCCGCTCGCAGCGCGGGCAACGCAGATGGTGCGCCGCACTCCCGGCAGAAGACATAGGTTGCCGACCCGCGCCGGTTGAGGAAGAGGATAGCCTGTTCACCCCGCTCCAGCACCGCGCCAAGCTCCACCTGCAGCGCGCGGCTGAGGACCGAACGGTTGCCTTCCTTCAGTTCCGTACGCATATCAATGATGGAGACCGGGGGCATTGGCAGCGTGATAGCGTCCTGATCGTAAGCGAGAGCGGGCAGTTCTTTCTTCATCGCCTGCAATTCCCCGGTGATCGCCGCCCGGTGAGCAAGCAGGCGATTGGGTAGTTCCAGGCGCTCCCAACCTTCCAGGTTGGCCTGCTGCACCATCTCCACAGAGGGGGTGGCTGACCCCAGAATGATCACGGATTTCGTGAGACGGGCAAGTGCCAGGGCGGCATCCACCGCGTGGTAAAAGGGAGGGAGATCATCCTGGTAGTAGGAGCCTTCGTGGCATTCGTCCACCACGATCAACCCGAGGTTGGGCAGGGGGGTGAAAAGCGCGCTGCGCGGACCCAGGATCACATCCAGGGCGCCATCCCGCGCGCGCCGCCAGGTATCGAAACGCTCGCCGGGGGAGAGCCGGGAATGGATCAGCCCCACCCTGCCCGGAAAGCGGGCGAGCAGCCGGCGCACCGTTTGCGGCGTGAGGGCGATCTCGGGTACAAGCACGATCGCCTGTTTGCCCTTTGCCAGGGTATGCTCAATGGCTTTGAGATAGATCTCAGTTTTACCCGAGCCGGTCACGCCGTGCAGAAGAGCGGGTTTGGGGGTGCCTCCGCGGGAGGCGTTTTCCAATCCGCGGTCGGTCTTTTCCAGGGCTTCCTCCTGGGCGCGGGTGAGCACCGGAGGATCAAAGACAGGAGCCACCAAATCGCGCAGCGGATCACGCCAGATCTCGGTTTCTCCGAGCTGCACCAGCCCAAGTTCCGCCAGTTTTTCCAGATCTGCCAGCTTCGTGCCGCTCGCGGCATACACCCAGGAAACGCTCACCGGGACTGCCTCGCGGGACAGGAATTCCAGCGCTGAGAGCCTGCGTGCGCGAACTGCTGCGGCCATCCTGGGCTCATCCTCCACCATCTGGTGTGCCTGCTCCAACGGGCGGGAAAGCTGCGCCGTGCGCACCACCTTGGGGCGCACAGCGGGCGGGGGCAGCACCGGCTGGGTGATGAGTACTCCAGCCTTCACCAGGGCGGCGGCGGAGGGGCGCCAATCCACCCGAGGAATGGCGGCATCCAGCTGCCTGCCACGCAGAGGTCCGCGTTTTTCGATCTCCCCAAGGATGCGCTTTTGCGTGGGGTTCACGACTGTCGCATCCACGCCGGGATTACGCGAATAGAGCGTATCCGCATGCTGGCTGAGACCGGGCGGGAGCATCAGGTCGATGAAGGCGGAAAGCGGAGCCAGATATTTTTCGGCAAGTTCCGCGGCAAGCTCGAGCTGAGAAGGGGTGAGCGCCGGGGTTGGATCGAGCAGGGCAGTTACCAGGCGCGGTTCCATCACCTGCGGCTCCGCCACGCAACGCAGCACCACGCCCTGGACGAGCTGTTTGCCAAAGGGAACTGCCACCAGGCAGCCAGGCAGCAGGCAGCCCTCCAATTCCGCGGGAACGCTGTAATCGAAAACCCCCGTTACCTGGGGAAGGTTGATGGCAGCCTGGATGTATTGGGTCATGAAAGTCGATCGATTCGTTATTTCAAAATAACGGCCGCGCCATAACCGACGACGGAATCGAAATCCCCGGTGGTCTTTCCCGAGGTGGAATGGTGCAGCACGATCACATGCGTTGCGCCCATCCGTTTGGCAGCCCACATCACCGCTGCCACCGCGCCAGCCCCACAGGCGGCGCCCCTTCCAGTCAGTTCAGCCATCAGAACTCCTTCAGGGGAAAAATCGCCGATCTGGGCAAGGGTCACTTCATCCAATTCCTGGGCGTGTTCCTCGGAATGGAAGTGGGAGAGGTCCGTGCTGCCCACCAGCAGGCAGTTTTCATTCCCGATTGCATCCGATACCGCATCTGCCAGCGTTTTTAATATTTTCGGCTCGTTGCTGCGGACCATAAACGGGAGCAGCTTGAAATCGCCCTGAAGCGCGCGCTGCAAAAAAGGGAGTTCGATTTCCAGCGAGTGCTCCTGGTCGTAAGCGATGCGGCTCAATTCAATCCCTTCCTCTTGGAGCTTGGAATCGACCCTCTCCAGAATTTCACCCGCCACTGGAATTTCGCCCAATGGTGTTTGATAGGCGCAGTGGGCTGTGGTGAGTACGGGCGCAGGATGGTAATTATGAAGCGGGGAGAAAATCGCGACCAGGGAAAAATGTTTCCCCTTCACCGCAGAGAAGGCATACCCCGCCGTTTCACCGGAATAGATATGACCTGCGTGGGGAGCAATTACCCCCACAATTTCGCCTTCCAGTTTTGGGAGGCTTGCGCCGGCAAGCAAGCGGTCGATTTTATCCGCAAGTTTTTTTGGATCACCCTCATACCAGCGCCCGGCGATGGGCGAAGGTCGGACAGGAGCGATAGTCGGCATGCTTTCACCTCCTGGATTTGGTGTTTTTTTATTATACACGCCGGTGTTCCAGAAGGCGAAAAAAGCGCTCCCATGATAGAGCGCTTTGTTTTTACGCCAATATTTTAATCGGGGCCAATTTTATTGCGGCCCCGGAGGATCAACCAGACGATCAAAATCACACCTGCCAGGGTGATTAGAAGCCCCAAAAGCACATCCCACGGTCGGTAACGAAACTGGTAGAGGTGTGTTCCTGCATTTGCCTGAGCAGAAAGCCAAATATCAGGCTTCAATTCCTTGTGCTGCCCATCCACCCACAACTGCCAGCCCGGCCAGAAGTACTCGTGAACAATGAGGGTGCCGTCTTTGCCTGTCGTGCAGGTCACATCGATCTTCCCGCCCTCCGACTGTGCCGAGCAGGGAATCTGCCCATCCTGTGATGAGATTGACGCGTACTGCGCCTCGGGATTGGAGATCAGACGGATATCATCAAACCGGGCAGTCTCGCCCGGCAGCGCGACTGGTTCGCCTGAGCGGTCGAGGACAACCGACGCTCCAGGAAGGGGATTATCCTTCCAGCGCCAGGGCCGGAAAATATCCGTCAATTTAACTCCGCGCGAGAGCAGCACTGGATTCCATAGATACTCCCCACCCACTGGCGTCACCCATTGGGCCTCCTTGGTCGAGACCTGATCGATCACCTTCTCCGGCAGATCGATATTATACCCATCCAACCATGGCATTCGCTGGGGTACGAGCGGTACCAGGGAGAGCACCAGGATCACCAGCCAGAGCACCCATTTGAGGGGTAACGACCAGGTCGCCTCTGGGGAGATGTTCAACGAAATCACGGGGATCGGTTTTTTGAGGATCTCATCCAGCGACCAGGCAGCCAGGCCGAGCAGGGGGGTGATCACCAGGCCGGCGATCACAGAGAATGAACGAAGTGTATCCAGGAAGGGTAGGTATTTGTGAAGGAAACCAATGAATTCAATGCTGCAAACAGCAAAGACCAGCAGAATCACCACCCACAGGTACCACATCACCCGCGATCGTTCCCGGGGGGTAAAACGGAGGGAAAGAACCGCCAGGATGGTTGGAATCCAGCCAATAAAAATATAATTTATATAGAGATTCAGATCGTGACCCAGGACAGGCGTACCAAAGAATGTTTTATCGCTGATGACAAGGTTGAGCGGTAACGTGGCCAGCGGCTGAAGGTTTGTCAGAAAGGGATCGCCATCTTTGACAAAATTCGGGAAGAAGTGTACAAGCGGAACCCAGAAAACACCGGTGAGCAGCAGGCTAATGAGCAAAGCCTTGCCATAATCCTTCCAGTGTGGATTTAATCGCCATTTTTCATCCAGAATCAACAGTAATAGCGCCGGAAGCACGCCCAGGATGACCCCCACCTGGATGTATCCCTGACCCGAGAGCCAGGTCATCGCCAGCAGGATTCCCAGCCAGATCACATGCGAGGTTTTTCGATGCAGGTATATCCCCACGATGGGTGCGAAAATCAGGCTGGCGGATGCCTGCGAGAGCACAAAGAGAACTCCACCATTATCCATGCGTCCCAGCAGGCTGCCGGAGACGACCGCTACTGCGGCTGCCCAGAGCCGGGAAGCCCGCCCCAGACCCATCACCCGTGCCAGCCACCACTGTGCGATCCCAGCCAGGATAAGCGAGCCCAGCAGCACCATTTTGGTGCCGTTGACAACCCCCCAGAAGAGGGTTGTGATCACCACAAGTGGATGAAGGACGGCGCCTTGCGTTTCTGCAAATGCTGGCGCGCCGCCATTGATGGAGCCATTCCAGAGCACGCATAAACCGCATTTCTGGGCAGTTTCCCAAATATAGTGGGATTGGGTGGTCATGGGCACTTCGCTGCCGAAGGCGATATAAGCCGGGTCGAAGTTGAGCAGGTTGCGCCCCATCCAGAGCACCCAACCGACGATCAGCAATATTTCGAGGAAGAGGTCCCAACGCCAGGTTTTAACCCCCAACCAGGTTTTTTTACACCAGTCCACCATTTTTCGAAGAGCGTCTCGCATACCCAGCCCCTCCCCATTCATATTTCAGAACCAAGTTCCATTTCGGTTTTCCCATAGTTGAGAGGTGCAATTATCGCTCCAGAGGGCGTAGGGGAAAGAAAGAGCGCTCCGAATTGGAGCGCTTCGATGATTTTCTGCTATTTTGATTTAAGGGGCGGGATTGGGGTTACTGGCGGCTCAGCAAGTAATCGATGATGATCTTCTTCTCATCCTCGCTGATATTGGCGCCGTATTTGATCATGCGGTCCAGGGTGGAGTTCCATTCCTCGCGGGTGTGTTTGGCATTCAGGATGCGGTCGAGGTCGTGATGCCCCTGCAGTTTTTCCTGGATCATTGCCATGGCATCCACGCCAGGGTTGGCAGGCGCTGTGGTCGCCGCGGGAGCCGAGCTCCCGGTGCTATCTGTGGCCACAACAGCAGGCTGGTCGGTGTTCGCTACGGGTGGGTTCTGCGCGCCACCGCAGGCGGTGAGGATGGTCATAAGGATGATAATTGCCGCAAAAACAGCCAAAATTTTGGTTTTCATAAAAAATGCTCCTTTTATGTTGGGAATTCTATCCCCAATCCCCTCAATTTCACAAGGGAGCCGGTGATTTAAAACAGCGGTTTCGATCACCGCTGTTTTTATCCTAATAACCGTCATGTTATAATTTTTGGGCGATCCAGGTGCCGAAGGTGGGAATCGAACCCACATACCCGAGGGTACACGATTTTGAGTCGTGCGCGTCTGCCAATTCCGCCACTCCGGCAATCGTTCGTGAAGTATATCCATTTTCAATTGAAGGGTCAAGGAATCCCAAATGAAACTCGGTATTATCGGCCTCCCCCAGAGCGGGAAAACCACCCTCTTTAACGCCCTCACCCGCGGAAGCGCCCCCACGGGATATTCCGCTGGCAAGATCGAGATGCACACCGCGGTTGTGGATGTGCCCGACCCGCGCGTGGATACGCTCTCGGCGATGTTCAATCCCAAGAAAACCCTTTATGCCAAGGTCACCTATGTGGATATCGCCGGGTTGGATGGCTCTGCCGGCTCGGCAGGCATCTCCGGGGCACTTCTCAACCAGCTCACCCAGCTGGATGGCTTCATCCACGTGGTGCGCTGTTTTGAAGACGAAAACGTCCCCCATATCCATGTCACCATCGACCCCTCCCGCGACCTGGCAGCGATGGATAGCGAATTCATTCTTAATGACCTGATCGCGGTGGAACGCAAGCTGGAGCGCCTGGATGAGGAGCACAAGAAGGGTGGCGGGCGCGAGAAAACCGTCATCGAGACCGAGATCGCGCTCTTCAAGCGCTTTCACGAAGCTCTGAGCGCTGAAAAGCCGCTTCGGGATATTGAGATCACAACCGAGGACGAGAAATCCATGTCCGGATATGGTTTCCTCACCCGCAAACCGGTCCTGGTGGTGTTGAACGTATCCGAAGGGCAGGCCGCGCCCGCGATGGATTATCCCCACCAGCACAGCAAGGTGGTGGCGCTGCAGGCCAGGCTCGAAATGGATATCGCCCAGCTTCCCCCCGAGGAAATGGCAGAGTTCCTCAAGGAATACAATATCGAAGAGCCCAGCCTCAACCGCATGATCCGTCTATCCTACGATCTGATCGGTTTGCAATCGTTCTTCACCGTGGGACCCGATGAATGCCGCGCCTGGACAACACACGTGGGTGCCACAGCGCCCGAAGCCGCGGGCGAGATCCACACAGATTTACAGAAAGGTTTCATCCGTGCCGAGGTGGTGCATTACACCGACTTGATCGAATGCGGCGGAATGAACGAAGCCAAAGCCAAAGGTAAGCTGCGCCTGGAGGGCAAGGAATATATCGTCAAGGAAGGCGATATCGTCCACATCCGCTTCAACCTCTAGCAACGCACCTTCCGGGTGCACAGCGATTAAAAGCATACGGCCGGGGATCGAACCACCCCGGCCGGTACTTTTTGATACGCATTATGATCAGGCAGCGATCACGCGGATGACCACATTCCCGCGCTTCCGCCCGGTTTCAACGTAACGGTGTGCCTCAGGTACCTGCCCCAGGGTGAACTCGCGGTCAATGACGGGCTTGACCGCCCCGGATTCCACGAGACCCATGAGGTACTCCAGCTCCGAAAGGATCTCCCGCGTTGGGGAGGTCACCGACACATGAGCGCCGCCTTCTTTCAGCAATCTCTGCCGCAGTTGGCCGGGCATTTTCCCGACGGCATCCAGGATGATATCGTATTGTCCTTCGCCCGCGAATGCATCGGGACGGGTGTAATCGATCACCTTCTGAGCGCCTAGCGAGCGCACCAGCTCCAGGTTGGCGGCACTGCACACCCCGCAGACTTCCGCCCCCAGGTGGCGGGCGATCTGAACCGCGTAGGTGCCCACCGACCCCGATGCACCGTAGATAAGAACCTTTTTACCCTGCCTCGATCTTTGCCCGGCGGAGGAGCTGCAGGGCGGTCATGCCGCCCACGGGCAGCGCTGCCGCCTGCTGGTAACTGACGGAATCCGGGATGCGCGCCACCACCTGGTTTTTAAACCTTTCCGGGAGGCAGATGTATTCCGCGTTCCCGCCGGTGCTCTGCGCGGATGTCGTTCCAAAGACGCGATCGCCTTTTTTGAAAATCGTGACCGCGCTCCCGGTTTCTTCCACCTCGCCCGCCACCTCCACCCCCCAGATATCCTTCGCCCCAAACCCGAAAAGAGGAAAGAAGATTTTTTGGAGGAACTTGGGGATCTTACGTAATTTCACATCCGCAACAGTCACCGTGCCGGCATGCACCCTGACCAGGATCTCATCCGCCCTTGGGGTGGGTTTCGCCACATCGCGGAGGACGAGAACATCGGGAGATCCGGATTTTGTAAAGATGATGGCTTTCATTTGATTCCCTCCATCAGGATGACCACATTCCCTTTTTTCTGGCCGGATTCGACGTATCGATGCGCTTCGGCAGCCTGCTGCATGGGAAAACACCGATCGATGATCGATTTGTATTTCCCAGCCTCAACCAGGTCTTTCACAAAATTGAGGTCATCGACGTTCTCCGAGGCGAACGCGCAGATCACTTTTTGGGACCCGAACAGCGAAGTCCACATCATTTGGAGCACGGGTTTCATCTTGAAGCTGGCCAGGAAATACACCCCCCTGGGCGTCAGGGCTTTTTTGCAGCGGGAAAACGAGCTTTTCCCGAGAATATCGACGATCAGATCGTAGGTCTCCCCTTTTTGGGTGAAATCTTCCGTTCTGTAATCGATGACGTGATCCGCGCCCAGCTGCTTCACATACGCCAGACCAGCAGCGCCGCACACCCCGGTCACTTCCGCCCCGCAATTTTTGGCAAGTTGGACCATCGCCGAGCCGATCGCTCCGCTGGCTCCATTGACCAGTACTTTCTGCCCCGGAAGGATCTTCACCTTTGCAAGCAGATTCCGGGCAATGACTGCCCCATAGGGGACAGCGGCTGCTTCTTCGAAGGTCATTTTTTCAGGTTTCAGGGCGACGATCCCGGTTTCAGGCACGCATAAATATTCCGCGTAGGCCCCGAAATTCATCCCAACGTACCCAAAAACCTGGTCACCCTTCTTGAATCGGGTCACATTATTGCCTGTGGCTTCCACCACCCCGCAAAACTCGCTCCCCAGGATATTCTTCTTCGGTTTCCTGTACCCCAAGGCGAGGCGGGTGACCATCCGGAGGATCGAAGGCATGTAAAACTGATCGGCGGGCAGGGACCGGATATTCCGGGCGATCAGGTCGCCAAAACTGACGGGGGAGGCTTGGTTGCGAATCAGCAGTTCACCGCTGCCTGGCGCAGGCTTTTCCAGATCCCGAACTTCCAGAACCCCGGGAGGGCCGTATTCTTCGTAAACGATAGCTTTCATTGCTTTTTCCTTATTCTTTCTTCCCATCAGCAGGGTCATCGCCGGCCGTGTAGGTGAATACTTCTTCCAGTGGCACCCCGAAGACAAGCGCGATCTTGAACGCCAGCTCCAGCGAGGGTGAATATTTGGCGCTTTCGATCGCGTTTATGGTCTGCCGCGTGACGCCAGTCTTCTCCGCCAGTTCCTCCTGGGTCATTTCATTCTGGAAGAACCGCAGCCTGCGGATATTGTTGCGAACCCGGCGTTTTTCCATGTCAGGCTCCCTTCCGGTAGCGGATCAGCTGGGAAAGATCGCCTGCCACCTGCGCGAGGAGGGAGAAAAGGACGATCAGGCTGAACATCATCAGCGCGGGCTGACCCAACACGAAGCTGAGCATGGCGATAAATACGCCGATGGAAAAAACTGCATAGGACGCATATTCGCCCTTCAGCTCGATAAGCTTATCGCGCTCGTCTTCCACCATCGGTTCGCCATCCCCTTTTCCGGTTTTAATGGCATGGGCCACGTTGGAACCGATGTAGGTGAGGATGGTGCCGACAATGGTGACCACGATACCGGCAATGATGACCGTTGCCCACAGGCGGAAGATGGTCGCCTGGTCCAGCCCGATGGTTTGATACATCCTGATCCAGTTGACCAGGTAATACCCCAGCAGGATGGTGAAGCAGGCCAGGGTGACGACAATGTGTTTTTCTCGTGAAGACATGATAAAGCTCCTTTTGTATGTTTATTGTGACTCATTGTAATTAATTACTTACATATTGTATAACTATTATATACTATTTGTCAAGTATATTATACATATCAATTTCCACCAAAACTGGAGGGAAAGCCGCAAGGAAGGATGGATTTGCCCGTTTCTGCGCGGCAGTCGATGCTTGCATCCTGGCGTATAATGAAATTGAGTAGGGATCGAGGCGCGGAAGCGCGCCGACTCTCGGCTTCTGTCAACCCATCGCTGCCTTCATCGATCAGGAAAAAAACATCTTGAAGAGAGGTGGATCATGGCGCAGGTGAAAGATCTGGTGAGGACCAAGGGCGGGGATGTGTGGTCGGTTTCACCCAACACGAATGTATTGGATGCTCTCCGGCTGATGGACGAGAAAGATATTGGCGCACTGCTCGTGACGGAAAAGGGAATGCTGGTCGGGATCTTTTCGGAGCGTGATTTCGCCAGGGCGATCGTCGAGACGGGCACCTGTGTGATCACGGCAGAGGTGAAGGAATACATGACCACGAAGGTTTATACGATTGCTCCCTCCAATTCGGTGGAAGATTGCATGCAGTTGATGACCGCCAAAAAGATCCGCCATTTGCCGGTGATGGAAAACGATGACCTTGCAGGGGTGATCTCCATTGGGGATGTGGTCAAGGAAATGATCGCCAGCAAGGAATCAACCATCTCAACCCTGGAGAACTACATCGAAGGCCGTGGGTACGGGCAATAGTAACCGCTGTTTACATCCAAAACCCGGAGTGCTTAAGTGCTCCGGGTTTTTTTTATTGTCAAACGAAGTAAAAGGAGCCAGTTCGCTCAGGACTTTAAATGTTTTTCCAGTTCCTTCAGATCCACACGCGCGGTCATATCCAGCGTAAGCGGGGTGACCGAGACGACCTTATCAAATAGAAACGCGTGGATATCCGAATCCGGGGAGACTTCCCCAGGGTGGATGGTGATATCGGCCAGCACTTTCGTTTTCGAATCGTATCCGCCCTCGCGTTCCACATAGGGTTTGAAATAGCGAAAGTCCGCCAGGCAGGTGATGCGCCAGGGAGTTCCGGGGGTGGCGCTGCGCGGGATGTTCACGTTCACCAGGTCCACGCCCTTCGGGAAGCGCCCCTCCAGCAGCATCCCGCCCACCAATTGGGTGAAATGCCCGGCAGCGCTGAAATCCACCTCGGTGGAGTGGCTGAGGTAAGCGGTGAGCACATCCTTGAGCTGCAGCGAGACCGCCATGGAGGGGATGCCCAGCGCCGCGCCCTCGATGGCCGCCCCCACCGTGCCGGACATGGTGATATCAGTGCCTGGGTTTTCGCCATAATTGATGCCTGAGACGACAAGATCCGGCTTCTCGGGCAGGATCTCCAGCACGGCGTGCATTACCGCCGCGGTGGGTGTGCCACCTATCGCATAGACGGTCCAATCCTGGCCGTTCACGGTCAGCTTGGAGGGTTCGATGCGCCCGTCGAATTCCACCGGCAGGCTTCGACCAGAACCCGAAGATTGCTCGCGCGGCGCAGCAACCGTCACATACCCAAGCTGGCTCAGCGCCTCGGCGGCAGCCCACAATCCCGGTGATTGGATGCCGTCATCATTGGTCAATAAGATCTGTTTCTTTTCCACAATTTCCTCTAAAATATTTATTCGGCTTGCAGCAACTGCAATTCCCAGATGTGTACAAAGCCCTTTTCAGGGGAGAGCATGTTCTTCACTGCGATCTCCAGTTTTTCCACATCCAGAGCGCTCCCAAAATCCACCAGGATCTCCTTATAGCCATCCGACTGACCCTCGGATTGGGTGAAAACCTGCTTTTTCTGCGGATCGTCGGGGTTGACTGTCACGGTCAGCGTCACCGGCTCGGAGCCCACCCGCACCTGCACACCGGTAAGCGGCGTTCTTTGCGGGAAGCCCAGGTCGATGACCAGCGGGTTGATCTCCGCTGAGCGGATGAAGGTTTCGTTGTTGCCATCAAAGAGGTTCCCCACCTTGCCGTCGCTCAGCGCGGTCAGCTCCGCATCCAGCTTCATTCCGTTCCAAACCGCGCCGGTCTCGACTGGCTGAGATTTTTCAATGGCGGCTGCCTGCAGGTTTTCCAGTACGGCAGGTTTGAACTGAAGTTTGATAAAGCGGAAGCATGGTCTGCCATCCGGGCAGGGCAGGGTCTTCTCCACCTGGATCTTAGCGTAATCGCCGGATTCCTCCAGGCGTTTGAACTCCTCGGGGATGACCACAAAAGTAAGGTCTTCACCGCTGGCGATGCGGTCGGGCATCTGGTCGGGGGTGGCCAGATCCACCGGCGCGCCGGGTGGAACGAAAAACCGCTTGAGCGCATCCGCCTGGAAGATCCATCCGCCCGAGATATATACCTTGGTCTCCGGATAATCCTGCGAATAATCCAAAGCCTCCTTGAAGACCTGGTTGGCGCCGTATTGGATCCCGCTGATACCGTAATCATTCCACCACAACGGCCCGCGGGTGAGTGCATCAGTGAGCATATAGACCTGCCCGACGCCAAGCAATACCGCCAGTCCGGCCGTGATCCATCCGCGGCGCACCCGTTTGCCCTCCAGCCAGTCCGCGCCAGCCTCCAAGCCCCAGCAGGATCAGCCAGCCATAAGGCAGGATGACCACCAGGGTGCGGGTGACCTCGGTCTTGAGTAGTGCACCTGCCACCGGGGCGGTGAGGAGAGGCACCAGCACCGCCAGGAACTCTGGCAGCGAGCGCCGGCGAACCAGTCGCACAGCGCCCCACACAGCAAAAGGCAGAAAAATGAGCAGGATGTGCCCGTAGCCTTTCATCAGGTAGTGCACATCCTCGTTCACACGTGGGTTGAACCAGTAAAGCGGGCTGATTCCCTGCAGGTAATTGCCCAGGTAAACCTGAACCTTTTCCGCTGTGGATAGATCACTGGCGAGGTACGATCCGTAATGCGCCATCGCCCCGGCGTAGTGCTCGGGGTGCACCCGCACGAAGTTGACCATCGGCAGTGCCAGCAGCACCAGCACTCCTAAGGCTGGCAGCGCCGTTTTCCAGTTGCGGATGTGAGTTTTAATATCGATGAACGCCAACGCCAGGATGGTGAGAACCACCACCGCCTCGCCGGGCAGGTAGGCATAGAAAGCCATGGCTGCCAGCACAATCGAAGCAAAGAGGAAGCGCGGCCTCCCGGCACGGTAGAGGAAGTAATAGTAGAGCGCACCGGCATAGAGTGCGGTCATCTGGGCGGTCTCGAAGGCCGTTCGAGAGAGCAGGAACCAGGCCGGTGTAACACCCAGCAGGAAAGCGCCAGCCCACCAGAGTTTCAACTTGAAGAGATCGCGGGCGAGCAGGGAGAACCAGATCACCCCCAACAAGGAAACCAGCGACGAGACCCCACGCGCCACCCAGACCGATTTACCGAATGCCAAAAGCGGCAGGATCTGCAGGTATACCGTGGTGCCAAGAGAATATTTCCCATCGTTCAGGAAGAGTGGTGGGAGGAAGTAGCCGTTGTAATCGAAACCGAGGTCGCGCACCAAATCCAACCCGCGTAAGGAAGTGAGCGCTTCGTCGCAGGAGAAATAGAGCGGAAAATCCGGCAGGCGGATAAAGCGGGTGAGGGTGAAGAGCGCGCAGCCGAGGATGAAGAGCCCCATCGGCGAAAAGGCTTTTTTTAAGAAAGCGCTCACTTTCTGGCGCTGGAAGAATGCGCGGATCGCAAGCGGCGGTACTGGCGAAGAAACCCGGTTTTTTGGCCTGCGCAGGTTTGCCCGGTTTGTCCGCCTGCGGCGGAGCTTCCACGCGGATGGAAATGGAAAGCTGGTCGCCCGGTTTTACCCGCAGGCGCAGACCTTCATCCTCTTTTTTTGGAGCGGATCTTTTCGCCAATCTGAATTTCCCTTTCAGAAATTATAGCGCAGGAAGGGGAAAAAGAACCGCCCCGGGGTGTGCCGGGGCGGGAATCAAACAACCTTACAAGAATTATGATGGTAGCTTAACAGGGGTATAACCCAACTCCCGCACCGCCTGAAGGATCTGAGTCTCCCTCACCTGAGTCTCATCGAAATCGACTTCCAGGGTCTGTTTATGGTAACTCGCCTTGACTTTTTGGATACCCGGTAGTTCATCCTCAATCCCCTCCAGTTTCATGGCACAGGAGGAGCAGTGCATATCGGGAATATTGAGTTTGAGGTGGGTCATGGCTTCTTTATTGAAAATAGATCACGCCGGTGTACATTCCCATTGAACAGGTGAAGCGCAATTCCGTACCGCTGGGTTGCGGTGGGATCTCCACCTGCTCCGCGCCGGTCTCAGGCAGAAGCACCGAGTAATTCAGGGCGGGGATCTCGAAGGCGCGCGAGCAGGAGCGGGTTTTATTCGTCACGACGGTCAACTCGATGGCGCTGTCTGCCGGGGCGATCAGCTGCGATGGGCTGTAGCCATTGTTCTTTGCATTGATGGTGATCAAATGCGCCCCGCTCCCCGCGGTCTGGGTCGGAACCTCCGCCAGCGGACCCGCCGGGGTGGGCAGACCCTGCGGAGAGGATTGCAACCTCAGAAGGCTGGAAAGCGCGCATCACCGCCGCTGGAACGGTGGAAAGCGTATAAGGCGACCCGGTCAAATTCATCCCGGATTCCAGGGTGATCACACCGAAAAGCAGCAGTGCTACCGCTGCAATACGGGTGAAATACTTTTCCGCGAGTGACCCAAGCGCGGTGGCCAGGTAAGTGAGGGCGAAGAACACCGGGCTGGTACCCAGGATGAAGCCGAACATGATCACCGCGCCGGTCACCGCGCTGCCAGAGCCCACTGCCAGGGCCATCATGGATTGAGTGACCCCGCAGGGGATGAAAACCGTCAGCGCGCCGAGAAAGAGGGGGGTGAGGGCAGAGTCTTTGGTTTTGGATCGTCTGCGGATATAGCGGGTGATGAAAGCGGGCGGTTCAAAATTGAAATAGCGGAAAATGGGGTGGACGTTCAGCATGCGCAGCCCATTGCCGATCATGAACACGGCGATGGCGATCTGCATGATCCCGCGCGTGGTGCTGGAAAGCGAGAGCACCGAACCGATGGCTCCCAGAAGGAATCCCAGCAGGGTGTAAGCCACCAGCTTGGAGGTCAGGAATAGCAGAATGGGGATGGCTAGCTTTTTCCGTTTGCCAGCGTTCCTCCCCTTTTCCCACTGCTCCTTTTCGATCCGGTCCGCCAGCGAGCCCGCCACCAGCCCGCCCTGAACCAGCATGCAGCTCAGGCCGCCAGTGGTGAGGCCGGTGATGAACGCGGGTAGGAAGATATTTTCCATATGTATACCTGTAAATTCTTGCGCAAATCGTCTGTCGTAAATGATTATACGACTAATTAGGTGAAAGATGTCTAATAAATATTGGAAAATAATCCCGGAGATAAGCTGCCCCGGGACTCATAAATGGTTATTTGCGGGTTCTTGCGCGCAGGAAGTTGCCGCCAAAATACCCGATGGCGAGGAGCGCCAGGCCAAGCGGGATCATCCACACCAGGGGAGTGATTCCTCCGCCTTTTTGGGGTTCCGGGGTAGGGATGGGTGCCGCGGGCACCACGGTATCCCGCAAGGCGGGGACCGCTGTGGGCTGTGTGCTTCCGTTGCCAGCAGAAGATGGTGTATCTGCCGGAGAACTGGACTCAGGGGCGGCATTTTGCGCACCAGCACTTCCTGTCTGCTGCGTCTGGCCTGGATCCGCGACTCCGCCCGGGTTAGAAACGGGGCGCGGGGAATCGGTGGCTGTGCTGCCCGTCACCATAACGGTACCGCTGGAAGCGGTGGCTTCGATCGCGGTCGCGTCCTTTTTCAGTAATTGGATATTCTCGATCGTGACCCGCGCGTTGCCACCCGATTTTGCCTTCACCTTGAATGTCACCAGGTCCCCTGAACCGGATTGGGCGGTAAGGGGCGGGATGCTGGTGAAGGCGATCTGGGCCGTTCCGGCACTTTTATCCAGGATCTGCGCGGCGGTGAAGCCGCCTAGTCAGAAAGGAACCGTTCTCGATGGAAGTGATCTCCACCACTGAAGGGATCATAATGCAGGGTGATATCGTAGGCGTAGAGGTCGGTCACATCGGTGATGCGCACCGCCAGGTTGGCGCTCTGCCCTGCTTCGAGCGTGACGCTCGATGGGTTGATCGAAAGGGTTGCCTGCGCCTGCGCCCCGGCGATGGATAGCGGAAAGGCCAGGATTACAAGAAGAAATAATGGGAGGAAAAATCTTTTCATAATAATACAATTCTACCTTTGAGATGGATCAGGCGCGGAGGATCCTCCGCGCCTGATTGATTCTGTAAAGTGACCGGAGATTTACGGCTTCCAGGAATTGTAGGCCGAGCTGGTCTTGTTGTAATTCTTGGCAACAATAGCCAAATCGAACAAGTCCACCTTACCGTCAGCGTTGATATCCGCCAGGGGATTGACGATGGCGCTGCCGCTGTGGCCCCAATCGTTGGCCACCGCCACGGCGTCCGCCAGGTTGATGACTTCATTGTTATCCACATCACCTGCCACCAGCGTCAGTTTCCCGACGGAGGTTTTCCCGGCGTTGACCACCAGGGTCTTATTCAATGTCGCGGGAAGGTCGATGTAACCCAGCTTCGAAACCTTGACCACGTAACTTCCCGCGGGCAGGTCATTTAGGGTCAGATTGCCCCATTTATCGGTCTTGCATTTCACGATCCCGGATCCAAGGTTCATGCAGGTATCGCTGCTATCGCTGCGACCTTCCAGCAGGATCTGCGCACCCAGGTTGAAGGTGGTGCTGGCCGGGTCGTAGATGCTGACGGTCACGTCCGCCATGCTGCCCGGGTAAATGAAGTTGCTGGCCAACGTGGAGCTGGAGGCGAAGGACACTGAATCGTCCACGAAATCAAGCGTGGTGTTGCCAGCCAGCGTCCCGGGTTTCACTTTGAATTTTAGGGTGTAGAGGGTCACTGTCCCATTCAACTGTTTGCCTTTGCCGCAGTAACTGATCTCGCCATCCTGCGCGTCGGCCAGGGTATCGATCGGGCAGACCGCGTCGTGTGCCATTTTGCCGCTGTCGGTGATCGAGAGCAGCTCCAGCACGTCCGGGTCGAATTCCAGGTCGAACTGTGCGCCGTAGAGCGTTGGCAGCGCTGACCTTGACCGCGTACGTGATCGTCCCGGTGGTGGTCACCTTGTTGGCATAGCTTGTCCCGCTTGAGGTTGCCAGCAGGTCGGCGTAGACGTAAGGCGAATAGGTCTGCTTGCCGTTATACCCGTCGCCGTAGGTGCCCTTGGGACCTTTCGGGTCAAACCAGTTGTTGAAGGTGGTGGTCAGGCTGACCGGGGTGAGGTTGTTGACCCCAAATCCGCTGTTCTTGGCAAAGAGGTTGCCCGCCATCACCATATTGCCGGCGGGGGAGCTATCGGGCGTGAAGCGGACGCCATCCCGGCCGAAACCGTGGATGTAGTTATTCAGGAACTGGAAGTTGGTCAGCCCTGATCCAAGGTTGAGCCCGTCGAGGGTATTGACCGCGCTGCCGTCGAACTCCATGTTGACCACGCGCAGGCCGTTGACCGCTTTGAGCAGGTCGAGGCCGTCGTAGAACGTGGGCGGCACGCAGACCGCTCCCGCGGGGGTTTCAGCTTCGATGCTGATATTATCCGCGTTGATCAGGAAGCAGGGTCCGGCGCTTGGGCGGATCTCCGCGCCATCCAAAAGCTTCAGGGTTGTGCCGGGGACACTCAGAACGAGTTGGTCATACACCCCGGAGATAAGGGTAAACGTGGAATCAGGAGCCAGGTCGTCCAATGCATCCTGGACATCACTGGCGAGGTACCCGAAAGTGGTGCAGGCCTGATCGGCGCACCAGGGTGAGAAGGAGAATTCGTCCAGATCGAAGCCGGGGTTCGCCGCGCTGCCCCACCAGTTGGGTGAAGCGGGGACCGCCGGGGTGACGTTGAGGTTCTCGACCTGGGTGGTGTTGCCGGTGATTTCATTGAACTCGAATTCGATGCCGGTAAATACGCCGGTACCGCAGCTGGAGGAGCATTGGTCAAAGCTGACGCCGGTATCCCAGCCAGATATAGAGTTCCCGGTTAAGCTCGCGTCGGTATCCTCATCATCGTAACCAGCATAGACTGCCAGGCCGTATGCACCTGGAGTGCCGTCATTCGTGATCTCATTTCCAGAGAAGGTGACAGTTCCAGCTTCGATCACGGCACCGAATAAACCATTGGGAGGATTCCCAACCCCGGTTGTTGTTGTGCTGATTGTGTTATTTGTGTAGGTACCATTTGAAACATAACTATAGATACCAGTCTGTGATTCGCTGACCACGTTATTTTGAACGGTGATCGAAGGAGAATTCATGATCAGGATACCAGCAGCTGTCCAAGCTGGAGTACTTGCCTGCGTGTAGGAAATACCTGAAACGGTATTCCCGGATACTGTTGCTGTGGCACCACTGCTAATCTGAATTCCATTTTGGGCAGTGACAGTGGTCGGCCCTGCGCCGGTGACGGTATTGCCGGTGATCGTTGCGCTGGAACCGGTATTGCTGACCACAATTCCATTCTTCTGGAATCCGCTGATGATGTTATCAGTGATCTCAGCTGTTCCGGTTGTGCTCCAAGCGGAGCGCCCGACGACAATCCCGACGCCGTTCTGACAGCCGCTGAAGGGTTCGTCACGGATATCCAGGACCTTGTTATCGTGAATATTGGCATGAGCGCCATCACGGACCACGATGCCGTAGCCGATTGAGCCGCAACCGCTGGGACCCGGCCCGTTGACGGTGAAGCCGATAGGTCCACATCCACGTCCGGAACCCTAGATTTTTGACCACGGAACGGAATTCGGAATATCCACGGATCAGGCCGCAGGTGGATTGCTCCCGGCGCTTTGATGATGGTGGTGTCACGGTCTTCGCCCACCAGGGTCAGCGATTTAGTAATAGTTACCTGTTCTGTATAGGTTCCGGCAGGCACTTGATCGTGCTCCCGGCGCTGCAGCATCCACCGCCGCCTGGATGCTGGCGAAGGCATCGTACCCGAACGAGGTTGCGGGACCAGCGCCATCCGGGTCAGCGAAAGGAGCCAATGCCGCCCAGCCATCATCCACGTAAACTGTATTGGGGGTGGAAATAGACACCCCGCTGCCAGGAAGTGTGTTACGCGTAACGAGTTACTGGAGCGGTGGAACCAGGTTGACTACATCTCCATAAGCTGCGCCATCCGATCCGCTGTACGGTCGAGGTCGATCTGTGCGTCGCACTGAAATCGACAACACCTGTGGGTCCGGGATTATTCTTGCCGGTTTCGCCGATGCGGATTTCCGCGTTCGATTACCGGTGAAGGTGCCGCCTTTATCTGAACATTGTCCAGCGTAGCCGGGTACGCGCCATAAGTCGTACCATCCGAGCGGGCTTTTAGAGCGAGCCCAACACCTTCCGACCCACCGTTACCGCTGGTGGTCGATGTTGAAGACAAGGTTTCGGTAACTTCCCTCCCCTTAAGGTTGATATCAATACCCGCATTCCATTTGATTTGAAATAGGAATCCCGTAAAGAGGTGTCTTCCACAGTCACATTCGTGAATGTGGCTTCAGAGAGCTTCTCTGCGTAGAATCCTTTGTAGCTGTTTCCACTAAAAAGAGTGTTCTACACATTGAATATTCCACCAGCTTCCGTCCGGACCGGAATCGACCTTGCGCTGGAAGTACCAGCCAAAATCACAATCAGAGAAGCTGGAATCCATTACGGTGAAATGTCGCAGGCTGCCAGAAGACATCACCCATAAGCCCGCTTCATTTTCAGAATAAGTGAGCGGTCCGCAGGCAACTGCAACACCATCCATTTTTACATAATTGGATGAGGCAGCCTCAGGAACCAGGAACCCGATCCACCAGTCAGGGAAACGCGAATATCCTGGAAAAGGATCGGGTCCGTATCTGAAGAACCGGAACCAGTGAGCGTAATCGCCGCCGGACCGGCGGACATCTAGGACTGTGTTACTGCTGCTATCGCTCCCGTTGCCACGCCAACGAGCTTGACGTGCTTGTTGACCGTGATTTCGTATATTCCCAGCGGGTGGATTGTGTCACCGGGGTCGGCAGCGTTGATTCCGGATTGGATTGTCCAGCCAGGGACAACATCCATTGTTGCAACGCAGGCAGAATCGATGCACCAAGGGCGAAAATCCACATTGCCTTCTGTTGCATCCCCAGTGCCGCTATTACCAACGCCACTCGGACCGCTTGCATCCCCATACCAGTTGCCACCTGCATTCACAACCGGATTCGTGGAGGTGATAGCAAAATCATTGCCAGTGAATGTGTTACCTGTTGCGGTGCAGCTGCTTGTATCTGTCCCATCATAGCCAACAGCTATACCTGTTGAGTTGTCTTGAAAAACATTATCGTGGATATTTCCGGTCGTACCCGATCCAAAATATGTCGTCATAAGCACACCAGCTGAGGTTGAACCATCAGACGCAACACCTGTGCAGTTGGAAATGGTATTGTTCATGATCTCGGCAACAGAGCCTTGTTCAAGCTCAATCCCATAATCCAGCCAGTCACCATCCCCTTTGCCGGTGTACGTGTTGCCATCCACAACGACATTGGTCGTGTTTCTGAAATAAATCCCTATGCGACCAATATTTGAAAACGTGTTATTCCGAACAGTCACATTGCTGGTGGAGAAGAAAGCAACCCCGCGGCCCTGGTACCCGGGGCGCCAAGGTTCTGGAAGACATTATTTTCATATGTACCCGGTCCATATGACATTACCGCCATATTGATGGATCTGCCAGATCCATCCAGGGTGACATTACTGAGATTAAAGGTCTTCCCGGCAGTTACCAGGAACCATCCCCGGGCATCCCCTGAACTTCCCGTATCCCCTGCCGGTGTGATGATTGTCGTGGTTTTATCAGCTCCCACGATGGACAGGTTTTTATCAATTACGATCTGGCCTGTCTCATTGTATGTACCTGCGGCAACCGTGATGGTATCCCCATCCGCCGCTGCAGCCACCGCTTCTTGAATGGATGCAAAACAGGTGGGAGTATTGGCCGGGTCAACACAAAGAGTTGCCGCGCTTACCTGGCTGACCGCGCCTGCCGCCAGCCCGAAAGCCAGCAGGAAGGCAAACAACACATAAAACATTTTTTTCATCTGACACTCCTTGAAAATGGGTTTTTTGTGGGAGAAAGTATTCATTCCCCCTGGGATTATTTAAAATATTTTGAATATCGGAATTAGAAGATCTAATAACAGGATCGGTTCTACCGGTTGGTGAAAAAAACATCGATTTCCCCCAATGCAGATCTAATCTGCATGATTCTCAACCTTTAAAGAACTCATGCACCTATTCTATTAGATATCCCCCATTTTGTGCTTTACAGAACTGCAAACTAAGGTTTAGGCGTTTCCTTTCCTCTCGCGTAATCCAGCAGCGCCCGCGCGGCATGCTCGGGACCTTTCATCTCCATCCCGGCAATCCCAAGCTGGGTGCGGATCTGGCCCACTTTGGTTCCCTGTTGGAAAAATACCTCAAAAAATTCCTTGGCCAGTTTCTCGTGCTCCTCCTGGTATTGCTCCGGGCCGAACACATTGGCAAAATAAGTCTGGTTCATACCCGTCAACGTTGTGGTGCCCTTGCTCATCACCTTGCCCGCTCGAAAGACCTCGAGCGCGCTTTCGGGGGTATCGAACCACTCCAGGGTGGGGTGATCCGCATCCACCGGCTCGTAGTTATTGGCGTAGAGCACCAGGTCGACCGGAACGCCGCGGATGATCATCTGGAAGGTGGTCACCGGCAGGATCACACGGGCGTTGGTCTGGTCGGGGCTCATGATGATGGTGCGGTCGATCTGCCCAAAAGCATAGCCTGTTTGCAGGTCATCCAGCCGGATGAACGCCCCGGTTTCGGTGCCGTACCCCAGGATGTGCCCATTTTGGGCGCCATTCAATGAGCCCATGTCATCGGCGATGATGGTGATCTCCTCGATCTCATCCTTGCCGATCTGGCGGAAAGCTTCCAGCGACTCCGATTTACCCGCGCCGGTATCCCCCATGATCAACACGGTCATCGGCTCACGCTCGTGAATGCGCAGGGACACCATGGCTCCATGGAAAGGCAGCCGTCCGCGCTTCATCATCACAATGTTGTGCAGGGTGAGGGTCATTTTCTTCAGGTAACCGAAATAGCCGAACTCGTCGCATTCGGGCACCGCGCCGATGAGCATGTCATTCTTTTCATCATCGTAAAAGATGGTCTGCCCCTTGCCAAGCGCCGGGAAATCTTTCTCCGGCACGCCGAAGAGGTAGGCCGCATCCGGGCGGCCCTGCAGATCCTTCTCATCCGCCAGCTCAAAGAGATTGCAAAGCGAAAAACCCAGCTCTGCGAATTTGAGCGAAAAATAGATCATGATGAGCAGCGGCCCCACCTTGGCGGGGTAGCACAGCCAGTCTTTGCTGGAAAGCTGCAACCCCTCCAGCGGGTTTTTATCCACCCGCTCGAAGACGCCGCTGCGTTTGTTCATGGGCGGGTTGAAGATGAGCGGCGGGTAGATCAGGATCTGGCGAATGACGGCGATATCGTTCAGCTTGCGGTAGATCGCGGCGGGGTAGGCGGCATCCTTGGGCAGGGCAATGGCTGCCACCTCGGCGGCAGCGCGAACCTGGCGGTAAATGCGCGGGTGGGTGCCGGTGACGCTTTCCTGCAGGTCGCGGTAGGTGCTGCGCACCAGGTGGGTTAGCGATTCGACCGTATTGTTGAAGGTCTGGTAGGGGCGGCGGTCAAAGCGGTTACCGGCGGAATCGCAGATAATGAAGCGCTGCAGGCTGCGCCAGTAGTTATACAGGTATTCAATAAAGTCGTTAAATAGCTGCCGGTCGCGCAGGAACTGTTCGGATTCGGGCAGGATCTTCACCACCATCTCGGGGGGGACTTTAAGTGCCAGCTTCATGAACTCGATCAACCGGTGGATATCCTTGTCCTCGATCAGGCGGCGGTCGAACACGCGCAGCATGGGGCTGTTGCGCTTCACCAGCTTGTGTATCGCCTGACTGATGATGCGGTAAGCCAGCTTACTGGAAAACAGTTCGTCGGCGTTTTCGCAAAGCCGGTCACCGGTGCGCAGGATGACCTTATCGGCGTAGGTTCGGTAGGATATCTTTTCCATGTCTGCAGCCTTCCAATTCGAGATAACAAAAGGGAACGGTTGGCGCCGTTCCCTAGGTAGGTGTTGCTTATAAGCCGCTTTCCGGCTCAACCCCTTGGGGGACGGTACCTGAAGATTCGGACCAGGTTTTTTCTGTGGATTGGTTGTTTCATGCTTCTGCCAGGATTCATTTTACACCACTTTAAGGATTGTCGTAGGGTCGCAATGGAGGCGAGCGAACCACTTATAAATAGGGCACTCCCAGGGTTTCTAAACCAGAGGTTACCTTTATGGTAACCTCCAAAGGCTCATTTTGCACTCCCCCTATCCCCGTAAACTTTCTGCGCCAACTCTTCGCCCAGCAGCAGCCCGGCCAGACGATACTTTAGTTCGGACTCACTTGCATGGGGGTATTTCACGCGCAACCCCATCATCGCCAACTGATGCGCAGCGCAATTTAACTGCGCCAGCATTTCCATCTTGCGGGTGGGGGATGCCGTTCGTAAGAGTTGGATTTGCACGGCTTCAATCTTGGGATGCGTATCGGGATACAAAACACCCATGAATTCAGTATAGAACATCCGTTTTTTCGCCCTCCCGCTGATAAGATCTCTTCTTTCCGTGTATTACGCGACCTTTGGGTTAAACATTAATTTATTATCTAATTCCTACTAATCAACAACTCAAAGCTTCAACTCATCCATTTTTTCGTGTAATTCGTGTTTTTCGAGGTAAATAAATCATTCAGGAAGGGGAGCCTGGAAATCCTTCCCCTCCTCCTTGCAGATCGCCTGGAGCAGCCGCCTGGCAGACATCACTCCCGTGGGCAGCCCGCCGCCCGGCTCCACCCACTGCCCGCAAAGGTAGAAGTTCTCGAGCCCCGGCAGCTTTTGGGAGAGCGGTTTCATCACTGTGCCTGCGTTTTCGGCAGTGATCATCCAGCCCTCAAAGGAGCCCTGCCAGTTGCCGGTATAGCGCTCAAAGGTGAGCGGGGTGGCCACATCCACCATCTCCACATCGGCACCGATCCCGGGAAAGCGCTCCTCCAACCCGGACACCACCTCGCGCGCGATCTGGTCCTTCTTTTCATCATAGGCAGCCCGGTCGGCGGAAAGTTCCTTCCAGTATTTGTAATCGGAAGGCAGGATCACAACCAGGCTGGTTTTGCCTTTTGGCGCGAGGGTCGGATCCTGATTAAAGACATGAATGGGGAGCCGTTCCATCGTTTTATCACCGATATCCAGTGCATGCTTCAGAGGGATACTTATCCCTGATACGGTTTTCGGCAGGTCCTGAAAATCGCGGTTCACCCCCACCCCCACAAAGACCAGCGGCGGGAAGAGTTTCCAATCCCGGTACATTTTATCGATGGAGTCATCCTTATATTTGCCATCGAGCATCTTGTAGATGGTGGTGTGCCCATCCGCAGCCGAGATGACCCGTCCCGCGCGATGCTCGCTTCCATCTGCCAGGCGGACGCCCACCGCGCGCCCGTCCTCCACCAGGATCTTTTCCACCCGGGCTTTATAGGTGATCTCCCCGCCGAGCGCGAGGAAACGCTTCTCCAGCGCCTGCGACATGGGCAGCGATCCGCCGATGGGGTAGCCGGCATTTTGGTTATTCAGATACGAAAATGTGAAGAGCAGGAAAAAGAGCGGGAACTCCGGCATCCAAAGTTCGCCCAGGGCATCTTTTAATTCCGGGTCTTTGATTTTTGGCACGAATTCCGCCGTGGTCGTCTTCATCCAATAATTAAGCTTCCTGCCATTCAACAGGAAGAACCAGCCAGTGGACAATCCCCTTTGAATTTTTTTAAATAGTGTTTGTGATTCGGTTGGGGTATCCATAAATGTGGACATGCGAGTACCCAGACGGATGCCAGCGGTCAATTCGCGGATCGGTTTTTCATCCAGGGGGAACATCTCAAGCAGGTGAGACTCCAGGCGGTCAGTGTCGCTAAAGAAGATGACCGTGCGGCCATCCCTGGTTTCATAACGCGAATATTCCTCTGCGTTGACGAACTCCCGCTCTTGTGAGAGGCCGACCTCCTCCCAGAACTGGTGCATCCCGCTCTTTGGGTTGGATCCCACCAGCCAGTGGATGCAGCCATCGATGGTGTAGCCCTTGCGCTTCCAGGAGGTGCACAGGCCTCCCGGTTTATCGTGCAGTTCGAAAATGTGCGCGCCGAAGCCATTAAGCCGCGCGTAGATGCCGGCACACAACCCGGCGAAACCAGCGCCGATGATAATCACAGATTTTTGTTCCATGATTTCTCCTCTTTACGAGATGCTGAATTTATTATAGTTCTACGCGGGTTTATACGATAACCAGGAATAAAAACCTGCCCACGATGGATGATGAGCAGGCCGGGAGTGTGTCCCAGACAGAACGCGAACATCGTCCCCTCAATGGGGATCAAAACCTTCTCAAAAAACGTCTCTTACAAAATAAAAAAGACCCTCGCGGGTCTTGAATGGTGTCCCAGGCAGAACTCGAACATCGTCCCCTCAATGGGGATCAAAACCTTCTCAAAAAACGTCTCTTACAAAATAAAAAAGACCCTCGCGGGTCTTGAATGGTGTCCCAGGCAGAACTCGAACATCGTCCCCTCAATGGGGATCAAAACCTTCTCAAAAAACGTCTCTTACAAAATAAAAAAGACCCTCGCGGGTCTAGAATGGTGTCCCAGGCAGAACTCGAATCTGCAACCTTTTGCTCCGCAAGCAAACGCTCTATCCAATTGCGCTACTGGGACATTTTTAGCGTACTTAATATACCGCCTGGAGGCGGAATCGTCAAGCGAAGGTTCCCACCCTCCAAGCGGTTTGATCATTGGACACGCTATGGTTGGAGTTGCCGAATAACCTTAAGCGGAATCAGTACTTAATGTTACCCAAAGCGGTGAAAACTCCCAGCACGATGACCAGGCCAATGCAAACACCAAGTACGGTGAGTCCCAGGTTGACCCAGCCAAGGATGATCCCGGCAGTGGCCATATCCTCACCCTTGAGTCTGCCAGCACTTTCGCGGATCTCGCGTTTGGCGGAGTAACCGGTCACCACCGCCACGATCCCGGCAATGAGCGGAAGCAGGACAAAACCCAGAATCCCAAAGACGAGGCTGACAATGGCTTTACCGCTGCTTTGTGGAACAGCCGGTGATTCCTGGGGTGGAACAACTACAGGTTGAATATCAGACATTTTAATTTCCCAAACCCTTTCTCATGAAATTTTCCTTTGCCCAATTATAACGTTCTGAACGTTGAAAAGTTGCAATGGATCAACCATTTCCTGCCTGACCGCGCTCTTTGACCAAAGCCAGGGCAGAGGCACGGGTATTTTCCTCCACAGCGACAAGCAGGTTGATCAGCTCACCCAGGGCATAAATGCACAGAGCGCCGATCAACCCGAAGACGAGCACCAGCAGCGCGCCGAAGAGCCCGGCGATAAAGCCGCCGCTGCCCATATCCACATAATTACCAGTCCCGATCACGCTGTTCATCACCTGCGGACCAGCCGAGGCAGCTACAATGGTCAGGGCGCAGGCGATAAGCACGATAATTCCCCAAAGAATGCCCAACACCTTAAACACGCTGGCAGCGAATCTCAGTACTCCAAATTTTTTCTGCATGGCACTCTCCTAATAAATGATTCGCATGGAATATGCAACTACCACAAGAAATTATCCCACACCTACTCGCGAATTTTCATCATTTTTTCTCATGCGCCTCTAATTTAAATTAATTGACCCCTCCCATCCCGTGTGATAAGATGATTTTTGGTAGTCTTGCATAATGGAACCTGAAAAGAACACTCCGCAGCCTCCTAAAAGGGACACGGACGCACGCAATCCCAAATCCCGCAGCCCCCAGCCGCCCCCAAGCGGCGGCAGCCGCATAACCCAGGCCTGGGATACCCTTATCCGCCTAGGGCTGAAAGATGTCTCCCTGCGCGCTGCAGCCGGTCTGGCCGTGGTTATGCTTGCGCTGGTGGTCATCTGGGTGATGGGCAAGTTCTACCTGGGCGGGACGATCGATTCTCCTGCTTCTTCCGTTCAGGCGGCCGCCCAGCCCACGGAAGAGGCTCCGGTGAACCTGCCGGATTACCAGCCCCTGGCGCTGGTGGGCGGGGTCAGCCAGGAGGCGGACTTGCACACCATTTTGCCTGCCCGCCCGCGGTTTGACGTGGTTTCTTATACGGTTGAGGAAGGTGATACCATCTTCGGGATCGCCGAGAAATTCAACCTCAAGCCCTCCACCATCCTGTGGGGCAATTACATGACCCTGCAGGATAACCCCCATTTTCTGAAACCAGGCATGGAGCTCAATATCCTTCCCCAGAATGGCACCTACTACGAATGGACCGCCGCCGATGGGTTGAACGGGGTTTCCAAGTATTTCAAGGTCACGCCGGAGGATATCATCAACTGGCCGGGCAACCGCCTGGATGCCGCCACGATCGGCGATTTCAGCCACCCGAATATCGCCCCTGGCACCATGCTCTTCGTTCCTGGCGGCTCGCGCGAATTCATCACCTGGAGCGCCCCCCGCATCACCCGCTCCGATCCGGCCGTGGCGCGCGTTCTCGGCCCTGGTTACTGCGGCAAGATCAACGACGGCGCGGTTGGCACAGGTACATTCATCTGGCCGACGGTCCAGCATTTCATTTCCGGTTTCCATTACTCGCCGGAAACAAACCATTACGGGATCGATCTGGGAGGATACCTGGGCAGCGCAATTTACGCCGCCGATAACGGTGTGATCGTTTACGCAGGTTGGAACGAGCACGGTTATGGGAATATGATCGTCGTGGATCATGGCGGCTGGCAGACCCTTTATGCCCATCTCAGCGCCTACAATGTAGTCTGTGGGCAGAGCGTGTACCAGGGGGACGTGATCGGTGCCCTGGGCAGCACGGGGAATTCCAGCGGACCGCACCTGCATTTTGAGATGATGAGCGATTCATATGGAAAGGTGGATCCCACTCAATTCCTGCCGCCATCGTAGGTGAAGGTTGAATAGTTGATGTTTTGAGTGGTTTAACTGATTAAAGATCGATCTTACGAAAAACCGGCGGGAAAGTGTTTCCCGCCGGTTTTTAATACTTCCCCCGGTTCATGCCTCGTTTAATCGAAACATTTCGACCAGGAAGAAAGCCAGGGTTGCGGCGAAGATCCCACCACCGACAATGGGCAGGGCAAGAGCCATCGAGCCGGCTGCGTATTTTAACGGGAAAACCACCAGCCCGATCCCTGTCGCGGTCAGTACCGCAAAAACCACCACAACTTTCACGATCATCTGCTTTTTCATTTCATTTCTCCTTTTGAAATATTTATTATACATATCTGATTGTATGTATAATTTCTAAAAAAATATTATGCCTGAACTCCCTTCAAATACACTTCCGCAAAAGCGTCAGCCTTGCCGCTGAGAGAAAAAGCGGACGGGTCGCTCAGCCATAGAAAAATGATCCCATTCTGAAACGCCAGGAAAGCTCTTGCCGCGAGAACCGGGTCCAGGTCTTTGCGGAGCGCACTGGTTTCAATACCCTGCCTCATCGTTTCGGCAATACCCTGGATCAGGGCGCGATTCAACTCCACCTGGCGCATCCGCCAATCCTCCTTTGGATCGGAGTATCCGGATTTGAAAAGGCTGATCTCCATCATGGAACGTAACTCCTGTTCGCTCTCCACAGCCTTTAACATTCCGGCAAACACACGGGTGAGTATCTGGGTAAAGGTGCCACCTTCTGAGGCAGCCTGCTGAAGTATGATTGTTCCCCGTGATGAATATTTTTCCATCAACGCGTTGAACAACTCGGTCTTGCTGCCGAAGTGCCAATAGATCGCTCCGCGGGTGACCCCGGCTTCGTGGGCGACATCCTCAAGGGTAGCAGCGTCATATCCTTTTCGCCCGAAAACCACAAGTCCTGCCTGGAGCAGGTTCTCGCGGGTGACAGCGGCCTCTTCTTTCGTCCTTTTCATACATACATTCTAGCATGTTTGTATAAAAATGTCAATAGGCAATTTTACTTAATTCAGATACTTCCTCATCACCGGATGATGCTCGCTTCGGCGGGCGGCCTCGGTGAACCCCGCCTTTTCAAATATGGTGGTGATGCCCACATAGGCACTGACCCCACCGAGCCGCTTATATGGATCCATCGGGTAGGCTTCCACGATCTTTGCCCCCCGTTTTGCAGCGTGATCGACCGCGGCGTTGATCATGGGCAGCATCAAGCCCTGCTTGCGATGCGTCTTCGCGATAAAAAAGCACACGATCGACCACACGGGCAGGTCATCCACCGGCGCGAGTACCTTCGACTGGCTCAGCAAGACGAACTCCACCCTCCTGCCGACCGAAATCCAGCCCACTGCCTTTCCACCTTCATACGCAAGCAGCCCTGGTATCGTGCCCCCATCCACGAGATCTTTCAGCGCTTTGCGGAAAGGTTCTCCCTGACCTTTGGTGAATTCCTTGCGCGGCACCCGCCAGTACATGCACCAGCAGCCGGCGCACGCGCCGCGGGGACCAAAAAGTTCCTCCAGATCATTCCAGTTCTTTGATGTCACCGGTTTGAAATCGTATCCCTTCTTCTCTTTATCCATATCTCCCTCCAAGTGCCGTTTCGGCTGCTGTTTGGTTTTGGTGTAAAATGTATCAATATTGTATTCGTTTTGAACATTCAATTCTATCTGAGGTGGCACGATGAAGGTGATGGTCTCCCAACCCCAGCTCGCCCACGGTTTGAACCTGGTTTCCAAGGCGGTCTCCCCGCGCTCCACCCTGCCCGTTCTTGCCAATATCCTCCTCGCCACCGAGGATGACGGGCGGCTGCGCCTATCCGCCACCAATTTGGAGCAGGGCATCACCGCCTGGATCCCCATGCAAGGCAGCGACGGCACCCTCACCACCACGATCCCCGCTCGTATCTTTCAGGACCTGGTCAACACGCTCCCAGCCGAAATGGTGACCCTCGACCTGCCGGAAAATTCCACCAACCTCACCGTTAGCTGCGGCTATTCAGTGACGAGCATAAACTGCATCGACGCGGTCGAATTCCCGCCCATGCCCGTACCGGATCTGAGCGAAGCGGTGGAACTGAATATCGCTGACTTCAAGGAAATGATCCAGCAGGTGGCCTTCGCCGCCTCCAACGACGACGCCCGTCCGGTGTTGCAGGGGGTCTCCCTGACCATCGACGGAAACGAAGTCACCCTGGCTGCCACAGATGGGTTCCGGATTTCGGTGCGCAAGGCTTCCCTCTCCAATTCCGCGGTGAACACTGTTTCTGCCATCATCCCCGCCCGGGCGCTCACCGAGCTGGCACGCATCGCAGCTGATGGGGATAAAACCGTGCAGATGGCGCTGCCCAAGGGAAGGGGGCAGGTGATCTTCCACCTGAAGGATGCGGAATTGGTCTCTCAGTTGATCGAGGGCAATTTCCCCGATTACCGCGTGATCATCCCACGATCCTCCAAAACCCGCACCATTCTAAACACCAACCAATTCAAGGAAGCCTGCAAGCGCTCCGAGATCATCGCACGCGAATCTAATAACGTTGTTCGTTTCAGCATCCAGCCCGGGGAAGCCGGACCGGGAGCGGTCATCATCCGCGCCACCTCTGAGGAAACGGGCAACACTGAGGACCGCGTGGAAGCCAACGTGGAGGGACCGGAACTCTTAATCGCCTTCAATGTGCAGTTCCTCAACCAGGTGCTGGATGTGATCCCCACCCCCGAATTCTCCCTGGAGACCAACGCCAACAACACGCCGGGGTTGATCCGCCCGATGGGCGATGAAACCTTCGAGCATGTGATCATGCCCATGCACCTGGGCTGACAACTTCACAATAAGCCCTTCTCGCCCCCTTCATCGGGGGCGATTTTCTGGGAATCCCCGAACACAAATGACCCCTCAGTTGAACATCAACGAAAACCTGGTGCGGATCTCCTTTTCCCTGGGGCAGTATCCCATCCTCGGACCTGCCATCCGCGCGCGTATGCGCCGCGAACTATTCACCCGCGGATTTACCGACGCGCAGACCTTTGAAGCAGAGGTGCGCGAGCAGGCGATCGCCACCCAGAAGCTGGAGGGTTTGCACGACCCTCTGAAAGAGGAGCCCGCCGAGATCTGGGAGCAGCGCCTGGAACGCGTGCGTGAAATGCATACTGACCTCGTTTACTCCCAGCACTTCGACCACCAGGCGTTTGAAGAACTGGTCAAGGCGGTTCTGGCGGAACGGGGGGTGGGCAAGGGGGAGCACGTTCTCACCGTCAATCCTGAGCTTTCCTCGCTGGACGTTGTTTTCGAGCAAGCTCTCGCGATAGAACAAATGTCCGATTCGCGCCGCAGCCGATTCGACGCCCGCCTGCAGGAGCTCAAGGTGGTGCTGATCCGCAACCTGATCAGCGACCAGCTGCCCTATATCAACATCGCCAAGGAGTTCTTCACCGTCGCCGACCTGTTTGAGATCCAGGGCCACAAGATCGGGCGCGGCAAGATCGGCGGCAAGGCGGCCGGGATGCTGCTGGCTCACCGGGTGCTGCAGAAAAACGCCCCGGGCGATCTGCTCTGCTGCCTCAAACCTGCCGAATCGTTTTTTGTCGGCTCGGACGAAATGTATACCTTCATGGCTCTCAATGGGCTTGTACACTGGAACGACCAGAAGTACAAAGATGAAGACGACATGCGCAGCGAGTTTCCCCAGATCCAGCGGGAATACGAGCGCGGGCATTTTCCCCAGAACGTGCTGCAACAATTGAAAGAACTGCTTGTTTCGGTAGAAAAACAACCGCTCATCGTGCGCTCTTCCAGCCTGCTGGAGGATAACTTCGGCACATCCTTCGCCGGGAAATACGAAAGCATCTTCGTTCCCAACCAGTCCACCCCGCAAAAGAACCTGAAAGCCCTTACCCGCGCCATTGCCCTGGTCTATGCCAGCACGCTCAACCCCGACGCGCTGCTCTACCGCCGCAGCAAGGGGCTCCAGGATTACGATGAGCGTATGGGCATCCTTATCCAGATCGTGCAGGGGGAACAGTTCGGGAAGTATTACTTTCCCGAAGCCGCCGGGGTGGCCTTCAGCCGGAATCTTTACCGCTGGGCGCCGCAGATCCGCCGCGAGGATGGCTTCGTGCGGCTCGTGTGGGGCCTGGGAACCCGCGCCGTGGAACGGGTGGGCAACGATTACCCGCGCCTGATCGCCCTCAGCCACCCCCTGCTGCGCCCATCCAGCGACCCCAAATCCATCCGGCGGTATTCGCAGCAATTCGTCGACCTGATCGACCTGGAGGCGAACGAATTCGCCACCCAGCCGATCCATGCCGTGCTTAATTCCAACTATCCGCCCCTGCGCTACCTGGCCCAGACCGAGGAGGATGGCTATTTCATCTCGCTCAAGAGCCGCATCATCAACGGGGATGTGAACAAACTGGTGCTCACCTTCGACGAGCTGCTGCGCCGCACCCCGTTCGCCGAGCGGATGCGTACCATCCTGGGCGTGCTGGAAAAGGGATACCATTCGCCCGTGGATGTCGAATTTTGCCTGAATATCGTGGAAAAGGGAGATGGCTCCAGCGACCTGGTGATCACCCTGCTGCAGTGCCGCCCTCAGAGCCACCTGGTGGAAACTGGCCACGCCGCCATTCCGCAGGATATCAGCCGGGATAAGATCCTCTTTTCAACCCACTTCATGGTTCCAAGGGGGAAGGTCGAGAATATCAAATACGTTCTCTTCATTCCGCCCGAACAGTATTTCGCCCTGGCCACCCGCGACCTGCGCGTGCGCCTGGCGCGCACCATCGGCAGGCTCAATGCCGCCCTGGAAAAGGAAAACTTCATCTGCATCGGCCCAGGGCGGTGGGGCAGCTCCAACGAAGACCTCGGGGTGCCGATCAATTACGGCGATATCTACCACACCCGCGCGCTGGTGGAGCTTGCCGGGCAGGGCTTCGGGCTGCCGCCCGAGCCATCCCTGGGCACCCATTTCTTCCAGGACCTGCTCGAATCGCAGATCTACCCCCTGGCCGTGTACCTGGATGACCCTGCCAGCGTTTTTTGCCGGGCATGCCTGGATTCCATGCGGGATTGCAGCGGCGACTGGATCCAGGTTCCCCCTGAGGTCTCGGGTTCGCTCCGCCTGCTCTCGGTGAATGACCTCCACCCCGGGTACAGCCTGCAGCTTGTGATGGATGATTCCCGCAATCAGGCACTCGCTTTTTACACCCCCGATTAAGATACTCTGAACCTGAATTTCGGTCTATGGATGCCCGATCCATTTGAATTTCACGTTTCACGTGAAACATCCAAATCACAGCGCATAGATCTCACTCAACTGTTTCACGTGAAACAAAAAGATGGCGATCCAATTATCAGATCGCCATCCCTCGCTAATTTTCTTCCAATTCAACCAATCAACTTATCAACCTATTTACTCACTTTGATCCAGCTCGCGATCTGGTCGATCACCGTCTGCGCCACGGTGCCGGGTTGGGTGTATTCCTCTGGCGTCGCCATTCCCTTTCCGGTCATGAAGAGGTGGTTCAGGTCGGGATAAAAGACCAGTTTGGCATTGGCTTTGTCCTTCAATGCAGCCTGCCAGAGGTCGAAATCGACCTTGGTCACCTGGTAATCCCTGCCGCCCTGCAGGACGAGGACCGGCATGGCGAGGGTTTTCGCGGTCTGGGGAGGCAGATACCCGCGTACATCCAGCCACCAGGCAGCCGGGATGCCGAGTGGAAACTCGGAAGCCGGTGTTTCCCGACTCAACCCCGGGTCCTTGACCTTCGGCGCTGCGGTTTTGGCCATTTGCACCATACTCTTCTCCGCGTCGGTGACCGTGCCATCCACGCCAGCCACATAGGTCAACTGCTCGACGATGATATCCTCTAATCGGGCGTCCCGGGCCTGCCAGGACGATCAGCCCGGCCAGGTTCGGATCCTGTTCGCCGATGCGCGGGGCAGCCATACCGCCCTGGCTGTGACCCAGCACGTAGATCTGTTTGGGGTCGATCCCGGGTGTTTTCGCCAAAAGGTTCGCCGCCAGGATGGCGTCATCGATGGTTTCTGTGCCCAGGGTGATCTTTTCCAGCTCTTCAGGAGTGAATAGGTCGGCATGAGCCTTGGTGCGCTTGTCGTAGCGCAGCACGGCGATGCCCTGGCTGGCCAGACCCCAGGCGATATCCTTAAAGGGTCGGTTGGGACCGATGGTTTCATCCCGGTCGTTGGGTCCGGAACCGTGCACCAGCACCACTGCCGGGAAGGAGCCATCCCCCTTGGGCATCGTCAGCGTCCCGGGCAGCGCCCACTTGCCGCTGCCGATGGTGACTTCCTGCTCGCTGAATTTGCCCTGGTCCACATAGGAAGGAACCTGATAGGCAGCCGGGGTGGGGGTTTGGGCTGGCTTCATATTCAGCCCGGCGATCTTCCCATCCTTATCGAGTACCACGTTCAGTATCAGGGAACCTTTTTCAAAATTCGCGGTTACAGAAACGACCTGGTATCCCTGATTTGGAGTGACGGTAGTTGTTGATCGACCTTCATATTTGCCGAATTGGGCTTCCAACTGACCCCAGATCTGTCCGGTTTGCTCCTTGGTCAAAGCCTTGACCATTTGGTCGGTGAACTGGCTGTAGACTGCATCGGTTTTACCGGCGGCCAGATCATCCACCACCTTTTCACCTGCAGACGCCAATTTGGCATCGGGGGTGGGGGCGGGGCCAGCCGGCGCTTTGGCGCCGCATGCCGCCAGGATCAGAAGGATCATGGCAATTGGTAATGCAAATAGAACTCTCTTCATTTATTTCCTCAATTTAATTTTTTCAAGATTCATTCCATTATTCATTATGCCGGCGGGGTGAACCCCCACCGGCGCGAACGATCAAATGCGAAACCCGTTTATTTCTTGGGAACAGCCTTGTTCTTATTGGCTTCCTCCACCAACTTGGGTGCGGCGGACGACAAGGCGATCATTCCACTTAATCCTCCCAAATTCATGGATTCGACCGCGCTGGAAGGCACGATCACCAGGGCGCCTTTTTCCTTCAAACCCTCATAGAGCATATTCATGGCGCGCAGGTGCAGGGCAACGGGATTGTTTTGATAGGATTCCGCCGCTTTGGCGAAATTCTCGGCGATCTGTTTTTCGGATTCGCCCAGGATGACGCGCGCCTGGCGTTCGCGCTCGGCCTGTGCCTGGCGGCTCATCGCGTCTTCCAAATCCGCCGGGATGACCACATCCCGGATCTCGACGGATTGCACCGTGATCCCCCAGGGCGTGGTGCGCTGGTCGATGATCTTCTGCAGCTCGGCATCCATAATGGAACGCCCGAGGAGGATATCCGCCAACGCCATTTGGCCGATCAGGTCGCGCAGGGCGGTTTGCGCCGCCCAGGTAATGGCGGTGCGGTAATCCTCCACCTCCAGGGCTGCTTTCTCCGCGTCCCAGATGACCCAGAAAAGGACCGCGTCGACATTCACAGGCACGGTATCCTTGGTGAGGGTTTTTTCTGCACTGTATGGAGTCACCTTCACGCGCTGATCGATCCAGGCAGGTACAGAATCAATAAAAGGCATCACCCAGAAAACACCTGGTCCGCGCAACCCACGGAATTTCCCCAGGCGTAAAAGAACGCCTTTTTCCCACTGTTGCGCAACCCGCAAACTGTACATAAAGATCACGCCAATAAAGAACCAGAACCCGAAATACAGCAGAATATAACCAAAGGGTACCCCGCTGTTGAACATCATTAAGCCGCCCGCGAAACCGATGACCAGGGCTACGATGAACATGAAAGTGCTGATCCCGCTGATATGAGAGCCCTGGTTCGAATTATTTACGATGGCTGAATTACTTGAGTATGTTGTGTTTTTCATTATTGCCTCCAATTTATCGCCTTGAAATCATATTTTTATTCACCACGCTTTTTAGCGCGGAATTGTTTATCGATCTCTTCCAGGACCTCCTCGTGAACAAAATCCAGCCGCTGCATTTCCACCAGGAAGCGGTGAACCAGGTTCTCCAGAACCTCGGTTCTCAGCCTGCCCAGGGCTTCCTTACTGGGTTGTTTTACAACATAGGTACCCCGCCCATGCTGGGTGGAGATCACTCCGGCGTCATCCAGCATCCGGTAGGCGCGCGCCACGGTGTTGAAATTGACCCTCAGGTCGGCTGCCAATTGCCGAACGGTGGGGAGCTGATCGCCGGGTTCAAGCGCTCCGCTGGCCGCCAGGCGCTGGATGCTCTCTATGATCTGGACATAAGCGGGAACATCGCTGCGTAGGTCGATCGTGATATCGAGATTTGTCACCCCATAGGTCCTCCTTTCAGATTGTATGTTTGTATTATTGTATCATTGTACTTTTGTATTATTGTATCTCGCATTTAAGCAATGTCAAGGGTGTAGAAGTCATTTCCAGGCTTTAAAATAATTTAAACACGCAGGTTCGCTGCAGCGATTGGATAACTTCTTCCAGGATTGGATATAATTATTCAATCTCAAAAAATGGAGGCTCTTATGTCAAAGTCAATGGAAGGACTGCAGGGCGCTTTCGCGGGGGAATCCCAGGCGAACCGCAAGTACCTGGCGTTTGCCGAAAAAGCGGATAAGGAAGGCTTTTCCCAGGCAGCCAAGCTCTTTCGCGCCGCCGCAGCAGCCGAAACGATCCACGCCATGTCGCATCTGCGCACCATGGGCGGGATCAAGACAACTGCGGAAAATCTGCAAGAAGCGGCGGGTGGCGAGCATTACGAGCACACCTCCATGTACCCTGATTTCGTCAAGGACGCGGAAGCGGAAGGCGATAAAGCTGCCATCCATTCCTTCAAGAAAGCCATGGATGCTGAAGTGGTGCATGAAAAGCTCTACCGCGAAATGATCGCCGACCTGCAGAAGGGCGGCACCTTCGACTACTACCTCTGCCCGGTGTGCGGGTATATCGAAAAAGGTTCCGCACCAGATAAGTGCCCCCTGTGCGGCACGCCAAAGGAACGGTTTGAGATATTCTAGGTCTTTTCCTGGAAACCAAACCTCCCCGCAGCGGACGCGGGGAGGTTTTTTATGAATTTAATGACTACGAGTTTGGCGTTCGGTTGTTTTTAAAAACCAAAATCGCCAAAATAACCGGTCAACCCGAGGAACATGCCCAGGACGCTGTTGAGTAGGGCGAGTAAGATGGCAATACCCCCCATGATCACACCGGCGATCGCCAGGCCGCCCTTGGAAGAATTTATTCCCAACGCGGAAAGGATCACCGCGGCGATCGCAATCGGAAAACCACAGATGGGTAGGAGCCAGGAAAATAGGCTCACAATACCCAAAATGAAACCGATGATCGCCATGGTCCGTTTTGAATCGCTCTTTTGGGGTGGAGCTATCGGTTGATTCGGAACGCCCGCGGGATCGACTGGTTGGGAATTCATAGTTGCCCTCCTACGTTGGTTTTGTCCCATCATTTTATCATGCAGTTTCCGATTCGATTGTAGATAAGCCCGCAGACTCCATATCGCGCTGTCCAAAGTGGTAAAATTCCCCTGCAGTAAATTTCAGGAGGTAGGTTTATGTCCGATCAAGTTACCGGCTCCTTTGCCGTCAAAAAAGGCCTGGCACAGATGCTGAAGGGCGGCGTGATCATGGATGTGGTCACCCCCGAGCACGCCAAGATCGCCGAGGATGCAGGCGCATGCGCCGTGATGGCGCTCGAGCGCGTCCCGGCGGATATCCGCGCTTCGGGCGGCGTGGCACGGATGTCAGACCCCGGGCTGATCCAGAAGATCATGGATACCGTTACGATCCCGGTGATGGCGAAATGCCGCATCGGGCACTTCGCGGAAGCCCAGATACTGGAAGCCATTGGCGTGGATTACATCGACGAATCCGAAGTGCTCACCCCCGCGGATGAAGCCCATCACATTAACAAGCACGATTTCAAAGTCCCCTTCGTGTGCGGCTGCCGCAACCTGGGGGAAGCCCTGCGCCGGGTGGGGGAAGGCGCCGCCATGATCCGCACCAAGGGCGAGGCTGGCACCGGCGACGTGGTCGAAGCTGTGCGCCATTGCCGCCAGGTGCTGGGCGAGATCCGCCTGCTGCAGAACATGCCCGAAGAAGAAGTGATGGCTTTTGCCAAGACCATTGGCGCGCCCTATGAGCTTTGCCTGGAAACACGCCGGCTGGGACGCATGCCGGTGGTCAACTTTGCCGCTGGCGGTATAGCCACCCCTGCAGACGCTGCCCTGATGATGCAGCTCGGGGTGGATGGCGTCTTCGTCGGCTCAGGCATCTTCAAAAGCGGCGACCCCGCCAAACGCGCGGTGGCGATCGTCAAAGCCACCACCCATTTCCGGGATGCCTCCATTCTGGCGGAGGTCAGCAAGGATCTCGGCGAACCGATGGTGGGCCGCTCAGTCGAGAAAATGCCCGAGGAAGAAAAGATCGCCGGGCGCGGCTGGTAAATCCTTCGGTTTTCAATTATGAAGATCGGAGTTCTTGCCCTGCAGGGGGATTTTCACGAGCACCAGGTGGTGCTCGAATCCCTGGGCATTCAAACCGCGCAGGTGCGCCTGCCGGAGGAGCTGGAAGGGCTGGATGGATTGATCCTCCCTGGCGGAGAATCCACCACCATCGGCAAACTCGCGGTCGCGTATGGTCTGATGGATCCACTGCGGGATTTCGGCACGCGCCGCGCCATGTGGGGTACCTGCGCCGGGGCAATCTTCCTCTCCAACACACCCGGGTTAAACCAACCGCTGCTGAACCTGATGAACATCACCATCCAGCGCAACGCCTTCGGGCGCCAGGTGGATAGCTTCGAGGCGGAGCTGGATATCCCCGCCCTGGCGGCGGTAGACCCGACCATTGCACCATTCAAAACCGTGTTCATCCGCGGACCGGTCATTTCCGCAGTGCAGCCGCCTGCGGAGGTGCTATCCACCCTCCCGGATGGACGCATCGTCGCCGCCCGTCAGGGTAAACTGCTGGCCACATCCTTTCATCCTGAATTAACCGCCGATACGCGTTTTCACCGCTTTTTCCTGGAGATGACAAAATAAATATCCACTCCCTGGGACTGGACGATATTTCAAGCCTCGTCAGGAACCAGAAAGAGGTGATGGGGTTGGATACCGCCCTGGAATTGACCCGCGGCAACCCGGCGGGGATGCGAGCCATGCTGTCCCAGATGCACCCCGCCCGCGGAAACACCACCCTGGTGGCTTCCGGGGATGACGGCACGCAGCTGATCGGCCAGATCACCCACATCATCAACGAGCGCCCTGCCTACCTGACCTTCCTGATGCCGGAATCCGCTGCCTGCGGACCGATCCTCACCGACCTGCTGGATGAGTTGATCAGCCAGGCCGGCTACCTGGGGGCGATGAGCATCATCGCAGATGCCGAAGATAACCACCCTGCCTACCCCTGTCTGCGCAAAGCGGGGTTTTCCATTTTTGGATGGCAATCTGTCTGGAAGCTGCTCCCGCCCTCAAAAGGTCAAATCGGCTGGCAGGCGGTCACCTCCCGTGATGAGGTGGCAGTACGCAACCTTTATTCATCGGTCGTTCCACCCCTGGCGCAAAGCGCCGAGCCGCTGCCCACCGGCTTGCCAAAAGGTTTTCTGGTGCGACGCAAAGGGGAACTGGCCGCCTTCGCGCGGGTGCTCGGTGGTCCGCGGGGGAACTTTCTGCTGCCAATCTTTCATCCCTCCGCGGAGGATTTCCCCGAGCTGCTTCGCGGGTTGAGAGCCAGCTTTCCTGCGACCGGCAAACCGATCTACCTGGCCGTCCGCTCCTATCAGGCCTGGCTTGAACCGATGCTCGACGATCTGGGGGCTGAAAACATCCGCCGCTGTTCCCAGCTTGTGCGCTATTTGGTCAATCCGGTGCTGGCAGCCGTACCGGTCACGCAGCACGCCCTGGCCGGGAATCGCTAGAATTTCCACACTTCTTTCCGCCCAATCAACCAATCAACTTTTTACCGATTCAACCCCTCAACCCCTCCCCGCAACCTTTTTCATTGTTCCGCGTATATGAAACTGGTATGGTAATTCCGCCAGGAACCACTATAATCATAATTGGAGGTAAATATGGATAAAACATTCAATACTCTCGGGCTTCAAACGCTTCTCGGGTTCCCCTTTAAAGATAAAAAGGGTGTATCCAAATTCCTGATCGCCGCCCTGTTCCTGATCTTCAGCGGCTTTCTAGTCCCCGCCCTGTTCCTCATCGGGTGGTACATGCGCATCGCCAAGAACGTCATGGTCACAAAGACCCTGGGCGATCTGCCGGAATGGGACGAATGGGGCAAAATGATCCTGGATGGCCTCAAGCTGGTGGCCGTTATGATTATCTACTACCTGCCGGCGTTGCTGCTATTCCTGATCAGTTTCACCCTGTCGCTCGTCCCGGTTATCGGCTGGATCAGCGGCGGTATTTTAACTTGGCTGACCTGGCTCTTCGCAATCGCTCTAACCATCTTTGTCTTCCCGGCCATCCTTAACATGATCGATAAGGATAGCTTCGGGGCCGCGTTCCACTTCAAGGAATGGTGGGAGAATCTCAAGGTCAACTTCGCCGGTTACTTGGTGGTCTACCTGATCGTCGCCGGCGTGTATGCCCTGCTGGCAGTGATCCTGAGTGTGGTGTTCTCCACCGTCATCCTGCTCTGCCTTGTGCCCCTGGTGATCATCGCCGTCGCTCTCTATATCGGCATGATCAGCTACGCGGTGCTCGGACAGGTCTGGGTGGAGGGCGAGGAAAAACTTGCCGCCCCAACCGTGACTGCCAAGAAGGCTGTCGTCAAGAAATAACAGTAATCTCTGGTTCCCTAATGCGGGACCTGGAAATGATCACCCTCCGCTGGCTGGGTGTGGCCGGGATCGACCTCGGCTGCCCCGGCCGGCGGATCATTTTTGACCCCTACCTCAGCCGTGTTCCCCTGCGGAGAATGTTCTTCTCCAATATCCGTTCTGACCCGAAAATTGTTCACCGCCACCTGCCCGGGGCGGATGCGATCTTCATCACCCATTCCCATTTCGACCATCTCCTGGATGCGGCTGAAGCCGCCCGCCAGACCGGCGCAGTGGTGCATGGCTCCCCCAACACCTGCCGCATCCTGCGCGCTGAGGGTCTGCAGGAGAGCCAGATCGTTGAAATGCATCCCGGTTCGGTTGTGCATCGGGGCGGGGTGAGGGTCACCGCGCTGGCGGAGCGTCCGCACCAGTGGGTGGCCGGGTTCGGAATGCAGACCCTCAAGCATGACCTCAGCCCTCCCCTGCGTGCCCGCGATTACGCCATGGATTACGGGCTTTCCTTCCTGGTGGAGTGCACCGGGGTGAGGCTGCTGACGGAAGCCTGCCTGGAGCCCACCGGGGTGGGTCAGATCGATATCCTCCTCACCAGCCCGCTGAATCCCGTGGCGAATGACAGGGCATATCTCCAGAAGTTGATCGACGCATACCACCCGCGCGTACTGATCCCCATTCACTGCGATGACATGAACGCGCCGCTTGATTCTCCGCTGCGGGGTCAACTTGCGCCTACCGGCAAAGTTTGGCGGCCCCTTGCCCGGTTTGATGGAAACGGCTTCAAGCGCCTGGTCGAATCCCTGCCCGGAGCTCCGGCTGTCTTTCTGCCGGAACGGCTCAGGGAATACAAACTGACCGAGATCCTCCCTGATAAATAAAAACCGGGCTGAAGAATTCAACCCGGTAGATATTAATTAGCGTATATGCGGTGGTTTTCGCCTAATTTGCGTTATTTCCCGGTCTTCTTTTCCTTCAATATTTCTGAAACCATTTTATCCATATCCCCTTGGACGAAATCTTCGATGCGGCCGTTATCCGCCATTTCCGTAAGGGCCGGGTCGAGCGGCAGCCGGGCGATCACCCTTGCCTTGCAGGCGGTGGCCACCTCCTGCGAGTGGCTCGGTCCGAAGATGGCGTGCTCCTTGCCGGAATCCGGGCAGGGGTAGTAACTCATATTCTCCACCACCCCCAGCACGGGGATGTTGAGCTGATCGAGCATGGAAGCCGCCTTGCGCACCACCATGGCGGAGAGCTGCTGCGGCGTAGTGACCATGATCACGCCACTTACCGGCAGGCTGCGCATCACCGTCAGGGCTGCATCGGAGGTGCCGGGGGGCATATCCACGATCAGGTAATCGAGCTTGCCCCAGAACACGTCCGTCCAGAACTGGGTGATGGCGCCCGAGATCATCGGCCCTCGCCAGATCACCGCTGCGTTCTCATCCTCCACCAGCAGGTTGATCGAAATGGCTTTGATGCCCAGCCCGGTGACCGCCGGCAGGATGCCCTGCTCGCTGGAGCGGATGCCCCCGGCAGGCAGACCGAAGAGCTTGGGGATGCTCGGTCCGGTGATATCGGCATCCAGGATGCCCACCCGCTGGCAGCCACGTGCCAGGCTGGCAGCCAGCATGGCCGCGACCGAGGATTTTCCCACCCCGCCCTTGCCGCTCATCACGGCGATGACGTTATCCACGTGATTGAACTGGTTGAGCTTGGGCAGGTTCTGACCGCTGTTCCCCAGTACTTGCTTGCGTTCCTCGTCCGACATCGCCCCCATGTGGATCTCCACATCGGTCACGCCTTCAAGCGCTTTCACGGCCATTGCGGCATCGTTGCGGATCTTCTCGCGCAGCGGGCAGGAGGGGATGGTGAGGGCAATGGTGAAGGAGACCTTGCCGGTTGGTTCCACGGCGAGGTCTTTGATCATCTGCAGGTCAACGATGCTGCGCCCCAGCTCGGGGTCCATCACCGTGTTCAACGCGTTCATCACATCTTGTTCTGAGGGCATTCTCGCTCCAAAATCAGGATAAATTTTGTCCTATTTTACTATGATTTGACGCCCTGCCCCCATCGGGTATAGGATTAGGGCAAGAAAAAACACGGAGGGAAGGATGACCCAAACCCTGATCACGAAACCCGGTCCGCTTTTAAACCCGGATGGAAGCCTGGCACAGACGGGCTGGAGCCCGCAACCGCTGCTGGATTGCAACCTGGAAGCTGCCCGCAGCGAAGGCACGCCGCGCTTCTGGCAGCCCATGCGCATCAAACGCTGGGATTACTACGGCATCACAACCCCCACCCATTTCTTCTCCTTCACCGTCAGCCATGTGGGCTACCTGGCTTCCATCTTTGCCTACGTGCTGGAGTTCAATACGGGCAAATACACCGAAAAGACCCTGACCCTGCCGTTTTCCCGCAAGGTGAGCCTGCCGCGCAACAGCACCGAAGGCACCAGTACCTATGATGACGGCAAGGTGCGCCTGGAGTTCAGCGTGCTGCCCGGCAAGCGGGAGATCAGGGTCAATTGGCCGAATTTTTCCAACGGAACCTCCCTGAAGGCCGAGGCTGCATTTGCCTGCCCCCCGGAGCAGGAATCCATGGTCATAACCATCCCCATTGCGGGCAACCGATTCTATTACAACCGCAAGACCAACTGCATGCCCGCCTCGGGGTGGGTGGAATCATCCAGGTATCCGCTACGATCTGGATCCGAAGACCTGCCTGGGCAACCTGGACTGGGGCAGGGGCATCTGGGAATACAAGTCCTTCTGGGTGTGGGCTTCCGCCAGCGGCTTTATGCCCGGAGGTAAGCAGACCATCGGATTAAACCTGGGCTTCGGCTTTCGGGAATACCCGCGCCGCCACCGAGAACTGCTTCATCCTGGATGGAAAAGTCCAAAAACTGGGCGAAGTGGATTTCACCTATTCCAACCAGAACTTCATGAAACCCTGGACGATGAAATCCGCGGATAAGCGCATTGACCTGGTATTCACCCCCTTCTTTGACCGGAATGCCAAAACGGACCTAGCCATCCTGCGCAGCGAGGTGCACCAGATGTTCGGGCGCTACAACGGCACGGTCGTGACGGATGAAGGGAAAAAGCTTGAGATCACGGACCTGGTCGGCTGGGCGGAGGAGCACCAGGCGAAATGGTGATAGAAAATTATCAAATTGATAATTTATTGATCAATGAATTCATCCATAAATTTTTTGGGTTTGGTGATGTTCGATCAAAGTTCTGGTTCATTGGTATGGAAGAGGGCGGTGGAAATACCAAAGACGAATTTGAGAATAGGATTTACGCCTGGGTTAAGCTTGGGAAAAAGACTCTTGTAGATGTGGCTAAGTACCATGAACTTATTGGGATCCATAGATTCTTTATTGAACCAGTAAAGCTTCAATCCACCTGGAACAAACTTATCCGCATCTATTTATCCTCCCAGGGTCTACAGATCACCACAGATGATGTTCGGCAATACCAAAAAAACCATCTCGGCCGGAGCGATCAAAACACAAGTTTGCTGGAACTCCTTCCGCTTGCGTCACCTAGCGTAAATCAATGGCGATATTCCAATTGGACAGACCATCCCTTGCTAATATCCAGGGATAATTACCGGGAAAGAACATTGCCCTCGCGTATAAAATATCTGCGCTGGTTGATCGAAGAAAACCATCCTGGGGTTGTTGTCTTCTATGGTCAATCCAATGAAGAATATTGGGAAAGGGTAGTTGCAGGTCCAATGAATTTCGATCGGAATTTAGATATTAAATACTTAAAAAAGAAAGATACTCTCTTTGTTTCCATCAAACACCCAGTTTTTAAAGGGCTCACGAACGAATATTTTCATCAAATCGGTCGTTGGATTAGCAGTCAAAAATAATAAATGCGAGGCATATTTGTAAAACCTCGCATTTTTGCGTTGGTTATTATTACTCGATCACTTCCACCCCCAGCGGCGTTTTGGACATCGTCTCGCAGCCATCCTGCGTGATCAGGATGGCATTTTCATAGCGGAAACCGATCTGCTCCTCGGGGCAGGCGTACTGCATGGCGCAGATCAGCATCTCGTTGGGCTCATAGACGTGGTCCGGGTTGGTCCAGTAGGGGAAGGGGCCGTCGTTGCGCCCGATGCGCCACTCGTCGCCCAGCATGCCGATGCCGTGCTCGAACCCCGGCACCATGTATTCGGCAAACCCGCGCTCCTCGCAGAAGATCAGCATCTCGTCCGCCAGGCTGGAGGGGGTGATGCCCGGCCTTGTAGGTCTTCAGGCACGAGCGAAACGATATCCACAAAGTTCCGGGCGTGCCACTGCTGCCGTTCGGTGGCGGGAGCCAGCAGGTAGTTGTGGGTGTGGTCGCCCACGCACAGGCGGTAGATGGAGTGCAGATCGACGGTGAACGCCTCGCCGGGCATCAGGCGTTTCTCCGTGGGGGGCGTGCAGGCGCCGCCCATGTAGCCGGTGCGGTAGCCGGAGGCGATCTCGTTGCCGCCGGTGAAGGACCACTCCCAGGTGGAGCCGGCCTCGCGCATGCCCATCGCGGCGATCCCGGCGATCTCGGTCTCGGTGTACTTCTTGAAGCCGCCATTGATGATGGCGTTGTAGACCGCCACGTGCCCGGCATCCGCCATCGCCCCGGCCTTGCGGAAGCGGTTGATCTCGCCGGGTTCCTTGATCACCGCCAGCCGGTCGATGATATCCAGCGCGTTGATCAGTTTCACCCCGGGCAGGGCGCTCTCGAATGCCTGGTACTCGTAGTGGGTCAGGTTGCCCTCGGGCAGGTAGTTGGACATGCCCGCTTCCACCCCCACCGTGCCTTTTTTGCCCTTCAGGTGCTTCAGGATCAGCTCGCTGACCGCGGTGATCTGGTCCTGCCCGCCCATGGGGGCAAAGCCCAGCACGTGGTCGGCATCCAGCCAGGAATCATCCCCCGCGCGGGCGGCGTCGATCACAAAGGTGAACGCGGTCGGCAGCCCCTCGGCTGGGATGACGATGTAGGAGCGCCAGGGGAAGAAGGCGTCGGTCGTCCAGGAGAGCGTGCGCAGGCGCGAGCCGAGGTAGACATCCACCCCGTCCTTCGCCATCTCGCGCTGGATGGATTTGATCCGTGCCGGAAAATCGATGAAATAAGGATCGCTCGTCATGGCTGCTCCTAGTACTCGCAGGGGATCTCGGAAAGGACCTTGTTGAAGCGGTCCACGATGGATGCCAGGCTGAGGGCTTTGACCATGTTGCCGGTCAGGCGCAGCTTGCCGGTCATCAGCGCGGAGCGCGAGCCCAGTTCGGCGCGCGAGATCTTCGCGAAGGTCTCGTAATCCCCGCTGATGATGAACTCCGCCTCCGGAAAGGGTTCCTGCCGGACTGAAATATCCGTAAAGATGCCATCCTCGATCTTATAGTAGAGCGCGCGGTCCTGCCCATCCGGGCAGTGGTGGTAGACCGTGAGCATGGAAGAGGTCAGGTGCTTCATGGTCTCGGGATCCAGCTGGCTGCGCAGGCGCTGCTGGGCTTCCGCGGTCCATTCGGGGCTGAGGTATTTGATTGCGGTCATATCGCGTCTCCTGGGGTTAGGTTGGAATTTTGTCTACATATTATTATAGTGATTAACAAAAAACAGGCTGCCTGATTTCAAGGCAGCCCATTCTCTAATCAACTTATCAACCAATCAACCCTTCAACCATTTTTTACTTCTTCTCCGCGTATTGCCGTAGCGCTGCCAACGCCAGATCCACATCCTGGCAGGGCTTGGTGGAATAATTCACCGGTTCGAATTTATTGTCATTTAAAAATATTAAAAGAGTGGCGGCGATGTTCATCTGGTACTTGACGCATTCCTGAAGGATCAGGTGCGGGTCTTTCATCTTGTCGGTGGGGGTCATTTTCTCCAGCTCGGTCAGCAGCGGACGGGCACCGTCGTAGACCATCTGCGCCTGCCCCTTGACCGCGTCAAAATCGGCGCGATCCCAGGTCAGATCCGCGCGGCGGGTATCCCCCGAATTGTGGCTCTGGATGGCGTTGGTGATTAGCTGACCATAAGTGACATCGGGGTTGCCGGTGGTCTTTGCATCCTGAAGTTGGTTGAACGCAACTACAGATGCCTGGTTCCATTGGTCGTATTTCAGCAGCGCGTCCTGAAGCTGCGTCTTATACTCCGCCTCGGGGTTCGCGCAGCCCAGGGTAAGCAAAGCGATCGCGACCAGCAATACTATCGAAACAAGCCGTTTTCTTAACATGCATTTTCCTGGAAGTGTCGACAGTTGATACCTGAGGCTAGATTGCAACCGACGCAGAGCGCCCACGACAACGATCGTGGGGTCTCGCAAAGACATTCAATCGCGTCCGTACCGTTTCAGCGCATGCCCGATGATGGCCTGGATCAGCATCTCGTAATCGATGCCGGCGGCGCGCGCCTCCAGCGGGAAATAGGAGGTGACCGAGACCTCGGGCGGGATCATTCCAGGGGGGGAGTTGATATCCAGAATGAAAGGATTGCCTTTTGTATCCAAACGAACGTCGATGCGGCACAGGTCATTGATCCCCAGCGCGTCCCAAGCCTGCTGGCAAATGGTTTCGAGCCTGGTCTTCAGCTGGTCGTCGATGCGCGCCGGGCAGACCAGGTGCTCGGGGGCTTCTTCCTCAATGATCCACTTGACTTCCAGCGAATCCAGGGGCAGGTAGCCTGCCGGCAGGGTGCCATAATCCGCCTCCACGATGGGCAGGAACTGGGGCGGGTTGTTGCCCAGCATGCCCAGCGAGAATTCGCGACCGGTGATGAAAGGCTCGGCAAAGACCGGGGTGCCAAAAAGCGCCATCACCTCCGCCACCTGGGCGCGCAGCTCTTTATCATTATGCACAACGCTTTTATTTGTGATCCCAGCCGAGGAACCCTGCGACTCTGGTTTGACAATGAGCGGGAAAGTCACTCCCTTCTTGAGCGGTTCATCGCCATGGTTGAAGATCTGGTAGGGCAGGGTGGGGATGCCGTTAGCGATCAGCACATCCTTCATCATCGGTTTGGTCTGCACAATTGCCTGCACCAGCGGCTGCGAACCAGTGTAGGGGATGCCTAGCATCTCAAGGATGGCGGGCATCTGGGCGTAGCGGTCTCGCCCGCGCAGACCCAGTGAGTAGTTATAGGCGACGGTGATGCGCTCGCGCTGGTGAAGGAGCTTGTTGAATGCCTCGTGATCCGCCTCAATGGGTAGCACCTCGTACCCGCAGTTCTTAAAGTGGGTGATCATCCATTCGATGGTCTCAGGGTCGTCAAAATCCACTTCCAGCTGGGTTTGGGGGTCGTCGGGGTCGGGATAATTATGGCGGACGTTGTAGAGATAGGCTATGACTGGTTTTTTCATGATCCTTTGGCAGGTAGGGCACCTCGCTTTTTAAATATCGGGCAATTGTAACTAAAAGCCCCCTTTTGAAAAGAGGGGAGTTTTTAGCTTCCGGTGCCTTTTTTGGCGATCAGTCCCAGGAATACGACTGCGGGGATATACCACTTTTCGGTTTCTTCTGGGGATTCTAAAGAGGTATACCCATTTTTCCAGATGCCTATTGAAAAACTGCCTGAAAATCGCTATAATCTTCACAATACATTAAATTATCGTTAAATTACACCTGCTTTTTGGGCTATACCACTTACCACTTATGCAGAAAGTCGCCCGATTTAACTCCTACTATCGCGAACCGGCCCAGGTGGCTGCCGAGATATCCAAGCCCATCTACGTGCAGATCCAGGAGTACCTGGCCGAACAGATCCTTTCCGGCAAGCTGCCGCCGGATTCACGCATCCCCTCCGAACGCGATCTTTCCGATGAGCTGGAAGTGAGCCGCATGACCATCCGCAAGGCGCTTACCGAGCTGGTGAACGAAGGTTTGCTGGAGCGGCGCCACGGCTCGGGCACCTATGTGGCGCGCCCCAAGGTGACCTATGAGAGCGGTGACCTGATCCACTATATGGAAACCATGCGCGCGCGCAACATCGCCACCGGCAGCCAGCTGCTGGAATTCGGGCAGGTGCCCGCCAGCCGCCGCCTGGCGGAAAAGCTGGGAGTGGAGATCGGCCATTCGCTTTACCGCATCGTCATCCTGCGTTTCGCCAACCACGTTCCGGTGACGCTGGAGCGCAACTACTTCCCCTGCTCGCGCTGCCAGGGATTGGAGGAATTTGACCTGGAAAAAACTTCCATCTCCGACCTGCTTTCCAAAGCGTACGGAGTGAAAGTGAGTAAAATTAATCAAACGATCGAAGCAGTGGCTGCCAGCGATGACGTCGCTGACCAGTTGCGGGTGGGAGACGGCTTCCCTTTGCTGATGATCAGCCAGATCATGATAGACCGGGAAACCGGCGATCCGGTTGAATACTCGCAGGATTTTTTACGCAGTGATTATGCCCGCATCCACGCTGAGGTGAATCTGGAATGAGCGCGCTTGAGCCAAGGTTTTATCTTTCGATTTTCACAGTTTCTCCCTGCATGGCTCAAGGGCCCTTTCCAGGGAAAGGAGGTGGCAAAGGGTCGTTCTTTTTAAGCAGTTGCAGTATGTGCCAAGTAACTTAGAAAACTTTGATTAGGAGGAAAGCAATGGCTGAAATGGTTACCCCTACCGGGGGAACAACCGATCGTAAGCTCTACGCACGCAAGAGCTCTGGCCTCGTCAGGACCATTGGTGTTTTTGGCGCGATGGTCTTTGGCATTCACTGCATCAGCCTCTCATCATCCGGGCTGATCCCCTTCTCCTGGGTGGCGGGTGTTTGGCCGGGCAGCAGCATCATCGGTGTGCTCACCGTGGCGATGTTCTTCTGCCTGTTCCATGCCTACACCTACTCCGTTATTGGTGCTGCAATGCCGCGCTCCGCGGCGGATTACACGCTGGGCAGCCGCACGCTCAGCGCCCCGCTGGCCTTCTCGGCCAGCTGGACCCTGGTCATCTTCAGCGCGATGGTGGCCGGTTCGTTGATCGCGTGGATCCCCAAGACAGCCTTCCCCGTGCTTTTCCGCACGATGGGCATTGTCACGGCGAATCCCCAAATGGTGGAATTCGCCAACTGGAGCTCCACCCCTGCCGGTATCGCGATCGTCGGGACGATCTGCACGATCATCACGTTCGTGCTCATGATCCTGCCCACCAAGACCATCGTGCGCATCCTGGAAGTGGGCTTCTTCCTGGGCATCATCGCCTGGGTCATCCTCTACTTCCAGTTGGGCAGCGGAACCCCCGAAAAATTCCAGACCGCCTGGGACCAGTTCATGGGTCCCGGATCGTATGCCAGCCGCATCCAGCTCGCCAAGGATAACGGCATGGTCACCAACCCGAACGTGGCGTTGATGAGCCTGGCCGGGTTGATCATGGGCTTCTGGATCTTCTACGGGTACTACATTCCCACCTTCTTCGCCGGTGAGGTGAAGCAGGCGGATAAGACCCTGTTGGCAGGCAGCATCTCCTCGCTGGTGGTAAGCTGGGCGATCTTCGTTGTGGCAGCCATCCTGCTGCAGCGCCTGGTTCCATTGGAGTGGATCGCCTCGGAAAGCTACCTGAGCAATGCCGGTGTGGCAGATGCCACCCCGATGCCGTGGATCACGTTCTATGCCGCCATTCTGCAGCCGAACATCCTGCTGCTCTGGACGGTGGCGATCGCCTGGTTCTATCTGACGATCAACCTGGCACAGACCTACTTCTTCTACTGCAGCCGGATCATCTTCGCCTGGTCCTTCGACCGCCTGATCCCTGAGTGGGTCTGCTATGTGCACCCCAAATGGCGCAGCCCGATCGTGGCCATCGCCATCATCACGGTCATCGCCTGGATCGGCGTCTTGGATGCCTCCGGCTTATGGTGGCCCGGCAGCGTGATGGGCGCCCAGCTCAACTTCGTGTTCTTCGCCACCTGGACGCAGCTTGTGCCAGTGCTGGCAGTGGTGCTCTTCCCGTTCCGCAAGCCTGACCTCTTCGAAAACGCCTCGGCGTTTGTGAAGAGGAAATGGGGCAAGGTTCCCGTGATCACCGTCATGGGCACCATCACCCTGTGCTACCTGGCCTGGATGATCATCGCCTCCTTCCTCTATCCGGCGGTCGGCGGCCGCATCGGGACCGGAACCATCGGCACCCTGATCGGCTTCTTCGCCAGCGGCTTCATCGTGTTCTACGTGGCCCGCTGGTACCGCATGAAAAAAGAGGGCATCGATATCAACTGGACCTTCCAGTCGATCCCGCCTGTTTAAGATTAGCATTGGTAGTTGGAGCCAGGGAAGTGAATTCCCTGGCTCCAGCATTCAAAACTGAAAATCTCCACTTCGAAGGAAACCCTTCGGATGAGGCCCAGAGAAGGATCAACCCAAAGCAATCGATGCTTCCCTGGCTCTCAGGCCCGCTTGGAGATCCAAAAAATTGAATAAGGATTGATCAATGAAAATGACCCGCATTTTGTACGGATCCGATTTTCACGGCTCCGATACCGTTTTTAGAAAATTCATCAACGCCGCCTTCCAGTACCAGGCCAACGTGCTGATCGTGGGTGGCGACGTGACCGGTAAGGGCATGATCCCGATCGTGAACGAAGGCAACGGGGTCTACACCGGCTACCTTTTCGGCGGCCGCACCGACTGCCAAACCCCGGAGGAGATCGATAAATTTAAGAAGACCATTTCCAGCGTCGGTTTTTACCCGATCGTGCTGGAAAAAGATGAGGCCGACCACCTGGAGCACGACCCCGCCGCCATGAGTGAGCGGTTTGAAAAAGAGATGTGCCAGCGCGTGCGCGAATGGATGATCCTGGCGGAGGAAAAGTTGACCCCCAAGAACATCAAGCTGTTCTTTATGCCCGGCAACGATGACCTGTTCTCGATCGATGACGTTATCCGGGAATTCCCCAACATTAAGAATCCCGACATGAGCCGCAATATGATCGACGACGAGCACGAACTTGTGGGCTGCTCCTATGCCAACATGACCCCCTGGAAGTGCGTGCGCGACCTTGAAGAACCGGATCTTAAAAATAAAAACGATGAACTGGCAGCCATGGTGCAGAACCCGGCGAAAACGATCGCCGTGCTGCACGTGCCGCCCATAGACTCGGGGTTGGATTCCTGCCCCGAGCTGGATGCCAACCTGAAGATCGTCACCATGGGCGGGCAGGTGATCATGAAAGGCGCCGGGGCTCACGCCACCCGTGAATTTATCGAGAAGGTGCAGCCCATGCTCGGCCTGCACGGTCACATCCACGAGTCCCCCGGTCACAAGCACATCGGGCGCACCCTGTGTATCAACGCCGGCAGCGAATACGCCGAAAGCATTCTGAAGGCTGCCATTATCAATATCGAAGGGGATAAGGTCAAGGGCCATCTCCTGATCTCTGGATAAAGGAAAAGAATATGGGAAAATATGGAGAGATCCAGGCCGAGTTTATGGATGAGCGCAGCCGCATCCTGGAAGCGCTGGAACTGCCGGAATACAAACACATTGTGCTGCGCCTGATCGGCGCGCTGGCCTTCCGCACCCACTGCCCAAAATATGGATATTTCCAGGAGGCGCTGGGGCGCGTCTTCACCGATATCGATTTTGCCGGGTACTCCAGGCAGTATAAGGATATCGCCCGCTTCCTCACCGAGCTGGGCTATGAGGAGGATAAGATGGTCACCCGGCTCTTCGGGGATTTCCGGCTTGTCTTCCACGAGGAGAAATTCGGACGGCATATCGACGTCTTCCTGGATAAGCTGGATTTCTGCCACGTGCTGCCGCTGAAAGGGCGACTCGAGGTGGATAAACCCACCATCCCGTTGGCGGAGCTGGTGATCGAAAAGATGCAGATCGTGCAGATCAACGAAAAAGACATCATCGACACGATCATGCTGATGCGCGAGCACCGCGTGGGGGATAAAGATAAGGAAATGATCAACGGCAAGCTGATCTCGCAGCTCACCAGCGACGATTGGGGGCTGTGGCGCACACTCACTGGCAACCTGGATCTTACCGTTTCCTACCTCGATAAATATCCCCAGCTTACCGACGACGACCGCCGTGTGGTGCGCGAAAATATCCAGGAGCTGCGCACATGGATCGACGCTGCCCCGAAATCACTGAAGTGGAGATCCCGCGCGGTGATCGGCGAAAAGAAAAAATGGTACAAGGACGTGGAAGCCCTGGAAGACCGGGGCTGATCCGTTTCTTTGTGTTAATGAAAGGAATTACTTGATATGAAGTCCATTGAAGAATTCATTGTGCCCTGGGTACGGGAGGCGGAATCCTACAGCGATAAACACATGGATTTTGCCTGGGACCATCCCGAGATCCTGCGCATGATGTCGAACGAAAACCTGCTCACCCCGCCGCAGTCGGTGCTGGATGCGGTGATGGAAGCCGCCCGCATGGGCAACCTCTACCCCGGCTCGGGCAAACGCGTGCGCGAGCTGCTCGGCAAGCGTTCCGGTCTTAAGCCCGAGAACGTCATCCTCGGCAACGGCTCCACCGATGTGATCAATTTCATCATCCACACCTTCGTTGCCCCCGGCGAGGATGTGGTCATCTCGGTGCCCACCTTTCCGATGTACGTCACCCGCACGCGCATCAACGGCGGTAACCCCATCCTGGTACCCATGCGCGAGGATTTTTACTGGGATATTCCCGCCATCCTCAAGGCAGTGACGCCAAACACGAAGTTGATGTTCATCTGCAGCCCCAACAACCCCACCGGTAATATGATCGCCGATGAAGACCTTAAACAGCTGCTCGACCTGGGCATTCCCCTCTTCCTGGATGAGGCCTATTTCGAGCTGGAGGTGGAGCCGAAATCGCGCATCTACCTGCTGCAGCAGTATCCGCACATGATCATCAACCGCACGCTTTCCAAAGCCTACGGCATCGCCGGCATGCGTGTGGGCTACGCCCTGGCGGATGAGAAGATCATCGCCTACCTCAATCGCTCGCGCATCCCCTGGAACGTGAGCCTGCTGGCACTGGCCGCTGCGGAAGCCGTCCTGCAGGATGAAGCCGACCACGAGCGCAAACGCAAGAACACCATCGAGGGCCGCACCTTCCTGATCGAACAATTGGATGAGATCCCCGGGATCAAAGCCTACCCCAGCGAGGGCAACTTTGTGCTTTTTGACGCTTCCATTCTGGGGAAGCCCTCCCTGGATATGCGTGACGATATGATCGCGCGCGGGATCTTCATCCGCCCCATGGAAGGTCACGGCGCCAAGGCGGGTCTCATGCGGGTGACGGTGGGGACGCCTTCCATGAACCAGGATTTCATCCGCGTCTTCCGCCAGTACGTGCAGGACACCCTGGCAGCCAAAAAATAACCAATCATGAGATCAAAAAGAACCCTCAGGGACGCGAGGGTTCTTTTTGAAAGGACCTCGCATGACCAAAAAATATATTCTCGCGCACGATACCGGTACCGGCGGCGATAAAGCCGTGCTCACCGACCTGCAGGGCAGGGTGATCCACTGCGCTTACCAGGATTACGGCATTTATTACCCCCAGGCGGAGTGGGCGGAGCAGGACCCCGAAGAGCTCTGGCGCACGGTCGCCGCGACCACCCGCAAGGTGATCGCGGAAAGCCGGCATCGACCCGCTGGAGATCCTGGGGGTGGGCATCTCGGCGCAGATGTTCAACCTGCTGCCGGTGGATGAGAAAGGCACGCCCGTCACCCCCATGCTCAGCTGGCTGGACCTGCGCTCGGTGCCGCAGGCGGACCGCATCCTGAGAGGCGATACCCCGCGCTTCCTCTTTGAAAAGACCGGCAACATCCCCACTGCCAAGGATATCATTCCCAAGATCCTGTGGCTGAAGGAGGAGCGCCCGGAGCTCTGGAAGCGCACCGCCCAGCTGCTGGACTGCAAGGAATACATCATCTTCCGCCTCACCGGCAGGATCGCCACCGACTGGCACGGCGCCTCGGTCTATTTCCTGTTCGACCCGCAGAAAAAGGAATGGTCGCAGCAGGTGCTGGATCGGCTGGGCATCCCGCGCGATAAACTGCCGCCCGCCTACCCCTGCACGGATGTGATCGGCGAGGTTTCTGAAACAGCCGCGGCCGAGACCGGGCTGGCAGCCGGCACGCCCGTGGTGATCTGCGCCGGGGATGTGGGCGTGGCCCAATCCGGCGCGGGCGCCAACAAAGCCGGCAAGGCGCACCTGTGCATCGGCACCGCCACCTGGGTGGGGGTCTCCACCGCCAAATTCATCAACGATCCCGAGAAACCCTACTGGGGGCTGAACCACATCGACCCGGATAAATTCGTCATCGCCGGCGAGATGGAAACCGGCGGCGGGGCGCTGATGTGGTTCCGCGATCTCTTCTGCCAGGAGGAAGCCCGCGCGGCCGAGGAACGGGGCATTTCCACCTACGCGCTGCTGGGAGATATGGTGGCATCCACCCCGCCCGGCGCGGATAAGCTGATCTTCACCCCCTGGCTTTCCGGCGAGCGCGCCCCGGTGCTGGATCACTACGCCCGCGGCGGCTTCAATGGGATGACCATGAGCCACACCAAGGCACATCTGGCGCGGGCGGTGATGGAAGGCGTGGCGTATCACGTGCGCTGGATCTGCGAAGCGATGGAAAAGACCGGGCTGGAGCTGAAGGAGATCAACGCCATCGGCGGCGGTTCCACCAGCCCCATCTGGACCCAGATCATCGCCGATATCACCGGACGGGAGCTGAACATCGTGGAGCATCCCCTGGAGGCAGGCGCGATGGGCGCCGCGCTGACCGTTGCGGTGGGCATGGGTATCTACCCGAACATGGAAGCGGTGGATGACCTGATCGGCATCGCCCGGCGGGTGGAGCCCCGAGCGGAGCTTGCCAACCGGTATAATGACTTGTATGAAAGTTACCGCGCGCTCTATGAAGGATTGGCGCCGGTTTACCGCAAACTCTACGAGGTGAAATGAAAAGTCTGCGCAATATCCCCAAAATGCGCCGCATGGGCACCATTTCCAACGCTTTCAGCGTGGGCGGGTTGTTCGTCCTGCTGGCAGGCGTGCTGGTGAACTTCTTCCTGCCTGCCTATTACTATCTTGCCCTGGGGTTTATCATTCTGGGCGGCGCGGCCTCGGTGGTGGGCATCTATTTTGCCAACCGCTGGGTGAAGAAACCCCGCCCCGAGGATACCCTGGATAACGCGCTGAAGGGCATGACCAACTCCTACCGCTTCTATCATTACCCGGACCTGCCCTACGATCACGTGCTGCTCACCCCCGAAAAAGCGGTTGTGGTGGAAACGGTGAATATCGAGGGCGACTTTCTGTTCGATAAGGGCAAGTGGAAGGAACAGATGACGGTGGGGCGCGCCATCCGCTGGATCGTGGAGGAACACCTTGGCAACCCAATCAAGGAAGCCCAGGACGCGGCCGCCAACCTATCCGACCACCTGGCGGTGGAGGGCGGGCAGAGAATCCCGGTGGAAGCGATGGTGGTCTTTGTTCACCCGCGCGCGCTGATCAAGGTGAAGAACGCGCCTATCCTGGTCTGTACCCCCGAGAAGTTCAAGACCCACATCGGCGCGAAGGGTACGAAGCTCAGCGATGAGATCTATGCCCGCGCGCGCACCTTCCTGGATAGCCGCATCGCCGCGGCGTGGAATGAAGAAGAGGAAGAGGATTAAACCCTGAATTATGTTGGTAATAAATCACCCCCGGCGATAATGCCCGGGGGTGAAGTTTTTTTAGGGAATATCGGCAAAAAGATTCGCCGGACCCACTGCCATGCCCAGCATGGAAGGTCCGGTATGCGCGCCCAGCACCGGGGCGATGGGGGTCAGCGGTTCCAACACCAGTTCGAAGCGCTCCTTCATTTTTTCCACCAGCAGAGCCGCCCCCTCCGGGTTCTTGCCATGCAGGGGTTGCACGCGCAGTTTGGTCTCCCCGGCGTACCATTTGGTGACGATATCCGCGATCTTGACGATCGCTTTATTCAGGGTGAAATCCTGACCCACCGTAATATACGTGCCCTTTTCTTTTTCCACGGTGATGATCGGTTTGATATTCAACACCGAAGCGACCAGCGCCTTCATGTGGCTGATCCTGCCGCCGTGGATAAGGTATTTGAGTTCCGCCAGGGTGTAGATCCCATTGGCTTTATCGCTGATCTCGGCCAATTTGCCCTTGATCTTTTCGAGGCTCCACCCGGCCCGCGCGGCGCGGGCAGCCGCTTCCACCTGCCAGCCCAGCGGGCAGGAGAGGGTGTGGCTATCGATGAAGGTCACTTTCGCTTCCGGAACCATTTCGGCGCCAAGCCTGGCGGAGTTCATCGTCCCGCTCAATCCCGAAGAAATGTGGATCGAAAGGATCTCCTCCCCGGATTTGGCCAGTTCGCGGTAGATCTCGGCAAAATCACCGCTGGATGGCTGCGAGGTGGTGGGAAAACTATCCGTCTTGCTGAGGATCTCATAAAACTCGTCCGGCTGCATATCCACCCCGCTGGCAGTAGCTTTTCCCGTTGAGCGTAAAGCGGAGCGGGGCATAGGTGATATCCAAGCCTTCCAGCTGGCTGGGAGCCAGGTCCATTCCACGGTCGGTCACAATTTTCATCGGTTTCTCCTCAGGATCATTGGGTTATTTTACCCCTTTGGATGGGGTTGGGGATTTTGATTTCAACAGCACTGGTCCCACCAGGTCGATCGCCCAGCCAAAGAGCAGCTCGAGCAGCGGGGAAAAGATCATATACCAGGGAACGTAGGCTTTGCGCTGCGGATGACGTACCAGGCGGATCACCGCCCGCGCGACCTGTTCCGGCGGGATGGCATAAAGTTCACCAGGCGTGCGCCGGCTGCCGCTGGAGATCTTCTGGGCGGCATCAAAGAATTCGGATTCCACCGGGCCGGGCCGAAGGCCGCAGACCTGCACCCCTGTGCCGCGCATTTCGCGATAGATCGAGGTGGTGAAGGAATCCAGGAAGGATTTACTGCCCGAGTAGATGGCGATACCCTGGTTGGGCAATTTCCCGGCGATCGAGCTGATGTTGATCACCTGCCCGCGGCCGCGGGCCTTCATGCCCGGCAGGAAGCGCAGGGTGAGGTGAACGATGGCGGAGATATTGACCTCGAGGATCGCGCGGGCAGTTTCCCAGGGCATCTCAGCGGCGTACCCGTAATAGCCTGAACCTGCGTTGTTGACCAGGAGATCCAGGGAGCCATGGGTGCCCATCACCTGCTGAAAGACACGCTCGCGCTCTTCCGGAAGGGAGATATCGGCTGGCAGAACCTCGCATTCCCCCCCGCCCGCGCGGATCGATCGTGCCGCCGCCTCCAGCCGCTGCTCGCGCCTGGCTAGAAGGATGACCAGGAACCCCTCGCGGGCAAGGGCGCTGGCGGTTGCCAGTCCTATTCCGCTGGAGGCACCGGTCACCAGAGCGATCTTTTTTTCGAGGGGGAAATTTTCAACCATTAACGTTTGCCGCCAGTGAGGGATCAGGAACCGTTCGCGCGGGATTTTTTGATCTTGCGGAACAGGCGCTGGTTTTCGAGGAACCAGCGCAGGGTATCGCTGATGGTGTGCTCCAGGGAACGGGCTTTAAAGCCCAGTTCACGGGATGCCTTGGCGTTGCTGAAATGCGAATTGCTCAGCACGGTTTCAATGGAATAGGGTGTGAATTGCGGCTTCCCGCCCGTTGCGCGGTAGTAGGCCGGGGTGAAGCGGGAGACGAATTTCGCCAGCGGGATGGGGATCTTCAGCGCGGGTTGGTATGTGGCGGCATTCTCGTGCACCAGCTCCATCAGGCGGGTGAGGCGGATGCGCTCGCCGGAGAGGATATACACCTCGCCGCGGCGGCCTTTCTCGCCAGCCAGCACGTGCCCGCGGGCCACGTCGCGGACATCCACGAAATCATAGCAGCCTTCGATCAGAACCGACGGCTTGTGGCGGGTCCAATCCAGCAGCAGGGTGCCCATCTCGGATTTCTTGTAGTCGTAGGGTCCGATCACACCCGTCGGGCAGACGATCACAGCGTTGAAACCCTGCGCGGCGGCATTTAATACTGCCAGCGAAGCCTCGCGCCTTGGTGCAGTCGTAATCCCCCATGCGGTTATTCGGGTCGAAATCCACGCTTTCGTCGATCACGCTTCCTTCCGGGATGCGCCTGAGCGCGTGGATGGAAGAGGTGTAGACCAGCTTTTTTACGCGCGCCCGCCGCGCGGCGGCGATCACGTTTGCGGTGCCATCCACGTTCACCCGGCGCATTTTCTCATATTCGCCGGGCATGATCGAGATCATTCCCGCAAGGTGGTAGACCGTTTTGACCCCCCGCATGGCTGCCTCCAGGCTGGCAGGGTCAAGAACATTCCCCTCAGCGATCTCAATATCGAGACCGCGCAGGGGGGTCAGGTCTTCGCCGGGAAGGACGAACGCGCGCACTTTCTTGCCGCGGATGAGCAGCTCGCGGATGACCACGTTGCCAATGTGCCCCGTGGCACCGGTGACAAGATTCATTTATCCTCCCTTTTCAGTCCATTAATGACCAACTCCATACTCCTGACCGCGGTATTGCCCCAGTCGGCGGAATCCGGGTCCATCAAGCCCTGCGCCAGCAGCCCAACTGCCAGCCCGACGATCAAACGGGCGGCGGCATCGGTATCCACCGGGCGCAGAGAGCCTTCCTCGATCCCGCGCTGGATATACCCCGCGAAAAGGCGGGTGTAACGCCGGTAGGGATCCACCGTGGCTCTCCAGATCTCCGGGTCGTGCAGGGATTGGCTCCAGAATTCGATGAACATCGACAGGTGCCCGCCGGCAGCCGAGAAGATATCCTTTGTGAGGCTTGCCATTTCGATCAGGCCGCCTGGGATATCCTCCGCCTCGGTGAGTTTCTGTTCCATTTGGATATCGAGCGCTGCCAGCCACTCCTCCAGGATCGCCAGGAAAACCGCCTGCTTGGAGGGGAAGTGGTGGTAGAAGGCGCCCTTGCTCACGCCGGCCGCGGCGCAGATCTCAGCCACGCCGGTGGCATCGTACCCTTTATCAGCGAAAAGGGTGACGGCTGCGTCCAAAATGCCTGCGCGGGTTTCCAAGGATCTTTCCTGCATAACGCTCGCTTTCAAAACCGACCGGTTGGTATTATTTTATTCTCCTGCCGGAACAAAGTCAATAATATTTGCTTAACAGTTCTGTTAGATTCAGTTAAGAAAAAAGCCCCTCCAAAGAGGGGCGGGGAACTCAAGGCTGTGGAGGCGGCGTGCCCAGCGAGCCGGTTTTGCGGCGTACTTTTTTATCCTCCCCGACCATGACCATGAAAGCCGCCACCACGGCTGGGTCGAAGGAAAGCCCGGATTGGCTCATGATGTACTCGATGGCCTTATCCTCGTTCCAGGCCAGGCGGTAGGGACGGTCGGAGGTGAGGATCTCAAACGTATCGATCACGGCGAAGATGCGCGCCTCGAAAGGGATCTGGTCTTCAGCCAGCCCGCGCGGGTAACCGGTGCCATCCCATTTTTCGTGGTGGCAGTAGGGGATGTCGATGGCCGGACGAAGGTACACAATAGGCCACAGGAACTGGTAGGCGATATTGGGGTGCTCGTGCATCTCGCCCCACTCCTCGGTGGTCAGGCTGCCGGTCTTTTTCAGGATGGTATCCGGGATGCCGATCTTGCCGAAATCATGCAGCCAGCATCCCCGGCGGATATGGACGATACGCTCCTCGGGGACCCCAATGCGCAGCGCAATACGGATGGTGTTTTCGGCCACGCGGGCGGAATGACCCGGGGCGATGTTCTCGCGCAGGTCCAGAGCCCTGGAAAGGCTTTCAATAGTGGCGTCAAAGGCGAGCATCAATTCGCCAAGTGCCAGGGAATGGGGGGTGGTGATATCCTCGGTTGGCATAACTCACTCTTTCTTCGGGTGGAAGATCCATTCCACCCCGATCACAATAACCAAGACCGCCAGCAGGGTGAATACCATGCCCGCCGCGGTAAGCTGCAGGAATTGGTCCGCCCGCGCTTCGGATTCGCGCAAGGAGCGCCCGGCAAGAACGTAGGCAGGCATGCCCATCGCCTGGGTCTCCACCGGCTTGATCACCGCGGCGATTCGCACGCCCTGCGCGGGCTGCCAGGTGACCCTGTTCTCCCCATTTTTCAGCGAAGCCTGAAGCACCCCTTCGGGCAGTTCGGGTGTACTGCCATTAAGGTCAGCGGAAGAACCCAGCACCTTTCCGCTGGAATCGTAAACGATCAAAAACGGCGCCAGGCTGCGGCTCACATCCACCTTCTGAGTGGGCACCACCTGGTCCACCCCGGCGGTGAAGGCCAGAGCGCGGGCTCGCATCTTCAGCCATCTGCACCTGGGGATCGTTGGCGCCCATTCGCAACTGCTGCTGAACCAGGAGGTAACTAAATGCAAAACCGGCCACAATGACTGCCGCGAGGGGTAGAAAGTGGCGAAGAACCCGCTTCCAGAGCGGGAATTGCATATCCATTAAAGGACCTCCACCCGGACGTTGTTCTTGCCGGTTTTTTTCACTTCATACATGACCATATCCGCTTCCTGGATCATCTCGTCCACAGATTTTGGATAACCGTGCACGTAACTGACCACCCCAAAGGAAAAGGTGGTGGGATAGTTTTCATCCACCATTTTCGCGTTCAGGCGTTCGAAGATGCGGTTGGCCGCCCGGTTGGCAGCCTTCTCCCCGCTCTCCGGCAGGAGCACGCAGAACTCATCCCCGCCCACCCTGGCTACCAGGTCCGAGGTGCGCAGGGAGCGCGAGATGGTGCGTCCCACCAGGCGCAAGAGTGCATCGCCGGCTTTGTGCCCGTAACTATCATTGACGGCTTTCAGGCCATCCAGGTCGAGGTAAATCACCGAGATCGGATGGGCATAACGGGCATGCGCGGGTGACCTCGATGCTGGCGATCTCAAAAAACGCGCGCCGGTTGGCGGTTCCCGTCAGGAAATCGGTGCGGGCGAAGTTGCGCTCCATCTGCAGGTTCTGATGGAAGCGGTCCAGCAATAACACGCCCACAAGGAGAAAAATCAACCTGGAGACCGAATTCCATACAGGAATCCAGACGGATGGATACATTTCCCCCGACATGTAACTGGCCATTTGCCAGATGACCACCGAAATAAACGCGCTGATCGCCCCCATCACCCCGCCACCCACCCAGGTGATCAGGCAGACCGGTAATAGATACAGAAACGAGAACGAAAGCTGATTCCCGGTGTAGAAATCCAGAATCCCCAGGAAAAATAGAAATATGTAACAGGTGACGATCACCAGGAATTGCCGGCTGATATAATAATTCCACGCTTTGAGAAGGGGTTGACGCACGCGCGTTCTCCTTTCAGGATGGGGGGGTGAACTCAACCCGCAGCATCATTGTATATTATATTGATTTTCCCTACATCCCGGTTTTCTTGATGAAAGTGCCCTCGCGGTATTCTTTGAACGCCAGCTCCAACTCGGCATCGGTGTTCATCACGATCGGCCCGTACCAGGCGATCGGCTCGTGCAGAGGTTTTCCGGAGATGAGCAGCAGGCGCATGCCGGTATCCCCTGCCCGGATCTGGATCTCATCGCCCTCTCCGAAAAGAACCAGGGAGCCATTTTCCAGCTTCTCCCCGGGCGAGGCTGGTATGATGCCCCCGCCCTCGAAAACATAGGCGAACGCGGTGTGGGATGCATTGCATGGGGAAATCATGCTCCACCCCGGCTGGCAGGGTGATATCCAGATAGTCGGGTTCGATGACGATATCGCGCACCGGTCCGCGCACACCACCCGCCTCTCCGCTGATGACGCGAACTTTCACCCCGCCCTCCAGGGTCACCTCGGGGATATCCGCGGATTTCACCTCGCGGTAGCGCGGATCCATCATTTTTTGACTGGCAGGCAGGTTCGCCCAGAGCTGGAAGCCGTACATCCGCCCCAGGGCATCTCCCTGCGGCATCTCCTGGTGGATGATTCCGCTGCCGGCGGTCATCCATTGCACATCTCCGGCACCGATCACGCCGGCATTGCCCAGGCTGTCGCCATGCTCCACATCGCCTGCCAGCACGTACGTGATGGTCTCGATGCCGCGGTGGGGGTGCCATGGGAATCCGCGCGAGTAATCAGAAGGGTCATCCCCGCGGAAATCATCCAGCAGCAGGAAGGGGTCGAACAAGATGCGGGTCACCAAAACCGAAAGCGCGTTTCAGGTGCACCCCGGCGCCCTCCAGGGTTGGGCGGCTGGTGGAAAGTCGCTTGATCTTTCTCGAGATGCTCACTTTTCCTCCGCTATTATTCCTAAAAAGGTGCACCCGGGCGATTCCGCCCGGGCGCTACAAAGATTTCCCAAAAACCCTTCAACAGGATTCATTTTTCCACGTAAAAAGGATAATTTACTTTATTGAATCGTTCGCCATCTTGATTAAAGAGACCCCAGTAAGTGAGTATATTGTCCCCCGGGATCCTCAGGCGGAAACACCCACATGCCGATGAAGACCGTCTCGCCGGGTTTTACCTCGTGGGGAAGATTCACCGAAGTCTCGCCCCAGGCCTGGTATCCATCGAAATAGCGAAAAGTGTACTTCGTGGTCCAGGTGGTGGTGCCAATGTTCTGGAAGGTGTAATAGACCGGCATTCCGGTACCTGGTTTGATGACCGCGAAATCGCGCGGGGATTGATCCGCCAGGTAGGCATGATCGCCTTCCAGCACTTTGCCGCCGCTGGAAGAGGACTGGCGCGGTGGTGGGAGCCAGGGTGGGTACCTTCAGGGTTGGGGTGGGCACCAGGGTCGGTTCCTGGGTGGCAGGCGGTAACTGGGTGGCGGTGGGGGGAACGGCTGTTGGGGCAGGCGGTTCCTGGGTTGGCTGGGATGCCTGGTATGTGGCCACCGCTGCTGTTTTCACCCGGGCAATATCCGCGGTCGGCTGCGCCGGAACGTTGGGGGCGCAGGCAACCAGGATGACAACCGTAAGAATAAGCAATGCAAATTTTTTCATCAAATACCTCCTTGGAGCGGGGAAGGGAGAGCCCTTCCGGTCAGGGTTTGTTCTGATTATGACCCGATTGACAGGATTGCGCAATATGCCGATTTTAAGGGTTTTATGAGGAAAAATGGGTGCGAAAGAAGGCGCCGATCTCGGAAATGGCCTGGCCGGCTTCAGGGAAGAAAGGGGCGAACGCCTGGAACACATGGAAGAGCCCTGCCCATTCCTTGAATTCCACCTCCCCGCCCTGGTCATTAATCGCTTTCCCCAGGCGCACCGAATCCTGGAGTAGAAAATCGTCCCCGCCCGCATGCAGGAGGATGGGCGGCAGTCCGCGCAGATCGCCGAAGAGGGGGGATACCAGCGGGTTGCGCAGGTCGCCTTCGGTCAGGTATAACCGTGCATAATCACCCGCCTCCGACAGATCCACCCAGGGGGATAGCAGAACAATGGAGGATGGCAGGGGTCTGCCAGCATCTCTCAGCTTGAAGGTAAGCGCCAGTGCCAGCCCTCCCCCGGCGGAATCCCCGCCCAGGCTGATGTTCTTTTCGGGATACCCCTGGGCAATCAGCCAGTCCCAGCAGGCAAGCGCATCCTCCAGGGCAGCCGGGAAGGGATGTTCAGGCGCCAGGCGGTAATCGGGAACCAGGGTATAGGCCTGCGCGGCTTTCGCGATCCGCCCGGCCAGGTTGCGGTGCGTCGCCGGGGAGCAGATGGTGTAGCCGCCGCCATGCAGGTAGAGCACGGCATGCCCGGGAACCCCATTTTTTGGGGTGATGAATTCGCAGGTGACTCCTTTGGCGACCATCTGCTGCGCATCCACCCAATTGGTGAGGAACCAGGTCCAGTGGACGATCTGGCCAAGCCTTTCGCGGGATTCCTGCACAGGGCGTCCATTGGAAAGGCGGGGGAGAAAAAGACGCATGACGCGCTGGAAGAGACGGCTGCGAAGGCTGGGCAAAGGATATATCTCAGGTTGGGATTTCGGCAAGCCTGAATGATAGCGTATTTTTTTCATCAATGGGGACGTGAAATATTTACGGTTTTCAAGAATAATGGTATATTCAGCGCGTTTGAAAACGAGAAAGGATTGTCTTCTGTTTAATATGGCTTCGGCGCTTGTTCAAGTTCAAAACAAAACCGCATGGGCTGCCCTGCAGGTTCAGGTTTGATTTAACACACAGCTTGATTCCTTTCACCACGGGTGCGCTCCTGCCCCGTGGTTTGTTTTTAAGGATGGATCTACCCATCCCCGCTTGATCCGCACCGGGCACCCCCCCGCGATCCCACGATTCTAAGCGATAAGAACAACTTTTTATACCGGCCACGGGATATTTCCGCGCCGGTTTTTTTGTTTTGTGAGGCAAAAATGAAGAATACCAAGACCCCAAGGCGAGGATTCCTGGATGACAATTTTGATGAATCGCCTTTTGAAAAAATTAGGACAAAAAAGAAAAATGATGAAAGAACCCCGCACCAGCAGAGGTACATCGAAAACAATGACGGGTTCAAATGCACATCCTGTAAAAGCTGGGTCAGCTCCTCGCGGGAAGCCTGCGGGGTGAATCACCGTAACCACTGCCCGTTCTGCCTGGTCTCGCTGCATGTGGATCAGACCAGGGCGGGTGACCGCCGCTCCGCGTGCAGAAGCCGGATGGTGGCTCTCGGGTTGACCTTCAAAAAGGTCCGCAAGCGCTACCCTGGGGAAGGACAGGGCGAGCTGATGATCATCCACCGCTGCACCGGCTGCGGTAAGATCGACATCAACCGCATCGCCGCCGATGACAACCCTGAAGCTCTCTATGCCCTGGGCAAGTCCTGTGTGGAACTGCCCGTGCTTTTCCTGAACAACTTGTCCGCGATGGGCATCCGCGCCCTGGACGCAAGCGGATTCGACGCTGCCTACGCCCAGATCTACGGGCGGCAGCCGATCGAGGTGGAGATGCCAATGATGAAATCTGTAGAATCGGAAGCTTAACCGTTGCAGCGGGGGGAACCCCCCGCTGCAATCTCTTATTTGCGTGGTAGCAGCAGGAACACTCCCGCAGCGATCGCCATCAGCCCCAGCACCCGCGGCAGGGTGACCGGGATAGCCGCACCTGCCCCCCAGCCTTTGGCATCAATGATCACAGAGGCGGTCATCTGCCCCAGGATGATGGTTGCCAACCCAGCCGCCACACCCGTGAGTTGCAGAGAAAAAGAAACCCCGGTGATGATGGCGATCCCCAGGGCGCTGCCGATGAGGAGCAGACCGATCACAGAAGAAGGAATTCCCCACACGCTTCGCCCCTGGAAGGCGGTGAACCCCAGGAGCAGCAACCCGGCCATGATCCCGCCCACAAAATTGACCAGCATGCCCGTCCGGAACGGCCCGATGACCGCACCGATTCGCGAGCTGATGGTGGATTGCGCACCGATGGCTGCCCCGGTAGCCAGGGCAGCGATCACACCGAATAGAAGGGTAGTCTTCATGGCGATATCTCCAATAGAATATTGAGATTTCTTTACAGCCCAAGCTGGCGGATATACTCCTGCATAACCTCAGCCGAACGGCGCAGGGCAGCCTGCTCGGCTTCATCAAGCGTGATGGGCAGGATTCGCTCCACACCTCGCCGGCCCACCACCGAGGGCAGGCTGAGATACACGTCCTCGATGCCGTAATAACCCGGGACGAGGTTGGAGACGGAAAGAACGCTGTGTTGATCGCGCAGAATGCTTTCCACGATGCGCAGCAGCCCGACCGCCACCGCATAAAAGGTCGCGCCCTTGCGGGAGATGATCTCGTAGGCGGCGTTGCGTACCTGTTCGCTGATCCGCACGCGGTCCTCCTTGCACACCTCGCCCTTCACCTCCCGGCAATAATCCACCAGGGGGATTCCGGCGATGTTGGCCGAGCTCCACACCGCCACCTCGGAATCGCCGTGCTCGCCAATGATGTAGGCATGCACGCTGCGCGCATCCAGGTTGAAGCGCTGGCTGAGCGCGGCGCGGAAACGGGCGGTATCCAGGATGGTGCCCGAGCCGATCACCCGCTGCGCGGGCAGGCCGGAGAACTTCCAGGCAGCATAACTGAGGATATCCACCGGGTTGGTGGCGTTGAGGATCAGCGGCTGGGGGTTGTGGCGTAGAATTTGCGGGATGATCCCGGCGAAGATGGCAGTGTTGCGTTTGAGCAGGTCCAGGCGGGTCTCGCCCGGTTTCTGGGATGCCCCCGCAGTGATGACCACCACGTCCGCGCCAGCGCAATCGGGATAATCGCCCTGCAGGATGCGGGTGGGATGCGTAAGCGGCACGGCATCTCCCAGGTCCATTACCTCGCCCTCGGTGCGCCGCTTATCCACGTCGATGAGGACGATCTCGCCCACTTGACCGGAAAGCAGAAGGGCATAAGCGAAGGTGGTGCCCACCTTGCCGCTGCCGATGATGGTGATCTTGTGGGGTTTGAGGTCAGATAAGGAATCAGTCATGGCGTTTTTCCGCCTTTCATTTTTCAGCTATCTTTACGCCCGGCTTTTTGGGCCAGATCCAAGAAACGTAGACTCACCTGTGGGAATTGATCCTCCAGGTGGTGAAGAAGCCCCCATATAAAGACAATGATCCCGGCCATCTCCAGAGATTCCTCGATTGTGGAAAGCAGGATATATGTAAGATTGGTGGAGACGTGAAATTCCACGTATCGGCCGCCGAGCATATCAAAACCGACTGCCCCCAGGATATACAAAATTGCTGCCAGCAAAATTTCCCTGCGCGTGCGGACTGGCAGATCTTTCCAGAAGCGAAAGTAGACCAGGATAAATACTGCGATGAAGATGATCCCCGGAACAACCCAGGCGAAATAAAAGAAACCGAATATCTGCATGTGCAGAATTTCGCGGATCGGACCGTTCAACAATTCGTGAACGCTAAAGGCTTCATCGTAAGCCATGTACAGAAACCAGATGGCTAGCGCCAGCCAGTAACCGTATCCCCCGCGAGGTTTGTGGCGGTTCAGATCCGCAATAAGGAACAAGAAAAGCGAGGATACCAAAAGGATCAGGGTTGAAAAAAAGGAGGGCAGGTTGTTTTCTCCATCCAGGTCGAAAAGAGCCTGGATGCGCCAAAGGTCTGCCAGCTCCCCAGTGCGGAAGATGAGCTTATCTGCCAAACCGGCCGCAGCCAATCCCAGGGCAATGCAGCCCAGCACAAGTGCGATTCGATTGGAATGAATTGCAATGTGGGGGTTTGATGCAGGCGGAGTGTTATTTACGCATAGGAGGTCGGGTATCGAAACATCCCAGCAGAGTAAAGGCTGGATAGTTGGGGAATTATAAAGAAAAAACTGCACGAATGTGAACCGGTTTTGAGGGAAAGCAGAACCGCCCTTCCCGGTTTGCGGCCGTTCCCGGGGGGAGAGGGCGGGGTGGGGCTAGCGGGCAGCCAGGCCGAGGTAGTAGGGCCAGATGATCAGCCCCAGGATGGCCTGCCACCACAGCAGGTGGGCGAAGGCGATGGTGAACATCCAGCCGATGAACCAAATGATGCCCATCCCGGCATCCACGCGCACGGGTTTGGAAGAGCTTTGGTCAGACATGGTGAACCTCCAGAATTTGGGCTGTTTTGATTATACCTACTGAAAAGAATCACAGATAAATCCCGGCTCCGCTTTCAAACGTAATTCGGTCACGAAGTCGGTGCCCGACTTCAAACCCCTCTACGGATTCCCGAACTCCCCTTCCCATTTGTGAATCATGGCGTGCAACTCCTCGTGCACCCCATGTCCGATCACGTTCTCCTCGTGCTGCTCGAATTTCTCGAACATTTCGTCCTGTGCGGCGTCATCGATCAGCCTGTCGGCCATGACGAAGAGGACCGTATTTTCCTTCTGGATGTGCGGGCGCAGCAGGTCGCGGTACATTCCGGCGGCTTCGCTGAATTTCGCCAGGTCATTTGATTCGACCGCGGTTGCCATCAGGGCGATATATTCCCTGCCCAATTTGTGTTCCTGGAGCATCACCCCTATCGGACCGCCTTCCTGCGGCACGCCTCTGCGGACCATTTCCTCAAAGAGGAAATTCTCCTCCTTGCCGTGGTGGCATTTATCCGCAAAGGTCTTTAAGAAGTAGATCAGCTCTCCGCCGAACCGGAGAGTTTCAGCCTGGTCGCTGGTGGTATCTGCCAGCATTTTGTCAACGATGGTGAGGACGTGCAGGATCGAATCATGCTCATAGCGCAGGTCTTGTGTCGCTTTACCCATTTTATTCCGTCTTTCCTGAATTTTTTGGATAATCAACATCAATATACATCATTTTCGGAGGGGAATGATTAAACCGTCATCCTCCAGAGGGATTTGGTCTTTCAGAACCTCACGGAATCCCAGGCAGATGAAATCTTAAGGAAAAGGGGGAAATAGGCGGATTCTTGATCCGAGGGGTCATCCCGGGGAAGAATCGATCCGGGTTATTCGGAGCCGATCTCCTCCAGCGACCGCCCGGTGGTTTCGAGCCGGATATTGGAAAGGATCAGGGTGGCCAGGAATGGCGCGGCAGCCAGGATGGTGAACACGAGCGTCAGGCTGCCCCCCGCCTGGATGACCAGCCCCACCACGATGGGCGCCAGCACCCCGCCAATACGACCGATGCCATTGGCCCAACCAGTGGCAGCGCCGCGCATGCGGGTGGGGTAAAGCTCCGCCGAGAACGGGTATGCCAGCCCCCAGGCCATCCCGTTGAAGACCATCAGCAGGAAACCCATTCCCAGCACCCAGCCATCCGCCTGCGAGAGCCCAAACAGGAACGAGCCCGCCGAGAGCAGCGCCAGCGAGAGCAGGATCAGCTTCCTGCGGCTCACCCGGTCGGCCAGAAAGGCGATGATCACCGTCCCGGGCAGCTGCCCGAGGCTGATCACAAGCGTCAGCAAAAATGAACGCCCGCCGGTGGCACCAGCGCCTGCCAGCAGCACAGGCAGCCAGATGAAGGCTCCCTGGTAGAAGAAATTGAGCGCGATCCACATCACCCACAGCGCCAGGGTGATGCGGGCGAAACAAGGCGACCACAACCCCCCGTTCTGCTTTTCGCCTTCCCCCGGTTCCGCGAAAGGCACTTCCATCAAAGGCGCGGCTTTGGGATCCGGCGTGGGGTGGGTCCGCTCGACCCCGTGCTCCGCCTCCGCCAGCCGTCCTTTGCCGATCAGAAAGCGCGCCGATTCGGGCAAGCCGAAGCGGACGAGGGGGACAAGAAGCAGCGCCACGCCTCCCAGCAGCATCGCCGGGCGCCAGCCGTAGTGTTGAACCACTGTGTAGCCCACCAGCGCGGCAGCCGTTCCGCCCAGGCCCCAGCAGGCGGGCAGGGTGACCGACATGGCGCCGCGGTGGCGGGTGGGCGAGAATTCGGAGACGAGGGTGGAGGAAACCGGCAGGACCGCGCCCAGACCGATGCCGGTGAGGAATCGCATGGAGAGCAGCGAGCTGTAATTCCAGGCCTGCGCCGAAGCCAGGCAGGTGATGCCGATGTA
>CAWDZA010000001.1:0-3868 GCA_963806635.1 uncultured Chloroflexia bacterium | reverse complement strand
TCCAGAGATTGTTCGGTCATAGGGTATACCTCCTACCAATAATAATTTCAGTGGAGGATTATAAAGAAAAACGGTGTTGAATGCAAAAATGGATCTCCCGCAGGGAGTTGGGAATAATACACATTTCGCCATTTCCCGGCCCGCTCTTCCCTCCCTTCTGATCTCGATACGAGTAGGAGATCGAAGACTGGGAAGCTCAACGGGCAGCCAGACCTAGGTAATAAGGCCAGATCACTAGCCCGAGGATGGCCTGCCACCAGAGCTGGTGAGCGAAGGCGATGGTGAACATCCAGCCGATGAACCAGATGATGCCCATCCCGGCATCCACGCGCATGGGTTTGGAAGAGGAAGAGTCAAGCATAATGAGTCTCCTTTAGGTATATTTAAATACGATTATAAAATGGAAAAGAACCTAATACCTATTTACCCAGCTGATTAAAATAAAAAGCTCCTCGACCTAGACTCGAACCAGGAACTTAGCGAATCAATGGTCAAAGCCACATGGAACACAAAATTCTGATAATTTTAAATCTTAGGATAATCAAATTGAACGTTATTTTTTTCGAGTTAAACATTAGATCTCTGGACAAATTAGGGGTACTGTCAATGCTTCAACCCAAGATTCAATGAAGACCTTAGTGGTTCTTAGAGATTTATTAGCTTGTTTTTCAGAAAGAGAACCCCTTTTGTGAAGATGTTGCAGGTTTTTGTATTCAACGAGAACAACATCAATGCTATCAAGTAAAGTTTTTGCTCGTTTTGGATCTTAATATGCGCATGAGTTGCGTAGGTCATTCGTTCACGGCGTGTTATTTGCAAAGGATCATTTCCGGTTTTTGGTTTCCAGTAAGGGGAAGAACGAACAGCATCTTCAGGTGCCAGATTTTCAAAGAAATGATCACGGACGGTTTGACGCATACATGAAATCGCAGCTCTCGCTGGATCTGCAGTTGTCCCATGAAAGGCTTGTCCAACCTCTCGATATGTCTCGGCGAGTGGAGGATGAACCTGAAGAAGCTTTTTATAAGTTGCATCGTCATTTGGGGCAAAAAAAGGTGGTGCTTCAAACTCATCAAGATTGAAAATCCCATGTAAATACATGCTTCCCCTAAATATAGATTCTTCCTTACCAACTTTGATGAATCCGAACTTTTCCAGTAATCTTTTACAATTACTATTTTCGATATAAACAATGGCAATTATTTTATTTACTTCCATGTTAATTCGGGCAAATTCAATAATCGCCTCCACGGCTTCTGCCATATATCCTTTTCCGTTATACTGCTGCATCAGCTCAAAGCCTATTTCAACTTGATTCTTTTTTCTATCCCAATTATGGAATCCGCAAGTGCCCATTTTTATATTTTCAAGTTTGTCAATCAGTACCCATCTGTTTTGATTTCTTGGGATCCTTCATATTATAAAATTCAATCAGATCATCAGCCTGTTCAATATCTGTCATCGGTTCCTCGTCATACAGATATTTATTAATAAAATCATTTTGGAATTCTTCGAAAATAAATTCCCTGTCACTTTGGTCAATGCACTTTAAATGCAAACGTTTTGTTTCAATATTCACAAACATGGTTCCTCCAATAATACCTGTTAGTCGTAGGTCGGTCACCGGTGGCGTGACCGACATCAAACCCCTCTACGGATTACCGAACTCCCCTTCCCATTGGTGAATCATGGCGTGCAGCTCCTCGTGCACCCCGTGTCCGATCACGTTCTCCTCGTGCTGCTCGAATTTCTCAAACATTTCGTCCTGGGCAGCGTCATCGATCAGCCTGTCGGCCATGACGAAGAGAACCGTATTCTCCTTCTGGATGTGCGGGCGCAGCAGGTCGCGGTACATTCCGGCGGCTTCGCTGAATTTCGCCAGGTCCTTTGATTCGACCGCGGTTGCCATCAGGGCGATATATTCCCTGCCCAGTTTGTGTTCCTGGAGCATCACCCCGATCGGCCCGCCTTCCTTCGGCACGCCCCTGCGGACCATCTCCTCAAAGAGGAAATTCTCCTCCTTGCCGTGGTGGCATTTATCCGCAAAGATCTTCAGGAACCCGGTCAGCTCCCCGCCAAATTTGAGGAAACCCGCCTGATCCTTTTCTCGGATGGCGCTCGCCCGGTCGAGGATATCCAGAACATGCAAAATGGCGTCGTGCTCGCTTCGCAGGTCCTGTGTCGCTTTTCCCATCATTATCCGTCCTTTCATTGATCAATCGAATTCATCATCACTATACAACTTTTTGAGCGCTCATGATTAAATCGGGAAAATCCAGGGATCGAATTTCCATCAAATCACCTGGAGAAGTGGGAATGAACCAGAAATTATTACGTTGGGACTGACAGATCGCCGGCTCTAACTGGAACCGATCTCTTCCAACGACCGACCGGTGGTCTCCAGCCGGATATTGGAAAGGATCAATGTGGCCAGGAACGGCGCGGCTGCCAGCATGGTGAAAACAGCGGTCAGGCTGCCCCCCGACTGGATGACCAGCCCTACAGCAATCGGAGCAAGCACACCGCCAATACGCCCGACGCCATTCGCCCAACCGGTGGCAGCGCCACGCATGCGGGTGGGGTAGAGCTCAGCCGAGAAGGGGTAGGCCAGCGCCCAGGCCATACCGTTGAATGCCATCAGCAGGAAGCCCACCCCCAGCACCCAGCCCACCGACTGGGAAAGTCCGAATAGGAATGACCCCCCCGCGAGCAGTGCGAGGGATAAAAGGATCAGCTTCCTGCGGCTAAAGCGGTCCGCCAGGATGGCCATAACAACCGTCCCTGGGAGCTGCCCCAGGCTGATTACCAAAGTAAGCAGGAAGGAACGTCCGCCGCCGCCTCCCGCGCCAGCAAGCAGCACAGGAAGCCAGATGAACGCCCCCTGGTAGAAAAAGTTGAGCGCCAGCCACATGACCCACAGCGCCAGGGTGATGCGCGCGAACACCGGCGACCACAACCCGCCATTCTGTGGTTCATTCGCGCCAGTTTCACTTTCAGGAGATTCAATGACAGGCTTCGCTTTTTGGTCCGGCTCAGGTTTAATGCGCTCGATGGCGCTTTCCGCATCCGCAGAGTGACCCTTGCCGAGCAGGAAACGCAGCGATTCGGGCAAGCCGAAACGTACGAGCGGGGCCAGAATGAACGCAACCCCGCCGATCCACATAGCCGGGCGCCAGCCGTAGTGTTGAACCACAGTGTAGCCCACAAGCGCGGCAGCCGTTCCGCCCAGGCCCCAGCATCCCGGCAGCGTGGCAGACATGGCCCCGCGGTGGCGATTGGGCGAGAATTCCGTGACCAGGGTGGAGGAAACCGGCAGGATGGCGCCCAATCCGATTCCAGTGAGCAGTCGCATGGAGAGCAGTGAACCATAATTCCAGGCCTGCGCAGAGAGGAGGAAGGAAATCCCCACGAAGAGCAGGGTGTAGAACAGGGTGTTGCGCCTGCCCAGGCGGTCGGAAAGGACACCGGCGAGGATGGAGCCGATGAGCATGCCAGCCATGCCCGCGCCAGCCATCACCCCCAGCGCGGCGGAGGAAACACCCCACTCGGCGCCCAGGGTGGGCAGCAGAAAACCGATGATCGTCACACCGTAACCGGCCAGCAGCCAGCCAGCGCCGGTGAGCAGGATCAAACGCAGGTGGAAGGAGTTAAAGCGGGCGCTATCGAGGCGGGTGAGCAGGGTGGCGGGGGAAGTGGCAGACATGGTACGGAAGGCGTCATTATACTCCCGGCAAGCGGAGGGTGGCCGGGAGCCCACCGGAAAAAAGAGGCGGGTCCCGCGCACCCGCCCTACGAAAATAAAAAAACCTCCCCGACCAGGACTCGATATCATCCCCTCAAAGCTCCCTCCTCCGTCGGGGGTGCTGCG